>NZ_CP045529.1:0-2400000 GCF_009429125.1 Luteimicrobium xylanilyticum
GGGCAGGATCCTTCGGGACGGCTGGTGGCGGGTGGGGCTGGCGCTGCTGTCGGCCGGCGGAGCAGGACGCCCTTGTGCTGCCGTCGACGACGGTCCCGTGTCGGGCTCGGAGGTGGGCGCACCGGACCGCTCGCGGGGCTGGCTCAGTCTGCCACGGAGGATCGCTGTCCACATAGTTGTCCACAGCTTGTGGGAAACGGTGAGAGGTCGTTCACACCACGGTGGACGCAAGATGGACGATGCGCAAACGCTGGGATGGCAGCGGTGAGCACGGGTCGGTCACCACGCGGCCGACGAGCATCGACGTGGATTCCCACAGGGTGTGTGGACAAACGGCCCCAGTGGTCCGACTGGTCGTCCCCAGGTGTGGAAACCAGCTGTGACGTGCAGATCTCGCGCCGGGTTTGACCCTCGGCGGGACGGTGACGTAGCGTTGGACAGCCGTTCTGGGCTTTCTCGGCGTGCCCGCGCACCTGCGTCGCGCGTGCCCCTGGTTGTGTGGCGAACACGACGCCAGTCCCGGAGCAACAGACGTGCACGACCCGTGATCCCCGGCGTAGTCGGGGACGCACCTCCCGACGTTCTTGGAGAGCCCCCGTGAGCAAGCGCACCTTCCAGCCGAACAACCGCCGCCGTGCGAAGACCCACGGCTTCCGCCTGCGGATGCGGACCCGTGCCGGCCGCGCCATCCTTTCGGCTCGTCGCCGCAAGGGCCGCGCCGAGCTCTCCGCCTGAGCCCTCGACGGTGCTGCCCGCAGCGCACCGCCTCCGCCGCCCGCAGGAGTTCAGCGCGACGGTACGGACGGGGGTCCGCGCGGGACGGTCGACCTTGGTGGTCCATCTCGCCCCCGCACGGGGCGCAGGACCGGCCAAGGTCGGCTTCGTCGTATCCAAGGCAGTGGGGAACGCTGTGAACCGAAACCTCGTGAAGCGCCGCCTCCGGGCCGCGTCGCTCCGAGACCTCGGCATGCTCCCAGCCGGCTCGTCGGTCGTGGTCCGGGCACTGCCCGCGTCCGCCGGCGCCACCTTCGACGCACTGGCCGACGATCTCGACGGTGCGCTTCGCTCAGCTCTCCGGAAGAGGGCGCGATGAGCCGTGCCGCCCGGGGCGCACGTCGCACGCTCGTCGCTCCGATCCGCTGGTACCAGCGGTTCGTCTCACCGATGCGACCTGCCACCTGCAAGTACTACCCGTCGTGCTCGAGCTACGCGGTCACCGCGGTCGAGCGCCACGGGATCCTCAAGGGCCTCGTGCTGGCTGCCTGGCGACTGCTGCGCTGCAACCCCTGGAGCAAGGGCGGGGTCGACGACGTCCCGCCGCTCGGGGAGTGGCGTTCGCCGACTCTCCATGAGGGTCAGCACAACGACCACCACCACCTGTCCGGCACTGCGGTCTGATGCCGCGCCACGGGACCCCCCGAACCAGGGAGCACTGACACATGTTCGACACGATCCTCGGGCCCATCGAATGGGCCGTCGCATGGATCATGTACGCCTGCCACTGGGTGCTGACCCATGTCGGTTTCTCCGAAGGGCCCAGTTTCGCGTGGGTTCTGTCGATCGTCGGCCTGGTCATCGTCATCCGCATCATCCTGATCCCGCTGTTCTTCCGGCAGATCAGGGCGTCGCGCGGCATGCAGATGATGCAGCCCGAGCTCCAGGCGATCCAGAAGAAGTACAAGGGCAAGAGCGACCCTGCCTCCCGTGAGGCGCTCTCGCGCGAGACCATGGCGCTGTACCGGAAGCACGGGACCAATCCGTTCGCTTCCTGCCTCCCGATCCTGTTGCAGTCGCCGATCTTCTTCGCGCTGTTCCGCGTGCTCAACCATCTGCCGGACATCGCGGACGGCAAGCGCGGTGCCATCGGTCCCATCAATGCGTCCGTCGCGCACGACGTCGAGACGTCGCAGATCTTCGGCGCGCAGCTGTCCGATGTGTTCAAGAGTGCCGAGGGCACCAACGCGAAGGTTGCCGCGGCCATCCTCATCATCGCGATGTGTGCCACGACGTTCTTCACGCAGCGCCAGCTCACCATGAAGAACATGCCGAAGGCGGCGCTCCAGGGCCCGATGGCACAGACTCAGAAGCTCATGCTCTGGGGCTACCCGGTGGTCTTCGCGATCTCGGGCATCAACTTTCCGATCGGTGTCCTCGTCTACTGGACCACGACGAACCTCTGGTCGATGGGCCAGCAGTTCTACACCATCAAGCGGATGCCCGCACCGGGCTCCGAGGCAGAGCGCATCTACAAGGAGAAGAAGGCGGCCCGCGATCGCGCGAAGGGCATCATCCCCGAGGAGCCCCTGATCATCGAGGCGCCGCGTGGACAGCGTCAGCAGCCCAAGCGGAAGGACCGTAACAAGGGTCCTGCGAAGCCGGCCACGGCGGGCATTGCGACCGGCGACGCCGACGCCGAGAACGCGTCCGCCCCGTCGGAGGCGCCTACTCCGTCGCAGCCTTCGGCGCCGAAGGGTCCCGCGGGCGGGAAGCAGGCCGGCCCGAACACGGGCTCCGGGAACAACCCCCAGAAGCGTCCTGCCGGCCCTGGCTCTGGCAAGAAGCGCAAAAAGCGATAGCGCTCCGCGCTCGCCAGCCCCACCAGCCCGAGTCCGCCTGCGCAGGGACGCGCGGCGACCGTCCGCTTGAACCGAAGGAGAACCTCATGACGTCGTCCGAGACGCAATCGGCTGCGCCGAGCCCGACCAAGCGGCTCGAGGACGAGGGCGAGATCGCCGCCGACTACCTCGAGGAGCTTCTCGACATCGCCGACCTCGACGGCGACATCGAGATCGACGTGGAGAACGACCGCGCGGCCGTGGAGATCGCCGCTGAGGCGCCGGGTGCGCTGAGGCACCTCGCCGGCTCTCACGGCGAGGTGCTCGAGGCGCTCCAGGAGCTCACGCGCCTTGCTGTACAGACCCGGACGGGCGAACGTAGCCGGCTCATGCTGGACGTCGCGGGCTACCGCGCGTCGCGGCGGACGGAGCTCGTCGCTCTCGCGGAGTCGGCGATCTCGACCGTGCGGGAGTCGGGCCAGGAAGTCGCCCTCGACCCGCTCAACGCGTTCGAACGCAAGGTCGTGCACGATCAGGTGGCGGCGGCCGGGCTGTCGAGCAACTCCCGAGGCGTGGAGCCCGAGCGGTACGTGGTGGTGCTCCCCGCCTGACCGTGTCACCACGAGATCGCGGGAGGGGCGTCGAGCCGATGGGCTCGACGCCCCTTCGCTCTTTTCTGCCCACACCTCCCTCCCGGCGTTCCCACGCGGATTCGGGCGTCGGGGCCACTGCCTGCACAGGGGAGGACGGCAAGGGTGGTCTCGCTCGTCGGTGCGCGTCGCAAGGGTTCCCTTGACCGGCGTGGTGCTCGCCGAGTGTCTTTCGCTGGTCACCGTCGTGGTGGCTCAGCCGGCGGGGTTTCACGTGAAACGAGGCGTGTCGCAGTGGCGTTCAGCCCCGAGTCATCAGCCGCAACCCCGCGTGCTCGTTCGGCGCCCAGTACGTCGATCAGGCGGCTGCAGGAGAGGTTCTGGTGGGGAGAGGCTAGGGCTTCGGATCCAACGCGCCCGTGACGACGGGCAGTCGCTCTGAGAGTCGGTCGGTCCGATCGGCGGCGAGAGGCGGGCGAGGCGAGAGCCGAGCGGGGCTACCGCGGGTTGTGACGAAGCGCCAGGGTCGGGCTCGAGCCGAAGAGCCGGAAGTTGACCGGCGATGCCGGCGGCGCCGGAGGTGCGTCTAGAAGGCGGGATGAACCATACCCGGTGGGTCCGTCGGATCCGACCGAGGTTCGACCCGCGGGATTGTCGGTGCCAGGAGTCGCCCTGAGGTGGTTTCACGTGAAACGCGCCACGGATATCAGCTCGAGGGGTGACAGCGCGACGTTTGCCAGCGATACGGAGGCAGGGCCGGGGGCGCCCGCGGCCCAGCCCGACAGGGCTCGGCATGTGATCGATATGCAGGGGTCGCCGTACGCGGCAACAGTGCGACCGGGCTGGAGGTGTCCGCCACTGGTCGCTGCGGAGGTGGCCCTGCTGCTGCGTCCTGTGCGCTCACCAGCATGCGATGGTGGCGCGCGGGCCGTCCGTCCGTGGGGCTGGCAGAGATGCTGATCGACTTCCGGCGGACGAGATCGAAGACGGGTTGGCGACCCCGCCCTCGGTGCGCCCTTCGTGCTGTCGGGTCATCGTCGTCCGCCGCGACACGGTTTCACGTGAAACAAATCGATCTGTTTCAGAGGCCGGAGTAGAACCCTGGCACGTCCTCATCTCGAGTTCGCGTAGCTGAGAACCCGAGGCGGGGGTCACGCCGCGATCGTGGTCTCACGCGTGCGAGGTACGTTCCGCTCAGAAGTGGCCACGGTGGAGACGTGGGGCGGCCAGGTAGACAAGGGCACCGGATTCGCCGTCTGCCACGGCCCCCGCCTCTGCGTTCGCTCGGAGTTCACTTCAACATCGGTAGCAGGAGCCAGGTCAGGGTCGATTGCGTGCACCATCTGATCACCCGACTCTCGGGTTCACGGACGGCTCAGGGTAGGGAATGATGGGCCGGTGAACTCGCACCCGCATGAAGGAGCACGGGCGTCGGACGCCGCTGCGACAAGACGAGGGGAGCAGGAGTCGCCTGACCCCTCCCTAGACGGTCTTGATGATGTTTCACGTGAAACAGCGGCCCGCGAAGCGGCCCCGGACTACTTTGGCGAAGCGTTCGCGAAGGTTGAGCTGTTCGCCGATCGGCTCGCGAGCGACGGGGAGGAGCGAGGTCTGATCGGCCCTCGTGAGGTGGACCGGATCTGGTCCCGACACATCTACAACTCGGCCGCCGTCGTGCCCTATCTCCCCACGACGGGGAGCGTCGCGGACCTAGGATCCGGCGCCGGGCTGCCCGGGATCGTCGTCGCGGCGATGCTGCCTGCGGTGGAGGTCTTGCTGATCGAGCCCATGGAGCGCCGGTGCGCCTGGTTGAGCGAGATGCGTGAGGTCCTTGAGCTGTCCAACGTCGAGGTCAAGCGAGGGCGTGCCGAGGAGTTTCATGGGGCATTCGAGGTCGAGGCGGTGACTGCGCGTGCTGTCGCCTCGCTCGACAAGCTCGCTCGGATCGGCCTGCCCCTCTTGGGCGGCGAAGGTGAGCTCGTGCTGCTCAAGGGTCGAAACGTGGAGCGTGAGATACCCGCGGCGCGCAAGGTGCTTCGTCGACTCGGCGCTGGTGAGCCCACAGTCCTGCGGGCGCCGACCATCCCAGTGGTCGAGGACACGGTGGTCGTGCGCGTGCCGCGCCGGGGATCGGTGTGATGACCTGTAGCGTCAGCGGGGAAGTTCTCAGTAGCGATGTCGGACAACAAGGACGGTGACAGCGGGATGCCACGGGGTGGATCGGGCGGCTGGTTCTCACGATTCTCACGGCACGAGGCACCTGATACCCCCCGCCGTGCGGAAGGTGCGCAGCGCGTCGAGCCCGTACCGACGACACCTGGACAGCCGGAGTTCGAGGTGTCGGCCGACGACGGCAAGGTTTCACGTGAAACACCTTCCGACACTCCGACGATCCTGATGCCGATCGTGACGCCGCCCACCGAGCCGTCTCTCCCCGAACCGTCTCTCATCGAGCCGCGTCCCACCGGCCTGGTGCCCCCGCCCACCGAGTCGCCAGCGTCCCTCGATGCTGCGATGTCACCGGACTCGTCACCCTCTCCTCTCGCCGAGGCGGCGCACCTTCAGCTCGTGAGCGAGAACGCCGTCGGGGAGGACGACGACCAGGCTGCGCGTGAAGCAGGCGACGCGCTCGTTCGACAGTCGTTCACCGCAGGGGAGGGCGAAGCCCAGCTCGCACCAGCAAGAGAGGATGATCCACAGGGGGCTGTGGATATCAGCGCCGACCAGAGCGAAGAACCGCAGAATCCTGCGGGTGAGGATGGATCTGTGGCTGGGGACAACAACAGTGAGTCACGGGAGCTGGATCCAGCGCTCACGCTGCCGGCAGCTCACGACACACGCGCCGAGCTCCTCGCCGCGATGCCTGAGATCGACGACTCGACACCCCTCGCCGCGGAGCTGGCCCGCGATGTGAGGCGACGGATCGAGCTCGAAGGCAGGACGCTGCCGCGACCTGAGCAGACGCGTGTCATCACCGTCGCGAACCAGAAGGGTGGCGTCGGGAAGACGACGACGACCGTCAACCTGGCCGCTGCGCTCGCGCGGTCGGGCCTCCATGTGCTCGTGATCGACAACGATCCCCAGGGCAACGCGTCGACGGCGTTGGGGGTCGACCACCGCGCGGGCACGCCGTCGATCTACGAGGTGCTGATCGAGGATGCGCCGATCGCGGAAATCGTGCAGCAGTGCCCCGATATCGACTCCCTGTGGTGCGTGCCCGCGACGATCGATCTTTCCGGCGCTGAGATCGAGCTCGTGTCCGTGGTTTCACGTGAAACACGGCTCCGGCGGGCCTTGGATGCCTACATGGCCCAGCTCGAGCGGGAGGGAAAGCCACCCCTCGACTACATCTTCGTCGACTGCCCCCCGAGCCTGGGGCTGCTCACCGTGAACGCCTTCGTCGTCGGGCGGGAGGTGCTGATCCCGATCCAGTGCGAGTACTACGCGCTCGAGGGCCTGACGCAGCTGCTCAAGACGATTGGACTGATCCAGTCCCACCTGAATCCGGAGCTGCACGTCTCGACGATCCTGCTCACGATGTACGACGCGCGGACCAACCTCGCCCAACAGGTGGCGAGCGAAGTTCGGGAGCACTTCGCTGCGCAGACGCTCCGGACGACCGTCCCGAGATCGGTGCGGATCTCGGAGGCGCCCAGCTACGGGCAGACCGTCGTGACGTACGACCCGAGCTCGTCGGGCGCCCTCGCGTACCTCGAAGCGGCGCGCGAACTTTCAGAACGTGGTCCGGTGACGGCCGGCGCGGATCGCGCCGTCCAGGAAGAGCAGGTGAGCTGACATGAAGGAACGTCGCCGTGGCCTCGGGCGTGGCTTGGGTGCGTTGATCCCCACGAGTTCCGAGGGGGAGCGGCCGGTGGACGTCTTCTTCCCTGCCGCCGCGTCGGCCGGTGGACCGCGTGAGGCGGGTGTCGCGACTATCGACCCGCGGGAAGACGGCTCCGCGTCCGAGCAAACCCCCGTCGATGTTTCACGTGAAACGAGCGCAGGCGACGCGGCCGAGGCCACGCCCGAGGCGATCGACAGCGCGGGGGACACGGCGCATGCGCTCCCGGCTGGCGCGGACGAGGCGCAGTTCGACGACGCCACCCCGGCCGCGGAGGCGGACAGCGTGTCGGACGAGTCGCCCGAATCGACGACGGACACGTCTGATCCCGACGGAACAACGACGGGTGCGGACGTCGTCGACGACAAGTCGCAGGACGCCCCGACGTCAGGGGAAGCCTCGCAGTCGGACGGGGCCCCGGTAGAGAGCGTCCCTCCGGATTCCGTCGCTGCGGCGTTCGATCGGCCGGACGCAGGGGGCGATGTCGAGCGCGCAGAGACGACTGCCGCAGAGCTCGGCGGAACTGAACCCGACGAGGCGCCGGCCAGCGCCACGGTCGAAGGAACGAGCCGGGACGGGGGTGTCGAGGCCCACGGCGCCGACGACTCCGCAGGGGCGGCGACCGGAGAGGCGCGGTCCGCCGACGAGCAGGGTGGCCTCGTTCCCGTTCCGGGTGCGTCGTTCGCGGAACTGCCCGTGAACAGCATCCGGCCGAACCCACGTCAGCCCAGGACGGTCTTCGACGAGGGCGAGCTCGACGAGCTCGTCGGCTCTATCAAGGAGATCGGCGTCCTTCAGCCGGTGGTTGTGCGACCCGCACCCGACGAGGCCGGGCAGTTCGAACTGATCATGGGCGAGCGGCGGTGGCGTGCTACCCAGGCCGCCGGGCTCGACGTCATCCCGGCGATCGTTCGCGTCACCGACGACGAGGACCTGCTGCGCGACGCGCTGCTCGAGAACCTCCACAGGTCGGCGCTGAACCCCCTCGAGGAGGCGGCCGCCTACCGCCAGCTTCTCGACGACTTCGGGTGCACCCACGACGAGCTCGCGACGCGGATCTCCCGGTCGCGTCCGCAGATCTCGAACACGCTCCGGCTGCTGCGGCTCCCTCCGCTCGTCCAGCGCCGCGTCGCCGCAGGGGTGTTGTCGGCGGGCCATGCCCGTGCGCTGTTGGGGCTCTCGGACGGCGCCGCGATCGAGCGACTCGCGCAGCGGATCGTGTCGGAGGGGCTCTCGGTCCGGGCGACCGAGGAGATCGTGGCCCTGGGTGTCGGAGAGGAGAAGGCGCCGCAGCACCGGCCCCGCGCCGGCCAGCGGAGCGAAGCGGTCGACGAGCTCGCGTCCCGGCTCTCCGACCGGTTCGAGACGCGCGTGCGCGTCGACCTCGGCAAGTCGAAGGGCAAGGTCACGATCGAGTTCGCATCGGTCGAAGACCTGAACCGGATCCTCGACGTCATGGCACCGGAGGACCCGGGCCTCCTGCGGCGCTGAGGGCCACTGAGAGCCTGGAAAGCCCGAGGGCGCCCGTCGACACTGACGGGCGCCCTCGCGTCGTTCGGCGCGGTAGCCGGGACCTGGCTGTCGAAGGTCCGGGATCCATGAAGCCGTGCTGTCACTGCGTGCGGGCTGCACGCTCCACGATGTCGCGATAGACCTTCGCGATCGACGTTCCCGCGGCAAGGACGGCCTGCGGGAAGAGCGACGTCTCCGTCATACCGGGCGCGACGTTGGTCTCGAGGAAGTGGGGGACGCCGTCGGCGTCGACGATGAGGTCGACGCGACCGAGATGGCGGAGTCCCAGGGCGCGGAAGGCTGTGAGGGCAGCGGCAGCGACTCGCTCGGTGACGTCGGCGTCCAGACGTGCCGGAGCGAAGTACTGGCTCCGACCCGGGTTGTAGCGCGCGTCGTAGTCGTAGGGACCCTCGGTGACGATCTCGACGGCCGGGAGCGCGGCGGGCCCGTCCTCGCGCTCGACGATGCTCACGGCGACCTCGGTGCCGACGATCGCGCGTTCGACGAGCGCCGTGTCGCCGTAGGCGTACGACGCGACGAGAGCGCGGGCGAGGTCGCCGGGACGGTCGACGATGCTGACGCCGAGGGCCGAGCCCCCGCGTGAGGGCTTGACGACCAGGGGCAGGCCGAGTCGTTCGACGATGGCGTCCATCACGGCGCCCGCGCCGAGCTCCCTGAAGAGGTCCTGCTGGAGGGTCACGGAGTCCGGTGTGGCGATGCCTGCGGCCGCGACGACCCCCTTCGCGATCTCCTTGTTCCAGGCGACCCGGCTGCTGCGGGGGCCGGTGCCGACGTACGGGAGTCGGAGCAGCTCGAGGATCTCGCGAACGGATCCGTCCTCGCCGGTCGCCCCGTGGAGCAGCGGCCAGACGACGTCCGGCCCGATCTCCTGGAGCGCGGGGACGAGACCGGCGTCGACGTCGTGCACCCCGACGTCGACCCCGGTGCTCCGCAGGGCGTCGGCCACGCGCCTCCCGGAGCGGACCGAGACGTCACGCTCGTGCGAGAGCCCTCCGGCCAGGACGACGACGCGGAGGTCGTGGGAGGCGCGGTTGCTGCTGGGCTGTGTCACGTGAGGCCTCCGGGTCGGGGCGTGCTGAGCGGGGTGAACGGGCACCCGTACCGGGTGAGGGGTCGCGGTCGAATCTCACCGGTGTGCCGCGAGGCTCTCGACCCCACGACACGTGTCCGGGCGGTCCGCCGGAGCGGCACCGCCCGGACGCACGGGTGTTCAGGCGAGGTCGGGACCGGGGGCCTGGACGTCGTCCGGCGAGGACCGACGGCTCCACGATGCGGGGGAGCCGTCTGCGTCTCCGGTGCCGAAGATCGTCGCGAGATCGAGCTCGCTCGAGACGACGCCGGCGAGCCGTCGGACGCCCTCACGGATCTGGTCGGGCGTGGGATAGCAGAACGACAGGCGCATGTGGTCCGCGCCTGAGCCGTCGGCATAGAACGCGGTCCCGGGGACATAGGCGACCCGCGCGGTCACGGCGCGGGGCAGCATGGCCTTCGCGTCGAGTCCCGCCGGCAGCCGCACCCAGGTGTAGAACCCACCTGCGGGCACGGTCCACGACGCCGAAGGGAGGTGCTCGGCGAGCGCCCCGACCATCGCGTCGCGGCGCTCCCGGTAGAGCTCACGGAACTGCTTGACCTGACCCTGCCAGTCGCAGGTGGCCAGGTACGTCGAGATCGCCATCTGCGACGCGTTGGACGGGCACAGGATCGCGGCCTCGGAGGCGAGGACGAGCTTCTCACGCACGGCGTGCGGCGCGACCGCCCAACCGACCCGGTACCCGGGTGCGAAGGTCTTGGAGAACGACCCGAGGTAGACGACGCCGTCGGGGTGGTAGGACTGCAGCGCGGGGAGCGTCTCGCCGTCGAACGCGAGGAGTCCGTACGGGTTGTCCTCGAGCACGAGGACGCCGTGGCGCTGGGCGATCTCGACGATCCGCGGCCGCCGTTCCAGGGAGATCGAGACGCCGCCCGGGTTATGGAAGTTCGGGATGAGATAGAGGAGCTTGACCGTCTTGCCCGCTGCTTCGAGCCGGGTCAGCGTCTCCTCGAGGATCTCCGGGACGATGCCGTGCTCGTCGATGGGCGAGTGTACGACCTCCGCCTGATAGGAGCGGAAGACGCCGAGCGCCCCGACGTACGACGGCGCCTCGGCCACGACGACGTCGCCCGGGTTGACGAAGATCCGGGTCACCAGGTCGAGCGCCTGCTGCGAGCCGGTGGTGACGACGACGTCGTCGGGATGCGCCGAGACCCCCTCGAGGCGCATGACCTCGATGATCTGCTCGCGCAGGCTCTCGTCGCCCTGGCCGCTGCCGTACTGGAGCGCGGTGGCGCCGCGGGTGGCGACGAGCTCCGCGACGGACGTCGCGATGGCGTCGAGGGGAAGGCCCTTGAGGTAGGGCATGCCCCCGGCGAGGGAGACGACCTCGGGGCGGTTGGCGACGGCGAACAGGGCGCGGATCTCGGAGGCACGCATGCCGTGCGCCCGGTCGGCGTACGAGCCGAACCACGGGTCGAGCCGCGTGCCAGCGGCTGCGGTCCCGGAACCTGCCGCTGCCGCGCGCGCCGCTGCCGCGGCGGAAGCCGTGGTCGGGGACGTCGCGGGCTGGGGGCTCAGGTTCTCGGTCACGTTGCCCAGTGTCGCACGGGCGTCGTGACGAGAACGTGAAGACGGCCGGGGCGGCCGGACCACGTGGATCCGGCCGCCCCGGCCGTGCGTCTCAGGTGCGCGGCCCCGGCTCGCCGAGGCGCGAGATCACGCGCCGGCGCCCTCGAGGACCGCGTCGATCTCCTCGGCGAGCGCGCGCTTCGGGCGGCCGCCGACGAGCGAGCGGACGAGCTCGCCGCCGCGGTAGAAGTTGAGCGTCGGGATCGAGACCACGCCGTAGGCCGCGGTGACCTGCGGGTTCGCGTCGGTGTCGAGCTTCACGACCTTGACCTTGCCGTCGTACTGCTCGGCGAGCTCCTCGAGGATCGGCGCGACCTGGCGGCACGGCCCGCACCACTCGGCCCAGAAGTCGACGAGGACGGGCACGTCGGACTCGAGGACGTCGGCCTTGAACGAGTCGTCAGTGACGGGGGCGGTGTAGTCACCCATGGGAACCTCCGGGAAGAGGACGGGCCGGCCGGGGGGTCGGCGTCGGGCTGCGGACGGGGGGGAGTCGCTCAGGCGACGACGGCCTCGACGGCCTGCTCGGGGAGCGAGGCCACGCCGGTGACCTCGTCGAGGTACGCCTGCGCGTCGAGGGCGGCGGAGCAGCCGGACCCGGCGGCTGTGATGGCCTGGCGGTAGCGGTGGTCCACGGCGTCGCCGCACGCGAAGACGCCGGGCAGGTTGGTCAGCGTCGTACGGCCCTGGACCAGGATGTAGCCGTTCTCGTCCAGGTCGACCTGACCCTTGACGAGGTCGGTGCGCGGCTCGTGACCGATGGCGACGAAGAGGCCGGTGACGTCGAGCTCGCGGTCCTCGCCGGTGACGGTGTCACGCAGCGTCAGCCGGTCGACCTTCGCGTCGCCGTGGACCCCCACGACCTCGCTGTTCCAGGCGAACTCGATCTTCGGGTCGGTGGCCGCCCGGTCGGCCATGATCTTCGACGCCCGGAGCTGGTCGCGACGGTGGACCATGACGACCTTCGACGCGAACCGCGTCAGGAAGGTGGCCTCCTCGACTGCCGAGTCCCCGCCGCCGACGACGGCGATCACCTGGTCGCGGAAGAAGAACCCGTCACAGGTCGCGCACCACGAGACGCCGCGGCCCGAGAGCCGCTTCTCGCCCTCGAGGCCGAGCTCGCGGTATGCGGAGCCGGTCGCGAGGATGACGGCCTTGGCCGTGTACGTCTCGCCGTTCGCGGTGCGGATGACCTTGACGTCACCGTCCAGCTCGACCTCGGTCGCGTCGTCCCACTCGATCTGCGCGCCGAACCGCTCGGCCTGCTTCTGCATGGATTCCATGAGCTCGGGACCGAGGATGCCGTCGGGGAACCCGGGGAAGTTCTCCACGTCGGTGGTGTTCATGAGGGCGCCGCCCGCAGTCACGGACCCGGCAAGGACCAGGGGCTTGAAGCCCGCGCGCGCGGCGTAGACGGCTGCCGTGTAGCCGGCTGGTCCGGAGCCGACGATCACGATCTCGCGGGGGGTGGTGTCGGGGACGACGGCGGGCGTCGTGGGCGTGCTCTCGGTCACTGCTGCTCCTCGGGTGTGTCGCCGCCTTCAACCACGGCCTGCCTCCCATTGTTCCGTCTCCACGGACGACGACGCACGCCCCACGTGGGCCCTCGTCCCACCGGCGTCGGCGGGCCAGAGGTGACGGGTGACGTCAGGAGATCTGGATCTCGTTGAGCTCCACGCGGTTCTTGCCCTCCGCGGTCTTGGGGAGCTCGGTGATCCACAGGACGAAGCGCTTGGCCTTGACGGGCTCGTCGAACTTCAGCGTCGTCTCCGCGGAGAAGCTCGCCGACGCCAGGACGGGGCCGTCCGTGGGGTCCTTGGCGTCGGTGGCCCTGACCTCGACGTGCCCGCCGGAGTTGTTGGTGTCGAGCACGATCCGGCTCACGGGTGCGGACCGCTCGAGCGTGATCTCGTAGCCCACACCGGACTTCAGTCCGGAGAACTGCGGGGTGTTGTAGGTCCGCGTGAACCAGTACGTCTTGAGGTCGCCGTCGTAGGCGCGGTCCGCAGCTTCGGGGTGCTCGTTCTGGTCGCCCTGGGGCGGCGGGTCCACCTGCTGCCCGCTCGCGATGACGGGCCGCACGTCCTCCTGTGCGGGAGCGGTCGGCTGCTGGGTCGCGCCGGACGTCGTGGTGGGCTGTGGTCCCGCCGCGGCCGCCGGTGACGCCTTCTCGTTGTAGACCAGGGCCGGCTTGAAGTTGTGGGTCAGGCCGACGACCGCGAACGCGGTCGCGACGACGACGCCGGCGGTGAACAGCGCGAGCACGACGCGGGTGGGGTCGAAGCGGTGCCGTTCGACCTCGTCCGCGGACCGCGGCAGGCGGTCGCGGGAGAACCGGGGCGGTTCCGGCAGGAGCGGCGACGGTCCACCGTCGGGTGTGCCACCCCCGGGTCCGTTCGGGCCGTCCCATCCGGAGCCGCCGGGCACCTGGTTCGAGGGCGCGCTGCCCGACTGCGTCGCCCAGGACTGCTGCTGCGGCGGGACGGCCGGGGCCGGCATCGAGGCGGTCGCCACGGGTGCTGCAGCTGCGCCACCGACCGTCGCGGGACCCGCGACAGCGGGGTGGAGGACAGACTCACGAGCCGGCGCCGCAGTTGCGGCCGCAGCGGCAGCAGCGGGAGCGGCAGCCCGGGCGGCCTCGACCGGAGCGGGCCTCGTCGGTGCCTCACCGGGCAGCGCCGCCCAGGGCTCGAGCGCCGCGACGACCTCGGCGGGCGTCCGCGGACCGGTGCCCGTCGTGAACGTCGCCGCGCACAGGGTCACGAGGTCCCCGGGTGCCTGGGGCGCGAGCTGGTCGAGGCCGACGGGAGCGCCGTCGCGTGAGCGGGGCGCCGGTACCGGCCGGGGGGCGTCGGCGAGGAGCCAGTCGCCCTCGAGCCCGTTCCCCGGCCAGCGGCCGCTCTGCAGGTGGTAGAGCAGCCCGACGAGTGCGTCGGCGTCCCGGCGCGACCCGAGGTCGCCGTCGGCCTCCTCGAGCCCGGTGACGGGCCCGTCGATGCCCAGGCCCGTGACGAGCACGCGGTCACCGACGATGCGGACGGCCTCGGGGCGCAGCGCCCAGTGGTGCAGACCGCGGCGTCGCGCGGACTCGAGCGCCGCGGCGGCCTCGCCCACGATCGTGCGCGCGACGCCGGCGCTGAACGGTGCGGCCGCGACCAGCTCGCCGAGCGTCCTGCCGGAGATCGTCTCGGTGACGACGTAGGGCACCTCGGTGCCGGGCCCGCCGAGGGTGTCGGCGACGCGGTCGACGCCGACGTCCAGGACGCGCAGCAGGCGGGGGTCGCTCACGAGGGCTGCCCGACGCGCGGCGTCGAGCGTGGCGGCGACGTGCGGTCCGGACGGGAGCACCACCCGGACCTGACGTCCGAGGACCTGGTCGTCGGCGGCCCACACGGCCACGTTCGTCAGGTCGTGCGGCAGCGGCGCGGTGAGCGCGTAGCGCGCGACGAGCGTGGTGCCGATGTCGGTCACGTGTCCTCGCTGGGGTCGTGGGCGGGTTTGCGAGTTCATGGTACGCATCAGCGCCAAGAGAGACCTGGAGGCGCGGTCATCGACGCGCGAGCCTGCGCAGCTTGTTCACGAAAGGTGCCAGGAGGTCGGACAGCTCGGTGACGCGAAGCACCCGGAGCCCGGCGAAGTAGACAGCCGACATGACGACCCCGGCCGCGACCACCGTCGCGAGCGCAGCGAACCACGACCCCGTCCCGCTGCCCGGGAGCACCCACAGCAGGAGCGCTCCGACGAGCGCGGCGAGGAGCGTCGCAAGGGCGACGCGCACATGCTGACTGGCGATACGCGGACCGTCGAGGCCGTGCAGCAGGCGTGAGACGCCCGCGGTGCGCAGGAGCACGGTGGCGGTGTTGGACACGGCCATGGCGACGCCGATCCCGACGACCCACAGGTGCGGCGGCAGGACGAGCGTCCCGACCCAGGACAGGACGACGAGGAGCCCGGTCGCCGGCACCTGGATCCAGAAGACCGTGCGCCCGTCCTCGAACGCGAAGTAGACCCACTTCATCAGGACCATGCCGCCCAGTCCCACGAGCCCGAACGCCATGGCGGTGAGGACCTGCGCGATCGCGTGGCCGTCCGCGGCGCTCGCCGAAGGCACCAGGAGCTTGGTGAGCGGCCCGGCGAGGAGCGCGACGACACCGGTCGCGAAGAACGTGAACACGCCGACGGTGCGCAGCCCGTGGGAGAGGAGTCGTCGGACCGCGTCCAGGTCGCTGCGCGAGGCAGCGGCGGCGATCCCGGTGAAGAGCGCCGTCGCGATGGACACGGTGACCAGCGAGTGCGGCAGCAGGTAGATCATGAGGGCCTGCGAGTAGACCGCGTTGCCGGCGACGTAGGTGGTGTCTGCGGCTGAGGACGCGGCGGAGGCGAACCGGGTGATGAAGGCGATGCCGACCTGCTCGAGCAGGACGGCAAGGAACGTCCAGCCGGCGACGTTGCCCGCGGAGCGGAGCCCGATGCCGTGCAGGCCGAGGCGCGGACGCCAGCGGAAGCCGCGACGGTACAGCGGGACGAGCAGGATGAGGGCCTGCGCCGCGATGCCCGCGGTCGCGGTCCCGGCGAGCAGGGCGATCTGCGGCCCGTCCCAGGTGCTGGGGTCGGAGGTCGGCCCGCCCTTGACGTACCGTCCGTAGACGGCGATGTAGACGACTGTCCCTGCGATCGCGACGATGTTGTTGAGGACGGGCGCCCACATGAACGGTCCGAACTGTCCGCGGGCGTTGAGCACCTGGCCGAGCAGCGTGTAGATGCCGTAGAAGAAGAGCTGCGGGATGCACCAGAAGGCGAACGCGACCGCCAGGTGCAGGAGCGCGGGGGACCAGCCCTTCGTGTAGAAGCCGACGACGACGCTCGCCCCGAGCGTGAGGACGGCCGTGATGACGACGAGCGCGATTCCGGCCAGCGTGAGGAGCTTGTCGAGGCGCTCCTGGGCGTTGTGGGCGCGGTAGGCCCGGACGATCTGGGGTACGAGCACAGCGTTGAGGACGCCGCCCGCGAGGATCGCGAACAGGATGTTCGGGAGCTTGTTCGCCACGTCGAAGGCGTTCGCGACGTCACCCGTCACACCGACGGCAGCGACCAGGACGATGTTGCGAACGAGCCCGAGCACCCGTGACACCGCCGTGCCGGCCGCCATGAGCGCGGTGCTCCGCCCGAGTGACGCCTGGGCTCCCGTCGTGGTGGCCGGCTGGGCCTCGGTGTCGGCTTCTCCCGCACCCGCAGCTCCCTCCGGCGCGTCGGGACCGACGACCGGGATCGGCATGGTCGTGGCCTCGAGGTACGCCTCTTCGAGCGCCGGGATCTCGATGTCGCCCAGCGCCGTCCGGCCCGCGACGTCCACGTCGTTGCCGAGCATGTCGGACGTGTCGTCCCACCGCGCGTCCGGTCCGGCCGCGCCCTGTGCCGGCCGTGCGGCCCGCGCCCGGCGGTCCCACGGCTTGGGCGCGCGCTCCGGCCCGGCCCCGCTCAGGCGGGACCGCTGCGGCCTGCGGGCGTGGCGGGGTCCGATGACTGGTCCTCCGTGTCGTGGCGTGCGGGATCGTGCGGCGCCGGGGGCGGGCTGTCGGGTCCGCGCGTGGGCGGGCCGGGAGGGACGTTACCGGGTGCCGACGGCGCCACGGGGACCTGACCCGTGGCCTCGGGCGTGCCCGCGACCTCGGCCTCGGGGGCCTGGGCGCGGGTCACCCGGGCGCTCGACCGTCCACGACGCACCGTACGCCAGATGCCTGCGGCCAGCCCGAGCCCGAGCAGCACCACGATCACGGTGGTGGCGACGGTCTCCCAGGACGCGCGGACTCGGACGTCGAACGCGGGCGCCGTCGTGATGGTGCTGCCCGACGGTGTGAGCAGCTCCACGTAGGCGGACACGTTGCCGTTGCCGATCGCGCGCACGGGCACGCCGACGGTCTGGCTGTCGTGCGCGGCGACCGTCACCTCGGGCGTCTTGAGGACCTTGAGCTTGGGGTCGGTCGAGTGCAGCTCGACGCGCACGCGCGCGGGCTGGTCCAGGCGGTTCCGGACGGTGACCGGGAGGTCCCCCTGCGCGCTGATGATGTTGAGCGTGCTGCCCCCGACGACGGACACGCTCGCCGTCACGGCGCGCGCGGCGTCGAGGCCGGAGCGGACGGCGTCGGCGCGGCCCTCGGCGTCGGCCCGGTAGGCGACCGCGAGCGGTGCGAGGGTGTCCGACTCGATCGGGGCGGTCACCGCTTTCGGGTTCTCGACTATCGTCGCGAACCGCCCCACCGACGAGCGCGCGCTCAGCAGCGCGTCCACCGACTCCGGGTCGAGCTCCTTGTCCGACGCCGACGACGCGGCGGGCGCGCGGCGCGGCCGGTCGTCCGGCTGGGACTTCGCGAGCGTGCTGAGCGGCTGGAGCGCGATCCACGGCGCGTCGTCGAGGGCGTCGAGCTCCTCGCCCGCGGTCGTGGGGTCCGGGTCCCAGCTCCGGGGGAGGGTCGCGAGGAGCTGGGCGGCCTCCGCGGGGTTCGAGTCCGCCTGGCGCGCGATCACGGCCGTCTGCGCGAGCGTGAGCTGGAGCGCCGCAGCGGTGTCGCGGGTCCGGGCGAGGAGGTCGCTGAGCTGGTCGTCCGCGACGAGGGCCGTGGCGTTCCCGGCCGAGGTATCGACGGTCGTGACGGCGTCGGGCGTCGACGTCGACGACGGGTCGACGGGGGAGAGCGCGCCGTCCTCGCTGCTGCGCGCGATGACGAGCGAGCGCCCGGAGCGGACCGCCGCGGTGTACGTGGTCTTGTCCGGCGACCCGGTGGCCGGCCACGCCAGGCCGTCGTTCCAGGCGTGCCGGAGGTCCGTCTCGGTCTCGGACGTGCCGCAGCGGGCCGTGGTGACGGCCGCGGACCCGCGCGGGATGTCGTGGCCGGCGTGCGCGAGCGCCGCGACGTCGGCGTCGAACGCGGGGAGGACGTACGTGTCGCGTGCCTTGGCGGCGGCGCAGACCTCGCGTGCCCAGCCGGCCGAGGCGCTCGACCGGGAGGCCGAGGCCACGAGCGCAGGATCGGCGACCCAGGTCACGCCGTCGGCCCCGGCGGTCGCGTCGACGACGTGGGCGAGGCGGCCCGACGTCGCGGCGTCGAGTGCGGCGGTGGACGCGCTGGACGCCCCGGCGGCGGTGGCGTCGGTCGACGTGTCGTCGGCCCCCGCGTCGCTGTCCGCATCGCCACCGCCTGCCGACGTGGCATCGGGTTCGGCCGGCTCGACGGCGGGGCCGGTGAGGGGGACGGCGATCGACAGGTTCACGGGGGTGACGGTCTCAGACGACGCGGCCTCCCCCTCGGCGCCCACCGGGTACCAGAGGAGGAAGGAACGCAGGACCGCGAGCCGGGGCGCCGTCGTCGGCGACGAGCTCTCACCGTCTGTGACCGTCACGGCGAGCGGGCGTGGCCCCCAGACGGCCGTCAGGCCGATGGTCTCGGCCTTCGCGGTCACGCTCGCGTGCCAGGTGCCGCCAGGGGCCAGCTCGTCGGGGGCGTCCGCGCTCGCCAGGACGGTGCCGACGGCGTCGTCCGGTGCCGCGTCCACCCACGTGTCGAGGTCGGTCCGTGTCGACGGACGGATCCGGTTGAGGGAGAGGGACACGTGCGGCTCGGCGATCGTCTTCTTCGTGCCGTTGTGCACGTCGACGGTGACGGTGACGTCCTCGCCCGGTCGCGTGATCCGGGGGCTGAGGCTCACGAGGGTCGCAGTCACCGTGTTCTTGGCGGCGGTGGCCGCCGGGGTCGTGACGTGCGCGGGCGCCGCGACCGCCGCCGCGGCGAGCCCGGTGCCCGCGAGCAGGGTGGCGAGCACGCCGACGAGGACCACCTTCGCCGTCGTCCGGGCCATCGGCCCCGGTGCGGCGTGCCGCCGCCTCATGCGTCGGACGCGCGGTGCGTCGTGATGCTCGAGCTCACGTGCGTCCACGTGGGCCGTCCGCGCAGCGCCTCGTGCGCCGCGTGGGCGATTCGTCGCTCGTTCGGGTACGCCAGACGGGACTCGAGCTCGTCGAGCGGGATCCACGCCGCTGCCTCCGCCTCCTGGTCGGGGTCGTCCTCGACCGTCAGGATGCCGCCGACCGCGCGCAGCAGGAAATGGTGCACCACCTTGTGGACGCGCCGGTCGTCACCGGTGAACCAGTAGTCGATGGTGCCGACGTGGCTCTCGACCGTGCCCTGGATCCCCGTCTCCTCGCGGATCTCCCGGACGGCCGCCTCCTCGGGCGTCTCCTCGCCCTCCAGGTGGCCCTTCGGCAGGCACCACTCGAGCCGTCCGCCGCGGTTGCGCCGGGCGATCACCGCGGCGCGGGGGACGTCGTCGTCGTCGACCACGAGCCCCCCGGCCGAGATCTCCTCGGAGACGGGCAGCGACGCCGACGGCGACACGTGCACCTGGCGCAGCTCGTCGGGGTCGACCCACAGCGCGTGCCCACCGGGCGGCGTCGGGATGCCCTGACGTCCTGGGGGTGGTGCGGGCGTGGGCATAGATCAACTTTACCGACCTTGTCCCTGGGGTCGGTCACCGACGCGGCCCGGTGCGGCCGTCGTGCCGCGGCAGCCACTCGGTAGGCTTGACCCTCGTGCCGAACCCCACGTCCGACGAGCTCGAGCTGCAGCGCCGTGCGCTCGCTGTCCTGACGGAGCTCGCGCCCTCGGCGATCGAGCTCGGCGCCATGTTCCGGGCGGCGGGCCACGAGCTGTCCCTGGTCGGCGGGCCGGTCCGCGACGCGTTCCTCGGGCGGGCCAGCAACGACCTCGACTTCGCGACGTCCGCGACGCCCGACCAGACGCTCGCGCTGCTGTCCGCGTGGGGCGACGCCCACTGGGACATCGGCAAGGAGTTCGGCACGATCGGCGCCAAGCGCTTCGGAGGGCGCGCAGGCCGGCCGGAGGGCGACGTCGTTGTCGAGGTCACGACGTACCGCTCGGACGCGTACGACCACGTGACCCGCAAGCCCGTCGTCGCGTTCGGGGACTCGCTCGAGGGCGACCTGTCGCGCCGCGACTTCACGGTGAACGCGATGGCGGTGCGGGTGCCGGACCTGGTCTTCGTCGACCCGCACGGGGGTCTCGGCGACCTCGCCGCGAAGGTCCTGCGGACCCCGATCGAGCCCGAGAGGTCGTTCGACGACGACCCCCTGCGGATGATGCGGGCCGCCCGGTTCGCCGCGCAGCTCGGGTTCAC
Organism: Luteimicrobium xylanilyticum; assembly: GCF_009429125.1. Lineage (GTDB taxonomy): Bacteria > Actinomycetota > Actinomycetes > Actinomycetales > Cellulomonadaceae > Luteimicrobium > Luteimicrobium xylanilyticum. The sequence goes on from NZ_CP045529.1 coordinate 20,371, forward strand.
GGTCGAGGACGGGACGTTCCAGGCGGCCCGCGGGATGGCCGACCGGATCGAGATCGTCTCGGCGGAGCGCGTCCGCGACGAGCTCGACAAGCTGCTCCTCTCGGGGAACCCCCGCGCGGGCCTCGAGGTCCTGGTGGCGTCCGGTCTCGCCGACCACGTCCTGCCCGAGCTGCCCGCGCTGCGTCTCGAGATCGACGAGCACCACCGCCACAAGGACGTGTACGAGCACACGCTCACCGTCCTCGAGCAGGCGATCGACCTGGAGACCGGCCCCGAGGGCGCGGTTCCCGCGCCCGACCTCGTCCTGCGCCTGGCGGCGCTCCTGCACGACGTCGGGAAGCCGGCGACGCGGCGCTTCGAGGCCGGGGGCGGGGTCAGCTTCCACCACCACGAGGTCGTGGGCGCGAAGCAGACCGCCAAGCGGCTCAAGGCGCTCCGGTACGACAAGGACACGATCAAGGCGGTCTCGCGGCTCGTCGAGCTGCACCTGCGCTTCCACGGGTACGGCGACGGCGCGTGGACCGACTCGGCGGTGCGCCGCTACGTGACGGACGCCGGCCCCCTGCTCGAGCGTCTGCACCGGCTGACGCGCGCCGACTGCACGACCCGCAACCGCCGCAAGGCGCGCCGGCTCTCCGAGGCGTACGACGATCTCGAGCGACGCATCGAGCGGCTGCGCGGCGAGGAGGAGCTCGCCCGCATCCGACCTGACCTCGACGGTCAGCAGATCATGGAGGTCCTCGGGGTCGGGCCGGGTCCCGTCGTGGGGCAGGCGTACCGGTTCCTCATGGAGCTGCGCATGGACCGCGGGTCGATCGGTGCCGACGCGGCCCGCGAGGAGCTCCTCGCGTGGTGGGCCGCGCAGTCCTGAACCCATTCTCGACGAGGTTGCCGGTCGCGGGCGCGTCGCGTCCGTGTGGGCGGCGTCCGGGAGCATGCTCGGTAGTGGGGGCACGGGCACGACGACGGAAGGAAGGTCCCGGGATGAGCGCTCTGGCCACGGAGGAGTTGCGACGTGCCTCGGCATCGGACGCCGCGCCGACCCTGGTGCCGGACGTCGTGCCTGCGACCGAGCTCTGCCGGGACTGCGGCGACGATCTGCGGGTCGGAGACGACGCCCTGTGCCGCTGGTGCGACGACAATCGAGCCCGGCACCCCGAGGACTACGAGGTCGCGGTCGCCGAGCTGCCGGAGGTCGTCGCGAGCTGAACCGGCTCGCGGGCGCCCCACCGACCGAGCACCACCGCCAGCACGAGGTACCCCGCACCCATCGCGGCCAGGACGCCCGGCGCGTCGCCGTCGTCGGGCAGGGTGGCCGCGGCGAGCGCGGCGGAACCCACGAACCCGGCGTTGTACAGGACGTCGTAGAGCGCGAACGCGCGTCCCCGGAAGACGTCGTCGACGTCGCGTTGCACGATCGTGTCGACGGCGATCTTCGCGCCCTGCGCGGCGAGGCCGAGGAGCGTGGACGCGACGAGGATCGTGGGCAGGGCGACGTGCACGGCGATCGCTTGCGCGACGGCAGCGAGGCCGAGGCACCCGACGATCCAGCGCTGCGGGCCGGTGTAGCGGCTGAGCGTCGGCGTGAGGACGACGGCCAGCCCGAACCCGAGCCCCGTCGCGCCGAGCACCGAGGCGAACTTCACGGCGCCGCCGTCGACGTCGGACGGGTCCGACAGCAGGTTGCGGCACTGCAGGAGCCACGCGATGAAGACCATGCCGTACAGGAACCGGGTCGCGAAGATGATGCCGAGGCCCTGCGCCGGTGTTCTGCGGGCCAGGAGGTAGCGCGCCCCGTCCACGAGGTCGCGCCCGGTCCGCGCCAGCTCGCTGCGCAGCTCGTCCCGGCTGCGGACGACCTCCGGGCCGAGGTCGGAGCGGGCGAACCGGGTCGCGAGCAGCGACGCGGCCGCGAACGCAAGCGCTGCGAACGCCAAGGCCCCGGCGTCCTGGGCGCGGCCGTCGGGGAGCGCCAGCCGCGTCACGAGGCCGACGGCGCCGCCCACGCCGGCGGCGATCGAGCCCAGCGTCGGGACGAGCGCGTTCGCGGTGAGGAGGTGGCTGCGCGGCACCACGTGCGGCAGCGAGGCGGAGAACGCCGACAGCAGGAAGCGGTTGACGCTCAGCGCCGTCAGCGCCAGCACGTACACGGCGACGTTCACGCCCGACGACGCCATCACGACCGTCAGCGCGACCGCCAGGACCAGCCGTACCAGGTTCCCGTAGACCAGCACCTGGCGGCGGCGCCACCGGTCGAGGAACACCCCGGCCCACGGTCCGACGATCGTGAACGGCAGCAGCATCACCGCGAACGCCGCAGCGACCTGCGTGGCCGTGACGCCCTTCGGCGACGTGGTGGCCGAGAAGAAGAAGAGGCTGGCGAGCCCCACCTGGAACATGCCGTCGCCGAGCTGGCTCGTGAGGCGGGCAGCCATGAGCCTGCGGAACCCCGCCAGGCGGCCGAGGTCCCGCAGGTCGGTGAGCACGGTCCCTCGGGGGGTGCCGGACGCGGTGACGTCAGGCTCGGTCGCTGGCACCGGCTCAGCCTAGTGGGGCTGCTCTCCGGAAAAGCCCGAGGGCCCGGCACGGACGAACCGTGCCGGGCCCTCGCAAGGGGTGCTTCAGAGCGGGAAGGCTCAGCGCTCCGCTGGTGGTCGCGCTGTCGCTTCGCCGACCTTGCGGCGGGTGCCTCGTTCCTCGGCCCCCACCTTCAGGTCACCTCCGCGTCAGCGCTCCGACGGATGGTCGCGCTGTCTCTTCGCCGACCTTGCGGCGGGTGCCTCGTTCCTCGGCCCCCACCTTCAGGTCACCTCCGCGTCAGCGCTCTCGCTCGCCGCGGATGAACGCCTCCAGCTGCGCGCGACCCTCGGTGTCCTCCGTCTGCACGGGCGGGGACTTCATGAGGTAGGTCGACGCGGAGAGGATCGGCCCACCGACCCCACGGTCCTTGGCGATCTTCGCGGCACGCACGGCGTCGATGATGATGCCAGCCGAGTTGGGGGAGTCCCAGACCTCGAGCTTGTACTCCAGGTTCAGGGGCACCTCGCCGAACGCGCGACCCTCGAGGCGGACGTACGCCCACTTGCGGTCGTCGAGCCAGGCGACGTAGTCCGACGGGCCGATGTGGACGTTCTTGTCGTCCTTCTTGCCGGCGAGCGGGCCGGAGAGGTTGGACGTGACGGCCTGGGTCTTCGAGATCTTCTTGGACTCGAGACGCTCGCGCTCGAGCATGTTCTTGAAGTCCATGTTGCCGCCGACGTTGAGCTGGTACGTGCGGTCCAGCACGACGCCGCGGTCCTCGAACAGGCGGGCCATGACACGGTGCGTGATGGTGGCGCCGACCTGCGACTTGATGTCGTCGCCGACGATCGGGACGCCCGCGGCCTCGAACTTCGCGGCCCACTCGGGGTCGGACGCGATGAAGACGGGGAGGGCGTTGACGAACGCGACGCCCGCGTCGATCGCGGCCTGCGCGTAGAACTTGTCGGCCTCCTCGGAGCCCACCGGGAGGTAGGACACGAGCACGTCGACCTTGTTGTCCTTGAGGACCTGGACGACGTCGACGGGGGCGGCGTCGGACTCCTCGATGGTCTGGAGGTAGTACTTGCCGAGACCGTCGAAGGTCGGGCCGCGCTGGACGGTCACGCCGGTCGGCGGGACGTCCGTGATCTTGATGGTGTTGTTCTCGGACGCGTTGATGGCGTCGGCGAGGTCGAAGCCGACCTTCTTCGCGTCGACGTCGAACGCGGCGACGAACTCCACGTCGGAGATGTGGTAGTCACCGAACTGGACGTGCATGAGGCCCGGGACGGTCGAGTCCGGGGCGGCGTCCTTGTAGAACTCGACGCCCTGAACCAGGGACGACGCGCAGTTGCCGACGCCTGCGATGGCGACGCGGATGGAGGACATCCTCGCTCCTTACCTTCTCAAGTGCCGGGGCGACGTTCGCCGTCGGCTTGCTGGGTTGCCTGCGGACCGGGTGGTCCGGGGCGGCTCGTCAGTGCGGTCGCGAACGACGGTCGCGCTCCGCGGTGATGAGCCCGTCCAGCCAGCGGACCTCGCGCTCGACCTGTTCGAGACCGTGGCGCTGGAGCTCCCACGTGTACTCGTCCATGCGTGCGCGAGACCGGTTGGTGGACTCACGGACCGCCTCGAGCCTCTCGGTGAGCCGGGAGCGCCGGCCCTCGAGGATCCGCAGGCGGGTGTCGGCGTCCGTCTGCCCGAACAGGGCGAAGCGGACGTCGAAGTTCTCGTCCTCCCAGGCGGCAGGCCCGGCCTGCGCGAGGAGGGTCTGGAGGTGCTCCTTGCCTTCGGCGGTCAGCTCGTAGACGATGCGGGAACGCTTGCCGGAGAGCGCGGGCGCGAGGTGCGCGGCGTTCAGCTCGGCGCTGTCGGTCCCGACGATCAGCCCACGGGTCACGAGGGACTTGAGGGCCGGGTAGAGCGAGCCGTAGGACAGGGCACGGAAGGACCCGAGCACGAGGTTGAGCCGCTTGCGCAGCTCGTAGCCGTGCAGGGGCGACTCCTTGAGGAGGCCCAGGATGGCGGTCTCGAGCACGTCGGATCGGCTGCGCATGCGGGCACCCCCCTCGGGATTCGGAGTCGATGTATCGAGTTGATACATCGGGAGGTTACGTCGAGTCGATGCCTCGATGCAAACACCCTCGTGCCGGCGACGGGCTTGTGAAGGACCGGCGGACGGCACGGGCAACTGTGGATAAGCATGGGCGGCGACGTCACGTTGGCCAACGCAGAGACGGTGAGGCCCGCAGCTTTCGGGTCTCGTCCCCCTATGAGGACGACTGGTCGACCAGCGTCTAGAGATACGAGACAGTTCGTACTTGACAAGAACATCGGTTTTCCCCGAGTGTTAGGGCCACTGACGGACGGCTAGCACTGGAACGCGGTGATGGCTTGACCTGTGTCGGAAGAGGGCGACGTTGCTCTCGATTCAAGCGTGCGTTCGCAGGGGGTTATCGAGTGCTGTCCGTGATGAGCCCGCGGGGTGTTGTTGGTTTTCGTGGTTCGGTGGTCGCTGCGCTCGTGGCGGTGGCCTCATTTGCGTCGTTCTCGTTGCAGGGCGGCCCGGCAACGGCGGCAACGCCGGCGAGCCACGGATCGACGAGTCACGCACGTAGCGGACGTTCTCGGGTGTGGCCGGCCTCGGGCGCGTTGACCAAGGACGTCGCGGTGTCGGGGTATGGGGCCTCGGACGGGTTTCACGTGCAGGTGGCTCGGGAGTCGGACGGGTTCGTGTGGTCCGACGTCGCGGTGATCGACCCGGGTGGGTTGGACGAGGCGACGTGGTACGGGTATGAGTGCGTGTCCGGGGACGGGAAGTTCGCGGCGGTCAGCGTGCTCCCGGGCAGCCTGGTGAATCTGGACGAGGCCCGGGATCGTGGGGCGTTCGCGTACTCGGTGGACCTGTCGGACGGGACTGTGCAGCCGTTGTTGTCGGGGGTCTCGTTCCAGTACTCCTCGCCGGGGTGCGGTGTGGGGCACGAGGCCACGTTCACGGCGAGCGTGGACGACACCCAGCAGGTGACGTCGGTGGCGGTGGTGGATCTGTCGTCGGGGAAGGTCAAGGCGTCGGCGGTGGTGGCCGGTCAGGTCACGTCCGCCGTCCCGGCCGGTGACGGGGTCGTGGGGGCGTTGGGCTCGGCGTTGGTGAGCTTCGGTTCGGGTGGCAGCGTGGCGAAGCCGGCGGCCCCGGCGGTTCGGGCTGCGGCGGGCGGCCGCCCGTTCGAGCTCGCGGCGTCGAAGGGTGGCGGGGTCGACTTCGTGGTCGCGGCGACGAAGGGGGCGAAGGCGTCGGTCGGGCACTGGGACGCGAAGAGCTCGAGCAGGCCGGGCACGTGGGGTTCGGGCGAGCTGGGCCAGGTCCGGTTGCAGGCGGGCCGGGCGGGCCGGAACACGGTCGCGGGCGTGACGTCAGGCGCCAGGCCGGCCGCGGTGGGTCTGCGCAAGGTGAAGGCGCCCTCGAAGCTGGGCGCGCCGCAGCTGGTGTCATTGGACGGTGCGGCCGTGTTCGCGACGTCTTCGGGCGTCAAGGCGGACGATCAGGCGGCTGGGCCGGTGTTGTCGCAGGTCGGGTCCACGGCGTCTCAGGACGTGTTGTCCGCGACGCAGACCTCGCGTGGTTCGCCGGTGGTGGCTCCGGTGACGACGATGTCGAACCGGGCACCGGCGGGTGTGGATGCGGATGAGGCGTTGAGCGCGCCCACGCGTCCGGCACCCACGCAGGACCATGACGGTATCGGGGTCAAGCCTTCGAAGACGGCGCAGTCTTCGACCCGGGCCTCCGCGTCGTTCAGCTCGTTGTTGTTCTCTTCGGCGGTTCAGCAGGCTCCCGCGCCCGGCGTGGTCGAGCAGCCCGCCACGATCGCACCGCTCACCGCGCAGTCGGCTTCCGCGCAGTCGGCGTCGGCGCAGACGGTGTCGACGCAGGCGGTGCAGACCCCGAAGTGTGGGGTGGCGCGTCTTGATCCGACGTTGCAGGCGTTGCAGCCTTCCCCGTCTCAGGTGGACTGGGCGGTGCAGATGGCCGAGCAGGGGTTGTTGACGGGGTCGGCGTACACGAGGCCGGCGGACTTCGCGCACCTGGGTCTGGTGGCGTACGCGCCGAACTCTGACTTCTCGAAGATCGCGTTGCATCACCCGTCCTCGGACACGTGGGACTCGGTGCCGCGGTCGGTGATGGAAGCGATCATGGCGCAGGAGTCGAACTTCGACCAGGCGTCCTGGCACTCGCTGCCCGGGATCTCCGGTGACCCGCTGATCGGTGACTACTACGGGGCGAAGGGGTCGATCGACAAGATCGACTACGCCAACGCGGACTGCGGGTACGGGATCACGCAGCTGACCACGGGCATGGCCGCGTCGGAGACTTCGATCACCCTGCACGGGAAGATGAAGGTCGCGGCCGACTACCAGGAGAACATCGTCGCCGGCCTGCAGGTGCTGGAAAAGACGTGGAACCAGCTGTACGACGCGGGCATCACCCTCAACGGCGGGGACCCGAAGTACCTGGAGAACTGGTACCTGGCGATCTGGGCGTACAACTCGGGGATCCAGCCGAACGCGGCGTTCGGGAACACGACCGGGTGCACGCCGTCGGCGTCGTGCACGGGCCCGGACGGGACGTGGGGTCTGGGGTGGTCGAACAACCCGCAGAACCCGGCGTATCCGCCGGATCGTGCCCCGTACCTGAAGACGACGTACGCGGACGCGGCGCACCCGGCTGACTGGCCGTACCAGGAGCGGGTGATGGGCTGGATGGCGTCCCCGATCATCCGCCTGTCCCAACCCGCCTTCGTTACTCCGACGTACCACGGTGGGAACACGTGGATCCAGCTCCCGGCCGCGGACACGTTCTGCACCACGAGCAACGACTGCGACCCGGACTATGCCGACCCCGACGACGCGACCCACGCCGGGTGCACCTTGGCGGACTACGAGTGCTGGTGGCACGAGCCCGTGACGTTCGTGGCCGACTGCGCGGCGACGTGTGCGACCAGCTCGTACCAGTACGCCACCGGGTCGAGCGAGCCGTCCTATGCCTCCCCGCACCCCCCGACCTGTGACCTGGACGCCTCCAAGGTCCCGACCACGAGTCACGGGGCACCGATCGTCGTGGACGACATCGCCGACCCGGCGGACAACCGGCAGGGGTGTTCGTCGATGAACTGGTCGAACGACGGCACGTTCGCCATGTCGTACGGGACGAACAGTGCCGGTGACCCGGTCGGGCAGATCGACACCCACCAGCTCGGGGCAGGGTTCGGCGGGCACATCTTCTTCACCCACACCGAGGCCGCCTCGGACACCGAGCTGGTCAACACCGGTACCTGGACCCCGAACCTGCCGTCACTGCAGTACTACAAGGTCAAGATCCACCTGCCCGCCACGGGCGCGTCTGCGACAAACGTGGTCTACGAGATCCACCCCGGCGGCGGGGCCGCGCCGTGGAAGATCCGGGTGAACCAGGACTGGGGCTCCGAGCAGTGGGTCACGATCGGCACGTTCGCGATGCAGGACGGCGGGTACGTGTCATTGTCGAACGCGTCGGACGCGGTCGCGAACGGCACGGTCGGGTACTCGTCTTACGACGTCGCGTTCGACGCGGTCGCGTTCTTGCCCCAGGGCGGTACCCCGGGCAAGCCGATCGGCGGGCCGCCCGGGATCAAGGACGCCCCGAAGGGCTCTAACCCGGCCTGGGTGAACTGCGGGTGCGTGCAACGCACCGCCGGGGACCCGGTGAACACCGCGACCGGGTACTTCGGCGACACGTTCACCGACCTGGCCACCCCCGGCTACGCCGGTGGTCTCGCGATCACGCGGTCGTACGCGTCGGCGATCGCTGACCCTGACGGCCCCAACGGGTCGGGCGCCACCGACGGGGCGTTCGGGTACGGGTGGACCTACACCTACGGGATGTCCGCGACCACGGACGCGACGTCGGGGGACGTGACGATCACCCAGGAGGACGCCTCCCAGGTCACGTTCACTGATGACGCCGGCACCTACACGCCCACCGCGCCACGCTTCGACGCGACGCTGACGAAGTCCGGGTCCAGCTACACCTTCACCCGCAAGGGCACCCAGTTCTTCACCTTCGACGCCGCGTCCGGGCACCTGACGAAGATCACCGACCTCGCGGGCACGGTCGCTTCCCCGGCCTACGGCACGACCCTGTCCTACGACGCGTCCGGGAACCTGCACACCGTGACCGACCCCTCGGGCCACATCTACACGCTGACCTGGACCGGTGGTCACATCACGAAGGTCACCGACACCGCGGGCCGCGAGGTCGACTACACCTACGACACCGCGGGCGACCTGACCGACGTCTACGGCGTCAACACGACCCGCAGCGGCGCCGCGCTCGGGGACCAGGACCACGCCCAGTACACCTACGACGCCCACCACCTGCTCGTCTCGATGCGTACGCCCGCGAACTACGCCAAGACCGGGACACCGGCGCCGGTGACCTCGATGGTCTACGACACCTCCGAACGCGTGACCTCCCAGAGCGACCCCGACGGGAACACCACCACCTTCACCTACGGCCCCGACGCCGGCCTGGACGCGGGACAGACCCTGGTGACCGACGGCGCCGGGCACAAGAGGCTCGACGTCTACACCGACGGCCTGCTCACCTCCCAGACCACGGGATACGGGACCGCCGCGGCGGGGACCTGGTCGTACACCTACGACCCCGTCACCTTGGGCGTGAGCACCGCGACCGACCCGGACGGCAACGCGACCACGTACACCTACGACGACCAAGGCAACGTGACCTCGGCTTCGGACGCCGCCGGCTTCGCGACCAGCTATGCCTACGACACCCACGGGGACCTGCTGCAGTCCACGGACGCGAACGGCACCCAGACCACGCTGACCTACAACGACGCCGGGCAGGTCACGTCCACCGCCGTCGCCCGGCCCGAGCAGTCCGCCGAGGTCTCGGACGGGAACCCGACCGACCCGTCCATCCGCACCACCCACGACACCTACGCTGACGCCGCGCACCCAGGCCTGCCCACCTCGTCCACCGACGCCCGGGGGAAGACCACGACCTATACCTACGACGCCGACGGCAACCGCGCCTCGGTGACCGACCCCGACGGACACACCACTCGCAGCCGGTACGAGCACGCGACCGGCTTCCTCCTGGCCACCGTCACCGCGACCGGTGTCGCTGCCGGCACCACCGCGACATGCACGCCACCGGCAGCAGGGTGCACCACCTACGCCTACGACGACCACGGACGCGTCCTGACCGTCACGAACCCTGCGGGCGAGGCGTCCACCGCGGTCTACGACGCCGACGGGAACCGGGTCTCGAGCACCGACCCGAACGGCCACACCACGACCACCACCTACGACCCGGCCGGGCAGGCGACCACGGTCACGGCGGCGGACGCGACGACCACCCACACCGCCTACAACCCCGACGGCACCGTCAAGTCCACGACCGACGCCAACGGGAAGATCACCACCTACACCTACGACGCGCAAGGCAGGCCCGTCACCCGCACCGACCCCGACGCGCACACCACGACGACCGCCTACGACCCGGCTGGCCGGACCACGGCCGTGACCACCCCGGACACCAAGACCACCAGCTACACCTACGACGCCGCAGGGCACGTCACGGGCGTGGACTACTCCGACCCCGGGACCACGGACGTCACCCGCAGCTACGACCCGGACGGGAACCTCGCGGCCACGACCGACGCGACCGGGACGAGCACCTGGACCTACGACAACTTCGGCGAACCCGTCACCGTCACGGCCGGTGCCGGGGCGATCACCCGGTACGCCTACGACCCGGACGGGGACGCGACCACGATCACCTACCCCGGCGCACGCGCGGTGACCCGCACGTTCGATGACTCCGGGACCCTGGCCACGGTCACGGACTGGAACGACAACACCACCAGCTTCGGATACACCCCCGACGGGCAGCTCACCGCGACGACCTACCCCAACGGCACGACGTCCAGCACCACCCTGGACGCCCTCGCCGCACCCAGCGCGGTCACCCTGACCGGCAGCTCGGGCACCCTGGCGAAGATCGCCTACACCCGCGATGCTGACTCCCAGATCACCGCCCGCACACCCAGCAACGGCGCCCCCGGAACCGCCCAGACCTACGGGTACGACGAGACCAACCAGCTCACCTCAGCCACCGACACCACCGGTGCGACCGGGTATGCCTACGACGACGCCGGGCACCCCACCACCGTCGCCGACACCACTCAGGCCTACGACGACAACGGCGCCCTGTGCTGGACCACCACAACGAGCACCACCGCCACCGCATGCGACAGCCCACCGGCCGGTGCCACCACCTACACCTACGACACCGACGGCCGCCGCACCACCACCGCGACCGGGACCACCACCAGCGCCACCTACACGTGGAACCAGGCCGGCCAGCTCACTACCGTCACCACCCCCGCCGGCACCGAACACCTCACCTACGACGCCAACGGGCTGCGCACCACCGTCACCAACGCCACCACCACAACCGAGACCGACACCTGGGACCTGACCAGCTCCCTACCCCTCCTGCTCGACGACGGCAGCACCAGCTACCTCTACGGCCCCGGCGCCACCCCCATCGAACAACTCGGCGACACCAGCACCGACATCCAGTGGTACTTCACCGACGCCCAAGGCTCCACCATCGCCCTGACCGATACCACCGGGACCGTCTGCGCCACCAACACCTACGACCCCTGGGGCCACACCACCAACCACACCGGTATCACCACACGACTCGGATACGACGGACAACTCACCGACACCCTCACCGGCCTCCTCTACCTCCGAGCCCGCTACTACGACCCCACCACCACCCAATTCCTCACCACCGACCCCGCCATCACCACCACCCTCCAGGCCTACCTCTACACCAGAAATGACCCGCTAAATCTCACCGATCCCCTCGGTCTGTTCAGTTGGGGGGCTGTGCTCGGGGCCGTCAGTATTGGAACAGCCGTCGCTGCGGTCGCGATCGGATCCATTGTGCTAGCGCCAGAAACGGGCGGCCTCTCAGTGGCCGCCGGAATCGAAGCAGAGGCCGCGTTGGCCGGGTGGGCCACTGCGGCGTCAGCCCTGGAATACACATCCGTGGTGACCGCGGTGGGAGCGGGCGTGGAAGATTGCACAGCTGAAGGGTGGACAACACCTTCGTGCGTCGTTGATGGTGTGGCCGCCGCCGCGGGTGGCGGAGGTTTGGTCTTTGGTAAGGCGCCCGCCCTACTACGCGTCTCGAAAGAAGCCGGAGAGGTCGTGGACAAGGTAGGTGGAATCGTAGGCGCCCACCTGAGTCTGTTGCCGACAGTTTCGGGATTCGCTGACGATGGAGAATCGGAGGAGGGGAGCGGTTGTGGCGAAAGATGACGGCATGAAAGACGAACTCGTGCCCGAAACTGCCACGTATCCGCTCGTGTCAGGCCCCTCGGCGCGTACTCTTGGGCTGATCTATCTCGCATGCTGCGGATGGATCGTGCTGAACGTCCCGATACTCTTTCCCGTCGTGGTGGCCCACCGTGGCTATGACACAGCGGGTTGGCTCGAGATTTGGTTTGCTACCTGGATTACTGCCGGGCTCGGAGTGGCCGTGTTCGTGCCTCTGAGTGCAATCCAGTCTATTCGCGAACGTCGGTCGGGCTACACGACTTTGGCCGCGGGGCGTGATCTACTGCGACTGGACCAGGTCACGGCACGGAATGGAATAATCATTCGTCGACGGGGTGAAGCGCTCATCGACAATCGTGAATGGAGTCGCCGACGCGCTGAAATAGCGGCTTCGTGTCGCGTCGCTCGGCGCTCGTCCTGTGCAGATGCCACCGAGAGCTGCGGCAGTTCGACATCGCGGGGATCGCCCCGAACCCAATGAACCCAGTCGAGCATTAGCTGACTTTAGGCGAAATTTGCCACCGAATGCCAAGGAACTGGCGTTTGTCCGGCACGAGGGCTCTGTCGGAGTCGTAGTGCTTGTCGAGGTGGTGGCTCACGCTTCTCTCTTGTCGGGGCGGAGCTAGCCGGTTATTAGTTGCAAGATGAGTATCGAAAGATATGAGGTTTCTCGCATGAGCAAGGTCAGAATTTCGAGGCGGGTTGTGGCTCTGGTCATCGTGCTATTGGCTGCGATCTTTGGGGGTATAGGGCCCGCAGCCGCTGTGACGATTTCGGGCCCTGGTGCTGCGGTGGCGGCAACGTCGGGCTACTTGAACTGTGAAGGGGTTCTCTCCTACATGATTGACGGAGCGGAGGGTGATATTCCATGGGAGGGGTCGGCATCTGGCACGGGTTGGTGCACGATGTACGAGGGAATGAATGACGGGTCAGACTCATATTGGCAGTGTCAGTGGGGTTTTGTTTGCGATCTCCAGTACACTCTAAATACATGCTATGGTCGATCCATTGCTGAGGACGGGTCATTCGGCCCAGCAACGAAGGCGGCGCTTCAGTATGCGCAGGGGAAGGCGGGGGTCTCGAAGGATGGCATCTTCGGCCCAGCGACGCGCAGTGCGATGCTTTGGGCAAATTGGCAGGGTGTGTGCCTGCACTATCACGGTCAAAAGGGCCATATGATCTATTCGTAAGGTGAAGTTCGCGCTATTGAGGCTCATGGGACATCCGGCAGGGGTGTCGGGTTGAGTCCGCCTGCGATGTGGAGCATGCGTGGGGGTGGTTGTCGCGGCTGCGGCAGCCGCATGCGAGTCCGCGGTGGAGCTCGATGAGTCCGTTGACGGCCTCGGCGGGTCCGTTGCTCGCTCGGGCGGTCGTGAGGTAGGCGAGGAAGGCGTCCCGCCAGCGGCGCACGGTCCATCGGAGCCGGGCGACTTCGGGGATCGGGCGCGTCTGGAATGAGGCCAGGATCTGCTCGGTCCGCTTGCGGTCGTCGATGAGATCCGTGACGCGGCATCCGGCGCGCAGGTCCTGGGCGCACTGCCAGGCGACGAGCACATTTCCTCGTGTGGTGGGTCGGCCTCGATCGCGTGGATCAGGTGGTTCCACTGCTTGTCGATGAGGTTCTCGGCCCCGGCACGCAGGACGGTCTGGATCCCCTTCAGCGGGTCGCCCTTGCGGCCTCGGTGCCCGGTGGCGTCCTGCTGGACGCGGCGACGGACCACCTCGACAAGCTGGTGCCGAGCTTGACCACGTGGAATGCGTGTAGTCAAGTCTTCTGGCCCCACTTGTCGTCGTGAATTCTGGCCCCTGCACGGTAGTGCTACTTGTTGCGTGGGGCGCGTGTTTTGGTGATGCGGAGGCGGTAGGACTCGGTCCCGGTTTGCAGGATGTGGGCGTTGAAGGTCACGCGGTCGACGATCGCGGCGACGAGCCTGGGGTCGGGGAACACGGTGCCCCATTCGCTGAAGGGCAGGTTGGTGGCGATCGCGATGGAGGACCTCTCCTCGCGTTCGGTGATGATCTGGAAGAGGAACTCGGCGCCGCGGGGGTCGGCGTGGACGTAGCCGAGCTCGTCGAGCAAGAGCAGGTCCAGGCGCGCGTAGCGGGCCACGGTGCGGGCCAGTTGCCGGTCGTCGGCTGCTTCGACGAGCTCGTTGATGAGGTTCGCGCAGGTGGTGTAGCGCACGGCCTTGCCCAGCTCGCAGGCCGCGATGCCGAGCGCGATGAGCAGGTGGGTCTTGCCAGTGCCCGAGTCACCGAGCAGGACCACGGGTTCGCCGGCGTCGAGGTAGGTTCCGGTGGCCAGGGCGGCGAGGGTCGCACCGTCGACCGCGGAACGGGAGGTGTCGAAGTCCGCGAGGCGTTTGGTGCGGGGGAACTTGGCTTCCTTGATCCGCCTGGCGCGGCGGCGTTCGGCGCGGGCGTCGACTTCCGCGGTCAACACGTCGGCGAGGTAGGCCAGGTGGGTGCGCTGCTCACGCAGCGCGCCGGCGGCCAGGGGCCCGGCCTCGGCGCGCACGGTCGGCAAGAACAGGTCCCTGGTGGCGACGTTGATCGCGGCCAGGGCGGCGTCCTCGCTGGTCATCGGTCGCTCCCGGTGAGCAGGGTGTCGTAGCCGTCCAGGGTCGGGGCGGGCCGGTCGTAACGGGCCACGGCGCCGAGGTCGATCACGGGCGCGACGGGTGGTTCGGCGCCGCGGCGGGCATCGATGATCACGCAGGCCGCCTCGATCACCCCGGTGTCAACGGCGGTGCGCATCGCGGCCTCGAGTGCCGCGGCGGGCAGGGTGCGCTGGGCCAGGAGGATCTCGATCAGGTCCCTCGTGCCCGGCCCGTCTCCGCGTTTGGCCCGGGCCGCGTCCCAGTAGGCCTGGTGCGCGAGCGTGAACACCCCGGCCTTCTTGGCCTGCTCGAGAGCGCTCGCGCCCGGTAGCGCGCCGGGCTTCCTTGCGAGGATCTCCAGGTAGTGGTCCAGGTCCAGGACATCGACGTACTTCGCGGTGGCCCGCTCGTGGGTGGCCACGGTCTGGGCCCCGTCGCAGACCTCGACGCTGGTCGCGCCCAGGCGCACGGTCAGGCGCCGGGCGACGTAACGCACCGGGACCGAGTAGTAGGCCTGACGCACGCACACCCGCGACCGTGAGTCGACCTTCGCGGACAAGATCGTCGCCGGGTCGAACCCCTCACCGGGCAGCGGCAACAGCGCCTGGGCCTCGGCGGCGAACTCGACCCCCACGCATGCGTGGTGCCCGGTGATCACCCGGTCGTCGTCCGCGTCGTCACCCGCGGCGATCAGATCGTTCAGGGCGCCCATCGAGGCCACCTGCGGCACGGGCGTCAGGTGGCGGCGGCGGAACCGGCCGATCTCGCCCTCGATGCCGCCCTTCTCGTGGGCCCCTTCCTTGCCCGGGATACAGAAGAACGAGTCGAACCCGTAGTGGCTGCGCAACGCGGTGAACCGGTCGTTCTCCTCCCGGTCACGACCCTTGAGGATCCGGACCACCGCGGGCTTGAGGTTGTCATACCGGACCCGGGCCGGCACTCCACCGAAGTAGGCCAAAGCACGCACGTGCCCCTCCAAGAACGCCTCGGACGCCTGGTTCGCGAACCCGTAGTGGAACGCCTTGCCCGACGCGGACAGCCGCATCGCGAACATCCAGACCTTCACGTCCGCTCCCGCGAGCAAGACGTGGAACTCCCCGAAGTCGACCTCGGCCTCCGCGCCCGGGTCGTGGGCCTGCGGGACGAACACCTCGACCTTGTCCAAGCCCAACTCACGGCGCCGCACGGCGACATACCGCGAGACGCTGACCTCCGACACGTCCGCCCCGTGCTCAGCCACGAGCCGCTGCCAGACCCGCCGGGCCGTGTGCCGCTGCTTGACAGGTGCCGCCGCGTCCGCGACCAGCCAGGCGTCGATCACGTCCCGGAACGGGTCGACCGCGGGCCGGCCCCGCGGCGAGTACTCCTTACGCGCAGGCGGGACCGGCGAGGCCAACGCCGCCCGCACCGTGCGCCTGTGGACCTTGTGCCGCGCAGCGAGCTCCCGGATCGAGAGCCCCTCCCGGCGGTGATCAACACGGATCTCCTCGAACAGCTCCACCCTGGACCTGACCATCCCGACCTCCCCGACAACCCTTGTCGAGAAGATCTGAACCCCGGGGTGGGGCCAACATTCGTGACGACACGCGAACCCACCCGACCCGCGCACCCACGACCCCAAACGGGGCCAGAATCCGCGACGAAACCGGCACCAGGTGGGGCCACTTCAGGTGACCACACTCAGTGGAACGCGTCCAGGACAGCGGTCGCGTCCGCGAGGCGGTCGTTGATCGCTGCCTTGTAGCCCCCGAACGGGTCCAGGGCCGCGACGGCGATGTTCGCCCGGAACCCGTCGCCGCGCCCATAGAGCCAGTCGGCGTAGGCGTTCTTCGACCGGCCCGGAACCAGGTCCAGCAGCCGGGCATGCACACGGCCGGCCTCGCGGCTCAGGTCGACCATCCCGGTCGGCTCCTTGGGTCCCTTGGTGCGCCCGTCCCCGTGGCGCCACACGTGCTCGTCGATTCCGAGGGCCCTCACGCCGACGAAGCGGGACTCATCGCCGGCCCGGCGTTCAAGCACGGCCCCGACCGCATGCCGCAGGTTTTCTAGGCGACCGTGAGCCTGCGCACCGGGCCCCGAGGTCGTGGCGTGTTCGTAGCACAGCTGATCGATCGCCCAGTCGATCGCTAGACAGGCCAGCGAACCGCGCGGACGAACTAGCATCGGGTTGAACGGCCGCCGGCTGCACGTCGAGCTCGGACTCGTCCCACCGTCCGAGCTCGAGCACCGGTTCTGGGAGCACGACTACGCTCCACAGAACCCGGCCGAACTCACGGCCGTAGCCAGTTGACCGAGCCTCCATGAGACCCGGGGCGATTCACCGACACTGGCCGAGTACGACCTGCCACGTGCGTACTCACGACGCGCTTGTGAAGGACCGGCGGACGGCACGGGCAACTGTGGCGAAGCATCGGCTCGCGGCGACGCCCGGTCCGGTCCGGACGAGGGGCGACCGCCTATTCTTCCGGGGGGCGTGGAGCGCGATCGACGACCGTGCCGCCCCCGCCAGCAGTGTCCTGACCGTCCGACGAGAGGCAGAGCGTGAGCTCCGCAGGCGACGCGAACGGCGGCCTCCCCGGCCGTCCGACCTTCAGCAGCACCAGCGGTTCCGACGGCGCCACGCGCGGTCCGGTCCGCCAGAGCGCCACGCGCCCGACGACGTCCCGCACCTCCGCCCGCCCGGGCACCTCCGCGACCGGTCGACCAGGAGCCGGTGCGCGGACGTCGTCGTCGGCGACGACAGGCGCTGCCGCGGGGAGTCGAGCCGCGATCAAGCGGGGGAACCCGCGCACGGGCTGGCGTCGCTTCGTCAACTACCCGCGCTACCACGTGACGAGCTTTCGCCGGTGGCTGCCGTCGTGGCGCGTGGTCGTCGGGGCGTTCCTCGGGGTGTTCGCGCTCGGGGTCGGCGTCGTCGTCGCTGCCTATGCGACGACGAAGGTGCCGACGGCCGCCCCCTACACGAAGCTCCAGACCTCGACCGTCTACTACTCGGACGGCAAGACCGTCATCGGGAATCTCCGGTCCGCCTCTGCCGGTGACGACGCATACTCAAACCAGAACCGCAAGATCGTGACGCTCGCCGACCTGCCTGACTACGTGAGCCAGGCCGTCGTCGCGTCCGAGGACCGCTCGTTCTACAAGAACTCCGGCGTCGACCCGAAGGGCATCGCGCGCGCCTTCGTCACCAACCTGCACAAGGCGCCCGGCGCCAACAGCGCGGGCGGCTCGACCATCACGCAGCAGTACGTCGAGCGTTACTTCCACGAGGGCTCGACCACCGACTATGTCGGGAAGTTCAAGGAAGCGTTGACGGCGGTCAAGGTCTCGAAGGAGATCCCGAAGGACCAGATCCTCGAGGGCTACATCAACACCATCTACTTCGGGCGTGGTGCCTACGGGATCGAGACGGCAGCCGAGGCGTACTTCGGCACCACCGCCGCGAAGCTCACACCCTCGCAGTCCGCGCTGCTCGCCGGCCTCATCCCGGCGCCCTCGGCCTGGGACCCCGCGATCGGGCCGAAGTCGAAGGGGATCGCCGAGGGGCGCTGGAAGCGCAACCTCGGGTTCATGCTCGACGACGAGTACATCACCCAGGATCAGTACGACAAGGCCATCAAGGACGGCTTCCCGAAGACGAAGAAGGTGCAGAAGTCCAAGTCCCTGTCCGGCCAGCGCGGGTACCTCATCGACATGGTCCGCCACGAGCTCTCGGCGTCAGGCATGACGGACGAGCAGATGGACACCAAGGGCATGAAGATCGTCACGACGATCGACAAGTCCATGGAGGACGAGGCCGTCGCCCAGGTCAAGACGACCGCGAAGGACGCCTCGAAGTACCTCGGCACCGGGCTCGCGACCGTCGACCCGTCCAACGGTGCGATCCTCGCGATCTACGGCGGAAAGGACTGGGTGAAGAACCCGTACAACGCGTCGGCGTCGGGCTTCGACGGCATCAAGGGCGCGACGGCGCAGGGCGGCTCGACGTTCAAGGCGTTCGCGCTCGCGGCCGGCCTCGAGGCCGGGTACTCGCTCGACCAGACGTTCGACGGCAGCGACGGGCAGAAGATCGACGGCTGGGACACGCCGACGGGGATCGTCAACAACTTCGACGGCGAGGGCTTCGCGAACGAGACGCTCCGCCAGGGCTTCTACGACTCCGTGAACACGATCTTCGCCCACCTGAACGTCCAGATCGGCCCGGCCAAGACCCAGGAGATGGCCGAGCGCCTCGGCCTCCAGAAGATCCACGACAACCCGGCGAACGTCCTCGGGACCGACTCGGTGTCGGCGCTCCAGATGGCAAGCGCTTACGGCGTGTTCGCGTCGGGCGGGCTCAAGACCACCCCGCACGTCATCAAGAAGGCGACGGACTCCGAGGGCGAGCTCGTCTACCAGGGCCCGACCAAGCAGAAGCGCGTCATCTCCGCGGAGGTGGCGGCCGGCGTCGTGTCCGCCATGCAGGACGTCCCCGTCAAGGGCACCGCGAAGCACCTTCCGGACACCTACCAGAACCCGGTCCAGTACGTGGGGCGTCCCATCGCCGGGAAGACTGGCTCGGCGAACTCCAACTTCGCCGCGTGGTTCGTCGGGTTCACGCCCCAGGTCTCCACGGCCGTCGGCAACTGGCAGTCCACCAAGTCGGGGAAGGTCGCCACGATCGAGCCCTTCGGCTGGTACAAGCTGCACGGCTGGACGATGACCGGTGGCTCGTGGCCCGTCGCCCTGTGGTCCAACTACATGAAGGTGATCACCGCCGACATGCCGGTCGAGCAGTTCCCCGAGTACGACCCGACGCTCTCCACCTGGACGCCGACGGCGACGCAGACGCCCACCCAGACGGCCACCGAGGAACCGACCGACCAGCCCACGCAGGACCAGGCCACGCAGGTGCCCCAGGGCCTGGTGGGTCAGAACGTCGCCGCGGCGCGGCAGGCGATCCGGCAGGCCGGGCTCAACCCGACCGTGACCAAGCAGTACTCCGACACGGTCGCTCCCGACGTCGTCATGAGCGTCTCGCCGAACGAAGGCTCGACCGTCAACCGCGGCACGACGGTCCTCGTCGTCATCTCGCAGGGCCCCGAGCCCAAGGCGACGACGCAGGTGCCCGGCGGTCTCGTGGGCGGGTCGTCCGACGCGGCCCAGGCGGCCGTCAAGGGCGCCGGCCTGAACCCTGCCGTGCGGACCGAGTGGAGCGACCAGCCGGCCGGCACGGTCATCCGGGTCGAGCCGAGCGAGGGTGCCACCGTGGACCAGGGCTCGACGGTCACGATCGTCGTGTCGGACGGCAAGGGTGCGGGCGGCGACGGCGGTGGCGGCGGTGGCAGCACGACGCCACCGACGTCGTCGCCGACCGACGGCAGCGACGACGGCAACGACCAGACCGGCGGCCAGGGCGGCAACGACGGCTGACGCCGGGTGACTGGGGGCGCTACCGGATTTCCGATCCGGCGGTGACCCCCGGTACTCTGGAGCGTTGCCGTGCGCCCGGATCCCCGGGGCGTGCGCCCGGGCACCCGTCCGGCGTCGCGTGCGCGGCAGACGCAGACCCTCCTGTCACGGAAGGACCGTGACCGCAAAGACCACAGGAGGTGGGTTCACACATGCGTCAGTACGAACTGATGGTCATCCTCGACCCTGAGATCGAGGAGCGCACCGTTGCTCCGTCTCTCGACAAGTACCTCTCGGTCGTGACGACCGACGGTGGCTCGGTCGACAAGGTCGACATCTGGGGCCGTCGTCGCCTCTCCTACGACATCAAGAAGAAGTCCGAGGGCATCTACGCCGTCGTCGACTTCACCGCGGAGCCGGCCACCGCCAAGGAGCTCGACCGCCAGCTCGGCCTCAACGAGGTCGTCCTGCGGACGAAGGTCCTGCGCACCGACGCCGACTGAGTCCGGAACCGAGACCGACGAGCATCACGCTCTCGGGCGATGAGACCGGGCCGCCCGCACCCTCGCGGATGTGGGCGACACCTGGCAGCATCGCCGCAACGGGAACGACCGACCGAAGGAGCAGGCATGGCAGGCGAGACCATCATCACGGTGATCGGCAACCTCACGGGTGACCCCGAGCTGCGGTTCACGCCGTCGGGCGCCGCGGTCGCCAACTTCACCGTGGCGTCCACGCCGCGCACCTTCGACCGCCAGTCGAACGAGTGGAAGGACGGCGAGACGCTGTTCATGCGCTGCTCGATCTGGCGGGAGGCCGCGGAGAACATCGCGGAGTCCCTCACCAAGGGCACCCGCGTGATCGCCTCCGGCCGGCTGGTCCAGCGTTCCTACGAGACGCGCGAGGGCGAGAAGCGCACCGTCGTCGAGCTGCAGGTGGACGAGATCGGTCCGTCCCTGCGGTACGCCACGGCCAAGGTCACCCGCGCGTCGCGCGGCGGTGGCGGCGGTGGTGGTTTCGGTGGCGGTGGCCAGTCGTCCGGCGGTTTCGGATCCTCCTCCGGTGGGGCGCAGCAGGACGACCCGTGGGCGACCGCGGGCCCTGCGTCGTCGTCGAGCTCGTTCTCGGACGAGCCGCCCTTCTAGCCCCACCGCACCCCCACACGAGAACACCGGTCCCCACGCGTCCCGCCGTCGAACCGACGGTGTCGCGGACGGACCGGAAGTACACGAAGGAGCAACACCATGGCCAAGCCTGTGGTGCGCAAGCCGAAGAAGAAGTCCAACCCGCTGAAGACCGCCAAGGTCGAGAGCGTCGACTACAAGGACGTCGCCCTCCTCCGCAAGTTCATCTCGGACCGCGGCAAGATCCGCGCGCGCCGCGTGACCGGCGTCTCCGTCCAGGAGCAGCGCCAGATCGCCCGCGCCGTGAAGAACGCGCGCGAGATGGCCCTGCTGCCCTACACGTCGACCGCCCGCTGACGGCCGGACAGGGAAGGACAGAACCATGGCAAAGTTGATCCTCACGCACGAGGTCACCGGCCTCGGTGAGCCCGGTGACGTCGTCGAGGTCAAGGACGGGTACGCCCGCAACTACCTCGTGCCGCGCGGCCTCGCGACCGCGTGGTCCAAGGGCGCCGAGTCGCAGGTCTCCGCGATCCGTAAGGCCCGCAAGGCCCGCGAGATCGCGTCGCTCGACGACGCCAAGGCGATCCGCGACTCGCTGCAGTCGAAGCCGGTCGTCGTCTCCGCCAAGGCGGGCCAGTCGGGCCGCCTGTTCGGCGCGGTGACCACGACGGACATCGTCGACGCCGCCAAGACCGCCGGGTTCCCGGCGTTCGACAAGCGCAAGGTCGAGATCGGGCAGCCGATCAAGGCCACGGGCACCTACAAGGTGTCGGTCCGCCTGCACCCCGAGGTGTCGGCGAACGTGACGGTCACCGTGGTGGCCGCCTGAGCCTCGCGCTCTGACCAGGCCCGGCCTCCCGCGATTCACGTCGTGGGGGCCGGGCCTTCGTCGTCCCTCGCCCGACGGCGCGCGGGCGCGTCAGGCGCCGGTGCGCATCCAGTCGGTGCCGCGGGCGCGCCACCCCGTCGTCAGCGCGCGGGCCGCCATGAAGACCCCCGCGAAGGCGAGCCACAACCACGCGAGGCCGGCTGCGCCGTCGGGCGCCCAGGCCCGGACGGCGAGCGCGACCGGGACGTAGACGACGAACGTCAGGACCCCGACCCACGCGAGGTAGCGGCCGTCGCCGGCGCCGATGAGGACGCCGTCGAGCACGAAGACCCAGCCCGCCATGGGCATGAGCAGCCCGCACACGGCCATCCCGACGGCGACGGCGACGCGGACGTCGTGGTCCTGGGTGAACAGGAGGGCGAACCACCAGCCGCCAGCCGCTATCAGCACGCCCAGCAGGGCGCCCGCACCCACGCCCCACTGGAGGGTGCGCCGCAGCACGCGGCGGGTGGTGGCGACGTCTCCCGCGCCGAGCCGGTGCCCGACGAGCGCCTGGGCGGCGATGGCCAGCGCGTCGAGCGCGAACGCGGCGAACCCCCAGACGGAGTTGACGACCTGGTAGCCGGCGAGCGCGACCTCGCCCAGCGCCGTCGCGACGAAGACGGTGAGAAGGATCGCGGCCCGCAGCGAGAGGGTGCGGACGAACAGGGGGACGCCGTCGCGCGCGTTGGCCCAGATCCCGCCCGCGTGCGGGACGAGCGAGGCGCGCTCGCGACGGGCGCCGCGCACGACGACGGTGCAGAGCACGGCGGCCATCGTGAGCTGGGTGATCGCGGTCCCGATGCCGGATCCGGCGATGCCGAGCCCCGCGCCGTACACGAGGGCGACGTTGAGGCCCGCGTTGACGACGGCGCCGCCCGACGCCACCCACAGCGGGGTACGGGTGTCCTGCAGCCCGCGCAGGACGCCGGTCGAGGCGAGGACGACGAGCATCCCGGGGAGGCCGCACGCGGACCAGCGGAGGTAGACGGCGGCGTAGTGGGCGACGTCGTCGGCGGCGCCGAGGGTGTGGGCGGCCCAGGGGGCGACGAGGGCGAGGAGAGCGCCGAGCGCGATGCCGAGGCCGAGCGCGAGCCAGAGGCCGTCGACGCCGGACTGGAGCGCCTCGCGCCGGTGGCCGGCGCCGATCCGGCGCGCGACGGCGGCGGTGGTGGCGTACGCGAGGAAGACGCAGAGCCCGACGAGGGTGGTCAGCAGGGTCGAGGCGACGGACAGGGCGGCGAGCTGGGCAGTGCCGAGATGGCCGACGACAGCGCTGTCGACGAGGACGAAGAGCGGCTCCGCGACGAGCGCACCGAGCGCGGGTACCGCGAGGGCGAGGATCTGACGGTCGAGGGTGCGGGTGGGGACGGGCGCGTCGTCGGTGTGCTGCGGCGTGTCGCGCGAGAGATTTCCGTCCACAGTTCCACAGGCTAACGAACCGTTGCGGTTCCGCCGTTTCGCTCCCTGGGCAGCGCGCAACTCGTCTGTTGTCCACAGCCTTGTCCACGACCTGTGCACAGCGCTCGGGCCACTGTCCCCAAGTTGTCCACACCGTCGTCCACAGGTCCGTTTGTGCGTCGGCGGCGGTGCGCCTACTGTCGCGGAGGCTCCCGTGGCGGGACGGTGGAGGTGGACCGGCTCCGCGCTGTCGGGGGTGCTTGTCGGGGGTACGGGGTAGAACAGGTGTTCGTATCCGCGCAGACCGTGCGGCACGGACGAGAAGGGGACGCGGCGCGTATGTCGATCGACGAGCTCGAGGCAGGCTACGACGCTCCTGACGCGGCGCCCGGTGGCGGGTTCGACCGCACCCCCCCGCAGGACGTGGCCGCCGAGCAGTCGGTCCTCGGGTCGATGCTCATCTCCAAGGACGCGATCGCCGACGTGGTCGAGGAGATCCGCGGCGCCGACTTCTACCGCCCGGCGCACGAGACGATCTACGACTCGATCCTCGACCTCTACGGGCGGGGCGAGCCGGCGGACGCGATCACGGTCGTCGCGGAGCTGACGAAGCTCGGCGAGCTCCAGCGGGTCGGGGGAGCGCCGTACCTGCACGACCTGATCTCCCGCGTGCCCACCGCCGCGAACGCCGGGTACTACGCGCGGATCGTCCGTGAGCGCGCGATCCTGCGCCGGCTCGTGCAGGCGGGGACGCGCGTGGTCCAGCTCGGGTACGCGACCGACGGCGGCGACGTCGACGAGATCGTCAACAACGCCCAGGCCGAGGTCTACGCGGTCACGGAGCGTCGGGCGAGCGAGGACTACGTGCCGCTGGCCGAGATCCTCGGCCCGACGGTCGACGAGATCGAGGCCGCAGGGCACCGCGGCGAGGGCATGGTCGGCGT
This sequence comes from Luteimicrobium xylanilyticum, assembly GCF_009429125.1. Lineage (GTDB taxonomy): Bacteria > Actinomycetota > Actinomycetes > Actinomycetales > Cellulomonadaceae > Luteimicrobium > Luteimicrobium xylanilyticum. Next base: position 44,633 of record NZ_CP045529.1, read on the forward strand.
GCCCACCGGGTTCGCGGACCTCGACCGGCTCACCAACGGGCTGCACCCCGGGCAGATGATCGTCGTGGCCGCGCGACCCGCGATCGGCAAGGCCCTCGCGCTCGACACGCCGCTGCCCACCCCGACCGGCTGGACCACCATGGGCGACGTCCAGGTGGGGGACGAGCTGCTCGCCGCCGACGGGACCCCCACGCGCGTGGTGCGGGCGACCGAGGTGCTCGTCGACCGGCCGTGCTACCGGGTCGCGTTCGACGACGGCACCCAGGTGGTCGCGGACGCGCTGCACGAGTGGTCGACGTCGACGCGCGACTCCCGGCGGACGTCCGGGCTCGAGGGGACCGTGCGGACCACCGAGGAGCTCGCCGCGACCGTCCACGCGGACACGCCCGACCGGCGTGCGAACCACGCCGTCGCGACCACGGCGCCCCTCGTCCTGCCCGACGTCGCACCCGCGGTGCCGCCGCGCGTCGTCGGGTCGGCCGTGGCCCGGGGCGAGCTCGCACGGGTCCCGCTCGAGTACCTGCGGGCGGGCGAGCTGCAGCGACGGGAGCTCCTGGCCGGCATCGCCGACGACGCAGGCCACGTCCTGCGGTCGGGTCTCGTCAGCCTCGACCTGGCGACGGGCTCGGTGGCGGACGACGTGCGCGAGCTCGTCGTGGGGCTCGGGTACCGGACGGACCCGGTTGCGGAGACCGGCGCGGCGACCGTCGTCTTCGAGGCTGACGACGACGTGTTCGCGCGCGACGACCTGAGGCTCCTGCACAAGGAGCTGCGGCCGTCGCGGCGGTTCGCGGCGCGGCTCGTGGTGTCCGTCGAGCAGGTCGAGTCCGTGCCCGTGCGGTGCGTCGAGATCGACCACCCCGACCACCTGTACCTGGCGACGCGCGCCATGGTGCCCACGCACAACTCGACGCTCGGGATCGACATCGTGCGGTCCGCGGCGATCAAGCACAACCAGGCCGCCGTCGTGTTCTCGCTCGAGATGAGCCGCAACGAGATCACCATGCGTCTGCTCGCCGCGGAGGCGCGGATCCACCTGCAGAAGCTCCGCAACGGTCAGCTTGGCGACGAGGACTGGCAGAAGCTCGCCGCGACTATGGGCAAGATCTCCGAGGCGCCGCTGTTCATCGACGACTCGCCCAACATGACCCTCACCGAGATCCGCGCCAAGTGCCGACGGCTCAAGCAGCGGCACAACCTCAAGCTCGTCGTCATCGACTACCTGCAGCTCATGACGTCCGGCAAGCGCGTCGAGTCCCGGCAGCAGGAGGTGTCCGAGTTCTCGCGTGCGCTCAAGCTGCTCGCGAAGGAGCTCGAGGTGCCGGTCATCGCGATCTCGCAGCTCAACCGTGGGGCTGAGCAGCGGACGGACAAGAAGCCCGCGATGTCGGACCTCCGTGAGTCCGGCTGCCTCACCGAGGACACGAGGATCCTGCGCGCCGACACGGGCGCGGAGACCACGATGGGCGAGCTGTTCGCGCTCGGTGCGCGCGACGTGCCCGTGTGGGCGCTCAACGACCGGCTCCAGTACGTCCGGCGGCACCTGACCCACGTCTTCCCGACGGGCGTGAAGCCGGTGTTCCGGGTCCGTCTCGCCTCGGGCAAGGAGGTCGAGGCCACCGCGAACCATCCGTTCCTCACCTATGGCGGCTGGACCGCGCTGGGCGAGCTCGAGGTCGGGTCGCGGGTCGGCGTGCCCCGGCACGTGCCCGGGCCAGAGCGCTGCGCCGAGTGGGACGACCGCAAGGTCATCATGCTCGCGCACCTGCTCGGTGACGGATCGTTCGTGAAGCGCCAGCCCATCCGGTACGCGTCGATCGACGAAAAGAACCTCGCGATCGTGTCCGAGGCGGCCGGGGCCTTCGGGATCACCCCGATCCGGGACGACTACGCGGCGGCGCGGGTCACGACGTTGCGGCTGCCCGCTCCGTACCGGCTCGCCCGCGGCCGAGGGAACCCGATCGCGGAGTGGCTCGACGACCTCGGCCTCTTCGGCCTGCGCAGCCACGAGAAGTTCGTGCCCGAGGGCGTGTTCCACCTTCCCAAGGCTCAGATCGCGCTTTTCCTCCGCCACATCTGGGCGACCGACGGCTCGGTGACCGTCAACGCAAACGGTCAGAGCGGGCGGATCTACTACGCGTCGACCTCGCGCCGGCTCATCGACGATCTCTCGCGGCTGTTCCTGCGGTTCGGCATCTCCACCCGGCTTCGGACCGCGACCGCGAAGGCGGACTACCGACCGGGCTACACGCTCGACGTGTCGGGGCTGGACGACCAGCGCCGGTTCCTCCAGGAGATCGGTGTGCACGGCGAGCGTGGCGAGTCGGCCGCGAGGCTGCTCGAGATCATCCGAGACAAGCAGGCCAACACCAACGTCGACACCGTGCCGCGTCAGGTGTGGGACGACGTCAAGGAGCTGCTCGTCGAGCGGGGGATGACGCACCGCGAGTTCGCCGCGGCGATCGGCACCCAGTTCGGCGGGAGCACGCTCTGGAAGCACGAGCCTTCACGGCAGCGGCTCGGTCGGATCGCCGCGGTGCTCGAGTCCGAGGAGCTCGAGATCATGGCCGTGAATGATCTGATGTGGGACGAGATCGTCGCGATCGAGCCGATGGGGGAGAAGCAGGTCTTCGACGCGACGGTCGTCGGGACGCACAACTTCATCGCTAATGGTGTTGCTCTGCACAACAGTATCGAGCAGGACGCGGACATGGTGATCCTGCTCCACCGCGAGGACGCCTACGAGCGCGAGTCTCCGCGAGCGGGGGAGGCCGACCTCATCGTCGCCAAGCACCGCAACGGTCCGACCGACGTCATCACCGTCGCGTTCCAGGGCCACTACTCGCGGTTCGTCGACATGCAGATGTAGTGACATAGGCGCCGTGTCGGTGCGCGCCCAGACACATGTCGACGTGCAGCCTACTTTTCCGTATATAGCACGTTTGTTACCTACGGACTCCTGACAAACATCAGTGACGGAAGCGCGCCTAGATTCCAGGATCCTCCGTTCCCGTTGGGAGCGCGGTTGGCGTTCCCGCCTGGGTAGCTGGCGGGGCAGTGGCCGCCTGGTGGGCGCATGATGTGACCCACCATCCCCCCAACCGCTCGGTGCAGTTCAGCACGTCGGGAAGCAGGGCCGGGTTGCCTACGGACTCCCAACATGAGGCGGTCACGAGGGGGCGGCACTCAGTCGAGCTGCCAGACATTGATGTGGCCCCTACCGTCCCTCCGGGACTTTCCGATGATGCTCGCATTCCTTAGTAGGTCGATGATTCTCTTGTGCGCATCGTCGTCGGGCACCTGGACCTTTCGGCCGCCGCGGTCGCACAGGTCTGCGTACGCCCCGCCCAGAGCGCGTAGGTGCGGGACCAGCGCGTCCCCCGCGAGGCCCGACCTGGCCAGGAGGGGAACCATCAGGGCCGCAGAGACTCCGCCCTCCAGGAGCCCGAGCTGCGGTCCGTCGAGCGTCAGCTCGTGGCTCAGGCAGTACTCGGCGACTGCGACACAAGCGGCGCCGGGGGCGCCGGCAAGATAGGCGCTCAGGTTCGTGACGAGGGTGCTCTTGATCGTGTTGTCGACCTCGTCGGCGTTCATGAGGGCGGCAACACGTTCGACGGTCACCACTGCCGGTGACATGAAAGTGGCGAACTGGGCGGAGACTGCGACGGCTGATGCGAAGGCGGCAGGGTTGGAGACGACGGACGGCGCGAAAGTCGCCGCGGTGTCCTCGACGAGGCCGTGCACGAGCAGCAGTCTCAAGATGCTCGTGGGTTCATCCGGAATCTCCTCAGCGGTCAGGTGCCGTGCGAACGGTGCATCCGACACGAGGGCGACCCGCTTGGCCGGGTCCGGAATCGCCTGGAAGGCGCTGACGATGGCAACCACCACGGACGTAGACGTGGCAGACGTGTCCCAGCCGACGACCCGTCCCGACGTTTCCAGAAAAGTCGCCAGCGGGGCGTCGACAGACCGGTCCGAGACGTACGCACTCAGGTTGGCGACGCTCGCGGTGAAGCGTCCATGCTCGGCCAGGTTCGGCCAGGTGCTCGTCGGCGCGTCCGTCACGTCTTCGAGCACGCACTCCGGGCTGGCGCGCGCCACGACCGAGTCGATGAGCGCAGCCTCGTGGTCGCCGATCGAATGCAGGACGTCGGCGAACGTGGCAGGGTCGTCGACGGTCGGCTTCATGCCGGTCGCGTCCAGGTAGTCGTCCAGGTGGTCAAGGACGGCCGCGTGCACGGCGGGCTCTTCCGCAGCGAGCTGATCCAGGCTCAGCGACGCCAGCCCTGCCGGCCGGGTGTCATTCGAGGTGGCACGGGCGAGGTTCGACGCGGTTATCGGGTAGGCGCCCGCCTTCTTGATCGGGGGTAATGCAGCGTCCGCGACCGGTCCGAGGTCGGCGAAGACGGCGCCGATCTGCAGCGCGAGCTGGGCAGCGCGTTCGCTCGCCGTGGTGCCACAGATCGAGGCCAGCTCGGGGTAGTTCTCCTCGACGAACCGTCGCGCGGTGGGTCGGAGGTTGTAGGCGACGTCATCGCTCCACCACACGAGCGCCGCGTCGACCATGCCCCGTTGGCGGACGAGGTCCACCTGAGCGTCCTCGGTCAGATAGGTCAGAATGTCGGGCCACATCGGGGCGAGTGCCTCGACGAACGCGCCGGGACGGTCCCCGTGCTCGGTGTAGGCGGCGAGCAGCCGGACTTCGTCGGCTCCCATCCGCGGGATGTTCGCGATGACACTGCGGGCCTGCTGCGGGTGGGAGGCGAGCAGGTGGTCGAGCAGCGTGACGTTGTAGGTGCCGACGTCCTCGAGTGCGTGCGGTCGGTCGTTCAGCACGGCGTCGACGTCCGGACCGGTCAGCGGATACAGCAGGTCCGGGACGCCCCGGTCGACGTTCCGCTGGACGAACCTCATCGCGTTGCGCGAGATCTGCTCGGCGTAGAACGGAGCGATATCCAGGCTGAAGTACTCGTCCAGGTAGCCGTGCTGCACCATGTCGGCTGCGAGGTCTGACCCGAGGATCCGTCTGGTTGCCTTTGCAAACGTCTCTCCTGACCTGGTCGGTGTGCCAGGCGACGCATACAGCCGTTCCCAGGTGGCGCGGGTGAGCATTGCGACGGTTCCCTCGAGTCTCGCGAGCTCGCGCTCCACCTGGGGCCGCGCCTCCGCGTCCCAGCGCTCGGCGGTCAGAGCCTCGCCGAGTAGCCGCCCCACGAACTGTGGTGTCAGCGGAATCGACGGTCCGTTGGACATTGTCATCGACGCGTTGCTTTGTCCTGCGGCGACGTCGCGCCAGAACTCCGGGGACGTGAGGAGCGCCTGCGGAGCGGAACGAGCGTACGGCGGAAGGGTGATCTGTGCCCCGAGCTCGCTCATAATCAGGTGCAGTCTGTTCCCGAGCGCCTCGCTGCGGTACGCCGCGGCGTCCTGGTTGACGAGCGCGGAGCGCAGCTCCTGGATGCGCTTCGTCCGCTCATCGACGTTGCAGGTCACCAAGTCTCGGCCGAGCCGGTAGAGGTCGTCGAGGTTGCTGGTGCCGAGCCGGATCCTCTCGAAGTCCTGCAGGTGGACGTTCTTGTAGACGACGACGGCCAGCAACCCGTCCGCATCGAGGTCGGGAACCGGGTGCGGTCCGTCGACGAGGCGGTGGTAGAACACCTTGAACTCGTTGCGGACGTTCGTCACGAGCCTCATGTCTGCGATGTGCCGGGCCACGATGTCCAGCAGGCGGTCGCTGACGCCGTAGCCGTCCTTCCGGAATGCCTTCGTCATGACGTCCCGTGCGTTCTCCCGGGTGATGAACGGTACGACCGGGATGACGAGGTCGAAGAACTTTGTCCGGTTCGCTCTCTGGACGTCCTGCCTGGCGACGTCCGATCGCCTGTTCGTCGGATTGCCGTTCTCCGCTGTGTCGGTCGCGCTGCTGCTCGACGCCTCCAGGAGGTCGTCCTCGAGCTTCTGGAACAGCGAGTCGCGCATCGCGTACACGAACCGCACCGGTCTGGAGACCAACTGCGGGGCCGAGTTGAGCAGTGTGTTCAGGGAACGCAGCGTCTCGAAGATTCCAGTGTCGTCGAACCTGTCGATGTCCTCGAAGATGACGAGGTCGTACTCGGTGACCTCGAAGAAGTAGACGATCTCGTCGAGGTATTCGTCGAAGTAGGTCGTGGGCGTCATTCGCGACAGCTTGATGTTCGCCGGGCCTGCAGCCACCTCGTCGACGGACACGCGGCCACGCATCATCCGTCGGACGAGGTAGGTGACGGCGCCGACTAGGAGGAACGTGACGACAAACGCGAGCGCAGGGTTGGAGAACCCGTGCCGGACCTGCGAGGCGATGCTCCGACCGAACGTTACGGAAATCGCTCCCACGGCCCCGACGAGTGCCGCCAGCAGGAGGCCGTCTCTTCTACGCCCACGCGAGGTCCGGTCGAAGCGTGAGCGCGGCGCCTTCGCGGGCTCGACCGTATAGAGGATCTGTTTGACGACCTCTTTCTGGATCTGGTTCGTCAGGTCCGCGTCTGGGTCCAGGCCCATGCTCGACAGCGAGACGTTCAGCGTCTTGTGCTTCTCGGTCTCCGCGAGCTTGACGAGGACGCTGCTCTTGCCGGTTCCGTAGGCCCCTGTCAGCGCGACGTTTCGAACGTCGGCCTCGTTGAGCGCAGCATCGAGGAGGCGGAGGTAGATCTCGTGATGCTCTCGCTCGTACTGCGGAGTCAGCAAGTCCAGGTCGAACGGGAGCGGCCGAGCCGTGCTGGGGTCGCCTTCTCGCTGTGGCATGTTGCGATGCTATTGGGCGGCGGGTGCGACTCCTCCGGTGGCACGCGCGCGCCCGCTCAGCGGGCCCGCGACTCAGTCGATACGAAGCACCCGCGGTCGCCTCTTAACAGTCGAGTGGGCTGCTTGTTGGTCGGCTCACGTGCGGGGTACGCGGACCGACTTCGCTTGCGCCGTCAAGTTTCACTCCACAGCGATCGCGTTGCACCAAGCTCCCGGCCGGGTGGCCACCGACGTGGGCTCCGCTCGCTATACGCCGGCCACAGGTGGTTCCGACTTCCAGATCGCGATGGTGTGGCGCGAGCCGTGTGATGGGACAGGGTCCGTCGCAGATCCCGTCGCCGTGATTGCGGGTCTCAGGTCCCGAGCTCGCGTTCACGTCGCGCGTGTTCCGCGCGGGCGGCCAGGATCTCTTCGTCGGACGGTTCGACGCCGCCGTTGACTTCGCGCACCCGCTCTCCCCAGGTGTCGGCCGTTTGGGGGACGTACGGCCAACCTGAGGGGTGCTCGAGCTCGTACTGGCGTTCGGCAATCGTGAAGTCCCGAAGGCGGAGTGCCTGGTCGAGCGTGAGGGGTCGGCGCGACAACCTTGCGATCACGACGTCCAGGGGAGGCACGTGTACTCGCTCGGGCGGGTCGACGAGCTCGTTGTCAGGCGGTGGGTAGTCAGCCTGGAGCCAGTTCAGACGACGCAAGAGCTCTCTGGCAACGGCTAGTGGACCTTCGCCGTCGACCTGGCTGGACTCGCACCGGGCGGACTCCACGAGCCGCTCGATCTCAGTGCGGAGCCGCTGGTATCGGACCCTGCGGTAGTGGAACTGCGAACGACAGCGACTCGAGCAGAAGCACGGGGGCCTCCCTGCGACTCCACCCGGATGTTTGCACTCACGTGCGCACCCTGGGTTTCCGCAGGGCTTCGTACGAGGCACGAGCGAGTCGAGTTGGGCGGCATAGCGAACGAGTTCGTCGTCGATCATCAGCGTTGGGATCGCTCTCTGCGCGGCTCCATCCTCAGAAGCTGGTCGTCAGAAACATATCGTTGACGCAGGTCAGGGCAAGAGTTGGCGTGTCTGGCCCCGCATCCACCGACCCGTCGGAGTTCTCCTGTGGATAACTCGGGACTGCTGCACGGATAGGTGACATCCGACGTGTGGTGCCGTGAGGCGCTGCTGGAAGGATGTTCATCGTGCCCGCACCCCACCCCAAGGAGTTCCGCGACGATGTCGTGGCCGTCGCCCGTCGCGGCGAGGCCCCGGTCAAGCAGATCGCGAAGGACTTCGGGATCTGGCGAGTCCTGCCTGCGCAACTGGATGCACGCCGCTGACGTCGAGGACGGCGCCAAGCCCGGCGTGACCGCGTCCGAGTCGGCCGAGCTGCGTGAAGCACGTCGCCGAGTGCGCCTGCTCGAGCAGGAGAACGAGGTCTTGCGCCGGGCTGCGGCGTACTTCGCCCAGGCGCACCTGCCGGGAAAATGAGCTACCCGCTCGTCCGTGAGCTCGCCGGCGACGGGATCCCCGTCGCGGTGACGTGCCGGGTGCTCGACCTCGCTCGCCAGCCCTACTACCGGTGGCTCACCGCGCCCGTGACCGCCCGGGAGATCGAGCAGGCCTACCTCGCCAACGCCCTGTTCGACGCCCACACCGACGACCCGGAGTACGGGTACCGGCTGCTGGTGGACGAGGCCCGGGAGGCCGGGCACGACGCGTGCGACCGAACCATGTGGGCCCGGTGCGCGGAGAACTCGTGGTGGTGCGTGTTCGGCAAGAAGAAGGGCAAGGGCGGCAAGCGGCCCGGACCGCCCTCGCACGACGACCTCGTGAACCGCGACTTCACCGCCGAGACCCCGAACGAGCTGTGGCTGACGGATATCACCGAGCACCCCACAGCCGAGGGCAAGGTCTACCTGTGCGCGATCAAGGACGTGTACTCGAACCGGATCGTGGGCTACTCCATCGACTCGCGGATGAAGTCGTCCCTCGCGGTTCAGGCGCTCGAGAACGCCGTCGCCAGGCGCGCCGTCGGCGGCAGCGAGGTGGCCGGTTGCATCGTCCACAGCGACAGAGGCAGCCAGTTCCGAAGCCGGAAATTCCTGGCCGCGCTGCGCACCCACGACCTGGTCGGATCCATGGGCCAGGTCGCCTCCGCGGGCGACAACGCCGCCATGGAATCGTTCTTCGCGCTCCTGCAGAAGAACGTCCTCGACAGGCGCAGGTGGGCCACCCGCCACGACCTGCGGATCGCGATCATCACCTGGATCGAACGCACCTACCACCGACGCCGCCGACAGCAGCGGCTGGGACGCTTGACCCCGATCGAGTTCGAGACCATCATCACCACTCAGGTCGCACTCGCCGCCTGAGATCACCTGTCACCCGTTCGTGCAGCAGTCCCCTCTGTTCAACGAAATGGTGCGGGGCTTCTAGACGGCTAGGAGTGTCCGATCTAGGTTGGCTGACGGGTCAGTGTTCGTTGGTGAACGAGAAGGGCCACCACCGTCTGCAAACGGTGATGGCCCGGCGGCCCCTGATGCATCTGGTGGGAAGCGAAGAGACCGCGACATCGAGTCTATTGGTATGCCCGGAGCATGCCTAGAACAGTCACCGTGCGGTCCGGAGGGTGGGGCCTTGGGCGCGCGGTGGATGTTTCGGACGGTGGGCGAGGCGACGGCAGCGGTCTGGGACTGGGAGCAAGGACCTCCCGATCCGCGCCGGCTGGTCTCGGTCCGTCGCCCTGCCTCGGATTCGATGTCGCGGCACGTTCCGGTGCGGATGCACAGCTTGAAGCGCCCCAGGTTTGATGCCGCTCCTGTTTGAGTCCAGGAGGATGAGCACATGCCGAAGAAGATCGATCCTGAGCTGAGGGCGCGCGCGGTGCGTCTGGTCAGTGACCATCTCGGGGAGTACCAGAATCTGACGGCGGCCACGATCGCGGTCGCCAAGCAGCTCGGGGTGTCCAGGGAGTCGGTGCGCCGGTGGGTGGCGCAGGCCGCGGTCGACGACGGGGACCGGCCCGGTGTGAGCACCGAGGAGCTCGCCGAGATCCGCAGGCTGAAGGCCGAGAACAAGCGGCTGCGTGAGGCCAACGAGATCTTGAAGGCGGCCTCGATTTTCTTCGCGGGGGAGCTCGACCCCCGAAACCACTGATCGCAGGGTTCGTCGACCAGATGCGCGCCCAGGGGTATGCCGTCGAGCCGATCTTGACCGTGCTGGGAGACCAGGGCGTCAAGGTCGCGGCACGCACCTACCGGGCCTCTGGACCCAGACCGGCCGCGCAGTAGCCACGCGCACGGTCACGGACGCGGTCGTGATGGACACGGTCCGCGACATCGCGTGGAGGACCAACGAGCGCGACGGGGTGCGCAAGATGACCCCGGAGGGTCTGTACGGGCGGCGGAAGATGACCGCCCTGGTGCGCCGGGCACTGCCCTACGCGTCCTTCGGTGCGGTTGACCGTGCGATGCGGGCACTGGGGCTTGCCGGGGTGCGCCGCGACAAGGGTCTGCGGACCACGGTCCCGGCCAAGGACGGCAAGCGTGCCGGTGACCTGCTGGATCGGGACTTCACCGCCCCGTCCCCGAACCACACCTGGGTCACGGACTTCACCTACGTGCGCACGTGGGCCGGATGGACGTATGTCGCGTTCATCGTCGACTGCTACTCCCAGAAGATCGTGTCCTGGCACGCGTCCACCACCAAGCACGTCGACCTCGTGATGACCCCGCTGCGGATCGCGCTGTGGACCCGCGACCGCGAAGGCCACCCCGCCCCGCCCGGGCTGATCCACCACTCCGACGCCGGGTCGCAGTACACCTCCGTGCGCCTGACCGAACACCTCGCCCTCGAAGGCATCCGGCCCTCGATCGGGTCCGTCGGGGACGCGTACGACAACGCGCTCATGGAGACGATCAACGGCCTGTACAAGGCCGAGTGCATCCGCACCACGATCTTCTCGGCCGGCCCCTACAAGACGATCAGCGAGGTCGAGTTCGCGACCGCTGCCTGGGTCGAGTGGTACAACAACCGCCGCCTGCACAGCTCGCTCGGGATGCTGACCCCCACCGAGTACGAGTCCGCCCACTACGCTGCTCTCACCGAGCAGTTCCAACCCGCATAGAAGCGGCATCAAACCTGGGGCGCTTCACGGCGCAACACGCCCGGGATCGAGTCAACTATCCCGGCGTGTCAGACCAATCTGTCCTGCACGTCGACAACACATAACTGTCGACGTGCAGCCAATTTTTACGTATCTAGCAACCTTGTTACCTGCGGGCCCCGAACAACGAGTGCCGCGCTTGAGCCGCAAGCCGCAGCCGCGGTGAGGTCGGGGTACATTCCGTCGCGCGCGTCGAGGCCGAGTGCTGGGTGGGACGATTCCGTCATGGATCTCGGCGAGCTGTGCCAGCTGATGGACGACCTTTCGCGGACGACCTGGGACACCCTTACTGAGGCTTCGGCTCTCGGGGTGCCGCACAACGACGTCACGACCACCGAGACCAACCTGCTCCAGCTCGCCAGATTCGCCCATCGCCCAGCCCCGGGGTGCAGCCTTCGGGTCCGTCCGATCAATCAGAACGAGGAGACCTTGATAGGCGCGGACTTCGAGTTCTGGCTCACTCTCCCGGACGGGGGATACCGCGGCTTCTCGATCCAGGCCAAGAGAGCGACGCAGTCGAGCCGCTACAACGGACAGTTCTGCGCGGGAGCAGGTTTCCCGGACCCGCCCGCGGTGCAGATGTACGGCTGCGCCGTCGTTCACACGGCAGTGGTGAAGGGGCTCGGCGACGACCGAGGACCGCGGCCTCTGGGAGGAGTGGGCGTACGCCGGCCCCTGGGGAGGTCCGGTGGCCGGGCAGCTACCCGACTACGTGGATGCGGCCCTCGCAGGTGAGATGGTTGCGGGCCCAGGGCTCCCGGGAGCAGTCGTTCTGATCGACGAACCCGCGGCCTGACCTCGCGCGGCTGGCGCTTGAGGTGGACGAGTGCCGGGTGCTCGGGCTCGCGCTGCTGCCGGCCGGAGTCGCGCTCTACGTGGCGGGCACGTCGCCCGGCCGGGCCATGAAGGTCACGGCTAGGGCGTGTCTCCAATGTCTGCGGTGAGGCTCGCGGCACGATTGGCGGGTGAGTTCGTCGCGGTTCGAGTCGTTGACCGATGCGCAGTGGGCGCGGATCGGCCCGTTGCTGCCCTCGAACGTCGGGAAGCGGGGTCGCCCGCTCGCGGACAGTCGGATGGTGGTGGACGGGATCATCTACCGGTACCGGGCCGGGGTGCCGTGGCGGGACGTGCCGCGTGAGCAGTTCGGGCCGTGGAAGACGGTGTGGAAGCGGTACCGCCGGTATACGAAGGACGGGACCTGGGACAAGGTGCTGCAGGCCCTGCTCGCTGATGCCGATGGGCGGGGTCTGATCGACTGGACGGTGTCGGTGGACGCCACGATCGCCCGCGCGCACCAGCACGCCACGAACACCACGCGCCCCGAGCAGGACACGGGGGGCCACGTCGAATCACACGCCCGTCCCTGACGGGTTCGTCCACAGCCCGCTCGGCGGGGCCCGTGAACCCGCAGGTCACGGGATCGGGCGGTCCCGGGGCGGGTTGACCACGAAGACCCATGTCGCGGTCGACGGCGGCGGGCTGCCGCTGGCCGCGGTCGTGACCGGCGGGCAACGCAACGACGGGGCGATGCTCGCGGCGGTCCTCGCGGACATCCGGGTCCCACGGTCGGGTCCGGGCCGTCCGCGCACCCGACCGGACGCCGTGATCGCTGACCGGGCCCACACCTCCGGGGTCAACCGGCGCATGCTCGCCGGTCGTGGCGTCAGAGCCGTGATCCCGCAGAAGCGGGACGAGATCGCCGCCCGCAAACGCAAGGGCTCGGCGGGCGGGCGCCCGCCCGGCCTCGATGCCGAGACCTACAAGGGCCGCAACGTCGTCGAACGCCACTTCAACCACATCAAGCAGTGGCGCGGTATCGCGACCCGCTACGACAAGCTCGCGATCACCTACCGCGCCGCCTGGGTCCTGGGCGCATGCCTGGCCTGGTCACGCATTTAGGAGACACACCCTAGGCGGCGGCCCGGTCAGGCCGCGTTGATGGTGCTGACCAGGGAGTCGAGCGCCGTGTACGCGGCCTCGCGGCGCTCGATTCGTGTCATCAGCGCGCACTCGCGGTACACGGCCGCGCCGTCGTAGAGGCCGGCACGAGCGAGACGGCGGAACTCCAGGCTCGCCGGCCCCGGCTCGTGGTCGTACAGCGCGCTCGCCGGCAGCCCGCCGAAGACGCGGTCGATCGTGATGCACGCGAGCTCGACGAGCCGGGCCGTGGACGCGGAGTCGTCCAACAGCTCGTGCATGAAGACCGTCTGGCACGGGTAGCACCGGTCCACCGTCGCGCCGATCAGTGCGCCCAGGAGCGCACTGTTGACAGGACACACCGGCGTATCAAGGACGGACGGCGCTAGCCCCGGCACGTGCGCGTGACCGCTCATGAAACGCATTGCATCACCAGCCACCAACGCGAAGCTCACGCGCTATGTCTCGGACATGGCGAGGGTGAGCGCGGCCGGTCGAGGGTCGCATCCGTATCAGCACCCCAGCGAACCCGTCCGGCGGCGCCGGCGAGAACGATAGGTGCGGACTCAACCGGCCGTGGAATCATCGTCATCGTGACCAGTCAGGAATAGAGCGGGGCCTCACCCAATGAGGCCCCGCTCTACTGTGCATCGCGTACACGAAATAAGTTTCGACGGTCAGTTGGATTGCGATGGATCGTCGAGGCGGTGGCCTCGTGGACCACTGTAGAGGTCGTCCTCCTCGTCCCGCCCGGCTTCATCTTTCGGTGCGAGAACCTGGATGACGACCGCTGCGGCGATAAGTGACGCCCCTAGCGGGTTGAGGGTCAATCTTGCGATCGACACCACTGCATTCACAAAATCCGCTCCGCTGGCCGGATCCTGATCAGCGCGGTTCAGGAACCACACCGTGACCGAAGTGGTGTAGCCCACGAGGATTGAGCCCAGGACCAGGGCTGCAATAGCCCACCATATGCACTTCTTCGCGACTGGATGCAACTTTCCTACCTCGCCGGTCACGGCCAGAAATGTCCCACGACAGCGCTAAGCGACGTGCCCTTAGCCATGAATGTGGCGGTGCCGTACGTGTTTCCCCACGGAACAGCGCCGCCACCGTTTGAGCCGTCGGAAGCGACACCGAGACCATAGAACTTCGACCACGTGCCGAAGTCGCTCCCATTGTACCCGCGGTAGAACCCGAGGCCTTAACCCGCCGCTTCCTGGTTGGTGCTCTCCGTCACGTTGAAGACGTAGTTAATCTTCGTCGAGTCGGTTCCCCCAAGGAAATTGACGCCGTGGTATTGCTTGCTCCACACGTTATAGATTGTGGCATAGCTGTGACCGCCCGATGCGGCGGGAAGCAGTGTGTTTGGTGAGGCCCACGAAGGCAGCGCCGACTGAGTAGTGGCCGACTTGGCATCAGGGATTGCAACCCCGCTGTCCGCCGTTGCCTTTCCAGCGGCAACAGCTGCACGTTGCTGCGCGAGCTGCTGCTTCACCTGCTGCAGACTCACACCACCGGGCAGGCTGCCGTCGGCGTTGGCGATCACTACGGTCGTATCGTCCGAGATCTCGCCAGTCGGGTAGAACGTTTCTCCCGCGTGGTCGCCGGTTCCAGCTTCCGGATACGCGACGACGACGCTGGGGTCACTCGGTGACGGGTCAGCGGTCGTTGAGCCGACCGCCTGACTTGCTCCTGCGGTCACCAGCATCGACGCAGACGCTGCGAACACTGTGCTCACAACCTTCAATATTGCTCTCATTCGATCCCCTCATTCCAACGACGATTCATCTTTGAACTACGTGTGGGCATGCGACGAGTCTCCTGTTCTCGCGTTCGTTCAACCTACAGCACCGTTGCGGGTTGTCAACTGTTCGCACAGTCCACCAAACCATCTGCCTGCCCCGCCCCCCAGGGGAAGTTGGGTCCCTCAGAGGTCGCGAAAGATCGACGGGAGCCTGGTGGCGAGCCGACAATTGAGGTTATGACACCATATGCTCGTTTTGCGAGGAATGGCTACGCGTCAAAGCCTCGCACGACGGGGATCAAGGGTGTGTCTCCTAAAAAATGCGTGACCAGGCCAGGCATGCGCCCAGGACCCAGGCGGCGCGGTAGGTGATCGCGAGCTTGTCGTAGCGGGTCGCGATACCGCGCCACTGCTTGATGTGGTTGAAGTGGCGTTCGACGACGTTGCGGCCCTTGTAGGTCTCGGCATCGAGGCCGGGCGGGCGCCCGCCCGCCGAGCCCTTGCGTTTGCGGGCGGCGATCTCGTCCCGCTTCTGCGGGATCACGGCTCTGACGCCACGACCGGCGAGCATGCGCCGGTTGACCCCGGAGGTGTGGGCCCGGTCAGCGATCACGGCGTCCGGTCGGGTGCGCGGACGGCCCGGACCCGACCGTGGGACCCGGATGTCCGCGAGGACCGCCGCGAGCATCGCCCCGTCGTTGCGTTGCCCGCCGGTCACGACCGCGGCCAGCGGCAGCCCGCCGCCGTCGACCGCGACATGGGTCTTCGTGGTCAACCCGCCCCGGGACCGCCCGATCCCGTGACCTGCGGGTTCACGGGCCCCGCCGAGCGGGCTGTGGACGAACCCGTCAGGGACGGGCGTGTGATTCGACGTGGCCCCCCGTGTCCTGCTCGGGGCGCGTGGTGTTCGTGGCGTGCTGGTGCGCGCGGGCGATCGTGGCGTCCACCGACACCGTCCAGTCGATCAGACCCCGCCCATCGGCATCAGCGAGCAGGGCCTGCAGCACCTTGTCCCAGGTCCCGTCCTTCGTATACCGGCGGTACCGCTTCCACACCGTCTTCCACGGCCCGAACTGCTCACGCGGCACGTCCCGCCACGGCACCCCGGCCCGGTACCGGTAGATGATCCCGTCCACCACCATCCGACTGTCCGCGAGCGGGCGACCCCGCTTCCCGACGTTCGAGGGCAGCAACGGGCCGATCCGCGCCCACTGCGCATCGGTCAACGACTCGAACCGCGACGAACTCACCCGCCAATCGTGCCGCGAGCCTCACCGCAGACATTGGAGACACGCCCTAGTCCGAGCGCCCCCGGTGTACTTGACGAACGACGGTTGGCCAGAGCCAGAGCCAGAGCCAGAGCCTGGGCCGCGGGCCTTCGCGCAATGCGCGGGGCCTAGTGATGTGTCCCAGCTGCGCCCGTTTCTGATCCGGCGGCGCGTTGTTGTGCCTCGAGGATCTCGGGGACGTGAGTCTCGGCCCATTCGCGGACTGCGCTCAGAGGCACCTGGAGTGAGTGCCCGAGCTTTGTCAGCGCGTACTCGACGTGGCGCGGGTTGCCTCCGCGATCGGTGCGGAGAACGAGGCCGTCC
This sequence comes from Luteimicrobium xylanilyticum, assembly GCF_009429125.1. GTDB lineage: Bacteria > Actinomycetota > Actinomycetes > Actinomycetales > Cellulomonadaceae > Luteimicrobium > Luteimicrobium xylanilyticum. The sequence continues at coordinate 60,818 of NZ_CP045529.1, forward strand.
GTCTCCAGTGCGCGCAGGGTCTCGGTGAGGACCTTCGGGGTGATTCCCTCGATGTGGTGCTTGAGCTCGGTGAAGCGCATCGGGCCGCCCCGATCGGCGAGCGCGGTGATCACGAAGATCGTCCATCTCGCGCCTATGCGGTGGAGCACGGTGCGGCTCGGACAACTCGCCGCCATCACGTCGTAGGCCTTGCTCATCGTGTCCCTCAGCCGGTTTCGTTGAAGTAACCAGTATCCAAACCATACCGTGAGCGGTGTGCGGCGACAGGCCTGTCGCTGGACCTGGAGCGAGTGACGGAGAGAGCAGATGGGCATGGACCTGACGGGACAGCGGGTGCTGGTGGTTGGCGGGTCGAAGTACCTCGGCGAGGCCGTGGCGCGGAAGGCGGCCGAAGCCGGCGCCTCGGTCGTGGTCGGTGCGCGGGCCCTTGATCAGGCGCGTGCGGCCGCCGACACCCTGGCGGACGCGACCGCGATCCGCATCGACGTCACCGACGAGGCGAGCATCGCCGCGGCCGCCGCCGACCTCGGGTCGGTAGACCACGTCGTCATCACGGCGTCCGCGCACCACAACGTTCCCGTCACCGACCTCGACAAGAGTGAGACCGTCGCGGCTTTCGACGCGAAGGTGATCGGTCCGCTGCTCGTGGCCAAGCACTTCGCACCCCGGATGCCACCGACCGGGTCGATCGTGCTGTTCTCAGGCGTAGCCGCCTGGTCGCCGGCACCGCCGTTCACGGTCATGGGTGTCACCAACGGTGCCGTCTCGTTCCTCGCTACCCACCTCGCCCACGAGCTGGCGCCGATCCGTGTCAACGCGATCTCCCCAGGCATCGTCGACTCCGGCACATGGGACGCGCTGGGCGACGAGGCAAAGAAGAATCTCCTTGCCGACGCTGCGAAGTCGAACCTCGCAGGACGCGCCGGCACACGTGAGGACATTGCCGACGCCGCGCTCTGGCTGATCGGCGCCGGCTTCGTCTCGGGAGAGACGATCCACGTCGAAGGTGGGGCGCGGTACGCCTGACCGGCGTCGTCACCGCGGCGCCTACTCAGCGGCGAGCGCCGCCGCGAGCTGAGACCGCCGCGTGGCACCGAGCTTGGTGACCGCCCGGTGCAGGTGCGCCTGGACGGTGCGGTGCGAGAAGTAGATCTGGTCCGCGATCTCCTTGTTCGACAAGCCCTGGGCGGCCGGGCAGACGACGAAAAGTGCGCGCGCGATGCGACCCGGTGCGGCTCGCGTGCGAGGTCCCGGCGGTCACCCTGGCCCGAGGGACTCACGACCTGACGGTCACCATCGCGAAGTGGGACCGGTGGGGTCTCGGTCACTCCTCGATCGCCGCGGCGAGGGACCGCAGGTGCTGGCGGAACGTGACGCCGTCGGCCCGGGCTGCCAGGTAGTCGGCGAACCGGGTCTGCTCGCGCAGGCTCGTCCCGTCGGCCATCCGAGCAGCCTGGGCCAGCTCGGTGTCGCGGATCCGGGCGGCGGCCTCCGCCACCTCGCTGGCGCGGCCGAGCGGGACGAAGATCGCGCCGTCGTCGTCGGCGACGACGAGGTCCTCGGCGGTCACGGTGTGCGCGCCCACCTGCGCGACGTCGAGCGCGTCGGCGGGCTGAGGAGTGAGCCGCTCCGGGCCGTTCGGGTACGCGCCCTCGCTGAGCACCGGCAGGCCGATCGACCGGAGCTGGGCCGTGTCCCGGTGGAGACCCCAGATCACGATGCCCTCCAGGCCGGCCCGCGCGACCTCGAGCGCAACGAGGTCACCCACGCACGCCTCGTCCTCGCGTCCCTGGTTGTCGACGACGAGCACGTCCCCCGGGTCGGATCGTTCGAGGGCCTCGAGGAAGACGTCGACGCTGCCGCAGTGCTGGGTCGGCCTGACGCGCCCGGCGACGTGGACGCCCGACCAGAGCGGGCGGACGCGCGCCGGGGCGCAGCGGACGGGGATCCGCAGGCGCAGGCACGCGTCGGCGAGGTGCGGGGTGCTGAGGTCGACGAAGGTCGTCTGCAGGGTCGCTGCGTCCATACGGAGATCCTGGCACGTCGCCTGGCCTGGGACGATGGGGCGGTGAACGACTCGGTCGTCCCCGTCCCCGTCCCCGCCGAGCGCCCCGCCCCGCGCGTCGTCCTCGTCTGCGGGCCGGCGGGTGCGGGCAAGACGACGCACGCCCGCTCGCTCGAGGCGGCCGGCTACGTGCGGCTGTCGTTCGACGAGGAGGCGTGGCGGCTCGGGCATCGCGACCACCCGCTCGACCCCGACGTCGCGGCGGTGGTGCACGCCGACCTGCAGCGCCGGCTCGTCGAGCGCGTGCGCGCGGGGGACGCCGTCGTCGTCGACACGTCGTTCTGGTCGCGCGACTCGCGCGACGTCTACCGCCGCGTCCTTGCTCCCGAGGGCGTCGTGCCCGTCGTGCACTACCTGGCCACGCCGCGCGACGTCGTGCTGGCGCGGCTCGCGAACCGGCGGCACTCGTCCGGGAACGACGTCGTCGTCCCGCGTGAGCGGGCGCTCGCGTACCTCGACGGCTTTCAGGTCCCGACGCCGGAGGAGGGGCCGCTCGTCGTCGTCGACGGCTCTCAGAGCAGGAACGAGCCGGCCACGTAGCCGACGAGGACCGTCCCGACGCCCACCGTGAGCGCCCGGGTGACGACGCGCGGGAACGACAGGTGCCCGGACCGCCACGCCACCACGGACGTCAGGCCGAGCGACAGGACGACGGCCGCGAGGATCGCCCAGGCTTCGATCCTCCCGGGCACGAGGGTCGTGACGAGCAGCGGGACGAGCGCCCCGACGAGGAACGACAGGGCCGCCAGCGCGCCGGCGCGCACGGTCGACGCGACGTACGGGATCGACGCGATCCCGTGCTCGGACTCGAGCTGGGCGGCGAGCGCGTCCTTGGCGCTGAGCTGTCGGGCGACCTCGAGCGCCAACGCCGGCGTCAGGCCCTTGCGCTCCCAGTAGGCGGCGAGCTCGGCGATCTCGTCGTCGGGGTTGGCGGCGAGCTGCGCGGCCTCCTCGGCGGCGAGCACGAGCTGGGCGTCGCGTTCCGCGGCCTCCTCGGCCCAGCGGGCACCACCGATGCTGAGCGACCCGGCGATCGTGGCCGCCGACGCCGCGAGCAGCAGGACCGAGTCCGACGCCCCGGCACCGGCGAAGCCCTCGAGGAGACCGGCGGTCGCGACGATCCCGTCGTTCGCGTCCACGACGAACGCCCGCAGGGTCGCGGCGTCCACGGACCAGGCCCGCCTTGGTGCCCGACCGTCCTGCGTCGTCGTCCCGTCCACGCTCGCCTCCGCTGCGCGCTGATCGCCGCAGTGTGGCACGGCGCGCCGGGGCGTGCCCGGCGGAGTGCCGTGCGTCAGAGGGTGGTCAGGCGCTCGATGAGCTCGTCCGCCATGGCGAGCTTGCGGGCGAGGTCGGCCCGACGTTCCGTGGCCGACGCGACGTACTCCTGCAGCCGTGTCCGGAGGGTCTCGTCGTCGTCGCCGGCCTCGAGCCGGTCGGTGACGTCGAGGAGCCCGGCCATCTCCTCGAGGCTGAAGCCGAGCGGCTTCATGCGCCGGATCAGCAGGAGCCGTTCGACGTCCCGCTCGGTGTAGAGCCGGAACCCGCCCTCGGTGCGCGCGGACGGGCGCAGGAGCCCCACCTCGTCGTAGTGGCGCAGCGTGCGCAACGACAGGCCGGTGCGCTCGGCCACCGTGCCGATGTGCATCGTCGTGGGGGAGTCCATGCCTGCCAGTCTCTCGCGTCGCCGGGGTGCCGCGGCCAACCCTACCCTCACGTCAGGGTAGAGTTGCCACACGTGCCCACCCCCCTGAATCCCGCGCCCTCTGCTCCGGCCGCCGACGACGTCCCTGCCGTCCCGGCCGCCCCCGGGCCACCCGAGGTCGACGCCGCCTGGTCGGTTCGCACCGCGCTGCGGTCGCCCCGCCGGCTCCGCACCGAGGTGCTGGCCGGCCTCGTCGTCGCCCTGGCACTCATCCCGGAGGCGATCGCGTTCTCGATCGTCGCGGGCGTGGACCCGCGCGTCGGGCTGTTCGCGTCGTTCACGATGGCCGTGACCATCGCGTTCGTCGGGGGCCGCCCGGCGATGATCTCCGCGGCCACCGGGTCCGTCGCGCTCGTGACTGCGCCGCTCGTGCGTGAGCACGGCCTCGACTACCTGATCGCGACCGTGATCCTCGCCGGCGTCGTCCAGGTCGCCCTCGGCCTCGTCGGCGCGGCGAGGCTCATGCGGTTCATCCCGCGGTCGGTGATGGTCGGCTTCGTCAACGCGCTCGCGATCCTCATCTTCCTCGCTCAGCTCACGCACCTCCTGCACGTGCCGTGGGCGGTGTACCCGATGGTCGCCGTCGGGATCGCCCTCATCGTGCTGGTGCCACGATGGACCAAGGTCGTCCCCGCGCCCCTCGTGGCGATCGTCCTGCTGACCGCGGTGACGCTCGCGGCGTCGATCGACGTGCCGACGGTCGGCGACGAGGGCGCGCTGCCCGACTCGCTGCCGTCGCTCGTGGTGCCGCACGTGCCGTTCACCTTCGAGACGCTGCGGATCATCGCCCCGTACGCGATCGGGATGGCGCTCGTCGCGCTGCTCGAGTCGCTCCTGACCGCGAAGCTCGTCGACGACGTCACCGACACCCCGTCGAACAAGACCCGCGAGTCCTGGGGCCAGGGGGTCGCGAACATCGTCACCGGCCTCTTCGGCGGACAGGGCGGGTGCGCCATGATCGGCCAGACCATGATCAACGTGAAGGTCTCCGGAGCTCGGACCCGGATCTCGACCTTCCTCGCCGGCGTGTTCCTGCTGGTCCTCGTGGTCGGGCTCGGCGACGTCGTCGCACGGATCCCCATGGCGGCCCTCGTCGCCGTCATGGTCATGGTGTCCGTGGGGACGTTCGACTGGCACTCGATCCGCCTCTCGACCCTGCGCCGCATGCCCCGGTCGGAGACCCTCGTCATGGTGCTCACGGTCGCCGTGACCGTGGCGACGTCGAACCTCGCGTACGGCGTCGTCGTGGGTGTGCTCGCGGCGATGGTGCTGTTCGCGCGCCGCGTCGCGCACCTGACGGCCGTCACCCGCACCGACCACGGCGACGACGCCGACCGTCGCGAGTACAAGGTGACGGGCGAGCTGTTCTTCGCGTCGTCCAACGACCTCGTGCACCAGTTCGACTACGACGCCGACCCCGCCCACGTCGTCGTCGACCTGTCCGACGCACACGTGTGGGACGCGTCCACCGTGGCTACGCTCGACGCCGTCCGCACGAAGTACGAGGCCAAGGGCAAGACGCTGGAGATCGTCGGGATGAACGACGACTCGGCCGCCCGGCACGAGCGCCTGTCGGGCAACCTGGTGGGCGCAGGGGAGGGGTAGCGATGACGGTCGCGCGCTCGGTGGTCCTGTTCGTCGTCGCCGCGCTGTTCGAGATCGGCGGCGCGTGGCTCGTGTGGCAGGGCCTGCGGGAGCACCGTGGCTGGGCGTGGGTGGGGGCGGGCGTGATCGCGCTCGGCCTCTACGGCTGTGTCGCGACGCTCCAGCCCGACGCGAGCTTCGGCCGCATCCTCGCCGCGTACGGCGGCATCTTCGTCGCCGGCTCGCTCGCGTGGGCGATGGTCGTGGACGGCTACCGGCCGGACCGGTGGGACGTCGTCGGGGCGCTGATCTGCCTCGCGGGGGCCGCCGTCATCATGTACGCGCCACGGGGTTCGTGAGCCCGCGCCCGTGTACGGTCGGCGCGTGACCTTCTACCCCGACGGCGAGGTGCGGATCCCGCACGAGAAGAGCCCGGTCCCGCCGGCCGCGGCGCCGGACGACCCGGGAGCAGCGGCGCGCCGGTTCTCCAGGCTCATGTTCCGCACGGCCCTGATCAACGGCGTGATCCTCGTCGCGGCCGTCCTCCTGGCCTACGTCTTCCCTGTGTCCGACGACGAGAACGTCGCGCTCGGGATCGTGATCGTCGCCGCGGTGGTGTGCGCGGCCCACATGTCCTGGGTGGTCCTGGGCGAGACGCGCCGTCGGGCACGCGCGTTCCAGGCCACGAAGACGGGCCTGTACCCGGGCTGAGCCGGATCCCGGTGGCGTCTCACGGGTGCAGGCGTGCGCCCTTGAGGATCTTGTCGACGGCGTTCCTGGGCCCGTGGACGCCGAGCCCCACGAGGTCCAGCTCCGCGCCGGGCACGGCCTCGACGACGGCACGGTTCGCCGCGTCGTGCCCGGTCGAGAACATGTCGCGCGTGTAGACGGCGACGGCGAGTCCCCACGTGGCTGCCCGAGGGCTTCACCCTGCACTGGTACACCGACGCGTGGAGCCAGTTCGGGCTGTCGTCGGTGCTGCTCGTGACGATCGAGGTGGCCGTCGTCGTGATCGCGCTGTCGGTGCTGATCGGGGTGCCGGCGTCGTACGCGCTCGCGCGGCGCGACTTCCCGGGCAAGCGGTTCCTGCTGGTGCTGTTCGTTCTGCCGATCCTCGTCCCGCCCATCACCTACGGCATCCCGGGGATCCGGGCCAACCAGTCGGTCGACGCCATGGCGACGATCTACACGGGCTCGATGCTCGTGCTGCTGATCGTGGCGCTGCGGTTCGTCAACCCGACCCAGCTCGGGACCCGGGTGGGGGACGACGGGGCGTGAGCCGGGCCGTCAGTGGGCGAGGAGCTTGAGCGCGACCACGACGACCCCCAGCAGCACCAGGGCGCCGAGCGCCGCGAGCTTCTGCAGGGCCGTGAGGCCGGTCCGTCGGACGCCGATCCAGCCGACGACGCCGAGGGTCGCCGTGAGCACGGCGGCCGCGGCGGTCAGCGCACCCGTCACGCTCCAGGCGCCTGCCCCGGCGAGGCCGATCAGCACCAGCGGCACCACGACGGAGCCGAGGGCGCCGAAGCTGACGCGGAGCATCAGGCGGAGCTCGGAGCGGGCCGGCAGGGTGCCGTGCACCGCGAGGTGGGAGATCAGGTCGGCGGCGAACGCGGCCGCGACGGTGCCCAGCGCCGTCACGACGAGGGTGCCGGCGGCCCGTCCCGCGTCGAGGTGGGCGGCGTGCGTGTTGAGCGTGAGGACCACGGCGAGGCTCACGAAGGCGACGTAGACGCGCTCGCGCAGCCGTTCTGCGGTGCCCTCGGGGAGTGCGTCGTGAGGCGCGCCCTGGGCCCGCTCGCTCGCGTCGGCGCTCATGCGTCCGCCCGCCGGGCTCGGAGGTCGCGGACGAACGACTCGGCCTCGGCGTGCGGGTGGCCGCCCGCCCGCCCGGTCAGCACCCGGTAGAACGTGGGCCCGACGAGGCGCGCGGCCGCGTCGTCGGGCGAGGTGTCCCCGAGCAGGTCGCCCAGGGACCGCGCGACGACGACGCGCGCGCTGTCGCCGAGGATGTCGTGCGTCCGGAGCAGCTCGGCGACCGCGGCGTCGTGCTGGGCCTCGCCGACGAGCGCCCGGTATCCCGCCCCCGTCCCGGACTCGGCGAGGAACCGCTCGAGCGCCTCGAGGTAGGCGGCGACGTCGTCGACGGGGTCGTCGCGGTGGGGGACGGTGAGCTCCTCGCGGGCGTCGTCGGCCGTGGCCTCGAGCAGGATCTCGGCCTTGGTGGACCACCAGCGGTACACGGTCTGGCGCGAGACGCCGGCCCGTTCGGCGACGTTCTTCATGGTCATGGCCGCGTAGCCGACCTCGAGCAGGAGGTCGTCGACGGCGTGCAGGACGGCGGTGCGCGCCTCTTCGCTGCGCGGGCGTCCGCCGGGGCTCGTGCGCGCGTGCTCGTCGTTCACCCCTGCAGCCTACCTGGACACCGTGTCTCGTTTCCTGCTAGCGTCGGTTTCTGGACACCATGACTAGAAACTAGGCAGGCCCGTCCGGGCCGGAGGGGACCACACCCATGCGTGCTGTCGTCGCACGAGCCAGCGGCCGGATCGGCCCACCCGTCGAGCGCACGGCGCTCCCGCGCCCTGCACGCGAGCGCGCCGTGCTGGCCTGCGTCTGCGCGTGCACGATCCTCGTGGTCGGGTTCGTCGCGTCCGTGAACCTCGCAGTGCCCGGACTCGCGGCGAGCACGCTCCACCCGACCGCGGCCGAGCTGCTGTGGATCGTCGACGCCTACGTCGTCCTGTTCGCGTGCCTGGTCATCCCGGCCGGGGCTCTCGGCGACCGCGCTGGTCGCAAGGGCGTGCTGCTCGCGGGGCTGGGCCTGTTCGCCGTCGGGGCCGCGACGTCCGCGGTGGCAGGCGACGTCGGGCTGGTCCTCGTGGGCCGCGTCGTCACGGGCGTCGGCGCCGCGTGCGTGCTGCCGAACGCGCTGGCCGTGCTCGTGCACGCCGTCCCGCCCGAGCGTCGACCGCGTGCGCTGGCCGTCTGGGCCGCCATGTCGGGGCTCGGCGGCCTGGTCGGCAACGTCGGCGGCGGAGCCGTGCTCACCGTCGGGTCGTGGCGCCGGCTGTTCGCCGCGGTCGTGCCCGTCGGGCTCGCCTGCGCGCTCTGGGTCGCGCGCGTCGCACCCCGCAGCCCACGGCACGAGCGCCCGCTCGATCCCGCCGGCACCGCCCTCCTCACGCTCGCCTCGGTCGCGCTGTTCGTCGGGATCATCCAGGGCCCCGAAGCAGGCTGGGGCGGCCCGCTGGTCGTCGGGGCGTTCGTCGCGTCCGCCGTCCTGCTCGCGGTCTGGGTCGCCGTCGAGCTCCGGGTCGAGCAGCCGCTGCTCGACCCCCGCCTGTTCGCCGCGCCGCGCCTGCGCGCCGCCTGCCTCGGGATGCTCATCGTCTTCTTCGGGATGTTCGGGCTGTTCTTCGTCAACGCCTCGCTGCTGCAGTACGTCCATGGGCTCTCCGTGCTCCAGGCCGGCCTCGGCGTCGTCCCGCTCAGCCTTCCGCTGCTCCTCGGTACGCGGTTCGGGGAGCGCATGGTCCTCGCAGTGGCCTTCCTGCTCGTGAGCGTGGGCCTCGGTGGGCTCGCCACCGCCGTCGACGGCGCGTACATCGCCTATGCCGGCTGGCTCGTCGTCGTCGGGGCGGGGGCGACGCTCGCCCTCCCGACGCTCACGACCGCGATCACGGAGTCCCTCCCGCGGGACCGGGCCGGCGTCGCGGGCGGCCTGCAGGCGACCACCCGGGAGCTGGGCAGCGCGCTCGGCGTCGCCGTGATCGGGACGCTCCTGACGTCCGGGTTCGTCCAGCACCTCTCGCGGAGCGCCGGTCAGGGTCGCGGGGACGTGCCGCGCACGGTCGCCGAAGCGCTCGCGGGCGCCCCGCGCCGGCACGACGCCGTCCTCGCGGCCTACGCCTCCGGCGCCTGCTCGGCCCTGCGGATCGTGGCGGTCGTCGTGCTCGTCGCGGGCGCGCTCACCATCGTGGAGATGGCGCTCGCCGCCCGACGACGGCGCTGACCCCAGGCCCGACCCCGCCGTCATGCCTCCTGCGGGGGCAGGTCGATCGCCGCGAGGACCCGCGCGTCGAGGACGGACGTGACCTCGACGATCCGGTCCTCAACGACCGTGCAGGCCATGAGCCCGAGCGGCTTGCCCGTCGGACCCCAGGTCATGATCCCGGGCTCGCCGTCGACGAGCACCCGCCGCCCCGTGACCCGCGCATCCCTCCCGCGCACCGCCTGTCGCGCGAGCTCGGTGGAGCCCAGACGGACCGTGGTCCCGTGCGAGGTGTGCGTCGTCCAGACGACGTCCGGGTCGAGCACGCGCAGCAGCGCCTCGAAGTCGCCTGCACGGGACGCCGCGAGGAACGCGTCGACGACCGCGCGCTGCCGTCGTCGGTCGGACGGGTGCGGCGTGCCCTGGACCTTGCGCCGTGCCCGGCTCGCGAGCATCTTCGTCGCGTCGGTGGACTTGTCGAGGACCGAGGCGATCTCGTCGAACGGCACCGCGAACATGTCGTGCAGGACGAACGCCAGCCGCTCGTCGGGCCGCAGCGTGTCGAGCACGACGAGCAGCGCGAGCCCCACCGAGTCGGCGAGCGCAGCGTCCTCGGCGGGGTCGTCGTCGTCCTCGGTCACCACGAGCTCGGGGAGGTCCGCGGTGCCGCTCTCGGGGTGCGTCCGGCGCGCGCGGAGCGCGTCGACGCAGATCCGCCCGACGACGGTCGTGAGCCAACCCGCCAGGTTGTCGATCGTGCCCGCGTCCTGGCGGCTGAGCCGCAGCCACGCCTCCTGGACGGCGTCCTCGGCGTCGGCGCGCGAGCCGAGCATGCGGTGCGCGACCGCGACCAGCCGGCTCCGCTCCCGCTCGAACGCCTCCACGACCGTCCCGCCGTGCGACCTGCCCTGGTCCACGTCAGTTACCTTCCCTCACTCGGTGCCGTCGTGGGGGATGACGGGCCCGTGGGGGCCGAGGTAACCGAGAGGGAGGACGAGATGGACGTGGCGGTGTGGGTCGTGACCGGGGTGCTGGCCACGGTGTTCGCGTTCGCCGGGGCCAACAAGATCGTGATGGCGCGGGACAAGCTCCTCGCAGCGCCCGGTGGAGGCTGGGTGGGGGACTTCGACCAGGGCTTCGTCAAGACGCTCGGCGGGCTCGAGGTCCTCGGGGCGGTCGGCCTCGTGCTTCCGGGGCTCGTCGGCGTGGCCACGTCGCTGGTCCCCGCGGCCGCCGTCGGGCTCGGGCTCGTGATGGTCGGGGCCGCGATCGTAGAGGTGCGCCGGGGCGAGCCGGCGCACGCGCTCCTCAACCTGCTCTACCTGGCGCTCGCGGTGTTCGTCGTGTGGGGCCGGCTGGGGCCGGCCCCCCTCGGCTGAGGCGGCGGGGTCACGCGGCCTGGAGCGGCCGGGAGAACGACTTGCGCAACGACGACGGCGCCACGAGCGGCAGCAGCGCTGCCAGCAGCTTGCGCTTGGCCCCCTCGGGCTCGCGGGTCAGCTCGACGTCGATGCGGGTCGTGCCGTCGTCCTCGGGGGTGAGCTGGAAGGTCCAGCCGCCGCCGGGGCCGAAGACCTTGGAGTCCCGCGTGGTGACGACGACGCGACGGCGCTCGACGTCCCAGTCGTAGCGGGCCCGTTCCCAGGCGGACGCGGTGCCCTCGGTCACCTCGGCCCAGTCGTCGCCGATCGCGTGGACCTCGAAGTGGTCGGCGTCGATGCTGGGCCAGGCGTCGGGGCGGGCGGAGCTGAAGTCGGTGAGGATCTCCATGAGCTCGGTGGCGCTGAGCGCGGAGGTGAGGTGGAAGCGGACGGTGGTCATGGCGGGCTCCTTCGGGTGGGCCGGGGACTCCCGGCGCTGGTCCCACCTTCCTGGGGTGCCGCACCCGCTCGCGCCCGTGCCCTACCCTGGTGCGGCCCCGGGGTGACGGGCCCGTGACCGGTCACGCCGATCGACCAGCGCACACACCGCCCCTCCCAGGAGCGCGCCCACCGCGTAGCGGAGCAGGTCGGTCGCGGCGAACGTCGTGCCGAGCGCGAGCCGGGCCGGGGCCCAGCGTTCGGCGAGGGTGGCCGGCACCCCCGTGAGCTGGAACAGCTCGACCAGCACGCACAGCGCGAACCCGAGCGCGGGCGGGACCCATGCGTGCGCCGTCGGGCGGGCGAGCGCGACCAGCACGACGACGAACGTCGCATACAGCGCGTCGCCCGCCGGGCCGCCCAGGGCGGTGGGCAGGAACGCGCGGGCACCGAGGCCGGTCACCACCACCGCGGCGGCGAGGAGGACCAGGGCGAGGCGGGGACGCATCCGCCGACCCTAGCTACCTCGGTGCTTCACTCACCGTCGAGGACGCAGAACTCGTTGCCCTCGACGTCGGCCAGCACGACGAACGTCTTGTCGTCGCCCTGCCCGACGTCGACGCGCCGGGCCCCGAGCGCCTCGAGCCGCGCGACGTCGGCGCCCTGGTCGGCCGAGCCGAAGTCCAGGTGCAGACGGTTCTTCACGGCCTTGCCCTCGGGTACGGGCTGGAAGACGAGGCTGGGCGGGCCGAGGACGGTCTCGCCCTCCTGCGGGTAGACCACCACCTCACCACGGTCGCCGGACTCGCGACCTGACCACCCCAGGGCCTGGGCCCAGAAGTCCGCGACCACCGCCGGGTCCGCGCTGTCGAACACCGCACCGCTGAACGTGAGCGTCATGCCTCCCACGGTCCCAGGCGTGTCAAGGCTCCACGTCGCGAGCCCTCGCTGCCGAAGACCTGCCCGACGCGTCCCTTCGTAGGGTGGGTGCATGACGTCGGAGCGACAGCGTGCCGAGACCAGATTCCGCGAACCGGACGTCGAAACGGTCCGGGCGCTCGTCGACGACCTGCTGACGAGCTCGGGCGACCCTGCACGCGCGGCCACGGCGTCGTGGGTACGTACGGGCTCGTCGTCGCTCGTCGTCCTGGGGGAGCACACCGCGGTCCGGGTCGCCCGGGACGCGCACGCCGCACCCGAGCTGCTGCGCGCCCAGAGCGTCGTCGACGCCCTGCCCCCCTCCCGTTCGCGGTGCCGCGCTCGGTGGGGGTGGCCACGGTGCACGACGGCGTGACGGCCGTCCCTGTCCGACGTCTTCCGGGGTTGCCGCACGAGCCTGGTCGGGCCGACCCCGTCGAGCTGCGCCGCCTTCTCGCCGCGATCCACGCGCTCGATCCCGCCGTCTTCGGCGGACTGCTTGCGCGCCCTCGCGCGTTCTACGGCGGCGATCGCTGGTACGACGTGCTCACGGAGGACGTCGTCCCGCGACTGCCCTCCTCCCTCCGCGCCCCTGCCCAGGACGCCGTCGACCGGCTCGCGGCCGTCGGTGTCCCGGTGAGAGCTGTGGGGCACGGCGACCTCGCGGGCGCCAACGTCCTGTGGGACGGCGGGCGCGTCGTCGGGGTGCTCGACTGGGATCTCGCGAGCATCGAAGACCCCGCCGAGGACGTCGCGAGCCTCGCCGGATGGCACGGTTGGGACCTCGCGCCTGCGCTCGCCGACCCGGGCACGGTCTCGCGAGCGGCGCTGTTCCACGCCGTCGCACCGCTCACGGTCGTGGCGTTCGCGGTGCTGCACGGTCGTCCCGAGGAGGAGGTCGGACGTGCGGTCTCGCGTGCGACGGACCGGCTCCCGGCCCGGCTGCGCTCGGAGGTGCCCGACGTGCCGAGGCCGCGGCGGGTCCGTTGACCTGCGGCGTCACGTCCGACAGGCTGGGCGAGGTGGCCGCATGGACCGCACGACGACACACAGGGGTGACGGCATGGCTTGGCTGACGGTCTGGCGCTTCGAGACGCCCGACGGCGCGCGTGAGGCTGCTCGGGTCCTGCCCGACCGGCCCGGGGTCCGGCGTGGCGTGGTCACCTGGACGGACGCCGACAAGCACCCCACGCTCACCCTCCACGAGGGCCGGACGTCGATGCGCGAGGTGGGCCGCGACTACCTGCAGGGGATCGTCGGCATGGGCTTCGGTTCGTCGCGCGGTACCGCCTACCTGGCGGGCGGGGGCCTCGAGCTCGAGCTCGGGATGGACTGGCGGGTCGCGGACGAGATCGAGGACGCGCTGGTGCGAGGTACGTCCGCGGTGGTGCTCGCGTCCGAGGACGGCGCCGACGTCGAGGCGGTGCGGTCCGCGCTCGTCGGTGGCGCCGTCGTCGTCGACCGGGAGCTCACGCAGGACGAGAGCGTCCTGCGGACCTGAGGAGAGCGTCGCGAATCATCTGACCGACGTCGGTGGCCTCCTTCGTTGTCGGACAGCGGCAGTTCAAGGAGCGTTGCGGACGTAGTGGGAACCGCGCCGCTCACCTCGGAGCTCGAGTTGGCCGGTGTCGACGAGTCGCTTGAGGACAGTGCGTGCCTGGAGCGGTGTGAGGCGACACAGCTCAGCAGTCTTCGCGCGTGTGATGCTTCCCCACCGGTCTACGTATGCGAGCACCATCTGGTCCTGTTGGATGGGCTCGGTGTCCTGGAGCCGCACGTACGCGCTGGCCTGTGCAGACCGGTAGAAAGCGGCCGTCAGGTAGTACTGGCGTCCGCGCCCGGAGCCTCGGGTCTCGACCAGGCCGGCCTCCGTCAAACGTGTCAGGTCGTCACGCAGCGAAGAACCGGTGAGATCGAGGGTGTCGAGAAGTTCGGCGAGGGACGCGTGGCCGGCGGCCTTGAGCTCATGAAGCACCCGCAGATGACGGAGCGGCAGTGGCGTCCCCGTTTCTTCTTCGCGCTCGATCACGAAGCGCACCATCTCGATGTCCGAGTCGCTCGTAGGAACGGTGAGGATGACCGCCTTGTCGTTTGTGGCCGAGTAATCAGGAACGCTGCGGCCGAGCCTCAGAAGCTCGCGGTGCATCTCGGGCACGCCGCGGCCGTATCGGTCGACGAGGCCGGCGCGTTTGAAGGCCTCGGCGAGGATCACGCTGCGCGGCTTGGAATCATCAAGGAGGTTCGCGAGCGTTATGCCAGGAGGGAAGCCTCCCGGGCTGGCAACTCTGAGGCGGTCGTCGGAGAGCTGGATGCTCACGGGGCCCAGCTCGGCGTAATCACGGTGGACCAGTGCGTTGGCGACCGCCTCGCGGACGACCGTCGCAGGAAGGCGTGGGATGCCAACTCGGTAGAGGCCGAGCATCAACTCCTGTTCCGAGTTCCGGACGCTGATGAGCTCCTCGATGTGGTCCGCGGCGCGCAGGAGAGGATAGCGAAACACCTGGTTCGTCGAAATCCGGCCGTCGCGCTGTTCCTGAAACAAGACCTCGGCTGTCGGCACGTGAGCCATGAGCGTTCTCTCGGTACCGAAGAGCAGTGCGGCTCCGAGGGTCAGCTCGCCGGTATCGGGACGCACGACGCGAAGTGCTCGCAGGATCTCCTCATCCCCGGCTGACGCAAGTCCGCGGTCACCCTTGCCGCTTGCACAGAGTCGTCGAAACCGGTCGAACTCCTGGGCGCTGAGGTCGTCCGTTGTCAGTCCCCGGGCTGGCGCCTCTGCGTAGTCACGGCCCTGCGCGCTCAATCCCGCGGAGATCAGCTCGTGTGCGCGATATGGAACGCACTCAGGAGTGCCGTCTGACTTGGTGGAGCGGCGCACGAACAACCCCGACTTGGTGCCGACGGGCGATTCGGCTCGACTGACCTGGATGACTGCGACCTCAAGGCCGTCGACGGAGACCAGCTCGACCGTGGTCGCGGTCGGAGGCTCTGTCTTGTTGAGGATGAGGCCACGAAGCTTGTCGGGGTCGGTGCGGTTGCCGTGGCGTGGAGCGAGCCCGGTGATCCGTCCGTCGTCCTCGATGCCGACAAGGAGTTGGCCACCCTGTCCGTTGGCGAGACAGACCACCGCCTCCACGATGTCGGTGTCGCTCAGCCCTTTGTCCCGTTTGAACTCCACGCTGAATGTCTCACCGTGCGCGGCGAGCTGTCGCACCTCGTCGGGGGTCACGAGTCCATAGTTGTTCATAACTATGGACCTTGCAACGTGGGGCCATGTGGGCTGCGGGACCTATGTATATCTATGGCGCGGCGCCCGGGGTGCCGATGCTCCGGTCCTACCGGCGGGGGGCGGTGCCCTCGACGACCTCCCCGTACGCGGCGACGAACCGTCCGAGCAGCGCGACGAGCTGCTCGGCGTCGTCGTCGCCGAGGGCGGCGAGGGCGGCGTCGTACTGGCCGAGCGTGCGGGCGATCGCGTCCTCGAAGAGCTGGAGGCCGGACGCACTGGCCTCGAACACGTACGCGCCCTTCTCGGGGTCGCGCCGCCGCTCGAGGAGCCCGGCCTGGTGGGCGGCGTTGACCTGCCGGTTGACGGTGGACTGCTCGAGGTTGAGCTCTTCGGCGATCTGGCGGAGCGTGCGGGGGGTCTCGTCGCTGAAGAGCCACAGGAGCCGGCCGTCGGCGACGTTGAGCCGGCCGTGGTGCTCGGCGACGCGTCGGTGCTGGTCGAGCCGGAAGAGTGCGGATGCGGTGCGGCCACCGGGCGTCGCCACGGCGTCGTGGTCGCCGCGGGTCCGCGTGGGCTGTGCGGGTGCGCTCATGTCTCCTCCTGCGCGCGGGGCGCCTTTGCTCCGAGCAAATATGTAGGTAGCATACATGAGCCCCTCGTTTGTGTAACGTGCACATCCCTCGGAAGAGAGCCCCCGTGAACCCGCCCTCCACCACGCCGCGCGGCAACGACCGCGCCGTGCTCGTCATCGGCGTGCTGCTCTTCGGCAGCCTCTGCGCCGCGCTGATGCAGTCTCTCGTCATCCCCATCCAGTCGGAGCTGCCCCAGCTCCTCGACACGAGCGTC
Source organism: Luteimicrobium xylanilyticum (assembly GCF_009429125.1). Classification (GTDB taxonomy): domain Bacteria; phylum Actinomycetota; class Actinomycetes; order Actinomycetales; family Cellulomonadaceae; genus Luteimicrobium; species Luteimicrobium xylanilyticum. Next base: position 76,955 of record NZ_CP045529.1, read on the forward strand.
AGCAACGCCTCGTGGGTCGTGACCGCCACGCTCCTCGGTGGCGGCGTCGCGATGCCGCTCGTCGGACGGCTCGCCGACCTCGTCGGCAAGAAGCCCGTGCTCGTCACGGCCGCGACGATCCTCGTCGCCGGCTCGCTGATCTGCGCGCTCTCCGACTCGCTCGCGATGGTCCTCGTCGGTCGCGTCCTGCAGGGCATCGCGATGGGCTACATCCCCGTCGCCATCTCGATGGTGCGCGAGGTCGCCCCGCCGCAGATGGTCAACGGCGCCGTCGCCGGCGTCTCCGCCACGCTCGGCGTCGGCGGCGCGCTCGGCCTGCCGCTCGCCGCCTGGATCGCCCAGGACCACGACTGGCACGCCCTGTTCTGGGTCTCGACCGTCCTCCCTGTCGCGATCGCCCTGCTGTCCGCCGCTTTCCTGCCGAACACCCACGACGCGCACCCCGGGCGCATCGACGTCGTCGGGGCCGTCGGCCTGGCGGTCGGCCTGGTGGGCGTGCTCGTCGGCGTCTCCAAGGGCAACGACTGGGCAACGACTGGGGCTGGGGCGAGGCCTCGACGATCGCCATGATCGCCGGCGGCGTCGTCGTGCTGCTGCTCTGGGGCTGGTACGAGAAGCGTCACGACGACCCGCTGGTCGACCTGCGCACCATGGGCAAGCGCCCCGTCCTGCTGACCAACATCGCGGCCGTCCTCATCGGCTTCGGGATGATGGCGCAGTCGATCGTCGTGCCGCAGCTCCTCGAGCTTCCCGAGGCCCTCGGTGGCCTCGGCCAGACGATCCTCCAGGCCGGCCTGTGGCTCGCGCCCGGCGGCCTCATGATGATGCTGTTCTCGCCGGTGTCCGCGAAGCTCCTCACCCGCCTGGGCGGCCGGATCACCCTCGCGACCGGCGCGTTCGTGCTCTCTGCCGGCTACGTCGTCGCCGTGTTCATGACCAACGCGCCCTGGCAGCTCCTCGTGGCCTCGTGCATCGTCTGCGCGGGCGTGGGCATCGGCTATGCCGCGATGCCGACGCTCATCCTCACCAACGTCCCGGCCGCCGAGGCCGCGTCGAGCGTGTCGGTCAACACCCTCATGCGCTCGATCGGCACGACGGTCGCCGGCGCGGTCATGGCCGTGGTCCTCACGAGCCGGACGGTCGCCATCGGGGGCGCGGAGATCCCGACGCACGGCGCGTTCCGCCTGTGCTTCGTGATCGGCGCGGCCGCCGCGGCGGCGGGTGCGGTCGTCGTGCTGCTCATCCCACGGCGGGGCCGCACGCCCCAGTCCCCCGTCGAGGATGCGCGGCCGGCGGTGAGCGACGAGCTCGCGGTCGCGGCGATCGCCGAGTAGGCCGCCCGAACCCCCTCCGGCCCCGCCGCGGACTCTCCCGCGGCGGGGCCGTCGTCGTTTCTGCGCTGCGCAACACACAGGGCGGCGCTGGAGCCTCGGAGTCTCGCGCCAAGGCGGGCAAACGTCCCGGATCGGCGGCGCTGCTGCGCGTTGCGGGAGTGAGTGTGTTGCGTGGCGCGAAAAGTTGCCCGGCTGCCTGGCGGTCTCCGACACGCACCTTGTCCTTGACTCCGAGCGAGCGCACAGGATAGACCTCTAGAGGCTTAGACAACGCTGTCAGCCAGCGATGTCAGCAGCGTGGTCCGAGCCCCAGTCACACCCCCCACCGGCAACAAGGGCAGGAGACCGACGATGGTGCACCACCCCCAGCCGGGACGTCGCGTATGGCGCGTCCTGGCGGCCTCCGGAGCAGCGGCCGCGCTGCTCACGGGAGCCTTCACCGCAGGACCGGCGACAGCGGCGCAGAAGCTGCCCGCGCTCGTCAAGAACCCGGCCACGTACGTCGACCCGATCATCGGGACGTCGAACGCCGGCAACACCTACCCGGGCGCTGTCGTGCCGTTCGGCATGCTGGCCTGGAGCCCGCAGACGTCGACCGGCAACCAGGCGTCCAACCCCGCGCCGGGCGGGTACCGCTACGACGCGACCCGCATCCGCGGGTTCAGCCTCACGCACCTCAACGGCGTGGGCTGCTCGGGCGCCAACGGCGACATCCCGATCATGCCGTACGTCGGCGACGTCACGACCTCGCCCAGCGCCGACACCAAGGACGCCACGTACGCGAGCACGTTCTCGCACGCGAACGAGAAGGCGGAGGCCGGGTCCTACTCGGTCCGCCTCGACAGCGGGGCGAGCGCCTCGCTCACGACGACGCAGCGCACCGGGACCGGCTTGTTCGGCTTCCCCGCGGGCAAGTCCGCGAGCATGCTCTTCCGCACGTCGAACGCGGAGTCGGGCAGCGCCGACGCGACGGTGAAGGTCGACCCGAAGACCCGGACGGTCACCGGCTCGATCTCGGCGGGGAACTTCTGCGGGCCGCAGAGCGCCAACAACCGCCACGACGGCTACACGCTCTACTTCACGGCCCACTTCGACACGAAGTTCAAGGCCGAGGGCACGTGGAAGGACGACACCCTGACGCCCGGCTCGACGTCGGCGTCGGGCGGGACGGGCTACTCCTCCAGCGGCAACCCGGTCGCCGGCAAGGGCTCCGGCGCGTACGTGACGTTCCCCGCGGGGACCCGGCAGGTGCAGGTCAAGGTCGCGATCTCCTACGTGAGCGCCGCCAACGCCGAGCTCAACCTCAAGGCCGAGAACCCGAAGAAGCAGACCTTCGACAAGACCCGCGCGCAGGCCGTCAAGGCGTGGGACAAGGCCCTGAGCGCCGTCCAGATCGGCGGCGGAACCCAGGACCAGCGCACCACCTTCTACACGGCCCTCTACCACTCGATGCTCGAGCCCACGCTCACGAGCGACGTCGACGGGCGCTACCTCGGCGGTGACCGCAAGGTCCACACCGTCACCCGGAAGTACCAGGACGAGCAGTACGGCACGTTCTCCGGCTGGGACCAGTACCGCGGCCAGGTGCAGCTCCTCGCCCTGCTGAACCCCGATGTCGCGAGCGACTACGCGCAGTCCCTCAAGAACTACGCCGACCAGCGCGGGGGCGAGTGGGACCGCTGGCTCCTCGAGAACATGAAGACCAGCGTCATGTCGGGCGACCCGTCCGCCGCGGCGCTCGCGGGCATGGTCGCGTTCGGGGCGAAGGGCTTCGACGTCAAGGGCTCGCTCGCCTCGCTCGTCACCGCCGCGACCGTCCCGACGGCCAACGACAAGAGCAGCGCGGGCTGCAACGTCGAGTGCGTCGGCCAGCGGCCCGCCCTCGACCAGTACCTCAAGATCGGGTACGTCCCCGCGGACGACTGCCACTGCTGGGGCGGCGCGGCCGAGACCCTCGAGGACTCCGCGGCCGACGCCGGCATCTCCGAGCTGGCGTCCGGGCTCGGCAAGAACGCGCTCGCGTCCGAGTTCCGTGACCGCTCGGCTGCGTGGACGAACGTCTTCGACCCCGACGCCACGTCCGACGGCGGCTACATGCGCAACCGCGCGGCCGACGGCACCTGGTCGGGAGCGAGCTTCAGCCCGTCGACGGGCGCGGGCTTCGTCGAGGGCTCGAGCGCGCGCTACACGTGGATGACCTACTCCGACGTCGCGGGCCTCGCGTCCGCGCTCGGCGGCAAGCAGGCCATGGTCGACCGGCTCGACTCGTTCTTCCGCGCCGACGACGGCACGTTCGACTTCTCCGCGAAGGACGACGCCAAGTACGACCCGACCAACGAGCCCGACATCAACGCGCCGTACCTGTACGACTACGTCGGCGCGCCGTACAAGACGCAGGAGACCGTCCGGGCGGAGCTCGACCAGCTCTGGACGGCCGACTCCGGCGGCATCCCCGGCAACGACGACGCCGGGACCATGTCTTCCTGGTACGTCTGGTCCGCGCTGGGCATGTACCCGCAGAACCCGACCCGCGCCGACCTGGTCCTGACGTCGCCGCTGTTCCCGCGCGCCGTCGTGCACACGGGCAACGGCCGGACCATCACCGTGAACGCGCCCGCCGCGTCCTCGAAGAACGTCTACATCAAGGACCTGCAGGTCACGGGGGCGAAGTCGAACCGACCGTGGGTGCCCGCGTCGTTCGTGACGAAGGGCGGCACGCTCGACTACACGCTCGTCGCCAAGGCTCAGAAGTCGTGGGGCAAGGCCGCGAAGGACGCGCCGCCGTCGTACCGCGACGGAGAGATCCCGGCGTTCGTCCGGTCCACGGGTGACGTCAAGGTCGAGCCGGGCTCCACGGCGAAGACGTCGCTCACGATGTCGACCATGACGGGCAAGCAGGTGCGGGTGCGCTGGAGCGTCGACGCGCCGGACGGCCTCAAGGTGACGCCGGCGTCGAGTGCGGTGACCGTGCCGAAGTCCGGCCAGGTCACCGTCCCAGTGACGGTCAAGGCGACGAAGAAGGCCGCCGACGGCGTGTACACGGTCCCGGTGACCGTCACGACGACCGCCGGGCAGCGGATCACGGCCGCGCCGCTCACGGTGACGGTCGGGACCAAGGGCACGCTGAGCTGGTACGTCAACAACCGCGGCATCTCGGCCTCGGACGACGACCCGAAGGCGAACTTCGACGGCGAGGGCTGGAGCTACTCGGCGGCGGCGCTCGCGGCGGCCGGCGCGAAGCCGGGCGGCACGGTCTCGGCGAACGGGTTCGACTTCACGTGGCCCGACGTGGCGCCGGGGTCGCCCGACAACGTCGTGGCCGGCGGAGGGGACCAGGTGCTCGACCTGAGCGCGACGTCGAAGGGCGCGACCGAGCTCGCGTTCCTCGGCAGCGCGAGCGAGGGCCAGGCGTCCGGCGACGTCACCCTGACGTACACGGACGGGTCCACGCAGACGGCGACCATCGGGTTCAGCGACTGGACCCTCGGTGGGGGCGGCGGTTCCCCGCAGTTCGGGAACGTCGTCGCGCTGCAGACCGCGTACCGCGACCAGTCCGGTCAGGGCAAGGACCCTGTGAAGACGGACATCTTCGCGACCGCGCCCATCGCCCTCGAGGCCGGCAAGCAGCTCAAGAGCGTGACGCTGCCGGACGAGGTCGACGGCGGCGACCTGCACGTGTTCGCCGTCGCGACGGCCTGACGGCCACCTGACGGACGGCCCGGCCGGGGTGAGGCTCAGCCCCCGGTCGGGCCGTCGTCGTGCCCGGGGACCGAACCCCGCAGGAGCCGGGCCAGGATGGCGGCGAGCCGGGGCTCGACGTCGACGAGCGCGTGCCCGAGGCGCGGGTCGCTGCGGTACAGCGCGAGCACCTCCTCGCCGGGGGTCGCGATCTGCCAGAACGCGCCGGCGAGCGCGACAGCGGTCGCGACGACGTCGACCGCCGACGCCTCCGGGAGCGCGGGGAGGGCGGCGCGCGTGGCCGCCACGATCTCGTCGAGCTCCGCGTGCGTCACGAGCTTGAACGCGCGCACCGCCTCGACCGACACGTTGCGCTCGAGATTGAGCGGAGCCTGGGCCAGCAGGTCGCAGAACGTCCCGCGCGCCGTGAGCGTGCGCGCGTAGGCGGCGGCCACGGAGGCCGGCGTGGGGTCGGTGTCGCGCGCGAGCTCGGCTCGGAGCGCGGGCCCCCACTCGCGCCAGCCGTCGGCGGTGAGCCGCAGGAAGATCTCCTCGCGCGTCTCGAAGTACCGCAGCAGCGCGGACTTGTGCATCCCGACGGCGTCGGCGACGTCGGTGAGCGTGATCTCGCGGATGCCGCGCTGCGCAGCGAGTCGCCGGGCTGCGTCGAGGATCGCAGTCTCGCGGGCGAGCTTGGCCTCGGCGCTGCGGGCGCGCTGGAAGCTGGTCGAGGTCACTCGGCGAGTGTAGCGCAACGCCGTTGCACTATTAAGAGAACGGTGTTGTACTAACTGTCATGCAGCAGACATGGTTCATCACCGGTTCCTCCCGCGGCTTGGGCCGCGCCCTCGCCCGCGCGGCGCTCGACGCCGGCGACACGGTCGCCGCGACCGCGCGCCGGCCCGAGGCCCTCGCCGACCTCGTCGCCGAGTACGGCGACCGGGTCCGCCCGATCGCCCTCGACGTCACCGACCCCGACGCCGTCGGCGCGGCGCTCGCGGAGGCGCGCGAGGTCTTCGGGCGCGTCGACGTCGTCGTCAACAACGCCGGCTACGCGAACGTCGCGCCCATCGAGACCGCGGACGACGCCGACGTCCGCGAGCAGTTCGAGACCAACTTCTGGGGCGTCTACCACGTGTCCAAGGCGGCGATCCCGCTCCTGCGCGCGCAGGGTGGCGGGCTCGTCATCCAGTTCTCCTCCGTAGGCGGGCGCGTCGGCGGCTCGCCGGGCATCGCGTCGTACCAGGCCGCCAAGTTCGCGATCGACGGGTTCAGCCGCGTGCTGCGCGCCGAGACCGCGCCGTTCGGGGTCAAGGTGCTCGTCGTCGAGCCGAGCGGGTTCCGCACGGACTGGGCCGGCGCCTCGATGACCGTCCACGAGGTGCCGGAGGCGTACGCGGGGACGGTCGGGGCTGCCGTCCGTGACCCCGCGACGTTCCCGGGCGACCCCGAGCGGGCGGCGGCGATCCTCGTCCGCGTCGCGAAGCGCGACGACGTCCCCGAGCACCTGCCGCTCGGCGCGGTCGCGTCCGCGATGTCCGTGGCGCAGGACGAGCGGCTGCTCGCCTCGGACCGGCGGTGGGCCGCCGTGAGCGTCTCGGCCGACGTCGGCCAGCCGTACCCGGTCGAGCTCCCGGACGACGTCCTCGGCTGAGGGCGGACGGCGCTCCGCCCTCGGGGGGCGGGGTGCAGACTGGGCGGATGACCGACTGGAACCAGGGCATCATCGACGAGTTCCGCGCCACCGGCGGGACCGTGACCAACTTTGGCCGGGGCCTCGTGCTCCTGCACCACCGCGGCGCGAAGTCCGGGACCGAACGCGTGAGCCCGGTCGCGGCGATCCGCGAGTCCGACGACGCGTGGTTCGTCGCGGCCTCGAAGGGCGGGGCGCCCGACAACCCCGCCTGGTTCCACAACCTGCTCGCACATCCCGACGTGGAGATCGAGACCCCCGACGACGGCACGGTCGCCGTGCACGCCGTCCGGCTCGAGGGGGTCGAGCGGGACGAGGCGTGGGAGCGGTTCAAGGAGCGGTCGGAGGGCTTCCGGTCGTACGAGGCGAAGACGACGCGCACCATCCCGGTGCTGCGCCTGAGCCGGGTCGAGAGCTGACCCGAGTGCAACCGATGGGTTGCATTTCGTGGGAGCCGGTGCAACGATCGGGTTGCTGCACACGCGACCGAGAGGAAGTGCCATGACCACGACCAACGAGCCCGCCGTCATCGACGACGCGGCCTTCCAGGTCACCCGCACCATCCGCATCGCGGCTCCCCGGGAGCGCGTGTGGGCCGCCCTCACCGAGGAGGACCTCATCGCCCGATGGTTCCCGCAGCGCGCGAGCCTCCCGGACGCGCACGCCGGGACCGAGGGAACCTTTACGTTCGACGGCTACGGCGACATCCCCGTCCGTGTCGACGAGAGCGAGGAGCCCCACGTGTTCGCGTACACGTGGGGGACACCCGGTGAGCCCCTCGCGCCCGACAACTCCACCCAGGTCCGGTTCACGCTCGCCGCCGACGGCGACGCCACCGTCCTCACCGTCGTCGAGACCGGCTTCGAACGCCTCGCCGACCCGTCCGGCGCCATGCGCGGCAACCGCGAGGGGTGGACGAGCGAGCTCGACAAGCTCGTGGCCTTCGCCGAGGCGGGCGTCGCCGCGGGGAGCCCGACGTCGTGAGCGGAGGATCCGCAGCCGTGGCGGGTGTCGTCCCCGTGTTCAACGCTCTCGGCGACGACACCCGCTGGACGATCCTCCAGCACCTCGGCGAGGCCGATCTGTCGGCGTCGGCGCTCGCGGAACGGCTCCCCGTCACCCGGCAGGCGATCGCCAAGCACCTGACCGTCCTCGCGGACGCCGGGCTCGTGGAGCCGGTCCGCGTCGGGCGCGAGGTGCGGTACCGGGCGCTCGGCGCGCGGCTCACCGAGACCGCGCGCGCCCTCGAAGCCGTCGGCGCTGCGTGGGACCGGCGCCTGGACGCACTCAGGCAGCTGATCGAGAAGGGGTAGCCCCCCCGACGACGCCCGGTTCAGCCGGGGTGATCAGCGCGACCTTCGTCGTCGTCCGGGACGCGACCGTGAGGTTCTTCAGCGCGGCGCGCACTCCGCCCTTGGTCATGCCGCAGGCGTCGACGGGCCAGTGGACGAGCACGGCGTGCCCATCGGCGGCCACGAGCCAGAGCGGCGGCACCAGCTCAGCGATCGCCGCGCAGGCCAGGTTGGCAGGCGGCCGGTCGTCCGGCTCGGCGAGCGCGGCGAGCAGCGCCGTGAGATCGCCCGTGTATCGGACCCGCTCGACGGCGGACCACAGCCCGTCCGCGTCGCTCACCGTCACGTTCACCGGGCACTCCACCACGGCGACCGCGACGAAGCCGTCCGGCACCCGGCCCGCCCGGGGCAAGGCCGCGTCGGCGCTGGGGGTCCCGGAGCCGTCGTCGGGCGTGGGACACGTGGCCGCGTCCTGGACGGACGCGTCCGGGACGTGCGTCACCCGCGGGTCCAGCGCGGCGGGAACGTGCGAGCACCCGGCGAGCACCGCAGCGCCGAGCGCCAGTGCGAGCAGTGCGAGCATCGTGCGGACGGCGGTGCCGCGTCGTGGGGAAGCCACGGATCCATCGTGCCGCCGCGCACAGGCGACACCCACCGTGCCCAGGTCACGATCCGGCACCGATCCCCGGCGGGTCGGCTGTGCGCGAGCCGCCGTCCGGCGGCAGGATGGCGGCTCGACAGACCCGACGTCAGGAGCGCGCGACCGATGGAGCACACCCCCCGTGGCCTCGCCCCGTCGACGCGCATCCTCCTGACGATCGCGGCAGCCGTCGTCGCCCTCGCCGGGCTGCACGCCGCGCGCGGCGTCTTCGGCCCGATCGCCCTGGGTGCCGTCATCGTCATCATCGTGCTGCCGCTGCGGGCGCCGCTCGTGGCCCGGGGCTGGCCGTCCTGGGTCGCGAACACCGCGGTGATCGTCGCGGCCTACCTCATCCTCGCGGTCCTGCTCGCGATGCTCGTGTTCGCGGGAATCCAGTTCGGTCACCTCGTCGCCGAGTACCTCGACGACCTGCGGAGGACCGTCGACGACCTCGCCGACCGGCTCACCGACCTCGGGGTGACGTCCTCGGCCGCGGACGACGCGACCCAGTGGCTCGACCCGTCGACCCTCGTCTCGCTGGGCACGAAGATCAGCGGCACCGCGGCCTCGGTCGCGGGCGCGTTCTTCTTCGTCCTCGCCTACGTGATCTTCATGGCCGTCGACGCCGCCCGGTACAGCAACGCCCGCGGGCTGTTCGGGGCGACGCGCGGCGTCGTGATCGACCGCGCCACCGCGTTCAACGACGGCGTGCGGCGCTACTTCGTCGTCAACGCGACGTTCGGCGCGATCGTCGCCGCCGTCGACGGCCTCGCGCTGTGGCTGCTCGGCGTCCCCGCCCCGGCGGTGTGGGCGATCCTCGCGTTCGTCACGAACTTCATCCCGAACATCGGATTCGTCCTCGGGCTGGTGCCGCCGGCGGTGCTGGCGGTCGTCGTCGGCGGGTGGCCGCTGGCGCTCGCGGTCGTGGCGGTCTACTGCGTGGTCAACGTGGTCCTGCAGGTCCTCGTCCAGCCGAAGTTCGTCGCCGACACGGTGAGCCTGAGCCTCACGCTCAGCTTCGCGTCGGTGGTCTTCTGGACGTTCGTGATCGGTCCGCTGGGCGCGATCCTCGCGATCCCGCTCACGCTGCTCTTCCGGACGCTCGTGCTCGAGCCCGATCCGGGTGCCGGCTGGCTGCGGTGGCTGTCGGGCGATCCTGCGGCGCGTGACCTCGAGCGCGGCCCCGAGATGTGACGGTCGGTGCCCGCGCACGGTAACCCGACTCCGGCTGCTCCGCCGTTCCGGGGCCCCGTCGCGCCGTCGTGAGCGTGCGCACGTGCGTGGCACAGCGCGTGTGCGCACGCTGGGGTGAGCCGCGACGAAGGAGCAAGCATGCGTGCACTGACCTGGCAGGGCCGGCAGGACGTCCGGGTCGAGGACGTCCCCGACCCGAGGATCCTCGAGCCGACGGACGCGATCGTCCGCATCACCTCGACCGCCGTCTGCGGGTCGGACCTGCACCTCTACGGCGTGCTCGGCGCCTACCTCGAGCCGGGTGACGTCCTGGGGCACGAGCCGATGGGCATCGTCGAGGAGGTCGGCTCGGAGGTCCAGCACATCAAGCCCGGCGACCGCGTCGTCGTGCCCTTCAACATCGCGTGCGGCACGTGCTGGATGTGTCGGCGAGGGCTCCAGACCCAGTGCGAGACGACCCAGGTCCGTTCGCGGTCCAAGGGCGCCGAGCTCTTCGGGTACACCAGCCTCTACGGACAGGTGCCCGGCGGCCAGGCCGAGTACCTGCGCGTCCCGCAGGCCCAGTACGGGCCGATCCGGGTGCCCGACGACGGCGAGCCCGACGAGCGCTACCTCTACCTCTCCGACGTGGTCCCGACGGCGTGGCAGGCCGTCGAGTACGCGGACGTCCCGCCCGGCGGGTCGGTCGTCGTGCTCGGTCTGGGTCCCATCGGCCAGCTCAGCGCGAGGATCGCGCGTCACCGTGGCGCGGCCCGGGTGATCGGCGTCGACCGTGTGGGCGAGCGGCTCGAGATGGCCCGCCGGCACGGGATCGACACCCTGGACCTCCGCGAGGTCGACGACCTGCCCGCCGCGGTCAGGGAGCTCACGGACGGTCGGGGACCCGACGCGGTGATCGACGCCGTCGGCATGGAGGCGCACGGGTCGCCCGTGTCCGAGACGCTGCAGAAGGGCGCCTCGGTGCTGCCCGGCGTCGTCGGCCGCCCGCTCATCGAGAGGGCGGGGATCGACCGCCTCGCCGCCCTGCGTTCCGCGATCACCGCCGTGCGGCGAGGCGGGACGGTCTCGCTGTCGGGGGTCTACGGAGGTGCCGTCGACCCGCTTCCCCTCATGGAGATGTTCGACAAGCAGCTCACGGTGCGCATGGGGCAGGCCAACGTCCGCCGGTGGATCGACGACACCCTTCCGCTCGTCTCCGACCCCGACGACCCGCTCGGCGTCCTCGACCTGCGCACGCACCGGCTGCCGCTCGAGGACGCGCCGGGCGCGTACGCGATGTTCCAGCGCAAGGAGGACGGTTGCATCAAGGTCGTCCTCGACCCCACGCTGCCGGCCACCGGTACGCGCTCCGCCACGCAGGGGGCGGCATGAGGGTCGTCGTGGTGGGGGGAACCGGCAACGCGGGCTCCGCGGTGCTGCGGGCGCTCGCCGAGGAGCCGGTCGTCGCGTCGGTGCTCGGGGTGGCCCGTCGGCTCCCCGACCGGGGCGCCGCTCCCTATGACGGCGCCCGGTGGGAGACCTTCGACGTCGGCGCCGAGACGCGCGGACCCGAGGAGGAGCGGCGGCTGGTCGCCGGGCTCACCGAGCTGCTCACCGGGGCGGACGCCGTCGTGCACCTGGCGTGGCTGATCCAGCCGAACCGGGAGCGCGCGCTGCTGCGCCGGACCAACGTGGACGGCACGCGGCGGGTCGCGCAGGCGTGTGTCCAGGCCGGGGTGGGGCACCTCGTCGTGGCTTCGTCGGTGGGTGCGTACTCACCCGTCGACGACGACGTGCCGCGCGACGAGTCGTGGCCCACCGGCGGCGTCCGCACCTCCCACTACAGCGTGGACAAGGCCGCCCAGGAGGCCGTGCTGGACGAGATCGAGCGTGAGCAGGGCGTCGCGGGGCCGCTCGTCGTGACCCGCCTCAGGCCCTCGCTGATCTTCCAGGGGGACGCGGGGGAGGAGGTCGCCCGGTACTTCCTGGGGCCGCTGGTCCCGCGCGCCGTGGCCACGCCGGGTCGCCTGCCCGTCGTCCCGCTGCCCGCCGGCCTGCGGTTCCAGGCGACGCACGCCGACGACGTCGGGCGGGCGTACGTCGCGGCCGTCACCCGCCGGGACGCCGCTCGCGGAGCCTTCAACGTGGCGTCGGAGCCCGTCCTGCGCGCGTCCGACGTCGCCGGGGTGCTCGACCACGGCCGGTCCGTCGCGCTCCCACCCGCCCTGGTGCGCCGGGTGCTCGCGCTCGCGTGGGGTGTCCACGCCGTCCCGACCGACCCCGGCTGGCTCGACATGGCCATGGGCGCGCCGCTCATGGACACCACGAGAATCCGCGAGCGTCTCGGCTGGGCCCCGCGCTACGACGCGGTCGACACCTTGCGCGAGCTCCTCGACGGCATCGCGCACCGGCGGGGGCTCCGCAGCCGGCCGATGGCCGGGGCGCGGCGGGACTGACCGTCGTCAGGCCGGCGGGTGCCAGTCGAGGATCCAGTCGAGCCGCCGCGCCGCCCGCGGCAGCACCCACCGCCCGACGGCGCGCATCCCCAGGTCCCGCGCGCTCACGAGGAGGGGCGAGCGCCACGTCGTCGCGGCCCCGACCTGCGCGGACATCCGCGCGACGCGCTGCGTCCGGCCCTTGCGCGCCGCGGTGTACGCGGCGAGCGCGGGGCTGACCAGGTCTCCGCCTGACGGGGTGCCCCGCAGGCGCGCCGCGAGGACGACGGCGTCCTCGATCGCCTGCGCCCCACCCTGGCCGAGGTTGGGGGGCATGGCGTGCGCGGCGTCCCCGAGGAGCGCGACGCGCCCGACGTCGTAGCGCGGTAGGGGTTCCTTCAGCCAGCGCAGGTCGTGGTGCAGCAGGGCCGCGGGGTCGAGGCCGTCGAGGAGTGCGCGCAGCGGCGGGTGCCAGTGCCCGAACCGTCGTTGCAGCTCGCCGATCTCGTCGGTGAAGCGCGTGCCCTCGGGGAGCGTCGCGGTGAGGTAGCAGTAGACGCGGCCGTCGGCGAGGGGCGTCAGCCCGACGACGGACCCACGCCCCCACGTCTCGGCGGGCTCGACCGCCACGGGTTCCGGGGTGACGAACCGCCACGCGGTGACGCCCGCGTAGACGGGCCCGGGGTGCCCGGGGAACAGGGCGGTGCGGACGGGGGAGTCGATGCCGTCGGCGGCCACGACCACGTCCGCGGAGAGCTCGGCCTCCTCATCGTCGCGTGCGCGCACCCGCACGGTCGCGCGCTCCGCCGGGCCGCCCGGGTCGACCCCGGTGACGGTCGTGCCCAGCCGGACGGCGCCGTCGTCGAGCGCGCCGCGGAGCAGGTCGACGAGCTGGGGCCGGTGGAGGAGCACGGTCGGCTCGGGGCCGACCATCGACGCGTCGCCGCGGACGAGCCAGCGCCCGTCGGGGCGGCGCAGCCCGACCGGCCCCTGGAGGGCCGCGAGGTCACGGACCGGGTCGCCGGGGCCGATGCTGTCGAGCGCGCGCACCGCGTTGGGGGCGAGGGCGAGGCCCGCGCCGACGGGTTCAAGGGACGCCGCCCGTTCGAGGACCGTCGCGTCCCAGCCCCGGCGGCGCAGCGCGACCGCGGCGGTCAGTCCGCCGATCCCGCCGCCGACCACGACGGCCTTCCTGTCGTGGGTCATCCGCCGATTCTGCTCCGGGTCGGGCCGTGCGTCCCGGTCAGCGGCGGCGCCACAGCATCACGACGGCGGCCACGCCGGGGAGGCAGGGCAGCACCTGGAACCAGGCGACGGCGGGCGCGAGGCCGACGTCCCCCGACGTGTCGGTGACGGTGAGGCCAGTGAGCGCGAGCCCCGCACCCACGACGAGGAGCCCGGTGGCGACGGCCGCGGTCCAGCGCCGGCCGCGGTGCGCCCCGCGGATCGTGACGAGCCAGCCGACGATCCCGAGCACCCCGACGGTCGCGAGGATCGCGAGGTACGCCGCGACGGCGGCATCGACCTCCCGCGCGGTGTACGCGGGGTACCCGGCGCGGACGTGGTCGGCGAGCTCGCGTGTGGTGGCGGCGTCGACGAACGGGACGACGGTCGCGACGACCGTCAGGGCGAACCCGAGCCACAGGGTGGCGGTGAGGCGCGCCTGGCGGGAGGTGGTGGTGCGGGGTGCCGCGCCGGTGGCGAGGGTCATGGCGTGGCTCCTTTCTGAGTGACTGTCTGTCGGTGGGGTTCAGGCTAGCTCTTGAGAGAGTCACTGTCACTAAGAAAGTGAATGTCAGATAAGCTTGCGACATGGCCGGCCTTCGAGAGCAGTGGCGTCGCAGCGCGATGCAGACCATCCAGGAGCGCGCCCTCGATCTCTTCGACGAGCGGGGCTTCGCCGCCGTGACCATCGAGCAGGTCGCCGCCGCGGCGGACGTGTCGCCGTCGTCGGTGTACCGGTACTTCGGCACCAAGGAGGGGCTGCTGGTCGCGGACGAGTTCGACTCGATGGACGACGGCGCCCTCGCGGCGCTGCTCGACCCCGCCGACCCCGTCGGCAGCATGGTCCGCGTCGTGCAGCGCTACGAGGCGCCCGACGACGCCGAAGGGAGTGGGGCGACAGCCCGCCGGCGCGTGCGGTACTTCTTCACCGAGCCTTCCGTCCGGGCGGCGGTCTGCGGCGTGCTCGACCGTGCCGCCGGTCGCGTCGCCCCGCTGCTGACCGCCGGTGGCCTCACGGCTACCCAGGCGCGCGTCGTCGCGCACGCCGTCGCGTTCGGCTACTTCGCCGCCCTCGAGTCCTGGTTCGACGACGGCGGTCAGCGACCGATCGCCGGTTACGTCGAGGAGGGGCTCGCCCCGTTGCGCCGGATCTGGGCCTGAGGGGCCGACGCCCTCAGTCGGCGAGCACGCGCACCTGGGCAGCCGGCAGGGTCGACCACCGGTGGTCGTGGCGCGCGTAGGGCGCGGCTGCCGGTCCGTGACCAGTGCCCGCAGGCTGCGGGCCTCGGCGTCGAGCCGTGCCCACACGTCGCCGGGCTGTCGCCGAGTACGAGGGTTTCCGCCGAGTACGAGGCCCTGGTGCTCGTACTCGCGGGAAACCCTCGTACTCGGCGCCGGGCCCGGCTAGCGGAGCCGGTCGGCGACCTTCCCCGCCGTGCGCTGGAGTGCACCGACGACCCGCTCGGTGTCGACGTCCTGCCGTCCCTCCCAGGTCACCGCGACGGCGGCTCGCACGTCGGGCGAGCCCACGACGACGGCCACGCTGCGGAACCCGAGCGTGACCTCGCCGTCCTCGACGGCGTAGCCGCGGCGCCGAGTGTCGACGAGGACGGCGCGGAGCTGGGACGGCGTCGTGGGGCCGAGGCCGGTGCGGTCGGTGAACGCGGCCCGGTCGGGGTAGAGGGCGCGGACCTGGGACGCGGGCAGCGCGGCGAGGACCGCCCGGCCCGACGCCGTGAGGTGCGCTGGCAGCCGCACCCCGACGTCCGTGACGAGCGGCGGCCGGCCGGGCGCGCGCTCCTCGAGGAGGTAGACGACGTCGGACCCGTGCAGCACGGCCAGGTGCGACGAGTGCCCGACCTCGTCGACGAGCCGCGCGAGCGGGAGCCGCGCCAGGCGCGCGAGCCCCTCCTGGCGGCTGTAGCCCTGCCCGACCTCCCACGCCGCGAGCCCGACGCCCCACGTGCGGTCCTCGGGGTAGTGCACGACGAACGACTCGGCAGCCATCGCGGTGAGCAGGTGGTAGGTCGTCGAGCGGGGGAGGTCGAGGTGGGCCGCGATGGCGGCTGCGGGGACGGGGGCCGGGCGCGTGGACAGATAGCGCAGGATGCGGAGGGTCGCGGTCGCGGCGGGGACGGGTCGGGGCACCCCACCATCGTCGCGCTCCGGTCGTCGCTTGTCTCGGATCCGAGACCCGATCGCCTTGTAGTGCCTGGGATCCGCGTGCTTCGGGGCGCTTCCATGGTGCTGTGGAAACCGTTGCTACCCGGACCGTGCTCGTCGGCGTCGGCCCCCTCGACCCCGCCGACGTGGTCGCCGTCGCCCGTGAGGGCGTCCCCGTCGCCCTCGCCCCCGACGCCCGCGACGCGGTCGCGGCCTCACGCGCCGTCGTCGACCGCCTGGCCGCGAGCGAGGAGCCCGTCTACGGGGTCTCGACCGGGTTCGGCGCCCTCGCGACCCGGCACATCGCCCCCGCCGACCGCGCCCGGCTGCAGCGCAGCCTCATCCGCTCGCACGCCGCGGGCACCGGGCCGCGCGTCGAGGACGAGGTCGTCCGCGCGCTCATGCTCCTGCGGCTCTCGACCCTCGCGACCGGCCGCACCGGCGTCCGGCTCGAGACCGCCGACGCCTACGCCGCCCTGCTCAGCAGCGGCCTCGTGCCCGTCGTCCACGAGCACGGGAGCCTCGGCTGCTCGGGCGACCTCGCGCCCCTCGCGCACTGCGCGCTCGCGCTCATGGGGGAGGGGGACGTCGTCGACGACGGCGTGGTCCGGCCCGCGGGAGAGGCGTTCGTCGAGCACGGGCTGACTCCCGTCGAGCTCGGCGAGAAGGAGGGGCTGGCCCTCATCAACGGCACCGACGGGATGCTCGGGATGCTCGTCCTCGCGCTCCACGATCTCGACCGGCTCGCCGACGCCGCCGACCTCGCCGCAGCGATGTCCGTCGAGGGCCAGCTCGGCACCGACCGGGTCTTCGCGGCGGACCTCCAGGCTCTGCGCCCCCAGGCGGGCCAGGCCGTCTCGGCCGCCCACCTGCGCGCGCTGCTCGCGGGGTCGCCGATCGTCGCGAGCCACCGCCACGGCGACGGCGTCGTGCAGGACGCCTACTCGCTCCGCTGCTCCCCGCAGGTCGCGGGGGGGCTCCGCGACACGATCGCCCACGCCCGGACCATCGCCGCCCGCGAGCTCGAAGCCGCGATCGACAACCCGTCCGTCCTCCCCGACGGCCGCGTCGAGTCGCACGGCAACTTCCACGGCGCGCCGCTCGCCTACGTGCTGGACTTCCTCGCCATCCCCGTCGCTGACGTCGCGAGCATGAGCGAGCGCCGGACCGACCGGTTCCTCGACGTCGCTCGCAACCGCGGGCTCCCGCCGTTCCTCGCCGACGACCCCGGCGTCGACTCGGGCCTCATGATCGCCCAGTACACGCAGGCCGCGATCGTCTCCGAGCTCAAGCGCCTCGCCGTCCCCGCGAGCGTCGACTCCATCCCGTCGAGCGCGCTCCAGGAGGACCACGTGTCGATGGGCTGGTCGGCGGCGCGCAAGCTGCGCCGCGCCGTCGACGGCCTCGCCCGCGTGCTCGCGATCGAGGTCCTCACCGCGGCCCGGGGGATCGACCTCCGCGCGCCGCTCGAGCCCGCGCGGGCGACGGGCGCCGCCATCGCCCGCCTGCGCGAGGTCGCGCCCGGCCCGGGCCCGGACCGGTTCCTCGCCCCCGAGATCGACGGCGCGACCGGCCTCGTCCGGTCGGGCGCGCTCGTCGCCGCCGCGTTCGCCGCGGCCGGCATCCCCACCTCGTCCGCAGCACCCACCGGAACCCTCGACCGGAACGGAGCGACCGCATGACCCACGAGCCCGTCCGCGCACCCCGCGGCACGACCCTCTCCGCCCGGTCCTGGCAGACCGAGGCCCCGCTGCGCATGCTCATGAACAACCTCGACCCCGAGGTCGCCGAGCGCCCCGAGGATCTCGTCGTCTACGGCGGGACCGGTCGCGCCGCACGGAGCTGGGAGGCGTTCGACGCGATCGTCCGCACCCTGCGCACCCTCGACGACGACGAGACGCTCCTGGTGCAGTCCGGCAAGCCCGTCGGCGTCTTCCGGACGCACGCGTGGGCGCCGCGCGTCCTGATCGCGAACTCGAACCTCGTCGGCGACTGGGCGACGTGGCCCGAGTTCCGGCGCCTCGAGGCCGAGGGGCTCACGATGTACGGGCAGATGACGGCCGGGTCGTGGATCTACATCGGCACCCAGGGCATCCTCCAGGGCACGTACGAGACGTTCGGCGCGGTCGCGCGCAAGCGGTTCGGCGGCAGCCTCGCCGGGACGCTCACCCTCACCGCCGGGTGCGGCGGCATGGGCGGCGCGCAGCCGCTCGCCGTGACCATGAACGGCGGCGTCGTGCTGATCGTCGACGTCGACGAGGCCCGCCTGCGCCGCCGCGTCACCCGCGGCTACCTCGACACCATGACCGACTCCTACGACGACGCGGTCGCCCAGGTCCTCCAGGCGAAGGCCGAGGGGCGGGCGCTGTCCGTCGGGCTCGTCGGGAACGCCGCCGAGGTCTTCCCCCGGGCGCTCGCGGACGGGCTCGCCGTCGACGTCGTCACCGACCAGACCAGCGCCCACGACCCCCTCGCCTACCTTCCCGTCGGCACCAAGGTCGAGGAGTGGAAGGACGAGGCCGCGCGCGACCCCGAGGGCTTCACGGACCGCGCCCGTGGGTCGATGGCGCGGCACGTCGCCGCGATGGTCGGGTTTCTGGACGCCGGCGCCGAGGTCTTCGACTACGGCAACTCGATCCGCGAGGAGGCGCGGCTCGGCGGGTACGACCGGGCGTTCGCGTTCCCCGGGTTCGTCCCCGCGTACATCCGGCCGCTGTTCTGCGAGGGCAAGGGCCCGTTCCGGTGGGCCGCGCTCTCGGGCGACCCCGCGGACATCGCCGCCACGGACCGCGCGATCCTCGACCTCTTCCCCGAGGACGAGCACCTGCGCCGCTGGATCACGCAGGCCGGGGAGAAGGTCCACTTCGAGGGCCTCCCGGCCCGGATCTGCTGGCTCGGCTACCAGGAGCGGCACCTCGCGGGGCTCCGGTTCAACGAGATGGTGGCGTCGGGCGAGCTGTCCGCGCCCGTCGTGATCGGGCGCGACCACCTCGACTCCGGCTCCGTCGCCTCCCCCTACCGGGAGACCGAGGCCATGGCCGACGGCTCCGACGCGATCGCCGACTGGCCGCTCCTCAACGCGCTCCTCAACACGGCGTCCGGCGCGACGTGGGTGTCGATCCACCACGGCGGCGGCGTCGGGATCGGGCGCTCGATCCACGCCGGGCAGGTGATCGTCGCCGACGGCACCGACCTCGCTGCGGAGAAGATCGCGCGCGTGCTCGTCAACGACCCGGGCACCGGCGTGATGCGGCACGTCGACGCCGGGTACGAGCGCGCCGCCGAGGTCGCCCGGGAGCGCGGGCTGCGCGTCCCGATGACGGAGGGCTGAGGCCGTGGGCTCCGCTCCGCCCGGGGTGACCGGGCTCCTCGACGGCATCGCCGCCGTCGGCCGCGCCCGTTCCGGCGGGTACCGGCGGTTCGCGTGGACCACCGAGGACCCCACGCTCCGCGACTGGTTCGACGGCCAGGCCGCCGCACGCGGGCTCGAGGTCGTCGAGGACGGCAACGGCAACCGCCTCGCCGTCTGGGGCGCGTGGAGCGGGAACGCGGGCGAGGACGCGCTGCTCGTCGGCTCGCACCTCGACTCCGTGCCCGACGGCGGCGCGTACGACGGTCCGCTCGGCGTCGCCTCGTCCTTCGCGGCGGTGGATCGGCTCCGCGCCGACGGGTTCGAGCCCGCCCGTCCCGTCGTGATCGGGAGCTTCACCGACGAGGAGGGCGCGCGCTTCGGCGTCGCGTGCCTCGGGTCGCGGCTCGCGTCCGGCGCGACCACGCCCGAACGGGCCCTCGCCCTGCGCGACGACGACGGCACCACCCTCGCCGACGCCATGCGCGCCCAGGGCCGCGACCCCCGCGCCGTCGGGCCCGCCGACTGGCTGGCCGGCGTCGGACGGTTCGTCGAGCTGCACGTCGAGCAGGGGCGCGGGCTCGTCCACGACGACGCGGCCGTCGGCGTCGCGACCGCGATCTGGCCGCACGGCCGCTGGCGCCTCGACTTCTGCGGCGAGGCCAACCACGCCGGCGCGACCCCCATGGGCGACCGCTCGGACCCCATGCTCACCTACGCCGCGACGGCGCTCGCGGCCCGCCGTCTCGCGGGCGACGCACGCGCGACGTTCGGCCGGCTCGCGGTCGCCCCCAACGGCACCAACGCGATCCCGTCCCGCGTCACGGCCTGGCTCGACGCCCGTGCGTCCGACGAGCGCGAGCTCGAGCGGCTCGTCGAGGGGATCGTCGACTCGGCCCGGGCGGCCGCGGCCGACGACGGCACGACCGTCGACGCGTCGGCCGAGTCCGTGACGGGTGCGGTGACGTTCGACGTCCCGCTGCGCGACCGGCTCGCCGGGCTCCTCGACGCGCCCGTCCTGCCGACGGGCGCCGGGCACGACGCCGGCATCCTCGCGTCGGTCCTGCCCACGGCGATGCTGTTCGTCCGGAACCTCACGGGCGTCTCGCACGCGCCGTCCGAGCACGCCGACGACGCCGACTGCGAGGCCGGCGTCGACGCGCTCGCCGCCGTCGTCCGGGAGCTCGCCGGATGAGGCACGCCGGGTTCGCGAACTGCCACAGCCACGTCTTCCACCGCGCGCTGCGCGGGCGCGAGGTCGGCGGCGACACGTTCTGGGCCTGGCGGGACCGCATGTACGCGGTCGCGGGCGTGCTGGACCCGGACCTCCTGCACGCGCTCGCCCGCGCGACCTACGCCGAGATGCGCCTCGCCGGGATCGGCGCGGTCGGCGAGTTCCACTACGTGCACCACGCCCCCGACGGGCGCCCGTACGCGGACCGGCACGCGATGGCCGACGCGCTCGTCGACGCCGCCCGCGACGTCGGGATGCGGCTCTGCCTGCTCGACACCTGCTACCTGCGCGCGGGCTTCGGCGCGGGTCCCGGGCGCGACGGGTTGGACAGCGTGCAGCGCCGCTTCTCCGACGGCACCGCCGACGCCTGGGCGGAGCGGACCCGGGACCTGGCGGCCCGCTACGCGGAGGCGGGCGCCGTCGTCGTGGGGGCGGCGATCCACTCGGTCCGCGCCGTGCCCGAGCCGGACCTCGGCACGGTCACGGCGGCCCTGCCCGACGCGCCGCTGCACGTCCACGTCTCCGAGCAGCCCGCCGAGAACGAGGCGTGCCTCGCCGCCACGGGCCGCACGCCCGTCGCGCTGCTCGGCGAGGCGGGCGTCTGGTCCCCGCGCACCACCGCCGTCCACGCGACCCACCTCACGCCCGACGACGTCGCCGCCCTGGGCGTGTCCGGCGCCACCGTCTGCCTGTGCCCGACGACGGAGGCCGAGCTCGCGGACGGGATCGGCCCGAGCGTCGCGCTGCGCGAGGCGGGGGTGCGGGTCACGCTGGGGTCGGACAGCAACACGGTGATCGACCCGTTCGTGGAGGCGCGCTCGGTGGAGCTGCACGAGAGGCTGGCGAGCGGCCGGCGGGGCTCGTGGTCGGCGGCCGCGCTGCGCCGCGCCGCGACGACCGACGGCTACGCGTCGCTGGGCTTCGACCCGGCGTCGGCCGTCGGGGCCGACGCCTTCGAGCTCGCCCGCGCGTCGGTGCGCACCGCGGGCGCGACCGAGCCGCTGTGGGCCGCGACCGCCGCGGACGTCGTCCCGCCGGTCGACCTCGACCCGGGACGGGTGGCGGCGGACCTGGCCGCCGCGGTCGACGCGATCTGGGAGCGCGTGTGACCGCCCGCCTCGTGACCGGGATCGGCGAGCTCACCACCTGGGACGCCGAGCGGCCGGTGCTGACGGACGCGGCGTTCGTCGTCGAGGACGGGCGGGTCACCTGGTGGGGCGCGGCTGCGGACGCCCCGGCCGTGGACGAGCGCGACGACGTCGACGGCGCCGCGGTGATCCCCGGCTTCGTGGACTCGCACACGCACCTCGTGTTCGCGGGTGACCGGGCCGCGGAGTTCGAGGCGCGGATGGCCGGCGAGCCGTACCGGGCGGGCGGCATCCGCACCACGGTCGCCGCGACCCGCGCCGCCTCCGACGACGACCTCGACGCGGGCGTCCGGCGGCACCTGGCCGAGATGCACCGCCAGGGCACGACGACGGCCGAGATCAAGAGCGGCTACGGCCTCACCGTGCGCGACGAGGAGCGCGCGCTCCGGATCGCCCGCCGCCACACCGACGAGACCACGTACCTCGGGGCGCACGTGGTGCCGTCGGGGACCGACGCGGCCGCGTACGTCGACCTCGTCACCGGCCCCATGCTCGACGCCTGCGCGCCGCACGCCCGCTGGGTCGACGTGTTCTGCGAGGAGGGCGCGTTCGACGCGGACGCCGCGCGCGCCGTCCTGCGGGCCGGGATCGCAGCCGGCCTCGCGCCGCGCGTGCACGCCAACCAGCTCGGGCACGGGCCGGGGGTGCAGGTCGCGTGCGAGGTCGGGGCCGCGTCCGCCGACCACTGCACCTACCTCACCGACGCGGACGTCGACGCGCTCGCCTCGAGCGGGACGGTCGCCGGGCTGCTCCCCGGCGTCGAGTTCTCGAGCCGCGCGCCGTATCCCGACGCGCGGCGCCTCCTCGACGCGGGCGTCACCGTCGCGCTCGCGACCGACTGCAACCCGGGGAGCAGCTACACGTCGTCGATGCCGTTCTGCATCGCCCTCGGCGTGCGCGAGCTGCGGCTCACACCGCGCGAGGCGCTGTGGTCCGCGACGGCCGGGGGAGCGGCGTCGCTGCGGCGCGACGACGTCGGACACCTGCGCGTCGGGGCGCGCGCCGACTACGCGGTGCTCGACGCGCCGTCGGCGGCGCACCTCGCCTACCGGCCGGGCGTGCCGTTGGTGCGGCAGACCGTCGTCGGAGGAGTGCCGCTGCCCCGATGAGTTGAGACGACGACGCAGGTCAGAGAGGGTGAAGCGGCGGCGCGCACCGCGTCGCCCGACCCGAGCAGGAGGACCCATGTCGTTCCAGGCCTACCTCGACGCCGTCGAGACGAAGACCGGCAAGACGCCCCGCGAGATCGTCGACGAGGCGACCGCGCGCGGCTACGTCGACCCGTCCGTGAAGGCCGGCGTCATCCTCGAGTGGCTCAAGGACGAGTACGACCTCGGGCGCGGGCACGGCATGGCGATCGTCCATGTCGTGAAGAACGGGCCCACGATCAGCACCAAGCACGTCGGGACGTCGGGGCCCCATACCGACGCGTCCGACACCCTCTGGCTCGACGGCAAGGCCACCGACCCGGCTCGCGCCTGACGGGTCGTCCGGGAGTGCGCTCGACGTGACCTACGCTGCTCGCGTGATCGTCCACACGGACTACGCCGGCGAGGGCCTGACCGAGGCCGCGCTCGCCCCCGCCCCGCTCGAGCAGGTCCGTCGCTGGGTCGACGCTGCGCGCCGTCGCCAGGCGGAGCGCGGGGACGTGCCGGAGCCGACGGCCCTGTCCGTCGCGACCGTCGACGCGTCCGGAGTGCCGGACGTGCGCACCGTCCTCATGCGGTTCCTCGACGCGCGCGGGCCGGGCTTCGTGACCGACCTGCGCTCCGCGAAGGGCGCGGAGATCGCTGCGACGGGAGGGGTCGCTGCGGCGCTGACCTGGCCGGCGATGTACCAGGCGGTGCGGTTCCGCGGCCGGGCCGTGGAGATCGGGCGCGACGAGATCGCCGAGTACTTCACCGGCCGGCCCTGGGGGTCGCGGATCAGCGCGTGGGCGTCCCACCAGTCGATCCCGGTCGCCGACCGCGCCACGCTCGAGGCCGTCTACGACCGGTACGCGGCCCTGTACCCGGACACGGGCTCCGCCACCGACGTCCCGCTCCCCGACCACTGGGGCGGGTGGCGGATCGACTGTGCCGAGGTCGAGCTGTGGGCCGGACGACGCAACCGGCTCCACGACCGCTTGGTGTACGTCCGCGTCGGGCCCGGCGACCTCGCCGACGCGGACGCGTGGGAGGTCCGGCGCCGTCAGCCGTGACGCGCGTGCTGTTCTACCGCTACTCCACGGCGTCGTCCGTCCGCGGCCGCCGCTCGGTGCCACCGGTCTCGGGGACCAGCCCGAAGTCCGTGAGCAGCTCGCCGATCTGGGTTCCGTCCAGACGGCGCAGCAGGCGCTCGCGGAGGAACTTCGGACCCGGCAGGTCGACCTCCTCGCCGTCGCGCAGCCGGCTCGTCGCGGCGAGGAGCTTGCGGACGTCGTACGTCGACCCGAACACCTCGGGCACGCCGCGCTCGATGTCGAGGAGCTGGTAGGCGGCCTCCATCCCGGTGCGCACCGAGTACTCGGTCGTGAAGATGGTGTCCCGGGTCGTCTCGGCGAACTGGCCGATGAACGCGAAGTTCACCGACCCCTCGGGCACGACGTCCGGCCGGTCGCCCGCGCGACGCGGCATGAAGAACGACGTCACGTACGGCATCATCACGGGCACGCAGGTCGCAGCCTCGGCGGCGAGCGTCGGGATTTCCTCGACCGGGACGCCCAGGTGGTAGAGCCACTCCTGGGTGATCTCCTCGCCCGTGCAGTCCTGGAGGGACTTCTTCACGTAGTCGCCGGGCGTGTCCACGAACAGCCCGTAGACCCACACGACGATCTCGTCGGGAGACTGCTGCTTGAAGTGCGGCTGCCGGTTCACCGTCCAGCTCATCAGCCACGACGAGTCGCGGGCCGTGACGATGCCGCCCGTGACGACCCTCCCGCTGAACGGGTCTCGCTGCGTGATCCGCTGGATGTATTCCGGGATGCGCCGATCGAGCGTCGTGACGGTCGCCGACTGCCACTTCGACTTGGCGATGTCACCGCAGAACACTTCGGGGTGCCCGAACGCCGGGTCCTTCGCGGCGATCCGCTTCCACAGCTCCCAGCCTGCGGCAGGACTCTCGTCGATCCGTGCCGGCGTGTGCTGGTCGCCCTCGTCGGAGTTCTCGGTGAGACCGCCGATGGTCGCGAGGACGAGGTCGTCCGGCCCGAGGTCCACGCCGCCGACGACGTCCCCCGCCCCCGGCTCGCCGCGCTCGCTCTCGTCCGCACGCTCCACCCAGTGGATCCGGGTCGCCTGCTTGCGGTCGCCGTCGGACGTGAAGTCGATGTCCGTGACCTCGGTCGCGAACCGGAACGTCACGCCCTGGTCGAGCAGCCAGCGGTACAGCGGGAGGACGAGCGACTCGTACTGGTTGTACTTGGTGAACTTGAGCGCCGACAGGTCGGGCAGTCCACCGATGTGGTGGATGAAGCGGTGGATGTACAGCTTCGCCTCGAGCGCCGAGTGCCACTCCTCGAACGCGAACATCGTGCGCCAGTAGAGCCAGAAGTTGGACTTCAGGAAGTCCTCGCTCACGACCTCGTCGATGCGCTTGCCCTCCATCTCCTCGCGCGACGCCATGAAGATCTTGACGATGTCCTTCTGGGCCTTCTCGTTCAGCGCGAAGAGCTTGTTCGTGTGCGCGTCCTGGCCCTGGTTCTCGGTCACACGGCACAGCGAGTAGTTCGGGTCGTCCTTGTTGAGCCAGTAGAACTCGTCGAGCACCGACCCCTCGACCTCGAGCGACGGGATGGTCCGGAAGAGGTCCCACAGGCACTCCATGTGGTCCTCCAGCTCGCGCCCGCCTCGGATCACGAAGCCCTTCTTCGGCTTCTTGATGCCGTCGAGCGCGCCGCCGGGCAGGGGGAGGCGCTCGAGGATCGTGATCCGGTCGCCCGCCATCTGCCCGTCGCGGATGAGGAACGTCGCCGCGGACATCGACGCCAGCCCGGCTCCCACGAGCCACGCGGACTTGTCGTCGACGCCTGCCGGCTTGCGGGGTCGGGCGAAGGCCTCGTAGTTGCCGTTGCTGTAGTACATGAGCGCTCCCTGCGTCCGTCGTGGGGTCGGTCGGGGAGCCGCCGGCTCCCGCCCCTTCGACGGTAGGGCGGGTACCGTCGGACGGCATGGTGGAAGCACGAACGTGCACCGGACACGCGCCCGCGCGGCTCCCGCTGCCACCCGTGCGCGGCGCCGTCGTCGACGACCAGACCCGCTGCGCCCACTGGTCGTCCCCGCTCGACGTGGTCGCGCTCCGGTTCTGGTGCTGCGGCGCCTGGTACCCGTGCTTCGCGTGCCACGAGGACGACGCCGACCACCCGGCCCAGCCCCGGCCGCGGTCCGCGTGGGACGAGCCGTCCGCCCTGTGCGGGGTGTGCGGTCACCTCATGACGACGCCGGAGTACCGTGCGTCCGACGCGTGTCCCCGGTGCGCCGCGCCCTTCAACCCCGGGTGTCGGACGCACGCCCACCTGTACTTCGCCGACTGAATCCCGCTGCCCGACGGAGATCCGCTACCGCCTCCGGGCGAGTTCTCATGAAGGACGGTCGCTGGCTCTGGCCCGCCGGCTCCGGGGGTGGGACGATCCGGGCGCATGAGAGAGCGCCGGTCGTGGCTGTTCCCCCTGCTGATGACCCTCGTCTTCGCGCCGTGGACCGTGGTCGCGTTCGTGCAGGAGCTGCGCGACGACGACGCGTGGGTCGCGGACTGGGTGGTGCCGACGCTCGTCGGGCTGGCTGTGATGCTGGCCTTCGTCCTGCTCGCGACCTGGGTTCAGGGCAGGTCGGAGCGGCGAAGGCTCGCCGTGGTGAGGGCGATCTGCCCGGGGGCGTTCGTGTCCGTTTGCATGATCCACAGCGGGTTCCACGTCGCGGCCGCGGGGCTGGGCGACGCGATGCATCGGCAGACGCGCCGCCGACCCACCGCCTATGCGGTCCTCGCTGTCGACCCCTACGCCGTGACGATCTGGCACAGCCTTCCGGTGGAGGTGTTCGGCTTCGTCCCGGCGGCCCGCATCGACGCCGTGTCGGTCGGCCGCGGACGCGCGGGCCTCTTCCACCAGGGGCCCGCGCTGTGTTCTCGGTGCGCGTCTCGGAGACCACGGTGCGCGACCTTCCCGTCACGCTCGTGCGGTGGTCGGGACCCCTTCCCCGGAACGTCGATGCTGCTGGACTGCCCGAAGCGGTGGACGAGGTCCGCCGCCGGCTCGCCGCCGGCCGCGCGGGGACGCTGCCACCGGCGGGCTGAGCTGACTGGCGGTGTCGGTCGGTGCGCGCACGCTAGGCGCATGGAACCGACGGCGCCCACCGCCCAGCAGCACTTCCACTCGATCCTCCGGGACCACGTCGCGCCCGGGCTGCGGCGCCTCGGGCTCAAGGGCAGCGGCCAGGCGTACACGCTCCCCGACGGCGACCACTTCGCGCAGATCGGGATCCAGAAGAACCGCTACAGCACGGCGGACCTCATCGAGTTCACCCTGAACCTCTCGGTCGTCCGCAAGGCGGACTGGGCTGCCCACCTGGTCGACGAGCCGTGGCGCGGGACCAGACCGTCGCCGAACGAAGTGTGCGAGATCGAGGGCGCTTGGTCCGCGCGGATCGGCGAGCTGTTGCCGGGCGGGGTGGACCGCTGGTGGACGGTGGCACGGGATGCGGACCCTCGCGTCGTCGCCGGTGCGGTGGTCGACGCGGTCCGAGACTTCGGCCTCCCCGCGATGCGGTCCGCGATCGCCGGACGGGCCGAGCAGGACGGCTACCCGGGGACCGTCCGACCGTCACGACCGGACGCTCCGGGGCTGGACCTGGCCGGATTCGCGCGTGCGCTGTCCGAGGCGATCCCGGGCGCCGAGGTCGAGGTGGTCCGGTTCGACGACGAGGACGACTGAGCACCCAGCGCCGACCCGGACGCTGGCCGCCTGCCGAGGTGAACCTGCCGCCCGTGCGCCTCGTGTCACGGGTGAGGTCCGCACGACCCCCGCCGCCGGCGGGACGACGTCGGCGGCGGTCGAGAGGTGCACGACATGGCACGACGCACGGTACGAACCGGGGCAGTGGGACTGGCGCTCGCGGGCGCGCTGGCGCTCGCCGCCTGCAGCTCGGGGGGTCGGGAGGCTCGGGCGGCGGCGACACGGGTGCGGCACCGTCGGCGGCGCCGGCGTCGGGTGGCGCTGTCGAGGTCGACGCCCACCAGGGCGCGCTCGGCACCTACCTGACCGACGGCAAGGGCAACACGCTCTACCTCTTCGTCGCCGACCCGGCCGGGAAGTCCACGTGCTCCGGCTCGTGCGCGGCGGCGTGGCCGCCTGTCGTGGCGTCCGGGAAGCCCACCGCGGGCGACGGCGTGGACGCCGCGAAGCTGACGACGATCAAGCGCGACGACGGCAGCGAGCAGGTCGCCTACGACGGTCACGCGCTCTACTACTTCGTCAAGGACACGTCCGCGGGCGCGACCACCGGTCAGGGCGTCGACGGGTTCGGCGCGCCGTGGTGGGTCGTGGCGCCGTCGGGCTCCGCTATCACGACGGCAGCGGGCACGGGCGGGGCGTCGACGTCGCCGAGCGACGACTCGGGCTACAGCTACTGACGCTCCGTTCGCCGATGGTGACGTGGTCGGGTTCGTCGGCGGGTGCTGCACCCTCGCGAGGTAGGCGTCCGCGCGGTCTACGTCGCGGGGGCGGGCTCCGGGCCGAAGGCGGCGAGGAACGTGTCGACGCCCTCGGTGACGGCGCGGTCGACGACGGCCGGGTCGACAGGACGGGCGCCGAACCCGCTGTTGACGAGGGGCTCGTCGCTCACGAGCGCCATGAGCTGGCGTGCGGCGCGGCCGGGGTCGCGCAGGCGCAGGTGCCCGGTCGCGCTGAGCTGCGCGAGCTTGCCCGCGAGGAGGTCGAGCGTGCGGTCCCGGTTGCCGTCCCGCACCCGCGAGATGAGCTCGGGGAACCGGGCGCCCTCGACGAGCTGAAGTCGCATGGTCGCGGAGCCCGCACCGCCCTGGAGGCAGTGCACGAGGCTGTGGGCCAGGGTCTCGAGCTCGGCCCGCAGGTCCGCAGGGTCCGTTGATGTCGCGGCAATGACGTCCGCGACCTGCTTGTTCGCGTCCTGCGACGAGGTCTCGACGACAGCCGCGAACAGCCCGGCCTTGTCGCCGAAGTGGTTGTAGATCGTGGGCTTCGCGACGCCGGCGAGTTCGGCGACCTCGTCGAGGTTGGTGTCGGCGTAGCCCTGGCGTGCGAACACGTCGAGCGCCGCATCGAGGATCGCGCGGTGCTTGTCGACGCGTCTCGTCGTTTCAGCCGCCACCATGAGCCCATCGTAGCCGGGGTGGATCGGGGGGTTGTGCTGTCTGTACTCATGAGTTCAAAATGAACGCATGAGTACAACTGAGCGTCCTCTCGGGTATTTGCCTTCGGCGCGCCCCGAGCCACGCCCCGAGCCCCGCCTCGGCCCCCGCCTCGCCCTGCTCGTCGCCGGGGGTCTCCTCGCCCTCCTCAATACGACGGTCACGGGCGTCGCGATCCCCGACGTCGCCGCCGACCTCGATGCCCCGCTCGGCAGCGTCCAGTGGGTCGGCACCGCGTACGTCCTCGCGGTCGCCGTCGCGATCCCCGTGAGCGGCTGGGCGTCGATCCGCTTCGGGACGCGCGCGCCCTGGCTCGCGGCGCTCGCGCTCTTCGGCGCCGGGGCGGGGGCCTCGGCGTTCGCCTGGTCGCTCCCGGCGCTAGTCGTCGCGCGGGCCGTCCAGGGCTTCGGCGGCGGCATGCTCGAGCCGCTCATGTTGACCGCCGTCGCGACCCTCGCCGGCCCCGCCCGGATGGGCCGGATCATGGGCCTCGTCGCCGGTGCGATCGGTCTCGGGCCGCTGCTCGGGCCCCTCCTGGGCGGGGTCCTGGTCGACACGATCGGCTGGCGAGGACTCTTCGCGGCATTCCTCGTCGCGGCCGCTGCGGTGCTCGTCGCGTCCTGGCGGGCGCTCCCGCGCGGCGTCCCGCTCGACCCGGCGCTCCGCCTCGACCGCGTCGGCTTGGCCCTGCTGTCGGTCGGCTCCGTCGCGGTCCTGGTCGGCCTGGCCGAGACGTCCGAGGATGGCGCCACGCTCGCCGTCGTCGGACCGATCGTCGTGGGCCTCGCGGTCCTCGCCGTCTTCGCGCGGCACGCCGCCCGTCGGGGCGGGGCCGCCGTCGTCGACGTCCAGGTCCTCCGCCACCCGACCGTGCTGTCCGCGACGCTCGTCATGCTCACCCTCGGCCTTGCGATCTACCCGCTGTTCTACGGGCTGCCGCAGTTCTTCCAAGGCGTGCGCGGGTACGACGTGCTCGCGTCCGGTCTGCTGCTCGCCCCGCAGGGCGCCGGGTCGCTCGTCGGGATGGTCGTGGGCGGGCGGCTCTCCGACCGGGTGAGTGCCCGGGTGCTCGTCCCGTCGGGCGGGGCGGCCGTCGTCGTGGGGATGGCGGTCTACCTCGCCGTCGGCCCGACGGCGCCGCTCGCGGTGCTCGTCGCGGCGTCCGTGGTCGCCGGGCTGGGCGTCGGGTTCGTGGGCGGCCCGACGATGTCGTCGCTCTACCGCGTGCTCACGCCGCGCGAGATCCCCAACGCCACGACGACGCTCTTCGTCGCGAACCAGCTCGGGGGCGCCGTCGGGATCGCGGCGCTCACCGGGATCGTCACGGCCGCCGCCGGCGCGCACGTCACCGGCTGGACGACGCTCGCCGGTGGGACCCCGTTCTGGCTGCCCGTCCTCGCGGGCGCGGCCGTCGCCGTCGGCGGGCTGTGGCTCCCGCGGGCGGGCGTGCCGTCGGGGACGGAGCCGCAGCCTCAGTAGACGTCGTGGACGTACCGCTTCTCCTTGGCCATGGTCTTCAGGTCGCTGCCGGGATCGTCCTCGGACAGTGATCCCCACGTCCGGGGCGACCTCGCGCAGCGCCTGGTCGACGTCCTTCGCCATCCGGCTCGCGTCCCCGCACACGTACACGTGCCCGCCATCCTCGAGCCACGACCACACCTGAGAACCGTGCTCGCGCAGGCGGTCCTGGGCGTAGACCTTCTGCCGCTGGTCGCGCGAGAACGCGAGCGTCAGCTCCGTGAGGTGGCCGTCGCCACGCAGGCCCTCGAGCTCGTTGCGATAGCAGAAGTCCGTGTTCGCGCGGCTCCCCGAAGAACAGCCAGTTGCGCCCGCGGTGCCCCAGCGCGCGCCGCTCCTGGAGGAACCCGCGGAACGGCGTGACCCCCCTCTCCTGGCCGACCATGATCATCGGCACGTCCGACGCGGCCGGGGGCCGGAAGTGCGTGGTGGGCTGCACGAACACGGGCACGTCGGCATCGGCGCTGTGGTCCGCGAGGAACGTCGAGCACACCCTGCCGCGCCTGCCCCTGCAACTCGTACCGCACCGCCGACACCGTGAGGTGCACCTCGTCGGGCTCCGCGAGCGGGCTCGACGAGATCGAGTTCAGGCGCGGCTGCAGCATCATCCCGCACCCCACCCCGCAGTACGAAGCACGACGAACGCACCGTCGTCGGGGGTGCGGTGGAGGCGGGAGGTACCTCAGCATCGTGCGGGGCGCGCGTTGCGCCGGTGTGTTCCGGGCGGTGACAGGGAGGCCAACTCTCGCTCACGCGCGTGGGGGTCCCGTGTGAGGGCGCGGCCCCGGCCAAACCTGGGTTAGGCCGTCTCAGGCCGCGGAACTTCCACGGGTCGAGCGTCTGGACGCCGATCGTGGTGGTGGTGAGAGACCGACAGGGGCACGCTGGACTCGTCCGGTCCCTCCCAGCACATCGAGGTGCGCCATGGCCAAGATCCTCATCCTCACCGGCGACGCGGCGGAGACGCTCGAGGTCTTCTACCCCTACCAGCGGCTCCAGGAGGCCGGGTACGAGGTGGAGATCGCCGCCCCCGAGAAGAAGAAGCTCCAGTTCGTCGTCCACGACTTCGTGGACACCTTCGACACGTACACCGAGAAGCTCGGGCACACGTGGGAGGCCGACGTCGCCTTCCGCGACGTGAACCCGGACGACTACGTGGCCGTCGTCGTCCCCGGTGGGCGCGCGCCCGAGTACATCCGCAACGACGACGACGCGAAGCGCCTCGTGAAGGCGTTCTTCGACCGCGACGCTCCGGTCGCCGCCCTGTGCCACGGCCCGCTGCTGCTCGCCGCGGCCGGCGTGCTGCGGGGCCGGACGACGTCGGCGTACCCGCAGCTCGCGGTCGACGTCGAGACCGCGGGCGGCACGTTCCAGGACGGGGGCGACGTCGTCGACGGGAACCTCGTGTCCGGGCGCGCGTGGCCCGACAACGGCCCGTGGATGAAGGCGTTCCTCGAGGTGCTGGAGAAGGCGGGCGTCTGAGAACGCGCCGGTGGGTGGTCGTCGGGCAGCCTCACCGGGACCCTGTGGTGAACCGTGACGGGTCGAAGGCCGCGAGCGCGCGAGGCGGACCCGGCGTGTCGTCGGGCCCGAGTCCCAGCACGTCGTCCGCGACGCGCTCTCCGACGTACGGGCCGAGCGTCAGCCCGGACGCACCGAACCCCGTCACGACGGTGACGTCGTCGGCGACCCGCCCCACGATCGGCACGCCGTCGGGGCTCGTGGGCCGGAAGCCGACGCGGGTCTCGAGCAGGGTCGCGTCGGCGAGCCCGGGCGCGACGGCCAGCGCCTCGCGGAGCACCTCGGCCTGACCGGCGGCGGTCACGCGGTAGTCGGTCCCGGCGTCGCGCTCGCGCGTCGCGCCGACGACGACGCGCGAGTCGTCGAACGCGAGCAGGTAGTGGGACGACCCGATCGCCGTCGCGGTGGCCCAGCGCGACGTGTCGGTACCCGGGAGCCCGAGGTGGCTGATCTGCCCGCGCTGCGGGGTGATCGGCACGCTCACGCCCCGCGGCGCGAGGACCTCGGGCGTCCACGTCCCGGCCGCGACGACGACGTGGTCGGCGTCGATCCGCTCGCCCGATCCGAGCTCCGCCGCGGCGCCGGCGGGCGAGAGGCGGGCGTCGTCGTCGTGCACGACCGCCCCGTGCGCGCGGGCCGCGGCGAGGAGCGCCAGCCGCAGCCGCCTCCCGTCCACGCGCGCCGCCTGCGTCACGTGCACGGCGGCGAGGTCGGCGGCCGCCGCGGGGAACGCGTCGTGCGCCTGGGCCGGGTCGAGGCGCGACACCGTCCCGACCTGCGCGGCGTCGAACGCGCGGAGGCGGGCCTCGACGTCCGCCAGGGCGTCGTCGTCGGCCGACAGCCACAGGCCGCCGACGACGCGGTACCCGACCTCGTCGGCGACGTCGCGGCCCGACGCGTCGCCGAGGTCCCGGATCGCCTCGGGGTAGTGCCGGACGGCGGCCGCGTACGCCTCCACGAACCCCGGCTCCGTGATGCCCAGCGACGCCCGGACGATCCCGGCCCCCGCGAGCGTCGCGGCGCCGTCGTGCAGCCGGTCGACGACGACCACCTCCGCCCCGCGACGGGTGAGGGACCAGGCCACGGACGCGCCGGCAACACCGGCGCCGATCACGAGCACGCGCATGGACCCGACCGTAGCGTCCGGCCCTGCGCGGCCGCCGAAGATGCGGGCGCACCCGGCGCCCCGCACGCTGGGACCGATGCTCTCGACAGCCGACTTTCCCTCCTGGACGACGCCCGTGTGCTGGGCGTTGCTCGCGCTCGCCGGGGTGTGCGCGGCCTGGGTGGCCGTGGACGTCGCCCGGCGACCCCAGCACATGTGGATCATGAACGTCGTGTGGCCCGTGGTCATGCTCTTCGGCAGCGTCGTGTGGCTCGGCTTCTACCGCCGGTTCGCGCGCGCCGCCCCGCGTGACGCCGGAGCGGGTCACGAGCACCACGCCGACGAGGGGGGCGACGCCGCCACCCACGACGACGGCGACGAGTCTCGTGCCGCGTTCCGCGTCTCCGTCGCGGTCGACACCAACCACTGCGGGGCGGGCTGCTCGCTCGGCGACGTCGTCGGGGACGGGCTGCTCGCGGTCGCGCCGGCCGTGGCCACCGCCGTCGGGCTGGGGTCGCTGTACCACCTGGAGGTGTTCGCGGGGTGGATCGTCGGGACGGTCCTGGCGTTCGTGTTCGGCGTGGTGTTCCAGTACTTCGCGATCGCGCCGATGCGTCACCTGGGTGTCGGCAGGGGGCTCGTCGAGGCCGTCAAGGCGGACGCGGCGTCGATCGCGGCCTGGCAGGTCGGGATGGTCGGCCTCATGGCGCTCGTCCAGCTCGTCTGGCTGCCGGCGTGGCTGGGTGGGCACGCGCCGCCGTCCACGCCGCAGTACTGGGTGTGCATGCAGGTCGCGATGGTCGTCGGCTACGCGTGCAGCTACCCGGTGAACTGGTGGCTCGTGCGGGCGGGGATCAAGACGGGGATGTGACGGCCAGAATGGGGACGTGACTCTCCCGTTCGACCGCACGCCCGACCCGGCCCCGCTGCCCGACGTCTCGTTCGCTTCCGACAACTACGCCGGCGCCCACCCCGAGGTCCTCGACGCGATGGCGGCCGCGAACCGCGGGCACGCCGTCTCGTACGGCGCGGACCCGTGGACGGCGCGGCTCCAAGACGTCGTCCGGGGCCACTTCGGCGAGCAGGCGGTCGCGTACCCGGTGTTCAACGGGACGGGCGCGAACGTGGTCTCGCTCGCGTCGATGCTGCCGCGCTGGGGCGCGGTCGTGACCCCGACGACGGCGCACACGGTCACCGACGAGAACGCGGCGCCCGAGCGGGTCGCGGGGATCAAGCTCCTCACCGTCCCGACGCCGGACGGTCGCCTCACCCCGGAGCTGCTGGACCGCGAGGCGTGGGGTTGGGGCGACCCGCACCGCGCGCAGCCGCTCGTCGTGTCGGTGTCCCAGGCGACGGAGCTCGGCACGGTCTACTCCGTCGAGGAGCTGCGCGCGCTGACGGACCACGCGCACGGTCTCGGGATGCGCGTCCACGTCGACGGCGCGCGCCTGGCGAATGCGGCCGCGCACCTGGGCGTGGGGCTCGGGGACCTGACGAGCGCCGTCGGGGTGGACGTCCTGTCGCTCGGCGGGACGAAGAACGGGATCGTGCTGGGCGAGGCCGTGGTGGTCCTGGACCCGTCGGCGGTGGACGGCGTCGAGTACGTCCGCAAGCTGACGATGCAGCTCGGCTCGAAGCTGCGGTTCGTGTCGGCGCAGCTCGTCGCGCTGTACGGGTCGGACCTGTGGCGGCGGTCCGCGGAGCACGCGAACGCGATGGCGTCCCGGCTGTGCGCGGCGCTCGAGTCCTCGGCCGGGGCGGGGCGCCTGGTGCTCACCCGGGGCACGGAGTCCAACGCCGTCTTCGCGGCCCTCACGCACGACGCCGCCGCGACCCTCCGCGGGCGCTGGCGGTTCTACGACTGGGACGACCACCGCGACGACGGCCTCGTCGAGGTGCGGTGGATGTGCGCCTGGGACACGACCCCCGAGGCCGTGGACGCCTTCGCCGCGGACGTGCTGGCCGCCGTCGGCGGCTGAGCCCGGCGCGCGCCACGTCGTCGCGCCGCCCGCGCGTCGGCTGGTGACGGCCCGTTCGCGAGAGTAGGCCTGGAGGGACGACGACGTCCGACGAGGGGATCACAATGCCGAGCGACGGTGCAGCACCCAGTCTGAGCAGGTCCGCGCCGGGTCCACGGAGCGTCTGGCGGCGCAAGCCGATCGAGGGCGACGAAGGCGCGGGCTCCGGGCTCGTGCGCAGCCTGGGGCTCTGGCAGCTCACGGCCATCGGGCTGGGCGCGATCATCGGAGCCGGCATCTTCACGCTCGCGGGCGCCGTCGCGCACACGGACGCCGGGCCGGGCGTCACCATCTCGTTCCTGGTGGCCGGCATCGCGAGCGCCTGCGCGGCCCTGAGCTACGCCGAGTTCGGCGGCATGATCCCGCGCGCCGGCTCGGCGTACACGTACGGGTACACGGTCCTCGGGGAGGCGATCGGCTGGTTCATCGGCTGGGACCTGCTGCTCGAGTACACGGCGATCGTCGCCGTGGTCGCGATCTCGGTCTCCGGGTACCTGTCGTTCCTGCTGGAGTCGGTCGGCGTGCACCTGCCCGCGTGGATGCTGGGCGCGCCCGGCACGGGGTCGGGGCACAAGGTCGACGTGTTCGCGATGGCGCTCTGCCTCCTGGTGGCGTTCCTCCTCACGCGGGGGATCAGCTCGTCGGCGCGCGTCGAGACGATCCTCGTGTTCGTCAAGGTCGCGATCGTGGTCGCGGTGATCGTCGTGGGGGCGTTCTACGTCACGAAGTCGAACTTCTCGCCGTACCTGCCGTACGGCTTCGGCGGCACGATCACGGGCGCCGCGACGGTCTTCTTCGCGGTGTTCGGGTACGACGCGATGAGTACCGCCGCCGAGGAGTCCAAGGAGGCGCAGCGGAACCTGCCGAAGGCGATCGTGCTGTCCCTCGCGATCGCGATGGTGCTGTACCTGCTGGCCGCGACGGTCCTCTGACCGGGATGCAGAGCTACAAGGACCTCGACCCGACGCGCGCGTTCGCCGTCGCCTTCGAGTACGTGGGCCTCCCGGGCTTCGCCAAGGTGGTCGCGGTCGGCGCGATCGTCGGGATCTTCACCGTGCTGTTCGCGTTCACGCTCGGCGCGTCGCGCGTGTGGTTCTCGATGAGCCGCGACGGTCTGCTCCCGGGCTGGTTCGCGAAGACGAACCGGAACGCGGTGCCGCACCGGCCCACGTGGATCATCGGGGTGGTGGCGGCGGCGATCGCCGGCTTCACACCCATCCTCGACGCCGCGGAGCTCACGAACATCGGGATCCTGCTCGCGTTCATCGTGGTCTCCGGGGCCGTGATCGTGCTGCGCTACCGGTCACCTGGGGTCGAGCGGACGTTCCGGATGCCGTGGATGCCGGTCCTGCCGATCATCGGGATCGGGTTCTCGATCTACCTCATCACCAAGCTCCAGCCCATCACCTGGCTGCGGTTCGTCGTCTGGTTCGCGGTCGGCGTCGTCGTGTACGCGTTCTACGGGTACCGGCACAGCCTGATGTCGCCCGACTCCCCGCGGCGCGAGGGCGAGCCGGCGGCGTAGCGCGGTCGCCCGGCCCTCCGCCCCTACGCTGGGGCCATGTCTCGCGTCGTGGTGGCCGGGGGCTCCGGGAGCCTGGGGCGGGCGCTCGTCGGCGACCTCGTGGCGAGGGGCTCGGACGTCGTCGTCCTGACCCGGCGTCCCGACCCTCGCTGGTCCGTCCGCCAGGAGGTCTGGGACGGCCGCATCGTCGGACGGTGGGGCTCCCTGCTCGAGCCGCCCGACGACGGCGCCCACCCGGTCTCGGTCGTGAACCTCGCCGGGCGCCTGGTGGACGTGCGGCCCACCGCGGTGAACGTCGCGAGCCTGCGGTCCTCACGCGTGGACGCGACGCGCGCGCTCGTCGAGGCGAGCCGCGCCGCTCACCGGCCCGTGGACCGGTGGGTGCAGATGTCGACGACCGCGATCTGGTCCGACGGCGGCGAGCGGCGCATCACCGAGACGACGCCGCTCCCGGACCCGGGCCTCCCGCAGATGACGGGCGTCGCGGAGCCCTGGGAGGGGGCCGTCACCGGAGCCCACGCCGAGCACGTCGTGACGTTGCGGACCTCGCTCGTGCTCCAGTCCGGGGCACCCGTCGTCGAGCGGCTCCGGCTGCTCACCCGGCTCGGCCTCGGCGGGAAGGTCGGGACGGGTCGGCAGTGGGTGAGCTGGATCCACGTCGACGACTGGCTCGCGCTCGTCCGCGGTGCGCTCGGGCTGGGTGACCCCGACGAGCCGCCCCTGCCGGACGGGGTCCTCGTCGCGTCGGCGCCCACGCCCGTGCGCAACGTCGAGCTGATGGCGACGCTGCGCGCGGTGACGGGCCGCCGCGTCGGGCTTCCCACCCCGGCCCCTGTCGCCCGGCTCGGGTCGTGGCTGCTCCGCAGCGACCCCGCGCTCGGGCTCACCGGCCGGCACTGCACGTCCGAGGTGCTCGCCGGGCTCGGCCGGCGGTTCCGGTACCCGACCCTCGAACCCGCCCTGCGCGACGTCGTCGGGCGGAGCTGAGCGCGACCGCTAGCCTGGCCGGATGGCACGCGTGGTGGTGACGGGCAGCAGCGGCAAGCTCGGGCAGGCGGTCGTGACCGACCTCGCCGAGCACGGGTACGACGTCGTGACGGTCGACCAGGTGCCGCCACCACCCGGGCAGCCCGGCCAGTTCACGCGCGCCGACCTCACCGACCTCGGGCAGGTCGTCGAGCTGCTCACGGGCGTCGACGACCGCTACGCAGGTGTGGACGCCGTCGTGCACCTCGCCGCGATCCCCGCGCCCGGGCTCCGCACCAGCGGCGCGACCTTCCACAACAACGTGCCCTCGACGTTCGACGTCTTCCAGGCCGCGAAGATCGCCGGCGTGAAGAAGGTCGTGTGGGCGTCGAGCGAGACGGTCCTCGGCCTGCCCTTCGACGCGCCACCGCCCTACGTCCCCGTCGACGAGGCGTACGCCGTCCTCCCGAACTCCACCTACTCGCTCGGCAAGGCCGTCGAGGAGGAGATGGCCCGGCACTTCGCCCGCTGGGACCCCGACCTGTCGATCATCGGGCTGCGGTTCTCGAACGTCATGGCGCTCGCGGACTACGCGGAGTTCCCGTCCTGGCAGGACGACCCGACGCGGCGTCGGTGGAACCTGTGGGGCTACATCGACGCGCGCGACGGCGCCCAGGCGGTGCGGCTCGCGGTCGAGACCGAGCTGAAGGGGTTCGAGGCGTTCGTCGTCGCGAACGCGGACACGGTCATGGAACGTCCGTCCGCCGGGCTCGTGGCCGAGGAGTTCCCCGGCGTCGAGGTGCGGCGCCCGCTCGAGGGGACCGAGACGCTGCTGTCGATCGACAAGGCGCGGCGGTTGCTCGGGTTCGAGCCGCAGCACTCTTGGCGGGACGCCGTGGGGCACGCGTCGTCGGTCTGACGGTCCGACCGCGCCTGTCCGGTCGGGCGGCCCCGTCCGCCCGACGGTGTCAGGCGAGCCCGAGCTCGGCGGCGAGGCGGGCGAAGCCGTCCTCGGCCGACTCCCCGGGCTCCCCGGCGACGAGCTGGACGGCGACCTGGTCGGCACCGGCGTCGAGGTGCTCGGCGAGGCGCGCGGCCACGGCGGCCGGGGACCCGTGCACGACGACCGCGTCGACGAACCGGTCGCTGCCCCCACCCGCGAGGTCCTCCTCGGTGAAGCCGAGGCGCAGCCACGAGTTCCGGTAGTTGGCCATGCGGAGGTAGTTCGTCAGGGAAGCACGAGCGACCGAGCGGGCCCGGGCGACGTCCGTGTCGAGCAGGACGTGCTGCTCCGGGACCAGGACCGCGCCGTCGCCGAGGGTCTCGCGCGCCTCCCGGGTGTGTTCCGGGGTGACCAGGTAGGGGTGGGCGCCGGCCGTGCGGTCCCGCGCCAGGCCGAGGACGCGCGGGCCGAGCGCCGCGAGCACGAGGTTCTCGCGGGGGACGCCGTCGGCGACGAGCGTGTCGAGGTACTCGGCGAGGGCCTGGTACGGCGTCGCCGCCTTCGCGCCGGACGCCTCGCGGTGCCCCGACCCCACACCGAGCACGAACCGGTCGCCGTACGTGTCCAGGAGCCGGCGTGTCGACATCGCGACGTCGTCGACCGCCGCCGTCCAGATGTTGACGATGCCCGTCCCGACGACGAGCGATCCGGTTGCTGCGAGCAGCTCCTCGGGCTTGGCGAGGCTTGCGTCGGGCGAGCCGCCGACCCACACGGCGCCGTAGCCGAGCCGTTCCAGGGTGCCTGCGAGGGCGCCGTCGAGGTCGAGGCCCCGTCGCCACACGCCGTACCGTCCGCCCAGGTCGGTGCCGGTCGCTCCTGTGCCGTCGTTAGTCGTCCGGTCCGTCGTCGTCATACCGGCGGCAACCCGGCTGGTGGGTCACCGATTCCCGCCGCAGCCCGTCTGCTACCGGCGGCTCAGAGCCCCGCGACGTCGTGGTCCCTCAGGTAGGCCTCGACGACACCCGCGACCCCGGCCATGCCGGCGAGGTTCGGGTGGTACGACGCCGACGTCGCGGTGTTGTCCTTCCCGTTGATCCACGCGGCCGCGCCGGCGCAGGCGTCGTGGTCGGCCGACGCGGTGTACGTGTCGACGTACGACGCGCCCGTCTGGGCGGCCGCGCGGTCGAGCGCGTCGTTCAGCTCGCGCTCCCAGCGGTCGACGTACGCGTAGTCGCCGGACGCGAAGGGCAGCGCCGCGCAGGTCCCGTGCGCGGGGACGATCCGCGGATACCCGACCACCACGACGGCGGCGTCGGGCGCCTTGTGCTGGACGTCCTGGATCGCCGCGACGACCTGGGAGCGGGTCTGCTGGAGCTTGGCGGCCACGGTGTCGACGCCGTCGACGACGAAGTGGTCACGGCACGGCGAGCCGTCGGGGTCCGTCGCCTCGACGGAGGCGCAGCCCTCGATCAGGCCGGTGAAGACGTGCTGGTCGTTGGCGCCGAGCGCCACCGTGACGAGCCGGGTGGACGTGGCGACGTCGTCGATCTGCGGCGCGTGGGTCTCGCCGCCCAGCACCTGGGCACCCCACACGTTCGCGGGCGACGCCCCCGAGCAGCTCGCGTTGGTGAACGACGACGCATCGATGCTGCGGGCGACCTGCTCCGCCCAGCCCTGTGTCGAGCGCTCGCACAGGCCGCCGGACCTGATCTGGTCGGGGATCAACGGCCCCGCGGTGTAGGAGTCCCCGAGTGCCACGTAGGACGGCCCGGACCCCGCTTGATCGTGCAGGTGGACCGCTGCAGCGGCGCTGGCGGCGAGCACCAAGGCGGCGCCCGCGACGAGGAGGAGCTGGGTTCGGCGGCGTGGTCGGGTCATGGCGACTCCGTCGTGCTCGGTCGGTTCGGAGACGGCGTCGTCACCTTCGACGGTACCTTTCCCTCGTGGCGAAGGCCCGGCAGGATCGGCGTGTGAACGGAGCGGAGCATGCTCGGACCGACCTCGAGGCGGGTGACGTCCGGAGAGCCCGCGAGCGGCTGAAGAGTCTCGTCGTGACCTACCCCGAGGACCTCGAGCTCCGCCGTCTCCTGGCCGAGGCGTACCGCCGGGACGGGCAGCCCGCGGAGGCCGGCCGGTGGGGATATCTGGTCGCCGGGCACGCGAGCGATCACGAGCGAAGGTGCTTCGAACGCCACAACGCGTTCGCGTCCTACGGTCCGCGGGCCACGGGGGCCCGTCTGCGGAAGCTCCTCCGGTGCGACGACCTCGCCGCGATCGCCGATCCCGTCGGCCGCGCGCTCCTGCGGGACCTCCCTCGCAA
The DNA here is from genome assembly GCF_009429125.1 of Luteimicrobium xylanilyticum. GTDB lineage: Bacteria > Actinomycetota > Actinomycetes > Actinomycetales > Cellulomonadaceae > Luteimicrobium > Luteimicrobium xylanilyticum. The sequence goes on from NZ_CP045529.1 coordinate 117,593, forward strand.
GCGGCCCGTCGGCCGCCGGGACGGCCCGGTCGAGGCCGTCGGCCGCCGCCTCGCGATCTGGCGCGCGCGGTCGCGGTGGCGCTGATCGACCCGCCGCTGATCAGCCGGCCGCGTACGACCGGACGGTGTCGATCGTGTCGGCTTCGGCGGCGGTCTTGTCGTCCCGGTAGCGGATGACGCGGGCGAACCGGAGCGCGACGCCACCGGGGTAGCGGGTCGACCGTTGCACGCCGTCGAACGCGATCTCGACGACCTGCTCGGGGCGCACCTTCACGACGTACCCGTCGGTCGGGCCGTCGGCGAGCTCGGTGAACCGCTCCGTCTGCCACGCGAGCATCTGGTCGGTCATGCCCTTGAACGTCTTGCCGAGCATCACGAACCCGCCGTCGGAGTCACGCGCGCCGAGGTGGATGTTGGACAGGTGGCCCTGCCGCCGCCCCGACCCACGCTCGACGGCGAGCACCACGAGGTCGAGCGTGTGCCTCGGCTTCACCTTGACCCAGCCGGCCCCGCGCCGTCCGGCGGCATAGGGCGCGTCGAGGGCCTTCACGACGACGCCCTCCTGACCGCGCGCGACGGCGTCGGTGAAGAACGCGGCGGCCGCGTCCGGGTCGCCGGTCACCAGTCGCCCGACGGCGAACGGCCCCGCGATCCCGTCGAGCACGGCCAGGCGGTCGCGCAGCGGGTCGTCGAGGAGGTCACGTCCGTCGACGTGCAGGGCGTCGAAGAAGAACGGCGTCAGCTCGACGGCCGCGAGCGCCTCGGCTTCTTGGGACGCCGACCGCGACGCCGTCTCCTGGAACGGGCGCGGCGTGCCGGACGCGTCGACGGCCAGGGCTTCGCCGTCGAGCACGAAGGTGTTCGCATCCAGGGCGAGCGCGGCGGCCACGATCTCGGGGACGCGGGGCGTGATGTCGTCGAGGCTGCGTGTGAAGACGCGGACGGCGTCGCCGGCCCGGTGCACCTGGATGCGGATGCCGTCGAGCTTGGTGTCGACGGAGACCTCTGCCCCGTCGGGTCCGAGCTTCTCGAGCGCGGTGGCGACGTCGGGCGCGGACTGCGCGAGCATCGGCCGCACCGGTCGCCCGACCTCCAGGCCGAACGCGCCGAGGGCCTCGCCCGCCGCGCCGGGGTCCGGGGCCCGTAGCGCCGCGACGGCGACGGCGCCCGTGTCCCCGCGCAGCATCACGGCCCGCCGCACGACGTCGACGGGCGCCCCGGACGCCTCAGCGATCGCGTCCACGACGACGGCGTCGAGCGCTCCCTGCCGCAGCTCGCCCGCGACGAGGCCGCGCAGGAACCGTTGCTCGCGTTCGGTCGCGGCCCCGAACAGTGCGGACGCCTCAGCGGCCCGGGCGGTGTCCGACCCCGGCCCGGACAGTCCTGCCATCCGCTCGAACGCGGCGTCGACGGTGGCGACCGTCAGGGTGGGTTCGGTGGCCGGCGCGGGCAGCGAGCGGAGCGACGCCCACCCGAGCCCGGTGCGGCGCTGCCGGAGCTCTCCGGCGAGGTACGACGTCACGACGACGACCTCGTCGGGCCCGGGCCCGGGATCCCGCCCCGGCGGGGACTCCTCGGCGGCGCGTCGCAGGAGCGCGGCGATGGACGCGCGCTTCGCGAGCCGGGACCTCGTGGCCGCGACGGCCTCGGACGTGGCGGCGACGTCGTCGAGCAGCATGTCTCATGCTCTCGCCGACCGCCCACGGCCTCAGCGTGAGACCGTCACGAGCTCGAGCAGGCGGGCGAGGCGCTCGTCGCGCAGGTCCGGTCGGAGCCGCCCGCTGCGGACGAGCGAGGCGAGCCCGTGGAGCGCGCTCCAGACGACCTCCGTGAGCAGCTCCGCGTCGGCTCCGTCGGTGCCGGTGGCGAACGCACGCTGCAGCTCGCCGAACGCGTCCCGCAGCGCGGGCGGTGAGTCCGGCGTCCCGAACGAGAGTCCCGACGGCATCGTGAAGATGGCGTCGTAGAGCGCGGGGCGGGTGGCTGCGAAGTCGAGGTAGGCCTGCGCGACGGCGCGCGCGGCGTCGTCGTCAGCGCCCTCGCGGGCGGAGCGGAGCGCGGCGGCGAGCTCGGCCGATCCGTCGACGACGACGGCGTCCACGATCGCCGCGCGGTTCGCGAAGTGGCTGTAGAGCACGGGCTGGGAGTACTCGATGGTGTCGGCGAGGCGTCTCGTGGTGACGGCGTCCCAGCCTTCGGCTTCGGCGAGCTCACGCGCCGAGTCGACGATCAGCTGGCGTCGTTCGGCGCGTTCGCGTTCGCGTCGGCGCTGGGCGGGGCTGTCGGCCATGGCCTGATTCTAGCAGCGCTAGACAACAGAACGGCGAAAGTCTAGTGTCGCTCCCGTACCTAGCGCTGATAGATCAGGAGTGGATCATGGAGCTCGCCAGCTACCTCGTCGCCGTCGTCGCCGTCCTGTGCGCGGGGATGATCTACGGCACCGACGCCAGCGGGGCGCTCGTCCTGCGCCCCACCTACGCACGCCTCGACGACCGCGCCCTGGTCGCCGTCACCGGCTTCGGCCACTACTACGGCGACCGCCGCTTCCCGGTCCCCGGCGTCCTCAGCGTCGTCGCGACAGTCCTCGCGGGCGTGGCCGCTGCCGTGGCGGGCCGTGGCTGGGCCGCAGCGGCGGCGGCGGTCGCGACCGTCGCCCTCGTGGTGTGGCTCGTGATCTACAAGATCGTCGCGGCGCCCATCAACAAGCGGCTCACGGCGGCCGCGTTCGCCGGAGAGGTCCCCGCGGACGCACGTGCGCTCCAGGACAAGTGGGAGAGCGTCGTCACGCTGCGCTTCGTGCTCCAGGGGGTCGCCGTCGCCGCGCTGTGCGGGGTCCTCGCCTTCCCGTGACCGCTGGCGGGACCGACGGCGGACGCGACGTCCGCACCGACGTCAGGACCGCGCGACGGCCCGACGCCTCGCCCGCGGTGGCGCGTGCGTCGGGTCCACGCCGTCGAACATCCCGCTGATCGACTCGCCCTCGTGGATGCGTCGCATCGCCTCCGCGAACAGGTCCGCCACGGACAGCACGGTCAGCTCGGGCCAGTCCGCGGCCTGCGGCACGGTGTCGGTGGTGACCACCTCGCGGATCATCGGGTGGTTCCGCAGCCGCTCGTGCGCGGGGCCGGTGAAGAGCCCGTGCGTCGTCGCGACCGACACCTCGCGCGCACCCTCGGCGGCGAGCCGGTCCAGCAGCTCCACGATCGACCCGCCCGTCGCGATCTCGTCGTCGAGCACGATCACCCGCTTGCCCGCGACGTCACCAACGATCGTGTCGATGACGACCGTGTCGTCGCCGAGCCGCCGCTTGCTCCCCGCGGCCACGGGCAGCCCGAGCAGCCGCGCGAGCTGGTTGGCCGTCTTGGCGTTCCCGAAGTCCGGCGACACCACGACGGTGTCCGTGAGGTCCTGGACCCGGAAGTGGTCGGCGAGGATCCCGAGCGCGGTCAGGTGGTCGACGGGCACCGAGAAGAACCCGTGGACCTGCGGCGCGTGCAGCGTCATCGTGAGCACACGGTCCGCGCCCGCAGTGACCAGCAGGTCCGCGACGAGCCGTGCCCCGATCGAGATCCGCGACGCGTCCTTCTTGTCCGACCGTGCGTACGCGTAGTGCGGGATGACCGCGGTGATCTGCGCCGCCGACGCCCCGCGCGCGGCGTCGAGCATGAGGAGCAGCTCCATGAGCGCGTCCTGCGTGGGCGGGACGAGCGGCTGCACCAGGTAGACGTCGCGTTGCCGGCAGTTCGCCTGGAGCTGGACCTGCAGGCAGTCGTTCGAGAACCGGGTGATCTCGACGGGTGAGAGCTCGACGCCGAGCGCGTCGCACACGTCCTCCGCGAGTCCTCGGTGGGCGGTTCCGCTGAAGACGACGATCTCTCGCACGCATGCTCCCCGGGGACGAGCCGTGGTCAGGTTGTCGGAGTCTATCCACGGTGGCTGTGGTCGTCCTCGCTGGGCGGGGCTCCGGCTACCGGCTCGACGACGACGGCGCATCGGTGGTCGCGGCGCGGCCCGCCTCCAGCCGGGCCACGGGTACGCGGAAGGGCGAGCACGACACGTAGTCGAGCCCGGCGTCGTGGAAGAACCGGATGGACTCGGGGTCGCCCCCGTGCTCGCCGCACACGCCGAGCTCGAGCCCGGGCTTGGTGGTGCGCGACTCCTCGACCGCGATCCGCACGAGCCGCCCGACGCCGTCGGCGTCGATGGTCTCGAACGGCGAGATCGTGAGGACGCCGTTGTCGAGGTAGGTGCTGAACAGGGTGCGTTCGACGTCGTCGCGCGAGAACCCCCACGTGGTCTGCGTGAGGTCGTTGGTGCCGAACGAGAAGAAGTCGGCCTCGGTCGCGATCCGGTGCGCGGTCAGGGCCGCCCGGGGCAGCTCGATCATCGTGCCGACCGGGATCGTCAGGTCCACCCCCGCGAGCTCGGTGACCCCCCGCACGACGGACTCGACCTCGTCGCGGACGATCTGCAGCTCCCGCACCGACCCGACGAGCGGCACCATGATCTCGGGCCGCGGGTCCTTGCCGTCCCGCACCAGCCCCACGGCGGCCTCGACGACCGCCCGGACCTGCATCGCGAACAGGCCGGGCACGAGTAGCCCGAGCCGCACGCCCCGCACCCCGAGCATGGGGTTGGCCTCGTGGAGGCGTTCGAGCGCGGCGAGCTTCTTCTCGTCGGCGGCGAGCTCGTCGTCGGACAGCTCGCCCGGGCCGCCGCCCTCCCGCCGGGACCGCTCGACGGCCACGCGCACCGCGAGCTCGGTGTGGTCGGGGAGGAACTCGTGGAGCGGCGGGTCGAGCAGCCGGATCGTCACCGGCAGCCCGTCCATGGCGTCGAGCAGTCCGCTGAAGTCGTCGCGCTGGAGCGGCAGCAGCCGGTCGAGGGCGATGTCCCGCTCGGTGACGTCGTCGGCGAGGACGATCTGCTCGACGAGCCCCCGTCGCTCGCCGAGGAACATGTGCTCGGTGCGGGCGAGCCCGATGCCCTGCGCGCCCAGGCGCCGGGCGCGTGCGGCGTCGTCGGGCACGTCGGCGTTGGCCTTCACGCGCAGCCGCCTGCGCTCGTCGGCGTGCCGGAGCAGCCGGTCGACGGAGCGCACGAGGCTCAGGGTCTCGTCGTCGACCGCGGCACCGTCGCCGGAGACGGCGTCCAACCCTTCCTCGAGGTACCGCTCGACGGGCGAGGACACCACGGGGACGGCCCCGAGGAAGACCTCGCCGGTCGACCCGTCGATGCTGATCTCGTCGCCCGCGTGCAGCACCGTCGGCTCGCGCCCGGACGCCCGGACGGTCACCGTCCCGGCGTCCTCGTCGACGTCGAGCTCCTCCGCCCCGACGACGCACGTGCGGCCCATCCCACGGGCCACGACGGCGGCGTGCGACGTCTTGCCGCCCCGGGCCGTGAGGATGCCCTGGGCGGCGATCATGCCGCCGAGGTCGTCGGGGTTGGTCTCGCGGCGGACCAGGATCACGCGCTCACCTCGCCCGGCCGCCGCCACGGCGTCCTCCGACCGGAGCACGATCGTCCCCACCGCGGCCCCCGGGGAGGCGGCCATGCCGGACGTCAACGCGCGGGAGGCTGCGCCGTCGTCGGACGGTTCCGTGGCGAACTGCGGGAACAGCAGGGACGCGAGCTGCTCACCCGTCACCCGCTGCAACGCCTCGTCCTCGGTGATGAGCTGCTCGTCGACGAGCGCCGTCGCGATCCGGAACGCCGCGGCGGGCGTGCGCTTCCCGACGCGGGTCTGCAGCATCCACAGGTGCCCGCGTTCGACGGTGAACTCGACGTCGCACAGGTCCCGGTAGTGCGTCTCGAGCCGCCGCATGGCCTGCAGGAGCTGCTGGTGGGACAGCGGGTCGATCCGGTGCAGGTCGTCGAGGGACAGGGTGTTCCGGATGCCGGCCACGACGTCCTCGCCCTGCGCGTTCTGCAGGTAGTCGCCGTAGGCGCCGGGGGCGCCGGTGGCGGGGTCGCGCGTGAACGCGACGCCCGTGCCGCTCGTGTCGCCGAGGTTCCCGAAGACCATCGTCACGACGTTGACCGCGGTCCCGAGGTCCTGGGGGATGCGCTCGCGACGCCGGTAGAGGCGCGCGCGGTCCGTGTTCCACGAGTCGAAGACGGCGCGGATCGCGAGGTCGAGCTGCTCTCGCGGGTCCTGGGGGAAGTCGCGTCCGGTGCGCTCGCGGACGATGCCGCGGTAGGTGGCGACGAGCTCCCGGAGGTCCTGCGCGGTGAGGTCGACGTCGGCGACCGGGCCGTCGCCCGCCGCGCGCCCGCGGGTCGTCATGGCGTCGTCGAGGGCCGACGAGAACACGTCGGCCGGGATCCCGAGGACCGTCGCGCCGAACATCTGGATCAGGCGCCGGTACGAGTCCCAGGCGAACCGCTCGTCGGACGCCTCCTCCGCGAGGCCCTGCACCGACTCGTCGTTCAGCCCGACGTTGAGGACGGTCTCCATCATCCCGGGCATCGAGAACCGGGCCCCCGACCGCACGGACACCAGCAGCGGGTCGCGGCGCGTGCCGAGCCGCCGCCCGACCTTGTCCTCCAGGTGCCGCAGCGCCGTCGTGACCTGGACGCGGAGCTCGCCCGGCTCGTCGCCCTGCGCGAGGTACTCCCGGCACGCCTCGGTCGTGATCGTGAAGCCCGGGGGGACCGGGAGGCCGAGGCGGGTCATCTCGGCGAGGTTGGCGCCCTTCCCGCCGAGCAGGTCGGCCCGGTCCTTGTCGCCCTGCGTGAAGTCGTACACGTACGTCGTCATGGCGGACCTCCGGCGTCGATACCTGGGCTCTTCCAGGCTGGTGCGCGACCCGCGTCCGCGCAAACGCGCGAGAATGCCGACCATGGTCACTGCGTTTCCGGCGTCGGGCACCGTCCTGGCGGTCTGCCGCGTCCACGCCCTCCTGCCCGACGACGGCGCCGTCGGCGTGACCGCGATCGACAAGCGTCCCGTCGAGGGCCCGGTCCACGTCCGGCGGCTCGGCCTGTTCGCGGACGTCCAGGCGGACCGTGCGCACCACGGCGGCGAGGAGCAGGCGGTCTACGCGTACTCCCAGGAGGACGCCGACTGGTGGGCCGCCGAGCTGGGCCACACCGTCACGCCCGGCCTGTTCGGGGAGAACCTGCGCACCCAGGGGCTCGAGGCGAGCCGCGCCGTCGTCGGGGAGCGGTGGCGCGTCGGGACGGCGCTGCTCGAGGTCACGCACGAGCGGGCGCCCTGCGCGACGTTCGCGCGGCGCATGGGGCTCCCGCGCTGGGTCAAGCGGTTCACCGAGGCGAACCGGGTGGGCTGCTACTTCCGCGTCCTGGAGACGGGGGACCTGCGGGCCGGGGACGGGATCGTCGTTGAGCACCGGCCCGACCACGGGGTGACGGTCGCGGACTGGTTCGCGTCACGGACCACGGCGCCCGAGACGCGCGGCGACGTGTCGCGGCGCCTGCTCGACGCCGAGACCGCGGGCGAGGTGCGGCTGTCCGCCGAGGTGCGTGCGCGGGCGACCGCGGCGCTCGCTCAGGCCTGACGGTCGGAGAGCGCCCACGCCGCACCGGCCGCGACGCCCGCGACCGTGAGCACCGACGGCCAGGCGCCGATCTTCTTCGCGAGCGGGTGCGACAGCCCGAACGCGCCGACGTACGTGGCGGCGAGCGCCGTCGTCGTCGCCGGGCCCGACCGCGCGAGCCAGTGCCGGCCGGCGAGCACGCCGCCGGCCGCGAGGACGACGCCCGCGAGCGCCCGGACCTTCGTCGCCCGCCCGACGGCGTAGCCCCCGACGAGGGAGCCGGCGACGAGGGGAGCGGTGGGGAAGCTGGAAGCCATGCTCCGACGCTAGCCCCGTCCGATGAGAAATCCGGGCCCGGGGGGTCTGTCCTGGTGTGAGGGTGGGCACACGGCCCGCCCGGGCAGCGAAGGAGCCGGTCATGGGCAGCACCTACCTGGGCCTCTGGTACGAGTCGAGGGCCGAGGAGGCCGCCGAGCTGTACGTCTCGATCTTCCCGAACTCGCGGATCGTCTCGACGGTGCGTCACGACGAGGCCGTCCCCGACCAGGAGCCGGGCGTGAAGGCGACACCGGGGTCCGTGTTCTACGTCGACTTCGAGCTCGACGGCCTGCACGTCCAGGCCCTCAACGGCGGACCGATGTTCCCGCACACGGAGGCCGCGTCGATCGTCGTGGACTGCGACGACCAGGCGCAGGTCGACGAGTACTGGGAGAAGCTGACCGCCGACGGCGGCGAGCCCGGCCCGTGCGGGTGGCTCAAGGACAAGTTCGGGCTGAGCTGGCAGATCGTGCCGAAGCGGTTCGCCGAGATCATGTCGGACCCGGACCGGGAGGCCGCAGGTCGCGCGTTGAAGGCGATGATGACGATGGGCAAGCTGGACGTCGCGGCCCTCGAAGCCGCGTTCCGCGGCGAGGACGCTCCCGTGTAGTCGACCGCTCCGCGCCGCCGGGTGGCGCCGTCGGACGTACGCTCGAAGTACGGGCGGCGGACGCTGCCCGTGCGGCGGTGAACCCGCCGCGGTCCACCGCTCGCGGCGGTGGCCGAGCTGCCGGACGGCCGACGGGTTCTGACGACGAACCGTCTGCGGGCGGTGCGAGCGCCGGAGGCCGCCATGACCGGTTCAGTGATCCGTAACGTCGAGGTGGAGCGCCCGTCGGGCGCGGTCGGGCGGCTGTGGTGGCTGCCCGCGGGCGGGCAGGGTACGTGGCGCCGGTCCGCGGGCGCCGCCTCGAGTCGCACGGGCGGCCACCGGTTCCGGGTCGCCGCCCCGGGTTCCGCCTGTGGGTCGGTGTGAGCACCTACCAGACGGCCGAGGATGCCGTCGCGTCGGTGCTCCGGACGCTCGGGTCCGGTCGGGTTCCGGTCGGGTTCCGGTCGGGTTCCAGGCTCCGGGGTCTACGGTCGCACCGTGACGACCTGCGTCTTCTGTGGCGAGCCGGTAGAGCTGCGTCCGACAGCCGCGGGCCGCCTTGCGCGCGGCATTTCCTGCTGACGCCGTGACGGATCCTCGCGATGATCGACCGGTGAGCCCACGCCTCCACGACGACGAGGTCGAGGTCCGCGACGACGTCGTCCGCGCTCTCGTCGACGACCACGACCCCGCCTGGCGGGACCTGCCGCTGCGGCGCGTGCCGAGCACGGGTACCGACAACATCGTCTACCGGCTCGGCGACGACCTCGGCGTGCGGGTGCGACGGATCGACGGGGCGGCCGCGCAGGTCGAGCGGGAGGTGCGCTGGCTCCCGTCCCTCGCCCCCCACCTGCCGTGCGCGCTCGCGACGCCCGTCGCCGTCGGGAGTCCCGGGCACGGGTACCCGTACCCCTGGCTCGTCTTCTGCTGGCTGCCGGGTCGAGATCTCGCGCACGTCGCCCTCGACGCCGCGCCCCCGCCCACCGGGTGGTGGGCAGGCGTCGCCGAGGGGCTGGGCGCCGTCGTGCGGGCGCTGCACGCCGTCAGTCTGCCGGACGCTCCGGCCGCGGGGTCGCGGGGTAGGTCCCTCGCACCCCACGACGACGGCGTCCGGCGACTCGTCGGGGACGTCGCCGCGCTCGCCGCACCCCCGTGGCCGCACGACCCGGTCTGGGTGCACGGCGACCTGCTTCCCGGGAACGTGCTCGTCCCGGACGAGCCCGCCGCACCCGGCCCGGGCGACGTCGTGGGCGTCATCGACTGGGCGGCGTCGGGCCTCGGGGACCCGGCCTGCGACGCCATGGTCGCGTGGTCGCTCCCGACGACGGCGCGTCGCGCGTTCCATGAGGCGGCCGGCTTCGACGACGCCACCTGGGCGCGGGCCCGCGGGTGGGTCCTGCAGCAGGCGCTCGCGTTCATCCCGTACTACCGCACGACCATCCCCGACGGTGTCGAGGGTGCTTGGCGGCGGCTCGGCGCGGTGCTCGCCAAGGTCTGAGCGGGGGGATCCTCAGGCGCGACCGCCCCGGGGGGCCGCGGCCCGACGGCGCTCGCCGCGCAGTCCCGTCACAGCCAGCAGGGCGCCGAGCACGGGGACCACGACGGCGGCCCCGAGATACGCCAGCGCCCGCAGCGGCCGTGGGCGCGCGTCGACGACGAGCACCACGGTGACGATCACGCCGATCGCCCAGAGCGTCAGGACGGCAGCCTCGCCGGCATCGAGCTGGAGCACGTGCTCTCCTCCCACATGGTGGTCCCCGCGTCGTCCGCGATCGTGGACCGCCGACCTGGGAGGAAGCAGGACGTCCGTCAGCGGCTCGTCGACCGCCGGTACTGCAGGTTCGCGAGCGGCACGAAGATCAGCAGGATCACGACCGTCCAGATCAGCGTGTAGAGCGCGGCGTGCTGGAGCGGCCACGCGGTCGGCTGGGGCGTCCCGGCGGGGATGTTCCCGAACAGCTCGCGCGACGCCTGCGTCGCCGACGACACCGGGTTCCACTCGGCGATCGACTGCAGCGGACCGGGCAGGGTGTCGAGCGGCACGAACGTCACGGCGATGAACGTGAGCGGGAAGATCACGATGAACGACGCGTTGTTCACGACCTCCGGGCTCGGCACGAGCATCCCGATCCACGCCATGATCCACGAGACCGCGTACGCGAAGACGATCAGCAGCAGGTAGCCGGCGGCGGCGTCCCAGAAGCCGCCCCGGATCCGCCACCCCACGATCAGGCCTGTGAGCGACATGACGATCAGCACGATGACGTTGTTGATGACGTCGGACAGGGTCCGGCCCGTGAGCACCGCCGACGGTGCCATGGGAAGCGACCGGAACCGGTCGATCACGCCCTTCTTCACGTCCTCCGCGAGGCCCGCACCCGTGATGGTCGCCCCGAAGATCACCGTCTGCGCGAAGATCCCCGCCATGAGGAACTCGCGGTACGCCTGCGCGTTCCCGTTCTGACCGATCGCCCCGCCGAACACGTACGCGAAAAGCAGCACGAACATGATGGGGGAGAGCGTCGTGAAGACCAGGAGGTCGGGCACCCGCTTGATCTTGATGATGTTGCGCCACGCCACGACCGACGCGTCGGACAGCACGTACGGGGCTCTCATCGGACCGTCTCCTTCGCGTTCGTGTCGGCGCCTTCGGCGGCGCCGGAGTCCGCCTCTTCCTCCGCGACGTGCCCGGTCAGCGTGAGGAAGACGTCGTCGAGCGTGGGGCGCCGCAGCCCGACGTCGTCGAGCTCGATGCCCGCTGCCTCGAGCTCCCGCAGTGCGGCGGTGAGCGCCTGCACGCCCGTGCCGACGCTCACCGAGAAGGTGCGGCGCTCGCGGTCGACGTGCGGCCGGCCGGACCCGAGCGGCGTGAGGAGCCGCTCGGCGTCGTCGAGCCTGGCCGCGTCCCGGACCGTGACCTCGAGCCGCTCCCCGCCGACCTGGCGCTTGAGCTCGTCCGCGGTGCCGCGGGCGATGATCCGGCCGCGGTCGATGACGACGATGTCGTCGGCGAGCATGTCGGCCTCCTCGAGGTACTGCGTGGTGAGGAGGAGGGTGGTGCCACCCGAGACCAGGGACCGGATGACCTCCCACATGTCGGTGCGGCCGCGCGGGTCGAGACCGGTCGTGGGCTCGTCGAGGAACAGGACGGGCGGGTCGGCGACGAGCGCGCCCGCGAGGTCCAGCCGACGGCGCATGCCGCCCGAGTAGGTCCGGGTGGGGCGGTCGCCCGCCTCGTCGAGGCGGAAGTCCGCGAGGAGCTCGCGCGCGCGGGCCGCGCTGCGCTTCTTGCCCAGGTGGTACAGGCGCCCGATCATCACGAGGTTCTCGAAGCCCGTGAGGTACTCGTCGACCGCCGCGTACTGCCCCGAGAGCCCGATCTTGCGCCGGACGCCCGCCGGGTCGCGCCGGACGTCGACGCCTGCCACCTCCGCGGTGCCCTCGTCCGCGGGCAGGAGGGTCGACAGGATGCGCACGATCGTCGTCTTGCCGGCGCCGTTGGGGCCCAACAACCCCAGGACGGAGCCGCGGGGCACGTCGAGATCGACGCCTGCGAGTGCGGTGACCTCTTTGTAGCGCTTGACGAGACCACGTGCACGAACGGCAGGCGCGGGGACGGGGGCGGTGTCCGTGGGGTCCATCGGAGTGTCCTTCTGACGGTTGCGGCGGGCACATGGATGTGAACTGGGTCACACCCACCGTAGGAGGAGACTCCGACAAGGCGCGCGACTCATCGCCCGCTCTCCGTCAGAGGGTTGCCGCGAGCTCCTCCAGCTCCGTCGTCGCGGCAGTGAAGCGCCGCTCGAACCGCTCGCGTTCGCCGGCGAACGCGGGGGTCGTGACGCTGAGCGTCCGGTCGACCGTCACGACCCGCACCGCCATCCCCAGCGCCTCCCCGAGGATCAGCCTGAGCACGGGGAGGGCGTGGTCACGGCCCTCGGCCTCGGAGTCGCCGTAGTGCGCGGTGCCGCGTGTCGCGACGACGACCGCCGGCCGTCCGCGCAGCGGTTGCGCGCCGCCGTCACCGAACGGGGCCGTCGTGCCGGGGACGTGCACCTGGTCGAGCCACGCCTTGAGCGTCGCGGGCAGCCCGTAGTTGTACAGCGGGGCGCCGATCACGAGGGCGTCCGCGGTGAGGAGCTCGTCGAGGACGCGCGCCTGCGCGGCGATCGCGCCCCCCGGCACGACGACGGCCGGCCCGCGGAGCGCCGGCGCCCAGTGCAGCGCGCCGTGCCCGGGTGGCGGGACCGGGTCGGTGCGCAGGTCGTGCTCGACGACGGCGCGGTCCGGGCCCCCCGCGAGCCAGGCCCGGGTGAAAGCGTCGGTGAGAAGACGGGAGACGGAGGTCGCGTCGTCGTCGTACGAGGAGTCGAGACGGAGGAGGGTCGGCACCCGCGTCACGCTAGTCGCTGCCCTCGCTGCCCTCGCTGCCCTCGCTGCCCTCGCTGCCCTCGCAGCCCTCGCAGCCCTCGCCGCGTCGCCGCGTCGCCGCGGAACCGATCCGTGAGCCAGCGAGGCCGCGCGAGTCGGTGGGGCTGGTGGGTGGTGGGTGGGTGGGTGGGATTTGCGGGTCGGCGGGGAGCCGTGGTCGCGTCGGGCGTCTCGCGCGCTCGGTAGGCCCTCCGTGTGATTTGACGATATGGAAAGTCGCTGGGAGACTTTCCAGCATGGAAAGCGCCTCTCGCGAGCCACAGCAGCCCGAGTCTCAGCAAGCTCACTCCTCACCGCAGGAGGAAAGTCGCGCAGGTGTCCCGGCCGTCGGCGACGCCGACGGGCCTCGGCTCGAGGCTGTCACCAGTGCCAGTGCCAGTGCCGGTGCTGGTGCTGGCGTCTCCCCGGGTGTCCTCGATGCCCCGGGTGCCCTCGATGCCCGGGTCGCCCTCGACGCCGTCGCCAACTCGAAGGCGCTCGTCGCCGAGCGGATGCGGCGCGGACCCCGCTGGTACAACCCGGTCTACGGTGCCGCATGCGGCCTGCTGGTGCTCTCGATCGGGTTGCCGATGCCGTGGTTCTTCGTCGGGGTCACCGTCGCCCTGATCACGTTCGGGTTGCTGATCCGCATCTATCGGGAGCGGACCGGCATCGTCCTCGGAACCGGCAACCCTCGCCCACGCGGGATCTACCCGTGGCTCGTCGCCGTGCTCGGTATCGGTGCTGGCGCCTCCTACCTCGATGGCCACCACGGCTTCCCGCTCGGGGTTCCGATCGTGGCGGTCGCGGTGGGCGTGGCGTGCTGGGTGCTGAGTCGTCGGTACGACGCCGCGCTCTTCGCTCTTCTCGAAGGCGACGGTGACCCCGATACCGACGGCGCGCGTGCGGGCGGACGTGAAGGCGCTGGCGAGGCCCGCCCATGAGCGCTCCCCGGTTCGACGAGGTGATCCACGCCCCCCAGCGGCTGCGGATAGTCGCGATGCTCGCACCGGTCGCGGGGCTCGACTTCGGGACGGTGCGGGATGCCCTGGAGGTCTCCGACTCCGTCCTGTCCAAGCACCTCAAGGTTCTCGAGGACGCCGGCTACGTGAAGGTGCAGAAGACCAAGCGGTCCGGCAGGACGTGGACCTCCGCTTCCCTGACCCGAGCCGGCAGGTCCGCGTACGAGGGGCACGTCGCCGCGCTGCGCGCGATCGTCGACGGGGCCGTCGAGACGGCCGCAGCGACCGAGTAGTCGAGTAGAGCGGACACGATCGACAGGACTGGGCAGCGGTGACGCGACGGACAGGACTGGGCAGGACTGACGCGACGGACAGGAGGGCGGCACTGACGCGACGGACAGGACTGGGCAGGACTGACGCGACGGACAGGAGAGCGGCACTGACGCGACGGACAGGACTGGGCAGCGCTGACGCGATCGACGGGGACTCGATCGACGGGGATGCGACCGACCGGATTGGGCAGCACTGAGTCGACCGACGGCCGACGAGCGCTGAGGCGACCGACCTGACCCGACCGCGCGGCACCCCCCGCTCGGGTCGGGCACGAGCGGCGCCTCAGAAGCGGCGCGTCAGAACGGTGGATCGCCGAGCGGTTCGACGGGTGGACGTGGTGGACCCGGCGGTGGGGCGCCTGTGTCGTGCGGTCCGGCTCGGCGTGGTCTGGGTCGTGTCGGGGTCACGGGGCCCGTCGCGCGGCTGGTGTCGGTCGGTGTGGGCGGGACGCGGTACGTGCGTCCTGACGGCGCGCTCCAGACGATGGCCTCGTCGTCTGTGCGGGTCGACCATCCGCCGTGCGTCTTGGCGTTGTGGTGTGCCCGGCAGGCCGGGTGCAGGTTCGAGGCCCTGGTCTGCCCGGCCGTGCTGCGCGCGGGGTCGAAGGGCTCGATGTGGTCCAGGTCGCAGCGTGCGGCGGGTACCTCGCATCCCGGGAAGGTGCAGACCGGCTCACGGGTACGGACGAGGTCGCCCAGGACGACGCCCGGCCGGTAACCGGTGCGTGACACGTCGGTCACCGCGCCGGTCGTGGGATCGGTGAGGATGCGCCGCCAGGTGGCGTCGCCGTCGGAGGCGAGGACGCGGGCGACCGGGGCGGGCACCGGCCCATAGCCCGCGAGCTGTGCGGGTGACTCGTCCAGCCCGAGCAGCGAGTCGGCGGAAACGGTGACGTTGACGACGGTCCTCACCGCGGGAACGGGCCGGGCGCTGGTGTCGGTGGTGGCGCGGGTGGCGGTGCCGGTGGTGGGACGGCTGTCGGTGGTGGGGCGGGTGGCGGTGCCGGTGTCGGTGGTGACGAGCTGTGTCAGCGCGTCCGCGCGGAGCTGACCGAGGGTGCGGTCCTCGTCAGGGAGACGCACGGCGTGACGTGCGGAAGCGTCGAGCCGTGCCCAGATACGGGCCGCGTCCGCGGCTGGCAGGTGTGCGGTCAGCCAGGCCATCTGGTCGGGCGCGGGGTCGATCCACACGTGGCGTTCTGCTGTCGCGGCCACGGCTCGCTGCGCCGCCCCGTCGGGGTCCACCTCGATGGCAGCGCGCCGGAGACGGTCGCGCAGCTGCCGAGGAGTCAGCCCCGTGGCGGGCCCCGGCTTGGCGGCTGTGCCGACCAGGTCGGCTGCGACCTGCTGACGGACGCGAAGTGGAACGGACTCGCTCGTGAGAAGCGCGTCGGCGCGGGCAGTGTCGATACGACCGTCCGACAGTGCGTCGGCCACCTCGGGCGCCGCCGACAGTGCTGCCGCACGCCCGGCCAGCCTGCTCGCCGCGTGGCGCGACGTCACGAGCGCCGCCGTCAGCTCGTGGGTGACGGCCTCGAGTGCAGCCGACGACGCGCCACCGCGGGCGAGGAGCTCAGCGACGACCCGCGCCTGAGCCGCCACCGCCCACGAGGCGACGTGCTGCCATGCCACGGCTGCCTCGATCAAGGCGTCGTCGTCAAGGTCCGCGAGCTCGGCCCGCGAGAGTGCGGCGGCTTTGCCGAGGACAACCGCGTCGACCCCGGCAGGGTTGATCCCCGACAGATCGATCCCCGCGGGACCGATCCCCGCGGGGGCGAGCCCGGCACGTTCGAGCTCGGCACGTTCGAGCCCGGCAGCGCTGGACGCCAGGTCCGGCGCTGGCGGTCCTTGCTCGGCAGCGTCGCTTCCTGCCGCCTGGCACTCCGCGCCGGCCGGCCTGTCCCCGTCGGCCGGCCTGGCGGCGCCATGCTGCCAGCTCGCCTCGCGCAGCTCGAGCGCCCTGGTCAGCAGGCTCGCGAGCGCGAGGTCGAGAACCGATGAGGCGCCCTGCGACTCGTTGCCGGCGCGGGCGGAGGTGGCGTCGAGATCGCTTGCGTCACCCCGGGCACGGTCCGGCGCGCCGGCAGCCTCAGCGCCTCCAGCAACCGACTGCGAATCGAACATGTGTTCGATTCTAGCGTGTTCCGGTCGCGGTCGCCAGACCCGAGGACGACCTGTGGACAGGGGTCGCATCGGCCTTCTGCGCCGTCGTCGGAGGCTCGCGGGTCCGAGCCGGTGCACCCACCGACGCCACGGACGCCCCCCGGCGAGCCGAACTCCTCGAGGCCACCCCGCGCCTTCTGGCGGCACCCTCTGGCGGCTGCCCGCTGACACGGTCGCCCGCGCCTCCGCGCCTCCGCGCCCCGTGCCCCCGCGCCCGGTGCCCCCCGCGTCGCTCCCGCGCGTCAGCGCCCCAGCACCCGGTCCACGGCGTCGTTGCGGAACTTCCCGTCCGGGTCGCGGCGCGCGACCAGCTCGCGGGCGTCGTCGAACCGCGGGTACCGCCCGGCGAGCGTGCCGGCGTCGAGCAGGTGGACCTTGCCCCAGTGCGGCCTCGCGCCGAACGGCTCGAGCGCGGCCTCGATCGCAGGCAGGGCTGCGAGCACGGCCGGCATGTCGTTGCGCCACGTGAAGTGCAGGGCCATCGAGTCGCGCCCGTATGCGGGGCTAAGCCAGAGGTCGTCGGCGGCGATGGTGCGCAGCTCCGTGACGACGAGCGCGTCCACGAAGCCGGGCGCGACGGCGCGCACCGCCCGCAGCGCCTCAGCGGCGTCCTCGCGCGCGACGAAGTACTCGGACTGCACCTCGTCCCCGACGCTCGGGGTCGCGTCGAAGCGGAAGTGCGGCAGCCGCTCGTTCCATGCTCCGGCGGTCAGGTGGAAGGTCGTGTTGACCTCGTCGGTCGGGACGATGAGCGGCTGCGGGAGGCCTGAGGCGGGTACCCCGAGAAGGTCGGGGACGTCGTCGTCCTCCAACCCTTCGACGCCTACGCGACGCTTGACCCACACCTGCTCGACGGTGTCGTCCACCCAGTTCGTGAACACGCTCACGCTGTACCCGGCGCCCGTGACGGCGGGCAGGTCAGCGAGGATGGCCTCCCACGGGACGTCGCGGTAGGAGTCCTGGCGGACCAGGTAGGCGGGCTCGACCGCGAGCGTCACGCGCACGACGACGCCCAGCGCGCCGAGGGCGACGACGCTCCCCTTCAGCTCGGGGTCGTCCGCGCGGAGGGTGCGCAGCGCGCCGTCGGGCCCGACGATCTCGAGCCCACGCACCGCCGTCGACAGCGACCCGTTGCCGTCGCCCGACCCGTGCGTGCCGGTCGCGACAGCCCCGCCGATCGAGATGTGGGGCAGCGACCCGAGGTTGTGCAGTGCCCAGCCGCGGCCGGCGAGCCAGCCCGCGAGCTCGCCGTAGCGGGTGCCGGCGCCTACGGTCACGGTGCGTGCGGTCTCGTCGAGGGCGGGTTCGGCGGGGACCGAGGTCACGGTGACGAGTGTTCCGGTGGTGTCCGGGAGGTCGTTGAACGAGTGCCGGGTCCCGAGGGGGCGCACGCGGTCGGCGTCGGCGACGGCGCGCTGCACGTCCTCGATGGTGCGCGCCTCGACGAGCGTCGTCCCGGTGATGTCGTGGTTGCCCGCCCAGTTCGCGATCTGCATGGACCCCATCCCATCACTCCCGGCGCTCTCTCGACTGCATGTGCCCGACGGCGCAGGGTCGCCCGTGCGCGGAGCGCTCAGCGTACGAGCTCGCCGCCCGTGAAGAACGCGGTGCGCTCGTCGTCGGCGAGAGCGGCGTCGACGCGGGCCTGCATGTCGTCGTCGAGAGCGGGAAGCTCCGAGACCGGGCACCACCGCGCGTCGGTGTTCTCGCCGTCGGCGGGGTGCGGCTCGCCCGACCGCCACGCGAGCCGGAACGTCAGGTCGATGAACTGGACCTGGTCGCCGTTGGGGTAGACGCCCGGGCGGGTGACGCCGACGCGGGCGAGCCGGACCGGCGTCGCCTCGATCCCGGTCTCCTCCGCGACCTCGCGGACCATCGCGTCCGCGGGGTGCTCGCCCGGGTCGATGATGCCGGTCACGGGTGTCCAGGCGCCGTTGTCGGCGCGGCGCACCAGGAGGATCTCAGGGTCCGAGGCGTCCGCGTCCCGGACGACGACGCCCGTCACCCCCGACAGCCACAGCGGCGCGTGACCGATCTTCTCGCGCAGGGCCAGGACGAACTCGGGTGTGCTCACCCCGCCACGGTAACGGCGCGCGACGCGAGGGCCGCCGCGACCTCCTCCTCCACGAGCGCGTGGTTGACGCCCGCGCCCGCCATCGTCCCGGCCGCGATCGCGACGGGGACGTTCGCGTGGGCCACGACGACGTTGCCCGCCGCCCAGACGCGCGGGACGCTCGTGCGCCCCAGCGTGTCGACGGGCACGGCTCCCGGCAGCGCACCGCCGGGTCCGACGGCGCCCTCGGCCCGCTCGGCACCGAGGCGCAGCAGGTAGTCGTCGCCCGGGCGGGGCGTGGGGGCCGTGAACACGGCGTCCACGTGGAGCGTGCGGCCGTCGTCCAGGACGAGCCCGGCGAGCCGCTCGCCGTCGGGCCCGGCCGCGGCGTCCGCCCGGACGGCGCGGTGCTGCTCGACGACGATCCCGCGCGCCTCGAGCGTCGCGAGCTCCTCGTCGGTGGGGGCGGGTGCGTCGTGCACGACGTACGTGATCCGCTCGGACCACTGTCGGATCAGCTGGGCCTGGTGCACGCTCCCCGGCCCCGTCCCGAGCACGACGAGCCGCTGGTCGCGCACCTCGTACCCGTCGCAGTACGGGCAGTGCGCGACGCCGCGCCCCCAGAACCGTGCAAGCCCGTCGACGGCAGGCAGCTCGTCCCGCAGGCCGGTCGCGACCACGAGGTGGCGGGCGCGGTGGGTGGCGCCGTCGGACGTGGTGACGGTGACGGAGTCGTCGTCGGTGCCGGCGGCCACGACCTCGGCGGTCCGGACGACGCCGCCGTAGGACACGACCTCGGCGCGCCCGTCCGCGAGCAGCCGGGCCGGTGAGGTGCCGTCGCGCCCGAGGACGCCGTGCATGTGGGCGGTGAAGCGGTTGCGGGGTGCGCCGGCGTCGAGGACCAGCACGCGGCGTCGGGCACGCCCGAGCATGAGGGCCGCGGCGAGACCCGCGACGCCGCCACCCACGACGACGGCGTCCCAGGTCTCGTGCGGGGCCGTCGGCTCGGTCGGGGCGGGAGCGGGTGTGGTGGTCATGTGTCCACGGTCGGCGCCGCGGAGCCGATGTGGCAACGTGTGTTGCAGTATCGGCAACAGGAGGCGACATGGCGCCGCACGAGCACCCGGCACCCGAGGCCGGGGAGACCGACCTGCGCGACCTGCTCGACGGCGTCGGGCCGCGCCTGCGTGACCTGCGCCGTCGGCGGGGGATGACCCTGGCGCAGGTGGCGGATGCGACGGGCGTCGGGGTGAGCACGCTGTCGCGCCTCGAGTCCGGTGGTCGGCGCCCGACGCTCGAGCTGCTCGTCCCGCTGGCCCGGACCTACCGCGTCGCGCTCGACGACCTCGTCGGCGCGCCACCGACGGGCGACCCGCGCGTCCGGCCCCGGCCCGAACGCCGGCACGGCAACATCTACCTCTCGCTCACGCCGCACGCGACGGGCCTGCAGGCGTACAAGGCGATCATCCCGGGGCGCGACCCCGACGCCCCCGTGCGGCTCGGCCGGCACGACGGATACGAGTGGTGCTACGTGCTGAGCGGGCGCGTCCGGCTCGATCTCGGCGACCGCACGACCATCCTCGAGCCCGGCGAGGCCGCAGAGTTCGACACCCGCACCCCGCACGCCATCGTCAACGCGGGCCGCGAGGTCGCGGAGGTGCTGCACCTCTTCGGCCCGCAGGGCGAGCAGGTGCACGTCCGCGAGGGTTGACGGAGCGCTCTTTCTCTTCGCTAGGGTGGCGCCACTCGGTGGCCAGGAGGACCGGTGTTCTCAGCGTGGGGTGACGAGTCGGGCTCGGTCTCGAGCGTTGACCCGGGGACCTATCTGATGGCGGCCGTCGTCGTGGAGCCTCCGGCTGTCGAAGAGCTTCGCGACGCGATGCGGCCGCTCCTTCTGCCCGGACAGAAGAAGGCGCATTGGCGAGGCGACTCGGACACCCGTCACGATGTCGTCTCAGCCGTGGTTGCCGACCTGCCACTCGATGCCGTCGTCGTGGTGAGGTGCGGGCCGGACCGCGATCGAGACGAGCGGCGGCGTCGGAAGTGCTTCGAGGTGCTCGCTCCCTTGCTGGCAGACCTCGGCTGCACCGAGCTCACGCTCGAGTCGCGTGGCGTCCGCGACGACCGCCGGGACCGTGACATGCTCGACGCGCTCCGTGCGTCGCGGCGGCTTGGCCCGAGCATGCGACTGAAGCACGCACCCGGGCCGGCCGATCCAGTCCTGTGGATAGCGGACGCAGTCTGTGGAGCCGTGGTCGCCGACCGCGTCGGGCGAGGGCGCTGGCTTCGTGCGCTCGAGCGTAGGACGACCATCCATGTCGTCGATGAACGACCCAAGGTATAACGCGAGCCCCGGGCCCTGTCGTCCGGCAGGATCTCCCGAGGCTCACTTCCACGGCCACCTCGATGGCGTGGCTACTCGTCCAGAGTAGGCCCCCTCGCTGTCTGCGATCAACACGCACAGGCGCCGCTTTCGACTGGCCATCCGCTTGCATATATCGGTGCGCGATGTATGTTGGCCGCATGATCGAACGTGTGCAGGAGCCCACCTTCCTCATTCTGACGGCACTAGCGACTGGCCCTCAGCACGGGTACGGCATCATCAAGGACGCTGAGTCCATCTCGGGCGGCGCGGTCACGTTGAGGGTCGGGACGCTGTATGGCGCACTCGACCGGCTCGCCGGGCAGGGGCTCGTCGAGCTCGATCACGAAGAAGTCGTCGACTCCCGGCTCCGTCGCTACTACCGGCTCACCGATGCCGGGAGAGAGCGGCTCGCGCAAGAGGCTGACCGCATCCGCCGCCAGGCCGAGGCGGCGCTCGCCCGGCTGAGATCCGCAGGCCCCGCACCTCAGGCGCCAGCGGTCACGGCATGACGACGGCATCCCGTCCAGGTCTCCGTCCGGTAGCTCCCAGCCCGATGGCGGACACGTATCGACGGCTGCTCGCGATCCTTCCGCCCGGCTACCGCCGAGAGCACGGGGACGAACTCCTCGACGTCTACCTCGAGGCCGCGGGGGAGCGTCGACCTTCCGCGCTGGACCGGCTCGACGTCGCACGCCTCGCCGCGCGGACGTGGGGAAGGGCACTGTTCGCGCCGTCCCCACGCGACCGGAACCGCTGGTGGGCGGGGATGGTGATCGGCGTCTTCGGTCTGTTGTCGTTCGGCGTGGGTCGGGTTGTCGGCGATGCGGTTCTCGCCGGGTGGCTCGCCACAACCGACGGCGCGGTGGGTGGTGTCGGCGGTTGGTGGTCAACGGCGGTGTTCGAGTTCGCCGCTGGCCCGATGGGGTGGCACCCGGACTGGCTTGTCTGGTGCCTCTGGGCGGGCGCCCTCGTCATCGCCGTGTGCTTTCGCCGACCCGCTTGGGCCGTGTTGCCAGCGGTGGCCGGCGTCCTTGTCGCAATGGTCTCGTGGCTGGCCGCGACCGGTCACGCGCTGGGTGGTGATCGCAGGTTTCTCGTCCTCGACGCGTGGGCACCGCTGACCGGCGCCGGCTGGCTGATGCTTCAGGTCGTCGGACTGATCGTGCTCGTCGGGTGTGTCCGGAAGGGGCAATTCGTCGTTGGCCGCGATCTTCGCGCACTTCGGGCCTTCGCGGCCTGGTCGGGAGTGCTCGGGGCGACCACTGGGACCGGGATGGGCTTCGTTTGGTACCTCGTTTCGCACGATTACGCCGAAGTCCTGATGCAGATCATCCTTGTGACCTACGCCGTGACGGTGGCCACCGGGCTGGTCGCAACGAGGACAGGTCGCCTGGCGCTCCCCTATGCGGCGCCGGCGGTGCTCGTGTTCGCGGCCCCTCGAATCGTGCTGCTCCGGGTGGACTTCAGCCAGATGAGCTACCCGCACTCTCCGCCCCTTCAGCACGGGCGCTTCCAACACTTCTTCGCTGATCTGGGTGAGGCGATGGCGATCCCGCGGCATTGGGAGGCGACGACCATCGCGGCGACGTCGATCCTTGTCACGGCGCTCTGGTTCTTCGGCGTACGGGCGCTCCGGACCAGACGTGCTGCGTCGACGTGACGTGACGAGGACGATGCCTCACCCGACCTGACCACCGACCCTCTCTTGCACTCCCGCTCATCGGCGGGTTCCTTCGTCATGCCCTGACGCCACACCTGCCGGAAGGGTCGCCCCACCATGCCCGCACTTGTCACCCGTGCTGCGTCGTCGGTCGCGCGACCCTCGGAGCTTGCGCCCGCGGCGGGCCGTCCGGCAGGTCATACGGGCTTCCTCCCGGAGGTTCACCTGCTCCGCGCGCTCGCGATCGTTCTCGTCGTTGCGTACCACGCAGGGGTGCTTCGCGGCGGTTTCGTCGGGGTCGACGTGTTCTTCGTCGTCTCCGGCTACCTCATGACAGCACAGCTCGTCGCACGGGCCGGCGACGGCCGGGTGGGCCTCGCTGCCTTCTACGCGCGACGAGCGGCGCGCCTGCTCCCGGCGGCACTCGCTGTGGTCGTCGCCACCGCACTCGTGGGATCGTTCCTGCTCCCCGTGACCCAGCGTGCGGGCCTCACGGACGACGCCCGCGCCTCCACCCTGTTCGCCGAGAACTGGCTGCTCGCGGCCCGGCAGACCGACTACCTCGCCGACGGGCTGGCCGCCTCACCGTTCCAGCACTTCTGGTCGTTGGCGGTCGAGGAGCAGTTCTACCTGATCTGGCCCGTGGTGATCGCGGTCTGTCTTGCCGCCGGGCGGCGTCGCGGGACCCGCAGCGTCCGGGTAGGCGTCCTCGTCGTGCTGGTGGTCTCGTTCGCCGTATGCCTCGTGTGGGGTCGAACCGGGAGCCCCGCAATCTACGAGGCGACGCCGACCCGCGCCTGGGAGCTCGCGGCTGGCGGCCTCGTCGCGGTCCTGCCGTGCCAGACGAACTGCTCGACCTGGGAACGACTCCGGCGCGGCCTCGTCTGGTCCGGCCTTTCCGTCGTCGCTCTCGTAGCAGTGATGTTCGACGGCTCCGGCGGCTACCCCGACGCCCGGGCGCTGCTTCTGATAGCGGGAGCGTGCGCCGTCACGCTTGCCGCGCGACCGAACTCCACCACCGCGCCGGCCAGGCTCGCCGTGCGGCAGCCGGTGCGCTGGCTCGGAGACGCCTCGTACTCCCTGTACCTGTGGCACTGGCCGACCCTCGTCCTGCTCGCGGGTGCGGGCGGCGCCGGGAGCGGAGTAGGGCGACGGGCGCTTGCCGTCGCTCTTGCCGTAGGCATAGCTGCTGTCAGCCGGCGGTGGATCGAGATCCCCGCTCTCGCATACGGGCGTGCCCGGCGGCCTGCAAGCGTCGGCGTCGTGACGTGTGCCGCGCTGATCATGACGCTCGCGGTCGCCGGACTTCCGCGGGAGGTCAGCGACCACGACCTGGCCAGCCAGCGCGAGGCAAGCGTGGCCCTGCTCGCAGCAGCGCCGGCACGTCTCGGAGCCGCGTCGATTACCGACAGTGGATGGCGCACGTATTCCGAAGGGTCCGCGATCGCGCCGGTGCCAGCCGACGCACGGTCCGACGTCCCGGCAAGAGCGGCCACGTGCAAGGCGCCTGCGTCTTCGTCGAAGACGCCGCGGTGCGTGTTCGGTGACCCGGACGCCACCACGACGGTCGCGCTGGTCGGTGACTCGCACATGGAGCAGTACGTCCCCGCCTTCGAGGTGCTCGCCCGGCAGCACCGCTGGCGTGTGACGACGTATCTCCACTCGAGCTGTCCGTTCAGCCTTGCTGAGCGCACGAGCGACCGTGACCGCGGCGGCCCGTGCCTCCGAGCCAACGCGGCGACGCTCGCGGAGGTGGGGTCCGACCCGAGCATCGACGTCGTGGTCACGTCGGGTCGCAGCGCGGTGCCATGGGTTGAGGACGGCTCGGCCCCAGACCCGGTGCGCGGCCTGGTGGATGTCTGGCGCGAGCTCGCGAAGAAGGCGCCCGTCGTGGCGATCCGCGACAACCCGTTGTCGATGCCGGGGGACGCGACGCAGGCGTGCGTGGCCGACCACCTTCGCGACCCCGACCATTGCGACCGCACGCTTGCGGCCGCCCTCCCGTACGACCCGCAGACGGCCGCAGCGGCGCTCGTGCCAGGGCTCCACCTGCTCGACCTCACGGACGCGTTCTGCGCGAACGGCACCTGCCCGGCCGTCGTCGGGAACGTCTTGGTGAACAGAGACGAGCAGCACCTGACGGCGACGTATGCGCGAACCCTCGCCCCGCGAATCGGGCCGACGATCGAGGACGTGCTGGCTGACGGACGGTGAACCCGTCGGTCGGGTCCGGCGGAGACCCCTTAGGCGACCGGCTCGCCCAGGTACGCGGCGACGGTCCGCTCGGCTGCGGCGAGCGCCGCGTCCTCGTCCACCCCCGACGCCGCGTGGGCGTGCCCCCACTCGCGCCCGGAGTGCCGGACGAACGCGACGCCGTCGGGCGACGCGAGCCACGCGGTCGCGTCCTGCGCGGTCCGGGCGGACCTGGTCGCGAGGTAGCGGACGAGACCGACGAGCGCGAGGTCCCACCCGATCCCGACGGCGCCGGGCCCGTACGTGTCCCACTGGGGTGCGCGGGGGAGGAGGTGGGAGAGGGTGAGGCGGGTCGCGTCGTCGCCCCCGGTCGTGGACTCCTCGCGCTCGACCGACACCGTCACCCACGAGGTCTCGTCGCCGAACTCCCACGTGACCCGGAACCGGTGCGGCGGTCGGCAGTCGAGCACCGTCCCGCTGGCGTTGCCCTCGAGCTGGTAGCGGCCGTCGTCGGCGAGGTCGCCGGTCACGGGCACGAACCACCGGCTGATCTGCTCGGCCTGGGTGACGGCCGGCCAGACGGCGTCGAGGTCCTGCGGGAGCGTGATGGCGAGGACGACCTCGTCGCGGAGCGCGCCGTCCTCCTCGCGGACGTCGACGGTGCGGGCGACGCTGCTCAGCGGCGCGCCCGACGGCGTCGGCTGCTCGGGTGCGGGGGCGTCGCTCATCGGTCCTCCGGTGGTCCGCGTGGGGCGGTGCGACGGGCGGGAGCCCGTCATGTTTCACCGTAGCGCCGTGGGTCGGCTGCTCGCGCTGCGTCGACGCGAAGCCGCCGGTCAGCGTCGACGCGCAGGACTCCCGCCGAGCCGCTCGAGGCCGTCGCGTTCGACCCGCCGCCGTCGCAGCACCCGTCGGAGCTCGAGGCCGCCGACCACCCCGACGACGACCGCACCGACCCCGACGACGAGCACCGCCCAGTGGCCCCCGACGAAGTCCTTGCTCGCCTCGAGCGGCCAGATCGCCAGCGCAGCGACGGCTGCGAGCGCGAGCCCGACGACGAGCGCCCGGACCACGACGCGTGGCCACGGCGACGGGGTGGGTGCGAGCGCACGCTGGACGGCGCGGACGTCGTCGGCCGTGACGGTGTCTCCGGTGACGGGGTCCTCGAAGGTGTACCGCGGCGCGTCGGCGACCAGTGTCACGTCGACGTCGCAGCGCAGCCGCGACCCGGGGAGTGTGACCTTCGCGGTGCCGTGGTCGGGGGTGAGGCGCCCCATCGCGGCCCTTGCGTCGTAAGAACGCAGGTGGGCGACGAGCCCGATCGTCGCGGTCTTGAGCTGCGCGCGTCGGGCGGTCTGCTCGGGGCTGTACGTCGCGGTGCGGGTGCGGGCCATCTCTCACGTCCTCGTGCGGTCGTCCGTGGGTGCGGCGTCACGCTAGGGACGGAACGTGGAGGTTCGCCGGGACGAACCTTGGTCCTCGCTGTCAGTGCTTCGGCCGACGCTTCGGCCGACTCGACCGCGCCCCTTCCCGTGGCGCACGATGAGCGCAGCGCACCCCTGACCGTCTCAGCAAGGAGCGACCTGACGATGACGTCCGCACCCGACCGCCCCACCGTTCCCGCGCCGCCCCTCGTGCACCCCGACGTGATCGGGCGCCTCACGCTCGAGCAGAAGGCGTCGCTCGTGTCGGGCGCGGACTTCTGGCACACGCAGGGCGTGCCCGACGCCGGGATCCCGTCCGTGATGGTGACCGACGGGCCGCACGGGTTGCGCAAGCAGGCGGACCAGGCGGACGCCGTCGGGCTGGGGGGATCGAACCCGGCGACGTGCTTCCCGCCCGCGGTGGCCCTCGCGTCGTCGTGGGACCCGGACGCCGTCCGCCGGGTGGGTGCCGCGATCGCGGACGAGGCGCGCGCCGAGCAGATCGCGGTGGTCCTCGGCCCGGGGATCAACATCAAGCGGAGCCCGCTGTGCGGGCGGAACTTCGAGTACGCGTCGGAGGACCCGTTCGTCGCGGGCGTGTTCGGGGCGGCGATGGTCGAGGGCATCCAGTCGCGTGGCGTGGGGAGCTCGCTCAAGCACTTCGCCGCGAACAACCAGGAGACCGACCGGCTCCGGGTCAGCGCCGACGTCGACGAACGCACCCTCCGCGAGATCTACCTGCCCGCGTTCGAGCACGTCGTCACCACGCAGCAGCCGACGACCGTGATGTGCTCGTACAACAAGATCAACGGGACGTACTCGAGCCAGAACCCGTGGCTCCTCACCGACCTGCTGCGCGGGGAGTGGGGCTTCGGGGGGCTCGTCGTCTCCGACTGGGGTGCGGTGTCCGACCCGGTCGCCGCGGTCGGGGCCGGTCTCGACCTCGAGATGCCGCCGTCGGGTGGGGAGACCGTGATCGTCGCGGCCGTCCAGGACGGCCGGCTCGACGAGGCCGTCCTCGGCGTCGCGGCCAACCGCCTGCTCACGTTGCTCGACCGCACGCACGACGCCCTCGCGGCCCAGGACCCCGCGCTCGACGACGAGGCCTACGCCCGCCACCATGACCTCGCGCGCGAGGTCGCCGCCTCGTGCGCGGTGCTCCTCGAGAACGACGGGACGCTCCCGCTCGACCCGTCCGGCTCGGCCCGGATCGGCGTCGTCGGGGCGTTCGCGAGCGAGCCCCGCTACCAGGGCGCTGGCTCGTCGCAGGTCGTCCCGACCCGTCTCGACGACGCGCTCACCGCGATCCGGGCCGTGGCCGGCGACGACCGCGTCGCCTACGCCCCGGGCTTCCGGCTCGACGGCGCGGTCGACGGGGCGCTCGCGGACGAGGCCGTCGCGGTCGCCCGGGACGCGGACGTCGTGCTCGCGTTCCTCGGCCTGCCGGGCGCGGCCGAGTCGGAGGGCTACGACCGGACGACGATGAGCCTGCCCGACGACCAGCTCGCTCTCCTCGAGCAGCTCGTCGGCGTCAACGACAAGGTCGTGGTGATCCTCTCGAACGGCTCGGCGGTCACGGCGACCGAGTGGCGCGACGGCACCGCCGCGATCCTCGAGGGCTGGCTGCTCGGCCAGGCCGGCGGCTCCGCGACCGCGGACCTCCTGTTCGGCCTCGCCTCCCCGAGCGGCCGCCTGACGGAGACGATCCCGCACCACCTCGAGGACACGCCGTCGTACCTGAACTTCCCGGGCGGCGACGGTCACGTCCTCTACGGCGAGGGCGTGCACGTGGGATACCGCTACTACGACACGCTCCACGTGCCCGTCGCCTACCCCTTCGGCCACGGGCTCACCTACACGACTTTCGGGTACGGCGAGCCCACGGCCACGCCCGCACCCGACCGCGGCCCGAACGCCTGGGACGTCCACGTCACGGTCACCAACACCGGCGACCGCGCCGGTTCCGAGGTGGTCCAGGTCTACGTGCACGACGTCGCAGCCCGGGTCCCGCGTCCGGCTCACGAGCTGCGGGGGTTCAGCAAGGTGTCGGTGGAGCCCGGTGCCTCGGCCGACGTCGTGATCCCGCTCGACGCCCGGGCGTTCGCGTTCTGGTCCGTGCGCGACCACCGCTGGGAGGTCGAGGCGGGGGAGTTCGTGATCGAGGTCGGCGCGTCGTCGCACGACGTCCGCGGCCGCGTGTCCGTCACGTCGGAGGGCGACGGTGCGCCGCGCCGCCTCGACGCCACGTCGACGATCGGTGAGTGGCTGACCGACCCGGTGGGCGCGCAGGTGCTGGGCGCGGCGCTCGCCGCCGCGAGCGAGGCGGGCGGGATGCTCGCGGCGGCCTCGGACCCGGGTGCCGACGCGGGCTGGGCGGAGATGGTCCGCCAGATGCCGATCGGCAAGGTCGTGAGCTTCACGGACGCCGTGACCCGCGAGCAGGTCGACCAGCTCGTCGCTGCCTACGAGGCGGCGTCCCCACCCCGCTGACGGGGGAGGGAACGCTCACGCTGTCGGAGGGTGGGGCAGCGCGACGTCGCCTCGCCGGGCTTCCTCGCGAAGGAGCTCGAGCACCCCACGCTCGGCACCCTCTTCGTCGAGGCGACGCAGCTCCAGGACGAGCGCCGGGCCGCCCGCCCTGCGGCTCGCGGTCTGACCCTCCCGCCCGAGGTCCTGCGCGGGGCGCGTCAGCCTCGCCGCAGACGCATGTCCAGCAGGAAGCCGCGCGTGCCGCCGACCGACACGTCGCGCGAGTGCTTGATGTGGGCGTAGACGACGGTGATCTTCGTGCCCTTCTTGACGGCCTTGACGTGCTTGTAGCCGGTCGACGGGCCGGTGCGGAGCCAGGTGCTGTGCTTGACGACGTACGTCACCTTGGTGGTGCCGCCCGAGCCGACCTTGGTCGGGGACACGTACGCGGCGCTGGCCCAGCCCTTGGTCTTCCCGACGGTCACGGGCACGAAGTTGTTCGTCTTCTTCCCGGGCTTGGAGATCATCTTCGTGTTGCGCGGGACGGTCTTGAGGACGCGATACCCCGTCGACGGACCGGAGCGGATGTTGAGCCGTGACGCCGTCGAGTAGTAGGTGCAGCTCTTCGGCGTCTTGACGCCCTGGTCGAAGATCCGCGCCTTCGCGATGCTGACGCCGCGTGCCTTGAGCCAGGTGTACGGGTTGACGTGGGTCTTGCCGTAGCCGCCCTTCCAGACCTCGAGGTGCAGGTTCGGGCTGGTCGCAGGGCCGCTGTGCCCGACGAGCGCGATCCGCTGGCCTGCCTTGACCTTCTTCCCGGCGCGGACGTACTTCGTGGCCTTGGCCATGTGCACGTACACGACGTCGTAGCGCACCCCGCCGACGCTGCTGCGCACGATGACGTAGCCCGCGTTCGCGCCCTTCGGGTTGACGGCGTGCGTGACCGTCCCGGCGAGGACGGAGTAGATCGGCGCGTTGTTCTGCGCCTCGAGGTCGATGCCGATGTGCGAGGCGCTCGCGTTCGCGACCGGCAGGCAGCGTGGCCCGTACATCGACGACGTGTAGAACGTCTCCGCCTTGAGCGGCAGCTTGGCCTTCGTGGCCGCCTGGGCGGACGTGGGCACGGCGATCGCGAGCGCGACGGCGAGCAGCCCGGCGAGGAGGGTGGTCACCCGGCGGACCGGGCGTCGGCGATCGGTCATGCCTCCACGGTGCGCCTGACGCGGTACGCACGCATCCGGGATTCAGGGACGGGTCGGGGTCATCCCGGGGTTCCCTGTGCGCGGCCTGGGTTCCAGACTGGGGCGGTGCCCCGGATCGCGTCGTGGATCACCCACCGATGGACCAAGTGGATCGTCATCGGCTTCTGGCTCGTCGTGCTCGCCGTCCTCGGGCCCCTCGCGGGCAAGCTGAGCGGCGTCGAGTCGAACGAGACGAAGAACTGGCTGCCGGCGAGCGCGGAGTCGACCCAGGTGCTCGACGTGGCTGCCCGCTTCTCCGACCCGGACACGCTGCCGGCGGTCGTCGTCTACGTGCGCGACGACGGCGGGAAGCTCACGTCCGCGGACCTGGCGGCGGTCGCGGAGGACGCGAAGGAGTTCGGCGGGCGCGACGACCTCGACGGCAAGGTCGTGGGGCCCGTGCCCTCCGAGGACGGCGAGGCCGCCCAGGTGGTCGTCCCGCTGAACCTGGGCCCGAACGGCTGGGACCAGGCGTCCGACGTCGTCGACCAGCTCCGTCAGGTCGCCGACGACGGCGCACCCGACCTCCGCGCGTACGTCACCGGCCCGGCGGGTCAGGCGGCCGACTCGTCGAAGGCGTTCGAGGGGATCGAGTCGACGCTGCTGTTCGCGGCCGCCGGCGTGGTGATCCTCATCCTGCTGCTCACCTACCGCAGCCCGATCCTGTGGCTGCTCCCGGTGATCTCGGCGGGCGTGGCGCTGACGGTCGCGCAGGCCGTGATCTACCTTCTCGCCGACCATGCCGGGCTGACGGTCAACGCGCAGTCGGCGGGCATCCTCACGGTGCTGGTCTTCGGGGCGGGGACGGACTACGCCCTCCTGCTGGTCGCGCGGTACCGGGAGGAGCTCCGCCGGCACCACGACCAGCACGAGGCCATGGGTCTCGCCCTGCACCGTGCGTCGCCCGCGATCATCGCGTCGGGTGCGACGGTCGCGCTCGGGATGCTGTGCCTCCTGATCGCCCGGATGAGCTCCACGAGCGGGCTGGGCCCGGTCGCGGCGATCGGCATCGTCGTCGGGCTGCTCGTCATGCTGACCCTGCTGCCCGCCCTCCTGGTCGCCTGCGGGCGCTGGGTGTTCTGGCCGCGCGTCCCGCACGAGGGCCAGGCCGAGCCCACCGAGAACGGCGTCTGGGCCAAGGTCGGGCGGCGGATCGCCCGCGGCCCGCGCCGCACCTGGGTGGTCACGTCGCTGATCCTCGCGGTCTGCACCCTGGGCGTGACCCAGCTGAACGCGACGGGCCTGTCGACCGCGGAGTCGTTCCGCGGCGAGCAGCCGTCGGTCACCGGCCAGCAGGTGCTCGAGAAGCACTTCCCGGGCGGCGCGGGCGAGCCGGTCGTGGTGGTGGCGAACGCGGCGCAGGCGTCCGCGGTGCGTGAGGCGTTCGCGCGCACCGAGGGCATCGACGCGGCGACCGTCACGAAGCCCGTGGTCGCCGACGGCGTGGCCTACCTCGAGGGGACGCTCACGTCCGCGCCCGACAGCCAGGCGGCCTACGACACGGTCGACCGGGTGCGGGACGCCGTCCACGCCGTGCCGGGGGCGGACGCGAAGGTCGGAGGCTCGACGGCCGTGAACCTCGACGTGCTGCGGGCGTCGTGGAGCGACACGGAGCGGATCATCCCGCTCATCCTGCTCGTCGTGTTCGTGATCCTCGCGCTGCTGCTGCGGGCGATCACGGCCCCGCTCATCCTCATCGGGACCGTGGTCCTGTCGTTCGGCGCCGCCCTGGGGGTGAGCGCGCTGTTCTTCCGTCACGTGTTCGGCTACGCCGGGGCCGACCCGTCGCTGCCGCTGTTCGTCTTCGTCTTCCTGGTCGCGCTCGGCATCGACTACAACATCTTCCTCATGACCCGTGTGCGCGAGGAGGCGGCGAAGCTCGGGACCCGGCGGGGCGCGCTCGTCGGACTGGCGGCCACGGGCGGCGTCATCACGTCCGCGGGCCTGGTCCTCGCGGGGACGTTCGCGACGCTCGGCACGCTGCCCCTCGTGACGTTCGCCGAGATCGGGTTCGCTGTCGCGTTCGGCGTCCTGCTGGACACGCTGATCGTGCGCTCGGTGCTCGTGACGGCACTCAACCTCGACGTCGGCCGCTCCATGTGGTGGCCGAGCCGGCTGTCGCGCGAGGAGCGCAGGTCGGGGGCACCTGAGCCTGTTGCGTGAAGTTACTGGGTGGTACGTTCGCCAGGGTCCGCAGGGCTTGGAGAGCTGAGGGAGACCCCCGTGAACCGTTCGCGCAGGATCGTCACGACCGTCGTCGCCGGAGCCGTCGGGCTCGGGCTCACCGTCACCACCGCCGTCCTCCCGGCGGATGCGCACGGCAGAGGCGGGGGCGGGCACCCAGGGGGCTGGCCGTCGTCGGGCAGCAGCCAGCAGCTCGCGCCCCGCACGCACTTCACGATGAAGCCTGACGGCTCGAGCGGGCTCACGCAGGGCGGCGAGGGCATCCCGAACATCGACTCGGTGAAGAAGACGATCGCCGCGTACTACGGCGACCCCGGCACCGGCGTCGCCGACAAGACGTCCTCGCCGTACATCACCGAGATGGACGGGATCGTCGCGAACGAGCTCCGCAAGCTCCCGAGGCTTCTCGCCGAGGCGAAGCGGCACCACGAGAAGCCGGCCATCGTCCTCGACAGCGACGACACCACGCTGTGGACCTACGACATGGAGGTCGGGGACATGAAGTTCGTGTACTCGCCGGCCGAGCAGGACGTCTGGGTCCAGGGCAAGGACCCGTCCAAGCGGTTCTCGGCGACGCCCGCCATGGTGCGGTTCGTCAACACGGCGCAGGCGATGGGCTTCACCATCTTCGGCCTGACCGGTCGCAACGACGACCAGAAGACTGCCACGCTCGACGACCTCAGCCGACTCGGCTACCAGGGCTTCACCGCCTCGCGCTTCTACACCAAGTGGACCGGCAAGGGCACCTCGCAGCAGCCGTCGTACATCACCTGCCAGACGTCGTCGTGCACGACCGTCGAGTACAAGGCCCTCACCCGCAAGCACATCGAGGACCTCGGGTACACGATCACCCTCAACGTCGGCGACCAGTGGTCCGACCTCCAGGGCGGCTACGCGGACCACACCCTCAAGCTGCCCAACCCGACGTACTACCTGCCGTCGGCCGACCTGCCCGGCAAGGACGAGCCGCAGCTCGCGCCCCGCACGCACTTCACGATGAAGCCTGACGGCTCGAGCGGGCTCACGCAGGGCGGCGAGGGCATCCCGAACATCGACTCGGTGAAGAAGACGATCGCCGCGTACTACGGCGACCCCGGCACCGGCATCGCGAGCACGACGTCGTCCCCGTACCTGACGGAGATGAAGCACCTGACGCAGCGGCTCGCCCCGCAGGTCGCCGCCCAGTGCGCCGTCGGCCGGCTCCTCCACCGCAACCCGGCGATCGTCCTCGACGCCGACGACACGACCCTGTGGACGTACGACATGGAGGTCGGGGACATGAAGTTCGTCTTCGACCCGGCCGAGCAGGACGTGTGGGTCCAGGCCGAGAAGTTCGGGGCGACACCCGGGATGGTGTCGCTCGTGAACACCGCGAAGCGGGCCGGCTGCACGATCGTCGGGCTCACGGGCCGCAACGACGACCAGAAGGCCGCGACGATCGCGAACCTCGAGAACGTCGGCTACCAGGGCTTCACCGCCACGAACTACTACACCAAGTGGACCGGCGTCGGGGCCTCGCAGCAGCCGTCGTACATCACGTGCGCGGCCGCCAAGTGCACGACCGTCGAGTACAAGTCGCAGACGCGGGCGCACGTCGAGTCGCGCTCGGGCGGCGGCTACGACGTGGTCGCCAACTTCGGCGACCAGTACTCCGACCTCATCGGCGGGCACGCGGACCGGGCGATCAAGCTCCCGAACCCGACGTACTACCTGCCCTGACGAGCACGGAGCCGCCGCGTCTTCCGGGCCTCACGTCCGGAAGACGCGGCGGCTCCGCGTCGTAGGGACGGTGGTGGTCGGAGGCACCTCGAGGAGGTGCTACGCTAGTGATCCCCCCGGGCTGTGAGGGACGGACGAGCTGGCTCGCAAGAGCGCGGCGAGGCTGTTCGCCACCGGAGGGCAACCCATCACGAAAGAACCTGGCGCATTTGCGTGCCCTGGGTGCTGTCGTGACGGACGGATCTTTGTGCGATTTCCGTCCCGCAGATCGAAATCCAGCGGATTTGATCGGCAGGCCGAGAATCGGATAGAGTTCAGAAGTCGCCACGGAGAACGCCTGAAAGGGCCGGACGGTGGTGAGCGTCCGTTTCTTGAGAACTCAACAGTGTGCTTGATAGTCAATGCCAATGAACTCTTGTCGGGTTGCTGGTGCTGCTTCGGTGGTGTTGGTGGTCTGGTGGGGGTGTTTTTTGGACGAGAATCGAACCAGTTGGTTTGGTTCTGGCCAGTTTGATTGATCGCCTGCAGTTTTGTGGGTGTTCTTCGTATGGTTTGTTGACTGTGTCTGGCTCCTTGTGGGTTGGGTGTGGTTGGCGTTGAAACATTTACGGAGAGTTTGATCCTGGCTCAGGACGAACGCTGGCGGCGTGCTTAACACATGCAAGTCGAACGGTGAAGCCCAGCTTGCTGGGTGGATCAGTGGCGAACGGGTGAGTAACACGTGAGTAACCTGCCCCTGACTTTGGGATAACTCCGGGAAACCGGGGCTAATACCGGATATGAGCTCTTGCTGCATGGTGAGGGTTGGAAAGATTTATCGGTTGGGGATGGGCTCGCGGCCTATCAGCTTGTTGGTGGGGTGATGGCCTACCAAGGCGACGACGGGTAGCCGGCCTGAGAGGGCGACCGGCCACACTGGGACTGAGACACGGCCCAGACTCCTACGGGAGGCAGCAGTGGGGAATATTGCACAATGGGCGCAAGCCTGATGCAGCGACGCCGCGTGAGGGATGACGGCCTTCGGGTTGTAAACCTCTTTCAGCAGGGAAGAAGCGCAAGTGACGGTACCTGCAGAAGAAGCGCCGGCTAACTACGTGCCAGCAGCCGCGGTAATACGTAGGGCGCAAGCGTTGTCCGGAATTATTGGGCGTAAAGAGCTCGTAGGCGGTTTGTCGCGTCTGCTGTGAAATCCCGAGGCTCAACCTCGGGCTTGCAGTGGGTACGGGCAGACTAGAGTGCGGTAGGGGAGACTGGAATTCCTGGTGTAGCGGTGGAATGCGCAGATATCAGGAGGAACACCGATGGCGAAGGCAGGTCTCTGGGCCGCAACTGACGCTGAGGAGCGAAAGCATGGGGAGCGAACAGGATTAGATACCCTGGTAGTCCATGCCGTAAACGTTGGGCACTAGGTGTGGGGCTCATTCCACGAGTTCCGTGCCGCAGCTAACGCATTAAGTGCCCCGCCTGGGGAGTACGGCCGCAAGGCTAAAACTCAAAGGAATTGACGGGGGCCCGCACAAGCGGCGGAGCATGCGGATTAATTCGATGCAACGCGAAGAACCTTACCAAGGCTTGACATATACGAGAATCCGCTGGAGACAGCGGCCTCTTTGGACACTCGTATACAGGTGGTGCATGGTTGTCGTCAGCTCGTGTCGTGAGATGTTGGGTTAAGTCCCGCAACGAGCGCAACCCTCGTCCCATGTTGCCAGCGGGTTATGCCGGGGACTCATGGGAGACTGCCGGGGTCAACTCGGAGGAAGGTGGGGATGACGTCAAATCATCATGCCCCTTATGTCTTGGGCTTCACGCATGCTACAATGGCCGGTACAAAGGGCTGCGATACCGTAAGGTGGAGCGAATCCCAAAAAGCCGGTCTCAGTTCGGATTGGGGTCTGCAACTCGACCCCATGAAGTCGGAGTCGCTAGTAATCGCAGATCAGCAACGCTGCGGTGAATACGTTCCCGGGCCTTGTACACACCGCCCGTCAAGTCACGAAAGTCGGTAACACCCGAAGCCCATGGCCCAACCCTTGTGGGGGGAGTGGTCGAAGGTGGGACTGGCGATTGGGACTAAGTCGTAACAAGGTAGCCGTACCGGAAGGTGCGGCTGGATCACCTCCTTTCTAAGGAGCTTTTGCTTCTGTCGAGCGCTGCCGGCTACTGGTCTGGTCCCCATTGGTGGGGTCGGGTGGTGGTTGGTGGTCATGCCGGTGCCGAGCGTGTGCCGGGTGGTTGCTCGTGGGTGGAACATTGACGAGGTCGTGCCCTGGGGTGCGGTCGCTGCTAGTACTGCTGGTGTCTTCCTTCGGGGGGGTGCGGGTGTGGAAGGTGGTGGCCGGCTGCGGGGTGGGGCCGGTGAGCACACTGTTGGGTCCTGAGGAAGCGGCCGCGTGTCGCCTGGTTGGTCGTGAGGCTGGTCGGGTGGTGGTTGTTGCCTTGTGGTGCGGGCCGTGGCGAGATCTCATGCCTGGGGTGTGGGTGAGCTGCGGGATCGTCGGTTGCTTGAGAACTGTACAGTGGACGCGAGCATCTTTGTGAAACACGAAGCATGCCTGGGGGTCATCCTTCTTTTTGGGGGGGTGGCCCGGGGGTGTGCGACCGTGGTTTCTGCAATTTTGTTGTTGAGTTAAGTTTTTAAGGGCACAGGGTGGATGCCTTGGCACCAGGAGCCGAAGAAGGACGTTGTAGCCTGCGATAAGCCTCGGGGAGTTGGCAAACGAACCGTGATCCGAGGATGTCCGAATGGGGAAACCCGGCCGCAGTCATGTGCGGTCACCTGCACCTGAATATATAGGGTGTGTGGAGGGAACGCCGGGAAGTGAAACATCTCAGTACCGGCAGGAAGAGATATTCCGTGAGTAGTGGCGAGCGAAAGCGGAGCAGGCCAAACCGTGCACGTGTGAAAGCTGTCAGGCGTTGCGTGTGCGGGGTTGTGGGACCTTTCTGGATCTGCTGACACAGGTCCGGGGAGTCGACAAAGCCGCGTTATAGTCGAAGGGCATTGAAAGGCCCGGCACAGAGGGTGCGACCCCCGTAGACGAAATGGCGTGGCCTCCCGAAGGGGATCCCAAGTAGCACGGGGCCCGAGAAATCTCGTGTGAATCTGGCAAGACCACTTGCTAAGCCTAAATACTACCTGGTGACCGATAGCGGACTAGTACCGTGAGGGAAAGGTGAAAAGTACCCCGGGAGGGGAGTGAAATAGTACCTGAAACCGTGTGCCTACAATCCGTTGGAGCCTCCTTGGCAGGGGTGACAGCGTGCCTTTTGAAGAATGAGCCTGCGAGTTAGTGCTCAGTGGCGAGGTTAACCCGTGTGGGGAAGCCGTAGCGAAAGCGAGTCCGAACAGGGCGACCATAGTCGCTGGGTCTAGACCCGAAGCGAAGTGATCTAGCCATGGGCAGGCTGAAGCGCGGGTAAGACCGCGTGGAGGGCCGAACCCACCAGGGTTGAAAACCTGGGGGATGACCTGTGGTTAGGGGTGAAAGGCCAATCAAACTTCGTGATAGCTGGTTCTCCCCGAAATGCATTTAGGTGCAGCGTCACGTGTTTCTTGCCGGAGGTAGAGCTACTGGATGGCCGATGGGCCCTACAAGGTTACTGACGTCAGCCAAACTCCGAATGCCGGTAAGTGAGAGCGTGGCAGTGAGACTGCGGGGGATAAGCTCCGTAGTCGAGAGGGAAACAGCCCAGACCACCAGCTAAGGCCCCTAAGCGTGTGCTAAGTGGGAAAGGATGTGGAGTTGCACAGACAACCAGGAGGTTGGCTTAGAAGCAGCCACCCTTGAAAGAGTGCGTAATAGCTCACTGGTCAAGTGATTCCGCGCCGACAATGTAGCGGGGCTCAAGTACACCGCCGAAGCTGTGGCATTCACATATTGCTAGGCCTTCGTGGTCCAGGCGTGTGGATGGGTAGGGGAGCGTCGTGTGGGCAGTGAAGCTGCGGGGTAACCCAGTGGTGGAGCCTACACGAGTGAGAATGCAGGCATGAGTAGCGAAAGACGGGTGGGAAACCCGTCCGCCGAATGACCAAGGGTTCCAGGGCCAGGCTAATCCGCCCTGGGTAAGTCGGGACCTAAGGCGAGGCCGACAGGCGTAGTCGATGGACAAGGAGTTGAGATTCTCCTACCGGCGAAGAACCGCCCATACCGAGCCCGGTGATGCTAAGCGCCCGAATCCCCCCGCCGTTCCTTCGGGAACACTGGGTGGGCCTAGCGCGCGACCCGATCCGGTAGTAGGTAAGCGTATTAACAGGGGTGACGCAGGAAGGTAGCCCGGCGTGGCGATGGTTGTCCACGTCCAAGGTCGCAGGGTGAGCAGCAGGCAAATCCGCTGCTCGTGGAGCCCGAGGGCCGATGGTGACCGCATCAGCGGGATAACAGGGTGATCCTATGCTGCCAAGAAAAGCCTCGGCGCGAGGTTCTAGCCGCCCGTACCCCAAACCGACTCAGGTGGTCAGGTAGAGAATACTAAGGCGATCGAGTGAATCGTGGTTAAGGAACTCGGCAAAATGCCCCCGTAACTTCGGGAGAAGGGGGGCCCCAAGCGTGAAGCCGCTTGCCGGCTAGCGTGGAGGGCCGCAGAGACCAGGGAGAAGCGACTGTTTACTAAAAACACAGGTCCGTGCGAAGTCGCAAGACGATGTATACGGACTGACGCCTGCCCGGTGCTGGAAGGTTAAGAGGACGGGTCAGCCCCCTTGGGGGCGAAGCTCAGAATTTAAGCCCCAGTAAACGGCGGTGGTAACTATAACCATCCTAAGGTAGCGAAATTCCTTGTCGGGTAAGTTCCGACCTGCACGAATGGCGTAACGACTTCTCCGCTGTCTCAACCGCGAACTCGGCGAAATTGCACTACGAGTAAAGATGCTCGTTACGCGCAGCAGGACGGAAAGACCCCGGGACCTTTACTATAGCTTGGTATTGGTGTTCGGTGCGGCTTGTGTAGGATAGGTGGGAGACGGTGAAGCGCACGCGCCAGCGTGTGTGGAGTCAACGTTGAAATACCACTCTGGTCGCTCTGG
This sequence comes from Luteimicrobium xylanilyticum, assembly GCF_009429125.1. Taxonomy (GTDB): domain Bacteria; phylum Actinomycetota; class Actinomycetes; order Actinomycetales; family Cellulomonadaceae; genus Luteimicrobium; species Luteimicrobium xylanilyticum. Next base: position 156,206 of record NZ_CP045529.1, read on the forward strand.
ACTCCTAACCTCGGTCCGTGATCCGGATCAGGGACAGTGCCTGGTGGGTAGTTTAACTGGGGCGGTTGCCTCCTAAAATGTAACGGAGGCGCTCAAAGGTTCCCTCAGCCTGGTTGGCAATCAGGTGGCGAGTGCAAGTGCACAAGGGAGCTTGACTGTGAGACTGACAGGTCGAGCAGGGACGAAAGTCGGAACTAGTGATCCGGCGGTGGCTTGTGGAAGCGCCGTCGCTCAACGGATAAAAGGTACCCCGGGGATAACAGGCTGATCTTGCCCAAGAGTCCATATCGACGGCATGGTTTGGCACCTCGATGTCGGCTCGTCGCATCCTGGGGCTGGAGTAGGTCCCAAGGGTTGGGCTGTTCGCCCATTAAAGCGGTACGCGAGCTGGGTTTAGAACGTCGTGAGACAGTTCGGTCCCTATCCGCTGCGCGCGCAGGAAACTTGAGAAGGGCTGTCCCTAGTACGAGAGGACCGGGACGGACGAACCTCTGGTGTGCCAGTTGTTCCGCCAGGAGCACCGCTGGTTAGCTACGTTCGGAAGGGATAACCGCTGAAAGCATCTAAGCGGGAAGCCTGCTTCAAGATGAGGTTTCCAACCCCGTATGGGGGAGAGGCACCCAGCTAGACCACTGGGTAGATAGGCCGGATGTGGAAGCGGGGACCAAAGACCCGTGGAGCTGACCGGTACTAATCAGCCGACAACTTACCAACAACATGTCATGTTTCGCGTCCACTGTGCGGTTCTAGAGCCACCGGCACACCCACCCCCGGGACACACACCCCGGGAGGCAGGGCCCCGAACAGGTTCATAGAGTTACGGCGGTCATAGCGAAGGGGAAACGCCCGGTCCCATTCCGAACCCGGAAGCTAAGCCCTTCAGCGCCGATGGTACTGCCCTGGTGACGGGGTGGGAGAGTAGGACGCCGCCGAACACCCATTCAACCGAAGGCCACCCCACCCGGGGTGGCCTTCGGCATATCCGCACCCGACCAGACCGACGGGCTCCACCGCGAGGCCCGGCTCGACGGGCCACGACGCCGGGGCTTCTTCGAGGGCGCCCCGGGGCGTCGTCCGTCGGAGACGCGGCTCAGGAGCCCGAGGTACGCGTTCCGCACTCCGGACAGAAGCGCGCGCTCTCGGGGAGCTCGGCCTCGCATCCCGCGCACGTGGTCGTCCGGGCGAGCGGGGAGCCGCACTCGGCGCAGAACTTTCCGCCGGACGTGCGTGCACCGCACGACGGGCACGCGGCGACGACGCGCTCGGCCACGTTCGTCCCCCGCAGGAGGTCGGTGCTCTCGAGTCGCTCGCGAGCCTGCTCACGGCGGGCGTCGGCCTGCAGCCTCGCGAGCTCGTCGTTGAGCTCCGGGGCGCAGCGCACGCACTGGCCGACGGGCTCGTTCCAGCAGACCTCGTGGCAGACCCAGTCGCCGCACCCGCGGCACTGCGTGAAGTTCGGGGCGATCTCCGTGACGGCCTTCGCGAGTGCGCGGTCCTTCGCGGTCGAGTTGGTGCCGCGGTTCAGCATGAAGTCGTCCGCGGCGTTACCCAGGTCGCGCAAGGGCCCGCCAACCATGTCGCCGAGGGACCGCAGCAGGCCGCGGCCCGTGGTCGCGGAGTCCCTCTGAAAGGCCGAGCGGTAGCCGTTGCCGCAGCGTTCGCAGTGGAACTCGAACTGGTAGCCGTTCGTGTTGGAGAGGTCGGAGTAGTTGTCGGTGAAAGGAATCGCCTCGGTCACCCGGGCCACGCTACTGCGACGGTGGCCTGCAGCGACAAGTGCTCCGCGGGGTGAAACCGGGCTCGGTCCCGGTCGAGCCCGCTGCGGCCGCCGGGTCTAGGGCGTGTCTCCAAACCGTTTGGTCGGGCGCGCGGCAGACTCGCGGGGTGAGTTCGAGGACGTCGGTGTTGACCGATGAGCAGTGGGAGCGGATCGCACCGTTCATGCCGAAGGCGGGCCCGAAGGGCGGTCGCCCGCACGCGGATCACCGTGTGGTGATGGAAGGGATCATCTACCGGTATCGGACGGGGATCCCCTGGCGGGACCTGCCCCGTGAGACCTTCGGCCCGTACCAGACGGTCTGGAAGCGGCATCACCGGTTCGTGGTGGACGGGACGTGGGACCAGATCTGGTCGGCGCTGCTCGCGCAGGCGGACGCGGACGGGCAGATCGACTGGGAGGTCGCGGTCGACTCCACGATCAACCGGGCCCACCAGCACGCGACGAACACGACCCGTCCCGAGCAGGACACGGGGGGCCGCGGCGAATCACAAGAACCGCGACCGTGAGCCTGTCCACAACGAACCTGCAGGTCACGGGATCGGAAGATCTCGTGGTGGGCTGACGACCAAGGTCCACCACGCGGTGGACGGTCGGGGCCGGCCCTTGGCCGCGGTCGTGACCGCTGGGCAGTGTCACGACGGCCAGCAGCTCAAGGCCGTCCTGGCCGACGTCTGGGTACCCCGCGAGGTCGGTCGCCCACGCACGACGCCGGACGCGTTGCTCGCGGACAAGGCCTACTCGTCCGCAGCCACCCGCGCCGACCTGCGCGCCCGGCGCATCCAGGCCGTGATCCCCGAACGCGCCGACCAGAAGGCCAACCGCAAGCGCAAGGGCTCCGCCGGCGGTCGGCCACCGGTGACTGACTTCGAGAAGTACAAGAAGCGCAACGTCGTCGAACGGTCCTTCAACCTGCTCAAACAGTGGCGCGCCCTGGCCACCCGTTACGACAAGCACGCCACGATCTACCGCGGCGCGGTCGTCCTGGCCGCCATCATCGTCTGGCTACGCAGTTAGGAGACACGCCCTAGGCCTCGGCGTCGGCGCGCTCGGCGTCCCGCTCGGCCTTCGCCTCCTGCTTGGAGTGCGGGACGGCGCGCTTCGGCCGGATCGCCGGGACGTCGCCGACGATCGGTACGGGCTTGCGGTTGAAGCGGAACCCGTAGCGCACCGCGAGGCCGGCCATCGTGGTGATCCGGTTGCGCGCGCCCAGGAGCGACCCGATGTGCACGAAGAGCCAGACCCACCAGGCCGGGTAAGCCGTGAGCTCGACCATGCGCGACATCCCGGGGACCTTGCGCAGGAACGGGACGGCGTGCAGGACCGGGAGGTACGCGATGCCCGGGAGCTCGCCGATCGCAGAGCGTCGCCCGATGATCGCGAGCTGACCCTTGTCGTAGTACTCGAAGGCCTGGGTCGGCTCCCCGGCGATCAGGCGCATGATCTGCTTCCCGACGTGCGTACCGCCCTGGATCGCCGGCTGAGCGAGCTGCGGCAGGTCCTGGGGCCCCACCGCGACGTCGCCGGCCGCGAACACGCCGGGCAGCCCCTCGACCTGCAGGTCCGCGCCCGTGCGGATGCGGTTGCCCTTGTCGAGGGGGAGCGACCAGTCGGTGACCTCCTCGTGCGGTGCGACGCCCGTCGCCCAGATCGTGAGGTCGGACGGGATCCGGCGGCCGTCGGTGAGCTCGACGGCGTCGGGCATGACCTTGGCGACGCCCGCACCGAGCATGAGCTCGACGCCGCGGTGCTGGAGCTGGTGGGACGCGTACTTGCGCAGCTTCGGCGTGAACGGCTTGAGGACGTCCTTGCCGCGCTGCACGACCGTGATCGAGAAGGCCTCGCCGTCGATCTCCGGGTAGGCGGGCATGAGGCCCTGCTCACGGAGCTCGGCGAGCGCGCCGGCCATCTCCACCCCCGTGGGACCGCCGCCGACGATCACGACCCGTAGCCCGTCGTGCCGGGTCGGGCTCTGCGCGGCCTTCTCGAGACGCGTGAACAGCGTGTCCCGGATCTTGATGGCCTGGGACCGCGAGTACATCGAGAACGCGTACTCCTTGGCGCCGGGGGTGCCGAAGTAGGTGGTCGTGACGCCGTTCGCGAGGACGAGGTAGTCGTAGTCGAGGTTCTCGCCGTTGAGGAGCGTGATGCGCTTCGCCTCGGTGTCGATCTCCATGAGGTGCTCGTGCACGACGTCGACGTTGTGCTGCTTGAAGCGGAGCGCGCGCAGGAAGTGGGTCACGTCGCCCGGGTTCAGCCCGCCGGTCGCCACCTGGTAGAGCAGCGGCTGGAACGTGTTGTAGACACGCCGGTCGACGAGGGTCACCCGGACGGGTGCGCCAGCGAGGGCCTTGACCACGTGGATGCCCGCGAAACCACCGCCGACGACCACGACGTGGGGGCGGCTGTCGGGTGCGGTTCCGGTCTGCGAGTTCGTCACAACCCTCCACGGTACCGGGGTCGGGGGGTGGCTGCGGGCCGCGGGCCACCCGATGTGGCTCAGGTCTCGTCGGGGAAGACCTCGGCGTCGGCGGTGGGGATCGGCGCCCCGGCGGGCATCCCGACGTCGACGTACTGCTCGTAGTAGGCGCGCCAGCGCTCGCGCGCCTCGGCGGTGTGCGGGCCGGCAGGTGCGTCGTCGGCGAGATGGGCCTCGAGCTCGTCGAGGCAGACCTCCCATCCCGCCGCGTTGCGCGCGGCCGAGTCGCGCAGGTCGAGGACGTCGGTGAGCACGAGCCGGGCGGCGGGTTCGCCGCCTCCCGTGGGTTCGCCGTCGGACACCTCGAACCACAGCTCGTCCTCGCCCCAGGTGAAAGCGAAGGACCGTGGCGGGTCGTACGCGAGGACCTCGCCCCGGGCGGACGGGCGGTTCGGGTCGTCGGTGAGCTCGACGGGGCTGCCGACGTGCGGGCGGTAGGTGACGGTCTGCGGGAACCAGGTCCGCATGTCGGTGGGGTCGCTGACCGCGCGCCAGACCCGGTCGGCCGTCGCGGGAAGGTCGACGGTGAACCGGACTGCGACGCGCCCGTCCAGGTCCACCAGGGTGCCGTGTCTCATGCCGCCTCCCACGCCGTCGAACTGGCTTCCACGCTAACGCGGGACGGACGTCCCAGCCCGACGACGGCGGCCGTCCCCCGGTGGGAGGACGGCCGCCGCGTGCCGGGCCGGGGACGGCCCCGGCGTCGACGGTCAGTTGCGGACGATCGTGAACGTGCTGGTCGTGTTCTTGATGTCCTGGGCGTTGTTCGCGAACGTCAGCCCGTTGAACGTCGCCGTGCCGACCGCCGGACCCTGACCGGCCTCGGGCTGCTCGTTGACCCAGATGCCGAACCCGGACTTCGCGTCGAAGGCGTCGCCGCTCTTCTTGGCGCCGGTGATGGACACGTCGGTGAGCACGGTGTCCTCGATCGGGTTCTGCGGGGTCGAGCCGACGTAGTTCGTCTGGAACATGATCCCGGAGTACGTCGGGTCGATGATGTCGACGTCGTTCATCCGGATCGCCGTGAACTTCTGCGAGGCGGAGAACAGCCAGATCGCGGGGAACGTCTGCGAACCCCAGAAGTGGCCACCGTCGCGTTCGAGCGTGACCCCGTCGAACACGGTCTGCTCGGGGCCGAAGTCCTCCATCGAGTAGCCGAAGTTCAGCGACGAGATCGTGATGCCCGCGTAGACCAGGGTGTCCGCGACGTAGACGTTGCGGACCGTGTTGTCCTGGCCCCCGTAGACGGCGATCCCCGCGGCGCGCCACGTGAGCTTGGCGGTGAGGTTCTCGAGCACGTTGCCCGACTCCCCGGTGCCGCCGTTGTCCTTCGCGGCGAACAGCGCGAAGCTGTCGTCGCCCGTGGAGCGCGCCTCGTCGTTGGCGACGCGGTTGCCGCTCGACCCGTTGGTGAGGTTGATGCCGTCCGCGAAGGTGTCACGGATCCGCATGTTCGTGAACGTCGAGTCGTCGACGTTCGTGCCCCACACGGCGCAGACCTGGTGCTCGACCCAGATGTCGTCGATCGTCAGGTTCGAGACGCCCGTCAGGTCGAAGACCTTGCCGGGGCCGTCGATGCGCGCCACGTAGTTGCCGAACCACGCGAAGTCACGGAACTTCGAGCCCTGCGCCGTCGTGTCGACGCGGAAGCCCGTGTCGGTGTCGGACTGCGACGGGTCGGAGTGGAACCGCGTGTACCAGACGCCGGCACCGACGATGTCGAGCGCCTTGCCGTAGACCTGGAACTTGTTCGACACCGTGTAGTCGCCGGCGGGCAGGTAGACGCCCTTGATCTTCCCCGTCGTGTCCTGGCGGGCCTTGTCGAGCGCGTCCTGGACCGCCTGCTGCGTGAAGCCGGTCGGCTCGACGTACGCCGAGGAGTCGGGGTTGGCCTGCTGCGAGGCCTGCTCGAGGTCGACGAAGTCCACCGCGATGTTCCCGGTGTTCGCCGCGTCCTTCTGGAGCCGGATCGTCGAGCCCGCCTTCACGGTCGTGCCGAGGAGGATGTTCGCCTCGTCGTAGACGTGCCGGGGTGCCCCCGAGCCCGGGGTGTTCTGCGGGTTCGTCTCGTCGCCGTAGAGCCACGCGTACGCGGACGTCAGCGGGAGCGCCTTGAGGAACGTCCCGTCGACGTACACGTTCACCGACGACGTCGTCCCGTCGGGGATGGAGAAGCGCGCGACCAGGGTGTTGGTCGACGCCTTCGTGGTCCACTCCACGTACGAGCCGGTCTGGTCCAGCGCCACGGCCTTGCGGCCCGACGCCTCGCCCGCGAGGTCGCCCACGGTCCGGTTCGGGCCGAGCACGACGGCGCCGCCGCCCGTCCGGCCGTCCTCGGCCTCGTAGGTGTCGTACGGCATGTTGGCGCCGCGTCCCACGAAGAACGAATGCGACTGCGTGTTGTTGGCCTTCTTCGCGGCGATCTCATTGGCGTCGTCCGCGACGGTCACGGTGACCGTGTACTTGCCGTTCGCGGCGGTCCAGGACCCGAGCGAGACCTGGGCGTTGCCGCCCGCCGCGATCGCGCCGCTCACCGAGCCGGTGAGCGTCTTGACCGTCGCGCCGTCCGCGTCCTCGACCGTCGCGGTGATCGCGTGCGACCCGGAGGCCGCCGCGACGTTGCCCTGGTTCGCGACGACCGCGGTGAACTGGACGGTGTCGCCCGCGGCCGGCGTCGACGGCGACCACGAGACCGTGGGCACGAGGTCGGAGCTCGGGACCGCACTGACCACGAGGGCCGTCGGCGACGTGTAGGCGTTGTCGGTCTCGTCCTGCTCGACGACGACGCCCGCGGAGTCCGCGGTGGCGCCGACCCGGTACGAGTCCGCGTTCAGTGCGCCGACGTTCGCCGTGACGGTGGCCTGGCCGCCCGCGGCGATCGCGGCGACCGGCTTGGTGGCGACCGTCGTGCCGTTCAGCTGGAACGAGACGCTGCTCGCGGCCGCGTCACGGTCGCCCGTGTTCTTCACGACCGCGCTGAGCGTCACCTGGTCCGTCTCGACGGGGTTGGCAGGCGACGACGTGACGCTCGTGACCTGCAGGTCCGGGTTCGGCGCGGGGGTGCCGTAGACCTCGAGCTCGGCGACCTGTCCGTTGCTCGAGCCGCTGTTCGCGGTGAACGTGAGCCGGACGTCGGACGCGGTCCCGGACACGGGGATCGTGACCGTGTTCCCGCCGGACGGGTTGAACGCGTACGTCGCGGACGACTTGAGCGTCGTCCACGTCGACGAGCCCGCCGCGCGGCCCTCGATGCTCAGGGTCTGCGTGCGCGCGCCCCAGGCGGAGTCCGGGTTGAGCTCGAGCACGACGTCCGAGAGCGTCGTGTCGGAGCCGAGGCTCACCGCGAGCGTGCTCGGGTACGCGCCCGCCGCGCCCTCCCAGTAGGTGGCGACGTCGCCGTCGTTCGCGTTGGTCGCCGCGTACGTCCAGCTCACCGACGACGCGGTGATCGTCTTCCCGAGCGCCACGTTTCTGCCGGTCGGTGTGCCGGGGTCGGTCGTGCCCGGGTCCGTGGGCTCCGTGGTGCCCGGGTCGGTGGGCTCGCCGCCGCCGGCGTCGTCGCCGTAGACCTGCAGCTCCGCGAGCTGCGCCGCGTTCCAGCCGCTGTTCGCGCTGACGGTCACGCGCACGTAGCGCGCCGCCTGGTCGGGCACGTCGAGGTTGACGGTGTTGCCCGACGCCGGGTCGAACGTGTACGTCGCGGCCGCCTTCGCCGTCGTGAAGGACGAACCGTCGGTGCTGGTCGACACCGCGAGCGTCTCGGTGCGCGACTCCCAGCCGTCGGGGAGCTGGAGCGCGACCCGCTGGACCGTGCGGCTCTGGCCGAGGTCGACCTGCGCCCACTGCGGGAACTGGCCGCCCGTGCCCTCCCAGTAGGACGACTTGGCGCCGTCGGTCAGGTTCGAGGCCACGTACGGGGCGTTCCCCGAGCTGGCCGTGGCGGTCTTGCCCTGCGAGAGCAGCGTGCCCTCGGTGCCGCCGTCGCCCGTCCCGGTCGAGCCGCCGGTGCTGCCGCCGTCTCCGCCGGCCGACGAGCCGTGCACGACGAGGCCCGAGAGCTGGCCTGCGGGCCAGCCGGTGTTCGCGCTGAACACGAGGCGCACGTAGCGGGCGTCGGCGTCGGGCGTGTCGACCGCGACCGAGTTGCCGGACGCCGGGTCGAACGTGTAGCCCGTCGCGCCGACGAGCGAGGAGAAGCTCGAGCCGTTCGTGCTGGTCTGGACCTGGACGGTCTCGGTGCGAGTGGTCCAGGAGGCGTTGTCCGGGAGCTGGAGCACGAGGTCCGTCACGTGCTGCGTGCTGCCGAGGTCCACCTGGACCCACTGGGGCAGGCTGTCGTTGCTCGACTCCCAGTAGGTGCTCTGGTCGCCGTCCGTGATGTTGCTCGCCTGGTAGGTCTGCGACACGCTCGAGGCGGTCGCGGTCTTGCCCTGGGCGAGGTCGGTGCCGGCGGCGTTCGCGCTGCCGCCGAGCACCAAGCCCGCCGGGAGGAGCAGCGCCGCGCCCGCGGTCGCGGCGAGGGTCTTGCTGACTGTTCGTCTCATGATCGTCGTCGATCTCCTTGTGGTCCCTGGCCCTGTGGTCCGTGGTCGGACCGAGCGCGCGAGGCACCCCGGGGGTGGTGGGGCTCGCGCGGCGCCCTCGTCGTCGACGGGCCGCGCGTCGTGCCGCTCCGCTTGCCTGCGCTCGGATGGTGCAAGCCGTTTGCGCAAATCAGTACGTCGATGTGCGATGTGCGAACGGCTTCTTTCGTTCCCCTGGGGAGACCTTACGAACCGGGGACGGTGAGGGCAAGAGCAAGCGGAGAAATGTGGCGATGGGTGCGCTCCCACGAGGCGCGACGCCGTCCGAGGCGCGTGGCAGGCTCGGGGCATGACAGAGACGCCCGCCCCGTTCCCGCTCCCCGAGGCCGACTGGTCGCTGGTCGAGGTCCCCACGGCGCTCGCGATGGTCCGCGGGCAGCTCGGGTTCTCGTGGTCGGTGCTCGCGCGGCGGCTCGCGACGTTGACCCAGGACGACCTCGACCGGGAGCCCGGACCGGACGCCCTGCGCGTGGTGCGACGGGGCGAGCAGCGGTCGCCGCGCGTCGTCGGGACGGGGGAGTGGGTGTCCGAGTGGCCCGAGGGCGAGGACTCGTCCCAGCCGCGGACCATCGGCTGGCTCGTCGCCCACCTCACCGAGGCGTTCTTCGAGCGGTGGGAGTGGACGTTCGGGGAGCGCCGCCGGCGACGCGAGGACGTCGAGCTGTCCGGCGAGGTGGGGCCCGCGGTCGCGGGCCTCGTCGCCCAGGTCACGCGCTGGCGGACGGCCGTGGACGCGCTCGACGACGACGCGGTCTTCACGGTCGGGCTGAGCCAGGCCGAGGGGGTGGACCGGATCGCGCCGTTCGGGCACCTCGTGCTGCACATGAACCGCGAGCTCATCCACCACGGTGCCGAGATCATGATGCTGCAGGACCTGCACCGCGCCCGCGGCTGAGCGGGTCGTTCCGCTCAGCCGCGGGCGGGGTCGGTCAGCGGCCCAGCCTGATCACCTTCCCGCTCGACGGCGAGGTCGCCGTCCCGGCCTGGTACCCGGCCTTGCCGGCGGTCACCGTGACCGAGAGCCGCTTGCCGACGTCGGCGGCGGTGGGGGTGTAGACGGCCTTCGTGGCGCCCTTGATCGGGGTGCCGTCCGCGTTCCACTGGTAGGTGAGCTTGACCCCGGTGACCGACCACAGGCCGGGTGTCGCGACGTACGGCAGCCCGACGATCGGCAGGCCTACCGCGAGCGGCGGGAGCAGCGCCTTCGGGGCGGCCTTGAGCGGCGTCGTCACGTCGACACCCGCGACCTTCGCGAGCGTGACCACGGCGTCGTACGCGTCCCCGGCCTCCTGCAGGTGCTCGGCGTCGGCCGTGGCCGTCACCGGGCCGGCGTCGGGCGTGGAGCCCTGCCCGACGACCGCCTGCTGGGCGAGGTCCCGGGCGAGCGACACGACGGTGTCGGCCTGGGTCAGCACCGTCGGGTCGATCGGGTGCTGCTGGGCCTCGTCGATGCCGGAGTCGTCGACCTGCGCCTTCGTGGCCTGTGTGAGGGTCTTCGCGGCGGCCGCGACGAGCCGGAGCCCGGCGTCGGCGTCGTTCAGGGTCCCGTCGGCCTTCCAGACCTCCGCGTCGAGGAGCGCCTGCACGGCCTTCTTCGGCTCGCCCGAGAGCGACCCGACGAGAGCCGTCAGGCGGGCACGCGGCGCGTCCGTCCGCAGGCCCCAGCCGTACGCCCACGCGGGTTCGTACGAGGCGTCGCCGACGTTGACCGGGACCTGGTCCATCGACGCCGGCCAGCTCAGCGGGAGGCGGCCGGTGAACGGCGCGTCCCCGAGCAGGACGCTCGCGACGCCCTCGCCCTCGGTGCCCGGCAGGAAGCCGGCGACGATAGCGCCGGCTTCGTCCTGGACGTCGCCCAGCATCATCGGGCGGCCCGAGACGACGAGCACGACGCACGTCGGGATCGCCGCGCACACCGTGTCCACGGCCTTCTTGTCGGCCGCGGTGAGGTTGAGGGTGTGCCCGTTGTTGCCGACGTCGCCCTGTCCCTCCGCGTACGGGGTCTCGCCGACCACGACGAGGCCCGCGTCGTACCCGCTCGGGTCGGCCGAGGCCGTCTTCGAGTAGGTCACCGAGAGGTCCGGCGCGGCGGCCTCGATCCCGTCGAGGATCGTGGTGCCGCTCGTGTGCGTGCCCGACTGGCCCTGCCAGGTGATGGTCCAGCCGCCGGTCTGGTTGCCCAGGTCGTCGGCGTTGGACCCCGCCACGTAGAGCTTGCCGGTCTTCTTCAGGGGCAGCGCGCCGCCCGTGTTCTTGAGCAGGACCTGCGACTCGGCGGCGGCCTGCGCGGCGGTGGCCCGGTGGGCCGCCCCGCCGAACTGGTCGCGCTGGCTGTCGTCCGTGAACGGGTGCTCGAAGAGCCCGAGCTCGAACTTCTGGGTGAGGATCCGGCGGACGGCGTCGTCGACGCGCGCCTGCGGGACCTGCCCGGCGTTCACGCCGTCGACGATCGCGGTGATGAAGTCGCCGAAGTTGTACGGCGCCATCGCCATGTCGATGCTGCCCGTCGTGACGGCACGCACGGCCTTCTCCGCGTACGTGCCCCCGGGCAGCTTGTCGATCGCCTGGTAGTCGCTGATGAGGAAGCCGTCGAAGCCCATCCTGTCCTTGAGCAGCGACTGGTTGAGCGGCTCCTCGGTCATGCGCACGGGGTCCGCACCGTCGATCGACAGGGCCGAGTACGACGGCATGATCGACCCGACGCCCGCCTGGATCGCGGGCACGTACGGCGTCGCGTAGAGCTTCTCGAAGACGTCCTGCGAGGGGACGTTCGTGATGCCCTGGTCGATCGGGTAGCCGCCCGTCCCCGCGACGGAGTCGTCGTAGGTCGTGCCGCCGTCGCCGGCCCAGTGCTTCGCGGACGCGAGCACCTCGTCGGCGCCGGACTTGTCGGCCGGGTCGGAGCCCTGCAGGCCCTCGATCGCGGACGTCGCGAACGAGGACACGAGCGCCGGGTCCTCGCCGAACGACTCGTACGTCCGCCCCCAGCGCTCGTCGCGCGTGACGCACAGGCACGGCGCGAACGCCCAGTTGACGCCCGTCGTCCGGGTCTCGGACGCGGTCTCCTCGCCGACCTTCTCGACGAGCGCGGGGTTGCGCGTCGCACCGAGGCCGATGTTGTGCGGGTAGATCGTCGCGTCCTTGACATTCGAGTGCCCGTGCACGGCGTCGGCGCCGTAGAGGAGCGGCACCTGGAGCGGGGTCGCGAGCGCCTCGCGCTGGTAGCCGTCGATCATGTCGGCCCACGCCTGCGGGGTGTTGGCCGCGGGCGTCGAGCCGCCGCCGGAGAGCACCGAGCCGAGCCCGAGCGTCGTGATCTGCTGCGGTGTGGCGAGGCCCAGCCGCTCGGCCTGCGCCATCTGCCCGACCTTCTCCTGGAGGGTCATGCGGCCCAGCAGGTCGTCGACGCGCTGCGCGGTCGGCAGGGAGGCGTCGAGGTAGGGCAGACCGTGGGCGTTGACGACGACGCGCGGCGCCTCCGCGGGCGCGGTCGCCCCCGCCGACTTGAGCGTGACCGGGATAGTCAGCGCCTCGCTCGCCGGCGTGCCGGCGGTCGTGGCGACGTCCACGGTCTGCGTCGTCCCGGACTCGGCGCCCGCGTCGAAGGTGAGCGTGCCCGACGCCGCAGCGAAGTCGGTGCCGTCCTTCGCGGTGCCGCCGCCGGTCGACCAGTCGACGGTGGTGGCCTTGGCGAGCGGCTTTCCGTCGGCCGTCGTGAGGCCGACCTCGACGTGTGCGGTGCCGCCCGGGTCGACGAGGTAGGCGTCCTGGTCGGTCGTGATCGTCGTCGCGGCCGCGACGGCCGGGGTGCCGTACAGCTCGACGTCGTCGATCGAGTACGGGGTGGCGCTCGCGGTCCCGGCCGGGAACGTGAACGCGTAGCCCCACGACGACGTCAGGTCGAGCGTGCCGTTCTTTGTCTCGTCGCCGCCGGGCTGGTTCGCGCCGAGCCGGAACGCGGAGAAGGGCAGCGAGACGAGCTTCCAGCGCGACCCGTCGGCGCTCCAGTTGTCCTTGAACGTCGCGATCCAGCTCTCGGCGTGCTCGGCGTCGGGGCCGCCGTCCTTGAGCTCGACCTGGATGGTCGCGCCCGCCGTCGGCGAGGCCGGGTTGTTGGGCTGCGAGGCGTACCACCAGAAGCGGAGGCCCCGGAAGGACGACCAGTCCTGCGCGGCGGCGAGGTTGTCGGAGAACCCGCCGTAGCCGCCGTCGGGCACGAGGTACTGGCCGCCCAGGACGTGGTTGTCGGCGGCGTCGCCCCGGGCCAGACCCGTCGCGGCGAGGGTGACGTTCGCGTCGGACGAGCCCCACGCGAAGTAGCCGGTCTTCGCGGTCGCGTCACCGCTCACGCCGTGCTCGAAGTCGTCGAGCAGGACGGCGCGCTGGTCGAGCGAGAAGCCGTCGAACGTGAACGTGCCGGCACCGAGGCCCGTGAGCGTCACCGCGAAGCCCGTCGACGTGGCCGGCGCGAACGCCTTCGCGGTCACGCCGCTCTTCGGCTTGAGGTCCTTGAACAGGACGCTCACCTTGCGCCAGCCCGTCGTGTCGTCGGTGACGTTCGTCGCGAAGCCGAGCTCCTTGTCGCTGGCGTCGCGGTTGTGCAGCTCGACCGAGAACGTCTTGCCGCTGCCCTGGCCGAGGAACCAGAACGAGAACCCGTCGTAGGCCGACCAGTCGAACGTCTCGGAGGCGTTGTCGACCCGGTGCTCGTACGTGAAGCCGCCGTAGGTGCCCGCGGTCGCCACGGTCGCGGTGAGCGCGTGGTTGCCGTCCGCGGCGCCCGGGACGGACGCGTCCGCGACCGTCGCCAGCTTCGGGGTGGCACCGGCGTCCGAGCCCCAGACCGCGTACGTCGACGGCACGCCCTGCTCGAAGCCCTCGAGCAGCGTGGACGTTCCGGCGTCGGGCAGGGTGCCCGTCGGGGTGAGGGTCACGTCCGTGGACGCGGCGCTCGCGAGGGCCAGGCCGTCCGACGGGCCCGAGAGCGCGACCGTGAAGGCCTTGTCGCCCGCGAGCGCGCCTGCGCTCGTCGTGTGCACGACGACGGACTGCTGGGTCTCGCCGGCCTCGAACGTGAGGTCCTGGTCGACGGCCTCGTAGTCGGTGCCGGCCTTCGCCGTGCCGTCCTTCGTGGCGACGTGGACCTTCTGCTCGGTGCTCGCGGGGTTGCTCAGGGTCACCGGGACGGTGACGTCCTTGCCGGCGCCGACGCTCAGGGTGCGGGCGCCGACGGCGACCTGCGGGGTGTCGAACGCGCCCGCGACGGACAGCGTGTAGATCGAGTAGCCGTAGTAGTGCAGCTTCGGCGCCTCCCACGTGGACGCCGCGCGCTTCTTCATGTCGATCCGGACGTAGCGCGCGTGCGCGGGGGAGTCGAACGTGACGGCGTCCGTGCCGCCGTCGCCGGTCGTCGTGCTGTACGCCGTGCTCCACGAGTCCGGGTCGTCGGGGTTGCCGAGCGCGGTCTCGACGTCGTAGGCGACCGCGTACGACGCCTCCCACTTGAGCGTGATCCCGTCGACGGTCGCGGGGGCGCCGAGGTCGGACGTGAGGGTCGCGGTGTAGGTGGCGTCGGCGTCGTCGGGGCCGTTGCCGCTGGCCCACCGGGTCGAGTCGTCGCCGTCGATCGCGTTGGAGGCCGGGAACGTGCCGTCCCCGTCGTCCTGGAAGGCGGAGGCCGTCACGGTGCCGAGCCGGGCGAGGTCGGTGGGGCCGTCGTCGGCGGCCGCGGCGAGGGGCGCGACGGCCCCCGTGGCGGCTACCGCGAGCCCCGCGACGAGCGCGAGACCGCGCGCCCGCCGGTGGTCGAGTCGTCTCAAGGTCACTCCTTCGTGAGCGAGCCGGACGTCGTCGTCCGGCTGTGGAGCCGATTGCGTTCCATTGTGTTCAACCTTTGAACTCAATGTTCCAGCAGTCTGCCCGGGTCGTCCGCCCTGGCGCAACAGGCCGGATGACACCGCAGCCCCAGGCCCGTCACAGCGAACGCATGGGTCGGCATGACGGAATGGAAGCCACCACACCGAGAGGAACCCGATGTCTGCCTATGCCCTCATGGCCGTCGATCTCGTCGCGATCAGCGTCCTCGTGTTCGCGGTCTACCTGCCGCGCCACCACCGGCGCGACCTCGTCGTCGCGTACCTCGGGGTGAACGTCGGGGTGCTCGCGGTCGCGGCGGTCCTCGGGCAGAGCACCGTGGGGGCCGGGCTCGGCCTGGGGCTGTTCGGGGTGCTCTCCATCATCCGGCTGCGCTCCACCGAGCTCTCCCAGCACGAGGTGGCCTACTACTTCGCGGCGCTGGCGCTCGGCCTCATCGCGGGCCTCGACGCCGCGCCGGCCGGGCTGAGCATCGGCCTCATGGCCCTCGTCGTCGTCGTGCTCGCGCTCGCTGACACCCGGCGGCTGCTCTCGCGCTACCGCCAGCAGACGCTCGTCGTCGACCGCGCCATCACCGACGAGACCGCCCTCGTCGCCTACGTCGAAGGGCTGCTCGGCGCACGCGTCGACCACCTCGACGTGCAGCGGCTCGACCTCGTCAACGACACCACCGTCGTCGCCGTGCGGTACGAGTCGAGCGCCCGCGGGCGTGCCGCCGACCAGGTCCCGTTCGAGCTGCCCGCCACCGAGGGGGCGCAGCGATGAGTGCCCTCGCCGCGCTCGCGGCCGTCGGGCTCGACGAGCTGCAGGAGAGCGCCGCCCTCCAGACCCGCGTCGACCGCAAGTACCTCGTCCCGGACACCTTCGTGGACACGCTCCTGGAGCGCGTCGACGGCGCGGTGCGCGTGCTCGACATCGACGGCCAGCGCTCCTTCGCGTACGAGTCCGTCTACTTCGACACCCCCGCCCTGGCGAGCTACCTGGGCGCCGCGCACCGGCGTCGGCGGCGGTTCAAGGTCCGCACCCGGACCTACGTCGACTCCGGGCAGTGCTGGGTCGAGGTCAAGACGCGCGGCACCCGCGGCACGACCGTGAAGAACAGGGCCCCGCACCCGCTCGACGCGCGGACCACGCTCGACGACGGCGCCCTCGACTTCACGGCACAGGCGCTCGACGACGCGCGGGTCCGGGAGATCGACGGCGGCATGGTCCCCACCCTGCTCAGCACCTACGAGCGGGTCACGCTGCACGTCCCCGCTGCGCCGGGCTCGGGCCGGCCCGACTCGCGCACCACGATCGACACGGGCCTCGTCTGGACGGACGTCGCGTCCGGCGCCCGGCACGCGCTCGGCGGCTGGGCCGTCGTCGAGACCAAGACCGGCTCGACGCCGTCCGCGACCGACCGGCTCCTGTGGGAGGCCGGGCACCGGCCCGTCCGCATCTCCAAGTACGGGACCGGCATGGCCGTCCTCCACCCCGAGCTCCCGGCGACGCCGTGGCGGCGCGTGCTGCGACGGCACGTGACCGCCTGACCGCCGGCCCCCCCGACCGCACGATCGATTGGAGCAACGACCATGCGACGCACCCTCGTCCGCATCGCCCTTCCGACCACCGTCCTCGCGGCGCTCCTCGCCGGCTGCTCCGGCGGCGACGACGAGTCCGGCTCCGACCCCACCTCGACGGCGTCCGCGCAGGAGGTCCTCGAGAAGGTCCGCCAGGTGACGGCCGACTCCGTCATGGCGGAGAACACCGCCGCCCACGAGTCGGACACCACCGCGTCGTCCGACGCCACCACCATCACGCTGTCGGGCACGTCCGCGACCGTGGACGGCGACGGCGCGACGGCCGACGGCAGCACCGTGACGATCACGGCCGCCGGCACCTACCGGATCTCCGGCACGCTCACGGACGGCAAGGTCGTCGTGGACACCTCCGGCGCCGACGGCACCGTCAACCTCGTGCTCGACGGCGCCGACCTCACCAGCAGCACAACGTCGCCCCTGCAGGTGCTCGACGCGGACGACGTCGTCGTGACCCTCGCGAAGGGCACGACCAACCACCTCGCCGACACCACGTCGTACGCGGACGACGACGACGCGAGCGGTGCGCTGTTCAGCAAGGCCGACCTCACCATCACCGGAGCCGGGAAGCTCACCGTCGACGGGAACGCCAACGACGGGATCGTCAGCAAGGACGGGCTCGTCATCGCGTCGGGCGACATCACCGTGAACTCCGTCGACGACGGCATCCGCGGCAAGGACTACCTCGTCGTGCAGGGCGGGACGCTCGTCGTCGACGCGAAGGGCGACGCGCTCAAGTCCGACGACGACGAGGACGCGAAGCTCGGCTACGTCCAGGTCACCGGCGGCACGCTCACCCTCACCGCCGGTGACGACGGGCTCACCGCGACCACCGACGTCGTCGTCACCGGCGGCGACCTCACCGTCGTCACCGACGGCGGCCACACCACGAAGGTCGGAGAGGACGAGTCGCCCAAGGGCCTCGTCGCGGACGCGAACATCGTCGTGGGCGGGGGCACCCTGTCGGTCGACGCCGCCGACGACGCGGTGCACTCCGACGGCGTCGTGGCCGTGACCGACGGCGACCTGACCATCCAGGCCGGTGACGACGCGGTCCACGCGGACTCGGCGCTCGCGGTCTCGGGCGGGACCATCGACGTGAAGACCGCCTACGAAGGGCTCGAAGCCGCCGTGATCTCGGTGTCGGGCGGCAGCACCACGCTCGTCACGTCCGACGACGGCGTGAACGGGTCGTCCGGGTCGTCGTCGACGAGCGAGGCCGCCGGCGGAGGCGGCGAGCCGCCGCAGGGCGGGGAGATGCCGACGGACCTGCCCGAGGGCGGACCCGAGAGCGGCGAGATGCCGACCGGCATGCCCGACGGCGGACCCCAGGACGGAGAGATGCCCGAGGGCGGTGGAGGCCCGCAGGGCGGTGGCGGTGGCGGCGAGGAGGCCGACGACTCCGTGCTCATCGACATCACCGGCGGCACCCTCGTCGTCGACGCCGACGGCGACGGCCTCGACTCGAACGGGAACATGACCATGAGCGGCGGCACGGTCGTCGTGTCCGGGCCGACGAACGACGGCAACGGCTCGCTCGACTACAACGGGACGTTCACCGTCTCCGGGGGCGAGCTGATCGCCGTCGGGTCCTCGGGCATGGCGCAGACCCCGTCCGACACGTCGACCCAGTCGTTCGTCGGGCTGACCGCCGACGCCGCTCAGAAGGCCGGCACGGTCGTGCACGTCGTCGACGGCGACGGGAAGGTCGTCGCGTCGTTCACGGCGAGCAAGGACTTCAGCTCCGTCGTCTACTCGTCCTCCGACGTCACGAAGGGCGACACCTACACCCTCGTCGCGGGCGGGAAGGCCGGGACGAAGGTCGCCGGCGGGCTCTCGCACGGGGGCGACGCGTCGGGCGGCACGAAGATCGCGACCGGCACGGCCGGCGAGGCGACGAGCGGCATGGGCGGTCCCGGCGGCATGGGCGGGGGGCCCGGAGGCCAGCAGGGCTCGGGCGAAGGTCAGTCCGACAGCTGAGGCGGCACGACGCAGACGCCGTCGACGCACACACCGACGGCGTCTGCGCCGTCCGCGCCGGCCACGACGACGAGACCCGGGGTGTCGCCCGCTGCCGGGCCGGCCACCCGGACCAGACCGGGGAACGGGGGCGCGACGAGGTCGACGCGCGGGGAGGGGGCGTCGTCGGGCGCGGGAGCGCCGGGGGAGACGGGCTGCTCAGGCGACACCGGACGTCTCCGGCTCTCGCCCTGCGTCTGTCCTCTCAGCGACCACGCGCTCGAGGACGGCCGAGAACGTCTCGGGCGACTGCGCGCCCGAGACGCCGTACTTCCCGTCGAGGACGAAGAACGGCACCCCGTTGATGCCGAGGGCGCGCGCCTGGGCGATGTCGGCGGCGACGTCGTCGGAGTAGCGGTGGTCCGTGAGCGCCGCGCGGGTCTCGTCCGCGTCGAGCCCGACCTCCGTCGCGAGCTCGACGAGCTCGTCGACGTGCCCGACGTGCTGCGACTCCGTGAAGTACGCGCGCAGCAGGCGCTCCTTCATCTCGACCTGGAGGCCGTGCGCCTTGGCGTGGTGGAGCAGCTCGTGCGCGAGCAGCGTCTTCGTGTGCCGGAGGGTGTCGAAGTGGTACTCGAGGCCCTCGGCCGCGGCGAGCTGCGTCATCTGGCCGAGCATCTGCTCGACCTGCGCCGGCGCCATGCCCTTGTGGTGCGCGAGGAAGTCGATCTCGGAGCCCTCGAAGTCGACGGGGGTGTCGGGGGAGAGCTCGAACGAGTGGTATTCGATCTCCACGGCCGGCGCGCCGGGCTGGGCGAGCGCGGTCTCGAGGCGGCGCTTGCCGATGTAGCACCAGGGGCACGCGACGTCGGACCAGATGTCGACCTTCACGGGGGCGGCGGAGGAAGTCATGCCTAGGGCAACCGTGACGGCGCGTGCCCCATTCCCCCACACGCGTGTTCGCAGGTCCGAAAGCCTGGGGCGGCGGCGGTCGGCAGACTGGACCGGTGACCTCCGCCACCACGCCGAGCCCCGCGCCCGACGCGCGCACCCTGCGCCGCTGGCGCCGCTACCTCGCCGACGAGCGCGCCGAGGCCGCCGTCTACCGCGACCTCGCCCGCCGGCGCGACGGCGAGGAGCAGGCCATCCTGCTCGCGCTCGCCGACGCCGAGGGCCGCCACGAGCAGCACTGGCTCGACCTCCTCGGTGAGCGGGTCGGGCCGCCGCTGCGCGGGGACTGGCGCACCCGGTTCCTCGGCGTGCTGGCCCGCCGGTTCGGCGGCGTGTTCGTGCTCGCGCTCGCGCAGCGCGCCGAGACCCGGTCCGAGTACGCCGAGGACGCCGACGCCACCCCCACCATGGCTGCCGACGAGCAGATCCACGCCGAGGTCGTGCGGGCGCTCGCGGCGCGCGGACGGGTGCGGCTGTCCGGGTCGTTCCGCGCGGCCGTGTTCGGGGCGAACGACGGCCTCGTCTCCAACCTCGCGCTCGTGCTCGGCGTGGGGGCGAGCGGCGTCGCGGCGAACGTCGTCCTGCTGACGGGACTGTCGGGGCTGCTGGCCGGCGCGCTCTCGATGGGGGCCGGGGAGTTCGTGTCGGTCCGCTCGCAGCGCGAGCTGCTCGAGGCCTCCAACCCGAGCCCCGACGCCGTGCACGCGCTGCCGCACCTCGACGTCGACGCCAACGAGCTCGCGCTCGTCTACCGGGCGCGGGGGATGACCGCCGACGAGGCGCAGGGCCACGCCGACGACGTCCTGCGGACCCTCACGGCCGCGACCGTGCTCGCGCCGGCCGACGCCGGCCCGGACGCCGACGAGTTCGAGACCCACGGGACCGCCTGGGGCGCGGCGTGGTCGAGCTTCTGCTTCTTCGCGTCGGGCGCGATCATCCCGGTGCTGCCGTACCTGTTCGGGCTCACGGGGCTCGCGGCCGTGCTGGTCGCGGCGGCGCTCGTCGGGATCGCGCTGCTCGGGACGGGGGCCGTCGTCGGGCTGCTGTCCGGGACGTCGCCCGTGACGCGCGGGCTGCGGCAGCTCGCGATCGGGTTCGGTGCGGCGGCCGTGACGTACGTGCTGGGCCTGGCGTTCGGGGGCGTCGTCGGCTGACATGGTGCCTGTGCCCGATCCCGTCGTCGTCCCTCCGTCCCGCCGCACCCCGCCGAAGCTGCCCCGGCCTGCGCCCGCTCCGGTCGTCCGCAGCGGGGTCGTCGACGCGCTCGCGCGCAGGGTCGCGGCTGCGGGCGCCGCGGCGGACCCGACCCGGTCGGCCAGGACGGTCGAGGACTTCTGGCGCACGGTCGCTGCGCGCACGCCGCTCGTCGAGCCGGCTGCCGACGACGCCCGCTCCCCGACCGCCACCGGCCACCGGACCGTGACGTTCCTGTGGCGGGACGCGGCCGCGGAGCAGGTCCTGCTGTTCGTGAACCGGCTGACCGACGAGCGCGACCTCGACGCGTCGCTCATGGAGCGCGTCCCCGGGACGGACGTGTGGCACCTGTCCTACCGGATGGAGGCCGACTGGCGGGCGTCGTACGCGTTCGTCCCGAGGGCGCCGGGCGAGCGGGCGCCGTGGCTCGGCGCCGACGACCAGGTGGCGGTGCGGGCCGCGCTCGACCAGGGCGTCGCCGACCCGCGGAACCCGCGGACCACGCGCAACCGCTCCGGGGTGACGCAGTCGGTCGTCGAGCTCCCGGCCGCGCCCTCGCAGCACTGGCTGGAGCGACGCGCCGGGACGCCCCGCGGCTCCGTGACGCCGTGCGAGGCTCCGGGCGGGCGTCGCGCCTGGGTGTACGCGCCGGCTCTCGCCGGGGCGCCGACCCCGCTGCTCGTCGTGCTCGACGGCGACGTGTGGACGGGGGCGCAGGATCTCCCGACCACTCTCGACAACCTCACCGCCGACGGCGCGGTGCCCCCGGTGCACGCCGTCCTCCTGGACGCGGGGGACCGCGAGCGCCGCTGGGCCGAGCTCGACGAGCGCGGAGGGCTCGACGACTACCTGGCCGGTCCGCTGCTCGACTGGGCGCGGGCGACCCTGCCGGTGACGGACCGGCGCGAGGACGTCGTCGTCGTCGGGCAGAGCCTCGGGGCGCTGACTGCGCTGCGCGCGCTCGTGCGTCACCCGGGCCGCGTGGGCGCGGCGCTGAGCCAGTCGGCGTCGCTGTGGCAGGAGTCGGTGCTCGACGACGCCGCCCGCGCGGACCTGCGGGGCACCCGTGCGTACCTCGAGGTGGGGCGGCAGGAGTGGGTGCTGCAGCCTCGGCACGCGCCGTTCGCGGCGCTGCTGGGCGGCGCGGGCGCGGACGTCGCCCTGGTCGAGTTCAACGGGGGCCACGACTACGCGTGCTGGCGCGGGGGAGTCGCGGACGGCCTGCGGCACCTGCTCGGTCGTCGAGACCGCGCTCGGAACGATTCGAGGCTCCCGTAGAATCCGACGAGTGCCCCGCCTCCTCGCCGACCTGACGCCCCTGCGCGTCAGCCCGGCGTACCGGCGGCTCTGGCTCGGGCTCGGGGTCTCCAACCTCGGCAGCCAGCTCACCGTCGTGGCCGTGGGCCTCCAGGTCTACGCGATCACGGGCTCGACGTTCGCCGTCGGGATCCTGGGCATGTTCGCGCTCGTCCCGCTCGTGCTGCTCGGGCTCTACGGCGGGGCGCTCGTCGACGCGTTCGACCGCCGCAAGGTGGCGCTGCTCGCGTCGTCGGCGCTCTGGATCATCACCGGCCTGATCTTCCTCCAGGCGGCTCTCCGCCTCGACAACGTGTGGGTGCTGTACGCCCTGATCGCCCTGCAGTCCGCCGCGTTCGCGATCAACAATCCCGCGCGGACCGCGATCATCCCGCGGCTCGTCCCGGCCCGGCTCCTCGCCCCCGCGAACGCGCTCCAGACGCTCTCCATGTCGATCGCGCTCACCGTCGGCCCGCTCGCGGGCGCGTTCCTCGTCGCGGCGAGCGGCTTCGCGAGCGCCTACGCGATCGACTTCGTGCTGTTCACGTTCGCGCTGTGGGCGCTCTTCCGGCTGCCGCCGCTGCCGCCGCTCGAGCCGACCGCCGGGTCCGCGTCCGCGGGCCCGCAGGTCGAGGTCGAGCGTGAGCTGCTCGACGGCGCAGGCGGCGCCGCGAGCGAGGCCGACAGTCCCGTGGTCGTGCCCCCGCGGCGGACGGTCGTCGGCCTCGGCTCGGTGCTCGAGGGTCTGCGGTACCTCGGGACGCGCCCCAACGTGCGCATGACGTTCCTCCTCGACCTCGCCGCGATGATCCTCGCGATGCCGCGTGTCGTCTGGCCGGCGGTCGGCGTCTGGTACCTGGGCGGCGGCTCGACGACGACCGGCTGGCTCAACGCCGCCTTCGCGATCGGGTCGGTGCTCGCGAGCCTCCTGTCGGGCGGGTTCGCGCACGTGCACAAGCAGGGCCGCGCCGTCGTGCTCGCGGTGTGGTCGTTCTCCGCGTCGACGCTGCTGTTCGGCGTGGTGCTCGTGGTCACGGGTCGCGACAAGCCCGACCACGTGCTGGTGTGGGCGCTCGTGCTGGCCGGGGTCGCGCTGGCGCTCGCGGGTGCGTCCGACGGCGTGAGCGCGATCTTCCGCCAGACGATCCTCCAGACGGCGACCCCGGACGACATGCGCGGCCGCCTCCAGGGCGTGTTCATCGTGGTCGTCGCGGGCGGGCCGCGGCTCGGGGACGTCGTCGTGGGGGCGGGGGCGAGCTGGCTCGGGGAGGCGTGGGCCGTCGTCGTGGGGTCGATCGCGTGCGCGGTGGTCGTCGGGCTGCTGGTGCGCTGGAGCCCGCGCTTCCTCGCGTACGACGCGCGGCACCCGGAGGCCTGAGACCGGCTCGCTCGGCCCGGCGCCCGGCACTCCTGGCGCCAACTGGTCCAGACCACTACTCTGGGGGCACTCGTCCGCGCGCCCTGCACCGCAGCAGGGCCGAACCGCAGGAGGCAACACCCATGGAGCGCACCGTCGTCGTCGCGATCGAGGAAGGGCTCCACGCCCGTCCCGCCGCCCTGTTCGTCCAGGCGGCCGCAGCACAGCCCGTGCCGGTGACCATCCGGAAGTCGTCCGAGACCGAGGACCTCGAGGCCGACTCGATCCTCTCCGTCATGACCCTCGGCGCCGGTGCCGGCACCGAGGTCGTGCTCACCACACCGGGTGACACCGACGACGACGTCGCAGCGCTCGACGCGCTCGAGGCCTTCCTGTCGCAGACCGTCATCGCCTGACGGCGACGTGCCACACGGGCGGGGCACGCGAATGGCCGCCTCGAACCGGACGCTGACGGTCTGGTGCTTCCTCGACGCCCGCGGGGCCGAGCTCGCGCTCGACACGGTCACCAAGAACCTGCCCGACGTCGACAAGGTCCTGCGCGAGCACGTGAGCATCGTCTGGCACGTCGACGTCCCCGCGCCCGGCTGGCAGTACGCCCAGGACCGGGTCGGACGGCGCGACGACGACGCGCGGTCCGGGCCGCGGCGGTTCTTCCGCGCGGTCACCGCGATGCTCGGCCGTGGCATCGAGTATCCCGGCACCCGGACGCTGTCCGACGCGTTCATCTTCGCCGGGATCGGCGAGGACGTGGAGGAAGCGGTCGCGCGCGAGCTGCACGTCGACAGCTCCGCGCTGCTCCTGCTGACCGACGGCCCCGGTCCCGACGTCGAGACCGTCCGGCACGCGCGGCCCACGTTCACGCTGACGCGGTCCGGCACGGCGCTGCGCAAGGTCTCGCTGCTCGAGGGGTTCGCCGACCTCGGCGGCGTCGACCGCTACCGCGGCACCTGACGTCACCGTCGGCGGGCGGAGCGCCGCCCTCGGCGCCCACCGACCGATCGTCCGCTGCGTCCACCGGGCGCGGCAGAGCCCCGGACCGTAAGGGTCCGGGGCTCCGTCGTGTCGCCCTGCGGTCGGTCCGTACCGACCGACGAGGTCAGGCGGTGGTGCCGCCCGACGTGTCGCCGCCCGGTCGTCGGTTGGCCGGTTCGTCGACCACGGCCTCGACCGAGGCCATGACCGCCGGGTCCGACTTCTCCGCCGCGGTCTCGGCGGGCTGGTCGAACAGCACGGAGTCCTGGCCGGTCTCGTCGTCGTCCTCGCGCCCCGGCGTCCTCAGCTGCCACTTGGTGATGACCCAGCGGAAGATGAAGTAGTAGATGACGCCGTACGCGAGTCCGATCGGGATCAGGAGAAGTGGCTTCGTCGCGATGTTGAAGTTCAGGAGGTAGTCGATCGCGCCTGCGGAGAACCCGAACCCGTCCTTGATCCCGAGCGCGTTGACGAGCGCGAGGGAGGTTCCGGTGAGCACCGCGTGGATCGCGTACAGGGGGTACGCGATGTAGACGAACGAGAACTCGATCGGCTCGGTGACGCCCGTGATGAACGAGACGAGCGCGGCGGAGCCCATGATGCCTGCGACGATCTTGCGGTTCTTGGTCTTCGCGGTGTGGATGAACGCGAGGCAGGCGCCCGGGAGGGCGAACATCATGATCGGGAAGAACCCGGTCATGTAGCCGCCGGCGGTCGGGTCGCCGTGCAGGAAGCGTGCGATGTCACCGTGCCAGACGGCGCCGCTCGAGTCGGTGTAGCTCCCGAGCTGGAACCACGGGAACGAGTTGAGCAGGTGGTGCAGGCCTAGCGGGACCAGCAGGCGGTTCGCCGTGCCGTAGATGAAGCCCCCGAGGACGTCGTTGTGCGTGGTCCACTCGCCGAAGTTCGTGAGCCCGGTGTTGAACCACTTGTAGACGAGCGACATGAGGACCGCGATGATGATCGACGCGAACGCGGTGATGATCGGCACGAACCGGCGGCCACCGAAGAACGCGAGCGCCTGGGGCAGCTTGATCCGGTAGTACTTCTGGTACAGCAGTGCGGCGGTGATGCCGATGATGATGCCGCCGAGCACGCCGTAGTTGACGAGCTCCTGCTCCTGTCCCTTGGCGGGGAGGCCGAGGACGTGCGGCGACATCGCGTTGCCCACGCCCTGGTACACGAGGTAGCCGATGACGGCGGCGAGCGCCGTCGAGCCGTCCGACTTGCGGGCGAAGCCGATGGCGACGCCCACCGCGAACAGCAGCGCGAGGTTGGCGAACAGTGCGTTGCCCGCGGCGGCCATGACGTCGGCGACGGGCTGCAGCCAGCTCGCGTGCTTGGCGAGGCCGTCGGCGCCGAGCATGTCGGCCTGGCCGAGGCGCAGCAGGAGGGCTGCGGCGGGCAGCGAGGCGATCGGCAGCATCAGGGCGCGGCCGATGCGCTGCAGCTGAGCGAATCCGGGGATGCCTCTCTTGGTCGAGGCGTCCGCTGTGGTGGCGGTCATACGGGGCACTCCTCATCGTGTGCTCGTCGTCGCCGAGCACGGCGGGCGCCCACCGTGGTCGGCGTCGTCGGCTCGGCAGCTCGTGGGGCGGGACGGTCGGGGAACCGCGACCCGGCCCCCACTAGGATGTCTGGACCAGTGGGCCTAGAGTGGTCTAGACATTCGGTCCTTGTCAAGGATTTGTGAAGGAGGCGGCGTTGGCTCCCGACTACAAGCACGTGCGCGTCCGCGACTATCTCCGCGGACTGGTCGCGCACGAGCTCGTCGTCGGCGACACCATCCCCTCCGAGCGCGAGCTGTGCGAACGCTTCGCCGTCTCCCGCATGACCGTGCGCCAGGCCATCGACGCGCTCGTCAACGAAGGCCTCCTCCATCGCGAGCAGGGACGCGGCACGTTCGTCGCGCCGCCGCGCACCGACATGGAGCTCCGGCTCGTCGGTTTCGGCGACGACATGCGCCGCAGGGGCATGAGCCCGCACACCGAGCTGCTCGACGCCGAGACCGTCGAGGCGCCCTGGGACGTCGCCGAGGCGCTCGAGCTCGAGCCCGGCGCCGCCGTCCACCACGTGCAACGGCTCGGGTGGGCCGACGGGCGGCCCATGGCCCTCGAGGAGGCCTGGGTGCCCGCGACGATCTTCCCCCACCTGCTCGACGGCGCCCCCGACGCCTTCCCCGAGAGTCTCTACGCGACGTTCCGCGACCACGGGCACGACCCGAACTGGGGCGAGGACACCGTCTCGGCCTCCGACGCGTCCGCGCACGAGGCCGAGCTCCTGCGCCTCGGACGCGGGGCGCGTACCGTGCTGCGCATCGCCCGGCGCACGTTCGCCGACCAGGTCGCGTGCGCGTTCTCGCGATCGTGCTACCGGGCCGACCGGTACACGCTGTGGGTGCCCCTGACCGCGCCCAACCCCGTCGTCACGCCGCGCACCCAGGGCGCGGCGACGAGCACCGTCGACGCCTCCCCCACAGGCGCCGCCCGGACGATCCAGGAGGTGAGGCGATGACGTCGCCCCACGACGACCAGGCCGGCCGCATCCTGCGTGCGCTCGGCGGTGTCGACAACATCGTCGAGATCGAACCCTGCACCACCCGGCTGCGGTCCGAGGTCAAGGACCCGGCCGCCGTCGACCAGCCCGCCCTGCGTGCGGCCGGCGCCCACGGCGTCGTCGTGTCCGGGCGGGTCGTGCAGGTCGTGATCGGCCCCGCGGTCGACGTGCTCGCCAGCGAGCTCGAAGATCTCATGTAGGACCCATCCATCCACCCACCCAACCGGACCAGGCGCAGAAGCCTGACTCCACCGAGAAGGAGCACCAGATGAGCAAGGCGGAGCAGATCCTCGCCGGACTCGGCGGGGACGACAACATCGTCGACCTCGAACCCTGCATCACGCGTCTGCGCGTCGAGGTCGAGGACCCGGCCCAGGTCAACGAGGCAGGTCTGAAGGCGGCCGGCGCGATCGCCGTCGTCCAGTCGGGCAAGGTCGTCCAGGTCATCGTCGGCCCCGAGGCCGACACCCTCGCGTCAGACATCGAGGACCTGCGCTGATGGCGGCCGTGCTGCCGGTCGCGGCGCCGCTCGGCGGCACGGTCGTCGAGCTGGCCCAGGTCGACGACCCGGTGTTCAGCGCGGCCCTCGTCGGGCCGGGGATCGCGATCGACCCCGGCGCGGCCGCCGAGTCGACGGCTGTCGCGCCGGTCGCCGGGACCATCGCCAAGCTCCACCCCCACGCGTTCGTCGTGAAGACGGACGACGGCGTGGGGATCCTCGTGCACCTCGGCATCGACACCGTGCAGCTCCAGGGCGCCGGCTTCACGCTGCACGCCGCCGAGGGCGACCGGGTCGAGGCGGGCCAGGCGCTCGTCACGTGGAGCCCGGGCGACGTCGTCGCCGGGGGCCGGTCGGCCGTGTGCCCCGTGGTCGCGCTCGACCAGAAGCCCGAGGGCGTCGCCGTCGTCGCGGCCGTCGGGGAGCCGGTCGAGGCCGGGTCGAAGCTGCTCGAGGTCGGCTGACCAGACCCCGGGCTGCGCGCCCCACGAGAACGGGACCTGCGCCCGTCCGCTGCGGCGGGCGGGCGCAGGTCCCGTTCTCGGCGTCTGGGGAGGGTCAGCCTGGGAGCGTTCAGGCGAGGCGGAGCGTGACGCCCTGGGGGCTCGCGTCGACCGCGACCACGCGCAGCACGGTGCCGTCCGGCGTCGTCACCGACAGGACGTCGTTGCCGTGCGTGCGGATCGTCGCGATCTGGAGCTGCGAGATCAGCACCCGCGTCCCGAGCGCGGCGGCCTCTGGGTCGGGCGGCAGCGGCGTCGGGGTCACGGAGGCTCCCATGCCCTGTGCGCGGATCGCCGCGGCCGGGGTGAGGCCGCCGGCAGGCGATGCGGCCTGCGCGTCCCGGACGGCGTCGATGGCGGGCTGGGAGCCCGTGGTCGTGGGCGCCGTCGGCTGCTGACCCGTCACGGCCGGGACTACACCCGTGGCGGGCGGTGACGGCGGGGCGGGGACGACGGGCTGGGCGCCCGTCGCGAGCGCGCGGGCCCTGTGCTCCTGCAGGGTCTGCACGACGACGTCGAGCAGGTCGTCGACCTCGTCGATCGCGTAGCCCTCGCGGAACTTCACGGTGTCGAAGACCTTGGCGAGGACGTCCTCGGGGCCCAGCAGGCCGGGCGTCGTGGCCGCGGCCCCTGCCTCGAGCGACGTCAGCGTCTGCCCGACCTCGTCGAGGTAGCCGTCGACCTCCTCGATGTCGTAGCCCTCACGGAACTTCGTCGTGCTGAACTTGCGGGACCGGACGTCCTCCGCGGTGATCATCGCTCCTCCGTTCTCGACCCCCCACCTGGTGCAACTCTCGCACGATCAACGCCCCGGGAGTAACACGAACAGACCGGACGAACCGGGCAGGAGGTCCTCAGGGCCGACGGACACCGCTCAGCGCGGGCGGCTCAGGGGCGCGGGACGTTCCGCAGGTTCGACCGGGCCATCGACACGGCCTCGCCCATCCCGTTGCCCATGATCTCCTTGCTCATCGCGACGACGAACCCGCGCACCTGCCCGGCCGTGATCGTCGGCGGCAGGGAGAGGGCCCGCGGGTCGGTGACGACGTCGACGAGCGCCGGTCCGGGCCGGTCGAGCGCGCCCCGCAGCGCACCCCGCACGTCCTGCGGACGCTCGACGCGCACCGCGGGGATGCCCATGGCCGTCGCGATCGCCGCGTAGTCGAAGTGCGGCGACTCCGTCCCGAAGTTCGGCAGCCCGTCGACGAGCATCTCGAGCCGGACCATCGCGAGCGACGCGTTGTCGAACAGCACGATCTTCACCGGCAGGTCGTAGGCCTTGATGGTGAGCAGGTCGCCGAGGAGCATCGACAGCCCGCCGTCGCCGGACATCGCGACGACCTGGCGGCCCGGCTCCGCGGAGGCGACGCCGATCGCGTGCGGCATCGCGTTCGCCATCGACCCGTGCAGGAAGCTCCCGATCACGCGGCGCTTCCCGTTCGGGCTGATGTAGCGCGCGGCCCAGACGTTGCACATGCCGGTGTCGACGGTGAAGACGGCGTCGTCGGCGGCCTCCTGGTCGAGGATGTCGGCGACGTACTCCGGGTGGATGGGGGTGACCTTCTCGACGTCCTTCGTGTACGCGCCGACGACGCCCGTGAGGGACTTCACGTGCTTCTTGCGCATCTCGTCGAGGAACTTCCGGTCCTTCTTGGTGTCGACGAGGGGCAGCAGCCCGCGCACGGTCTCCCCGGCGTCCCCGACGACGGCGAGGTCCAGCCGGGTGCGCCGGCCGAGGTGGGAGGGGTCGAGGTCGACCTGGGCGGTGCGCACGTCCTCGGGAAGGAACTGGTCGTACGGGAAGTCGGTGCCGAGCAGGATCAGCAGGTCCGCCTCGTGCATGGCGTCGTAGCAGGACCCGTACCCGAGCAGCCCGGACATCCCGACGTCGAACGGGTTGTCGTACTGGATCCACTCCTTGCCGCGCAGGGAGTGACCCACGGGGGAGGCGATCTTGTCGGCGAGGGCGAGGACGTCGTCGTGCGCGCCGCGGACGCCCGCGCCCGCGAAGATCGTGACCTTCTTGGCGCCGTTGATGGCGTCGGCGAGCTCGCGCAGGGCGTCGGGCGACGGGATGGACCGCGGGGTGGCCGGCGGCGTGACGATCGGGTCGATGCCGGGCACGACGGGCGGTGCGTCGTGGTCGGCGACGTCCCCCGGGATGGTGAGCACCGCGACGCCGGGGCCGCCGAGCGCGTGCTGGATAGCCGAGTTGATGACGCGCGGCGCCTGGGCCGCGGACGAGATCATCTCCGAGTACACCGAGCACTCCGTGAAGAGCCGGTCGGGGTGGGTCTCCTGGAAGAAGCTCGTGCCGATCTGCGCGCTCGGGATGTGGCTCGCGATCGCGAGGACGGGCACGCGGGACCGGTTCGCGTCGTACAGGCCGTTGATGAGGTGCAGGTTGCCCGGCCCGCACGACCCGGCGCACACCGCGAGGCTGCCCGTGACCTCGGCCTCGCCCGCGGCCGCGAACGCCGCGACCTCCTCGTGGCGCACGTGCACCCACTCGATCTCGTCGGACCGCCGGACGGCGTCGACGACGGGGTTGAGGCTGTCGCCCACGATCCCGTAGATCCGCTTCACGCCGGCCGAGACGAGCTGGGCGACCAGCAGGTCGGCGACGGTCTTGTTGCGCTTGTCCTGGGGTGACTTGCGTCCGAGAGCCATGGCTCCCATGCTCCGCCCGCCGCGCCGGGGCCGCAGTTCGAGGCGGTGTGACGTGCGTCGTCGTCCACATGGGGACTTGTCCCCATGTCCACCGATGCGTCCTCTCCGCTACGTTTCGCGTGCCGAGGCGAGGAGAGCAGGATGAGCGGTCAGCTGGTGGCCATGCCCACCCGGGCGTGGGAGGGCCCCGACCCCGACGACGACGGCGGCCCGGCCGCGGGCGAGGACGTCGCCGCGCGCGTGGTCCGGCTGGGGGAGAGGGGCCGGTCGCTCGCGTGCGTCGCGTGAGGAGGTGCGGCGCCCACCCCGGGTGCGAATCGGCCACACCACTCGATAGGCCGTCGCCGGCCCGGGCGTCGGGGCCCCCGGGGCGGAGGTGTGGTGGCTGGCGCCGCAACGACCAAGAGCGCGGGGCGCTCGCGAACCTGAGCTCAGACGTGCGTCTCGATGCGGATCCGTGCGCTGCGCCGCAGGACGCCGATCGACGCGACCACGAGGACGGTCGCCGCCCCGGCGGCGGCGAGCACCACGAGGTAGCCGGCGTGCGCGCCGGCGGCGTCGATCCGCGAGCCGGCGACGGCGGAGCCGATCGACACGCCGATCCCGAGCGCGGTCCCGGCCCACGCGAGGCCCTCGGTGAGCTGGCCCGGGGACACGACCTGCTGGATGAGGCCGTTGCCGTTGATGAGCGTCGGGGCGATCGCGAACCCGGTCACGAACATGACGGCGACGAGCGCGGGGATCGAGTCGACGAGGCGGAACATGGAGACGCCGAGCGCGAGCACGACCATGCCCACCACGAACCGCTTCCAGAGCGCCGAACGCCAGTGCCGCGCGCCGTAGAGGAGCCCGCCGCACAGCGAGCCGGCGGCGAAGACCGCGAGGATGGCGCCGGCCCACGGCTTGTGGCCGTGCTCGTCGGCGAAGGCGATGGTCGAGACGTCGGTCGCGCCGAAGACGACGCCCAGCGCGACGAACACCACGCACACGACCACCGCGGCGGGGTTCCGCAGGACGGAGCGCCGGCGTGCGCCGTCGGCAGGGCGGGGGACGGGCGGCGGCTCGGTGGCGCGCAAGGACAGGAACCACAGCCCGCCGAGGAGTCCGCCGACGAGTGGTACGGCGAGCCCGGACCACGGCGTGACGCTCGTGGCGAGCAGGGTCGCGACGACGGGTCCGACGACGAACACGACCTCGTCGAGCGCGGACTCCAGCGAGTAGGCGGTGTGGAGGCGGCGGGGATCGTCGATGACCTTCGACCAGCGGGCGCGGACCATCGAGCCGAACGACCCGGCCCCGCCGCCCGCGAGGATCGCGAACACGTACAGCAGCGCCTCGGGCGCCCGGGTCACGGCGGTCACGATCAACCCGACCAGCCCGACGCTCGCGACGGCCAGCATGGGCAGCATGACGCGGCGCTGGCCACGGCGGTCGACGAGCCGCGCGAGCTGGGGCGAGCAGAGGGCCTGCGCGACGACGAGCACCGCGGAGATCCGCCCTGCGAGCGCGTACGAGTGGTACAGCCCCTGGATCATCAGGACGGTGCCGATGCCGACCATCGACATGGGCAGCCGCGCGATCAGGCCGGACGCCGAGAACTGCAGCGCCCCCGGCACCCGCAGGATCGCGGCGTACGGGTTGCGCGACGCGCGACCGTCGGGCGACGGCACCGCCACGGGCGGCGTGGTGGGGTCGGGGGACGGCGACGAGCCGACCAGCTCGGGGCTGGTCGGCTCGTGGTTCTGCTGGGGTGAGGGATCCTGAAGCATTTCTAGTACAACGGTACCAGAACTTTCGCGCAACCACCCGGACGCCGCGGCTGGGTGCTGAAGTCACGACAACGGCGAGCCGGGAGAAGAGCGGGAAGGAGGAGGCCGGGGGGTGCGAAGGGCGTGGCGGGGCTGGCGGGAGGCCCCGAGGAACGAGGGGCCGGATGGTAGCCCGAGCGCCCTCCGGCCCCCTCCTTCCCGCGGACGCACCCCGCGGGCAGGAGACGTGACCTCAGCGATACAGACGGACGTCCGCGACGCTCCACCAGGAGCCCGACGTTCCCGTCTGGGTGATCTTCACGTACCGGGCGAGGGTCAGCCGGAGGTCCGCGTTGACGAGCTGCCCGGTCCCGCTGCCCGTGGCCTTGGTGGTCCAGTGCGTCCCGTCGAGGCTGGTGCTGACGGCCCAGCCGCGGGGGTAGTCGCCGAGGTTGTCGCCCGCGTCGACGGCGACGCGGCGGAGCTCGGTGACCTTCCCGAGGTCGAGCTGGACGTACTGGCCGGGCGCCTGGGCGGCGCCGGAGGACCAGCGGGTGGAGGCGTCGGCGTCGATGGCGAGCTTCGCGTCGTCGGGCGCGCTGGAGGCCGTGGCGGTCGCGTGCGCGAGCGACACGGGCACGAGTCCGGACAGCCCGGAACCGAGGAACGCCCCGCGGGTCGCGGACGCCGGCCAGGTGAACGTGGCGAGCGCCCCGCCGGGCAGGGTGTACTCGAACGTCCGGGAGCCGACGGCGACGGCGAAGGACCGCGGGTCGTCGTTCTCGTTGTGGACGACGAGCGCGGTCGAGCCGTCGGGGTTGCGGAACGCGACGTCCATGAGCTGGCCGTTCCAGCCGGTGGTGCCGAACGACGTGGAGCCGATGCGTACGGCGCCCTGCTTCACGAACTTCGAGAGGTGCCCGATGGTGTAGTACTCGGCGTTCTCGCTGTAGGTGCCGTCGGGGTGGACGGCGAGGAACCCGGTGCAGGTGTCGCAGCCGCCGAGGTGGGGGCCGCCATCGTCGTCGAGGGCGAGGTTCCAGTCGGCGACGGTCTTGGCCCAGTTGCGGGTGGTGCCGATGGTGATGGTGCGGGCGTGCCAGGTGAGGGTGCCGCGGAAGTACTGGGCGGGGGTGTCGTCGGCGCCGTGGGACCCCGAGCACTCGGTGAAGTAGATGCCCTTGTCCGGGTGGGCGTCGTGGAGCGCGGTCTGGGCGCTGGGGTCGCCCGAGTAGCAGTGGTACGCGGTGCCGGTGATCCACTTCGCGGCGGGCGAGTCGAGGAGCTGGTACGGGTAGTCGGTCTCGCCGCCGGGCTCGTCGGGCGGGGCGGACGCGGCGTCGTTGGGGTGCGTGGACCAGTTGTGGTCGTAGCCGAGGATCTTGGTCCGGGGACTGGCCTTCTTGAGGAGCGGGCCGAGGGCCTCGATGACCTTCTCCTCCTGCTTCACGCCCATGTCGGTGCCCGGGTACGCGGACGGGGTCCGGTTCTGGGGCTCGTTCTGGACGGTCAGGTAGTCGATGGGCACGCCGGCCGCGGCGTACGCCTTGACGTACTTGACGAGGTAGCGGGCGTACGCGTCGTAGTAGGCGGGGTCGTCCTTGAGGCGGCCGCCGACGAGCGAGTCGTTGGTCTTCATCCAGGCCGGCGGTGACCACGGGGTGGCGACGACCTTGATGGCCGGGTTGAGCTTCTTGGCCTGGCGGAGCAGGGGGAGGATCTGCTTCTCGTCGTGGGCGATGGTGAAGTGCTCGAGCCCGAGGTCGGTCTGGCCGGGGGCGACGTCGTCGTAGGTGTAGTGCTCGCTGGTCGCCGTGAAGTCGGAGGAGCCGACGGGCTGGCGCAGGAAGCTGACGCCAATGCCGTCGGTGGGGCTGAACAGGTCGCGCATGGCCTTCGTGCGCTCGGCGGGGCTCAGCTGGTACAGCACGGCTGCGGTCGAGTCGGTGAGCGCGCCGCCGAAGCCGTCCATGGTCTGGTAAGTGGTGGCGGGGTCGATCGTGATGGTCGTGCGGGTCGAGCTGCCCGTCGTGAACCGGGTGGGCGCCTGCTCGGCGAGGCGCTGCGCGCCGTCGGGGGTGGTCACCCAGACCCGCACGTCGTCGCTGCTCGCGTGGCCCGGGTGGGCGTCAGCGGCGAGCGCGGGGGTGAGCGCGAGCGCGGCGGACGCGGCGAGCGCGGTGCCGGCCGCGGCGGCGCGGCGCCGCGGGTGGCGTGGGGTGGTCGGTGGCGGCGGTGACGTCATGGTCGTTCCTCTCGTCGTCGAGCGGTGGCTCCCCTGCCGCGGCGCTCGCGGAGCGATCCGTCATGGAACACTCCATGGAACATCTGCGTACCGGGTGCCGTCCTCTCTCATCGATGCACGACATTCGGCGCGATGTCAACGTGGCTTCCGTCGTCGTTTACGATCCATCCGTGGAACGCAACGAAGCGCCCGGCCATGGGTAGGCGGCCCAGCGGCCGCGTCACCGTCCGACAGGTCGCCGACGCGACCGGCTACTCCGTCGGGACCGTCTCGCGCGCGCTCAGCGGGCACCCTGCCGTCGCCCCCAGCACCCGCGAAGAGATCCTCGCGACGGCCGCCCGCCTCGGCGCCCCGGCCGGCCCCGCGCCGCGCCGCGCCCCCGACGCGCCCGTCCTCGTGCGCTGCCCCTACGTGCTCGACGACTACTTCGGCCGGGTCGTCACCGCCGTCGTCGAGACACTGGCGCTCCACGGGCGCCGCACTGTCCTCGACACCGGCGAGACCGTCGGGGACCGCCCGGCGCTCGTCGGGCTCGCCGACGACCGCGACCTCGCGGGAGCCGTGCTCGTCCTCCCGCCCGAACCCGTGCGCACGCTCGAGGCGCTGCGCGCGGGCGGGTTCCCGTTCGTTGTCGTCGACCCCATGACCGCCCTGCCCGCCGACGTCCCCACCGTCTCCGCCGCCCACCTCACCAGCGCCCGCGCGCTCACCTCGCACCTGCTGGACCTCGGGCACCGGCGGATCGGCGTCGTCGGCGGGCCCCCCGAGTGGCTCGCCAGCCGGTCGCGGCTCGCCGGGCACGCGTCGGCGCTCGCGGACGTCGGTCTCCTCCCGGACCCGACCCTGCGGCGCAGCGTCCGGCCGACCGCCGACGAGGGGTACGCGGCGGCGTGCGACCTGCTCGACGCACCCGGTCCGGGCGGCCCGCCGACGGCGGTCGTGGCGTTCAACGACAAGGTCGCGTCCGGGGTGCTGCGGGCCGCGGCGGAGCGGGGGCTGCGCGTCCCCGGCGACCTGTCCGTGACCGGCTTCGACGATCTCGACCTCGCGCGGTCCACGGTGCCCCCGCTCACGACGGCGCACCAGCCGCTCGAGGAGATGGGGCGGATGGCCGTGTCGCTGCTCGTGCGGCTGGTGGCCGGTCAGGCCGTCGACGGGCTCCACGTGTCGCTCGCGACCGAGCTCGTCGTGCGAGGCTCCACGGCCCCACCGAAGTCCTCGCCGACATAGACGGGCGGCCGGTACATCTCGGCGGAAGTTGGTATCCGGCAAGGGTCAGGTCTGTTGCCCGGGCGGCCGGTCTGGTAGACACGCCGCATGAGTCGTGCGCTGGCGCTCGGGGGAGCGTGTGTCGTCGTGGGTGTGCTTGCGGTCTCGGGCTGTGCCATCAAGTCCGACGCGGCAGGCGCAGCACCGTCTCCGCCGGCGTCCGACACAGCCACGCAGCACGCGACGCCGTCTGCGCCGGACCAGGGCACCGGTGGGCTCACCGGACCCGCGCCGACGTCGTCGTCGGGGGTGTCGGCGGACGCGCGGTGCACGGACGGCAAGCCCGTGACGATCGACGGTGACCAGGTCGGCGGGTTCGAAGGCTGGTGGAACAGCACGCCCGCCGACGCCGACGGCAACTACGCGGACCCGTCCACCTGGGAGCCGCAGATGGTCGAGCATCCGGCGACGGCTGAGGTCGCGACCGACACCGGCGTCGCGCTCGAGGTCTGCGACCGCGGCACCGGGTTCGACACCGCGGGCTACCGCGCGCCGAAGGACCACCACGGCTGGCCGCGGCACAGCGTCGTCCTGCTCGACGCGCGGACCGGCAAGCTGCTCGAGACCCTCCACGCCGCCGGCTGAGCGCGGCAGGTCGGTCAGATCACGTAGCCGCCCCCGCACACCAGCGTCTGCCCCGAGATGTAGTCGGACTCGGGCAGGCACATGAGGTACACGGCGCCGGCGGCCTCGGCGGGGGTACCGGGTCGGCCGAGGGGCACCTGGGCTGTCATCGCGTCCATGAGCTGGGGACTGACGCCCACGGAGATCTCCTGGCCCTGCACGGTGATGGTGCCTGCACCTGCGGGGGCGTTCGTCAGACGGGTCGCGATGAGGCCGAACGCGACCGTGTTCACGGTGACGTCGTAGCGGCCCCACTCCTTCGCGAGGGTCTTCGTCAGCCCGGTCACCCCCGCCTTCGCGGCCGCGTAGTTGACCTGGCCCGCGTTGCCGCCCAGCCCGGAGATCGAGGAGATGTTGACCACCTTGCGGCACGGCACCGGCTCACCTGCCGCACGGGCCGCCTTGACCGCCGCGGAGATGACCGGCTGCGCGGCACGCAGGATGCGGAACGGCGCCTTGAGGTGGACGTCGATCATGGCGTCCCACTGGTCGTCGGTCATCTTCTGGATGACGGTGTCCCACGTGTAGCCCGCGTTGTTGACGATGATGTCGAGGCCGCCGAACGTGTCGACCGCGGTCTGCACGAAGCGCTCCGCGAAACCCTCCTCGGTGACGCTGCCCGTGCAGGGCACGGCGCGCCCGCCTGAGGCGACGACGGCCGCGACGGTGGCCGCGGCGGGCTCGTCGTCGAGGTCGTTGACGACCACCGCCGCGCCCTCGGAGGCGAGCTTGAGCACGATCTCGCGCCCGATGCCTCGGCCCGCTCCGGAGACGAGGGCGACCTTGCCGTCGAGCGTGCCCATCAGAGCACCCCCAGCACGATCGCCGAGCCCTGGCCGCCGCCGCCACAGGCCGCCGCGACACCCACCGCGCCCGACCCGAGCGCCTCGAGCCGCCGGGCCAGGTGGCCCACGATCCTCGCCCCGGACGCCCCGATGGGATGCCCGAGCGCGATCGCGCCGCCGTTCGTGTTGACGATCCCCGGGTCGAGGCCGAGGTGGTCCGTGGACGCCACCACCACCGAGGCGAACGCCTCGTTGATCTCGACGGCCCCGAACCCGTGGCCGTCGAGGCCCGCCCGGGCGCAGGCGGCCGAGACGGCGTGCGCCGGCTGGAGGTGCAGCCCCACGTCGGGGCCTGCGACGAGGCCGTGCCCGAGGACCCGGACGCCCGTGAGGCCGAGCGCCTCCGCCACGTCGTCGGCGACGAGGACCAGCGCCGCGGCGCCGTCGGAGATCTGCGACGCGTTGCCTGCCGTGATGGTGCCGTCGGGCCGGAACGCGGGTCGCAGGCGGCCCAGCGTGTCGAGCGAGGCGTCGGGGCGGACGCCGTCGTCGGCGTCGACCGTGACGTCGCCGCGTCGGCCGGGCACGTCGACGGGCACGATCTCGCCCTTGAGGAACGCCTCCGCGGCGGCGGCGCGCGTGTGCGACGCGACCGCGAACGCGTCCTGCGCTTCGCGTGTCTGCCAGGCCGCGCCCGCGTACGCGTCGCCGTAGCGCTCGGTGCTCAGGCCCATGGAGTCGTGCTCGAACGCGTCCGTGAGGCCGTCGTGCTGCATGGTGTCGAGCAGCTCGACCGGCCCGAACCGCTGCCCGGCGCGCGACCCGACCCACGCGTGCGGCGCGAGCGTCATCGACTCCATGCCGAGCGCCGCCACGACCCGGGCCTCGCCCGTCGAGACGAGCCGGTGCGCCTGCACGACGGCCTCGGCGCCCGAGAGGCACACGGCGTTGAGCGTGAGCGCCGGCGTCGTCATCGGGACGCCCGCGCCGACGGCGGCCTGCCGGGCCGGGTTCTGGCCCGCACCGCCCTGCAGCACCTGCCCGCCGAGGACGACGTCGACGTCGTCGGGCACGATGCCCGACGCCTCCAGCGCCGCGGCCAGCGCGTGGGCGCCGAGCGTGGTCGCGGGCACGGACGCGAACGCGCCGTTGGCCTTGACGAACGGGGTGCGCCGGTAGCCGACGATGACGGTCATGGCTCCTCCTGGGTCGGGGGTTCGAGGTCGACGGTGAGATCCGGTTCCGTGGCCGCTCGCACGTCGTCGACGGTGACGCCGGGCGCCAGACGCCGCAGCACCAGACCCGTGGGTGCGACGTCGAGCACCGCACGGTCGGTGACGATGCGGTTCACCACGCCCTCGCCCGTGAGAGGGAGCGTGCAGCGACGGCGGACCTTCGGCGAGCCGTCGCGGGACACGTGGTCCATGAGGACGACGATGCGCGGCGCGCCCGCGACCAGGTCCATCGCGCCGCCCGGACCCTTGACGAGCTTGCCCGGCACGGTCCAGTTGGCCAGGTCGCCCGACTCGGAGACCTCGAGCGCGCCGAGGATCGCGATGCTCACGTGCCCGCCGCGGATCATGGCGAACGACTCCGCGGAGTCGAAGTAGCTCGCACCGGGCAGCGCGGTGACCGTCTGCT
Organism: Luteimicrobium xylanilyticum; assembly: GCF_009429125.1. Lineage (GTDB taxonomy): Bacteria > Actinomycetota > Actinomycetes > Actinomycetales > Cellulomonadaceae > Luteimicrobium > Luteimicrobium xylanilyticum. The sequence goes on from NZ_CP045529.1 coordinate 194,789, forward strand.
TGCCGGCGTTGATGAGGTCCGCGTCCTCCTCGCCCTCGTACGGGAAGGGGCCGATGCCGAGCATCCCGTTCTCGGACTGGAGCGTGATGCGGACGCCGGACGGGAGGTGGTTGGCCACCAGGGTCGGGATGCCGATGCCCAGGTTGACGTAGTCGCCGTCGCGCAGCTCGGCGGCGGCGACGGCGGCCATCTCGTCCCGCGTCCAGGTCATCGGGCACCTCCTGCGGGTCGGACCGTGCGCTGCTCGATGTCCTTGACCCGGTCGCGTGCGGGCACGAGACGGTCCACGTAGATGCCGGGCGTCACGACGACGTCCGGGTCGAGGGGCTCGTCGCCGATCTGCTCCGCCTCGACGACCGTCACGCGCCCCGCCGCGGCGACCAGGGGGTTGAAGTTGCGGGCCGTGTACCGGTAGACGAGGTTGCCGTACCGGTCCGCGCGGTACGCGTGCACGAGCGCCAGGTCGGCGACGACGGCCCGCTCCAGCACGTAGCGCCGGCCGTCGAACTCCTGGACGGGCTTGTCCTCGGCGAGCGGCGTCCCCACGCCTGTCGCCGTGTAGAACGCGGGGATGCCGGCCCCGCCCGCGCGCAGCCGCTCGGCCAGCGTGCCCTGCGGCACGAACTCGACGTCCAGGTCGCCGTCGAGGAACCGCTGCGCGAACAGCTTGTTCTCGCCGACGTACGACGACAGCACGTGTCGGACCTGGTCGTTCTCGAGCAGGATCCCGAGGCCCTTCCCGTCGACGCCCATGTTGTTGGACACGACGGTCAGGTCGCGGACGCCCGAGTCCCGCACCGCCTCGATCAGGTCGTTCGGGTTGCCGCTCAGCCCGAACCCGCCCACCGCGATCGTCATGCCGTCGCGCAGCAGCCCGTCGAGCGCGTGGCCGGCCGTGGGATGCAGCGCCGTCATCGTCGGACCTCCTCGTCGTCGTGCCGGGCGGTGAGACCGGCGCGGCGCAGCACGGCGCGCGCCTGCTCGAGCACCGGACCGTCCACCATCCGGCCGTCCAGCGCGAAGACCCCCCGCGCGGACGTCGCCGCGGCGAGCACCTCGCGGGCCGCCGCCACGTCCTGGGGCGTCGGGGCGTACGCCGCGCGGATCACCGGCACCTGCGCCGGGTGCACGCACATGCTCGCGACGAAGCCGACCGCGGCCGCGTCGAGGGCCTCCGCGCGCAGCCCGTCGAGGTCGTCGAGGTCGAGGTGCACGGCGTCGATCGCCGCCTTGCCGCCCGCCCCCGCGGCGAGCAGCACCGCCGAGCGGGCGTGGCGCGCGACGTCCCGGTACCCGCCGTCGGCCCGCCGGCTCGACGTCCCGCCGAGAGACGCGACCAGGTCGTCCGCGCCCCACGCGAGCGCGACGACGTCGGGCCGTGCAGCCAGCGCCGACGCCGCGACCACGCCCGACGCCGTCTCGCACAGCGCGACGACGGCGTACGGCGTGCCGTCCGGCCGCACGAGCGGGCCGACGAACCGGCCGTCCGCCTTGGGCAGCATCAGGGTGCGGTAGGCGGTGCCGGCGAGGGCGGCGAGGTCGGCGTCGTGCTCCCGCGTCCCCGCGGCGTTCACGCGCACGATCGTGCGCGCCGGGTCCAGCGGAGTGTCCACGACGGCCCGCCGTGCCGACTCCTTCGCTTCCGGGCCGACGCCGTCCTCCAGGTCGAGCACGACGGCGTCGGCCCGGTCGAGCGCCTTGGCGAACCGGTCGGGGCGGTCGGCAGGGCAGAACAGCAGCGCCGGGCCCAGGGAGAACGGCTCGGGGTTCACGGCCCCTCCTGGGTGCGGACGAGCGCGGTGCGCACCGCCCGCGCGACGACGTCGTCCGCCTGGTTGCGCCCCACGTGCTCGAAGGTGACGACACCCTCACCCGGCCGGGAGCGCGAGAGCCGCTTGGCTCGGACGGTGGTCTCGCCGTACAGGGTGTCGCCGTGGAACACGGGGTGAGGGAACGCGACCTCGGAGAAGCCGAGGTTAGCGACGGTCGTGTCGCGGTTCAGGTGCGCCACCGCGAGCCCGACCAGGGTGGCCAGCGTGAGCATCGAGTTCGTCAGCGGCCTGCCGAACGGCTGCGTCGCGGCCCAGGCGGCGTCGAGGTGCAGGCCCTGCGGGTTCATCGTCAGGGTCGAGAACAGGACGTCGTCGGCCTCGGTCAGGGTGCGCCCCGGACGGTGGACGTAGCGCACGCCCTCCTCGAGCTCCTCGTAGAAGAGCCCGCGCTGCACGACGTCGGCACTCATGCGGTCAGCCCCAGGTCCCGGGCGAGGATCATGAGCTGCACCTCGGTGGTGCCTTCGCCGATCTCGAGCACCTTCGCGTCGCGATAGTGCCGGGCCACGGGGTTCTCGTTGAGGAACCCGTACCCGCCGAAGATCTGGGCGGCGTCGCGCGCGTTCGCCATCGCAGCCTCGGACGCCACGAGCTTCGCGACCGACGCCTCCGCCTTGAACGGCTCCCCGTGCACGAGCTTCTGCGCGGCGTCGAACCAGCACAGCCGGGCCGAGTGGGCCCGCGCCTCCATGCGCGCGAGCATGAACGCGACATGCTGGTGGGACCCGATGCTGCTGCCGAACACGGTGCGCGTCCCCGCGTAGCGCAGCGCCTCCTCGAGGCAGCCCTGCGCGGCGCCCGACGCGAGCGCCGCGAACGCGACCCGGCCCTCGTCGAGCACGTGCAGGAAGTTCGCGTAGCCGCGTCCGCGTTCGCCCAGGAGGTTCTCGTCCGGGACGCGCACCCCGGTCAGGGTGAGCGGGTGCGTGTCCGAGGTGTGCCAGCCGACCTTGTCGTAGTCGGGCCCGACGGCGAGGCCCGGCGTGCCCGCGGGCACGAGGAACGAGGACAGCTCCTTGCGGCCGGTGCCGGGGTCGCCCGTCACCGCGGTGATGGTGATGACGCTCGTGATCGGGGTGCCCGAATTGGTGATGAACTGCTTGCTGCCGTCGATGACCCACGTGCCGTCCTCGAGTCGTGCCGTGGTGCGCGTCGCCCCGGCGTCGGAGCCGGCCTCCGCCTCGGTGAGGCCGAACGCGCCGAGCGCCCGGCCGCTGACCAGGTCCGGGAGCCAGCGCTCGCGCTGTGCCTCGGTGCCGTGCCGGTAGATCGGCATGACGCCGAGCCCGACGCCGGCCTCGAGCGTCACGGCGATCGACTGGTCGACGCGCGCGAGGGCCTCGACAGCGAGGCACAGGGACACGTAGTCCTTGCCCTGCCCACCGACCTCGACGGGGAACGGCAGGCCGAACAGCCCGAGGTCGCCCATCTGCCGGATGATCTCGATCGGCAGCCGCCGCTCGGTGTCGTACTGGTAGGCCGCGGGCGCGACGACCTCGTCGGCGAAGTCGCGGACCGTGGCGGCGAGCTTGAGCTGCTCGTCGGTGAGGCCGTGGGTCTCGGTGATCATGACGCTCCTCGGGTGTCGGAGTTCGTGGTCTCGACGACGGCGACCACCTCGTCGAGCCGGACCTGGTCGCCGGACCGGACGCGCAGGCGCAGGGTGCCGCCGCGCGGCGCGGTCAGCGGGTGCTCCATCTTCATGGCCTCGACGACGACGACGGTCGCGCCGCGCTCGACGGGGTCGCCGTCCGCGCCGAGGACCGCGACGACGGCGCCGGGGATCGCCGCGCGGACCTCGCCGGACGCCTGACCGTCCGTCGGGAGCGGCGCGCGCAGGGCGCGTCGGCGGGCGGCCTGCTCGGCGCGGGTGAGCACGGTGAAGGCTGCGGACCGGCCGCCGGCGCCCACCCAGGTCGCTGCCGGGGTGGGGGCGGCCCAGACCTGCTGCGTGGTGCCGTCCAGGGTCACCAACCAGGCGCGGGGCGGGCCGGCGGGGCGGAGCGACACCGCGACCGGGCGCCGCCCGTCGAGGGAGACGGTCGGGCCTGCGCCCGTGACGTCGACGGTGTGCTCGGCGCCGGCGTCGTCGACGAGCGCGACGCGCCGCGGGACGGGCGGGGCGTTGAGCCGCCAGCCGTCGTTCGCGGTCCACGGGCCGTTGCCGGCCGGCGGGAGCGTCAGCAGCGCGGCCGCCGTCAGCAGCAAGGCGTCCGGCTCCTTCGCGGGATGCGCGGTGACCAGGCGGTCGATCAGGCCCGTGTCGAGCCGACCAGCGCGCACGTCGTCGTCCGACAGCAGGTCGCGCAGGAAGGCCTGGTTGGTCTCGACGCCCAGGACGACGACGGAGCCCAGCAGCGAGTCGAGGCGGTCGAGCGCCTGACCCCGGTCGGCGCCGTGGGCCACCGCCTTCGCGAGCAGCGGGTCGAAGTCCCCGGTGACGGCCGTGCCGGCCGCGATGCCGCTGTCGAGCCGGAGCGGCGCCGAGCCGGGCCCGGCCGCCGCCCCCGCGTCGTCGTACACGAGGACGCGTCCCGTCGCGGGCAGGAAGCCCCGGGACGGCGACTCGGCGTAGAGGCGGGCCTCGACGGCGTGCCCCGTGACCCGCACGTCGGACTGAGCGAACGGCAGCGGCTCGCCCGCCGCGGCACGCAGCTGGAGCTCGACGAGGTCGAGGCCCGTGACGAGCTCCGTGACGGGGTGCTCGACCTGCAGGCGCGTGTTCATCTCGATGAACCAGAACGACGTCGGGTCGTCGGCGGGCACGAGGAACTCGACCGTGCCGACGCCCACGTACCCGACGGACCGGGCGACCTCGCACGCCGCCTCGCCCAGCCGGGCGCGCGTGGCGTCGTCGAGCGCGGGCGAGGGTGCCTCCTCGACCACCTTCTGGTAGCGGCGCTGGAGCGTGCACTCGCGCTCGCCGAGGTGCACCACGGCGCCGTGCGCGTCGGCGAGCACCTGGACCTCGATGTGGCGGGGGCGCTCGACGAGGTGCTCGAGCAGCAGGGTGTCGTCGCCGAACGACGCCCCGGCGACGCGCCGCGCGGACTCGAGCGCGGCCGGCAGCTCGCCCGGCATGCGGACGACGACCATGCCCTTGCCGCCGCCGCCCGCCGACGGCTTGACCAGCAGCGGGTAGCCGACGTCGCGGGCCGTCGCCGCGATCTCCGCAGCCGGCGTCCCGGTGGCGAGGGCAGCGCCGTCGAGCGTGCCCGGGAGGACCGGCACGCCGCGCCCGCCGACGAGCCGCTTCGCGGCGAGCTTGTCGGCCATGAGCTCGAGCGCCGTCGTCGGCGGACCGACGAACGTCAGCCCCGCGCGGGCGCACGCCTGCGCGAGCGCCGGGCTCTCGGACAGGAACCCGTAGCCCGGGTGGACCGCCTCGGCACCCGTGGCGACGGCGGCGCCGACGACGGCGTCGACGTCGAGGTACGCGGCCCGTGCGCCCCGGTGGTCGCTCCCGTCGAGCCGGACCGCGACGTCGGCCTCGCGCACGTGCCGCGCGTCCCCGTCGGCCGCCGTGTGCACCGCCACGGACCGCACGCCCAGGCGGCGGAGCGTGCCGAGCACCCGGCAGGCGATCTCGCCCCGGTTGGCCACGAGCACGCTGGTGAACACGGCCATCACATCCGGAAGAGCCCGAACGCGGGCTCGCCGAGAGGGGTGCGGGCGCAGACGGAGAGCGCGAGGCCCAGCACGCGGCGCGTGTCCGCAGGGTCGATGATGCCGTCGTCCCACAGGCGGGCCGTCGCGTGGTACGGGTCGCCCTGCCGCTCGTACCGGTCGCGGACGGACGCACGGAACGCGGCCTCGGCGTCGGGGTCCCAGGCCTCTCCGGACCGCGCGAGCTGCTCCTTCTTGACCGTCGCGAGCACCGACGACGCCTGCGCGCCGCCCATGACGCCGATCCGGCTGCCCGGCCACGACCACAGGAAGCGCGGCGAGTACGCGCGCCCGCACATGGCGTAGTTGCCCGCCCCGAACGACCCGCCGACGATCACGGAGAGCTTCGGCACGCGCGTCGTCGCGACGGCGGTGACCATCTTGGCGCCGTCCTTCGCGATGCCGCCCGCCTCGGCATCGGTGCCCACCATGAACCCGGAGATGTTCTGGAGGAACACGAGCGGGATGCCGCGCTGGTCGCACAGCTCGACGAAGTGCGCGCCCTTGAGCGCCGACGCGCCGAACAGCACGCCCTGGTTCGCGAGCACGCCCACGGGGTGCCCGTGGATCCGCGCGAACCCCGTGACGAGCGTGGTGCCGTACTCGGCCTTGAACTCGTGCAGCGTGCTGCCGTCGACGACGCGGGCGATCACCTCGCGCGGGTCGTAGGGCTGCTGCACGTCCGTCGGCACGGCCGCGTACAGGCCCGCGGGGTCCACGGCCGGGTCGACGACGTCGACGACGTCCCACGCCGGTGCCGGGTCGGGCGGGAGCGTGGCGACGATGCCGCGCACCAGGTCGAGCGCGTGCTCGTCGTCGTCGGCGAGGTGGTCGACGACGCCGGACCGGCGGGCGTGCAGCTCGCCCCCGCCCAGCTCCTCCGCGCTGACGACCTCGCCGATGGCGGCCCGCACCAGCGGCGGCCCGCCCAGGAAGATCGTGCCCTGGCCGCGCACGATGACCGTCTCGTCGCTCATCGCGGGCACGTAGGCCCCGCCCGCCGTGCACGAGCCCAGGACGGCTGCGATCTGCGGGATGCGCGCCGCCGAGAGGCGGGCCTGGTGGTAGAAGATCCGGCCGAAGTGGTCGCGGTCGGGGAACACCTCGTCCTGCAGGGGCAGGAACGCGCCCCCGGAGTCGACCAGGTACACGCAGGGCAGGCGGTTCTCGAGCGCGATCTCCTGGGCGCGCAGGTGCTTCTTGACGGTCAGCGGGTGGTACGTGCCGCCCTTGACGGTCGCGTCGTTGCACACGACCATCACCTGCCGGCCCTCGACCAGCCCGATCCCCGCGATCACGCCGGCGCCCGGCCAGGTGCCGCTGCCGCCGTCGGCGGGTGGGTCGATGCCGTAGCCGGCCAGGGGGGCGATCTCCAGGAACGGGCTGCCCTCGTCGAGCAGCCGCTCCACGCGCTCGCGCGGGAGGAGCTTGCCGCGGGCCACGTGCGTGGCGCGGGCCCGCTCCGGGCCGCCGACGGCGACGGCCGCGGTGCGCTCGCGCAGCTGGTCGGCGAGGGCCCGCTGCGCCGCGTCGGCGCGGCGGGCGGCGTCGGAACGCGGGTCGACGGCGGTCGTCAGGACGGTCACGCGGCACCCCCGGTGCTGACGGTGCCGGCGGCTGAGCCGACCACGACGGCCAGCGCGGGGTCGCCCAGGACGGCGCCGAGGTCGGCGAGGAACCGGGCCGCCTGCTCGCCGTCGACCACCCGGTGGTCGAACGTCAGGCTCAACGTCACGACGTCGCGCAGCGCGACCTGGCCGTCGTGCTCCCACGGGCGGCGGCGGACCGCGCCGATCCCGAGGATCGCGGCCTCGCCCGGGTTGAGGATCGGGGTGCCGGTGTCGACGCCGAACACGCCGACGTTGGTGATCGTGAACGTCCCGCCCGTGAGGCGCTCGGGCGCGGTGCGCCCGTCGCGGGCGGTGCGCGTCAGCTGCGTGAGCGCGGCCGCGAGCTCGGGCAGCCCCAGCGCGTCGGCCGACGGGATGTTCGGAACGACGAGGCCGCGGTCCGTCGCGACGGCGATCCCGAGGTTCACGTGCGCCGGGTGCACGATCTCCGCGGACCCGTCGGGGAGCTCGGACCAGCGGCTCGCGAGCGCGGGGTGCGAGCCCAGCAGGGCGCACACCGCTCGCGCGACCAGCGCCAGCTGGGTGATCCGCTCGCCGCGGGCGAGCGGGTGGCTGCGCAGCCGCTCGAGCAGCTCCGTGCTCGCGGTCGCGTCCAGGGTGAGCAGCACCGACGCCTGCGGGGCCGTGAAGGCGCTCGCGACCATCGCCGCGGCGGTGTGCTTGCGCACACCGCGCACCGGCGTGCGGGTCTCGACGGCGTCCGCGGCGTCCGTCGTGGGCGCCCGTCCGGCGGGCGCTCCTCCGGCGAGCGCAGCGGCCGCGACCTCGACGTCGTCACGCGTCACCTGGCCTCGGGGTCCGGACCCGGGGACGATCGTCAGGTCGACGCCGAGCCGGCGCGCGAGCGTCCGGACGACCGGCGTCGCGCGAGCCCGATCGGTCGGCGCGACGGTGGCGACCGGCGTGGCCTCGGCCGGGCGCGGCGGCGTTGCCGGCGGGGTGGCGTAGCGCCGTGGTCGTCGCGTCGGGCGCCCGCCCCGCTCGGGCGCGGCGCCGTACCCCACGAGCGTCGGGGCAGGGGACCCGGGTACGGGCTCCGGCGCCTCGACGCCGGCACCGTCGGCACCGCCGGCGGCGCCGGACCCGTCGGTCACGTCGAACGTGACCAGCGGCTCGCCCACGCGCACCGTCTGCCCCTCCTCGGCGTGCAGTCCGGTGACGACGCCCGCGCAGGGCGACGGGATCTCGACGAGCGCCTTCGCGGTCTCTACCTCGGCGATCACCTGGTTGAGCGCGACGGCGTCGCCGACTCCGACGTGCCACGCGATGACGTCGGACTCGGTGAGGCCCTCGCCGAGGTCGGGCAGCTGGAACTCCCGCGTGCTCACGCGATCACCGCCCCGGTCGACGGCACCCGGCCGAGCACCCGGTCGACGCCGTCGAGGATGCGGTCGAGGTCGGGTACGTGGTGCATCTCGAGCTTGGCCGGCGGGTAGGGGATGTCGTGACCGGTGACGCGGACGGGTGCGGCCTCGAGGTACTCGAAGCACCGCTCGGTGGCGGTCGCGGCGATCTCCGCGCCGACGCCGGCCTCGTGCGGCCCTTCGTGCGCGACGACGAGCCGGCCCGTGCGCCGCACCGACGCGGCGACGGCGTCGTGGTCGGCGGGGGACAGGGACCGCAGGTCGATCACCTCGACGGAGACGCCGTCGTCGGCGGCCGCGGTGGCGGCGTCGACCGCGGTGGCGACGAGCCCGCCGTACGTCACGAGCGTGACGTCGCTGCCGGGCACGACGACGCGGGCCGCCCCCATGGGCGGTGCGTCGGCGAGCGCGGTCTCGGTGTCCACCTCGCCCTTGGTGTAGTAGCGCCGCTTCGGCTCGAAGAAGACCACGGGGTCGTCGCACGCGATCGCCTGCTGGATCACCGTGTACGCGTCCTGCGGGCCGGCCACCTCGACCACGCGCAGGCCCGCCGTGTGCACGAAGTACGCCTCCGGCGACTCGGAGTGGTGCTCGGCGGCGCCGGTGCCTCCGCCGACGGGGATGCGGATCGTGATCGGCAGCCGGACCGCTCCCGCGGTGCGTGCGAGCATGCGTGCGACCTGGCTGACGATCTGGTCGAAGGCGACGTAGACGAACCCGTCGAACTGGATCTCCACCACCGGCCGGTAGCCGCGGTAGGCCAGGCCCACCGCGGCACCGAGGATGCCGGCCTCCGCGAGGGGCGTGTCCATGACGCGGCGCGGGCCGAACTCCGCCTGGAGCCCGTCGGTGACGCGGAAGACGCCGCCGAGCCGGCCGATGTCCTCACCGAGCAGCACCACCGACGGGTCGTCCGCCAGGGACCGGCGCAGCCCCAGGTTGATGGCCTTCGCCAGCGTGAGCTCCGTCATCGGGCACCGCCCGCGACGTCGTCGGCGAACCCGGCGAGGTACTGCGCGTACCCGTCGCGCTCGGCCGCGAGCGCCGGGTTCGGCTCCGCGTACACGTGCTCGAAGATCGACAGCGGGGGCGGGGTCTCGATCGCCGCGAGGTCCGTCCGCAGCGCGGCGGCCATCCGGTCGGCGACGTCGCGGACGTGCGCGTCGGCGGCGTCGGTGAGCACGTCGCGGTCACGCAGGTAGGCGCTGAGCCGGTCGATCGGGTCGCGTCGCTCCCACGCCTCGACCTCGGCGGTCCCGCGGTATCGGGTCGGGTCGTCGGCCGTCGTGTGGGGTCCGCGGCGGTACGTCACCGCCTCGACGAGCGTGGGGCCGCCGCCCGTCCGCGCCCGGTGCAGCGCGGCGCGCGTCACCGCCAGCACGGCCAGGACGTCGTTGCCGTCCACCCGGACGCCCGTGAGCCCGAAGCCGTCGGCGCGGGCCACGAGCGGCACGTGGGACTGGAGCGCCACGGGCTCGGAGATCGCCCACTGGTTGTTCTGGCAGAAGAAGACGACGGGCGCCGACCACGTGGCCGCGAAGACGAACGCCTCGTTGACCGCGCCCTGGCTCATCGCGCCGTCGCCGAAGTAGCTGACGACGGCGGCGGTGCCGTCGGCGCGGCCGGTGTCATGCTCGGCGTCGGCGAGGACACCCATCGCGTACCCCACGCCGTGCAGCGCGTGCCCGCCCACGATGATCTGCGGGGTGGCCATGTTGACCGCGTACGGGTCCCAGCCTGCGGTGACGACGCCGCGCCATCCGCGCACCAGGTCCAGAGGGGTGACCCCGCGCACGTACGCGACGCCGTGCTCGCGGTAGCTGCTGAACACGAAGTCGTCGCGCCGCAGCGCGTGCGCGGAGCCGATCTGGGCGGCCTCCTGCCCCAGGAGGGGCGGCCACAGCGCGAGCTCGCCCTGCCGCTGGAGCGCGGTGGCCTCGGTGTCGACGCGCCGCACCACGACCATGTCCTCCAGGAGCCGGAGCAGGGCCCGGTCGTCGCCGTCGACGTCGGTCAGCCACCGGTCGTGCTCCGGCGACGGGTGCCGGACGCCGTCCGGGTCGAGGAGCCGGACCGTGCCGGCGCCTCCGTCCGCGCCCTCGTCTGCGAGGCGCCCGTCCGGCGCCCCGGCCTCGTGTGTCGTCAGGTTCTCGCGCGCGGTTCCCGCGGGTGACAGGTCGTCGCGCGTCGTCGAATCCGTGATGCCTGGCATGGTCGCCTCGCCTCGCGTCTCCGCCGGCCCTCCTCGTCGAGCGCCGGTGTTCTCGGAACGTAACGCCGGTCACAGTCTGTGAAAAGCGCACCGCGACACGTTGAGCGGAGTGCGCAGCCGCCAGCCGCTACGCTGATCGACATGCGCAGCTACGACGCTGTCGACCTCGCCATCTTGGCTGCCCTCGCGGACCACCCGCGGGTGACGATCGCGGCCCTCGCGGCAGAGCTGCGCATGTCGCGCAACACGATCTACGCCCGGCTCGCGCAGCTCGAGGACGCGGGTGCGTTCCTCGACTTCGACCGAAGCCTGAACCCGCACTACCTGGGCTACTCGCTCGCAGCGTTCCTCGAGGTCGAGGTGCGGCAGAAGGAGCTCGCCCGCATCGTCACGGAGCTGCAGGACATCCCCGAGGTGGTGCAGGCCTATGGTCGCAGCGGCACCGCCGACCTCCAGGTGCAGCTGCTGTGCCGGGACACCGACCATCTGTTCCGCATCGACGCGGCGATCCTCGCGATCGACGGCGTCGAGCGCACGGAGACGTCGCTCTCGATGGGGGAGCTGATCCCGTACCGGCTGCGGCCGCTCATCGAGAAGGCGCGCCGGGAGCTCTGACCCACGGGGCCTCAGCCCCCCGGGGGGACCGCGCGGGTCTATGTCGCGGCAGGAGCCGGGGAGGCGGCCCGGATGCCCGCGAGGAGCTCGAGCGCGATGACGCGCCCGGCGTCGGCGCGGTCCTCGGGGCTTCCCAACGGGAACGGCGCGTCCTCGTCGCCGATCGTCCCGAGGACGAGCGCACCGAACGCGAGGGTGGCTCGCAGCGCCGATCCTGCGGCTGCCTCGGGGCCGGCGACGAGCCTGACGAGCCGCTGGAGCTGTGTCACGGACGCGCCGTGGAACTCGTCGCGGTTCATCACGGTGGGGTTCGCCTGGCTGAACCGCATGGCGAGGCCGAGCGGTCCGTCGAAGAGCTCGCGGAGGCGGTCGACGAGCTCGACGTCACGGGCCTTCCCGGCCGGGACGGTCTCGAGCCAGTCGACGACGTCGCCGATGGTCCCGTAGTAGTCCGCCATGGCCGCGCGGACGATGTCGTCCTTGGTGCGGAAGTGGTAGTAGAGCGCGGCCTTGGTGACGCCGACGGACTCGGCGATCTCGCGCAACGACGTCTTGTCGTAGCCCTGGTCCACGAAGAGACGCATGGCGGTGTCGAGGATCTCGCGGCGTGTGCCGGACCCGTCGCGTGGCATCGGACCTCCTGGCTCTGGGGCTCCGACCAGCCTACCCGCAGACCTACTTGACGACCGGCTAGGAACGTGCTTACCTGTCGTCCGACAGGGAAACTAGCCGGGCGACAGGTAAGCGAGGCTCTCTCATGACCACGACCACCCGCGACGACGCACCACCCGACGCGTCGGCGCCACCGCTCCGCATCGGGCTCATCCTCACGAGCCTCGTGCTCGCGATCGTCCCCATCCAGCTCGACGGACTCGTCGCCGCCACCGCCGCCCCGACCATCGCCGGCGAGCTCGGCGGGTTCGCCTCGATCGCCTGGATCGCCACGACCTACCTCCTGACCATGGCCGTCGGGACGGTCCTGGCGGGCCGGCTCGGCGACATGTTCGGCCGCAAGCGACTCCTGCTGCTGGCGCTCCTCGTGTTCTTCGCAGGCTCCGCGTGGGCCGGGCTGAGCCAGGCGATGGGCGAGCTGATCGTCGCGCGCGGCGTCCAGGGCCTCGGCGCCGGCATGGCGCTCACCACGCTCCTCGCCGTCGTCGCCGACGTCGCCCCGCCCGACAAGCGTGCCCGCTGCAGCGCCGCGCTCGGCGCGGTCGCGCCGTTCTCGATGATCATCGGCCCGTGGGTCGGCGGCGTCGTGACCGACCACCTCGGCTGGCGGTGGATCTTCTTGCTCAACCTCCCGATCATCGCTCTCGCCATCTCCGGGGCCGCGCTGCTCCTCCGGCTCCCCGCCGTCAGCCGGTCCGGCCGGGTCGACGTCGCCGGACTCGCCGCCGTCTCGGTCGCCAGCACCGGGATCGTCCTCGCCGTGACGTGGGGCGGGCACCAGTACGCCTGGGTGTCGTGGCCCGTGATCGGCGCCGCGCTCGTCGCCGCCGCGGCGATCGCGGCCCTCGTCCCGGTCGAGCGCCGCGCGAGCCACCCGATCCTCCCGCCGGACCTGTTCCGCAACCGCGCCGTCGTCGTCAGCATCGTCGTGATGTTCTTCGGCACCGGCGCCGTCCTCATGGGCGCCATGAACTACCTGCCGCTCTACCTGCAGCTCGTGCAGGGACGGTCCGCCAGCAGCAGCGGCCTGCTCCTGCTGCCGCTCCTGCTCCCGGCGATCGCCGTCGCGATGGTCACCGGCTCCTGGACGACGACGCCGCAGCGCTTCCGGCCCGCGATCCTCGCCGGCACCGCGGTGCTCGTCGTCGCGTGCGGGCTGCTCGCCACGATGGACGCCGGGACGTCCGCGTGGGTCACCGCGGGATACATGGTGCTGGCCGGGGCGGGTATCGGGTTCCTGTTCCAGACGCCGCTCGTGCTCGTCCAGAACTCCGCGCCCGCGCGCGAGGTCGGTGCGGCTACCGGGGCCGCGCAGTTCCTGCGGACCCTCGGCGGCGCGATCGGCGTCGGCGCGCTCGGGACGGTCTTCACCGGCACCGTGACCCGCCACGTCGACGCGTCGCTGGCCGGCGGGTCCTCGGGTGCGTCGTCCGGGCTGGACGTCGCGAGCCTCACGCCCGAGCAGCTCGGCACGCTCCCCGCCGGCGCGAGGGACGCCGTGACGTCCGCCGTCGTCGCCGGGAACTCGGCCATGTTCTGGGTCGCGGCCGCAGGCGCCCTGGCCGCCGTCGTCGCCGCACTCCTGATCCCGCGCGTGGCCCCAACCTCCGCGAAGTAGTACGGCCGCCGGTATACCTCGCGAGGTAGACCGGCGGCCGTACTACTTCGGCGCGGAAAGGGCGCGCGGATGGAGGATCATGGGCGCATGGCCTCCTCCGCGCGCACTCCTGACATCGAGTTCGAGGTCGTCGACAACCCCGACGAGTCCCGCTACGAGGCGCGCACCCCGGACGGCGACGTCGTCGGGGTCGCGGACTACCGCCGCAGCTCCACCCCGCGCGGGCCGCGCATCGTCTTCCCGCACACGTTCGTCCCGCCCGAGCTCGAGGGGCACGGCATCGCGGCCTCGCTGGCCCGGCGCGCGCTCGACGACGCCCGGGCGGCCGGGGCGCGCGTCGTCCCCGTCTGCTGGTTCATCGAGGGCTACATCGAGCGCCATCCCGAGTACGACGCGCTCGTCGAACGCTGACCCCGCCGCCGGGTCGGCCCGCTCCGCCCTCCCGCCGAGCACGGGATCGCGTGTCGACCGACGGGCTGACGGCGGCGCCGTCGTCGGCGATGATGGGCGGGTGAGCGACGCCGACGCACTCCACCTGGTCGTGACCCACAACCGCGAGCACGAGCGGTACGAGGTCCGGACCGACGACGGCCGGTTCGCCGGGTTCACCGCCTACTGGCTCCGGGGCGACCGGGTCGTGTTTCTCCACACCGTCGTCAAGGAGGAGTTCGAGGGGCACGGCGTGGGGTCGTTCCTCGCGTCCCACGCGCTCGACGACGTCCGGTCGCGCGGGCTGCGTGTCGTCGCCGTCTGCCCGTTCATCCACGCGTACGTGGAGCGGCACCACGAGTACGACGACCTCGTCGAGCCCGCGCGCCCGGAGGACCTCGACCCGGACGCCTGAGCGGGGGCTGGCGGTGGGCGACGAGCTCAGCGGACGGTGACGGTGACCTTCGCGGTCCGGGGCGCGTCCTTGCCCGCCAGCACGGCCTTCGCCTTGGCGAGGTCGACGACGAGGTACGCGCCGTCGTCCTGCGTGCCGTTCGGCTGGAGCTTGGCGTGCAGGGCGAACGGCGGCTCGACGTCGGTCGAGGCGTCGCCGGCCGCGTCGGACAGGCCGTCGATGCCGAAGTCCGAGTCGTTCGAGACGAGCAGCTTGCGGCCGCCGTCGACGAGGTCGATGCCCTCGATCTTGTCGTGGCCGTAGAAGCCGCCCGTCGCGTCGAGCCTCGTCACCAGTCCGCCGAGGTCGAGGTAGAGCGACTTCGCGACGGGGGTGACGCCCGCGGCCCGCAGGATCGCGTCGCCGTCGGGGCTCTGCGAGCTGTCGGTGAACAGGTACTCCAGCGGGCCGACGCCCGTGTCCGTGCCGGGGACCTCGAGGCCGTACGTCGCGTCGTAGTGCGCACCCGGGACCTCGGCGTCCGGCCCGATGTCCGTGGCCCTCGACAGGTCGATCTCGTAGATCTTCTTGTACGCGCCGGGCTCGGCGTCCCCGTCGCGCTCGTCCACCAGGAACTTCGTCGCGGAGACCGCTGTGATCTCGCTGACCGCGGTGCCGTTGGCCTTCGGGTCGTCGAGCACGTAGGCGTACTCGTGCGTCCGGTGGGTCCGGAGGTCGAACGTGACGAGGCGCGTGAACGGGATGTTCTTGCTCTTCGCCTGGTGTGCCTTGTCGATCGTCAGCGCGGACTGCATGATCCCGACGAGCGTGCGACCGTCGGGGGTGATCGTCAGGCCCTCCATGCCCTTGTTGGGCTCCCGGAACTTCAGCTCGCGCGGCAGCGAGCCGTCGAACGGCGAGAACCGCTCGAGCTCCTTGCCGTTCCGGTCGAAGTGGACGAGGTACGGCCCGTACTCGTCCGACACCCAGAACGTGCCGTCCTTCGCGGCCACGAGCCCCTCCGTGTCGAGGCCGTTCACGGACGTGGGCAGCGCCTTGCCGTCCATGCCGAGGATCGTCTCGCCCGCCGACGCCTCGGGGTTCTCCTGGCCGTTGAGGGGCGTGCCGTCCTTCGCCTTGAGCGCGATGGTCCGCAGCAGCGTCGCCCGGCCGTCCTCCGTGAGCCGGAACTCGCCGATCGACGGGGTGAACGAGGGGATCGGCTCGACCTTGGTGTCGTCGGGTCCGTCGACGTTCGGGCCGCGGTCGGTGAGGCCGTAGACCACGTCGTCGCTGCCCGGCTTCGCGACGACCGCCGACCCGAACCCGGCGCCCGTGATGTCGACGCCGCCGACGGTAGCGAGCGGGGCGACGTCCGTC
Source organism: Luteimicrobium xylanilyticum (assembly GCF_009429125.1). Classification (GTDB taxonomy): domain Bacteria; phylum Actinomycetota; class Actinomycetes; order Actinomycetales; family Cellulomonadaceae; genus Luteimicrobium; species Luteimicrobium xylanilyticum. Next base: position 210,602 of record NZ_CP045529.1, read on the forward strand.
GAGTAGAGCGTCGCGGCGTCCGTCGTGGAGTAGGTGAACGAGTCGGTGCCGTGGAAGCCCTTGTCGGGGGTGTAGAGGAACGACCCGTCGGCCTGCTGGGTGACCGTGCCGTGCTGCGCCTCGGTGCTCGAGACGAGCTGGAGACCCTTCGGGTCGTTGGCGAGCGGGGTGAGGACGCTCGTCACTCCGCCCGTGACGGTGGCGCGGTCGTCGCGCGGGGACGACGACGTCGGGTGCGACGGGTGGGCCGGGTGCGACCCGCGGCCGTGGGCGAGCGCGGGGCCGGCGACGCCGGCGAGACCGAGACCGAGGAGCGCCGCGACAGCGACGTTGCGGGACGTGAGCATGGTGTGACCTCTCGTGCGAGGGGGTCCACCGGGCCGGCGGTCGGTCGTCCGGCGCCGGGGGAGAGCGACGCCTGGACGCTAGGCGGCGTGGCCGAGGCGACGGCGACGTGCCGGTGTCGGTACGGCGACGAGCCGGTGAACTATCGCCACCGACGCGCAGGCGGCATACAGTAGCCCGACTATTCGGTTCGGTTTGGAATGTGAGGCATTCATGTCCACCACGTCGTTGGGGCTCGACGACCGCTCGCTCGCGACGAAGATCTATCTCGAGCTCCGCGAGCGGATCATCGTGGGAAGCCTGCCGGCGGGTACGCGGATCCGGGAGCGAGAGCTGGCCGAGGAGCTCGACGTCTCCCGGATCCCGGTGCGCGAAGCCCTGCCGAGGCTCGAGGCCGAAGGCTTCGTCCGGACGATCCCGCGGCGTGGCGCGGTCGTGACCGAGCTGAGCCTGCAGGACGTTCGCGAGCTCTTCGAGGTGCGATCGAGCCTGGAGGTGCTCGCGGCGCGGCTCGCGGCCGCAGCGTGCGCGGGGGGAGCGGACGGCGGCGAGCTCGCGGATGCGCTGAGCCGGGCCGAGTCCGCTCTCACGGAGGGCGACGACGGTGCCATCGCCAGCGCGAACTCGGAGCTCCACGAGCAGATCTTGCGGCTGTCGGGCAACGATCTGCTGCAGCGCCTGATGGTCCCGGTGAACGGTCGGGTGCGCCGTCTCTTCTTCCTCGAGTCCTCCCGGGACCAGCAGGTCCTGTGCGCAGAGCACCGGGACCTGTGCCGAGCGGTCCTCGGTGGGCAGGTCGAGCTGGCGGGCTCGCTCGCGTTCGCGCACGTCGAGCACAGCAAGACCGAGTCGCTCGCGCTCATGGCGACCCTGCTCGAGAAGAGTGGCCCGGACTCGCCTGCCGTTACCGGGAGTTAACGCCAGCAGGCCTCTCTCCGTAACTCCTGGTCGGCATTCTGTATACCAGGATGTTGAACCGCGAAGGAGAGAGACCATATGAAGCCCCCCTGCCTGGAGCGAGCGAGGCTCGCTGACGGACGGCTCGTGGATCTCGCCCTGGACGCCTGCGGGACGACCGTCGTGGACCTCCGGGAGGCCGCCGAGAGCGGTCCCGCGACCGGCAGCGAGGAGGCGTGGACCTTCGACGGCTGGGTCGGTGCCGGCCGTCGGCTGGAACCGGGAGGCTCGGTCGACCTCGGCGGTCGCCTGGTCCTTCCGCCGTTCGTCAACGGGCACGTCCATCTCGACAAGACCTTCGTCGGTTCCCGCTGGCAGCCCTACCGGGGCGGCCCTACCGTCTCGGAGCGCGTCGCCGTCGAACGCGAGCTCCGCAACGAGGTCGACGTGCCCGTCGCCCATCGCGCGCTCGCCCTCGCCGAGGCGCTCATCGGCCAGGGCACCGGCGTTGCGCGGACCCACGTGGACGTCGACCCCGACGTACGGCTCGACCACCTCGAGGCCGTGCTCGCGCTGAGAGAGTCCCTCGGCGGTCGTCTGGACCTTCAGGTGGTGGCCTTTCCCCAGAGTGGTGTCCTCACGTCGCCCGGTGTCGCGGAGCTCCTCGACGAGGCCGTCCTCCAGGGCGCCGACGTCGTCGGTGGTCTCGACCCCCACGAGTTCGACGGAGACGCAGAGCGTCATCTCGACGCCGTGTTCGCGATCGCAGAGCGCCGGTCCGTCCCCGTCGACCTGCACCTGCACGAGCTCGGACGGCACGGCGAGCGTGCGCTCGAGCTGCTCGCCGACCGAACCGAGGCCCACGGGATGCAGGGCCTGGTCACCGTGAGCCACGCCTACGGCCTCGGCACGCTGTCTGCCGAGTCCCTCCGTCGGGTCGGCGAGCGACTCGCGCGCGCCGACGTCCGTGTCATGACCAACGGGCCGGCCGGCCCCATGCCGCCGGTCCTGCTGCTGCGCTCGCTGGGCGTGACGGTCTTCTCCGGCACGGACAACGTGCGCGACGCCTGGTGGCCTTACGGGGACGGGGACATGCTCACCGTTGCCCGCACGGTGGCATACCAGTCGGGATTCCGCCGGGACGAAGAGCTCGAGGTCGCTCTCGACCTCGTGACGGATGCGGCAGCCCACGCCCTCGCGCTGGACGGCTACGGGATCGCGCCCGGACGCCCCGCCGACCTCGTGATCCTCGAAGCCTCGTGCGCAGCCGAGGCAGTTGCCGCACCCGCTCGCCGCACGGTCGTCCGGAGCGGAACGCCGCTCACCGCTGCGACCACCCCCCTGACCCCGGCACCGCGCGCCGGGAGCATCCGACCCCAGAACCACCTCACGTCCTCGAGGAGCTGACATGTCACCGCACCTTCGCCCCCTGCGCCTCGGCGCGCCCGTCCTGGCCGTCGCACTACTGCTCGCCGGGTGCGCCGGCGCGGCCCAGAGCTCCCGGGAGAGCGGCGGCAGCTCCGCCGACCGCAAGGACACCGTGATCATCGGGACGGGGGCCGTGCCCCAGAGCCTCGAACCAGCGATCGCCTCCGAGGTGCAGACGGACTTCACCGTCTCCTCGATGTACGACAAGCTCGTCACCTACGACGCCGACGGCAAGATCGTCGGCCGCCTCGCCACCTCGTGGAAGACGGGGGACGGCGGCCGATCCCTCACCCTCACGCTTCGCGACGGCGTCACCTTCCACAGCGGCAACCCCTTCACCGCTGCGGACGTCGTCTACACGTTGGAACGCGACAAGAAGCTCGGGCTCGGCGTCGCGTCGTTCATCTCCGACCTCAAGTCCGTCAAGGCGGACGACGACACGCACGTCACGATCACCCTCACCGGCCCGAACGCGTCCTTCGTGGGCGCCCTCAGCAAGGTCTACGTCGTCGACTCCAAGCTCGTGAAGGAGCACGCGTCCGACGACCAGGGGCAGAAGTGGCTCGCGACGCACGATGCCGGCTCCGGCCCGTACGCGCTGACCTCCTACACCGCCAACCAGCGGACCGAGACCGACCGGTACAAGGGCTACTGGCAGTTCGAGAGCAGCCGCCCCGAGCACGTCGTCTACCGCTACATCCAGGAGAGCAGCACGTTGCGAGACGAGCTGACCTCGGGCGGCGTGGACGTCGCGACCGGCCTGTCGGGAACCGATCTCGACGCCGCGGAGAAGATCAGCGACGTCCAGGCGGACGATCTCCCGAGCCTCATCGAGCTCTTCGTCATGTTCAACATGGAAGGCACCCTGACGTCCGACCCCCGGGTGCGCGAGGCGATCCAGCTCGCCTACGACTACCAGGGCCACGTCTCCTCGATCCTGAGCGGCCGTGGCAGCGTGGCGACCGGGCTCGCTGCGCCGTCAGTCGCCTGCAGGTACGACGCTGGAGCCTCGACCCAGGACGTCGCCAAGGCGAAGCAGCTCGTCGAAGAGGCCGGCGCATCGGGAAAGAGCCTCACGCTCGCCTACCAGACGACCATCCCGGAGCATGCCAAGGCCGCGACCCTGCTGCAGTCGGACCTCAAGGAGATCGGGCTGAACCTCAAGCTCAAGCCCGTCACGTACCCGGAGTACAGCCAGATGATCCAGTCGAAGGCCACGACCCCCGACCTCGGCCTGCTCTGGGACTTCCCGTACTACCCGGCGATCGGACCGATGCTCTACCGCGTCTACGACTCCGCCTTCGTCAACCAGACGAACTACAGCCGCTACAGCAACGCCGAGGTCGACTCGCTCCTCGCCAAGGGACTGTCCGCCACCGACGAGAAGTCCGCCTGCAACGACTTCGTCGCCGCTCAGAAGCAGATCGTCGACGACCGCGTCGCGATGCCCATCTCGAACCCCGAGAACACCATCCTGCTGCGCGACGGTCTGGGCATCACGTACGACCCGACCAGCCAGCTCTTCGACGTCGGCACCCTCGTCCGCAAGTAGCAGGTCCGTCCGGGGGCGGCCGCGCCGCCCCCGGACCCCACGAAGGGAGGTCTCGCAGTGACCCGGTTCGTGCTACGTCGTGTCGGGCTCGCCGCCCTGAGCGTGTGGGGCGTCGCGACCCTCGTGTTCTTCATGACCAAGCTCATCCCCGGTGACCCGGCACGTGTCGCGGCCGGGCGGACGGCGACTGCGGAACAGGTCGCGCAGGCGCGCGCGAGGCTCGGGCTCGACCGGCCCTTCGCCGAGCAGTACCTGCACTACCTCGGTGGCCTGGTGCACGGTGACCTCGGCTGGTCGGCCTCGACGAAGCAGCCCGTCGCCTCCGACCTGGCGCTGGTGGTTCCCGTCACGCTCCAGCTCGTCGTCGTGACGATGGTGCTCACGGTGGCCGTGGCCGTCCCTCTGGGCACCCTGGCCGCGGTGCGGCACGGTCGTTCCGCGGACACCGTGACGCGGCTCGTCGCGATCCTGGGCGGCGGCGTGCCCGTGTTCTGGCTCGCGCTCATGCTCCAGTGGCTCCTGGCGGCGAAGCTCGGATGGGTGCCGATCTCGGGTTCCAGCGGCTTCGGCCACGCACCCCCGGTCGTGACCGGCGCCACGCTCGTCGACTCGGTCCTCGCCGGGAGCCCGACCGACCTGGCGGACTCGGCCTGGCACCTCGTGCTCCCCGCCGTCGCGCTCAGCGCACCCTTCATGGCCGTCGTCGTCCGGAACGTCCGGTCAGCCCTGCTGGGGGTGCTCGGTACCGACTACGTCGCGTTCGCCGTCTCGAAGGGCGTCGGGCCGTGGCGTCTGGTGCGGCACCACGCCCTGCCAGCGGCCGCCGGATCGACCCTCGCCATCCTCGGGATGCAGTTCGGCTGGATGCTCGGCGCCGCGGTCCTGGTGGAGTCTGTGTTCGCGATGCCGGGCCTGGGCACGTACCTGCAGCAGGCCGTGGTCAACCAGGACACCTTCGCGGTCCTCGGGGGCGTTCTCGTCACCGGAGCCGTCTTCGTCCTCGCGGGGCTGGTCGTCGACCTGGTCCAGATGCTCATCGATCCCCGCGTCCGTGCCTCGCACCTCGGAGGTGCCGCATGACCGCTTCACCCCCACGGCTCGTCCGGGAGCCTCAGGCGCCTCCGGCGAAGTCCCGACCGCATCTCCCCTGGGTAGCTCCGGGAACCGTCGGCGACGGGATCGCACGGGGGGCCCGCACCCTGCTCGGCAGGCATGCCGGCGTGCTCGACGTCGTCGGCCTCGTACTGGTGGTGCTTCTTCTGCTGGCTGCCGTGGTCGGGCCGTGGATCGCGCCGCACGACCCGTACCGGGCGGACCCCACGAGCTCGCTGCTCCCGCCCGGGCGGGAGCACCTGCTCGGTACCGACGACGCCGGGCGCGACGTCCTCTCCCGGCTGCTCGTGGGGGCCCGGAGCACCTTGCTCGCGGCGGTCGGCGTCGTCGTGGCGAGCACCTTCGTCGGGGCAGTCGTGGCGGCCGTCGCGGCGTCCGCGCCCCGTTGGCTCGACGAGGCGATCATGCGGGTCGTCGACATCTTCCTCGCCTTCCCGTCGATCGTGCTGGCCCTCGGCATCGCCGCCGCGCTCGGTCCGTCCCTCACCTCCGTCGTGGTGGCGATGGTCGTGGCGATGTGGCCGGCGACCGCACGGCTCGTCCGGGCCGTGATGCGCCAGACGACGTCCTCGCAGTACGTCGAGGCGGCGCGTCTCACCGGCATGTCGCAGCGTCGGTTGATGAGCCGGCACGTCCTGCCCAACTCGTTCGACTCGGTGTACGTCCAGCTCGGGCTGGACATCTCGGGGGCGATCGTCCTGATCGCGGGCTTGGCCTTCCTGGGCGTGGGCGCGGCGCCGCCGAGCGCGGACTGGGGCTCGATGGTTGCGCAGGGGCGCGAGTACGTGACGACCGCTTGGTGGGTGGCACTCTTCCCAGGGCTCGCGATCACGCTGGCAGCGGTCGGCTTCGCACTCCTCGGCGACACGCTCCGTGTCCGCCTCGACCCGACGGTGGTGCGCGCATGAGCGGCGTGGAGCGGTGCCCGCTGCTCCGGGTCCGTGACCTCGCGGTCCGGGTCCGCGGGGTGGACGGGCCGGAGATCGTGCACGGGGTCGACCTCGACGTGCAGGTCGGGGAGCGCGTGGCGCTCGTCGGTGAGTCGGGATCGGGCAAGTCGACGGTCGCGAAGGCGCTCGTCCGGCTCGACCCGGGGGTCGAGGTCGCCGGGTCGGTCCAGTTCGACGATGCCGAGCTCGTCGGGGCTCCCGAGCGGACGCTGCGCGCCGTGCGCGGTGCTGGGATCTCGATGATCTTCCAGGACCCGATGGCCGCGCTCAACCCGGTCCGCCGGATCGTCGACCAGGTCGCGGAGCCTCTCCTGATCCGTGGCGTCGGGCGCAGAGAGGCGGCCAGGCGCGCCGTGGAGATGCTCGACCGGCTCGGTGTCCCGCGGGCCGCGGAGCGTGCACGAAGCTACCCGACGGAGTTCTCGGGCGGGATGCGCCAACGCGTCGTCATGGCTGCGGCGCTCGTGGGAGGACCGCAGCTTCTCGTGGCAGACGAGCCCACGACAGCGCTCGACGTCCGCGTGCAGGAGCAGGTCCTGGACCTCGTGGTCCAGCAGTCCGACGAGCTGGGGCTCGCGGTCCTGTTCATCACGCACGACCTCGGGATCGTCGCTGGGCTCGCCGACCGTGTCGCCGTGATGCGCCACGGCCGGATCGTCGAGGACGGCCCCGTCGACAGGGTGTTCCTCGAGCCGCAGCACCCGTACACCCGCGGCCTGATCGGGGCGGTGCCACGGATCGACGCGGATCCCGGTCGGAGGCTCGCGACGGTGGCTGACAGTCTCGTCGTCGCGCGCGAGGCCCCGCCACCCGCCGGCACGAACCGCTCGCCCGCCGACCGCACCCAGCTCGATGGAGGCCGATCGTGACCCAGATGCCGGCGCACCCGCTCCTGTACGTGCAGGACCTCGTGAAGACGTTCGGCTCCGGGAGCCGGGCTCACACGGCGGTGGACCGAGTCTCGTTCGCGCTCGCCGAGGGGGAGGTCCTCGGCCTCGTCGGTGAGTCGGGCTCCGGAAAATCGACGACGCTGCGCTGCCTCATGGGGCTCGAGACGCCTGACGCCGGTGACCTCGACTACGACCGGATCGACCTGCGCAAGCCGAGCCGGACGCAGCGCCGCCGGTTCCGGCGCGAGGTCCAGCTCGTCTTCCAGGACCCGTACTCGAGCCTGGATCCGCGCATGACCGTCGGGCAGATCCTCGCGGAGCCGCTCGTGGTCTCCGGGGCCTGCCCGGCGCGCGAGCGGCGGGATCGCGTCGTCGAGACGCTCGAGCTGGTCGATCTGGGTGCCGAGCACCTGGGCCGGCACCCGCGCGACTTCTCGGGCGGGCAGCGCCAGCGGATCGCGATCGCGCGTGCTCTCGTCGTGCGGCCGCGGGTGCTCGTGTGCGACGAGCCCGTGTCCGCTCTCGACGTCTCCGTCCAGGCACAGGTGCTCAACCTGCTCAAGGACATGCAGAGTCGCCTGGGGCTGTCCGTCCTGTTCGTGGCGCACGATCTTGCCGTGGTGCGCTACCTGTGCGACCGCGTGGTGGTGCTGCGGGACGGGCGGGTGGTGGAGACCGGGACGCGTGAGGAGATCTACACGCGCCCTCGCGAGGAGTACACACGGACGCTGCTCGAGGCGGTGCCGCGCCTCGACCCGGCCGGCGAGCGGGCGCGGCGCGCGGTGCGCCTGGCACGGGCGGCGTCTCAGGGTGCAGCACAGCCGGTGGCTTGACTCCGGCGTGCACGAGAGGCGGGGAGAGCCCGGTCCGTGGGGACCGGGCTCTCCCCGCCTCGTCGTGAGGGTCAGCGCTCGGCGGCGACCCGGTCGAGGTACGCCGTCGCCTCGGCCAGCGGCACGACGTCGCCGATCTTGGTCGAGATGTCGAACAGCGTCCACGTGTGCGCGCCCGGGAGGTGGTCGGCGACGGCCTCGGGAACGACGATCGTCCGGAAGCCGTTCGCGAGGGAGTCGGCGGCGGTCGCCCGGACGCACCCCGAGGTCACGACGCCGGTGAGGATGACGGTGTCGACACCGGCGTCGTGCAGCACGGTCGACAGGTAGGTGTGGGCGAACGCACTCGACTGGGTCTTGACGACGAGGTGCTCGCCTTCCTCGACGGTGAGCGACGGGTGCAGCTCGGTCGCGACGCTGCCGACGGCGAGAGTGTCGCTACCGGGGAACTTCCGCGCCATGCCTGTCGCGGAGACGAGGCCGCGGGCTGTCGACTGGTAGGCCTGCGTCGTGAAGATCACGGGCACGCCGGCGGCGCGGGCATGGGCGAGGAGCTCGTTGGTGGCGGCGATCGCCTCCTCGGCGCCCGGGCAGTAGGCCGCGTAGCCGGGCTCGGTCCAGAACCGGGCGAGGTCGATGACGACGATCGCCGGCCGGGAGCCGAATCCGACCGCGGCCCACTTGCGCTCGGTGGCGTCGCGCCACTGCCCGAGAAGCTCGACGACCTCGGTCATCTTCGCCTCGATCTGCTCGGCGAGCTGCTCGCCTGGCTCCAGGGGGGCCGTGGCGTCGGCGGACAGCTTCGGGGTGACAGCGGTCATACGGGAAGTCCCTTCTCGCGAAGCCTCCGCACATCGAAGGCCAGTTGGTATACCAACTGTCGCACCAGGTGGTCAGTGACTCCAGCGGTTGGTCGCGACTTTTACGCGGAAGTAACAGGATCGACCTTCGCGGGAAACGGTCGTTTTGGCATTCTGCATACCAACAGCCCCGACAGGAGGACCTGATGGCCTACCCGATCATCGACGTCGAGCTTCCCGCACCGGACGAGTTCCCGACTCTGTCCCTCGCAGAGCGCGACCGTCGTTACGCAGTGCTGCGCGCGACCATGTCGCGCGACGGACTCGACGCGCTCGTCGTGTTCGGTTCCGGCCGCGACACGTATGACCGGTACCTCACCAACGAGCCGCTCGGGACCGTCGCGGTGCTCACTGCGACGAGCGTCACGACGATCGGCCGCTACGCGCTCGCGCGACTCGACCCGTCCGGAGCGGCTTACGAGCGCTGGGTCGACGACGTGCGTCCGGGTCCGGTGCCGACCGTGCTGCGCGAGGTCCTCGGAGAGCACGGTCTCACGTCCGGGGTGAACGTCGGCGTCGTGGGTCTGACCGGCATGGGCTTCGCCGCGGACGACGGCTGGATCCCGTTCACCACGTGGCAGAAGGTCCTGGAGGTGCTCCCGGGCGTCACGTTCGTCGACGCGGGCGGCTGGTTCGAGCGCATGGCGCTCGTCAAGAGCCCCGAAGAGCGCGTCATGGTCCGCAAGGCGGCAGCGATCGGGGAGGCCGCGTGCGAGGCCTTCGTCGCCGCCGCCCGGGTCGGCGCCCGCGAGACCGAGGTCGCGGCCGCGACGCTCGGCGCCACCGTCGCGGGTGGCGGCTGGTGGTACGAGCCGATCATCTGCTTCCGCGCCGGACGAGACCGCTTCTCCTGGGGTCGTCCCGAGTGGATCGGAATGGGCGGTGGCGGCCGGGTGCTCCAGCCGGGCGACTCGGTCGCAGCCGAGCTGTTCAACTTCTACGGCGGCTTCGAGACCCAGCAGCAGATCGAGGCCCACATCGGCGAGCCCGACGCTCTCGTCCGCCGCCTCGAAGAGGTCTGCTTCGAGGCGTACGAGGACGGGCTCGACGTCCTCAGTCGGCCTGGCGCGACGTTCGACGAGCTCGCTGACGCCATGATGCAGCCCATGCTCCGCAACGGCTTCTGGAACACCGGACCGCAGGTCCACGGCGTCGGACCGTGCTGGCCCAACAGCGCGACCCACCTCAACACCGCGTCGGACCCGATGTTCGACGGCTTGACCCTCCCACCTGTCAAGCCCCAGGACGGCGACATCGAGCTGGCGCCCGGCATGGCGTTCGCGTTCGAGCCCAACGCCATCCACCAGTACCGGCGCATCTGCATCGGCGGCACGGTCATGCTCACCGAGGACGGGATCGAAGAGCTCAACCAGCTCGCGAAGACCGTCCAGGTGGTGCAGCCATGACCCGGTACGGCACCGACGTCAAGCTCGCAGACGGAACGTCTTCGGCGTGGGGCGACCCGCTGGAGATGCTCGATGCCGTCCGCGACTTCGGTCTCGACGGCATCAACCTCCGCACGCTCGACGAGCTGAGCCCGACGCTGGACCCGGGCTTCCTGGGCGAGTGGGCGTCCCACGCGCGCGACCTCGGGCTTTACGTCGAGATGGGCCTCGGCAAGGTGAACCCCTACATGACGGCTGAGCTGCCGCGCGTGCGCGACCTCGGCGAGGGCAGCTACCTGGCCGGGATGGAACGCATGATCGCGGTGTGCGCGGAGCACGGCTGGACCAACACCTGGACGGCGCTGGGCGGATACAAGGGCCAGTACGACGGGCTCTACATCACCGACCGGTTTCGGGCGGAGGCACCGTGGCCGGACCAGCTCGCCGCGACCGCGAAGTTCCTGCACCGCCTCGCTCCCGCGCTGCGCGAGCACGGCGTGAGCCTCAACCTCGAGACGCACGAGGAGGCGACGACGTTCGAGCTCGTCCGTCTGGTCGAGGAGGTCGGGCCCGACGTGATCGGGATCTGCCTCGATCCCGGCAACATGCCTGTCCGCGGCGAGGTCCCGGATGAGGGGATCGCGCGCGTCGCGCCGTACGTGCGCAGCACTCAGCTGCGCGACGCCGCCCTGCTACGGACGGGTGACCGGATCTCGCGGTTCCTCGCGCCGTGCGGGGAGGGGATCGTCGACTGGGACGCGGCCCTGCGATCCGTGCTCACCCTCAACCCGGGCCTCAACCTCACGGTCGAGCCGATCGGGCCCGTGCGCGCCGAGATGCCGATCCTCGACCACGACCCGGTCTGGCTCGCGTCGCACGTCGATCTCGGCGCCGACGAGCTCGACCGGCTGCGTGCCGCGGCCGACGCCTACGCGTCGCGGGCGGCGGCCGGCGAGGTCGACGACCTCGAGCAGCTCCGGGCGGTGCGCCCGGCGAAAGCCGCGCACCACGACTTCCTGGCCCGCAGCGTCGCTCACCTGCGCGCCACCGTCGCCGGCCTCGCGCCGGTCCCGTCGCCGGCTTAGGGCCACCGGACGGTCTCGGCCAGGCCCGAGACCGACCCCGCCCTCCGGCACCGATCCCCTGTACCCGCTTCGACGCACCCAGGAGCAGCGCATGACCACCACCAGCCTCACGAGCGTCGCCGACGAGCTGCGCGCCCACCTCGACTGCGGCGTCCTCGGCCCCGACGACGTCGCGTACGATCAGGCGCGCCGCGTCTGGAACGCCGACATCGACCGCCTGCCGGCGGCGATCGTGCGATGCACGAGTGCCCGAGACGTCTCCCGAACGCTGACCTGGTGCGTCGCGCACGACCTGCCCGTGACGGTCCGGTCCGGCGGTCACAACCTCGCAGGGACGTCGGTCGCCGACGGCGCGGTGCTGATCGACACCGCACTGATCGATCACGTCCGGATCGACACCGAGGCGCGCACCGTCACCGTCGGCGCCGGCTGCCGCTGGGGCGACGTGGACCGCCCCGCTTCCGAGCTCGACATCGCCGTGCCCGCCGGGGTCGTCTCGCACACCGGGGTCGCCGGCCTGACGCTCGGTGGAGGCTTCGGGTACCTGGCGCGCCAGTTCGGCGCGACGGTCGACTGGGTGCAGGAGATCGAGGTCGTGGTCGCCGACGGCAGCGTCCTGAGGGCCAGCTCAGACGAGCACGCCGACCTCTTCTGGGCGCTCAAGGGGGCCGGGCACAACTTCGGGGTCGCGACCGAGTTCGTCTTCCGGTACGTCGACCTGCCGGGTCTCGCGACGGTCCGCCAGTGCCTCTACGGCGCTTCGGACCGCAAGCGGCTCATCGAGCGGTTCGCGCAGTGGGGACCGGACGCCCCGGCGAACGTCGGCACGTACGTGCGGCTGCTGCGCGCTCCCGAGTACTGGTCGCAGATCCCGGCCGCGCACCGCGGTGAGCCGATCCTGTCGGTGGCGACCGTCACCTACGGTGACCCCGCCGACGAGCCCGAGCTCACCGCCGGCATGTTCGCCGACGTCGAGCCCATCTGGTCGTCCGTGCGCAGCATCCCGCACGTCACGCTCCAGCACGCCACCGACGACGAGTTCCGCTACGGCGTCGCCCACTACTGGAAGCACCTGTTCCTCAAGGAGCTCACCCCCGAGGCGATCGACACCGTGATCGAGCAGGCCGACGCCTATCCGGGCCGTGCTCTGAACTCGAGCGCATTCATCGCCCACCAGCTCATGTGCCCGTTCGAGATGATCGCCGGCAGCCGTACGCCTCGCGACGGCTCGAACGACTCGACCGCTGGGGTCGGAAGCCTGTACAGCGCCAACATCGGCGCCGACTGGGAGTACCCGGGAGAGAAGGCGCCGCTCGTGGCTTGGGCGAAGGCGTTCGACGAGGCGATGCGTCCCTATCAGGGCGGCACCTACGTGAACTTCGCGTCCGAGGGTGGGGACGACGCCGCCGCGCGTGCCGTCTACGGGACGAAGTACGACAGGCTGGTCCAGGTCAAGCAGCGCTACGACGCGGCGAACGTGTTCGCCCGCGGCCTCGTCGACCTCACCCGGCACGAGGAGGCGTGATGCGGGTCGGCACCGACTCCAGCAAGTTCCCGGGCGCCCTGGCTCACGGAGCCGCGTGGACGTTCGAGGAAGCGGCCCGGCACGGCCTGGACGGGGTGTTCCTGCGCTCGCCGTGGGAGCTGTCGTCGACCCTCGACGTCGGCGAGATGCGTGAGGCGCTCGCGGTGGCCGCCGGGCTCGGTCTCTACGTGCAGGTGGGCATCGGCAAGGTCGACCCGTTCACCGCGCCGGAGCTGCCGCAGATCCGCGACCACGGGGACGGCGACTACGTCCGGGGCCTGGTGCGGCTCGTGGGCACGCTGACCGACCTCGGGATCACCGACCTGTGGGCCGCGACGTGCAACTACCAGTTCCGCTACCGGTCCATCCTCGCCTGCGACCGCTTTCGGACGGACGTCTCGTGGCCGGACCAGCTCGTGGCGACGTCGCGCGTGCTCGATCTCCTGGCGCCCGCGCTGCGTGCGAACGGCGCGCACCTCGATCTCGAGACTCACGAGGAGATCACCTCGCGCGAGGTGGTCGCGCTCGTCGAGGGCGCCGGGCCGGACGCGTTCGGGATCACGTTCGACACCGCCAACGTCCTGGTGCGTGGTGAGGACCCGGTCGCCGCCGCGCGCCGGGTCGCCCCCTACGTCCGTGCGACGCATGCGCGCGATGTCGCCCTGCACACCACGGAGAACGGTATCGGGCGCTTCCTGCTGCCCGTCGGGGAGGGAGTCCTGGACTGGCCGGCGATCGTCGGCGCCCTGCTCGACGCGAACCCGGACCTTCCCGTGTCGGTCGAGGGCGTCACGACCTCGCGCGCCGAGATGACGCTGTGGGTGGACGACGCGCGCTGGTACGAGTCCGACCCCGGCCTCGACCCGGTCGAGCTGGCTCGCGTCCGTGAGCTCACGGCGGCCTACGAGGCGCGGGCGAGGACGGGTGACGCGCCGACGCTCGACCAGCTCCGCTCGCCGCTCGACGAGGCGGAGTCCTTGGCTTTCGTGCTCGACAGCGCACGTGCGCTGCGCGGCTTCGCGACCCGCAGGGCCGCGGCGTGATCGTCGCGCGGGCCCGGATCGGCGGCGTCCGGGGGCTGGTCGACGTCCACGTCGCCGACGGACTCGTGACCTCCGTCGAGCCGTGGGCGCCGGACCGGCCCCCGGTCGGCGACGACGTGCTCGACGTCGACGGTCACGTCGTGCTGCCGGGACTCGTCGAGTCCCACCTCCACCTCGACAAGGCGCTGCTAGGCGGGCCTTCGGGCGGCTCTGACCTGCAGGGGGCGATCGCCTGGACCGCGGCGCGCAAGGCCGACTTCACGCGCGAGGACGTCGCGGACCGAGCGCGCCGGGTCGCCCGGCTGGCGCTCGAGAACGGCACCACCACGGTCCGCGCGCACACCGAGGTCGACCCCGGCGTCGGGCTCGTCGGGGTGGAGGGCGTGCTGGAGGTCGCCGAGGAGGTCCGTGAGACGCAGCGGATCCAGGTCGCCGTGTTTCCCCAGGAGGGGCTGCTCGTGCGGCCGGGGACCCTCGAGCTGGTGCGTGAGGGCCTCCGTGGGCCCGACACGGTGGTCGGCGGCTGCCCCTACGTGGAGCCCGACCGCGAGGCCGCCGAGCGGCACGTCGAGATCGTCCTGGACCTCGCGGTCGAGCACGGCGTCCCCGCAGACCTGCACCTCGACCTCGCCGACGACGCCGACGACCCGCGCTTCACGCTCGCCGAGCACGTCGCGCGGGCCACCATCGACCGCGGGCTGCAGGGGCGCGTGGCGATCGGGCACGTCACGACCCTCGCCGCGATGCCACGGGACGACCGGGCACGGGTCCTGGCCGCGCTCGCTGCCGCCGACGTCACGGTGACCGTCCTGCCGGCCACCGACCTGTACCTGTCGGGCCGCGACGACGAGCGCAACGCGCGTCGCGGTGTGGCGCCGCTGCGCGAGCTGTGGGCCGCGGGCGTCCCGGTCGCCGTGTCGTCGAACAACGTCCGCAACGCGTTCACCCCGACGGGTCGCGCCGACCTGCTCGACATGGCGCTGCTCGCGGCTCGGGTGGGTCACGTGTCCGAGCCCGACGAGCTGGACCACCTCGTGGCAGCCGTCACGGACGTCCCGCGCCGCCTCGTCGATCCGGAGATCCCCGCCGGGATCACGCCGGGCGCACGCGGTGACCTCGTGGTGCTCGATGCACGCGATTCCGGGCAGGTCCTGCTCGACCAGCCGCGTCGGCTCGCTGTCGTCCGTGGTGGGCGAGTCGCGTGGACCGACCTTCCTGCCGTTGCCGTGCCGGGCTCGCTGGTCCTGGACCGTCGCGCAGCGTGCTGACCGGACGGGGCCCGCAGCCGATCGGCCTCGTCGGTGCGGCCGTCAGCCGCCCGGTGTGGGTGCCGCGGGAGGCGACCAGGCGCCGTCGTCCCTGATGGCGCGGGCGATGCGTCGGCTGATCTCGCGGAGCTGGCGGGTCTGGGGCTGCGTGAGCCGGTCGAGGACGAGCCGGTGGACCGTCTCGGTGTGGCCGGGTGTGGCGTCGTCGACCTTCTGCCGGCCGAGGTCGGTGAGCAGCGCGAGGGTGTAGCGGCCGTCCTCGGGGTCGGGGGTGCGTCGCAGCCAGCCCTTGGCCTCCAGACGTGTCGCCGCGCGGGACAGACGGGAGAGCGTGCTGTTCGCGTAGCCGGCGAGCACGCTCATCCGGAGCGTGCGGCCCGGGGCGGTGGACAGCGCGTAGAGGACGCCGTACTCGAAGTGCGTGAGCTGGGCGTCGCGCTGGAGCTGGGTGTCGAGCGCGGCGGGAAGCCACTCGAGCACGGTCGCCAGGGCGGCCCAGGTCTCGAGGTCGTCGCCCACGAGCGTCGTGGGGGTGCGGGGGGCCGGCATGGCAGCAGCGTACCGATCCGTGCCACGGACCCGTGCCGCGGTCGCTTGCTCAGGCAAGTCGAACCCGCGTACGTTTGACTTGCCTGAGCAAGTGAATGTCCGGCGCGAGCCGGCAGTGGACGACGGGACGACATGGATCTGGGACTGGCAGGGAAGAAGGCCTTCGTGAGCGGGTCGACGCAGGGGATCGGGTACGCGATCGCCGAGGCGCTGCTGCGCGAGGGTGCGGTGGTCACGGTCAACGGGCGCCACGAGGACGGGGTGCGGGGCGCCGTCGACCGCCTGCGCGCCGCCGTGCCGGGCGCCGACGTCTCCGGGATCCCCGCGGACTTCGAGGACCCGGCGCAGGTGCAGGGGCTGCTCGACCGCCTCGGTGACGTCGACGTCCTCGTCAACAACGTGGGCGTCTTCGACGTCGTCCCGTTCGACGCGATCCCCGACGACGAGTGGCGGCGGTACTTCGAGGTCAACGTGATGAGCGGGGTCCGACTCTCCCGGCACCTGCTCGGCGGGATGCTGGCCCGCGGCTGGGGCCGGATCCTCTTCGTCGCGAGCGAGTCCGGCGTGAACGTGCCCGCGGACATGACGCACTACGGCGTGACCAAGGCCGGGACCCTGGCGCTGAGCAACGGTCTCGCGAAGCTCACCCGCGGCACGGACGTCACCGTGAACACGATCCTCGGAGGGCCGACGTACTCCGACGGCGTCGCTCGCGCGGTCGAGGAGATCGCGCAGGCGCAGGGCGTTCCCGCCGACGACCTCAAGGGCGCGATCGTCGCCGAGAACCGGACGTCCCTGCTGCAGCGCTTCATCGACCCGGACGAGATCGCGAGCCTCGCGGTCTACCTCGCGAGCCCGCTCTCGTCCGCGACCAACGGCGCCGCGCTGCGTGCCGACGGCGGGGTCCTGACGACCGTCCTCTGACCGGGGGGACGCGCTGGCGCGGCGGTCCGCGGAGGCAGCGACGCCCGACGGCGCACGCGCGGCCGGCCAGGGTCGGCGTCAGTCCCCGGCGCGACGGGGGCGGAGCGCCGCCGCGCGCTCGTTGAGGTAGCGCTGCTCGACGACGCTCGTCGTGAGCTCGGCCGCGATCTGGAACTCGGCGCGCGCCTCCGCGGTCTCGCCGAGGCGCTCGAGCAGGTGGGCTCGCACCGCGTGCAGGCGATGGTGGCGTCGCAGCGTCCGGTCGGTCCGCAGCGGCTCCACCATCGCCAACCCCGCCGCCGGGCCCCCGACCTCGGCGACCGCGACCGCGTGGTTCATCGTCACGACGGGCCCCGGGGCGACCCGCTCGAGCATCCCGTACAGCGCGTCGATCTCGGCCCAGTCGGTGTCGCCGGGCGTCGCGGCCTCGTCGTGCACCGCCGCGATCGCGGCCTGCAGCTGGTACGGCCCCACCCGCCCGACCGGCAGCACCGCCTCGACGAGCGCCACCCCCTCGGTGATCAGCGCCCGGTCCCACAGCCGCCGGTCCTGCACGCCGAGCGGGACCAGCGCGCCGTCCGCCGTCGTGCGGGCCGCGCGTCGGGCGTGCGTGAGGAGCATCAGGGCGAGCAGCCCCGTGACCTCGTCGTCGGACGGCACCAGCCGGTGCAGCTCGCGCGCCAGCCGGATCGCCTCGTCCGCGAACGAGACGTCGACGAGCCCGGTGCCGGACGTCGTCGTGTGCCCCTCCGTGAACACGAGGTACAGGACCTGGGAGACCGCCGCGACGCGGGCCGGGAGCTCCTCGACGGGGGGCGGGACGAACCGGGCCCCGGCCTCCCGGAGCTTGGCCTTGGCCCGCGAGATCCGCTGCGCCATCGTCGCTTCGGGGACGAGGTGAGCGCGGGCGACCTGCGCCGTCGTGAGCCCTGCGACCGCGCGGAGCGTCAGCGCCACCTGCGACGACGGCGGCAGGACGGGGTGGCAGCACAGGACGAGGAGGGTCAGGGTGTCGTCGTGCTGGGAGGCCGGCGCAGCGTCCGCGCCCGGCGCCAGCAGCGCGTCCGACGGCGCCCGCGCGGCGTCCTCCAGCTCGCGCCGCTCGCGGGCCGTGTCGGAGCGCCACGAGTCCACGTAGCGGCGGGACGCGACGGTGACCAGCCACGCCTTCGGGTCACGCGGAAGCCCGTCGACGGGCCACGACAGCGACGCCGCGACGAGGGCCTCCTGCACCGCGTCCTCGGCGCGTCCGAAGTCGCCGTGGTGGCGCGCGACCGCGCCGAGGACGTCCGGCGCGTACCGGCGCCAGACGTCCTCCAGCGGCTCGCCCGCGCGGTCAGACGAGGTCATCGGCCGCGCGGGGGCCCTCGTTCACATACATCGACGGTCGCAGCTCGACGACGTCACCCGGCCCCGCGAACCGCGCGGCGACGGCCTCGGCCCGCTCCCGCGTCTCGCAGTCGATCAGGAAGAACCCGGCGAGCTGCTCCTTCGTCTCCGCGAACGGGCCGTCCGTGGTGACGTGCTTCTCGCCGTCCCAGCGGTAGACCGTGGACGACGACGGGGCCGCGAGCGCCTCCGCCACGACGAACTCGCCGGACTCGTTGAGCTCCGCGAGCAGCGCGTCGAAGTCGCGGTCCATCACGGCCCGCCGCTCGGCCGGGATCGCCTGACCCTCGGGCGTGAAGTCGATGGTCGGGTGGCCCCACGGGTCGGGGTTGGAGTGGATCAGGACGACGTACTTCATGGTGACCTCCGGGTGGTGCCGGTCGAGGACGCCGGTCGGCGGCCTTCACGGGGGACGTCGGAGCCGGGGTCGAGGTTTCGACACCGGCTCCGACCCATCCTGGCCCGCACCGCCGTCAGGCGCCGTGGACGGCGACGTTCACCAGGTCGGAGAGCGTGAACCGGCCCGGCTCCCGGCTGGGCAGGGTGGGCCGCCACGTCGGGTCGACCGACAGGAACGACAGCGGGTCGCCGTGGAGCAGCCCGACCAGGACCTCTGCGACGATCCGCCCCCCGACCGGGCCGAGGTGCGCCGCCCCGGCGAGCACGTCCGCCTCGCGGAGCACGTAGAACCACAGCGGGGTGTGCCCGGACAGGCGCTCGCGGACGGCGTCGGGCAGCTCGACGGCATCCTCGGCGAACACGTCGTCGGGCGTGAGCGGGGTGATCCCCATGGCCCGCGCGACGTCCTCACCGGACGGGACGCCGAGCTGCAGCCCGCGCAGCAGGTTCCGGACGGCGAGCTCCTGGGCGAGCGCCTTCGGCATCCCGGAGACGACGGTCTCGCGCCCGGCGACGGAGTCCGGCAGCGTCGACAGCGGCCGGGCGAGGACGTGGTCGATCTTGTAGCTCGGCTGGGGGAGGTGCTCGTCGACCGGGCCGGCGGCGTCGTCGATCCCGGGGAGGAAGTACTTCCACTGGAAGCCCCACTCGCCCGGCAGGGTCCGGAACCCGTTGAGGTTGTGGAGCGGGTCGGCGTCGTGGGAGAAGATCGGGATCCGGGACGCGTCGGTGACGCCCGCGACCGGCAGCGGGACGCGGTCGTTGATCGCGTAGCTCGGCCGGACCATCGAGTGCCCGTACCGGTAGGCGGCGACCGAGAACTCCACCGGCATGAACGGCTGCTCCTGCCAGTGGTAGAACCGGAGCCGCGGCACCAGCGTCTCGACCGTGCCGCCCCCGGGCACGGTGTACTCCTCCGTCGCGAGGACGTCGTCGACCACGTCCTGCCCGACGAGCCGCGGCAGGAAGTCGTGCACGACGACCCACTGGTAGTGCCAGCGGACCTCCTGCTGGGCGAGCTTGAACACGTCGTCGGTGCTCAGGCCGCTTCCGTGGGTGTCGTGCTCGACGCGGTCCACGACCCGGTTGTGCAGCTTCAGCATCGTGCACTGGAGCTGGGAGACGATGAGGTTCTCGTCGTTGCGCGGGTCCCCGATGACCGCGATCCGCGTGCCCGACGTCCGCGGCAGGTCGGGGCCCGCGAACCGCTCGTCGGACGAGACCGGATCGCCGAGCACGAGGTGCAGGCCGTCGTGCTCGTAGAGGAACGGCTCGTCCGCGGGGCCGCGCCCGTAGACGTTGTCCAGGTCGAAGCGTGGCGTGCGGTAGTCGGTGAGCGCGTCGGGGTCGGACTGGCGGGTCAGGCTCGACACCGGGTCGAACGTGATGTCGTGGTCGACGAACTGCCCGAAGTACGTGTAGCCCGCGGGCAGGCGGAGCTCGCCGTCGTCGAGCGTGGCGGTGTTCTCGTCGTCGTCGACCTCGCCGAGCGGCTTGTCGATCTTCCCGCCCTCGAGCTCTTGGACCATGGCCTTGCCGAGCTCGGCGAGGTCCTTGGCGCTCTGGGACCAGACGGGGACGTGACGGAACATGCGGCCGAACCGTCCGCGCGTCGTCGACGACGCGGGCGTGGTCGCGAGGCCGCGCAGCGGGGTGCCGTGCGGGCGGGGTGCGGTCGAGGTCGTGGGCAGGGGCTGCCCTGACAACGCGGTCATCTCTCGGTCCTCCGGGTCCAGGAGGCGTGGGGCACGGGCGTGCCTCAGGGTGCTCCACTCGGGAGGAGGGCGCCGGGCACGGTCTTGTGACCGTCGACCGACCGACCGACCGGCCGACGACGGCGCGGCCCCGCGTTCAGCCCTGCGCGCGCCCTCGCGCCCGCCGGCGCAGCGACCGCTCGACCCAGGCCGTCGGGACGAGGACGAGCAGCGGCCACGCGTTCCACGACGGGAACGCGAACGACAGGACGAACGCCAGCGCGAACGCGATCGACGCGGTCCAGCGGGCGACCGGTGGTCCGTCGTCGGGCGGAACGAGGCCGTGGCGCTCGAGCTCGATGCTCTCGAGGACGAGCGTGACCACGGCCACGAGCATCGTGCCGATGTACAGCGCGTGGGCGACGCGGTCGTCGCCGTCGGCGTCGACGAGGAGGACCGTGGGGACCGGGAAGAACGCGATGCACGCCAACCAGAGCAGGTTGAGCGAGACGGCGCGGCTCGTCGCGCCCGTGGCGTGGGCGAACAGGGCGTGGTGCGTCCGCCAGAACACGGCGACGACGACGAACGTGAGCGCTGCGGCGGCGAGCTGCCAGCCGTTGTCCGACACGAACTGGGCCGCGGTGCGACCTTCCAGGTCGCGCGCACCGTCGACCAGCGGCAGCACTACCAGCGTGATCGCGATCGCGACCACGGCGTCCGAGAAGAAGACGATGCGGTCGAGGGCGGTCCCACGGAAGACCGTGGGACCGCCCCCGCGGCCCTCGGTCTGCGGGGCCGCGGAATGGTCTTCGCTCACTCGGCCCCGCCGAGCGCGTCGGACACCACGTCCTTCGCCTCGGCCTGGACCTGCTCGAGGTGCTCGGCCGACACGAACGACTCGGCGTAGATCTTGTACACGTTCTCCGTGCCCGACGGGCGGGCCGCGAACCACGCGTTCTCGGTCGTCACCTTGAGCCCGCCGATGGCCGCGTCGTTGCCGGGCGCGTTCGTGAGCTTGGCCGTGATGTCCTCGCCCGCGAGCGTCGTCGCCGTCACCTGGTCGGGGGAGAGCTTCGCGAGCGTCGCCTTCTCCTCGAGCGACGCGGGCGCGTCGACGCGCGCGTACCAGGACTCGCCGTACCGCTCGACGAGGTCGGCGTGGTGCTGCGACGGCGTCCGGCCCGTCTTCGCGAGGATCTCGGACGCGAGCAGCGCGAGGATGATGCCGTCCTTGTCGGTCGTCCAGACGCGGCCGTCGAGGCGCAGGAACGACCCGCCCGCGGACTCCTCGCCGCCGAACGCGACCGACCCGTCGAGGAGTCCCGGCACGAACCACTTGAACCCGACCGGCACCTCGACCAGCTTCCGGCCGAGCCCCGCGACCACCCGGTCGATCAGCGCGGACGACACGAGCGTCTTGCCCACGGCCGCCGACGACGGCCAGCCCGGGCGGCGTGCGCCGTCGTCCCCGGTCCCGTACAGGTAGGAGATGGCGACCGCGAGGTAGTGGTTGGGGTTCATCAAGCCCGCGTCGGGCGTGACGATGCCGTGGCGGTCGGAGTCCGCGTCGTTGCCGGTCGCGATGTCGTACGGGGTGGTGCCGTCGGCCGCGGGCTCCATCCGGTGGCGCAGCGACGCCATCGCGTACGGGGACGAGCAGTCCATGCGGATCTTGCCGTCCCAGTCGAGCGTCATGAAGCTCCACGCCGGGTCGACCGTCGGGTTCACGACCGTCAGGTCGAGGCCGTAGCGCTCGCCGATCTCGCCCCAGTACTCCACCGACGCGCCGCCCAGCGGGTCGGCACCGATGCGCACGCCCGCCTCGCGGATCGCGTCGACGTCGATCACGTTCTGCAGGTCGTCGACGTACGCGGTGAGGAAGTCGTGCTTCTGGGTGCTCGGGACGCTGACCGCGACCGACAGCGGCACGCGCTTGACCTGCCCGACGCCGGTCCGCAGGATCTCGTTCGCGCGGTCGGCGATCCAGCTGGTCGCCTCGGATCCCGCGGGCCCGCCGTGCGGGGGGTTGTACTTGAAGCCGCCGTCGCGCGGGGGGTTGTGCGAGGGCGTGACCACGATGCCGTCCGCGAGCCCGGGGCCGCTCGTGCGGACGCCGTCGACGGTCGTGGCGCCGTTCGCGGTGAGGATGGCGTGGGAGACCGCGGGGGTGGGCGTCCACGAGTCGCGCGCGTCGACACGGACCTCGACGCCGGCCGCCGCGAGCACCTGCAGCGCCGACTCCCAGGCCGGGAGCGACAGCGCGTGCGTGTCGCGGCCGATGTAGAGCGGGCCGTCCGTGCCCTGGCTGCGCCGGTACTCGATGATCGCCTGCGTGATCGCGACGATGTGGTCCTCGTTGAACGCCGAGTCGAGGCTCGAGCCACGGTGGCCCGACGTCCCGAAGACGACCTTCTGGGCCGGGTCGTCCGGGTCCGGGTGGAGGTCGTAGTAGGCGCCCACGACGGCGTCGACGTCGATGAGGTCCTGAGGCTGAGCGGGGGTTCCTGCACGCGGATCCATGGCGCCATCCTGCCAGTGGCGGGACGGCACCGCGCGGGCCGCGCCCGGCGTCACGCCGCCGGAAGCGGGACGTCCCGACGGTGTGGCCCGAGCCGGAACGTGAGCGCCAGGCCGAGCGCCGTGACCGCGAGCCTGCACACGACGACGAACGCGCCGCGCGGCATCCCGGCCACGAGGCCCGCGAGCACGGCGGCACCGACGGCCGGCACGAGCGATTGGACCACGACGTCGTTGGTCTGCATGGCCGCAGATCGACCACCTCCAACGGCCGCTCGACGGGCTCGACCGCTCCATCGGCCGCGGCTGCCGCCGCACCTGCACGCTCAACAACCGTTCGGAGAATCTCGGTGATTCTCTCTTCCTGTTTCATCGGCCTCTGCCCTGCGGGTGCGGGGACTTGCGTGGCCTCGGCAGGCGGTTAGGGTCTCCGGGGAACTGCCCGGCGACCGTGGTGCTGGGTCTACGCAGCGAGGCGTAGGAGGTTGATAGCGGCGGTGCGGTCGCGGTCGTGGACGGTCCCGCAGGGGCAGGTCCAGGTCCGGTCCGCGAGGGTCAGGTTGTGGTTGACCTCTGCGCAGGTCGTGCAGGTGCGGGTGGAGGGGAACCACCTGTCCGCGACGACCACTTTGGACCCGTACCAGTCGGCCTTGTAGGTCAGCTGGCGGCGCAGCTCGGCCCACCCGGCGTCGGCGATGTGCCGCGCCAGGCGCCTGTTCTTCACCATGCCCGCGACGGACAGGTCCTCGATCACGATCGTCGACTTGGTTCTCGTCAACGACGTCGTGAGCTTGTGCAGGAAATCCGCCCGGGCGTGCGCGACGTCCAGGTGGATCTTCGCGAGGGCGGCCACAGCCTTCGCCCGGTTCTTCGAGCCCCTCTGCTTACGGGCCAGGGTCTTGTTCGCCCGCCGCAACCGACGGAGCTTGTGCCCGAGGTGGCGGGGGTTGGGAACCTCGACCACGGTGCCGTCATCGGCCGCGATCGTCGCGAACGTCGTGATCCCGAGGTCGATCCCGACCACCGGGCCGCCCACGGGTGCGGTGTGGTGGGCGTTGACGTCGGTGCGGTCGACCTCGACCTGGAACGCGACCCACCACCTGCCCGCACGCCGTTCGAACCGTGAGCCCAGGACGCGGGCGCGCCCGTCGGCGATCCGGTCGGTCAACCAGCCCATGTCCTCACGAACGGGCACCTTGCCGATCGTCGGGACGTGCACCAGCCGGGACGTGGCGGGGTGGGCGGTGTGGGCGTCGAACCGGCAGGTCGCCCCGTCCTTGCGTCGCCGGAACCGAGGGAACCCGACCCGTCGACCCTTGCGCGCCCCGGCCTTCGACTTGGCCCAGTTCGACAGCGCGGCCGCCAACGCCCGGCACGCTTCCTTCGGGACCCGCGAGGACAGCCCCTCATCGCCGAACCACAGGTACGTCTGGCGGTGGGTGGCCCGCCAGTACTTCTCCAGCGCGGGCGCCGACCAGCCCACCGCAGGCGTCAGCTCGTCATCGGGAATGCCGTAGGTGCGTTCCGCAGCGCGCTGTCCCATC
Source organism: Luteimicrobium xylanilyticum (assembly GCF_009429125.1). Lineage (GTDB taxonomy): Bacteria > Actinomycetota > Actinomycetes > Actinomycetales > Cellulomonadaceae > Luteimicrobium > Luteimicrobium xylanilyticum. Next base: position 234,792 of record NZ_CP045529.1, read on the forward strand.
ACCGCCTTGACGTGTGCGAGGCAGTGGTTGAACACCACCCGGTGCAGGCCGGCGTGCTGGGCCAGGCGGTCGGCCTGGGCAGCGTCGGGTGCGAGCTCGACCCGGAACCCCTGCAACGTCACGACACCACACTCCCAGGCCCCACCGACATCGCCGCCACCGCGGCATCCGCCCGCCCGCGCGCGCAGCGGCGCCCGTCCAGGCGCGCGCAGAACGAGGTCAAGATCTCCGTCAGGTCCCATACCAGGTCGTCAGCGACCTCACCCTCGTCCAGGACCACGATCGAGCGGCCCTGTGCGCCAAGAGGGCTGCTGCACGAACGGGTGACATCCAACGTGTGGTGCCGTGAGGCGCCTCGAGATGAACACGCCCGTCGAATACGAGGATGCCCACGACGTTGCTCTCACCGAGCAGGTTCAACCCGCATAGGAGCGGCAGAAATCCTGGGGCGCTTCACAGTCCGCAACCCCGACGACCTCCTCGCCCGCACCGGCCCCGGTCCCCGGCGCCTGCTGAGCGAGACCGCCGACGACGCGGACGCCGTCGTCAGGGAAGCGCGCGCCGCACGTCCGTCTCCCTGAAGTCGTCGCCCTTGAACAGCAGCGGCTCGCCGGTGGTCACGGCCAGCGCGTACCCGAACGTGTCGCCGAAGTTGAGGCGCGCCCGATTGCCGGAAGCGCGGCCGAAGTCGCGGTGGGCCGCGCGGGCCGTCCGAGCCTGCTCCACCGTGACGGGCTCGATCCGAATTCCGAGGCTCTCGACGAGCTCGTCGAGCAGCCTGGAGCGCGTCGGGTCGCCCAGACGATCGACGACGACGCCCGCCTCGACGTAGTTCGCCGCCGAGAGCCAGGGGTCGGGATCGGCCTGGATGGCCACGAGGAACGTCTCACGCTCCGGTTCCCTCAAGAGGATCGCCATGAGTGCCGACGTCTCGACGATCACAGGACGGGGAGCCCGTTCTCGTCGTACATGTCCTCCATGATCTGGCGGGCCCGTGCGCGGTCCTCGTCGGTGGTGCGCGTGTCGATCTCGGCCAGCACCTCTTCGATCCGTCGGTTGCGCTTGTCGCGTTCCGACTCCCACTTCTCCCGCTCCAGGAGCTCCTCGAGCGCACGCTCGATCACGCTCGTCTGGGACTGGCCCGTGACGCGCGCGGCCTCGCGCGCGAGCGCGTGCACGCGCTCGTTCTTGATGTTGAGGCTCATGCCACGATTCTACCCTGGTAGACAGTCCTTCTACCAGGGTAGAAACAGCGGGTCCCAGGCACGCTCCGTACCATCGACCCCATGACCACGACGGGCCGGCAGCGGCCGGCGCCGCCGCACGTCGCGCGCGCACCACGCCCCGCAGCGGTGCGCCGTGCCGAGGCCGCCGCTCGCGCCCAGCAGCGCCGCCGGTCCCGTCGCCGCCGTACCTTCCTCGTCGGCGCCGTCGTCGTGCTGGTGGTCGCGGCGCTCGCGGTCGCCGTACCCGCCCTGCTCGGCCGCGACCACGGGAGCGCGCCGCAGGCCGGTCCGAGCGTCGCCGTCGCGTCCCAGCCGTCCGCCACCCCGACGACGGCGCCCGCGCCCACCGCCCGCGACCTCGCCACCGCGGCGATCACCACCGCGTGGACGGACCGCTGGCGCGGGGCGAAGGGCTTCCTCGGGACGGCGAGCGGGCCGGCGTCGTGCACGGGGAGCGAGGACGACCCCACCCGCTGCACCCAGAAGTTCGCGGGCGGGACGCTCGTATGGCGGCCCGCGAAGGGCGGCACGGTGACCGTCGCGCAGACGGACGACCCGGCCACCGACCTCGTGATCGTCAACAAGCAGCGCCCGCTCGACCCGAGGACGTTCGCCCCGAAGAAGCTGGTCGAGGTCGCCGGGCCGAACGAGGTCATGCGGCCGGAGGCTGCGAAGGCGCTCAAGTCGATGTTCCGGGCGGCGTCGAAGGCGGGGCTGCCTCTCGTCGTGCACAGCGCCTACCGTGCCTACGGCGTCCAGGCCTCGACCTACGAGGGCTGGGTCGCCGCGCACGGCAAGAAGCAGGCCGACAACGAGTCCGCTCGTCCCGGCTACTCGGAGCACCAGACAGGCCTGGCCGTCGACGTGCTCGACGCGTCCGGGTCGTGCGGGGCGATGACGTGCTTCGGGTCGACGAAGCAGGCCGCGTGGGTCGCGAAGAACGCCTGGCGGTACGGGTTCGTCGTCCGGTACCCGAAGGGCGAGGAGAAGACCACCGGGTACGTGTACGAGCCGTGGCACGTCCGGTACGTGGGAAAGAAGGTCGCCGCGGACGTGCGCGCGACCGGCGCGAAGACGCTCGAGGACTTCTTCGGCCTCTCCGCGGCCAGGACCTACTGACGGCCCCTCGCCGCGCACGGTGGCCCCGTCCGACCTAGCGTCAGGAGCATGCCCCACGCAGGTGGACCCCACCGCCCTGCCCGCCGCCCGCGCACCGCGGACCTGCGCGACGTCGTCGCGCTCGACCCCGTGTTCGCGAGGCCCGGCGAGGCGACCGAGCTCCCGCGGTTCCGGCTTCCCGACCAGCCGTCGCTGCCGGAGACCGCGTACCAGATCGTCCACGACGAGGCCATGCTCGACGGCAACGCACGGCTCAACCTCGCGACGTTCGTCGGGACGTGGATGGACGACCACGCGAACCGGCTCATGGTCGAGGCCGCGGACAAGAACGTCATCGACAAGGACGAGTACCCGCAGACCGCGGCCGTCGAGGAACGCTGCTGGCGGATGCTGGCGCACCTGTGGCACGCGCCCGACGTGGCACACGCGACTGGCACCTCGACGGCCGGGTCGTCGGAGGCGTGCATGCTCGGCGGTCTCGCGCTCAAGCGCCGGTGGGTCGAGGCGCGGCGCGCTGCGGGCAAGCCCGCCGACCGGCCGAACCTCGTCCTGTCGAGCGCCGTGCAGGTGTGCTGGGAGAAGTTCTGCAACTACTTCGACGTCGAGCCCCGCTACGTGCCGCTGACCGAGGAGCACAAGGTCCTCGACGGTCACGACCTCGAGAAGTACGTCGACGAGAACACGATCGGCGTCGTCGCGATCATGGGCGTCACGTACACGGGCATGTACGAGCCGGTCGCCGAGATCGCCGCCGCCCTGGACCGCATCCAGGCGGCCACGGGCCTGGACGTGAAGATCCACGTGGACGGCGCGTCGGGCGCGATGGTCGCGCCCTTCGTCCAGCCCGACCTCGCCTGGGACTTCCGGGTCGAGCGCGTCGCGTCGATCAACACGTCGGGCCACAAGTACGGGCTCGTCTACCCGGGGCTCGGCTGGGTGGTGTGGCGCGACGCCGATGCGCTGCCCGAGTCGCTCGTGTTCCGGGTGAGCTACCTGGGCGGCGACATGCCGACGTTCGCGCTCAACTTCTCCCGCCCCGGCGCCCCGGTGCTGCTGCAGTACTACCAGTTCCTCCGGCTCGGGGTGGAGGGGTACCGCGCCGTCCAGCGCACCTCGCACGACGTCGCCCGGTACCTCGCCGACGGCGTCGCCCGGATCGGGGCCTTCGAGCTGTGGAACGACGGGTCCGACATCCCCGTGTTCGCGTGGCGCCTCGCCGCCGACCACACCGATGCGGGCGCCGGCTGGACGCTCTACGACCTGTCCGAGCGCCTGCGCACGCACGGCTGGCTCGTCCCCGCCTACCCCATGCCGGACGACCTCACCGACGTGACCGTGCAGCGCGTCGTCGTGCGCAACGGGCTCAGCCGCGACCTCGCGGGCGCGTTCCTGGCCGACCTCGAGGCCGAGGTGCGGTTCCTCGACGCCCTGAAGACGCCGATGCCGTCGGCGGGGGAGCGGTCCGCGTTCCACCACTGAGGCCGGCGCCGGGCCCGACGACGTCACTCGCCTCCCGGCACCCGGTTGACCGCGTCCCCGGTCCAGGTGAGGTCGTCGTCCTCCGTCACCTCGAACGCCTCGAGGGCCTCGTCGGCGAGGATCTCCTCGACGAGTGCCCTCGTACCCCCGACCAGGGTCGAGTCGAAGTCGATCTCGCTCGCGACGCTCCACGCCCGGTCGGCCGGCCACAGGAGGTTCGGGCTCGCACCCGGGAGCCCGCGGTACCAGCCGAGCCCGGATGTGCGGGTCCACGACCCGTCGACGAGCTCGTCCGTTGTGGCGTCGAGCAGCACGTAGTCCCGGCCCGGGAGCTCGAGGAGGGGACCGTCGTCGGCGGCGGACGTGATCTCCGGGTCGACGGATGCGACGAGCTCGGTCTTCGCGTGGGCGTGGGCCCGCTCGAGCTCGTCGGGGGTCGGCACACCCTCGTCGACGGCGAGGAACAGCTGCGACGAGCGGCCCGGTCGCAGCTCGCCGTACCCGTTCCAGACCCCCGCGGTGAGGAGGTCGGGGGCAGCCGTGCGCCGTCCGAGGTGGTGCGCGAGCGCGCTCCAGGCGGCCGGGTCGAGCGCGCCGTCGCCGGGCGGACCTGCCTCGCGCCCGTCCGCCAGCGTGACGGAGTCACCCGGGGCGCCGCTGATCGACGTCCACTGCACGAGCGGGTGCACGACGGCGCGCGGCAGCCTCGACGAGCGTGCCGCGACCTCGGACCACTGCAGCGTCTCGGGCGGGACCTCCGCGTCGACCGACGGGACGTGCGCCGGCACCGGGTGCAGGATCCGCGCGTACGCCTCGAACCCGCGCGGCACCACCCCGCCGACGACGCCCCAGCCGCGCAGGCGAGGCAGGATCCAGTCGCCGCGGGCGACGTCGGGCGTGAAACGCATCGCCCCGGTCTACCACCTCCACCCGGCCCGAGTACGAGGGTTTCCGTCGAGTACGAGGGACACAGGCTCGGATTCGGTGGAACCCCTCGTACTCGGCGAGGACGGAGGCATGCGAATCACGACATAGGCTCGCGACATGTCTGAGCACCCCCTGCGCATCGCTGTCCAGATCCAGCCCCAGCACGCCGACTACGCCCAGATCCGCGACGCCGTGCTGCGCGCCGAGGAGATCGGTGTCGACGTCGTCTTCAACTGGGATCACTTCTTTCCGCTCAGCGGTGACCCCGACGGCAAGCACTTCGAGTGCTGGACGATGCTCGGCGCGTGGGCCGAGCAGACGAGCCGCGTCGAGATCGGCGCGCTCGTGAGCTGCAACTCGTACCGCAACCCCGACCTCCTCGCCGACATGGCCCGCACCGTCGACCACATCTCGGACGGCCGTCTCATCCTCGGTATCGGCGCTGGCTGGTTCGAGAAGGACTACGACCGGTTCGGGTACGAGTTCGGGACCCCCGGCACCCGGATCGCCGACCTCGCCGAGGCCATGCCCCGCATCACGAAGCGACTGGCCGTCGGCAACCCGGCACCGACCCGCGACATCCCGATCCTCATCGGGGGCGGCGGCGAGAAGAAGACCCTCCGGATCGTCGCCGAGCACGCCGACATCTGGCACAGCTTTGGCGACGTCGAGACCCTGACCCGCAAGTCGGCGATCCTCGACGAGCACGGAGCGGCCGTCGGCCGCGACACCGCGAACCTCGTCGAGCGGTCCGTCGAGGTGAGCCGGCACACGCCCGCCGAGGTCGCGGACGGCCTCGCCGCCGCCGGGGCCACGCTCTTCACGATCGGCGTCAACGGCCCCGACTACGACCTGACGCGGGCGACCGAGTGGGTCGCCTGGCGCGACGCGCAGCGCTGACCGTCCGACGGCGCCGTCGTAGGTTGGGCCCGTGATGCACCTGCGGGTCGTGTGCCCGGCCGAGCTGACGGAACGCGTCGTGACGCTCCTGCGCGGCAACACCGGCGTCGCGGACGTCGTGCTGCTGCGCGGCGCCGCCGTCGACCCCGCGGGGGACCTGGTGCTCGCGGACGTCGCCCGCGAGGCGACGTCCACCGTCGTCGACCGGCTCACGGAGCTCGGCGTCCCCGCCCGTGGGGTCGTGGCGCTCGACCAGACGGACACCGTGCTGTCGAAGGCCGTGGACCGCGCCGTCGACGCGGCTCCCGGTGAGCCGACCGACGCGGTCGTCTGGCAGGAGCTGCGGGAGCGCGCAGGGGCTGAGAACGAGCTCTCGGTGACGTTCCTCGTGCTCATGGCGATCGCCTGCGTGATCGGGATGATCGGCGTGGTCACGAACCAGCCGGTCCTCGTCGTGGGCGCGATGGCCGTCGGTCCCGACTTCGGCCCGCTCGCGGCGCTCGCCTACGGCCTGGTCCGCCGGAGCCGGTCGATGTTCCTCGGCGGTCTGCGCGCCACCGTGCTCGGGTACGGCGCGGGCGTCGCGGGCGCGCTCGTGGCCGCACTGCTGCTGCGGTGGTGGGGGCTGATCGACGTGCACGACCTGGTGAAGCCCCACTCGTTGACCGACTTCGTGTACCGGCCGGGGGCGCTGGGCGCGGTCGTCGCGTTCCTCGCCGGCGTGGCCGGAGCGGTGTCGTTGTCGACCTCGCGCACCGGGGCGCTCGTCGGCGTGCTGATCTCCGTCACGACGATCCCCGCGGCCGGCGTCGTCGGGGCAGCCATCGCGTTCGGTGTCGGCGACGACGCCGCGAGCGCCGCCCGCCAGCTCGCCGTGAACGTGGGGATGATCCTCGTCGGTGCGGTCGCCGCCCTGCTCGTGCAGCGCGGCGGCCAGGTGTTCGACCAGCGACGGCTCAGGCGCCGTTACGCCTGACCGGGCGTCGTCCCGGACAGCGCCGCCCGCGCCACCGCGAGCCGGCGCGCCGGGTCCATGAGCACGTGGACGTCGTCGACCCACTGCTCGACGCCGCCCACGCCTGCGGGCAGGGCCAACACCGCCGGGTCGGTGATCGACGCGCGCACCGCCTCCGGCACAGGCGCGACCCCGCGGAACGGGCGGTCGAAGAACGGGACGGTCGCGCCGCCGTCGGGCGCGCCGTCCGGTACGGGGAGACCCGCGGCGGCCTGGACCCCGAGCAGGACGTCGAACGCCCGCGCCAGAGCGGCCTCGCGCCCCCGCCACGACGTCGCGGCGAGCGCCTCGCGCAGGTGCGGACCGGCCGCCGACGCCGACGGCAGCGCCGCGAACGACGTCCCCAGCCACTTGGCGTACGGCGCCCAGCGGCCCTCGAGCACGTGCCCGAGGTGCATCGCGACCCGCGCGAGCCGACCGGCGAGGACAGCCGACCCGAGCTCGTCGCCCCGGCTGCCCGTCCGTCCCACGAACGGCAGCTCCTGCCCGAGGTGCGCCCACGCGGACGCGACCACGTAGCGGCGCACGTCGTCGGGGTAGCGGGCGAGGCGCTCGCGCAGGGCCGTGAGCTCGCCGGGGCCGTCGTGGAAGACCGGCCCCGCGCACACCTCGAGGACGCTCTGCCCGGTCAGCGCGAGCCACTGCCACGGCTCGAGACCGTCGGTCGGGTCGACGCCCAGGCGGGCCACCGCGAGCGCCCGGACGCTCGTGACCTCGACGCGGTGCCGCACCTGCGGGTCCCACGTCGTCGCGAACCGCACCGGGTGCCCGCGCCACGACGACGGCAGGCGACGCTCCAGCAGCGCGTCGACCTCGGGCACCGCCGCGTCGTCGACGAGCACCGTGAGCCGCAGCCCCCAGTCGTGGTCGCGGGACGTGTCGTCGTCGAACCCGAGGACGTCGGAGCCGCTCCCGAGCCGGCCCGCCGCGTGCACCACGCCCGCGCCGTCGAGAACTGGCGCGACGTCGTCGTCGTAGTACCCGCGGGCGAGTGCGGCCCCGGCGGGCGCGGGCGGAGGCGTCGTCACCCGCGGAACGTACCAGCGCGGGGTCGCGCGCCGCCCCCGCCCGCGCGAGACTTGAGGCCATCCGGCGGCGCGGCGGGAGGCGTCATGAGCAGCGCGAGCACGCAGACCCAGGAGACCGCTGCGGGCGGTGCGCCGCCGGGGTCCTTCGTCCGGGTGGTCGCGCTCGTCGGGCACGGCGGCGCCGGCAAGACGACGCTCGCCGAGGCGCTCCTCCACGTCACCGGCGCGATCCCGCGTCCCGGCCGGGTCGAGGACGGCTCGACCGTGACCGACACCGAGCCCGAGGAGATCGCGCGCGGCATGTCGCTCACGCTCGGCGTCGCGCACACCACGTGGACCGGCCCCGACGGCGCGCCCCGCACCCTGACGCTCCTCGACGCGCCCGGCCACCCCGACTTCGCCGGCCAGGTCGACACGGCGCTCGCGGTCGCGGACGTCGCGGCAGTCGTCGTGAGCGCGGCCGACGGCGTCCAGGCGGGCACCCGTGCTGCGTGGGCGGCGGCACGGGAGGCGGGGGTGCCGCGCGTCGTCGTCGTGACGCAGGAGGACAAGGCGCGCGCCGATTTCCAGGCCGTCCTCGCGGACCTGCGAACCTCGCTCGGCGCCGACGGCGACGAGCTCGTGCCGCTCGAGCTGCCGGTCGGGGAGGAGGCCGCGTTCCACGGGATCGCGGACGTCCTCACGGAGGCGGGCTACGCCTACGACGACGACGGCCACCACCACGACGAGCCCCTCACCGACGCCGTGGCCGCCCGCGAGCACGCGCTGCACGTCGAGGTGACGGAGGACATCGTGTCCCACGACGACGCCCAGCTCGAGGCGTACCTGGGCGGCGACGAGCCGGACGCGGGCGAGCTCGAGCGGACCCTCGCGCACGAGGTCGCGGCCGGTGCCGCGTTCCCCGTGCTCGTCGCGTCGGGGCTCACGCGGACGGGCGTGGACCGGGTCGCGGACCTCCTGTGGGAGCTCGCGCCGCCGGCCGCCGAGCGCGACCGGACCGTGCTGCTGGGCGACGAGCCGGTCGCGGTCGCCGCCGACCCCGGGGGCGAGGCGCTCGCGCACGTGTTCCGCACGGTCGCGGACCCGTTCGTCGGGCAGGTCTCGCTGTTCCGCGTGCTCTCGGGCACGGTGCGGTCCGGGGGCCGGCTCACCAACGCGTCGACCGGCGCCACCGAGCGCCTGCACGGCCTGTTCCGCGTGCAGGGCAAGGACCACCACCCCGTCGACACGGTCGTCGCGGGCGAGGTGGGCGCGGTCGCGAAGCTCGTCGGGACGCCGTCGGGCACTCTCCTCTGGGCGCGGCCGGCCGGGGCCACGGGCGCCCGACCCGTGGCCCCGCCCGCGCGGCAGCCCGCGTACGGGCTCAGCCTCGTCCCCGTCTCCCAGTCCGACGACGACCGCATGTCGACCGCCCTGGCCCGGCTCGTCGCCGAGGACCCGACGCTGCTCGTCGAGCGTGTCGCCGCGCCCGGCGGGGACGCGACCGTGCTCCGGGGCCTCGGGGACACGCACCTCGCGGTCGCGCTCGAGCGCCTCGACCGCGTGTTCGGGGTGCACGTCACGACCGGCCCCGTGCCCGTCGCGTACCGCGAGACGCTGGCACGGCGCGCGCAGGCCGAGGGGAAGGTCAAGAAGCAGTCGGGCGGGCACGGGCAGTTCGCCGTCGTCGACCTGCGGGCCGAGCCGCTGCCGCGGGGCGCGGGCTTCGAGCTCGTCGACAAGGTCGTCGGCGGCGCGATCCCGCGGTCCTACCTGCCCGCCGTCGAGAAAGGGCTGCACGACGCGCTCGCCGCGGGCGGGCCTCACGGGTACCCGGTCGTGGACGTGCGCGTCGAGGTCTACGACGGCAAGGCGCACTCGGTCGACTCGTCGGAGATGGCGTTCCGGACCGCCGCGGCCGCCGGACTGCGGGAGGCGCTCGCGGACGCCGGGACCGTGGTGCTCGAGCCGGTGAGCCGGGTCGTCGTGACGGTGCCGTCCGAGGTGCAGGGCGCGGTCCTGACGGACCTGTCGGGGCGGCGCGGGCACGTGGCCGCGACCGAAGGCCCCGACGACGCCGGCCGGGTCAGCGTCGTCGCGAGCGTCCCCGAGGCCGAGCTCGCCCGGTACGTGCTGGACCTGCGCTCGCTGACCGCGGGGCAGGCCGAGCTCACCATCGAGCCCGAGCGGTACGACGTCGCACCCCGCCACTGACCGCGAGGTACCCCGAGGGGCCGTCTACGTCGGGGGAGGGGCGGCGCGGCGGACCACGGCGCGGCCCGGCGTCGGGCGCGCCACGACCTCGAACCCGTGGGAGAGGAACAGGGTGAGCGTCCCGCGGTACAGGCCCGACGACGTCGTCCGCGGCTTCTCGGCGACGTCCACCGGGTACGCCTCGACGGCCGAGGCGCCGTGGCCGAACGCGTGCTCGACGGCCGCGTCGAGCAGCAGCCCCGCGACCCCCTGTCGCCGGTGTCCGGGCCGCACGACGAAGCACGTCACGGACCACGTCCCGTCGTCGCCGCGCCCGTCCTCGGGCAGGCTCTTGAGCGCGGAGGGGCTCGTGAAGAGGCGGGGCAGGTCGGTGCGCGGTGCGACGGCGCACCAGCCCACCGGCTCGTCCCCGGCGAGCGCGACGACGCCCGGGCCCGGCGCTGAACCGGCGTGGGCGCCGTCGAGCAGGCCCGCGGTGAGGTCGCGCCGCTCCGAGCGCTCGAGGTCGTCGAACGCCTTGCCGCGCAGCCGGTCCCACTGGCACCAGCAGTACGCGGGGTCGCCCCGCGCGAACACGACGTCGAGGTGCTCGATCCGCACGTCCGCGGTCGTGGTCAGCCCGTCCGTGGGCGTGGAAGCGGGTGGGGTCCCCATGCCGATCCACGGTAACGACCAGCGCCGCGCGCGCCACTAGACTCGGGCCCCATGGCGTCCTCTTCTGCGACCGACTTCGTGCTGCGCCCCTTCGAGGGCCTCCCCGGCGAGCCGGACTGGGTCGCGCTGCGTGAGGTCGTGCCCGCCGCGACCGCGACCGCCCGCACGACGGCGGAGCACGGGTCCCGGGACGTCGTCGTCACGACCGTCCTCCCCGGCGGGTGGCAGGCGCTGCACCGCGAGGACGGGACGGTCCTCCTCGCGCTCCAGGGCGTCGGCGCGTCGGACGACACCAGCCGCTACCTCGCCGCCGCGCTGCTCGAGGCGCTCGCGAGCGAGCCGGGCACGTCGGTCCTCATCGACCCGCCGACCGCGGGCCCGCGCCTGCAGGACGCCCTCGACCTCACGGTCCCGTTCGAGGTCACGGTGCGGGACGGCTTCGAGTACTGGCTCGACGGCGGTGCCGAGCGCACCGACGAGGTCGAGGCGTCGCTCCAGCAGGCGGCCGAGTCGATCATCCCGACGGTCAAGCTCGCGTCGGTGCCGTCGGCGTACTGGTGCCGCATGAACCGCGAGTTCCTGCGCTGGGCGCTGCCCGAGGACGAGGACACGGTCATCGACGCGCTGGCCCGCCTCCAGGCCCGCCGCGCGAGCGGGTTCGCGGGCGGGAAGTTCGTGGGCGCGTTCCGCTCGTCGGGCCTCGTGGTCCCGGTCTGGGAGCTGCCGCGCGGCACCGAGGCGGCGGACCTCGAGGAGCCCGCGGCCGCGTTCAAGGCCACGCTCGACGAGGCGCTGGCGGCCGACGTGCCGCTCGACGCGAACGAGCGGCGGGCCCGCGCGGGGATCGTCGCGCGGCAGGTCACCCTACGGTGAGACACGACTCTTTGCCCACGCACAGGGGAATCTGCGTCCAACTCTTGACTCGACTAGGCTGACCGACGTGACGAGGAAGCAGCGCGACAGCACCGACACCGGCGCCGCTCCGACGTCCGACGCGGCGGGGGCCGTCGGCGTCGAGGCGGGCGAAGGAACCGAGACGCTTCCGACCGCGAAGACGCCCCGCCCGCAGGTCCCCGACGGCGCGCACCCCGGTCGCTTCCGCCAGCGCGTCGCCGTCGTGATCCCGGCCAAGGACGAGGCCCGCCGCATCGCCGCGACGGTCCGCTCGGCACGCGCGATCCCGAACGTGGACCTCGTGCTCGTCGTCGACGACGGCTCCGAGGACAGCACCCAGCACGTGGCCCGCGAGGCGGGCGCCGTCGTCGTACGCCACTCGCACAACCGCGGGAAGGCGGCCGCGATGGAGACGGGGGCAGCCGTCGTCGCGATGCGCGACGTGCCCGGTCGCCCCGAGCGCCTGCTGCTCTTCATCGACGCGGACCTCGCCGACACGGCCGTCAACACGGCCCCGCTCGTCCCGCCGGTGCTCGAGGGCGTGGCCGACATGGCGATCGCCCACATCCCGCCGCAGGTCGGCGCGGGCGGGCACGGGTTCGTCGTCGGCGCGGCACGTCGCGCCATCGCCGGCATGACGGGCTGGACGCCCACGCAGCCGCTGTCGGGCATGCGTTGCATGACCCGGGAGGCGTTCGAGGCCGCGACCCCGCTCGCGCGGGGCTGGGGCGTCGAGGTCGGCCTGACCATCGACCTGCTCCGGCAGGGCTACGTGGCGGTCGAGATCCCGTGCGAGCTGCGGCACCGCCCGTCGGGCAAGGACTTCAAGGGTCAGCTCCACCGCGCGGCCCAGTACCGCGACGTGCAGCTCGCGATCAGTGCGCGGCGGGTGCGCCGGACCGTCGACGTGGTGCGGCCGCACCACCCCGCGCCCTGACGTCGCGCAGCCAGTTCGCGTAGACCGCGAGGAGCACGGGCAGGGCGAGCACGATGCCGGTCGCGGGCACGAGGATCCCCGAGTCGTTGACGAGGAACCCGATGCCGAGGATGACGCCGGTCGTGATGATCCCGGGCCGCAGCATGGGTGCGTAGGCGGTGAGCTGGCTCAGCGGCGCGTCGGTGGTGATCCACTCGAGCGGCCCGCCGGCCGGGTGCGCGAGCGCGCCGCGCAGGGGCCGGCCGAGCACGTAGACGACGACGAGCAGCCCGGCGAGCGCGACGAGCGTCAGGTTGTTGTTGAGGTTGTCGAGGTTCTGCGCGAGCTTGCGCTGGATCACGTGCCACAGCTCGCCGTGGAGGACGTCGTCCACGAACCGGCCGAGGTGGGTGCGCTCGTCGGGCGGGCGGAGCCAGTCGGCGACGGCGAACGCGACGACCACGACGACCGCCGCGCCGAGGACCCCGACGACGCGCTGCCAGGTGAGCCTGATGCCGGCGGCCATGAGGGCGAGCAGGGCGAAGCCGGCGACGAGCCCGGGGGGCCCGCCGAAGTCGGCGCCGATCGAGGGCAGCCCGTCGAGCGCGGTCGCAACGACCCCGACGACGGCGACCACGCCCGCGGCGGCCTTGCGGCGTCCGCGGAGCACGAGCGGGTTGACGAGGGCGACGGTCACCATGACGCACGCCGTGCCGAACAGCGCGTACGACGTGTTGTTGATGCCGTAGAAGCGGCCCGCGACGAGCGGCTGCGTGCCCATGAGCCCGGAGAGCTGGAGCGGTGCCCCGCCGAGCACGTCGATCGCGAGGACGACGGCGGTCACCCCGCCGACGACGCCGAACGGCCACAGCGGCGCCCGGCGCCACGGGACGAGCATCGCGACGGCCGTGATGACGACGTCGAGCGCGATCACGACGCCGGCGAGCGTCCACGCGGGCGCACCGCTGCGCCACCAGGGCACGGCGTTCGCGAGGGTCGTCGCGACGGGGATCGACCCGAGCGCGATGCCGACGGCGACGAGGCCCTTGAGCACGCCGGACGGGTTCTCGCGCAGCCAGCGGCCGACGGCGCCGAGCCGTTTGGCGTCGAGGCGAAGCACGACCGTCGCGAACGCGTAGAGCGCGAGGTTGGCGAGGATGAGCAGCAGGTAGAAGTTCGCGATCAGGGGCTTGACCGCGGACGCGTGCTTGCTGACGTCGACGAGGCCGTCGAGCCGGTCGGTGCCCGACGCGTCGGAACGGGTGGTGCCGATGGTCGTGCCGACCGTGGCGCTCTCGGGGACGGACGCGTCGATCCCGAGCGCCTCCACGACCGTCGGCAGGACGTCGGTGTCCTGGATCATGCCGGGCTGCCGGGTCGACCCGGCGGCGAGGACGGTGTGCCCGCCGGCCGCGTCGCCGTGCGTGCTGATCGCGGGGCCGGTGCCGAGGGCGAGCTGCAGGTGCGAGGTCCGGTTCGAGTCGGCGAGCGACGCGACGAGCACGGAGGTGTCCGACGCGCGGGAGGACGCCGTCACCGCGGCGAGCACGGCGCCCACGTTCGCGTCGACCGCCTTCACCTGCTTCGCGTGCGAGGCGGCCACCTCCTCGGCCGTGAGCGGCTCCTCGCCCGGCTGGGCCGCGGGGTCGAGCACCGCCCCGGCGTCGACGACGACGAGGCGTGACGTCCCGAGCGCCGTCGACACCGCGTTCTTCAGCCCTGCGGCGTCCGACGGCGCGTCGACGTGCGTGCCCGCGACCTTGCCGTCCTTGGTCGCGACCGCGATGGCGGCGCCCGGGCCGATCGACGTGGTGGCCAGGCCGGTGGCCTGGACCGCGTCGCCGAGGACCCCGAGGGTCGCGTCGAAGCTCTGGTGCGCGACGGCGTCCTGGTACTCGGCCCAGTCCGGCACCGTGCCGCCGGTGCCGTCGGAGGACGAGTCGGTCGGGTCGTCGGGCACGCGGCACGTGGGCTGGGTGTGCGGGGCGATGTCGCCCGCGCGTCGTCCGGACGACACGGCGAGCCACCCGTCGACGGGGCACGTGCTCGAGCGGACCGTCCGCACCACGTTGACGCCGGGGGCGACGCCGACGAGGTCGTCGGCCGCCGGGGCCGACCCGTCGGCGGGGGTCCCGCCGAGCGCCTTCCAGATGTTCGGCGTCGTGGTGGGGGAGACGTCCTCGGGCTGCACCCCGCCCGTGCCGACGAGGACGAAGGGGCCGTCCGACGCCGACGCCGCGGACGCGACCTCCGGGGCCGCCGTCGCGGTGCTCGCCCCGACCGCCCCGGCCAGGCCGATCGCGACGGTGACGGACGCGACGAGCGCCGTCGTCCGCCGGAGGAGGCGTCGGGAACGGGCAGAGGTCGTCGCGGGAAGGTCGAGCGGCACGGGCCCCAGCCTAGGGGAGCGGCCTCACGGGCCGGTCAGGGCCCGTCAGGCGGACCGCACGACGAGGGTGCCCGGCTCGACCCACGCGGTCACGCGTCGCGCGCGACCGAGGAGGTCGCCGTCGACCTGGACGTGCTCGCCCGCGCCGGCCTCGACCTCGATCCGCACCCGCCGGGCGGGGCTGGTGTCGATCCGGCCGGCGCGCGGCAGGTCGCCCGACGACACCCCGATGCCCTGCATGACGACCTCGCCGAACACCTGCGCCCAGCCCACCAGCCCGGCGCGGGCGTCGATCGCGACGACGTCGAGGCGACCGTCGTCGATGACGGCGTCGGGGATGAGCGTGATCCCGCCGGGCAGGAGCCCGCAGTTGCCGACCATGAGGCTGCGGACCCGCGTGTCGACGGCGGGCGCGTCGTCGATCTCGATCCGCATCCGGCTGCGCCGCCCGTGCAGGTGCCGGACGCCCGCGAAGAAGTAGGCCATCCAGCCGACCTTCGACTTCAGGGTGGGGTCGGCGTCGGCGACCATCGCGGCGTCGAAACCGAGCCCGGCGATGACGAGGAAGAGGTGGTCGACGTCACGCGCGCCCTCGCTGTCCGGCCCGGGCTCGTCGGCGTACTCGTCGACCCGCAGGCGCCCGACGTCGACGTGCCGGTCGTGCCCGGAGATGACGGTGGCGAGCGCGTCCTCGACGGAGGTCGTCGAGATGTCGAGGTTGCGCGCGAGGAGGTTGCCGGTGCCGCGGGGCAGGATGCCCATCGCCCTGCCGGTCCCGGCCATCGTCTCGGCGACGGCCCGGACGGTCCCGTCCCCGCCGACCGCGACGACGACGTCGGCGCCCGCGGCGAGCGCGTCGCGTGCCTGGCCGCGGCCCGGGTCCTCGACGGTCGTCTCGAACCAGAGCGGCTCGGGCAGGGCGGCGTCGAGGCAGGCGTCGACGAGCGTGTCGCGGAGCTCGGGCACGCCGGGCTTGGAGGGGTTGGCGACGAACGCGACGAGCCGCTCCCCGGGCGCCTCCTGCTCGCGGGGGCCGAGACCCGTGCCGTACCGGCGCGCCGGACGGCCCATGCGCCGTCCGGCACGGCGGGCCTGGAGGTAGACGACGAGCGCGACCACCAGGGCGGCCAGCGCGACGACGAGCGCCGTCACGCCGATCCACGTCTCCCAGGGGGTGCTCACGTCGCTCACCGTATCCGGACGTGGCCTCCGCGCACGCGGCGAAATCCTGCTGCCGCGCCCCGATACGCTGGGGGTGTGATCGACCTCAAGCTTCTCCGGGAGGACCCGGACACCGTCCGTGCCAGCCAGACCGCCCGCGGCGACGACCCCGCGCTCGTCGACGCCGCGCTCGACGCGGACTCGCGGCGCCGCTCCGCGCTGACCGACTTCGAGTCGCGCCGCGCCGAGCAGAAGTCGCTCGGCAAGCAGGTCGCGCAGGCGCAGGGTGACGAGAAGCAGGCGCTCCTCGCGCACACCAAGGAGCTCGCGGAGCAGGTGCGGTCGCTCGACGCCGACGCGAAGGCGGCCGGCGAGGAGCTCGACGCGCTGCTGTTCCAGATCGCGAACGTCGTCGAGGGGGCGCCCCCCGGCGGCGAGGACGACTACGTCGTGCTGCGGCACGAGGGCACGCCGCGCGACTTCGCTGCCGAGGGCTTCGCCCCCCGTGACCACCTCGAGCTGGGCGAGGGGCTGCGGGCGATCGACACCGAGCGCGGCGCCAAGGTCTCGGGTGCGCGCTTCTACTACCTGACCGGCGTCGGTGCCCGGCTCGAGCTGGCGCTGCTCAACGCGGCCGTCGACCAGGCGGTCGCGGCCGGGTTCACGCCCGTCATCACGCCGACGCTCGTCAAGCCCGAGGTCATGGCCGGCACGGGCTTCCTCGGCAAGCACGCGGACGAGATCTACCACCTCGGCACGGACGACCTGTACCTCGTCGGGACGAGCGAGGTCGCGCTCGCCGGGTACCACAGCGGCGAGATCCTCGACCTGTCGGACGGCCCCAAGCGCTACGCCGGCTGGAGCGCCTGCTACCGCCGCGAGGCCGGCTCGTACGGCAAGGACACGCGGGGCATCATCCGCGTGCACCAGTTCCACAAGGTCGAGATGTTCAGCTACTGCCGCGTCGAGGACGCTGCCGACGAGCACCAGCGCCTCCTCGCGTGGGAGGAGCAGATGCTCGCGAAGGCGGGGCTGCCGTACCGCGTCATCGACACCGCGGCCGGCGACCTCGGCTCGAGCGCCGCCCGCAAGTTCGACTGCGAGGCCTGGCTGCCCACGCAGAACCGCTACCTCGAGCTGACGTCGACGTCGAACTGCACCACCTTCCAGGCCCGCCGCCTGGGCGTGCGCGAGCGGTTCGAGGTCGAGGGGCGCACGGAGACCCGCCCGGTCGCGACGCTCAACGGCACGCTCGCCACGACCCGCTGGATCGTCGCGATCCTCGAGAACCACCAGCAGGCGGACGGGTCGGTGGTGGTGCCCGAAGGCCTGCGTGGCTACCTGGGCGGCCTCGAGGTGCTCGAGCCCGTCGGATGAGCCCGGTCGTCCCGCTGGCCGAGTCCCCCGTCGACGGTGCGCGACCCTCGGCGTACCTCGTGGCGCTCGACGTCGACGGCACGCTCCTGTCGTGGGCGGACGAGCCCGAGCGCCGGGAGTACATCTCGGACGCGGTGCGCGAGGCGGTCGCGGCCGTCCGGGACGCGGGGCACCACCCGGTCATCTCGACCGGGCGCACGGTCCTGGCGACCGTGCCCGTCGCACGCGAGCTCGGTCTGACCGAGGGCTGGCTGGTCTGCTCCAACGGCGCCGTGACCGCGCGGATCGACCCGTCGGCTCCCGACGGGTTCGTGGTCGAGGAGCAGGTCACCTTCGACCCGGCGCCCGCGCTGCGCGCTGTGCTCGAGGGGATCCCCGGTGCGCTCGTCGCCGTAGAGGACCTCGGCCTCGGGCACCGTGTCAACGCCCCGTGGCCCGACGGCGAGATCACGGGTCGCCAGGACGTCGTGCCGTTCGAGGAGCTCGCGTCGGAACCGGCGACGCGCGTCGTCGTCCGGAGCCCGGAGCGCACGCGCGACGACTTCCACGACCTCGTGGACCGGCTGGGCCTCGAGGACGTCACCTACGCCATCGGCTGGACGGCCTGGATGGACATCGCGCCCCAGGGCGTCACCAAGGGCACCGCGCTCGAGGGCGTGCGGCGCCGGCTCGGGGTCGAGCCGTGGGCGACGGTCGCGATCGGCGACGGGCGCAACGACGTCGGGATGCTCGAGTGGGCCGCGCGCGGGGTCGCGATGGGCCACGCGGACGACGTCGTGAAGGCCGCCGCGGACGAGGTCACGGGCACGATCGACGAGGACGGCGCGGCGTCCGTCCTGCGCAGCCTGCTCACGTAGCGGCAGAATCAGGGCCGTGGCGAGCATCGAGGACGTTGCGCGCACGGCCGGTGTCTCGACCGCGACCGTGTCCCGGGCGCTGCGAGGCCTTCCCAACGTCACCGAGGCGACGCGCGTCAAGGTCCTGACGGCCGTGGCCGAGCTCGGCTACGTACCGTCGCCGTCGGCCTCGTCGCTCGCCTCGGGCCGCACGCGCACGATCGGCGTCCTGACGCCGGGCATCGCGCGCTGGTACTTCGGCGAGGTCGTCGACGGCGTCGAGCACGCGCTGCGCGGCCTCGGGTTCGACGTCCTCCTCTACGCGCTCGGCTCGCCCCGTGACCCGCTGCCGCGGCCGCCCGTCGATCCGAACGTCCTGCGGCGGCGCGTCGACGGGACGCTCGTCGTGGGGCTGCCGCTCGAGGCCGAGGAGATCTCGTCGCTCGCGGCGCTGGGGGTGCCGCTCGCGTTCGTCGGCTCGGGCCCGCGCGGCCAGGTCACGCACCGCGTCGACGACGTCGCGGCGGGACTGGCGGCCACACGCCACCTGACCGCCCTGGGGCACCGCGCCGTCGGGCACGTCGCCGGGGCGCAGGACCCGGTCTCCGAGTGGTCGCCCGCCATGGGCCGCCGGGCCGGCTGGCGGCGGGCGCTCGTCGAGGTCGGTGTGGACGCGCCGTCGTCGTGGGAGGTGGACGGGAACTTCGACCTCGAGGGCGGGCGCGCGGCCGGGCACGCGCTCCTCGCGGCCCACCCGGAGCTGACGGCCGTGTTCGCGTCGTCGGACGAGATGGCGATGGGGGTGATCTTGGCGGCGCGTGCCGCCGGTCGGAGGGTCCCGGAGGACCTCTCGGTGATCGGTGTCGACGGGCACCCGCACGGCGAGCTCGTCGGGCTCACGACCGTCGCGCAGGACGCGTTCCAGCAGGGTCAGGACGCGGCGCTGGTCCTGCTGCAGATGGTGCTGGGGGAGCGGGCGCCGGAGGCGGTGACGTACCCGACCCGGCTGGTGCGGCGATCGTCGACGGCGGGTCCGCGGACGGTGGCCGAATCGTGACCGGCGTGGCCTTGCGCGGTTCCCGTGGAAGCGTTTCCATGAGAGACGTGCGCGCCGCCCGGCCGGGCGGCCGCGCACGCGCTGCCGTCCGGGTGGGGTGCTCGACACCGCCCCCGGCGTGTCCCGGCTCGGCG
Source organism: Luteimicrobium xylanilyticum (assembly GCF_009429125.1). Taxonomy (GTDB): domain Bacteria; phylum Actinomycetota; class Actinomycetes; order Actinomycetales; family Cellulomonadaceae; genus Luteimicrobium; species Luteimicrobium xylanilyticum. The sequence continues at coordinate 254,097 of NZ_CP045529.1, forward strand.
GCGGGCGGACGGGCTGGTCGGCAGCCCCGCGCCTGCTGCTGACGCCGCACCGCATCCACCCCGCGTCCGTCATCGAATCGTGACCAGGAAACGCGCGTGTACGGGTTGCACCGCGAGGGTGTAAGCGCTTGCATCTGGAGAGGACGCGACGACGCGGACGGCCCGATGAGCAGGGACGGTCATCCGGCGGCGCACGAGAACCGGCGAGGACGCCGGGGAAGGGCATGACATGAGACGAAGCAGGATCCTGACGGCGGCGGCGACCGGGGCGGCGGTCGCGCTGGTCGCGGCAGGCTGTTCGAGCGGTAGCTCCGACGACAACTCGACCAAGGCCGGCAGCGCGCCGACCCTCACCGGCGACTGCGCCCAGTTCCAGGCCTACGCCGGCCACAGCGGGTCGAAGGTCACGATGTTCGGCTCGATCCTCAGCCCCGAGTCGGACTCGCTCAACAAGTCGTGGGCCGACTTCCAGAAGTGCACCGGGATCACCATCCAGTACACCGGCTCGAACACCTTCGAGTCCGACCTCCCGGTCAAGGTCAACGGCGGCAACGCCCCCGACCTGGCGATCATCCCGCAGCCCGGCCTCCTCCAGCAGATGGTCCACACGGGCACGGTCAAGGCGCCGCCCGAGCAGACCGTCAAGAACGAGGACAACTGGAACGCGGCCTGGAAGGGCTACGGGAGCGTCGACGGCAAGTTCTACGCCGCCCCCATGAGCGCGAACATGAAGTCGCTCGTCTGGTACTCGCCCGCGTACTTCAAGAAGATGGGTTACACCGTCCCCACGACGTGGGCCGACCTGATGACCCTGTCGAGCAAGATGGCGTCCGACATGACCGGCACCGCCAAGCCGTGGTGCGGCGGCATCAGCTCGGGGACCGCCTCGGGGTGGCCCGCGACGGACTGGCTCGAGCAGGTCGTCCTCGGCACCTACGGTGGCGACGTCTACGACGACTGGATCAGCCACAAGATCAAGTTCTCCGACTCCCAGATCCAGGACGCGATGAAGACGGTCCAGAACTGGATGCTGAACCCCGACTGGGTCAACGGCGGCTACGGCGACGTCAAGACCATCGCGACCACGACGTTCCAGAACGCCGGACTGCCGATCCTCAAGGACAAGTGCGGCATGCTGCAGCAGGCGTCGTTCTACGAGGCCCAGTGGCCCAAGGGCACGAAGGTCGGGCCCGACGGCGACGTCAACGCGTTCTACCTGCCGGCGGTCAACCCGGACATCAAGACGCCCGTCGAGGGCGGCGGCGAGTTCGTGACCGCGTTCTCCGACAAGCCGGCCGTGCAGGCCGTGCAGAACTACCTGTCGAGCCCGGAGTGGGCAGACAGCCGGATCAAGGTGGCGCCGGGCTGGGTGTCGGCGAACGAGAAGGTCGACCAGAGCCTGTACACGGACCCGATCGACAAGCTGTCCGCGAAGTACCTCGCCGATCCGAACGCGACCTTCCGGTTCGACGCCTCCGACTCGATGCCGGCAGCGGTCGGTTCGGGCACGTTCTGGAAGGGCATGGTCGACTGGTTCGGCAGCGGCAAGTCCGCCGCCGACGTCGCGAAGGAGATCGACGCGTCCTGGCCGAGCTGATGCTCGACCGCTGAGCGATCGACGCCGGGCCGCCCCGGCCCGCGGGTGCCACCCGCGGGCCGGGGCGCCGCCCCCTCCCACCCCTGAACGACTGGAGGCTCCTCCGTGGTCGGAACGTCCCTCGGCCAGGCCCTGCCCATGGCTCCGCCCCTGGCGACGAGCACCTTCTCCCAGGCGAGCGGCACGCTGCTCGGCGCGATCGGCGCCGTCGCCGGCTTCCTCGCGATCCTGGCCGTCATCTTCTTCGTGGCCGGCCGGGTCACGGGTCGGCTGCAGAAGCCCCTCGCCGTCATCATCTGCCTGGTCCCCGCGCTCTTCCTGCTCCTGCTCGGGCTGATCGTCCCCGCGATCACGACCATCAACAACAGCTTCAAGAACCAGCAGTTCCTCGGCGAGCTCGGCACCAAGTACGTCGGGCTGAAGAACTACCAGTTCGCGTTCACCGACTCGTACACGCTGCAGACGATCCTGCGCACATTCCTCTGGCTCATCATCGTCCCGACGATCACGGTGATCATCGGGCTCGTCGCAGCGCTGCTGCTCGACCGGATGCGCCGGAACGCGGTCCCGAAGACGCTGCTCTTCCTGCCGACGGCGATCTCGTTCGTCGGCGCCTCGGTGATCTGGGGCTACGTCTACGACTACCGCGCGCCGGGGTCGCCCCAGACCGGCCTGCTGAGCGCCGTCGTCATGAAGCTCGGCTGGCACAACCCGCCGCACTGGCTGATCTCGTCGCCGATCAACACGTTCCTGCTCATGGTCATCATGATCTGGATCCAGGTCGGCTTCGCCATGGTGGTGCTGAACGCGGCGCTCAAGTCGATCCCCGACGAGATCATCGAGTCGGCCCGCCTCGAGGGTGCCAGCGGGTTCCGGCTGTTCCGGACCATCCAGGTGCCGATGATCCGCAGCACCGTCGTCGTGGTGCTCACCACGGTCATGATCACGACGCTCAAGGTGTTCGACATCGTCTTCACCGTGACCAACGGCAACTACAACACGGACGTGCTCGCGCGGCAGATGTACGCCGACATGTTCGTCACGAGCCAGGTGAGCCGCGGCAGCGCGCTCGCGGTCATCCTCTTCGTGATCGTCCTGCCGCTCATGTTCTACAACATCCGCCAGCTGCGACGGGAGCGTACGGAACGATGACGACCATCACGCCCCCGCTGGACCCGGCCCAGGACGAGGTGCTCCACGGCAAGGAGGCCTCGCGCGCCGTCCGCAAGGCCCTCAGCTCACCGATCGCGTCCGCCGCGGTCATCCTGCTCTCGGTGCTGTGGACCATCCCGACCCTCGGGCTGTTCATCAACTCCTTCCGCTCCAAGGAGGACGCGGCGACCACCGGCTGGTGGGAGTTCTTCGTCCACCCGAGCTTCAGCCTCGACACCTACAAGCAGGTCCTCACCGCCGACGGCGGCCTGACCCTGCCGCTGGTCAACTCCCTGGCCATCACGATCCCGGCGACGATCATCCCGATCTTCATCGCCTCCATGGCGGCGTACGCGCTGGCGTGGATGCGGTTCCGGGGGAGCGACGCGATCTTCTTCACGATCTTCGCGCTGCAGGTCGTGCCGCTCCAGATGGCCCTCGTCCCGCTCCAGCAGTACTACGTCAAGGGACTGCAGGTCTTCGGGGTCACGATCATCCCCTCGCCGCACGTCAACGGGACGCTGGCGCAGATCTGGATCTCGCACACGATGTTCTCGCTGCCGCTCGCGGTGTTCCTGCTGCACAACTTCGTGGCGCAGATCCCCGAGTCGCTCATCGAGGCGGCGCGCGTCGACGGGGCACCCCACCTGCGGATCTTCCGCTCGATCGTGCTCCCGCTGTCGATGCCGGCGATCGCGTCGTTCGCGATCTTCCAGTTCCTCTGGGTCTGGAACGACCTGCTCGTCGCCAAGACGTTCGGCAGCTCCGACCCGGCCCAGCAACCCGTGACCGCACGGTTGCAGAGCCTGACGGGAAGCTTCGGTGCGCACCAGGAGCTCCTCGCGCCCGCCGGTTTCATCGCGATCGTGATCCCGCTGATCGTGTTCCTCGCGCTCCAGCGGTACTTCGCGCGCGGGCTCCTGGCGGGCTCCGTCAAGGGTTGAGCCGACCGCCCGACCCGGCGCCGACGCGAACGGCCGCCCTCCTCGACCGAGGAGGGCGGCCGTCGTCGTGCACGGCCCTGGCGTCAGCCCCGGTAGGCGGGCGCCGCCTTGGCGGGAGCGACGGCCTTGGGCGACGGGCCGAACCGGTTGGCGCCCGGCGTGCCCTCGGTCGCGTAGAACACGATCAGGATGATGCCGCCGACGAACGGGATGAGCCCGAGCAGGATGAACCAGCCGGACTTGTCGGTGTCGTGGAGACGGCGCACGGCCACGGCGAGCCCGGGCACGAACACGGCGAGGGCGGCGAGCCCGTACACGACCGCGAACAGCGCGCTCGCACGGCTCAGGCCGGCGAGCAGGCCGAACACGACGATCAGGGCGAGCGCGAACCACCAGTACTCGGAGCGGCGGGCGCGGCCCGAGTAGTTGGCGTAGTTGGTGAGGACGGAACGGACGGAGTCGACGAGAGACATCGGTGACCACCTGAAGTGAGGCGTGGAGCCCGGCATCGTTACCGGGCGGCCAGAGCATAGGGGGTCGCGCGCTGTGACGGGAGGCGCTGTCCACCGGCGACGGCCCGTAGGCTCGCGAGGTGAGCCGCCCGAGCCTGGACCGCGTGCCCGCGCCGGTCGTCCTGGTCGGCTCGGGCACGGCGATGTACGTGGGCGCGGCGGTCGCGGTCGGCCTGTTCGCCGCCGTCGGCGCGCCCGAGGTGGCGTGGTTGCGCACGGCCGTGGCCGCCGTCGTGCTGCTGGTGTGGCGTCGGCCGTGGCGCGAGCGGTGGACGGCCGCGCGGTGGCGCGCGGCCGTCGCCTTCGGGCTCGCGCTCGCCGTCATGAACGTGGCCTTCTACGTGGCGATCGACCATCTCCCGCTCGGGACGGCGGTCGCGATCGAGTTCACGGGGCCGGTCGCCGTGGCAGCGTTGACGGGGCGCGGCTGGCGGGAGCGCGGGGCGATCGTCGTCGCGGCGGTGGGAGTCGTGCTGCTCGCTGGGGTCGCGCTCCAGCCCGGGCCCGGTCACGACCGGCACGACGTCGTCGTCGGGCTCGTCGCCGTCGGGGTCGCCGCCGCTGCTTGGGCGGCGTACATCCTGCTCGGTCGCCGGGTCGCGGCCGCGGGCTCGGGCGTCACGACCCTGTCGGTCGCGATGGCCGTCGGTGCGGTCGCGCTCGCGCCCCTCCTCGCGTCGTCGTCGGCGGTCGCGTTCACGGACTGGGGGCTCGCGTGGCGCGCCGTCGTGGTCGGGGTGCTCTCGTCCGTCGTGCCCTACGCGCTCGAGCAGGTGGTGCTCCGCCGCGTCGGCGCGGCGACGTTCTCCGTGCTCATGGCGCTGCTGCCCGCGACGGCGGCGGTCGTGGGTGCGGTCGGGCTGTGCCAGGTGCCGTCGGCGGGCGAGCTCGTCGGGCTCGCGTGCGCGACGGGTGCCCTGCTCATGACCGGCCAGCTCCGCCGGCGTACGCCGCCGGAGCCGCCGCCGCTCGTCTGAGCACCCGCGATCAGAGGTACTGGCCGGGCGTCGGGCGCTGGTCGTCGCCCTGCGGGCCGCCCGGCGCGCCGGGGGCCTGGCCGCCCGGTGCTCCCGGGTCGGCCGACCCGAACAAGCCCGGCGGCAACCCCCGACGCATCTGGGAGAGCTGGTTCTGCGCGGCGATCTGCTGCGCCACGAGGGCGGTCTGGATGCCGTGGAACAGGCCCTCGAGCCAGCCGACGAGCTGCGCCTGGGCGATCCGGAGCTCGGCGTCCGACGGCGTCTGGTCGTCCGTGAAGGGCAGCGTGATCCGGTGCAGCTCGTCGATCAGGTCGGGGGAGAGGCCGTCCTCGAGCTCGTGCAGCGAGCGCTCGTGGATCGACGCGAGCCGGGCGCGCGCCGCCTCGTCGAGAGGCGACTCGCGGACCTCGTCCAGCAGGCGCTTGATCATCGTGCCGATGCGCATGACCTTCGCGGGCTCCTCGATCGAGGCCCGCTCCTCGTCCGCGCCCTCCGGCGCGTCGTCCCCCGCGGAGATCCCGGGAGGGAGGACGAGCTGGGACGCGACCTGGGCGGCCGCGGCCTCGCGGACGGCGTCCTCCGCGGCCTGCTCGGCCTCGCGTTCCTCGCGGGACTCGCCGTCGGCGTCGGGCACGTCCGGAACCTGCTGCTCTGCGTCGTCGGGCATGGCGTCCAGTCTGCCCCGTCAGGGCAGCAGGAGCACCTTGCCGAACACGTTCCCCGACTCGACGAGCTCGTGGGCGTGCGCGGCCTCGTCGAGCGGCAGACGGGCGCCGATCACGGGACGCAGGCGGCCGTCGTCGAGCCACGGCCAGGCCCGGGTCGCGACGTCGGCCACGATCGCGGCCTTGGCCTCGCGGGTGCGGGACCGGAGCGTCGTGCCCGTGACGGTGAGACGCCGGGTCATGACCGCACCGAGGTCGAGCTCCGCGCGGCGCCCCTGCTGCATGCCGATCATCACGAGCCGGCCCTCGTCCGCGAGCACCTCGACGTTCCGGGCCAGGTAGCCGGCCCCGATCACGTCGAGCACGACGTCGGCGCCGTGCCCGTCCGTCGCGTCACGGACGGCCGCGACGAAGTCGTCCGACCGGTGGTCGACGGCGAGGTCGGCGCCCAGCTCGAGGCAGCGCGCCGTGCGCTCCGGTCCGCCCGCCGTCGTCGCCGCCCACGCGCCGTAGGCCGCCACCAGCTGGATCGCGACCGAGCCGATGCCCCCCGACCCGCCGTGCACGAGCACCCGCTCACCGGGTGCCAACCGTCCGGGGCCGGTGAGGTTGCTCCACGCGGTGCAGACCGCCTCCGGGAGCCCGGCGGCGTCGACGAGGTCGAGCGCGTCTGGGACCCGCAGGAGCTGCCCGGACGGCACCACGAGGCGCTCTGCGTACGCGCCGCCGGCGACCAGGGCGGCAACCCTGTCGCCGACCGTCCAACCCTCGACGCCGTCGCCCAGGGCCGCGACCGTCCCCGACGCCTCCAGGCCCGGCCAGGCGGGCGCGCCGGGCGGCGGCGGGTAGTGGCCCTGGCGCTGCAGCAGGTCGGCGCGGTTCACGCCCGCGGCGGTGACGTCCACGAGCACCTCGCCGGGGCCGGGTGACGGGTCCGGGACCTCGCGGACGGTGAGCTGTTCCGGGCCTCCTGGGCGGACGATCTCGACGGCGCGCATGCGCACGAGCCTAGGCCGAGGTCTTGCGCAGGAGGGGGTTCATCGCCCAAGGTTGGAGGCGCTCGGACGCCCGCTCGCACCGCGGGGCCCGACGCCGGAGGGGGCTGCTCCGGATCCTGATCCGGATTAGGTGATCGTGGCTCGATCGCGGATAGTTAGCGGAAAGTTCGTTCGAGGCGTTGCGCTACGCGCGCGGTCCCGTGACGTGCGTGAGCCGTCCCGGCAGTAGAAGGCGCTGGTCACAGCGCCGACAGGAAGGTGCGTATGCTCCGCAGGTTGAGCGTTCGAGGGAAGATCCTCGCCGCCCTCGCTGTGCCGGTCCTCGTCCTGTTCGTGGCCGCCGCGTACATCTCGTCCCAGGCGATCGCCGACGCGCGCGAGGCGCGCGCGGCCCACGCGCTGACATCGGTCTTCGCGAGCCAGGACGCGTTCCTCGACGCCGTCCAGGCCGAGCGCCTCGCCACCGACCAGGCCACGAGCGCCGGCGCGGACAGCGACGCCGCCGAGGCCATGAAGAAGGCACGCAACCTCACGGACGCGACCGTGAAGAACCGCGACGCCGAGCTGCGCAAGCTCAGCCTCGGGCAGTACAACGCGCAGCTCGCCAAGGCGATCACGACGTCGCTCGCCGCTCAGGACCGCCTCGACACCGTGCGTCGCCAGGTCGACGTCGCGGCGTCGACCGGCTCGGCAGCCAAGACCGCGACGTACATCGACAGCTCGTACCAGAACGTCGTCTCGCTCGCGACGAACGTCGGGACGCTCCTCGCGGAGACAGCGTCCGACCGCACGCTCGCGCAGTTCGTCGACGCCTACAACGACGCGACGACGCTGACCAACCAGCTGGCGCTCGAGACCACCGGCGGCTACCAGGTCCTCGCCTTCCCGTTCAAGGGCACCGAGAAGCTGCAAGACCTCGCCAGCGACGGCGTGATCTCGAACGCGATCCAGATCTCCGGCCTCATCAGCGACGACCAGACCCGAGCCTCGCAGCTCGCCAACGTCGTCGCCGCGCTCGGGATCCACGCCGACCTCCCGGCCTCGTCCGGCCTCTACCAGACGCTGCGCACCCAGATCGCGTCCGCGACCCCGACGGCCGCGACGCCGGCGAACGCGGCCCAGTGGATCTCGCTCTCCCAGAACCAGACCGCCGCCACCGCTTCCGCGCGCGACGACGTGGCGTCGGCCGTCGACGGCAAGGCCGCTGACCTGCAGGCGTCGGCGACGACGCGCGCGGCCGTGACGCTCGGCGTCGGCCTCCTCGCGTTCGCGCTGTCCGTGATCATCGCCCTCGCGATCGCCCGCACGATCGTCCGCCCGCTCCGTCGCCTCACCGACGCCGCGGCGACCGTCCGCGAGGAGCTCCCGACCCTCGTCGAGCAGGTGGCCGAGCCCGGCCGCGGCCCGGACATGGCGCTCGAGGAGATCCCCGTCGAGTCGAACGACGAAGTCGGTCAGCTCGCGCGCGCGTTCAACGACGTGAACGCGACGACCATCACGGTCGCCAAGGAGCAGGCCGCGCTCCGTGGCTCGATCGCCGAGATGTTCGTCAACGTCGCGCGCCGCGACCAGGTGCTCCTCAACCGCCAGCTCTCGTTCCTCGACGACCTGGAGCGCACCGAGGAGGACCCGGGCTCGCTGTCCAACCTGTTCCGCCTCGACCACCTCGCGACCCGGATGCGTCGAAACGCGGAGTCCCTCCTCGTGCTCGCGGGTATCGACTCGGGCCGTCGCGTCCGCCAGCCGATGCCGACCTCGGACGTCATCCGTACGGCGTCGTCCGAGATCGAGATGTACGACCGGGTCCGACTGATCCTCCCGGTCGACCCGCTGATGCTCGGGCACAACGCGCTCTCCGCCGCGCACCTGCTCGCGGAGCTCCTCGAGAACGCGACGCGCTTCTCCGAGCCCCACACTCCCGTCGAGGTCTCGACGAACCGCACGTCGTCCGGCGTGCAGATCATCATCCGGGACTACGGCCTCGGCATGGGCCCCGAGGAGCTCGCCGAGGCGCGGTCCCGCGTCACGTCGTCGGGCGCCTCCGAGGTGCTCGGCGCGCAGCGCCTCGGCCTCTACGTGGTCGGCCGTCTCGCGCAGCGCCTCGGTGCCGCCGTCGAGTTCACGTCGTCGGGCGACAACGGCGAGGGCACCACCGCCGTCGTGTCGTTCCCGTCCGTGCTGTTCGTGAACGACTCGCAGGTCCCGCTCCCGGAGCCGACCGACCCGCTGGCTTCCGAGACCCAGGCTGCCGTCGGGCAGCTCGGGCGCGGGAGCGCGCCCGACAGCCTGCCCGCGCGCACGCCCGTGTCGTCCGGACACCCGTCCGGCCCGCTGCCCCTGCCCGAGCCGGAGCCCGAGGTCGCGGTCCCCGTCGACCTCGAGGCGCTGACCGACGGCACGACGTCGACCGGGATGCCCAAGCGCCGTACCGCCCGACCCGACGGCGCCCCCGACACCACCGGCAGCGGGCTTCCCGTCCGTGGCGCTGCACCGTCGGCGCCCACCGCGAGCGCGGCGAACGTCGTGCTGCCGCCCCTGAGCACGCCCGAGCTTCCCGCCGACCTCGGCAACGAGGCCGCGGGCTGGACGCCGCCGACGCAGGCCGTCGCGGGCGCCGCCCTGCCGAGCCGTCGCCGCGACCTGCCGCCGGTGCCGGAGCCCAAGCCCCTCCTGGGTCCGGACCCGACGTCGCTCTCGCTCGAGCCGTCGGCCGCCGAGCCGCACCAGCTGCCCGGGGAGACGTCCGTCGACCTCGTGCCGGTGTCCGAGGACGCCGTGCGGACGTCGATGTTCTCCGGCTTCCGGTCGATGAACCAGCTCAACGAGCAGGTCGATGCCGGCCCGACGACGGCCTCCGTCCCCCCGACGCCGCCCGCGCCCGAGCAGGTCGCCCCGGTACCCGCGTCGCCCGTCGAGGACGCGCCTTCGTACGAGTCGCTCGTCGCACCCGAGGCGCCCGCGTGGCAGGAGCCGGAGCCGGCGTCGTCCTGGACGCCGCCGGCACCGGTCGTCGACGTCCCGCCGGCGCCGCCCGCTGACGACGCCGCGCCGGCGTACGGCTACGCACCGTCCGTCCCGAACGTCGACCCGAGCGCCCTTGAGCTCGAGGACACCGGCTGGGAGCCGCAGCTCGCCCTCGGCGAGCCCGCCCTCCCGTCGCGCGGTCAGCACGGGGCCGGGTCGGCCGGCCTCTCCGAGGCGCAGTCGGCTGCCGCGCTGTGGGAGCCTGCGGCCGAGGGCGCGGCGTCGTCGCCGTACTCCGACCTGGGCGGCTACTTCGGGCGTCAGCTCGACGCCGACGCCGACGCCGAGGCGCCCGTGGTGGAGCCCGAGCCTGCCGCTGCGGCGAACCCGTCCGACGACGCCTACGTCCCCGTGGCCGGCATCCCCGCCGACGGCGGCGAGGTCCACGACGACGCGCTCGGCTTCGACGAGGCGCTGCCTGCCTTCGACGAGCTGCTCACCAACCTGCCGACGCGTCGTGACGTCCGTGAGGCGGCGAAGCGCAACCGCGGGTGGTTCCGCCGCGGGTACTCGCAGCAGGCGTACACCGAGGCGCTCCGCACGCTCACGCAGCCGACGCCGGTCGTGCCGGCCTCGTCGATCCACTCCGCCGAGGCCCTCGGGCTGACCGGGGTGTCGCGGACGTCGGCGCTGCCCGCGCCGGCACCGACGGTCGAGCCCGGGATCGGGCGCGAGACTGTCGCCGAGCCGTACGCCCCGGCGGGCGCGGAGTCGTCCGCGCCTGCTGCGCCCCAGCCCGTCGCGGCTCCCGAGCCGTACGCCCCGGCGTACGAGCCCACCCCGGCGTACGAGCCGGCCCCGGCGTACGAGCCGGCCCCGGCCTACGACGAAGCGACCCCGGCCTACGAAGCGACCCCGGCGCCGTCCGCCCCGCGCGCCGAGACGCGGTCGCCCGAGGCGGCGCCCGAGCTCTCCGCACGGCCCCTGCGCCCCCGGTCCCTCGACCCGCTGGACGAGGAGTACGTCGTCGACCCTGTGACCGCGAAGTCCGAGTGGCTGGCGTCCGCGGTCCTGTACGAGGAGATGACGACGCTGCTGCGCACGAACTCGTTCGATCCTGCGCCGACCGGTGCGACCTACCAGCCCGTCGTCGAGCTGACGACCGGGCCGACCCTCACGCGGCGTGCGCGCCGTCAGCAGGAGTCGTCGGGCCAGCAGAGCGCGAGCGACCGGATCGACCGTGACGCCGAGGTGCTGCGCGAGCGGCTCCGGGCGTTCCAGAGCGCGACCCGCCGGGCGCGCGAGGACGCGGTCGGTCGACCGTCCGAGGATCTCGACGCCGAGTTCGAGGCCGCGTTCGGAGGACCGTACGGCCGCACCGACGGACCGGGAACCGGGGACGGGACCCGCGCCTAGCACTGCCCCGGCCCGGCCGTGGATGTCGCGAGACGGGCGAACGACGAACGAAGACCGTGCTGCACCCGCAGCACCTGACCTGGAGGAAGAGTGAACGCACTCAGCACCGAGGCAACCACGTTCGGGTGGCTCCTCGACAACTTCGTGCGCACGGTACCCGGGAGCCGTCACACGCTCGTCGTGTCCGCCGACGGTCTCCTCATGGCGATGTCGGAGAAGCTGGACCGAACGAGCGGCGACCAGCTCGCGGCGATCGTCTCCGGCATGTCGAGCCTCACGCGCGGCGCAGCCCGCCAGCTCGGCGGCGGCAACGTGCGCCAGGCCATCATCGAGATGGACAACGGCTTCCTGTTCCTGATGAACATCTCGAACGGGTCTGTTCTGTCCGTCGTCGCTGAGTCAAACTGTGATGTCGGATTGATCGGTTACGAGATGGCGATGCTCGTCTCGCGTACCGAGGCAACGCTGACTCCGCAGCTCATCTCTGAGATGCGGGGCAACCTGCCCGTCGACGGCGCCACGCGCGCGTCGCAGGGCTGACGACCAGGACGAGGTGAGGTCGGTGACGAACACGGTCCCGGGCGGCATCCCAGCCGTACCCGTACCCCCCGGCGAGGTGTACGAGGCCGCCACGGTGCGCCCGTACGCGGTCACGGGGGGACGCGTGCGCTCGGCGACGTCGGACCTTCCGCTCGAGGCGCTCGTCGAGGTGATGCCGGGCGCGGTCAACGGGTACGGCCTGCCGCCCGAGAAGCGTGCGATCCTCCAGCACGCCGCCCACAACTACGTCTCGGTCGCGGAGCTGTCCGCGCTCCTGCGCCTGCCCCTCGGTGTCGTCCGCATCCTCGTCGCGGACCTCTCCGACGAGGGCTACGTCACCGTCCACACGTCCACACCTGTCAACGTGCACACCGGCCACGGTCACAACCCGGGCCTGTCGCTGAGCGTCCTGGAGAGTGTTCTCAATGGCATTTCCTCCCTCTGAGTCCTCGCCGGGCGCGCCCGTGCGCACCTCCGCCGGCGTCGGGGGTGCGGCCGGAGCGCCGGCCGCCCCGCAGCCCGTGGTGACGCAGCCCGCGCCGCCCGTCCTTCGCGGGGTCCCCACCGACGGCGGCACGTCGGCACAGTCGCAGCCTGCCGTCGCCCACGACGGGTCGCAGGGCACTGCGGCCGAGGTCGGCCGGGCAGCGCCGACCGTCGTGAAGATCGTCGTCGCGGGCGGCTTCGCCGTCGGCAAGACGACGTTCATCGGGTCGATCTCCGACGTCGAGCCCCTCAACACCGAGGCCGCGATGACGGAGCACTCGGTGGGTGTCGACGACGCGGGCGGCGTGAGCGACCGCAAGACCACGACCACGGTCGCGATGGACTTCGGCCGCGTCGCCCTCCCGGGCAACCTGTGGCTCTACCTGTTCGGCACGCCGGGCCAGGACCGCTTCCTGTTCATGTGGGACGACCTGGTGCGCGGCGCGATCGGCGCTGTCGTGCTCGTCGACACCGAGCGTCTCGACCAGTGCTTCCCGGCGATCGACTACTTCGAGTCGCGGGGCATCCCGTTCGTCGTGGGCGTGAACTGCTTCGACGGCGTCGCCAAGCACCGCCTCGAGGACGTCCGCGAGGCGCTCCAGATCGGCGGCCACGTCCCGATGCTGTACACGGACGCCCGCTCGCGCGCCGCGACCAAGCAGACGCTCGTCGCGCTGGTCCAGCTGGCCATGCAGCAGCTCCGCGCCCAGCAGGGCGCCGCGCAGTAGCTCCGGCCTGCCCGACGACGGCCCTCACCTCCGCGCGGAGGTGAGGGCCGTCGTCGTCCGCGGCACAGGCGCCGGCGCTCGACCACCCGGGGGTGCACCGTCTCGCTGCCGCGCGGTGCGGACCGGTGTCCGGCGCATGGAAGAATGGCGGCGCGCGCTCCGGCGCGAGGAGGGTTGACAGAGCGGCCTAATGTGACGGTCTTGAAAACCGTTGTCCCGCAAGGGACCGGGGGTTCGAATCCCTCACCCTCCGCCTCCTGCGGTCACCGTGCTCAGTGCACGGAGAACCCGCCGTCGACGGCGACGGACTGACCCGTGACGTACGCGGACGCGGGGCTCGCGAGGAACACGGCGGGGCCGGCGAAGTCCTCCGGACGACCGTTACGGCCCACCAGCGTCCGCGCCGCGAGCGCCTGGACGGTCGCGGGGTCGGAGCTGAGGCGCTCGTTGAGCGGCGTCGGGACGAAGCCGGGGACGAGCACGTTGGCGGTGACGCCGTGGGCGGACCACGCCTCGGCCTGCGACCGCGCCAATCCCTCGAGACCGGCCTTCGAGACGCCGTAGGCGCCGCTCGACGCGAACGCCCGGTGGGCCTGCTGCGAGCTGATGTGGATGAGCCGCCCGTACCCGCGCCGCGCCATCCCGGGCGCGAGGCGTTGGCCGAGGACGAAGGGCGCGTCGAGGTTGACCGCCATCGTCGCGTCCCAGGTGGCGTCGTCGAGCTCGGGCATGGGTGGTCGGAGGTTGATCCCGGCGGAGCTCACGAGCACGTCCACGTCCCCGACCGCGTCGGCGAGGGCGTGGGCGCCATCGCGGGTCGACAGGTCGGCGACGATGCCGTCCGCCGAGCCGCCGTCGGCCAGGATCGCCGCCACGGTCGCGTCGATCGCGGTGGGCGTCCGGGCCGCGACGACGACGTGCGCCCCGGCCGCCGCCAGCGCGCCGGCGATCGCCTGGCCGATGCCCGAGCTCCCGCCCGTCACGAGGGCCGCGCGGCCGGCCAGCCCGAACATGTCCCCCAGGTGCATCGCGCCAGGCTATCCGCCGGCGCTCGGCACCAGGCACGAGGCTCGGAACCGCCGGCCGCGGGGCTACTGTCGTCCCGTGACCAGCGCGTTCCCCACCGCCACCCGGTACGCCCCGCGCGGGATGGTGTGCACGGTCGACCACCTCGCCACCGCCGCCGGGGTCGACGTCCTCGCGGACGGCGGCAACGCCGTCGACGCCGCGATCGCCGCCCACGCCGTCCTCGCCGTGACCGCCCCGCACCTGTGCGGGCTGGGTGGCGACCTCTTCGCCCTCGTGCACGACGGCGCCGGCGCGCCCGCAGCGCTCGACGCGTCGGGTCGCGCCGGGTCGGGGGCCGACCCGGACCGGCTCCGAGCCGAAGGGCACACGGCCATGCCGTTCCACGGCGACATCCGGTCGGTCCCGGTGCCCGGGTGCGTCGACGGCATCCTCGCGCTGCACGCCCGCTACGGGACGCGTGAGCTCGCGGACCTGGTCGCGCCGGCCGTCCGGCTCGCCGAGGAGGGGTTCCCGGCGTCCCCGATCCTGGTCCGGCCGGCCACCCGGCTCGAGGGCGTCGACGGTGCGGGTGACCTGCTCGCCGCGACCCACGCGGGCGCCGTCGTGCGGCGGCCGGGGGTGGCGCGGACGCTGCGCGGGATCGCGGCGCACGGACGGGACGCGTTCTACGGCGGCGAGTTCGGCGCGGGTCTGCTGGCGCTGGGCGCCGTGGGCGCGCGCGACGGGGCACGGCCTGAGTACGACGCCGCGGACCTCGGGCGCCACCAGGCGGACTGGGTCACGCCGATCTCGGCGCCCGCCTGGGGGCACACGCTGTGGAGCACCCCGGCCGCCTCGCAGGGGTACCTGCTGCTCCTGGCGGCGGAGGTCGCGGACGGCCTCGCCCTACCCGACGACGCCGACGACCCCCTGTGGGCGCACCTCCTCGTCGAGGCGTCGCGCGCCGCGGGGCACGACCGGCTCGACGTCCTGCACGAAGGTGCGGCGCCCCTCGCGGACGCCGCCGCGCTCCGCGCCGAGATCGACCCCGACCGGCGGACCCCACACTTCGACCCGCAGCAGCGCGACGGGGACACGACGTACCTGTGCGCCGTCGACGGGGACGGGCTCGCGGTCTCGCTCATCCAGTCGAACGCGGCCGGCTTCGGGAGCCTCCTCTTCGAGCCGAGCACGGGCATCAACCTGCAGAACCGCGGCGTCGGGTTCAACCTGCGGCCCGGGCACCCCGCCGAGTACGGTCCCGGGCGGCGGCCCCCGCACACCCTCACCCCGGCGTTGGTGACGCGGGCGGACGGGTCGCTGCGCGCCGTCGTCGGGACGATGGGCGTAGACTCGCAGCCGCAGCTCCTGCTTCAGGTCGTCGCGCGCCTGCTCGCGGGCGACGCGACCGCGGGCGAAGCGATCGGGTCGCCGCGCTGGCGGCTCCACGGGGGTGCCACGGGCTTCGACACGTGGGAGGACGCGGTGCGCGTCGAGGTCGAGCGCGGCAGCACCTGGGCGGACGGGCTCCGGGCCCGCGGGCACGAGGTCGTCGAGGCGGCCGAGGGCGTCGGGTTCGGCCACGCGCACCTGATCGAGGTCACCGACGAGGGCGTGCGCGCCGGTGCCGCCGACCCGCGGGCGGTGATCGGCGCGGCCTCCGGCGTCTGACCTCGCCGAAGTAGTACGGCGGCCGTACTACTTCGGCGAGGGGGAGCGGGTGGCGGGGCCGTGCCGGACCTCCACGACCGGCAGCGTGACGACCGGCAGCGTCGGCAGCCGCAGCGCCCCCGGTGCCGACGCCGGCACGACCGGCGACTGCGGCGCGACGGGCGCCATCGCCACGTACGGCTCCCCGAGCGCGGGGCGCACGTCGTCGTCGCCGCGGTTCGGCCACAGGGCGAACGCCCGCTCGGCCTGCGCCGTGATGGTCAGCGACGGGTTGACGCCGAGGTTCGCGGAGATCGCCGACCCGTCCACGACGTGCAGCCCCTCGTGCCCGAACACCCGCAGGTACGGGTCCACGACGCCCTCCTCGGCCGACGCCCCGATCGCGCAACCGCCCATGAAGTGCGCCGTCATCGGCACGTCGAACGGTTCGCCGATGGTCCCGCCCGGCGTCCCGCGCATGACCTTCGCCATCCGCCGCACCGCCTCGTTCGCGGCCGGGATCCAGCTCGGGTTCGGGGCACCGTGGCCCTGCCTCGACGTCATACGCCGCCCCAGCAGACCGCGCCGGGTGAACGTGGTGATCGAGTTGTCGTCGGACTGCATGACGAGCGCGATCACCGTCCGCTGCGACCAGCCCCGCAGGTCGTAGAGCTTGGGCAGGTCCCGCCGCTGCCGCCACAGCTCCGCGAGCCACGTGCGCCACCGGGCCCGCCCGGTCGCCTCGCGCCCGTCGGTGAGGACGGTCTGCAGCAGCCCCATCGCGTTCGACCCGCGCCCGTACCGCACCGGCTCCACGTGCGTGTGCGCGTCCGGGTAGAACGACGACGTGATCGCGACGCCGCGTGAGTAGTCCACGGCGTCGTCGTCGGCGATGGCGCCGAGCAGCGCCTCCGAGTTGGTCCGGGTCAGTGCGCCCAGCCGCGGCGAGAGCCGCGGGAGGTTGCCGCGGTCCCGCTGCGCGTGCAACAGCTTCTGCGTCCCCAGCGCGCCCGCGGCCAGCACCACCTGCGCCGCGGTGACCCGCGCCCGACGACGTCCCTCGCCCGGGGCGGTCGGGTCGCCGTCCGCGGGGGTCGCCTCGCGCGGGGGTCGCACGCCACCGGTGCGTCGCGTCCGGACCTCGTAGCCGCCGCCCGGCAGCGGGACGAGATCGGTCACGGTGGTCAGCGCGCGGACCTCCGCTCCGGCGCGCTCCGCGAGGTGCAGGTAGTTCTTCGCCAGCGTGTTCTTCGCGCCGTGCCGGCACCCCGTCATGCACTCGCCGCACTCCAGGCACCCGCGGCGGTCCGGGCCGACGCCTCCGAAGAACGGGTCCGCCGCCGCCTCGCCCGGGCGGGGTGCGCCGTCGGGCCCGGGGTTGAAGAACACGCCCACCGGTGCGGTCCGGAACGACGAACCGACCCCCATCTCGTCCGCGACCCGGCGCATCACGCCGTCCGCCGGGGACTCGTGCGGGAGATCCGTCACGCCGAGCATCCGCGACGCCTGGTCGTAGTACGGCGCGAGCTCCGCCTTCCAGTCCGTGAGGTGCCCCCAGGCCGGGTCCTCGTAGAACGCGTCCATCGGGCGGTACAGCGTGTTCGCGTACACGAGGGAGCCGCCGCCCACGCCCGCACCCGCGAGGACCAGCACGTTCCGCAGCCGGGCGATCCGCTGGATCCCGAAGCAGCCCAGCGCCGGCGCCCACAGGAAGTCGCGCAGATGCCAGGACGTGCGCGCGAAGTCCTCGTCCCGGAAGCGACGGCCCGCTTCCAGCACCAGGACCCGGTAGCCCTTCTCCGTCAGCCGGAGGGCGTCGACGCTGCCGCCGAACCCGGAACCGACGACCACCACGTCGTAGTCGAAGCTCATGCCGTCGGACGGTACGGGTTTCGCGTCCTGGGTCGCAGGTACACGGCCGACTTCTCGCGCTGAGCAACACGCAGGCCGTGTGAGACCCGGGGTGCCCGTGCGAACCGCCGGGAATGTCCGGGATCTGCCACTCGATGACTCGCCGGCCGGGCCCTGTGTGTTGCGTGGCGCGAGAAGTCGCGGGTGACCCGGCATGCTGAGGGTGTGGGGGTGCAGCCGACGAGCCGGGACGGGGTCGTCGCCCTCGTCGTGGCGCGCGTCCTCGGCCTCACCGGGACCGGGGTCGCGGCCGACGCGCGCCGGGTCAGGGTCCTGGTCGACGGGCATCCCTCGACCGAGCCGGGTGCCTGGGCGGACGCGCTGGTGGAGCCGCTGCGGGCGGCTGGGCACGAGGCGTTCCGGGTGAGCGCCGGGACTTTCCTGCGCGCCGCGTCGCTCCGGTTGGAGCGGGGGCGTGAGGACCCGGACGCGCTCTACGAGGCGTGGCTCGACGCCGCCGCGCTCGAGCGCGAGGTGCTGCGTCCTTTCGGCCCCGGCGGGACCGGCCGGTTCACGCCGAGCCTGCGCGACCCCGCCACGGACCGGCCGACGCGGGAGCCGGCCCGCGACACCCCGCCGGGCTCCGTCCTCCTGCTCGACGGCGCCCTCCTCCTCGGCCAGGGGCTCCCCGCCGAGCTCACGGTCCACCTGGCGACTCGGGCCGCGACGCTGCGCCGCCGCACCCCCGACGACGAGCGCTGGACCCTGCCCGCCTACGACCGCTACGAGCGCGAGGTCACGCCCGCGGAGGAGGCGGACGTCGTGGTGCACGTGGACGACGCGCGCCACCCGGCGGTGCTGGACCGCACCACCGGGCGGCGCTGAGCGGTGTCGTCACATCGACGGCACGACCGACTTCGAGAGCGACGGCCCGAAGACCTGGCCGATCTGTGAGACGCCGAGCCCGCCTGCCGACAGGACGGACGCCGGGTCGATCCGGACGCCGTCCTGCAGCGGCACGCTGAACCGGTGGCTCGTGGTCCGCCCGGCGACGACGGCCTCCACGGAGACGGTCACGTCGACGTGGGCCCCGCCGGACACGACCTCCACGCCGCCGATGCCGGGCTTCGCGTTGATCTGCGCGGCCTGGCCGCCGGTGAGCGGGACGCCGTCGAGCACGAGCTTGAGCGAGTCGCCCGTGACGCCGAGCTTCTGGTCGATCCGGACGCTCGCCGCCTTGTCGTGCTGGGCGGTGACCCCGAGGACGGTCCGCGCGGTCCCGAGACCGCTCAGGGCGAGCGACGCGGTCTCGCCCGCGGCGACCGGTGCCGTGAGGTGCAGCTTCGACAGGCCGTGCCGGACGGCGTAGTCGAGGTTGCCGCCCCGCACGGCCCTGACCTGGTGCACGTAGTCGGACGCGGTCGCGGCGAGCTGGAGCGCGCCGATCGCGGCCTGCGCGGCGGGGGTGAGCTGGGCGACGAGCTTCGGGTTGCCCGCCACCTCGTGGACGGTCGCGTCGCCGAGGGCGCGGCTCACGGCCGGGTCCTGCGCGAGCGCCGTGGCGACCTTGCTGCGGGTCACCCCGCCGGTCGCGACCTGCTTGAGCGTGACCGAGCCGAGCGGGACCCGGACGGGCGGCCGCAGGCCGAGGGTGACGTCCTGCACGCTCGCCCGACGGCGCAGCTTGACCTCCCCGACGACGGGTCGCCCCACGAGCGGGGTCGCGACGGGCCCGGTGACGACCGGCCCGGTGTGGACGGGCGGGACGTGGACGGGCGGCGTGCGGACGGGGCCGTCGCCCGGGTCCTTGACGACGGGACCGCCCGCGGGCCGGAGCTCGGCGATCCTCCCGCCGCCCGTGGTGCGACCGGCGCTGTACCCGTTGACGCCGACGAACAGGCCCTCCAGCGACGCCCCGGCCGTCTCGAGCTGCCGGCCCCGGGCCCCGAACGCGTCGAGGTCGTTGCCCTGCAGGTCGGTGAGGGAGACGGTCTCGGCGTCGGAGCCCAGGATCAGGACGGTCCCCGCCAGGATCAGCAGGATGGCGTCCCACACGGGCGTGTGCTCGCGCGAGCTGAGCAGGTGGAAGGGCATGTAGTGCAGCCGTCCGCCGCTCGACGACGTCCCGTCGTACGTGGCGCCCGCGCCGGCGTAGTGGAAGGTGTTCGCGTTCGGGTCGACCTGGAGGGTCCGGCTCGTGCTGGGGAAGTTCGGGTCGTGGACCGTGATGGTCCACGGGCTCGTCGAGGTGTCCCAGCCGATGGGTCGGATGCAGTGCGGCGCCCCGCTGAAGTCAGCGTTCTGCGCGATGCAGAGGACAGGGTCGTCGCCGCGTGCCGCGGCCGCCTGGGTCTCGAGGAAGACGGTCTTCGGGTCGTGGGTGCGGCCCGAGAGGAACTGGTCGACGAACCACCAGATCGGCGCGGAGCCCACCTGGTACTGGTGCTTGGTGTTGAACGTCTCCACGAGCTGGTTCCAGTCGCCGAACCGCGACAGCGGCAGGCTGAACGCGCTCTGGTTCTTGTCGACGTAGATCGACTCGAGGCTCATCCCGAAGCAGTTCCCGCCGCGGGCCAGCCCGTCGATGACGAGCGCGTAGAACAGGCGGTCGAGGTCGTCGTCGAGGTCCCACCACTCGGGGGAGGAGTCGACGTCGCTGAACGCCGCCGCGTAGTCGGCGTACGCGATGTCCTGCGTGCCGCGGTTGGCGACGGCCCACCAGTGGTCGTTCGCCGAGAAGCCGCCGGGCGGTGGCGTCGGCTGCACGGACAGGACGATGTCGTTGATGTTCGAGAAGTGCCCGGAGTGGAGCACCCCGCCGGACTCGCGCAGACCCCAGCCGTTCGCCATCGTGAGCTGCGTGGTCCAGGTGCCGAGGTGGTCGTCGCCGCCACCGAACGGGGCACCGTCGTCGGAGTCCCAGACGTCGATGGTGACCGTGAGGACCTGGTCGGCGCGGTTGGTCGTGATGCCGCCCTGCGCGGGCAGGCGGAGGTTCGGCTGGACGACGTTGTGGTCGTCGGAGTCGCCCGTGGCGGGCCAGCGCTGGTTGACGATCATCGCTGGCCCGTCGGCGACCATGGCCCTGAGGTAGACGTCGTTCTGGCCCATGAACAGGCCCTCCGACTCGACCGTGTCGACCTTGCTGAGGAACAGCGAGAACGACGTGGCGACAATCATCCCGTCGAACGTCCCGAACCACAGCAGGCTGCCGTTCTGGAAGGTGTTGTACCGGGCGGGCGCGGGTGCGCCGGGGATGTCGCCCTCGTCCGATGTCGGGAAGCCGAGCTGGCCGCCCGGCCCGCCGAGGTCGCGGTACTTGCGGCGGATGTCGCCGTGCACCTCGAACGCGCCCGTCGCGCCGGACCAGTAGATCGTGCAGCTCTCCAGCTCGTTGTAGCGGCCGATCGGCGTGTGGTCGCGGACGACGTCGCTCTCGTCGGTGAGCGGGAAGCCCCAGGTCCCGGTGGCACCGGTCGCGAGGAAGTGGGCGAGGATCGCGCCGTGCAGCTCGTGCGCCACGGTCGTGCCCGTCTTGAGGTACAGCCGGGCGTTCTGGAACACCTGCTCGAGGCCGCCGGGCACGGCGTCCGCGAAGGCGGTGGGGAACCCCAGGCCCGCGGCCTCGTCCAGCCGCTCGTACGACAGGTACAGGTGCCCGACGACGGGGAACGCCCCCGAGGCGGCCGACCAGTAGATCCCGCCGCCCGTGAACAGCGACTTGCGCCCGCCGGACGCGCGGCTGTCCGTCTCGTCGCTCACGAGCGCGCCGAGGGGGTTCGGGTCCGCGAGCGAGGTGTAGAGCTGCCAGATCGCGCCGTGCATCTCGAACGCGACTCCCGCGTCCTCGGCGTACATGAGGAGGCCGTTCTGGTAGGCCTGCGTGGATGCGCCGATGCCCGGCGACCAGGTGACCGGAGAGCGCGGGTCGCCGAGGTCGAGGCCCGCCAGGACGAGCGACTCCTCCTTGTAGCCGAGGTACCACTCGGGTGCGGTCCGGTGCGCGTCGAGCAGGGCCTCGAGGGCTGAGGGGACGTCGTCGGACCAGCGGACCGCCGCGAGCGCGCCGTCGAAGTGGGACCCGCCCTGAGCGTCGGTCCCGAGGAACAGTGCGCCCGCGGAGGCGACCGTGACGGTGCCGCGCGGGAAGGCGTGCACGGCCTGCAGCGCGCCGTCGACGAAGACCCCGATCGTGTCGGTGTCGTAGACGAGTGCGACCACGTGCCAGGAGCCCGGCGAGATCGCCGTCGCGTACGTGGTGCTGGCGCCGTGCTTCGCCCCGGCGGCCGGGGTCACGTGCCCGACGACGGCTGCGCCGGCGGCCGTGCCGACCGAGCGTTCGACCGTGAGCGAGTAGGGCAGGAGCGTGGACGCGAGGACGGTCTGGGCGCTCGTGGGGAGCGCGTCCAGCTTGAGGGCGACCTGGACCGTGAAGCGTGCGGTGTCGGGGGAGAGCCCGGCGAGGTCGACCTTCGCCTTGCCGGCGGTGCCGAGGTCGAGCGCCTTCGGGAGGTTGCCCAGGGCGGTGTGCCCGGGACCGGCGACGACGGTGACGCCGGTGAAGGTGGCGGCTCGCGAGCCGTCGGGGTTGTGGACCGCCGCGCGGTCCAATGTGTAGTCGATGAGCGCGGACATGGTGTGCCTCCGCGGGGATGCCCGTCGGGTACCCCGCTGACGGGTCGGGCGCTTGATGCGTCCGGCATCGCGGGGAACGACCTCGGTGCGGGGCCGGCTGATACGCGACGCGCCGCGCGTCGTCGGGTGACTCGGGGGTGAGTTTTGCTCCGGGGCGTGCCGCACGGGTAACCTGGCGTCGCCTGGTCCGTAGCCGTCCAGCCCTCGGGTCCTCCCGACGGGTCGTTCGGAACCGCGATCGGCGAGGAGACGTCGCATAGTCAGGTCTAGTGCGCCACCCTGCTAAGGTGGTAACGGGGCAACCCGTTCGAGGGTTCAAATCCCTCCGTCTCCGCTCACGGGTTCGCAAAGAACGTCATGAAGGCTCCGGCCGAGCATCGCTCGCCGGGGCCTTCGCCGTATTCTCGCGCGGTTCCTCGTGGTCGCTGCCGCCCAGCGCCCTCGCCAGCGTGCTCAACATCGCGGCCAGCTCCGCGTGCTGCTCCGGGTCCCACCCGTCGAGGAGCTCGGCGAGCGAGTCGCGGCGTGCGGCGTCGAGCGCGTCGGCGGCCGCCTGTCCCGCATCCGTCAGCGCCACCGTGCCCGGCGGGTCGTCGTGCACGTACCCGAGCTCGAGGAGCTGGTCGTAGGTCTCGCTGATCCGCGGGAGCGCGGGGCCGGTCCGGGCCGAGATCGTCTTCCACTCGAGCGGGCCGAGGTGGTCGAGCTTGAGCAGGCACCACGCCCCCAGCGGGCTCACCTGGACGCCGGCCTTCGTGGTCAGACGACGGTAGAGGTCGTGGCGCGCGTCGCGGCCGCTCAGCACGGACAGCGACCGCTGGATCTCCTCGAGGGACGAGCGCTCGGTCGGCGAGCCGCCCAGGCCCTCGCCGATGTCGGTGACCGCGACGGTCTTGCGCAGCGGCTGCTCCTTGATGAACCAGGACAGGACGAACGCGATCACCGCGACCGGTGCCGCGTAGAGGAACACGGTCGAGATGGAGTCGGAGTACGCGCCGATGATCGACCGCCCGACGTCGGCGGGGAGCTGGGAGATGACCTTGGGGTCGCCCTGGATCGTCGACGGGTCGAAGCCGCTCGGCAGGTTCTTGCCCGCCAGCGCTTCCCTGACGTTCGACGCGAGCTGGTTGGAGAAGATGCTCCCGAAGATGGCGACGCCGAACGACCCGCCGATCGACCGGAAGAACGTGGCACCCGCCGTCGCGACGCCGAGGTCCTCGTAAGGCACCGCGTTCTGCACGATCAGCACGAGCACCTGCATGACGAGCCCCAGCCCGAGGCCGAGGACGAGGAACGCGGCGCTCATCTCGAGGACGGAGCTGTCGACGCCCAGGCGGGACATGAGCCACAGGGCGACGGCCGTGATGCCCGTGCCGAGGATCGGGTAGATCTTGTAGTGCCCGGTGCGGCTGATGATCTGGCCGGTCCCGATGGACGTCAGGAGCATCCCGACGACCATGGGCAGCATCCGGACCCCCGACGTCGTGGCCGACACCCCGTGCACCACCTGGAGGAACGTGGGGATGAAGGTCAGGGCGCCGAACATCGCGAAGCCGACGATGAAGCCGATGGCCGCCGTCACGTTGAACACCGGCAGCCGGAACAGCTTGAGCGGCATCACCGGCTCGGCCGCGCGCCGTTCGATGGGCACGAACGCGATCAGCAGGACCACGGCGATCCCCGCGAGCGCGTACGTCTGCCAGGAGCCCCACGCGTAGCTCACGCCGCCGAGCGACGTCATGAGGACCAGCGACGTCGCGATCCCCGCGAGCACCGCGGTGCCCAGGTAGTCGATCTTGTGGCGCTGCTGGCTGCGCGGCAGGTGCAGCACCGAGCTGATCACCAGCAGCGCCACGATGCCGATGGGCAGGTTGATGTAGAAGACCCACCGCCAGCTCAGGTGGTCGACGAACAGGCCGCCCAGCAGCGGGCCGCCCACCGACGTCACCCCGAAGACCGCCCCGAAGAACCCCTGGTAGCGACCACGGTCGCGCGGCGGGACGACGTCCCCGACGATCGCCTGGGTGAGGACCATCATCCCGCCGCCGCCGATGCCCTGGAGGGCGCGGAACATGATGAGCTCAGGCATGTTCTGGGCGAGACCGCACAGCGCGGAGCCCACCAGGAAGATCACGATGCAGGCCTGGAAGATCCCCTTCCGGCCGTACATGTCGCCGAGCTTCCCCCACAGAGGCGTCGACGCCGTGCTCGCGAGCAGGTAGGCCGTCACGACCCACGACAGGTGCTCCAGGCCGCCCAGGTCCGACACGATCGTCGGCAGCGCCGTCGACACGATGGTCTGGTCGAGCGCAGCCAGGAACATCGCGAGCATGAGCGCGCCGAAAACGACCCAGACGTTCGCGTTCGCGTGGTCGGGCGGCCCCTCTGCCTCGGCGGAGGACCCGGCTGGACCAGCATGCTGCGGCGTCGCGCTCACCGTTCCACTGTGCTCCCGGCAACGGTCGCGCGCGCGAGGAAGTGACGTCAGGCGACCCGGGTGGGCGGCACCGCCCGGCGCCGTCGAGCCATGACCGTGGTCAGGACGACGCCTGCCACGACGAGAACGACGCCCGCCACGAGCCACGGCCAGGGGCTCAGCTCCTCGGTGTCAGCGACGCACGGTCCGCCCGCGTGCGCGGTGCACGTGTCGCCCGGGCCGTGGCGGTTGAGCCACGCGACGACGAGCGGCAGGGCCCCGGCGCCGCTCAGCGCCAGGAACGCCAGGTGGCCGGGTGCGCGGCGGCTACCGCCGAGCGCCGCGACGACCAGGAGCGCAGCCGCCAGCGCCGCGAGCCCGACGGTCGCAGCAGAAGGGCCCACGATCGCGACCACCGCGGCAGCGACGGCGGTCAAGCCCGCCAGTGCCCACCGCGGGCCGACGGTCGGCAGCAGCGCGGCCACGACGAGCGCCGCGGGGACCGTCGCGAGCCCGACGACGGAGATCGCGAACCCGAAGCCCGCTCCGGCGACGAGCCACAGCGCGCCCGCGAGCCAGGCGTCGCCGCGACCGACCGTGACGGCGGTCATGACGGCTCGAGGAGCGTCGCGACGGCCCGGGCGCGGTCGAAGAGGCGGTCGGTGGTCGCGCGGCCGTCGCCCACCCCCGCGAGCAGCTCGAGCCCGAGCAGCGTGGCGACGACGACGTGCGCGGCGTCGTCCACGGGCAGCACCCCGGCGAGCGGGACGAGCTCGAAGACCCGCGCGACGGCGTCCTGCGCGAGCCCGCGCCACGGCTCGAGCCGAGCCTCGACCTCGACGTCGAGCCCGGGTACCGACGCCGCCGCGACGAGCAGCTCCGTGAGGACGGCGACGTGCCCGGCCTCGAGGTCCTCGGCCAGCACCCGCTCGGCCGCGTCGACGAGCTCGCGCAGCGTCCGCGCCCCGGCGAGCGTCGCCTGGTAGGCGGCGAGCCGGCGCTCGCTGACGTCGTCGAGCGCGGCCAGCAGCAGGCCCGTCACGGAGTCGAAGTGGTAGAAGACGAGCGCCTGGTTGCAGCCCGCTCGGCGCGCGATCTCCCGCGCGCTCGCCCCGGCGTAGCCGACCTCGCGCAGCGCGTCGGTGGCGGCGTCCAGCAGGGCGCGGCGGGTCGCCGCGGTCCTCGGGTCGGACGGCGTCATGGGGTCTCCCGGTGGCGGTTGGCAGAGATTTCAAGCGGTCGCTCAAAAGTTTGCTCCGCTACCGTGGAAGCCGCACCTCGACCTGCTTCCCAGGAGGACCCCCATGCGCGCTGCCGTCATCCACGGACCCCGGGACGTCCGGGTCGAGGACCGCCCGGACCCGAAGATCCTCACGCCTGGCGACGCCGTCGTCCGTGTGGTCGCCGCCTGCGTCTGCGGATCGGACCTGTGGCCCTACCGCGGCATCCGCGAGACCAAGGCGCCCCACCCGATCGGCCACGAGCTCGTGGGCGTCGTCGAGGAGGTCGGGGCCGACGTCACCGTCGCCGCGCCCGGGGACTTCGTCATCGCGCCCTTCTCGCTCTCCGACGGCACCTGCCAGTCGTGCCGCGCGGGGTTCACCTCCGCGTGCGACCACGTGACCATGTTCGGCGGCGCCGACCGCGACGGGCTTCCCGTCGACGGCGCGCAGGGCGAGTACGTCCGCCTGCCGCTCGCGGAGGGCTCGCTCGTCCGCGTCCCCGGCCCCGTCGACGACGCCCTCGTCCCCGACCTCCTCACGCTCTCCGACGTCATGTCGACCGGGCACCACGCGGCCGTCAGCGCCGGCGTCGGGCCGGGCTCGACCGTCGTCGTCGTGGGCGACGGCGCGGTCGGGCTCAGCGGCGTCCTCGCCGCCGCGCGCCTCGGCGCCGAGCGCGTCGTCGCGATGAGCCGCCACGCCGACCGTGCCGAGCTCGCGCGCGAGTTCGGCGCCACCGACGTCGTCGCCGAACGGGGCGACGAGGGCGTCGCGGCCGTCCGCGACCTGCTCGGCGGCGACCTGGCCGACAGCGCCCTCGAGTGCGTCGGCACGAAGGAGTCCATGCGCCAGGCCCTCGGCTCGGTGCACGGCGGCGGTCGCGTGGGGTTCGTGGGGGTGCCCGCCGGTGGGTCCGAGCTGCCCATCGGCTACCTGTTCTCCCGGAACCTCACCGTCGGCGGCGGCATGGCGCCGGCCCGCGCGTACATCCCCGAGCTGCTGCCCGACGTCCTCTCCCGCACCATCGAGCCCGGGCGCGTGTTCGACCTCGAGCTGGGGCTCGAGGATGTCGGCGAGGCGTACGCGGCGATGGACGAGCGCCGGGCGATCAAGGTGCTCCTGCGCCCGTAGCGTCGCCGAGTGACGGGGGAGGTCGCGGGTCGGCGGTCCGATCCCCACTGGCGGGTGAGCTTCCCGCTGAGTCGGCGTCAGGGGCGGTCGGCGAGGGTGTGTGCGCGACGGCGCGCGTCGTCCAGGTCGCCGCCAGGACGAGCGCGGACGCGCCCAGCACGCACAGGAGGAACTGCCCGACGACGGCGACGTTCGCGAGCGCGGTGGCGCCGAGGACCGGGAGCATCAGCATGAGGGCTCCGACGGTCGCGACGCCGACGGCGACCAGGAGCGGGACGAGGGTCTCGTCGAGGCGGGCGCGGTCGAGGGTCCGCTCGTCGGTCCCCGCGAGGCTCAGCGCGCGGTACTCGGAGCGCTGGTCGATCACGCGGCCCGCCTGCAGGACGCCGGTCGAGACGGCCGCGAGGACCCCCGCGATCGCGAGCGTGAGGAAGCCCCCGGTCTTGAGGTCCGTCATGAGCAGACGGTCGGCCGGGGGCTGGTCGGTCGGGTCCACGAGGGCGAAGACGCTGGTCAGCCCAGCCACGAAGGTCGCCAGCGCGACGCCGCCGACCGAGCGCCACGCCGTCTTCGGGGAGTCCATGATGCGGCGTCCCGCGAGGAGGGCGGGGACGCGGGTCGCGCGGGCCGCCGTCGCACGACCCGCGAGGGACATCGCGAACGGTCCGACGACGTTGAGCGTCGCGAAGCCGCCCACGAGCACCGTCGTCAGGACCGCGATCACGACCGCCTCGGACGCCCACGACGTGTTCATCGTGACCACCATCGCCACACCTGCGAGCAGGAACGGGAGGATGCGCGTCCACCGCAGCCCCGGCGGCGTGACGCGGGCCGCGACGCCCAGGGGAGTGATCGCGACCCGGCGCAAGGACACGAGCGCCGATGCCAGCGCGACCAGCACGACCCCGGCCACCGCCCCGAGGACCACCCACGGACCCACCCACAGCTCGCCGAGGTCGAAGGTGCGGCCCTGGAACCGGAGCTGCGCCACGAGCGGGATCAGCGCGACGTACCCGCCGACCCCGATCACCGCCCCCACCAGGGCCTGCGCGGCGGCGTCGAGCGCCGTCAGCAGCGTGACCTGGCCCGTCGTCGCGCCCGCGAGCCGCAGGGAGGCGAGCCGGGCGTCGCGTCGGGCCGCAGCGAGCCTGGCTGCCGCGCCCCCCAGCGTCACGAGCGGGACGAGGAGCAGCAGCGACGCGATCCCCGCGTAGAGCGGGTACTGGGTCGTGTACGGGGTGGTGTCCGCGTCGAGGCCCTCGGCGACGCCCGCCGACCCGCCCGCCCGCGCGACGAACGCCATGAACCCGCCGACCACCACGAGCAGGATCGCCGTCGTCGTCGCGAAGGCCACGACCGCGAGGGTCGTCGTCAGGGCCTCGGCGCCACCGCGGTGAGCCGCCTCCCGCTCCCGTGCCCGACGACGCAGCAGCCACCACAGCGCGGCCGTGGCACGCAGGCGGGTCACCGGTCGGCCTCGGTGGCGTCCGCCGCGGGCGCGACGAACTCGCGGACGACGCGGCCGTCGCGCATCGCGAGCGTCCGCCCGCAGTGCCGTGCGACCCCGGGGTCGTGCGTGACCACGACGAGCGCCGCGCCCGACGCCTTCGCCGCCGACGTCAGCACCGCGAGCACGTCGGCGCCCGTCGTCTGGTCGAGGGCGCCCGTCGGCTCGTCCGCGAACACGACGCCCGGCGAGCCCACGAGCGCCCGCGCGATCGCGACCCGCTGCGCCTGGCCACCCGAGAGCTCGCCCGGTCGTCGCTGCTCGAGACCCGCCAGCCCCAGGTGGGCGAGCCACCCGGCGGCGACACGCGTCGCCTCGGTGCGCGGGACGCCGTCGAGCATGAGCGGGATCGCCGCGTTCTCCACGGCGGGCAGCTCGGGGAGGAGCTGGCCCGACTGGAAGACGAAGCCGAAGTCCTGCCGGCGCAGCGCCGTCCGACGTGCTTCCGACAACGACGCGAGGTCCTCCCCACGCCACAGCACCGTGCCCGACGTCGGCGTGATGATGCCCGCGAGGCAGTGCAGGAGCGTCGTCTTGCCCGAG
This sequence comes from Luteimicrobium xylanilyticum, assembly GCF_009429125.1. Taxonomy (GTDB): domain Bacteria; phylum Actinomycetota; class Actinomycetes; order Actinomycetales; family Cellulomonadaceae; genus Luteimicrobium; species Luteimicrobium xylanilyticum. The sequence goes on from NZ_CP045529.1 coordinate 283,043, forward strand.
CCCGACGGGCCCATGATCGCGACCGACTCGCCCGGAGCGATCGTGAGGTCGACGCCCGCGAGCGCGTGCGTCGTCGCGCCCGCCGTGCCGTACGTCTTGGTGAGACCGGACGCGACGAGCGGGGTGGGCGTCGTCGGACGCTGGCCGACGGGGAGCCCGGGCTGCGTCGTACTCGCCGGGACGGGGGAGAGGATCGGCTGGGTCATGGTTCCACCCTTCCCTCGCGGAAGGGGCGGACGCGTCGGACGGCGGTCGCGACCTGCGGTGGTGTGCGTGCGACTCGGGGTGGACTCGGGCGAGCGGAGGGTCCGCCGTGGGTGTGATGTCGATCTCGGACGGGCCGCCACGGCCGGCCGGGCGGTCATACGGTTTGGGGAAGCGGGGTCGGGCACGGTAGTGTTTCCGTCGGCCCGTTCGAGAGAACTGGGCCGCGCGCCCGTAGCTCAACGGATAGAGCATCTGACTACGGATCAGAAGGTTGGGGGTTCGAATCCCTTCGGGCGCACATACTGGAAGGCCCGGAACCGCAAGGTTCCGGGCCTTCTTCTTTTACTCGGCACTCGCGCACCGGCGGCGGTCGTCCTTCGTCAGCGCAGCGTTCTGATCTGCCGGTTCGTGGCGAACACGGCGCAGAGCACGCTCATCGCGAGCCCGCTGCACACGGTCGCGACCAGGACCGACGACCGGCCGGCGGCCAGGCCGAAGACGAAGACCGTCGCGGGTGTGAGCAGGAGGTCGCCGAGGTTGCTGACCGAGGAGACCCGGCCGAGGTGGCTCGGTGCGATGATCCGCTGGAACGACCCGCTCAGCCAGACGGAGGCCACCCCCGCGGTGAGACCGACCAGTGCCATGCCCGCGACCAGGGCGACGCGACTCGGCAGGCCGACGCTCGCGAGCCCGACGCCTTGGAGCACGAGGACCAGGAACGCTCTGCGCGGCAGGTGGTCGCCCTGCCAGCGGATGCCGGCGACGGAACCCACGATGGCCGCAGCCGCGAACGTGGCCTCCGAGGCGCCCAACCAGCCCGAGCCCCAGTGCGACTGCGAGACCCGTAGTGCGACCCCGAGGGAGAAGACGGGCGTCACGAACACGTTCAGCGCAGCCAGGCCGACCAGGAAGACCCGCGCGACGGCGGTCTGGCGGATGTAGTCCCACCCCGATCGCAACGACGCGCCCACGGACTCCTTCGTGGTGCGGGGGAGCCGGAACCGCGTGCGGACGACCAGGAGCAGCACCATGGCGACGGCGAGGAAGGTCAGGCCGTCGACGAGCATCGAGACGCCGAACCCCCACTGGATGACGACCGCGCCCAGCGGTGCGCCGAGCAGCCGAGCGAGGCGGGAGCCGGTCTGCGACCATCCGCTGACCGTCACCAGGTCGTCGCTGCGGACCAGCTGGCGTGCGAGCGTCGACGCGGCCGGGCTGCTGAGCCCGCTGATCGTCCCGAAGCAGATGGCGACGACGAAGAGCACCGAGGCTGCATGGAGCCCGCTCTGCCACGCGATCGTCGCGACGCCGAGGACGGCCACGCGGGAGAGCTGTCCGGCCATCATCACCCGACGGGTGTCGAAGCGATCCGCGATGACGCCGCCGAGGAGCGTGCACAGCGCCTGCGGCAGCATCTCGATGCCGAGCACCAACCCTGCGGTGCCCGGGGCGAGGAGATGCACGGCGGTCCAGGCCAGTCCGATCGTGAAGACGGTGTCGCCGGTCGTGGACACCAGCGCGGCCAGCACGTACGCCTGCACCATCCGGTCCCGCCGGACGGCCGGCGGTTCCGTCCCGATGAGCCGTGGCTCGGCGGACGTCGTCATGCCGAGCCCGGTTCGCTCGGAAAGACGCGCGCGATCATGCGCACCGGTCGGCGCTCGGCGTCGGGATGCTCCTCGGCGTCGGCGCGCACTTCCGACGTCCATCGCTCGACAAGGGCGGTGATGCGTCCGGCGAGGTCTTCCATCTGTGCCGCGGTCGCAGGCAGGAAGGTGTCGGACGCCAGGCCGTGCCGCCATTCCTGCGGCAGCGTGTCGCGATCGCGCATCCACCGCACCACCGCAGCGGTGAGGTAGTCGAGGTTCGCTCGCTCCGCGGTATCCGCCACCTGTCGGCCGACGCTCCCGTCGGTGTACCGGTCGCTGCTCCACGACAGCCGCCTCGTGACTCCCCGCCACCAGGACTCCCGGGTGTCGCGCGCCAGCTCGGGCGCCGGCACGACGAACCCGGCTCGGTGCAGAGGCTTCAGGTGGTGGCTGATCGAGCCGACCGGGAGGCCGAGCCGGCGCGCAAGGTCCCCGACGGTCGCGGGCCCCTCCTGGGTCAGGGTCTCGAAGATGCGACGCCGTACCGGGTGGTGCAGCGCGATCAGCGCGTCGATCAGGACGGCACCCGAGGGCGCGTCGGGCAGGTCCGCCGGTGGTGCTGAGTCCGTATGCCGCTCCGCGGCCGTTCTGCGTGGCATGAACACCAGCCTGGTCCGCCCGGACGGCACGTACAAGAGGTCTTGTATAACTCGCGGTAGCCGGTCCCGGTGCGAAGGTCTCCGACCTTCCCTAGCCTGGGGCGATGTTGACTCTCGTGATCGTCCTGCTGGTCGTGTGGGCTGTGCTCGCGGTCCTCGGGTTCGCCATCAAGGGGCTCCTGTGGCTCGCGATCATCGGACTCATCCTGTTCCTCGGCACGCTGATCATCAGCTTCGTGCGGCGGTCGGCGCGCAAGAGCAAGAGCTGACGGCGCAGCGCGCGCTCGGGCCTCAGCCGTCGCCGTTGCGCCGCCAGATGTCGGCGCTCAGCGCCGTGGCGAACGTGCACCACACCGCGTAGGGGGCGAGCGCCCACCCGTGCGCCCGGTCGGCGGCGGAGGCGCGGCGAGCCAGGTCGGCCGAGCTCGCGGCGAGTGCCAGCGCCCCGACGGTCGCCACCGACGGTCGTCGGGCACGGAAGAAGAGCACCGTCCAGCCGGCGTTGGCCGCGAGGTTCACGCCGAGCGCGACACCGAACCGGCGCGCAGCGCGCGGGTCGGTCTGCCGCAGCCGCGTCAGCGAGGCGGCCGACGTGACGGCGATGTCGGCGTACAGGGTCGTCCACACGATCGGGAAAGCGAGGCGGGGCGGCTGCCACGGCGGCAGCTCGCGGCGGCGATACCACCGGCTCTCGACGTCGGTCGCGAGGCTTCCGGTGACGGCCGTCGCGAGCGTCGCCGCGCTCGTCGCGGCGAGCGTGGACGGCGAGGAGGAGAAGCGTCGGACGAGGTCGCGGATCGTCATCGTCCCGACGCTAGCGCCGCCGACACCCTAGGCATCCTGGTCCGATCCGCCGCTGCTCGTCCTCGACGGCGGGCGGATCCGCGAGGCGGGCACGCACGACGGGCTCGTCGGCAGCGCGGACCTGTACGCCGAGCTGTTCGCGCTCCAGGCAGAGGCCTATCGCTGAGACTCGGTTCACCGGTCGTCGTCAGTCGGTTCCGGGAGCTGCGGGGCAGCGAAGCCCTCGCCGTGGCGGAGCAGGCTCGCGCGTCGCACGCTCCCGGACCCGAAGCGTTCGGCGACCTGGTCCACGGCGACGTCGAGTCCGTGCGTCTCGCGGCGGCTCCCGTCGACGACGCGCGGTTCGCCCGAACCTGTCCCGGCCACGCCGCGCAGGTCGAGGGGCAGCGCAGGCTGGACGAGGTCGTCGGACGCGAGGTTCGTGAGCGCGACCCCGACGAGCGTGAGCCCGCGCTCCTGCACGAGTCCCGCGACGCCGTCGAGCAGGAGGAGCGCCGCGGCGGCGAGGTCGTCGCCGGAGTCGGTCGCGTGCGGGAACGTGTGCGAGCGGGTCGCGCGCGTGTAGTCGTCGAACCGCAGACGCAGGACGACGGTCCGGGCGATCCGGTGCGCCCCGCGCATCCGCCGGCAGACCCGGTCGACCAGCCCCAGGAGTGCGGCCCGGACGAACCTGTCGCGGTGCGGGCCGCGTCCGAGCGCCCGCTGCGCCCCGATCGAGCCCCGACGACGGCCCGTCTGGACCCGCTCCGGCGTCAGGCCATGCACGACGGCGAACAGGTGCCTCCCGGCGGCGGGCCCGAGCATCGAGCGGAGCGCGACGTCGGGCAGGGCGGCCACGTCGCCGGCGGTGAGAAGCCCGTAGCGCCGCAGCTTCGCTGCCGTCACCGCGCCCACGCCCCACAGCTGCTCGACGCGCAACGGATGGAGGAACGCGTCCTCGTCGTCGGGCTCGACGAGCAGCAGGCCGTCCGGCTTCGCGACCCGGCTCGCGACCTTCGCGAGGAACGGCGTCCGTGCGACGCCGACCGTGATGGCGAGCCCCACCTCGTCGCGGACCAGTGTCCGGAGCCGCGCGCCGATCTCGACCGGCGGGACGTCGATGTGCCGCAGCCCGGCGACGTCGAGGAACGCCTCGTCGATCGACACCCCCTGGACCTCCGGGGTGGTCCGGTGGAACACGTCGAAGACCGCTCGGCTCGCCGCGGTGTAGGCGTCGAAGCGTGGCCGCACGACGATCAGCCCCGGGCACAGGCCGCGCGCCTCGCGCAGCCCCATCGCCGTCCGGACGCCCGCCCGCTTCGCCTCGTAGGAGCAGGCCAGCACGACCCCACCCCCGACGGCGACGGGTCGCCCGCGCAGGCGTGCGTCGTCGCGCTGCTCCACGGACGCGTAGAACGCGTCGAGGTCGGCGTGCAGCACGGCCGCCCGTCGGGATCGATCCATAGAACATATGTTCGAACGTGCGACGGCGTGCCGTCCAGCCCGCCCCGGCCGACGGCGGCCCCACCGAGCCTCGCGGTCGGCCGCCCCGGGGTGCCGCGACGGCGGTGCGCAAGGGTCCCGCGCGATTTCACCCGCTCCCCGACGCGCAGGGTCGCGAGCCGTGCGTATGGATAGGGGAAAGGGTCAGCGGGGGCCGGCCCGACAGGGAGGCACCATGACGCCGTCGGAGAACCAGCGTCGCGCGGCGGAGGCGGACGCGATCCTCGATCTCGTCGCCGCGGTCGAGGCGGTCCGTGCAGGACGCGACTCGGACGTGCGGTTCCTCGTCGGCGGGCGCCTGGACCCGACGTTCCACGACCTCCTCGTCTCGACGGTCGCGCGCGCCGTCGCCACCGCGGGCCGCCCCCTGCCGGTGGAGCTCAGCGCGTTGAGCGCGCACACCTGGGTCGAGGTGCGTCGTCGGGCGCGCGAGCACGCGGGGGAGACGGTGCGGATGCCGGGGGCCTCGTCGTACCTGCCGCGGCACGTGGCGGAGGTCGTGCCCGCCTCGGTCGACCCGGTCCCGGTGCAGGCTCGGAACGCGGAGCTCGTCGAGGCGTTCGGCGCCCTGCTCGACGCGGACGACGCCGTGCACGGCCAGGGCCACTCGGCGCGTGTCCTCGCGACGGCCCGGGACATGGCGCTGCGCGCCGTCCTGCCCGCCTGACGCCGTCGGGTCGGCGTCGCGGGAACGCACACCCGGGTGTGAGACGCTGCCGTGACGGGCGTACCGTCGCGCCCCTCCACCCCGCAGGAAGAGCGCATGACGATCGACGACCGCCCCACCACACCGCCCGCCCCGACCCCCGACGGTGCCTCGACGCCGCCGCGCACCGCCCGTCCGGTCGCGCCGGCGATCGCACGGTCGTGGCTCCTCGTGAACGCGTTGACGGGCGACTACGAGGCGGCGGCGCGCTCGCGGGCCGACCAGGTGGTCCTCGACGTCGAGGACGCCGTCGACCCGACGGCGAAGCCCGAGGCCCGCGAGCGGGTGGCCGCCTGGCTGGCCGAGGGCGAGGGGCACACGTGGGTCCGGATCAACGACCGGTCGACGGCGTTCTGGTCCGACGACGTCGACGCCCTCGCAGGGCTGCCCGGTCTGGCGGGTGTGATGCTCGCGAAGACGGAGGCCGCCCAGGACGTCACCGAGACCTTCGACCGGCTCGGGGGCCGCACGCCGGTGCTCGCGCTCGTCGAGTCGGCGCTCGGGATCGAGGAGGCCGTCCACATCGCGCGGGCCCGCGGGGCGTTCCGCCTGGCGTTCGGGTCGGGCGACTACCGCCGCGACACGGGCACCTCCGCCGACGACCTCGCCATGGCGTACCCGCGGTCGCGCCTCGTCGTCGCGAGCCGGATCGGCTCCCTGCCGGGACCCATCGACGGCCCGACGACGTCCCGCAACCACCCGGTCGTGCGCGAGCAGTCCGGGGTCACGGTGTCGCTGGGGCTCACGGGCAAGCTCGTGCTCGACGTCGACCAGGTCCCCGTCGTCAACGAGGTCATCAGCCCGGCGCCGTCGGACGTCGCGTGGGCGCGCGACTTCCTGGCCGAGTTCGAGGCCCGCGGCCGCGTGATCCGCGACGGCTCGGACCTCCCGCGGCTCGGGCGGGCGCAGAAGATCGACCGGCTCGCCCGCGCGTTCGGGGTCAACCCGAGCTGACGAGCCTGGCCGTCACGCCCGGGCCAGCGCGTCCGACGACGGCGGCTCCGGGCTGTCGAGGCCGGCCTCCGTGTCCTGGGGTGCGTCCTCGAGCCGGTGGTCGGCGTCGAGGCCGGGGTCGCCGTCGTCGCGCGCGTCGAGGTCGGGGACCGCCGCGTCGGCCGTGGGATCGTCGGGCACGAGGTCGCCGGTCACGAGCCCGAGGTCGATGGGGTCGGGCGGGAGCCTGGTGCCGTCGGCGAGGAGACCGTCGTCGGCGGGGACGCCGAGGGGCGGGACGAGGGCCCCCGGGACGCCGGGGAGGAACGGCGGCAGACCCGTCACGGAGATCACCGGCTCACGCGGCGCGGGCGCGACCCCCTCGCCCGGCAGCACGGACGACGGTGCGTCGAGCGCCCGCTGGATCGCCTCGACGAGCGTCGACGGCTTCGAGATCGTGCCGTCGACCGTGGTGCCGAACCGCCGCTGCAGCGCCCGGATGGTGGCGCCGTCGAGCTGTCCGTCGACCGTGACGCGAAGCCAGCGCTGCATCGCCTCGACCAGTGCCGAGCCGCCGGTGCCGACGCGCAGGGACGGGACGTTCGCGTTGGCGCGCAGCCGGACCTGGCCGGTGATGACGCCGTCGGCCGGGGTGCCGAACCGGCGCTGGAGCGCCGTCGTCGTGAGCGAGCCCCAGACCCCGGTCACCGGGATCTGGCGGTGCGGCGCGCCCGTGTGGACGCGGACGCCGTTGAGGTCCTCGGTCCAGCCGAGGTAGGGGCCCCGGAAGACGTCGGCGAGGTGCTCGACGCTCGACCACAGGCTGATCGCCGCCCCGTTCGTGGACACGACCTTGCCGTTGCCGAGGGCGACCGCGACGTGGCGGTAGGGCGACGGCGTCCGGAAGAACACGGGCACGACGGCGCCGCGCGGCGGGGCGATCGTGTGCCGGTGGGTCGCGTGGTCCCAGGCGGAGATCGCGGACGGGTAGCGCGCGCCGACTCCGAACACGGTGCGCGTGAGCTGGAGGCACAGACCGGGCGCGGGCATGCGCCCGCCGACGCGCCCGAGCGCGAAGGTCTGTGCCGCGAGGCCGGTGCGGACCATGGGTAACACCCTCTCTCCGACGAGGGGCGGCGTCACCCCCTCGGACGGAAGGAGGCCCGTGGCCCCCGGTCGCGTACACGACCGGGGGCCACGGGCCCGGCAGGTCGGGGCCTGCCGTCAGGTCACCGGTAGGAGACGGTGAGCCGCTGGTGCACCGACTGCTTCGGCGCGGTCACCGTGAGCGTCCGGGTGTCCCGGTCCCACGTCCAGGAGTCGGCCGAGACCCGCTGGCCGTTCACGCGCACCAGCTTCGGGGCCGTGGCGTTCGTGAACGCCACGGTCCACGTGCGCTTCTTCACCTGGCCGGCGAACGAGCCGCGGACCGGGTCGACCGTGACCTTGTGGCTCGCGCTCCGGTAGGTGATCGGCGTCGTCGCGCTCTTCGACGTGTCGGTCGTGGTGCCGTCGTCCTCGTAGAGCGCGTTCTTCGAGGACGCGCCCTCCGCGACCGTGACCGTGACGTCGGTCAACGGGTTCTGGACGTCGCCCGTGACGTCGTGCGTCCGGGTGGTGACGATCCCGCCCGACCGGACGAACACCGGCATGGTGTCGAGGCCCGTGGTGACCTGCGCCGTCGTGCCGCCGCGGTACGTCTTGCCGGTGAACCAGTCGGTCCAGGAGGACCCGGCCGGGAACCAGACCGACGTCGTCGCCGTCGTGCCCGACGTGGTGACCGGGGCGACGAGGACGTCCGACCCGTACAGGTACTCGCTGTCGGTCTGCGCGTACGCCTCCTGCTGGTCGGGGTACTGCAGGTACAGCGGCCGGACGATCGGCAGGCCGGTCTTCGTGGCCTGCTGGGCCAGCGTGTAGGTATACGGCACGAGGTTCTCACGCAGGTTGAGGAACTTCTCCGCCGACGCCTTCGCGTCCGTCCCGTACTGCCACGGCAGCCGGTCGCTGTGGTTGGAGTGCAGCCGGTCGATCGGCTGGAACGCGCCGAGCTGGACCCAGCGGGCGTACAGGTCGTCGGCGAGCTTGGTGCTCCCGGCCTCGCTGCCCGGCGACTGCTGGCCGCCCGTGTGCCCACCGATGTCGTGGCTGATGGACACCAGGCCGGTCGCCGCCGACTCACCGCCCGTGTACCCGACCTCGTACTTGAGCGTCGCCCAGTCGGAGATCGTGTCGCCCGTGAAGTGCAGCGTCGTGCGCTTGTCGGCCCACGGGCCGGTCGCCGTGGTCGCCACGTTGCCGTAGCCGCCCGACGAGAGCGACCCGTACGCACGGGAGAACGCGAACCCGCGGCCCACCGTCTTGTCCGTGGCGTCCGCGTACTGCAGGTTGATCCACGCGTCCGGGGTCACGCCGGCGAGCGACGAGTAGGACGCGTCGCAGCACCAGTCGAGCCACCACAGGTCGTTCCCGTCGGCGCCCATGGCGTCGTGCAGGTCCATGTACGCCTTGAGCTGGTCGGGGTCGCCCCAGTCGAACACGCCGTTCTTGATCTTGCCCTTCGCGGTGGCCTGCGCCTGGGCGTAGTGCGGGTCGCTGCTGTCGATGCTCGGGTGGATGTTGAGGGCCGTGTGCAGTCCCTCGGAGTGCGCCCAGTCGAAGAAGCCCTTGGGGTCGGGGAACTTGCTGGCGTCGATCTCCCAGCCGTTCCACGTGCCCGGGCTCTTGAAGTCGGTGTCGACGACGAGCGAGTCGAGCGGCACGCCCTCGGAGCGGAACTTCGGCAGGATCGTGTCCTCGAAGTCGGCGGCCGTCCGGTCGTAGTACTCGGAGTACCAGACCCCGTACGCCCAGCGGGGCAGCAGCTCCGACGGCCCGGTGAGGGTCGCGAGGTCCTCGAGACCCTGCTGGTAGTCCTGCCCGTACGCGAAGACGTAGCCGTCCTGGTACGGCTTCCCGTCGTGGTCGGAGCGCTGGGTCACCTTCTGCGTCGTCGGGTCGTAGGCCGCCGACGCCGTGTCGTCGAGCAGCGACCACCCGTCCTGGTAGAGCAGGCCGGGGTTCGTCAGGGCCGACCCGTCGACCCCGTCCATGCTCCGGCGGTACCCGCCCAGGGCTGCGTGGGGGGCGAGGAGCGGGGTGCGCGTCGTCGTGACGGCGACCGTGTCGACGTTGACGTTGCAGGTGGTGTCGTCGGTGCACGCCAGACGGACGTCGTTCGTGCCCTTGTCGAGGTGCACGGGCACCCGGACGGTGCGCCACGTGTCCCAGCTGCTCGTCGCCGGGAGCGTGGCCTTCGCCGTGCCGGCGTCCGTCGCGACGGCCAGGGTGCGCGTCTGGACCGCGGCGGAGGCGGCCTGCCAGTTCGAGTACCGGAGCTGCAGCGTGTAGTCGCCCGCCCGCGGCACGTCCTTCACGGTGAGGGTGTCGGTCGCGCCCGGCTTCTCGATGCCGGCGGTGAACCCGTCGCCCGCGTAGCCGTTGTGGTCGTGCGCGACCTTCGCGCCCCCGGTCAGGGCGCCCGTCTCGGCCTGGCACACCTCGCCGTAGGTGCACGGTACGACGGCGGCCGCGCCCCCGGGTGCGGGGTAGTCCGCGCCCGGCGTCACGACGGCCAGGCTGTCGAGGTTGATGTTGCCGGAGTCGCTCGCGGTGCGTTCCACGGTGACGGTGTGCTCGCCGGCGGCGAGGTTCAGCGACGCGGTCGCGACCTTCCAGGTGTCCCAGCTCCCCGTGGCGGGAAGCTGCACGACCTGCGGGTCGCCGTCGTCCACGCGCACGCTGAGCGTGCGGGTCTCGTTCTTGCCGTCGCCGCCCTGCGCGTTCGCGTACCGCAGGTCGAGGTCGTGGGCGCCGGCCTTGTCGGCGTCGACGCGGAAGCTGACCGCGTTGCCCGTGCCCTGGAAGCCGGCGACGAAGCCGTCGCCCGTCGAGCCGGTGTGGTCGTTCGCGGTGCTGAGCCCGTCGAGCTTGAGGCCCTCGGCCTCGCAGAGCGTGCCGACGTCGCACAGCGGCGCCGCGGTGGACGGCCACGGCGACGCGGTCACGGCCTGCTTCCCGGCGCGCAGCGCCAGGGTGAGGTTGTCGGGCGTGAACGGGCCGGACCCGACCTTGTAGCGGAGCGTCGCCTCGCTCGTCCGGATCGTCAGCCAGCCGTGGCTGACCTTCGAGGTGAACCGGGTCCTCGCGAAGTCGTCCCGTCCGACGGCGTTGAACGTGCCCGCGTCGAGGAAGTGGGCGTCGCCCGCGTACTCGGTGCGGATCAGGGTGGGGGAGAGCACCTCGAACCGGGCGTTCCCGGAGACGACGGCGGAGCGCGAGGCGCCGTCGTCGTGCCCGTGGTGGGACGAGGCGAGGGAGGGTGCGGCGCCGACCGCCGTGCCGGTCGCGAGCGCTGCGACGGCGACCAGGCCGAGGACGGATCGTCGCGCTCGGTGCCGGCCGGCGAGGCCGTCGGGGTGTGGACGCAGTTCCATGCAGACTCCTTCGTCGTGGTGGATCGTGCTGGGTGGTGCGACGGGCTTCGACTGTCGCTTCGATGCGACGTTCGGGTCCGCAGGGAGCAGTTCCTGGGACGTTAGTGAGTTCAGAACGTGAAGTCAACGGTGTCAGCCAGCGTTGTCATTCGCCGAGTGTGACGCCGGGCTCGCCGAGTGTGACGCCGGGCTCGCCGAGTGTGACGCCCGCGTTCGCCGAGTGTGACGCCCGCGTTCGCCGAGTGTGACGTGCCGGCGAGGACTTCCTCGATTCACCAGCGCCGAGCGTCACCCTCGACGTCTGCGACGTCACAGTCGGCGGACGGGGCGTCACACTCGGCGGACGGAGCGTCACACTCGGCGGGCGGAGCGTCACACTCGGCGGGACACGAACGCCGCCCGCCCCGGAGGGCGGACGGCGTTCAGCGCGGCTGCGGCCGGTCGAGCACGGTCAGGGGCGGCCGCCCCCGCTGAACCCACCCGGGAAACCGCCGGAACCCCCGCCCGGGACCTGACCCGTGCCGCCCTGGTTGCCACCCAGCCCGCTGAGCCCGTTGGAACTCGAGTCGTCCGAGCCGCTCGTGACGTCCTTGCTGAGGTCCGCGAGGACGATCGTCTCGCCCTTCTTCAGACCTGACGTGATCTGCGTGAGGGCGCTGCCGACGGCGCCGACCTCGACCGCGACCGAGGTCGCCTTGCCGTCCTTGAGCACCTGCACGGTGTGCTTGGTCCCCGAGACCGTGACGGCCGACGTCGGCACGACGGTCGCGTCCTTCGCGGCGGCCACCGCGATCTCGAGCTGCGCGGACGAGCCGTCGTACAGCTTCTTCGTCGCGTCGTCCAGCGTGATCGACACCGTGTACGACGGCGTCGACGTCTCCGACTGGTTGACGACCCCGATGCTGCTCACGGTGCCGCCGAGCTTCTTGCTCGCGCCGACGACGCTCACGTCCGCCGTCTGGCCCGTCTTCAGCAGCGACACCTTGGTCAGGGGGACCGTCGCGTCCACGACGTACCCGTCCTTGCCCACGACGGTCACCACCGCGCTCGACGACGACGCCGACACGTCGTCGCCCTTCGCGAGCGCGACCTGGGCGACCGTCCCGGAGATCCGGCTCGTGAGCTGGTAGCGCGCCCGAGCGTCCTTGGCGATCGTGACCTTCGACGACGCGAGGTCGATCTCGGCCTGGTCGGCGAGGATCTGCTCGGCGGTGATCGTCTTGGTCGCCGACGATCCCTGCGTCCCGGAGCCCGAGCCTCCCGAGCCCGAGCCCGCGGAACCGCTGCCCGTGCCCGTCCCGGACCCGAGGCCGTTCCCCGAACCGGTCGAGCCGGAGCCCGAACCCGTCGAGCCGGACCCGGCCGACCCGGAACCCGCGGCGCTCCCCGAGCCCGACGGCATGCCGGACCCGGAGCCCGTCGAGCCGGAACCGGACGGCGTACCCGAGCCCGACCCCTGCGAGCCCGACCCCTTCGAGCCGGAGCCCGTCGAGCCGGAGCCGGACGGCGTACCCGAGCCCGATCCGGTCGAGCCGGAGCCCGTCGAACCCGAGCCCGTCGAACCCGAGCCCGACCCGGTCGAGGTCGAGCCCGACGCTGCGACGGCCTTCTGCAGCGCGGCGACCGCGTCGTCGAGGTCGGTCGCGAGCGTGAGGAGCTTCTGCTGCGCGTCGTCGACGGTCTGCTGGTCGGTGAGCACGCTCTTGACGGCGTCCTGGCAGTCCGCGAGCGCGGCGGCGAGGTCGTCGTCCGACGACGAGCCGGTGCTCGACGACGGCGTGCTGCTGGGCGTCGACGTCGAGCCGTCCGAGCTGGTCGAGCCGGAGCCCGACGTCGTCGTGCCCGCGAGGAAGGTGGCGCACGTGGTGTCCGAGGAGGTGATGCCGTCGGAGCTCGCGGCGAGGGCCTTCTTCACGGTGTCGTACTGGGCGAGCAGGGCGTCCTGCGCCGCCTGGACCTTCTTCTTGGCCGCGGCGACGTCGTCGGTGCTGCCGGACGTCCCGGTCGCGGCCGGCGTCGTGCTCGCGACCGTCGTCACGTACGCGACCGTGCTCGCCACGGCGGTCCCGGACGGCGCCGTGTACGCGGCGCCCTCCGCCGACGTGCTCGACGACGAGCTCGAGCTCGTCTGCGCGTCGAGGTCGTCCGCGAGCTGTTGCTTCGCGGTGGTGAGGGTGTCCTCGGCGTCGTCGACGGCGTCGTCCAGGTCGGACGTGTCGAGGGTCGCGAGGACCTGGCCCGCCTTGACGGTGTCGCCCACCGCGACCTTGACCGAGCCGACGGTGCCGGCCACGGAGAACGCGGCGTCGTCACGCGACGCGGACGCCACCGTGCCGGTCGTGGAGATCGTCTGGTCGACGGTCCCCGTCGTGACGGTGGTCGTCCGGTAGTGGGTGTCGTCTCCCCGCGTGAATGCGTAGGCGCCCCCGGCGACGGCGACCAGCGCGATCGTGGTGACGCCCCCGACGACGAGGCGACGACGGCGTGCGCGGCGCCGCTTCGAGCGTGCGTTGCCGGAGCGCGCGTGCCCGGGGGAGGAGGGCTCGAGCTCGTGGGGCGGGATCGGCTGGACCTCAGGCATCGTTGCCGCCCTGCGTGCTGCCCTGACCGCCCTCGCCGCCCTGACCGCCCTGGCCGCGCTCGCCGCCCCGGAACCCGCCGAACCCGCTCGAGCAGCCGTCGTCGCCCTTGGTGGTGAGCGCGATGGTCGTGGCCTTCACGGTCCCCTTGGAGTCGGTCTCGCCCTGCGCGGTGAGGCAGAGGCCGACCTTGATGGCGGAGGTCTTCGCGGTCTTCGTGACCGTGTAGGTCGTGGACGAGCCGACGGTGACCTGGCGGTCCGTCGTCGTCGCGTCCTGACCGAAACCTGTCTGCTCGACGGTGAAGCCGTCGCTCGACACGGACTTCACCTTGCCGGTCGCGAACCCGCCGAAGCCGCCGCTACGACCGGCGCCGCCCGTCGGCGTCCCGGACGGCATCCCGGACGGCATCCCCGAGGGCAGGTCGGTGGGCATGCCCTGCGGCTGCTCGCCGGTCCCGCCGGTCGGGGCGCCCGACGGCCGGGTGCCGCCGCCGAACCCGCCGCGCGAGCCCGTCGTGCAGTCGCCCGACGTGGACTGGACGACGACGGTCGCCGCCGTGATCGGGTCGGACGACGACGTGGCGTCGCCCTGGGACCCGGACCCGCTGCTCGACGAGGTCACGAGCACGCACGAGCCGGCCTTGACGTTCGCGAGCGTGCCCGCGACCTGCTGGGTGACCTTCGTGGACGACGTCCACGAGACGGCTGTCTGCGCGTCGCTCGACTGGACCTGCGCCGTCGTGCCGGAGACCGCGGCGACCTCGCCGGACGTGCCCGGCCGCTGCCCGGAGCCCTGACCGCCGCCGCCCTGGCCGGACTGCGGACCACCCTCGCCCTGCTGGCCCTGGCCCTCGCCCTGGGCCGCTCCGGCCTGCGTGGTGCTGTCCGAGCCCGACCCGGACGAGCACGCGGCGAGAGACAGGGCGACGGCCGCGACCACACCGGTCGCGGCGAGCACGAGGGAGGGGCGGGAGGTGGTGCGGACGGGTGACATGGCAGCTCCTGGGTGGACGGAGGAGGAAAGGTGGGGTGCACGGTGGGGGCGGGTCATCACTCGCTCCTCAGGGCGTCGATGGGCGCGAGACGCGCCGCGCGGACGGCGGGGTAGACGCCGAACACGAGCCCGATGCCGACGGCGATGACGATCGAGCCGACGACGGCCGTGGGGGACACGACGATCGACGAGTCGAGGACCCCCGGCAGGAGCTTCGCCGCGGCGATGCCCAGCGCGGCGCCGACGAGCCCGCCCCCGAGCCCGAGGACCGACGCCTCGGTGAGGAACTGGCGCCGGATCGCGACGGGCGGCGCGCCGAGGGCCTTGCGCAGGCCGATCTCGCGGGTCCGCTCGGTGACGGACACGAGCATGATGTTCATGACCCCGATCCCGCCGACGAGCAGCGACAGCGCCGCGATGCCCGTGAGCAGCACGGTGAGCGTGCGGTAGACCGAGGTCGCGGTCGAGACGAGCGCGTCCTGGCTGCTGACCGTGAAGTCCGCGTCGTCGGCGTCCGTGATGCCGTGCAGGTTGAGCAGGAGGTTCTGCGTCTCCTGGTAGGCGGCGGAGATCTCGTCGGTGCCGACGGCCTTGACGTAGATGGTCGACACGGCGGTGCGGCTCGTGCCGCCGACGATCGTGTTCTGCATCGTGCTCATGGGCACGACGGCGGTGTCGTCGAGGTTGTCGGACGAGCTGGACCCGGCCGACTCGAGGACCCCGACGACCGTGAACGTGACGTCGTTGATCGTGAGCGTCCGCCCGACGGCGCGCGGGCTGCCGAACAGCTCGGTCGCGGTCTCGGAGCCCAGGACGATGTTCGTCGTGCGGTCGGTCTCGTCGGCGGCCGTGAGGAAGCGGCCCTGGGCGACGGTCCGGGACCGGACGTCGAGCCACGACGGCGTCGTGCCGACCACGGTGCTCGTCCAGTTGGTGTCGCCGTTCACGAGTGACTCCGAGGACGACTTCTCGGCGGCGACCGCCTCGACGTCGGGTGCGGCCGTCTTCGCGGTGAGGGCGGCGGCGTCCGACGTGGTGAGCGTGGTCGACGACCCGAAGCCGCCGCGGATGCCCGCGGACGACGTCGTCGAGCCGGGCGACACGATCAGCAGGTTGGAGCCGAGCGAGCTGATCTGCGCGCTCACGTCCTTCTGCGTGCCCAGCCCGAGCCCCACCGTGAGGATGACCGCGGCGATCCCGATCAGGATCCCGAGCACGGTCAGCAGGGAACGCATCGAGTGCGCGCGGATCGCGTGCCAGCCGGTCGCGAGGGTCTCGCCCCAGCTCATCGGATCTCCTGGGTGTCGTCGTCGTGCGAGGTGGGGTGGTGCAGGTAGCCGCGGTCGTCGTGCAGCGACGACGCCGGGCCGTCGCCCTGGATGAGGCCGTCGCGCACGCGCACGACCCGGCGGGCGCGCTCGGCGACCTCGGGCTCGTGGGTGATGAGCACGATGGTGCGGCCCTGGGCGTGCAGCTCGTCGAAGAGCGCGAGCACGTCCTCGGTCGAGCGGGTGTCGAGGTTGCCGGTGGGCTCGTCCGCGAGGATGAGCGCCGGCTCGCCGACGAGCGCGCGGGCGACCGCGACGCGCTGCTGCTGCCCGCCCGAGAGCTCTCCGGGGCGGTTGTCGAGCCGGTCGCCCAGCCCGACGCGCTCGAGGGCGAGGGCCGCGCGCTCGTGCCGCTCGTGCCGCGGCACCCCGCGGTACATGAGCGGGAGCTCGACGTTGCGCCACGCGGCCAGCGACGGCAGCAGGTGGAACTGCTGGAAGACGAAGCCGATCTCCTCGTTGCGGATCTGCGCGAGCTCGACCTCGTCGAGCTCGCCGACGTCGTGCCCGGCGAGCCGGTACGAGCCGGACGTGAGCACGTCGAGGCAGCCCAGGACGTTCATGAGCGTCGACTTGCCGGAGCCCGACGGGCCCATGATCGCGACGTACTCGCCGCGCTCGATCCGCACGTCGACGCCGCGGAGCGCCTCGAACGTGATGGAGCCGGTGGTGTAGGTCTTGCGGCCCGCGCGGAGGTCGATGACCGGGGGCGTCGCCGACGCCGCCCACGCCGCCGGGCCCGCGAGCGTCGCGGTCACTGGCCGCCTCCCCGCTGCCCGCCGCCGAAGCCTGCCGGCGGGCCGTCCTGGCCGCCGCCGCCCTGGTTGCCGCCTCCGTACCCGCCGTAGCCGCGGCCTCCGCCCTCGCCGCCGCCGAAGCCCGGGAGCTCGCCGTTCTGCTGGTTGGTGCCGTTCCGGTTCGACGTGCTGCCCGGGGTGAAGACCGTCTGCGTGTACTGGATCTTCTGGCCCTCGGTGAGGCCCTTCGTGATCTCGACGTTCTGACCGCTCGTCTCGCCGACGGTCACGGTGGTCTTCGTGGTCTTGCCGTCGTCGCCGACGACCTCGACGGTCGAGGTGCCGTCGGTCGTCGTGATCGCGGCGGACGGTACGGACAGCACGTCGCTGCGCCGTTCGTAGACGATCTTCGCGGTCACGGAGACGCCGTCGTGCAGGCCCTTCGGGGAGCCCGTGACCTTGACGGTGACCGGGTAGGTGACGGAGCCGGAGCTCGTCGAGGGGAGCAGCCCGACGGAAGAGACGGTGCCGAAGACGGTGTCGGACAGGTCGTCGCCCGTGAGCTCGACCTGGTCGCCCTTCGCGACGTTCTCGACGTCGTCCTCGCCGACGCTGACCGCGACCTCCCACGAGCTCGTCCCGACGATCGTGAACGCAGCCGTCGAGGACGTGGAGCTGCTGCTCGAGCTCGACGACCCGGAGCCGCCGCCCATCCCGCCCGAGCTGCTCGAGCCGCCCGTCGAGCCTGAGCCGCTCGACGAGCCGCTCGCGGAGCTGCCCGAGCTGCCGGTGACGGCGTCGCCCTTCGCGACGTTCACCGCGGTGACGAGGCCGGCCGCGGGGGCCTTGAGGGTCGCGGCGTCCATGGCGTCCTCGGCGTCGTCCTCGGCCGCCTGCGCGACCTTGACCGCCGCCTCCTTGGCGTCGACCTGCTGCTCGGCGGCGTCGGTGCCGTCGTTCGCGTCCTCGGCGGACGCCAGGTCGGCCTTCGCCGTCGCGAGGTCGGCCTTCGCGGACAGCAGGTCGGCCTTGAGCTGGAGGGTGTCGATGGTGGCGAGCACGTCGCCCTTCTTCACCGTGTCGCCCTCCGCGACCTTGACCGAGGTGACGGTGCCGGACGCCCCGAAGCTCACGTCGTCGTCGACGGTCGGCGTGAGGGTGCCGGTCGCGGAGACCGACTTCTCGAACGTGGACGTGCCCACGGTCGCCGTCTGGGTGACCTGCTTGATACTCGGGGATGCGGACGCGTCGTCGGCGGGACGCAGGACGAGCCAGCACACGATGCCGGCGGCGACCAGGATCGCGGCGACGATCCCGACGGTGAGCGCCCGGCCCCGTGGCCGGGCCCAGACGCGATGGATGACGGCTCCCATGATCTCCCTCGGGCGGTCGAACCTGCCGGGAGCGGTCGTCCCGGGCGGACTGACCGTAGAGAAGCGCTCTGGAGCACCACTGTCGCGTACCTGTCTGCCACCTGTGCGAGCGACGCCGCCCCGCGAGGCAGTCGTCCGCGCGGCCTGCTTCGCGGCGGTCGCTCGCATATGCCTGGAGCGCCGGGCTTCGTCCAGGATGCGTAGGTGCGGAGCGCGTGTGAAGGTCTCTCAGGTCGCCGCACAATGCGGCGGTGTGGAGAGGAGGGCCTTCGTGCCTCTGTGGTTGATCATCCTGATCGTCGGTGTCGTGCTCGTGATCCTCGGGTTCCCCCTGGGTCACCTGCTGTTGTGGATCGGGATCATCGTCCTGGTCGTGGCGATCATCCTGGGCTTCGTCGGACGAGGCCGTAGCCGTACCTGACGGCCCTGCACACGCACGACGGCGCCCCCTCCACCCGCACGCGGGTCGAGGGGGCGCCGTCGTGCCCCGGGAGGCCGGAGGTCAGCCGGCTGCGACCGCGCCCTCGGCCGGCAGCGCGTCCTTCTTGGCGTTGATGAGGAAGACGGCGACCAGCAGGCCGACGGCGAAGAGCATCGCGCCCCAGAAGTAACCGGTGTGGTACCCGTACACGCTGGCGGTGTGCTGGACCGCGAGGTCCTTCGGGTTGCTGCCGCCCGTGACGAGATCGGTCAGCTTCGACGAGGCCGCCGAGATCGACAGCGTGCTCAGCAGCGCGAGCCCGAGCGAGCCGCCCACCTGCTGCGCGGTGTTGAGCAGCGCGGAGGCGACCCCGGCGTCGTGCGGCTGGACGCCGACGAGCGCGGTCGACGACGCCGGGATGAAGACCATCGCCATGCCCAGGCTCATCACGATCATCGCGGGCAGGGCCGTGCTGACGTACGACGCGTCGGGGCTCGTCCGGATCAGCAGCAGCATGCCCGTGGTCGCGAGCGCGAGGCCCACGATCATGAGCGGGCGCGGCCCGAACCGGGGCAGGAGCCGCGACACGATGCCCGCCATGACGATGATGCCGAGGCTGAACGGCAGCAGCGCGAGACCCGACTTGAGCGGCGACCAGGCCAGGACCTGCTGCAGGAACAGGCTGAGGAAGAAGAACATCGCGAACAGCCCGGCGCCCACCAGCAGGAAGATCAGGTAGGAGCCGCCGCGGTTGCGGTCGAGAGCGACGCGCATCGGCAGGAGCGGGTTCGCCACGCGGGTCTCGACGACCACGAACGCGACGAGCGCCACGACCGCGACCGCGAGGAGCGTGAGCACGAGCGAGTCGGTCCAGCCGACGGTCGTGACGGTGCCGTTCGCGGCGACCTTCTGCTTCGACGCCTCGGTGAACGCGTACACGAGGGTCGCGAGCCCGATGATCGAGAGGAGGGCCCCCGGGATGTCGAACTTCGTGTCCCCGTGCGCCTTGGACTCCGGCACGATCCGGAGGGCGAACAGCACGGCGATGATCGCGACCGGCACGTTCACGAAGAGGCACCAGCGCCAGTCGAGCGAGTCCGTGAGGACGCCGCCCGCGATGAGGCCGACGGCCGAGCCGCCTCCGGCGATCGCACCGAACACGCCGAACGCCTTGGCGCGCTCGTGCGACTCGGTGAACATCACGGTGATGAGGGCGAGCGCGGCGGGGGCCAGCAGGGCGCCGAACGCACCCTGGATCGCCCGGGCGCCGATGAGCATGCCCTCGTTCTGCGCGGCGCCGCCCAGCGCGGACGCTGCGGCGAAGCCGAGGAGGCCGACGATGAAGATCCGCTTGCGGCCGGCGTAGTCGGCGACGCGCCCGCCGAGGAGCAGCAGGCCGCCGAACGCGAGCGTGTAGGCCGTGACGACCCACTGGAGGTCGGACGCGGGGATCGCGAGGTCCTTCGCCGCGGACGGGAGGGCCACGTTCATGATCGAGGTGTCGAGGATGATCACGAGCTGGGCGACCGCGATCACGGCGAGCGCGGCCCAGCGGCGCGGATAGTTCGACAGCTCGGTGGGCGCCGCCCCGGTGTCGGGTGCGACGTGCTCGACGGCGGCCTCCTTGGTCGCCGTCGGGGCGGGCTCCTCCAGGGAGCTCACCGATGGGTGCTCGGACACACGTCCTCCAGGGACTCGTCGTCGGGTGGGTAGCCGGCCGGGGCCGTCGGTAAGGGGCGGCGGAGAAGCGGCGAGGTTCCAGCACAGCAGCCGCTCAGGCGCACGTCAACAGGAAATGGAAACTGCCTCCGTTTGCTGGGAGCGAAATGTTTTGGCAGGTCAACGGTCTACGCGGACAGGGCTGTCGCACCGCCGACCTGCGCCGGCCTCTCCTTCGAGAGACGGATCGCCCGGGCGAGACGTGACACGGGCGGGCGGGTGAGTTCGCCCGCCGACGACGGACGCCGCGGTGCCCGGTCGGGCACCGCGGCGTCCGCGGTCGTCAGGAGGAGGGGGTCAGCGCGAGGCGAACCGGTCCGTGGCCTCGATGAGCTGGTGCAGCGTCCCCGGCTCGTCGAACGCGTGCCCCGCGTCGGGCACGATCACGAGCTCGGAACCCGGCCACGCCTGGTGGAGCTCCCACGCCGTGATCGGCGGGCAGACGACGTCGTAGCGGCCCTGGACGATCACCCCCGGGATGTCGCGCAGCGCCGATGCCTCGTCGAGGAGCTGCCCCTCGCGGAAGAAGCCGTGGTGGACGAAGTAGTGGTTCTCGATCCGCGCGAACGCCGTCGCGTGCGCGGCCTGCGCGGCCTCCTCGATGCGCTCCGGGTTCTCGAACAGCGACGACGTCGACGACTCCCACGTCGTCCACGCCTTGCCCGCGGGCACGTGGACCGTCGGGTCCGGGTCGAAGAGCAGCCCGTGGTACGCGGCGATCCGGTCGCCCGGCGCGACACCCGGGACCTGCTCGAGGAAGTCGGCGTACCGCTCGGGGAAGAGCTGGCCGGCCGCGCCCTCGTAGTACCAGTCGAGCTCGCGGCGCTGCAGCGTGAAGATGCCGCGCAGCACGAGCGCGGTGACGCGCTCCGGGTAGGTCTCGGCGTACGCGAGCGCGAGGGTCGAACCCCACGAGCCGCCCAGCACCAGCCACTGCTCGATGCCCAGGTGCTCGCGCAGCACCTCGAGGTCCTCGACGAGGTACCAGGTCGTGTTCGTGGCGAGGTCGGCGTCCGGCTCGCTCGCGTGCGGGATGCTGCGGCCGCAGCCGCGCTGGTCCACGAGGACGATCCGGTACTTCGCGGGGTCGAACAGCCGCCGGTGGGCCGGGGTCGTGCCGCCGCCCGGGCCGCCGTGCAGGAACACGGCCGGCTTGCCGTCCGGGTTGCCCGACGTCTCCCAGTAGATCTGCTGTCCGTCGCCGACGTCGAGCATGCCGCTCGCGTACGGCTCGAGCTCCGGGTAGAGGCCGCGGAGGTCGTCGAGCGGGGTCGCGTCGCTCACGATGGCCACGAGGTCAGAGCTCCGCGTGGGACGAGTCGCGCAGCGTCGACTCGACCGCGTGCGCACCCGGAGCGTGGATCCGCGCCGCGACCTGCTCGGCACCGCGCGTGGCCGCGCGCTGCGCCATGGCCCCGACGGCGGCGGCGACGGCCGCGAACACGACGGCCGCGACTGCCGACACGTTCGGGTCCGCCGCGTTCTTCGGGGCCGACCCGGCGCGCTTCGCCCACACGGTACGGACGAGCTTCTGGGCCGCCCAGCCTGCACCCGCGGTGAGCACCGCCGTGAGGATCTGCGACGTCGCGGTGGGCTTGGGTTGGGGCTTGTGATCGGCCACGGCCTGCCTCCGATGGGGTTACGGGCTGTCGGGTCCCACCGTAGTGCTCCAGCGGCTCTCCCGGGGTCCGGAGGTCCGACGCGCGGCCCCCGAATCGTCTGCGCAGGGGCTCATCCCCGTCTTCTGGGCGCTCGCGACCCGACCGGGCGTAGCTCGAGCCGGACGATCGGGATCGTCGAGTGCGGGTCGCCCGTGACCTGCGTGATCGAGCGCCGCAGCTCCTTCCACGAGCGCGGGTAGCGCGCGGCGTAACGCTCGAGCGCGGCGGCGCTCTCGTCGTCGGGCAACAGGTACGCGACCGCGGGCACGTCCGACCGGGCGCCCACGCTCACCAGGCAGCGCGGGTCTGCCTGCAGGTTGCGGAACCACTGCGAGCGCTCGCCGAAGCCCGACGCGATCATGACGGTGTCCGGCGCGGGCCGCTCGACGACCTCCAGGACCACGTAGCGGCGCTGCCCGCTGGTGCGCCCGCGGTGCGTGAGCATCATGAGGCGGCCGGCGAAGACGAAGCCCAGGCCCCACCGGAACAGCGTGACGGGCGCGCGCACCACCCACCGCGTGCTGAGCACCCACGCAAGGGCACGGGCGAGCGGGTTACGACGGGCCAGGTCGTCGTCCGGCATGCCTGCGAGCCTGCCACCCCCGGGGTGAACCCGCAGGGCGGCGGCCTCACCGACCCGGGTACCGTTCCGAGACCTCCTGGAGCAGGAACTCGTTGCCGTCCGGGTCGCGGAACGACGCGAACGATCCGTACGAGGCCCGCCCGGGGGACAGCCCGCTGACCCGCTTGAGGTCGCCCGCGTGGTGGAACACGCCGTCCTCGTCGTGGAAGACCTCGCTCACCTCGGCGCCGCGGCTCAGCAGCTCCTCGCGCGCCGCGACGACGTCCTCGACGACGAGGTGGACGTTGTCGACCGAGCCCGGGACGGCGTCGCTGATGCCCGTCCCGAACGCGATCGAGCACCCCGATCCCGGCGGCGTGAACTGGACGACACGGAAGTCGTCGTCCGCCACGTAGTCGGAGTCCTCGTGGAACCCGATCCCGCGGTAGAAGTCGCGGGCCCGCTCGACGTCCGAGACCGGCAGCACGATCAGCTCGAGCCGGTAGTCCATCCCACTCCTCACATCGCTCGGCGGCGCCGGCCGTGCCGACGCCCTGCACGAGTGACACGATCCGGTGGGTGGGCGCCGCTTCGCGCCAGGGTGACACCCTGGTCTCCGGCACCGCCGTCGGAGGTGGCGGGTCGTGCGTGCGCCTCAGGGCCGGCGCAGCGCGCTCGCCAGCTCCCGCCGCGACGTGATCCCGAGCTTGGTGAACACCTTCCGCAGGTGCCACTCCACGGTCCGCGGGCTGAGGAAGAGGACGGCGCCGATCTCCGGGTTGGTCCGACCGGCGACGGCGAGCCGCGCGATCTGCGCCTCCTGCGCGGTGAGCTGGTCGGGCGACCCCGTCGACCGCTTGCGCACGGTCTCGCCCGTCGCCGCGAGCTCGCGCGCGGCACGCGCGGCGAACGCCTCGGCGCCCGACGCCGCGTAGGCCTCGTGGGCGGCGCGCAGCTGCTCGCGTGCGTCCGTGCGCCTGTTCTCCCGCCGCAGCCACTCGCCGTACTGCAGCTGGATGCGCGCCCGGTGCAGCGTGAGCCGCGTGCTGCCCAGACGCTCGATCGCCTCCCGGAACCGGTCCTCGGCCTCGCCCGCCGGGCTGACGATCGCGTCGACCCCGGCCTGGATGCCCAGGCTCCAGTCGGTGCCGGCCGCACTCGTCCGCGCGGCGAGGCGGTCCCGGGCGTCGCGCGCGGTCGCCTCGTCCCCGGACCGGGCGGCCGCCTCGACGAGCTCCACGAGGGTCCAGCTGAAGACCGAGAGGTCCTCGTACGCCGCGCCCTTCCGGGCGGCGTCGAGCGCGGACTGGTAGCGCCCCAGCCCGTTGAGGAGGAGCGCTCTGCAGTAGAGGGCGAGCCCGATCAGGCGGCCCTGCCCCCGTGCCTCGGCGTCGGAGACGACGGCGTCGATCCGGTCGAGGCCGGCTGCCTCGTCGCCGCGGTAGGCAGCGAGCATCAGGATGCCGGACGGGTGCGGAGCCACGCCGGTGGTCTGCGCGAGGGCCTCGGCCTCGTCGGCCAGGCTCGCGGCGTCGGCGAACCGGCCCGCCCAGACCAGCGCCACCGCACGGAACGTCAGCGCGGTGGGCAGGAGCGACAGGTCAGCCGTGCGACGTGCGTACTGCACCGCGCGCTCGGTGAGCCGCCACCACGCCTCGTCGTGGCAGATCTCCTGGCACACCGGTCCTGCAACCCCGAGGAGCCGCAGGTCCTCGTCGTCCCGGATCGCCTCGACGGCGCGCCGGAACGGTGCGACGGCAGCCGCGTACCCGTCGAGGTAGCGCGCCGTGAGCCCCGCCACCAGAAGGCCGACCGGGTCGTCGGCCGGCGGGACCGAACGCGCCGCCTCCGCGACCTGCCGCACCAGCCCGTGCTCGAACCGGCCCGCCTGCATGGCGGCCGTCAGGGCCCACAGGTAGGTCTCCCGCGCGGCGCCGGGGTCGAGCTTCTCGAGCCTCTGCGCAGCCGCCAGCAGCGGCGGGGCGGAGGCCCGCCCCGGGTCGACGGCGAACGTCGCCTGGGCACGCAGCCGTTCCAGGGTCGCCTGCTGCACCGTGTCGAGCGGGCAGAGCTCCGCGGCGGCCAGCAGGTCCGGCACCGCGTCCAAGGCACCCGAGGCGAGTCGCGCGCTCGCCGCGGCGAGCACACGGGTCGCGCGGCAGACGGGGTCCGGGGTCAGCTCGGCGGCGCGCTCGAGGAAGGCGGCGGCCGCCGAACGGCCACCCCGCGCGAGCGCCCGCGCGGCCGAGCGGTCGAGCTCCGCCGCGACGTCCTCGTCGGGGCCCGCGAGCGAGTAGGCGCGGTGCCACGCGCGCCGGTCGGGGTCGAGGTCGACGTCGGTCGCGTCGGCGATCGCCCGGTGCGCCTCACGCTGCTCCGCGGGGTCCGCCGACCGCCAGGCGGCCGACCGGGCGAGCGGGTGGCGGAAGCGGACCCGAGCGCCCACCTCGAGCAGCCCCGCGGACTCGGCGGCGGCAGCGGCGTCGTGCGTGATCCAGAGCCGCTCGCAGGTCCGCCAGAGGAGCGGGACGTCGCCCGTCGGCTCCAGCGCGGCGGCCAGCACCAGCTGGCGGCTGTCGGCGGGGAGCCGCTCGATCCGTGCCGCGAAGCCGGCCTCGACGCGGTTCGCGAGCTCGGGCGAGCCCGGCGCCCCGAACCCGAACGCCAGCTCGGTGGCGGTCAGCTCGTGCGGCAGCTCGAGGAGCGCGAGGGGGTTGCCCCTCGTCTCGGCGACGATGCGTTCCCGGACCTGGTCGTCGACGGGACCCGTGAGGACCGAGTCGAGGAGCGCCCGCGCGTCGGCGGGCGGCAGACCGGCGAGCCGGAGTGCCGGGAGGTCCGCGAGAGCGTCGTCGTCGGCCGCGCGTGCTCCGAGGACGAGGGCGACGGACTCGGCGTCGAGCCGGCGGGCGACGAAGGTCAGCACGACCTGGGACATCCGGTCGAGCCACTGGGCGTCGTCGACGACGCACACCAGCGGCTGCGTCGACGCGGACTCGGCCAGCAGGCTCAGGACGCCCAGCCCCACGAGGAGGGCGCTCGGGGGCTCGCCGACGCCCAGACCGAAGGCGGTCGAGAGCGCGTCGCGCTGCGGCGCCGGGAGCGCTTCCAGCTGCGGGAGCAGCGGCGCGCACAGCTGCTGGAGGCCCGAGTAGGCGATCTCGCTCTCCGGCTCCACCCCGCCTGCCCGGAGCACCCGGGCCGGCGCGGCGCGCTCGGTCAGGTGGTCCAGGAGCGCCGTCTTGCCGACGCCCGCCTCGCCCCGCAGGACCAGGACGCGGCTCCGGCCGTCGCGGACGTCGCGCAGGACCTGGTCGAGCTCACGGAGCTCGGCCCGTCGGCCCCGGAGCTCGGGACCTGGGGTGCGGTGCGGCACGGCGCCTCCCGGGCGTGGACGGTCGGAAGACCATCCTCCCCGCCCGGGGGCGACGCGCCAAGGCCGACGCCGTCGGGCCGGTCACACCGCGAGGCCCGCCTGCCGCGCCATGTGGGCGGCGTACCAGGACGGCCACTCCTCGTCGCGCCGTCCGAGCTCCGACTCGAACATCCCGTGCGCCTCGGCCGCGTCTCGCAGCGCGCCCTCGAGCTCGTCCACCGAGCCGTAGACGACGTGCTTGATCCGCCCGGGGTTCCGCGCCGTGACCTCCTGCACGAAGAGCTGGTTCCCGTCCGGGTCCTCGAACGAGAACCAGGATCCGTACGAGCGGCGGTCCGGGTCGGGCCCGGGGACGCGGTCCGTGGTGCCGGCGTGGTGGAAGACCCCGCCCGCGTCGTGGAAGACGTCGCTCACGTCGGTGCCCCGGGCCTCGAGCTCCTTGCGCGCCTCGAAGACGTCGTCGACGACGAGATGCACCGTCCGCGAGGTCCCGGGTGCCTCGTCCGTGATCCCGCTGCCGAAGACGACCGAAGCCATCGACCCGGGAGGCGTGATGTGGACGATGCGGAACCCGTCCGGGCCGGCGTAGTCGACGTCCACCGGGACGCCGAACGCCTGCTCGTAGAAGTCCTTCGCCCGGTCCACGTCCGAGACGGGAAGAACGACGATCTCGACCTTGAAGTCCACCATGATCAGCTCCTAGTCCAGTGGTGCTCGGTGCGCCGTCAGGCGCTGTGGGACCACCGTCACGCCGGACGCACCCCGGTCGCCCCAGGGGAAACCCCTGGACCGTGCCCGGGGGACCCCGGGGCGCCGCACCCGGGCGGTAGGCTGGGGACGAACGACAGGGGAGCGTCGTCCGCCCCGGCGGATGGGCGCTGAGAGTGCGGGACCCACCGCAGACCCTCGAACCTGACCCGGTTAGTACCGGTGGAGGAAGTCGGGAATCTCTTCCGTCGTGGTGCGCGTCGAGCAGCCGCCCGGCGCCTGCCACGCACGCCCCTCCAGCACCTGTGGAGGACACGTTGCAGCACACCACCGGGCGTCGAGCCCGCAGCACCACCCTCGCGGCCGGCACCACGGCAGCCGTCGCCGCCCTCACCCTCGCGCTCGCCGGGTGCTCGTCCGACGACGACGCCAAGGCCGCGCCGTCGTCGGCCGGGAGCAGCGCGAGCGCGACCGGACCCGTCACGCTCGTCACGCACGACTCCTTCTCCGTCGACAAGAAGCAGCTCGCCGCGTTCGAGAAGAAGACGGGCATCACCGTCAAGATCATCAAGCAGGGCGACGCCGGCCAGCTCACCAACCAGCTCGTCCTCACCAAGGACTCGCCGCTGGGTGACGCCGTGTTCGGCATCGACAACACGTTCGCGACCCGCGCCGTCGACGCCGGCGTCCTCGCGGACCACACGCCCGCCGACCAGCCCTCCCAGGCTGCGCAGTACGCCGTCGACGGCAGCGACGGGAAGCAGCAGCTCACCCCCGTCGACTACGGGGACGTGTGCCTCAACGTCGACCACGCCTGGTTCACCAAGAAGGGCGTCGCTGAGCCGAAGACCCTCGACGACCTCACCCGCCCCGCCTACAAGGACCTCACCGTCGTCGAGAACCCCGCGACGTCGTCGCCCGGGCTCGCGTTCCTCCTCGCCACGATCAGTGCCAAGGGCGAGGACGGGTACCTCGACTACTGGAAGGCCCTCAAGGCCAACGGGCTGAAGGTCGACCAGGGCTGGGAGGACGCGTACTACACCGACTTCTCCGGCGCCGACGGCAAGGGTCCGCGCCCGATCGTGCTGTCGTACTCCTCGTCGCCCGCCTTCACGCTCAGCAAGGACAAGTCGTCCACCACGACCGGCGCACTGCTCGACACCTGCTTCCGGCAGGTCGAGTACGCCGGCGTCCTCGACGGCGCGAAGAACCCCGCCGCCGCCGCGAAGGTCGTCGACTGGCTGCAGTCCACCGAGGTCCAGTCCACGATCCCCGACCTCATGTACATGTACCCCGTGAACCCGGCCGCGACGATCCCGACCGCGTGGAAGAAGTTCGCGCCGCTCGCGACGAAGCCGCTCGACGTGCCCGCCGCGGACATCACCAAGAACCGCGAGGCGTGGATCAAGGCGTGGACGGCTGCTGTCGTTGGCTGATCTCTTCTCGGGCTTGTCCCGGGCGAGGCACCGCGAAGGCGACGACGGTCACCTGAGGGGTCGGACGGGGAGTGCGCGCGTGACCGTGGCGGGGCCGGCGGGAGGGCCCGAGGAACGAGGGTCCGGATGGTAGGTCGCGCGCACACTCCCCGCCCGGCCCCGGACGCACCCACGTCGCCCGCAAAGTCCGGCCTCCCGGTCGCCCGGGTCACGCTCTGGGGGCTCGCCGTCGTGGTTCCCCTCGCGTTCCTCGTCGTCTTCTTCGCGTGGCCCGTCCTCACCCTCGTGGGCAAGGGGTTCGTCGCGGACGGGCACCTGGACCTGGGCGGGTTCGGGGAGGCGTTCAGCACCCCGCGGACGTGGCGGATCGTCGGTCTGACGCTCGGGCAGGCGGTGCTCGGGACGGCGGCGTCGGTGCTGCTGGGCGTGCCGGGCGCGTACGTGCTGTTCCGGTGCCGCTGGCCGGGGCGCGGGCTGGTGCGGGCGCTGGTGACGGTGCCGTTCGTCCTGCCGACGGTCGTCGTGGGGGTGGCGTTCCGGTCGCTGCTGGTCGAGGGCGGGCCGCTCGGGTTCCTGCACCTGGACGGCACGTTCACGGCGATCGTCCTGGCGCTGGTGTTCTTCAACTACACGGTCGTCGTGCGGACGGTCGGCGGGCTCTGGGCGCGCCTGGACCCGCGGGCGGAGCAGGCGGCTCGGGCGTTGGGTGCGTCGTCGTGGCGTGCATTCCGGACGGTCACGCTGCCCGCGTTGGCGCCCGCGATCGCGAGCGCGGCGAGCATCGTGTTCCTGTTCTGCGCGACGGCGTTCGGTGTCGTCCTGGTCCTGGGCGGCCTGCAGTACGGGACGATCGAGACGGAGATCTGGATCCAGACGACGCAGTTCCTGGACCTGCGGACGGCGTCGGTGCTGTCGGTGGTGCAGCTCGTCGTCGTGGCGGCGGTGCTGCTGGTGGCGTCGCGGACGCGGGCCCGCCGGGAGCGTGCGCTGAGCCTGGGGTCGGACCGCGCGTCGGACCGGCGCCTGCGGCTGTGGGGGCGCGGCCCGGACGGGACGCGGTCGGCGCTGGGGGGTGACCTGGTGCCGTTCGTCGTGACCGCCGTCGTCGTGGTGGTGCTCCTGGCGACGCCCCTGGTGAACCTGCTCGTCCGGTCGTTGCACGTGGACGGCGCGTGGTCGCTCGCGAACTACCGGGCCCTGGGGTCGACCGGGGACCGTGGGGCGCTCAGCGTCACGGTCTGGGACGCGACGTGGAACTCGGTGCGGATCGCGCTGGTCGCGACGGCGATCGCGCTCGTCGTGGGTGGGCTCGTGGCGCTCGTCGTGTCGCGGCGTCCGCGGCGCCGGGTCGGGCGTCGGGCGGTCGCGACCCTGGACTCGCTGTTCATGCTGCCGCTCGGGGTGTCGGCGGTGACCGTGGGGTTCGGGTTCCTCGTGACGCTCGACAGGCCGCTCGGGCTGCCCGTCGACCTGCGGACCGCGGGCCTGCTGGTGCCGATCGCGCAGGCGGTCGTCGCGGTGCCGCTCGTCGTCCGGACGGTCCTGCCGGTGCTGCGGGCGATCGACCCGCGGCTGCGCGAGGCGGCGTCGACCCTGGGCGCCGCGCCCGGGCGCGTCCTGCGGACGGTCGACGTGCCCCTCGCGGCCCGCTCGCTGGGCCTCGCGATCGGGTTCGCCTTCGCGGCGAGCCTGGGAGAGTTCGGGGCGACGTCGTTCCTCGCGCGCCCGGACGCCGCGACCCTGCCGGTCGCGATCTTCGACCTGATCGGACGCCCCGGACAGGGCAACTACGGCATGGCGCTCGCGGCGTCGTGCGTGCTGGCGGCCCTGACGGCCGTCGTGATGCTGGCCGCCGAGCAGCTGCGCGGCGAGCGTGACGGAGGTGAGCTGTGAGCGAGGTGGGCGACGGGCTCGTGGTGCGGGACGTCGTCGTGCGCTACGACGCCGGGAGACGCAAGGCAGCGGTGACGGCTGTCGACGGCGTGTCCCTCGGCGTCGCGCGCGGTGAGACGCTCGCGCTGCTCGGGCCGAGCGGGTGCGGCAAGTCGAGCCTGCTACGAGCGGTCGCGGGGCTCGAGCCGGTCGCTGCGGGCCGGGTCACGTGGGACGGCGGCGACCTCGACGGCGTCCCGGTGCACCGGCGCGGGTTCGGCCTGATGTTCCAGGACGGACAGCTCTTCCCGCACCGCACGGTCGCGGGCAACGTGGAGTACGGGCTGCGGGTCGAGCGGGTGCCGCGCGACGCCCGGCGCGATCGCGTCGCCGAGCTGCTCGGCGTCGTCGGGCTCGAAGGGTACGGGGACCGGCAGGTCGCGACGCTCTCGGGCGGCGAGCGGCAGCGTGTCGCGCTGGCCCGGGCGCTCGCGCCCCGGCCGCGGCTGCTGCTGCTCGACGAGCCCCTGTCCGCGCTCGACCGCGGCCTGCGCGAGCGCCTCGCGACGGACCTGCGCGTGGCGCTGCGGGAGACCGGTACGACCGCCGTCTTCGTGACCCACGACCATGACGAGGCGTTCGAGGTCGCCGACCGGGTCGCCGTGATGGCGCGCGGGAAGGTGCTGCAGGTCGCGACGCCGCCCGAGCTCTGGCGGGCCCCGGCGTCGCGCGCGGTCGCCGAGTTCCTGGGCTACCAGGCGTTCTGGCCCGCCTCCGCGCTCGATCCGGGCGGGCCGTCGGAACCTGGTGGGCCTCGCGGGTCACGAGGTCCTGACAGGTCGGTGGCGGTGGGGCCGGCCGGGCTCCGTGTCCTGCCCGACGACGGCGCAGCGGCCCCCGCGAACACCTGGCCCGCGACCGTGGTCGAGTCCGTGTTCCGGCCGCGGGGCGTCGAGGTCACGCTCGACGTCGAGGGACCGGCCGGGGTGGAGCGGCTCGTGGCCGTGGCGGCGGGCGCGGCGCCCGAGCCGGGGACGCGGGTACGGGTGGCGCTGGACCCCGCGGGCTGCGCCGTCGTCGGACGGGAAGCGCCCGCGCGGCAGGAGTCCATCCCCACGACGCCGTAGGGCGCCCGGGTGTGCTCCCCGGAGAGGGGGTGGACCCCGGCGTAAGACGCGATATATCGTGTCTGGATGATCGAGCCGACGACGACACCGGGACACGCGGACGAGACGGACGCCGCGCCCGCGGGCTCGACCGCCGCCGCCCCGCCCGCCGTGAGCACGCCGCCGACCCTCTGGCACAACCGCCCCTACATGCTCCTCATGACCGGCAAGACCGTCGAGGTCGTGGGCTCCGGGATGGCGACGTTCGCGGTGCCGCTGCTCGCGCTCGCGCTGAGCGGCTCGCTCGTCGTCGCCGGGACCATCGGCGCGGTCGCGCAGGTCGGCGCGCTCGTCGCGACGCTGCCCGCGGGCGTCGTCGCCGACCGCTGGGACCGACGCACGATCGTCGTCGGGTGCAGCATCCTCGGGCTGGCAGCGTGGGGGAGTCTCGGTGTCGCCTCGCTCCTCGGCGGCATCACGACCCTCCACCTCGCGATCGCCGCGTTCCTCGCCGCGGTCGCCCGCGCCGTCTACGAGCCCGCCGAGTCCGCGGCGATCCGGCACGTCGTCCCGACGCCGCAGCTCGGGTCCGCGATGGCGGCCGTCCAGGGCCGGTCGGCCGTCGCGAGCCTCGTCGCGAGCCCCCTCGGCGGGCTCCTGTACGCGGTCTCGCGCGTCCTGCCGGCGCTCGCGGGCGCCGTCGGGCACCTGGTGGCGCTGGTGTGCGCGCTGGGCGTCCGCGTGCGGCTCGGCGAACCCGTCAAGCACAAGAGCGAGCGTGAGCCTGCCCGGCGGGAGCTCGTCGAGGGTTGGCGCTACGTCATGTCCATCCCGTTCCTGCGGGCGTCGCTCGGGGTGTTCGCGCTGATCAACCTGACTTTCAACGGTCTGTTCGCCGGCCTGAACCTCCACCTCGCCGACCTGCACACCGCGCCGTTCCGGATCGGCCTGATCGACGGGGTGAGCGGCGCCGCGATGCTCGTCGGCTCGCTCGCGGCGGGTCGCCTGGTCGCGCGCTTCCCGGCCGGGCGCCTGGCCGTCGCTCTGCTGTTCGTCGTGGTGATCGGCGCGTTCGTGATCCCGGTGACCGGCACCTACGCCGGGTACCTCGTGGGCATGGGACTCGCGGGACTTGCGGTCCCCGCCGTCAACGCCGGCCTGATCGGGTATGCCGCAGCGATCACACCCGGGAACCTGCAGGGTCGGATGAACTCCGTGCTCATGCTCTGCACGGCCGGGCTCACCCCGCTCGCGCCGTTCCTCGCGGGCGTCCTGCTCAGCGTGTCCGGCCCGACGTGGACGTTCGGCATCTTCGCCGCGGGCCTCGCGGCGAGCTGGGGGATCGCGGCGTCGGTGCGCTCGCTGCGCCGGATCGGCACCCCGGACACCTGGGCCGACGACGCCGTCGTCTGGCCGCCCCCGGGCGAGCCCGTCCGCGGTTGACGCGCTCTCAGCCAGCCCGACGGCGGCGCAGCACCCACGCGCCCGCAGCGGCGAGGGCCGCGGCGAGCGTGAGCAGGGCGGCGAGCGCCACGGCGGTCTCGGACCTCGGGGCGTCGGTGGTGGCCGTCCCCGTCGTGCTCCCGGCCGCCTCGGTGAAGGCGACCGGGCTCGCGAACGCGGCCGGTGCCGCCGTCGACGTGAGCGCGGTGGGCGGTGGCGTGCGCGACGTCTCCGAGCGCGCGGCTGCGCGGTCGCGCGCCAGGGCGAGCAGCATCGCGGAGTCGGGCGTGGTCGTCGTCGGGGTGGCGACGGCCTCGTCGGCGACCGGGGCTCTCGTCGCGGCCGTGGTCTTCTTCGGCGTGGTCTTCTTCGGGGCCGGCTTCGCGAGGGCGGCGTGGGTCTTCGCGCCGACGATCCCGTCGACCCGGAGCCGCGCGTCGTGCTGGAACGCGCGGACGGCCCGGTCGGTGACGGGTCCGAACACGCCGTCGACGCGGACGGCGTGCCCGTGGACGCCGAGGCGGACCTGCATCGCATGCACCTTGGGCCCGGTGTCGCCGAGCACGAGTCCGTCCGGGTGGACAGGTGTCGGTGTGCTGGTCGGGGTCGTGGTGCGCGCGCTCGAGGTCGCTGCGCCCGACGACGCCGCCCGGTTCGAGCTCGTCCCCTGAGTTCTCGACGTCGACGCCCCGGAGCCGCCTGCCGACGTCGACGCCTTGGACTTCGACGTCGACGCCTTCGACGTGGACGACTTCGACGCGGACGACTTCGAGGAGCTCGAGCTGCTGCCCGACGAGCCGGCGCCCGGATAGGCGGCGAAGACCTCGGCGACGTACGTGTGGCCGTTCTTCGTGGCCCAGCCGACGCCGAGCGACGTGAACGAGCGCTTGAGGATGTTGGCGCGGTGCCCTGGTGACGCCATGAACGCCCGATGGAGCGTGCTCGCGCTCCCGGTGGTCGTGAAGCCGACGTTCTCGCCCCAGGCCGACCAGCCGGCGCGGATCTGGGACGGGGTCGACGGGTTGTGGGCGAGCGTGTCGGTCGCCGCCATATGGTTCGCCCACGCCTGCGCGACGCCCGAGAGCGACCCGTCGTAGACGAGCCGTCCCAGCCCGGCTGACGCTCGGGCGGCGTTGATGTCCGCGACGAGCGTGCCGGCCCCCGACGCGTGTGCCGCGGTCGGTGCGATGAACAGCGTGGCTCCTGCGACGACGATCGCGGCGAGCCACGCGCGGATTCCCCCCTGCGCACGGGTCATTCACCCATGGTGTGGAACTTCACCCAATCGCGCGCGTCGAAACGCATCGACGTGCAGGATTCACTTGTCGCTACTACGGTTCGCCCCCGGGAGCCGGCTGAGACGACCGTCAGCTCGTGACGTCCTTGCTCGAGAACCGCGCCCACGCGGCGGCGAGGAACACGACGACGTAGGCGAGGTCGGTCAGCAGCCCGAGCGACAGGTCGTGCGTGTACACGGGGTCGCGGAGCAGGTCGACGAGCGCGAGCTGGTGGTCGACGAGCAGCCACGGGTGCAGCCAGTGGAGCTGCTCGATCGAGTCGAGGATCCACATCGCGGTGCTGAGGATGATGATCCCGACGGTCGCCCCCATGGGCTGCTCGGTGAGCGTCGAGACGAACAGCCCCAGCGCCCCGAGCGCGGCGAGGTACGCGGTCACGTAGAGGACCACGAGCAGCAGGCGGAGCAGCCCGGCGCCGAGCCCGAGCGTCGTCCCGGACAGCGTGACGACGGGATGCAGCCCGAACAGGGCGGCGCCCGCGACCAGCCCGACGACCGCCACGAGGACGACCCCGAGCAGCGCCCCCACGACGAGCGCCACGTACTTCACGGCGAGCAGTCGCCCACGCGTCACGGGCACGACGAGCAGCCCGCGCAGCGTCCCCACGTTCGCCTCGCCCGCGACCGCGTCGCCGGCGAGCACCGCGACGGCGAGCGGCAGGAACAGCCCGATCTCGAGCGCGAGCGCGGCGAGCGCCACGAAGAACCCGTTGCCGGTGATCTGGTCGAGGAACGTCGAGTCGTCGCCGGCCGACGTCGGGTCCGCGACCTTCACGGCGATCGCGATGACGACCGGCACCGCGGCGAGCACGGCCAGCCCGACCTGGTTGCGCCGTCGCCCCAGGATCAGCCGGAGCTCGGAGCGGAGGAACCGTAGCCACGCCCCGACGGCGCCGGGTGCGGTGCCCGGGGGCGCGGCGGGCGCGGCGTCACTCGTCGGCATCGAAGCCTCCGCCGGTGAGCTCGATGAAGCGGTCCTCGAGCGTCGCGTGCCGGACGACGAAACCCCGGACCGCCACGCCGGCCCCCACGAGCGCGGCGACCACCGCCTCGGGCGCGACGCCCTCGAGGGTCAAGGTGACGCCGTCGGGGGCGAAGGAGACTTCGGTGAGGCCGAGCCCGGCGAGCACGTCGGCGGCCCGCGCGCCGTCGGGGGTCGTGACCTCGGCCGACAGGCGGGTCGACCCGAGGACCTCGGCCGACGCGCCCTGGGCGACGAGCCGCCCCGCCCGCATCACGCCGAGGTGCGTGCACACCTGCTCGATCTCGGACAGCAGGTGGCTCGACACGAGCAGCGTCACGCCCTCCTGGTTCAGCCGCCCGATCAGGGTGCGGACCTCGCGCGTGCCCTGCGGGTCGAGGCCGTTGGTCGGCTCGTCGAGCACGAGCAGGTCGCGCGGCTGCAGCAGGGTCGCCGCGATCGCGAGCCGCTGCCGCATGCCCAGCGAGTAGGCGCGGAACCGTTTGCGCGCCGACCCCAGCAGGTCCACGCGGTCGAGGGCCTCGTCGATGCGCCGCGCCGCCGTGCGCGGGTCCGCGAGGCGGTCCACGGCGTCGAGCCGGGCCAGGTTCGCCCGGCCGCTCAGGTACGGGTGGAAGCCCGGTCCCTCGACGAGCGCGCCCACGCGCGGGAGGACGGTCGCGACGTCGTCGGGCACGCGGCCGCCGAGCAGCCGGACGTCGCCCGCCGTGGGCCGGACGAGGCCCAGGACCATGCGGATCGTCGTCGTCTTGCCCGACCCGTTCGGGCCCAGGAACCCGTAGACGGCCCCGCGCGGGACGGTCAGGTCCACGGCGTCGACGGCGGTCTGTCCGCCCTTTCCCCCGAACCGCTTCGTCAGGCCGGAGGTCGCGAGCACGGGTGCGCCCGCGTCGTCGCCGGCGACGCTCACTTGGTCTGCGCGAGGGCGGCGGTGGCCACCGCCGTCGGCACGGCGCCGACCGCGACGCGCCCGTCGTCCGTGAGGACGGCGGTGAACAGCGTCCCCGTGAGCACGCGCCCGCTGCCCCAGTCGCCCGAGACCGTCGGCAGCGTGTCCACGAGCGTGCCCGCCTCACCGTTCCGCAGCGCGTTCTGCTGCTCGGTCGTGAGCGTCACGACGGCGACGGCGTCCCAGCCCTTCCCGACGACGTCGGGCTTCTGGGCGCTCGCGCCGAGCCCGGTCAGGGGCAGGTCGCCCGCGGTCGGGAGCTCGAGGCGCTGCACCTTCACGCCCTTCGGCGCTGTGAACTCGAACGTCGAGCCGGCCGGGGTCCGGTAGCTGACCGACGTGAACCCTGCCTCGACGGCCGGGGCGGTGCGCTTGGTCGAGTAGACCTGGACGCGCAGCGGGACGTGGGTCTTCGCGTCGACGGCGAGGACGACCTTGTCGACGAGCGTGTCGTCCGTCTTCGGGTCGACCACCAGCTCGTACGCGTCGTGCCCGGCGACGCGGGTCGTGCCGTCCGCCGTGACCTTCGTCGTCGGGTCGACGGCGGCGAGAGCGGCCCGGGCGACGGCGTCGGGAGTCGCGAGACCCGCCAGGCCCTCGGCGTCGTGCTTCTGCTTCGTGCCCGACGACGGCAGTGTGGCGTGCGCGGCCGTGCGGTCCGCGCCGGACCACAGCCAGACGTCCTCGCCGTTGCGGATCACGTCGGACTCGCTGCCGTCCGCGAGGACGGCGACCTTCGAACGGTCCTGCCCGTCCTTCCACACCCGCACGGTGTGGGTGCCGGTGACGAGGGACGACGCGCCCGTCGTGCCCTGCGACCCGGCCACGCCGGGGCCCGTCGCGCCCGCCGTGTCGGTCAGGCCCGGCACGCTCGGCAGACCCAGGTCGGCCCTGACCGTCGCGGTGCCCTGGAGCGCCTGCGCCGTCGGCCGCTGGAGGTCGACGAGAAGCTGCTCGGCCGTCGTCGGGGGCAGGTCGGGGCTGCCGGACGAGCGGGCCGTCGTGGCCGCGTTCGCCCCGACCGCGACGCCGGCGACGAGGACGGCGGCCGCGCCCGGCACGATCCACCGGGCACGAGGGTGGCGCGTGAAGAGGCTCATACCCCGATCCTGCGCCCTGCGGCGCGCCCGTGGCCAGGCGGGGCTCGCCCCCGACCGGGACCGGCACAGTTTCCCCACAGTAGGCCGCACACCGTGCCGGGGGACGGGGGCGCGGCTACGGTCGAACCATGACGGACTCCACCCAGGACGCGCCCGAGGACCCGGCCCGCGCGCAGGACCGCCGCAGGGCCGCGAAGATCCTCTACCGACCCGTCGGGATCATCAGCTCGATCATCGGTGGCCTCGTCGCGGCGCGCGTCTTCAAGCTCGTGTACAAGCACCTCGTCCCAGGCCCCGACGACCAGGCGCCCAAGCCCCTCGAGTCGTCGTACAAGGCGCGCGAGGTCGTGCTCGGCGCGCTCATCCAGGGCGCCGTGTTCTCGGGCGTCCGGGCCCTGGTCAACCGCGCCGGGGCGCGCGCCTTCGAGCGGTGGACGGGGGAGTGGCCGGGCGACTGAGCCGCTCCGGGCGGAACTCGGCCACTGCGACCCCTCCGCGCCTACGAGCCGGTCGCGTCGTGGACCAGCACCGCCAGGCGGGTGCGGTTCTCGCACCCCAGCTTGTCGAGGATGCTCGACACGTACGCCTTGACCGTGGGGACGCTGAGGTACAGCTCGCGGCCCACGTCGGCGTTGGACGCCCCCTGCGCCACGAGGCGCGCCACCTCCTGCTCGCGCGGTGTCAGCTGGTCGAGGGCCGCGCGGGCTCGTGCCTGCGCCGTCGACGACGCCGCGACCCGCTCCATGAGCTGCCCCGCGACCGCGGGCGCGAGCACCGCCTCGCCCGACGCCGCCGCGAGCACGGCCGCGACGATCCGGTCGGGCCGGGCGTCCTTGAGCAGGTAGCCGCGTGCCCCCGCACGCAGGGCACCCGTGACCTCGTCGTCGGTGTCGAACGTCGTGAGGACCACGACCTCGGGTGCGTGGGGCCGGGCACGGACGCGCCGCGTCGCCTCCAGCCCGTCGACGCGCGGCATGCGCAGGTCCATGAGGACCACGTCCGCGGGGTGCGCGTCGAGGACGGCCGCGACCTCGCCGCCGTCGTCCGCCTCCCCGACGACGTCGAGCCGGCGGGGACCGTCGCGGTCGTCGCCGGTGGCGCCGTCGAGCATGGTGGTGAGGGCCGCGCGGACGAGCGCGTCGTCGTCGACGACCACCACCCGGACGGCCTGGCGTCGAGCCGGGTCGGGTCTCACGCGCCCGCCCCGACCTCGGCCTGGAGGGGCAGCGTGACCCGGACCGTCCAGGCGCCGTGGGCCGCGCCGGCGTCGAGCGAGCCCCCGAGCGCGGCCACGCGTTCCCGCAGGCCGATGAGGCCCACCCCGGGGTGTGCGACGCCCGCCGGGGCGAGGACCGGTGCGGTGCCGAGGTCCATGCCCGGATCGTCCCCTACCGTGCCGCCCGACGTCATTCCCGGGGTCACCGGGTTGGTCGCGACGACCCGGACGTCCTCCTCGGACACCGCGATCTCGAGGTGCACCGGTGAGCCGGGCGCGTGCCTGCGGGCGTTGGTGAGGGACTCCTGCACCGTGCGCAGCGCCGTGTTGCGGGTCGCCCGCGGGAGGTCGTCGACGTCGCCCGTGGTCACGACGTCGACGACGGACCCCGCCTGCCGCACCTGTGCGAGGAGGTCGTCGAGGGTCGCGAAGCCCACCACGTCGTCGTCGGGGTCGCGCATCACGGCGACGACCTGGCGGAGCTCGACGAGCGCCTGCGACGTCCCGTCGCGCACCACGGCGGCCGCCTGCGCGAGCCGCTCGGGCGGGGCGTCGGGGCGGTAGGCGAGCGCACCTGCGGCCGTCGCCACGAGGGAGAGCCGGTGAGCGAGCGTGTCGTGCATGTCGCGCGCGATCCGCAGCCGCTCCTCACGGCGGACCTCCTCGGCCCGGCGGTCGCGGTCCGCCTCCGCTGCCCGCACGCGTGCCCGCAGCGAGGCGACCAGCTCGGACCGCGCACGCCCGTAGGCGCCCCAGCCCAGCAGCGCCGCGTGCACCCCGACGTCGGTCAGGAGCCACCAGCCGTATCCCAGGCCTCCGCCGCGCCACGCCCCCTGGACCGCGTGCCCCAGGACGCCCGCGGCCGCGACCGGCACCGCGTCCCGGAGCCGCGCGGCCCGGGCGACGACCGCGGTGGTCATCGTCGAGGCCGGCGTCCCCGCCGGTGAGAGTGCGGCGAGCACCGCGAGCACGAACGCCGAGACGATCAGGCGTCGGTCCTGGTCCGCCCGACCGAGCGCACGGAGGACCTCGACGCCCGTCGCGACCGCCAGCGTGCCGCATACGACGTCGAGGGGCACCCACCCGTCGCCCCACGTCCCGGCGACGGCGAGCAGCGACAGGACGGCGAGCCCGGTCCCGAGTGCGGCGACCGTCCGGCGGCTGATCAGGAACGGCCGGGCGCCGCACCCGACGTCGGGGGGCGGCGAGGTGGTCGTGCGCTGCGTGTCCATGACCCCGACTGTAAGAACGGGTCCGGCCGCCCACTACCGACCGAAGGAGGGGGTGGGACCGCCCGTCGTCGCGCTGCCGACCGACCGCCGCACGCGACTGTGTCAGGCGCTGGCCGGGGTGGGGAGCCCCGAGCGCCTGACAGCTCGGCTCGACGGTCAGTCCGGGAGTCGGAGCTGCCAGGCCGCGAACCCGCCGTCGGGCCGGAACCCCAGCGCGACGTTGATGTCGAGCATCGGGCCGTTCTCCTCCGCGTTCCACGTGACGACGCGGCGGACGTCGGGCCGGCGCTCGGCGAGCGCCTGCAGGTTCGCGACCTTGACCGCCATGCCGAGCCGGTGGCCCCGGTGCCCGGGGTCGACGATCGTCGTGTCCTGGTCGGCGCTGGGGCGCGTCTCGTCGGGCTCGGTCGCGAGCACGAGCGCGGTGTACCCGGCGAGCCGACCCGTCGGGACGTGCTCGGCCGCGCTGAGCAGCAGCGTCTGGCCGCGCTCCGCGAACCGGGCGAGCCACGTCCGCACCCGGTCGGCGTCCCACGGATCCTCCTCGATCTCGAGGCCGCCCGACGGTGCGTCCGTCGCCATCCGGCTCTCGAGCGCCGCGATGTCGGCGAGCACCTCCTCGGGCAGCTCGCCGCACCAGGTCCGGATCCGGTAGTCGTCGCCGGCGTGCTCGGCGGCGGCCTCCGCAAACCGGCGCAGGAGGCTCGGGTCGACCGGCAGGTCGAGGCGCGACATCCGCTCGAGCTGCTCGAACGCGAAGCCGCGCGCGAGGGCGAAACGGGTGGCGTCGTCGTCGGCGAGCACCCGGCCCGAGCCCGACGTGGCGGTCAGCGTGCCCGGGCCGGCCGGCGGCTCGACGGCGACGTCCGCCCATACCTGCACGACGTGCCGCCCCTGCCCCCGCACGACGGCGGCCGCCTCGTCCCAGAGGGCCGCCCCGACACCCCGGTGCCGGTGGTCCGGGTGGACGCACAGCTCGAGCTCGACGACGTCCGGGTTCGACTTCTGGAGCGCGCGGACCCACGCGAAGCCGACGACGTCGTCGGACGGTCCGAGCGCGACGACGGCGGTGGTGCGCACGTAGTCGGCGTGCCGGAGCTGGCTGAGGCGTTGCGCGACGGGCGCGGCGGCGTCGGCGTGGCCGCGGGCCTCGATCTGCACGTCCCGGTCGACCCGGGCGATCCCGTGCAGCGGCCGGGCGGCCGCGTCTTCCAGGGAGGCGGGCGCGTCGTCGGGGGTGAGGGTGACGAGGCGGAGCGTCGGTGCCATCGCTCCAGCGTGCGCGCCGTCGCCCGCCGGCGTCCACGCCTTAAGCGATCAGGTGGCGACGACGACCCGCAGGTCATGCAGGAGCGCGAGCTGCTCGCCGTCGAGCGGCCCGTCGGTCACGACGACGTCGACGTCGTCGAGGGTCGCCCACTGCGCGAGGCCGGGGTGCCCGACCCGGGTGTGGGGCACGACGACGACGGTCCGTGCCGCGCTGCGCCGCACGACGTCGAACGTCGCGGCGTCGCTCATGCTGCGGGCGGTCACCCGCCCGTCCCACCCGATCCCGGCGCACTCGACGACGGCAGTGCCGACGTGCAGCCCGGCGAGCGTGTCCTCGGTGACCGCGCCGGCCAGCACCCCGTCGGCGCGCTGCTCGCCGCCCGGCAGGACGGTGGTGAGGGTCCGGTCGCCCGCCCGCCCCAGCAGCAGGGCGGCGTGCAGCGACGTGGTCACCACGGTCAGGGGCCGCAGTCCGGGGGCGTCGACGATCGCCTGCGCGAGCGGCACGACCCATCCACCCCCGACGACGGCGACCGCGTCGTCGGGGGTGAGGAGGCCGATCGCGGCGCGCGCGACGGAGGAGGTCGCCGGTGCCGCGGGAGCCGCGGCGGAGGCGACGGGTCGCGCCTCGGCGACCGCGCCGCCGTGGACCTTGCGCAGCCGACCGCGGTCCGCGAGCGACCCGAGGTCGCGGCGGATCGTGGGCACGGACACGCGGAGCTTCGTCGCGAGGTCGGCGACACGCACCGACCCGGCGCGGTCCAGCTCGCCGAGGATCGCCTCGTGTCGGGTCCTGGTCGTGAGGCTCACAGCGGTCCTCGTCTCGCAGCCGGGTGGTGGTCAGCGTCGCCGGGCGACGTGGAGGCCGAGCGCGGCCTCGGCGGCACGGTCGGCGGCCGTCGGGGCGAAGTCGCGGGCCGCGGGCAGCAGCCGTCCGCCGAAGTCGAACATCGCCTGGTTCTCCCACGCGTTGCCCGAGGTCGGGTCCGCGGGGTCCCAGCCGTTCCCCGCGACGTCCGTCCAAGCGGGCTCCCAGTACACGGCGCCGAGCCCGCGCCCACCGGGAGCGGAGGCGACGGCGTCCTGCACGGCCCGGAACTGCGCGGCCTGACCGGCGGGCGTGGCCGGGTAGCCGGACACCAGCTCGGACGGCTGGTCGATCGTGTTCTCCCAGGTCGGGGTGTCGTCGGCGAGCGTGAACGGGTACGCCGTCTCGACGACGAGCACGTCCCGGTCGTAGCGCGCCGACGTGGTGGAGATCGCGTCCTGCAGGTCGGCGAGGCTCCCGTGCCAGTACCCGTAGTACGACAACCCGATGACGTCGAACGGCACGTCGCGCGCGGTGATCTCGTCGAGCCACCACGTGAGCGCACCGGTGCCCTGGTTGATGTTCGTCAGGTGCAGGATCACCTTCGTGCTCGGCGACACGGCCGTCACGGCCTCGGAACCGGCCGTCAGGAACGACGCCAGGTTGTCGAACTGGGCGCCGTCGACGCCGTCGCTCGGGTCGACGTCCCACGTCTGGCCCCACGGGAACAGCATCCCCGAGTTGATCTCGTTGCCGACCTGCACGTAGTCCGGACGGACCCCGGCCCGCACGAACGCCCGCATCGCCGACGTCGTGAACGCCCGCACGTCCTCCGCGAGCTGCGCCGGGGTGTCGCCCGACCACGCCGACGGGATCTTCTGCGCACCCGGGTCGGCCCACGTGTCGGAGTAGTGGAAGTCCACGAGCACCCGCATGCCCGCACGCTGCGCGCGCTTCGCGGTCGCGACCGCGTGCGCCACGTCGTTGTACCCGTCGGCCGGGTTCACGAACACCTTGACCCGCGTGAGGTTCATGCCCTGGTCCGCGAGGATCCTCACCGGGTCACCGACCCGGCCCCGTGCGTCCCGGTAGACCGCCCCGAGGTCCTCGTTCTTCGCGACCGACGACAGGTCGCCGCCGCGCACCGCCCGCCCGA
This sequence comes from Luteimicrobium xylanilyticum, assembly GCF_009429125.1. Lineage (GTDB taxonomy): Bacteria > Actinomycetota > Actinomycetes > Actinomycetales > Cellulomonadaceae > Luteimicrobium > Luteimicrobium xylanilyticum. The sequence goes on from NZ_CP045529.1 coordinate 325,224, forward strand.
CGACGCCGCTCGTCAGGGCCACGTCGTCCGCGTTCAGCCAGGCACCGCCCGGGCCGTCGGTGGTGATCGCGAGCGTGCACGTGCCGCTCGTCGCGCGCGTCGACACGGCCAGGCGCACCCACCGCCCGTCCTGGGTGGTGTCGGGGACCGACACGCTCGCGGCCTTGCCGCAGCCGGAGATCGTGAGCGTCCCGGCGGCCGTCCCGTCTCCGGTGCCCCCGCCCGAGCGGACCCACGCGCTGGCCGTCCACCAGCCCTTCGTCACGCCGGTCACGCGCTGCGAGACCGTCGCGCGGTAGGCGCTCGCGGACCACTCGGTGAGCCGGTTCGCGCTGTCGTCGTGGCCGCCGTCCTCGGTCTTCGCCGCCGACGACGTCCCCTGGCTCCCGCTGACCGTCCAGCCGGTGAGGCCGTCCTCGAAGCCGGGGTTGACGACCTGCGGCGTCGGGACCGGGCCGTGGCCGTGCGCCGCCGCGGGCAGCGCGGTCGCGCCGGCGAGCCCGGTGGCGGCGAGCGCGACCGCGGCCGAGGCGGCAGCGACGCGCCGTCGGCGGGTGGTGGTGCTGGGGTTCACGTCATCCTCCTTGATGAGCGGACCTGCCGGCGGGGCGCCGGGCAGGGTGGGTCAGTGTGACGACCGGACGACGGCGACCTCGCCGGCGGGCACCTTGAGCCAGCCGTCGACGGGTGTCCCGGTGAGCAGCTCGTCCCCGGTCACGGGGACGGACGCGGGCTCGGTGCCGTGGTTGAGCACGAACGTGAAGTCGTGCTCGGCACCGGCACGGACGACGACCTCGACGTCCCGGCCGAGGTTCGCGCCGCCCGGCGTGAGACCCGCGTCGCGGTAGGCCGCGGACAGGACCGCCCGGAGCCCGTCGTCGTCGAGGCGGGTCGACACGTACCAGCCGTGGCCGCGCCCGTGAGCGTGCCGGGTGACCGCCGGGCCGCCTGCTGCGGGGCCGTCTGCGTAGCTCGCGACGACGTCCGCCCCCTCGAGCGCGAGATGGTCCGTCCAGGTGTCGGCGACGAGCTCGTGGTGGCTGCCGCCGTCGTCGGCCCACGTGACCCGGACCGCGTCGCCGGCGCGCAGCGGCGCGAACTCCTCGACCGTGAGCCCGAGCGCGGCGCGCAGGGGCGCGCCGTAGCCGCCCGCGTGGACGGCGTCGTGCTCGTCGACGATGCCCGAGAAGTAGGAGACGACGAGCGTGCCGCCGTCCGCGACGTACCGGGTGAGGTTCGCGGCGTCGTCGGCGGTGAGCAGGTAGGACGCCGGCGCGACGACGAGCGCGTACGACGCGAGGTCGTTCGACGGGTGGGCGAAGTCCACCGTGACGTGGTCGTCCCAGAGGGCGCGGTACCAGGCGGCGGTCCGCTCCGCGGCGTCGACGTCCACGCTGGGCCGCCACTCCAGCCCCTGTGCCCACGCGGACTCCTGGTCCCACAGGACGGCGACGCGGCTCCGGACGCGCGAGCCCCGGACCTCGGCCAGGCGCTCCAGGTCCGTGCCGAACTCGACGACCTCGCGCCACACCCGGGACCCCGTGCCCGCGTGCGGGAGCATCGCCGAGTGGAACTTCTCCGCCCCTGACCGCGAGGCCCGCCACTGGAAGAACCCGACGGCGTCCGCGCCGCGCGCGATGTGCTGGAGCGAGTTGCGGCGCAGCTCGCCGGGCTGCTTGGCGACGTTGCGCGGCTGCCAGTTCACGGCCGACGTCGAGTGCTCCATGAGGAACCACGGCCGGCCCTGCGCGACCGACCGGGTGAGGTCGGCGGCCTGGGCGAGCGTGACCTGGTTCCGCGGGTCCGCGGCGTCGAGGTAGTGGTCGTTGGAGACGACGTCGACCTCGCGCCCCCACTGCCACAGGTCGGTCGACTCGCACGCGAACGCCATGAAGTTCGTGGTGACGGGGACGTCGGAGTGCGCCCGGATCGCGTCGCGCTCGGCGACGAAGCACGCCCGGAGCTGGTGGTCGCTGAACCGTGCGAAGTCGAGACGCTCGGCGGGGTTGATCACGCTCGCCGCGGCGGCGGGCAGCCCGACCTCCTCCCAGTCGCCGTAGCGCTGGCCCCAGAACGTGGTGCCCCACCGGGCGTTGAGCTCGTCGAGGGTGCCGTAGCGCGCACGCAGCCAGTCGCGGAACGCGTGCAGAGCGTGCTCGGAGTAGTCCTCCGCGACGGGCACGCCGTACTCGTTGTGCACGTGCCAGAGCGCGAGCGCGGGGTGGGTCCCGTAGCGCTCGGCGAGCGCACGCGCGACCCGGGTGGCCGCAGCCCGGTAGGCGGGCGCGCTCGGGGAGACCATGCCGCGCGAGCCGAACCCGAGGGGGACACCGTCGCGCGTGACGACCCGCGCGTCGGGGTGCGACCGGTAGAACCAGGCGGGCGGTACGGCGGTCGGGGTGCCCAGGACGACGCGGATGCCGTTGGCGTGGAGGAGATCCACGAGCCGGTCGAGCCAGGCGAAGTCGAACACGCCCTCCTCGGGCTCGACCAGGACCCACGAGAACACGCCGACGGTCGCGAAGGTGACCCCGGCCTCGCGCATCAGGGCGACGTCCTCGGCCCAGACGTCCTCGGGCCACTGCTCGGGGTTGTAGTCGCCGCCGTAGGCGATCCCGTCGAGACCCTGCGCCCAGACGCTGACGGTCGCCGCGTCGGCGCCGGGACCGGGCGCTGCGGACGACGGGGTGGTGCGGGCTGCGGGGTGGTCGGCCATGACGCTCCCTCGGGTCGTGGGCGGCGAGGCTCAGGGCGCCCGTCGCGATCAACTGTGAACGCGCACAGCATAGACAGAACCAAAGATCGTTGGGAACCCGTGACCTTTCCTGATTGACAGGCGTCCGTGTGTGTCGGCTACTGTGACCGTGCACAGGCTCGAGAGGCGAGCCGACCGTCGCCCCGCGACGGGCTTCAATGAGGAGGTCTCGTGCGACTGCACACGTCACTGAAGGTCGCGGCCGTCGTCGCCGCGACAGCGCTGCTCGCCAGCGCCTGCTCCTCGGGCGGGTCGGGGGACGGTGACGGCAAGGCCGCACCGTCGGGCGGCGCCACGCCGACCGACCCGGCGCAGAAGATCGAGCTGACCTACTGGACCTGGGCGCCCGGCATGGACGAGGTCGTCAAGACCTGGAACGCCGAGCACCCGAACATCCACGTCACGGTCAACAAGCAGGACGGCGGCGACCCCGCCGTCACCAAGCTCCTCACCGCGATCAAGGCCGGCTCCGGCGCGCCCGACATCATGCAGGCCGAGTACCAGAAGATCCCGACCCTCGTCGCCGCGGACGCTCTCGCCGACATCTCCGGCGACCTCGGCTCCGACGTCAAGGGCGACTTCTCGGACGGCACCTGGCAGTCCGTGACCCTCGGCTCCGACGCGGTCTACGGCGTCCCGCAGGACTCGGGCCCGATGGAGTTCTACTACCGCGCGGACATCTTCGAGAAGTACGGCCTCAAGGTCCCCACCACCTGGGACGAGTACGCGCAGGTCGCGACCGAGCTCCACAAGAAGGACCCCACGGCCTACCTCGGGACCTTCTCCTCCGGCGACGCCGGCTGGTTCGCCGGGCTCACCCAGCAGGCCGGCGCCTCCTGGTGGGGCGTGGACGGCGACGCCTGGTCCGTGGACATCGACTCCGCCGCGACGCAGAAGGTCGCGTCGTTCTGGGGCAAGCTCGTCGAGGACGGCGTCATCGACAACAAGCCGATGTACACCCCCGCGTGGAACAAGGGCCTCAACGACGGCACGCAGGTCGGCTGGATCTCGGCGATCTGGGCGCCCGGCGTCCTGTCGGGCAACGCGGCCGACACCCAGGGCAAGTGGAAGATGGCCAAGCTCCCGCAGTGGAACGCGGGCGACGACGTCACCGGGAACTGGGGCGGCTCCGCGACCGCGGTGACCACGCAGTCCAAGTACCCGCAGTACGCCGCCGAGTTCGTCACCTGGCTCAACACCTCGGCCGAGGCGGCCAAGCTCCTCGTCAGCAAGAGCGGCCTCTACCCGGCGTCGCTCGAGTCGCAGAAGACGGCGCTCACGGACCCGCCGGAGTTCTTCTCGAACCAGACCGACTTCTACACGCTGGCGTCGCAGATCTCGAAGACCGTCAACCCCTTCACCTACGGCCCGAACGTCGACGTCGCCTACTCCGCGTACAACGACGCGTTCGGCAAGGCGACGAAGGCGAAGTCGCAGCAGGCGTTCCTCGACGCCGTCACCACCATGCAGACCACGACGCTCGGCGACCTGAAGAACTCGGGCTACAACGTCAAGGAGTGACCGTGGCGCGGCCGGTCCGGCGTCGTCGTCGGACCGGCCGCAACCCGTCCCAGCCGTCCGCCCGGGTCCCAGGCGCGGCCCGTTCGCAAGCCCGGCGCGCATCGCCGCCCGCCTGAGGGGAGTCTCCTCGTGACCACGACCACCACGGACCGGGCGCCGAGCCCGGCCGCCCCGGCGACCGTGTCGCCCACCCGCCGGCCACGCCGGCGCCCCGGCGCCGCCGCGCCCTACGGCTTCGTCGCGCCCGCCGCCGTCCTCTTCGTGCTGTTCCTCGCGCTGCCGATCCTCTACGCGGTCTACCTGAGCTTCCGGAAGGTCCAGGTCAGCGGGCTCGGCCTGGGCAAGGGCTCGCACGTCGAGGTGTGGGCCGGGCTCGACAACTACCGGAACGCGCTCTCGGACCCGGACTTCGTCGGATCGGTGCTGCGGGTCCTCGTCTACGGGGTCGTCCTGGTCCCGACCATGCTCGGGCTGGCGCTGCTGTTCGCGCTCCTGCTCGACGCGCGCCGGGTGCGCGCCCGGTCGTTCTCCCGGGTCTCGATCTTCCTGCCCTACGCGGTGCCCGCGGTGATCTCGTCGCTCCTGTGGGGCTTCCTGTACCTGCCGAGCGTGAGCCCCATCGTCTGGGTGACGCAGAAGCTGGGCTGGGGCTCGCCCGACATCCTCAACTCCGACTGGGTGCTGTTCGCGATCGCCAACATCGCCCTCTGGGGCGGCGTCGGGTTCAACATGGTCGTGATCTACACGGCCCTCAAGGCCATCCCGAGCGACCTGTACGAGGCGGCCCGGCTCGACGGCGCCAACGAACGCCAGATCGCGTGGCGCATCAAGGTGCCGATCGTCCTGCCCTCGCTGATCCTCACCTTCATCTTCTCGATGATCGCGACGCTGCAGGTCTTCGCGGAGCCCATCACGCTCAAGCCGCTGACCAACACGATCGCGTCCACGTGGAGCCCGCTCATGACGGTCTACCGCGACGCGTTCGTCCGCAACGACATCTACTCCGCCGCCGCCCTGTCGGTGGTGATCGCGCTCGCGACCCTCGTCCTCTCGTTCGGCTTCCTGCGCCTCGTGCAGCGCCGCGCGTTCAGCCAGGAGAAGTGACATGACGACGACGACCGTCTCCGCGCCCGCCACCCCCTCCTCCGGCCGGGCCGTGCCCGCCCGCGCGTCGGGCCGGCCCGCCGGGCGCAGCGCCTGGGGCGGCACCGCCGTCCTGCTCGTCGGCGCCGCGTACTGCCTGCTGCCGGTCGTGTGGGTGCTCATGGCCTCGACCAAGAGCGCGTCGGAGCTGTTCAGCTCGTTCACGCTGGCGCCGTCGACGCACCTGTGGAGCAACATCACCGACCTGTCCGCCTACCGCGACGGGCTGTTCTGGCGCTGGATGCTCAACACCGCCCTCTACGCCGGGGTCGGCGGGCTCCTGTCGGTGCTCGTGTCGGCGATGGCCGGGTACGGGCTCGCGAAGTTCGCCTTCCGGGGCAAGAGCACCGTCTTCAACGCGATCCTCGCGGGGGTGCTGGTGCCGGGCGTCGTCCTCGCGATCCCGCAGTACCTGCTGCTCGCCAAGGTCGGCATGACCAACACGTACTGGGCCGTGCTGCTCCCCAGTATCATCAGCCCCTACGGGATCTACCTGGCGCGGATCTACGCCGCGGCCGCGGTGCCCGACGACGTGCTGGAGGCCGCCCGGACGGACGGGGCCAAGGAGGGCAGGATCTTCTTCTCGCTCGCGGTCCCGATGATGCTCCCGGGTCTGGTCACGGTGTTCTTGTTCCAGTTCGTCGCGATCTGGAACAACTTCATGCTGCCGTACATCATGCTCGGCAACGACAAGCTCTTCCCGCTCACCGTCGGCCTGTCCGGCCTGCTCAACCAGGGAGCCACCCAGCCCGCCATGTACACCTCCGTGATCACGGGCGCGCTGCTGTCCATCGTGCCGCTCGTCGCGCTGTTCCTGACCCTGCAGCGGTTCTGGCAGGTCGACCTCGCTGCCGGGGCGGTCAAGGCGTGAGCGGATGACTGACAACCCAGCGACGCACGCCAACGGCGCCCGCCGCCGCCCGACCATCAAGGACGTCGCGGCGGCCGCGGGCGTGTCCCGGGGCACCGTCTCCCGCGTCCTCAACGGCGGCCACTGGGTCTCGCCCGAGGCACGCGTCGCGGTCGAGGCGGCCATCGAGTCGACCGGGTACTCGGCGAACCACCACGCACGGAGCCTCGTGACGGGGCGGTCGAACTCGATCGCGTTCCTGCTCACCGAGCCGCAGCACCTGCTGTTCGAGGACCCCAACTTCTCGATCCTCCTGCGCGGCACGGCGCACGAGCTGGCCCGGAGGCGCATGCCCCTGCTGCTCATGGTCGCTGGCACGCGCGACGAGCAGCGCAACGTGGTCGACTACGTCGCCTCGGGCCACGTCGACGGCGTGCTGCTGATCTCGTCGCACGTCGGGAGCACGGTGGTGAAGTCGCTGCACGAGCAGGGCATCCCGACGATCGCCTGCGGCATCCCGATCGGCTTCGAGCACACCGTGGGATACGTCGCGGCCGACGACTTCGCGGGCGCCCGGACCATGGTGCGACACCTGCGCGAACGCGGACGGAGCCGCATCGCGACCATCACCGGCCCCATGGACACCCCGGGCGGTCGGCTGCGACTCGACGGGTACCGGGCCGAGCTCGGCGACGACTACGACGAGACCCTCGTCGCGCACGGCGACTACACCCGTGACGGCGGGACGGCCGCGATGGCGGAACTGCTCGAGCGTCGCCCGGACCTCGACGCGGTGTTCGTGGCGTCCGACCTCATGGCGGCCGGGGCCCTCGTGACCCTGCGGGGCGCAGGCCGCTCGGTGCCCGGGGACGTCGCCGTCGGCGGGTTCGACGACGCGGGCCTGGCCGCTGCCCTCGAGCCGCCGCTCACGACCATGCACCAGCCGTTCGACCGGATCAGCGCGGAGATGGTGCGGCTCCTGCTCGGGGTGATCGACGGCGACGCGCCCGCCGCCGTCACGGTGCCGGCCTCGCTGGTGGTGCGCTCGAGCACCTGACCGCAGGAGCTGTCAGGCGCTGGCGGGGCTGGGGAGCGGCGAGCGCCTGACAGCTCGATCGTGCTCAAGAGTTGTCAGGCGCTGGCCGGGGTGGGGAGCGGCGAGCGCCTGACACGTGCGGGTGGTGGGCGTTGGACAATGGGCCGATGCGGGTGGACGTGTGGCTGTGGGCGGTCCGGCTGGCGAAGAGCCGGTCGGTCGCGACGGCGTGGTGCCGGGCCGGGCACGTGCGGGTCAACGGGTCGCGGGTCAAGCCGGCGTCGTCGGTGAAGGTCGGGGACACCGTCGAGTTCCGCACCGACCGCGACCGGGTCGTGGACGTCGTGGCGCTCCTGCCCAGGCGGGTCGGGGCCCCTGAGGCCGTCAAGGCGTACGTCGACCGCTCGCCGGCGCCGCTGCCGCGCGAGTACGTCGCGCCGGCCGGGGTGCGCGACCGCGGGACCGGCCGCCCCACCAAGCGCGAGCGCCGCGCGCTGGACCGTCTCCGCGGGCGCGACTGACGCCGTCGTCGGGCCCCGGACGTGCCAGGAGCTCGCGAGCCTGGAGGCTCACGAGCTCCTGACAGCTCGGAGGGAAGGGCGGCGGGTCAGCAGGAGCCGACGAGCGTCCAGGGCCCCCAGGCGGTGTTGCTCGGCGTGTCGCCCTGCGTCCACCAGTTCGCGCGGTAGATCTGGCCGTTGTACGACGCCTGGTCACCGCCCAGGTAGACGCTCGACGACGACCACGCGGCGGCGCTGCACGTCCCGGGGCTCGTCGGCGTCGTCGGGTCGGTGGGAGACGTGGTCACCGGGGGCGTGGTGGTGCCCCCGTCGCCGGGGTCCGTGCCGCCCGCGACGACGTGCAGGTCGACGCACGAGTAGAACGCGTTCGCCGTGTCGGCGATGTTCCACCGGACCAGCATGGTGTGGTCACCGGTCGGCAGGCCCTCGATGGTCTGCGACACGTTCGACGGCGGCTGCTTGTTGCCCCCGTCGAACGTCCGGTAGAGCACGCCGTCGAGGAAGTACTCCCACGACGCGGTCGAGTGCGCGGCGGTGAGCTTCCACTGGAACGTGACCGTGGTGCCGGTGGTCGTGCGCGGCCACGGCTTCGAGTTGTCGTCGAGGATCGTGTAGCTGCTGCCCCCGCTGCACTTCGTGGAGCCCTTGGGGGCCTCGACGCTCTGCGGCTCGTACTTGATCTCTCCGCAGTCGAAGGACGTCGCGCCCTCGGCACAGAAGCCCTGGCGGCTCTCCGGGGACGTGATCCAGCCGTGGGCGCTCGCCGCGGGTGCGGCGGCGAGGGGGGCGAGCAGTGCCGCGGCGGCGGCTGCCGTCGCGACGAGAGTGGCTCGGATGCGGCTCATGGTTCTCGCTTCCTTGCGTGAGGGAGTGGACCTCTCGACGCTAAGGACCCGCGAGAACCGGCACAATCGTGCGAATCGCGTACGGGTTTTCCGTCAGACGACGCGGCGGAGCCACCCGCGCGCGTCAGGTGTGCGCCCGTACTGCAGGTCGAGGAGCGCGGCCCGCAGGGCGAGCGAGGCGGCGCCCGGTGTGCCGTCGCCGACCTGCTGCTCGTAGACCGCGCCCTGCCCCCGGTCCTCGCCGCGGATCCCGACCACCGGCGTGATCACCGCGGCGGTGCCCGCGGCGAAGACCTCGGTCACCGAGCCGTCGGCGAGGCGCTCGCGGAGCTCGGCGAGCCCGATGCGCCGCTCGACGGGCGTGAGGCCGAGGTCGGGGGCGAGCTCGAGCAGGCTGTCTCGGGTCACGCCCTCGAGGATGCTCCCGAGCGCGGGGGTGAGGAGCTCGCCGTCGGCGGTCACGAGGAAGACGTTCATGGTGCCGGCCTCCTCGAGCCAGGCGTGCTCCTCGCCGTCCAGGTAGAGGACCTGGTCGCAGCCGCGGTCCCGGGCCTCGGCCTGCGCGGCGAGGCTCGCCGCATAGTTGCCGCCGGTCTTCGCGTCGCCCGTGCCGCCGCGGGACGCGCGGACGTACCGGTCGGTGACCCAGAGGTTCACGCCCTGCACGCCGCCGCTGAAGTACGGGCCGGCGGGGCTCGCGACGACGCCGAACGTCGCCTCGTGCGCGGGCCGTACCCCGAGGAAGGCCTCGGTCGCGATCATGAAGGGGCGCAGGTAGAGGCTCGTCTCCTGGCCGTCCGCGGCGCTCGGCACCCACGCGACGTCCGCCCGGACGACCGCCTCGACCGCGGCGACGAAGTCGTCCTCGTCGAGCATGGGAAGCGCGAGCCGCCGGGCCGAGCGCGCGAACCGGCGCGCGTTCTTGTCGGGCCGGAAAAGCCACACGCTGCCGTCGGCATGGCGGTACGCCTTGAGCCCTTCGAAGATCTCCTGCCCGTAGTGCAGGACGGCGGCCGCGGGGTGAAGCGTGAACGGTTCGAGCGGGTGCACGGCGGCGTCGTGCCAGCCGTCGTCGGTCGTCCACCGGGCGGTCGCCATGTGGTCGGTGAAGTACCGGCCGAAGCCCGGATCGGCCAGGACGGCGGCGCGCTCGGCGTCGGGGAGGGGCTGCGGAGCGGGGCGGAGGTCGAGGTCGAGCGACACGTCAGCATCGTACGGCCGCACCGTTTCCACCGGTCACCGTGCGGGTGATGTTACGGGTGAGTAACATGCTCGCGACAGCGCTGTCCAGGCTCTTCCCAGCCTGTCGCACGCGACGTAGCGTGACGACGCAGCACGGCCAGGTCCACCCGCGTCGGGTCCGGTGGACGACGGTGTCCTGACCGATCCGGTGACCCCGGAAGCGGGCCGGGACGCCCTGGCCTCCCGGGACCCGGACGTGAGGGGATTTTCGCGCATGACGCCATCGAACAGTCGAGCCGGACGGGACCGGCACCTCAGAACTGACAGCAGGGGAGCGAGGGTGGTGGCCGCCGTGGCCGCCACCCTCGTCGCGTCCGTGGGCACGATCGGCGTGGCCGCCTCGGCGACCGCGTCGGACGGCGGCCCGACGGCGACGCCCGCGCCCACGGTCTCGGCCCAGAAGGTCGACCCGAGCGCGAAGCTCGCGGGCAGCCTGACGACGTCGGTCAAGGGACGCCACTCGGTCTTCGTCCAGCTCTCCGGCGACGGGGCAGCGGACGCGTCCGCGGACACGAGCGGCACGACGACGCAGAAGAAGGCCGCCGCGAAGGCGCTGCGGTCGCAGGTCGCCAAGACGGCGTCGTCCGTGGTGGGCACGGCCAAGGCGCACGACGACGACGCCACGAAGCTCTTCGAGGTCTCCAACGCCGTCCCCGGCGTCGCGGTCAGCGCGGACGGCGCGGCGATCGAGGCGCTCGCGAAGCGGTCGGACGTCGTGAAGATCACGCCGCTGGTGCCCAAGAAGGTCTCGAACGCGAGCACCGCGAACCTGACCAAGGCCCTCGCGACGTGGCAGGACTACGGCAACACGGGCAAGGGTGTGACGGTCGGCGTCATCGACACCGGCATCGACTACACGCACGCGGACTTCGGCGGTCCGGGCACGGTCGCGGCCTGGGAGAAGGCGCACGCGAACAGCGCCGGGCCGTGGACCCCGACGGCGAAGGTCGTGGGCGGCTACGACTTCGTGGGCGACGACTACAACGCCGACCCGACGGACCCCTCGACCTACCAGCCGGTTCCGCACCCCGACAGCAACCCGCTCGGCTGCAACGACCACGGCACGCACGTGTCCGGCACGGTCGCCGGGTACGGCGAGAACGCCGACGGCTCGACGTTCAAGGGCAACTACTCGAAGCTCACCGCCGACAAGCTCATGAACATGAAGATCGGGCCCGGCATGGCGCCCGAGGCGTCGCTGTACGCGCTCAAGGTCTTCGGCTGCGACGGGTCGACCGACGAGGTCATCCCCGCCCTCGACTGGGCGCTCGACCCCAACGGCGACGGCAACTTCTCCGACCACCTCGACATCGTCAACATGTCGCTGGGCTCGGACTACGGCGTCGTGGACGACCCGGAGAACGCGGTCATCGACAAGCTCGCCGCGCACGGTGTCCTCCCGGTCATCGCGATGGGCAACAACGGCGACCTCACCGACACGGGCGGCTCGCCGGGCAACGCGGTCCGGTCGCTCGCCGTCGCGAGCTCCGTCGACGCCTACCAGCTCCGCGACGGTCTCAAGGTGAACGCGCCGTCCGACGTCGCGGGCACCGTGGCGGGCCAGTTCTCGACCGCGTACGACTGGGCGAACAAGGCCCCGGTCACGGGTGACGTCGTCGCGATCCCGGGCACGAACGCGGACGGCTGCACCGCGCTCTCGGCGAGCGACGCGGCCAAGGTCAAGGGCAAGGTCGCGTGGCTGGTCTGGGACGACAACGACGCGACCCGTCGGTGCGGCTCGGCGGCGCGCGCGAACAACGTGGCTGCGGCCGGCGCCACGGGCGCGATCTTCACGTCGTCGCTCGACGTGTTCGGCGCCGGGATCCTCGGGAACGACAAGATCCCCGTCATCCAGCTGCCGAAGGCGCAGACGGACCGGCTCCAGCCGGCCGTGGACGCGGGCACGCTGAACGTCACGTTCGACGGCGCGCTCGCCGCGACCATCAAGGACGTCACGCCGTCCATCACGGACACGCTCAGCTCGTTCAGCTCGCGCGGCACGCACGGCTCGCTCGGGGTCGTGAAGCCGGACGTCACGGCGCCCGGCGACACGGTCGCCTCGGCGGGCCTGGGCACCGGCGACGGCGTCCTCGTCGAGTCGGGGACGTCGATGGCCACGCCGCACGTCGCGGGCATCTCGGCCCTCGTCAAGGTCGCGCACCCGGGCTGGAGCACGGAGCAGCTCAAGGCCGCGATCATGAACACGGCGGACCACGACCTGTACACGGGTGACGACAAGAGCGGCGACATCTACGGGCCGGCCCGCGTGGGCTCCGGTCGCGTCGACGCGCTGAACGCCGTCAACACCTCGGTCCTCGCGTACGACACGGACGTCAAGGGCGCGGTCTCCGCGTCGTTCGGCGTCGTCGCCGTGCCGATCACGAAGGCCGTGAAGACGGTCAAGCGCACGATCAAGGTCCAGAACACGGGGAGCAAGGCGACGACGGTCACGCTCAAGTACCAGGGCATCGTCAAGCAGCCGGGCGTCACCTACACGGTGAGGCCGGCGGCGATGAACCTCAAGGCGCACTCGAGCAAGACCGCGACGGTCACCATGACGGTCGTCACCAAGTCGCTGCGCAAGACGCTCGACCCGACCATGGCCGCGACCCAGACCAACCCGTACACGGGTGCGTCCGAGGCCCGGCAGTACGTCGCCGACGCGTCGGGCCGCCTGCTGGTCAAGCCGGCGGGCAAGACGGCGCTGCGCGTCCCCGTCTACGGAGCGGCCAAGCCGACGTCGACGACGTCGACCAAGGCGAAGACGTTCCGCAGCGGGAAGAACACCCTGACCGCGCTGACCCTCAAGGGCCAGGGCGTCTCCCAGGGCAAGGGCTCGACGGCGTTCAACTCGCTCACCTCGGTGCTGCAGCTCGGTGCGAAGAGCCCCAAGCTGCCGGTCTGCAAGGGCACCCAGACGGACGGCTGCACGACGAACACCACGGACACCTCCGGTGACCTGCGGTACGTCGGGGCCGGCTCGACCAAGGGCCTGCACGGTTACGCGGACGGCACGCTGACGTTCGGCATCGCGTCGTGGGGCGACTGGGCGACCATCGGCAACATGGTCGTCCCGTACGTGCTCATCGACACGAACGGCGACGGCAAGGCCGACTACGAGGTCGACGTCATCAACGCCACCTCGACCGACCTGCTCGAGGCGCTCGTGAGCGACCTGAACGACCGGGACGCGAACGGCAGCCCGACGCCGGTCAGCATCTCGCCGGTCAACTACAACGAGGGCGACGTCGACACCAACGTGTTCGACAACAACGTCCTCACGATCCCCGTCGACCCGGCGGCGATCGGTGTGAAGAAGACCGACAGGTCGTTCCCGATCACCTACCAGGTGGGGACCTACTCCGGGTACACGGGCGCCGACATCGACGACTCCGCGGCGGTCCGGTTCGACGTCGCCGACCCGGGTGTCGTCGTCTCGTCGCCGCTGTACCTCGACGAGGGCGGCAGCTCGATCGTCTACACGCTCGGGTCCGACGTCGCGAAGAAGGGCACCGACGCGCTCGTCCTGCACCTGCAGGGCACGCAGGGCAAGCGTGCCGAGGTCGTGCACCTCGCCAAGGCTTCCAAGCCGAAGGCGGCACCGCACGGCAAGAAGCACGCGCCGTCGTACTCGCACCTCAAGGGCCTTCACCCGCGGGTGCTGGGGTCCGGAGCGCAGGACTGACGTCCTGACGCCCTGACGACGACGGTCGCGGCCCCGGTGGGACTTCCCGCCGGGGCCGCGGCCGTGCTCGGGCTCAGGCCGTCACTGCACGTCCTGGACCAGGCAGAACGGGTGGCCGGCCGGGTCGGCGTAGACGCGGAACCGGTCGGCGGGGTGGCCGTCCTTCTCGGGTGTCCCGCTGATCGGGCGTGCGCCCGCCGCGACCGCGGCGTCGTGCGCGTCCTCGAGGCGCTCGACGGCGACGTCGAGGTGCACCCGGCCGATGGTCGAGTCCCGCGACCACGGGGGAGGGGAGGCGGCCGAGCGCTGGAAGGCGAGTCGGGGGCCGTCGTCGGGCGCGACGAGGACGAGCCAGTCGTCGCCGTCGGGGTCCCACTCGGCGTGGCCGGGCTCGTACGGCCAGTCGAGCAGCCGCCGGTAGAACTCGGCGAGGTTGCGGGGCTCCGGGCAGTCGAGGACGATCTCCCGCAGGCGCAGCGTGGTCACGACGCGACCTGCTCCTCGAGCCACGCGACGTCGCGCGGGGCGTCGGCGTGCGTCTCGCAGATCACGGGCGCGCCGACCGCCCGCACCAGGGAGACCAGGACGTCCGGGTCGATCTGCCCGTCCGTGAGGCTCGCGTGCCGGTCGGCGCCCGAGCCGAAGGCGTCCCGGCTGTTGTTCGCGTGGACGAGCGAGATGGTCCCGACGACGGCGCTCACGTCCGCGGGCGCCGTCTCCAGGGCGATGCCGCTCGCCCACGCGTGGCACGTGTCGAGGCAGAACCCCAGCGGCACGCCGGCCTTCTCGGCGGCCGGGGCGACCACGGACCAGAGCTGCTCGATGCGCTCGAGCCCGCGCGCCATCGCGCCGTCGCCGCCCGCCGTGTTCTCGATCAGGACCGGGACCTCGGACTCGAGCGGCTCGATCGCCTTGCGCCAGTTGTCGAAGCCGACCTCGAGCGCGTCGCCCTTGCCGACGTGCCCGCCGTGCACGATCAGGCCCTTCGCCCCGATCAGCGCAGCGCCCGTGGCCATCTGCTGGAGGAGCTTGCGGGACGGGATGCGGATGCGGTTGTTCGTGCTCGCCACGTTGATGACGTACGGCGCGTGGACGTAGAGGTCGAGGTCCGCCGCCTTGGCCGCGTCGCGGAGGGCGGCGGCGCGCTCATCGGGGGCGGCGCCGTCGTCGGACCCGTCCACCGGGAACGTGAACTGCGGGCCCTTCCAGCCCTGCGGGTCGCCCAGGAACACCTGGGCCTGGGTGGCACCCATGTCGAGGGACTGGGCGACGGCGTCGTGCTGGTCGACGTGAGCTCCGATGCGCATGCGCCCCAAACTACGCGGCGCCACCCACCGTCTGCTCGGCCGCCTTCTCGGCGACGGCGCCGCCGTCGTCGGTGGGGAACTGCCGGCCCTCGCCGCCCCGCGGCATGAACAGCACCGCCACGAGCATCACGACGCCCGCGACGAGCACCCCGAGGAACACCTCGTGGACGGCGTCGGCGAGCGGTCCCGGAGCGGGGTGGGCCGCGGTGCGGCCGAGGGACGCGTTGACGACCGCCCCGTACACGGCGACGCCGAGCGCGGACCCGATGCTGCGGGAGAACATGTTCGCCGACGTGACGACGCCGCGCTCGGACCACCCCACGGTGTGCTGGGCCGCGATGACGGTCGTGGGGGCGGCAAGCCCGAGCCCCGCGCCCACGACGAGGCAGAACGCCCCGACCTCCCACGGCGTCGAGCCGGTGCCGAGGAACAGCAGGACGAGCACCACCCCGACGATCGCCAGCAGCGACCCGAGGAGGGCGGTGACCCGGAACCGGTAGCGCAGGTAAAGCCGGCCGCTCTGCGCGGCGGCGACGGGCCACCCGACGGTCATGGTCGCGACGGAGAACCCGGCGACGAGCGCGCCGGTCCCGAGGGTCACCTGCGTGAACGTGGGGATGTACGAGGTGAACCCGATCATCACGGCCCCGACGCCGAGGCTCACGACGCTCGTGGTGAGGAGCATCCGGCGGCCGAACACCCACAGCGGCAGCACGGGCTCGGCGGCGCGGCGCTCCACGAGGACGAACGCGACGGCGAGCACGAGCCCGCCGCCGATGACGAGCGCGCTCGTGAGCGAGGTCCACGGCCAGCCCTCGCCGCCCTCGAGGAGACCCAGCATGAGCAGCGTCGTCGCGGCGGTCACGAGGACGGCGCCCAGGTAGTCGACGCGGTGCTTCGTGCGCTCGACCTTCTCCCGGAAGTTGCGCAGGAGGATCCCGCCGGCGACGAGGCAGAACGGGATGTTGACCCAGAAGATCCACCGCCACGACACCCACTCGGAGAACGCCCCGCCGATGAGCGGCCCGACGACGGCGGAGATGCCCCACACGCTCGCGACGTAGCCCTGGACCTTGGCCCGCTCGGCGAGCGTGTAGATGTCGCCGACGATCGTCGTCGACATCGGCAGGATCGCGCCGGCGCCCAGGCCCTGGACGGCGCGGAACGCGATGAGCGCGGGCATCGACCAGGCGAACCCGCAGAGGATCGACCCGGCGAGGAATACGGCGACGCCGAGCAGGATCACGGGCTTGCGTCCGACGACGTCCGCGACCTTCCCGTACAGCGGCGTCGTCGCCGCCTGCGCGAGCAGGTAGACGGACAGCAGCCAGGGAAACTGGGAGAACCCGCCGAGCTCCTTGGTGATCGTGGGGATCGCGGTCGCGATGACGGTCGAGTCCAGGGCGACGAGCGCCGTCGCGAGCATGAGGGACAGCAGGATCGGACCGCGCTCGGAGCGCAGGCCCACGGACGCGCGGGAGACGTCGGAGGAAGTACTTGCCACGAACGAACCGAACCGCGGGACGGGTCCCGGTGTTCCCGGCGGTCAGCCGGCGGTCGGCGGCCGCGACACGATCCACCCCGCCACCCAGGCCGCCGCGAGGGCCAGCGCGATCCCGACGAGCGTCTCTCCGACGCGCTCGGCGAACCAGTGCCCGGTCCCTTCGTCGCCGCGCGCGACCAGCATCGACAGGACGATCGTCGTCGAGAAGAACGGCATGACGTACCAGCGGCTCCCGACCGTGGCGCACGCGCCGGCGAGGGCGGCCGCGGCCAGGCCGGCGACGACCACGCTCGGCGGGTGGAGCGCCCCGAGCCCGCAGGCGACGAGCGCGCCCAGCAGCACCGAGGCCGCGCGGCCGACGCTGCGGGCGTGGAGGGCGTCGCCGTCGGGCCGGCTCACGAGGAGCGCCGCGGTGCACGCCCAGCCGGGGTGGTCGGCGCCCGTTGCGAACCCGATCGCCGCGGCGCCCGCGCCCGCGACCCCGATCTGCAGGCCGTAGCGCAGCATGACGGACCGCGCGGGCACGGGCCGGGGCGCCCGGGCGCGTGCCACGCCCTGCGGCCAGAGCAGCGAGACCAGCCACGCGTAGACCGAGCCGGCCAGGATGAGCAGCGCCGCCCCCGCCCCCGACGCGGGGTCCTCGCTCAGACCGGCACCGACGAGCGGCAACCCGAGGGCGAGCGAGAGGGGTGCGAGCCGCCGTCGTGGGTTCGCCGTCGTGAGGGCGACGACCACGGCGAGCGCGAGCACCGTCGCGACGGCGAGCGCGGGCGTCCCCGAGACGAGCGAGCCGAGCACCATCGAGACACCGGCCAGGGCGCCCACGACCACGACGGCCACGCGGGCACGCCGTGGGCCCGGCAGCCCGAGCGCTGCCGCGGGGATCACGCCCACGGCCCAGGCCAGCCCGGCGGAGGGGTCGGCCGCGGTGACGACGACCGCCGGCACCGCGTAGGCGAGGCCGAGCCCGGCGTTGTGCCATGACCAGGCGATCGCGGGTCGCGTCGTCGCCGGCATGAGCCAGTCCTACCATCGCTGCCCGTGCCGCGCGCCCGGGCCTAGCGGTGTCGCGCGCAGATCATCCGCCGGTGATGAGGCGCGTTCTCGCACGTGGCGTCACGCTGGAGTGGTCCGCTCCACCCGCTTCGACGGCCGGCACCGGTCCAGGCACTTCCCGGTGCGCACCGAGGAGGTCAGATGTCTCCCACAGGAAACGTGTCCGCGGTCCGGGGGCACGCCGTCTCGTTCAAGGCTGACCCGTTCCACTCGGACGACGTCCTCGTCGACATCGAGGACGCGCTCGTCGTCAGCGAGGACGGCCTCATCACGGCGTTCGGCCCGTACGAGGAGACCAGGCAGCACGTCCCGGAAGGTGTCGAGATCGCGCACCTGCCGGGCTCCGTGATCTGTCCGGGCTTCATCGACACCCACGTCCACTACGTGCAGACGGGCATCATCGGGGCGTTCGGGTCCCAGCTCATCGACTGGCTCAACCACTACACGTTCATCGAGGAGCAGCGGTTCGCGGACGCCGGGCACGCCGCGGACGTCGCGCGCGTCTACTTCGACGAGCTCCTGCGCAACGGCACGACGACGGCCGTCACGTTCTGCGCGGTGTACCCGCAGTCGGTGGACGCCTTCTTCGAGGAGTCGGAGCGTCGCGGCACGCGGATGATCGGGGGCAAGGTCCTCATGGACCGCAACGCCCCCGACGCGCTGCTGGACACCGCCCAGTCCGGCTACGACGACTCGAAGGCGCTGATCGCGAAGTGGCACGGCAACGGTCGCCAGCTCTACGCGATCACGCCGCGGTTCGCGCCCACGAGCACGCCCGAGCAGCTCGAGCTCGCAGGGACGCTGTGGCAGGAGAGCCCTGGCACCTTCATGCACACCCACGTGTCGGAGAACCTCGGCGAGATCCAGTGGGTCCACTCGCTCTTCCCGGACCGCAAGGGATACCTCGACGTCTACGACCACTACGGGCTGCTGGGCCGACGTGCGGTCCTCGCCCACGGCGTCCACCTGACGGCTTCCGAACGGCGGCGGGTGAGCGAGACGGAGACGGCCATCGCGCACTGCCCGACGTCGAACCTCTTCCTGGGCAGCGGCCTGTTCCACGTGCACGACGCGAAGGACGCGAAGCACCCCATGCACGTGGGGCTCGGCACCGACATCGGGGCGGGCACGAGCTTCTCGATCCTCGCGACGATGAACGAGGCCTACAAGGTCGCGGAGCTCCTGAGCTATCCGATGAACTCGCTCAAGTCGTTCTACCTCGCGACGCTCGGCGGTGCCCGGGCTCTCGACCTCGAGGACAAGATCGGGTCGCTCGAGGTCGGCAAGGAAGCCGACTTCGTCGTCCTGGACCCCGCCGCCACACCGCTCCTGGCCTACCGCTCGGCGCGGGCCGAGTCGACCGAGGAGCTGCTGTTCGTGCTGTCGATCATGTCCGACGACCGCACCGTCGCCGCCACCTACTCGGGTGGCCGCCTCGTCCACGCTCGGAAGGAGTCCTGATGTCCACGGGTCACGCGGGGTACGTGCATGCCACGACCTCCATGTTCGGCAAGCACGACCAGGATCGTCCCCACGACCGGCTGGGAGGGCCGGAGGCGTGGACCATCTGGGTCCTCGCCACGGTGTTCGTGGTGTGGCTCTTCGCGATCCAGACGGGCTACGGCATCGTCTCGCCCGACATCCAGAAGGACGCCTCGCTCACGATCGCCCAAGTCAGCATCGCGGCGTCGATCTACACGTGGGCGTTCGCGGTCTGCCAGTTCTTCTCCGGCTCGCTGCTGGACCGCTACGGCACCCGGCCGCTGCTCGCGATCGCCGTCGCCTTCGTGACGGCCGGCGCCTTCCTCTACTCCGCGACGACGAACTTCGGGACCCTCGTGGCAGCCCAGGTGGTCCTCGCGATCGGTTCGTCCTTCGGGTTCGTCGGCGCCGGCTACGTCGGCGGGAAGTGGTTCGTCGCGGCCAAGTACGGGCTGATGTTCGGCATGGTGCAGATGTTCGCGTCGCTCGGCTCGGCCGTCAGCCAGCCCGCGATCTCGGCGCTGCTGCACTCGATGAGCTGGGAGCAGCTCCTCGCGGGGTTCGGCGCGTTCGGCGTGCTGTTGTTCGTCGCGTTCGTCTTCATCGTCAGGAACCCGGTCTCGACCCCCGAGGAGATCGCGGCGGCGAAGGCTGAGCATGCGGGCCGCAACGTCTTCGCGGAGATCGTCCACGACCTCGGCCAGTGCTTCGCGAACCGTCAGGTCGTGCTCTCGGCGCTGTTCGCGGGGACGTCGTTCGGCACGATGCTTGCGGTCGGGGTCCTGTGGGGACCGCGCGTCCAGGAGGCGCGTGGCGCGTCCGCGGGCCTGGCCGCGGTTCTTTCCGCGCTGGCGTGGCTCGGTCTCGCGCTCGGCGCCCCGCTGGTGAACGTGATCTCCAACCGCTGGCACTCGCGGAAGTGGCCGTCTGTGTACGGCCTGGTCCTGCAGGCCGTGGCGGTCGCGTTCTTCATCTACGGGCCGGCGCAGTCCCAGGGCGTGAGCGTGGTCGTGATGTTCGCGGTCGGCCTGCTCGCGGGCACGCACATGCTCGGTTTCACGATCGCGGGGGAGTCCGTGACGCCGAACCTCATCGGCAGCGCCTCGGCGATCGTCAACGGCTTCTGCTTCATCATCGGCGGCGTGCTCGAGGCCGTCCCTGGACGGCTGCTGCCGAGCGGGACCCCGGACCTCTCGGACTATCGGGGCGCGCTGTGGATCATGCCAGCGGTCCTCGTCGTCGGTGCACTGTGCGCCCTGGGCCTGCGCGAGCGTCCCCGGGCGGAAGCCACGGTGACGGGTGCGGCGGGCGAAGGCGCACGAGCGGTCGCAGGTTGAGACAGCGGGCCGAGCGACCCCCTGCGTCGCTCGGCCGAAGGTAGAACAGTCTCCATTGTGATATGTGACAACCCGTAACACGGAGGTCAAACGCAAGTACGGCGCGTTTTTCACCCGCTCGATCCCGTGACCTGCGGCGTCGCGTCAGCGTGCGGGGCGCACCGGTGCCGCCACGAGGCCCACGGCGGTGGCGGCGACGCCCTCGAGCCGCTGCGGGGCCTCGTCCCACGCGTCGCGGAACTCGAGCAACCCCTTCGTCCCCATCCCCGCCGAGACCAGCAGCCAGGCGACCTCCTCGACGTCGACGCCAGGCCGGAGCAGCTCCCGTTCCTCGGCCTCGGCGAGCTGCCCGACGACGAACGCCCGCCAGGTGCGGTACGGGTCGATGTGCCGCTCGGGGAAGTGCCGGTGCGACTCGGCGGCGAGGCGCATCCCGGCGCGCACCTCGACGCGGCTCGCCATGTTCTCCCCGACCAGGCGGAACGTCGTCACCAGGACGTCCAGCGGGTCGTCGGACCGCTCGCGTGCGGCCGCCATCGCGGCCCGCATGCTGCCGCCCTCCGCCGTGAGGACCGCCGCCGCGACCGCGTGCAGATCCCCGACGCGCGCCAGGACCTCGTCGACGGTCAGCCCGGCGGCGTCCGCGACGTCCTCGAGGTTCACCTCCGCGTACGGGCGCGCGGCGAGGAGTCCCGCCGCCGCGGCCACCACGGGCGCTGCGTCGTCGTCCGCGCTCACGCGACCTCGCCCCACGCGAGGCGAGCCTCGGCCTGCACGCCGTTCGACGACTCCGACCGCACGAGCACGTCGTGCAGCCCCGCGCCGCCACGGGCGACGAGGCGGTCATGGACCAGCGTCGTGGTCGTCGTCAGGGTCACGGGGAGCCGCTGCGGACGGGGGACGCCGAGGATCCGCAGGCTGCGCATCCACAGGTTCCCGACGGCGCCCCGCGCGGTGCCGGCCAGCTCGTAGACCAGGACCTGGGTGAGCTGGCCCATGGTGACGAGGTAGTCGACGACCGTGAGCGCCGGGTGATAGGCCGACTCGATCCCCGTAGCGACCGCCGGCCCGTCGTCCTCGACGGCGAACTCGTGGTTCGCCCGGACGTCCTGCGCCGCGCGGTCGACCGGGTGCACCCAGGTGGTGCACGCCGTCCGGCGGTAGGCGTCCTGGTAGACGGAGGGGCCGTCGTCGGGCGGTTCGCGGTCCACGGGCGTCCCGTCGTCCGCCACGTGCACGACGGCCCGGATGTTGCCGACGAGCCCCCGGAACCGTGCGCCGTCGTCGGTGGCCTCGCGGCTGACGGTCACGGGGATCGTGTCGAGGTCCCACCACGGCTCCGTGCCGCCTCGCAGCTCGACGCCGCGGACCCAGCGCCGGCGGACGTCCGGGCCCAGCTCGCGCTCGAGCGCGAGCGTCGTCAGGACGACCGCGTCGACCGAGCTGAGGTGCGGGGTGCGGGGCCGGCCCGACCTGTCGGTCGACCAGTCATGCGGGTAGTGGGCCGTCGCGGTGGCCCTCGACGTGCCGGCCTCGTGCCGGGGCGGCGACATCGTGTGCCGGACGGTGCGGTAGCCCGCCGCGAAGTAACGGCCCTCGCTCGGTCCGAGGAGGCCCTCGAGGCTGGTCAGGACCCCGTCGTGCAGCGCGTCAGGCATGGCACGTCCTCTCGGCAGGCCTGTCGAGACATGCTATCCACGATTTACGCCACTCGGTGTTCCACCGCAGCACGAACAGTTGGTACCGTCTCTCCATGTCTTCTCGGCCGGTTGGGCGTCCTCTTGACCCGGCGATCCGTGAGTCGCTCCTCCAGGTCGCTGAACGGGTCATGGTGACCGAAGGCTTCTCGAAGCTGACGGTCGAGGCGCTCTGCAGCGAGATCGGGACCACCCGGCCCGCGTTCTACCGGCGGTACCGGAACATCGCGCACCTCGCGTTCGACGTGATCCGCCGGCACTTCGGCGCGGAGCCTCCTCAGGAGACCGGTTCGCTCGAGGGTGACCTCATGGCGCTCCAGCTCGCCGAGGTCGAGATGTTCGCGGACCCGCTCATGAGCAAGAACCTGTCGGGGCTGCTCGAGTCGGTCCTGGGCGACCCGGCCCTGACCGAGACGTACGCCAGCCAGTTCATCCTGCCGCGGCGGGCGCGCGTCGCCGACGTCCTGGAGGCCGCCGTCGAACGTGGCGAGATCGCGGGCTACGAGGACGTCCCGTTCATCTGCGACATGCTCGTCGGCCCCATCATGGCGCGCTCGCTGCTGCCGGGCTCGGAGCCGGTCGACGAGGCGCTGGCGCGCTCCACGACCCGCGCGGTGCTGGTGCTGCTCGGGGCGCTGACCCCGGCCGCGTAGGCGAGACGCACCCACGCGGCCGAGGCCGACGTCAGTCCACCACCTCGAGCAGGTTCTTCTTCTCCGCGTCGGTGAGGTTCGTGAGGATCAGGCTGCCGCCGAGCCCGTGCACCCGCTCACCGAGCCGGTCGAGGTCAGCCCCCTCCGTGACCGCGAACAGCGCGGACGTGCCCTGCGTGATCTGGGCCCGGAGCGTGTCGAGATCCGACTCCTTGATCCCCAGCCCGTTCAGCGACTTCGACGCCGCGCCGATCGCTGCGCCCGCGGCCGCACCGATGAGCGGCATGAAGAACAGCAGCCCGAACACGAACCCCCACAGCGCGCCCCAGCCGGTGCCCTTCTTGGTGTCCTCGTGACCGTGGTGCGTCGTGGGGCGGGCGTCGCCCTGCGGCCACGACACGACGGCGGTGTCGTGGATCTCGACGAGCCCCTCGTGTGCGGCGTCCCGCAGGATCCGCTCGGCCTCGTCGGCCCGGCCGGCGTCGTCGTACTTCCAGACCGTGAACGTCGTCATGTCGCCTCCTCAGCCGAGGATCTTCGCCTTGGCCTGCGCGAACTCCTCGTCGCTCAGGATGCCCTGGGCGTGGAGCTGGCCGAGCTGCTGGAGCTGGGCGTACAGGTCGTCGCCGCCTCCCGCGGGAGCGGCCTCGACCTGCTCCGGCGCCGGCGCGGCCTGGACGGGCTCCGCGTAGACGGGCTGGGGAGCGGCCTGCTGCGCCTGGTACTCGGCCTGCTGCTCGTACGCCCTGCGCTGCTGGTGGCGTGCCATCGCTCCGGTGGTCGCGGTCGCGGTGCCCGCGATGACCGCGGTGCGGGCGGCGGTCCCGATGAGGCCGCCGCGTCCGATCCTGGCTCGTCCGATCATGGTCTGCTCCTTCGTCGACGGGTCTGGGTGGGTCAGCCGAGGGACTCGGCGCTGGCGTTGACGACCTCGGCGGGGATCCGCTCCGCGAGCACGACCTCCGCGCCGGCCTTGCCGAGCGCCTCGACGAGGCCGCGTGCCCACGTGTGCTCGATCACCGCGACGAGCGCGGCGCTCCCCGGCTCGAGCAGCTCGGCGACGGCCTCGACGTCCTCCTCGCTCGCGAGCTGCGCGCCCGTCTCGCCGAGCTCGTCCACGCCGGGCACGACGCCCTCCGCGAGCTCGCCCGCGTCGACCGTGCCGTCCTCGCCCTTGCGCACGACGAGCAGGTCCACGACCGTGATCGCGTCGTTCCCCAGCAGCTCGACGACGGCCTGGCGCACGGCGTCGTCGACGTCGCCGTTCGGGAGACTGATCGCGTAGAAGTCCGCCGGGCCGTAGATGGTGTCGCTCATCGCGTTCCTCTCGTCGAAGACCGGGGCGCCGGCGCAGCGCCCCTCGACCCCAGCCTCACCCGTGCCGTCGTCGTCCGGCTCATCCCTGGCGGGTGATCCGCGTCCCCGGGGTGCGCGCGATGGTGGGTGACGTGACCGCGACCGCCCCGCACGCCAGCGCCGCCCCACCGCCCTCGCCCGCGCCGCCGCACGCATGGTGGGTGTTCGGGTCGCTGCAGGGCTACCGGAGGTCGTGGCTGCGCGGCGACGTCGTCGCCGGTCTCACGGTGTGGGCGGTGCTCGTCCCGGAGTCGCTGGCCTACGCGGGCATCGCAGGCGTCTCCCCGGTGGTCGGTCTGTACGCCGCGGTCCCGTCGCTCATCCTGTACGCGGCTTTCGGCAGCTCGCGCCACCTGATCGTCGGGCCCATGTCGGCGACGGCGGCCCTGTCCGCGAGCGTGGTCGGAGCCTTCGCCAAGGGAGACGACGCGCTGTTCGTGACCCTCACGACGGCCGTCGCCCTGGTGACGGGGCTGCTGTGCGTCGTCGCCGGGATCGCGAGGCTCGGCTTCCTCGCGTCCTTCATCTCCGAGCCGGTGCTCAAGGGCTTCATCATCGGGCTCGCGCTCACGATCATCATCGGGCAGGTCCCGGCCGCCCTCGGCGTCGACAAGGGCGACGGCAACTTCTTCGAGAAGCTCTGGCACATCCTCACCGAGCTCGGGGACATCCAGTGGACGACGGCGGCCCTCGCCGTCGGCTGCCTGGCCGTCCTGCTCGTGCTCAAGCGCGTCGCGCCGAAGGTCCCCGGCTCGCTGGTCGTCGTGGTCATCGGGGTTCTCGCGGTCAAGGTCTTCCACCTCGACGACCACGGCGTCGACATCGTCGGGCACATCGACTCGGGCCTGCCCGCGCTCGGCCTGCCCGGCGCGACCTGGACCCAGTACACCGACCTGATCGGTCCGTGCGTCGGGGTCATGCTGATCGGGTTCGCGGAGGCGCTCGGCGCCGCCAAGACGTACGCGGCGCGGGAGGGCTACGACATCGACCCCAACCGTGAGCTCCTCGGCATGGGCGCCGCGAACATCGGCTCGGGTCTCGCGTCCGGCATGGTCGTCAACGGGTCGCTCTCCAAGACGGCCGTCAACGGCAGCTCGGGTGCCAAGAGCCAGGTGTCCGGGCTCACCGCTGCGGTCCTCACCCTGCTCACCCTCCTGTTCCTCACGCCCCTGTTCGAGTCGCTCCCCGAGGCGACGCTCGCGGCCGTCGTGATCGCCGCAGTGATCGAGCTCGTCGACGTCGAGGCGCTGCGTCGCCTGTGGCGCCTCGCCACCCCGACCGTTCGCACGCTCTACGGCACCGCGGCACGTTACGACTTCTACGCGGCGCTCGCGGCCGCGCTCGGCGTGCTCCTGTTTGACACGCTGCCTGGCCTCGTGATCGGCATCATCCTCTCGCTGCTGCTGCTCCTCGTGCGGGCGTCCCACGCGCGGGTCGCGGTGCTCGTCCGGGACGACGCGGGCGCGTGGGTCGACGCCGAGCGCGCCTCGCAGCTCGGACGTCCCGCCCACCCGGTCGACGGCGTGCTCGTCGTCCGGCCCGAGTCGGGGCTGTTCTTCGCGAACGCCGACCGGGTGCGGTCCGCGGTCCGTGCGCTGGTGGCGCAGCAGCACCCGCGGCTCGTCGTCGTCGACGCCGCGACCGTGCCCTTCGTCGACGTCGACGCCGCGGAGATGCTCGCGACCCTCCAGACGGACCTGGCGCGGCAGGGTGCGCGGCTCGCCGTGGCGCGCGACGTCGGGCAGGTGCGGGACGAGCTCCGCGCCGCGCTCGACCGGGACGAGCAGCCGCCCGTGTTCCGGGACGTGGACGACGCCGTCGCCTCCCTCCCTGCGACGTAGGCCCTCAGGGAGGGGTACTTCGCGGGGAACGAGGCGGACGGGAGGGACGCATGACCCACGACGGAGCGGACGGGGGCGTCCGGTACCGGCGCGTCGAGCCGTGGATGATCTCGAACGTCGCGGCGGGCGCGGCGACCGGGGGGTTCCTCACGCTGCTCGTCCCCCCGTTCGTGACGGCCGTGACCGGCTCGGCGGCGCGCGTGGGCATCGTGTTCGCGGTGATCTCGGTGGCCGCCGTCGTCGGCCCGTGGGTCGGCCGGGTCGCCGACCGGCACGGCACGCACCGGGTCTGGTACCTCGTGTCCCTGCTCGCCATGGCCGGCGCTTACGTCCTGCTGGCGGCCGACGCCACCACGGCCCGCTGGTCGCCCGTGTTCGGGCTCCTGATCGGCGCGGCGTACGCGACCCAGGGAACCATCGGGCCGGCGTTCGTCGTCGGGTCCGGCCTGCCCGACGACGTCGCCGCCCGGCAGTACGTGTCGTTCAGCCTCGCGTACCCCGTGGGGCAGTTCGTCGGGTCCGCAGCGGTCGCCCTGGCCCAGCTCGCGCACTGGGGGACGGCCGCGGTGTTCTGGCTGGCCGCCGCGGTCGTCGGGGTGCTGGCGCTCGTGACGTGGCCGACGACGGCCCGCCCGGCCGAGCGGCTCGCCGCGGCGGTGCGCGCGCACGACGAACCGGGGGAGGAGAGCCCGGAGCCCGGCGCGCCGACGGGTGCGGCGAGGGAGGCGGAGCGTCGTGGGCGTCGTGGGCGCGTGCTCGCCTCGGTGTTCGGGACCTTCCTGATCGTCGTGGTCGTCAGCTCCATCGGCAACAACGGCCTGACCAGCCAGCTCGCGAACGTCATGCCCGCCACCTATGGCTTCAGCGCCGCCCAGACGTCGGGGCTGCTCGCGCTCTCCGGACTGCTCAACATCCCCGTGATCGTCGCGTCGGGTGCGTGGATCGTCCGGCGCTCCGACCTGGACGTGTACGTCGTCGGGACCGTCGTGCGGGCGGTCGGGGCGCTGGCGATGGCTGTCGTCGGGCTGTTCACGACCCCGGTGCTCGTGGTCGCCGCGCTCGCGATGCTGGTCGCGACGCAGGGCACGCCGATCCCGCGGGTGGCGGCGTCGTCGCTCGCGGTGCGGCTCTCGCCGTCGAGCGCGACCGAGGCCGAGGGCTACTACTTCGCGGCGTCCGCGGTCGGTGCGGCCGTCGGCTGCCTGCTCGCGGGCGTGCTCGCGGACGCGTCGAGCTTCAACGGCGTGAACTGGCTGGCGGCGGTCGCGGGAGCGGTCGCGTCCGTCGTCGTGCTCGCAGTGCTCGTGCCGCGCGCCCGACGGCGGGACCGTGCCGCGCACGCGCACGTGCCCTCGATCATGCCCCGAGGATGAGGCGCGGTCCCGGGCTCCGGGAGCACGGTGGTCGAGCAGGGGCCGCGTAGGGCGGCTCCCGGACCAAGGAGCGACGGATGGGCATCGTGTCGGACGACGACTACGCCTTCGTCGGGGGCTACCCGACTCCCGAGACCGCAGCCCGCGCCCACGACGAGGCCGACCTCGTCCGCGCGATCTGGTGCTACCGGTTCTTCTACCCGACGGTCTCGCTCGAGGCGACCTGGCGGGGGAACCTCGCGGGCGGCGTCGTGCCGAACGAGGCTTTCGCGCTGCTCGAGGGGACGCCACGGCAGGTCGTGTTCACCGCCAACTCGGACACGCCCTACTCGGGCGTCACGGTCGACCTGTCCGACGGGCCCGTCGTCGTCGACATCCCGCCCGGCGTGCTCATGGGCACCGCGAACGATCTCAACCAGCTCTGGGTCCTCGACCTCGGCCTCCCGGGCCCCGCCAAGGCTGCCGGCGGGCGTCACGCGCTGCTGCCGCCCGGCTGGGAGGGCGACGTGCCCGACGGCGTCTACGCGGCGCACGCGACGACCGATCGCGTGCTCGTGCTCGTCCGGGCGTTGCCGCAGCACGGCGACGTGGCCGGCGCGATCGAGCTCATGAAGTCCGTCCAGGTCTACCCGCTCGGTGGGTCGTCCGGGGACTGGCCGATCGACTGGGTGAACCTGTCGGAGGAGGACGGTCTCGACTTCTCCCCTGTGCCCTGGGAGCTCGGGCTCGACTACTGGCGTGTGCTGCGCGAGACGCTCGACGCGAACCCGTCGAACCCGGAGTATCGCTTCGCGTACGGCGAGCTCGCTGCCCTCGGGATCGAGGCGGGCAAGCCCTTCGAGCCCGACGCGCGGCTGGCCGGGATCCTCGAGCACGCGGCCCGCGCGGGGCACGCGCAGCTCGCGGCCCAGTCGTTCGCGGACCGCCGCCCCGAGCGTCAGGTCTGGGACGGCACGCACTGGGAGTGGGCTGTCCTGCAACCTGAGAGCGGACGCTTCGAGGCCCCCGGCTACACGGATCTCTATGCGCGCGAGAAGTGGTTCTACCAGGCGCAGATCGAGTCGCCCGCGATGTTCGCGCGTCAGCCCGGCGCCGGGTCGCTGTACTGGCTGGGCCTGCGCGACGAGACGGGCGCGTACCTCGACGGCGGCGGGTCGTACACGCTCGACGTGCCGCTGCCCGTCCCGGCCGGCCTGTTCTGGTCCGTCACGGTGTACGACGCGCGCACCCGCTCGGAGCTGTCGACCGAGCAGGGCAAGGCGGCGCTGCGGTCCCTCGTCGAGCTCGCCGACGTGGGCGAGACCGGGAGCGTCCGGCTGTACTTCGGGCCCGAGGCGCCCGCCGACCCGGTCGACGCCGCGCACTGGATCCGGACGGCGCCGGGCGTCGGCTGGTTCGTCTACTTCCGCATCTACGGACCGCAGGGCCCGACCTTCGACGGGAGCTGGCACCTGCCTGACTTCCACCGTGTGGACGACTGAGCAACGGAAACCAAGGAGGAGAAGACGATGGCACGCTGGGACGACCTCAGGACGATCTCGCTCGAGCGCAAGTACCTGTCCGACGAGGACCGCAGGACCCTGCTCGACGAGCACTTCTTCGAGCGCGCGATGCAGGTGTACCTGGGCGCGATGCCGGCGGTGAACATGGTGGCGATCCGCGACGGGTCGCAGGCCGTGTTCGGTTCCGGCTACAACGTGCTGCCGATCTGGAAGTCGCGCATGGACGCGCGGTGCAAGGTCCCGACGCCCAACGCGGACGTCGTGTACGCGATGTCCTACCTCGACCTCAAGGCGGACGGCCCGCTCGTCGTGCAGGCACCGCCGGGGATCCTGGGCATGCTGAGCGACTTCTGGCAGCACCCGCTGAGCGACGTCGGGATGGTGGGTCCGGACCGCGGCCAGGGCGGCCAGTACCTGCTCGTGCCGCCGCACTTCGACGGCCCGATCCCCGACGGCTACTACGTGCTGCACTCGTCCACGTACAACGTGTTCCTGTTCTGGCGGGCGTTTCTGACCCCGGGTCCGGACGGCCCCGACCCGGCCAAGGCGGTGGAGACGCTCGAGCAGACGCTGATCTACCCGCTGCGCGAGAGCAACCCGGCGCGGTGGGAGCGCATGGAGTTCCCCGACGCGTCGGGGGTCGACCTCGACATGCTCTTCCCGCGCGACGCGACGTACTTCGACAGGCTCGCCGAGCTCATCGAATACGAGCCCGTCGACTCGGGGGAGATGTACCTGCGCGGGCAGATGGCGTCGCTCGGCATCATCAAGGGGCAGCCGTTCGCCCCGGACGACCACCTGCGCGAGATCCTGCAGGCCGCCGCCGAGGTCGCACCCAGGCTGTCCGTCGCGGTCAACACGACACCCGACTCGTTCCCGGACCGCGAGTACTACACCGGTGAGGTGCGCCGCCGCTGGGTCAACGGCTGGCCCGACCTCGACGAGCTCTTCCGGGCGAACAGCTACCTGAGCCTGGACATGATCCAGAGCTACTTCCTCATCGCGTACTCGGCGAGCCCGGCGATGGCGAAGACGGTCGTCGGCGGCGGGTCGAAGTACCCGAGCACGTTCTTCGACGCGGACGGCGACTACCTGTCGGGCGAGCGGTCCTACCGGCTGCACCTGCCGCCGCACCCGCCGGCCCGGCTGTTCTGGTCCGTCACCATCTACGACCCGACCGACGGCACGATGATCAGGAACGGCCAGCCGTTCCCGTCGATCAACTCGCTCGACGGCCGCGTCACCGCCAACGACGACGGCTCGTTCGACCTCTACCTCGGTCCTCAGCGTCCGGACGGGGTCCCCGAGGCGAACTGGCTGCGCACCAACCCCGAGGAGGGCTACCTGCTGAACCTGCGGCTCTACGGACCGACGCTGCCGTTCTACGACGGCTCGTGGATCCCCGACGACCCGGTGCGCGTCGACTGAACTGACCCTCCGCGCGCGGGGGACAGGCGTTCGCCGCGCGTGCCGGCGGAGCCGTCGGTACTTTCGAGCCATGACAGGGGCAGGGCACCCCAGCGTCAAGATCACGGTGCCGCACGCGATGGCGCGTACGGTCGACCGGCCAGCGCTGCGGCAGCGACTCGACACGTTGACCCGGGACCACCGGGTCGTGGTGGTGTCTGCGCCGGCGGGATACGGCAAGACGACGGCGCTCGCCCAGTGGGCCGCCAAGGAGACGCGCGCCGTCGCCTGGCTGTCGCTGGATCCGTTCGACGACGACCCCCGTCGTCTCTTCGGGGGGCTCCTGGCCTCGCTGCGGGCCGCCTTCCCCGAGCCGCCCGCCGTGGCTGGGGCCCCTGCGCGGACAGCGCTGCGCGACCTCCGTCCCCCCGGCGCGGGGGCGCGACTGCGCCAGTCGCACGTGGACGCCCTGCTGGTTGCCATCGAGCAGCTCGGGGAGCCGCTCGTGCTGGTCCTCGACGACGTGCACGTGCTGCACACCCCGGAGGCCCGCGATCTGCTCGCGGGCCTGGCGCGGTACCTCCCGGCCGGCGCGCATCTCGTCGTCGCAGCCCGGTACGACCCTCCGCTCCCGGTGCAACGGCTCCGCGCGGCCGGCGACCTCGGCGTCCTCCGGCGCGAGGACCTCGCGTTCGAGGAGGACCAGGTCGCGCTCGTCGTCGCGGAGCTCGGGCTCGAGGTCGACGTCGCAGCGATCCACGAGCTCGCGCGGACCACCGCGGGGTGGCCGGCCGCGGTTCGGCTGACGGGCCTCGCGCTCCGTGACGCTCCTGACCCCGGTGCCCGTATCCGCGAGCTCGCCGTGACGTCCATGCCCCTCGCGGACTACCTGCTCGAGGAGGTGGTGGGGACCCTGGAACCGGACGTCGCCGCGTTCGTCCTCGATGCGACTGCGGTTCGCCGCATCGACGCCGACCTCGCGCGCGCCCTGCACGGCGATCGGGGCCCGGCGCTGCTCGACCAGTGCGTGCGCTCGGGGCTGTTCCTCGCAGCCTTCGAACGTGCGGGCCTCTCCACCTCGTACCGCTGGCACGAGCTGTTCGCCGCCCAGTGCCAGGACGTCCTGCGCCGGTCCGACCCGGCGCGCTTCGGGCGCGTCCACCGCACCGCGGCGCTGGCGCTCGCCTCGTCCGACCTTGCCGAAGCAGTGACGCACGCCGCGACCGCCGGCGTGCCGGAGCTCGCGTCCCGCCTGCTGCTGGCCGGATGGTCCGATGCCTTCGTCGCGGGCGAGACAGGGACCCTCCGCAAGCTCGTCGACGCGGTCAGCGGGCCGGAGCGCGACGCCGCGGACATCGTCCTCGTCGAGGCCGCGTGCCGCGTCCTCGACGGCGACCCGTCCGCTGACACCCTCTTGACAGTGGCCCGTGAGCGCCGCGATCGGCTCCCTGGCGAGCGTCGGGCCGCGTTCGACGTCGCCGAGGCGCTGGTCACGCTGTACGTGGCACGGGAGAACGGCTCGCCGACCGATCGGCACGCAGCGCTCGCCGGAGGTCGGTCCCTCCTGCAGGCGAGCGAGCGGCTGGCCTCGTCGACGCGGGCGCTCGCCTGTTACCTCGTGGGCAGCGCCGAGGCGAGGCTTGCCTACGACGACGCGGCAGCCCTCGTGCACCTGCGGGAGGGGGCGCGGCTCGCAGCCGAGGCCGGGAGTGTCACGATCGAGGTGTCGTGCCTCGCCGAGAGTGCCGTTGCGCTGTTCGGAACCGGCGACGTCGAGGCGGCTCAGAGGGTTGCGCTCGATGTGCTGCGCCGTGCCGAGAGGCTCGGATGGAACGACTCGACGGCGATCGCGCCGGCGTTCGTCGCGCTCGGTCTCGTGGCCCACGCGCACGACCGGTTCGACGAGGCGGCGAGCGCGCTACGGCAGGCGATCAGGCTCACGCGGACACGGAGCCGCGTGGTGGGGCTGCGAGCCGCCGTCGTGCTCATGGCTGTGAGCTTCGCCTCCGGAGACGCCGGGGGCCTGGCGGAGGCGCGCGCCGCCGTCGCGGAGCGTGCGAACCTGCACGAGCTCGAACCGACGATCGTCGACGTGGCGAGGGTCATCGAGGCCCGGGTGCTCGTGGAGGCGGGTGACGTCCGCGGGGCCGTGGCGATCCTTCGGGATCTGGGTCCGTGTCCCCGCATGGGGGTGGTCAGGGTCTGGGAGGCCGACGTCTACCGCCGCGCGGGCCTCTTCGACGAGGCGTGGCGCACCCTGGAGGCCGTGCCCCGGCAGCTGCGGCACGCCGAGCTCTCGGTCACCTTCGACCTGACGACCGCGCTCCTGCACCACGCCGCCGGTGACGCGCGGCAGGCGCACGAGTCGCTCGAGACAGCGCTCGACGCGGGGGAGGAGCGAGGGATTCTTCGTCCTTTCGGCGAGCGCGGGCCCGAGCTTGCCGCCCTGCTGGGGGCGCACCTCACCTGGGGGACGCAGCACGAGGCGTTCGTGGGCGCCAGGCTCAGCGCGCTCGCCTCCCGGGACGACACGCGCCGGACCGCGGCGTACTGGGAGCTCACCGAGCGGGAGAACGAGGTTCTCCTCTACCTGCGCTCGCCCATGACGGCGGCGGACATCGCCGCGGCGCTGTTCGTGTCCGTCAACACCGTGAAGACCCACCAGCGCGCGATCTACCGGAAGCTCGGCGTCAGCGGACGACGGGACGCGGTGCGGATCGCGTTCGAGCGCGGGCTACTGGCCGGCGCCTGAGCCGTCGCCGCGCGTGGGCGTCGCGTCGCCGGTGGAGTCGTCGTCAGGGTCCCGGCGAGGGAGCATCCGGTACGAGGCGACGAGACGAGCGACGAGCGTCGCGAGGAAGATCTGCCCGGCGAGCGACTCCATGTTCGCGAGCGCGCGCCCCGCTGGACTCAGCGGTGCGAGGTCGCCGTACCCGGTCGTCGTGAGGGTGCTGAACGAGAAGTACTGGAACGACCGGAGGTCTTCGTTCCCGCCGCCCGCGAAGAAGGGGTGCGGTCCGAGCCACGAGACCACCGCGAAGACCGTGCTGAACATCATCCCGACGAGGAGGTACGCGCTCAGCGCGCCGGCGATGGTCTGGAGGGTCACGCGCCGGTGGCGCAGCACTCTGCTGAGCGTCGAGACCAGGGTGACGAGCAGCATCGCCGTGACGAAGACGTTCGCGATGCCGTCAGCGTCCGCCTCGGGGAGGAGCAGGTATGCGAGCCCCACGACGACGACCGCTGCGACGCACGTCACCGCGAGCGCGACCTGCTGGCGCCTCGACGGCCCGGTGGCCCGGAACGCGATGACGAACGTCAGGGCGTAGAGCACGATCACGACGGCACGGACGAGGCCCTGCCCGCTCGCTGCGAACAGCACGTAGCTCGTGATGAGCAGGACGAGGACGAGGACGAAGTCGTCCGTCCGCCGGACAGCCTGGCGCAGCGCGGCGAAGGGGCCGTGCCACCAGGGCCGGGCTGCGTCGTCGGGCATCACAACTCCGGTGCGGGCGAGAGCGCGGCCGGCAGCGGGGGAGCGCTCAGGCTCGCGGCGAGTCCCGCCTCCCGCAGCGCCTCGGAGGCGCCCAGGGCGACGGCCGACGCGACGGAGGTTCCGTCGGCCGGTGCGTGCCACAGACGCAGACGCCCGACGAGCCGGTTGGGCGTGCTCCCGACCCACACCAGGTCGGGCGGCGGGTCGGGCCGGACGCCCGCGGTGTGCCGGGTCGTGGCGAGGAGCGGGTCGCGCAGCGTGGCGACGTGGTCGAGCGCGGTCGTGCGGATCTCTATCTCGGACCGGTTGCCCGTCGTCGAGGTGCGGTTGACGAGCGGCTCGGACAGGACCTTGCCGTTGGGGAGGTGGACGAGCCGTCCGTCGAAGGTACGCAGCACCACCGACCTGCCGTTGAGCTCGACCACGGTGCCCGTGTGCTCGAGCGACTCGACCATGTCGCCCAGGTGCGCGGGCTTGCGGGTCTGGAGGACGAGGCTCGCGCCGAAGTTGTCGGCGACGCCACGGAGCGCGAGGAACGCGACGATACCCACGATGAGGACGATGGCGAGCAGTGGCTGAACGTCGGAGCCCAGGATCGTCAGGGCGATCCCGATCCCGAGCAGCACGACGAGGTATCCCGCGATGCGGGCCGCGGTGACGGAGTAGTTGTCGCTCAGCCCGTCCACGCGGCCGAGCACCCGCCCGACGGCGCGACGGCCGTAGCGCGCGGCCAGCCACGTCGCGACCCCCGTCACGACGAGCCAGACGACGGTCCAGCCGGAGATCGAGTCGAAGTCGATCCACGAGCCGAGGCTCATGCCTCGGCCCTCTGCCCGACGATCCGCCGGAACAGGATGATCGCGGCCGCGACGACGACCCACACGGGGATGATGAGGACGATCCAGCGCAGGTAGCTCAGGGAGAAGAGGAGCACCGCCACGGCGAGGTAGCTCAGCAGGGAGAACCAGCGGGGGAACAGGTGGGCCCGCAGCGCCCGCGTCGTGGACGCGAGGATGAAGACCCCGGCCATGCGGAACCCGAAGATCATCAGGAGCGCGTCGCCGTAGGTGAGCATGGTCCGGGTCGCGCCGGCCACCCCGGTGCTGGCGAGGTCGCCTACGCGCACGGCCGTGACCCCGGAGACGGCGGCAGCCGCGGCCACGAAGAACATCGCGACGAACACGATGCCCGACGCGAGCTGCACGGTCGCGAGGAGGGGGTCCTCGCGCAGCGTGAGCTCGCTGATCCGGTGGCGGGAGGCGGCCATGAACCACAGGAAGCTCAGTCCCGCGAACGGCACCAGGTAGAAGCCCGCGACGATGAGCGACGTCCCGCCGGAGCCCTGGTAGTACGCGACCAGGGCGGCGTCGTCGGCGGTACGACCGGGGCCGTGGTCGAGGAGGACGAAGCCCCAGGTGAACAGGACCGAGAAGAGGAAGCCGGCGAGGCCGGCACCCGACCCCTGGAACATGCGCCGGCGCACGGCGGGACCGGACGGGCCGTCCGGTCCACCGTGCGTCGGCGGCGGTTCGTGGGTCATGCGCGCAGGGCCGGTCTCAGACCCGCTCGGCCTCGTCGCCGTGGACGATCAGCGCCCAGATCACGAAGAAGTCCAGGACGATCACGAGCAGCGACCACCAGGGCTGGACCGGTAGCCAGATGAACTGGGTGATGAGGTTCAGCGCGACGAGGAGGATCGCGAGGATCCGCGCCCACGCCGCACCGCTCAGGACGACGAGGCCGACGATCGCGAGCACGATCCCGAAGATCAGGTGCGCCCAGCCCCACCCGTTGATGTTGAGGATGAGCAGCTTGCCGTTCGCCGCGACGTAGCCCTTGTCGGGGCCGAGCACGGCGGCGAGACCGTAGAAGAAGTTCCAGGTCCCTGCGATGAACATGACGATGCCGGCGAACCAGATCCACCCGACCCAGCCGGTGACCCTCTGTGCCATGGTTCCTCCCCTCGGTGCCGCCGGCAGGTCGCGGGCGGCGGTCGTCGTGCGTACCTCTTCACGGTGGCGCGACCAGGGGGCTGGCGCCTCATCCGTCGGGGATGAGGCGCTGGCTATCATCGTCGTATGGCGATGACATCGGCTGTGGACGATTCCGGCGTTCGCGACGGGGGGCTCGACGCTCCCGAGGCCGTCAGCGCGCTCCTGCGCGCCGCCGGCGAGCCGGCCCGGCTGACGATCCTGCAGCACCTGTTCGAGGGCCCCCACCGCGTCCGCGACCTCGTCGAGCACCTCGGCCTCGCCCAGAGCACCGTGAGCGCCCACGTCGCCTGCCTGCGCGAGTGCGGACTCGTCGAGGCCCGCCCGGTCGGCCGCGCCGTCGAGTACCGGCTCGCCCACCCGGACCTCGTGCGCGGCCTCCTCGACGCGACCCTGCGGCTCCTCGACGCGACGGGCTTCGCGGTCCTGGAGTGCGCGAGCGTCCCGGCCGCGCGGGCCGTCCGGTGAGCCACGCCCACGACCACGCGCACGGCCCGGGCGACGTCGCCGACGGCGCGCACTGGCGCCGCCTCGCCGTCGCGCTCGGGATCACGACGGCGATCCTCGTCGCCGAAGCCGTCGGAGCCCTGATCACGGGCAGCCTCGCGCTGCTCGTCGACACCGCGCACATGCTCACCGACGCGGGCGGCCTGCTCGTGGCGCTCGTCGCGTCCCGGCTCGTGCTCCGGCCGCCGACGGCGCGGCGCACCTGGGGGATGCGTCGCCTCGAGGTCCTCGCGGCCCTCGCGCAGTCGGCGGTGCTCCTCGCGGTCGGGGTGTACGTGCTGGTGGAGGGCGTCCTGCGCCTGCTCCACCCGCCCGAGGTGCCGTCGACCGCGCTGGTCGTGTTCGGCGTCGTCGGGCTCGTGGGGAACCTCGTGTCGCTCGCGGTGCTGAGCGGCGGGCGGTCCGCGAGCCTCAACCTGCGGGCGGCGTTCCTCGAGGTGCTGAACGACGCGCTCGGGTCGGTGGGTGTGATCGTCGCGGCAGTCGTGATCGCGACGACGGGCTGGTACCGGGCCGACGCGGTCGCTGGTCTCGTGATCGGGGTGCTGATCCTGCCGCGGGCGTTCGTGCT
The DNA here is from genome assembly GCF_009429125.1 of Luteimicrobium xylanilyticum. Lineage (GTDB taxonomy): Bacteria > Actinomycetota > Actinomycetes > Actinomycetales > Cellulomonadaceae > Luteimicrobium > Luteimicrobium xylanilyticum. Next base: position 361,902 of record NZ_CP045529.1, read on the forward strand.
GCTCCGCGAGACCACCTCGGTGCTGCTCGAGACCACCCCGGCCGGCCTCGACCTCGACGAGGTCCGCGCCCGGCTGCTCGAGGTCGAGCACGTGCGCGACGTCCACGACCTGCACGCGTCCCTCATCGCGACCGGGCTGCCGACGCTGAGCGCGCACGTCGTCGTCGACTCGGGGTGCTTCCGGGACGGCCACGCGCCGCAGATCCTCGACGCGCTCCAGGACTGCGTCGCGACCCGCTTCGACGTGCCCGTCGAGCACTCGACGTTCCAGCTCGAGCCGGCGAGCCACGCCGCCCACGAGGCGCCGGGCCACCCCTGAGCAGCTTCGCCGCCTGGGCGGTCGACGGGTGGCGCTACGGCGTCGAACCAGGGAACGGGTCGGACGGGCGCAGCGCCTGGTTGCGGAGATGGGGCGGCAGCACGGCGTCGCAGACGCCTCCGGTGAGGCCCAGTGCGTCGACCAACTCGGGGACGCGACGCGAGATGGACTGCCAGACGACCTCGTCGTCGACCTTGTCGTAGTGGTGCGCGATGAGGTTGCGCATGGCCGTCACAGCACGCCACGGGACGTCGGGGAGAGCGTCTTTGTAGTCGCTGTGAAGCTTCTCGACGACCGTCCCGATGCTGATGAGGTAGCGCTCGGCCGCCGCTCGAAGGAGCTCGCCGTCGATCTCGTCGGCGAAGAAGGTGGGCTCGCCGCGTCGGACGATCTGCGCGCAGCGGTCGGCCACGTCGAGCAGGTCGCTCAGGCGTCGCACCGTCTGCTGGCTCGAGAAGGGCCGTGCGTTCTTCGGGTAGCCGCGGTCCTCGCGATATGTCCGCTCCTCGTCGTCGGTTGCGTAGTCGGCCTCGTCGCGAAGGTACCGGCCGGCGCCCTCGGTCACAGGGCGACCGCTTCGTTGCGGGCTTCGGCGGCCGCGGCTCCGCTGGAGGTCCGCGAGACGAGGTCCACGTGCACCGTGAGGAGTTGCTCGAGCTCGGCGATCAGCTCGGCCTTGTCGACGAGGTCGAAGCCGGGTGGATACGTCGCCATGAGGTCGACGTCGGAGTAGGGGGTGTCCTCGCCACGCGCGATCGACCCGAAGACCTTGACGTCCCGCAGTCCGCGATCGGCTGCCGTGGCCACGACGTCGCGACGCCGGTTGAGGAGGAGGAGCCGTGGCCGGACGTGGAGGGCGGCCGACAGTCGCCGGCGAGCCTCGTCCGACGGCCCGCGCCGCCCGCGTTCGATCGCTGCGATCGTCGATTGCTGGACCCCGCTGATCTCGGCGAGGCGCTGCTGGGTCAGCCCTGCCGCCGATCGTCGTGCGCGAAGAAACTCGCCGAAGGTGCCCACGCATCTACCATAGCGAATCTGCGATGACGCCGCGGGTCGGTGCACCCATTGGGCCAGCCGCACGACGAGCGCCAGGTCGGCCTGGCGGGCGGTGCGCAGGTGCGTCAGCCGGGCAGGCGTGCACTCCAGCTGTGCGGCGAGGGCGGTCCAGATCAGGCGACGGTCGCGCCGCTGATCGTCCACGACGGCGTAGAGCTCGGCGAGGTCCCAGCGGAGGCGGCTGTCGGAGTCGGCCTGCGGCAGGCGGGTGTCACCGACGTCGACGACCGGTCCGACCAGGAAGTCCTTCGGTGCCCGGTCCATCCAGCGCAGCGCGCGTACTGGCAGGAGGTGTCGTTCCGGCTCGGCAGCCGGGACAGAGCCCCCGCCGCACATGGTGTGACCCTCGTCGAGGGCGGTGGTCAGGTCCGACGACTGGTTCCACAGGTCGTCCGCCAGCTGGTACCAGTCACGGCCGGCCTCGCGGCGACGCGCGTTCAGGGCGGCGGTGAAGGCCGCGAAGTCGAACGTCGGCAACGAGCTGGCGGGCTTCGTCATTTCGCCGACCTACGACTCGCGCGGCGCGCGCACGAGGGCTCGCGCGCGTTTCGCGGACCCGCACGGTTCATCCGCGGGGGATGAGGCGCGCCCGACGGCGGCCGGGCACGGTAGGAGGACGTCGTCGGGCCGGCACCGGGTCGCCCGCGCGTCATCGAGGAGGCTCGCGTGGGTGCTGCGATCGGACAGTCCCTGCCGGTGGCGGTCGGCGTGCTCGTCAGCCCGCTGCCGATCGTCGCCGTCGTGCTCATGCTCGTCACGCCGCGCGCCAAGGCGAACGCGCTCTCCTTCCTGCTCGGGTGGCTCGTCGGGATCTACGTGCTCGGCGCGATCGTGATCCTCGTGGCGGGGGCGGCGACCCCGAGCGACGACCAGCCCGGCTGGGTGGCCTGGGTCAAGATCGTCCTCGGCCTCCTGCTGCTCTTCGTGGCGTTCCGGCAGTGGTCGGGTCGCCCGAAGGGTGACGCCGAGCCGCCGACGCCCAAGTGGATGAGCGCGATCGACACCTTCAAGCCGCCGACCGCGTTCGGCCTGGCCGTCCTTCTCGGGGCGGTCAACCCGAAGAACCTGCTGCTCGTCGTCTCCGGTGCCGCGGCGATCTCCGCCGCCGCTCCCGGCAGCACGGGCACCCAGCTCGACGCGTTGGTCGTCTTCACGGTGATCGCGTCGCTCGGCGTGATCGCGCCCGTCGTCGTCTACCTCTCGATGGGGAGCCGCGCCGCGAAGATCCTCGACGAGCTGAAGACCTGGATGATCCACAACAACGCCGTGATCATGGCGATCCTGCTGCTGGTCATCGGCGTGAAGATGATCGGGGACGGCATCACCGCGATCTGAAGGGCCGCCAGCGGTCCTCGCCAGGCGCGCGGGGCGTCGCCCCTGTTCGGCGGGGCTCCCTTCTCCTAGGGTGGCGGGATGGCCACGGACGGGACACCCGTGCCCGAGGCGAGGCAGCCCCGGGCACGCGTCAGCGTCCCTTCCCCGGCGGCCGCCGTCGTGCCTCGCCCCCGGCTGGACGCCCGTCTCGACGCTCTCGTCGCCGCCCACCCGCTGACGCTGGTGGTCGCGCCGGCCGGGTCGGGCAAGACGACGGCGCTCGCCACGTGGGCGCCGTCGGCCTCCACCTCCGTCGCCTGGCTCTCCCTGGACCGCTTCGACGACGACCCCGCCCGGCTGCACCGCGGCCTGCTCGACGCGCTACGCCGGGTGTCGGGGCCGTCGCCGGCGCTGGACGCGCTCGCGCCGCCCGCTCTCGGGGAGCGGCTGGCGGGCGCGCACGTCGCCGCGCTCCTCGACGCGTTGGGAGCGCTCGGCACGGAGCTCGTCCTCGTGCTCGACGACGTCCACGAGCTGAGCTCGAAGGGTTCCGCCGAGGTCGTGTCGACGATGGTCGAAAGGCTGCCCTCGAATGTCCGGCTGATCCTGGCGAGCCGGTCGGACCCGGCGCTGCCGCTGCGGCGTCTGCGGGACGCGGGTGTGCTCGGCGAGCTGCGTCAGGACGAGCTGGCGTTCGACCAGGCCGAGACCGGCACGCTCGCCGGGGCGGAGCCCACGCCCCTCGACGACGCCGACACGGACCGGCTGCGCGAGCTCACGGCCGGCTGGCCCGTCGCTCTGCGCCTCACGCTCACGGCCCTGCGCGGAGCGACCGACGACGGCCCGCGCCCCGCAGCGGTGCTCGCGGCCATGGGACGCGCGGACGTCCCGCTGGCGGACTACCTCGTCGAGGAGGTGCTGCGTGTGCTCCCGCCCGCGCTCGCGGCCTTCGTGCTGCGGGCCGTCTGCGCCGAGACCGTGGACGCCGGTACCGCCGCGCTCGTCGGCGGACCGGAGGGTCCGGCGCTCCTCGAGGAATGCCGACGTCGGGAGCTCTTCCTCGCGGCCGTGGGCGGCGCCGAGGACGCGCCCGTCCTGCGGTGGCACGCCTTGTTCGCGGCGCAGTGCCAGGTGATCCTGCGTCGCACCGACCCCGAGGCGTATCGGGAGACGCACCGCGTGCTGGCCCGGGCGTGCGCGGACGTCGACCTCGCGGCCGCGGTGGCTCATGCGACGGCGGCCGATGACGGGGAGCTGGCAGCGAGCCTCCTCCGGGACCGGTGGGCGGACCACCTCGTCGCGGGCGAGCACGAGACCGTGCGCGCGATGCTGGGCCGCGTGCCCTCGCTCTGGCGCGACGGTCCGGAGCTCGCGGTCGTGGAGGCGGCGGTGTGCGCCGTCGAGGGCAAGCCGGACCTGGCCGCGGACCATCTCGCGCACACCCGTCGGACGCTCGCCGAGCTGCCCGACGACCGCGCCCTCGCCGTTCGGACCACCGTCACCCTCGTCGAGCTGTACCTCGCCCCGCGCGTCGGGCTCACCGATGCCGTCGAGCGGGGGCGCACGATCCTAGGGCGCAGCGACGACCTCAGACCGCTCGGCGTCGCGTTCGCGTACTACCTCGTCGGTCGGGCGGAGGCGTACAGCGAGTACGACGACGCGCGCTCGCTCGACCATCTGCGGAGGGGTGCGGCGGTCGCCGCGGAGCACGGGCTGACCGCCCTCGAGCTCGCCTGCCTCGCGGAGAGCGCGCTCCCGCTGCTCGGTACGGGCGACCTGGAAGGGGCGTGGCGGACCGCCGACGAGGTCGAGGCGCGCGCGGTCGCCGCGGGCTGGCGCTCGCCGGAGCTCCTCGCGAGCCCGCACGTGGTCCGGGGGTTCGTCAGCTACATGCGGGACCGGCTCGAGGACGCGTGCCGCCACCTCGAGGCCGGGCTCGCGGCGCTGCCGCCGAGCGCGGTGGTCGCACGGTCCCGCGCGGGCGCGGCGCTCATGGCGTCGTGCGTCGGGCTCGGGGACAGGGGCGGGCTGCTCCGGGCGCGTGCGATCGTGCTGGCGCCCGACGCCGCGGCGTCCCCGGCTGTCGTCGACTGCGCGGCCGTGATCGAGGCGCTCGACCAGGCGCTCGGTGGCCGAGCCAGGTTCGGCGCCGAGGCGCTCGATCGGCTCCCCGCGGGACCCCGGCTTGTCGTCAGCCACGTCTGGGCGGCCGAGGTGTACCGGCGTGCCGACCGGCCCGACGACGCATGGCGGTCGCTCGCGCAGGTCGACGAGGCGCAGCGCGGGGCGCAGCTGTCCGTGAACTGGGAGCTGACCGCCGCGATGCTGGCGTGGGGGCAGGGCGACGTGGGTTCCGCGCACGGCCACCTCGCGCGGGCGCTCGACCACGCCGCCGACCGCGGGATCCGTCGGCCCTTCGCCGAGCGCGACGACGTCGGCCCGCTGCTCCGCGACCACCTCGCGCGCGGCACCCGGCACGCCGAGCTCGTGCGCGAGTTCCTCGCCGAGCGGGACGGACCGCGCCCGACCCGGCAGCCGGTCGTCGCGAAGGAGCTGTCGGCGCGCGAGCTCGAGGTGCTGCGCGAGCTGCGCTCCAGCCGGTCCACGGTCGAGATCGCGGCCGCGCTGTTCCTGTCGGTCAACACCGTCAAGACGCACACCCGCTCGATCTACCGCAAGCTCGGGGTGCGCGGGCGGCGCGAGGCGCTCCAGGCGGCGCTCGCGGCCGGGCTGCTCGAGTAGTCCTCATCCGTTGAGGATGATTCGTCGCCCCAGGGGGCGACGAGCGGCGGTGTCGCTGGGATCGTGGGCCCATGGCCACCGCACCCAAGCCGGTACAGCCGGCGATCATCCGGCAGAACGAGGCGCTCCTGCAGAGCCTGCCGTTCTCGAGCACCCAGGACTTCGACGACGCGAACCGGGGCCTCCTCGGTCGCCGGGAGCCCAACGCGATCCGCAACGCCGAGGGGACCGTCGTCTGGGACAACGACACCTACGACTTCCTGCAGGGCGACGCCCCCGACACCGTGAACCCGAGCCTGTGGCGCCAGGCGCAGCTCAACGCCGTCCAGGGGCTGTTCGAGGTCGTGCCCGGCATCTACCAGGTGCGTGGTTTCGACCTGTCGAACGTGTCGTTCATCGAGGGGGAGAAGGGCGTGCTCGTCCTCGACCCGCTCGTCACGGAGGAGACGTGCGCCGCGGCGCTCGCGCTCTACCGCGAGCACCGGGGCGACCGGCCCGTCACGGGCGTCCTGTACACGCACCCGCACGTGGACCACTTCGGCGGCGTCCGCGGGATCGTGTCCCAGGAGGACGTCGACTCCGGGAGGGTGCCGATCATCGCGCCCGCGGACTTCACGGAGCACGCCGCGTCGGAGAACGTGTACGCCGGCACCGCGATGGCGCGCCGGTCCGCGTACATGTTCGGGGCCGCCCTCGCGCGCGGCCCGCAGGGCCAGATCAGCACCGGGCTCGCGCAGACGGTCGCGACCGGCAACATCACGCTCATCCACCCGACGCTCGACATCACGGAGACGGGACAGGAGGAGACCGTCGACGGCGTGAGGATGGTCTTCCAGATGGCGCCCGGGACCGAGGCCCCGGCCGAGTTCCTCGTGTACTTCCCGGACCGCAAGGCGCTGTGCGCCGCCGAGGACGCGACCCACACCCTGCACAACCTGCTGACCCTGCGGGGGGCGCTCGTCCGCGACGCCCACGCGTGGACGAACTACCTCACCGAGACGATCGACCTGTGGGGCGACGACGTGGAGGTCGTGTTCGCGTCCCACCACTGGCCGACCTGGGACAATGAGCGTGTGGTGACGTTCCTGTCGGAGCAGCGCGACCTGTACGCCTACCTGCACGACCAGACGCTGCGGATGCTCAACCAGGGCCTGACGGGCCCGGAGATCGCCGAGGCGATCCAGCTCCCGCCGGTCCTCGAGAACGCCTGGCACGCCCGCGGCTACTACGGCTCGGTCAGCCACGACGTCCGGGCGATCTACCAGCGCTACATGGGCTTCTACGACGGCAACCCGGCCCACCTGTGGCAGCACCCGCCGACGGGGCAGGGCAAGCGGTACGTCGAGCTCGCCGGCGGTGTCGACGCGATCGTCGCGAACGCCCAGCAGGCGTTCGACTCCGGTGACTTCCGGTGGGCCGCGGAGGTCCTGAGCCACGCTGTGTTCGCCGAGCCGGACCACGCCGCAGCGCGGGGGCTCCTGGCCGATACGCTCGAGCAGCTCGGCTACGGGGCCGAGAACGGCGTGTGGCGCAACATCTTCCTGTCGGGCGCCACGGAGCTGCGGGACGGCAAGTTCGGCACCCCGACGGTCTCGGCGTCGCCGGACGTGATCTCGGCGCTCACCCCGGAGATGCTGTTCGACGCCATCGCGATCCAGATCGACGGGCCGCGGGCGTGGGACGAGAAGCTGACGATCGACGTCGTGCTCACCGATGTCGACAAGCGCTACCGCCTCCGCCTCGCCAACGGTGCGCTCACCCGCAGCGGCGCGCCCCAGAAGGGCGACGCCGACGCCACGCTCACGACGACGTCACGCGCGCTCCCGGCGCTCGCGACGGGCGGGCTCTCGGCCGAGGGCCTCGCCGCGGCGGGCATCGAGCTCAGCGGCGACGCGTCCGTGCTGGCGCGGCTCGCGGGGCTCCTCGACCCGGGCGACCCGGACTTCTCCATCGTCACCCCCTGAGGCAGTCACCCGACGGCCCGCCCTGCTCGCCGGGGGCGGGCCGTCGGCGCGTCCGGAGTGTCGAGCCGGTCGCAGGGCCTGGTCGTGCCAGTGTTCCGGCATGGCGCACGGTCCGCTCTCGTACGTCCTGCCCGAGTCGCAGCGACGCACCCTCGACCAGCTCACCGCCGACCTCGACCTCGGGGCCGGGGAGGTGCAGGCCAAGCGCTCGGCGTTCTGGACCATGCTCGTGCTGTCGGCCGTCATCGCATCCGCCGGCATCATCACCGACTCCACGGCGACCGTGATCGGGGCGATGATCATCGCCCCGCTCTCGACGCCGATCATGGGAGTCGCGCTCGGGCTCACCCGGGGCTCGTCGAAGCTCGTGGCGCACTCGCTGTTGTTCGTGCTCGGAGGCGTCGTGGTCGTGGTGGTGATCGGGGCGGCCACGTCGGCGATCCTGCCGGCGTCGTCGTCGGCGCTCGTCGGCAACTCGCAGATCACCGGGCGCACGTCGCCCGGGATCTTCGACCTCCTCACGGCGCTCGCGACCGGCTTCGCCGGGTCCATCGCGCTCGCGCGGCGCGACGTCGCCGCGATCCTGCCCGGGGTCGCGATCGCGATCTCGCTCGTGCCGCCGCTCGCCGTCGTCGGGGTGTGCCTGGGCCACGGGTCGTACGCCGCGGCCGTGGGGGCGCTGTTCCTGTTCCTGTCGAACCTCGTCTCCATGGTGCTGGCCGGCACGCTCACCTTCACCGCCGCCGGCTACAAGGCCGAGGTCATGGAGCGGCGTGAGCGCCGCAACCGGCACACGTCTGTGGGGATCGGGCTGCTGCTCGTGCTCGTAGCCCTGCCGCTCGTCGCGAACTCGGCGTTCACGGCCGTCGTCTCGACGTACTCCCGGCACGCGGAGCAGGTCGCCGACGACTGGATCGCCGCCACGCCGGGCGCGTCCGTGAGCGACGTGACCGTCGTCGGGCGGGACCTGCGGATCGCGATCCAGACGCCCGATGGCGCGGTTCCTCCGACGCAGGACCTGCTCGAGCAGCTCGACGCGCGCACCGTCCCCGGGCTGCACGTCACCGTCGTCACGACGCTCGGCCAGACGCTCGACGTCGGCACCACCGGCTGACGTGCAGGCTCGCCTCATCCCTGAGGCATGAGGCGGGCCGAGCCGATCAGCGCGAACCTGAGGGGTATGAGCACTCCGAAGCCAGCCGCACCGGCGATCATCCAGCAGCAGGCCGACCTTCGGGCCCGCCTGCCGTTCTCCGACACCCAGGACTTCGAGGACGCGCAGCGGGGTCTGATCGCCCCGCTCGCGGGCCCCACCACGGCCGACGACGGCCGGGTCGTCTGGGACGACGGGACCTACGACTTCCTCGAGGGCGACGCCTCGGACACCGTGAACCCGAGCCTGTGGCGCCAGTCGCGGCTCGTCGCGACGGCGGGGCTCTTCGAGGTCACGGACGGCATCTACCAGGTGCGCGGTCAGGACCTGTCGAACATCAGCTTCGTCGAGGGCGACACCGGCGTCATCGTCATCGACCCGCTCATCTCGGCCGAGACCGCGGCGGCGTCGCTGGCGCTGTACCGCGAGCACCGCGGGGACCGGCCCGTCGTCGCCGTGATCTACACGCACTGCCACGTCGACCACTTCGGAGGCGTCAAGGGTGTCACGAGCCAGGAGGACGTCGACGCGGGCACGGTCCGGATCGTCGCGCCGGAGGGCTTCCTCGAGCCGGCGATCGCCGAGAACGTGTACGCGGGGACCGCGATGGGACGCCGCGCGGGGTACATGTACGGCGCGGCCCTGGCCCGCGGTCCGCAGGGTGGCGTCGGTGCCGGGCTGGGCCAGACGACGTCGACCGGCACGGTCACGCTGATCGAGCCCACCGAGTCCGTCGCGAGGACGGGCGACGAGCTGACCATCGACGGCGTCCGGATCGTGTTCCAGCTGGCGCCCGGCACCGAGGCTCCGGCCGAGATGCTCTTCTACTTCCCCGACCGCAAGGCGCTGTGCGCGGCGGAGGACGCGACGCACAACCTGCACAACCTGCTGACCCTGCGCGGCGCCGTCGTGCGCGACCCGCACGTGTGGTCGAAGTACCTCACGGAGACGATCGACCTGTGGGGCGGTGACGTCGAGGTCGTCTTCGCGTCGCACCACTGGCCCACCTGGGGCAACGAGCGGGTCGTCGAGTTCCTCGGCCTGCAGCGCGACCTGTACGCCTACCTGCACGACCAGACGCTCCGCATGCTCAACCAGGGCCTCGTCGGCCCGGAGATCGCCGAGACCATCCAGCTCCCGCCCGCGCTCGAGAACGCCTGGCACGCGCGCGGCTACTACGGGTCGGTCAGCCACAACGTCAAGGCGATCTACCAGCGGTATATGGGCTGGTTCGACGGGAACCCCGCGCACCTGTGGGAGCACCCGCCCGTCGAGAAGGCGAAGCGGTACGTGGACTTCATGGGCGGCGCGGACGCCGTCGTCGAGAAGGCGCGGCCCGCGTTCGAGTCGGGCGACTACCGCTGGGTCGCGGAGGTGCTCAACCACGTGGTCTTCGCGCAGCCCGACCACGCGGGGGCGCGCGAGCTCCTCGCCGACACGTACGAGCAGCTCGGGTACGGGTCGGAGAACGGGACCTGGCGCGACTTCTTCCTGTCGGGCGCGACCGAGCTGCGCGACGGTGCGTTCGGCACCCCGACGCAGACGGCGTCCGCCGACATCGTCGGGGCGCTCACGCCGGCCATGCTGTTCGACTCGCTCGCGATCCAGATCGACGGGCCGCGCGCCTGGGACGAGTCGTTCACGATCGACGTCGTGCTCACCGACGTGGACGAGCGGTACCGCCTCCGCCTCGCCAACGGCGCGCTCACGTACAGCGCGGTGCCGCAGCGCGGGGACGCCGACGTGACGATCACGACGACGAAGCGGGGTCTCCCGGCGGTCGCGCTGGGCGGGGGGCTCACGCCCGAGAAGCTCGCGGCGTCGGGCACGGAGATCACCGGGGACGTGTCCGTGCTGCACACGCTCGCGGGGCTCCTGTCGCCCGGGGACCCGGACTTCGCGATCGTCACGCCGTAGTCGTGTTCCAAGAAGGCCCGCGCGACGCCGTCGCGCGGGCCTTCTCGCGCATACCAGCACAAAACCTCTTCGATACCGTTATCGACCACATGTCTCATCCGGGTGAATCGGGGGCCATCGGTCGCGGGCCGGAATTGACGGTGACATGGTGTCCACGAGGCAAGCGGTGACCCGAGGGGGCGGGTGGTCACCGCGCACGGGGGGCACGCCGGTCCGTGGGGCCGGCATGCTGCGCTGAGAGGTGGGCACATGGCGGTACGGCGGACGAGGCGTTCCCGGCTGGTGGCGATGGTCGGCGCTCTCGCGCTGGTCGCGACGACGGCCGTGGGGGCAGCGCTCCCGGCCCAGGCGGCGGACCCGACCGACCCCACGGCGAGCATGGGGATCACCAAGTCCGCGAGCACGACGGACGTCACGCCGGGCCAGACCTTCAGCTACACGATCGAGGTGACCTGCTCGGCGACCGGCCAGGGCGCGACCGGGTGCGTGAACTTCGTCCTCACGGACCCACTGCCTCAGTACATCGAGCTCGCCGGCACGCCGACGTCCAACATCCCCGGCGCCACACCGACGTACGACGAGGCGACCAACACCCTCACGGTCGACGTCAACCAGGACCTCGGCAGCGGCACCACGGGCATGCTCAGCGGGCGGACGCTCACCGTCACCATCCCGGTCCGCCTCTCGCCCGACGCGCCGGCGAGCATCGACGGGACCACGCTGACGAACACCGCGACCGTGACGGCCGACAACGCGGCGCACAAGGACGGGACTGCGAACGTGACGCCGCAGGTCGAGCAGAGCCTCGCCGCGGGAACCACCAAGGAGATCACGCCGACGGGCGCGGCTGCTCGGCCAGGTACCACGGCGGGCGTCACCCTCACCGGGACCAACAGCTCCAACGTGCCCGTGGACTCGCTCACCGTCCAGGATCCGGTCGACCCGACCGCCGACCCGAACCCGTTCGACCTCCTGGCCGTGACGAACCCGCTCGGAGGCGTCACCATGCCGGCGGGCGCCGAGCAGGTCACCGTCTCCGCGTACGTCGAGGGCCAGGGCTGGGTCGAGGGGACCCCCGGGCCGCCGCCCGCCGTGCTTCCCGACGGCGTCGAGCCGACGGACGTCCGCGGACTGCGCTACGAGTTCACGAGCACCGAAGGCAACGGGATCGAGCCGGGCGCGAGCGCGAGCGTCCCGTTCACCGTCGAGCAGCGTGAGGGCGTCACGGACCTCACCGACCCGTTCACCGTCACGAACGACGCACAGACCACGGTGGGGTTGGGCGAAGGCACGGCGACGTCGGACCCGGCCGACGACACGTACGTCATCACCCCGCCCGACCTGCACGCCGCCGTGACGAAGAGCTTCAGCCCGGACACCGTGCACGCGGGCGACCCGAGCACGGTGACGATCGGCGCCACCAACACGTCCAACGTCGCGGTCGACTCGCTGACCATCACGGAACCGACCGGCGGCACGAACCCGTTCGAGGGTGAGAACGCCCTGACGTTCACCGGGTTCACCGATGGCGTGGACTGGCCGGCCGGCGCGACCGGCGCGACGATCGTGTACACGGGTCCGGGATGCTCGGGCGACGACCAGAGCACCACCGCGACGAACACGCTCCCCGACCCGCCTGACGGCTGCGCGCCCACCGGCTTCTCCGTGACGTTCACAGGCGCGATCGATGCCGGCGCGGAGGCCACGCTCCCGTTCACGGTCGACACCGACGCCGACCAGAGCGCCGACTCGCTGGCGCACGCCAACGAAGTCGGGGCGCAGACGGCGATCGGCGAGGCCACGAGCGACGAGGCCACCGACGACGCCACGCTCACGACGCTCGCCGACCGCCTCGCGACGGAGACGACGAAGCGGATCACGCCGAACGACGTGCCGGCGCTCCCGGGGCAGGACGTCACGACCGGCCTCACGGGAACGGTGAAGGAGTTCCCGGACTCGACGGTGAACGCGCAGCGCGTCGTGATCCAGGACCCCGAGGACCCGACCGCGACGCCGAACTTCTTCGACACGTTCCGGCCGACGTCGGTCGACAGCGTGGAGATCCCGGAGTGCGCGGTCCTCACGGTGAACTACTGGGACGGCGACTCGTGGGAGGCCGTCCCGGGGATGTCCGACATCGCGGGACCGCAGCGATTCTCCGCGCAGATCCCCGCGGACATCGACGCGCACGGGCTCCAGTTCGTCTACACGCCCGCCGCCGGCTGCGACGGGTTCCCGCCGGGCACGTCGCTGTCGCCGAACTTCACGTCGGTCGTCCGGCCCGGCGTCGACAACGCCGACGCGACCGTGAGCAACTGCGCCGGCACCGACGGCTCGGCCCCGACGGTCGCCGACCCGGCGCACTCGCAGGACTGCGCCGACGTCCAGCTCCACGAGGTCGAGCCCGGTGAAGGTGACCTCATCGACAAGACGTGGGACGACCCGGCGAACGTGCCCGAACGCAGCGGCGACGAACGCGGCGCGACGCTGCACTGGTCGACCGGCGGGTTCTCGAACCTCGACAGCGTCGTCGTGAGCGACGTGGCGGACCCGACGCAGCCGATCCAGGACTCGGTGTTCGACGCCTTCGACCTGGTGCGGATCGACCCCATCACGGCCGCTGACGACCCGCACCTGAAGTACGACAAGGTCACCAGCGTCGAGCTCTACGTCGACGGCGCGTGGGTCGAGGCGGCGGACGACCCATGCCCGTCGAGCTGCGACGGGACGTTCCCCGGTTACGTGCTGACGGACAAGGAGCGCGCGGACGCGACCGCGTTCCGGCTCACGTTCGAGGAGAGCGACACGCACCGTGACGGGTCCGTGGGGACGCCGGGGATCGGGGCCGGGGTCGCGCGCTCCTCCGGGAACGACCGCGCGATCCACCCCGTCTTCGCGCTCAGGGACACGACGCGGCACGAGCCGGAGGAGCCCGTCCTGTCGACCACGGACCTCAACACCGACCAGGCGGGCGTGGTCGACAACGTCGCGCAGGCGACGGGGACCTTCCCGGACGGCAGCACGGTGACGGACCGGGACGGAGACGAGATCACGATCGTGCCGACGAACCTCGTCGTCGACCTGGCGAAGTCCTGGACCGGCGGGCCGCTCGCGGTACCCGCCACGGGGACACCCGCAGGCTCGTACCCGTCGGGCCGGGTGACGCTCAAGGCGACGAACCGGTCGCTCTCGCGGCTCGACACGCTCACGATTAGCGAGCCGACGGGCGACGCCGCGCACGACCCCTTCGACACGTTCAACCTGTCGCACTTCGCGACGATCACGGCGCCGGCGGACCTCGGCGCGACCGACGTCGCCGTGACCGTCCACTTTGCGAACGGCCCCGACCAGACCTTCACACGAGAGCGGGCGCTCGGCCTCACGCGCGACCAGCTTCTCGACGCGGTGGGCTTCGACGTCGTCTACACCGGCCGGATCCACTCTGCTACCGACGCGGCGGACGGGGGACCGACCAACGTCGCCTCGGTCACGTTCGACACGCAGCTGCGCGCCACGCACCGCGACGACGACACGCCAATGACCGCACCGGCCACCGTCGACAACCAGGCCACGACCACGGGCCGGGACCTCGTCGACTTCCCGGGCGCGATCCGTGAGGCTTCGGACAGCGACACGGCGTCGATCGACCTGGTGAACGGTTCGCTCGACGTCCGCGCAGAGAAGTCGTTCGACCCGGCGAGCCAGACGGAGGGTGACGACAGCCCGGTCACCGTGACCCTGACCGGGCAGCCGCTCGGGCCGGCGCGCACGGTCTCGATGGTCGTGACCGACTACTCGCCGACCTTCTGGAACCAGTACGACTTCACGGGCTTCGCGGGCTTCTCCTTCGCGGGCTGGATCAACCGCGTGCAGGTCGACGCCTACACGGGCGGCACGTGGAGCGTCGGTGACGACGGTGACCCCGTGCTCACGGGTGGCTCGTGGAAGACGGGCGTCGCCGCGTCGACCCCGGCCCTGCCGGGTGGCGTGACCGCCGGCCAGGTCCAGGGCCTGCGCTTCACGTACACCCGCGCGGACGGTGCGAACTGGGAGAACCCGGCCACGCCCACGCAGCGGGTCTCGTTCCAGGTGACGCGTCGGGCGACGCTCAACACGGGCGGCCCCGTCCAGACCGACCAGGCCGGTCATACCCCGGCGCCCGGCGAGACCCAGGCCGGCCGCGCGACCGACGACATCACGGTCGACGCGACGAGCTCCGCGGTCGACGCGAACGGCGACCCGATCACGGCCGCCGCCGACGCGACGGCGCACATCGACTACGTGCACCTCACGAACGCCGTCCAGGTGGTCAAGACGCCGAACGGTGACACGGAGCAGCCGGGGCAGGCGTTCCCGTACACGCTCACGGTCAAGAACACGGGTGCCGCCCCCATCTCCAACCCGGTCATCACGGACACCCTGCCGACCGACGCCCAGGGAGCGCAGCTCGTCTTCGACCCCGACACCGAGGCCGCCGACCGCTACGCCTACACGCTGGCACCGGACTCGTCGGCAGCGGACGCCATGCCGGTCGACCCCACCCAGGTCGCCGTGGACGAGACCGACGACGCGGCGAGCCGTCCCACCGCGCTGACCTTCACGTTCCCGTCCGGCACCACGCTCCAGCCCGGCGAGACCTACACGATCACCTTCAAGATGGTCGTCCGCACCGGCCTCGCCGCGGACACGAAGTTCACCAACGAGTTCGGGATCACCTCCGATCGCCCGTGGGACGAGTGTGACGGCACGCTCACGGAGGACGGCGCGTGCACCGCGGAGGCGACCAACACGGTGGCCGCGGGTGGCGCGATCACGATGACCAAGCTGGTCAAGGCGGACGACTCCGACTCGGGAGCCAACCTCGGGATCACCACGGACCCCGCGACCTCCGCCGACCCGGCGGCGTGCAAGCCGGTCCTGGACGGCTTCTACGCGCGCCCGTGCGTCCCGGTCACGGCACCCGGGGACGACATCACCTGGCGCCTCGGCTACACCAACTCCGGCAACCTGCCGATGGACATCGTCGAGGGCGGCGACCTGCTCCCGGCGGTCGGCGACCACCTGGCGCTCGACCCGGCCGTCAAGCGCGGGTCGCAGTGGGCCCCGGTCCTGACCGGTGCCCGGCCTACCTCCGCCGGCGCGTTCGACCCGACCGTCGCGAATCTCGTCATCGAGTACACGACCGACCCGACCCCGTGCTTCACCGACATCGTGAACGGACAGCCGGTGCCGTGCGGCGACGACTGGGTCGAGTGGCCCGAGGGGACGACGCTGCAGGACCTCGGCGTCGATCCCGCCGACGTCACGGGCATCCGCGCAGCAGTGCAGTACCTGGGCGACAACCGTCTGATGCCGGGTCAGTCGATCGGGCTCGACGTACCGATGCGCGCCCCCGCGCTGACTCCGGGAACGGGCGCGACGAGCTACGCGTACAACACCGTGGCAGGCACGGGCCGCGCCGTCTACCCGGACGGGCACACGCAGTTCACGCTCCCGAAGGAGCCGGCGCGCGTCGGGGTGGCGCTGGCCACCGGCTCGATCCGGATCGTGAAGAAGGTGACAGGTCCGGGCGCGGGCTTTGCGCCGTCGTCGTTCCCGGTGACCGTGGAGTGCACGTCGGTGGGCGTGGACGTGCCGCTCGGTGATGCCGCGCACCAGACCCTGACGCCCGACCAGGAGGTCACGGTCGACGGGATCCCGTACGGGTCGGACTGCACGGTGAGCGAGGGTGACAACGGGCAGACGGGCGTCGAGGTCAACCACGTGACCGCGACGAACGACCCCCTGGCGATCCCGCTCGTCACCGTGACGAACGACTACGAGCTGGCGAGCCTCGACGTGACCAAGTCCGTCGACTCGTCGGCCGTCGACCAGGACGGGACCCCGGTCGCCTACGGGCCGTTCCACGTGACCGTGGACTGCACGTTCCTCGGCGACCCGGTCTACGCGGACGGCTACGACGCGGACCACCCGATGGAGGGGACGATCGCCGACGGCGACACCCTCCACCTCGAGGGTCTGCCCGCGGGCGCGGACTGCACGGTGACCGAGGACGACGCCCACGGCGCCGTCACGACGACGCACCACGTGACGCCGGCCGGCGGCGACGAGTCCACCGCCGACGGCGACAGTGCCACGGTCGAGCTCGAGCCGACGACGGACGGCACCAACACCGACGTCGTGCACAACGCGTTCTCCGACGGGTCGCTGCGGATCGTGAAGCACGTCGAGGGCGACGCCGCCGACACCTACGGCGCCGGTCCGTTCACCGTCCACGTCGAGTGCACGCTCGACGACGAGAGCGGCACCCGCACCACCTGGTCGGGTGACGTGACGCTCGGCGGTGACGACCCGCTCACGCACACGATCGAGCACGTCGCCACGGGCTCGTCGTGCGTCGTCACGGAGACCGACGACGGCGGTGCCACCTCCACGTCGGTCTCGCCCGACGAGCCGGTCGTCGTGGGCTCCGGCGAGGACGTCGCCGAGGTGACGGTGACCAACACCTTCGACCCGGGCGTCCTGCACCTGACGAAGGACGTCACGGGCGACGCGGCGGACTTCGCGGCGGCCAGCTTCCAGGCGGAGGTCACCTGCACCGCCGACGGCGAGACCCTCGCGGGCTTCCCGCAGACCGTGACCGTGACGCCCGGGGAGACGACGAGCGTCGACGCGCTCGTCGGCGCCGAGTGCCGTGTGAAGGAGACGGACACGCACGCGGCGACCGGCGTGACCTACGCCCCGGCCGACGACGGCGACCCGTCGCAGTCGGGCGCGGTCACGGTCGGCCCGGCGGACGAGGACCCCGTGACCATCGGCATCACCAACGAGTACCGCGCGGGCGGCCTCCAGGTCGCCAAGCTCGTCGACGGCCCTGGCGCTCCTGAGGCGTCGGTCGGGCCCTTCGTGTTCGACGTGACGTGCTCGTTCGACGGGGACGACGCCGCCTTCCAGCAGACGGTGACGCTCGAGGGCGACGGGACGACGTCGGAGCTCGAGTCCGACGTGCTCGGCCCGCTGCCCGTGGGCGCGGTCTGCGTGGTCCGGGAGACGGACGACGGTGGCGCCGACTCGACGCCCGCACCGGTGACCGTCACCATCCCCGACGTCGACGACGACGGCAACATGCAGGTCGTCGTGGCCGGTCTCGTCAACCCGTTCTCTGCCGGGACGATCTCCCTGACGAAGAAGCTCACCGGCGACGGCGTGGCGGCCGCGGTGAAGAAGAAGACGTTCACGGTCCAGCTGACCTGCCAGTACGACGCGGGAGGCGACGGGCCGCTGACGCTCTTCTCGGACTCCGTGAAGATCAAGGGCGGCGAGACGCTCACCGCCGAGGACGCCGACGGCAACCCCGTGAAGCTCCCGCTCGGCACGCGGTGCTTCGCGACCGAGACGAAGGACGGCGGCGCCGACGCGTCGACCGTCGACCACGGGACGGTGGCCGACGCCGCGGTCGTCGGGATCTCCGACGAGCTGCAGCCTCTGGAGATCACCGTGACCAACCGGTTCGACCCGGCCACGCCGGGCAAGCCGGGGACCCCGGGCGGGCCGGGTGGCTCGGGGACGACGACCCCGCCGCTCGCGGCGACCGGCGCTCCGCTCGCTCAGGTCGCGCTGGCCGCGCTCGCGCTGCTCGGGCTGGGACTCGGGCTGGTGCTGCTCCGCCGTCGTCGGGAGGGGTGAGAGGGCGCCTGTGACCTCATCTGTCGGGGCGTGAGCGGCCACGGTCCGCCCTGGATCCGCCTTGTCGTGCCGATGGCGATCTCTCGCACCGGACGCCGAGCGCCGGGAGCCGGCCCTGGGAGCGAGTGCTTCCTACGCCGTCGAGCATGTGTCTACCCGCCGGGCTCACGCTCGACCATGACGTTGTTCCCCCGATTCAAAGCCGGATCGGGGGACACCACCATGGTCGACCCGGCAGGTGGGGGAGGAGTTGAAGAACGGTAGGGTTTGATGCCGCACAACGGTAGCGTTTGACACGTTCACGCAGGTCAGCGGCCCCGACGGCGCTGGGGCTCCCCGGGCGGGAACTCGCCGTCGTCGGAGTTGTCGTCGTGCGCGAAGAGCAGCTCGTGGAGGCGCACCTGCACGTCGTCGACGTGGGGGACGTCGTGCAGGACGAGGCCCGGCTTCTCGCTGGCGTCGGACACCACGAGCGTCCCGCAGCCGAACATCCGGTCGAGCAGCCCCTGCTCGGAGGCGACGTCGTTGATCCGGTACAGCGGGATGTCGCGACCCGTGCGCGTGACGATGCCCGAGCGCACGAGGATCCGCTTGGTCGTGACGACGTAGCGCGTCGTGAGCCAGCGCGCCCAGCGCGGCAGCACCACGAGGCAGGCCAGCAGGAACGCGACGACGGCCACGACCTCGACGGCGACCGCCGGCGCGCCTAGCGCGGCCGTCACGGCGACCGCGGCGACGAGGACGACGAGCAGCACGATCGGCCAGAACAACGCCTTGAGGTGCGTGCGCAGCTCCAGGACGACGTCCTCGCCCTCGGTCAGGTGGGTGTCCTTCAGGCTCATGGCGAGCATCGTGCCAGATCCGCCCGAGCGGTGTGAGGACCACCCCGGCTCCGAGGACGCTCATCCCCCGCGCATGAGGCACAAGGACGCGGGCCGGACGATCCTGGGCGAGGGTCGAGAGCGCCCGCGACGACTCCAGCACCGCCACCGGGCGTACCGCGAGACGAAGGAGAACGGGATGTCTGAAAAGGAGACCGGGAAGAGCACAACGTCTCGGCTGGTCCGCCAGATCCACGACGGCAACTGGCTGCCGCACGACGAAGCCGAGTCCCTCCGCGCCGAGCTCTTCTACCAGCGGGCCGTGTACGCGTACATGACGATGCTGCCCGCGCTCAACGTGATCGGGATGCGTGACGGGTCGGAGGCCGCGTTCGGGTCGGGCTACCACGTGCTGCCGATCTGGAAGGACCGGATGGACTCCCGGACCCAGGTCCCGACGCCCAACGCCGACGTCATCTACTCCATGAGCTACCTCGACCTCAGGGAGACCGGGCCGCTGGTCGTCAACGCGCCCGCCAACGTGATCGGCATGTTCACGGACTTCTTCCAGCGGACCATCACCGACGTCGGCCTGATCGGTCCCGACCGCGCCCGCGGCGGCCTCTACCTCCTGCTCCCCCCGGGGTACGAGGGCCACGTGCCGGGCGGGTACTTCACGTTCACGTCGTCGACGTACAACGTGTTCCTGTTCTTCCGGACGATCATGGGCCGCGGTGACGGGGTCCCCGACCCGGCGGTCGGCGCCGCGGTCGCGGAGCAGACGCGTCTGTACCCGCTGTGGGCGGAGGAGAAGGACGTCCCGCCGATGGAGTTCCCCAACGCGAGCCCGGTGCGCATCGACATGATGTACCCCACGGACTTCACGTACTGGACGAAGCTCAAGGAGTTCGTCGACTACGAGCCGGTCACCGCGATCGACCCCGAGCTGCGTGGCGTCCTGGCGTCGATCGGGATCGTCAAGGGCCGCCCGTTCGAGCCGGAGGACTGGCAGCGGACCCAGCTCGAGCGCGCCGTCGAGACGGCGCCCCGGATGATCCTGGCGAACGTCCAGCTCGGCCGCCCCGACCGGCGCAACTACTACTACGAGGACCGCCAGTGGGAGGTCGCGTGGGCGGGCGCGACGGCGGAGTGGATGCAGGAGTCGTACCTGGACCTCGACGCCAGGTCCCGGTTCTTCCAGTACGCGTACTCGTCCGCGCCGGCCATGAACAACCACACGACGGGCGCGGGCTCCAAGTACCCGTACGCGATCCGCGACGCCGACGGCGAGTACTTCGACGGGACGAACACCTACCGGCTCCACCTCCCGGCGGACATCCCTGCGGCCTTGTTCTGGGCCGTGACGGCGTACAACGTCACGGACGGGACGATGCCGGAGACCGCGCAGATGCTGCCGTCCACCAACGGCTACTACGACCTGCCGAAGAACGACGACGGGTCGATCGACATCTGGTTCGGTGCCGAGCAGCCCGAGGGCGTCGTCGACGCGGCCTACATCCGGACCGTCCCGGGCCGGAACTTCGTCGTGTGCCTGCGGCTGTACGGGACGACGTCGGCCTTCTACGACCAGACCTGGAAGCCCGACGACGTCGTGCGGGTGCGCTGACGGCGGGCCCGGTCAGCCCGCCGACGGCGGCTCGTCCGGGCGTCCCACCCGCCTCGCCCGGGCGTCGAGCCACGCGGCGTGCGTCGACCCGAGCACGACGTCCGTCGCGGGGTAGAGCCGGACGTTCGCGAGGTGCTCGGCGAGCACCCGGGACTCCCACACGTGCAGCACCTCGGCCGACAGCCCGGACAGGTAGAGGCGGTTCCCTCCGGCCTCGAGCTGGTCCGCGTACTGGGCGATGACGACGAAGAACGTCGCGCCGAGCGTCGTGCGCCCGCGCAGCCGCAGGACCACGGCAGCATCGGTCGCGCCGGCCGGGTCGGGGAGCTGGCGCTGCAGGGTCCGGGCCCCGGCGTAGAACAGCGAGCCGTAGACGTCGAGGACCACGACCTCGTGGTCGTGGAGCGTGCGGGGAGCCGGTCGCTCGACCGGCCCTGCGCCGTCGGGCCGGGGGAGGAGGCGGACGACCCGCAGGTCCACGGCCTCGCGGTTGAGCTGGAGGAGGAGCGACACGATGACGCCGACCCCGACGGCCGCCGCGACGGGGAGCAGCAGGGTCGCCACGAACGTCACGACGAGGGCGATCGCCGGGGTGCTCCCCGCGTACAGGAGCGTGCGGACCTGCCGGGGGCGCAACGAGCTGAGGGCGGCGTAGACGAGGATCGCGGCGAGCGTCGGCATCGCGACCGTGCCCACGACGCCGGAGAGCGCGACGAGGAACACGAGCACCCACCCGCCGGCGAAGATCGACGCCCAGCGACTGCGTGCGCCGGCCGTGATGTTGAGCGCCGTCGCGCTGATCGACGCGCCGACGGGCTGGGCGCCGAAGAAACCGCACGCGATGTTCGCGGCGCCCTGCGCCCCGAAGTCGAGGTTGGTCCGTGACCGCGAGCCGTCGGGGTTGGGCGCGGCCTCGGCGACCCCGGCGCCCTGGACGAGCACGACGAAAGCGACCGTGACGGCGCCCACGAAGACGCCCGAGGACAGGTCGGAGAACGCCGGCAGGGACGGCAGCGGGACGCCCTGCGGGATCTCGCCGGTGTCGTGCACGCGGGCGACACCGGCGCCCGTGAGGACCACGAGGAGCGTCGGGACGACGAGCGCGAGCACCGCCGAGAGCTGCGAGAACCGGGTGCGCGAGAGGGTCACGAGGATCGCGAGCGCGCTGACGCCGGCCGCGACCGAGGGCCAGCTCCACAAACCCGGGTGCGAGACGACGTCCCAGGCCTTGACGAGGGCGAGGCTGCCGTGCGCCGTCGTGCCGGTCAGGTCGTCGAGCTGGCCGAACGCGATGTTCAGCGCGAGGCCCGTGAGGAACCCGAGCATCACGGACTGCGACACGAACCGCACGTAGCGGCCGAGCTTGAGCGCGCCCGCGACCGCCATCAGGACGCCCGCGAGCAGGGTCAGCCAGACGAGCGCCCCGGAGCGGTCGGCACCCGACACCCCTTCGAGCGCGGACGCGGCGGCCAGCGCGGCGGCGCTCGTCGTGGTGACGCGCATGAGCTGGGTCGACGCGCCGGGGCCGCCCGCGATCGGGCCGACGAACGTCGCGTAGAGGCCGTGCACGGGACTGACCCCGGCGAGGAGGCCGCAGGCCATGCCGTCGGGCACGGCGCTCACGGCGCCGGTGAGCCCCGCGACCAGGTCGGCGCGCAGGTTCTCGCGACGAGGGCGCACGGAGCGCGACCACCGCAGGAGGGGGGTCGCAGGACGGGGCGACCCGCGCGCTTCCTCACCGCTCATCGCTCGTCGGTGCCGTCGTCCGCCGGGGGCTGCTCGCCGTCGTCGGCGGTGCCGCGGTCGCCCTCGGCGGAGGCGTCGTCCGCCCGACGGCGCACGCGCTGCCAGCGGTCCTTGGGTGCCGCCCGCTCGGGGTCGCGCAGCATCTCGGACTCGACGAGCTCGTGCCGCTTCCAGTAGGTGTCCATGACGGCCTGGACGGTCGCGGCGACGGGCAGCGCGAGGAACGCGCCGATCGCCCCGAACACGGCGCCGAACGCGAGGACCACGAGGAACGCGACGGCGGGGTTCATCTCGAGCGCCTTGGCCGAGACCTTGGGCGAGAAGATGTAGTTCTCGATCTGCTGGTACGCGATGATGAACGCCAGCACCGCGAGGGCCTGCGGGATCCCCTGCGAGGTGAGGGCCACGATGACGGGCAGCGCGCCGCCGATGTAGGTGCCGATCGTCGGGACGAACTGCGACACGATGCCCGTGAAGAGCGCGAGCGGGAGCGCGTACGGGGTCCGCAGGATCGTCAGGAAGACGAACGAGAAGGCGCTCGACAACGCCGCCAGCACGACGCGCGACGTGATGAAGTCCGACGCCTTGCGCTGCGCCGTCTCCCACAGCATGAGGACCTCGGTCTGCCGGTTCGGCGTGAGCCGCGCGCACACCGCGGCGCGGAACCGCGGCCCCGCGGCCGACAGGTAGTAGACGACGAGCAGGATCGTCGTGATCGCGAACAGCGCCGACACGACGGTGGTCCCCACGAGCAGGACGCCCGACGCGACGTCGTCGCCCCACCGGCCCATCGCGTCCTTGATGAGCTCCGACGAGTCCGGGATGGTGACGTCGAACGTCCGGGACAGCCAGTCCTGCAGGTCCGTGTACATGGCGGGGACGTTCCGAAACAGGGCGAGGAGCTGCTGGACGAACAGGTTGCCGAACAGCGCGACGATCACGAGCGCGAACAGGATCGTCCCGACGAGCGCCGCCCCCGCCGCGAGCCCGCGCTTCCACCCGTGCCGCACGAGCCACAGGACGATCGGCTCCAGGGCGAGCGAGATGAAGAACGCGATCAGGACGTTGACGATCAGGCCCTTGAGCTGGAAGAACGCGTGCCACGCGAACGCCGCGACGAACACTGCGACCGCCGCCATCACGAGGCCGCGCGCGAACCACCGCGGCGGGCGCCGCGAGTCGTGCTGGAGCGGGCGGCCGTTCGCGTCGTCCGCGACGACCACCTCGTCGGTGGCGACGGGCTCCGAGCTCACGGGTCCTCCTGGCAGGTCTCAGGACGTCGGGACGTCGGGCAGGGCGTGCATCTCCGTCACGGTCAGGCCGAGGTCGTGCAGGAGCGCGACGACGCCCGTGAGCGCCGCCGCGTCCGCGACCCGGCACGTGAGCGCCGTCTCGTCGGGGGCGTCGCCCGGGCGCCGCTCGACGACCTCGATGTAGTCGTGCAGGGGGATCCCCGTGAGCCGTCCCCCCACCCGGATGCTGTACAGCACAGGGCCCCACCTCCAGTCTGGGTCCACTGTCGGTCACCCCCGGGCGGGTGCGCCTCATCCTCAGTGGGTGGTCCGGTCTCGGCGCCGAGCATCCGACCGCCCTCGCCCTGCCCCGCCGAGCATGGGGCCACGCACCCTCGCGGGCTCGAGCCTGCGACCGTTCGCATGCTCGACGCGCGCGGCCGTGCTCGGGCCGGCAGGCGTCCTGACGCCCGCCCCGGAGCGCCTATGCTCCTCGCAGGCTCTCCAGCAACGGGCGCCTGCGGCCGCGAAGCGGGAGCACATGGACAGCCCGACCTGGTTGGAGGGAGCCCTCCGAGCCCTCGGCGACAGCGAGTGCGCCGAGCTCGCCCGCACGCACGACTGGTCGGCCGGCCCCCTCGGCGACCCGACCGGCTGGCCGTCGGAGCTGCGGGCCGCCGTCACGCTCTGCTTCAGCACCCGCTTCCCCGTCCTCGTCACGTGGGGCCCCGAGCTCACGATGATCTACAACGACGGCTACCGCGAGATGCTCGGCAGCGCCAAGCACCCGCTCGCATTCGGGGCGTCGTTCGAGGTCGTCTGGGCGGAGATCTGGGACGAGATCGGCCCGCTGTGCGACGAGGTCCTCGCGACCGGGCGGGCGGTGTGGCGCGTCGACATGCCGTTGCTCATGCACCGCTCCGGGTACGACGAGGAGACGTCGTTCACCTTCTCGTACTCCGCGCTGCGCGACGACGACGGTCGGGTGCGCGGCGTGCTCGACATCGCCGCCGAGACCACCGGTCACGTCGTCGCCGCGCGACGGCTCGACACCATCAGCGAGCTCGCGACCCGGCTCTTCGCGATCGAGGGTGGCGTCCAGGAGGTCGTCGACGCGGCCGTCGACGAGCTCGCCGTGAGCGCCGACGTGGCCGCCGCCGAGGTGTGGGTCGAGCACGGCGGCGACGACGAGCGCGAGGTCGTCCGCGGGACCACGGGGCCTGGCCCCCTCGTGGCTGCGGCCCTGCTCGAGGAGGTCGCCCGGGGCAGGGGCGTCGTCGAGCACGGCGACGTGCGGATCCACCCGCTCGGTGCGCTGCGGCGCGACGTCACCGGGGCGCTCGCGGTCCGCGCCGCGCCGACCCGGCCGCTCGACCACGGCAACCGCGAGTTCCAGGCGCTGCTGGCGTCGAAGCTCGGCAACGCGATCGGGGTGACGCTCGCGCACGAGCGCGAGGTCGAGCACCTGCGCTCGGTGTCCGAGGTCCTCCAGCACGCGATGCTGCCCGACCCGCTGCCGCCCGGGCGCTGGCACGTGCACTACCAGCCGGCGGAGTCTTCGCTCGAGGTCGGGGGCGACTGGTACGACGTGGTCCCCCTGGGCGACTCTCGCTGGGCGGTGGTGGTGGGCGACTGCGTCGGGCACGGGCTCGAGGCGGCGACGCACATGGGCCAGCTCCGTGCCGCGGCACGCGCGCTGCTGCTCACCGGGCACGGTCCGGCTGCGACGCTCGACGGCCTCGACCGGTACGCCGCGACCGTCCCCGGCGCCGAGTTCACGACGGTCGTCTGCGCGGTCGTCGACGAGCGGACGGGTCTGCTGACCTACTCGGCTGCCGGGCACCCGTTCCCCTTGGTGATCAGCCCGGACGGCCACCGGTGGCTCCGCGGAGGGCGGGGCGGGCTGCTCGCCCTGCGGCAGACCACGCGCAGCGAGGCGACTCACGTGCTCAGGTCGGGAGACGCGCTGCTGCTCTACACCGACGGGCTCGTCGAGCGGCGCGGCGAGAGTCTGCGGACGGGTCTGGAGCGGCTGGCGGAGGTCGGGGCGCCCGTGGTCCGGGCGGCGGGTCGGGGTGAGGTCGGCGAGCTGCTCTCGCGCACGATGCGGCCCGGCGGTGCTCCCGACGACATCGCGCTCGTCCTCTACGACGTCCGGGTGGAGGGCGACGTGGAGCCGGTCGGCGCCGGGGCGTCGCTCGGCGCGGCGGCGGTGGGCGAGATGGTGGGCGCGGCCACCGGTCTGGGACTCGCGGCGGCGCCCTGAGTGCCGCACGGCGGCTGCCGGTTCAGCCGCGCGCCCACACCAGCACGACGTCGCAGGGTGCGTGGTCGACGACGAACCGCGTGGGCGGGGCGAGGCTGTGCGGTCCGGGACGGTCGCCGTCGCGCGAGACCACCAGCACGTCGGCGTCGCGGCACGCGTCGACCACGACGGTCTCGACGCGCTCGTGGCCGCGCGGGCTGCGCTCGTCGGTGCTCGAGGGGAGCCCGAGCCGCACCTGCGCGTCCTCGAGGAGGTGCGCGGCGGCGTCGTGCAGGGGCGTGCCGGTGACGGCGTGCCCGCCGCGCCCGAGCAGCCCCGCGGGGCCGGCGTGCCAGGCGTCCGCGGTGGCGGCGTCGTCGACGTGCAGCAGGACGACCTCCGCGTCGCGGCCCTCGGCGAGCTCGCGGGCGGCGTCGACCGCGGCCTCCCACGTGCCCTCGGTGAGCCAGACCAGCACCCGCATGCTTCTCCCTATCGTCCGGTGACCCGCAGCCCCACCCAGAGTGCCGCGACCCCGACGACGAGGCACGCGGGGACGGTCGCGAGACCGAGCCGGACGAACCTCCCGGCCGACGGCGTGTGGTCGTGCGCGTGCAGCACCTGCCGCCACAGCAGGGTGGCGAGCGAGCCGACGTAGGTCAGGTTGGGGCCGATGTTCACGCCCAGCAGCACCGCGAGCAGCAGCCCGGGGGAGTGCGCGGTGAGGGGGACGAGAACGAGCGTCGCGGGCAGGTTGTTGAGGAGGTTCGCGAGCACGGCGGCGAGCCCGGCGGCGGCGAGCAGCCCGAGGAGGTCGGCGCGGGCGGGCACGAGGTGCGCGACGCCGTCGCCGACCGGGCCGTTCCGGACCGCGAGCACGACGACGCCGAGCGCGAGCACGAACACGAGGAACGGCACGTTCGCGGCCCGGACCACCGTGGTCGCCTCCCGGCGCGGGGCACGTACGAAGCGCGGCGCGACGAGCACCAGCGCTCCCGCGGCGGCCACCCACGCCGGCGCCACGCCGAACGGCTCGACGACGGCGAACCCCACGAGCGTCGCCGCGAGGACCACGAGGGCGAACCGGGGGGCGGGGGCGGCGTCGTCGTCGGGCACGGGGTGGACCGGGGTGGCGAGGTCGCCGCGGAACCACCAGCGGAACACGCCGTACTCGACCGCGACCGTCGCCAGCCAGGGCAGCGCCATGAGCCCGGCGAATCCCGCGAAGGTCAGCCCGCTCGCGCCGAACGCGAGCAGGTTCGTGAGGTTGGAGACGGGAAGCAGCGTCGACGCGGTGTTGGCGAGATGGGTGCTCGCGTAGACGCCGGGGCGCGCGCGGGCGCCGATCCGCGTCGCCGTCGCGAGCACGACAGGCGTCAGGAGCACGACCGTCGCGTCGAGGCTCAGGACGGCCGTCGTGACCGAGGCGACGACGAACACCGCGCCCAGCAGCCGCCGCGGGCTCCCGCGGGAGGCGCGCGCCATCACGCCGCCCGCCCACGCGAACACCCCGTCCTCGCGGGCCAGCTCCGCGAGCACGAGGATCGCGGCCAGGAAGCCGACGGTCGGGCCGAGGGTGCGGGCCTCGTCGAGGGCGTCGTGCCACGGGACGAGGCCCAGCGCGATCACCAGGACCGCGGCGGGCAGCGCGCCCACGACCTCAGGGAGGCCCAAAGGCCGGACCACCGCGAACACCAGCACCGCCACGAGGACGGCGACGGCGACCACGGCACCGGCTGTCGTCGTCACGTCCACGTGCACAGCGTCCCACCTCGCGTTCGGCGGGCGGAGATCGCCTGCTCGACGACGCCGCGCACGGCCATGGTGAGGGGTCCCCGGGGTGCGGGGTCCGCCCGGTTTCCCTAGTCTCGAGACGAGTCGCGAAATGCCGGTGATGCGCAGAGTGTGGGCTCCTGGACGGCCTCATCCTTCGAGGGTGGTTCTGCACCGCACCGGTTGTGACCTGCTTCACCCGCGAACAGAGTGGTTCGCACAGCGGTCGGGGGGACCGGCCGTCGGACGGCGTCTGGGGGACGCGTGACGAAGACTCGTGCACTCATCGCGTCGATCCTGGCGTTCGCCCTGGCACTGCCGCTGACCGTGGCGGGGCTGGTCCTCGCGCCGGCGGCCGAGGCCGTGGGCGGCACGCTGGAGGTCACGAAGTCCGTCGACAACCCGGGGCCGTACGGACCCGGTGACACCATGACGTTCACGATCCAGGTCACGTGCCAGTCCCAGCCATGCGCGGCGGCGCAGCTCACCGACACGCTGCCCGCCCCCCTCGTGCTCGACGGCGACGACGCGATCCAGGTGACCACGGCCGGTGGCGGCACGTACTCCACCGCCGACTCGGACGGCGACGGCGGGACCCACGTGGTCGTCGACGCGACCCAGGAGCAGAGCGACGGGAACCCCGGCATGGCTCCGGGCACCACGGCCACCGTGAGCGTGCAGGCCCGCGTGCCGGACGACGCGACGGCGGACAACAACGGCACGGTCACGAACACGGCCAACGTGTCGCAGGACGGCGGCAACTCCGACTCGGCCACCGCGGACGTCACGATCGACGTCCCGACGACGATCGACACGACCGTCACGAAGGACGCGAGCCCGACAAGCGTGCCCGCCGTGCCGGGCCGCGACGTGTCGTTCACGATCCACGCGCAGAACACGTCGAACGCGAGCGTCGACTCGCTCGTCGTCTCGGACCCGTCCGACGGCGGCGCCGACCCGTTCCAGTACCTGGAGCTCACGGGCATCTCCACGTTCACGCCGCCGGAAGGCGCCGACACGGTCCAGGTGACGTGGGTCGACGCCGACGGCACGTCGCACACCGAGGACCCGTTGAGCCCGATCCCGGGCGACCCGAGCGCGATCCTCGCCGGGATCCCGCTGGACCAGGTGCACGGCATCAGCTTCGCGTTCACGGGCGACGGCGGGATCCCGATCGACGGGGAGGCGACGATCGTCCTCGAGACGCAGACGCGCGACGACGTCGCGGACCTGCCCGAGGGCACGACCACCATCACCAACACGGCGTCGTCGGACGTCGCGAAGGGCGACGACACCGCGACCGACGACGACGACGCGACCGTCGACGTCGTGAGCGAGGCCCCGACGGTCACGACGAGCAAGGAGTTCGCCGACGACCATCTGCTCGCAGGCGACTCGACCACCGCCACGATCCGCTCCGAGGTCGGGTCGCAGCCGGTCACGACGATGGTGATCGACGAGCCGACCGACGGCGACGCGAACCTCGCGGACCAGGGCCTGACGTTCGGCGGGTTCGGCGGCGGCGTCGCCTGGCCGGCCGGGGCCGACTCCGTCTCGATCGTGTACGACTACTCCGACGGGACCTCGAGCGCGCCGCAGACCTCCACGGACCGCGACACGATCCCGCCGGTCCCCGCGGGCCACACGGACGCGGACGTCGTGGGCTTCCACATCACGTTCACGAGCGACGACCCCGACGGGATCGAGCCGGGCGACGCCGCGACCATCCCGTTCGACGTCACGGCACAGTCGGTCCCGGGGTCCGACGACGTCACGTCCACCAACGACACGACGACGACGGTCACGGACGACACGGGCGAGTCCGGCACCGACGAGGCCTCGGACGACGTGACGCGCCAGCCGGCGCGCATCGACACGCACGTCGACAAGGCGTTCACCCCGGACGAGATCCCCGGCGTGCCGGGTGCGTCGACGATCGTGCAGATCCCCGCGTCGGTGTGCGGTCAGGAGCAGGTCGACTCGGGCGACTGTGACACCGCGTCGACGGTGGGCTCGGACGACCTGATCATCTCCGACCCGGTCGAGCCGAGCGCGGGGCTGACGGACTTCTGGAACCACATGAACGTCACGTCCATCGGCCCGATGGACATCCCCGAGGGCTCGACCCTCACCGTCAACTACTGGGACGGCGACAGCTGGGAGACGCTCGCGGGCCCGATCCCCGCCCAGTCGGGCTGGATCTACCAGGTCGGGAGCGACCCGTCGCCCGACGACATCCAGGGGCTGCAGTTCGACTTCGAGCCCGACCCTGCGGACGGCGAGCTCCCGCCCGGGTTCGAGGTACTCCCGTACGTGACGTTCCAGCAGCGCGCCGAGCTCCGCGACGGGTCCGGCTCCGCGCTGCCCACCGAGGACACCGGACCCTTCACCTACACGAACGACGTCGAGTCGCAGGTCGACAACACGGACGCGATCGACACGCCCGTGACCGACGACGACAGCGCCGACATCACCGTCGACCCCGCCGAGGGCGGTCCCGGCGACACGATCGACAAGGGTTGGGTCGACCCGACGACGGGCGACGTCGAGGACACCGGCGTGACGGTCGTCGCGCTGACCGACGACGAGCGCACCGCGCGGATCCGCTGGGGGACGCACGGCTTCCCGATGAGTCAGGTGCAGCTCTCCGACGTGCCGAGCCCGGCGACGGGTGACGCAGTGGCGGACACGGTCTACGACGCGTTCGACCTCGTGCGCATCGCGCCGATCACGACGAGCACCGACCCGCTGATCGCGTTCGACCAGGTCTCGAAGGTCGAGCTGTTCGAGGCCTCCGCGAACGGTGGCGCGGGTGGCTGGGTCGATGTCACCGGGGCGGCCTGCGCTGCAGGCTGCGACGGGACCTTCGGCGGCTACACCCTGACCGCGGCCCAGCAGAGCGACGCCCTCAGCGTCCGTCTGACGTTCGTCGAGAGCCCGACCCGCGCGTCACGGATCACCGCGCCGACGGACCCCCAGGTGGGCACCGGCGTCGCGCAGTCGGCGGGCAACGACCGCCCCGTCGACCTCGTCTTCCGCATCCGCCAGGACATGCGCGTCTCGGGCGACCCGGTGCTGGGCAACAGCCCGGACAACGGGAACCAGCCCTACAACACCGGCCAGGACGGACTCGTGTCGAACACGGCCCGCATGGACGGCTGGGCGCCCGCCACGCCGACGACCAGCGACCCCGACTACACCGACGACGACTCCGCGACCATCACGATCCTCGACCGCCCGGTCAACGTCACGACGACCAAGTCGTTCGAGGAGGACACGCTCGGCCTTCCGCCCGAGGGGACGCCCCAGGACGAGTACCCGCAGGACGCGATGACGCTCGAGGCCCGAAACACGACCGAGGCCAAGGTCCGGACCATGACGATCCAGGATCCCGACCCCGGCTCGAACTCGAACACCTTCGACGTGATGAACCTCAACCACGTCATCTCGATCACGGCTCCGACGGGCGCCGACGCGAGCGCCACGGAGGTCTTCCTGACCCGGGGCGGTACCGAGGACCCGGCCATCACGGCAGACGCCGCGCTCGCGCTCGGGCCGTCGGACCTCGCCGACGTCACCGGTGTCCGGGTCGTGTTCCACGGCTTCATCGACACCACGACCGACAGCACCACACCGGGCGGGGTGGTGCTGTCCATGCAGCTCCGGGCGACCCACCGTGACGGCGGGGCCGCCGTGACCGAGGCGGACTCGGTCGCCAACACGTCCTTCGCGTCCGTGACCAGTCCCGAGGACACCGCGAGCGACACCGCTGAGGACACCGTCAACATCGAGGAGCCGACGTACGGTGTCGACGCCACGAAGAGCATCGACCCGGAGAGCCGCTACGAGGGCGACCCGAACGCCTACACGGTCGCACTCACCGGCAAGCCGACCGGGACGGTCCGCACGACGACCCTCGCGATCACCGACGACGACCCGCTGTTCTGGAACGCGTTCGACTTCACCGGTTTCCCGGGCCAGACGGTCGAGGCGCCGATCGCGCGCGTCGAGGTGGACGCACTGGTCGGGGTGACGTACTCGCTCGACGGCGACACCCTGGTCCAGCAGTGCAACGGGTCCGACGACCTCACTGCCTGCTGGGTCGATGGAGACTTCACCGCTGCCGGCAGCCCCGCTCTGCCGGCCGGTGTCGCTCCGGGCGACGTCCAGGGTCTGCGATTCACGTACGACGCGGGCGACGGTCAGCCGAACTGGGAGCACCCGTCGAACCCGACCGCGCACGCCACCTTCTCAGCCGCCCAGCGCGACAACCTGCGTTGGAGCACCGACGGCGAGAACGTCACGCCGGTTCCGTCCGACCTCCCGACCAACGAGCTCGCGCCCGGCGAGACGGTGCTCGGGCGGACCAACAACACGATCCAGGTACACAGCGAGGGCTCGTGGGAGCACGAGGAAGGTCCGTGGACCGCGGACGACGACGCGAACGACTCCACCGACTACCTGCACCTCCCGAACTCCGTGACGATCACCAAGACGCCGGGCGACGGTGAGGACCCCCGGGACGAGAACCCGAACAGCCCGATCCCCTACCAGTTCGTGGTCACGAACAACGGCCAGTGGCCGCAGACCGGTGTGACGATCGTCGACACGCTGCCCGCGGACGGCGACGGCCCGCAGCTCGTGCCCGAGTCCGGGGACGTCCCGGCGAACGGTGAGTGCGCTGACTACCCCGACGCGGTGATCCAGCTGAGGGGCGCCGACGGCTCGACCGCTCCGATCGCGGGCGCCAGCGCCCAGTACTGCGTGGGCGACGACGGCACGCCCGAGATCACGGTGACGCTCCCCGACGGCTTCGTGCTCCAGCCGGGCAGCGCGATCGTCGTCGACACGCCGCTCGAGTACCGCGGCGGCACGGATCCGGTCGCCCCCGGCACGGACGTGGTCAACTCCGTGACGGTCTCGGACGACCGCGTCTACGACACGTGCGACAGCACGCACAACGCCTCGATCGACAACCCGCAGGCCGCGGACGTCACGACCTGCACGGCGGACACCACGACCCAGCCCGTGGCCCTCACGCCGTTGCGGATCTCGAAGGCGGTCAAGGGCGTGGGTGCCGGCGACCCGGACGTCGCCGAGGGCGACGCGAACTACGACGACCTGGGTGTCCTCGACGTCAACGCCAACGACGAGAACGCCTCCGGCTGCCAGGAACCGAGCGTGCCGAACTACGAGGGCGACGTCATCTACTACGGCGAGAGCTGCGTCCCGATCACGCGACCGGGCGGCGTCGAGCGCTGGCAGGTCCGGCTGACCAACGCCGGAAACATCCCGGCGCACATCGTCGCCGGCATCGACGTGCTCCCGACACCCGGCGACACCGGCGTGGTCGTGCCGACGGCGCGCGGGTCGGAGTTCCGGCCGCGGCTCATCGGCCGGTTCACGTACGACGGCCAGGCGGTCGGCGAGGACACGCCGATGAAGCTCTACTACACGACCGACTCCCTCGACGAGGCCTGCAACGAGGCCGACATCCAGAACGAGATCACACCGGGCGGCCTGGCCACGGACGACCCGTGCTACGACGACGTCACGTCGCGGACGTGGAGCCAGATCACGTCGGCGACGCCGGAGAGCCAGCTCTTCGACGCGACGGCGATCAAGGCGGTCCTGACGTACGACGAGGACAACGAGGGCCTCGGCCCGGGCGACGACCTCGCCCTGACCTTCGACACCCGGACGCCCAACGTCGCGCCGACCACGTCGGGCGACGAGCCCATCGCGTGGAACTCGGTCGCCGAGGGCGCGCAGGGCACGTTCACCGACCCGGACACCGGGCACCAGACGTTCCCGGTCAGCCTCGTCACCGAGCCGCCGAAGGTCGGCGTCGCGATGGCGACGGGCCAGTTCGACCTGCACAAGGCCGTGGTCACGCCGCCGGGCTCGGACTTCCCGCTCCCGGACAGCTACACCGTCCAGATCGCGTGCGTGTCGAACGGCGAGCCCGTGCCGATCGTGGACGAGAACGGCGACGACAAGAGCGTCGTGACCGTGCCCGCGAACGGCGACGTGGCCGTCAACGACCACGCCGACCCGGCGACGAGCGCGTGGTCGGACGTGACCATCCCCTGGGGTGCGCAGTGCGACGCCCAGGAGGTCCCGGCCCCCGTGGGCGCCACGATCGAGTACGACCCGCCGGCCATCGTCATCCCGGCCCGCTCCGGCACGGTCGAGGCGCTGCGGGACTACTCCGACCGCACCGACATCGCGCACCCGATCGACACGACGTCGGACGACCTCAACGTCATCACGGTGCGCAACATCTACCGCAACGCCGGCTTCACCGTGACCAAGGCGGTCGACAACGGCGGCGCCGAGGACCAGGACGGCAACCCGATCGCGTACGACCGGGACTACACGTTCACGGCGTCCTGCACGTTCAACGACACCGAGGTCGTGCCGCCGGACGACCGGACGTTCACGCTGCACGACGGCGAGTCGAAGACGGTGGACGGGCTCCCTGCCGGCTCGACCTGCACCGTGACCGAGACCGACGACGGCGGCGCGGCGTCGACGACCACGACCACCACGACCGCCGACGGCGCCGGCGAGCCCACGGACGGGACGTCGTCGACGTTCACGCTCACCGCGGACACGGTGACCGGTGTGACGAACACCGTCGCCGTCGAGAACGTCTACACGGTCGGCTCGGTGCAGATCACCAAGGCCGTGACGGGTGACGGAGCGGACGACTGGGGCAGCGGGCCGTTCACGGTCCACATGACCTGCACGCTCGACGGCGCGGACCCGAACCCGGTGTTCGACGCCGACCACACGCTCACACCGCCCGACGACCTGACGTGGAGCGTCGACAACCTGCCGACGGGTGCCGAGTGCACCGTCACGGAGCCGCGCACCGGAGGGGCCAACGGGACGTTCATCGACGACCCGACCTTCACCGTGGGCGACGCATCGGACGATCCGAGCATCGTGACGGTCACCAACACCTTCACCGAGGGAACGGTCCAGGTGACGAAGCGCATCGCCGGGCTGGACCCGGAGAGCACGGAGTACCAGCAGGCGCTCGACGCCACCTACACCTTCTCGATCCAGTGCACGAGGGTCGTCGACGGCGTGCCGACACCCGTCACGATCCCTGGTGAGAACCCGATCCAGGTCACGCCGTCGGAGAACCCGGTCGGCACCTGGACGGGGCTGCCGACGGGCGCGACCTGCCGGGTCACGGAGCAGTTCCCCGACGGCGGCGCGCCGCCGCTGCACCTCGTGCTCCCGCGAACCGTCACGGTCGGCGACGGCACCACGGTCGGTGCGGTCGGTCTCAACGCGTTCCGGGTCGCGCCGCTGACCATCGTCAAGGAGGTCGACGGCGACGCCGCGGACGCAGCCCCCGACACCTTCCCGGTCCGGATCGAGTGCTTCTACGGCACAGGGGAGAACCGGGTCGCGCTGCCGGTCGAGAACGCCGACGACAACCCCGGACCCGTGCAGGAGGAGATCGGACCCGACCAGCCGTTCACGACGATCGACGAGCCCATCGGCACCGAGTGTTCGGTGACGGAGGTCGACGACGGCGGCGCGACGTCGACGACGATCACGGGCAGCAACGTCGACGCGGACGGGAACGCGACGATCGTGCCGATCCCGGCCGACGGCTCGGACCCCGAGGCCGACACCGTGACGATCACGAACACGTTCGGCGCCACCGGGTTCACGGTGACCAAGACGGTCGACGACGGCGGCGCGAAGGACCAGGACGGCGCGGCGATCGACTACCCGGGCCCGTACACGTTCAGCGCGAGCTGCACGTTCAACGGTGCCGAGCAGCTCGGTCCGGACGACCGGACGTTCGAGGTCGTGAGCGGCGAGGCCCACACCGTCACCGGCGTGCCCGTGAACTCGGTCTGCACTGTCGAGGAGACGGATGCCGCCGGGGCACCCTCGACCACCGTGGTGATCACGCAGAGCGGTGATGCACGGGACGAGACCACGGGGACGTCGTCGGGCAGCTTCGTGCTGCGGGACGGCGGGACGGAGGTCAATGCGGTCGCCGTGACGAACCACTACACCGTCGGCAGCGTGAAGGTCACCAAGAAGCTCGCCGGCGACGGCGCGGACGCGTGGGGCAGCGGGCCGTTCCAGGTGCGCCTCGTGTGCACGCTCGACGGGACCGACCCGGCCCCCGTCTACGACGCGACCCACGAGCTGAAGCCCGGCGCGCTGACGTGGACGGTGGATGACCTGCCCACCGGTGCGCACTGCGACGTGACGGAGCCGCGGACGGGCGGGGCGACGTTGTCGGCGATCTCCCCGGCGGACGGGATCACGGTCCCGGGGCCGGACGACTCGCCCGCGACGGCCGCGATCACGGTGACGAACACGTTCGACGTCGGGTCGATCGAGGTCCACAAGGCGCTCGAGGGTGACGGCGCGGCGGGCCACCGGTCCGACACGTTCACCGTGTCGCTCGCCTGCACGCGCGACGTGGACGGCACCGCGACCGCGGTGAAGATCCCCGGCGGCGCGACCCGCACGGTCTCGGCCACGAAGGACGCGACGTACGCCGGGCTCCCCGCGAACGCGACGTGCACCCTGACCGAGACGAAGGACGGCGGGTCGGACGCCACGAAGATCGACCCCGGGACGGTGACGGTCCCGGTCGGGTCGAGCGTCGCGATCACGGTGACGAACACGTTCGGGGCGGTGCCGCCGTCACCGACGGCGACGCAGGCCGGGACGGGCGGCCTCGCCGGCACCGGTGCCGACCTCTGGCACCTGGGGCTGCTCGCCGCGGGCGTCCTGGCGCTGGGCCTGCTGGTGCTCTTCACGGCCCTGTGGACGCGCCGTCGGGAGTGACGCGCCCCTGAGCTGGCTCGCCGTCTCACCCCTCGGCGCCGAGCACGGGCTCGCCGCCCGTCCGGACGACCGGACGGGCGGCGAGCCCGTTGTCGGTGGACGGAGATCCCGTGCTCGGCCGGGTGTGGGGTGGTGGATCGTCGGAGGGTTGACGGCGGCCCGCCCGGGACTTATTGTCAACGTATCGGTTGATCAACACGCAGGTTGACTAAGAAGGATGCGATGACCGACGACGACGCCCGCGACACCCGGCTCGACCAGGCCTTCACGGCACTCGCCGACCCGGTGCGCCGCACGATCGTCGCCCGTCTCTCGCGCGGCCCCGCGACCGTGAACGAGCTCACCGAGCTGTTCCCGATCACCAAGCAGGCCGTGTCACGGCACGTCCAGGTCCTCGAGCACGCCGGGCTCATCACCCGCACGCGCGACGGCCAGCGCCGACCGTGCCATCTCGACCCAGCGGCCCTCGAGGAGCTCACGTCGTGGATCGACGGGCTCCGGCTCGCCACCGAGCGCAGCCACCGCCGCCTCGACGCCGTCCTGGCGTCCCTCACGCAGGAGGAATCATGACCAACCCCACCACGGTGACCGCCCAGCCCGGCACCCCGTTCATCGACGTCGTGCGCGAGTTCGACGCCCCGCCGGAGCTCGTCTTCCGTGCCTACACCGAGCCGGAGCTCGTGGCGCAGTGGATCGGGCCGCGCGCGCTCGAGATGAGCGTCGAGCACTACGACGCCCGCATCGGCGGATCCTGGGCCTACACCCACCGCGACCCGCAGGGAGGGGAGTACGGCTTCCACGGCACGTTCCACTCCGTGACGCCGGAGCGGCTCGTCCAGACCTTCGAGTTCGACGGCTACCCGGGGCACGTCGCGCTCGAGTCGGCGACGCTCGAGGCCCTCGACGGCGGCCGCGCCCGGGTCACGACGCACTCCGTCTACCAGAGCGTCGAGGACCGCGACGGGATGGTCGCGAGCGGCATGGAGACCGGCCTCACCGAGGGCTACGAGCTGCTCGACGAGCTGCTCGCCACTTGCCAGCAGTGAACTTGTTGCAACAACTATTGGGAGGCCGCTCACAGGAAGTCTTGAGCCAGACCTCAGGGGGCGCGCTCAGGCTCGACCTGTGACCAGCACCAGCGTACCGTCGAACCTCGGCCCGGGACCCGTGCCGACGGCGTCGGCCGTGCGGACAGCGAGCCGCCGTCGGGCCGACGCCCTGACGGGCGTCCTGCTGCGCGGGATCGTCGCCGCCGCGGCGGCCGCCGCGATCGTCTTCTGGTGGACCACCACCCCCGACGACGCGACCGCCTCCGCCGGCACCGCGGTCACGAGCGTCGCGGAGCTCGCGGGTCTCGTGCTCGGCGTCCTCGTCTGCGCGCAGGTCCTCCTCGTGGCGCGCGTGCCGTGGTTCGAGCGGGCCGTCGGCCTCGACCGCCTCGTCACCTGGCACCGCACCCTCGGCGCCACGGTGCTCCTGCTCCTCGCGACGCACGTCGTCCTCATGGTCGGCGGCCAGTCGCTCACCACCTCCGAGAACCCCTGGTCGGCGCTGTGGTCGCTGAACCGGGCCGTGCCCGACCTGCTCTGGGCGCTCGTCGGGGGCGTGCTGTTCCTCGCGGTCGCCGCGACGTCGGCCCGGGTCGTCCGCAGGCACCTGCCGTACGAGGCCTGGTACGCCACGCACCTCGGCACGTACCTCGCGATCTACCTGACCTTCTGGCACCAGGTCCGCGGCGGCGCCCACCTGTTCGCGTCGCCCACCGCGCGGACCCTCTGGTACGCGATGTACCTGGCGACGGCCGCGTGCGTGCTGGTCTGGCGCGTCGGGCTGCCCCTGGTCCGGCAGGCACGCGGCGTCGCACGGGTCGAGCGGGTGGTCGTCGAGGCCGACGGCGTCACGAGCGTCTGGCTCGGCGGCCGGGCCGTCGAGCGGCTGCGCGCCCAGGCGGGCCAGTTCGTGCTCGTGCGCTTCCTGGTCCGCGGGCACCTCGGCACCGCGCACCCGTACTCGCTGTCCACCGTGCCCGACGGCGCCCGCGTCCGGCTCACGGTCGGCGCGCTCGGCGACCACTCCGGTCGGGTGGGCGCCCTGGCGCCCGGCACGCGCGTCGTCGTCGAGGGCCCCTACGGCCGGTTCACGGCCGACCGTGCGCGGCACCACGGGGTCCTCCTCGTGGCGGGCGGCGCGGGGATCGGGCCCGTGCGGGCCGTGGCGGAGGAGCTGTGGCGCCGCGGCCACGACGTCGTCGTGCTCCACCGGGCGCGCAGCGAGCGCGTGCTCGCGCTGGCGGGCGAGCTCCGCGACGTGCCCGGCCTGCGGTACGTGCCGCTCGTCGGGCGGCGGGCCGAGCTGGGCCACGACCCGCTCGCCGCGGGCTCGGTGAAGGCCCTCGTGCCCGACGTCGCGCGCCGCGACGTGTTCCTGTGCGGCCCGGCGAGCCTGTGCCGCGACGTCGAGCGCACCGTCCGCTCGCTCGGCGTGCCCCGTTCCGCCGTCCACTACGACGAGCTCAGCTTCGAGGAGCAGCGATGACCGGACCCTGGCGCGGGAGCGCCCTCTTCGTCGGCGTGGCCGCCGTGATCGGCGCCGCCGCGGCCGCCCGGTTCGCCGCAGCGGAGGACGCGGCGCCAGCCATGGCCGACGCGCCGTCGTCGGAGACGACCACGTCGGGCTCGTCCGACTCGTCGAGCCCGTCGGCGTCGAGCTCGGCCGACGACACGGACTCCTCGACGCCCAGCAGCACGTCCACCGCGTCGAGCGACGACTCCGCCGGCTCCGACGACACGGAGGAGACGGTCGTCGGGTCGACGAGCTCGACGCCCTACGGCTCGGTGCAGGTCTCCGTGACCTTCAAGGGCACGACGATCACGAAGGTGGACGTGCTCCAGGCCCCGAACGACCAGCAGAGCGACGGTGCCACGCCGACCCTGGCGTCCGAGGTCGTCGAAGCGCAGTCCGCCAAGGTCGACACCGTGTCCGGCGCGACGTACACGTCCGAGGCGTACCTCGAGTCGGTCCAGTACGCGATCGACCACCGGTGACGACGTGCGCTTCCTCCTGACGGCGATGGCCCTGCCGTTCTCGGTCGACGTGCCCGACGCCGGCACTGCCGCCGCCGCCCCGGGCGGCGAGCAGGTGCGCGAGGCGGTCGCGCGGGCGTTCGCGGTGATCCGTGTCGCCGAACGCCGGTTCAGCCGTCACCTTCCCGACTCGGAGCTGTCCCGTCTCGACCGCGCCGAGCTGCGCCTGCACGACGCGAGCCCCGAGCTGCTCGAGGTGCTCACCGTGGCCGAGACGTTCGCGCAGGCGTCGGGCGGTGCGTTCGGGGTCGAGCGGCCCGACGGTCACCTCGACCTCGACGGCGTCGTCAAGGGTTGGGCGGCGCAGCGCGCGGCGGACGCCCTGGCCGCGGCGGGGGTCGAGCGGTTCTGCCTCAACGCCGGCGGCGACGTCGTCGTGCAGGGTGGCCGGGCTCCGGGCGTGCCGTGGCAGGTCGGGGTGCGCTCGCCGTGGTCGACCGCGGAGACGCTCGTCGTGCTGCCCGTGCACGACGGCGCGGTCGCGACGTCAGGCAGCTACGAGCGCGGTGCGCACGTGCGCGACGCCCGCACGGGCGCGCCCGCGACTGCGCTCGTCTCCGCGACCGTCGTCGCTGATGACCTCGTGACCGCCGACGTCGCCGTCACGACGGTCGTCGCGCTCGGCGAGGACGGCGTCGCCTGGGCGCAGGACGAGCTCGGCTGCGGTGTGCTGGCCCTCCGCGCGGACGGGACGGTCGTGCGCAGCGGGCTCGGGCTCGCGCACCCCGCCTGAGGCTCCCCCGCCCCGGGGGAC
The DNA here is from genome assembly GCF_009429125.1 of Luteimicrobium xylanilyticum. Taxonomy (GTDB): domain Bacteria; phylum Actinomycetota; class Actinomycetes; order Actinomycetales; family Cellulomonadaceae; genus Luteimicrobium; species Luteimicrobium xylanilyticum. The sequence goes on from NZ_CP045529.1 coordinate 402,169, forward strand.
CGGGTTCGCGGACCTGACCCCGCCGGCCTCGTCTGAGGAGCGTCAACCACGGGACGGGCCGGCCGTGGTCGTGGCTGCCCACAGGTCCGCATAGCTGCCGCCCGTCGTCACGAGGTCGTCGTGCGTGCCCTGCTCGACGACGCGGCCGTGGTCGAGCACGACCACCCGGTCCGCGGCGGCGGCCTGCCCGAGCCGGTGCGCGACGACGAGGCAGGCACGGCCCGCGGCGACCGCGTCGACCGCGTCGTCCAGCCCGCGCCCGAGCTCTCCGGCCTCGGACGTCGCCTCGTCGAGCACGACGACGTCCGGGTCGGCCAGCAGGGCGCGCGTGAGGGCGAGGTGCTGGGTGCGGGCGGCGTCGAGGGCGTGGCCGCCGGCGCCCACGCGAGTCCCGAGGCCGTCGGGGAGCGCGTCGACCCAGGCGAGCGCCCCTGTGCGCGCGAGTGCGGACCGGAGCGCGGTGTCCGCGGCGTCGGGGGCGACCAGCCGCAGGTTGTCCGCGACCGTCCCGGCGAACAGGTGGACGTCCTGGGTGACGACGAGCACCTCGCCGCTCCGGTGGACGCTGCCGGTCCGGGCGGCGTGCACCCCTCCGACGACGCCGGCGAGCGTGGACTTGCCCGATCCGCTCCGCCCCACGAGCGCGACCCGCTCGCCGGCACGCACCCGCAGCGTGACGCCGTGCAGGACGTCCGGGTGCCCCTCGTACCCGGCGGTGAGCCCCACGACGTCGAGAGCGACGGCAGGGTCCTCGGGCGCGGAGGGCCGGCGCGCTGAGCCTGGGCCGACCGGCGCTGCCCCGAGGACGCCCACGAGTCGCGCGAGCGCGGCCGTCGCCTGCTGCACCGTGTCGAACGTCGCGAGGAACCCGTTCACGGGGCCGAAGAGCCCGACGAAGAACAGGGCGGCCGTCGTCGCCTGTCCGGTCGTCGCCTCGCCGGCGCGGACGAGGACGAAGCCCGTGATCAGGACGGCGGACAGCCCGATCGCCTCGGCGGCGTTGAGCCTCCCGTAGAACCGGGTCGACGCCCGGACGGTGCGCAACCGGGACTCGACCGCGTCTTCCGACGCCCGACGGACGTCGGTCCGGCCCGCTCCACCGAGCCGGAGCGCGCGCAGGGTCGGGAGCGCGCCGAACGCCGTGAGCTCGGCCGCCGTCCGGGCGCCGTCGGCGGTGCGTGTCGCGGCGTAGAGCGGACGTGCCGCGCGCACGTACCAGCGCAACGTCCACGCCTGCACGGGCACGGCGAGGAGTCCCGCGGCGGCGAACCGCCAGTCCAGGGTCGCGAGGCCGCCGAGCGTGAGGACGATCGTGCAGCCGCAGCCGAGGAAGGTGCGGAGCGAGCCCTGAGCGGCTTGCACCACCTCGTCCGCGTCGCCCGCGACGCGGGAGACGAGGTCGCCCGGCGACGTGCGCTCGACGGTCGTGCTGGGAAGACGGAGCGCGGCGGCGAGCACGTCGGCGCGCAGCCGTGCCGCTCGGGGCACGACGAGGCGGGCCAGCAGCGCCTGCGACGCGCGCACGAGCAGGCCCGAGGCGACGGCCGCGACCACGACCAGCGCGACCGGGGCCACCAGCGCGTCCGTGCCGCGCCCGTCGACGACGGCCTGCGTGAGGCGGCCTACGGCGATCGGCGGCACGAGCGGCACGAGGCTCGCGGCGACGATCGTCGCGGCGGTCAGCGTGGCCGTGGCCCGGGCGCCACGGACCGCGACCCGGGCGTACGCGCGGACCGCGGCCGGCGTGGCCACGGGCAGCAGCGCCGGAGCCTCGTGGTCGGCCCGGGCGTTCATCCGGCCGCTCCGACCTGCGCGGGCACGGTGGCGTGCGTCCCGTCGGCCGGCGTCCGGACGGATCCTGTGTCGAGGTCGACGACGTGGTTGCAGACCGCGAGCACGGCCGGGCTCGTCGTGACGACGATCGTCGTCAGACCGTCGCGGGCCGCGCGCAGGCCGTCGGCGACCTGTGCCGCCGTGACCGGGTCGAGCGCCGAGGTCGGGTCGTGGAGCACCAGCACCGGGGGTTCCGCGGCGAGTGCACGGGCGAGCGCGACGCGCTGGCGCTGGCCACCGGACAGGCTGCGGCCGTTCTCCCCGAGGGGGGCGTCGAGGTCACCGTCGAGGGCGTGCAGCACGTCGTCGAGCGCGGCCGCCCGGACGTACCGCGAGACGTCACGGCGGCCCGGTGCGAGCGCGCGCAGGTTGGCACCCAGGGTGGGAGCGAGGAGCGGCGCGTCGTGGGGCGAGACGACGACGGCGCGGCGGAGGTCGTCGAGCGCGAGGTCGGTGACGGGCGTCCCGTCGAGCGTCAGCGCGCCCGACGGCGGGTCGAGCTCGCGGGCGAGGAGTCGGACCACGTCGCGCGCGAGCTGCGCGTCGAGCGTCGTGAGCGCGGTCAGGCTGCCGCCCTCGGCGTGCCAGCCGACCGTCCCGAGGGTGGGCGTCGAGCCGGCGGCCCGGTCGTCGGCCGTGCGGGTGAGCGTCGGCGGCCCGCCGTCGCCGGCGAGGCGGGCGCCGACGGGTGTCTGCGGGACGGCACGGGGCCGGGCGAGGACTGCCTCGATCCGGGCAGCGGAGGCACGCGCACGGGTCCAGGCGCTCGACGCGGTGGCGAGGGTGTCGAGCGGGTCGAGCAGCACCTGCGCCAGCCCGACGGACGCGACGAGCGCGCCGAGGCCGAGCGAACCGCGGAGCGCGAGATAGCCGCCGACCGCGGCCGTCGCGGCGAGGTAGAGCCCCGTGAGCAGGGACGCGATCCCGCCGATCGTCCCCTCGATCGTCGTCGCACGTACGGCGGACGTGGCGGCGTCGTCGCTCAGACGCGCGAACCGTGCCGCGACCGCGGGCCCGGCATGGAGGCCGTGCACCACGCGGAGTCCGCGGACGACGTCCTCGGCGGACGTGGCGGCGTCGGCTGCCGCCTCCTGCTCGTCGTGCGAGGCGCGCTCGAGGCGCCGTGACGCGCGCCGGACCGTCAGGACGAGCACGACCGTTCCCCCGAGGACGACCAGGGCGAGCGCGGGGGCCGTCCGGGCGAGGGCGGTCCCCGCCGCCAGGACGACGACGGCCGCTGCGACGGTGGAGGCGATCGTCCCGGCCAGGTCCCCGACCCGCTCGGCGTCGGCGTCGGCCCGGACGAGGAGGTCCCCGGGGGCCGCGTCGGCCCCGCCCCCGGGGTCGAGGACCCGTGTCACGACGTTCATGCGGACGGTGTGCGCGAGCTGCGCCCGGGCGCGCGCTCTGGCGCGTGCACCGAAGCGGTAGGAGAGCGACAGGAACGCGAAGTCCGCGAGGAGCGCGAGGAGCCAGAGACCGAGGTGGGCGGCGCTGCCGTCGGCCACGGCGTCGGCGACGGCAGCGCCGACGATCACGGGGACGAGCGCCTCGCCGAGCTGGTGCTGGGTCAGGAGCACGCTCGCGCAGGCGACCTGGCGGCGGTGGGCCCTGAGCGAGGTGCGGAGCAGCTCGCGACCGGGGACAGCGGGACGGCGAGCGGGGGCGCGTCTCATCGTCACCACGCTAGGGTCACGAGCGGGCTGGCGGGTACCAGCTAGCCGGACACGTTGTGTCGAGAATCGGTCGGAGAGGCGGTGCCCGGTGTCGGTCGGTGCGATCGGGATCACGCGTTTCGAGATGGAGCGCGGTCAGCAGTTCAGACGACACGTCCATGACGAGCACCAGCTCGCGTGGGTCAGCCGGGGCGTCCTCATGGTCGAGGTCGACGACCGCTACTGGGTGCTGCCGCCGTCGCTCGCGCTCTGGATACCCGCCGGGACGTGGCACGCGACGATCGCCGTGCACGAGGCCGTGATGGAGGGCGTCTACGTGGAGCCCGCCGCGGCCGACCGATGGGCGGAGCCCACCGTGGTCGCGATGGCTCCGCTCGCGCGCGAGCTCCTCGCCTATCTCGGCGGGGCCCTGGGCGCAGCCGAGCGGGGTCGTGCCGAGCGCGTCCTGCTCGACGTCCTCGAGCCCGTGGACGGCGCCACGATCGACCTCCCCATGCCGCGAGACGACCGCGCCCGCGCCGTCGCACAGCTCGTGCTGGGCGACCCGGCAGGGCACGCCTCGCTCGACGTCCTGGGTCGTGAGGTCGGCGCGAGCGCCCGCACCCTGCTCCGCATCTTCGTGGCCGAGACGGGTATGACCTTCGCGCAGTGGCGTGCGCACGCGCGACTGCAGGGTGCGGTGGCGATGCTTGCCTCGGGCGAGCCTGTGAGCCGTGTCGCCACGCGTGTCGGATACACGACATCGAGTGCCTTCGTAGCGGCGTTCCGACGCGTGACCGGGCGCACGCCGGGTGCGTACTTCGCGCCGCAGAGCTAGCCCGAGCGGCTCCGGACCCGCGCACGGCTGAGGGTCGCGGCACGGGGGCATGTCGGATGGGCGACATCCGACGGCGAGAAGGCGGTGTGTACGCGACACCGGGTCGCCCGCTACTCTCGACCCGCCCAGTTTGCTAAGCCTTACCTAACTTCCGTCGTCTAATCGACGCGGGCGCAGGCAGCACCGGGTCGCCACTCGAGCCTCGCGGCGCGCCGCGCCGCCCTCCGGAAGGAACGTATGACCCCGCTTCGTCCGCGCCCGTCCCGACTGTCGCACCGGTCCCGCACGCGGGCCCCCCTCGCGGCCGCCGTCGTCGGAGCCCTCGCACTCCTCGCCGCCGGCTGCTCGAGCAACGTCTCCGACGCGGCGTCGAGCCCGTCCGCCACGGGTGCGACGGTCCAGACGCTCTGGGGGCCGGTGACCGTGCCCGCCCACCCGACCCGCGTGGTCGCCCTCGGCTTCCCCGAGGCGACGGCGCTCGCCGACCTCGGCGTCACGCCCGTCGGTCGGCCGACCTACATCCCGGAGCTCCCGGCCTACACGAGCCTGTTCAAGGACGTTCCGGTCGTCGAGGACGCCGACGGCAAGCCCGACCTCGAGAAGATCGCGGCGCTCCACCCGGACCTGATCCTCCTCGACGAGTTCGCCGACAAGAAGGACAAGGCGACCTACGACAAGCTCTCGGCGATCGCGCCCACCGTCGACCTCGAGTGGAAGATGGCGGCCGGGAACTGGCCGGCGGAGGCGCAGGGCACCGCGGAAGCGGTCGGGAAGACGGCTGAGCTCGACAAGCTCAAGGCCGACTACCAGGCGCACGCCGACCGCATCAAGAAGGACTTCGCGGACGTCCTCGCGACACACTCGGTCGATCTCGTCTCGGGGGACGCGAACAACTGGTACCTCTACTCCGAGGCCTCGTCCCACGGTCGTGTGCTCGTCGACGGCGGCGCGCGCCTCGGTGCGGCCGCGGGTCAGAAGGACGGCTTCGTCCAGTACTCGCCCGAGCACTACGACCTGCTGAAGGACACCGACCTGATCTTCGTCGCGGGCAAGGACGAGGCGGACATCAAGCCGGTCACCTCGAACGCCGTCTTCGCCGCCACCAAGGCCGCGAAAGAGGGGCACGTCGTGGCCACGAACTACTTCTTCTCGAGCAGCTACCAGATCGCGAACGCGCTCCTGGACGACTTCCAGAGGGGGCTCGAGGAGCTGGAGACCTCGTGACCGTGCTGTCCGCACCGGCCGCGTCCGGCCCGCCCGCAGCAGCGGCCCGGCCGGACGCCACGGGCGATCGTGCCGGCGGCGTGGCCCGGGCGACGTCGACGCGTGGCGCCTGGTGGCTCGCGTCCCTCGCCCTCCTGCTCGTGGTGCTCCTCGCGAGCGTCCTCGTCGGGTCCAAGCACCTCGGCGTGGGCACGGCCTTCACCGCGCTCTTCGACCCGCACGCCGGCGGACCGGCGCTCGTCGTGCGCGACCTCCGCCTGCCCCGCACGGTCCTCGGCCTCGTCGCCGGCCTGGCGCTCGGCGTCGCAGGTGCGCTCATCCAGGCCCTCACGCGCAACCCGCTAGCCGACCCGGGGATCCTCGGCGTCGGCACGGGGTCGTCGCTCTTCGTGGTCGTCGCGGTCGCGTTCTTCGGCGCGACCCAGGTCACCGACTACGTGTGGTGGGCGATGGCCGGCGCGGCCGTCGTGACGCTCGCCGTCCTCGTCGTCGGGTCCGCGGGACGCGGCGGCGGTACGCCCGCGCGGCTCACGCTGACCGGCGTCGGGATCGGCGCCGTCCTCGGCGGGGTGTCGACCGCCATCACGTTCCTCGACCCGCGCGCGTTCGACTCGATGCGCAGCTGGGTCGCGGGCTCGGTCTCGGGACGGCCTCTCGCGGTGACCGGTCAGATCCTGCCGTTCGTGGCGGTCGGCCTCCTCTGCGCGGTGCTCGTGTCCCGAGAGCTCAACGTCATCGCGCTCGGCGACGACCTCGCCAGTGCGCTCGGCGGGCGTGTCGCCCGCGCCCGGATCCTCGTCATCGCAGCGGTCACGCTCCTCGTCGGGGCCGCGACCGCCGCCGCCGGCCCGATCGGCTTCGTCGGGCTCATGGTGCCGCACGTCGCACGCTGGCTCGTCGGGCCGGACCAGCGCTGGATCCTCGCGTTCTGCCTCACGCTCTCGCCGAGCCTCCTCATCGCCGCCGACGTGGTCGGGCGCGTCGTCCTGCACCCCGCCGAGGTGCCCGCGGGCATCGTGACCGCGTTCGTCGGCGCACCGATCCTCGTCGCGCTCGCGCGGCGCACGAAGGCGAGCGGGCTGTGAGCGCACCCCCTGCGGCGCGCGCCGCCGGCACGCCGTCGGCCACGCGGACGGTCGCGCTGCGGCTCCCGGGCTTCTCGGCACGCGTCCGCCCGCGGGCCGTCCTCGTGTGCGGGATCCTCGCGTCCGTCGTGGTCGTGCTGTTCCTCGTCTCGCTCGCGACCGGCGACTACCGGCTCACGCTCGGCCAGGTGACCAGCGCGCTCACCGGCCACGCCGACGGGCTCGTGCGGACGATCGTCCTCGACTGGCGTCTGCCGCGTGCCACGCTCGCACTCCTGTTCGGCGCTGCCCTCGGGCTCGGCGGCGCGGTGTTCCAGTCGCTCACCCGCAACCCGCTCGGCAGCCCCGACATCATCGGGTTCGACACGGGCGCCTACACGGGGGCGCTCGTCGTCATGCTGTGGTGGCACGGCGGGATCGGCCAGCAGACGGCCGCCGCGGTCGTCGGCGGGCTCGCGACCGCGTGCGCCGTCTACCTGCTCGCGTACCGCCGCGGCGTCCAGGGCTTCCGGCTCGTCATCGTGGGCATCGGCGTGAGCGCGATGCTCGGCGCCTTCAACACCTGGCTCATCCTCACGAGCCGGCTCCAGGACGCCATGGGCGCCGCCGCGTTCGGTGCCGGCTCGCTCAACGAGGTGGGCTACGGACAGCTCGGGGCCGCATCGGCGGTGCTCGCGGTGCTCGTCCCCGCCGTGCTCGCGCTCGGACGGCGCATGCGCCTCCTCGAGATGGGCGACGACGCCGCCCGCCAGCTCGGCGTGCCCGCCGAGCCCACCCGGCTGCTCCTGGTCGCCGTCGGCGTCGGACTCACCGCCACGGTCACGGCGATCGCAGGGCCGATCGCCTTCGTGGCGCTCGTCGCACCGCAGGTCGCGCGGCGCCTCGTCGCGTCCCCGGGGACGACGCTCGTCGGGTCCGCCCTCACGGGCGCCGTGCTGCTGCAGTCCGCCGACTGGACCGCGCAGCACCTCGTGCCCACCACACCGCTGCCCGTCGGGGTGGTGACCGTCGTCCTCGGCGGCAGCTACTTCGTCTGGCTCCTCGTCAAGGAGGGACTCCGTTCATGACCAGGCTCCAGGTGCGCGACGCGTCGCTGGGCTACGACCGGCGCCTCATCAGCGAACATCTCGACCTCGACGTCCCCGACGGGGCCTTCACCGTCGTGGTCGGACCGAATGCGTGCGGGAAGTCGACGCTGCTCCGCGCCCTCGCGCGCCTCCTGCGTCCCTCCGCCGGGAGCGTGGTGCTCGACGGGCGGGACATCCACACCTACCGTGCGAAGGAGGTCGCGCGCCGGCTCGGGCTCCTGCCCCAGAGCTCGGTCGCGCCCGACGGGATCACCGTCGAGGCGCTCGTCGCCCGCGGCCGCCACCCGCACCAGCGGCTGCTGCAGCAGTGGACGACGCACGACGAGGACGTCGTGCGGGAGGCGCTGGCCGCGACCGGGGTCACGGCGCTCGCGGACAGGCCGGTCGACGAGCTGTCGGGCGGTCAGCGCCAACGGGTCTGGGTCGCGATGGCGCTCGCCCAGGAGACCGACCTGCTGCTGCTGGACGAGCCCACGACGTTCCTCGACGTCGCCCACCAGATCGAGCTCCTCGAGCTCTTCCGGCACCTCAACGTCGACCGCGGACGCACGCTCGTCGCCGTGCTCCACGACCTCAACCACGCGTGCCGGTACGCGGACCACATCGTCGCGATGGCCGACGGGCGCGTGGTCGCGCAGGGGGCGCCGGCCGAGGTCGTGACGGCAGAGCTCGTCCACGACGTCTTCGGGCTGCCCGCTCACGTGTTCGCGGACCCCGTCTCGGGCACTCCTCTGGTCGTGCCTGCGGGCCCCCCGGGGAGGGCGTTCGCGCCGGAGGTGCCGCGCCCGGACAGGCCGGAGACGGCGACGCCCGAGCCCGCCGTGGTCTGAGGCGGGCTCGGGCGTCGTGGGGCGCGCGGCGTCAGGTGCGGCGTCGGCCGGCGACCAGCCCCCACAGGAAGAGCACGACGAGCGACCCGATGAACGCCCAGAACCATGTCGACAGCGACCAGAAGTGCTGGTTCGGGTTCGCGCCGAACGCTCGCCCGATGAACCCTCCGACGATCGCGCCGAGAACCCCGACGACCAGCGAGATGAACCAGCCGCCGCTCGCACGGCCTGGCAGGACCGCGCGCGCGATCGCACCCATGATCAGGCCGATGATGATCCACGACAGGAACCACATGGTGACCGTCCTCCGCTCTCTGCGTGCCGGTGCCGGACCTCCCGGCGACCGTGGTGGACCAGCGTCCCAGGACGGCGGCTGCTCCGCATCCCGACGCCGGTCGGGCGCCCGTCCGGGGGGCGGAGGGTCCGTCAGGCGCCGGTGTCGGGTCCGCGGTGGACGTCGTCGACGACCAGGTCGACGACGACCTGGTCGGGCTGGAGCGTGACGCCGAGCGTCTCGCTCGCGGCGCGGCGAGCGGCGGTCCGGACGTCGTCGGCGACAGCGGCGATCGAGCTCCCGTAGGCCACGGACACCTCGACGGCCAGGGCCTCCAACGTGCCGCCGTCGGCCAGGCTGCACGAGACGCGCTGGGTGCGGACGGTCGTGAGCCCGTCGACGGCGCGGCGGATCTCGGCGACGAGCACGGCCGTCGCGGCGCGGAACTCCCCGTCGGCATGCCGTCCGACGACGGAGTCCGACCCGCGCAGGACGCGCAAGGTCCGTTCGAGGACGGCCGGGCGCGCGCGCACCCAGCCGTCGTCGGTGAGCTCCCGGAGCGTCGACGCGGCGCGGGCGAGGAGGTCGTCGGTCATCGCCACGGCTCCAATCGTCGTGCGAGCGAGGTGCGGGCTCGGTGCAGCGCGCCTCGGACCGCGGCGACGGACGTGTGCTCCACGTCCGCGATCTCGGCGTAGCCGAGGCCCTCGACGTCCCGCAGCACCCAGCATGCGCGCTGGAGCGGCGGGAGGTCGGCGAGCGCGGACTCGAGGGCCGTCCGGAAGGCGTCGTCGACCGCCTGGCATTCGGGCGAGGCCTCGGGCGTTCGGGACACCGGGGTCGTGCGCTCGTCCTCGTCGCCGTCCCACGCTGCCACGGGGTGGCGGGCGAGGCTGCGGCGGTGGTGGCGCACGTGGTTGGAGGCGATGCCGAGCAGCCACGTGCGCACGGCGGAGTCGCCGCGGAACCCGGGGATCGCGACCCACGCGGTGGCGAAGGTCTCCTGGGTGAGGTCCGGCGCGTCGTCCGCGCCGACCATCCGGCGCGCGTAGCGGAAGACGACGGGGCCGTGTCGTTCGACGATCGTCACGAAGGCCTGCTTGTCCCCCAGACGTGCACGGCGCGCCAGCTCGTCGTCGGGCACGCCCGCTTCCCCTGTGATGTGACTCACCTCACATCACGAGGAGCGTGACGTCGACGCACGTGCGGGCACCTACCGAGTGTCAGCACGAACGACCGACGTCGGCACGGCGGACGGTGCGGGTACCGAGCACTTCACCCGCCCCGGACGGATGCCGAGAGGAAGGGCAGCACCATGGCACAGAACGACACCGACCAGAAGTCCACCGCACGCGAGGAGACCGCCTCCGGGGCCGGTCGCGGCAGCGACAGCGCGCTCACGGGCGACCGCGGCTCGACGACCATCGCGGACGGCGTGGTCAGCAAGATCGCCGGGATCGCCGCCCGGGACGTCACGGGCGTGTACTCGCTCGGCGGCGGCGCGGCTCGCGCCTTCGGCTCGATCCGTGAGCGGATCCCCGGCGGGTCGACGAACTACTCCCAGGGCGTCGGGGTCGAGGTCGGGCAGAAGGAGGCCGCCGTCGACCTCGAGATCGTGGCCGAGTACGGCGTCGCGATCGCCGACGTCGCCGAGGCGGTGCGCCGCAACGTCGCCAGCTCGATCGAACGCATGACCGGGCTCAAGGTCACCGAGGTCAACATCGCCGTGAGCGACGTCCACCTGCCCGACGAGGACGACGACGAGCCGGACGACGAACCGCGGGTGAAGTGACCGACGACGCCCTGCCTTCCGGCGACCCGGGCACCGTCGCGGAGGCCGCGCGGACCGCGGCCCTCGCGGTGCCCGGCGTCACGAGGCTCGCGACCGGTCCGTTCGGCGAGATCGCGACCTACCTGCCGGGGAGCCGCAGCGTCCCCGGCATCCGGGTCGGGGACGGCCGGGTGGACGTGCACGTCGTCGTCCGGGGCGGCCCGCCGGTGAGCGTGACCGCCGGGGAGGTCCACCGGGCGGTCGTCCCCGTGGTGGGGGACCGGACCGTCGTCGTCCACGTCGACGACCTCGACGTGGCAGTCAGCACGCAGCACGACGGGCCGCGGCCCGCAGAAGGAGAAGCGACATGAACATGACGATGGCAGGGCTGTTCGTAGGACTCTTCCTCGCGGTAGCCGCGACGACGGGGGGCTTCCTGGGCTTCCTGCTCGCGGTCGTCCTCGGGGCGGTCGGGCTCGCGGTCGGCCTGGTGCTCGACGGCCGGGTCGACGTGGGGAGCGTCCTGAACGGGCGACGCCGTGGCTGAGCGGACCGCCGTCGCGGCGGAGCAGCCGTGGGGAGGCGCGACGACGGTCGCCGACCGGGTCGTCGAACGGGTCGCCGAGCGGGCAGCGGCGATCGCCGCGAGGCCTGCACCCGAGGGGCCGCTGCAGCGCGCCGGCGCCACCGTGAGCCGGCTCGGCGACGCCGCGCGCGTCGCCGTCCGGGTGACCGCGGTGTGGCCGGAGCCCGCGACGTCGGTCGCGGCCCGGGTGGCGGGCACGGTCCGTACGGACCTCGCCCGGATGACGGGGGTGGACGTGCGCGAGGTCGACGTCGTCGTCGAGGGCTACGTCGCCCCGGCACGGACGAGGAGGGTGCGATGACCGGCGGGAGCAGCCCGGCCCTGACGGGCCCCGTCTCGCGGCCGGCGCAGTTCCGCCCGCGCAGCGGCGCGGTCCGCTGGGTGGGCGCGGTGCTCGCGCTCGTCGTGCTCGGTGCGGCCGTGGTCGCGGTGCAGAGCGCGCTCGCGTCCTGGGGCGTCCTCGCCGGCGACGGCTGGGTCGTCGAGGCGGCCCGCTGGGCGGACGGGCGGGACGGGCGCGGCCACGTCCCGACGATCGCCGGCGTGGTCGCGCTCATCGTGGGTGTCGTCGTGCTCGTCGTAGCGCTCCGCCGCCGACGTCCGGAGACGGCGCTGCGGCGCGCCCCCGGCCTGTACGTCGAGCCGCGGGACGTCGCGCGGCTCGCCTCGGCGGCGGCCTCACCCGTCGGGGAGGTCCTCGACGTGTCCTCGGTCGCGTCGCCGCGCCGCGTCGTCGTGCACGTCGTGACCCTCGACCCGTCCGGTGCCCACGCCGAGGTGCGAGGGGCTGTGGCGGAACGGCTCGCGACGCTCGAGGTCCCCCCGCGGATCGAGGTCCGCGCCGACCGGCGCAAGGTCGCGCGCCGCTACGGGCGCGGTTTCACCCTGGCGCCGGCCGTGACCTCCTCGGGTGCGCGCGACGGCGCGTCCCCCGACGAGCCGGAGGTCGGACGATGAAGCGCGCTCCTCGCGGCACCGTCGTCGTGGACCGGGTCGTGGCCGCCGTGGTGGGGCTCCTGCTCGTCGTGGGCGGCGCCGCTCTCGTGGCGCTCGGCACGGGCTGGCTCCAGCGTCGCAGGCCCGCGCTCGCCGACACGTTGGACACGTCCTGGGTTGCCACGCAGAGCGCCCGGTCCTGGTGGCCGTGGGCCCTGGCCGTCGTCGCGGTCGTGCTGGCCGTCGTCGCCGTGTGGTGGCTGGCAGCGCACCGCCCGGAGCCGCGCGCGGGCACGCTGCCCCTGCGTGGCGAGGTCCCCGGCGCGCGCCTCTGGGTCGCGTCCGGCCCGGTGGTCGAGGTCGTGAGCGGGCTCGTCGAACGCGACCCGCAGGTGCGGTCCACCTCGCTCGCGCTGGTCCGCGAGCGTGGGCGCCTCGTCCTGACGGGAGCGGTGGTGGTCGACTCCGACGCAGACCTCGACAGCGTCACCGACGCGGTCGCCTCCGGCCTCGACGAGCTGGGAAGGGTCCTGGGCCGCGACGACGTCGAGACGAGGATCCATCTCGGCGTCGCGAGCCGCGGCCGCACGGCGAGACGGCTCCACTGAGGCCGAACCCGGCCCGCGCCGGTGGTCAGCGACCGTGCTCGGCGAGGATCTGGTCGAGGTCCATGTCGGCGAGGAGCTGGTCGAAGTCGATCGCGCGAGCGGTGTCGACCAGGTCGGGTGCCGCGAAGACGCGGCCGTCCCGGCGGACCTCGACCCCTTCGGGCAGGTCGGCGTTGAGGCGGTCGAGGACGGCGTCGTCGACGCCACGGGCGTCGAAGTCGCCCCCGACGCTCGCCAGGTAGTCCGCGGACACGGTGTAGGCGATGGTCCGGATCTCGACGGAGGGCTGCGCATCGGTCATGCGACCAGCGTGCGCCTCAGGAGGGGTCGTCGGCGAGCCGGAACGCGAGCTCGGTCTCCCAGCGGCTCAGGTCGGGCTCGACGCGTGGGTCGGTGAGGTAGCTCTCGAGCCGGCACCCCCACACGTCGCCGCGGTCGCTCGGGCGGACGTCGAAGCTCAGCCCGGCGTCCGCGGCCCACCGCAGCAGGCGCCCGGTCGCGCCCTCGAGCGTGTCTGGGTGCCCGGTGTGCACGACGGTCGCGTACCTGCCCGCCGGCAGGACGCCCGCCTCGAGGTCGCCGAGGTCGGTCCCGGTGGGGACGATCTCGGCGAGGGGGACGCCTGCCTCGACGACGAGCTCGCGTGCCATGTCGATCACGACGTACCGGAAGAACGGCGGTCCGGCTGGCGCGAGGCCCAGGCGATCGGCCTGCTGGATCACGCGGGGGATCTCGTCTGCGACGCCGGCGAGCCCCGACATGGGGACGGAGCGGGTCACCGCGACGTACGCGGTGGAGGGGCGGTCGGCGACCCGGGGTTCGTTCGTCATGCTGATACCGACCGCGCGTCGATGGGGAACTCATCGGCCTCGCGGCGCCCGTCCGGGGTCACGAGGAAGGCCCACCGGTCGGACGCCGGGTCAGGGGCGTCGTCCAGGCACCCGGCTGGCAGCCGGTCGTGCGGTACCGGGTCGCCGGCCGGGACGGCGTCCAGACCTCGGCCGAGGCCGTCCAGCAGCGCCTGCGAGCCCTCGACCATCCGATGCGTCTCCGACTGGGCCGCAGCCTCCTGGCGGGCCCGCACACGACGACGGAGCTCGCCGACATCTGGGAGATGTCGACACCGGAGGTCTCGCGGCACCTCGCGGTGCTGCGTGACGCGGGGCTCGTGAGGGTCGAGCGCCGTGGTCGGTACGTGACGTACCGGCTCGACGTCCCGGCCGTCGCACGGCTGGGTGCCGACGCCCTCGAGGCGATGCTCCGTTGAGGGTGCAGCGCCGTGTGCTGCTCGTCGCCACGCTGAAGGGATGCGATCGGTGAGCTCGTCCCACTGCGCCGTCGTCGCCGCCACACGACCGGCGGACGGCGCGTCGACCTGGTCTGCGATCGTCAGACGAACGAGCGGGCCTTGCGCGCCGTGGCGTCTACCCCGCGCAGCACGCGGGAGGTGGTCGTCGGTCCCTCGTGTCGCTGCTCCGTCCGCTCGGCGAGCCGCCGCGCCACCCAGCCGACGAGCGGCACGAGCACCGCGACGAGCACGAGCGTCCGCAGCCGCAGCTTCAGCATCTTCCACATGATGGGCCTCCTTCGTCGCGTCCCTCGACCGTAGGTGGGGCCGGCCCGCTACGCGCGGCGGGGCGCGTCAGCGCCGTCGGACGTCACATCCACTTCTTGCGCTTGAAGACGACGTACAGCGCGACGCCGAACGCGACCATCGCCGCGAGGGCGAGCGGGTAGCCGAGCAGCCAGTGGGTCTCGGGCATGTGGTCGAAGTTCATGCCGTAGATCGCGCCGATCAGCGTGGGCGCGAAGAGGATCGCCGCCCAGCCGGAGATCTTCTTCATGTCCTCGTTCTGCCGCTGCCCGACGAGCGTCGCGTTGACGGAGAGGATCTGGGTGAGCGCGTCTCGGAGGCTCTCGACACGTGACTCGACGCGGGCGAGGTGGTCGGCCACGTCCTGCAGGTAGGTCTGCAGCTGGTCGGGGATCCCGTAGCGGTCGAAGCCCTGCCGCAGCGACTCGAGGACATCGATCAGGGCCGCCGTCGCATGCTGGAGGTCGATGACCTCCTGGCTGAGGCGGTAGATCCGCTCCGTGACGGCTGCGTCGCCGCTGAAGACCTGGCGCTCGATCTGCTCCCGGTCGATCGCGAGTCCTCTCAGGACCGGCACGTACCCGTCGACGACGGCGTCGAGCAGGCGGTACAGCACCGCCTCGGGGCCGAGGCGGAGGAGGGTGCGGTCGTCGAGCAGGGCGTCGTCGTCGCCGTCGACGGCATCGGACCCGTCGATCCACCGGCCGTCCTGGCACAGCACGGCGACGGCATTCCCGCGGACGACGACGTGGAACTCCAGGACCTCGACGTCCTCGATCTCGTCGACGTAGTGCGCCGAACGGACGACGACGAACAGCACGTCCCCGTAGCGTTCGAGCTTGGGGCGCTGTCCGGCGTGCTGGAGGTCCTCGACGAGCAGCGGGTGCAGGCTCCATGCCTCGGCGAGCTCGTCGATCTGCTCCTGCGTGGGCGTGGGCAGCAGGACGAGCGCCATCCGGTTCGTCGCGGCGTCGGCGAAGCGGAGCGCGTCGGCCGCGGTGGGTCTCCCGGGTGCGGGCGACAGGTCGCCGTCGACGACGTAGCGCACCTGAGGCGGTTCGGTCGCGCGGTGCTCGCCGTGTCGGCCGGCGCCTCGACGCAGGAGCGAGCGATAGTGCGGTCGCGGCATCGTGATCAGCTCCCCGGGGCCCAACCGAGCGCCGGCGCCAGGTGCTCGGCGACGTCGGTGACGATCTGCACGTAGTCGTCGCGTTCGAACGTGAACGGCAGGGCGAACGCCACCTCGTCGACCTCGCGGAACGCGGGGTTCGCCTCGAGGCGCTCGGCGATCTGCTCTGACGTCCCGACGAGGTCCGGCGCGAACATCATCCGCGCCGGTCCCTGCGGTTCCCGGGTGCGCGGCAGCCGTGACGCCGCGTAGGCCTCGTACCGTGCCCGCTGCTCGCGGGTCGCGGAGTCCGTGGGCACGACGACGAGGCCCTGGGACACGCGCGCCGCCTCGCCCGCCGGGTGGTGGGCACGGAAGGCGTGGATCTGGGCGAGCTGGGTCTCGTCGAAGTCGTCGGAGTCCTCGGCCTTCACGACGCTGCTCGTCAGCAGGTTGAGCCCGTGCTCGGCCGCCCAGACGACGGAGCGCATGCTCGCCGCCCCGTACCAGAGCCGGTCCGCGAGGCCGGGGGAGTGCGGCTCGACGCGCTCCGAGAACGTCTCGATGCCCTGCGTCCCCGAGAACGACGACGCCCGCTCGCCCTGGAGCAGCCGGACCAGGCGCAGGACCCGCTCGTAGCTGAAGTCCTCGGCGTCGGCCGTGTCGGGGTACAGGGCGGCCTTGACCTCGTCGTAATGCATCGGCGGCCCGATGCTCACGCCCGGGTTGAGCCGGCCCCCGGACAGGACGTCGACCGTCGCCAGGTCCTCCGCGAGGCGGAGCGGGTTCTCCCAGCCGAGCGGCGTCACGGCGGTCCCGAGCTCGATGCGCGACGTGCGCTGCGACGCGGCCGCGAGCACCGCGACGGGCGACGAGATGCCGTGCTGGAGGTGCCGGTGGCGCAGCCAGGCGCTGTCGTAGCCGAGCCGTTCGCCGAGCTCGATCAGCTCGAGCGTCGCCTCGTGCCCGGCCCGAGGGGCCGCCGGGTCGAAGAGGCCGATCGTCAGGAAGCCGAGGCGGTGCAGCGGGCGGTTCGTCGTGGGCACGGGCTCACTCTACGAGCGGGGCACCCGCGGGGCGCCCGCGAGGATCCGCTCGACGGTCGGCAGCAGGTGGGAGTCGGCGAGCAGGACGGCGCCGTCGTCGACGAGGAGACCTGCGACGACCTGATGTCTCGGCATGCGCCCACCGTAGGGCGATCGGGGAGGTGCGGGCTCAGCGCCGCGGAACACGCGGCGCGTCCGGCCCGCCGACGAGGAGTCCCAGCTCGCGAGCCCGTGCCACCAGGACCAGGTTCTGGACGAGGAGCGCGAACCCGAAGTGGGCGAGGAGCGTCACGTTCGCGAGCGCGCGGTCCCCCGACCACGTGTCGATCAGGAGGTGCTGGCCGATCGACACGAGCCACAGGACCGCCGTCGTCGGGGTGCCCTGACGCAGCACCCGGCCGTCCGCTCGCCAGAGGCGCATGGTGCGCGCCCGGACGACGGCGAGCGCCCCGCCGACCGCGGCGCTCACCACGAGGAGAGCGACATCCCGCGCCGTGACGTGCGCGCCCGTCAGGTACGCGAGCGTCTCGGCGGCTCCGACGGCGAGGAGCACCCACGCGAGCGTCGAACGGGGGTCGAGCCGTCGGGCGGTGAGCTGCCGGACGATGAGCCACGCGACTACCACGAGCACGACGACGAGCGCCGCGTGGTTCGCGGTGGCCGCCGCGTCGGTGGACGAGGCGTCGGTGGAGAGGACCATGGAGATGGCGGCGTCGGGGAGCACGCTGCGAGTGTCGGGCCGGGAGGCCCGCGCGCGAACCACCCGGGGGTGGAACCTTGGGTGGAGACGGGTGGACCGCCGTCAGCGGGGGCGGGCCAGCACGATCGCCTGCGCGCGGTCCCGCGCGCCGATCTTCGCGAAGATCGCGTTGACGTGGCTCTTCACGGTCGAGACCCCGATCACCAGGTGGCGGGCGATCTCGCGGTTCCCGGCGCCCTCCGCGATCAGGGCGAGCACCTCGGCTTCGCGGGGCGTGAGCGTCGGGAACCGGGCGCGCAGGTGGTCCGCGGGGGCGTCGTCGGGCGCGTCCTGCCCGACGACGGCGTCCCGCAGCAGCGCGTCCACCTCGCCCCCGTAGACGGCCTGGCCGTGCGCGACGGCGCGGACGGCGTCGATGAGCTGGTGCCGGTCCGCGTCCTTGGTGAGGTACCCGCGGGCGCCGGCCCGCAGCGCCGCGGCGACGGCCGCCCGGTCCCCGAACGTGCTCAGGACCAGCACCGCCACCCCCGGTGCCTCCCGGGCCAGGCGCACCGTCGCGGCCGTACCGTCGAGGACCGGCATGTCGAGGTCCATCAGCACGACGTCCGGGCGAAGTCGCAGCGACTCGGCGACCGCCTCGGCGCCGTCCGCGGCCTGTCCGACGACGTCCACTTCCGGCGCGAGGTCGAGGATCGTCACGAGGCCGTCGCGGACGATCGCCTGGTCGTCGGCGACGAGGACGCGGACTCGTCCCGATTCCGCCCCGGGGCCCGTGGTGAGGTCGGTCATCGGTCCTCCCGTGCGCCGTCGAGCGGCACGACGACGTCCACCACGAACCGGTCGCCCACCGGCTCCGCGCGCACGGTTGCCCCGCGGTCGAGGGCGTCGACGCGTTCGCGCACCCCGCGCAGGCCGTAGCCGCCGATGCCGGCCGAGCCCTGGTCGCCGACGCGGTCCGAGCCGCTGTGCTCCAGACCCAGGGGGAGCGGGTTGGCGACGGTGAGGCGGACGTCGTCCGGCCCGGTCCGGAGCGCGACCTCGACCGGCGCGCCCGGCGCGTGCAGTCGCGCGTTGGTGAGCGCCTCCTGCGTCGCCCGGACGAGCGCCGTCGTGACGTCGGCGGGGACGGTCACGCCCGTGGCGCCCGGCGGTCTCGTGCGCAGGCCGACCGTGGCGCCCAGCGAGCGTTCCGCGGCGACGAGGTCCCGGACCGCGTCGCGCAGCGCCGCGACCTCTTGCCCGGGTCCCCGCTCGCCGCCCTGCACCGGGTCGCGCAGCGCGGCGACCGCCCCCCGCGCGTCGCGCAGACCCAGCGCGGCCAGCTCGCGCGCCTTCCCGACCCGTTCGGCCGCGGGGGCGACGTCTCCCGCCTCGAGCTGCGCCTGCACCGCGTCGAGCTGCACGACGATTCCGCCGAGGCTGTGGGCGAGGACGTCGTGCAGGTCCCGCGCGAGCGCGACCCGTACCGCCTCGTCACGCAGCGCCACCTCCTGCTCGTGCACGAGCGCGCGCTGCTGCTGCGCCGTGCGGGCCTGGCGCACCCCGAGCCCGGCGAGCGCGCCGAGCGCCAGGCCCGTGAGGAGGCTGAGGAAGGCGACGGGGGAGAGCGGTGCGAGCAGCGCGCCGACGCCCAGCGCGGCGACCGTCAGGAGCCCGACGACCGCAGCCGTCGTCGCCGGGACCGCGGGGGAGCCGACCACGACCGCGAGCGCGACGGCCGCCACGAGCGACCCGACGCCGTCCGACGCGCTCGCCGCGAGGGCGCCCGCGAGCGCGGACCCCGCCGCGAGGACGAGGTCCGTCCGGTCGGTCGTGCCGCCGGGGTGAGCCCGGACGGCGTCGTGCACGGCGCGCGCGAGCCAGAGGGCCAGGGCCACGCCGACGACGGCGCGCGCCCACCCCGGAGCGCCCGCGACCCGCACGGTCCAGAACGTCGCGAGCCCGAGGACCGCCAGGTTCAGCGCGAGCCGGCCGCCCCACCGCGGGCGCAGGGAGGCGGGTGGCGTGTCGGGCATGGGGACATTGTGGTCCGACGGCGCCGTCGTCGACGAGGAGACCTGCGACGACCTGATGTCTCGGCATGCGCCCAACGTAGGGCGACCGGGGAGGTGCGGGCTCAGCGCCGCTGATCGACGCGCAGGGTGGCCGCGCCCACAGCGTCTCCTCAGGCCTCGGGGATCACCCGGGCGAAGGCGTCCGGCCGGTCCACCTCGGGGTCGGGACCGCCGCGGTGCCCGGTGTCGAGTGCGTCGATCGACGCGACCTCGTCCGCCGTCAGCTCGAAGCCGGTCACGTCGAAGTTCTCCGCGATGCGGCTCGGCGTCACGGACTTCGGGATCGCGGACCGTCCCTCCTGCAGGTGCCAGCGCAGCATCACCTGCGCCGGCGTGCAGCCGTGGGCTCCGGCGACCGCGCCGATCGTCGGGTCGTCGAGCGTGCTGCGGCGGTCGTCATCACCCCAGCCGGGGTAGAATGTGATGCCCCCGATCGGCGACCAGGCCTGCGTCACGATGCCGTGCCGCTCGTCCGCGGCCTGGACGGCGGGCTGCTGGAAGTACGGGTGCAGCTCGACCTGGTTGACGGCGGGGACGACGTCGGTGGCGTCGAGCAGCGCGTCGAGGTGCCCGGGCATGAAGTTGCTGACGCCGATCGCGCGGACCGCGCCGTCGGCGAGGAGCTTCTCGAGGGCCCGGTACGCGTCGAGCGTCGCGTCGAACCGGCTCGGCGCGGGCTGGTGCAGGATCAGCAGGTCGAGCCGGTCGAGGCCGAGCTTGCCCGTCGCCTTCTCGAACGCGTGCAGGGTCTGGTCGTAGCCGTAGTCGGAGACCCAGACCTTCGTCTCGACGAACACGTCGTCACGGTCGACGCCGGACTCGCGGATCGCGCGGCCGACCTCCCGCTCGTTGCCGTACGCGGCTGCGGTGTCGACGTGCCGGTAGCCGACCTCGAGAGCGGTCCGGACGGCGGCGACGGTCTCCTCGGGTGGCGTCTGGAACACGCCGAAGCCGAGGGCGGGCATGGTGACGCCGTTGTTCAGGGTCAGGGTGGGGAGGGACGTTGTCATGCTTCCACGCTAGGCAGGGCGGGCGCCCCGTGGGAGTGCGGGGTCTTCCCGGTACTGGCAGAACCTCCCTCGGTCACGGGCGCCGTCGTACGGTCGGGGGTGTGGACCTGAGAGCCGACACCCGCGAGTTCCTCGTCTCGCGTCGCGGCCGCCTCACCCCCGAGCGCGCCGGCCTGCCCGCGTACGGCGGCAACCGGCGCGTGCCGGGGCTGCGCCGCGAGGAGGTCGCGATGCTCGCGGGCGTGAGCGTCGACTACTACACGCGGCTCGAGCGCGGGAACCTCTCGGGGGTCTCGGAAGAGGTCCTCGAGGCGCTCGCGGAGGCGCTGCAGCTCGACGACGCCGAGCGCGCCCACCTGTTCGACCTCGCCCGCGCGGCCCACACGTCGGGCACGGCGCGCTCCCGTGCGCGACGGACCCCTGCGCTCGTGCTGCGCCCCGTCGTGCAGCGGATCCTCGACTCGCTCGAGCACGCGCCGGCGTTCGTGCGCAACGGGCGCCTCGACGTCCTGGGCACCAACCTGCTCGGCCGCGCCCTGTACGCCCCGCTCTTCGACTCGCCGTCGCGCGTCGCAGGGCGGCCCGTGAACACGGCGCGCTTCCACTTCCTGGACCCCGAGGGCGCGGCCGCGTTCTGGGGCGACCGTGCGGACCGGATGGCGCACGACGCCGTCGCGATCCTGCGCGCGGAGGCGGGACGCAACTCGTGCGACCGGCAGCTGATGGAGCTCGTCGGCGAGCTGTCGACCCGCAGCGAGGACTTCCGCAGGAAGTGGGCCTCGCACGACGTCCGCTTCCACCGCAGCGGGACCAAGGTCTTCCACCACCCCGTCGTCGGGCTGCTCGAGCTCGACTACGAGGCGCTCATGCTCCCGGCCGACCCGGGCCTCCAGCTCAACGTCTACTCGGCGGTCCCGGGCTCGCCGTCCGCCGACGGCGTCGAGCTCCTCGCGTCCTGGGCCGCCACTGCTCTAGCCGAGCGGGCGTCCGAGCGGAGCTCGACCGTATCGAAGGAATGACAGCTCCGTGAAGGGGCGTGACACACCCGCGACCACCGAGAATCCGCCGGCGATGGTGACGGGCGGCGTGTGGCTCGATCCGACCGCGTCGCGCACGCGCCGGAAGTCACGCGCGGCGGATCCCGGACCACTGCTCCGCACCGAACTCCTCGAACCGGTCGAGCTCGACGAACCCGAGCTTCGTCGCGACCCGCATCGAGCGGCTGTTCGCCGTCTGCGTCGTGAGCACGACGGGTTCGCCGGGAAGGACGTCGTCGAGCCATCGAAGTGCGGCCGCGCAGGCCTCGACCGCGAACCCGCGCCCCCAGACGTCAGGCAGCAGCAGGTAGCCGAGCTCGATCGCGCCGCCCCCGCGGCCCGGACGCTCCGGGTCCCTCCGGTCGAGAGTGACGATGCCGATCGTCGCCCCGTCGAAGTCAACGACGAACAGGCCCGGTCGCCGCGCGGGCTCGGTGGGGAGCGCCCGTTCGACCTCCTCGCGTGAGCGGGCGCCGCCGAGGAAGGCATGAACCTCCGGAGAAGCCATCAGCTCGACCAGGGCAGCGCGGTCGTCGGCCGCGGGCTCGCGCAGCACGAGTCGCTCGGTCCTGAGCGGTGTGGGCGGCCAGGCGACAGGTCCGAGGTCGGTCATACGTGGCAATCTAGGCGGGTGTCGTCTCTCCCGCGGACTGTCCTGCGCGCCGCCGTCCTCGAGGATGCCGACGCCGTCGGGCTCGTCCACTACACGTCCTGGGTGGAGACGTACACGGGTCTCGCGAGCACGGAGTTCTGGGAGCGGGCGTCCGCCGAGCGCAGCGCCGCCTGGTGGCGTGGGCTGATCGAGCGCGGCTACCCGGCCACGGTCGCCGAGGTCGACGGCGAGATCGTCGGGCTGGCGCTCGCGGGCGAGAGCCGGGCGACCGGTGGCCACGAGCCGGTCCGCGACCGGGAGCTCAGCAACCTCTACGTGCTCGCGGCCCACCATGGACGAGGTCTGGGGCGGGTGCTGCTCGACGCCGTCGTGCCGCCCGGGACTCCGGCCCAGCTCTGGGTCGCCAGCGGGAACCCCCGGGCTGTCCGCTTCTACGAGCGCAACGGCTTCGAGCCCGACGGCGCCACCGACGACGGCGCCCGGTTCGGTGGGATCGCCGCGCTCCGGATGGTGCGCTGAGACCCTGCTTCTCAGTAGCTCGCGACCAGCTGCTCGACGAGTGCCGCGGCAGCGCCTCCGGGCTCGGGCCGGGTCAGGACGCTGAACTCCCAGTCGATGCGCTCGGCCAGCGGGACGACGACGACCTCGTCGCCCGGGGGGATCAGCAGCTCGGGCAGGAGCGCGACACCGAGCCCCGCGGCGACGAACGGGGGGATCGCGCTGGTCTCGGTCGCCTCGACGCGCACGTCCCGGGTGATGCCGCGCGCGGCGAGGGCTCCGTCCAGGACGTCACGGTTCCCGAACCCGACGGGCGCGTCGACGAACCGCTCGCCTGCCAGCTCCTCCAGCCGGATCTCGCTGCGAGGTGCGAGCGCGTGGTCCGGCGGGAGCAGGACGGCGTAGGTGGTCGTGGCGATCGGGTGCACCGCAAGGCCGGGGGCGGCGGAGGCGGGCAGTCCGTAGAGGCTGAGGTCGAGCTGGCCGCGGCGGACCTCCTCGGCGAGCCCGGGGGAGCCCGCCGGCGAGGCGCGCAGGCGGAGGTCGACGAGCGGGTGCTCGCGATGGAAGTCGCCGATGACGCGCGGGATCGTGAGGTAGCTGACGCTCGAGAACACGCCGATGCGCAGCTCGCCGCGCAGCTCGCCGCGCGGGTCGGCTGCGGTGCGGACGCGCGCCTCGGCGGCGGCGAGGTCGCGCAGCGCCGACAGCACGGGCCCGCCGGCGGGAGCGATCCGCACGCCGCGCTGGTCCCGGTCGAAGAGCGTCGTGCCGAGCTCGCGCTCGAGCGCCCGGATGCCGGCGGAGACCGTCGACTGGCTCGCGTAGACGCGCTGCGCGGCGCGGGTGAAGCTCAGCTCGTCCGCGACGGCGAGCGCGTACTCGATCTGGCGGGTGTCCACGGCCGGCGCCCTTCAATCGTCATTGTCGATAACAGTCATCAAGTGTATGCGTTGGACGCGATGGCATGGTCCCGCAGAGCATGGACGCATGACGACGACAGCCCCCGCCCCGACCCGCGACGCCGCCCGCCGTCCCGGCGACGCACAGGCGCGAGCACCCCGGCTCCTCCCGCACTGGATCGGGTTCTGGGTCATCGCGACCGCGTTCCTCACGGAGATGGCGTTCTGCGCCGTCCCGACCCCGCTGTACGCGATCTACCAGCAGCGCGACGGCTTCCCCACGACCGTCCTGACGGTCGTGTTCGCGTCCTACGCGGTCGGGGTCATGGTCAGCCTGTACCTCGCCGGGCACCTCTCCGACTGGCTCGGCCGGCGCCGGGTCATCCTCGCGTCGCTGCTCATCAACCTGCTCGCCGCGATCCTGTTCCTCGTCTGGAACGACCTCGCCGGGCTGCTCGTGGCGCGGTTCGTCTGCGGCCTCGGCATCGGCATCCTGACCGCGACGGCGACCGCCCACCTGTCCGAGCTCGGTGCGGCCGCCGACCAGGCCCAGGGAAGGTCGGGGATCGTCTCGACCTTCGCGAACCTGGGCGGCATCGGGCTGGGTCCGCTCGTCGGCGGGCTCCTCGTCACCTGGTTCGCGCGGCCCCTCGTGGTCCCGTTCGCCGTCTTCGCGGTGCTGCTCGCGGTCTTGGCGGTCGCGGTCGCCTTCGTGCCCGAGACCGTCGAACGTCGCGCGGAACGCCCGGCCTACCGGCCCCAGCGGGTCGCGGTCCCCGCCGAGGGCCGGCGGGCGTTCTGGGCGGCCGGTGCCGCCGCGTTCGGGGCGTTCGCGGTCTTCGGCACGTTCATGGGTCTGTCCGCGACGTTCCTCGTGGGCATCCTCGGGCTCCACTCGCACCTGCTCGCCGGCCTCGCGCCGTTCGTCGTCTTCACGGCCGCGGCACTGGCGCAGGTCGCGACCGCGCGGTTCCCGGTGCGGCGCCAGGTCGCGTTGGCCATCACGCTCGCGTCGCTCGGGCTGCTCACCGTCGGCGCCAGCGCGCTCACCGCGTCGCTCGCCCTGTTCCTCGTCGGCGGGGGCATCGCCGGCGCCGGGATCGGGATCCTCTTCCGCGCGTCGTTGACGACGGTCGCCCACGTCGCGGACCCGGCGCGGCGTGGTGAGGCGCTCGCGGGCGTGTTCCTCATCGCCTACGCGGGCATGACGCTGCCGCCCCTCCTGACGGCGGCGGCCCTGAGCGTGTGGTCCGCGGTCGGCGTGCTCGTCGGTCTCACGCTCGTCGCGACCGCGCTGGTCGCGCTCGCCGGCTCCCGGATGCTGCGGAGCTGACCCGCCCCGGCGGCCTCACGCCCCGGCGACGTCGCCGTCCACGTAGAACCACCGGCCGTCCTCGCGGGCGAACCGGCTCACCTCGTGCAGCCGTCTACGCTCGCCCGTCGTGGCGTCGCGGTGGTGGGCGACGAACTCGACCACGCCTGCGTCGTCGAACGGGCCGCCCGCCCGGGTGGCGAGCACGTCGAGGCGCCGCCACTGCAGGTCGGCGTCGAGGTCGAGCGACGCGGGCCGCGTGCTCGGGTGCCAGGTGGCGCGCAGGTAGGCGGCGTCGCCGACGGCGAACGCGCTGTACCGGGACCGCATGAGCGCCTCGGCGGTCGCCGCCCCCCGCTCGCCGCGGTGCAGCGGCCCGCAGCACGCGCCGTAGGTCTCGCCCGAGAGGCAGGGGCAGCGGGCGTCGTCGTTCATGGCTCCATCGTGCCGCGTCGCCGCGTGAGGCCCGTGCGCCGCGGCTTGCCCTCGAGCGGTAGGTTGAAGCGTTCCTCGGCGACCGCGACCAGGAGCGCGAGCAGCATCGCGCCCGCGCTCACGAGCGGCACGGCCCGCACCCCGACGACGGCGACCAGCACCGCGCCCAGGCCCGACCCGGCCGCGATGCCCAGGTTGAACAGCGACGACGACACGCCCATCCCGAGGTTCGTCGAGCGGGGCGAGACGAGCATGACCCGGTGCGACAGCGTCGGCGGGACGGTCGAGAACGCGAACCCGAACAGGGCCAGGGCGAGCACGGCGGCGACCGGGCGATCGCCGAACGCCCACAGCCCCAGGAGCGCGACCACGAGCAGCGACATCGCGCCGACGAGCACCTCGACGGGGTGGGAGTCGATGAACCGTCCCACCACGATCACGCCCAGCACACCGGCGGCCCCCTGCAGGAGCAACAGGCGTGGCAGCGCCTCCTGCGAGAACCCGGCGACCTCGACGAGGTACTGGGTGACGAACGTGATGACGCCGAAGGCACCCGTGACGAGGAGCACGGTCGCGACCATCTGGAACCCGAACCGGGACGGGCTCGGGTGGGGTGCGTGGCTCGCGCCGCCGGCCGAGGGCGGGATCGTGGGGAACAGGACGAGGACCACGAGCGTCACGACGAGCGACAGCCCCGCGACCGCGGCGAACGTCCACCGCCACGACGAGTGCTCGCCCAGCCACGTGCCAGCCGGCACGCCGAGCACGGGCGCGAGCGAGTTTCCGATGGCGAGCCGGGCCATGACCTTCCCGCGCACGAGCGGTCGGAACAGTCCCGTCGTCGCCGGCACGACCGCGACCCAGAACAGCGCCTGCGCGGCGGCGGTGACGAGCCGGGCGGCGAGGAGCTGCTCGTAGCTGGGCGCGACGGCGGCCCAGAGCGTCGAGAGCGCGGCGAGCCCCGCGCAGGCGGAGAGCACCCACCGGCGCGCGACGTGGCGCGTCCAGTGGGAGAGGGGCACCGACGTCACGAGCACGACGAGCGCGTACCCCGTGACGAGGAGCCCGATCTGCGATGTCGACCGGTCGAGGTCGGGCGCCATGAGCGTCAGCAGGCCGGACGGCAGCGATTCGACCGTCACGAACAGGAACGTCGACAGCGCCATCGCGAGGAGGATCACGGTGGCGCGGCGCTCGTCGACGGGCGGGACGACGGCGGGAGGCGTGGAGGGAGGCGCGGTCTCGGTCATGGGGATCGAAACGATTCTAGTGACCAGCCCGTCTCAGGCACTCGGCTTATCCGGGACAGCATCGCCGAGCTGCGAGACGGTGACACCGGAGAGCCAGGCGAGATACGGGCGGGGAAGGGCACGCGGCGTGCGCCGATCGAGGTCATGCCCGCACGCTGGTGCCTCGACCGGCTCGAGGGTCAAGGGCGCGCGGTCAGACCTCCGTGCTGCCCTCGTAGAGCCCGATCGCGTTGCCGTCGGCGTCGGCGAGCACGGCCCACCAGCTCGTCGGCGAGATCTCGGACTTCTCCAGCAGGACCGTCCCGCCGAGCTCGCGCACCCGGGCGAGGGTCTCGTCGATCGAGTCGACCTCGACGTAGCTGCGGGGCTGGGTGAAGCCCTCGCCGCGGGGGGCGAGCCCGCCGCCGCTGATGCCGTTCGGGGCGCGCCACATGGGATAGTCCTCGAAGCCGGGCGGGGCCTCGATCTGCCAGCCGAAGAGCCCGCCGTAGAACGCGGCGGCCGCCTTCAGGTCGCTGACCGGGATGTCGATGTGCGTGATGTCTCCGTGCGCCATGGCACGCCTCCGCGGGGATGGGCGGGCACCGGCCGCCCGCCTCACCGTCCAGCGTAGGACGGCGCGACGCTCACCACGCGGCGCGCGTGTAGTCCTTGAGGAAGCAGCCGTAGAGGTCCTCGCCGGCCTCGCCACGGACGATCGGGTCGTAGACCCGCGCGGCGCCGTCGACCAAGTCGAGCGGGGCGTGGAAGCCCTCCTGGGCGAGCCGCACCTTCGTGGTGTGGGGCCGCTCGTCGGTGATCCACCCGGTGTCCACCGCGGTCATCAGGATGCCGTCGGTCAGCATCTCCTCCGCGCTGGTGCGCGTCAGCATGTTCAGCGCGGCCTTGCTCATGTTCGTGTGCGGGTGGCCGGCGCCCTTGTAGCGGCGCGAGAACACGCCCTCCATCGCGGAGACGTTCACGATGTAGCTCCGCCGGGCCGACGACGCAGCCAGGGCCGGGCGCAGCCGGCTGACCAGGATGAACGGCGCCGTCTGGTTGCAGAGCTGGACCTCGAGCAGCTCCATCGGGTCGACCTGCTCGACGGTCGCCACCCAGCTGTTCGTCGTGGCCACGTCGGGGATCAGCCCGCCCGCGTCGATCGAGGTCCCCGCCACGAGGCGTTCGAGGCCCGCGGCCTCGGCGCTCAGCGACTGCGTGACCAGCTCGTCGGCGGCCGCGCGGGCCGCGCGCTCGATCGCGAGCGCGGGGCTCGTCAGCTCGCTCACGGACCCGGCGAGCGCACGGGGGTGGGCGTCGCTCGTGTGGCCGAAGGTCGTGATCATGCCCGCGACCTCGGCGGGCAGGGGAGCCTGCTCCGCGTCGGCGAGCCGCGTGTATGCCCCGGGCGAGCGGCGCACGGTCTGCGCGGCGTTGTTGATGAGGACGTCCAGCGGGCCCTGCGACGCGACGTGGTCGGCGAGCGCCACGACCTGCGCCGGGTCGCGCAGGTCGATCCCGACGACGTGCAGCCGGTGCAGCCAGTCGCCCGCGTCCTCCATCGCGCTGAACCGGCGGACGGCGTCGCGGGGGAACCGGGTCGTGATCGTCAGGTCGGCGCCGTCGCGGAGCAGCCGCAGCGCGATGTACATGCCGATCTTCGCGCGGCCACCGGTGAGCAGGGCCCGGCGTCCGGTGAGGTCGGTGCGGGCGCCGCGCTTGGCGTGGTGCAGGGCCGCGCAGTCGGGGCAGAGCTGGTGGTAGAACGCGTCCACGACCGCGTAGTCCTGCTTGCAGACGTAACAGGCGCGCGCCTTGCGCAGGGTGCCCGCGACGGCGCCGGTCGCCGTCGACGTCAGGGGCAGGCCGTTCGTCTCGTCGTCGATGCGCCCCGGGCTCGCGGTCGCGGTCGCGGCGAAGACGGCGGCGTCCGCCGTGCTCTGCTCCCGGCGTCGCTCGGTGCGGCGGTGCTTCTTGGCGGCCTTGAACAGGGCCGACGACGCGCGGCGGGCGGCCGCGTGCTGCGTGTGCGTCTGGGGCAGGACGGCGACCTGGTCCATGACGCGCAGGAACGTCGCGAAGTCGGCCGGGTCGATGCCCGGCTGCTCGGTGGTCTGGGTGTCGGGGTGTCCGGCCGACGTGGTCGAGTGCGCGCTCATGCGGCGTCCGTCCTGCATGGGGAAGGGCCTGTCGCGGTCTTGCGGGCCCGGAAGATTCTACGTGGCCTGCCCCTCTGGCCGGCCGCTGGCACGGTGGTGGTCGCCCTGACGCGCCCCGCGCGCCGACCTGTTCTAGCCTCGGCGCGTGCTCATCATCGGTCTCATCCTCTTCGGCATGCTCGTCGGCGCGCTCGCTCAGCTGATCCTCGGACGGCAGGGGAAGGGCATCGACTGGTCGATGGCCATCGTCGCCGGTCTGGTCGGCTCGTTCGTCGGCGGACTACTCGCGAGCCTGATCGCCGGCGACGGTCTCGCGTTCCGTCCGAGCGGTGTCGTCGGCTCGATCGTCGGCGCGATCCTCGTCACCGCGATCTGGCGGTGGGCGAGGAGCCGTCAGCGCGCCTGACGGCGTCGGCGAGCGCCGGGGCGACGCGGGTGCGCACAGGTGCGTGCCGTCCCGCGGCCTGCCCCGGTCGGGGACAATGGTGGTAGCAACCTCTGCTGCGACCTCTGCTGCGACTAGGAGTCCACGGTGCCCGAAGGAACTGTCCGATGGTTCGACGCCGACCGAGGGTTCGGCTTCATCGACCTCGGGAACGAGGCCGAGGACCTGTTCGTGCACGCCTCCGAGATCGTCGGCGACGACGGTCCGAAGGTGCTGCGCGAGGGGCAGGCCGTCGAGTTCGAGGTGGGCGAGGGTGACCGCGGCCCGCAGGCGCGCCGTGTCCGGGTCACGGGCGACCGGGCCGCCGACGCGCCCCTGGGCGTGCTCGGCACAGTCAGCTGGTACGAGCCGACGAAGGGCTATGGTTTCGTCGCGCCCGACGGCGGCGGCACCGAGATCTTCGTGCACAGCTCGGCCATCGTCGGCGGCGGGATGATCTCGGAGGGCCAACGGGTGGCGTTCCTCGTCGTCGAGGGGAAGAAGGGTCCGCAGGCGGACCACCTGCTCCCGCTCGGGGCGCAGGCCGCACCGGCGGCGTCCGACGGCGCCGACGGCACCGTGTCCTGGTACGACGACGTCAAGGGCTTCGGGTTCGTCGTCCCCGACTCGGGCGGCGGCGACGTCTTCGTCCACGTCAGCGAGCTCGCCGGAGGGCTGACCGAGCTCGCCGAGGGGCAGCGCGTCACGTTCGACGTCGTCGACGGCGACCGGGGCCCGAACGCCCGCCACGTGCAGCTCGTCCACGGCGCCCGGGGCGGGCACGCGGGTCGGGAGCGGGGTCGGCCCGGCCGCCCCGCGTCGTCGGGCCGGCCCGTGCGCGGTGGCGAGGGCACCGTCGCGCGCTACGACGAGGAGCGCGGCTTCGGTTTCATCACTCCGGACGCCGGGGGAGACGACCTGTTCGTGCACGTGTCGGTCGTGCGGGACGACGAGGTCCTCGAGGAGGGCGACCGCGTCCGGTTCAAGATCCGTCAGAGCGACCGGGGCCCGCAGGCGGACGACGTCGAGCTCCTCTGACGCTGGTGGTCCTGCCACGTACCCGTGAGCGGTCACGATCTGCGCCGTCCATCGAGGATGAGTGCAGATCGTGACCGCTCAGGCTCGTCCGGTGCGGGGCCGAGGCTCGGCGGCCGGTACGACCTCCCGACGGGGGAATACCCCCGAGTTCGCGGGGGTTGAGCCATACAGACTCAAGTTTGGCCGCTGCGGGCTTGCGTGCCTGACGACGACGTGCCTACCTTGAGTGCAGCAGACTCAACCCGGCCGGGACGCACCCCGGCAACACAGGAGGCAACACACATGGCACGTGCAGTCGGCATCGACCTCGGCACCACCAACTCGGTCGTCGCGGTCCTCGAGGGCGGTGAGCCCACGGTCATCGCGAACGCCGAGGGTTCGCGCACCACCCCGTCGGTGGTCGCGTTCTCCAAGACCGGCGAGGTCCTCGTCGGCGAGGTCGCGAAGCGCCAGGCGGTCACGAACGTGGACCGCACCATCTCGTCGGTCAAGCGCCACATGGGCACGGACTGGACCGCTGAGATCGACGACAAGAAGTACACCGCGCAGGAGATCAGCGCCCGGATCCTCGGCAAGCTGAAGCGCGACGCCGAGGAGTACCTGGGCGAGCCCGTCACCGACGCGGTCGTCACGGTCCCGGCGTACTTCAACGACGCCGAGCGCCAGGCCACCAAGGACGCCGGTCAGATCGCGGGCCTCAACGTGCTCCGCATCGTCAACGAGCCCACCGCGGCCGCGCTCGCGTACGGCCTGGAGAAGGGCAAGGAGGACGAGCTGATCCTCGTCTTCGACCTGGGTGGCGGCACGTTCGACGTCTCGCTCCTCGAGGTCGGCAAGGACGAGGACGACTTCTCCACCATCCAGGTCCGCGCGACTTCGGGCGACAACCGCCTCGGCGGCGACGACTGGGACAACCGGATCGTCGAGCACCTCATCAAGCAGGTGAAGAACTCGAGCGGCGTCGACCTGTCCAAGGACAAGATCGCCCTGCAGCGTCTGCGTGAGGCCGCCGAGCAGGCGAAGAAGGAGCTGTCGTCGGCCACGAGCACGACGATCTCCATGCAGTACCTCTCGATGAGCGAGAACGGCCCCATCCACCTGGACGAGAAGCTCACGCGGGCCCAGTTCCAGCAGATGACGCAGGACCTCCTGGACCGCACCAAGGCCCCGTTCCACAAGGTCATCTCCGACGCGGGCGTCTCCGTGTCCGAGATCGACCACGTGGTCCTCGTCGGTGGCTCGACCCGCATGCCCGCGGTGACGGACGTCGTCAAGGAGCTCACGGGTGGCAAGGAGCCGAACAAGGGCGTCAACCCGGACGAGGTCGTGGCCGTCGGTGCCGCGCTGCAGGCCGGCGTCATCAAGGGCGACCGCAAGGACGTCCTGCTCATCGACGTGACCCCGCTCTCCCTCGGCATCGAGACCAAGGGCGGCGTGATGACCAAGCTCATCGAGCGCAACACGGCCATCCCGACCAAGCGCTCCGAGGTCTTCTCGACGGCCGAGGACAACCAGCCGTCGGTGCTCATCCAGGTCTTCCAGGGCGAGCGCGAGTTCGCTCGCGACAACAAGCCGCTCGGCACGTTCGAGCTGACCGGCATCGCTCCGGCCCCGCGTGGCGTCCCGCAGATCGAGGTCACCTTCGACATCGACGCGAACGGCATCGTGCACGTCGGTGCGAAGGACCGCGGCACCGGCAAGGAGCAGAAGATGACGATCACCGGCGGCTCCGCGCTGCCGAAGGACGACATCGACCGCATGGTCAAGGAGGCCGAGGAGCACGCGGCCGAGGACAAGAAGCGTCGCGAGGAGGCGGAGACCCGCAACCAGGCCGAGGCGTTCGTGTACTCGACCGAGAAGCTGGTCAACGACAACAAGGACAAGATCCCCGCGGACGTCGCGTCCGAGGTGGAGTCCGACATCGCCGACGTGAAGAAGGCCCTCGAGGGCGACGATGCGGACGCGGTCAAGGCCGCGCACGAGAAGCTCGGCGCGTCCAGCCAGAAGATCGGCCAGGCGCTCTACGCGGCGGCCGAGCAGGAGCAGGCCGCGGGCGACCAGGCTCAGGCCGACGCCGACGCGACCGCCGCGGCGGGCGCGGGTTCCGCGCCTGACGAGGACGTCGTCGACGCCGAGATCGTGGACGAGGACGAGAACAAGTGACGGACCCGACCGGGACCCCGGGCGTGCCGGAGGAGGAGTCCTCCTCCGGCGCCCCGTTCCACTTCACCGACAAGCGCAAGGTCGACCCGGAGACGGGCGAGCCGCGCCAGGCTGCGTCGTCGGGCACGCCCGACGGCGCAGCGCCGGGGGCCGAGGGCATCGACCACCTCGACTTCGAGCCCCAGGAGGGCGACGCCCTCGAGGGTGTCGACACCGCGCTGGCTGCCGCGCAGTCCGAGGCGGCCGCCCACCTGGACGCGCTGCAGCGTGAGCGCGCGGAGTTCGTGAACTACCGCAACCGCGCCAAGCGGGAGTCGGAGGCGGCGCGCTCGCGCGGCGTCGAGGACGTCCTGGTGGCGCTGCTCCCTGTGCTCGACGACGTCGACCGTGCCCGCGCGGCCGGTGACCTCACCGGGCCGTTCGCCGCCATCGCGGACAAGCTCGACGGCGTCCTGGCCAAGTACGGCGTCGAGCGCTTCGGGCAGGTCGGGGAGGAGTTCGACCCGAACCTGCACCACGCGCTCATGCACCAGGCCGACGCGGACGCGACCTCGACGACGATCAGCATCGTCATCGAGGCCGGGTACAAGATCGGCGACAAGGTGGTCCGCCCGGCGAACGTCGCCGTCGTCGGGCCCGAGAACTGAGCCAGAGGAAGCACACGATCGAGAAGACGAGGAGGGAGACGCCGTGACCGGGCAGGACTGGTTCGAGAAGGACTTCTACGCGGCTCTCGGCGTCCCCAAGGACGCGGACGACGCCGCCATCAAGAAGGCGTACCGCAAGCTCGCGCGCCAGTGGCACCCCGACCAGAACCAGGGTGACGCGAACGCCGAGGCGAAGTTCAAGGAGATCGGCGAGGCGTACGCCGTCCTGTCGGACCCCGAGCAGCGTCAGCAGTACGACGCCGTCCGGGCGATGGCGGGCGGCGGCGCCCGGTTCTCCGCGGGCGGCGCGGGCGGCGGCACGGGCGGTTTCGAGGACGTGTTCGGCGGCATGTTCGGGGGCGGTGCCCCCGGCGGCCAGCGCACCCGGTACTCGACCGGTGGCGGCGGCACGGGAGGCTTCGAGGACATCCTGTCCGGCCTCTTCGGCGGCGGTGCGGCCGGCCCGTACGGGCGCCAGGCGCCGGTGCGCGGCCAGGACATCACCGCGTCGACGACGCTCGCGTTCCGCACGGCCGTCGAGGGGGCCGAGGTGACGTTCGACGTCGACGGCCGGTCCGTCCGGACCCGCATCCCCGCGGGGGTGCGCGACGGGCAGAAGATCAAGCTCGCCGGCAAGGGGCGGACCAGCATGACCGGCGGCCCCGCCGGCGACCTCGTGGTCACGGTCCACGTGACCCCGCACCCCGTCTTCTCGCTCGACCCGGCGAACCCGAAGAACCTGCGCATGACCGTCCCCGTGACGTTCCCCGAGGCCGCCCTCGGCACGACGATCGAGGTCCCGACCATCGACGGGCAGACGGTGCGGCTCAAGGTCCCGGCGGGGACGCCGTCGGGCCGGACGCTGCGCGTCAAGGGCCGCGGCGTCAAGACGGCGAAGGGCACGGGCGACCTGTACGTCACCGTCCAGGTCGCCGTGCCGCAGAAGCTCTCCAAGGCCGCGAAGCAGGCCGTCGAGGAGCTCGCCGCCCAGACGTCGGGCGACGACGTCCGCGCGGACCTCGCGCAGCGCGCGGCCCAGTGACGGCGCTCGCGGGAGGAGGCCCGGCGTGAACGACGACGAGCCACGGTTCGTGATCTCGGAGGCGGCCGCGCTCGCGGGCATGCACCCGCAGACGCTGCGCCAGTACGACCGGCTGGGCCTGGTGTCCCCGCGCCGCGCCCGCGGCCGGGGGCGCCGGTACTCCCCGCGCGACGTCGCGAAGCTCCGCGAGGTGTACCGCCTCTCGCACGAGGAGGGCATCAACCTCGCGGGGATCAAGAAGATCCTGGCGCTGGAGGAGCGCGTGGAGCGGCTCGAGGGCATGCTCGAGGTGCTCGCGCTCCGGGCCGACCCCGGTCGTCGGGTCTTCGCGGCGGCGTCGTCGGGCGATGTCGTGATCGTGCCCCGCGGGCGCCGGGCGAGCGTGCCCGAGGGCGAGGAGCGCGCGGCGCTCGTCCGCTGGTCGCCGTTCTGAGAGGCGCGAGCCGCTCGCGTGAATAACGCAAGCAGAATGTGACGCAAAGACATTTCGCAATAGCACGGGTAAGGCAGTACTACCTTGCTGGCGAAATGTATTTCCGGGGTTTAGCGTGGAGAGCGGAAGCCGCCCAGACCACACCCCCGGGAGAAGACATGGCCACGATGGAGATGCCTCGAGTCGCCGAGTGCACCGTGCTCGGCTGTTCCTACAACGACCACACCGCGTGCCACGCCGCCGCGGTCACGATCGGGGGACGTGACACCGGCGAGGCCGAGTGCGCGACGTTCATCCCGCTCGACGTCAAGGGCGGGCTCCCCAAGGTCATGACGTTCGTCGGGGCCTGCCAGCGCACCGACTGCACCCACAACGACCACCTCGAGTGCGGCGCGGCGTCCGTCCGCGTCGGCCCCGGTGCCGCGAGCGCCGACCACGCGGACTGCCTCACCTTCAGCCCGCGCTGACCCTCGACCGACCCCCCAGCAGCGCGCCCCGCGCTCGCCGCGACCCTCGCCGGCCGCGATGAGTGCGGGGCGCGTCGTCGTGCCGGGAGGTCTCAGGTGGCGGAGGCGCCCAGCAGTGCGGGGACGTCGTCGACCGACGGCGGAAGGCCCTCGACCCAGACGCGCGGGGGGCGCCGGACGACGGCCGACACGCCACGCTCCTCCGCGGCCCGGTCGACCGCGGTCCGGAGCTCGCGCACCCGTGCGCCGAGCTCGACGTCGCGCGGCACCAGTGCGGCGTAGACGCCGGGGCCGACCACTGCCATCGGGTGCCCGTCGCCGAACGTGTCCGCCATGACCTTGCCCATGGCGGCTGCGCGAGCCAGGCGTTGGAAGCGGGTGACCTGCGTGACCGCGACGTCGACGACGACGAGCGCGTGCGTGGCCGTCACGTCCTTTCCCTGACGTGCGGCCTCGCCGTAGGTCTCGCGCAGCCTCAGCAGGAGGTAGTCCAGCGTCGGCAGGCCGGACCACGGGTCCACCAGGCCGACGGGCGCCGGGGCCGTCTCGTTGCCGACGACCCACCCGACGCTCAGCGCCCGCAGCACCTGGGGCTCGACCTCGGCCCCGACCACGGCGTACAGGCACGTGATGTCGTCCATCGCCTCGCCGATGCCCACCCCGAGCCGGGCGCGAGCGCGTCCCAGCCTCTCCGCGGCACCGGTGACGTCACGCTGCTCGACGACCCCCTCGACGAGGGCGTCCACGGCAGGGTGGTACCAGTCGCCGTCGTGCAGCCAGACCGCCGCGAGGCTCTCGTCCCGCCAACGGTCGCGTAGACGCTGCGCGGGCGCCTCGAGCGGCGGCAGTCGTCCCAGGGTCATGGAGATGAGACCGGCCCGGAACGGATCTATGACGCGATGCGAGCGGGTGAAACGCGGGTGCCATGAACTTGCCGTTGTGCAAGGTCACGATTCGGGGTTTCGCCCGCTCCTGGCATGGTTACCGAGGGCGCGCAAGTTTACGATGTGGGAGCGTCAGAAGACTGGAGCAACACCCCGAATGACGGCCCTCGACCCCGGTACTCCGGGCACGGCGAGCGACGCCGAGCTCATCGCGGCAGTTCGTGCCGGGGACAAGCACGCCTACGGCGAGCTGTGGGAGCGTCACAGCGCCGCCGCCGCGGCCGTCGCGCGGCAGTACGTGCCGCGCCCCGCGGACGCCGACGACGTCGTCTCGGACGCGTTCGCCAAGGTCCTGTCGGTGCTGCAGTCGGGGGGCGGTCCTGACGTCGCTTTCCGGGCCTACCTGTTCACCGTCGTGCGGCACACCGCGTACGGGCTGACGGAGGGCAGCAGGAGGCAGCGGCCTACGGACGACTGGGCGATGTACGAGTCGGCGTTCGGGCTGGCCGCGTCGACCGAGGAGCCGGCGCTCGAGGGCTTCGAACGGTCCGTCGTGGCGCGCGCCTACCGCGAGCTTCCGGAGCGCTGGCAGGCCGTGCTCTGGTACACGGAGATCGAGAGCCTCACGCCCGCGCAGATCGCGCCCCTGCTCGGTCTGACGGCGAACGGCGTCTCGGCGCTCGCGTATCGCGCGCGCGAGGGGCTGCGGCAGTCGTACCTCCAGCAGCACCTCAACGGGTCCGCGGACGAAGGCTGCCGCGGCGTCAACGGGCTGCTGGGCTCGTACGTCCGCGGCGGTCTGGCGAAGCGAGAGACCGCGCAGGTGGAGACGCACCTCAGCGGGTGCGGTGACTGTCGGGCGCTCGTCCTCGAGCTCGGCGACGTCGCCCACGGCATGCGTGGTGTTGTGGCGCCCCTCGTGCTCGGGACCGGCGCGCTGGCGCTCGTCGGGCACGCGCTCCCGCTGGGTGGCGCGGTCGGCGGCGCCGGGGTCGCGGGAGGGGCGGCCACAGGCACGGGCTCCGCGACCGGGACGGGAGTCGCGGCGGGCGCCGGGACGACCGGCGCGGGCGGCGCCGGGGCGAGCGGGGCCGCCGTGGGCTCGGGCGGTGCTGCGGCGAGCTCGGGCGTCGGTACGGGCGTGGGCGCCGCGGCCTCGGGTGCGAGCGCCAGCGGAAGCGCTGCCGCGGCCGGCGCGGGCGGCACGGCGACGGCCGGCGCGACCGGCCTCGGCGCCTTCTTCGCGGCCGCGCCCATCACCGCGACCGTCGTCACCGTCGGGCTGACCGCCGCCGTCGGCCTGGGCGTGGCGGCGGGGCTGGGAGCGTTCTCGCACCGCGGATCGCCGGAGGCCGCCCCGGTTCCCTCCGTCGAGGTGCCCCTCGCGTCAGCGACGGTCCCCGCGACGACCGTTCCCGTCGTCGGGCCCGATACCCCGGACCTCACGTCGCCGACGACTGTCGCGCCCACCCAGCCGGCCGATGTGCCCACGACCGAGGTGACCGCACCGGTCGTACCGCCCGTGACGCTCCCGACGGCCACGCCCACGACGCCTCCGCCGGTCCCGACCCCGGCGAACCTCACGCTCGGTCTGGACAGTGCTCCCACGTTCACGGTGGGGTCCGCGACCCAGGTCGCGTTGACCGCCTCGAACAGCGGCGGGACCTCGGCGCACGACGTCGACGTGACGCTGCAGCTCCCGCAGTCGGTCGAGGCGAGCGGTGCGTCGCTCGCACCGTCGGGGACCGGCGGGTCCGGCGGAGGGCTCGCGGGCGGCGTCGTCCGTCTCGACGTTCCGGAAGGGACCTGCAGCGTGTCCCCGCCGTCGTCCCCGACGAGCGGATCGGCCGTGACGTGTCATCTCTCGTCGCTCGACCCCGGCGCGAAGGCCGGCGTCGTCCTCACCCTGACGCCGCGCTCGCGCAGCTTCGGCGGGTTCGCGTGGGCGATCTCCGCCGAGGGCTACGCGGCACCGTGGACGGGGACGTGGACCCCCGAGGACACGACGGTCCACAGCGCCAACCTCGTGCCGTCGTCGGCGTCCGACGTGACGGTCGCCAACCCGGGCGAGGGCGACGTGACCTTCGGGCTTCAGAACACGGGCGACGCGGGCGTCCCGTCGAGCGCGACGGTCGCACTCGCCGTGCCCGACGGCGTCGAGGTCACGAGCCTGAGCGGCGGCGGTTCGTGGACCGCCGTCGACGGGACGGGCGGCACGGTGTGGCAGGTCCCGGCCGGGTTCACGCTCGGGAGCGGGGGGTCGACCACGCTCACGGCGCACGTGGTCGCCGACGGGCCCGGAGGTGCGACCGGGACGGCCCCGGCGGGAACCGGCCGCGCGACCCTGGCCGTGCGGGGCGCGATCGCCGACAACACCACACCGTCCGTCTCCGAAGGGCTGACGGTCGAGCAGCCGTGGCAGGGCGCGGCGGCGGGGACCCCTGCGCTGCAGTGCGTCGGGCCGGACAGCGTGGGGAACGCGACCGTGACGGTCCCCGTCGCGAGCACCTCGGCGGCGGCGACGACGGCGACCGTGACCCGCGACGCCGTCCAGGGTGACGCGGGAAGGTCGGGGGCCGCTACGGGCTCGGGCTCGATCGACGTCCCGGTCACCTACGCCCCGGAGGCGTCGACCGGGCTCACGGTGACCTTCCAGCGGACCGTCGCCGGTACGGTCCGGACCTTCACGGTGCTGACGAGCTACACCGCCGACAGCTGCGCGCCCCGCCTCGCCGTCGCCGACGCCGACGCGCCGTCGGCGTCGCCCGTGGCTCTGGCCAACCCCGACACCACGACGGTCACCGCGGCTGTGACGAACACGGGGTCCGTGGCCGCCAGCGGGCTGACCGCCACCGTACAAGTCGTCGGCGGCGAGACGTACACGGTGGGTGGCGACTGGACCCAGGTCGGCGAGACCACCAACGGGGCCAGCACGTGGACGTACAGCGGGACCGTGGCAGCGAAGAACGGCCGCGTCGCGCTTCCGGTCGCGCTCACGACGACCGACGGGACCGCGGCGGGCACCGGCTCGCTCTCGGTCACGTTCGCACCGGCAAACCCCGACCCGACCGTCTCCGACCCGACCGTGACGTGGACGCAGGGCCTCACCGTCGAGGGCCCGTGGACCGAAACGACGCTGAGCGCCGATGCGGCGATGCAGTGCACGGGCTGGGAGCAGCCGGGCCAGGGGACCATCACCATCGACGTGCACAACGGGTCCGCGGTGGCCGCCTTCAAGGCCGGCGCGGACGGGGCCGACAGCGTGACCGTCGGACCGGGCGACTCGGAGCCCCTTGTCGTGCCGGTCACGTACCAGCGGCACGGGTGGCACCACGCCCGGTCGGGGTCCGTCGACGTGACCCTGACCCGCGACGGGCGGACGACGACGCGCACGGTGAGCTACGTGCAGCAGCCGTGCCCCGGCAAGCCGGTGCTCGACGCTCACGACGGCGCGGGCGCGAGCGCGACCAACCCCGGTCACGTGACGGTGTCGGCGTCGGTGACGAACGACGGCACCGCCCGGGCGCGTGACGTCGTCGCGACGCTCGACCTGCCCACCGGTTACACGGTGGACGACGTCGGCGGCGACTTCCATGGCCGCGGCCGCTCGATCGTCGCCGACCGGTCGCTCGCGGTGGGCGACACCGCGACGCTGACGCTCGACCTCACCGTCGACGTCGACCGAACCGCCGGTGCGACCGACATCGTCGGCGTGACGTTCGACGCACGTCGAGCAGATCCGTCCGACCCGGCGACGATCCAGGTCGCCACGGAGGCGCGCTGGCCGGTCGACGCGACCGCCGCCGCGCAGTGCGACGGCACCGTCACGGCGACGCTGACCAACGGTTCCGCGAGCGACGTCTCGGCCACGGTCGACGGGACGACCGTGACCGTGCCGGGCAACGGGACGCAGCAGCTGACCGTGCGCGCGGACCGTCGTCACCACGTCGTCCAGGCCGGTTCGGTGCACGTCACGTTCCGGCACGACGGGTTCACGACGACGCGGGACGCCGCCTACGACGCGCCCGACTGCACCCACCCGGCGGCGTCGGTCGCCTCGGTCGGCGACTGCACCTTCGACCAGGGGACGCAGCAGTCGTCGGCACCGGTCGCGATCCTCCTCGACAACAGCAAGTCGGCCGTCGCGGTCTGGTTCCGGGTGTCGGGCGGCGACGGAGTCCTCGTGCAGGCCGGCGACACCGCCACGGTCCAGCGCAGCGTGGGTGAGCAGGACGCCGTCTTCACGGTGCGGGCGGCAGGGCAGACGTTCACGCTGCCGGTCGACGGCGTCCAGTGCGTCCCCGAGTTCCACCCGTGGCGCTGGTACGACCGCGGCGACCGGGTCACCGACGGCAGCGACGTCTACGTGTCGACACGCCACCAGTTCGCCGTCGCCGACCCGCACACGTGGGTGGGCCACTTCACCTGGCAGGCCGAGGACTGACCGGCGTCGGGGTCAGGCGTGCAGGACGACCTCCGCGGCCGTCGCGAACCGGTAGCCGACGCCGCGGACGGTCGTGATGACGTGGCCGATGTCGAGCTTCTCGCGGACCCGACGGACGTGGACATCGATGGTCCGTGTGCCCTCCCTGACGGCGTCACGGCCCCACACGGTGTCGAGGAGCTCGTCGCGGGTGACGGGGCGCTCGGCCGACCGGGCGAGGTGGACGAGGAGCTCGAACTCCTTGTACGTGAGGTGGACGGCGCGGTCGTCGACGGTCACGGTCCGCGACCGGGCGTCGATGACGAGGCGCGGCACGGCCTGGATGTGGGCGAGCCGCTCGCGGAACGCCGACACGTCGTCCTGACGGAGGGCGGGCGCGGGCTCGGCGCGCGGCAGGCTGCGAGCCGGCGCGGCCGCGGGAGCTTCGCTGCGGGCGGGGCTCGCCGGGACGTCGGTCTGCCGCCGGCGCGTGGGGGCGAGGGTGCCGCCGTCGGCGAGCCGCAGCGCGGTGTAGGTCTCGGCGTCGGGCAACCACTCACGCGCGAACTCGCTGAGGGTCTCGGCGAGCTCGACGAGCTCACCGCTCCGATGGGTGGCGCGGGGGTCGACACCGACGTACAGCACGAAGCCGGGCGGCGTCGCACGGGTGCTGCGCTGGGTGGTGGGACGGGAGTCGGAGACGAGCGTCATGGCTGAACCTCGGGGTGCTGCCGGGCCTGGTGGCCCGGGGCGGGCGTCTGGGTGCGTCGTGGGACGCGTGGTGCGCGGGGTCGCCGGAGGCGAGAGTCAGGCGCAACAACAGACGCGGTAGCACCGAGGCATGCCGACGGCAGCGCTCAGGGGCGCTGCGGGGGTCGGCTGCTCGTTCACAGTGGCAGAGTCGCACGTCTCACGGTGCGGGCCAAGTGGTCCGCACCGATGTCTCGCGATGCGAGACATCGTGACGTGCCCGGCACCGTCAGACGACGCCGTACAGGCGGTCCCCGGCGTCGCCGAGGCCGGGCACGATGTAGCCGCGCTCGTCGAGCCGCTCGTCGACGGCGGCCACGACGACGGTGACCTCGGCCCGGTGCCCCACCGCGGCCTCGACGGCGGCCAGACCCTCCGGCGCCGCGAGCAGGCACACGGCCGTGACGTCGCGCGCGCCGAGGTCGAGCAGGTAGTCGATCGCGGCGACGAGCGTGCCGCCCGTCGCGAGCATCGGGTCGACGAGGAAGCACTGGCGACC
This sequence comes from Luteimicrobium xylanilyticum, assembly GCF_009429125.1. Lineage (GTDB taxonomy): Bacteria > Actinomycetota > Actinomycetes > Actinomycetales > Cellulomonadaceae > Luteimicrobium > Luteimicrobium xylanilyticum. The sequence goes on from NZ_CP045529.1 coordinate 443,364, forward strand.
CGTGAGGTCGTCGGGCAGGCGGTTCGCGTACGTCGTGGCCTCGAGGGTCTCCTCGTTGCGCACCATGCCGAGGAACCCGACCTCGGCCTTGGGGACCATCCGGGTCATCCCGTCGAGCATGCCGAGCCCGGCGCGGAGGATCGGGACGATGAGCGGCGGCGGGTCGGCGATGTAGACACCCTGGGTGACGGCGACCGGGGTCCGGATCTCGCGGGCCTCGACCCGCACCTCGCGGGTCGCCTCGTACGCGAGCAGCGTGACGAGCTCGTCGACCAGGTGCCGGAACGTGGGGGAGGGGGTGCTCTCGTCCCGCAGCACGGCGAGCTTGTGGGCCACGAGCGGGTGGTCGGCGACGATGGTGCGCATGCCCCCACGGTACCGGCGACAGGGGCTGAGAGGCGCGGAGCTGCGCCCGTCTGGGAGGCTGGGACCGTGTACGGCGACCCGCGACGTTTCGACGACCTCATGGGCCTCGCGCTCGTCGAGGCCGCTGCCGCCCCGGCGACCGGGGACGTGCCCGTGGGCGCCGTCGTCGTGGACGCGGACGGCGCCGTCGTCGGGGCGGGCCGGAACGCGCGCGAGGCGACCGGTGACCCGACCGCGCACGCGGAGGTCCTCGCGTTGCGCGCCGCAGCGGAGACGCTGGGTCGCTGGCGGCTCGACGGCTGCACCCTCGTCGTCACGCTGGAGCCGTGCGCGATGTGTGCGGGCGCGATCGTGCTCGCCCGGGTGCCGCGCGTCGTGCTCGGGGCGTGGGACCCGAAGGCGGGCGCGACCGGGTCGGTGTGGGACGTCGTGCGCGACCCGCGCAGCGTGCACCGCGTCGAGGTGGTCGGCGGGGTGCGGGAGGACGAGTGCGGTGACCTCCTGCGGGACTTCTTCGAGAACCAGCGCTGACCTGCGCGCTCGCTTCCCCAGGGTCCTCACAGTTCCAGCACGCGCTGGATGGGAGAACCTCGCGAACCGGGCCTAGGCTGCGAACGTGACGACCGCCACATCCCCTGCGCCCGACGACGGCCGAGCCCGCCCGCCCGCGCACGCGCGCGCGGCGCGTACGCACCGGCTGGTCAGGGTCGTGGCACTCGTCGCGGTCGGGGCTGTGGCCGCCGTCGGATCCGGCGCGTGGGCACTCGCCCGCCACTACCAGGGCAACGTGACAGGCGTGAACGTCGAGGCCGTGCTGGGCAAGCCGACGCACACGCCCGACGACCCGAGCGACCCCGACGCCGGCGACGACCTGAACATCCTCGTGCTCGGCTCCGACTCGCGCGGGGGCGCCAACGCGAAGGAGGTCGGCGACGGGGAGGTCGGCCAACGCTCGGACACGGCGATGGTCCTGCACATCTCGGCGGACCGGAAGCGGGTCGAGGTCGTCTCGATCCCGCGCGACTCGATGGTCCACATCCCCGCGTGCAAGGTCGACGAGAAGGGCACGACGACCCAGGAGTACGCGGTCGGGATGTTCAACGCGGCGTTCGCCTACGGGGCGGACGCGACCGGATCCATCGCGGGTGGCGCGCTGTGCACCTGGCAGACCGTCGAGGCGGACACGGGCCTGAGCCTCGACGGGTTCGTCGTCGTGGACTTCGCCGGGTTCGCCGGCATGATCGACGCCCTCGACGGCGTGCCCATGTGCGTCACCCGGCACATCGACTCGCCCGAGGCGAACCACCTCGTCCTCGACCCGGGCTGGCAGACGCTCAAGGGCAAGAAGGCGCTCGGCTACGCGCGGGCCCGCAAGGGTGTCGGGCTCGACGGCAGCGACACCAGCCGCATCCTGCGCCAGCAGGAGATGGTCGGCGCGATGTTCACCAAGCTCGTGGACCAGAACGTCCTCACGTCGGCACCCAAGCTGCTGACCTTCCTCGACGCTGCGACCAAGTCGCTCACCACGAGCAGCAACCTGTCGAGCATCAAGCGCCTCGTCGGGCTCGGGTGGAGCCTGCGGCACGTGTCGCTCGACGACGTCGTCTTCCTCACCATCCCGTACGAGGCCTACCCGCCCAACCACAACAAGGTGCAGTGGGCGCCGTCGGCCGACGCCGTGTGGAAGAAGCTCAAGGAGGACAAGCCGCTCGTGGCGTCCGAGACGAAGAGCACGGGCAGCACGCACTCGGGCACGTCGACGAGCGGTGGTACGAAGGCGTCGAGCACCACGGCACCGAGCAAGGCTCCGACCACGAAGAAGCCGACCGCCCCGACCACCCCGAAGAACCGCGCCACGGACGGTATCGACGCCTCCGAGATCCCGAGCACCAAGGCCGCGTGCGAGGCGGCGATCAAGGCGGCACAGGGCTGACGTTCGCCCGGGCGGAAAAGGTGTGGGCCGCCGTCGGGCGGGGGAGTAGCGTGACGCGCGCCGTGACCCGACCGAGGAGGTGGTGCCCGATGTCTGCAGCAACGACAGGTGCTCCGCTCGCGGTCGCGGCGGACCGGGTGGCATAGGGATCCCCGGGAGCACCGACGCTCCCGAGAGGAACAGGCCCATGCACACCCTTCACATCACCAGCACGACGACCGTCGACGGCGTCGTGCAGCGCGAGTTCACCGTCGGTGACCTCACCGGGGCGCTCTGGTCGGCGGCCGACGTCGCCGGTCCCGCGCCCCTCGTCCTGCTCGGCCACGGCGGTGGGACGCACCGCACCGCGCCCGCCATGGTCGGCCGGGCCAGGCGGCTCGTCGTCGACGGCGGCCTCGTGGCAGCGTCCCTCGACGCACCCGGGCACGGCGGACGTCCGCGCACTGCGTACGACGAGCGCGAGACCGACGCGATGCAGGAGGCGATGGAGGCCGGCGAGCCTGTCGGGCCGATCGTCGTCCGCTACAACGGGGTGATCTCCGAGCAGGCCGTGCCCGAGTGGCGGACCGTCCTCGACGCACTCCTGCAGCTTCCCGACGTGGACGGGCCGGTCGGCTACTACGGCATCAATATGGGGACGGCCGTCGGCGTGCCCCTGATCGTCGCCGAGCCGCGGATCCGCGCCGCTGTCCTCGGCCAGTTCTGGCCTGACACGCTCGTGCCGCTGGCCCGGCGGATCACGGTGCCGATCGAGTTCGACCTCCAGTGGGACGACCAGCACATCGACCGGAACGCCGGTCTCGAGCTGTTCGACGCGTTCGCGTCGACCGAGAAGACGCTCCACGCCAACGCTGGGCGGCACAAGGAGCTGCCACGGTTCGAGGCCGACAGCGCAGTGCGGTTCTTCGTCCGGCACCTGCGGGCGGGATCCCTCTGAGAGGGGGCGGGTGGCCCTCCCGACGGAGGGTCGCCCGCTCGCGGGCGCACGGAGGGCCGCCGCCGGACGGTCGCGGGAACCGACGCCCGCCCCCGTCAGCGCTGCTGGAGCAGCCAGTCGATGGCCAGCGGCACGGCCGCGAGGACCGAGACGTGACCGTCGCGCGGACGGTGCCACAGCTCGCCCCGCGCGAGGTGCTGGATGAGGGCCGTCCCGTGCGTCGGCGGGACCACGCGGTCGCGGCCACCCTGCACGACGAGCGCCGGCTGGGCGACCGCTCCCAGGTCCGCGCCCCACGGCGAGACGTAGGCGACGTCGTCGTCGACCAGGCCGTCCGGCCCCGCCGACTCGGCCTGCGCCGCGTCGCCCCCCAGCACGGCCCACGGCCCCTCGAGGGCGGCCCAGTCGTCGTCGACGAAGACGCTCGTGTCGAACGTCTCCGACAGCGCGTACACGGCTCGCGCCTCGCGGCCGTGCGTCGCCGCGCGCAGGCCGCCGGGAGCGGCCATGCCCTCCCACCACGGGGCGTCGTCCGTGAACGGTGCGACACCCGCGAGGACGGCGACCGCGGGCACCCGGTGCGCCAGCAGCGCCGCGCATGCGAGCGCGTGCGGCCCGCCGCCCGAGTAGCCGAGCGCGAACGCGCGGTCGACGCCCAGGGCGTCGAGGATCTGGACGACGTCCGTGGCGGCCGACGCGACGTCCCGGCCCGGGGACGACGTCGACCCGCCGTAGCCCGGCCGGGCGTAGGAGATCACACGGGCGCCCCACACCCTGGCGGCCGCGACCACGGGCGGCAGGAGCGCACCAGTCGCCGGCGAGCCGTGGTGCCAGAGCAGCACCGGGTCGTCGTCGCGTCCCACGACGCCCGTGTCGTGCACGATCAGCACCCGGCCGTCGAGCGTCCGGACCTCGGTGCTCACGTCAACGCCTCGGCGAGGGCGGTCAACGTCTCGCTGGTACCGGCGTCGAGCTTGACCGTCGCGAGGTCGTCCCCGCGCGTCGGGCCGCGGTTGATGATGACCACAGGTCGGCCGTCCTTCGAGGCGCGGCGCACGAACCGCAGCCCGCTCATCACCGTGAGCGAGGACCCGGCCACCAGCAGCACGTCCGCGTCGGCGACGAGCGCGAACGCCCGGTCCACCCGCTCGCGCGGGACGTTCTCGCCGAAGTAGACGATCTCCGGCTTGAGGACCCCGCCGCAGAACTCGCACGGCGCCGGGCGGAAGTGCGAGGTCTGCTCGATCACCGCGTCCGCGTCCGGGGCGATCTCGACGTCCGCGACGTCGCCCGCAACCGACTCCACGAAGCCCGGGTTCAAGGCGTCGAGCCGTTCGGCCAGGTGTTCGCGCGAGATCACACGCCCGCACTGCAGACAGATCACCCGGTCGTAGCGGCCGTGCAGGTCGATCACGTTCCGGGAACCCGCGTCCTCGTGCAGGAGGTCGACGTTCTGCGTGATGATCCCCGTCACCACGCCCGCGTCCTCGAGCCGGACGAGCGCACGGTGGCCCGCGTTCGGCGTCGTGCGGTGCACGTGCTGCCAGCCCACGTGGTTGCGCGCCCAGTAGTGACGGCGGAAGGCCTCGTCGCCCACGAACTGCTGGTAGGTCATCGGGTTACGGGGCGGGGAGTCGGGGCCGCGGTAGTCCGGGATGCCCGAGTCCGTCGAGATCCCCGCGCCCGTCAGGACGGCGACCCGGCGACCGCGCAGCAGCGGCACGACGTCCTGGACGGCCGCGCGAGCTGCGGCGAGGGTCTCCACGAGGACGAGCCTACGGGTGGATTCGGAATCCGGCGGGGGGAGCAGGTATCCTTCTTCGGCCGGGTACAACCGGCGAGGTAGCGTGTCCGAGCGGCCTAAGGAGCACGCCTCGAAAGCGTGTGTGGGTGAAAGTCCACCGTGAGTTCGAATCTCACCGCTACCGCCCACGACGAAGGGCCCCGACCGTGTGGTCGGGGCCCTTCGCGCATCTCGTGTGGGGTCAGTGCCGGTGCGCCCAACCCGTCGACGTGAACGGCTTGAACGCCTTGGTGAACGCCCAGGTGTCCTGCTCGATGCCGGAGCAGTTGTTCTGCGCGACGGTCGCGTCGGGGCAGGACCCGTTGTCGCGCTGCAGCGCCCAGAAGCCGAGGTAGGCGAGGTCGTGCTGCTTCGCCCACTTCTCGAACGTCACGGCCTGGGCCGGGGTGAAGATGTCCGTCGCGACGCCTTCGGGGCTGCGGTAGTCGTCGGTCCCGATCATCTGGATGACGCCGACGTGCCGCCACAGCTCGGACTGCGAGGCGTGCGGCAGGATCGTCGTCTTGAGCTGACCTGTGAGAGCGGTGGCCGCCTGCTCGGCGTCGGCGACCATGTCGTGGACTGCGCCGTCCCAGTAGTCGAAGGTCATGATGTTGACGCTGGCGAGCTTGACGCCGTGCGCGGCGGCCGAGTTCAGGAGGTCGAGACCGGACTGGACGAGGCCCGTGGTCGAGGACGGCAGCGTGTAGCTGATCTCGACGGTCCGATGGTTCTTCTTGGCCCACTTCTGGACAAGCGCCGCGGCCTCGTTGCGGCGGTCGACGCCCTCCTTGTTGGTGATGGAGGTGCCCTCGATGTCGAAGTCGAGCCGGGTGACGCCGTACGTCGTGACGACCTGCTCGTAGGCCTTGGCGAGCTTGTTCACGTCCTTGCAGGAGTCGGCGATCTCGGTGAGGTTCGCCGGGTTGTTCGCCCAGTCGACGATGTCGTTCGTGGCGTTGTAGCCGCCGAACGACGGGATCACGTCGCCGCCGGCCTTGCGGATCTTCGCGATCTCGTCGGCCAGGGCGCGGCTCGCGACGGACTGGTCGGGGTCGCCGGCCCAGTACAGGTCGCACGAGCCGGGCTTGTCGGCCTGCAGGAAGGCCAGGGTCACGTACTTCGCGCCGGACTCCTCGGACGTCTGGGCGATCGAGTCGACCGCGGTGACGTCGAGGTAGGGCGCGAAGACCTGGCTCGGGAGCGACTGGCCCGGTCGGAGCGGGCCGGTGCCGTGGCCCGGGTGACCGGGCACGTGGTGGCCGCCGGGGGTGCCGTGGCTCCCGGGGCCCTGGTGGCCGCGCGAGCCGCAGGCCAGCGCCGACGCCGCGAGCGGGGCGGCGACGAGCACGGTCGCGAGCAGGGCGCTCGCTCCCGTGCGAAGGACGGAACGCTTCATTGCTTCTCCTTCGGGTCCGTCGTCGCCGGCAGACCGAGTGTCGGTCCCCGTCCCGCCGCAGCGGCCCGAAGACCATGTGTTAGCGCGCCTAACGAACGCAAGGCTGACGCTAGTACCAGGGAGTCGTCCTCACAAGAGCGACCCGAGGAGCCGTGCGCCCACACGGGGAAGAGACGGGCGCGATTCGAACCGCCGCGTCAGAGGCGGCCGGCCTCGCGGGCCCGCAGGTCCTTGCGCAGGATCTTCCCCGACGACGACTTCGGGATCGCCTCGACGAACTCCACCTTCCGCACCTTCTTGTGCGGCGCCACGCGCGCGGCCACGTAGTCGCGCACGCCCTGCTCGTCGAGCTCGTGCCCGGGCTGCACGACGACGTACGCCTTGGGCACCTCCTCGCCGTCCTCGTCACGCACCCCGATCACCGCGACGTCGGCCACGTCCGGGCTGGAGAGCAGCAGCGCCTCGAGCTCGGCCGGTGCGACCTGGTAGCCGTGGTACTTGATGAGCTCCTTGAGCCGCTCGACGATCCGCACGACGCCCTCCGACGTCACGGTCGCGATGTCGCCCGTGTGCAGGAAGCCGTCGGGCTCGAGGGTGTCGGACGTCGCCAGCGGGTTGTTCAGGTACCCGGCCATGACCTGCGGCCCGCGGACGAGGAGCTCGCCGGGCGCGGACTCGCCGTCGTCGGGCACGGCGATCTCTTCGCCGGTGGCGGGGTCGAGGAGCTTGCACTCCGTGTTCGGCAGCGTGTAGCCGACGGAGTCGAGCGGCAGGTCGACCGACGGCGGGATGGCGTGCGAGACGGGGCTCAGCTCGGTCATGCCGTAGCCCTGCTTCATGCGGCAGCCGATGCGGGCCTCGACGGCGTGCCCGAGCGCCGCGTCGAGGGGCGCCGCGCCCGAGAAGATCGTGTGCACGCTCGCGAGGTCGTGGCCCTCGACGAGCGGGTGCTTCGCGAGTGCGACGGCGATGGGCGGGGCGATGAACAGGTAGGTGCACCGGTGCTGCTCGACGAGCGCGAGGAACTGCTCGAGGTCGAACCGCGGCATCGTGACGAGTGCCGCGCGCTGCGACAGGGCCAGGTTGAGCAGCACCGTCATGCCGTAGATGTGAAAGAAGGGGAGCACGGCGAGGACGACGTCGTCGTGCACCATCTCGAGCGTCGGCGCGGACTGCGCCACGTTGGCGACGAGGTTGCGGTGGGTGAGCATGACGCCCTTGGCGAGGCCCGTGGTGCCCGAGGAGTACGGCAGGACGGCGAGGTGCGTGGCCGGGTCGAACCGGACGTCGGGGGCCGGCTGCCCGGCGGTGAGCCAGTCCCGCAGGCTCGGGTGCCCGTCCGCGGCCTCACCCGGTCCGTCGAGCACGACGACGTCGCCCGGCTCCAGGCCGACCTTCTCCGCCGCCGCGGACGCGCCCTGGGCGAGGGGGCTCACCGTGATCAGGAGCCGGGCCGACGAGTCCGCGAGCTGGGCGGCGATCTCGTCGGGCGTGTAGAGGGAGTTGATCGTCGTGACGGTGAGCCCGGCGCGCAGCGCACCGTGGAAGACGACCGCGAACGCCGGGGTGTTCGGGCACAGCAGCCCGACGACGTCCCCGGGCCTCAGGCCGCGCGCGGCGAGCGCCCCCGCGACGGCCACGGCCTGGTCCCGCAGATCGCGGTAGCTCCAGCGCGCCCCGCTCGGGCCGTCGATCAGTGCCGTGCGCTCGAGATCGTCGTCCGACAGCTGGGCGAAGAGGTAGTCGAAGACGCTGAGGTTCGGGACCTCGACGTCGGGGTAGGGGCTACGGAACATGGTGCATCTCCTTCGATCCACACGCGGCACGCGGCGACCGTGCCGCGACCGTGGCCCCATTGGACCAGATCAGGAGCGCTCGGAGGAACTCTCCCGGTACTGCGGGTCTCGGGAACCGGACGTTCGGGTCATCCCGCGTCGAGCGTGGCGTCCCAGGAGGATCAGCGAGCCCACGGCCAGCGCCAGGACGAGCACGTTCCGGACCGCCTCGAGGATCGTGTCGAGCGGCCGGGCCCCGAGGAAGTCGTTGTAGTGGTCGGGGAAGAGCCGGTGCGTGAGGAGCGCGACCACGAGCAGCGCCACCGCGAACGTCTCCCACGCACGTGCGCCCGCCTGGTGCAGACCGGCCGGCCCGCGGCGGCCCGGCCACCATGCCGGCTCGGGGAGCGCCGTGAGCGCCACCGCGAGCGGCGGCGCGAACCATGCGACGTACTGGGGGGACCCGACCTTGTCGAACGCGAACAGCACCAACGTCAGCGCCAGGGTCGACAGCAGCACCAGCTCGAGCTGCGGCGTCCGGCGCTCGACGGCGTCCGGCACGTCGCGACGCAACCGCACCGCCGCGCGCCACGTCACCACGGTCGCGAGCGCGACCGCCGCGAGCAGCAGCACGTCGAGCGCCTGCGCGAACCACGCCGTCCCGGGCCCGGTGATCTCGAGGACGTTGAGGGGCTGGTTGTAGAACACGTGGTACGCGTGGTCCCAGAGCCGGGCGAGCGAGAACGGTGTCGCAGCCCCGGACTCGACCTGGAGACCGCGCGAGTCCTGCGTGCCCCAGAAGCCCAGCACGCGCGACCCGGCTCCGCCGAGCTCGGCGAGCCCCACGACGACGGCCGTCACCGCGACCGCGGGCAGCACCACGCGCCGCCACGGGCGCCTCACGGTGAGGGCGAGCGGGATCAGCACGGCGCCGGGCGCGATCTTGACCCACGCCCCCGCCGCCGCGACCGCGCTGGCGGTGCCGGGGCGCCCCTCGGGGTGCCGCGCCGACGGGATCAGCTGGGCGAGCGCGATCACCGTCAGCGCGGCGGAGATGCCGTCGAGCCGCACGAGCGTGATCGGACCGAGGAACAGCAGGAAGACGAGCCACCACCACGCCCCGAGCGTCCGGCCGCGACCCGCGTGCAGGAGCGAACCCAGGGCGAGCCCGTCGAGCACCGCGACCAGGACCATGAACAGGTACCGGTAAGCCTCGGCGTCGACCGACACGAGCCCGGGCAGGGTCACCGGGACGAGCGCGCCGATCGGGTACACCCACGAGATGTCGAGGACCGGCCACACGCCGTCCTGCACGCCGCCCGCCGCCCACTGCCGGTACAGCTCCGGGTCCCCGAACAGCGCCTGGGCGTGATGGCTCGCCTCCCAGAACAGCACCGCGTGCACGACGACGAACGCCACCCACACGCCGACTCGCCCCGTCGCGGCATGCAACCACGGGCGGGCGCCGCCCGGACCGGACGGCGCTGCCGGTCGGGGTTCGGGACGGGAGCCCGCGGAGTCGGTCGACGCGGGCTCGCTCATGGCGCACCACCCTAACGGCGGCCCCTGGGGGATCGGCGCGGGCCGACGACGGCGCGCCGGGAGCGGGACGCGCGGGGACGTCGTCGGCGGCCGGGCGAGCGTGGGTGACCCTGCGGCAGAGTAGGACGTATGACGGATCACCCCTTTCAGCTCCGCGTGTTCACCGAGCCCCAGCAGGGCGCCACCTACGACGACCTGCTCGCCGTCGCGCAGGCGACCGAGCGGCTCGGGTTCGACGCGTTCTTCCGCTCCGACCACTACCTCGCGATGGGCACCGACGGTCTCCCCGGCCCGACCGACGCCTGGACGACGCTCGCCGGCCTCGCGCGTGACACCGAGCGCATCCGGCTCGGCACGCTCGTCTCGCCCGTGACGTTCCGCTATCCCGGGGTCCTCGCGATCCAGGTCGCCCAGGTCGACCAGATGTCCGGCGGACGCGTCGAGCTGGGGCTCGGCGCGGGCTGGTTCGAGCGCGAGCACGCCGCGTACGGCATCCCGTACCCCAAGAACCGCATGGACCACCTCACCGAGCAGCTCGAGATCGTCACGGGACTGTGGTCGACGCCGCTCGGGGACTCCTACTCGTTCGACGGCGACCTCTACCACGTCGTCGACTCGCCGGCCCTGCCCAAGCCCGTGCAGCCGCGCATCCCCGTGATCGTCGGGGGCAGCGGGCCCAAGCGGACCCCGGCGCTCGCGGCCCGGTTCGCGTCGGAATACAACGCGTCGTTCCCGGAGCTCGACGACATCCCGACGCTGTTCGGGCGCGTGCGCGAGGCGTGCGAGGCGGTCGGACGCGACGCCGACGAGCTGCGGTACTCGGCGGCGCTCGTCCTGTGCGTGGGCGCTGACGAGGCCGAGTTCCGCCGTCGGGCCGCAGCGATCGGGCGCGAGCCCGACGAGCTGCGCGAGCACGGCATCGCGGGGACGGTCGACGAGGCGGTCGAGGTGATCGAGCGGGTGCGGGCCGCGGGCGCGAGCCGGCTGTACCTGCAGACCCTCGACCTGCAGGACCTCGACCACCTCGACCTGGTCGCGCGCGAGGTGGTGCCCCGCTTGTCCTGATCCTGCGCAGCACTCTTCGTACGTCGCGCCGGTCGTGCTTGCGTATTTCTTGCGCTTGTCATGATCTTGCGTGCTTCTGTCGAAAACCGTACGGTCGGTGGGTTGCAACCCGGGCGTGCCCTGTGGCGTGCCCGGTTCCTGTCACCCACCGCCCTGCGCCGACGACGACGCGGGCACGACGGACAGAGGAGTCCGACCCGTGAACAGAGCACGTAGCGCAACACCCCTGCACGACCCCGGGTCGCCCGGCGGCGTCCGCCGACTCCGGCGCCTGTGCGGCGTCGGGGTCGGCGTGGCCGTCGTGGGGCTCGTGGGGGCCGGCGTCGCCGCCGTCCCCGCCCTCACCGCGAACGCCGCGACCGCGGACCAGACGGCGGGGTCGCCGTCGCCGGTCGGCATCCCCGGACGAGGGGCGACCGTCCCGTTCGTCGAGCAGGAGGCCGAGGACGCCGCCACCAACGGAACCGTGATCGGCCCGGACCGCACCTACGGGCACCTGCCCTCCGAGGCGTCCGGCCGCGAGGCGGTCACGCTCGACGCCGTCGGGGAGTACGTCGAGTTCACGCTCACCAAGCCTGCCAACGCCGCGGACTTCCGCTACTCGATCCCCGACAACGCGTCCGGCACCGGGCGCGACGCGACGCTCGACCTCGAGGTGAACGGCACCAAGGTCCAGGACCTGCCCGTGACGTCGCGGTACGGCTGGTTCTACGGCGGGTACCCGTTCAGCAACTCCGTCGGCGACAACCCGCACCACTTCTACGACGAGGTCCGGACGATGTTCTCCTCGACCCTGCCGGTGGGGACGAAGGTCCGTCTCCAGGTGTCGTCGACGGCCGCATCACCCAGCTTCACGATCGACCTCGGTGACTTCGAGCAGGTCGCGGCGCCGATCGCCCAGCCCGCGGGCTCGCTCAACGTGGTCACCGACTTCGGCGCCGACCCGACGGGCGCCACCGACGCCACGCAGGCGATCCAGGCCGCCGTGAACGCGGGCGCCGCGCAGGGCAAGACGGTGTACGTCCCGGAGGGCAGGTTCAAGGTGACGGATCACGTCATCCTCGACAAGGTCACGCTCACGGGCGCCGGGCAGTGGTACAGCGTCCTCACGGGCAACCGGGTCGGCCTCTACGGCAAGGACGCGTCCGCCGGGGGCAGCCACGACGTGACCGTGTCGAACCTCGCGATCTTCGGGGAGGTCAAGGAGCGCAACGACTCGGACCAGGTCAACGGCTTCGGCGGCGCGATGAGCGACTCGACGATCGACTCGGTCTGGATCCAGCACACCAAGGTCGGCGCCTGGATGGACGGTCCGATGGACCACCTCACCATCGAGAACAGCCGGATCCTCGACCAGACGGCCGACGGCATCAACTTCCACCTCGGCGTCACGAACTCGACCGCGACGAACAACTTCATCCGGAACACCGGTGACGACGGCATCGCCGAGTGGGCCGAGCAGCCCGAGCACGACAACACCTTCACGTACAACACGATCGTCGCGCCGGTGCTCGCCAACAACATCGCGATCTACGGCGGGACCGACATCACCGTGTCGCACAACGTCGTCTCCGACACCGTCACCAACGGCGGCGGTATCCACATCGCCAACCGGTACCCGGGCGTCCAGGGCGCCGCTGCCATCGGCGGGACGATCACGGCCGACTCGAACACGCTCATCCGGGCCGGGAACTCCGACTACAACTGGCAGTTCGGCGTCGGGGCGATGTGGTTCGACGGGCTCAACGAGGCCGTGAACGCCACGATCGACGTGTCGAACACGGACATCATCGACAGCTCGTACGAGGCGATCCAGTTCATCGAGGGCGGCACCAAGACCGTCCACTTCACGAACGTCGACATCGACGGGACCGGCACCTTCGCGATCCAGGCGCAGGCGACGTTCGCGGCGACGTTCGAGGGCGTCACGGCCCGGCACATCGGATACTCGAACGCGATCTACTCCTGCCAGGGCGCCGTGAACACCGGCATCACGCTGGTCGGCAGCGGCAACACCGGGTGGTACACCGACTCGCCCTACTGCGGCCCGTGGCCCGCGCCGAACTACGTGTACACCGGCGGCGGCACGACCGACCCGACGGACCCGCCGACCACGCCGACGGACCCCACCGACCCGCCGACCACCCCGACCGACCCGACGGCCTGCGTGGGCACGGGTGACGTCGCGCGCGGCAAGACGGTCGTCGAGTCGAGCCACGTCCAGACGTACTCGGGGTCCAACGCCGTCGACGGCGACGCCGCCACCTATTGGGAGAGCGCCAACAACGCGTTCCCGCAGTCGCTCCGCGTCGACCTGTGCGCGCCCGTCGCGCTCACGAAGGTCGTGCTCGGGCTCCCAGCGTCGTGGGAGAAGCGGAGCCAGACGCTCAAGCTCGAGGGCTCGTCCGACGGCTCGTCGTGGAGCACCCTGGCCGCGTCGAAGAGCTACGCGTTCGACCCGGCGTCCGCGTCCGACACGGTCACGATCCCGGTGTCCGGGACGGCGCGCTACGTGCGCGTGACCGTCACGGCCAACACCGGCTGGCCGGCGGCGCAGCTCTCGCGGTTCGAGGTCTACGGGACGGCGGACGACGGCGTGACGCCGACCGCGCCGCCGACCGACGACCCGACCGACGACCCCACCGCTCCGCCGACCGATCCCACGGGGACGGACCTCGCGCTCGGGAAGACGGTCGCTGCAGGGCACGCGGACGTCTACGTGGCGTCCAACGCCGTCGACGGCGACGCGAACTCCTACTGGGAGAGCCCCGACGGGGCGTTCCCGCAGTCGATCACGGTCGATCTCGGCGCGTCCAAGAGCGTGTCGCGGCTCGTGCTGCAGCTTCCGCCGGCCACGGCGTGGGCGGCTCGCACACAGACGCTCTCGGTGCTGGGTAGCACCGACGGCAGCACGTTCCAGACGCTCGAGGCGTCGGCCGGGTACCGGTTCGACCCGGCGTCGGGCAACACGGTGACGGTCACGTTCCCGGCGTCCGACGCGCGGTACGTGCGCCTCACGTTCACCGGCAACACAGGCTGGCCGGCCGCGCAGCTCTCGGAGCTGGGGGTCTACGCGAGCTGAGGGACCGAGTTGTCAGGCGCTCGCCGCTCTCGAGACCGGCGAGCGCCTGACAGCGCTGGCGGCAAGAAGCGTTGTCAGGCGCTCGGCGGACCAGGGTCCGGCGATCGCCTGACACGTTCCGGGTGTCAGGAGAGGCGGAGCCCGTAGACGAGGCCCGGCGCCTGCGCGACGCGGCGGAACCCGACGTGCTCGTAGAAGCCCTGCGCGTTGACGTTGTCGGCGGCGACGCCGAGGTGCACGCCGGCCACCCCGCGCGAGCGCAGCGCGTCGAGCAGGGTCTCGATGAGGCGCCGCCCGTTGCCGCCTCCCTGGGCTTCCGGGAGGAGGTCGACGTGCAGGTGCGCGGGGTAGTCGGCGAGCAGCTCGGCCGGGGCGCGCGGCGGCTCGTGGATCAGCCCGACGACGCCCGCGTCCGGGCTGCCCTCGGGGAACGTGCCGCGCGGGTACCGACGGCGCAGACCCGGCCACCAGGACCGCTCGAGCTCCTCCTCGAACGCCGCGGTGTCCGCCGCGCCCAGGACGTACCCGACGACCCCGCCCGGGCCGCCGTCGAGCACGAACGCGAGGTCGGGTGCGAAGCGCAGGTACGGGCCGGCGTAGACCTCGCCGAGGAGGCGCGGGTCCGCGAACTGGTCGGTGGCGTCCGCGCCGGACGCTCCGGTGCGCAGGCAGACGTCGTAGATCCGGTCGACCTCGGTGTCGTCGTCAGCGCGCGCGGGACGGATCGGGAGGGGCTGGACGGGCGTGGTCACCCGGTGAACCTACCGGTCGGAACCGGCCCGCCCGAACGGGTCACTTGCCCGACGACGTCTTCGTCGCCTTCGGCGCGGGCAGCAGCGGCTTGACCTTGGCGAGCGCGACGCAGTCCGGCGCGGAGGCCATCGCCTTCTTCGCGTTGAGGTGCACGTCCTTGGTCGCGAGCAGCACGTGCGCCTCGGACCCCAGCACGACGTCGACCGACCTGTCCTTACGGGTGTCGAGCGCGAGCTTGGCGTCCTTGAACTGCGCGGCGACCGTGTACGCCTGCGCGAGGCCCTTCGGGCCGAAGACGATGCGTGGCGCCGCGACGTCGACCGTGCTGTTGCCCACCTTCTTCACGGTGAACCCGCGCTCCACCATCGCGTCGGACGTGCTGCGCGCGAGCCCCGGCTGACCGGACGCGTTGTAGACGTTGACGGTGACCTTCGCGTACTGGACGGGCTTGGTGCCCTTCGCGAGGCACGGGGTCGCGGTCGTCATGGCGTCGTCGGTGACGCTCGGGGTGGAGATGGGCTTGCTGATCGGGGAGCTGATCGCGCCGGTGATGATCCCCGCCGCGCCGACGCCGACGAGTGCGAGGGCCGCGATGAGCACGCCGAAGACGACGGCCTGGCGCTCGTGCATGTGGCGGCGCCGCAGCTCGCGCGGGGTCGGGGGTTGGTGCTGGTTCGCCACGCGAAGAGCCTACGAGGTCGGGACGGTGGGGGCCCGTCAGGCGCGGCGTCGGTGCACGAATCGTTACGTGAGAACCAGAACCCGGGCGTGCAGCGCCGGCCGCTGCTGGAGGGCGGCGCGGACCGCGCGGTGCAGGCCGTCCTCGAGGTAGAGGACGCCCTTGTACTCGACGACGTGCGCGAACAGGTCGCCGTAGAACGTCGAGTCCTCCGACAGGAGGTTGTCGAGGTTGAGCGTGCGCTTGGTGGTGACGAGCTCGTCGAGCCGGACCATGCGCGGTGGCACGTCCGCCCAGTCCTTGGGCGTGACCTTGCCGTGGTCCGGGTAGGGTCGACCGTCTCCCACGGCTTTGAAGATCATGGGCGGAAGTCTACGAAACGACCTGCGGGTCGCCCGTGAAGATGCGGTGAGCGTGCTGCACGGCGGGGCCCACGACCGCTGCCGTCAGACGGCGGGGACGTCGCGCCGTCGGAGGCCGAGCGCGCCCACGAACCGTGCGTAGGCGAGCGCGTAGAACGCCGCCGCGACGAGGGTGAGGACCACGAGAGGCAGGGGCTCCGCGTGCTCGAGCGGGACGCGCGGCGTGTGCGTGAAGGGGGAGAGGTCGACCACCCACTGCGGCAGGTCGAGCGCGTCCCCGAGCAGCTCGAGCAGCAGGATCGCCGTGATCACGCCCCAGCCGACCGCGACGAAGCGGGGCCACCACGCGTAGCACGCGACCACGATCCCGCCCACGACGAGCGCGGCCGGCACCTGGGCGGCAGCGCCGCCGACGGCGTCGGCGAACGCGGTGCCCCAGGCCCCGCCGGTGAGTGCGTGGCCGAGTCCCATGAGGACGCCCGCGGCGGTCAGGATCACGACGGCGCCCACCACCGAGACGAGCACGGCCACCCCGAGGTACCGGGCGCGGGTGACCCCGGTGGCGAGCTGGACCTCGGTGCGCCCCGACGCCTCCTCGGCGCGGAGCTGCGTCGCGTACGTGACGGTCCAGGCCGCCGCCGCGATGCCGACCCAGCCGAGGACGAGGGCTGTCATGACGTCCTGCAGCCGGCCGGTGCCGCCGAGCTGCTCGATGAGCTTCGCGGCGTCCGCGTTGCCGCCGACCAGGTCGTCGGCGGAGCTGAGGATCAGTCCGAGCAGGAAGCAGTACGCGCCCGCGGCGTAGGCCCACGACGCGAGCGACACGCCCTGCAGCCGGCGGGTCAGGGCGAGGGGCGAGTCGAGGTGGGGTGCGTCCGCGGGGCCGGGGCGCGGCTGGACGATGCCGGCGCCGACGTCGCGCCCGACGGCGAGCCGCGCGGCCACGCCGAGGCAGGCCACGGCGAGCGCGAGGCTCAGGAGCGCGGGAGCGTACGAGTTCGCGCCGAACGGGTCCATCTCCTCGGCCCATCCGACGGGTGAGAGCCAGCGCAACCACCCGAGCCCGTCCCGGACGTCCCCGACGCCGCGCAGCGCGTACCCCGCGACGAGGACGAGCACTGCGATCGTGTTGGCCGTGCGCGAGAGCGTGGCCACCTGCGCGCCGACCGCGCCCAGGCCCGCACCGGCGAGGCCCGTCGCGAGGTACTGCACCCCGACGGCGAGCACGCCCGCGCCGTCGCCGGGAGCCTCCGCGACGGAGGCGAGCGCGCCCGCCATCCCGGCGGCCGTGACGATGCTGAGGATCGTCGCGACGACCGCGCCGGCGGCGAGGGGGGCGAGCGCGCCGACGGGAGCCGCCCGCACGAGCTCGAGCCGCTCGGCCTCCTCCTCCTTGCGGGTGTGCCGCACCACGGTCATCGCCGCCAGGATGCCCACGACGACGAGCATGAAGAGGCCGATGCGCCACTGGCTCATGCTCGCGACCGACTGGGTGTGGCGCAGCGGGCCGAGCAGGACGCGGAACGCGGCGTTGGTCCCGAGCGTCGCCGCGGCGTCGTCGCGGTCGGCCTGCGTCCCGTACGCGGTGCTCACCGAGGAGATGGTCACGAAGAACGTGGCGACGAGCACGACGACCGTCACCGGCAGCGTGATGCGCTCTCGGCGCAGCGCGAGCCGCAGCAGCATCCCTGTGCCGGCCAGGGGGCGCCCCGGCCAGACGCTCGCGCGGGCCTTCCGCGTGGCGGGGGCGGGGGCGGCGGTCGTCGTCATCGCCGCACCGCCGCGCCGTCGTCCTCGAGCAGCTCGAGCTCGTCGCCGTACTGCCGCAGGAACAGCTCCTCGAGCGAAGGCGGCGACACCGTGAGCCCGTGCGCGCCGAGGTCCGCGAGGACGCGCGTCGCGGCGGGGGTGGCCGCGTCGTCGAGGTGGAAGGTGAGGGTGCCGTCCTCGGGCTGCACCGCGACGTCGTGGACGCCGTCGAGCTTCTCGAGCGCGGCGCGGGCCGCGTCGGGGTCCTCGACACGGGCCGTGACCGCGGACCGGGTGAGGTGACGGAGCTCCCCGAGCGTGCCGGTCTGCATGGTGCGGCCCGCCCGGATGATCGTCACGGTGTCGCAGAGCGCCTCGACCTCGGCGAGCACGTGGCTCGACAGCAGGACGCTCGTCCCGGCCTGCGTCGCCTCGCGGACCGAGTCCTGGAACACGGCCTGCATGAGCGGGTCGAGGCCCGACGTCGGCTCGTCGAGCACGAGCAGCTCGACGTCCGCGCAGAACGCCGCGACGAGCGCCACCTTCTGCCGGTTGCCCTTCGAGTAGGTGCGGGTGCGCTTGGTCGGGTCGAGCTCGAACCGGTGCAGCATCTGGGCCTTGCGAGACTCGTCGACCTGCAGCCCGCGCAGGCGCAACAAGAGGTCGATGGTATCGCCGCCCGTGAGCTGCGGCCACAGCGTCACGTCTCCCGGCACGTAGGCGAGGCGCTCGTGCAGCCCGACGCCGTCCGTCCACGGGTCCTTGCCGAACAGCCGGGCGGTGCCCGCGTCGGCGTGGAGGAGACCCAGGAGGACGCGGATCGTCGTGGACTTGCCGGCGCCGTTGGGTCCGAGGAACCCGGCGACCTGTCCGGGCTCGACGACGAGGTCGAGTCCGTCGAGCGCCTGGACGGTCCCGAACCTCTTGCGCAGGTCGTGCACCTCGACGGGTGGGGTGGACGCGGTCATCGGTCCTCCTGGTGCGGGGGAGTGGGGGTGGTGGTGGGCTGCTGGGCGAGGTAGCCGTCGAGGAAGCGACGGTCGGTGAACAGCCCCTCCGTGAAGACCTCGAGCCCGGCGAGCGTGCCGCGCGCTTGCATCCCGAGGACCCAGGCGGCGAGGTCGGTCGGGGGCTCCGGCTCGAGCGAGTAGGCGAGCAGCAGGTACCCGAGGCTCATGCCGGTGAGCATCTCGGCGCGGCCGTCGGGGTCGCGCGAGGGCCGGATGCTGCCGGCTGCGACGCCGTCGTCGAGGTTGGTGCGGGTCTCGTCGACGAGGTCCGCGACGAAGCGGCGCGCGAGGTCGCCGCCCGCCTGCAACGAACGCAGCAGGTAGGTGGCGAGCCACGCGTAGTGGGTGTCGCCCGCGAGCCGGAGGATCGAGACGGCCGGGTCGGCGGCGACGAGCGCCTCGGCCCGCGCGTCGTGGATCTGCGCGAGGACGTGCTCGTCGCACGCGCGGCGCAGGCCGTCCTTCGAGCGGAAGTGGTGGATCACGAGCCCGGGGCTCACGTCCGCGTCGGCGGCGATGGAGCGCAGGCCGACGCCGAACCCGTCGGTCGCGAACCGCGTGATCGCGGCGTCGCGGATCCGGGCGCGGGCGGTGAGGTCGTCGTCGGACGGGGCTGAACGCACGTTCAACAGGCTATACAGTCGTTCAGCCCGACGGCAAGACCCTCGGCGGCACGTGCGTGTCGTGCCTGGTCAGGAGGCGAAGAACTCCGTGAGCGCGGGCGCCAGGACGGCGGGGTCGACGTCGTGCGTCTGGTCCGGGAGCGACCGGTGGGCGGCGCCCGGGACCGCGGCGGCCGTGGCCCGCGCGGCGTCCTGCAGCACGTCCGGGCTCGCGCTCCCCGAGACGACCAGCGTCGGGACCGTGACGCGCGCCGCGTCGGGCGGGACGGCGCCTCCCGCCAGGACGGCGTCGTCGTAGGCGAGCGTGGGAGCGATCGCCTCGAGCGTGGGCCAGCCGGGGCTCGTCCGGGCGCCCGCGATCATCGGCTCGGGCATGCCGACGGACGCCATGAACAGCGCGACAGCGTCGCCGCGGCGGCCGTCGTCGAGCGCCTGGCGCAGGTTCGCCGTGTACGCGCGGGCGCCCGCGACGTAGGGGTTGCCGAGGACGGGCGCGAGCAGCGGCGGCTCGTAGAGCGCGAGCCGGGTCACCGCGGGCTCGACCGCCGTCGTCCGCAGCGCGAGGACGGCGCCCGACGAGTGCCCGACCAACCCCACTCCTCCGGGAGAGGCGGCGTCCGCGAGCCCGACGACGGCGCGCAGGTCCTCGATCTCGCGCTCCACCGCGAACGGCAGGGTGTCGCCGCTCGCGCCACGGCCGCGCCGGTCGTACGTCCAGACCGTGAACCGGTCGGACAGTGCCGCGGCGAGCCCGTCGGACGGGCCGGCGCCGCGGTAGCAGAGCGCCCCGTCGACCAGGACGACGCCCGGTCCGTCCCCGGTGCGCGTCCACGCGATCGTGGTGCCGTCGGGCGAGGTCGTGGTGCCGGTCGTGGTGGTGCTCGTCGTGCTCATGGCGTCCTCCCGTCGTGGGGTCCGCGGTCAGGCGCGCGGAGGCTCGTCGGCGTCCGCGGACGCTCCGCCGACGAGCGAGGCGACGTAGGCGTCGCAACGGTCGAGGCTGGTCGCGAAGCCGGCACGTGCCTGCGGGCTGCGGTATGCCTCGGGGACGTTCGTCTGGTGCGTGACGACCTCGGTCGTCCCGTCGCCCAGGTCGGTGAAGGTGATCGTCGTGGTCATGCCGCTGCCGGGCTCGGACCAGACCAGCAGGTCGGGCCGGCGCACCTCCACGTAGACGGCGCGCATCGTGTACGCGGTGCCGTCCGTGTCGGAGACCATCGTGGTCTCGAACGCCCCGCCGGGCCGCAGGTCGACGACGATGCTCGTGACCGGCGTCGTCGTGCCACGGGGACCCCAGAAGTGCGCGAGGTGCTCGGGCGTGGTCATGCAGTCGAACAGGAGCTCGGGCGACGCGCGGTGGACGCGCGTGTACGTGAGCTCGCCGAGCTTGGTGGCGCCGTTCTCGGGCGCGTCGGGGGTCATCGGTCGGCCTCCGGGTCGAGGGTCTCGAGGTGGGCGGTGAGGCGGTCGTGGCGTTCGGCCCAGATCCGCCGGTTGCGTTCGATCCAGCCGGTCGCCTCGTCGAGGCGGTGGCCGTCGAGCGTGACGGGCCGGGTCTGCGCCACGCGGCCGCGCGAGACGAGCCGGGCCCGCTCGAGCACCCGCAGGTGCTTGGAGACCGCCTGTTGAGAGATCGCGAACGGTTCGGCGAGCTCGTTGACGGTGGCGTCACCGTGCGTCAGGCGCTCGACGATCGCCCGGCGGGTGGGGTCGGCCAGCGCGGCGAACACGAGGTCGAGGTCGTCGGGTGCGGTGTCCACCCGTCCACCGTAAGCACATCCGATCAGTTGTTCAACCTCTAGGTTGTGGATGGCGTCGCCGAGCCCACCTCGCGGCCCGCGAGCAGGTTCGTGGTGAACCACTCGATCTGTGCGGCGAGGCCGGGGTGTGCGCGCTCGTGCGGCTGGTCCGACCGCACTGTGTCGAGCACGGCCGCGAGGGTCCTGTCGGCCAGCTCCGCGGCGCGCGCGAGCCCCCAGGCACGACCTTCCGCGGCGAGGTGCTCGAGGGTCACGGCAGCGTGGCGGTACTCGCCTCCGACGGCGAGGGCGAGCTCGCCGTCGTTCGGCTGGTGCGCCTGGGGGACGACGTCGTACGCGGGTGCGAGCGACATCGGGGCGTCCAGAGGGTGGAGCAGCGAGATGTTCTTGGTGTGCAGGTCGAGGTTCCCGACGGCGACCGACACCACGACGAGTCGGAAGAGTCGCTCCAGGGACTCGCCGTCGCCCCGGCCGGTGAACGTGCGGGCCACGCGGTCGAGGCTGACCAGGCCGCCATATCGCTGGTATTTCTGGATGCCGGCTGCGCCGAGCACCTGGCTGAAGTCCTCCTGGTGGACCCGGCCCTCGGGAGCATCGGCCGATCGGTCGTACCGTTCGACGACGACGGCGGGCACGTCCTCGAACTCGACGATCCTCGTGTCGAAGTCGGTGAGTCCCGCTGCCCGGACAATACGGGCCCCGTACTCCTCGTCGAAGATCGAGGTCTGGTGCTCACGAGACACGGGCTTGAGGATGTGTGTGGAGGGCCAGCCGTCGATCACCCGGTTCCAGCCGTCCGCGGTACGGGCGAGGACGATCTTGTCCTGCACGCCTGCCAGCGAGGTCTTGCCTCCGGCCGGCTTGTTGCCCAGCGGGTTGTCCTGGACGTGTCGCAGCATCTCGGCGACGCCCGCCTCCGTCAGCGGTTCCAGTGCGGGGTGCCGGGGTTCGCCGGGGACGTCCGGGTCCTAGATCTGCACGGCGCCCGCGACGTCGCGACCGTAGGCGCGCAGGAGCCCGATCACGTCCTGTTCTGGGACGGCCGCCTCCTGCGCGAGTCGTGAGAGCATCCTGCCCTCCGGTAGGAGCTCACGGAAGAAGTTCCGCCGGCGTTCCTTGCGTGCTCGCACCGGCGCCGCAACCAAGGGGATCGAGACCGACAGGATCGGGCTGTCGAGACCGAAGCGCTCTACCGCAGCGGGCTCGGGGAGGAAGTCGAAGGTGCGCCACGGGCCGACGAGCATGCCTACCCGGGTGCCGTAGAGCTCGACGACGAGGTCAGCCACGGTCGTCAGCCGGTGTGATGGTCGCCGTCAGCTCCATGCCGGTCTCGCGCATCGCGGCGAAGAGCCGGTCCATGAGGATCGACGGCTTGCCCGCCTCGAGCTCCCAGACGTACTTCTGCGTCGTGCCCAGTCGCTGCGCGAGCTCCCGTTGGCTCAGCCCCGACAGCAGCCGCGCCTGCTGCAGGATCCGGCCGAGGGACTCCGGGCTCGTCACCGTGCCGCTGTAGGCCATGCCTGACTCCCTGTGACGTCGATAATGTAGTCAGAGTAGATGACTACGATATCCACGTCAAGGGACGTGACGTCGATAAGGGAGTCAGTCGGGCGCGGCTGTCGCCCTGAGGCGCAGGTACGACGAAGGCCCCGGGCCTGTGCGGTCCGGGGCCTTCCGAATGTCTGAGACATCCGTTCTGCGGAGGATGGGGGATTCGAACCCCCGAGGGCTGTTAACCCAACACGCTTTCCAAGCGTGCGCCATAGGCCACTAGGCGAATCCTCCTCGCCGCGCTGCGTCGTCGGGCGGGCCCGGCACGCACTGCGGCCTCACGAGGATACCGGACGGACGGGGCCCCGCCGAAACCGGGGTTCGGGCCCGCCCCGGCGTTCGGGGGAGGGGCCGCCGTCCGGTACCCTGGACCGCAGACCCCTCGTGCGGCGTCATCCTGCTGAACTCCCCCAGGACCGGAAGGTAGCAAGGGCAGGCGGGCTCTGGCGGGTGTGCGGGGGGTCCTTACTTCTCCCCGGCTACAGCGAGCGCTCGGGGTCTCCCATCAGCGAGGTCGCGACGTCGGGCACGTAGGTGCTGAGCTCGCGCGGCGGACGCTCGTAGCCCCGCGACGCGGCGGGCCGTTCGGGCAGCTCGATCTCCTCGCCGGCGGCCACGTCCTCGTACGGGATGGTCGACAGCAGGTGGCTGATCATGTTGATCCGCGCGTGCTTCTTGACGTCCGACTCGACGACGAACCACGGGCTCCCCGGCAGGTCCGTGTGCACGAACATCTCGTCCTTGGCGCGCGAGTAGTCCTCCCAGCGGTGGATCGACTCGAGGTCGGTCGGGCTGAGCTTCCACCGCCGGACCGGGTCGGTGAGGCGGGAGCGGAAGCGCTTGAGCTGCTCGGCGTCGGACACGGAGAACCAGTACTTGCGCAGCAGGATGCCGTCGTCGATCAGCATCTGCTCGAAGATCGGCGTCTGGCGCAGGAAGCGCGCGTGCTCCTGCGGGGTGCAGTAGCCCATGACCTTCTCGACGCCGGCCCGGTTGTACCAGGACCGGTCGAACAGGACGACCTCGCCCGCCGCGGGCAGGTGCGCGACGTAGCGCTGGTAGTACCACTGCGACTTCTCGCGCTCGGTCGGCACCGGCAGCGCGGCGATGCGTGCGACACGCGGGCTCAGGTACTCCGTGATCCGCTTGATGGTGCCGCCCTTGCCGGCCGCGTCGCGCCCCTCGAACACCACGACGACGCGCGCCCCCGTCGCGCGGACCCATTGCTGGAGCTTGACCAGCTCGGCCTGGAGACGGAACAGCTCGGCCTCGTACACGTCGTCGGGCAGGCGGGGTGGCCGCTTGCCCTTCTTCTTGTTCTGCTCCTTCGCCATGGCCGAACGCTATGCCCGGGGGCCGCCGCACGGCGTGCCGGGCGCGGGTGAGATCGCGCCCCGTGGACGACTCCCGGAGCGTCGGGGGCGGCGTCTACAGTTGCCGGGGTGAGCACAGCCCTGTACCGCCGCTACCGCCCCGAGACCTTCGCCGAGGTCATCGGTCAGGAGCACGTGACGGGGCCGCTCATGCAGGCGCTCCGCACGGGCCGCGTGAACCACGCCTACCTGTTCTCCGGGCCGCGCGGCTGCGGCAAGACGACGTCGGCGCGCATCCTCGCCCGGACGCTCAACTGCCACCGGAACACGCCCGAGCACCCGATCGACACGCCCTGCGGCGAGTGCCCCTCGTGCGTCGACCTCGCGCGCGGCGGCTCGGGCAGCCTCGACGTCGTCGAGATCGACGCGGCGAGCCACGGCGGCGTCGACGACGCCCGCGAGCTCCGCGAGCGCGCCACCTTCGCGCCCAGCCGTGACCGGTACAAGGTGTTCATCATCGACGAGGCCCACATGGTCTCGTCCGCAGGGTTCAACGCGCTCCTGAAGATCGTCGAGGAGCCGCCCGAGCACGTCCGGTTCATCTTCGCGACGACCGAGCCCGACAAGGTCATCGGCACCATCCGCTCGCGCACCCACCACTACCCGTTCCGCCTCGTCCCACCGGACGTGCTGATCCCGTACCTCGACGAGCTCTGCAGCGCCGAGGGCGTCGAGGTCGGGTCCGGGGTGCTGCCGCTCGTCGTGCGCGCGGGCGGCGGGTCCGTCCGCGACACGCTCTCCGTGCTCGACCAGCTCATCGCCGGCGCCGACGAGGCCCCCGGCTCCGGCGAGTCGGGCGAGCGGCGGCGGGTCCTCGACTACGAGCAGGCCGTCGCCCTCCTCGGCTACACGCACGCCACCCTGCTCGACGACGTCGTCGGGGCGCTCGCGGCCCGCGACGGCGCCAGCATGTTCCGCGTCGTCGAGCGCGTGATCGAGTCGGGCCACGAGCCGCGGCGGTTCGTCGAGGACCTGCTCGAACGCCTGCGCGACCTCATCGTGCTCGCCGTCGCGGACGGCGAGGCGGTCGCCGCGCTCGGCGACCTGCCCACGGACCAGCTCGACCGCATGCGGTCGCAGTCCACCGCGCTCGGCCTCGGCGAGCTGTCGCGCGCCGCCGACCTCGCGAACGCCGGGCTGACCGAGATGACCGGTGCGACCTCCCCGCGCCTCCACCTCGAGCTGCTCTGTGCCCGGCTCCTGCTCCCCGGGGCCGACGACGGCGCAGCCGGCTTCGGTGCGCGGCTCGACCGGTTGGAGCGGGGCTGGGTCGGCAGCGGTGGTGGCTCGGCGCCGGCAGCAGTCACGCCGTCCGGAGCCGAGCGGCCCGCGCTGCGCGTCGAGCAGCCGTCGGACGACGCGCCTCGTGCCGGCGTCCCGCGTTCAGTGCCGAGCGAGGTGCCCGCGGCCTCGGCGGTGGCCGCGACCGCCGCGCGGAGCACCCCTGCCGAGGACCAGTCCGTGCAGGACCAGTCCGTTCAGGACGAGCCCGCACAGGACGGGTCCGCACAGGACGAGCCCGCACAGGACGGGTCCGTCCAGGACGAGCCCGCCGTGGGCAGTGCTGCCGGTGCGCCTGAAGCGGCCGCGCCGGACGCGTCGGCGACCGACGCCGGGGCGACCGGGGAGGCGGCCGCGGTTCCGACGGCGCCCACGCCCGCACCCGCACCCGCGCCGGCGCCCGCCGGGTCGAACGTCGCGCACGTCGAGAGCGAGCTCGTCCGACGCCGGTGGGACGAGGTGCTGCAGACCCTGTTCCGGATGAACAAGGGCGCATGGACGCTCGTCAAGCAGGACGCCTCGGTGGCGTCGCTCGAGGGAAACGTGCTGACCCTGTCGTTCAGCTCGCCCGGCCTCCAGCGCGCGTTCCAGAGCGGCAAGGCCGAGTCCGTCGAGAAGGCCGTCTACGAGACCCTCGGGTTCCCGGTCAAGGTCAGCGCCGTGGTGGGCGCCGTGCCCGCCCCGGTCGCACGGCCACGCGCCGAGCACAGCCAGGCGTCGCGCGACGACGACGGCGGTGCCGACGCACCCGGCGACCGAGCGGGCGCGCCGGGCGAGCCCCCGGCGTCCGAGCCTGTTGCCGGTGCGGCCGACGCCGACGCGGCCTGGCTCGCCGGCTCACCGCGCAGCGGCGCGTCCGTCGGGCGCACCCCGCCCGAGGCCGACTCCGTCGCGAAGCCCGACACCGTGAGCACGACCGAGGCTGCCCGCGCCGAGACCGTCGACCCGCAGGAGACTCTCGCCGAGGAGGCGCCGGCCGTTGCCGGTGCCGCCGAGTCCGGCGCTCGCACGGAGGGTGCGCAGGCCTCCTCCGGCGCGCGGTCGGTCGAGCCGGACGCTGACACCCCCGCGGCACCCTCGTCGGGCGCTCCGCGTACCGCACCCGCACCGCCGGCCCCCGACGAGCCCGCGGTCTACGACGGCATCCCCGTCGCCGAGCCGCCGGACGACGCCCCGTTCCCCGACGACGGCGGCTCCTGGGGACCGCGCGCGGGCGGTGCCGGTGGCGCCCGACCGGACGCCACCGCTTCAGCGCCGGCCGCGCGTGCCCTCTCGCCCGTGGAGGCCGCCCGCGCGGCGGCCGCCGGCTCGTCGGCGTCGCGCCCGCAAGGCGGCGCGCCGTCCCGGTCGGTACCGGCCCACGACGACGCGCCGCCGTGGGACGACGACGCGTCACCCGGACCTCGCGCGCAGGGCGGGCGCGGGGCCGCCCGGTCGGGGAACGGCGGCCCGGGTGGTGCCGCCCCGCTCAACCTCGTGGGGCCGGCGCTCGTCGCGCAGCTCCTCGGCGGGACCGTGATCGACGAGATCGTCGAGCACCGCGAGTGACCGCAGCACCCGGCAACCCGCCCGCTCCGCACGGTTTGCACCACGTCGAGCTGTGGGTGCCGGTCCACGAGCGCACGCTCGGACCGTGGGGCTGGCTCCTCGGCCGGCTCGGCTACGCGTGCACGTCGACGTGGGCGGACGGCTCCCGCTGGGACCTCGGCGACACGTACCTCGTGCTCGAGTCCGGTCCCGACGTGCAGCCGGTCCCGCACGACCGGGTGCGCCCCGGCGTCAACCACCTGGCCTTCTGGGCGGGGGCGCCGGGCGACGTCGACACCTTGATGAGGGACGCCGTCGGGCGCGGGTGGCAGCCCTTGTTCGCGGACCGCTACCCGCACGCGGGCGGCCCGGACCACTACGCGGGCTACCTCGAGGACGGCGACGGCTTCGAGGTCGAGCTCGTCGCCGCCCCCGAGGTCGTCACCCCACGACCGGCAGCGTGAGCGACTGCGACGTCGAGCCCGTCCGGACGGTCACGAGGTTCGCGAAGAGGCCGCCCCGGTAGTTGGCGGACCCGGCCGCGACGACCAGCCGGAGCTGGTGCCCGGCCTCGAACCGGTGCACGACGGCCGGCAGCGTCACGGTGAAGGGCTTCGTGACGTCCGGGACGCGCGCGGGCGCGACCTGGTTCGCGACGAGCGTGCTGGTGCCGTCGGGCGCGACGTCGAGAAGCTTCGCGAACAGGACGAGCTGCCCGGACGGTCCGAGGCCCTGCGTCGCGACGCTCGCCGGGGCGCTCACCGTCAGGTGCAGGCTCGGGGACCCGGCGACGTCGAGGGCGGAGCCGAGCGCGCCCGACGACCACTGCGCCGTCGTGCCCGGAAGGTCTGCCTCCGCCTTCGCGGGACCGCCGACGAGGTCGCCGAAGACGTCCAGCGGGTCGACGCTCGTCGGCAGTCCTCCGGCGGCGGTGACGAACGACTGTGCGCCCTTCACGACGTCGCCCGTGCCGCTGACGAGCTGCGACGACGAGAGGTAGTAGCGCTTCGCGGTGCCGACCGGGAACGTGTCCGACGTCCCGTAGGCGGGGGTCGAGATCCCGGTGTAGTGCACCCAGTCGCGGAAGTACGCGAATGTCGGGCCGGTGGAGACGTCGTCACCGCGCAGGTAGTGGGCGAACCAGTCGAAGACCCGCCCGGTCAGGTACTGCGTCTGCGGGTCGAGGGCGCTGGAGTCCCAGTCCCCGGGGACGACTGACGCGTCCGAGTGGCCGGGCTGCTGCCAGATCATCTGGACGGGCGTGCCCTGCGCGTGGAGCGTCGCGTACGTCGCCGCGGCCTGGTTCAGGTTGAACAGCGTGTCGTGCTCGCCCTGGATCAGCAGGGTCGGCGCCTTGACCTTCGCCAGGTAGCTCGCGGGCGAGACCCGCTCGAGCGCGGCCCGTTGCGTGGTGGTCGGGTAGCCCTGCACGACGCCGGTCAGGAGCGTCGGGCAGACCACCTGGATGAAGCGGTCGCAGCCGGGCGACGTGAGCAGGCTCGTGTCGTCCTTGCCGGTCCCGGTGACCATGCCTGCCAGACCGAGGCCGAGCGTCCAGTGGAGCTTCATGGCCCCGGGGGTCGAGGTCGTCACCCCGGACGTCTGTGCCGTGCTGTTGGGGAACAGCGCGTACGAGAGGTCGTTCCACGTGATCATCGGGACGAGCGCGTCGATGCGGGGGTCCACGGCCGCGGCGGCGAGCTGGACGGCGCCCGCGTACGAGCCGCCGAGCATCCCGACGCGCGGGTCGTGGGCATGCTCCTTCCCGTCGAGGGCCGTCGGGTCGAGGGTGACGGCGTCGAGGGGTGCGGCCGCATGGGTGTGGCCGGCGTCGGTGAACGCGATGTCGTCCGCGCCGCCGAGGTAGCTGACGAGGTCGCTCGCGGCCCGGCCGTCGACGTCGGGGTCGTCCATCGAGATGGGGCAGGTCGAACCGCCGAAGCCGAGCCCGGAGTACGACAGGGCGACGTAGTCGTGTGCCGCGAACGACTCGGCCATGGCGGCCTGGTCGTCCTTGGAGCCCCCGAAGCCGTTGGTCATGAGGACTGCGGGCACCCGGTGCGCGGGGCCGGCGTCGGTGGGGACGTAGAGGTCCGCGACGACGTCGCAGGTCGTCGTCCCTGCTGCTCCCACGGTCACGGCGAGGTGGAGCGTCGTGACCGTGTAGGGCGCGGCGCTCGCGGCGGCGGGCCCCGCGAGGGCGGGGACGGCGAGGACGGCGGCGAGCGCCGTCGTCGTGGCGAGGGAGGTGCGTGTGCGGTGGTGCGATGGGCGGTGTGGTCGAGCCGGCATCCGAGGCCTCCTTGCATCGGTGGGTCACCCGCGACGGTGCGGGCATCACCGAAGTTAATACTTGGTAACTTCGGTACCAGGTATCTCGCGCCGCGAACTGTCGGAAGGCGGCCGGTCCGTGGGCGGCGGCGCATAGGCTTACGGGGTGTACGAAGGCGCTGTCCAGGACCTGATCGACGAGCTCGGCCGACTCCCCGGCGTCGGGCCCAAGAGCGCGCAGCGCATCGCGTTCCACCTGCTGGCCTCGGACCCGACGGACGTGCGCCGCCTGACGGACGCGCTCACGCAGGTCAAGGAGAAGGTCCGCTTCTGCGAGATCTGCGGCAACGTCGCCGAGGACGTGCAGTGCAAGATCTGCCGCGACCCGCGCCGCAACCCCGCGGTGATCTGCGTCGTCGAGGAGCCCAAGGACGTCGTCGCGATCGAGCGCACGCGCGAGTTCCGCGGCCGGTACCACGTGCTCGGCGGGGCCATCAACCCCATCGAGAACGTCGGGCCCGACGACCTCCGCATCAAGGAGCTGCTCACCCGCCTCGCCGACGGCACGGTCACCGAGGTCATCCTCGCGACCGACCCGAACGTCGAGGGCGAGGCGACCGCGACCTACCTGGCCCGGCTCCTCACGCCCATGGGGGTCCGGGTCACTCGCCTCGCGTCGGGCCTGCCGGTGGGCGGAGACTTGGAGTACGCGGACGAGGTCACGCTCGGCCGCGCGTTCGAAGGCAGGAGGGTGATCGGTGCCTGACGCGACGCCCACGATGGCGCCCGAGGAGCTCGCCGAGGTCGCGGCCTCGACGAGCCGACACGCTCGCGCGTTCGTCGCGACGGTCGCCGAGGTCGCGTCCGGCCGCGCCGTCGACGCCGCGATCCCGCTGCTCCTGCTCGCGACGTCCGACCTGCTCGCCGCGGGCGCCCGGCTCGGGGCGATGGTCGACGTCGTGCCGGACGAGCGCTTCGAGCCCGACTGCGACGCCGACCTCGACCTCGACCCGTTGCGGACCGCGCTCGCCCGCGTCCTCGACGGGCTCGACGGGTACGTCGAGGTCGTCGACCCGGTGCTCGGCCCCGAGACGGGGCAGGCGTCCCTGTCCGCCGACCTCGCGACCGTCGCCGACGCCCTCACCCAGGGCATCGCCCACGACGACGCCGGCGACCACGTCGAGGCGCTGTGGTGGTGGCAGTTCTCCTACCTGTCGAGCTGGGGCGAGCGGGCGTCGTCGGCGCTGCGCATGCTCCAGCTCCTCCTCGCCCACCTGCGCCTCGACGTGGACGACGACGTCGCCGCCGAGGCCGAGTACGACGCCCTCCAGCCGTAGCGGCCGGAAGGCGCCGCGCCTCACGCCACCCGGGTGCCGCGGGGGAGCGTGCCCTGCGGGATGCGCAGGCGCCGGACCGTGAGCCAGACGGCGCCCGCACCGAGCAGCAGGTTGACGCCCAGACCCCACGGCCACACCGGGGCCGTGGACCCGGTCGTCCCAGCGACCGCGCCGTCGCCGCACCAGTCCTCACGGTCCGCGGGCCCCTCGCGCACCTCGCGCACGCCGTCGCGGATCTCTCCGAGCGGGTCGGGGACGCCGAACCGGGCCGCGGCGGGGGCCGCCGGGGCGGCGTCCGCGACGATGACGAACGGGTTCGCCGCGAGCAGCCACCAGGTCCGCTCGGTGTGGGAACGCGACGTGGCCTCGGTCGTCCAGGTGCAGGACGAGTCCGAGCTCGCGGCGTCGTCGTCGTCCGTGACCTGGAGCCCGGTCGTGGGGTCGACCTCGACGGTGTCGCCGTTCTCGTCGGTCTGGTAGACGATCCCGGGGTCGACCGCGGAGCTCTCGTACGTCGGCACTTCGTCGGTCTGCGTGATCAGCGGGAACGTCAGTCCGAAGAGGATGACGGTGCCCACTGTGAGCGCGAGGACGGTCAGGTACGTGAGGAGCGCGGACGCCGTCGTGCGGGAGACGAGCGCCGAGAAACCGAGGCCGATCGCGCAGACGACCCCCAGCAGCACGACGAGGAGCACGAGGGTCACCGCGAGCGACACGACCCGGACGCCACCGGCCGCGAGCGACACGATGACGAACGGCAGCGCGACCACGAGGAACGCGACGGCGGCCGCCCAGCCCGCGAGCAGCTTGCCGACCGCGATCTCGGCCGGGCTGAGGAGCGTGACCTGGAGCGTCGCGAGCGTCCCTGCCTCGCGGTCGCCGTTGATCGACCCGGCGCTCAGGGTCGGGGCGACGAGGAATCCGGCCAGCAGGACGAAGAAGACGATGAGGCCGAAGATGAGCGGACCTCGGGGCACGTGCATCGTGAGGTTCAGGTTCGACCCGAACGCCTCGTCCGAGTCGTAGTCGGCGTACCGGACGTAGTCGGGGCCGACGAGCTGCGCGGACGCCCGGAACGTCGGCCACGTGACGAGCCCGCAGACGACGAACCACGCCCCCAGCGCGACGCGCCACCGGGCGGACCGGACCCGCTGCCGCAGCTCGAGCTCCACGACGGTCCGGAGCCCCCGGGCCCGCAGGGTCCAGGTGCCGGTGGGGCGCGGGGTGCGGCGCGCCTCCGGGGCGGCGGGTGCTTCGCCCGGCTCGGGCACGACCTCGACGACGTGACTCATCGGCGTTCCTCCTCGAGCGACAGATAGACCTGTTCGAGCGCACCGTTCGCCGGCGCGACCGACACCAGCGGCACCCCCGCGAGCACCGCGGCGCGGACCAGGCCGGCGGCGGACTCGTCGTCGTCCAGCTCGACCTGGACGGACCCGTCGTCGGAGGCGGCCGAGTGGTCGGGCTCGCCGGGCACGGCGTCGGCGGCCCGGCGGAACGTCACCCCGGTGTCTTCGAGCCAGGCGCCGAGCACGACGGGGTCGAGCGCGCGGAGCCGCCACGTCCGACGTTCACCGGTCGCGGACGCGAGCGTCGACTCGCGCACCGTGCGGCCGTGGGAGACGAAGACCGCGTCGTCGGCGAGCTCGTCGAGCTCGGTCAGCACGTGGCTCGAGACGAGGACGGTGCGCCCCTCGGACGCCAGCCGGCGCAGCAGGACGCGCAGGTCCACGCGGGACCGCGGGTCCAGGCCCGACGCGGGCTCGTCGAGCAGCAGGACCTGCGGGTCGTGCACGAGAGCGCGGGCGAGGCCGAGGCGCTGCTTCTGCCCGCGGGACAGGACACGTGCGGGAGCGTCCGCGAGGTCCTCGAGGTGGACGGTGCGGAGCAGCTCGTCGGCGCGCTCGCGCGCCTGGTCCGCCTCGAGGAAGTACGCGGCGCCGACCGTCGTCAGCACCTCGCGTGCGGTGAGCGAGTCCCAGGTCCCGAAGGTGTCGGGCATCCAGCCCGTGCGGGCGCGCGCCCCCGCGCTCTCGGTCACGGGGTCGTGTCCCGCGACGCGGAGCGTCCCGGCGTCGGGGACCAGGAGTCCCGCGAGCATGAGGAGGAGGGTCGTCTTGCCGGCCCCGTTCGGTCCGACGAGCGCCGTCACCCGGCCGGGGCGGGCCGTGAAGGTGATGGAGTCGACCGCGCGCACCGACCCGAAGCTGCGGCGGACGCCCACGGCGACGATGCCGTCGGAGGCTGCGTCGCCGGGCAGGCGGGGTCTGGCGGGAAGGGGCGCTGGCGGGGCTGGGGGAGACGCATCGGCGCGAGACATGCGGGGAATCTACCGTCATTGAGCGTTCCCTGTGGACGTGCAACGGTGGAGGTTGCGTGCGCGGTTCGCGCGGGTTGTCCGACCGATCACGGGTGCCGATCTCCTAGGCTTCCGTGGGTGAGCCTCGACGACGCCGTCACCGACCCCGCCTCCCTCGCCGCCCGCCTGGCCGACCTGCCCCGCGTCGCGCCCTACGGGGGCCTTCCCGTGCCCGCCGGCGTGGACGTCGTCGGGCTGGACGTCCCCGTCGGCCGCCTGACCGCCCTCGTCGCGGCGCCCGACGGTCCGGCCCGCGGTGCCGCGCTGCTGGTGCCCGGCTTCACGGGGTCCAAGGAGGACTTCCTGCCGGTCATGCGGCCGCTCGCCGACGCCGGCTGGCTGGTCGTCACGTACTCACGGCGCGGGCAGCCCGACTCGGTCATGCTCGGCGGACGCGAGGACTACGCCGTCGAGCTCGAGGGACAGGACGTGCTCGACGTCGCCGCCCTCATCAGGGATGAGCTCGCGCCGGGGCTGCCGCTCCACCTGCTCGGCCACAGCTACGGCGGGATCGTCACGCGCGCCGCGATGCTCGCCGACGCGGCCCCCTTCGCCAGCTACACGATGTTCTGCTCCGGTCCGCGCGGCTGGGCGCTCACGGATGCACTGCCCGACGGCCGCCCCACGAGCCCGGAGCAGGTTCTCGCCGAGCTGCACGGCCAGGTGAAGATCGCGCGGGCCGCCGTCGGGCAGGGGCTCGACCAGCTCGACCCGGCCACGCGTTTCCTCACCGCCCGCCTCGCGGACGCGGCGCTGCCCGGTCTCGAGGTCGGGCTGCTGACCCTCAGGTCCGTCCCCGACCTGACTGACGAGCTCGCTGCGGCGACCCTGGCCCGGGGCATCCCCGTGCACGTCGTCCACGGGGAGACGGACGACGCCTGGCCGATCGCGTGGCAGCGCGACATGGCCGAGCGGATCGGCGCCCGCTACACCGTCGTGCCCGGTGGCGGCCACAGCGCTCAGGCGGACCAGCCCGCCGCGACGGCCGAGGCGTGGTCGGCGTTCTGGGCCGACGTGTCGTGACGGCGCCGCTGTGACCGTCGGGGGGCTCGACCTCGACACGTGGACGATCGTGCTCGTCGTGGCAGGCGGGTTCGTCGCCGGCTGGGTCGACGCCGTCGTCGGGGGCGGCGGGCTCGTCCAGCTCCCGGTCCTGCTGCTCGTGCCCGGGATCAGCCCGGTGCAGGCGCTCGCGACCAACAAGCTCGCCGCGATCATGGGGACGTCCGTGTCGGCCGTGACGTACTACCGGCGCGTCGGGCCGGACCTGCGGACCGCGGCGCCCATGGCCGCGACCGCGCTCGTCGGCGCGTTCGGGGGAGCGGCGCTCGCGTCGCACATCCCCGCGTCCGCGTTCAAGCCGGTGATCCTCGTGGTGCTCGTCGCCGTGCTGGCGTACACGCTCGCGAGGCCGAGGCTCGGGACGCACACCGAGCTGCGGTGGTCGGGCAACGGGCACCACTGGGCTGCTGCGGGGATCGGGCTCGTGATCGGCGCCTACGACGGGCTCCTCGGGCCCGGGACCGGGACGTTCCTCGTCCTCGCCTGCGTGAGCGTGCTGGGGTACGCGTTCCTGCCGGCGTCGGCGATCGCGAAGATCGTCAACTTCGCGACCAACCTCGGCGCGCTGCTCTTCTTCGTGCCGTACGGGGCGGTCGTGTGGGGGCTCGGGCTCATGGTGGGCGTCGCCAACCTGTGCGGCGGGTACCTGGGGGCGAGGGCCGCGGTCGCGAAGGGGAGCGCGTTCGTGCGCGTGGTGTTCGTCGTCGTCGTGGGGACGCTGATCTGCAAGCTCGGGTGGGACGTGCTGCACGGCTGAGCCGCGCGGCGCTCAGGTGAAGCGGGACGGCGGGACGCCGAGCGCACGCGTGAACGCGGCGGTGAACGCCGACGGCGAGGCGTAGCCCAGCCGCGAAGCGACCTCCGTCACGGAGCGCGAGCGCAGGAGAGGGAGGGCGGCGAGCAACCGCGCCCGTGCGCGCCAGCCGGCCGGGCTGGTGCCGGTCGCGTCCCGGAAGCGGCGGTCGAAGCTGCGCTCGCTCATGGCCGCGGCACGTGCCCAGGTCGCGTTGGTGACGGCGAGGTCCGGCTCCGCGAGATACGCGCGGCACAGGGAGCGGAACGGCTCGTGGCGCGGCAGCGCGACCGCGAGCGGCAGCGGGTTCGCCCGACGCAGCTCCTCGAGCGCGAGGTCGACGACGGCGCCGTCGCGTCCGGTCGGGTCGTAGTCCGCCTCGAGGTCGTTCGCGGCGCGCAGGAGCTCGCGCAGCAGAGGGGCGACCTCGATCACGGTGCAGGTCGTCGGCCACCACCGCGCCGCCGCCGGCTCGATGTAGAGGCTCCACGTGGAGACGCCGAGCATCCGGACCTCGTGGCCGACCTGCGGGGGGACGAGGACGCCGCGGTTGGTGGGGACGGTCCACGAACCGTCGTCCGTCTCGACCTGCATGACGCCGCTCGCGCCGTAGAGGAGCTGGGCGCGACGGTGGGCGTGTCGGGCCAGCAGGAAGTCGGGCGGGTAGTCCGTGCCGATCGGCAGGACGTCGACCGGGAGGTGGTCGAGGGCGTCGAGCGAGACGTTGTGCACGCACACCACCGTAGTGGCCGGAACTCGACAGAAGCTGGCGTACATGTGATTGCCCGCCGGTACCTCGGTCCGGTGAACTCGGAGGGTGCTGCTCCTCGTCCTCCTCCTCGTCGGGTTCGCTGTCGGCCTCGCCACCGTCCTCTTCGGCTTCGGGGGCGGCTTCGTGACCGTGCCGGTCATCACGGTGGTCGACGCCGGGCTCGGCGGTGACGCGGTCCGGGTCGCTGCGGCGTCGTCGGCGCTCGTGATGGTCGTCAACGCGCTGGTGGCGACGGCCGCGACGCGGCGTGACGTGCTCGACCGGCTCCGCGGGCGTCACGCCCTGCTCGCACTGCTGGCGGTCGGCGGGGCGGCGGGTGCCCTCGCCGGGCGGTTCGCGCCCGACGCGCTCCTGCGGTGGGGCTTCGTGCTCTACGTCGGTGCGACGGTGGTCGACCTGGTCGTACGGCCCGGTTTCCTCCGTCCCGCCGTGGCCGGGAGGATGGCGCTGCCCGGTAGGGCGACTGGGCTGCCGACGGCGCTCGGTCTCCCGATCGGCACGGTGTCGGCGTTCCTCGGGGTCGGTGGCAGCGTCATGACCGTGCCCCTGATGCGCCGTGCCGGGGCACCCATGCCGGTCGCCGCAGCCCTCGCGAACCCGCTCACCGCCGCCCTCGCGGTGCCCGCGCTCGTCGTCGCGCTCCTGGCACGCGGCGCGAGCCCGGCCGCGAACGGGCTAGTCGGCGGGGTCGACGTCCGCTCCGCGGTGGCGCTGCTCGCCGGGTCGCTGCCCGTCGTCGTGCTGCTCCGCCGCCGTCCGCCGCGGATCCCCGACGCCGTGCACGCGGGTGGGTACGTGGTGCTGCTGGTCGCGGCCGGAGCGACGGTTGCCGTCGTGGGCTGAGGAGCGTCTTGCTCCTCGACTCGGTCTCGAACGCACGTATATCCTTGACGTATATCCCACTCGATCCCGGGAGGCGTCATGGTGACGACCACGGTGTTCCACAGCAACCGCACCCAGGCGGTGAGGCTGCCCAAGGATGTCGCGCTGCCCGACGACGTGCGCGAGGTCGAGATCGTGGCCGTCGGCGACGCGCGCGTTATCGTCCCGGCGCGGCGGCGGTGGGAGTTCTGGTTCGCCCACGGGCTCGAGGTCTCGACGGACTTCATGTCGCACCGCGACCAGCCCGAGGCCCAGGAACGCGCCTGGTGACGGCGCGGCAGCTGTTCGTCCTCGACACCGACGTCGTCATCGACGTGCTCCGTTCGCGATCGCCCCTCATGTTGGAGCGGTTCTCCGAGCACGGCGACGCGCTCAC
This sequence comes from Luteimicrobium xylanilyticum, assembly GCF_009429125.1. Taxonomy (GTDB): domain Bacteria; phylum Actinomycetota; class Actinomycetes; order Actinomycetales; family Cellulomonadaceae; genus Luteimicrobium; species Luteimicrobium xylanilyticum. The sequence goes on from NZ_CP045529.1 coordinate 479,766, forward strand.
CGTCTCCGCCGTGACCGTCGCCGAGCTTCACTTCGGCGCAGCCCGGTCGAGCGCTCCGTCGTCGAACCGCGCGGCCGTGGAGGAGTTCCTGGCGTTCCTCGAGGTCCTGCCGTTCGACGCCGCAGCGGCCGCGCACGCGGGGGAGATCCGTGGCGCGCTCACCGCCGCGGGAACGCCCATCGGCGGCTACGACGTCCTCATCGCGGGGCATGCGAGGTCGGTCGCGGCGGTGCTGGTGACGGGGAACGTGCGGGAGTTCTCGCGCGTCGACGGGCTGCGGGTCGTCGACTGGGGCGACCGCTGAGCGGACGATCCCGGCGAGCTCCCGACGGCGCCCGGTAGACTGCTTCACGCATCACACGCCCCGGCGGGCCGTTGAAAGAGACGGAGGTCGGCGACATCGGAGCAGACAGTGGCACTTGTCGTGCAGAAGTACGGCGGTTCGTCCGTGGCGGACGCCGAAGGAATCAAGAGGGTCGCGAAGCGCATCGCAGCGACCCGGAGAGCCGGGAACGACGTGGTCGTCGTGGTCTCGGCCATGGGCGACACGACGGACGAGCTCCTCGACCTCGCCCAGCAGGTCACCCCCCTCCCCCCGCAGCGCGAGCTCGACATCCTCCTGACCGCCGGCGAGCGGATCTCGATGTCCCTCCTCGCGATGGCGATCAACAACCTCGGGGTCAAGGCCAAGTCGTTCACCGGCCAGCAGGCCGGCGTCATCACCGACGCCGTGCACGGCAAGGCGCGGATCGTCGACGTCGTCCCGCACCGCATCCGGGAGACCGTCGAGCGCGGCCAGGTCGCGATCGTCGCCGGGTTCCAGGGCGTCACCGAGTCGACCAACGACGTCACGACGCTCGGCCGCGGCGGCTCCGACACGACCGCCGTGGCGCTCGCGGCCGGCCTCGACGCCGACGTCTGCGAGATCTACACCGACGTCGACGGTGTGTTCACCGCCGACCCCCGCATCGTCCCCGCGGCCCGGAAGATCAGCCGCATCACGTACGAGGAGATGCTCGAGCTCGCGGCGTCCGGCGCGAAGGTCCTCGCGCTGCGCAGCGTCGAGTACGGGCGCCGGTACGGCGTGCCCATCCACGTGCGGTCGTCGTTCTCCGCGAAGGACGGCACGTTCGTCAGCGCCGACGCCTACGGGCTGGTCGCCGCCGCCACCCTGGACCCCACGGACCCTGAAGCACCCGAGGAGCTCGTCATGGAAGCCCCGATCATCTCCGGCGTCGCGCACGACCGTTCCGAGGCCAAGATCACCGTCGTCGGTGTGCCCGACGTCCCCGGCACCGCGGCCCGAATCTTCGAGGTCGTCGCGGGCTCCGGCGCGAACATCGACATGATCGTCCAGAACGTGTCCGTGGCCCGGACCGGCCTCACCGACATCTCGTTCACGCTCCCCGAGGGCGACGGGACCGTGGCGATGACGGCGCTCACCGCGATCCAGAGCGAGATCGGGTTCGACTCGCTCCAGTACGACGACCAGATCGGCAAGCTGTCGCTCGTCGGCGCCGGCATGAAGTCGCACCCCGGCGTCTCCGCGAAGCTCTTCGGGGCGCTGCGCGACACGGGCATCAACATCGAGATGATCTCGACGTCCGAGATCCGCATCTCCGTGGTGACGCGCGCTGACGACCTCGACGACGCCGTGCGCGCCGTGCACTCCGCCTTCGACCTGGACGCCGCGGACTCCGAGGCCGTCGTCTACGGCGGCACCGGCCGCTGACTCCTCCTCTCCCCGAGACTCCAGTCCCGCACGCGCCGAAGTAGTACGGCCGCCGGTATACCTCGCGAAGTAGTACGGCCGCCGGTATACCTCGCGAGGTAGACGGCGCGGACGTCTACTTCGGGGGGGAAGGCGGGAAGGCGCAGGCGTCCCTGCCCGTTACCTCCAAGACCAGCACCCGAACGGAACCCGAGCCATGAGCAACCCGAACCTCGCAGACGGACTGACCGTCGCCGTCGTCGGCGCGACCGGGCAGGTGGGCGGCGTGATGCGCCGCCTGCTCGACGAGCGAGACCTCCCCATCGCGAAGATCCGCTACTTCGCCTCCCCGCGCTCCGCGGGGACGACGCTGCCGTGGAAGGGCGAGGACGTCGTCGTCGAGTCGACGCCCGACACCGCCACCGAGGACCTGCGCGGCATCGACATCGCGGTGTTCTCCGCGGGCGGCGGGACGGCGAAGGAGCACGCGCCGCGGTTCGCCGAGGCCGGTGCGGTCGTCATCGACAACTCGTCCGCGTGGCGCATGGACCCCGACGTGCCGCTCGTCGTGTCCGAGGTCAACCCCGACGCGCTCGGGGAGGCCCGCAAGGGCATCGTCGCGAACCCGAACTGCACCACGATGGCCGCGATGCCCGTGCTGGCGCCGCTCGCGCGGGCCGCAGGCCTCGAGCGGCTCGTCATCGCGACATACCAGGCCGTGTCCGGGGGCGGGCTCGCCGCCGTCGAGGAGCTGCGCTCGCAGCTCGCCGCCGCCGAGGGGCAGGACGTCGTCGGGCTCGTGCACGACGGGTCCGCCGTGACGCTGCCCGCGCCGGAGAAGTTCGTCGCGCCCATCGCGTTCGACGTCATCCCGCTCGCCGGGTCGATCGTCGACGACGGCGAGGGCGAGACCGACGAGGAGAAGAAGCTCCGCAACGAGTCCCGCAAGATCCTCGGGCTGCCGAACCTGCCCGTCGCCGGGACCTGCGTCCGTGTGCCCGTGTTCACGGGGCACTCGCTCGCGATCCACGCGGAGTTCGCGCGTCCGATCGCTCCCGCGGAGGCGCGTGAGCTGCTCGACGGTGCGCCCGGCGTCGCGCTCGCCGACGTCCCGACGCCCCTCGAGGCGGCAGGCAAGGACCCGTCGTTCGTCGGGCGGATCCGCCGCGACCAGTCCGTGCCCGACGGGCGCGGGCTCGTGCTCTTCGTGTCCAACGACAACCTGCGCAAGGGTGCGGCCCTCAACGCCGTGCAGCTCGTCGAGCTCGTCGCCGCGCGGTTGGGGGCGCGGGCCTCGGCCTGAGGGCGGCTCAGGGCGCGCGCACCTCGAGGACGCCGGCGAGGTTGAAGTTCCGGTCGTCGTGGCGCAGGTGGCAGTACCCGTACAGCGAGTTCCCGACGACCTCGAGGTCGCTCACCGTCCGCAGGGTGACCCCGCCCGACGACGCCCGGTAGCGGATGACCACCTCGGTCCCGTGCACGACCGCATGCGCGAGCTGACGCGCCTCGGCCCGGGTGATCCGGGGTGCGGCGAGCACGATGCGGTCGGTCGTCGCGGCGACCTCGTCGGTGTCGACGGGCGCGTCGCCCGCAAGCAGCCGTCGGGCGGCGTCTCCGGGAAGCTCCGCCGTGCGCCCGGCGGCGTGGTGGGTGCCCAGCAGTGCGCGCACCGCCTCGTCGGTGATCGTCGCGAGCTCGGCGTCGACCTCCTCCGGTACGTCCGGCGCTGCCGGGACGCGGGCCAGACGGAGGACCTGCTCGCCGTCGTCGTCGACCTCCATGGGCAGGTAGCCCGCTTTGCGGAGCGCGGCCAGCACGGGCGCCGGCTCGGCCGACCCCACCAGGACGGTCGGTGCGACGAGGCGCAGGCCGAGCCGCGCGAGCGACCGGTGGGCGGCGACCTCGGCGACGAGGGTCTCGTCGTCGCTGGTGAGCACGGTTCTCGCCGCGCCGATGCGCAGCCTCCCGTAGCGTCGGCCCAGGTCCCGCAGCAGGTACTCGAGCGGCTGGGGGAGGGGCTTGTCGCTGAGGGCGCGCAGCCGAACCAGCATGCCCTCGACGCCGTAGCCGCGGTCGAGTGCGTCGCGCAGGCTGACCTCCGTGAACCGCCACGTGCTCGCCGTCCCGTGACTCTCGCGGGTGCCGATGTCGTCGAGCAGGTCGACGACGTCCGGCGCGGGTGAGCCCGTGACGACGGCCGTGAGGTCCGACCCGAAGAGGACCGTGCGCTGCTCGTCGGGGATCGCGTCGGCCACCGCGTCGCGCCAGGCACGTTCGTCGGTGAACCACGCTCTCCCGATCGGTGCGAGCGCGCCGAGCGCGACGACCCCGACTCGCTCGGCCTCGCGCAGAACCGTCCGGACGCGGCCCTCGACGTCGCCGACCAACGGTGCCTGCCAGGCCAGGCGCGCGGCGACGTCGTCCGCGGACACCAGGGCGACGTCGTCGGGGAAGGCGGCGAGCGCGGCGAGGGTAGCGCTCCGCGCGTCGACGACTGCGGCGGACCCCGCCGCCAGGAGGACCGGCCGCACGCCGCCGTCGTCGAGCCGGTCGACGCTCGGCTCGTAGGGGAGCTGCAGCCACGTCAGGAGTAGGTCGGCCGCGCGGTCCTGGAGGCTGCGGGCCCGCCAGCGGGAGAACGCGTCGGAGACGGTCAGCCCGTCGGCCACCCTGTCGAGGAGGCGGAGCGGCGCGGCCAGCTCGAGCGCGAACCGCACCTCGACGGGTTCCACCTTGAGCGCTTTCGCGACCCGCCCGAGCTCGCGCGCCCCGATGCCGCCGCTCGACCGGAGCACCGCGAACGGGCGCCGCGACGCCGACTCGAGGACCGCGACGACGACCGCGAGGAACGCCGTGAGCGCGGCAGAAGCGGCGCCGCGCACCTGGACGGGTGCGACGGCGGCCGTCGGCACGGGCGGCGGTTCCGGGTCGAACGGCGCCCGGTACCCGGGCGGCTGCAGCGCCAGTGAGACCTCTGCAGGCAGGGCGACCGTGCTGAAGCCGTAGCCCCACGTCTCCTGCTCGACGGCGAGCCCCGCGTCCGCAGCCCAGCGCGCGGCCTGCCCGTGGCGCCGGGCGGCCGCCGGGTCGCTCACGTACGACGGGAAGTACGCCATCGGATCGTCGTCGGGGTCGTCGTCGGCGGCCGGGCCGGCGGTCCGGGTCACGGCGTCGACGAGGGACTCGAACACCCCCGCGGGCGCGTCGGCGAGGACGCGGCGGACCTGGGCGGGGTCGGCGAAGCGCCGCTCCGCCGCGTCGAGGAGGTCGGCCTTGACCTTGCGGACGTCCTTCCCGACGAGCTTCTGCAGGCGGGCGACCGTGAGGTCGGCGAGCAGCACCCGGCTGGGTGCACCGAGACCCAGCGGCGACACGAGCAGCGCGTCGACACCCGGGTTCACGCGCCACCGTCCCGGATCGCCGGCCACCGGCCACACGATCGCGAGGTCCACGAGCCCGTCCACGGCGGCCTCGACGGCGGCGCGGGCGTCGGGCGTCTGCGCTCCCACCAGCTCCGCCGCACGGTCGGTCGTCGCGCCGGCTCCGAGCGCCGAGAGGACCTGGAGGATCTGGACGAGCGGCGTCGGGGCGTGCGTCAGCACCTCCGAGACGGAGGCGGGGTGGGTGACCCGGTCGGCGAGCTCGTCGAGGTCGCGGACCGCGGCGCCGCCCAAGAGATCACTGCGCGCGTCGAGGAGTGCTGCGAGCGCGTCGGGGGACAGGGTGCGAAGGTGCGCGACCAGCTCGTCGCGCGCAGACAGAGGTGGCATCGCCGTCATTCTCTCGTGAGCCGCGGGTGCCCGGCCAGGGGCTGTGCACAGGGCGGTGGGGCGCTCCCGTGCGGGGCACCTGGCAGGCTGGACCCATGGGTTCCTACGCGACGCTCGAGCGGTTCGACTTCCCGGTGGCGTTGGCGGTGTCCTCTGCGCACGAGGTGCTCTCGGACGACGGGGACGTCGAGCAGGTGTTCGCGTGGAAGTCGGTCACCAAGCCGCTCACGGCGCTGGCCGTGCTGGTGGCGGTGGACCGAGGCAAGCTCTCCCTCGACGACCCCGCCGGCCCCGACGGTTCCACCGTGCGGCACTTGCTCGCACACGCCTCCGGCCTGCCGTTCGAGGCCGGGGCCGTGCTGCAGCGTCCGGGTCTGCGGAGGGTCTACTCCAACCAGGGCTTCGAGGTCCTGGGGGAGCACGTCGCCGAGGCGGTGGGGATGCCGTTCGCCCGGTGGACCCGGGAGGCCGTGCTCGAGCCGCTCGAGATGACGAGCGTCGTCGTCGAGGGCAGCCCCGCGCACGCCGCGAGCGGCTCGACCCTCGACGTCCTCGCGCTCGGCCTCGAGATGCTCACGCCCACCCTGATCTCCGCGGAGCTCGGCGAGACGGCCCGCACCGTCGCGTTCCCCGGCCTGAGCGGGGTCCTGCCCGGGTTCGGGCGTCAGGACCACAACGACTGGGGCCTCGGCTACGAGATCCGGGACCACAAGTCGCCGCACTGGACCGCGGACTCGAACTCGCCGGGGACCTTCGGGCACTTCGGTCAGTCGGGCAGCTTCGTCTGGGTGGATCCCGACGCCGGCCTGGTGGCCGCGTTCCTGGGTGCCCGCTCGTTCCGGTCCGAGGTCCATGGTTCCCTGTGGCCGGTGCTGAACGAGGAGATCCTCACCGCGCACCGCGGGTGACGCTCGGGTCGGGGTGGTTTGCTGGGGCAGGGAGGTCACCATGCCCGACGACGCAGCGCCGCCACCGTTCACCGCCGACGACTTCGCCGCGCGCCAGGAGCGCGCGCTGCGGGAGGCGCTCGACGCCGGGCTCGTCGGCGTCCTCGTGACGCCCGGCCCCGACCTCGTGTGGCTCACGGGGTACCAGCCCACGGCGATCACCGAGCGGGCTGACGTTGCTCGCGCTCACGCCCGACGCGCCCCCGACGCTGTTGGTCCCGCGCCTCGAACGGGGCGACGCCGAGGCGGCAGTGGGTGCCCCGGCCCTGACCTTCGCGGACTGGGCAGACGGCAGCGACCCGTACGCGGTGGCGTCGGACTTGCTACGACCGGCCGGACGGTACGGCATCTCGGACTCCGCGTGGGCGCTGCACCTGCTCGGGCTGCAGGCGGCTCTGCCAGCGTCGTCGTACCGGGCGCTGACCGACTGCCTGCCGATGCTGCGTGCGGTAAAGGGGCCGGACGAGCTGGCCCGGCTGGCCGCCGCCGGGGCGGCCGCCGACCGCGCGTACGAGGAGATCGTTCACATGCGATTCGCGGGGAGGCGGGAGACAGAGGTCGCGGCCGACCTCGCCGACCTGCTGCGGCAGTTCGGGCACGAGCAGGTCGACTTCACGGTCGTCGGGTCGGGACCGAACGGCGCAAACCCGCACCACGAGGCGGGCTCGCGGGTGATCGCCGACGGCGACCTGGTGGTCCTCGACTTCGGTGGGCTTCGGTACGGGTACGGGTCCGACACCACGCGCACCGTGAGCGTCGGGGAGCCGAACGCGAAGCAGCAGGAGGTGCACGACGTGGTGCGCGCCGCCCAGCAGGCCGGGGTCGACGCCGTCCGGCCGGGCGTCGCGTGCCAGGACATCGACCGGGCCGCGCGTGCCGTGATCACCGAGGCCGGGTACGGGCCGCAGTTCCTCCACCGCACCGGGCACGGCATCGGCGTCACCACCCACGAACCCCCGTACATGGTCGAGGGGGAGACGCAGCCGCTCGTCCCGGGGATGTGCTTCTCCGTCGAGCCCGGCGTCTACCTGGCCGGGGAGTTCGGCGTGCGGATCGAGGACATCGTCACCGTGACCGACGACGGCGTCCGGGGGCTGAACACCACCGACCACGGGTTGCGGGTGGTGGGGTAGGGCTCGGTGGCGGGTCGCGAGGATAGGTAAAACTCCTTGACACGTGGCTCGGACGTGTAAAAATCTGGCGCGATTCTTTACCTATCGGGCCGAGGCCCGCCGGTGCTGCCCCCCGAATGAAGGCTGAGCGGGCCTCAGCCTTCAGGCTCTTCATCGTGGGGCAGGGTGCGGTCGGAAGCGAAGTCCGGGAACTACTCACGCACCTTGTGGATGGCCGCCGCGAGCTCGGGGATGACGCGCGGCTCCTCGTCGAGCACGGCCTCGAGCTGGTCCGCTTCTTCGGGGCTCAGGTAGATCACGCGCTCCGACTCGGGGAGTTCGAACCACACGGGGTCGGGGTACTCGGGGGTGGGCATGGTGCGCTCCTCGCGATCGGTGAACCCAGCGTCCCGCACCCCATGATGTTGTGGCTTGTTGATTCCGGCCCCCAGGGGATTCGCGACACACAGTGCCGGCCGGACACGGTGTCCGGCAGTGCCCCTCAGTGCAAGCGATGCGGCTCGGGGACCTCGATCGTGATCCCACCGGGACGGTTCTGGAAGATGTCGATCACAAAGGCAGGGACAGAAGTGTCGTAGACGTCGCAGAGGGCCACCAGCGTTGAAAGACGGGGGTTCGCGGGCGTTCGTTTTGTCCGGTCCGACAGCCCGGACTCGAGGAGTTGGTAGTGGTTGCGGTTCATACCCGCCCGGTGGGCGACCTGCTCCTGCGTCAGCCCCGCCGCCGCCCGCAAGGCACGCAGCCGATCGGCAAGGGCGTCGGCGAGCCGACGCTCGAGCTGCGATTCCTGGGGCACCTGTTCACCCTCGCCGGGTATGCACGGCGCGTCAGCCTTGTAAACACGGTATTGGCCTGGCTAACCTCCGGGCGGGAGGCCGTGCTCATGCGGTCCCCTCAGACTCGCGCACCACCTTGGGGGACACTGCCATGTCGGCTTCCGACTCCTTTCTGGCGGACTTCCGGCGGCGTCACTGGGCGGCGGACGGCGAGGTTGTCGCCGGGCTGAAGCCGCTCGGCTACTACAGCCCAGCGTCGGGTCGGGCGCTCGAGGTCGCAGTGGCGCATGCGGAGTCGAAGCCGACCAAGGCGGACGCTCGGCGGTTGTGGAACGAGCGGCACCGCGGACGGTCGACGGGTGTGCTGCTGGTCGTCATCTATCCCGGCCCTGACGGTGAGGACCGTGCGGAGGTCGTCGGCCTGTACGACGACAGCGCTGTCGCCGATCTCGAGCTGTCACTCATTGAGCGCCGCCTTGCGGAGGCGCTCGACGCCGCGGCCGTCCATGAGGCCCAGGAACTGATGACCGGCCTCTTCGAGATCGCAGAGGGCGGCGTACAGGGGCTGCGTAACAAGGGCCTGTTTGCATCGCACGCGCTCGAGGTGAACACACCGGAGCGAAGCGACTGGGGCGAGGCCGCCTCATCGGCCCGAGTGGTGCGAGGAACGCGCGGCGAGGACTTGCTGCGTGCACTCGGTTGGGCGATCACGCCGGCGGGCGGCGATCTGCTGCTCCGACCCCAGGGCCGCGAACGCGACCGTGCTGTCGCGGTGCTGCTCGAGGGGGATGAGGTCTTCGACCGTCCCGCGTTCCGCTACGGTCTTGGCGTCTCTCCGGTCGAGCACGGGCTGGAGGTCGCCCGCCAGCAGGAGCTTCCCTGGGTCCTCGCCGTGCGCGGTTCGACGGTCCGGCTCTACGCGGCTGATCCGGACGTCGGCGTGACACGCACGGGAGCGGCATCCTTCACCGAGCTCACCGTCGACCTGCTCGACGATGACAATCTCGCCTACGTGTGGCTCCTGCTCACGCCGCGAGCTCTCGACGTTGACGGCACCGCGGATGACATCCTGCGCGACTCGCGCGAGCATGCCACGAGCCTTGGCGAGCGGCTGCGGGAGCGGATCTACCGTGACGTCATCCCGGACCTCTCAGAGACAATCGCCGCAAAGCTCGGCAAGCTCGACGAGAAGGGGCTCGACGACGCGTACCATGACACGCTCGTCGTGCTGTTCCGATTGCTGTTCGTCGCCTACGCGGAGGACCGTGGGCTTCTTCCCTTCGGCCTTCGCACATCTGCTGGTGCCGTGTATACGCGGGTCGCGCTGAAGACTCGGGCGATCGGCTACGCGGAGCAGCTCCGCGATGGCGTGGCCCCCAGGTATGACGGTCACGCGACCGACGTCTGGGACGACCTGGCATCGATCTGGGACGGCATCTATCACGGGCACGTCGGCTGGGGCGTGCCGGAGTATGGCGGTGCCCTGTTCCGCCAGGACTCCGGTCCCGGCCGGGAACTCGCTGGCATCACACTGGGCAACCGGGAGATCGAGCCCGCGCTCGTGGCGCTGCTCGTCGACACCGGTCGTGACGGGACGCTCGGCCCGGTGGACTTTCAGGCCCTGTCGGTGCGTGAGTTCGGAACGATCTACGAGGGGCTGCTCGAGTCGTCGCTCTCGCTCGCGCCGACAGACCTGACGCTCGACAAGAACGATGCGTACGTGCCCGCGAAGCCGGGCGACGAGGTGATCGTCCCGGCAGGAAAGGTCTACTTTCATAACGCGTCCGGGGCGCGCAAAGCCAGCGGTTCCTACTTCACGAAGGAATTCGCGGTCGAGCACCTGCTCCAGACGGCGCTCGACCCCACGCTCGCCGAACATCTCGACCGCGTCGCGGTGCTCCTCGACGACGGCAAGGAGGGGGACGCCGCCGAGGCGCTCTTCGACTTCCGTGTTGCTGACATCGCGATGGGATCGGGCCACTTCCTGGTCGCTGCGGTAGACCACCTCGCGGCAGCGATCAGTGGGTTCCTCGATCGCCGACCGATCCCAGAGGTCCGAGCGGAGCTCGATCGGATCCGGTCCGCAGCGTTCGAAAAGCTCGCAGCCGTCGGGATCAGCGGTGCCGATGCTCCCGAGATCACACACGAGGCGCTTCTTCGCCGTCAGGTCGCTCGACGCTGCATCTACGGCGTCGACATCAACGAGATCGCCGTCGACCTCGCGCGGCTGGCACTGTGGATCCACACGTTCGTCCCCGGCCTGCCCATGTCTTCCCTGGATCACGGACTGGTCCACGGGAACTCACTCACCGGGATCGGCACGATCGACGAGGCGCTCGACGCGCTGGAGCCGGAGCGGGTCGGCGGGTTCGCTGGGGTCCAGAGCCTCTTCGGCGACGCTATTGCGGATGCGATGGCTGCGACCGGTGAGCCGCTCGCGCGGGCGGCCCGGATCAGCGAGGTCTCGGTCGCTGAGACGCTCGCGGCGGAGAAGCTCGCGGCCAACGCTGCTGCGGAGGTCGCTCCCGTTGCCCGCGTGTTCGATGCGATCGTGGCCGTACGTGGTGGCGTGAATGCGCTCCGCCTGCGGGAGATCGCGGCGACGGGCTGGGAGCGACTCGTCGCGGCCGGAGGGCGAGCCGATGTCCGGGAGGTCGTCGGCTCGTTGAAGCCTGTCCACTTCCCGGTCGCGTTCCCCGAAGCCTTCCGGCCGGGGCGGGCTCGACCGGGGTTCGACGTGATCCTCGGCAACCCGCCATGGGAAGAAGCTACCGTCGAAGAGGACAAGTTCTGGGGGATGCATGACCCGCACCTCCGCGCTGCGTCCTCGGCCGAGTCCAGCAAAAGGATCGAGGTCCTGCGGCGAGCCCGCCCCGACCTCGTTGCCGAGCTCGACGATCAGCGCGCTGTTGCCGAGAGATATCGCCGCTACCTTCTCGATGGCCCGTATCCCGGGATGGGCACGGGGGACCCCGACCTCTACAAAGCGTTCTGCTGGCGGTTCTCCAGCCTCGTTCGGAGCCAAGGGCGGATTGGCGTGGTCCTCCCTCGAAGTCCCTTCGCAACCAAGGGTTCGGCGCCGTGGCGACTGTCGCTCCTTCCGGCGGCTGCGACGACGATCTACTTTGCGGTGAATGAGAAGGAGTGGATCTTCACCGACGTCAACCCTGGCTGGCCAGTTGCGCTGATGACCTCTCAGGTCGGTGCCGCGAGCCCCCTGCTGCGTGTGGCAGGCCCGTACCGCGACCAGCGGTCCTTCGAACGCGGCCGAGCAGCTGCCCCCACCGACATACCGCTCGCTCGATTGGCTGAAGTCGATCCGCTCATGTGTGTGCCGGTTGTCGACAGTGACGAGGCGCTCAGCATTTTCGCCCAGCTCATCACTCATCCGCCAATCGGAGTGGCGCGGCCGGATTTTGATGTGCGACCAGCGACGGAACTTCATGCCACGAACGATGGGAAGAAGCGCTTCTTCACAAACCGGGCCTCGGACTGGCCGGTCTATAATCACCTCAACGTTGGGCATTTTGTCTTTGAACCCGGTGTTGGCGCCTTCAATTATGTGGACTGGACAGCGGTCACGACAGAGTTGCAACGGCGACGCTTGAGCACGTTTATGCGCAGCGACTCGCCAATGCGTGGAATCTCGCGCGATGTCGTGGCAGATGCATCGACTCTTCCCGCGCGACACGCCCGCATCCTCATTCGCGACGTAGTGCATTCGTCAAACCCGCGCAAGATTTGGGCGGCACTGGCGCCTGCTGAGACGTTGGTGACAAACACGGCTCCGTACCTGCATTTCGCAAGCGGGACGCAAATGGCACAGGCCTACCTGCTCGGAATTCTAAATTCCGCTGTCTGTGACTGGTTTGGACACCTTCGCGTCTCTCTTCACTTCAATTTCTTTATCTTCAACACTGTTCCAGTGCCATTGTTCGATGATGGGGACGCGCGTTGTGTTCATCTGGCGGCGCTCTCAGGGCGACTTGCCTTGGCGGCGCGTGACGGCTATGGCGAATGGGGAGCCTTTGGACGCCCTATCGAAGTTCCCAGTGAACGCGCTGAGTCGATCGCAGAGATCGATGCCATCGCTTCACTTCTGTATGGCTTGTCCGACGCGCAGCTCGAGTTTGTCTTCGACCGGCCCACTCGGTCTTCCGTGGCGCACGTTCGGCGCTACCGCGAGAAGTGGTCGGCGGGCGATGTCGCATGAGCAACCGTCCGGAGTTCGCCACCAACAGTCCAGCTACGCCGGGCTCGACGATTCCGGGGGAGACGGTCGCTGACGCGATCACGGGCGTCCTTGAAGGACTGGTCGCCAAGCTCAAAGAGCCTCCGCGGTTGGACGTTGCGACGGCGTACTTCAACGTCGGTGGCTTCAACCTCCTGGCCGAGGCGCTTGAGACCGTTGGCTCGGTTCGTCTACTTCTGGGCACCGAGCCATCGGAGTTCGAGGTCCGCAGCACCATCACCCCGCTGAGCGTCCGCGAGGCGCACCGTGGCGACCCGCGACGAGACGAGGCCAACGCCGCCTACCTCGGTGCGCTTGCCCAGGACCGCGATCTCGTGGGCTTCGGTCGCGAGGCCGACGCGGCGTCCGAACGGCTCATCACCTGGCTGCGTCGGGGCGATGTTGAGGTACGGCGACTTACCCGGGGGTTCCTGCATGGCAAGGCCTTCATCCTCCGTCACGACGGCGACGCAGCTCTCGCAGGATCCGCCAACCTCACGTACGCCGGGCTCGCCCGGAACAAGGAGCTTGTTCTCGGGGTCTACCACCCGTCCACCGTCGACCGGGTCCATGAGTGGTTCGAGGAACAGTGGGGCGAGGCCGAGGACTTTGACCTTGCGGATCTCTACGAGGCGCGCCGTGTTCCGCACAACCCGTGGCACGTCTTCCTGCGCATGCTTCTCGCTCTCTACGGCAACGACCTCGAGACGGATCTCAAGACGACCAACGAGCTCGGACTGTCCGACTTCCAAGTGGACGGAGTGTGGCGCGCGCAGCGCATCCTCGACCGACGGGGCGGCGTGATCGTCGCGGACGAGGTCGGCCTCGGCAAGACGTTCATCGCCGGTGAACTCATTCGGCAGGCGGCGGTTGTCCGACGACAGAAGGTCCTCGTCATCGCTCCTGCGACTCTGCGCGACTCGACCTGGAACCCGTTCCTGCGCGAGAAGAACATCCGCGCTGACGTCGTTTCGTACGAAGAGTTGGTCCGAGAGCTCGAAGCCGCCGGGACAGCCGCGTCGAAACTTCAGGACCTCGACGAGTACGCGATGGTTGTCGTCGACGAGGCGCACAACCTCCGCAACGCCGCGACCCAGCGTGCTGACGCGATGCGGGAGCTCCTCGGCGGATCAGTGGGGAAGGACCTGCTCCTTCTAACCGCGACTCCGGTCAACAACAGCCTCCAGGATCTGCAGACTCTCGTCGGCTTCATCAGCCCCTCGGATACCGCCTTCGCCGACGTCGGGGTACGCAGCGTCCGCCAGTACATCGGCGCCGCCATGGCGCTCGACCCTGAGGAACTCAGCGGACAGCACCTCTTCGAGCTGCTCGACGCCATCGCGGTCCGTCGCACCCGACGCTTCATCAAGACCCAATACCCGAACGCACTGATCAACGGCAAGCCGATCGTGTTCCCACAGGCCGTCGTCCAGCGTGTCGACTACGACCTCGACGCGGTGCTGCCGGGCTTCTTCGGAACCTTCGCGCATGCGCTGGGCGCCGACCGCGACGAGATCGGTGCGGTCCGCTCTGCCGGTGAGCCCGACCCGGACGTCCTCACGATGGCGCGCTACGTGCCTTCGCGCTTCCTCCTCGGCTCGGCCCCGGAGGAGCAGTTCCAGGTGCAGAATGCGGGGCTGCTTCAGTCCGCCCTGCTCAAGCGCTTCGAGTCGTCGGCAATCGCCTTCACGCGCACCGTCCGCACGATGATCGCGTCACAAGACCAGTTCCTCGCTGCGCTCGACGGCGGCTGGGTGCTGACGGGAGACGCACTGCGGTCCTGGGTTGCGAGCGACACGGACGACGTCGACCAGTTGGTCGCCGAGCTCGACGACGAAGCGCGGGACAACGCACAGCTCGCGGCCATCTACGACGTCGCCGCGCTGCGTGCGGCGGTCGAGTCCGACCGAGCCCTGCTCGACCGGCTCGCCGCCGCGTCGGGCACCGTGACGGCAGCGAACGACCCCAAGATCGACGCACTCGTCGAGAGACTCGCCGAGATCGCACACTCCGCGCGGCAGGAGGGGATCGGTGACGAGGACACCCGTGATCGGCGCAAGGTCCTGATCTTCACGTACTTCGCCGACACAGCGCAGCACATCCACGACGCGCTTCGGGACCGCATCGATACCGACGACCGCCTGGCGGACTACCGAGGGAGGCTTGTCATGGCCACGGGTCGTGACCGGGACGAGCGCCAGAAGGCTATCGTCGGCTTTGCTCCACGCACGGCGGGCACCGCCCAGGACGAGGACCTGTTCGACATCGCCGTCGCGACCGACGTCCTCTCCGAGGGGGTCAACCTTCAGCAGGCCGGCCGGATCATCAACTATGACCTGCCGTGGAACCCGATGCGGTTGGTGCAGCGGCACGGCCGCGTCGACCGCATCGGTTCGACGCACCGGCACATCTACCTGGCCTGCTTCTTTCCTGATGATGAGCTCGAGGACCTGCTTGACCTTGAGGCGCGCCTCCAACGCAAGATCAACCAGGCAGCGGCCGCGTTCGGTACGTCCGCGATCCTGCCGGGAGTCGAGGAGGTTGACCGTGTCCTCGCGGAGACCCGCGACCAGATCACCCGGCTACGGGAGGAGGAGGCGTCGCTGTTCGGCGACGAGGTTGGCGCAGCGGCTTCGTCGGAGGAGTTTCAGCGGCGTCTCGCGCGAGCGTTCGGGTCGTCACCAGTGACCAAGAGGGCCGTCGAGAACCTTCCCTGGGGTGCGGGTTCGGGGATCGTTCGTGACGGCCACGGACCGGGGATCGTGTATTGCGTGCGGATCGCGGACCATCCGAGGCCGCAGTTTCGATACGTGCCGCTCGAACACGCCGACGACGGGCACTACGAGCCGCGAAGGCTTGAAGGTAAGCCCGAGATCATCGACAGGTTGCTCGCCTGCCTCAATCATGCCGACCCAAGAAGCCCGGACGCGGGAGCGGTGCTCCCGCGAGCGTTGCACGACGCCATCCTCGACACGTGGCCGCTCGTCCAGCAGGCGATCTACGACGACTGGATGGCGCAGGTTGACCCCGCGGCCGTCGAGCCGTCGATTCCCCGCGCGATGCTCGACGCGAGCGAGCTCATCCGACGGCACGGGGGAATCGTCGGTGAACGCCAGGACGCGCTCGTCCAGCGCTACGGTCAGGTCGTCGACAACCGGATCGTGCGCGATGTCCGAGGAACTCTACGGCGTTACGAGGGCGACGCCGAGGCAGGAGTGCGGGCGCTCGCGGAGCTCGCCGACGCGCTGCGACTACCGATCCCTGTTCCCGTCGAGCCGCTGCCTGAGATCGAGTTCGACGACGTCCGCGTGCTCTGCTGGATGGCGGTCCAGGGGGCGCCCTGAGCGCGGTCGCAGGTCGCGGGTTACTGTCGGTAGTGAGGGTTACCGTTCACCTACCGTCGAGAGCAGGAGTTGGGCATGGTCCCCATCGTCGTCACCAGCATGACACCCGCCGAGGCACGAGTCCGGCGCGAGGAGATCGTCCGTCGTGTCGGTGGCGACGAGTCGGCGTTCCGTGACCGAGCGGAGGCGTATCTGCTGTCCGCTGAGGAGCTCGCGCTGTACGACGAGCTCGAGAACCTCGACTTCCTCCTCGGGGAGTGAACGACGAGGGGCTGATCGGCGAGGCGCGGCAATTCGCCACCGAGCTCTCCGCCACGGTGCAGGGCCTCGTGCCTGACTGTGCGCCCTTCTCGGTTCAGAGTGTCGGGCGCCGCATCGCGGTCGAGCAGGAGCCTGGCACCGGCATCCCCTTGCGGGTGACTGGGCGTCCGCTTCTGACGCTCAAGGTCGTGATGCACCTTGAGGGCGATACGTCCGGTCAGTACCTCGCTGTCGAGAGCTCGAACTTTGTGGTCTACGAGGGCGACAGGGCTGCTGGCGAGCCACTGTTCCGCTATGACTACGTCCGGTCGCCGGTGTCGGAGATCCCGGCCGCCCACCTCCAACTGCACGCTCACCGCGACGCGATCGCCTACGTCATGGCACAGACCGGCACGTCGTCAGCCCGTGGGAAGCGCCGGGCGAAGAAGGCATCCGTACCGCATCTTGCTGAGCTGCACTTCCCGCTCGGTGGCCATCGGTTCCGCCCCTGCCTCGAGGACCTACTCGAGATGCTGGTCTCCGAGTTCGGCGTCGACTGCTCGAAGGAGGGACGCGAGGCGCTTCGCCGGGGTCGTGAGAAGTGGCGACGACAACAGACGCGCAGTGTCGTCCGCGACGCGCCCCAGGATGCGGTCGACATCTTGAGGGAACTGGGCTATCGAATCGAGCCTCCCGCGCCGGAGCCGGCGAGCAACGTCGCTCGGCTCCGCGCACTGTAGCGTCGCGGGGCGGGGTTCCCCCCGCCTGACGGCCCGCCCGTACGCTCGAACCATGCCCAAACCCCGACGCAAGCGTGCCCACCCGCGTCCGCAGCGCCGTCGGGCACCCGCACACCCGGCGCCGCTCCACGACGCCAGCCCTGAGGACCTGGAGCTCTTCCAGTCGCTGCGCCGCGGGCTCCGGGCTGACGAGCCGCTGGACCTGCTCGTCCTCGTCAGCGGGATGCTGGCGGTCTCCGACGCCCGCGTCGTGGACATGGCGGCGGCACCGGACGTGCGCGCGACCATGCGCGGCGACCTCGTGGAGTCGCTGATCGGAGCGGCCTTCGCGGAGACGACGGCGGCCCTCACCGCGTTGCGGACGCTGCTCCCCGACGACGACTCGGACCTGGTCGCCGCCGTCGACACCGAGCTGCGTACCCGCCGCCACCCCATGCCGGCGTGGCTGTCCACGCTCGGCCAGGCGCGCGTCGTCGGGCCGGTGTGGAAGCTCACCGAGGTTCTGGGCGACGGCGACGACTACGTGTGGGCCGTCGAGCTCCCGACCGGTGAGGCGCTCACCGCGCTCGTCTACGTCGACCACAACCTGGGCGGGCTCGTGAAGGACGCGTTCGTGGCGCCGACGACGCTCGACGAGTTCGTCAGTGCGATGCGCGTGAACCTCGACGACCGTCAGACGCTCGCGCCCGCGGACCCCGCGGAGGTGCGCGCCGTCGTCGACGACGCCATCCGGCTCGGTCTCATGACGTACCCGCCCGTGGAGTCTGACACGTGGCCCGTCGCGCGGCCGCTGGTCGAGTGGATGCTCTCCCTCCTGCCCGACGGCGGCCACGCACCCGAGGCGCACGAGTGGACTCCCGAGGAGCTCGAGTCGCTCGAGGAGGAGTTCTTCGCGTCGTCGTTCGGGCACGGGGTGGACCGGCCCGAGGCGCGCGGCATGGCACGCCTGCTGTTCGAGTTCGCGGCGAGCTACACTGGCGGCGACCCGCTGCGGTGGAGCGGCGTGAACGTCGAGATCCTGCTCATGGACCTCGTCCCGAGGAAGGTCATGGCGCCGGCCGAGGACCTGGCCGTGGTGCCCGACCTCATCCGCGCGATCATCCCGTTCGCGCACGCACGGCGCGGCGTCAGCCCGCAGGGGACCGTCACGGCACTGGAGTCCCTGGACCACTTCGAGCCCCTGTACCGGGATCTCGTCGCCTCCGACGACCGAGGCGAGGTCTTCGGGGCGCTGCGCGACCTCATCGACCCGGAAGGCTTCATGGTGGACGAGCTCGCGACGCTCGTCGGCGGGCGCGAGGCGCTCGACGTCCTCGACGACGAACCGCTCCCCGACGAGCCGTTCGTCTGGGACGGGGTTCCCGACGACGTGCACGACCGTGTCGCGGAGATCGTCGCGCTCTGCGACGGTGCCGCGGACCGGCTGCTCGACGTCGAGCACCGGACGGCGATGCGACGGTTCGTCGCCCGGGTCGCCGTGGCGGACCCTGCGATCTTCCGACGGCGTGCGTCGGTCGAACGCGGATCGGCTGCCGTCGCGTGGGCCGTGTGCCGGGCGAACAACTCCGCCGGGGCGTATCAGGGACTCACCCTCGGTGAGCTCGTCGAGGCGTTCGGCGTGACGGGGTCCGTCTCGCAGCGGGCCGAGCCCATGCTGAGGGCGCTCGGGGTCGACCCGTCCGCGCTGCCGTCCTGGCGGGGCGGGCACGGGCTCGGGTCCCCGGACCTCCTGGTCTCGGACCGCCGTCGGGCACTCCTGGACGAGCGCGACATGCTCGCGGAGGGCGAAGACTCCACGGACTGATGATCCGTCGAGGCGTCGGCCGGTCCGGGTGCCAGACTGGCGCCGTGGCAGCGCGTGAGCTCGTCGTCCTCGGAACCGCCAGCATGGTCCCGACCCGGGACCGCAACCACAACGGCTACCTGCTGCGCTGGGACGACGCAGGGATCCTCTTCGACCCGGGCGAGGGCACCCAGCGGCAGATGACGCGGGCCGGCGTATCGGCGTCGTCGATTACGCGCATCGCGCTCACGCACCTGCACGGTGACCATGCCCTCGGGCTCCCGGGCGTGGTGCAGCGCCTCAGCCTCGACCAGGTGCCGCACGTGGTGCCGGTGAGCTTCCCGGCGTCCGGGGCGCCCTGGGTCGAGCGGCTCGTCGACGCGACGGTCTACCACCGGGCGGTCGAGCTCGACCTGCAGCCACTCTTGCAGGACGGCCCTGTGCCCGACGGGCCGGGGCCGGGCGCGCGCACGCCTCTGACCCTGACGGCAAGGCGCCTCGACCACACGGTCGAGGTGTTCGGCTACCGCGTCGACGAGCCCGACGGGCGGCGCATGCTCCCGGACCGGCTCGCGGGTGCGGGTCTGTCAGGGCCGGCGGTCGGGAGGCTCGTCGCCGACGGCGTCGCGGTCGGCGCTCGCGGCCAGACGGTGCGAGTCGAGGACGTCAGCGAGGTGCGGCGCGGCCAGTCCGCCGCGTTCGTCATGGACACGCGTGTGTGCGATGCCGCGTACGCGCTCGCCGACGGCGTCGATCTCCTCGTCATCGAGTCGACGTTCCTCGAGCGAGATGTGGACGCGGCACGGCACTACGGGCACCTGACGGCGCGGCAGGCGGCGACCGTCGCTGCCGAGTCGGGCGCCCGGAGTCTCGTGCTGACGCACTTCTCGCAGCGCTACACCGACCCGCGTGAGTACGAGCGGGAGGCGCGTGACGTGTTCGACGGCGAGCTCACGGTCGCGCGCGACCTCGACCGGGTCCCGGTGCCGCGGCGGGAGTGACGTCTCTTGATCCAGTCGGCCACGGAGCGCCGCGATACCGTCAATGGTCTTGTCGTGACGGCAATGTTGCTAGTTGTGCGACCTCGTCGATTCCCGGGTAGTCGAGGGACATCTTGTTCGCGAGATGCTTGATAGTCGTCACCTCGCCGTACGTCAACGGGACCTCGGCATCACTGAGACGGTCGCAAAGTGTTTCCAGGCCAATGCCGTACTCTCCCGCTCTGATCAATTCTCTAAACTCGCCGAGCATGTGGGTTGGAATGTGCGGCGAGAGCTCTCCTTCGAGCTGAGAAAGCTCCTCTTCAAGATCCAACGAAAGCACCTCCGACTGGGTAGGCCGTGACTATGCCCTCTCCAGCGGGCGCTGTCACCACCTTGATCCGAACTCCTTGGCGTTCACCGACGACGACGAATCGTGCGGGTCTGCCCGTCCGTGTGAAGAGAGCCCCACCTGGTCCGCCCTCGCTCCACGTGCTTCGCGGGTCCGTGACGACATTCGAGACGTGCTCCATGATCTCATCGTCGGACCACTCCCGTGGGAAAGGGCTCTTGCCGGGACCTCCGGGCCATCGATGTCCACCTCCCGTAACGTCGCCGTCGAGGATGTGCGTTCTTCGCTGGTCCGAGATGAATCGAGCGCGCTCGCCCGACGCGGTCGGGGCGATTCCATTGTGTCCGGCCATGTTGTGGACGAGGACGGGGTGGTTGCCGGCGAGGACGTAGTAGGTGTGGTGGGTGTGGACGTGGAGGTTGTAGACCGTCACCGCGTCGGATGCGTCCGCGGTCTTGGTCTCGATGGCGTCGACGGTGGCGTGTCGTTCGTCGGCGGTGATGAGCAGGTCGCCGGGGTGGAGGTCGGTGGCTTGGATCCAGCCGAGCCCGTGGACCATGAAGGGGTGTTCGGGTGTGGTGGTGAGGACGTGCCCGGCGATGGTGAGGTGGATGAGGGTCGTGGTCGGGCGGGCGAAGGTTTCTTCGATCGTCTCGATGGTTCGGGTGCCGGTGGTCTGGTCGTAGCAGTGGACGACATCCCCGGCCCGGAGGTCCTCGATCGGGCGGTCGCCATCCGGGGTTGCGACGAGGGTGCCGGCGGTGAAGCAGGTCCCGAAGGAGACTTTGCAGACCGGCTGTCTGTCGAGCCCCGTGGCCCCGTCTTGGAGACCGCTGGTGCCGAGGTTCTTGAGTCCGGTCGCGCTCTGCCGGGTGCCGGCCGCGAGTGCGGTCTTGGAGATCCCGGTTGCGGCGCGGGCTGCTGTTCCGAGGCCGAGGGTGGACAGGGCTGCCGAGGCGACGGCGACACCGGCTTGAGCCCAGGTCCGTTTGCCGGTGGCGGCGAGGGCGATGTTGGCCAGGGCTGAGGTGATCGCGGTGACGGCGGTGATGACCAGGAGGGCCCCGGCGAGTGCTTGCCCGACGACGGGGATGAACGCGACGACCATGGCCAGGGTGCCGGTGATCTGGGAGACGAGGTCGGCGACGTCGGCGATGGCGGCGACGATCTTGGATCCCCAGTTGTCCCACCACGAGTCGTCCAGGCCGTCGCTCGCGGTGGTGTGGTGGATGTGATCCGCGGCGTGCTCGGCGGCCCGGTCCCGCACGTCCACGGCCGTCGTGACCTCGCGTTGGGCGCGGGCCATGACCTGCTGGGAGGTGGTGAGCGTGTCGGCGGCGAGGTCCGCGTGCTGCAGGTAGGTCGCCCGGGCGACGGGGTCGGTCTCCACCTCGGCGAGTTGGGTGTAGTAGGTCCGGGTGCGGGTCGCGTCGGCCTGCTCGTCGAACGCGGCCCGCGCGGCCTCGAGGGCTCGGGCGGTGTCGGACTGAACGGTGTCCAGGACGCCCGCGTAGGTGATCAACGCGTCCCCGGCCGCGGTGTAGCGGGCGTGGGCTTTGCGGATCTGACCGATCGTGTCGTCCCTGGCCTCCACCAACGCGTCGACCGCGGCCGATACCGCACCGTCGACGTCGAGGCGTGTCATCGCTGACGCGGCGCCGTTGATCGCGGCCGCGACCTCGAGGTACTCCCGCCCACCCGAGAGCACCAACACTGGGTCGCCGGGGGTCGGGTCGATGGCCAACCCGACCGGTGACCAGTCGACCGGACGACCCACCCCAGCACCCCCGCGTTGCCACCGACGACGCGGCCCTCGCGCCGTCGTCGGCGAAACTACTCAGAAGCAACGGGCGTGACGGAGGTTATCCACAGCAGGTCGACGGCAGTCGGAGGGGACGGGCCCGGCGCGCCGCCCGACGGCAGCCGCGTCCCCCGACTGCGACCACTGCCGGTCCCGCCTACGCTCACCGGGTGAGGCCGTTCGTCCTGCTCGCGACGCGCGCCGACGACGCCGTCGCCGACGCGGAGTACGAGGCGTTCCGGCGTTACGGCGGTCTCAAGCCGGACGAGCTCGTCCGGGTCCGCCTGGAGGCGGGCCCGCTCGAGGCCGCGCTCCCCGGCTTCGACCCGACCGCGTACTCGGGTCTCGTCATCGGCGGCGGCCCGTTCAACGCGAGCGACCCCCCGGACAGCAAGTCGGAGACACAGCGCCGGGTCGAGGCGGAGCTCGGCGCGGTCCTCGACGAGGCGCTGGCCCACGACGTCCCGGTCCTCGGCGCGTGCTACGGCGTGGGGACGCTCGGGACCCGGTTCGGCGGCGTCGTCGACGACACGTACGCGGAGGCGATCGGTGCGATCCCCGTCACCCTGACCGACGACGGCCGCGCGGACCCCCTGCTCGCCGGGCTCCCGACGACCTTTCACGCCTTCGTCGGGCACAAGGAGGCGTGCGCCGTCCTCCCGCCGGGAGCCGTGCTCCTGGCGAGCTCGCCGACGTGCCCCGTGCAGATGTTCCGCCTCGGTCGGAACGCGTACGCGACCCAGTTCCACCCCGAGCTGGACGTCGCGGGGATCGTCGAGCGGATCCGTGCCTACCGCTACGAGGGCTACTACCCGCCGGCCGAGCTGGACGCCGTCGTCGCCTCGGTCGAGGGTGCGGAGGTCGACGTCCCGCCCCGGATCGTCGCCCGCTTCGTCGAGCTGTTCGCCCGGGACTGACCGGAGACCCACCCGGACCGCCACCCGGCCCCCTGGGGTGCGCGGAACCTCCGCGTCCGTGTCCTACGCTTGCCGCGTGGACGTGCTGGCCAGGAACAACGTGTCGGTGTCGGGACGCGAGGGAGCGGCCCCGATCCTGTTCGCCCACGGCCTCGGCTGCGACCAGTCGATGTGGCGGCACGCGGCACCGGCCTTCGAGGGCGACCATCGCGTCGTCCTCTTCGACCATGTCGGCTTCGGTGGCTCCGACCTGTCGGCCTACGACCCGCACCGGTACGCCTCGCTCGACGGCTACGCGGACGACGTCGTCGAGCTCGTCGAGGAGCTCGGCCTCGGACCCGTGGTGTTCGTCGGGCACTCCGTGAGCTCGATGATCGGGGTGCTCGCGGCGGTCCGCCGGCCGGACCTGTTCGAGCGTCTCGTCCTGGTCGGCCCGAGCCCCCGCTACGTGGACGACGGCGCGTACCACGGCGGGTTCTCGCGTGAGGAGATCGACGAGCTGCTCGAGACGATGGACGCCAACTATCTCGGCTGGTCGCAGGCCATGGGCCCGGTCGTGATGGGCGTGCCCGACCGCCCCGAGCTCGGGAGCGAGCTCGCGGACGCCTTCTGCCGCACCGACCCGGCGGTCGGCCGCCGGTTCGCACGCGCGACCTTCCTCTCGGACAACAGGGACGACCTGCCGCGCTGCGACACCCCGGCGCTCGTCCTGCAGTGCCGCCAGGACGCGATCGCCCCGGTCGAGGTCGGCAGGTACGTCGCAGACCAGCTCCCGGACGCCCGGTTCGTCATGCTCGACGCCGTCGGCCACTGCCCGAACCTGAGCGCACCTCGCCAGGTCGTGGCGGCGATCAAGGACTTCCTCGGGTCGTGACGGATCAGGGGTCGGGGCGTCCGGCGGACCGTCGTGCGTCCGCGTGGCACCGTGCCCCCGTCGCGCTCCTTCGGCTCGACGCCGACGGTGTCGTCCTGGACGCGAACGAGCTGCTCCTGCGGTGGTTGGGCCGCCCCCGACGGGCCGTCGTCGGGCAGGCGCGGATCGGCGAGCTGCTCACCGTCGGCGGCCGCATCTTCTGGGAGACCCACGTCGGACCGATGCTGCGCCTGCAGGGGCGGGTCGACGAGGTCGCCGTCGAGCTGCGCTGCGCGGAGGGGCGCAAGCCGGTCCTGATGTCGGTGCGGGCGGGCGCGCGGCCAGGCGGGCGCCGTGGCGAGGGCGACGTCGACGACGGCGAGACGGTCGTCGACGTCGCCCTGTTCGCGGCCGAGCAGCGGGTCCGGTACGAGCGGGAGATCGTGGCGGCGCGCGACGACGCCGAGCGGACGGCCGAGAGGCTGCGGACCCTCCAGGCGGTGAGCGTGGCGCTCGCGCCCGTCCTCGGGGTGGACGCGCTGGCCGACGCCCTCGGGGCGGCGCTCGCGCGGAGCCTGGGAGTTCGTGCCACCGCGCTGTGGCTCCCCGGGACGGACGGCAGGTGGCGCCGCCTGGGCGCCCCGACGTCGTACCTTCACGACGCCGACGTGCCGCCGGCGCCCGGCCCCGACGGTTTCGCGGCCGAGCCCGACGGGAGCGTCGTGCTCGAGCTGACTCCCCGTTCCGACCTGCGCGGTCGGCTCGTGGTGACACCGAGCGGCTCGGCCGGTGACCTGCCCCTGGACGTCGACACGCTCGTCGCGGTCGCCCGCCAGGCGTCGGTCGCTCTCGGGCGGGCCGCGCTCGCCGAGCACAGCGCGTCGGTGGCGCGGGAGCTCCAGCACGCGATGCTGCGGGGCGAGCAGCCGCAGGACGACCGGTTCGAGCTGGTGACCGTCTACCGGCCCGGGGTGCGCACGCTCGAGGTGGGAGGCGACTGGTACGACGCGTTCTGGCTGGCGGACGGTGTCGTCGCGCTCGTCGTGGGCGACGTCGTCGGGCGCGGGCTGAACGCCGCAGCGACCATGGGGCAGCTGCGGACCGCGGTCCGGGCGGTGGCGACCGCCGACCTCGCCCCCGACGAGGTGCTGGACCGGCTCGACGCGTTCGTCGAGCGGACGTCGGTGGGCTTCTCGGCGAGCCTCGTGTACGCCGTCGTCGACCTGCAGGACGGGCTCGTCCGTTACGCGTGCGCGGGTCACCCGCCGCCGCTCGTCGTCGGCGGGTCGGGCGGTGCGCGCCTGGTGTGGGGTGGCCGGTCCGCCACGCTCGGTGTGCCGAGGACGCGACGGTCGGCGACGGCCTCCCTCCTCCCCGGGGACACCCTGCTCCTGTACACGGACGGTCTCGTGGAGCGCCGCGACCGGGGCCTGCGGGAGGGGTTCGCCGCGCTGGTCGCGTCGGCCTCCCGGCGCCGGGACGAGGGTCAGGCGTTCGACGACGGGTTCGTCGACGAGCAGCTCGTCGGCATCGTCGAGAGCGACGACACGTGCCTCCTCGCGATGACGTGGCGCGGCGGGGCGTGACCGGCTGCCGAGACGACCGAGCCCCGCGCCGACGGCGCGTGCTACCGTGCCGGACGTGATCAACCGTTGGTATTGGCGCTTTACGCCGGCTCCGGGTGGAGCCTGGCGGGCCTGCGCCTGACCAACACCCCCGGAGCCAGCACAGGGCCTTGGACGCGACGCGTCCGGGCCCTTCGTCGTTCAGACGGGCCGGCTCGGGCGAGCCGGT
The DNA here is from genome assembly GCF_009429125.1 of Luteimicrobium xylanilyticum. Taxonomy (GTDB): domain Bacteria; phylum Actinomycetota; class Actinomycetes; order Actinomycetales; family Cellulomonadaceae; genus Luteimicrobium; species Luteimicrobium xylanilyticum. The sequence goes on from NZ_CP045529.1 coordinate 505,138, forward strand.
GAGCGGATCCCGGCTGGACGGCACACGACCGACCAGCCCTGCCGCACCGAAGGAGCCACCCGCGATGTCCACCACCGCCGCGACCACCGCACTCGAACCCGCCGACGGCAGTACCGTCGACGACATGAGCGCGGACCCCACCCGACCCGAGCTGCAGGCCAGCACGAGCGACCTGCGGATCCGGGAGATCGACGCCCTCGTCCCGCCGCGCGACATGCTCGACGAGCTGCCGCTCGGGACCCCGCGGTCGGACCTGGTGACGCAGTCGCGCCGCGAGATCCGCGACGTCCTCACGGGGGAGGACGACCGCCTCCTCGTGATCGTCGGACCGTGCTCGATCCACGACCCTGCTGCGGCCCTCGACTACGCGGGTCGCCTGGCCGCCGTCGCCCACGAGCTCGCCGACGACCTGCTCGTGGTGATGCGCGTGTACTTCGAGAAGCCCCGCACCACCGTCGGGTGGAAGGGCCTCATCAACGACCCCCACCTCGACGGCTCGCACGACGTGCGTCACGGGCTCGAGCTGGCGCGCAAGGTCCTGGTCGGCGTCCTGGACGCAGGCGTTCCGGCGGCGACGGAGTTCCTCGAGCCGACGAGCCCCCAGTACATCGCCGACGCCGTGTCGTGGGGCGCGATCGGGGCGCGCAACGTCGAGAGCCAGGTGCACCGGCAGCTCGCCTCGGGGCTGTCGATGCCGGTCGGCATGAAGAACGCGACCGACGGCGACGTCCAGACGGCCGTCGACGCATGCATCGCGGCGTCGAGCGAGCACACGTTCTTCGGGCTGGCCGCGGACGGGCGCGCCGCCGCCGTCGAGACCACCGGCAACCCGGACTGCCACGTCATCCTCCGCGGCGGGCGCAGCGGCCCCAACTACGCCGCCGACGACGTCGCGTCCGCTCTCGACGTCGCCCGCGGCTCGCACCTGGGTGGTGCGGTGGAGCAGGGCGTCGTCGTCGACGCGAGCCATGGCAACTCCGGCAAGGACCACGTGCGGCAGGCCGAGGTCGTGCGGGAGCTGGCCGCGCGCCTCGCGACCGGCGAGCGCGGGATCACGGGCCTGATGATGGAGAGCTTCATCGAGGCCGGTGCGCAGTCGCCCGCGCCGAGCGGGCTCGTCTACGGGAAGTCCGTCACGGACAAGTGCATCGACTGGCCGACGACGGCGGACCTGCTCCGCGAGCTCGCGGGCGCGGTCCGCGCGCGTCGGGCCTGACCCATCCGGGGCCGCCGCCGCACCGAACACCTGGTGACGGACGCCTACCCGCCCGTCGTGCAGGAGACTGTTCGGGTGCCGACAGCGAGGACCACCGACCCCGAGGCGCTGGCCGCTGCCCTCGTGGCGTGCGCGTCGGGTGACCGGCGTGCCTTCGAGCGGGTCTACGACGGACTGGCCCCTGCCGTCTACGGGGCGGCCGTGGGCGTCCTTCGTGACCGCGACCACGCGGCGGAGGTGACCCAGGAGGTGATGGTCGAGGTGTGGCAGACGGCAGCGCGTTTCGACGCCGCCCGGGGTTCGGCGCGTACCTGGGTGGTCACCCTCGCGCACCGGCGTGCCGTGGACCGCGTGCGTTCCGAGCAGTCGCGCCGCGCGCGGGACCAGCGCGACCTCGAACGGAACGTCGCAGCGGCCGACCGTGACGTCGTCGCCGAGCACGTCGAGCAGCTCTTCGAGGCCGCGGCCGTCCGGGACTGCATGGGGACGCTCACCGACACCCAGCGTGACGCCGTCGTGCGGGCGTACTACGGAGGGCGCACGTACCGCGAGGTGGCCGACGACGTCGGGGCGGCTCTCCCGACGGTGAAGTCCCGGATCCGGGACGGCCTGCTCCGGCTGCGCGACTGTCTGGGGGTGACGGCATGACCGACCGCACGCCGCCGCAGGGCGGCACCACCGACCCCGCCTGGGACCTGCTGCCCGCGTACGCGCTCGACGCCGTCGACGACCTCGAGCGCCGCACGGTCGAACGGCTCCTCGCGGTGGACGCGGATGCCCGCCGTGCGCTCGGGCAGTACCGCGAGGTCGCGGCCGCTCTCGTGCCGGACGTCGAGCCGCCCGTCGGGCTGCGGGACGCCGTGCTGGACCGGCTCGACGCCACCCCGGCGGCGGACCGCGACCCGGGGGCGCGTCGCACACGTCGACGCTGGACCGTCGTGGGGATCGCGGCGGCCGCGGTCGTCGCGATCGCGATCCCCACCGGGGTCGCGGTGCACGAGGCCGGCGAGCGTTCGCGGCTCGAGGAGCAGTCGCGGACCGTCGCCGCGATGCTCGCCGACCCCCAGGCCACGCTCGTGACGGGGACGATCTCGACCGGAGGCGAGGCGAGCGTCCTCGTCTCGGGCGGTCGGGCGCTCTTCACCGGCTCGGGGATGCCGTCCGCCGGGCAGGGCAAGGACTACCAGCTCTGGCGGAGCTCGGACGGGAAGACGATGCTCTCCGTCGGGATCGTCCACGCCTCGGCGGACGGTTCCGCAGCCGTCCTGTTCGACGCGCCCGACGACACAGTGTTCGCGGTGACGGTCGAGCCTGCGGGCGGCTCGAAGCAGCCGACGTCGCAGCCCGTTGTGGCGTTGACGACGTCGAGCGCCGTGTCGGGGTCGCGAGCCTGAGGGGTCGGGCCACTCAGGGCGCGACGACGCCGCGCAGCTTCTCGGGGTTCCGGACGACGTCGATCGCGCTGATCACGCCGCCGTCGCGCACGGTGAGCGCCACGGCCACCGGGACCAGGAGCGCGCGGCGACCGGTGGCACCCTTCCAGACCCGGGCGAGGTCGCGCAGCTCGCGGACCTCGGGACCGGTGACCGTGGTCACGTGGCGCGCGGCGGGCCGCTGCGCGACGTCCGCCACGACGGCGGCAACCTCCGACGACGCGACCGGCTGCACGCGCATCGGCGGGACCAGGGTGAGGCCCGCGTGCGTGTAGCCGGCGAGGGTCGCGGCGACGTAGTCGTGGAACTGGGTGGCGCGGACGGTGCTCCACGGCACCAGCCCGGACGCGACGACGTGCTGCTGCGCCGCCTTCGCCTCGAAGTAGGCCATGGGGCAGCCTCGCACCCCACGATGTCGACCGAGACGTGGAGCCCGACCCCCGCCGCGGCCTCGGCGTCGAGCAGGCGCTCGGTGCCCTCGACAAGCGTCGCCCCCGGGTGCCGGGGCGCGTTCGCCGCGTCGACGACGACGTCGCAGCCGGCGAGCGCCGGCGCGAGTCCGTGGCCTGTGGTCAGGTCGACGGGGTGGTCGGAGTGCCGGGACAGCGCGCGGACGTCGTGCCCGGCGGTACGGAGGGCGGCGGCGACCTTGCGGCCGAGCGTCCCGGTGCCGGCGACGACCGCGACGGTCGGGGTGCGGGCGCCCCCGAGGCCGGGCCGAGGAGTGCTGGTGGTGGTGTCGGTGATGTCCATGCCCTTCCGACGATGCAGCGCCCCAGCCTGTGACATTGCCCCCGTCAGCTGGACTACGCCTTCTTCACGACGATGCTCTGGCTCGCAGCCTGGGTGCCGTTGGCGTCGGCGGCGACGACGACCCGGTAGGTGTGCGACGTGGCGCCCTTGCTGACCGTGAACGTCGTGGTGGCGCGGCTGGTCGAGTGGCCCGTGCTCTTCTTCTGGACGGTGTGCCAGGCTCCGGCGCGCCTGACCTGCAGCGTCGCCCTTCCGCCGGGGCTCGAGGTGACGTTCAGCCGGGCCTTCGTCCGATGGCCCGAGATCGTTGCCGCCCGGGCCGAGACCGCTCGCTTGGTCGTGACGTGGGTGGAGTGGCTGATGCGCGTCGCGGAAGTCGGGGTGTACTGGGTGTTGGCCGAGATGACCGCTCGGATGTACCGAGACGACGCTGCCTTGAAGCTGAGGCTCGCTACACCGTTGCTTGCGGTCCTCGCCGACCCAAGCGTGCGCCACGTGGTCGACGTGCCTACCCGCTGTTGGAACGTGACCAAAACTCCCGGTGCGCGCCGACCGCTGTTGTCCGTGAGGGTCACGCTGACGGCGTTCGTCGTGCCCGGTGCGGCCGTGCTGTACCGGCGCTTCGGGCCACTGGCCATCTGCAGTGGAGCTCGGTCGAAGGTGGCCTTCTGGACCAGGTCGGCGGCCTTGAGCTTCTTCGTGCCGCCGAAATGCACGCTGATCGGGTAGGTGCCGGCGGAGAGGGGGAGGTTGTCGGCGTACTCGGTGTGCGTCGCGTCGACGTACTGGCTCTTCGGGAGCACGTACGCGTGTCCCTTCGCGGTGATGGTGACGCCGCCGGGGTCGGCCCCTTCATCTGTGCCCACGACGTCGACGATCACGGTCGCATAGTTGGTCTGGCCCCCCGAGCGGAGCGTGATCGACGGTGTGGCGCGGCTGTCCGTCACCGTGATGGTTCGCTCCGAGGGTGCCCACTGGTCGTCGCCGGAGTAGGTGACGTCCAGGACGTCACCCTCTCGTGCGTCGACGAGGTCACGCGCATAGACGGGCGACGGGGACACGCCGAGGGCCGTGCTCGAAGCCAGGGTCTTGCTCATGAGTACGTGCCCTGCGGCGTTCCGGACGGTGATCGTCCCGGTGGGAACGGCGTCGACGACCTGCCAGCCGCGACCTGTCACCTGCGCTGCGGCGGAGACCCTTGCTTCGCCGTCGAACCATCCGACGCTCGCGGTCGCGTAGAGCGACACCGACGAGGGGGTGAGCTGAACCGACTCGTCCCACGAGCCTGGGGAGCTCCAGTCGCTCGGAGCGAACGTCGCGTGCAACGCGTGCGTGCCCATCTCGTGCGGCGTGAACGACCAGTTCGTGGGCCCGCTCCTGGCGATGGAGGACGAATGGCTGTACTCGGTGGAACCGTCGGGCGCGTCGAGCGTCAGGGTCAGGGTCCCGCTCACGGGCTTGCCGTCGCACGTCGCGACGATGTCCGTGACCGAGGTCCGGAGGGCCACGTTCGACATCGCGGTCGTATGTGCGTAAGGCCCCTCGCTGCAGTCGCCGCTGGGAAGCGCGGCGTCGGCCGGCAGTGCGGCGGCCACGAGGATCGGTGCGGTGACCGCGAGTGCGGCGAGGAGTCGGAGCGGAGCCTTCATGAGGGCCTCAGCGGTCTCTCGAAGCGACAGAGCAGCGAGAGCGTACCGCATTGCGCGCGTCCGATTGCGGAGACATCCCGGCGCGATGTATACACGTGCACATTCTCGTGCGAGGATGGGTCCGTGACGACGACGCTCAGCCCCCGCCAGTCCGGTGCGCGGGCCGTTTACGACGTCCTGCGGACCGAGATCATCGACGGCACGCTCGCACCCGACGAACGGCTGTCCGAGCCCGTGCTCGCGGCCCGGCTCGGGGTCTCCCGGACCCCGGTGCGCGAGGCGCTGCGCCGGCTCGAGGCCGAGACGCTCGTCGTCGAGCAGCCGACCGGCGGCGTGCGGGTCGCGCCGCTCGACGTCGCCGACGCCCGCCAGGTCTACGAGGTCCGCGCCCGCCTCGAGGGGCTCCTCGCCCGGCGCGCCGCCGAACGCGTCGCCGGCCTCGACGGGCGTCCCGGCGCCGACGAGTCCCGCGCAGAAGACGTCGAGAGGCTCTCGCGCCTGGTCGACCTCATGGACACGGTCCGCGACCACGACGACGAGGTGCTGCGGATCGGCGCCGAGTTCCACGCCGTCGTCGAGCGGCTCGCGGAGGACCGACTGTGCGCGGCGCTGCTCCGCCAGATCCGCGGCCACGTCGACCGCTACCGCACGCTCGCCACCCGGGAGCGCGTCGGGACCACCGCCCACGTCGACGAGCACCGCGCGGTCGCGCGCGCCGTCGTCGACGGCGACCCGGACGCCGCCGAGGACGCGATGCGCGCCCACATCGACCAGAGCGCCGCGATGGCGACCCGCGCGCTGGCGCGGGCGGCGTCGTCGGACACCGAGCACTGAGAGAGAGACACGATGCCCACCACCCACACCGTCCGCGTGCATCCCAGCGCGGACGACCTGCCCCGCGAGGACCAGCTCGCCTGGAAGCTCGCGGAGCTCGCCGCCGACCCCGTCGACGTCACCCCCGAGGTGACGGACATGGTGATCAACCGGGTCATCGACAACGCGTCGGTGGCGGTCGCGAGCCTGACCCGGGCACCCGTCGTGGCGGCGCGCGCCCAGGCGCTGAGCCACCCGTACGTCCCCGGTTCCACGGTGTTCGGCAGCCCGCTGACCACCCGCACGAGCCCGGAGTGGGCGGCCTGGGCGAACGGCGTCGCGGTGCGCGAGCTCGACTTCCACGACACGTTCCTCGCTGCGGAGTACTCGCACCCGGGCGACAACATCCCGCCGGTGCTCGCCGTCGCGCAGCACGCGGGGACGTCGGGCCACGACTTCGTGCGGGGCGTCGCGACGGGCTACGAGATCCAGGTCGACCTGGCCCGCGCGATCAGCCTGCACGCCCACAAGATCGACCACGTGGCACACCTCGGCCCGTCCGCCGCCGCGGGCATCGGCACGCTGCTCGGGCTGCCGGCGCAGGTGATCTTCCAGGCGGTCGGCCAGGCGCTGCACACCACCACGGCGACGCGGCAGTCCCGCAAGGGGCGGATCTCGACGTGGAAGGCGTACGCGCCGGCGTTCGCGGGCAAGGTCGCGGTCGAGGCCGTCGACCGGGCGATGCGCGGCCAGACCAGTCCCGAGCCGATCTACGAGGGCGAGGACGGCGTGATCGCGTGGCTGCTCGACGGCCCCGACGCGTCGTACGAGGTCATGCTCCCGGACGTGGGCGAGCCCAAGACCGCGATCCTCGACACCTTCACCAAGGAGCACTCGGCCGAGTACCAGGCGCAGGCGCTGATCGACCTGGCCCGCGCGCTGCACGCCGAGCACCCCTACCTCGCGGATCCGGCGAACGTCGCCCGGATCGTCATCCACACGAGCCACCACACGCACTACGTCATCGGCTCGGGCGCGAACGACCCGCAGAAGTACGACCCGCACGCGTCGCGCGAGACCCTCGACCACTCGGTCCCGTACATCTTCACGGTCGCCCTTCAGGACGGCGGCTGGCACCACGTCGCGTCGTACGCGCCCGAGCGGGCGGCACGCCCCGACACGGTCGAGCTCTGGCAGAAGGTCACGACCGCCGAGGACGCCGAGTGGACCCGCCGGTACCACTCGACCGACCCCGCGGAGAAGGCGTTCGGGGCACGCGTCGAGATCGAGCTGGCCGACGGCGGCCGGATCGTCCGCGAGCTCGCCGTTGCCGACGCTCACCCGCTGGGCGCCCGTCCGTTCGCCCGCGCCGACTATGTCCGCAAGTTCCGCACCCTCGCCGACGGGCTCGTCGAGCCCGAGGAGGTCGAGCGGTTCCTCGACCTCGCGCAGCGGCTGCCCGAGCTCGCGGCGGGGGAGCTGCGCGAGCTGACCGTCGTCGCGGCGCCCGGCGTGCTGGAGTCCGTCCCGAGCCCGCGCGGGCTCTTCGAGCTGGGAGGCAACTGATGCTGTACGCGACGACGACGGCGGCCGACAAGCGGGTCGCGTTCCGGTCCGCGCTGGACCGGGCCGGGAGCGAGGGGCGGGTGCTGCGGTTCCCGGGCGCCTTCAACCCGCTGTCCGCGCGGCTCATCGAGGACAAGGGCTTCGACGGCGTGTACGTGTCGGGGGCGGTGCTGTCCGCGGACCTCGGTCTGCCCGACATCGGCCTCACGACGCTCACGGAGGTCGCGCAGCGGTCCGGGCAGATCGCCCGCATGACGAACCTGCCGGCGCTGGTCGACGCCGACACCGGGTTCGGCGAGCCCATGAACGTGGCGCGCACCGTCCAGGAGCTCGAGGACGCCGGCCTGGCCGGCTGCCACATCGAGGACCAGGTCAACCCCAAGCGGTGCGGCCACCTCGACGGGAAGTCCGTCGTGGACCTCGAGACCGCGCTCAAGCGGGTCCGGGCCGCCGCCGACGCCCGCCGCGACCCCAGCTTCCTCGTGATGGCACGCACCGACGTGCGCGGATCGCTCGACGGCGACGCCGGGATGCGGGCCGTTGTCGACCGGGCGCGGGCGCTCGTCGACGCCGGGGCGGACGCCATCTTCCCCGAGGCCATGAAGGACCTCGCCGAGTTCGAGGCCGTCGCGTCCGCCGTCGACGTCCCGGTGCTCGCGAACATGACCGAGTTCGGGAAGTCGGAGCTCTTCACGACGCGGCAGCTCGCCGACGCGGGCGTCCGGATGGTCATCTACCCGGTGACGCTCTTGCGGATCGCGATGGGCGCCGTCGAGCGCGGGCTGGACGAGATCGCCGCCGAGGGCACGCAGGCGGGGCTCGTCGAGGGCATGCAGACTCGTGCGCGGCTCTACGAGCTCCTCGACTACGCGGCCTACAACACGTTCGACACGAACATCTTCACCTACCGCCCCTGACCCGCGGGAACCTGTCAGGCGCAGGCCGCTCCCCGCCCCGGCGAGCGCCTGACAACTCGATCCTCACGAAGGAGTGACGCCATGACCGGCACCACCAGCACCGCCGACGCCCCCGCGATCCGCAAGGGTCTCGTCGGCGTGATCGCCGACGAGACCGCGATCTCGAAGGTCAACCCCGACACCAACTCGCTGCTCTACCGCGGGTACCCCGTCCAGGACCTCGCGGCCCACGCGTCGTTCGAGGAGGTCGCGTACCTCCTGTGGCACGGCGAGCTCCCGACGACGGCGCAGCTCGCCGAGCAGACCGCCACCGAGCGGGCGTCGCGAGCCCTGGCACCGGTGGTCCGCGACGCCGTCCTCGCGCTCCCGACGACGTGCCACCCCATGGACGTCGTGCGCACCGCGGTGTCGGTGCACGGCGCGAACGACCCGCAGGCCGAGGACTCGTCGCCCGAGGCGGAGCAGGCCAAGGCGCTGCGACTGTGGGCCGTGCTGCCCGCCGTCGTCGCGCTGGACCAGCGGCGCCGCCACGGACTCCCGGAGGTCGAACCGCGCGACGACCTGTCGTACGCCGAGAGCTTCCTCTGGCTGACGTTCGGCGAGGTGCCCGACCCGGTCGTCGTGCGGGCGTTCGAGGTCTCGATGGTCCTGTACGCCGAGCACTCGTTCAACGCGTCCACGTTCACCGCCCGGGTCATCGCGTCGACGCTGTCCGACCTGCACTCGGCCGTCACCGGCGCCGTCGGGGCGCTCAAGGGTGCGCTGCACGGCGGCGCCAACGAGGCCGTCATGGCGACGTTCGAGGAGATCGGCACCGCCGACCGCGCCGAGACCTGGCTCGACGAGGCGCTCGCGGAGCGGCGCAAGATCATGGGCTTCGGGCACCGCGTGTACAAGCACGGCGACTCCCGCGTCCCCACCATGAAGGCGTCCCTCGACGAGCTCCTCGAGCACACCGGGCGCCAGGACCTCGCCGAGCTGTACGACGCGCTCGAGGCCGCCATGACCGAGCGCAAGGGGATCCTGCCGAACCTCGACTACCCGACCGGCCCCGCGTACCACGTCATGGGCTTCGACACCCCGACGTTCACGCCGCTGTTCGTCGCGGCCCGTGTCGTCGGGTGGACCGCGCACGTCATGGAGCAGCACGCGCACAACGCGCTCATCCGGCCGCTGTCCGCGTACGCCGGGCCCGACCAGCGGGAGGTTCCGGAGCGCTGAGCCCGAGCGTGGCGCGGCGTCAGTCGGTCGGCTCGGCGCAGATCTCCTCGGCGAGGATCAGGGGAGAGGCTTGCCCGGTCGCGGCTCCGGTGCCCGTCACCCAGGTGTAGAGCGGAAGCGCGAGGGTTACGACCTGGGTGGTGGTGACCCCCAGCGACGTCACACGCAGCCCGATCGAGTCCATGCGGGCCGTTCCGGTGCCCTCACCCGTGATCGTGAGCACCGGGTACACGAGGCGCAGGCGCACGCTCGATCCCGCCGTGACGCTGACCTCGTCTGTGATCGTGGTCGCGGTCGGTGTCGGGAGACCGTTGGGCTCGTCCGGGGTAGCCGTCGTCGGGGTCGGTGTCCGCCCGACCGAGTCGGCCTCGAACGCACCTCGCCGTGCGTCAGTCAGTCGGAGCGTGACCGGCCATCGGCCGCGGTTCGTCAGCGTGACCACGTCGTGCGGGTCGTCGGCGAGGTGCGTGACGTCCTCCTCGCCGGTTCTGTCGGGTCTTGCCTCCTGCACTGCCGCCCGGCTCCCGCCGGAGCACATCAGGACCGGGGCGTCCGTCCAGCCCACGCCTGCGTCGACGACGTCCACGTCGCGGCCGAGGCGCTGCCACTGCACGGCGGCGAGGGCCAGGGCGACGACCACGACGAGTGCCGTAGTCCAGCGCCACGGATGCTTGATCCGGCGGGCGGGTGGACTCGCCGACGTGGCGTCGTCGGGGTCGTCGACGACGACCTCGACGGTGCTGTCCCCCCGGTCCCGTCGGCGGATCACGAGCAGCGGTATTCTGCAGGCGGGGTCGACCCGCCGTAGAGCACGACCCGCTCGGGAAGCGCAAACGACTGCGACGTCGTCGTGCCGAGCGTCGTGGTGTGGAGCTCCACCTGCTCGAGGGCCGTCGTCGTGCCGGTCGCGGGCTTCGGCGCGGGAGACGCGGCCGAGACGACCAGGTACACGGACTTCCCGGTCGGGACGGACACCGAAGCGCTCGTGTCCGGCGGGAAGGTGCCCGGCGCGTCGCCGGCCTCGACGACGTCGGTGAAGGACACCCGCAGGTCGGCCGTCGAGTCGGCCGACACCTTGACGGGGAACTGCGACGTGTTGCGCACGGCCACGGCGTAGAGCGCCGAGCCGTCGGTGACGTTCTCGTCCGTGGACCCGTGGAGCGAGACACCGACGCCGTCGCAGCTGACGGTGGCGGGCGAGCTCCAGCTCGTGCCCTCGACCTCGAGCGACGGGTTGCGCGAGAGCACCTGCCAGCCCACGACCACGACGACGGCGAGCAGCGCGGCGAGCCACGGCGTGAACCGGCGCCAGCCGGTGCGCGGCGTGGGCTCGTTCGGCACGTCGCCGGCGAGCGGGTCGGGGGTGGTGGGCACGGCGGTCCTCCGGGTCGGTCGCGGCGGGAGGGTCAGAACGGGGAGCTGTTCAGCAGGCTCTGCGAGAACACCACGAAGCCGCCGACCAGCACGAGGAAGACGATGGCGACGACGACGCGGACCCCGGCCGACCCGGTCCCCATCCGTGCCCCGCTCGGCGCGATGAAGCGTTCGGGCCGTTCGGGGTCGTAGAGGACCCGCACGTCCTGGCCGGACCGGTCGAGCATCCCGATGTCCGAGTAGGTCGGGACGGCGCGGATCCGGCGTCCGTCGAGCGTCGGGAACTCGACGGTCTCGACGAGGGTCGAGCTCACCCGCCGGTCGTCGCCGGTCCCGGTCGTCGAGTGGCTGACGTGACTGGCGACGACGGTTCCGCGCGACTCCTGGCCGGAGCGCTGCAGCGCCCGCACGGCGCTGATCTCTCGGACTGCCCCGACGATCATCCAGAGCAGCACGAGCGCGACGAGGGCGGGGACGACGACGAAGGCGATGCGCACCGGGTCACCTTAGCGGCGCTTCGTGGGTGCCGTCGGACCTCGAGCGTTTGCCGAGGTCGACCGCCCGCGCGACAGTGGAACCGCAGGTCACCGACCGTCCTCGTCCCGAGGGAGTGGCTATGAGCGTGTTCCGCACGAAGTCCGTCGAGGCGTCGATGGCCGACGCCGACGAGTCCGAGCACCAGCTCAAGCGCGAGCTGTCCGCCCTCGACCTCACCGTGTTCGGGGTGGGCGTCATCATCGGGACCGGGATCTTCGTGCTCACCGGTCTCGCGGCGAAGGAGCACGCCGGACCCGCGGTCGCCCTCTCCTTCGTGGTCGCGGGGATCGTGTGCGGGCTCGCGGCGCTCTGCTACGCCGAGCTCGCCTCGACCGTCCCGGTGGCCGGCAGCGCGTACACGTTCGCGTACGCGACGTCGGGCGAGATCGTCGCGTGGATCATCGGCTGGGACCTGCTGCTCGAGATGGCGCTCGGTGCGGCGGTGGTCGCGGTCGGCTGGTCGCAGTACTTCTCGAGCCTGCTCGACACGATCGGGTGGCACCTGCCCGCGTCGATCGCGGGCGGCGACGGGGCGTTCATGGACCTGCCGGCGCTGCTCGTCGTCCTGGTCCTCACGGTCGTGCTCGTGCTCGGGGTGAAGCTGTCGGCGCGCGTCAACTCGGTGATCGTCGCGATCAAGGTCGCGATCGTGCTCTTCGTGATCGTCGCCGGGCTCTTCTTCGTCAAGGCGGCGAACTACCACCCGTTCGTCCCGCCGTCGACGCCCGCCCCCGACACCAGCGGCCTCCAGGCCACGCTCTGGCAGACGATCCTCGGGAGCGCACCGGCCAACTTCGGCGTCGTCGGCATCTTCACCGCCGCCGCCATCGTGTTCTTCGCGTTCATCGGGTTCGACGTCGTCGCGACGGCCGCGGAGGAGACCCGCAAGCCCCAGCGCGACGTGCCTCGGGGGATCATCGGCTCTCTGGTGATCTGCACCGCGCTCTACGTCGGGGTGTCGCTCGTCGTCGTCGGCATGCAGAAGTACACGGAGCTCAACCCGGACGCGCCTCTCGCGGAGGCGTTCAAGTCCGTCGGCGCGAACTGGGCCGCGACGATCATCACGGTCGGGGCGCTCGCCGGCCTGACGACCGTCGTCATGATCCTCATGCTCGGCCAGTCGCGGGTGCTGTTCGCGATGTCCCGCGACAACCTCGTGCCCCGCGGCCTCGCCACCGTGCACCCCACGTTCCGCACGCCGTACCGGATCACGATCCTGATCGGCGTCGTCGTGGCCGTGCTCGCGGCGTTCATCCCGCTGTCGGCGCTCGCGGAGCTCGTGAACATCGGGACGCTGTTCGCGTTCGTCGTCGTGTCGATCGGGGTGATCGTGCTGCGCCGCACCCGGCCTGACCTCGAGCGCGCGTTCCGGGTCCCGTGGGTACCCGTGCTGCCGATCGCCTCCGTCCTCGCGTGCCTCTACCTCATGCTCAACCTGCCGGTCGAGACGTGGCTGCGGTTCCTCGTCTGGATGGTGATCGGGTTCATCATCTACTTCTGGTACGGGAAGCGGCACTCGCGCGTGCCCGACGACGCCGCGGGGGAGGTACCGGCCGGAACATCGCCGCGCTCGTCGTGATTGCAGCAGGTGACCTCGACGAGAAGGAGAGCACCGTGCGGATAGGCATCATCGGAGCGGGCAAGATCGGCGGGACGCTCACGCGGCGGCTCACCGCGCTGGGGCACGACGTGCGAGTCGCGAACTCGCGGGCGCCGGAGACGCTGGCGGACCTCGCGGCCGAGACGGGGGCGACCGCCGTGTGGGCGAAGGACGCGGCCGACGACGCCGAGCTGGTGATCATCAGCATCCCGGAGCGTGCGGTGCCGGACCTCGCGCCCGGGATCGTCGACGCGCGGCGCCCAGGTGCGCCGGTGATCGAGACGAACAACTACTACTGGCAGCGCGACGGCCGGATCGACGGCATCGAGGACGCGGACGTCCCGGAGAGCGTGTGGGTGTCGTCGGTGCTCGGGGTTCCGGTGTTCAAGGTCTTCAACGGCATCAACTGGACGCACCTGCGCGACCGGGGCACGGCGCCCGGGGCCGCGGGCCGGATCGCGCTGCCGATCGCGGGCGACGACGACGGTCGGCAGCTCGTGTCCGAGGTCGTGGACGCGCTCGGGTTCGATCCGGTCGACGCCGGCCCGCTGGCCGAGTCCTGGCGGCAGCAGCCCGGGACGCCCGTGTACGGAGCGGACCTGGACGCCGAGGGCGTCGTGCGGGCGCTCGCCGACGCGCCGCGCGAACGGCCCGAGCAGTTCCGCGCGCCGCGCTGAGCCGACGGCGCGAGCGCGCCGTCGGCGCCGCCCGAGAACGACGGAAGGCCCGGAACCGTTGCGGTTCCGGGCCTTCCGGCTAGTCGGGGTGACAGGATTTGAACCTGCGACCTCCTCGTCCCGAACGAGGCGCGCTACCAAGCTGCGCCACACCCCGAGGTCGTGCGCCGGGCGCTCGTCACGAAGGACGAACCGCTTCCGGAGCCTGCCCAGGATAGCCGACGCGCGGCCCCTCGACGAAATCCGATCTCCCGGCCGGGGGCGGGGCGGTCACGGGAGGTCGAGCTCGGGGAGGTCGAGGACGTGCTCGGCCTCGAAGCCGAACAGCCGACGCGCGGGCTCGAGGTCCAGCGGTACCGTCCGACCCGGCAGCGGACGGCGCACCTCGACCCCCGGCCAGTAGCGGGCCAGGAGGTCGCTGGTGCGGTGGGCGGCGTACGTCGTCGGAGCGGCGACGAACGTGACGTGCACCCCGGGCTCCGCGGGCGAGAGCGCCAGGTCGGCGGCGCGCGCGGCGTCCCGGACCTCGAGGTACGACCACAGGTCGCGCGCGGTGACGCCGAGGTCGAAGCCCGTCCCCGAGACGAACGCGGTGAGCCGGTCGTCGAGGCCCGGGACCTCCCCGAGCCCGCCGACCATGGGATAGCGCAGCACGCTGATCGTCGTGCCGTGCCGGCGGTGCATCGCGTGCGCCGTGGCCTCGTCGGCGACCTTCGACAGCGCGTACGGGTCGGCCGCACGCGTCGGGACGTCGGCGTCGAGCGGCAGGTACGCGGGCACCGTCGGGACGGGGGAGAAGCGCAGGCCGACGGCGTTGATGCTGCCCGCGACCACGACGTGCCCCACACCCGCCGCCCCCGCGCCCTCGAGGACGGCAAAGGTCGACGCGGTGTTGGTCGTGAAAACCTCCTGGGCGCTGCCCTGCGTCGGGGCCGGGATGGCGGCCAGGTGCACGACCGCGTCCACGCCGTCGAGCGCGTGCGTCACCACCCGCGGGTCGGCCGCGTCGCCGACGACGACCCGGTCGCAGGTCGTCGGAGCGGCGTCGGGTCCGTGGCCGGTCGCGAGGTCGCCCGGGTCGTCGCGCACGAGCGCCGTCACCGGGATCCCGCGCGAGGCGAGGCGCCACAGGACGGCCCTGCCGATCAGGCCGGCGGCGCCGGTGACGAGGACGCGCCCGTACGTCGGCGGCGTGGGCGGGGGTGCGCCGACGGGAGGCAGAGAGCTCGGCACGGTGCCTCCTCGCTGGGTGGTCGCGCCCGGAGGGCAGGCGCGTCCGTGCAACGTAGGGCGCTCCGAACGGGCGCGGCAACCGGACCGGTGCGGGCGCGGGCCTCGGACTGGGCCTCGCGCCCGGTACGGTGGGCGGAGTCCGCTCTGCACCGACCCGGAGGTTCCTGTGCGTCGTCGTCCTCTCTACGGCCTGGCCGCGCTCGCGGTCGGGGCAACGCTGACCCTCGCCGGCTGCTCCGGAGGTGGTGGCGACGCCGCGACCGACGCGTCGCCCGCGACGTCTGCGGCAACGTCTGCGGCGGGCTCGACGTCGGCCGCGGACGGCGGCGCAGCGCAGACGACGGCGCTCACGGCCGACGACTTCGCCGAGCGGATCGCCGCGGCCCAGAAGGAGAAGAAGTCCGTCCAGCTCGCGATGACGACGACGCTCGCGGGTCAGAAGGTCGCGGTCGAGGGCAAGGTCGACCTCGGCGGCTCCACGCCCGCGATGGACGAGACCATGACCATCCCCGGCATGTCCACCATGAAGGTCCGCGCCGTCGACGGCATCGTCTACATGAACCTGGGCACGCTGTCGAAGGACAAGTGGATCAAGGTCGACCCGAAGGACACGACCAACCCGCTCGCATCGCAGTTCAGCGGGATGATCGACGGAGCCGACCCGACGCAGCAGGTCGAGGCGCTCAAGGGCGCCATCGCGTCGGTGAAGCAGAGCGGCTCGCCCGAGACGGTCGACGGCGTCGAGGCCCAGAAGTACGTCGTCACCGTCGACACGGCGAAGCTCGGCGGTGCGCTCAAGAGTCAGCTCGGGTCGACCGGCGCCTCGCTGCCGAAGACCATCACGTACACGTACTGGGTCGACGGCGACGACCTCGTGCGGAAGGTGGACGCCGACGTCTCGGGCGCGAAGGTCGACATGACCTTCAGCCACTGGGGCGAGCCCGTGACGGTCACCGCGCCTCCCGCGGGCGACATCCTCCCCGGCGGCCTCGACGACCTCACGTCGCTGACGAGCTGACCTCGGCCAGGAGCGTCAGGCGAGCGACCGTTCCCGTCAGGCTCGTGCGGTCAAGCGCAGCAGGACCGCCTCCGGGCGGCAGGCGAAGCGGACCGGCGTGTACGGGCTGGTGCCGAGCCCGGCGCACACGTTGAGCCACGTCGAGCCGGCGCCCGCCGGGGTGTCCGGGCGGGCGCCCGGCCAGCCGTGGAGGCCGCTCGCGCGCTCGCGGTCGACGTCGCAGTTGGTGACGAGCGCGCCGTAGCCCGGGACGCAGAGCTGCCCGCCGTGGGTGTGGCCTGCGAGGATCAGCTCGGCGCCGTCGTCGTACATCTGGTCGAGGACGCGGACGTACGGGGCGTGCGTGACGCCGAGCCTCACGAGCGGTTCGGCGGTGCTACCGACGCCGGTTGAGGGATCCCCGTCCGGGGCGTCCGTCCATGCGTGCGGCGGAACCGACGCGGGGACGCGGGGCGGAAACACGTCGCGGTCGAGGTGCGGGTCGTCGACGCCGACCAGCTCGATCCGCCGTGCGGCGCCGTCGGGGCGGTCGTCGAGGTCGACGACGTCGCGCCGGTTCGTCAGGTCCTTCCAGCCCGCCCCCCGCAGTGCGGCGGCGAGGGCGGCAGCCGGGAGGTTCGGCGGGTTCACGACCGGACCCTTGCGGGCGTCCCGCTTGAGGTAGCGCGCCGGGTTCTTCGGCATGGGCGCGTAGTAGTCGTTCGAGCCCATGACAAAGGCACCGGGCGTGCTCATCAACGGCTCGAGCGCGTGGAGCAACGGTCGCAGCGCGTCGCGGTGGGCCATGTTGTCGCCCGTGTCCACGACGAAGTCCGGGCGTAGCGACGCCAGGTCACGCACCCACGCGATCTTGTCCGCCTGGGTCGGGACCAGGTGCAGGTCGGAGAAGTGGAGGATCGTCAGGTCGGGCTGACCCGGTGGCAGGACCGGGACGGTCCTGTCCCGCAGCGTGTACTGGCGCGCCTCCCACAGCGCGTACCCCAGCCCTGCCGCACCCGACGCCGCCACGAGCCCCAGCGCGCCGAGCGCGCGTCGTCCCGCGGTCACCGGCTACTTGCCCCCGCCGTGCTTGTCGCCGCCGCCGTCGTCCTTCGACCCGCCGCCGTTCAGGAGGTCCTTGATGCGGTCCCCGAGGTCTTCCTTCTTGTCGTCGCTCTTGGTGTCACTCTTGTCGTCGTCGCCCTTGTCGTCGTCGCCCGTGTCGGAGTCCTTGCCCTTGTCGTCGTCGGAGCTCTTCGGGGGCGTGACCGTCTGCGGCTTGCCGACAAGGCTCGAGTCGGGGGAGGGGAAGGCCTCGTTGGGCTCGCCCTTGAGGGCCTCGTCCATGTAGGCCTTCCACGTCGGCGCCGAGATCGTGCCGCCGTACATCCACCGCTGCTCGGTCGGGACGTACTTGGATCCTGCGACCGTGACGTTGTGGAGGTCGATCTCGTACTCGGCGTTCGTGACGACGACCGCCGTCGAGAGCTGCGGCGTGTAGCCGACGAACCAGACGGCCTTCGACCGCTGCGCGGTTCCGGTCTTGCCGACCGCCGTTCGGCCGTCCGCAAGCTCGTTGCCCTTCGCGGAGCCGCCCTTCAACACGTTGGACAGTGCAAACGTGATGGTCGACGCGATCTTGGGGTCGAGGGCGTTCGAGTCGCAGTGGGCGCTCGGAACCTGGAGCTTCTTGCCCTTGGCGTTGGTGATCGAGGTGATCGCGACCGGCTCGCAGTACGTGCCGTCCGACGCGAGGGTCGCGTAGGCCGCGGCCTGCTGGAGCGGAGAGGTGTTCTGCGTGCCGAGCGCCATCGACGGGCCCGTCACCTCGACCTTCGACTTACCGCTCTCCGAACCGCGGAAGCCCATCGATTCCGCGGTCTTGGCGATCCCGCACATGTCGAGACGGGTCTCCATGTCCCCGTACGCAGCGTTGACGGAGTCGTACGTGGCCCGCAGGACGGTCATATTGCCCGTCTCGCTGCCGTCCGAGTTGCCCACGGTCCAGGGGCTCCATCCACGAATGCAGGAAGCGTGGAACGCCGAGGTGGGGAACGTCCGCGGAGTCCCGTTCACCGTGGAGTAGAGCGAGTGGCCCTCCTTCAGCCACTCCGCCAGGACGAAGACCTTGAAGCTTGAGCCCGGGGAGAAGCCCTTCGAGCCACCATGGTCCTGGTCCGCCGCGAAGTTCACGGAAGATCCGTTCTTGATCGGCTCGGCCGAGCCGTCGAACGGGCGATTCTGGGCCAGCGCGATGATCTTGCCTGTGCCAGGTTCGACGGACGCCAGAGCACTCTCGAGCTGGAGCTTGACGACCTTCCCCTGCTTGTTCGTCGTCGTCGACTTCTTCCCGACCGGGACGGCGTTGCGGACCTTCTTGGTCGCGATCTTCTGGTCCCGGAGGTTGATCGTCGTGACGATCTTGTAGCCACCCTTCTTCAGGGCGTCGAGCCGCGCGTCGGCCGTCTTGCCCCACGAGGTGAAGGCGCCGTCGTCGTTGTTGGAGATGACGCGGGTCACGTAGTCGCAGAACAGCGCGGCCGCGGTGGCGGGCTGGCAGCCGTTCGTGATCGACGCCTTGTCGATCTTCAACGACTTCTTGATCGGCGTCGCGACGGCTTCGTCGTACTGCTTCTTGGTGATGTAGTTCTGCGCGTACATGTCGTTCAGCACGATGTTCCGGCGTCGCTGCGACTCCGAGGGGTGGAGGGTCGGGTCGTAGTCGCCCGGCCGCTGCGTGATGCCGGCGATCGTCGCCGCCTGGACCGGGGTGAGCTTCGCGGCCGTCGTCGAGAAGTAGTACTCCGCGGCCGCCTCGACGCCGTAGACCTTGAGGCCGTACTGGGCGATGTTGAGGTAGCCCTCGAGGATCTGGTCCTTGGTCATGTTCTTCTCGAGCGAGATCGCGAGCTTCGCCTCACGGAGCTTGCGCTCGTTCGTCTTGCCGCGAGCCGCCTCGAGCGCCGCCGCCTTCTTGGCGGGGTCGGTCTCGGCGAGCGCGTTCTGGATGAGCACGTTCTTCACGTACTGCTGCGTCAGCGTCGACGCGCCCTGCGTGTCGTCCGACGTCGCGTTGTTCACCAGGGCACGGAGCGTGCCCTCGACGTCGATCCCGCCGTGCTGGTAGAAGCGCTTGTCCTCGACCGCCACCTGGGCGTTCTGCATGTACTTCGAGATCTTCGAGAGCGAGACGTCGGTGCGGTTCTGGTCGTAGAACCGGGCCAGGACGGTCTTGCCGTCGCTCGCGTAGATCGTCGACGTCTGCGGCAGCGGCTTCTGCTCGAGCTCCGTCGGGAGGTCGTTGAACACCTCGATGGAGGTGTCGGTGACGGCCTTCGCGCCCGCCACGGCGGGGATGAACAACCCGGCCGCGAGCACGCCACCGACGCCCGCGACGAGCACGAACGCGAGCAGCAGGGCGATGAGCTGGAAGGCGTTGACCTTGTGGCCGCGGGGGCGAGAGGGCGGAGCCGCAGGAGAAGCCATGGTGCCTAGGCTACGTGAGGCACCTGCGCCTCCCCGGGCGGTGAACGCGACGGGGTTGTGCGGGTTTCGTGTGAGCGCCGTCCTCGCGCGGCGCGGCTACGCTCGGGTCATGGCGAAGACCTGGGAGTACGCGACGATCCCCCTCATCATCCACAACACCAAGGCTGTGCTCGACCAGTGGGGCGCGGACGGGTGGGAGCTCGTCCAGGTGGTGACCGGCCCCGACGGCAACGGCCTGGTCGCCTACCTCAAGCGCCCGACGGGGGAGTGAGCCCTGTGGCGTCGGTCGAGGCCCGGCTCGCGGAGCTCGGCATCACCCTGCCCGACGTCGCCGCCCCGGTCGCGGCGTACGTCCCGGCGGTCCGCAGCGGGAACCACGTCTACGTGTCCGGCCAGCTCCCGTTCGTGGACGGCGCGCTCCCCGTCACGGGGAAGGTCGGCGAGGGAGAGGGGCTGGTCCCGCCCGCCGACGCCGCAGCCCTGGCCCGCGTGTGCGTCCTCAACGCGCTCGCCGCGGTCCGCTCGATCTCGGGTTCGCTCGACGGCGTCCGCATCGTGAAGCTCACGGGCTTCGTGGCGTCCGACCCGTCCTTCACGGGTCAGCCGGGCGTGGTCAACGGCGCGAGCCTGGCCCTGGGCGAGTGGTTCGACGACGCGGGGATCCACGCCCGCAGCGCGGTCGGCGTCTCGGTCCTCCCGCTGGACTCCCCGGTCGAGGTCGAGCTGATCGCGGAGCTCCCGGCCTGACCCGAGGTGCGCCGGCGTCGTGACCGGCCACCTGCTCCCCGAGCACCCCGACGAGAGACGGCGGTCGCCCACCGAGGGCGACCGCCGTCGTCGTGCGTACAGAGAGACGCGGAGGTGACCCGACCGCAGAGCCGGGGCCTGGCGGCGGCGACCCGAGCGTCGGGCTCAGCGAGCCCGACGCTCCAGGCGGTCCACGTCGAGGAGGACGACCGCCCGGCCCTCGCGCCTCACCCAGTGGCGCTGCGTGAAGTCCGCCAGGGCCTTGTTGACGGTCTCGCGGGACGCCCCGACGAGCTGTGCGAGCTCTTCCTGCGTGAGGTCGTGGGCGACGCGGACGCCGTCGGCGGTGGGTTCGCCGAACTTGCTCGCGAGGTCGAGGAGCGCCTTGGCGACGCGGCCGGGGACGTCGGAGAAGACGAGGTCGGCGAGCGAGTCGTTGGTGCGACGCAGGCGCTGCGCGAGCGCGCGCAGCAGGTGGCTGGAGACGCCGGGGTGCTCGGTGAGCCACGCGATGAGCTGCTTGTTGTGGAGCTCGTAGAGCAGCGCGTCGGACACGGCGGACGCGGTGGCGGTGCGGGGCCCGGGGTCGAAGAGGGAGAGCTCGCCGAACATCTCCCCGGGGCCGAGCACGGACAGGAGGTTCTCGCGCCCGTCGGGCGCTCGGCGTCCGAGCTTGATCTTGCCTCGCGCGATCACGTAGAGACGGTCGCCGGGTTCGCCCTCGTGGAAGAGGACGTCGCCACGACCGAGCGTGACCTTCTGCATCGACTCGAAGAGCTTGCGCGTCTCTTCGGGTTCCATGGTTGCGAAGAGGGGGGCTTTGAGAACAACCTCGTCGTCCACGCCGTTGGTCCTTCGTCGTCGTCGCCGGTGCTTCTGGGGGGCCGGCTGGGGGTGGCCGCTGTCCGGCGCGACGCCGTCGCGGTCACCTACAGTCTGCCGCATCCTGCGAGGTCATGCGGCCAGGTCGGGCCCGAGGGGTGTCGGGCGGGGCCGGGCGGCGCGGCCGGTGGTCACATCGCGTGCCTCTCGCGCGTCTTCCTGACGTCGGACGCGCCTGCGACCGACCCCCGGCGCTCGCAGCGGCGGGGTGACGACTCTCAGGAGCGAACCCATGGACCTGCCGCTCGAATCCTTTGCCCGTGACTTCCCGGGCGTGGTCGCCGGACCGGCCACCGCTGACTACGAGACCGGTCGTCGTGCGCTGCTCGCGCTGGGGAGCCCCGCGGCGGTGCTCCGGCCGCGTGGCGCGGAGGGTGTGCGGGCCGCGCTCCGTCTCGCCTCCGACGCCGGGGTGCCGCTCTCGGTGCGCGGGGGCGGCCACGGCTTCGCCGGGTTCTGCACCAACGACGGCGGTGTCGTCCTCGACCTGGCGGACCTCGGGGGCGTCGAGGTCGTCGACGGGGAGCGGTACACCGTCCGGGTCGGGGGCGGCGCGACGTGGGGTGCGGTCGCGGACGCGCTGGCGTCGTCCGGGTCGGCGATCTCGTCGGGTGACACCCGGTCCGTCGGGGTCGGCGGACTCACCCTGGGCGGCGGGATCGGCTGGAAGGTGAGGAACCGGGGGCTGGCGCTGGACAACCTGGTCGCAGCGGAGGTCGTGACGGCGGACGGCCGGGTGCTGCGCGCGAGCGAGTCGGAGCACCCGGACCTGTTCTGGGCTCTCCGCGGTGGCGGCGGGAACTTCGGGGTCGTGACCGCGTTCGAGTTCCGGGCTCACCCGACGACGGAGGTGTTCCACGGGACGATCCGGTTCCCCGCGGCGGAAGCGCACGACGTGCTCCACGGCTGGGCCGAGCACCTGCGCGTCGCGCCGCTCGAGCTGACCTCGACCGTCGAGCTCGCGAACCCGTTCGAGGGTGGTCCCGACGCGCCCGTCGCGGTCGGTGTGGTGTTCGACGGGGACGACGTGCGGCTCGCCTCCGAGGCCATCGACCCGCTCCGTGCGCTCGGCACGGTGCTCGCGGACGACGTCGCGCTCGTGCCGTTCGGAGAGGTCCTCGTGGACGGTGCGCTGCCGCCGCTGGGCGTCCGGTTCGTCAGCCGGAACGCGTTCGTGGACCGGTCCGGCGTCGACGAGGCCGTGCGGGTCCTCGCCGACGCGGCGACGTCGCCGGGTGCGCCCGCCGTGTCCGTCCGGAGCGTCGGGGGAGCGGTGTCGAGGGTCGCCGACGACGCCACGGCCTACGCGCACCGCAGCGCCGAGCTCATGGTCGCCACGACGGTGGGCGGGCCGCCCCCGATGGTGGAGGCCGCCGTCCCGGGCCTCGACTCGCTCTGGGCGCGGTTGGCGCCGCACGTCGGCGGGTCGTACGCGAACTTCCTCACCGGCGCGGCCGAGGGCGACGTGGCGGCGGTCTATCCGGCGGCGACGTACGAGCGGCTCGCGGAGGTCAAGCGTCGCTACGACCCCGACAACCTCTTCGCGCGGAACCACAACGTCCGGCCCTCCGCGATGTCGGTGGCTGCGCCGTAGGGTGGCGCCATGGCCGCATCCCCGAAGGGTTCCTCGTCCGCTGCGGCGCCGCGCATCGTCCCGGCGAAGCCGCCGACGACGCACCTGGGCCTGGTCCGTCGGGCGCGGCGGGTGGACCGGGAGCTCGCGGAGACCTACCCGGACGCCCGGTGCGAGCTGGACTTCACGAACCCGTTGGAGCTGCTGGTCGCGACGGTCCTGTCGGCGCAGACGACGGACGTGCGCGTGAACCAGGTGACGCCGACGCTGTTCCGCCGGTTCCCGGACGCCGCGGCGTACGCGGGCGCCGACCGCGAGGAGCTCGAGGGCATCCTCAAGCCGCTCGGGTTCTTCCGGGCGAAGTCGGCGTCGCTCATGGGCCTGGGGCAGGCGCTCGTGGAGCGTTTCGACGGCGAGGTGCCGGGTCGGCTGGAGGACCTGGTGACGCTGCCGGGCGTGGGCCGAAAGACCGCGAACGTGGTGCTGGGAAACGCGTTCGGGGTGCCGGGGATCACGGTGGACACGCACGTGAAGCGGGTGTCCCGCCGGCTCGGCTGGACGGAGGAGACGGACCCGGTGAAGATCGAGACCGCACTGGGCGATCTCATCGAGCGGCCGGAGTGGACCATGATGTCGCACCGGCTGATCTTCCACGGGCGCCGGTGCTGCTTCGCGCGCAAGCCGAACTGCGGCGGGTGCTCGGTCGCGGCGTGGTGCCCTTCGGCGGGCACGGCGGGCTGACGGCCGGCGGGGCCGGCGCTGCGCGGCGCCCCCGCGACCGGTGGCACGATGCGTCCATGACCGCGGACGCGAACCCCACCCCGATGCCCGACGCCGACCTGTCCGCGACCATCGCGGCACTGCAGGAGCAGGAGCGCGAGCTCGTGTTCCGGACCTTCACCAACGACGACGCCTGGCGGCTGGGCTGCCTGCTCGTCGAGCGCGCCCGGGCCGAGGGCCTGGCCGTGGTCGTGGACGTCCGCCGCGGGGAGCAGCAGCTCTTCCACGCCGCCCTCGACGGGACCAGCGCGCACAACGACTCGTGGGTGCAGCGCAAGGCACGGGTCGTCGCCCGGTTCGGCGTGTCGACGTACCTGGCGAACCTGCGCGAGGTGGCGCGCGGGCGCACGTTCGGGCAGGCGCACGAGCTCCCGTTCCTCGAGTACGCGGCCGCCGGGGGAGCGTTCCCCGTGCGGGTCGCCGGGGTGGGCGTGGTCGGCTCGGTCGCCGTGTCCGGGCTCACGCAGCACGAGGACCACGAGCTCGTCGTCACCGGGGTCCGCGCGTTCCTCGCGGACGCCTGACCACCTCGGGCTCCGGCGCGGTGCAGGGCGACGCGGCAGCCGGTCACGCGAGGCTCGCGCGCACCACCTGCCAGCCTTCGCCGCCGTGCCGCACCGTGATGTCGAGGAGGTCGGGCAGGGAGTCCGGGTCGTCGTTCCCGCTGTAGACGTCGACCCCGTCGCCTGCGGCGGGCGCAGCGGACGGGTCGCCGCGGGTCGGCGGGTCGGTGCTCGCCGCCTCGTGCCGGACGCACGCTTCCTGGCGTTGGGCCACGGTGACCACGAAGGTGTCGGGTGCGTCCGTCGGGGTCGTCCGCACCGCCTCGGCTCGCATCGCGCACCCGACGTACCGCACCACGCCGGCCTCGACGAGCCGCATCGACGCGGCCTTGTCCTGGCACCAGCCGCTCTCGGTCGAGCACAGGGCGGCGAAGTCGTGCCAGTCCCCGCTGAGGAGACCGTACGGCTCGAGCTCGAGGACGTAGACGGCGGCCGCCGACGCGCCCCGCTCGTCCGAGCGTTCGAGCGCTGCGGGCCGAGCCGGGCGCGCCGGGCGCCCCTCCGTCCCACCGTTCCGGTCGGGTGCCGAGGTGTGGGCCTGCGGCGCGCGGGCGTCGCTGGACGAGGGGACCGCGGCCGTCATCGGGCGGGCCGGGGTGTCGTGCGTGGCGAGCGCCGCCGCGAGCACGCCCGCGACCAGGACCGCCGCCGCGACGCCGGCGACCGCCCGGTCGCGGCGCCGTGCCCGCGCGGCGAGCGTCTGCCACGTCGTCCGCATCAGTCCCACCACAGCCGCCACCACCGCTCGTCGTCCGCCCGATACACGGGGACGATCTCGTCCGGGCGACGCGCGCCGTCGTCGTCGAGACCGAGCTCGTCGACCACGTACGACCACAGCCGCTCGCAGTCGCACCCGTCGTCGTGGCGGCGGGGCAGCCGGACGTCGTCGTCGAACCGGACGTGCACGCCCTCCGCAGTGACGCGCTCGTCGCAGCGACCAGGCCCGACGGCGTAGCCGTGGACGTCCAACCGGTCGGGGCGGGTGGCGGTCGCCTCGAGGATCGCGCGGAGCGTCGGGGCGTCGTTCTGACGCCCGTCGAGGTCGGACGGCGAGAGCACGTCGAGCAGCTCGCCGGCTGCCTCGCCGTCCAGGCGGGTGAAGGGGACGATGTCCGTCGGGCCCGGCGGGTCGACGAGCAGGCCGCGCACGAACGGCTCGACGAGCTCGGGGACCGTGGACCCGAGGAGGCGCCCGTGGTGGTGGTCCGGAGCGGGCGTCCCGAAGCGGACGCAGTCCTCGGGGTCGTGCTGCTCGAGGTGCGCCTGCCAGACCGCGCGCAGCGCGGGCACGTGGCGCGCGATGGGGGGAGGGCTCGGGTGGTCGGTGCGACGCCCGGGTGGCTGGCGTCGGGCCGCGGGCCTCGTCGTGGTCGGTGTCATGCGGGGAGTCTGGTGCGCGACAGCCTGGCGTGCGTCGGGCCGGACGGGCGCTGTGCACGGGTGCCCCGGGAGCACGCCGGTGGGTGGCGCTCGGCCGTTGTGCCCGCTAGGTTCGCGCCGTGCCACGGGAGCTCGTCGAGGTCGCGCCGGGGGTGCTCGTCGCCACCAGCCGGACGATGACGACCACGTCGACCGTCGTCGTGCACGGCCGTGACGCGCTCCTCGTCGACCCGGCCTGGCACCCCGACGAGCTGGCCGCGCTCGCCGACGAGATCGACACCCGAGGACTCCACGTCGTCGCCGGGATCGCGACCCACGCCCACCACGACCACCTGCTCTGGCACCCGCGGTTCGGCGACGTCCCGCGCTGGGCCTCTCCCCGCACGGTCGAGCTCGTGCAGGCCCGGCGCGCCGCGCTCCAGGTCGCCGTGACCGACGGCGAAGGGTCCGCGGACGTCGGCAGCGACCCCTGGACGTCCGAGCTGCTGGACCTCGTCGGAGAGGTGCGCTCGTTCCCCGTGCCGCCTGCCGGGCTGCCGGGGGAGCCGGAGCTCGTCGTGCACGACGCCCACGCGCCCGGTCACGCGGCCGTCTGGCTCGGCGGCGCCCGGGTGCTGCTCGCCGGCGACATGCTGAGCGACGTCGAGCTGCCCCTCCCGTTCGAGCCCGACGACCTGCCCGCCTACCTCGCCGGGCTCGACCGCCTCGCCCCCTACGTGGCGCGAGCGCGCGTCGTCGTGCCGGGGCACGGGCGGCCGACGTCGGACGGCGTGGCTCGGCTCGAGGCCGATCGTCGGTACCTCGACGCGCTGCTGTCCGGGCGGGACCCGGACGATCCGCGGCGCGCTCTGCCGGGGATGGCGGAGGCGCACGCGCGGGTCGCAGCACTCGCGGACGCGCTACGACGCTGACGGCGCCGCGGCGTCGTCAGCGGGCGAAGCGCAGGCCGCTCGCCCGGCGGACGGGCCGCGACACCGCCGCTCGCACCGCGTCGGCCGTCCCGACGACGCGCACCAGCTCCTGCGCACGCGTGACCGCCGTGTAGAGGAGCTCACGGGTCAGCAGGGGCGAGTCGGCGCCGGGCAGCACCACCGAGACGTGCGTGAACTGGCTGCCCTGCGCCCGGTGCACCGTCATCGCGTGCACCGGCTCGACGGCGGGCAGACGGTGCGGCCTGACGAGGCGCGGGCTCCCCGGCTCGCCGAACGCCACCACGACGCCACCCTCGCCGTCGTCGAGGACCACGCCGGTGTCGCCGTTCGAGAGGCCCGTCGTGCGGTCGTTGGTGGTCACCAGCACCGGTCGGCCGACCGGCCACGGACCCGTCTCGCGCAGCCCCGTCGCCTCCGCGACCCAGCCCTGCGCGAGCGCCGCCCACCGGACGACACCCGCCGGGCCGCGGCGGTGCGCGACGAGCAGACGGTGCGTGCCCAGCGCGGTGAGCGCGGCGGCGGCGTCGCCCGCCTGGGCGGCCGCGGTCACGGCGGAGCCGGCGGCGGCGACGTCGTCCCGGACCTGCGGCACATCGGTCTCACGGACCACGTCGTCCGCGAGCTCGACGAACTCCACGTGCGTCCCGCCCGCGCGCAGGAGCGCGAGCGCGTCGTCGGCGCGGCCCGCGTTGATCGCGTCGGCGAGCGCCCCGAGCTCCTCGCCGAACCGGTGCCGCACCACCAGCTCGACGACCGCCCCCGGGTGCGCCCCCGCCGCCGCCGCGTCCGGTCCGGTGTCGAGGTCGGCGAGCGTGTCGGGCACACGAGCCGCGCCGACGGGCGACGCGAGCCGGTCCACGAGGTCCCCCAGGACGGCGCCCACCTCGACCGACGCGAGCTGGTGACGGTCCCCGACGAGGACGAGCCGCGCGTCGGGCCGCAGCGCCTCGAGGACCCGCGCGAGCAGCGGCAGCGACACCATCGACGCCTCGTCCATGACGACGACGTCGTGCGGGAGCCGGTTCGTCCGGTCGTGGCGGAACCGCGTCCGGGAGCCGGGCCGCGACCCGAGGAGCCGGTGGATCGTCGTGGCGTGCACCGACCCGGCGCCCAGCCGGGCGAGCTCGGTGTCGACGGCCTCCTGGAGGCGCGCGGCGGCCTTTCCGGTGGGTGCGCAGAACGCGACGCGCAGCGGGGCCGGAGTGCCGGCACCCGGCTGCGCGGCCGGCCCGTCGAGCACGTCCCGGAGGGTCGCGACGAGGCGCGCGACCGTCGTCGTCTTGCCCGTGCCGGGGCCGCCCGTGAGCACGGTGAGGCGGGACCGGGCGGCCGTGGCGGCGGCGAGCCGCTGCCGGTCGTCGGCCCCGCCCGGGAAGTACCGCGTGAGCGCGGCCTCGAGGGCGGGCTCGTCGACGGGGAGGGGCGACGCGAGCCGTTCCTCGACCGCGGCGCGGACGACCTGCTCGTCGCGCCAGTACCGGTCGAGGTAGAGCCGGTGGTCCACGAGGCGCACCGGCCGGTCGGGCGGGCCACCGACGCCGTCCGCGACCATCGGGCTGCGCCGCAGCGCGCTCTCCCACGCCGCGTCGTCGGGCCAGGGGAGGTCGACGAGCGCGGGGGCGTCGTCGTCGACGGCTCGGAAGCCCGCGGCGCTGCTCGTGCCGGCGTCGTCGGTGACGTCCTCGGCGACGAGCGTCCGCACGTCGCGCAGGTCCACGCACGCCGAGCCGGACCGCAGCGCCCGCACCGCGAGGGCCGCGGCCAGGTGCACGGTCTCGTCGGCCTCGCCCGTCAGTCGTCCGAGCCGCTCGGCGGTGCTGACGTCCGCGGACGTCAGCACGCCCGCCCGGGCGAACTCGCCGAGCAGCACACCCGCACGCCACGGCGCACGGGGGTCGCCGTCGATCTCGGCCGTGATCGCGCTCATGACCGTCCTCCGTCCAGCAGCGCCGACAGTGCGACGACGAGCGACGTCGGCGGTCGCCACGACAGCACCCCGCACGGCCAGCCGTCCACCACGGGAGTCTCCGGCCCGCACATGCCGCGCACGTACAGGTACACGCCGCCCCCGAGGTTCCGGTCGGGGTCGTAGCCGGGGAGCCGCCAGCGCAGGTACCGGTGCAGCGCGACCGTGTAGAGCAGGAGCTGCAGCGGGTAGTGGGAGTCGATCATCCCCGCGACCAGCGCGTCGGGCCGGTAGTGCCACGCCGTGACGGGTTCGTCGGGCGGCGCGAGCCGGTTCGTCTTGTAGTCGACGACGACGTACCGGCAGTCTGCGGGGTGCGTCGCCGCAGGTGTGGGTCCGGTGGGGGCGCCGGTGGCCGGTGGCTCGGCGGCGACACGCAGGACGGCGTCGATGCTGCCCGTGAGGTAGCCGCGCGCCTCCTCGGTGCCGAGCTCGTCGAGGCGCTCGGCGTAGGGCGCGAACACGTCGTCCGGGTCGAGGTGGGTGCGCAGCAGGTCGGCGACGTCGCGGAGCCGCGGCGCGCGCGCACCGGCGCCGTCGCCCGGACCACCGAGGTCGCCGCCCGCGAGCGGCAGCTCGAAGTCGAGCTCGGCGAGCCGGTCGGCCGGTGCGAGGTCCGCGAGGGTCCGTCCGCCCAGCAGCGGACCGCACGGCGTGTGCAGCACGGGCAGCAGGGCCTCGGCGAGCCGCGTGGGCTGGACGCCGATCCCCGGCGCGAGGCCGGTCTCCTCGCAGCGCGCGCGGACCTCGGCGAGCAGGTCGGCGGCGGTCGTGTCGGTGTGCTCGAGGACGGCGTGGACGAGCGTGCCGAACGCCGTCCCGCCGGGCAGGTCCGTGAGCGGGGAGGCCACGGAGCGCAGAGCCTCCTCGGCCTCGTCACGGGGCTCCGGCAGCGCCACGCCGAGCCCCTCGACAGCCTCGGTCGGCTCGTCGGGCTCGTCGGTGATGCCGGGGTTCTCGGGCTCGTCCGCGACCCCTGCCGACGCACGGGCGCCGGAGTCCGCTGACGACGCGGGACCGGCGTCGTGCGCGGCGGCGGTGAGCCCCGAGTACGAGGTGCGCCGCCACGCGGTGTCGACGGTACGGCCCAGGCGACCCACCTCGAGGTCGGGGCGATCGCTCGGAGGCGGTGCCCAGCGCGGCGCCTGAGGTCGCGCGTCGACGGTCTCGTGCTGGATGGTGCCGCCGCTCTCCGTGGCGAGGGCATCGAACGCCCGCTGGGCGTCCGCGTCGGAGGGCACGGGCGCCGTGTCCTTCAGGCTCCTGTCGAGGTCGCGTTCGGCGAGCACCAGCCGCCCGACGGCACCGGCACCCGAGACCGTGCTCGGCGCCCACCACAGGACGACCTGGCTCGACGCGCGGGTCAGCGCGACGTACGCGAGCCGCAGGTCCTCGCCGGCCTCCTCGGCGCGGTGCCGGCGCAGGGCCTCGTCGTAGCCCGGGCTCCGGGGGCCGCCCACGTGCAGGCGCCGCGTGCCGTCGTCGTCGTGGAAGTGGAGGACGGCGGGGTCGCGCGGGACGAACCGGTCCCACCCGAACGGCACGAGCACGACCGGGTACTCGAGACCCTTCGCGGCGTGCACCGTCACGACCTGCACGGCGGCCGCATCGGTCTCGAGCCGGCGGCTGCGTTCCTCCGCGTAGTCCGACGACGCGTCGTCGATGCGGCCGCGCAGCCACTCGACGAGCGCCGCCGCGCCGAGACCGGCGTCGCGCGCCGCGGCGTGCAGGACCTCCGCGACGTGCCGCACGTCCGTGAGCGTGCGCTCGCCGTCGACCCGGCGCAGGAGCCGCTCGTGGAGGCCGTGCGCCGTCGTCGCCTCGACGAGGGCCGCGACGCCCTGCTCGTCGAGCACGTGCGACCACGCCCGCAGGAGGTCGGCGAGGTCCTCACGAGCCGCGTCGTCGGCCGCGGCCAGCCGGTCCGCGTCCCACCCGACGAAGGGCGTGAGGGCCACGGCCGCGACCTTCGCCGCGTCGCCCGTGCTCGCGAGCGCGCTCAGCAGCACGAGCCAGTCGCGGGCCGCGGGCGACCCGAAGACGCTCGACAGGCCCGAGATCACCGCGGGCACCCCGGCGCCCGTCAGCGCCTCACGCACGGCCAGTGCCTGGCCGTTGGTGCGAACCAGCACGGCCACGTCGCCCGGGACGGTCGGGCGCCAGCCCGTTCCGGAGGGATCGCCGGGCTCGGCGGAGCGGAGGCGCGCCGTCTCCAGCGTCCGCACGACCTGCGTCGCCACGTCGGCGACGACCAGCTCACGGACCCCGTCGACGCGCGGCGCCTTCCCGCCGCCGGGCTGGGCGCCGACGGCTGTCCGGGTGACCCGCCGCACCACCACGGGTGCACCGCCGTCCAGCCGGCGGCCCTGCCGGGCCGCGTCCACGGGGTGCACGACGATGCGCGGGTCGCCGAGCGCGGCGCCCCCGAACAGGTGCGACAGCCCCTCGAGCACCGGCGCGTCGGTGCGCCAGTTCCGTCCGAGGGTCGACGCGGCCGCGTCGGCGCGCGCCGCGAGGTACGTGTGCACGTCGGCGCCGCGGAACGCGTAGATCGCCTGCTTCGGGTCGCCGACGAGGACGAGCGCGCCGACCTCCTCGGGGCGCTCGTGGAACGCGGCGCGCAGGATCTCCCACTGGACCGGGTCCGTGTCCTGGAACTCGTCGACGAGCACGATCCGGTACCGGTCGCGCACGCGATCGACGGCTGCCGCGCCGGAGACCGGGTCGGTGAGCGCGTCGCGCAGGAGGACGAGCAGGTCGTCGTAGTCGAGCAGGTGCGCGACCCGCTTGCGCCGGTCGAGCTCCCTCCGCGCGGCCCCGGCGATACCGAACCGGTCGGCGGCCGCGCTGCCGGGCGGGGCGTCGTCGGGCGCGAGGACGGCCGCGTGGTCCGAGATCGCGTTCCGGACGACGGCGCGCGCGTCCTTCACGGTGAGCGCGGCCTGGTCCGTGCCCGCGTACTTGCGCACGTACAGGTCGTCGACGACCTCGGCCTCGAGGTCCGCGACGTCCGGCAGCAGCGGCGTCCCGGGTTCGACGACGCCGCCCGACGTCGACGTCCCCAGGGCGGCGAGCATCTGCTGGCAGAACCCGTGCGTCGTGGTGATGGTGGCCGCGTCGACCTGGGTGAGCGCGACCGCGAGCCGGTCCCGGCGGCGTGCGAGCTCGTCGTCGTCGACGTCGGCGAGCAGCCGCACGACGGGGTCCTCGCTCGTGCGCGCGCCGGGCCCCCGCAGGGCCCGCTCGGTCGTGACGAGCCGTTCGCGCACCCGGTCCCGCAGCTCGCTCGTCGCCATCCGGCCGAACGTCACCACGAGGAGCTGCGGGAGCTCCGCGAGGCCCTCCGCGACGTACCGGGTGACCAGCGCCGCGATGGTGAAGGTCTTGCCCGTCCCCGCGCTGGCCTCCAGGACCGTCGTGCCCTGGGGCAACGGTCCGCAGACGTCGAAGACGTCCGGGACGTCCACGGCGCCCAGCCCGGTGGTCGGGTCCGTCGTGCCCGCGCTCATGCGGACCCCTCCGCCCTCTCGTGCGCCAGCAACGGGTCCCACACGGCGCGCGCGAGCACCCCGAACCGGGTCGGCTCGCCGGGGACGAGGCCGCGCTCGTCGTCGGACGGGAGCCCCGCGACCGCGGACAGGCGCCAGCCGTCACCCCACGCGAGCGCCTCGAACGCGTCAGGTCCACGGAACCGCCGGTCGGCGACCATGCGGTCGTCGAGGTCGCGCAGGATCACCCCCGGCTCCTCGCCGTCGGCGCGCCGGCTCGCGTACCGCTCGGCCTGGTCGACGGGCAGCGGCAGGGGCTCACGGAGCGCGAGGTCGCGCACCGCGACGAGCCCCGCGAGCAGCTCGCGGGCCTCGTCGCGGCTGGGGGCGACCAGCCGCCGAGCGACCGCGGACGGACGGCGCCCCTGACCGCGGCCGATCGTGACGGCGGACGTCACGGGCGCGCCGCCCGCCACCAGCGCGAGGAGCTGCACCCAGGCACGCAGCCGGTGCTTGGCGGCGAGGCGCGAGTACAGCGCCCGCACGACCGTCCCGCTGTGCCCCGCATGCTCGCCGCCCCGCCGGATGCCCGGCACGGTCCCGGTGACGGTCCGTCCGTCCGGCAGCGACACGGTGACGTCGAGCGTCGCTGCCGGGACCCGTACGAAGGGCGCTGACTCGGCGGCGACCGCAGCCACGTTGTCCGTGATGCCCTGCAGCGCCGCCGAGCCGAGCCGCCCCGGGGGCATCCGTCCGCGCAGCCGCTCGGCGCTCGCGGCGACGTCGAGGTCACCGCCGTCGAGGACGGCCGCGAGGATGCGGTCGCCCGCGGCCCACCCGTCGAGGCTGTCGAGCTCGAGCGGCAGCCGGTCCTCGAGGTCGTCCTCGTCGCGGGGCAACGACACGCCCAGCCGCCCGCGGACGAAGGCCTTCGCCGGGTGCTCGAGCGTCGGGACGAGGCCGGTCGTGCCCTCGAGGCCCACCGTCGCGTCGTCGTCGAGGACCGGAGACAAGGGCGAGTCGAGGAGCGGCCGCCGGCCGACCCGTTCACGGCGACCCACGAAGGCTGCGCGCCGCTCCAGGTCGTCGAAGCTGAACGGCCCGCGGCGCCCCAGCGCGCCCGGCACGAAGTTCCGCTCGTCGACGGTCTGCAGCGGGTGGTGCACGACGAGCGCCGCGCGCGCGTCGCGCGGCGCACCGCCCGGGCCCCCGGGAAAGACGACGCACTCGTCGACCGAGTCGAGGAGCTCGCCCACCGGGACGGCCGGCGGCAGCGGGCGGCCGGTCCGCTCGTCGGCACCCGAGTGGACGACGACGAGGTGGTCGGTCGCGGCGAGGACGGCGTCGAGGAAGAGCTGGCGGTCCTCGGACCTGCGGTCACGCTCGCCGACGAGAGGGTCACGGGCGAGCGCGTCGTCGCCGCTCACGGCGCCGACCCGCGGGAACGCGGTGTCGTCGAGACCCAGCAGGCACACGACGCGGTGCGGGACGGCGCGCATCGGCTCGAGCGAGCACACCGTGAGCGCACCCGTACGGAACCCGGCCCGCGTGGGACGACCGGCGAGCCGCCGCTCGAGCAGCGCGACGACGTCGGGCAGGCGCAGGAGCGCCCCGCCGTCCGGCGACGCCGCGGTGCTCGCCGCAGCGCGCGCGTCGGCCAGGACGCCGCGCGCCTCGACCCGCTGCCACTGATCTGCGGGAGCCGTGTCGGCGAGCAGGACGAGCGCCCGGTCCAGCGTGTCGAACCACGCCGTCGCCGGCCGGGTGCCCTCGAGCTCCGCCAGCAGGCCCGTGAGGCGGTCGACGAGCTCCGCGAACCGGCCCGCGAGGTCGACCTCCGTGCTGCCGACATCGTCGAGCGGGAGCGTCGCGTCGAGGTGGCGGTAGTCGTCGTCGGACATGGCGACGCCCAGCAGCAGCCGGTCCATGGCCGCGGCCCAGGTCCCCTGCCCGACCCGCACCCCGAACCGGCTGCGCCGGGCCGCGTCCTCGCCCCACCGCACCCCGGACGCGAGCGTCCACGCCCGGAGCCGCTCGAGGGCGTCGTCGTCGAACCCGAACCGGCGGCGCACCGCCTCGAGACCCGCGAGATCCACGACCGCCGACGCCGTCACGCGCGACCCTGCGAGCGTCAGCAGGTCGGAGACGACGCGCAGCATCGGGTTGGTGCGCGCCGGCGCCCGGTCCGCGATCCGGACACGCAGGGTGCGGCCCGGGTGCGGGTCGGCGTCGTCGGTCGTGTCCCGGTCGAACGTGGCTCCGAACGTCGCGTTGACCAGCGGCGCGAACGCCTCGACGTCCGGGCACAGCACGACGACGTCGCGCGGCTGGAGCGTCGGGTCGTCGGCCAGCAGCCCGACGACGGCCTCGCGGAGCACCTCCACCTGCCGGGACCGGCCGTGGCACGCGTGCACCTGGATGGTCCGGTCGTCGTCGGGGGCGACGAGCCGTGACCCAGGATCAGGGCGCTCGTCCGCCCGGAGCGACGCCTGGAGAGCCCCGAGGACCGTCTCCGGGGGCGTCGGCGCTGGGTGGTGCCTCGCCTCGACCCCGCGGGCGGCCAGGCGCAGGCTCAGCTCGGTCGCGTCGCGGCCCAGCGAGCCGAGCAGCGGGTGCCGCGCGGAGACCGCGACGTCCGCGCGGCGCGGCGCCGGGCGTGCCCCGCCGGGCCCGTCGCCGTCGACGCCGCCGGTCGCGCGACGCCACAGCGCGGGCGAGGGATGGGGGAGCCACAGGTGCACCTCGCGATGCGCACCGAGGGCGTCGAGGACGTCGAGCTCCGACTCCGGAAGACGGGTGGGCCCGAACACGGACAGCCGGGCCGGCAGGTCCACGGCGTCCGGGTCGTCGCGGAGCACGGCCGTCGCCGAGGCCAGCCGTTCGGCCGGGCTGGGCACTCCCGCGGCCTCGCGCACCGCGCGCCACAGCGGCGGCTGCCACGCCAGGTCCGGTGGGAGCGGCCCGCCCGCGCCGTCGTCGTCGGTCCCGTCGGCCCACGACGTCACCAGCGACGGCCGCTGCGAGCCGTACGCCGCGAACAGGGCCGCGACACGCTGGGCAAGACGCATGCGCCGGGCCTCGCGGACGCCGTCGGACGCCGCCTGACCCGGCGGGTCCGTGAGGAAGCGGGCCAGCGGCGCGGCCCAGGCCTCGCCGGCCGCGACCGCGGCGTCGACCACCCGCAGCACGTGCCACGCGAGGCGCTCGCGGTCCCACGGGTCGGCGTCGGGGTCGATGCCGCTCGCGGTCGCCACGACCCGGTGCAGCACGCGCGACGGCGAGTCGAAGACGACGTTCGCGCAGACGCCCGCCTCGCCGCCCACCCCGATCCCGAGCGCCCCCAGCCGGTGCGACAGCCGCTGCGCGACCCACCGCTCGACGCCTCGCGTCGGGACGGCCACGACCTCGGCGGCGAACGGGTCGGCCGGCGGGTCCGCCGCGAGCACCGCGGCCAGCTCCCCGACGAGCACGTCCGCACGCTCCGACGTATGGACGAACAGACGACCCGTACGCGGCACCTCGAAGAGAGCCGGGGGCTGCGCCGTCGTCGTCATGTCCCGGACCGTAGCAGCGACCGCCGACGTGTGGACGCCGGACCCGGCCACGATCCCGCGCCTGTGCACAGCCCCCGGGTTCGGCGGCCTGCGGGTGGTCGTGGCGGCCGCCGGCGCCACGGATGGCGAGAGAGCCTGGGGATACCCACCAGGAGCAGTCGCTGGACCCGTAGTGTCCCCTCCATGGCACGTCATCGACGATGGATCGTCCCGCTCGTTCTCGCGCCGGTGTCGTACGTCGCCGGCATGCTCGTCGTGACGCTGCTCGACCACGTCGGCGCGGACGACAACCTCGGACTGGGCTTCCTCCAGCTGGCGCTGGTCCTCGTGACCCTCGGGGCGCCCGTCGTCCTGCTCCTCCTCGCCGCGACCCGCGGCCACGCGCACTATCGCTCCCGACGACGCACCCAGGGCCATCTGACGAAAGCCGAGCAGGCGGCGGCTCAGGTCGAAGGTGCGTCGCGGCGCGCCTGGGACGAGGCGCGGGCCCTCCGCGCCGCGCTGTTGCGGCACGAGCCGCCTCCGACGATGCAGGTCTGGGACGTCGTCCCGTACGACGGCGAGGTGTTCTTCTGCGACGTCCCGGCGGGCTACGCCCGGTTCTACGGGACGGACGTGACCTACACCCAGACGTCCGGCTTCTTCTTCGGCAGACCGTCGTTCGTGCTCGCCGGCCTCGCTGCGACAGCGATAGGGAACGCTGCGAGCCGGAACGCGGCCCGCCGCGCCGCGCAGAAACAGTGGCGCGAGCACACGATCTGTCGACTGGTCGTCAGCAACCGGCGTCTGTTGACGCAGATCGGTGGACGCTGGCTGTCGTTCCACTACGCCGGGATGACCGCGATCTACCCCGAGCCGGCAGGGTGGGCGCTCGTCTGCCAGTTCTCGGACGCCGAACCTCTGATGCTGTCGGGCCACCACGCCCCGTTCGCGGCGGTCATGACGATGTTCATGACGCACGGCGAGGACGCGCTTCTCGGGCATCCCGCGCTCGCGCCGCTCGTCTGAGGGCCGGCACCGTGTGCGGCTGCCCGTAGCCCCGCACGATCTGCAGCGCCACGACGGGAGATCGTCGGCGCGGAGCGCCGAGACGGGCGAATCCGTTCTTCGGGATCTGCTTGAAGAACGGATTCGCCCGTCTCGCGGAGCCGTCAGGCCTCCGGGGCTGTCAGGCCCCCAGGCGCGTCAGCGGTGGAACCACCCCCGCAAGTGCGTGTGACCCTTGGTGATCTGGACGATCGTGCCGGGGGCCGGCGGGTCGTCGTTCGCCATGGTCGCGGCCCACACGGACCCGTCCTTGGCGGTCTCGACGGCGACGACGCCCGGCAGCGTCACGAACGTCGACACGCGGCCGTGGTCGACCTTCGAGATCTTGCCGCCGAACAGCTCGGCGACGTAGACCTCGCCGCGCGAGCCGACCGCGAGGTTCGTCGCCCCGAGGAACCCGCCGGCGAGCTTCGTGACGTGGCCGGTGCGCGGGTCGACGCGCCACAGCGCGCCGCGGGCGCCGAGCTGCGGCCCCTCCGGCCCGCCCGGCAGCGTGGTCACGTAGAGCTGGCCGTCGCGCCCGACCTCGACGTCCGTCGGGACCGGCTCGAAGGCGTACGTCACGCCGGCGACGCACGACGGCAGCCCGAGCGCGGTCGCCTCGGCCGACGTGACCGTGTGCGGCTGGGGCGGCAGCACCGCGAGGGTGCTGATCGTGCCCGTCGAGGTCACCTTGAACAGGACGTTCGCGCCGGCGTCGGCCACGACCCAGCCGCGCCCGTACGACGCCACCGAGTAGGCGTGCGAGTCGACCTGCCCCGTGTAGGAGACGGGGAAGCCGGCCGCCGTGAGCGCCTCGGTGACGCACTGGCTCGGGTTCGTCACGCCGTAGTGGTTGACCTTGTCGGGGTTGTTCGCGACCTCGAACGCGTGCGTGTCCGCGTAGACCCGGCTGCCGAGCGGTCCCCAGATGTTGAGGCCGCTGGCGGAGTTCTCGAACGTCTCCTCGTTCGTGACGGTCGTGGTGAAAGCGAGGTAGCCCGCGGAGCGTGCGATGCCGGACGCACCAGGCTGGTCCGCGGCGATCGTCACCGGTGCCCCGCCGGTGCCGAGGCTGCCGACGAGGTTGAGGCCGCCGTCGGCGAAGTAGACCTTGCCGAACGAGAGGTCGAGGTTGAAGGGTGCCGCGAGCTGGTCGGACTGGACCAC
This sequence comes from Luteimicrobium xylanilyticum, assembly GCF_009429125.1. Lineage (GTDB taxonomy): Bacteria > Actinomycetota > Actinomycetes > Actinomycetales > Cellulomonadaceae > Luteimicrobium > Luteimicrobium xylanilyticum. The sequence goes on from NZ_CP045529.1 coordinate 542,671, forward strand.
CGGGTTCGGCGTGGGCACGGGCCTGCCGTGCGCGGACGCGACCGCTGCCGGGGTCGCGAGGGCGAGTGCGACGACGCCGAGCGCCGCCAGCTTCTTCGAGGTACGCATGAGCTCTCCCCATCGAGAGTGAGACGTGAAGCGGGGAAGTGGCGCGCGAGCGCGCGGAGCACGTGCGGGACGCGAGAGGGGGCGTCGTCCGGCGGCGTGGAGCGCGATGTGACGCAGGTCACAGCGCTCCCCATCGTCCAGCCGCTGCCACAGGCCCGTCAATACAGGTTCACAGCGATCGCCGGGTGAACGTGGCGGGCGGGGTCAGCCGCGGTGCCCCTCACCCGTCGTCACGACCCGCACCTGGCGCGTCGCCCCGGCCTGTCGGCCCACCAGGATCATCGTGACCGCCTCGTCGGGCAGACCGCCCGCGACCGCGCGGTACCGGGGACGGACCAGGTCGATCGCGAGCTGCGGGCTCGAGCCGTCCGCGAGGCGGAAGCCCCGGTCCGCGACGGCGGACGCCGCGAGCGCGAGCGCGAGGCGCGGCCACCGGGTCAGCGGGGTCGACGCAGGGTCGGCCGGCTGGAGCGCGAGCATGAGCGCCCCGGTGCTCCCGCCCGCACCCGCGACGACGAGGCCGCTCGGCCCGCTCGCGAGCGGTTGCGCCGCGGCGAGCGCGCCGGCGAGCGCACCGTCGGAGAACGGCCCGACGGCGGCGCTCGTGACGGACTCCAGGCGGCGGACCTCACGCTCGAGCGTCGCGGCCACGGTCAGGACGTGCCCCGCGCCCGGCAGGCGCACCTCCACGTGCAGCCGCACGTCGGAGAGCGGCGCCGACCCGCGGTCGAGCTCGGCCACCGCGGTGAACGCCTCGCTCAGCAGGAACCGGTCGATGCCCTGCGTCGTCAGCACCGAGTCCGAGCCGCGCAGCGCCCGCGGCTCCGGTTCCGCCGCGCCCGACGGCGCCGGCGCGCCCCAGGCGCTCGCCTCGCCGCCGTCGGCGGCGAGAACGTCGAACAGGTCGAGCTGGGTGCCGTCGAGAGCGAGCGCGCCCTGCCCGACGGGCGCCCCGTGCGCCGTGCTCACCCTCGACCCTCCTCTGCTCGTTGCGCGGTGACAGTACAGGGTGCGGCGGCCCCGCGGCGACGGGCGCCTCGGCGCCTGGGCCGAGGGACGTGGCAGGCTCGGCCCATGGCCACCGTCCTCCTCGTCCGTCACGGCCGCACGACCGCGAACGCGTCCGGCATCCTCGCCGGGCGTACCCCGGGCGTCCACCTCGACGCGACGGGCCGCGACCAGGCGGACGCGACGGCGCGCCGCCTCGCGGCCGTGCCCCTCGCCGCGGTGGTGACGAGCCCGCTCGAGCGCTGCCGGGAGACCGCGCTCGCCGTCGTCGGGCAGCAGGAGCAAGAGCCCGAGTCCACCGTGGAACCCGGGATCTCCGAGTGCGACTACGGCGACTGGCAGGGCCGTGCCCTCGCCGAGCTCGCGAAGGAGCCGCTGTGGGCCGTGGTCCAGGGCCAGCCGTCCGCGGCCGCTTTCCCCGGCGGCGAGTCGCTCGCGGCGATGCAGGCACGGTCCGTCGAGGCGGTCCGCCGCCACGACGCCGACCTCGATGCCCGGCACGGCGCGGGCGCGGTGTGGGCGGCGGTCGCGCACGGCGACATCATCAAGGCCGTCCTCGCCGACGCGCTCGGCATGCACCTCGACGTGTTCCAGCGGATCGCGGTCGGACCGGCGTCGGTCTCGGTCGTGCGGTACGGACCGCACCGGCCGGAGGTGGTCGCCATGAACACCGACGCGGGCGACCTGTCCTGGCTGCGCGTGGCGCCACCGGCCGGGGACGCGCCCGTCGGCGGCGGTCCCGGGCACGCAGCCTCCTGACATCGGGTGCCTCCGCTCCTTAGGCTGGAGGCATGCCCACCCTCGTGCACGAGTTCGACTGGCCCGACCGGGTCGTCGTCGGGACGGTCGGCCGACCCGGCGAACGCACCTTCTACCTCCAGGCACGCACCGGTACCCGGACGACGAGCGTCGCCATGGAGAAGCAGCAGTCCGCGGTGCTCGCCGAGACGATCGACGAGATGCTCGACGAGCTCGCCGCGCAGGACGACGGCCTCACCATCCCCGCGGACGTGCCGCCCGAGCTCCTCGACGAGGATCCGCTCGACCAGCCCGTCGAGGAGGACTTCCGGACCGGGGCGATCCACCTGGGCTGGGACCCCCGCACCGCGCAGGTGCTGATCGAGGCCTTCTCGCTCGACGACGAGGACGGCGACGAGGACACGGACGGCCCGGGCGAGCCGAGCGAGATGCTGCGCGTGAAGATCCCGGTCGGAGCCGCGCGCGCGTTCGTCCGGCGCACCCTGGCCGTGGTCGAGGCGGGCCGGCCGACGTGCCCGCGGTGCGGCGAGCCCATCGACCCCGACGGTCACGACTGCGCGGTGCCCGACGACGCCCGGCCGGGCGCTGCGTGACCGACCCGGACACCGGGCTCGACACCGCCGGGCTCGACGCCGGCGCGCTCGCCACCGGCGAGCTGGAGCTCGTCGGCCGGATCCGGACCGCGTCCAACGCGACGTTCCTCGGCCGGATCGGCGAGATCGCCGTCGTCTACAAGCCGGTCGCCGGCGAGGCGCCCCTGTGGGACTTCCCCGACAGGACGCTCGCGCAGCGCGAGGTCGCCGCCTACCTGGTGTCGGAGGCGTTCGGGTGGGGCGTCGTCCCGCGCACCTGGTTGCGGGACGGACCGCACGGACCCGGGATGGTCCAGCTCTGGTGCGAGCCCGACGCCGCCCAGGACCCGGTCGACGTGCGCCCGGTCGGTGCCGCAGCGGACGGCGACGACGACGGCGTCCGGACGGTCCTCGAGGGCCTCGACGAGGACGACGAGCCCGTCCGCCTCGTCCACGAGGACTCGCCGGCGCTGCGCCGGATGGCGGTGCTCGACGTCGTCGTGAACAACGCCGACCGCAAGGGCGGGCACGTCCTGCCGATGCCCGACGGCCACCGCTTCGGTGTCGACCACGGCGTCACGTTCCACGCCGAGCACAAGCTCCGGACCGTCCTGTGGGGCTGGTCGGGCGAGGCGCTCGACGCCGACGAGCTCGCCGGCGTGGGGCGGGTCCGTGCCGACCTCGACGGGGCTCTCGGTCAGCGCCTCGCCGAGCTGCTCACCGAGCCGGAGCGCGAGGCGCTCGCGGCGCGGTGCGAGCGGCTGCTGCGCGCCGCGCGGTTCCCCGCGCCGGAGGGCCCGATGCCCGCGGTGCCCTGGCCGCTCTTCTGAGCCGCGCCGTCGTCGGAACCGGGAGCCGCAGCGCGCTCAGGGGCGCAGCAGGGCGGCCGGGATGACCGCTACGCCGTCCGAGCGCCGATAGGCGTATCGGCCCGTCGTCACGACGGCCATGTCGACGACGTCGTCGCCGAGTCGGTCCTTGAGCCACAGGAGATGCTTGACGTCGGTGTCCTGGATGGTCGCCGTGAGCTTGACCTCGAGTGCGACGACTCTGCCCCCCGCTCCCTGGACGACGAGATCGACCTCGTGAAGTCCGTTGCGGTCCCGCGCGTGGTAGACCCGTGCCTCGACGTTCGAGGCGAAGACCTTGACGTCGAGAGTGACGAGAGACTCGAAGAGCGCTCCGAGGATGGAGCCGCCCCAAGGGCGACGAGCGTTACGGGACCCGGCGAGCAGCGCATCGGTGTCGAGCTGGAGGAGGTGCGCCGCCAGCGCGGGGTCGGCGAGGTGGTGCTTCGGCGCCTGGCCGAGCCGACCCAGGAGGCTGCCCTCGGCGACCCAGGCGGGCGTCGGATCGAGCAGCCACAACGCGGAGAGCGCGTCGCGGTACGCGATCGTGGTCGTCTTCGCGGGCTTGTCACCCTGGGCCGGCGTCGCGGCGTCGAGGATCTCGCTGTATCTGGCGGTCGACGACTCCGCGGCAGCGTAGGCGGCCAGCCAGCCCAACAGGCTCTCGGGCCGACGCACGGGGTAGCCCTGCTCGGGGAACTCGCGTTGGACGATCGTCTCGATGTAGGCGCGCATGAGGGAGGAGCGGGCGCGCCGCGGTGCGGACCGGATGCCGGGAAAGCCGGACGACACGATCTCCTCGACGTAGTCGCCGAGCACGAGGTCCGTCTCACCGTCGATCGCTGCCCGACCCGCGAGCATGGCTGAGAGGCTCACCGTCGGTTCCGCTATTCGGCGCTCGTACAGGCTCATCGGCCTCATGCGGAGGCCCACGATTCGCCCTGCGCCGGAGTGCACGCTCACGCCGCGTGGCGTCGAGCTTCCGGTGAGGAGGAAGCGTCCGGGTTCCGCGCCGTCGTCGACTGCCCGGCGCACACGGTCCCAGGAGGCGGGGTACCGCTGCCACTCGTCGATCAGGAGGGGAGCCGAGAGCGACGTGATGACGGTCGGGTCTGCGCGAACCCTCTCGAGGTCGAGCTCGTCATCGAGCTTGAGGACGCTTGTCGCGCGCCGTCGGGCTGTGGCCGTCTTGCCTACGCCTTTGGGACCGTAGATCGAGGTGGCGGCGAGGTGCGGCTGCAGTTCGTCGAGCAGCGCGTCGACGACCCGCGGGGCGTAGTCGGCCATACGGACTACGCTACCGTGCGCACGCCCACTACGCTACCGCGCGCACGTCATCTGGACTACCGATCGCACATTCTCTGCGCTACCGGGCGCACGCTCGGGCGGGAGTGTGGGCTGCTGCCCTCCGACACGAGGCGACGCGTGCCGGAGGCACCGGCGAGACTGTCACCACGTCACGTGTCAGTCGATCCGGGAGAGGCGGCCGGCGATGAAGGTGGACCTCAAGCGCGAGATCCCGACGTACACGGCCCGCCGCGGACGGTTCGACGTCGTGACCGTCCCGCCGCTGGAGTTCCTCATGGTCGACGGCCACGGCGACCCGAACACGGCCCCGGCGTACCGGACGCGCTCGCGTCGCTGTACCCGCTCGTGTACGCGCTGAAGTTCCTGAGCAAGCTCGAGCTGGGCAGGGACTACGCGGTGATGCCGCTCGAGGGGCTGTGGTGGGCGGACGACCCGAGCACGTTCACGTCGGCCCGCGACAAGTCCCGCTGGGACTGGACCGTGATGATCCTCGTGCCGGACTGGCTCACGCCTGACCACCTCGACGCGGCGCGCGCCAAGGTGCGCGCGAAGGGCGGCGCACCCGTCCTCGACGAGGTCCGTCGCGAGCGTCTCGACGAGGGCCGGTGCGTCCAGACCCTGCACGTCGCACCGGCGTAGCCGCCGGGCCCTCGGCCGCCGCGGATCTCAGCCGACGGCGAGCTGCACGTCCGCGGCGGCGCGCTTGAACCCGGCCCGCTCGTAGACGGCGACGGCGGCCTCGTTGTCCCCGTCGACGTACAGCTCGACCGTCGTCGCGCCGTGCCCGGCGAGCTTCTCGAGCCCGGCTCGCAGCAGCCACGCGCCGAGGCCGGTCCCACGCGCGGACGCGTCGACGCCCAGCACGTAGATCTCGCCGGTCCGCGGCGTCTCGGGCGGGACCTTGGTCCAGCAGTAGCCGACGAGCTCTCCGTCGGAGACACGTTCGACGAGCACGAACCCGTCCGCGTCGAACCAGTCCTCGGCCTCGCGAGCCCGGACGTCGGCCATGGTGACGCGGCCCTGCTCGGGGTGCTCCGCGAAGACGCGTGCGTTGAGCCGCACCCAGGCCGGCTCGTCCTGGTCGGCGACGAAGGTGCGTGTCCGGTAGCCGTCGGGCGCGTCGCCCGCCGCGAGGCCTTCGGCCACGAGGTCTCCCGGCGCGGGCAGGGGCCGCTCCATGCGCCACAGCTCGCGCACGACGGCGAGGTTGCGGCTGCGCGCGAGCCGTCGCGCCGCGGGGAGGTCGCCGTGCGCCCAGAGGGCGAGGCTGCGGTCGCGCGCCGCGGCGACGTGCATGGCACGCGACAGGACGGCGAGCCCGATGCCGCGCCGTCGGACGAGCGGGTGCACGACGAGCTCGGCGGCGGCGCGCGAGGTCCCGCCGAGGTCGACCTGCGCATAGGCGAGCAGGGTGGGGAGTCGTTGGCCCCGCGGCCCGCGGCCGCCGCGCTGCCCGGTCGGCCGGTTGTGGTCGGCCGACGACGCCCGCGCGAGCACGTGCCGCACGGGAGCCTCCGCGGTCTCGAGCGAGAGGAGGGGCTGTTCGGAGAGGGGTGCGACGCCGTCGTTGGACTCGGCGTCCCGGGCGAGGGCGCGGACTGCCGCCGCGTCGTCGGGGGACAGGGGCCCCCGCTTGTCCTCGACGGTGAACTCGAGGGTGCGTCCGACCGCGAACATCGAGGCGACGGCGGACGTGAAGTCATTCATGTCACGATTCCATCACGATTCGCTGTGAAGATGATCCCCCTGGGGAGGGACTTCGCCCGCTCCGACGCCCACCCGACGGTAGTAGACAACGGTGGCGTGGAGCGTCCCGTCCGTCTGGACCGAGAACCCGGGGATCGCGCCCACCCGCCGATACCCCGACCGGACGTACAGGTGCTCGGCATCGCTGCCCTCGTTCGTGTCGAGGACGAGGAGCGACCGTCCGGCCGTCCGGGCCCCCTCCTCGACGGCGCCCAGCAGCGTCCGCGCGAGACCGCGCCGTCGGGCACGCGGGTGCACCAGTACCTTGACGACCTCGGCCCGGTGCCGCCCGTTCTCCTGGGCGGCGAGCATCAGCGACGCCGTCCCGACGATCCGACCCGCCTCGTCGCGAGCCACCCACGTCCGGGTCGACCCGTCGGAGAGGAACCCGCCCCACCACGCGGCAGCGGCCTCCGGCCCGGGCGGCGCGACCCACCCCACGCTGGCCCCGTCCGCCACGCAGGCGACCAGGACGTCGGCGAGCTGCGCGACGTCGTCGGAGGTGGGGGCAAGGAGAGGCTCGGCGCCGGTCATGACGCCGAGCCTACGGGTGGCGGCTCAGCCGCGGTGGCACACCTGGCAGGTTCCGCGCCGGCGCAGCCAGTACGCGTAGGTCGCCGCGCCGAGCAGGACGCTCCATGCGGGCCACAGGAACGCCGGTCCGAACGACGCGACACCGCCGTGGCCGAGGTGCAGGTCGCCGTCGACGAGACCGGCGATGAGCGTGAGCCCGGCGGGCATCACGGCGACCGCGACGATCGTCGCCGGGACGACCGCGAGAGAGACGGGCACCCGACGGCCCGCGAGGCCGAGGGCCCACCGGGGGAACCGCTCGCCCCAGCGCTGCGTGAGGCCGAGCGTGAGGATCGCGCCGACGACGGCGAACCCGCCGAGCCCGAGGGCCGCCAGCGAGGCGCCCGAGTCACGCATGCCCTGGATCTCGTCCTTGCTCAACCCGAGCGACAGCCCGGCCACCCACGCGAGCCGCGTCGTGGCGTAGACGACGGGGACCAGAGCCGCGGCGATGGTGGCGACGCGCCCCCAGCGTGCGGCGCCGGCCGGCGTCGTCCAGGCAGGGTCCCGGCCGTCGCTGCGGCGCCCGCACGGCGCGCACGCGGCTCGGGACGCCCGGTCGAACCGGACCAGCGCCACGGCGAGGAGGGCCCCACCGACCAGCGCCGCCGTCTGGAAGGTCGAGACGCCGGTCACCATCTTGTGCAGCAGCGCGTCCCGGAACCGGTCGTCGAACGGCGCCAGGATCAGCAGGATCGGGAGGTAGCCGAGCCGCGCGAGCACCGTGAGGTCGGTCAGCGCGAGGACGCCGGCCAGCACCACGCCGCCCGCGGCGTCGACCGTGATCCGCACCCGCCGGGACGCGGCGCTCACCGCCGCGACCGGTGCCCGCAGGCACGCCAACGCGACCAGCGCACCCACCACTGCCAGCACCCCGATCCACAACGTCAGGTCGCGCGCGTCCACGTGTTGGAGCGGGACGCCGATCTCGCCGCTCGCGTCGCCCACGGGCAGCGTGCGCCCGGACAGTGCGACGACGAGCGTGACCGTGGCCGCGGCGGCCCACCACCCCGCGGCGACACGGGCGACGACGGCGCCGCGCCCGGTGCGCAGACGGTCCGGGGTCGCCGTCGTGCGGGCGGGGTCGGGCGGGACGGTGCGGGTGGGGGAGGGAGTCCGTGTGCTCATGTCTCGACCCTCGTCGCGACGGCTCCTCGCCGGATCACCCCTGCCAGGGAACCCGGCGCGGTGGGCGTCCCCCGTGCGGGTGAGCGGGCGTCGTCGGCCCCCTTCTGGTGCCGAGCACGCGATCTCCGCCCGACGAGAACGGGCTCTGCACCCGTCCGGCGGAGCGGACGGACGCAGAGCCCGTGTTCGGCACAGGGGGGTCAGCCGGGGACGACGAACCCGGACGCGTACGCCCGGACGACGGCCTGGGTCCGGTCCCGGACGCCCAGCTTCGCGAGGACGTTCGCGACGTGCGTGCGGACGGTCTCGACGCCGAGGAACAGGTCGTCCGCGATCTCCTGGTTCGAGAGCCCGGTCGCGACGAGCCGCAGCACCTCGGCCTCGCGGTCGGTGAGCCGGGCCTCCGCGCGCAGGTCGCCCGACGGCGTCCGGCCGACCGCGAGCCGGCGCACCGTCGCGGGGACCACGAGCGAGTCCCCCCGCGCGACGACGCGCACCGCGTGCACGATCTCCTCGGGGCGGGCGCGCTTGAGCAGGAATCCGTGCGCACCCGCCGCGAGCGCGTCGAGGACGTGGTCGTCGTTCTCGAACGTCGTCACGACGAGGACGCGGGCGTCGGGGTACCGGGCGAGCAGCGCGCGGAGCGCCGCGATGCCGTCCACGTGGGGCATCCGGACGTCCAGGAGCAGCACGTCGGGCCGCGCGTCGGCGACGAGTGCGAGGACCTCCGAGCCGTCGCCGGCCTCGCCGACGACCGCCAGGTCGTCCTCGGAGTCGATGATGGCGCGCAGGCCCGCCCGGACGAGGGACTCGTCGTCGACGAGGGCGACGCGGGTCGTCATGGTGCCTCCGGGAGACGGAACGTGGCGCGGACCGCCCATCGTGCACCACCGGCGGGATCGGGCTCGGGTCCCACGCCGAGCCGCCCCCCGAGCGCCTCCACGCGCGCCCGGATGCCGGTGACGCCCCGGCCGCCGGCGGTGCGGCTCCGCGACCGGGCCCCGTCCGTGCCGCCGACGAGCGCGTTCGCGACCTCGACCACCAGCGTGCCTCCGTCGCAGGTCGCACGGACCGCGACGGCCGCGCCGGGCGCATGCCGGACGGCGTTCGTCACGGCCTCCTGCACGACGCGGTACGCCTCGTGGGAGACGGCGCGCGGCAGCGCCGCCTGCCCGCCCGGCAGCCCGTCGAACGCGACGTCGGTCCCGCCCGCTCGCACCTGGGCGACGAGGGCGGGGACGTCGTCGAGCGTGCCGGGGGTGCGGCGGGTGTCGGGTACCGGTGTGCTCGGGTCGGCGCGGAGCAGCCCGAGGACGTGGTCGAGGTCGGCGAGCGCGGACCGCCCGGTCTCCTCGATCGCGGTGAGCGCCCGTCGTGCGGCGTCGGGGTCGCGGTCGAGGCTGCGGGCGGCCGCGGCCGCCTGGAGGGTCGTGACGGTGAGGGCGTGCCCGACGCTGTCGTGGAGCTCCTGCGCGAGGCGGCTGCGCTCGGCGAGGCGGCGGCCGCCGGCCTCGAGCTCGGCGATCCGCTCGGCCTGGTCGGGGCCGAGGAGCGCGGGCGCGGCCTGGCGCAGCACGGCGGCGCTCACGACCGTGACGAGGGGGACCGCCAGGACCATCGCGGCGGCGATCGCGACCAGGGCGGGCGCGGGCATCGAGGGCCACGGCAGCGGCGAGTCGTCGCCGAGGACGTCGAGGCCGGCCGCGCCGAGGCCGAGCTGGAGCGCGACCGGGATCAGGATCACGAGCCCGCCCACGACGGCGCCGCCGAGGAGCAGGTGCAGCCCGTACCAGCAGGCGGCGCGCCACCGGGTCGCGGGGGTCGGAGTGCCGGACGGGACGGGGACGTCGACGTCCAGGAACGTGCGGACCGCCAGGACCTCGAGCGTCCGGACGGACGCGAGGAACGGCGGGACGGCGCCCAGCACGGCCGTCACGGCGGCCAGCACGGCGACCGCGACGAACGGGTTCTCCGGGCGGGACAGCATCGTCACGAAGGCCTGCGCGAGCAGGACGTACGCGGCCGCGACGATGCCGCCGAGCAGCAGCAGGACGCCGGCGCGCGCGGTGCGCGCTCCCCACCGGGGGCGCGCGGACGACGGGTCGGGCGCGGTCGGCATCGTCACAGTCTGCCGACGACGACGGCCGCACGTCATCCCCCCAGCGGGTGGCGTGCGGCCGTCGTCGGGCCGGGGCACGGGTGCTACTTGACCTCGGAGCGCAGCACGCGCCAGGTGCCGATCGCCCCGGGCAGCACGATCCACAGGAGCACGCCCGTACCGATGTGCGCCCAGTCGGAGCCTGTCATGGCATCGGTCCCGTAAAGCGTCGAGCTGGACTGGTTGAGGTCGAACCAGATGATCTTGTCGCTGAGGCTGCTCCAGATGCCGCCGACGATGCTGATCAGGGTCGGAACCAGGAAGTACGCGACGATGGCGAGCGCCGAGTTGAGCAGCGCGGCGCCGAACGCGAGGCCCCACGCGACCCCCAGCACGAACGCCAGCAGGACGCGGCCGAGGATGCCGACGCTGACGTCGGCCCACGGGTCGCCCGCACCGCCGACGAGCGCGAGGACGGCGGCCGGGATCGCGGCGACCGCGATGGCCCCGAGCGCGAACAGGAGCGCGGCGACGACCTTCGCGGCGAGGACGCGGCCCCGGTGCGGGGTCAGGGTGAACGTGACGAGCGCGGTCCGCTGACCCCACTCGGAGCAGATCAGCAGGATGCCGAGGACCGGGAGCATGAAGCTCAACGGCACCGAGGCGACGCCGAGCAGGTTGAAGAACGTCCGGTCGTCCTTGTCGCCGAACACGGACACGCCGACCATGACCGCGACGGCGACCACGCCGATGATCGCGAGCAGCCACGTCCCGGCACGCGTGTCGCGCATCTTGCGCATCTCGACGCGGATCAGGCGGGTCAGGGGGATCGGGCGGGTGCCGCTGACGTCGAGGACGTCGGGGGCGGCGCCCCCGAGCGCAGGTGAGGCGTTGCTGGTCGAGATGGCGGTCATGCTGCTGCTCCTTCGTGGGTCACGGTCTCGCGCGCGTCGGACGCGGTGAGCTGGAGGAACATCTCCTCCAGGCCGGCGCCCTCCGCGGGGCGCAGCTCGACGAGGACGACGCCCGCCGCGGCGGCCGCCCGGCCGATCGCGACCGGCTCGGCCTCGGTGCGCAGCCCGCCGTCGCCGGACGGGGCCGCGGAGATGCCGGCGTCGGCGAGGACCTTGGCGAGCAGCGCAGGGTCCTCGGCGCGGGCGAACGTCCCGGCCGTGCGCAGCAGCTCGTGCTTGGCGCCCTGCGCGACGATCTTGCCGCGGCCGATCAGGACCATGTCGTCGGCGATCATCTCGACCTCGTGCAGGAGGTGCGAGGACAGGAGCACCGTGCCGCCCTCGGCCGCGAAGTCGCGCAGGAGGCCGCGCATCCAGTGGATCCCGGCAGGGTCGAGCCCGTTCGCGGGCTCGTCGAGGATGAGGACCGACGGCTTGCCGATCAACGCGTTCGCGATCCCGAGGCGCTGCCGCATGCCGAGCGAGTAGTTCTTCACGCGACGCTTGGCCTCCGCCGGCGTGAGCCCGACCGTCTCGAGCATCTCGTCCACGTGGGACTCCGGGAGCCCCATCGTCATCGCCGTGATGGTGAGGACCTCGCGGCCCGTCCGGCCGGCGTGCTGCGCCGACGCGTCGAGCAGGATGCCGACGTGGCGACCCGGGTTGGGGATGTCGGCGTACCTGTGCCCGCCGATCGTGGCGACACCGCGGTCGGGGAGCGTGAGCCCGGCCATGATGCGCATGCTCGTGGACTTGCCGGCGCCGTTCGGGCCGAGGAAGCCCGTCACCCGGCCCGACCGCGCGACGAACGAGACGTCGTCGACGGCGGTGAAGCCCCCGTACCTCTTGCTCACGTTCTCGAAGCTGATCATGGACCCAGCCTCGCCCGGCGTGGTGGGGCGGCACATCGGCCCACAGGCTGGACCTACCCGATACCAAAGTCTGACGTCGCCGAGACCTGGGGCCGCTGCCGCGCGTCGGGCACGCTCCTACAGTGTTGACGTGCCCGCCGCCCCCGACCAGTACGCCCCGCCGCTCACGCGCTGGGGGCAGACGTGGCGGTTCGGGCTCGCGCTGCTCGCGTCGGCGCTGGTCTGGTCGCAGGCGGCGGACGCGGAGGCGAGCCATCGGATCTGGGTGTTCTGGATCGACCTCGCCCTCGGCCTCGCGTCGTTCGTCCTCGTCGTCCACCGCCGGAGGCGTCCCTTCGCCATCGCCTTCCTCCTCGCCTGCTTCGGGATGCTGTCCGCGTCGTCGGTGGGGCCGGCGTCGCTCGCGCTCGTGTCGTTCGCGACCCGCCGGGACGTGCCCCGGCTCGTCGTCGTCGGCGTCGTCAGCGCCGCGTCGGGCCTCGTCTTCAACCTCGTGGTGCCGCACACGACCGACGACTCCTGGTGGGTCAACCTCGTCATCGCCGTCCTCCTGACCGGCGCCCTGGTCGTGTGGGGCATGTACGTCGGGTCGAGGCGTGAGCTCCTCTGGTCGCTCCGCGACCGAGCCGACCAGGCCGAACGCCAGCAGGAGCTGCAGGTCGAGCGGGCGCGTGCCCTCGAGCGCGAGCGGATCGCCCGCGAGATGCACGACGTCCTCGCCCACCGCATCTCGCTCGTCAGCATGCACGCCGGAGCCCTCGCCTACCGGACGGACCTGCCGCCCGAGCAGGTCCGGGAGACCGCGGCGCTGATCTCCTCGACGTCGCACGAGGCGCTCGTCGAGCTGCGCGAGGTGCTGGGGGTGCTGCGGGAGACCGAGCCCACCCGGCCCCAGCCGACGCTCGTCGACCTGCCGGGGCTCGTCGACGAGGCGAGCGCCGGCGGCGCGCGCGTCCGGCTCGACGTGACCCTGCCCGACGACGCCCCGGTGCCCGACCGCATCGGGCGCACCGTGTACCGGCTGGTCCAGGAGGCCCTGACCAACGCGCGCAAGCACGCGCCGGGCTCGCCCGTGTCCGTCGAGGTGGGCGGAGCGCCGGACGGCTGGCTGCACGTCCTCGTGCGCAACGGCCGCAACGGGCTCGCCGACCCGGCCACGGCCACCGGGGCCGGGCTCGGGCTCGTCGGGATGCGTGAGCGCGTCGAGCTCGCGGGCGGTCGGCTCGAGGTCCGGGAGGACCCCGGGGCGTTCGTGCTGGAAGCATGGCTGCCGTGGCAGCAATGATCCGCGTCGTGCTGGTCGACGACGACCCCCTCGTCCGCAGCGGGCTCGGGCTGATCCTCGGGGGTGCCCCCGACCTGGAGATCGTCGGGCAGGCCGACGACGGCCGCGCGGCGCTCGCGCTCGTGGCGGAGCAGCGGCCCGACGTCGTGCTCATGGACATCCGGATGCCCGTGATGGACGGGATCGAGGCCACCGCTCGCCTGCGGTCGGTGCCGACGCCGCCGCGTGTCATCGTGCTCACGACGTTCGGCGCCGACGACCACGTCGTCCGGGCGCTCAGCGCCGGGGCCGCCGGGTTCCTGCTCAAGGACACGCCGCCCGCGGACATCGTCGAGGCCGTGCGCCGGGTCGCCGCGGGGGAGCCGATGCTCTCGCCCGCCGTCGTCCGGACGCTCATCGAGCGGGTCACGAAGGAGCAGGAGCCGGGCCGCAGCGCGCAGGCGCGCGAGCGGCTCGCGTCGTTGACGGACCGGGAACGGGAGATCGCGGAAGCCGTCGCCCGGGGGCTCAGCAACGCCCAGATCGCATCCGAGCTGTACCTGAGCGTGCCGACCGTGAAAGCGCACGTCGGGCACGTGTTCACCAAGCTCGGCGTCGACAACCGGGTCCAGGTCGCGATCTGCGTCCTCGACGCGGCGGGGAGCTGACGGGCGGCATCTCCCGAGACGGGCGAATCCGTTCTCCAGAGGGGTGCTGAAGAACGGACTCGCCCGTCTCGACGTCGAGGAGGTCAGTCCTCCGACGAAGCCGCGGGGCCCGCGAGCCCGGCCGAGATGAGGTCCATCACGGACGAGTCGGCGAGGGTCGTCGCGTCGCCGACGGTGCGGTTCTCGGCGACGTCGCGCAGCAGGCGGCGCATGATCTTGCCGGACCGGGTCTTGGGGAGCTCCGGGACGACGAGGATGCGGCGCGGCTTCGCGATGGGCCCGATCTCCTTGGCGACGTGGTTGCGCAGCGCGGTCTGGACCTCGGCCGAGCCGTCCTCGGTCGCCGCCTTGTCGGCGTGCTCGCCGCGCAGGATCACGAACGCCACGACCGCCTGGCCGGTGGTCTCGTCCGCGGCGCCCACGACGGCGGCCTCCGCGACGATCTCGTGCGACACGAGCGCCGACTCGATCTCCGTGGTGGACAGCCGGTGCCCGGACACGTTCATGACGTCGTCGACCCGGCCGAGCAGCCAGATGTCGCCGTCGTCGTCCTTCTTGGCGCCGTCGCCCGCGAAGTAGATGCCGGGGAACCGGGACCAGTAGGTGTCCTTGTAGCGCTCGAGGTCGCCCCAGATGCCGCGCAGCATGGACGGCCACGGCTCGGACAGGACGAGGTACCCGCCGCCGCCGTCCGGGACGGAGTGCGCCTCGTCGTCGACGACGTCCGCGACGATGCCGGGCAGCGGGACCTGGGCGGAGCCGGGCTTGGTCGCGGTGACCCCCGGCAGCGGGGAGATCATGATCGCGCCGGTCTCGGTCTGCCACCACGTGTCGACGATGGGGGCCTTGTCGCCGCCGATGACGCGGCGGTACCACATCCACGCCTCGGGGTTGATGGGCTCGCCCACCGAGCCGAGGACGCGCAGGCTCGACAGGTCGAACTTCGCGGGGATGTCCTCGCCCCACTTCATGCAGGTGCGGATCGCCGTCGGGGCCGTGTAGAGGATCGAGACCTTGTACTTCTCGATCAGCTCCCACCAGCGGCCGCGGTGCGGGGTGTCGGGGGTGCCCTCGTAGATGAGCTGGGTCGCGCCGTTGATCAGCGGGCCGTAGACGACGTACGAGTGGCCCGTGACCCAGCCGATGTCGGCGGTGCACCAGTAGACGTCGGTCTCGGCCTTGAGGTCGAACACGTTCTTGTGCGTGAACGCGGCCTGCGTGAGGTAGCCGCCGGTCGTGTGGAGGATGCCCTTCGGCTTCCCCGTCGTGCCCGACGTGTACAGGATGTACAGCGGGTGCTCGGCCTCGACCCAGACGGGCTCGTGGCGTACGTCGGCGGACTCGAGCGCGTCGTCCCACCAGACGTCGCGGCCCTCCGTCCAGGCGGTGTCCTGGCCGGTGCGCCTGACGACGAGGACGTGCTGGACGCTCTCGGCGCCCTCGCCCTCGAGCGCCTCGTCGACCGCGGGCTTGAGGGCCGACGGTGCGCCGCGCCGGTAGCCGCCGTCGGCGGTGATCACGAGCTTGGCCTCGGCGTCGGCGATGCGGCTGCGCAGGGCGTCCGCCGAGAATCCGCCGAACACGACGGAGTGCGGCGCGCCGAGACGGGCGCACGCGAGCATCGCGACGACGGACTCGACGAGCATCGGGAGGTAGATGACGACCCGGTCGCCCGACTCGACGCCCAGCGCAGCGATCGCGTTCGCGGCCCGTGAGACGTCGCGCTGCAGGTCGGCGTAGGTGACGGTGCGGGTGTCGCCGGGCTCGCCCTCGAAGTGGATCGCGACCCGGTCGCCCAGGCCTGCCTCGACGTGCCGGTCGACCGCGTTGTACGCGGCGTTGAGGGTGCCGTCGGCGAACCAGCGCGCGACGGGCGCGTCGGACCAGTCGAGGGTCTGGGTGAACGGGGTCTTCCAGGTGAGCAGGTCGTTCGCCTGCTCGGCCCAGAACGCGAGCCGGTCGGCGCGCGCCTCGTCGTACATCGCCGCCTTGGCGTTCGCCTGGGCGGCGAACTCCGGGCTCGGCGGGAAGCTCCGGGTCTCCGTGAGCAGGTTCTCGAGGCTCGAGTTCTCGGGCACGTCGTCCTCCGTTTTCGCATCGACTCTGGTGCGGTCGTCGTCCCGCGAGCGTAGTGCGCCCGGGCGACGGCGGTCACGTCGCCAGCACTGTACTCGCATTCGGACGGGCCGGTTGCAAATCGCCGACGGCGGCGTCCCCGCGGGTCAGGAGGCCGAGGATCCGCGGTCCCGCCCTGCGGGCGGCACGTGTGCAACCGTGGCGAGAAGATGGCTGCCATGGGCTGGTGGAACGACCAGGTGGTCGCGCGGGCCGAGACGCGGGTGCTCGCGTCGCACCTGCTCGTGCCGTACCGCGAGCGCGCGTGCGCGGGGCTGGCGGGGACCGTCCTCGAGATCGGGTTCGGCGCGGGCTTCAACGTCCCCCTCTACCCGTCCGCCGTGCGGCAGGTCCTCGCCGTGGACCCGTCCGACGTCGGGTGGCGGCGGTCGGAGGGGCGGCGGGCGTCGTCGTCGGCGCAGATCGACCGGGTGGGCCGTGACGCGCAGGCCGTCCCGGTCGACGACGCGAGCGTCGACGCCGCCCTGTCGACGCTCACGCTGTGCACCGTCCCCGACCCGGTGGCGGTGCTGCGCGAGGTCGAGCGGGTCCTGCGCCCCGGCGGGACGTTCCACCTGCTGGAGCACGGCCTGTCCGACGACGCCCGCGTCGCGGGCAGCCAGCGCCGGCACACGCGGTGGTGGTCGCACGTCGCGGGCGGGTGCCACCTGGACCGGGACGTCCCGGCACTCTGCGAGGCGGCGGGGCTGCGGGTGGTACGGATGGAGTCGTCGGACGCGGGCCGACCGCGCGCGTGGGCGCACGTCTACGAGGGGGTCGCGGTGGCCTGAGTCGCGGCAGCTCGGACACGAACGCGGCGCCCCCGGACCGGGGACGCCGACGTCGCCAGCGCTGCGAGGCGGGGATCAGGCGCCGTGTCGTCGAAGCCGTCGCGACGGGTGGCCGTGGAACGTGTCCTGGCGTCCCGGTCGACGTGTCACGTAGACGGACAGGTCGGGCGTGGGTCCCGCTCCCGCACTGTGGTGCTGTCCCTCAATGGGACGCCGTCGAGGCGCGGAACTCAACCCGGGGACCGGGTGGACGCACGAACGTGCACACCGTGTTCGAGCGCACACGGTGTTCGACCGTTGCCCGGGCCTCCGGGTGCACCCTCAGGCGCTGCGACGGCGCAGCGCCCGCCAGACGACGGCGCCCACCCCCGCGAGCGTCACGGCCCCGGCCACGGCGAGCGCGGGCCGAGAGGTGAGGGCTGACCGGAGGGTCACGGCACGCCCGAACGCGAGGACCCCCCAGCCGCGTTCGAGGGCGGCCGCGCGCAGCGCCCGGTCGGGGTTTACGGCGAACGCGTGCCCGACGGCGCCCAGCATCGGCAGGTCGGTGATCGAGTCCGAGTAGGCGTAGCTGGCGTCGAGGTCGTAGCCGCGCCGGGCGGCGAGCTCGCGGATCGCCTCGCCCTTGTGCTCGCCGTACGCGTAGAAGTCGATCTTGCCGGTGTAGTGGCCGTCCACGATCTCCATCCGGGTCGCAACGTACCCGTCCGCGCCCAGCACCGCGGCGATCGGCTCGACGAGCTCCGACGCCGACGCCGACACGATGATCACGTCGAGCCCGGCGTCGTGGTGGCGGCGGATCAGCTCGACGGCCTCCTGGTAGACGTGGGGGTTGATCGTCGAGTCGAGGGCGTCGGCGACGATCTCCTTGACCTTGGCGACGTCCCACCCGGCGACGAGGGCGCTGAGCTGGGCGCGCAGGCGTTCGGTCTGGTCGGCGTCGGCGCTCCCGACGAGGTACAGGAAGTGCGCGTAGGCGCTGCGGAGGGCGTCGACGCGCGAGACGAGGCCGTGCGTGTAGAAGTCGCGGGCGAACGCCGAGGTGGAGGTCGTCGCGATGATCGTCTTGTCGAGGTCGAAGAACGCCGCCGCTGCCGCTTTCGTCACGATGCGAGGGTATCCGTGCATCGACCGCCGACCACAGGGCGAAGCGCGGGGGATTCTGTGCACATCCGTGCGCCGACCTGGGAGGCGGCGGGGCCGCCTGGGTCACGCTGTGGCGCATGGTGCTCGCTCCCGGAACCGTCTCGCCGTCGCTCGACCGGCCCTCCTCGGCGCGCGGGGAGCCCGGCGGCGGGCTCGTCCTCGCCGTCGCCGGGGCGGTCGGAGGGGCCGGCGCGTCGAGCCTGGCCGTCGCGCTCGCGGTGGCCGCGCGCGACGGCGCCGCCCTCGTCGACCTCGCGGGCGGGGGCGGGATCGACGTCCTGCTCGGACTCGAGGGGGCCGAGGGTGCGCGCTGGCCCGACCTCGCGGCCGCCCGCGGGGACGTCGACCCCGACCTGCTGGTCTCCTCGCTCCCGCACCGACGCGGCGTCAGCGTGCTGAGCGCCGACCGCCGGCGTCCCGGGCCGCCCGACGGCGCGGTGGTCGCGGACGTGCTCCGCGCCCTGGGTCGACGGCGCCGGACGGTCGTCGTGGACGCCGGCCGGGGTGAGGTCCCGGACGCGGCGACGCACGTGGTGCTCGTCGTGCCGCTGACGGTGCCGGGCCTCGCCGGCGCCCTCGCGTGGCGCGCCGCACGGACGGGCGCGCCCGCGGCCGCCACGGAGCCGGTCGAGCTCGTGGTGACGTGCGGGCCCGCGCCCGGACGTCTCGCTCCCGACGACGTCGCGACCGCCCTCGGGGTGCCCGTCGCCGGGCACGTCGGCCGGGTCCGCGGGGCGCGAGCCGCCGTCGAGCGGGGGGACGGACCACCCGTCGGGCACGGCACCGCACTGCGCCGTGCGGCCGCGAGGGTCCTGGACGCGGCCGCCGCGCGCACGGCGGGTCCCGGTGCGGCCGGCGGGTGGGCCGCGACCGGCCGTCGGGCCGTGCGGACGGGCCGGTGAGCGTGGACGCGCCGCCGGACGGGGAGCTCGTCGCGCAGGTGCGCGCGACGCTCGGGGACGCCGGGGGCACGCCCACGCTCGGCGACGTCGAGGACGCGCTGCGCCGCAGCGGACGGGTCGTCGGGTCACGGGTGCTCGCCGGGCTGGCGCGGCAGGTTCGCGCCGAGCTCGTCGGGGCGGGCGCCGTCCAGCCGCTCCTCGACGACCAGGACGTCACCGACGTCCTCGTCAACCCCGACGGCACTGTGTGGTTCGACCGCGGCGCGGGCCTCGTCCGCTGGGCCCACCGCCTTGCCGGGCCGCGGGACGTGCGGGCGCTCGCGGTCCGGCTCGCGGCGGCGTCGGGGGCGCGGCTCGACGACCAGCAGCCCAGCGTCGACGCGCGCCTGACCGACGGGACACGGCTCCATGCCGTCGTCGCGCCGCTGTGCGAGGACGGCGCCGCGATCTCGCTGCGCACGCACCGGCCGCGCTCGTTCACGCTCGACGAGCTCGTCGCCCGTGGGGCGTTGCCCTCCGCCTGGGTGCCGGTGCTCGCGGGGCTCGTGCAGCGCCGCGCGAACGTCCTCGTGTCCGGGGCGACCGGCACGGGCAAGACGACGCTGCTCGCCGCGCTCCTCGGGCTGGTCCCCGGGTCCGAGCGGGTGGTCTGCGTCGAGGAGGCCCGCGAGCTCGCGCCCGGTCATCCGCACGTCGTGCACCTGTGCACCCGGCGCGCGAACGTCGAGGGGTCGGGGGCGGTGGGGCTCGACGAGCTCGTGCGCAACGCGCTCCGCATGCGGCCCGACCGGATCGTCCTGGGCGAGTGCCGCGGCGTCGAGGTCCGGGACGTGCTGCTCGCGCTCAACACCGGGCACGACGGCGGCATGGCCACCGTGCACGCCAACACCGCCGCCGACGTGCCGGCCCGGCTCGAGGCGCTCGCCGCGCTCGCCGGGCTCGGCCGCGACGCGGTGGCCGCGCAGGCCGCGAGCGCCCTCGACGTCGTCGTGCATCTGCGCCGCGACCCGGTGACGCGGGTGCGGTACGTCGCGGAGCTGGGGGCGGTGGGCCGCGACGGGCGCGGCGAGCTCGTCGTCGAGTCGGCGGCGACCTGGGACGGCGGTGCGAACGTCCCGCGGCGGGGCCCGCGGTGGGAGGTGGTCGCGCCGTGACGGCGGTGCTCGTGGGGGTGCTGGTCGCGGTCGCGGCCCGCGCGCTGCTCGGGCGGCCCGGACGTGGGGCGGAGGTGCTCGTCGGCGCGATGGCGTCGAGGACCGGTCGTGCCGTCCTGCGACGCCGACGCACCGGCGCAGGGACGGGCGACGCGGTGGTCGTGGTGACGCAGGTCGCGGCCCTCCTGCGGTCGGGGCTGCCGCCGGGCCGCGCGTGGGACGCCGTCGGGGTGCGGTGCGACCCCCAGGGTGTCCCCGACACGGGGGACGCCGCCCGTGTCCTCGGGGCGCCGCGCGTCGTGCCCGCCGTGGTCGCGGGGGTGCGGCTCGCCCTCGAGGTGGGGGCGCCGCTCGCCGCCGTGCTCGACGACGTCGTCGAGGCGACCCTCGCCGAGGACGCTGCCCGGGTCGCTCGCGAGACGGCGCTCGCCGGGCCACGGGCCACGGCGCGCGTCCTCGCGTGGCTGCCGGGCGCGGGGCTGCTGCTCGGGTTCGCGCTCGGTGCCGACCCGGTCGGCGTGCTGCTCGGAGGCGGGATCGGGACGCTCGCGCTCCTGGGCGCGGGGGTGCTCGTCCTCGTCGGGCGCCGGTGGACGGGCGCGCTCGTCCGGGCAGCCCGGGCGGCGGGGGAGGAGACGTGAGCGGGGCGGGGGTCGGTGTAGTGACCGCCGTCCTCGCGCTCGCGGGGCTCGCGCCGTGGTGGGTGCGGGGCGACGTGGCCCTGGGGCGGGCGAGAGCGCTGGTCGGCGGCGTGCCCGACGGCGCCATGCCGGGTGTCGCTGCTCCGGCCGGCCGGGTCGACGGTGAGGTGGTGCTGGCGCTCGTCGCTGCCGCGTGCCGGTCGGGGGCGAGCGTCGTACGGGCCCTCGACGCGGTGGGTACGGCGCTCGCCGGACCGGACGGGGACGCGCTGCGTGCCACGGCATCGCGGCTCGCGCTCGGGGGCGGGTGGGACGACGCGTGGTCGGCGGACGGGCCGGCGCCACGCGGTCGCCTCGCGCGCGGCGCGGGCCGCGGTGGACCGGACCCGGACCGACGGCCCGGGGGGCTCGGCGTGGCGCACGTGGTCGGCGACGCGCTCCGCCCCACGTGGGAGCACGGCTCGCCGCCCGAGCCGGCGCTGCGGGCGGCCGCCGACCGGCTCCGTCGCGACCGGGCCGAACGATCCGCGACGGCGGCCGGCCGTCTGGGGGTCCGGCTCGTCCTCCCGCTGGGGCTCTGCTACCTGCCCGCTTTCGTCCTCGTGGGGCTCGTGCCGGTGCTCGTCTCGTACGGCGTCGGGCTGCTGCGGAGCGGGTGAAGCGCGGGAGCGGTGCGCCTCGGAAGGCCTGGTATCCAGCCGATCCTCCTCAGACGTCTCACATCGTGAGCGCAAACGTATCGCTGCACGGACGACGGGTGTAGACAAGGGGAATGACCGCGCCGACCCTCGAGACCCCCGCCGCCGAGCACCCCTACTGGCGCCGGAACCTCGTGGTCGCCACGGCCGGAGCGTTCACCACGATCGTCGCCATGACGCTCCTCGTGCCCTTCCTGCCGGTGTTCGTGCGGGAGCTCGGGGTCGAGAGCGACGCGGCCGTCGTGCGCTGGTCCGGCATCGCGTACGGGGCGTGCTTCCTGACGGCCGCACTGACCGCGCCCCTCTGGGGCAGGCTCGGCGACCGGTTCGGCCGCAAGTCGATGCTGGTCCGGGCCAGCCTCGGGATGTCCGTGGCGATCTCGCTGCTCGGGTTCGTCCAGACCGTCGACCAGCTCGTCGCGGTCCGGCTGCTCGTCGGCGTCCTCGGCGGCTACGCGTCGGGCGCCACGATCCTCGTCGCCGCGCAGACCCCGTCCGACCGGAGCGCGTGGGCGCTCGGGATCGTGTCGTCCGGGGTGCTCGCCGGCAACGTCGTCGGGCCGCTCGTCGGCGGGTTCGTGCCCGCCTGGGTCGGGGTGCGGCCCACCTTCCTCGTCGCCGGCGGACTGATCTTCCTCGCGTTCCTCGCGACCCTCTTCCTGCTCCGCGAGGACCGGCAGGTCACCCGCGCGCCGCGCACCCGCGAGCGCCGTCGGTCCGGGGTGTGGGCCCAGGTCGACCACCGGGGCGCCGTCCTCGTCCTGCTCGCCACCTCGAGCCTGCTGCTGCTCGCGACGATGTCCATCGAGCCCGTCGTCACCGTCTACGTCTCCGACCTCGGCCAGCGCACCCACGCCGCCGGTGTCGCCGGCATCCTCCTCGCCCTCACCAGCGTGGGCAGCATCCTCGCGGCGCCTCGCGTCGGACGGTTCGCCGACCGCGTCGGGCACGTGCGCGTCGTCGTCGGGTGCCTGCTCGCGGCCGGGCTGCTGGCGTTCGTGCAGGCCGTCGTGACGAACGTGGTCGAGCTCGGGGTGGCGCGCGTCCTGCTCGGGGTGAGCCTCGGCGGGCTGCTGCCGTCCGTGACCGCGGCGGTCAGGCACCTCGCCCCGCCGGACGCCGTCGGCGGCCTCCTCGGCTACGGCGTGTCGGCGCAGTACGTGGGCCAGGTCGCCGGACCCGTGCTCGGGGGGATCGTCGCCGCGCAGCTGGGGCTCCGGTCCGTGTTCGTGGCGACCGGGGTCGTCCTGCTCGCCGCGGGCGCTCTCAACCTCGTCGCGCTCCGCCGTGCCGAGGCCCCGGCCCCCGCCGTCGGGGCGCCACCCACAGTGCCCGCCTGACCGGCGTCGTGCACAGCGGCGGGTCACCCGCACGCAGGGGGTGCGGGCGACCCGCCAGTCTGGCCGTCCCGCGGCACGCCGTGCCGCCCGACGGAAGGACACCCATGCACGCCCTCCACACCCCACCCGCGCGCCGGCGACCGGCAGCCCTCGCCGCACGTCGCTCCCGCGCCGCCCTGGCGACGCTGGCGACGGCCGCCCGTGCCTGGCTCGATCGCACCCGCACCCGACTCGTCCGCCCCACGGCGGGCCCCCTGCGCACCGCCGGCCGCGAGGCCGGGATGGCGACCGCCGAGTACGCCATCGCGACCCTCGCAGCCGTCGGCTTCGCCGGGCTGCTCCTCGTGATCCTCAAGTCCGCCGAGGTGCGAGGACTGCTCCTCGGCATCATCAAGTCCGCGCTGTCGGTCGGCTGAGGCGGGCACCATGCCGGGACGAGCACTCGGGCGTGAGCGGGGGAGCGTCACCGCCGAGCTCGCCGTGGCGCTGCCCGCGGTCGTCGTCGTGCTGGTGCTCGTCCTCACGGTCGGCGCGGCGTCCGTCGCGCGGCTGCGCGCGGTGGACGCCGCGACGGCCGCCGCCCGCAGCGCAGCGCTCGGTGAGGACACCGCCGCCCAGCGGACCGCCGCGGTGCGGGTCGGCGGGACCGGCACCTCCGTCCGGCTCGCGCACGACGGCGACTGGGTGACCGCCGACGTCGAGGTCCCGGTCGTCGGGCGGCTGGGTCCCTTCGGCGGCGTGCCCTTGCGGGCGACGGGACACGCCGTCGCGCGGGTCGAGCCGTGAGCTCGGCCGCCGCGTCCGGCCGCCGCTCGCGCCCGACCGAGGACCATCGACGTGCGGTGGCGGGCCCGTGCGAGCGCGGGTCCGGGACCGTGCTCGTCCTGGGGCTCGTCGCCGTCGTCGTGCTGCTCGGGACGGTGCTCGCCGGCCTCGGCCAGGCGCAGGCGGCGCGCTCCGGAGCCCAGGGCGCCGCGGACCTCGCGGCGGTCGCGGGTGCCGACGCGCTGCGGCACGGCGAGGACGCGTGCGCCGTCGCCCGCGTGGTGGCGGCGCGCAACGGCGGGACGGTCGACGCGTGCGCCGACGAGGGAGGCGGAGTGCTTCGGGTCGAGGTGCACCGCGCCGCGCCGGGGGTGGCCCGGCTCGTCGGGTCGGGCGCGCGGGCGACGGCAGCCGCCCGCGCCGGCCCGGCCTCCGCGCGAGGAAGCCGTGCGGCGGCGTCGTGAGCCCGGCACCTCGACGCGTCGTCAGCGCCGCCCGTCGACCGCCCGCAACGTCGAGGCGAGGGTGTCCGCGTAGAGGCGGGCGCCCGTCGGGCCGGGGTGTATCCCGTCCGGACCGAGCGCGTGGGGATCGCTCCGTACGGCCGCGTACCAGTCGCTCACGAACGTGCGGGGGTGGTGTCGAGCGAACGCCCGCAGCTGGTCGTTGTCGGCGTCCTGCCAAGGACGTGGGACGAAGACGGTCACGAGCACCAGCAGCCGCCTCGGCCCCACTGCCGAGCGGAGCTCGTCGAGCGTGCCGCGGCCCAGGTACCCGTTCGTCCCGAGCCCCACGACCACCACGTCCCCGAGCCGGCCCTCGCGCGCGAGCCGTCGGACCACGTCGGGGCCGCGCTGCGGCATCCGGGACACCTCGGCGTCGACCTGCACCCCGGGGAACGTGCGGAGCAGCGCGGGAGCGGAGGCGAGCATGACCGAGTCCCCGACCGCAGTCACGCGGTCGCCGTCGGGCAGCCGCCCGGCTGCTCGGCGGTGCTCCTTCCGCGCCGGTGGGGAGGACGTGCCGCGAGGAGGCGCGGAAGGTCCGGCGGGTGTCGTCTCCCGTGTCCTGGTCGGCGAGGGCAGCGGTGCGTCGCTCGAGGTCGCGGCTGCCTCGGCGAGGGCCCTCTCGCCGGCGGCGACCTGACTCGCCGCGGCGGTCGTCGTCGGTCCGCTCACCCCCGCCATGACCGAAGCAACGGCTGCGACGGCGACGCCCACGACCACGGCCGTGGGGCGCAGACCGCCACGGACCGGGGCCACCCCAGCCCTGCGGGCACCGCGCCCGACGAGACCCGGCACCCTGCGGTCCAGGAAGGGACGCTCGACGAACCGCCACGAGAGCCCGGCGAGCACCAGGGTGAGGACGACGGTCAGGATCGCCACGAGCAGGGTCCGCGGACCCGGTCCGGGCTCGTCGAGCCGGGAGCGCAGCACGACGAGCAGCGGCCAGTGCCACAGGTAGATGCCGTAGGAGCGCCGGCCCAGCCAGCGGAGCGCCGACGACGAAAGGACGCGGTTGACGGGAGTGCCGGTCCGCGAAGCCGAGGCGACGAGCGCCGCGGTGGTCACGGCGACGACGGGCAGGCCCAGCACGGTGCTGGTTCCGTCGCCTCCCCGGAGACGGAGGAAGAGCCACACGAGAGCGGCCAGTCCGGCGAGACCCACGACCGCGCTGGTCCCGCGTGCCGGCGGCCGAGAGGACGCTTCGGCGCGTCGCGCGGGCCGGGCGTCCGCTCGCTGCGCGAGGGCGAGCGCCGCCCCGGCGAGCAGCCCGAACGCGTGGGTGTCGGAGCCGTAGTACGCACGGCTGACGCCCGACCTCGCCGTCACGACGGCGGCCGTGACCGCAGACACGAGTGCGAGCGCGAGCACGGTGCGGGCCCGTGCCGAGGGCCGCCTGACGACGGCCACGACGACGGTGAGCACGAACGGCCACACGAGGTAGAACTGCTCCTCGACCGCCAGCGACCAGAGGTTCTGGAGGACGGGCGGCGAGCCCTGGGCGAAGTAGTCGCTGCCGTCGGCCACCAGCGTCCAGTTGCTCGTGAAGGTCAGCGCGGAGAGAAGCTGTCGGCCCCAGCCCACGGCCGGGTCGCCGCGCAGGACGAGCAGGAGCGACCCGCAGACCAGCAGCATCGCGACGAGCGCCGGCAGGATCCTGCGGGCGCGACGCAGCCAGAACCGGCCGAGCAGGATCTGGCCCCTCAGCTCGCGCTCCACGAGGAGCTGTCGCGTGATGAGGTAGCCGCTCAGCACGAAGAACACGTCGACCCCGGCGTACCCGCCGGGCAGCAGGGTGGGGTCGAGGTGGAAGACGACGACCGCGACGACGGCGACCGCCCGCAGCCCGTCGAGGGGTGCGAGCCGGCGTGAGGACGAGGGTGCGTGCACGGTCTGCTCCGGGGGATGTCGAGCCGGCGCCTGATCGGGTGTCGGCCCCTGCACGGTAGGAGGCTCTCCGGGCGCTCCTCGCTCGCCACAGGGCCCTGCCACCGAACTGCCACGGAGCTGCGACGCGCATGACACGCAGCACTGCCTACGCTCGGTCTGCGGCCCGGTGGGCTGACCACGGAAGGAGGCGGAATGACGATCCCAGGAGCCCGCAGACGGCTCAGTCGGGGGCTGGTCGCGGTGCTCGTGACCGCGCTCGCGGCGCTCGTCGCGCTGACCGGGGCGGCGTTCCAGCTCTCGCGCAGCTACGCGGACGACGCCCCGCACGTGAGCGTGCTCGCGACGTCCACCCTGCGCGCCGAGAGGGCCTACCTCGTCGACTGCTCGCACCAGCCCGTGTTCCGTCCGACGAGCTTCACGGTGACCTGCGGTGACGCCAACGCGGCGATCGAGTCGGTCGACTGGTCGCGGTGGACCACGGCAGAGGCGGAAGGCACGGCGACCTACGTCGAGAACGACTGTGACCCCTACTGCGCTGCCGGGCACCTGCGCGAGTACCCCGTCGAGGTCCGCGCGGACCGGGTCTCCAGGGACGGCTCAGCACACGTCTTCCGTCGGCTCGTGCTCACCTTCCCGGACCGGCATCCCGGGTGGGTGACCGGAGGACGCACGACGTTCGACGTCGACTTCCGTGAGTCGGGCGCGTGAGCGCGGAGGGGTGCCACGTCCTCCTCGTCGAGGACGACGTCGACGTGAGGGAGACGACGGCGCTGCTCCTCACCCGGCACGGCTTCCACGTCGGGACTGCCGTCGACGGGGTGGAAGGGGAGCGGGCGCTGCGGGAGGGCAGCTTCGACGTCGCCGTCGTGGACGTCGCGATGCCGCGGATGGACGGCCTGACCCTGACGCGGCGGGTGCGGGAGTGGTCCGACGTCCCGATCCTCCTGCTCACGGCGCGCGACCTCCCGGGCGACGTGGTCTCAGGGCTCGACGCGGGCGCGGACGACCACGTGGCCAAGCCGTACGACGGCGAGGTGCTTGCCGCGCGCGTGCGGGCTCTCGCGCGCCGGCCGGCGCGCCGGGGCGTGGTCGAAGAGGTCGGGGACGTCGTCGTGGACCGGGGCGCCCGCACCGTGGTGCGGGGCGGCGCACCCGTGTCGTTGAGCTCGACCGAGTTCCGGCTTCTCGAGCTCCTGCTCGACCATCGGGGGGCCGCGATCGAGCGTGCGGAGGCTCTGCGCCGCGTGTGGGGCGACGAGCAGTGGACGGACGCTCGCGTCGTCGACACGAACGTGAAGCGGCTGCGGGGGAAGCTCGGCGACGACGTGATCGAGACGGTGCGGGGGTTCGGCTACCGGCTGGTCGACGTCGGAGGGCGCGGATGACGCCGTGGTACCGGTCCATCCGCACGCGGATCGGGGCGGCCGTGGCACTGACGTCGCTGCTGTCGGCGCTGCTGCTCGGGCTCGCCGTGGACAGGTCGATCATGGTGGGCGGGCGGAACGCGCTGCGCGCGGAGGCGTTGCAGTCCCTTGCGGTCTCGGCCGCCGCGTACGACATTTCGGGCACCGTGCCGTCGTCGAGCTCGGTGGGGTCCGACGCGACGCGCCTGCCGCGCCCGCTGCGGGCGGCGCTGAGGCCGGGACGTGCGGTCACCTGGTTCGACGGTCACGACATGTGGGCCGCCCAGCGGCTCGAGGGTGGACGCGTCCTCAGCCTGCGCGCGCCGGGAGCAAGGCTGCTCGAGCAGCGTGCGTCGATGCACCGGACGCTCGGGGCGACGGCGGGTGGCGTGGTCCTGTTCGCACTCGTGGGTGGATGGGTGGTGGCGGGGTCCATCACGTCCCGGCTGCGGCGCGCGGCCAGAGCGGTGGGGGCAGGCTCCGGGGTGCAGGACGTCGTCGGCCGGGGCGACGGCGCCGCGCGGCTGCTCGGGTCGGGGCCTGGTCCGCGCGACGAGGTCCGCGAGCTGGTCGACCGGATCGACGTGCTGACCGGCTCGCTCGCGGCGCGCCTGGACCGTGAGCGCGCCTTCTCGGCCGACGTCGCGCACGAGCTGCGGACCCCGATGACGGCCCTCGTCTCGGCGGCCGAGCTGCTGCCTGACGGGCCGGAGGCAACCCTGGTACGGCGCCAGACGGTCCGTCTGCGCCGTCTGACCGACGACCTTCTCGAGCTCGCACGGGCCGAGCAGCCGGAGGTAGTCGTCCTCGAGCCTCGTGATCTCGCGACCGTGGTGCGGCGGATGGTGGAGGGGCAGGAAGGGGTCACCCTCTCGGTCGTCTCGTCGGACGTCGTCCGTACCGAGCCTCGGCGGCTCGAACGGGTCGTGCAGAACCTCGTCGCCAACGGTCTGCGGCACGGCGGGGGCGAGGTGCGGGTCGTGGTGGAGGGCCGTACCGTCCGCGTCGAGGACGACGGCCCCGGGTTCCCGGCCGAGCTGCTCCGCGACGGGCCACGCAGGTTCCGGTCGCTCGGAGCGGCGCCGGGTTCCGGCCTGGGGTTGAGCATCGTCTCGGCCCTGGCTGTCGGCCTCGAGGCACGGGTCGAGCTCGCGGGTGGCGAGAGAGGCGCCGTCGTGACCGTGCTCCTTCCGGGGGCGGCGCAGCGCGACGCGCGGGAGTGATGGGGGCGCCCCGGGTGGGAGGCCCCTGGTCGCGGCCGTCAGAAGTGCGTGCCGCCGTCGATACGGACCTCGGTGCCGGTGATGAAGCTCCCGTCGTCGCTGAGCAGCATGCCCACACGACGACGGCCTGCTCGCAGCCGTCGCGCCCGACGGCGACCCGTCGCTGCCGGCGCTGCGCGCTTCGGCTGCTACGTCGGCCATCCGCGTCGCCTACCGACCGTCCATCCGCGGAGCTCGCCCGCTCCGGTCTCAGCGGTCGGCGGGCTCAGCGGGCGCGAGCGCGAGCACCGCGTCGAGGAGGCGGAGCGCGCCGTGCTTGTCGAGGGGGTTGTTGTAGTTCCCGCACTTCGGGGACTGCACGCACGCGGGGCAGCCGTCGGTGCACGGGCACGATCGGATCGCGTCGCGGGTGGCGCGCAGCCACGTCGCGCCGAGGTGGTAGCCGCGCTCCGCGAACCCGGCGCCGCCCGCGAGACCGTCGTAGACGAAGACCGTCGCCCGCTCGGTGTCCACGTGCAGCGCAGTCGACACGCCACCGAGGTCCCACCGGTCGCACGTCGCGAGCAGCGGCAGCAGCCCGATCGACGCGTGCTCCGCCGCGTGCAGCGCGCCCGGGACGCCCTCGTCCGTGAGGCCGGCGCCCTCGAGGAGCGCGGTGGGGACCGACCACCACACCGCCGTCGTCGGCAGGGTGCGCTCGGGCAGGTCGAGGTCCTCGGTCGACAGGATCCGCAGGTCCGGAAGGTGCCGGCGCTGGAAGCTCACGACCTGGCTCGTCACCTCGACCGGGCCGTAGCCCCAGCGGACGTCACCGTCGGCGAGCCCAGCGTCACCGTCGGCGTCACCGTCTGCGCGGGGCGGCCCCGCCCACGTGCGAGCGAGGAGCGGCTCCTTGCTCGCGAGGCGGATGGTCGTCGTCGTGCGGGACCAGGTCCCGTAGTCGACGGTGCCGGGCTCCGCGATCGCGACCTCCAGCTCGCCTGACGGCCCGGCCTCGAGCGACGTCACGACGAACGTCCGCCCCTGGTGCACGTACACGGCGCCGGGATGGACCGTCCCGTCGGCCGACGCGGCGTCGACCGTGCCGAGCAGGCGTCCGGTCTCCGCCTCGACGACCCGCACGGGCGGCCCGCCCGACCCGCGCAGGTCCGCCATCGCGGCGGCGGAGCGCGCGTGCGTCCAGTACCACCCGGACGTCCGACGGCGCAGCGCACCCCGCGCCACCAGCACGTCGAGCAGCTCACGCAGATGGGCGGGGTCGCCGAACCTCGTCAGCTCGTCGGCGCGCAGCGGGAGCTCGGCGGCGGCCGCGCACAGGTGTGGCGCGAGGACGTACGGGTTCGAGGGGTCGAACACGGTCGCCTCGAGGGGTGCCTCGAAGATCGCCTCCGGATGGTGCACGAGGTAGGTGTCGAGGGGGTCCTCGCGCGCGACGAACGCGACGAGCCCCTCGGCACCGGCGCGCCCGGCGCGACCCGCCTGCTGCCACAGCGACATCCGGGTCCCGGGCCACCCGGCGACGAGGACCGCGTCGAGCCCCGACACGTCGACACCCAGCTCGAGGGCGTTGGTCGTCGCGAGCCCCCGCACGAGCCCGGTGCGGAGCGCGTCCTCGAGCTCGCGCCGCTCCTCGGGCAGGAACCCGCCGCGGTACGCGGCGACGGACGCGGCGGCTACCTCGCCGTCGCTCCCCGGCCCGCTCCCGAGCGCGTGCCGCAGGTGGTCCTGCGTCGCCGACGCGACGGACTCCGCACCCCGGCGCGACCGGGTGAACGCGAGCGTCCGCGCCCCGGACGCGACGAGGTCGGCGAGCAGGTGAGCGGCCTCGGCGGTCGCGGAACGGCGCGGGCGGTCGGCCGCGTCCCCGACGACGGCCGGTGCGTCGGGCTCGTCGACGAGCCCGAGATCGTCGTGCGCGGTCGGGTCGACGACGAGCGACTCGACGAGCGCCGCGTCGGCAGCCGCCCGCCCGGCGGGCGCCGCGTCGCCCGCATGCCGCAGCGCCGCGGCCGCCTCGAGCGGGTCGCCACCGGGCAGCTCGGGCGGCTCCCACAGGACGAACGTCTTGCGCCCGACGGGGCTGGCGTCGTCGTCGACCGTGAGCACGTCCTCGGGGGCGACGCCGATGAGGCGCGCCGCGGTCGCGGACGGGTCGGCCGTCGTCGCGGACGCCACGGCGAACGTCGGACCGGCCGCCCCCGGTGCGCCCGGGACCCGGGAGTAGTACGCGGCGAGCCGCCGCAGCCGACGCAGGACGAGGGCCACGTGCGCCCCGAACACCCCGCGGTACGCGTGCCCCTCGTCGACGACGACGTACCGCAGGCTCCGCAGCAGCCGGGCCCAGCGCTTGTGGTCGGGGAGCAGCGCGAAGTGCAGGAAGTCGGGGTTGGTGAGCACGACGTCGGCGTGCTCGCGGACCCACTGGCGTTCCTCGAAGCCGGTGTCCCCGTCGCAGGTCGCGACCCGCAGGTCGACCTTGGCGCCGCCGGCAGCCCGGCCGGACGCGTCGAGCACGCGCTCGAGCGCGGAGAGCTGGTCGGCGGCGAGCGCCTTCGTGGGGCACAGGTAGAGGACGGAGCCGCGTCGGGCGGCGGTCTCGATCCGCCCCGCCTCCAGCACCGAGGCGGCCGCCCGGTCACGAGCGTCCTCCCGCACGGCGGTCAGCGCCGGCAGCCAGAAGGCGAGCGACTTGCCGGACCCGGTCGACGTCGCCAGCGCCACGTGCCGGCGGTCGTGCAGGGCCTCGGCGGCGGTGGCCTGGTGCGCCCACGGCCGCTCGACGCCGAGCTCGCGGTACCCGGCGACGAGCTGCGGGTCGGCCCACACCGGCCAGTCGGCCCGCACGCCCTCGCGGGCCGGCAGCACCTCGACGTGACGCACCGACTCGGAGCGGCGACCCCCGCCGAGGAGCACGTCGAGCAGAGGGCTGGGGGCACCGTCGGGCATGGCCTCGACCCTACGTGAACCGGTATCCACGCCCAGCAACACCGAGCCCGCCCTGGTGCGGGCTCAGCGCCCGGTTCGCCCGCGTGCCGTCCGCGACACGCCGCACAGCCGGACCGCCGTGTGTTGCTGGGCGTTCAAAAAGCGCCGCCGTCAGTCGAGCCACTCCCGCGCCGCGACGACGAGCGCCTCGACCCCGTGCTCCAGCGTCGGGTGGAGCTGCGGCGCGAAGGACGGGGAGTGGTTGGAGGGGATGTCGCTGTCGAGCGTCCCGGCGGCGAACGCGGCGGCGAACCGTTGCGGGTCCTCACCGCCGAGCAGCCAGTACACGAGCGGCACGCCGGCCGCGGCGGCGAGCGCGGGGACGTCCTCGCTGCCGGTGATCAGGCCGGGGTCGGCGACACCCTGGTCGCCGAACGCGGCCCGGAACGCGGCGCCGGTGCGGGCGGTGGCGTCGGGGTCGTTCACGAGCGCCTGGAACGAGTAGCCGATCGTCACCTCGGGCTCGGCGGGTGCGCCCGCCGCGGCTGCTTCGCCGGCCACGATCCGTCGGACGGCCGCCAGGAGCCTCTCGCGGACCTCCGGCGTGTAGCTCCGGAGGCTCAGGCCCAGGGTGGCCTCGCCGGGGATGATGTTCTCCTTGGTCCCGGCGTGCACGGACCCGACCGTCACGACGGCCGTCTCCGTGGCGGCGATCTCCCGCGCGACGACCGTCTGCAGCCGCATGATCACCGACGCGGCCAGGACGACCGGGTCGACCGTCGTCTCGGGACGCGACCCGTGGCCGCCCCGCCCGAAGAGGCGCACCGTGAGCGCGTCGGCGCCGGCGAACGACGGTCCCGGACGCAGCCCGATCGTCCCCGCTGGCAGGGGCGTCACGTGCTGGCCGAGGACGACGTCGGGCCGGGGCGCGTGCTCGTACAGGCCGTCGTCGACCATCGCCTGGGCGCCGGTGCCGAGCTCCTCGGCGGGCTGGAACACGGCGACGACCGTCCCCGACCACGACGCGCGGTCGGCGACGAGCGCGTCGACGGCGCCGAGCAGGCAGGTCACGTGCACGTCGTGGCCGCACGCGTGCATGACCGGCACGTCCTCGCCGTCGGGGCTCGTGCCACGGGCCGTGCTGGCGTACGGGAGGCCGGTCTCCTCCTGGACGGGCAGGCCGTCCATGTCGGCGCGGAGCAGCACCGTGGGCCCGTCGCCGTTGGCCAGGACCCCGACGACGCCGGTCCCGCCGACCCCGTCGCGGACCTCGAGCCCGAGGGCGGTCAGGTGGTCGGCGACGATGCCGGCGGTGCGGTGCTCCGCGTACGAGAGCTCGGGGTTGCGGTGGAGGTCGGTGTAGATCGCCTCGAGGTCGAGTGCCATGGCGTGACAGTAGACGGTCAGCCCGCGCGGACCTGGAAGACCCGGCCGTCGGGGTCGGCCAGCACGACGACGCCGTCCGCCGCGCCGGGTGCCGCGGCGAGACGCGTCGCCCCGAGCGCGAGCAGGCGGTCGACTGCAGCGTCGAGGTCGGTCGTCACCAGCTCGAGGCGCTGCCGCTGCGGCGGCGCGTCCGGGTCGACGGGCTCGCCGCCCCACGAGACCTTGGTGCCGCCGTCGGGCGACTGGACGGCCGTCTCCTCGTCCCGGTCCCAGACGAGCGGCCAGCCGAGGGCCTCGCTCCAGAACAGTCCGACGGCGCGCGTCCCGCGGCAGGTCACCTCGCCGAGGAACCCCGTGCCTTCGAGGAAGGCGTTCCCGGGCTCGATGACGCAGAGCTCGTTGCCACCGGGGTCGGCCAGGACGACGTGCGATTCCTCCGGGAGCTGCCCGACGTCGACGTGCGTGCCGCCGAGCTCGAGCGCCCGGGCGACGGTCGCCTCCTGGTCGCCGGGGCTCGTGCTCGTCAGGTGCAGGTGGACGGGGTTCTGCGCGACCTTCGGCTCGGTGCTGGGCACGAAGCGGAGCCCGAGCTGCGTGCCCTCGCCCGGCACGAGCGTCCCGCCGGGCTCGACGACGGCCGCTCGCCCGAGCAGTCCGGCCCAGAACGCGGCGGGCACGGCCGGGTCCGGTGCGTCGAGCTGGAGGGCGACGAGGCGCAGGTCCATCTCCCGCACGCTACGCGCGGCCCGCGCGCTCGCCCAGAGGTTTCAGGACGGCGTGACGTCGAGCGCCGCGCGCATGGCGCGGCTCAGGTACCAGGGGTCGGCGGCGGCGCACAGCTCGCGTGCCGAGTGCATCGACAGGATTGCTGCACCGACGTCGACGGTGCGGATGCCGAGCCGGGTCGCGGTGATCGGCCCGATCGTCGAGCCGCACGGCACCGCGTTGTTCGACACGAACGCCTGGCTCGGTACCCCCGCCGTCCGGCACGCGTCCTCCCACAGCGCGGACCCGACGGCGTCGGACGCGTAGCGCTGGTTGGCGTTGAGCTTGAGGATCGGCCCGCCGCCGGCCACGGGGTGGTTGGCGGGGTCGTGCCGCTCCGGGTAGTTGGGGTGGACGGCGTGCCCGACGTCGCTCGACACGCACCAGGACGCGGCCATCGCCCGGTGGCGGTCCTCGGTCGTGGCGCCGAGGCCTGCGTAGACCCGGTCGAGGACGTCCGCGAGGAACGGACCCGCAGCGCCCGACCGCGACGCGGACCCGAGCTCCTCGTGGTCGAACGCCGCGACCATCCGGATCCGTGGCGCGTCACTGTCGGCGCCGTTGGCGTCTCCGTCGGCGGAGGTGAGCAGCGCGGTGAGCGCCGCGTGCGTGGAGAGCAGGTTGTCGAGGCGCCCGGACGCGAACAGGCCCCCCCGCGCCCCGAACCGGCGCGGCGGCTGGGTGTCCGCGACGACGACGTCGAACCCGTCGACCGCGTCCGGCGTCACGTCCGCGGCCTCGGCGAGCGCCAGCACGACGTCGGCCTCGGGGTCGGCCCCGGGGACGCCGGGCGTCGCGAGCCCCCAGACGGGCTGGGTGTGGCGCTGCTTGTCGAGCGCGAGTCCGTCGTTGACGGCGCGGTCGAGGTGGATGGCGAGCTGCGGGACCCGCAGCAGCGGACCGGTACGCACGAGGTGCTCGGTGACCGTGCCGTCGGCGCCGCGCACCGCGACCCGGCCGGCGAGCTCGAGCTCACGGTCGAGCCAGGAGTTCAGCAGCGGGCCGCCGTACACCTCGACGCCGGCCTGCAGCCAGCCGTGCGCGGTCGTCGTGGGGCGGGGCTTGAGCTTGAAGCCGGGGGAGTCGGTGTGGGTGCCGATCACCGTGACGGGCGTGGTCGGCGCGGCTCCTGCGGGCACGGTCCAGGCGATCGCGGCGCCGTCGCGCACGACGACGTAGCGCCCGCCCGCCGCCGGGTCCGGCCAGGCGTCGCTCTCCGCCAGCCGCACGAACCCGGCGGCCTCGGCGCGCCGGGCGACCTCCTCGGCGGCGTGGTACGACGACGGGGACGCGCTCACGAACGCGGCGAGGTCGTCGAGGTGGGCGGTGGCGTCGGGGCTCAGGACGGTGGGGGCGGGGCTGTCGGGCACCCCCTGATCCTCCCACTCCGACGTGGTCAGCCGGCCTGCGTGCGCGCGTCGGCAGGTGTCACCGTGAGCGTCACGGGGGCGCTGAGGGCCGTGTACACCGTCCCGTACGGCCAGTCGGCGCGGTCCTGGTACGACTCGACGGCGACCACCCGGTAGGTCCCGGGCCCGAGGTGCCCGCCGGCGTCGCAGGCCGGGAAGCGCAGGGCCGCGTCGACGAGCAGCCGGCCGGTGCCGCTCCCCGTCCGGGCCAGGGACAGGTCGCCCTGGCCGACGGCGGCGACCCGGCCGTCGTGGGAGCCGACGACCACGATCTGCGGCATCCCGACCAGGGCCACGTGCGACCGGACGACGTCGCCCTCGGCGAAGCTCACCGTGCCGGTCCAGAGCCCGCCCGGGGCGATCCGGGCCGTCGCGGTGCGCAGCGCCACGGTGATCGCGCCGGTCGACCTGGCGCGCACGTCGAGGTGTTCCCCGCACACGACTGTCGTGCGGCGCGGATACGCCGGCATCGCGGCGGGGGCAGCGGAGTCCTCCGCCACGGTCGCGGTCGGCACGGGGGAGCCGTGTCCCGGCCCGTACCCGGCACCCCAGACGAGCCCCGCGACGAGCGCCACGCCCGCGCCGGCGGCCGCGACGCCCACGATCCTCCGCCGCCCCGTCCGCCGACGTCGCTCGGCCGCGACCCGCGGCTCGACCGAGGCGACGACGTCGGACGGTGCCGGACGTGCCGCGTCCGGCTCGTCCGGGACGGCGTCGGCGCCTCCGGGCCGAGCCGTCAGCTCGTCCGCGACGGCCGACTCGAGGTCGTCGAGGGCGGCGTCGTCGTCGATCACGACCACCGCCTGCGCGCCGCGGACCGCACCGTCGCCCGGACGCACCGGCCGGTACGCGACGAAGACCCTCACGAGCGCTTCGACGAGCGCGGTCTCGGCCCCGTCCGGGTGGTCCGCGGCGTCCGACGCCCGCTCGGCGAGCGCCCACAGCCGCACGCCCCGCCGGTCGAGCAGGGTGCGCAGGTCTTGCCGCCACGCCTCGTCCTGCCATCGAGCCATCGCGCCTCCACGACCGTCCGCACCCCGGGGCGCTGGACGGCGCCTCCCGTGGTCCGACGACGTGGGCCGCCCGGCGGTTCCCCGGGCGGTCCGTCTGGGTCCGAGCCTACTGAGCCGGGCCGCGCGGGGCGCAGCGACGGAGGGTGATCGCCAGCTCCGACTCCCAAGCCCTCATGCGTCCCCTTCGGTGATCCGTCCGCGACGGTCGTCGCGGCGTACGTGCATGGTGACGGACGACGGGCCGAGATCGTTGGGGCGTGTCACGATCGTCCTCGTGCCGGGGGTGAGGACGTGGTGGCTGGCGGTAGCGCTGGGTGGTGCCGCTGCCGCGCTCGGCGTCGGAGGCTGGCGTGCGCGGCGCAGCGCGGTCGGCGGTGTCCTCGCGGCGTCCGCGGTCCTCGCGTGCGGGGCGGGCGTGGCCCTCGGCTGGGGGGCGGCGACGGGTTACGTGCCGGACGCCCACGCCGTCGCGCTCCTGCTGCGGTCGCGTCTCCCGATGCCGGCGGCGCTGCCGGAGGGAAGCCAGGCGGAGCCGCCGCACCCGACCTCCGCGACGCGCGGCGCGACCTGGCGGGTGCGCATCCCTGCCACGGCGAGCGGCGTGGGCGACCGGTACGCGTGGGTCCACGTGCCCCCGGGGTACGACCAGGAGCCAGGCCGACGCTACCCGGTGGTGTACCTGTGGCACGGGTCGCCCGGGACGGGTGCCGACTGGTTCGCGGCGGGTGAGGTCGACCGCACGGTCGACGCGCTCGTGGCGGGCGACCGGCTCGCCGCGACGATCGTGGTCGCGCCCGACCTGGGGCTGGGCCTCGACCAGGAGCCGCTCGACCGCCCGGGCGGCGCGCAGCTCGCGACGTTCGCGACCCGGGACGTGGTGGGCTGGGCGGACGACCACCTGCGGACGGTGCCGGACGCCGGCCACCGTGTGCTCGGCGGGATGTCCGCCGGGGCGTACGGGGCGCTGGTGGTGGGGGTGCAGCGCCCGGACCTGTTCGGGGCGGTGGTCGGCGTCCTGCCCTACGAGCGACCGAGCGAGGACGACCTGAGGCAGGGTGCCGCCGGCGGGGCGCCGTCGACACCGGCCGCGGCGATCGACGCCGCGCACGACGCAGGTCTGGACCCGGTCCCCGTGTACCTCGTCGCGGCGTCCAAGGACGACCCGGACGCCGCCCGCGCCCTCGGCAGGACGCTGCGTGCAGCCCACCACGACGTCCGCGCCCTGGTGCGGCCGGGGCACCACGACTGGAGGTTCGCGCGGGAGCAGGTCGGGCCGGGGCTGGTGTGGGCGGAGCAGGCGCTCGGCCTGGCGCCGTCGCCGGTCAGCGCGCCGCGGGACGCACGAAGGGGAACGTGAGGGTCTCCCGGATCGAACGGTCGAGCAGGAGCATGCACAGGCGGTCCACCCCGAGCCCGAGCCCGCCGGTGGGTGGCATCCCGAACTCGAGCGCCGTGAGGAAGTCCTCGTCGACCTGCATCGCCTCGACGTCGCCCCCGGCGGCGAGCAACGACTGCCGCTCGAGCCGGTCCCTCTGGTCGAGCGGGTCCGTGAGTTCGGTGTACGCGGTGCCGAGCTCCATCCCGGCCGCGACCAGGTCCCAGCGTTCCGCCAGGCGCGGGTCGGCCCGGTGGGCGCGGGTCAGGGGCGACGTCTCGACGGGGAAGTCCGTGTAGAAGGTCGGCTCGACGGTCGCCGGCTCGACGAGCTCCTCGTAGAGCTCGGTGACGAGCTGTCCCGGCGTCGTCCCGTCCGGTACCTGGACGTGGTGGCGCGCGCCCAGCTCGCGCAGGGTCGTCGCGTCGGTGTCCGGGGTGACGCGGACGCCGACGGCGCGCGAGACCGCTTCGTGCACCGTCACGACCGGCCAGTCGCCGTCGAGGCGGACGACGTCGTCGCCGCGGCGTGCGACGGGCTCGCCGTGCGCGGCGACGGCCGCCGCGAGGACGAGGTCGCGGGCGAGGGCGCGCATGGTCGTGTAGTCGCCGTGGGACTCGTACGCCTCGAGGGAGGTGAACTCCGGGTTGTGCGTGGCGTCCGCGCCCTCGTTGCGGAAGTTGCGGCCGATCTCGAACACGCGCCCGACGCCGCCCACGCAGAGCCGCTTGAGGTAGAGCTCGGGCGCGATCCGAAGGGCGAGGTCGGCGTCGTAGGCGTTGATGTGGGTGACGAACGGCCGTGCGTTCGCCCCGCCGTGCGTCCGTTGGAGCACCGGGGTCTCGACCTCGACGAACCGGCGTGCGTGCAGGGTGTCGCGGAGCGCCCGGACGATCGCCGACCGGGCCTCCAGGTCGGCGGCGGCGAGGTCGTCGAGCGCGAGGTGCTGGTGGCGCAGCCGGACCCGCGCCTCGTCGCCGAGCGCGCGGGCGGGAGGTCGGAGCGCCTTGGCGGCCATCGTCCAGGACGTCGCGTGCACCGTCGGCTCTCCGGTGCGGGACCGCACGAGGTGGCCGGTGACCGCGACGTGGTCGGCGAGGTCGACGGTCCGGCGCCAGAGCGCGGTCCCCGCGGGCCGGTCGGCGGTGAACATCACCTGGAGCTCGCTCGTCCGTTCGCGGAGCACCGCGAACAGGACCCCTCCGTGGTCGCGGACGCGGACCACGCGTCCGGTGACCGAGACCGGTGCACCGAGCGGGAGGGACCCGTCGTCGAGCACGTGGAGCACGTCGTCCAGGGCGTGGGTGCGGGTCACCGTCGCCGGGTAGGGGTCGACGCCCTCCCGCCGCAGCTCCCGGAGCGCCGTCCTGCGGGAGGCCTCCTGGTCGGTGAGCCGCCGTTCGGAGGGGCGCGGGGCCCCGAGCTCGTTCTCGAGGGCACGCACGGCCGCGGCGCGAGCGGGCTGCGGGGCCGGGCGAGGCTCCTCGCCTCCGCGCCACGCCGGTCGGCCCGCCAGGAAGGGCAGCGCCGGGGCGGCGGGGAGGAAGCCCTCGGCCTGGGCGGCCGCGTAGGAGATGAGAGTGATCTGCGCTGCGGTGTCGTAGCACCAGTAGCGCGTGCGCCACTCGGGCAGGTACTTCTCGTTGGCCCGGTACAGCGAGTCGAGCTGCCAGCGTCGTGACGCCAGGAGTAGCGCCGCACGCTGGAGCTTCTCCCGCGGCGTGGCCCCGAGCCGCGCACCCTGGGCGAGCGGCTCGCGGAACATCGCGAAGTTGAGCGAGACGCGGCCGCCTCGGCGCGCGGCCTGGTGCTCCACCAGTCGCACGACCATGAGCTCGGTGACCCCGCCGACGGCCTCGGGTGCGCGGCGCATGACGTCGAGCGAGAGTCCGCGCGCGCCCCACGGCACGAAGGTCAGCAGCCCGGCGGTCGCGCCGGTGCCGTCGTGCGCGGTGACGACGACGACCCTGCCGTCGCGCGCGTCGCCGAACCGGCCGAGGGACATCGAGAAGCCTCGCTCGACCTCGCCGTCGCGCCACGAGTCGGCGAGCCTGCCGAGCTCCGCGAGCTCGGCCTCGGGCACGTCCGCCTGGCGGCGGACGAGCACGTGGTACCCGGCCTGCTCCGCGTGCCGCACGGCTCGCCGCACGCCCGCCAGCGCCCGCCCGTCGGGGTGGAACGACGCCGGGTCGAGCACCGCCTCGTCCCCGAGACCGAGGACGTGCAGCCCGGCGTCCGCGTAGGCCCGGGCACCCTGCTCGCTCGCGGACAGCACGGCGGGCGCCCAGCCGCGGGACCGCGCGAGCTCGAGCCACTCCCGGACCGCGGCGGGCCACCGGTCGGGGTCGCCGAGGGGGTCGCCGGCCGCCAGACAGACCCCCGACACGACCCGGTAGGACACGGCCGCGCTCCGCCCGGGTGCCCAGACGACGGCGCGGTCGTCGCGGGTCGCGAAGTAGCCGAGGGAGTCGGCGGCGTCGAGGCGCGTCGTGAGCAGGAGGCGGCGGACGTCGAGCTCGTCCTCGGGGCCGAGCCCGCGGTCGTGCGGCGCCGAGCGCAGGAAGACGGCGATCGCGGCGAGCAGGGCGCCGGCGGCGAGGAGTCCGGCGAGCTGGCCGACCCAGGCGGGGCCCGGGTCGAGAGGCAGGTCGACGGGGTGCAGGGCCGTCGACGCGAGCAGCTGACGAAGGCCCGTGTCGCGGACACGGTCGACGCCGTGCGGGACGGCCTGGAGGATCCCCCGCGACAGGGCGGCAGCGGCCACGAGCCCGCCCACGAGGACCGCGCCCGCGCGCCACCAGGACCCGCGGGCGAGCGGGGCGGGGAACGCGGAGCGCGCACGGACGAGCAGCGTCGTGGCGAGGGCGCCGACGACCCCGGCGGCGAGCGCCGCGGGGACCTGGACGTGCGCCTGTGCGAGCAGGGCGCGTCCGTCCGGCGTGCTCCACAGCGCGACCGAGACACCCGCGACGACGACCGCGGGAAGCTGCCAGACGAGGACGACGAACCACAGCGCCGCGCGCTTCCGGCTGAGGAAGCCGCTCGTCACCAGCGCGATCAGGACGGCGTGGAAGGCGCTGGGCCGGACCGGGACGCCCGTGACGCGCAGGGCCGCGTCGACGTCGCGCACGAGGTGCGGCGCGGCCCACACGAGCGGGATCGAGACGACGCTCCAGGCCAGGAGGCACTGCAGGACGCGCCCCGCGTGCGCGGCGACGTCCTCGGGGTCGAGCGCACGGGGAAGCACGGCGGCATGCTACGCGGCGCGGATCCCGGGAGCCCGGGAACCCGGGAGCCCGGGAACCCGGGAACCCGGGAGCACGGTCGGGCTCCGTTCAGCGGAGCGCCGCCGTCCCGTCGCGACGGATCACGATGTCGTTGCCCCGCCAGTCGTCGACGACCCACCGGTCGGGGTCCGAGGCGTCCGTCGCGGGGACACGCGTGTACACGAGCGCCTGGTAGGTGCCCGGTGGCAGGTGCCCGGGCTTCGTACCGTCCGCGCTGCCGGTGCAGTAGTCGGTGGTGTCCCACGGGCGGGCGGCGACACGAACGAGCTTGCCCTTGCCCACGGTCACGGTGTGCGTCGCCCGCTCGTCCGGCCCGACCCCCACGATCCGCCCGTGCTGGACCCAGGCGACGACGGCGCGCCGCGGCAGCTCGAGCGTGCGCGCCCGACGCGACCCGTTCCTCAGCAGGACCGCGAAGCCGTCGTCGTAGACGGCACCGCCGGCCTGGTCGATCCGCTCGGGCGCCAACGCCCCGGCGCGCACCACGAACTCGTCGGCCTTCTCGCCGCACGCGAGCGGCGAGCCAGCGAGCCACGCCGGCTGGTCGCCCTCGGGGACGGTCGAGAGGACGGTGAGGCCGGCGGCCCCGGAGAGCACGTGGGCGGAGCCGTCGGTCGCGAACAGGTGCGCCTGGTACCTGCCGGGGGCGAGCGCACCACCGTCGCACGCCGCGAACCGGACCGCGACGTAGGCCGGCGAACCCGCCACCAGGTCCGAGAAGCTCGCTGGAGGGTCACCCGCGGTCGCCGAGCCGGGGACGTCGACGCCCAGCGCCACGACCTTGCCGTCACGGGTCAGCACGACCTCCGGGGTGAGGGAGTCGAGGGTGCCGCGCACCGCGGCGTTCACGTCACCGTCGGCCTCGAAAGCGGCGTCCCAGGTCTGGTCGGCGACGATCTCGCTCTCGTCCGCCCACGTGCGGTCGTACCGGACCCGGAGCGCCGACTTCCCCTTCGGCAGGTTCGAGCCGCACGCCCCGGCGTAGGGGGTCGCCGTCGGTGAGGGCGCAGGTGTGGGCGACCGGTCCCACGGCCGCGCGGCGAAGGCGGTGGTCGCCAGCGCGGCCACGACGACGACGGCGGCCGACCCGACGAGCGCGCGTCGCCGCCCGCGGCTCCGGGCTGCGCGGACGTGGGCGACGACCTCCGGGACGCGAGCCGTGAGCGCCTCGGAGGCGCCGTCGTCGGGCGGGGGAGCCGGCGTCGCCGTCGCGGGCGGGCGACCCGCGGGAGCGAGGCGGTCCTGCGCGCCCGTCACGCGCGCGGCGAGGGCGTCGAGCTCGTCGTCGTCGACGAGCCGCACGCTGCCGTGCTCCCCGGTCGTCCGGCGCCCGCCGCGTCGGAACGCGGCTTCGAGCGCACGGACGGTGAGCTCGACGGCACGGTCCGGTCCGTCGTCCTCCGCCGGTTCCAGCAACATCCGTGCGTGCTCCACCAGGGCCGCGCCCCGGTGCTCGACGACGGCCCGCAGGTCGTCCTCCCACTGTGCCAACGTGTCCCCCTGCTGGTGTCGTGACGACCCGATCATTCAGTCGTGCGTCGTCTCGGCCTTCGTGAAGCTCGCCGAGCCGTCCTGGTGCACGACGGCGAAAGAGTAGCCGGGAGTGCTGATGAACCAGTCGAACGGGTCGGGCTCGTCGCCGGTCTCGAAGCGCGCGTAGGCGAACACGCGATACGTCCCGGGCGCGAGCCGTCCGCGCCGCCCGTCCTGCGCGGGGTCGCAGTAGTCCGTCGTGCTCAGCGGACGCGTCGCGAGGCGCAGCGACCTCCCGGGCTCGATCGTGGTGCGCGGACCGCGCTCGTCGGCGCCGAGCCCCACGATCGTGCCGTCCTTCACCCAGGCGAGCGCGGCCCGGCGCGGCGCACCGACGACCTCTGCGGTCTCCGTCCGGTTCCGGAAGACGAACGTCGTCGGGTCGTCGCGCGGGCCCGGGTCCTTCTGCTCGAGCCCGGTGTACGGGTGCCCGGTGATCCGGGTGAAGAACTCGTCCACCGTCTCGCCGCACGCCAGCGCCGATCCCTCGAGCCAGCGCGGCTGGTAGCCGGCCGGGGCGTCGGGGAGCACGGTCACCGGGGCTGCGTCCGAGAGCACGTGGGCCGAGCCGTCGTCGGCCGCGCCGTAGAGGTAGGCCTCGTAGCCGCCGGCGGGCACGGTCCCGCCGCCGCACGGGACGAACCGCACCGCGACCTGGACCGGAGACGTCTTGACGGTGCCCCGGTAGCCGAGGTCGAGGGCTGTCGCCGTCAGACCGCCGATACCGGGCCAGCGTGACGACGCGCTCGACACGGTCCCGTCGAGCTCCTGCTGGTAGGTGGCCGTGGGGATGCCGAGACCGACGACCTTCCCCTTCGCGGCGAGCACGACCTGCGGACTGAGGGTGTCGAGAACCGCGAGCCCGTCGGCCGTGAGCCCGGAGGCGTCGCCGGTGTACTGCCCGGTCCAGGTGTCGTCGGCCAGGATCGCGCGGTCCCCGTCGTCCTGCGTCTCGCTGCGGACCGGATAGAGCGACCCGCTCGTGGGGAGGGTCGTCCCGCAGGCGTCCTTCGCTGCGGTGGGGACGGCGTCGGGCGTGTCGCGGCCCCACGGCCGGACGGCCACCGCCGCGACCACGAGCGCGGCGGCGACGACGCCGGCCACCGCGCCGACCACGACGTGTCGCCGCCTGAGACGGCGGGCCACCCGGACCCGGGCGACCACCTCGGGGAGGCGGGCGGACAGGGCGTCGGAGGGGCCGTCGTCGGGCGGGGGAGGCTCGGTCGTGCCCGCGGTGCGCCGGCCGGCGAGCCGGTCCTGCTCGCGCCGGACCGCCGCCTCGAGCAGGTCGAGGTCGTCGTCGGTGAGGAGCCTCACCGAGCCGTGCTCCCCGGAGGTGCGACCGGTGCGCCGGAACGTCGCGACGAGGGCGTCGACGGTGAGCTCGACCGGGGCCTCGGTGGTCTCGTCCGCGGGCTCCACGAGGGTGCGCGCGTGCGCCACGAGGGCAGCCCCTCGGTGCTCGACGACGGTCCGGAGGTCGTCCTCCCGGTGCGACATCCGACCCCTTCGTCCTCGGCGCGGCGACACGGAGTGAATATTGTGCCACGTGTTCCCTCTGTTACCGCTCCTGCTCGTCCGCGTACACTCGGCGCACGTGCGGGGGCAGCGAGGCCCGTCGCCACTCAGCTTTCGTCGAGGAGGACGGATGCTCGATCTGGGTTCTTCCAGCGTCACGATCGTCGTCGTGATCGGGGTGATCGCGCTGGCGTCGCTCGCCGTCGCGTACACGTTGCGCAGACAGGTCCTCGAGGCGCCCGAGGGCACCACGAAGATGCAGGAGATCGCGCAGGCCGTCCAGGAGGGTGCGTCCGCGTACCTGAGCCGGCAGTTCCGGACCCTCGCGATCTTCGCGGTCGTGGTCTTCGGGCTGCTGTTCCTGCTGCCGGGCGACGCGGGCATCCGGGTCGGTCGGTCGGTCGCGTTCCTGTTCGGCGCGTGCTTCTCCGCCGCGATCGGCTACCTCGGCATGTGGCTCGCGACCCGCGCCAACGTGTGCGTCGCGGCCGCCGCCACCAGGCCCGACGGACGCACCGAGGGTGCGCGCATCGCGTTCCGGACCGGGGGCGTCGTCGGGATGTCGGTGGTCGGCCTCGGGCTGCTCGGCGCGGCGGTCGTCGTGCTGATCTTCCAGGGCGACGCCCCGAGCGTCCTCGAGGGCTTCGGGTTCGGCGCCGCGCTGCTCGCGATGTTCATGCGCGTCGGCGGCGGCATCTTCACCAAGGCCGCCGACGTCGGCGCGGACCTCGTCGGGAAGGTCGAGCAGGGCATCCCCGAGGACGACCCCCGCAACGCCGCGACCATCGCCGACAACG
The DNA here is from genome assembly GCF_009429125.1 of Luteimicrobium xylanilyticum. Classification (GTDB taxonomy): domain Bacteria; phylum Actinomycetota; class Actinomycetes; order Actinomycetales; family Cellulomonadaceae; genus Luteimicrobium; species Luteimicrobium xylanilyticum. The sequence continues at coordinate 587,155 of NZ_CP045529.1, forward strand.
TGGGCGACAACGTCGGCGACTGCGCCGGCATGGCCGCCGACCTCTTCGAGTCGTACGCCGTGACCCTCGTCGCGGCGCTCATCCTCGGCAAGGCCGTGATGGGGGAGAAGGGACTCGTCTTCCCGCTGATCGTCACGGCGATCGGGGCGTTCGTGGCGATCATCGGCGTGCTGATCACCCGGGTGCGTGGTTCCGAGAACGGCCTGCGCGCCATCTACCGGGGGTTCTACGTCTCGGCGCTGGTCGGCGCCGTCCTCGCCGCCGTCGCGGCGTTCGTGTACCTGCCCGACTCGTTCGCGAGCCTCGGCGGGACCGCGGACCTCACGGGCGTGACCGCCGACCCGCGCGTCGTCGCCAGCCTGGCCGTCGTCGTCGGGGTCGTGCTCGCCGGCGTCATCCTGTGGCTCACCGGCTACTTCACCGGCACGACGTCGAAGCCCACGCTCCACGTGGCCGCCACCTCCCGTACGGGCGCGGCGACCGTCGTGCTCTCGGGCATCGGGGTCGGGTTCGAGTCCGCCGTCTACACGGCGGGCGTCGTCGCGGGCGCGATCCTCGCGGCGTTCCTCCTGGCCGGCGGGTCCGTGTGGCTGTCGCTGTTCCTCGTGGCGCTCGCGGGCTGCGGCCTGCTCACCACGGTCGGCGTGATCGTCGCGATGGACACGTTCGGTCCCGTGAGCGACAACGCGCAGGGCATCTACGAGATGGCCGTCGGCACCGAGTCGGAGCACCCGGAGGCGGCGGACGACACCTCGACCGACGAGGCAGCCCAGACGCTGACCGACCTCGACGCCGTCGGCAACACCACCAAGGCCATCACCAAGGGCATCGCCATCGCGACCGCCGTCCTCGCCGCGACCGCGCTGTTCGGGTCCTACGCCGACGCGGTCCAGCGGGCGCTCGCGGACGACAAGGTCGACGTGGCCGGGCTCGGGAGCATCGTCGCGTCGATGCTCAGCTACGAGATCATCTCGCCCGTCACGCTCGTCGGGGTGATCCTCGGCGCGGCGACGGTCTTCCTGTTCTCGGGCCTCGCGATCGACGCCGTGACCCGGGCTGCGGGGGCGATCGTCTACGAGGTGCGCCGCCAGTTCCGCGACCACCCCGGCATCATGACGTTCGACGAGCGTCCCGAGTACGGCAAGGTCGTCGACATCTGCACCCGCGACTCCCTGCGCGAGCTCGCCACCCCGGGCCTGCTGGCCGCGTGCGCGCCGATCGCCGTCGGGTTCGGGCTCGGGGTCGGGCCGCTCGCCGGCTTCCTCGCCGGGGCCATCGCGGCGGGCGTGCTGATGGCCGTGTTCCTCGCCAACTCGGGCGGCGCCTGGGACAACGCGAAGAAGATCGTCGAGGACGGCAACCACGGCGGCAAGGGCTCCGAGGCCCACGCCGCGACCGTCATCGGCGACACCGTCGGCGACCCGTTCAAGGACACCGCAGGCCCCGCGATCAACCCGCTCATCAAGGTCATGAACCTGGTGTCGCTGCTGATCGCGCCCGCCGTGGTGCTGCTGAGCGCAGGTCACGACGCGAACCACGTGCTCCGCATCGGCATCGCGTGCGTCGCGGCGATCATCGCGTTCGGCGCGATCATCATGTCCCGGCTGCGAGCGTCCAGGGCCGACGAGGCCGAGCTCGCCGCCGCCGAGGCGGAGGACGCACGGGACGCCGAGCCCGAGGTCACGCGGGTCCCCTGACGGGCCGTCGGCGGGGTCGGCGCGCAGCCGCCTGGTCGGCGTCGTGGCCGCTCACCAGGACGTCGTGCCGCCGCCCCCGCCGCCCCCGCCGGAGAACCCTCCGCCGCCGGAGTAGGAGCTGCCGCCGCTGTACCCGGTGCCGGACGAGCTGCTCCCGCCCGACGACGACGGCGTCCACGCGGCCGCCGCGGCCGTGGTGTGCGCGATCCAGTACCCCGACCAGAGGCCACGGCTGTCGTGGTTCGAGCCGAGGCCGTCGGGCGGGGTGACGCTGCCGTCCCGGACGAGCGGGGCGAGCCGGTCGAACCACGCGTCCGCGACGCCGAGCGCAGCGGCCCACGGCAGGAGGGTGCCGAAGAGGTCGCCCTGCGTCGTCAAGGGGTCGGGACCGGCGTCGGACGTGTATGCGACGGGTGCGGCGACGGCGCGGGTGCGCGTCGCGCCGAGGTCGGCGAGGAACCGGCGGAACGCGCGGGTCTCGTCGACGTAGCGGGAACCCAGCGCGGTCCGGTCCGTGGGGCGCAGCCCGTGCACGAACCGGACGACCACGACGACGGGGAACAGGCCGGGGACGGGCAGCGCGAGCAGGGTCCACGGCCAGCGCACGGGTTCGCCGAGCCGCAGCCTCACCTTGCGCCGGAACAGCGCCTTCTCCGCCGTCTTCTGCCGCTCCTCCAGGTCCGTGCGGACGGTCCGGCGCAGTGCCTGGTCGGCGCCGTGAAGGGCGGCGCGGAGCGTGGTCCCGGTGAGCGTCGGACGCTCGCGTCGACGCAGGGCCGCGGCGGTCCCGGGCGACGCCTCCTCGATCGATGCCGGCTCGTCGTCGAGCGCGTCCTCGACGTCGAGCCCGTCCTCGAAGGCCTCGTCCACCATGGCCCGCGTGACGTGCTTCTCGAGCGCCGCGAGGACCGCTTGCTCGAAGCGGTCGCGGCCCGCGCCCGGTCCTACGACCCGCAGCCCGAACGACTCCCCGTCCGGCACGAGAGCGACGCTCCCCGCCGCCGCGAGCGCGAGCAGGACGCCGGTGGTCTCGTGGCTCGAGAGGGCGCCGTCGACGACGGCGCCCGCGACCGGCAGCGGCAGGTCCGGGGGAGTGTTCCGTGGCCCGACGACGCCGATCGACTTCACGTCGCGCGCGTCACGGTGCATCAGCCGCCAGACGACCGCGACGACGACGGACACGACGAGCCCGGCGGCGCCGAGGACGAGCAGAAGCCCCACGTACACCGCGAGCCCCCGGGGTGGCGCTCGCCACGCGAGGTCCGGGCCGGTCGCGGTCACGCTGCCGCTCGGCATCGTGACGTCGATGGTCAGGCCCTCGCCGCTGCCGAGGTCCGTGGCCCGGAAGGTCGCGGTAGTGCCCGACGACGCGGCGTCGGCGCACGCGTCCGACGAACCGGGCTTCCCGACCCAGCAGTGCACCGCCGTGGCCGCCGCGGGGAGGTGGACCGTCGCGTCGACCGCGCGGTGCAGCGTCCGCGACATGTTCCCGGTGACGTCCCACGACAGCTCGTCGTGGCCGTCGCGCCGCAGCATCGCGCCGTCGACGCGGTACCGCACGACGTAGGTCGCGGTGGGGGTGCGGATGCGCGCGTCCTCGCTGCCGACGCGGACGTCCGACGTGCGCAGGCGCTCGGAGCCCGTCGTCGAGGTGTGCACGGTGGTGTCGACGCCGCTCGGGCTCGTCACGCCGAGCAGCTCGATGCCGTACGTGCGGTCGCGCCACCGGGACCACGGCTCGCGCGCGACGAGCGAGCGGATGATGCCGTGCTGGTTCGAGCTCGGGCCGAACCGGTAGACGATCGTCTCGGTGACGTCGAGCGAGTCGTCGGTGCCCACCGTGTAGTCGGCGTCGAAGCTGTCGATCGTGTCGTCGTCGTGGGACGCGAGCGTCGGTTGCTGCGGGGCGGCGCCGGGCACTGCGGCCGCGTCGACGACGAGCCCCCGGTCGCCGACCTCGGCGCGCACGCCGTGGCCGTCGGGCGTGCAGGCCACGGTGGCGGCGTCGTCGTCGCTGACGCCCGAGCACGTGAGCCCGTCGACGGGGCCCTGCGGGCCGACGACACGGACGGTCGCCCGGTCGACGGCAGGCAGGGAGTAGGTGTCGACGAGGGGGAGCGAGAGCGCGGCGGCCGTCCCGCCGTCGGGCGCGGGCAGGAGGGCGCCGGCGACGTCGTAGGACATGGTGAACGTGGCGCTGTCGACCGGGTCGTCGAGGAAGTCCGGCCACGTGAGGTCGAGGTTGTCGGTGCCGCCGAGCGAGTCGACGTCGACGGGCACGGTCCGTGTGGTCCCGGCCTCGTCGCCGAGCTGCACCGTCCCGGTGACGTGCGACAGCGTCAGGACGCTGTCGAGGGAGCCGAGGTGGGCGTCGTCGTCGCCGTCCCAGGCCTGCCGCGTGGGGACGTGCCACCACAGGTGCGGGGGGTCCTCGGGCTCGGCGTAGCGCACGGCGACCGTCGCCTCGACGTGGACCCCACCGTTCTTCGCGACCGTCACGACGAACGTGGTGGTGTCGATCCGGTCGTCGGTCACGCTCGCGTGCGCGGGTCCGACGGCGAGCCCGGACGCCACCAGGACGACGACGGCGGCAAGGGCGCGGGCGACGGCGCGGGTGCGGCGGTGGGCGGGCGAGGTCACCGCGCACACCCTAGCGGGAAGGGCTCGTCGCTCCCGTGCCCGGCCGGACCCGAAAGCTGGAACCAGCGGTCTCAGGTACTGTGCTCGCGTGACAGAGCGGTCGGCGCCCGTGGCGCCCCCAGACCCCGTCGGCCCGCGCGCGCCCGCTGCCCGCCGCAGCCGCCTCGGCGCGCTGGGAGGCATCGTCGGTTTTCTCGTCTTCGTCGAGCTGACGAGCGGGATCGTCCAGGGGTACTACACGCCCCTCCTCACGGACATCGCTCGCCACCTCGGCATCCACGACGCCGACGTCAACTGGTTCCAGGCCGCCCAGCTCCTCTTCTCGGGTCTCTGCGTCCCGGTCCTCGCCAAGGCGGGCGACGTCGTCGGGTACCGGCGCGTCCTCCTGTGGACGACGGCGGTCACCGCGCTCGCGGCCTGGGGCGTCGCCTTCGCGCCGTCGTTCGTGACGTACCTGGTCGCCTGGACGCTCATGGGCACGTACACCGTGTGGCTGCCCCTCGAGGTCGCGCTCATCCACCACCGTGCGCGCGGCAAGGCCGACGCCCGCGGGCTCACGCGCCGCGCCACCGGGCTCATCGTGGCGGCGCTCCAGGCCGGGGCCATCGTCGGGGCGCTGCTCTCGGGCCAGCTCGGCGACGCGCTCGGTCGCGACCGGCTCTGGCTCACCCTGAGCGTGCCGGCGCTCGCGATCACGGCGGCGTTCGTCGTCGTGCTGCTCAAGGTGCCGGAGAGCCCGGACGTCGCGGGCGGTCGCATCGACACGGGCGGCGCCGTCCTGCTGACGCTCGCCCTGCTCGGCGTGAGCGCCGGCCTCATGTACCTGCGCGTCGAGGGCCCGGGCACGTGGTGGGTGTGGGGGCTCATGGTCGTCGGTCTGGCGCTGCTGTGGCCGTTCGGCCGCTGGGAGCTGCGCCAGGACGACCCGCTCGTCGACCTGCGCGTGATGCGCCGGGCCACCCTCTGGCCGGTCCTCGTGACGTCCGGGCTGTTCGGGATCAGCGTGCTCGGCGCCCAGGACGCCCTGTCCACGTTCGCCCGCACCGACCGCGCCGACTACGGCTACGGGCTCGGCGCGGACGCCGCGACCGTGTCCTACCTGATCGGCGGTTACGTGGTCGCGTGCCTCGTCGGCGCGCTGCTGTTCGCGCGGGTGTCCGCCGTCCTCACGCCGCGCCGGACGCTCATCGGCGCCGCGCTCCTGGTTGCCGTCGGGTACCTGCTGTTCGTGCCGTTCCACGACTCAGTGGTGCAGGTCGTCGTCAACGTGGTCGTCGCGGGCCTGGGCTCGGGGGCGCTCGTCGCCGCCCTGCCCGCCGCCGCGGCGGCGGCCGCGCCCCGCGAGCGCACCGCCGTTGCGACCGGGCTCACGAACACGACCAAGACCATCGGCGGGTCGTTCGCGTCCGCGGTCTTCGCGCTCGCCCTCGTGAGCGGCACCACGGCGACGCTCACGGGCGGCGAGGGGACCGCCGGGTCGCTCGGCGGCTATCACGCCGTGTGGCTGATCTGCGGCCTGACAGCCCTCGTCTCGGCCGTGCTGCTGGCCTTCGTCCCGCGCCTTGCGTTCTCCGACACAGACCCCGACCCCGCTGGAGCCGCCCCGTGACCGCCCCCGTCCTGCCCGCCGCCGACGACGTCGCCGTCCGCCTGTCCGCGCTCGTCCGCGTCCCGACGGTCTCCTCGCGCGTGCCGGAGGAGGTCGCCGGGGCCCGGTTCGACGAGCTCGTCGCGCTCCTCGAGACGCTGTACCCGCACGTGCACCGCGTCCTCGAGCGCGAGCTCGTCTCGCGCGCACCTGACGTCGCGGACGGCCGGAGCGTCCAGTTCCGGTGGCGCGGGACCGGCGGCGAGGAGGGCGAGCGGCACCCGCTCGTCCTCATGGCCCACTACGACGTCGTCGCCGTCCCCGGGCTGCCGGTCCCGGTCGACGACGTCGAGGCCCACGCGCCCGGCTGGAGCCACCCGCCGTTCGCGGGCGTCGTCAGGGACGGCGCCGTGTGGGGGCGGGGCACGCTCGACGACAAGGGAGCGCTCGTCGTCGCCCTCGAGGCCGTCGAGGCGCTCGTGGCTGCGGGCTGGACCCCGCCGCGCGACGTGTACCTGTCGTTCGGGCACAACGAGGAGACCGCGGGCGACGGGGCCCGTACGGCCGTCGCCCGCCTCGCCGAGCGCGGCATCAGGCCCTGGCTCGTGCTCGACGAGGGCGGCGCCGTCGTGCAAGGGGCGATGCCCGGCGTGGCGGCCCCGACGGCCGTCGTCGGGATCGCGGAGAAGGGGATCCTCGACCTCGAGCTGTCCACGCGCGACGACGGCGGGCACGCGTCCACGCCCGCCGCGAACGGCGCGACCGTGCGCCTCGCACGCGCGATTACGCGGATCGACGACCATCCCTTCCCGCCGCGGCTGTCCGAGCCGGTCCGGGCGCTCCTCGCGACGCTCGCCGACCACGCCGACGGGCCGATGCGCCGCGTGTTCGCGAACGCCGGCCGGTTGGCGCCCGTCGTGGCGCGGGCCTTCACGCGCCTCGGCGTCGAGCCGAACGCGCTCGTCAGGACGACCGTCGCGGTCACCCAGCTCGAGGGCAGCCCGGGCGCGAACGTCCTCGCGCAGACGGCGCGCGCGAACGCGAACGTCCGGATCCTGCCCGGCGAGACCGTCGCCACCGTCGTCGCGCGGCTCACCCGCGTGATCGACGACCCGACGATCACGCTCCGCGTCGTCTCGGGCGAGGACCCGTCACCCGTCTCGCCCGCCGCGGGGCCGCAGTGGGAGCTGGTGCGCACGGCGCTCGCCGCGTCCTATCCCGACGCCGTCCTCACCCCGTACGTGCAGCTCGGGGCGTCGGACTCGCGGCGCTACTGCGCGATCTCCGACCACGTGTACCGGTTCTCGCCGTTCGACCTCACGACGGCGCAGCGCGCGTCGATCCACGGCGTCGACGAGCACGTGACGGTCGCCGCGCTCGGCCGCGGCGTCGCGTTCACGGCCGCCCTCCTCGAGGCGGTGCCGGCGCCGACGGCGGCCGCGGCGCCCCGTCCGTAGGCTGGGGTCGTGCGGATCCTCAGCTACAACGTGCGCTCGCTCAAGCAGGACCGGCACGCGGTGCTCGGCGTGCTGCGGGCCACCGACGCCGACGTCGTCGCGCTCCAGGAGCCGCCCAAGTGGTGGGCCACGCAGGCACGCCTCCAGGCGCTCGCCCGCGACGCGGGACTCAGGGTGGCCGTCCACGGCGGGGTCACGGCTGCCCGGACGACGGCGCTCCTCGTCCGCCCCGGCGTCGAGGTCCTCGGCGCGCGGGCGCGGCGGCTCCCGCCGCGGATCGTACGGCGCAGCCACTGGTTCCCGACGCTCCGCGGCGCCGCCGTGGCCCGGCTGCGGTTCCCCGCCACGGAGCACGGGGGCGCCTTCGAGGCGACCGTCGCCTCCGTGCACCTCTCGCTCGACGTCGACGAGCGGGCCGGCCACCTGCCGCGCATCGAATCCGCGATCGCGGGGCTCGCGCCGGACGGCTGGGGCGACGTCGTCGTCGCGGGCGACCTCAACGAGGAACCGGGCGGGCCTGCCTGGCGAGTGTTCGAGGCCCACGGGCTCACCGACGCCGGTGCCGGCGACGGGCGTCCCACCTTCTCGACCACCAGCCCGCGCAAACGGCTCGACGTCGTCCTGGCGGGGGAGCGGCTGAGCGCTGTCGCGCGGCGCGTCGACCTCGACGGCGTCGCCCGGGCCAGCGACCACTTCCCCGTCGTCGCCGAGGTGCTCCCGCTCGCCTGACGGTCCGCGGAGCGGACGGCGCGGGGGCGGGGAGCTCTCCCCACGGGGCAGGCTGGACGTGCAGGGTCCTCACAGGGAATCATCAAGGCTCGCCGTGCGTCCGCACGGCGCACGCGCTTCACGAGGAACGAGCACGCATGTCCCAGCAGGACCCGAACAAGCCGGCCCCCGATCCGTACAGCTCGCCGACCGGGTCCGCTCCCGAGGGGGCTCCGGGCGCCGGTGACGCGCCCACGCCGCCGCCCTACGAGGGCTACGGCGCCGGCTACCCGGGCCAGCAGGGTTACGGCCAGCCGGGTCAGCCCGAGCAGCCGTCCCAGCCCGGTTACCCGTCCCAGCCGGGCTACCCGGCGCAGCCCGCCTACCCGGGCGCGCCGGTCTACCCCGGCCAGCCGGGCGACGTCGACCCGGGGCGCGGCCTCGGGATCGCGGGCTTCGTGTTCGCGTTCTTCGTGCCGGTCGTCGGTATCGTCCTGAGCGCGATCGGGCTGTCGAAGTCGAAGAAGGCGGGGCGCAAGAACGCGCTCGCCGCGTGGGGCCTCGGGCTGAGCATCGCGTTCACGGCGATCGCCGCCGTCGTCTGGACCGTGATCATCGTCGCTGCCGTGAACCACAGCGACGAGATCGGCGACGCGCTCGAGGGCGCGAGCGACCCGACGACCCGGAAGTTCTGCCAGGCCGACGTCCAGCTCACCAAGGAGATGAACGCGCTCCAGGACCCGTCCTCGATGGACACGAAGGCGTGGGTCGACGGGATCCTCGAGGCGCGGGACGACCTCGCAGCGGCGAAGGCGCCCGACGCGATCGCGGACGACTGGGACGTCGTCGTGTCGTTCTTCGACCAGGCGGCGAAGCCGCTCGAGAAGGTCGACGCGTCCGACCCCGACGCCGTCGCGAAGGCCATGCAGTCCAACGGGCTGACCCAGGACGACCTGACGAACCTGCAGACCGCGGGGACGAACATCGACGACTGGGCGTCCACGCACTGCGCGGCCGTCCCGGTCGACTGACGTCGCCCCACCCCTCACGGCGCCCGTCCCGGTCCTCCGGGGCGGGCGCCGTAGCACTCGGGGTCGTCGCGGTCGATGGGGAGACCTCCCCGCCGTACGCCCTGTGGACAGGCTGGACCCATGCGGTCGTCATAGGGAACGATCAGCACGTGATCAGCAACCGCATCCTGCGTACCGCCCTCCCCGTCGCCGTGCTGGCGCTCACGGCGCCGCTCTTCGCCGCGTGCTCGTCCGGCGGCGACGACACCAAGTCGAAGTTCTGCAACCTCAACAAGGACGACGCGCTCGAGAAGAGCCTCGACGACGTCGACATGAGCGACCCCCAGTCGGCCGTCGACGCCATCGCGAAGGTCAACGACAAGATCAAGAACGTCGACGCGCCCGACGAGATCAAGACCGAGTGGGCGAACGTCAAGAAGTTCTTCGGCGACTACGTCAAGGCGCTCGACGGCGTCGACGTCAGCGACACCACCGCCTACGCGAAGGCGCTGACCGACTCCGGCATCACGTCGGAGGCGTCGAACATGTCGACCGCGACCACCAAGATCTCGTCCTACGTGTCGAAGAACTGCAGCTGACCGGGAGGATGGGGGCATGAGCCCCCGCCCCGCCCCCAGCGCCGACTCGCGTCTGCTCGACGCGCTCCGCGCCGACCTCGACGCCGCCCGCTTCACCGTGGGCGGCGTCGAGTCGGTTCTGGGGCCGCTCGCAGCGGCCGCCCTGCACCGTGAGCAGGACGTGCCCGCCGTCCGGGCGACCACCGCCGCGCTCGCGGGCCCGCGGCCCGACGCGGTCGCCGTCCTCACCCACGCGTTCGTCCTCGGCCGGCCCGTCCCGCGCCGCCTGCTCGACGACGCACTCCCCGGCCTCGGCGTCGGGGGTGCCGTGCGCCTGGGGTTGGCCGAGGCGGCGGGCGCGGATGCCGACGACGAGGTCCGCGCCGTCGTCGACCTGCGGCCGTACGAGGCGGTGGACGCCGCGGGCGACGCCAGGTGGTGGCTCGCGTCGGACCTCGGGGAGCTCCAGACGGGCGTGCGGCTCGCCGGCGACCACGTGCTCGGCGCGGGCGGCGCGTCGACGACGCTCGCGCAGGTCACGATGCGCACCCCGGTCGGGCGCGTCCTCGACGTCGGCACCGGCTGCGGCGTCCAGGCGCTGCACGCGGCTCGGCACGCGGGCCACGTCGTCGCGACCGACATCTCTCCGCGGGCGCTCGCGTTCGCCGCGTTCAACGTCGCGCTCAACCACGCCCAGCCCCTCGCCGACGTACCCCGCGCGGAGGCCCACGTCGGCGAGAGGGGCGCGGCTGACGTCGAGCTGCGCGAGGGCTCGATGCTCGAGCCGGCCGCCGGCGAGCTCTTCGACCTCGTCGTCTCGAACCCGCCGTTCGTCATCACCCCGCACACCGGCTCCCCGCTGCCCGACTACGAGTACCGCGACGGCGGCCGCTCGGGGGACGCCGTCGTGCGGGACCTCGTGCGCGACGTCGGGAGCGTCCTCGCGCCCGGCGGTGTGGCGCAGCTCCTCGGCAACTGGGAGCACCGGCGCGGCGAGCCCTGGACCGAGCGGGTCGGCGCGTGGCTCGACGAGGCCGGGCTCGACGGCTGGGTCGTGCAGCGCGAGGTGCAGGACCCCGCCGAGTACGCCGAGACGTGGATCCGCGACGGCGGCACGACGCCCGAGCGCGAGCCTGCGGCGTGGGCGCAGGCGTACGGCGCGTGGCTCGACGACTTCGCGAGCCGCGACGTCGAGGCGATCGGCTTCGGCATCGTGACGCTGCGGCGCCCGGACCCGGCGGGGCCTGCCGGCGGGCGTGTGACGATGCGTCGCCTCGAGGAGCACACCGGCTCGGTGCGTCAGCCGCTGGGCGGCCACCTCGCCGCGACCCTCGCCGCGCACGACTGGCTCGTCGGGCTCGGCGCCGCGGGGACGTCGTCGGGCACGCCCGACGACGCGGCCTCCCTCGGGGCCCTGGCCGCGGCGCGACTCGTGGTCGCCGCGGACGTGGCGGAGGAGCGCTACCTGACGCCGGGCGCCGCAGACCCGAACGTGGTGCTGCTGCGGCAGGGCGACGGGTTCGGGCGTGCGGTCCATGCCTCGACGGCGCTCGCCGCGCTCACCGGCGCGTGCGACGGCGAGCTCACGGTCGGGCAGATCGCGTCGGCGATCGCCGCGCTCTTCGACGTCCCGGCCGGCGACGTCGCGGGCGAGCTGCTGCCCGCGGTCCGGGGGCTCGTCGTGGACGGTTTCCTCGCCCCGTCATCCTGGTCCTGACGCCGATCCCGCTGGGTGGGGTCGCCTCGGCGCGTCGGTCAGGTCGGTGAGGACGCCGACGCGTGCGCCGAGCGCCGGACGAGCCGCTGCAGGAGCTCGCGCTCGTCGTCGTCGAGGCCGCACAGCACGGACTGCTCCGCGACGCGGACGGCGTCCTCGAACCGGCGCAGCGCGGCCCGCCCGCTCGCGGTGGCGACGACGCGTCGGGCCCGCCGGTCGTGCTCGGCCTCGCGCCGTTCCACGAGGCCCTCGGCGACGAGGTCGTCGAGCAGGTAGGTCATGACGGTCCGGTCGATGCCGAGCGACTCGGCGAGCGCGGCCTGCGTGGGCGGCGCGTCGTGGACGACGGCGCCGAGCACCTGGAACCCCCGCGGCCCGTGAGGGATCCCGGCGAGCGCGAGGTCGACGGCGTCGTGCCAGCGGCGCAGCAGGATCCCGAGGGACTGACCGAGGTCGACCCGGCGGCAGGCGTCGCTCGCGCTCGTGGTGGTCATGGCCTCAGGATACGCTGGAATAGTCTGTGCAGCAGATCAGTTGTCGAGCAGATGATCGGGCGGACGGGCCGCCACGGCGAACGGAGCACCATGAGCGACTACGGCCACGACCTCGTCTTCGGGTCCTTCCTCACCCCGCAGGCGGGCACGCCCGACGACGTCGTGAGCCTCGCCGTCCTCAGCGAGGAGGCCGGGCTCGACCTCGTGACCTTCCAGGACCACCCCTACAACGCGGGCTTCCTCGACACGTGGACGCTCCTGTCGTTCGTCGCGGCGCGCACCGAGCGCGTGCACCTGGCGCCCAACGTCGCCAACCTCCCGCTCCGGCCGCCGGCCGTGCTCGCGCGCGCCGCAGCGAGCCTCGACCTCCTGTCGCACGGCCGCGCCGAGCTCGGCCTGGGCTCGGGCGCATTCTGGGACGGCATCGCCGCGATGGGAGGGACCCGGCTGACCCCGGGCGAGGGTGTCGACGCGCTCGAGGAGGCCATCGACGTCATCCGCGGCATCTGGGACGCCGACGACCGCACCGTCCTGCGGGCCGGTGGCGAGCACCATCACGTCGCGGGCGCCCGGCGCGGCCCGCGTCCCGACCACGCGATCGGGCTGTGGCTCGGCGCCTACAAGCCCCGCATGCTCAGGCTCACGGGCGCCCGCGCCGACGGCTGGCTCCCCTCGCTCGGCTACCTCCAGCCCGGCGACCTCGCCCGCGGCAACGCCGTGATCGACGAGGCGGCCCAGTCCGCCGGCCGCGACCCGCGCGAGATCAGGCGGCTGCTCAACGTCAACGGCCGGTTCCGGCCCGACTCTGCGGGAACGGGGGCGGGGTCCGGGACCGCCCACGGCGGCGGCGCGATCGACGGACCCGTCGAGCACTGGGTCGACGAGCTCGTCCAGCTCGCGCTCGAGGACGGCATCGGCACGTTCATCCTCGGCTCGGACGCACCACGCGACCTCGCCACCTTCGCCCAGGAGGTCGCGCCCGCGGTCCGCGAGCAGGTCGCGGCCAAGCGGAAGTCGTCCGGCACCGAGACCGGACCCGTGCGCAGCCCGCGCGCTCTCGCCCTGCGTAGCCCCGGCCTCGACTACGACGCGATCCCCGACCGGCTGCGCGACGCCGCCGTCGAGCCGGGGGACCGGGACTACGCGCGCCAGCGCTCCGGGTACATCCGTGGCGGCAACCCGGGACTGGTGCTGCGGGCGCGCGACACGCAGGACGTCGTCGAGGGTCTCGGCTTCGCGCGCGAGCAGCAGGCACGCGGCGCGTGGGACGGTCCGGGGCGGCTCCCGTTCTCGGTCCGCAGCGGCGGCCACGGCATCTCGGGCCTCTCGACCAACGACGGCGGGATCGTCCTCGACGTCAAGGCGCTCGACGAGGTGACCGTCCTCGATCCGGCCTCGCGTCGCGTCCGGATCGGTGCCGGCGCGACCTGGGGCCACGTGGCCGAGGCGCTCGCCGAGCACGGCTGGGGCATGAGCTCGGGCGACTTCGGAGACGTCGGCGTCGGCGGGCTCGCGACCGCCGGTGGCGTCGGGCTGATGGGCCGCCTGCACGGCCTGACGATCGACCACGCCGTCGCGTACGACGTGGTGCTCGCCGACGGCACGCTCGTGCACGCGACGGCCGACGAGCACCCTGACCTCTTCTGGGGGATGCGGGGCGCGGGCGGCGGGCTCGGGATCGTCACCGCCGTCGAGCTCGAGGTCGACGAGGTCCCGCCCGTCGTGCTCGCGATCATGCTGTACGACGCGTCGGACGCGCGCGGCCTGCTCGAGGCGTGGGGGTCTGCTGTCGAGCAGGCGCCGCGCGAGCTCACGAGCTTCCTCACCATGCAGCCCGGGCGCGGCGAGACCCCCGCTCTCGCGCAGGCCATGACCGTGATCGCGTCCGACGACGTCCGGCTGGCCGAGCGTGCGCTCGAGCCGCTGCTCCGGGTCGGGCCGGTCCTGCAGCAGCAGGCGCAGCTCGCGCCGTACGCGGCGGTCGTCGCGCCGCAGGACGCCCCGCACGTGTCCGACGGACCCGGCGGGACGTTCCGCAACACGCTCGTCGACCACCTCGACGACCGCACCGCGCGCCGCGCGGCCGACGCCTTCGAGTCCGGGGGCTTCCAGATGTTCCAGGTGCGCGCCGTCGGCGGCGCCGTCAACGATGTCCCGTCCGACGCGACCGCCTACGCGCACCGCGACGGGCAGCAGTTCGACGTGTCGGGAGTGGGCTTCGGGCCGGCCGGGGTCCTCGACGCCGCGTGGGACACCGCGATGGACGCCGTCGCGCACGGCGAGTACGTGAGCCTGTCGACCGACCGCCGGCCCGAGCGCGTCGAGCGGGTGTACCCGGGCGCGACGCTCGCGCGGCTGCGGGACCTCAAGCGCCGCTACGACCCGGAGAACGTCTTCGACCGCAACCTGCCGCTCCTCTGACGCCGAAGTAGTACGGCCGCCCGCATACTTCGCGAGGTATTCGGGCGGCCGTACTACTTCGCGAAGTACTCCGGTATCCCGCCTACGTCGCGGGGGTCAGCGGGTGGGGGTGCACGCCTCGCGGGGCGTGAACACCCAGAACCGGAAGAGCAGGAACCGCAGCGCGGTCGCGGCGAGGTTCGCGAGGCACAGCACGCCGAGCTCGAGGACGTGCGACGCGCCGGGAGCCAGCGCACCGAGGAGCGCGAGCGCTCCCGCGGTCAGCCCCCAGCCGAGCCCGAACACGAGCAGCCCCTGCCCGTGGTGCCTCGCGGCCCCCTCGCGGCCCCGGACGCCGAACGTGTGCCGGCGGTTGAGCGCCGTGTTGAGGACGGCGGCCACGAGCTGCGCCGCGAAGTTCGCGACCTGGTCGCTCCCGACGTCGGACAGCGTGAGGTAGAGCAGCGCGTAGACCGTCGTGCAGAGCGCGCCGACGCTCGCGAAGCTGAGCATCTGGGCGAGGACGGCCGCGTGCGGGTGTGTGGCGTGCGGGTGGGCGTGCGCGGGCCCCCGCTTTGCGGCACGGCCCGGAAGAGCGGCGCGCACGACAGCGAAGGGGACCCGTCCCACGAGGAGGTCGCGGACGAGGACGGCGACACCCCACACGTTGCCGCCGCGCTGGGCGGCGGGATGCTCGAACCCGCCCGTGCCGAGGTCGAGCTGCACTCCCGGGGCGGTCCGGAGGGTGACGGACGCGGGTCGGACGCTCGCCCGGCGGACGCTCCGCGGGCTGCGGTGCGTCTGGTTCGTCTTCGCCTTGGGGCCGGCCAGTGCCCTCGGCGTCGAGGTCGTCACGCTCATGGTGGAGACGATCTTGCCACTGATTTTCGGTGCCTCCGACCACGCCTGGGAGTCGGGCCGGAGCACGCCGAGAGCGGCCTGGGTGTCCAGGCCGCTCTCGGCGCCTTGTCGATCCGACACGGTCAAGCCCTGACGCTCACGACGACGAGCTCGTCGCGCCGCTGCTCAGGTCGTAGATCGTGACACCGTCGACGGTCTGCGACTGGAACGTGTCCTCGACCCACGAGGAGATCTCGGACGCCGCGTCGGAGCCACCCATCGAGCCGCCGAATCCCGATCCCGAGCTGATGTAGTAGTGGATCTCGCCCTTGGCGACGTACTCCTTGAACTGGGCGAGCGTCGGCGACGGGTCGGACCCGTTGAAGCCACCGATCGGCATCACCGAGTCGCCCGACGCGAGCTGGTAGCTCGCGGCGTTCTGCGAGCCGGTCGTGGCGGCGGCCCAGCGGTACTTGTCGGCGTCGGTCTGCAGGATCGTCGTGAGCTCGCTGCTCACCGAGGTCCCGTTCAGCAGGCTGCTGCCGCCGCCTCCGCCGCCGCGCCCGCCGAAGCTCGCGCCGTCGCCCTGGGTCTGTCCGCCCTGCTGGGTCTGTCCGCCCTGCTGGGTCTGTCCGCCCTGCTGGGACTGGCCACCCTGGCTCGGCGGCTGCTGCTGGGACTGGCCACCGCCCTGCTGGCTCTGGCCACCGCCCCGCTGGGACTGCCCCCCGGGACCGCCGCCGAACCCGCCCTGACCGCCACCACCACCGGGACGTCCGCCACCGCCGCCGGGACCGAAGCCCGTCGACTGGACGTCCGGGCCCGCCGTCGGGAGGGAGCCGGTGTGACCTTCGGTGAGCGTCTGCACCGAGTACGCCGCGGGCCCGCCGAGCCCGACGACGACGGCCAGCGTGGCCGCCCCGGCCAGCACGACCCGGCCCGCGTGGTCGCGCGTCCCGATGAGCCTCCCGGCGAGGAGCGCGACCGCCGCGACGAACCCGCCGAACAGCACCACGACCCGCAGCCACGGCAGGAACGACGACGACCGGTCGAGCAGGGTGTACGACCACGCCGCCGTCGCGAGCGTGGCCGCGGCGAGCACGGCCACCGCCCACCACGAGTCCCGACGACGCCACAGCTGCGAGCCGCCGGCACCGACGAGGGCGGCGAGCGCGGGCGCGAGCGCCACCGTGTAGTACGCGTGGAAGATGCCGGACATGTAGCTGAACACGAGCCACGTCACGACGAGCCAGCCGCCCCACGCGAGGTACGACGCGCGGCGCAGGTCCGTGCGTCGGGCGCGAGCGGTGAGCGCGAGCCCGGCGACGAGGAAGATAGCGGCGGCGGGCGCGAGCCAGGCGATCTGGCCGCCGAACTCGGAGCCGAACAGCCGCCCGAGGCCCGTCGAGCCCCACATGCCGCCCCCGGTGCCGCCCCCGCCGCCGCCGACGGACCCGGTCTCGTTCCCGGTGATCCGCCCGAAGCCGTTGTACCCGAACGTGAGCTCGAGGAACGAGTTGTTCTGCGACCCGCCGATGTAGGGGCGAGACCCTGCCGGCACGACGACCGTGAGCAGCACCCACCAGCCTGCGGTGACCACGAGGGCGCCGACGGCGAGCAGCGAGTCCCGGATGCGCCGGCCGAGCGACACGGGCGCCGCCCACAGGTAGGCGACACCGAGCCCGGGCAGCACGAGGAAGGCTTGGAGCTGCTTGGTCAGGAACCCGAGCCCGATCGCCGCGCCCGCGAGGAGCATCCACCGGGTCCGGCCGTCCTCGACGGCGCGCAGCACGCAGTACGTGGCCGCGGCCATGAGCGCGACGAGGAGCGCGTCCGGGTTGTCGAAGCGGAACATGAGCGTCGCGACCGGGGTGAGCGCGAGCGCCGCGCCGGCGAGGAACCCGGCGCCCGTCCCGAAGGACCGGCGCACCGCGGCGAACACGAGCCACACGCTCGCGACGCCGAGGAGCACCTCGGGCACGAGCACCGACCACGTGTTGAGCCCGAAGATCCGCACCGAGAGCTCGGGCAGCCACAGGGAGGCGGGCGGCTTGTCGACGGTGATCGACCCCGCGGCGTCCGACGAGCCCCACAGGAACGCCGACCAGCTCTTCGAGCCGGCCTGGATGGCGGCCGTGTAGAACGAGTTGGACCAGCCGTTCGCGCCGAGGTTGACGAGCCAGAACACGGCGGTCGCCACCAGCATCCCGAGCAGCCCGAAGCGGGCGGGGCGGCTCAGGCGCCCGGGGCGGGCGCCGTCGTCGGGCGGGGTGGGCAGGCCCGACGCCGGTCCCTCGCCCGCCTGCACCGTCCCGGCCGTGCCGGGGGTCGTGGGGGAGACGGTGGCGGGTGCCGCTGGGGGCGACACGTGGGTGGTGTAGGGGACGGTCATCGGGACACCTCCGAGGTGCGGGGCGCGAAGACCCAGGAGCGGAAGAGGACGAAGCGCAGGAGCGTCGCGCCGAGGTTGGCGGCGCACAGCACCACGAGCTGGGCGGCGCCGGACGCGCCGGGCGCCGCGGCGTGCAGGACCGCGAGCGAGCCCGCCGTGAGGGCCCAGCCGAGGGCGAACACGACGAGCCCCTGGCCGTGGTGGCGTGCGGCGCCGGTGCTGCCGCGGATCCCGAACGTGTGCCGCCGGTTGAGGCCGGTGTTGAGGACCGCGGTCACCGCGAGGGCGAGGAAGTTGGCCCACTGCGAGCCGAGGGGCTGGCGCAGGAGCAGGAAGAGCAGGGCGTACGCGACCGTGCAGACCACGCCGACGACGCCGAAGCTCAAGACCTGGTTGAGGAGCGTCTGGCGGCGGCTCAGCGCAGGCTGGTCGTCGGAGGTGCGCCGCGGGAGGGCGGCGCGGACCTCGTCGAGCGGGATGCGGCCCGCGTTGAGGTCGCGCACGAGACGCCAGATGCCGCGCAGGTCGGCTGTGGCGGTCGCGACGATGTCGACGCGGCTGTCGGGGTCGTCGACCCAGTCGACGGGCACCTCGTGGATCCGGAGGCCCGCATGCTCGGCGAGGACCAGCAGCTCGGTGTCGAAGAACCAGCCGGTGTCCTCGACGAGCGGGAGGAGCTGGCGGGCGGCGTCGGCGCGGATCGCCTTGAAGCCGCACTGCGCGTCGGAGAACCGGGCGTGCAGCGTGCCGCGCAGCAGGAGGTTGTAGCCGCGCGAGATCAGTTCGCGCTTGGGACCTCGCACGACGCGCGAGCTCGCGCTGAGCCGGGACCCGATCGCGACCTCCGAGTGCCCCGACAGGAGCGGGGCGACGAGCGGGAGCAGCGCCGCGAGGTCGGTCGACAGGTCCACGTCCATGTAGGCGAGCACCGCGGCGTCGGACGAACCCCAGGCCGCGTGCAGGGCGCGGCCGCGGCCCTTGGCGTCGAGGTGCACGACCCGCAGGCCGGGCAGCTCGTCCGCGAGGCGGAGCGCGACGGCGAGCGTGCCGTCGGTGGACGCGTTGTCGGCGATCGTGAGGCGCGCCGGGAAGGGGAGACCGCCCGTCACGTAGGCGTACGCCCGGCGGACGGACGCCTCGAGCGTGCGGGCCTCGTTGTAGACGGGGATGACGAGGTCGAGCGCGAGACCCGTGGCGGGCCCCTCGTGCGCGGCGCCCGAGGGGAGGCGCCGTGCGGTGGGTCCCGGCGGCGCGGGCGCCACGACCTCGGGCGGCGCGGCCGCCTCGTGGGGGAGCTGTGTCGTCGTCATGCCCACGACGATCCGCCTCGGACCTCGGCTGCTCCGGGGCGGACCCTGTGAACCCCCGGTGAACGCCGACGGTGACGCCGGGTTCGCCGAGTGCGACGCCGGGTTCGCCGAGTGCGACGCCGGGTTCGCCGAGTGCGACGCGGGGTTCGCCGAGTGCGACGCGGGGTTCGCCGAGTGCGACGGTGGGGTTCGCGGGTGGGTGCGGGGAGGTGGTTCGGGCTGTCGTGCTCCGGCCCGGGAGGCCGTGCGCACTCCTTGACGCCTTCACCACCTCACCGCACCCACCCGCTCGACCGTCGCTCGCCGACACGTCGGCGTCGTTCGGCCGGTCACGATCGGCATCGAAGAGGGCTCGAGGCCGCCGATCGTGACCGCTCACTCGAGACTCGCCGTCGCACTCGGCGGCCCCGGCGTCGCACTCGGCGGGCGCGGCGTCTGAGCCCCCCGCTGCGTCAGCGTGACGAGCGGGGGAGGCGGACCGTGAAGGTCGTGCCCGTCGGCGCCGGACCGGCGCCCGCCGTCGTGCTCTCGACCTCGATCGTGCCGTGGTGCGCGAGCACGATCGCGTGCGCGATCGCGAGCCCCAGTCCCGTCGACCCACCGACGCGGTTGCGTGACGTGTCGCCCCGGCTGAACCGCTGGAACAGGTCGGGGACGAGGTCCGCGGGGATCCCGGGGCCGTCGTCCTGCACGGTCACGACGACGTCGTCGCCGTCCGCGCGGACGCCGACCCGCACCCGCGTGCCGGGCGGGGTGTGGACGCGGGTGTTCCCGACGAGGTTGGTCAGCACCTGGCGGAGCCGGGCCTCGTCCCCGGAGACGACGAGGTCGTCGCGGGCCTCGTCGACGGTCTCGAGCCCCTCGAGCGTGTCGAGGTCCAGGGTGGTGAGGTCGACGGACTCGGCCATGGTGCCGTCGTCCGGGTCGCCGCCGAGGTCGAGCTCGTAGCGGTGGTCCGGGGAGGCGGCGTGCGCGTCGGTCACGGCGTCGACGGCGAGCGCGGTGAGGTCCACGGGCGCGCTGTCGAGGGGACGACCGGCGTCGAGGCGCGCGAGCAGGAGGAGGTCGTCGACGAGGACGCCCATGCGCCTCGCCTCGGACTCGATCCGGTCGAGGGACCGCGCGGTGCTGTCCGGCAGGGACTCGGGGGAGCGGCGGACGAGCTCGGCGTACCCCCGGATGGAGGCGAGGGGCGTCCGCAGCTCGTGGCTCGCGTCGGCGACGAACTGACGGACCTGCGTCTCGGAGCGGTGGCGCGCGGCGAGCGACGTACCGACGTTGTCGAGCATGCGGTTGAGCGCCGCGCCGACCTTGCCCACCTCGGTGCGCTCGTCCGTGTCGCGTGGGTCGACGCCGTGCAGCGCCCCGACCTCGCCCTCGGCGAGCGGGAGCTGGGAGACGTGCTCGGCGACGTCGGCGACGCGGTCGAGCGGGGCGAGCGACCGTCGCACCAGGAGCGAGCCCACGACCCCGGCGATCACGAGGCCGCCGAGCGCGAGCGCGACCTCGAGCAGCACGAACCGCCGGATGGTGGCGTCCATGGTGGCGGTCGGGAGCGCGGTGACGGACGGCTGGCCGGTGCGGGTGGTCGTCGCGACGGCCCGGTACGAGCCGAGGTCGCCCACCGTGACCTGGTGGACCTTCCCGTCGTGCGGGACCGCGACCAGGTCGGCCACCTCGTCGTCGCTCAGCGCGACGAAGCAGCCCGACTCGTCGAAGAACCCCGCGTCGACGACCGTCCCGCCGGAGTAGAAGACGACGATCTGGCCCGCGCCCTGGCCGGGCGGCGGAGTCGACCCGCCCGGCAGGTTCGAGGTGTCGTCGCAGCGGGCCGCCATCTCCTGTGCGCGCTCGGTCCTCCGGCTGCTGGACCCGCTGTCGGCGGTGCTCGTCGAGTCCGAGCCGGTCGCGCCGTCGTCCGTCGAGCCGGACCCCGCGCCTGGCGCCGTGCCGCCCCCGCGGCCCGGGAAGTTCGAGGACCGCTCGGAGGCCGCGCGGAGCTGGTCGTCGAGCTGCCCGCTGAGCGACCCCCGCAGCGCGAGCGCGGAGACCACGGCGAGCACCGCGAGCAGGGCCACGAGGACGCCCGTCACCACCAGGACGAGCTGACGGCGCAGGGTCAGCGGCCCGCGCGCGTCGGCGGGTCGGGGCAGCCTCACGCGCCGCGCGTGCCGGCCCCGACGGGGACCTCGGCCTGCGACGCGGCCGGCTTCAGCACGTAGCCCACGCCGCGGAGCGTGTGGATCATGGGCTCACGGCCGGCGTCGATCTTGCGGCGCAGGTACGAGATGTAGAGCTCGACGATGTTGGCCTGGCCGCCGAAGTCGTACTGCCAGACGCGGTCGAGGATCTGCGCCTTGGACAGCACGCGCTTGGCGTTGCGCATGAGGTAGCGCAGCAGCTCGAACTCGGTGGCGGTCAGGTGGATCTCCTCGCCGCCACGCGTGACCTCGTGGGCGTCCTCGTCCATCACGAGGTCGCCCACGGTGATCGTGGAGTCGCGCTGCGCGGTCGCGGACCCGCTGCGGCGCAGGAGCGCGCGGATCCGGGCGACGACCTCCTCGAGGCTGAACGGCTTGGTCACGTAGTCGTCGCCGCCGGCAGTGAGACCGGCGACGCGGTCCTCGACGCCGTCGCGCGCGGTGAGGAACAGGACCGGCAGGTAGGGGTGGGTCTGGCGGATTCGGCGCAGGACGGAGAGGCCGTCGAGGTCCGGCAGCATGATGTCGAGCACCACGACGTCCGGCTCGACCTGCTGGGCGAGCTTGATGGCGCCCTGGCCGTCGAGCGCAGCCTGGACGTCCCATCCCTCGTACCGCAGGGCCGAGGTGAGGAGCTCTGCGAGGTTGGGCTCGTCGTCGACGACGAGGACGCGGACGGGCGAGCCGTCCGCACGGGTGAGCCGGGGGGCGCTGGAAACCGTGGTCATGCAGCCACTGTGAACCCCGTGTGTGGAACATCGCTGAAGCGAACCTGTGGAACGCCTGGGTGTGTCAGCTGGCGCCGAGCGCCCGGTAGGGCCGGGGGCCAGGGAGCGTGCCCCACCGCTGCGCCGCGCCGGTCAGCGCGGAGGAGCAGAGCGCGGCCGTGGCCGGCAGCACCTCCGTCAGCCGTGCCGCGCTCCACCGCCATCGTTGGACCAGGAGCTCCCGGTACGACGGCGACCGGCCGACAGGGCCGACGGCCGGGCGGTCCTCGTCGGCGCTGGCGAGCAGCCAGGCACCCAGCGCGAGGACGTACGCGCCGCACGCGGTCAGGACCTCGGCGCGCCACCCGGCGGCGTCGACCACCTCGGGCAGGTGCTCGCGCGCGCCCTCCTCGAAGGCCGCCAGGAGGGCCTCCGGGTAGCCGGCGGGCGGCTCGAAGACGCACCAGCACGTCGCGAACGGCAGCAGCGTGTAGGCGGCGTCGAGCGCCAGGTGATGGACGCTCGTGCCCTCGAGGTCCAGGAAGGTCCAGCCCGACGGCGTCCGCAGGGCGTTGTCGGGACAGGTGTCGCTGGGGGAGACGACGTCCGCGGGCCCCGGCGCGGACAGCGTCGCCATGCGGGCGACCTCGTCGGAGAGCCCGGCCGGCGTACCGGCGGCGCCGCCCAGCTCCTCGAGCGCGCGCGCCCCGCGCGAGAGCAGCGCCGCGACGTCCTCGTCCCTCGCCCCGTGCTCGTCGAGCAGGCGCCGGACGTGCGGGGCCCGGGCGGCGCTCCGGGCCGCCGTGCGTCCCAGCGCGCCTGCCCACGACAGCGACTCCGCCCACGCCAGGTCGCGGTCCTCGGGTGTCCCGGGCGCCAGCAGCAGGTCGGCGAGCGTCGGCCACGTGCCGGCGTCGGTCATCACGAGGAGCCGGTTCGCGTCGTCGTGGGCCAGCAGGTCGGGGGCCGCGTCGAGCGTGCGCAGCCCGACGAGCTCGCGCACGTAGCCGGCGGTGGCGTCGGCTCGCGCGCTCGCGTCGTCCGCGCGGGGGACGAACTGCTTGACGACGACGGTCTCGTCGTCCCGGCCGGCGACCCGAGCGCGCAGCACGAGCGAGCGCTCGGAGCCGCCGAGGTCGACGGGCTCGGTCAGGGGCAGCCCGACGGCGGCCGACGCGGCGGTCAGCGCGGACGCCGCGCGGCCTGCGTCGTCGGCGGGCGTCTCCTGTGCCATGGTCAGGCGGTGGGTTCCGGCGGGACCGGTCCGGTGCCCGCGGTCGGGTGCGGGCGGTCGCTGCCGGCGAGGGCCGCGGCGAGGATGGCCTCGATCGCGAACGCCGACGCGTCGGCGAGGTCGACCGCGGCCGGGTCGAGGAGCCACTGGGTCTGCAGGCCGTCCATGACCGCGATGATCGAGCTGGCGGCGCGGTCGAGCGCGACCCCGTCGAGCTCGGGGTCGTCGACGGTCTCCCCGCGTGTGGCGGCCCGCTCGTGGACGGCCGTGCGCAGGGCGTCGGCGATGTTGCCGCGCAGGATCGTGAAGCGGTCGCGGACCCACTCGCTCGCGGGGTGCCCGTCGGTGACCGCCTCGCCCGTGAGGACCGTGTACGTCTGGACGATGCCGCGCCGACCGGCGTTGACGCGCGCCGTCGTCACGAGGTGGCGGAACAGGTCGAGGCCGCCGGGGATGTGCTTGCCCTCGAGGTGCTCGACGTCGACCTGGTCGCGGTACTCGAGGACGGCCCACAGGAGCCGGTCCTTGGAGCCGAAGTGGTGGAGCACGCCTGCGTGGGTGATCCCGACCTGCGCGGCGACCTCGTGGAGCGAGCCGTTGTGGTAGCCCCTCGAGCCGAACACCCGGGTCGCGGCGCGCAGGATCTCCTCACGGCGCTCGGCGGTGGCACGGCGGGGGCGACGGGCGCGGGACGCGCCCGTGGGTGCCTGCCCGATCCCGGCCGGCGGAGTGGCCGGGACGGTCGCGACGGTGGCGGAGACCGCGTCGTCTGTTCCGCTCTTCATGGCCGCAACCATATCGTGACCCGACGGGAGTTACTAACGAGTCAGTAAGTGTGGTTGTATGGCGCTCGTCAACGAGCCACGGCGTCGGAGCCGGGGCCGCGAAGCCCACGACGGGAGCACGCGAGTGTCACTGGAGACCGCAGCTCGAGCCCGCACGGATGCGGAGCTCGCCGCGATCGCCGCCGAGCTGACGACCGAGGAGAAGGTCACGCTCGTCGTCGGTGCCGGCATGTGGTCGACCACTCCGGTCGAGCGCGTCGGGCTCCGTGGCGTCGTCGTCTCGGACGGCCCTGCCGGCGTCCGGGGGACCGGAGACGTGCCCGGCGAGACCTCCGCGTCGCTCCCGGCGCCCAGCGCCGTCGCCGCCACCTGGGACCTCGAGCTCGTCGCCCGTGTCGGCGCCCTGTTCGCCGACGAGGCCCGCCGCCACGGCGTCGACGTCGTCCTCGCCCCGCAGATCAACCTCCAGCGCACGCCCGTCGGCGGCCGCCACTTCGAGTGCTACTCCGAGGACCCCGTGCTCACCGGCGCCGTCGCCGACGCCCTCGTCCGCGAGGCACAGGCCCGCGGCGTCGGGATGTGCATCAAGCACTACATCGCCAACGACTCCGAGACCGAGCGCACCCGCTACGTCGCCCGCGTCGACGAGCGCACGCTCCGCGAGGTCTACCTCGCCCCGTTCGAGCGCCTCGTCAAGGACACCGGCGCGTGGAGCGTCATGGCCGCCTACAACGGCTTCGACGACGGCGAGACCTCGGCGCCCATGACCGAGCACACGCCCCTCGTCGAGGGCGTGCTCAAGGGCGAGTGGGGCTTCGACGGCGTCGTCGTGAGCGACTGGGTCGCCACCAAGTCCGTCGTCCCCGCCGTGCGCGGCGGCCTCGACCTGCAGATGCCGGGCCCCGACGGACCCTGGGGCGACGGCCTGCTCGACGCCGTCCGGTCGGGCGAGGTCGACCCGGCCGAGCTGGACGACAAGGTCGTCCGCATCCTCCGGCTCGCCGACCGGGTCGGCGCGCTGGGCGTCGCCGGCGTCACGCCACCGGCTCCCGGGCGCCGCGCCACCGCGGCGCCGGAGACCCCCGCGCTGCTCCGCGAGCTCGTGGCGCGTTCCATGGTCGTGCTCAAGGACGACGCCGGGCTG
Organism: Luteimicrobium xylanilyticum; assembly: GCF_009429125.1. Taxonomy (GTDB): domain Bacteria; phylum Actinomycetota; class Actinomycetes; order Actinomycetales; family Cellulomonadaceae; genus Luteimicrobium; species Luteimicrobium xylanilyticum. The sequence continues at coordinate 612,057 of NZ_CP045529.1, forward strand.
CTTCCCCTCGACCTCGAGGCGCTCGCGGTCCGGCCGGACGGGACGCCCGGCGTCGTCGCCCTGCTCGGACCGGCGGCCGTCGAGCCGTTCGTCCAGGGCGGTGGCTCCGGCTTCGTCCACCCCGACCACGTCGAGCTCCCGGTGCCCGCGCTGCGCGCCGCGCTGCCCGCCGGCGTCCGTCTCGACGTGCACCCCGGTGCGCGCTCGCGGCTCAACCCGCCCGAGCTCGACGTCGCCGAGCGCTGCACCGACCCCGTGACCGGCGAGCCCGGCGTGCGCCTCGTGCTGCTCGACGCCGACGGCCGCGTCCTCGAGACGCGCACCGACCCCACGTGGCGCGGCTGGTTCGCGAACACCGACCCGCGCGCCGCGACGCTGCGTGTCCTCGCGGACGTGCGCGTCGACGAGCCCGGCACGCACGAGCTCGGCGTCGGCACGGTCGGGCGGCACGAGGTCCTCGTGGACGCGCAGGTCGCGTCCACCTCGGACCGCGTCGTGGCCGAGGAGGTCATCCTCGCGTCCGAGCACAACAACCCCGCGGCCGCCGTCGTCGCGATCGACGTCGTCGAGCCCCGCACCGTCCGGCTCGAGGCGTCCCTCCAGGTCGTCCACCCGGTCGGCTACGACTCGTTCGTCCGCGGTGAGATCGTGCACCGCCTCCCCGGGCCGTCGGCGGAGGAGGAGCTCGCGGCCGCCGTCGGGCTCGCCGCCACGGCCGACGTCGCGGTCGTCGTCGTCGGGACGACCGAGGAGGTGGAGTCCGAGGGCTACGACCGGACCTCGCTTGCGCTCCCCGGCAACCAGGACGAGCTCGTCCGTCGCGTCGTCGCCGCCAACCCGCGCACGATCGTGGTCGTGAACGCCGGCGCGCCGGTCGAGCTGCCGTGGCTCGACGACGCCGGCACGGTGCTCTGGGCATGGCTCGCCGGGCAGGAGGGCGGAGCCGCCCTGGCAGACGTCCTCGCAGGTTTCACCGAACCTTCAGGGCGCCTCCCCTGGACCCTCCCAGTCCGTTATCAGGACGTGCCCGTTCCGTCAGCGATCCCCCAGGACGGCGTCGTGCACTACACCGAGGGCGTCGACGTGGGCTACCGCGGCTGGGAGCGCCGGATCGTCGAGCACGGCGGACCGGCACCCGCGGCGCCCTTCGGTCACGGCCTCGGTTGGACCACGTGGGAGTACGAGGACGCGACCCTCGCCGCCGCCACCACCGAGGCGGTCGAGCTCGACGTCACCGTGCGCAACACGGGGGCCCGCCACGGCCACGAGGTCGTCCAGGTCTACGTCGAGCCCCCCGCGCCCGACGCAGACCGACCCGTCCGCTGGCTCGGCGGTTTCGTGTCCGTCGCGGCCGACGGCGGCGAGAGCGTCGTCGCGCACGTCCGCGTGCCGCGTCGCGCCTTCGAGACGTGGGACGTCGCCGCACACGCGTGGACCCTGCCCGCAGGGGACCACCTCCTCCGGGCCGGACGCTCGGTGGCGGACCTCAGGGTCTCGCTCGCCGCGGCGCCCGCACCCGATCCGCTCCAGACCAGCGGCCGGTCCACCGGCCCCGACCCTTCTTCGGAGGACTGACCGCACCCCCACAACCCGAACCGTCGAGCGGCGTCCGGTAACCTGCCGGCTCGCTCGTCGGACCGCACTTCGAAGAGCAACAGTGCAAGGAGGCACACCCGTGAGAATGCGAAAGATCGCTCCCGCCGTCGTCGGCGCGGCAGCCCTGGCCCTCGTCGTCGCAGGCTGCGGCGGAGGTGACGCGGACAACGCAGCGAAGAACACCGGCAACAAGACCCAGAGCACGGGCGGCACCGGGGTCGGGACCCAGCCGCTCAACATCGGCATGCCGAACGGTCCCGTGCAGAACGTCTCGAACCCGTTCCTCAACACGTCGGCGGGTGCGGCGCTCGGTTACACCAACGTCATCTTCGAGCCCCTCATGCAGATCAACGACACGCGCCCGGCCGACGCGCCGACCCCGTGGCTCGCGAAGAGCATGGAGTGGAACAAGGACTACACCGAGGTGAAGATCACGCCGCGTGACGGCGTGAAGTTCTCCGACGGGACGCCCATGACGGCCGACGACATCGCCTACTCGATCCAGCTGCGCATCGACAACGAGGCGCTCAACACCGAGGGCCTGCCGTACAAGAGCGTCACGAACGAGGACGGCGTCGTCACCGTCACCTTCAAGAGCTCGCAGTTCGTCAACCAGGCCAAGGTGTACGGCCTGATCGTGGTGCCGAAGCACATCTGGTCGAAGATCTCGGACCCGACCAAGGACCTGGTGCAGAACCCCGTCGGCACCGGCCCGTACGTCTTCAAGAGCTTCTCGGGCCAGACCGTGACGCTCGACGCCAACAAGGACTACTGGGGCGGACAGCTCGCCGTGCCGGAGCTGCGCTACACCGGCTACAAGGGCAACGACCCGCAGATCACCGCGCTCCAGACGGGCCAGTCGGACTGGTCCTGGGTGTTCATCGCCGACTACCAGAACGTGTACGTCGCCAAGGACCCCGACCACAACAAGGTCTACTCGGCGGCGGGCCTGGGCATCGACCAGCTCGTCCTCAACAACGAGAAGGGCCCGTTCAGCGACGTCAACCTGCGCAAGGCCCTGAACATGGTCCTGGACCGCGAGAAGGCGGCCAAGATCGCGGAGTCCGGGCTGTTCCCGCAGCTCACCAGCGTCACGGGCATCCCGACGCCGGCCGGCGACTCGTTCATCGCCGACCAGTACAAGGGCAAGAACTACTCGATCGACGTCGACGGCGCCAAGAAGCAGCTCACCGACAACGGCTACACGTACAGCGGCGACAAGCTGATGAAGGACGGCAAGCAGGTCTCCGTCGTCCTCCAGGACCCCGCCGGGTGGAACGACTACATCACGTCGCTCCAGCTCATCGCGACGTCCCTGAAGTCGATCGGCGTGGCCGCCAAGGTGGAGACGCCGACCGTGGACGCGTGGACGGCCAACCTCAACACGGGTGACTTCGACGCGGCCCTGCACTGGACCGACGGCGGCTCGACCCCGTACCAGATGTACTCGAGCATGTTCGACCCGAACTACTACGTGCCGCTCGGCAAGAACGCGACCTGGGACATCGGGCGCTACAACAACCCCGACGCCAAGGCGCAGTTCGACAAGTACATCGCGGCGACCGACGACAGCACCCGCAAGGCGGCCCTGGACAAGCTCCAGGAGTTCTGGGTGAACGACGTCCCGGCCATCGGTGTCGACGCCCGTCCGTCCGCTGCCGAGTACTCGACGAAGAACTACGTCGGCTGGCCGGACGAGCAGAACCCGTACGCGGACCCGCAGCCCACGAACAAGAACGCGTCGCTCATCCTCACGAAGCTGAAGCCCGCGTCCTGAGCCGGGTGACGGTCCCGCCGACCTCGGTGCGTCGGCCGGCGGGACCGTCCCCCATCCCGCAGCACCTTTGCGGCCCCTGTCCGCGCCGGGCCTCGTGCCCGGCGCGGACGACGGCGGCCGCGCCTGCCCCCACCCCGTCGCCGCGCTCACGGCCGTGCCGGCGACACCGAACCCCAGGTGACCGATGAGTGACGAAGCTCTTGACCCCGCCGGATCCGGCGGCCGCGCGGACTCCGCCGGCCGTGCCGGTGCCACCAGCCGAACGACCACGCGCCCTGTCGTTGCCCGCGACGACGTCGTGCTCGAAGCCGTCGGCCTGACCAAGCACTTCCCCCTCCGCGGGCTGCGCGCCTCGGGCGCGGTGCACGCGGTCGACGGGATCGACCTCGCGCTCCGCTCGGGCCAGGTGATCGCCCTCGTCGGCGAGTCGGGTTCGGGAAAGTCCACGGTCGCGCGCCTGCTCGCGCGGCTGTACCCCCAGACGGCCGGGACGATCCGGCTGCACGGGGAGGAGGTCACCGCCCGACGTGGGCGCGCGTTCCGTCGCTACGCCCGTCGCGTGCAGATGATCTTCCAGGACCCGTTCGCGTCGCTGAACCCCGTGCACACGGTGCGGTACACGCTGACGCGCGCCGTCAAGATCCACCAGAAGGGCCTGAGCGGCGACGAGCTGGAGAAGGCGCTGCGCGCCCTGCTGGAGCGCGTCCAGCTCAGCCCGGACCGGTTCATCGACAAGTTCCCGCACGAGCTGTCGGGCGGCCAGCGTCAGCGCGTCGCGATCGCGCGGGCGCTCGCGGCCGACCCGGAGGTGCTGCTCGCGGACGAGCCGATCTCGATGCTCGACGTGTCGATCCGGATCGGCATCCTCAACCTGCTGCAGGACCTGCGCGACCGCCTCGGCATCGCGATCCTCTACATCACGCACGACATCGCGTCGGCCCGGTACTTCGCCGACCGCACGTACGTCATGTACGCCGGCAAGCCGGTCGAGACCGGCGACTCGGAGTCCGTCACGCAGACCCCTGCCCACCCGTACACCCAGCTGCTCGTCCGGTCGGCGCCCGACCCCGAGGACCTCGTCAGCGAAGAGCGCTCCGGCGGTCGCGGCGAGCCGCCGAACATGGTCAACCCGCCCGAGGGGTGCCGGTTCAGCCCGCGCTGCCCCTTCGCGACCGACCTGTGCCGGACGACGACGCCGCCGCTGCTCCAGATCGGCGCCGGCCGCGAGGTGGCCTGCTGGGGTTACGCCTCGCGCGTCGAGGGTGGCACGGACGCGATCCCCGCGTCGGCCCAGCTCCCGCAGCTCGGCGCGGCCGCCGCGCCCGTGACCGCCGCCGCGACGACCACCCCGGAGGTGACCCGGTGAAGTTCCTGCTCCGCCGTCTCGGCTTCTACGTGCTGACGGCCTGGGCCGCAGTCACGCTCAACTTCTTCATCCCCCGCGTCATGAAGGGCGACCCCGTCCAGTCGCTCATCAACCGCTTCCAGGGCCAGATCGACCAGGACGCCGTCCACTCGCTCTACGTGCTCTTCGGGCTCGACAAGAAGCAGAGCCTGTGGCAGCAGTACGTCGACTACTGGAAGGAGATCCTGCACGGCAACCTCGGGATCTCGTTCGCGTTCTTCCCGACGCCGGTCTCGCAGGTCATCAAGGACTCGCTCCCGTGGACGGTGGCTCTCGTCGGGATGGCGACGATCATCGCCGTCGTCCTCGGGACCCTGATCGGGACGTACCTGGGCTGGCGCCGTGGCACCTGGGCCGACTCGATCCTGCCCGTCATGACGTTCTTCTCGTCGGTGCCCTACTTCTGGCTCGGCCTGCTGTTCATCGCGCTCCTCGCGGTGACGTTCCCGGTGTTCCCGGCCAGCAACGCCTACACGCCGGGCATGACGCCGTCGTTCAGCTTCGCGTTCCTTCAGTCGGTGGTCCAGCACGGGTTCCTCCCGGCCCTGACCATCGTGCTCTCGTCGGTGGCCGGCTGGATCCTCGGCATGCGCAACATGATGGTGACGGTGGGCTCGGAGGACTACGTCACCGTCGCGCAGGCCAAGGGCCTGCCCGAGCGGCGCGTGATGTACGGCTACGCGGCGCGCAACGCCGTCCTGCCGCAGGTCTCGAGCTTCGCGCTGTCCCTCGGCTTCGTGGTCTCCGGCTCGCTCGTGATGGAGCTCGTGTTCTCCTACCCCGGCATCGGTGCGCAGCTCTTCGCCGCCATCGGCGCCAAGGACTACCCGCTCATGCAGGGGATCTTCCTCGTCATCACGGTGGCCGTGCTCCTGGCGAACATCCTCGCCGACGTGGTCTACGTGTTCCTCGATCCGCGCACCCGTCAGGAGGGCTGACGATGTCGAACCTGCCCATCGATCCCGCGGCCGCCGTCCCCGTCGACACCGAGAGCCTCGTCGAGAGCGCGGTCGAAGGTCCGTCGACGGACCCGGCGCACCGCAAGAAGAAGAAGTTCGTCTTCGTCCGCAACGCCAAGTCGATCACGGGCCTCGTGATCCTCGCGGTGTTCGTCGTGCTGGCGATCATCGGTCCGTGGATCGCGCCGCACAACCCCAACGACGTGAGCCTCGACCTGCTCGCGCCGCCGTCGGGCTCGCACTGGCTCGGCACCGACCACCTCGGCCGGGACGTGTTCTCGCAGCTGCTGGTCGGGACCCGGTCGGTCATGATCGTCGGCCTGGTGACGGGTGTCGGGGCGACGCTGCTCGCCGTGCTCATCGGGGTCAGCGCCGGCTTCCTCGGGGGCATCCCCGACGAGGTGCTGTCCGCCCTCGCGAACATCTTCCTCGTCCTCCCCGCGCTGCCGCTCATCATCATCATCGCGAGCCAGATGGACAACGCGGGGAGCATGGTGATCGCTCTCGTCCTCGCGGCCACCGGCTGGGCCTGGGGCGCACGCGTCCTGAGAGCGCAGACGCTGTCGCTGAGGGGGCGTGACTTCATCGAGGCGGCGCGCGCGACCGGCGAGTCGACGGGCCGGATCGTGTGGTTCGAGACGCTCCCCAACCTCACCGCGATCATCGCCTCGAGCTTCGTCTCGACGGTCACGTTCGCGGTCCTGTCCCAGACCACCCTCGCGTTCATCGGGGTGACGTCCATCTCCGACTGGAGCTGGGGCACCGTCCTGTACTGGGCGCAGGCGAACCAGGCCCTGTCCCGTGGCGCGTGGTGGTGGTTCGTCCCCGCCGGCCTGCTCGTTGCGGTCCTCGGCATGGCCCTCACGCTCATCAACTTCGGCATCGACGAGTTCGTCAACCCCCGGCTGCGGCTCGCGGGCATGTCGGCCCGCGAGATGCGTCGAAGCGGCATCCGTCCCCGGATCGGCTTCACCGCCCGTGTGCGGAACCTGCCGCGCACGTACGCGCACCCGACCCCGGTCGTGTCCGCCGGCGTGCGGTCGTCGGGCGAGCCGGTCGCCACCACGTCAGACGAGCCGAAGGAGACCGTCCGATGACCCCGCCCAGCACGCAGGTCCTGACGGACGGGCGCTCCGCCCGCTCGTCCGACCGTCGGCCGATCCTCGAGATCCGCGACCTCGCCGTCGACTACGGCTACGGCGAGGACCGGGTGCACGCCCTGCGCGGCGTGAACCTCACGCTGCACGAGGGCGAGGTGCTCGGGCTCGCCGGAGAGTCGGGCTGCGGCAAGTCGACGCTCGTCTACGGTGCGACGCGTCTGCTGCCCCCGCCCGGGCTCATCAGCGCCGGCGAGGTGCTCTACCACACGGAGGACGGCGAGACGGTGGACCTGCTCCGCCTGTCCGACGCCGACCTGCGGGCCGGCCGGTGGCAGGACATCGCCGTCGTCTTCCAGGGCGCGATGAACTCGCTCAACCCGGTCTACCGGATCGGCCGCCAGCTCACGGACGCGATCAAGGCCCACCGCCCCGGCTCGACGCCCCGCGAGCGCGAGGAGCGGGCGCGCGAGCTGCTCGACATGGTCGGCATCGCACCCGAGCGCATCCGCTCCTACCCGCACCAGCTCTCCGGCGGCATGCGCCAACGCGTCATGATCGCGATGGCGCTGGCACTCGAGCCGCGCGTGCTCATCATGGACGAGCCCACGACGGCGCTCGACGTCGTCATGCAGCGCCAGATCCTCGAGCAGATCCAGGACCTGCGCGACCGCCTCGGCTTCGCCGTCATCTTCATCACCCACGACGTGTCGCTGCTCGTGGAGGTCGCGGACCGCATCGCGATCATGTACGCGGGCGAGATCGTCGAGGAGGCGAGCGGCAAGCAGGTCTACAAGGAGCCGCGGCACCCGTACTCGTACGGGCTGCTCCACTCCTTCCCCCCGTTGCACGGGCCCCGCCGCGAGCTGCAGGGCATCCCCGGCTCGCCGCCGGACCTGCAGAACCTGCCCAGCGGGTGCCCGTTCAGGACCCGCTGCGCGCACGCCATGCCGGAGTGCGCCGAGATCCACCCCGAGCTCGGCCCGACGGCGCTCGGCGAGGAGCGCCGGACCGTCGCGTGCCTGCTCCACACGCCGGGACACACGGTGCCTGCCGAGCTCGCGGAGCACGCGACCGGGCGTTGACCGACGGGCGACGACCGGTCCTGCAACCGCGGGGCCGGTCGTCGTCCACGTTCCGGCGCCGGAAACTCACGAAGATCCTCACGAACGTGGCCTACGGTGATCGGGTGACGATGCAGGCTTCCGCCGACCACCGGGCCACCTCCGAGGGCGTCCCGGCCACGGCCGTGCCCGCTTCCCGGCCCGGCGACGGCGCCGACGCGGGCCCCGGGTCCTGGGTCACCGCCGGCAGCGCGCCGGACTGGCTGCGCCGCGCGACCGCGCTCGCGCTGGCGGTCGCGTCGTCGGTGGGCGTGTGGGTGCTGTGGGACCTGTTCGTGAACAGCGCCCGCGGCCAGCGCGTCGACGAGCTCGCCCGCCGCGGCGCGACCTACGGGCAGGGCCACCTGTGGCGGCTCGCGGAGCCCGTCCTCGACGTCGTCTCCGTGAGCTTCGTCGCGCTCGGCATCGTCGTCGCGATGGCTGTCGCGCTGCTGCGACGCCGCTGGTGGCTCGCGCTGCAGGTCGCCGTCCTCGTCGGCGGCGCGAACCTCACGACCCAGGTGCTCAAGGCCGACGTCTTCACCCGTCCGCACCTCGCCGAGGGCTGGACCGGCGCGAACACCCTGCCCAGCGGGCACACCACGGTGGCCGCGTCGGTGTCGGTCGCGCTGCTGCTGGTCGTCCCGCGCGGCGCGCGCCCGCTCGTCGCCCTCCTGGGCGGCGCGTACACCGCGGCCACCGGCGTCTCCACCCTGGTGGGCCAGTGGCACCGGCCCAGCGACGTCGTCGCCGGCCTGCTCGTCGTGTCGGCGTGGACCGGGCTGGTCTGCGCGTTCACGTCCCGGTCCTCGCTCGACGTCCCGCGGCTCGACCGGTCGGGTGCGCCGCGCCGCAGCCCGGGCTCCTACGTGGCCGCGATCGTCCTGGTCGGCGCGGCCGGGCTCTCGGGAGCGATCGCCCTGAGCGCCCTGCACGACGTCGACGCCGCGGTCCGCGCGATGGCCGGGGCCCTGTGGTCGGTCCGGCGGTCCACCGAGGTGACTGCGTATATTGGTGGCGCGTTCGGCGTGCTCGCGGCGACCTCGCTGGTCTTCGCGCTGATCCTCGCCGTGCGCCAGCTCACCGCGACCACGTCGCGCCCCGTGCCGGCGGCGGCCGCGGTACCCCACCCGGTCCGGCACGCTGCCGCGTGATCCCACGCCCCGTCCGCCGGTCTCAACGGAAGCAGGAAGCATGCCCGGATCCCGCAAGCTCGTGATCGTCGAGTCGCCGACGAAGGCCCGCAAGATCGCGGGCTACCTCGGCGACGGCTTCGACGTGGAGGCGAGCGTCGGGCACATCCGTGACCTGCCGCAGCCGTCCGAGCTGCCCGCGGACATGAAGAAGGGCCCCTTCGGGAAGTTCGCCGTCGACGTCGAGCACGGGTTCGAGCCGTACTACGAGGTCTACCCGGACAAGAAGAAGAAGGTCTCCGAGCTCAGGAAGATGCTCAAGTCGGCCGACGAGCTCTATCTCGCGACCGACGAGGACCGCGAGGGGGAGGCCATCGCCTGGCACCTCCTCGAGGAGCTCAAGCCCAAGGTGCCGGTCAAGCGCATGGTCTTCCACGAGATCACGCCCGAGGCGATCCGCCGCGCGCTCGACACCACGCGCGACCTCGACGAGAACCTCGTCGACGCGCAGGAGACTCGCCGCATCCTCGACCGCCTCTACGGCTACGAGGTCTCGCCCGTGCTGTGGCGCAAGGTCCGCCAGGGGCTGTCCGCGGGCCGCGTCCAGTCCGTCGCGACGCGGCTCGTCGTCGAGCGTGAGCGTGAGCGCATGGCGTTCGTGCCCGCCGCGTACTGGGACCTCACGGGGGCCTTCGCGCCCGACGACGGCCCAGACGCGGGCCAGCGGTTCACCGCCCGGCTGGTCCAGCTCGGCGAGGCGCGCGTCGCCACCGGTCGGGACTTCGACGACCGCGGGCAGCTCACCGCCGCGGCGGCGCGCGACCGTGTCGTCACGCTCGACGAGCCGGCCGCCGACGCGCTCGTCGCCGGGCTCGACGACGTCCCGTTCGCGGTCCGGTCGCTCGAGACCAAGCCGTACACGCGCCGTCCGACCGCGCCGTTCACCACCTCGACGCTGCAGCAGGAGGCCGGGCGCAAGCTGCGCTGGTCGTCGCGGCAGACGATGCGCGTCGCACAGTCGCTGTACGAGAACGGCTACATCACGTACATGCGTACGGACTCCCCGGCGCTGTCCGCCGAGGCGACCGACGCCGCGCGTCGGCAGGCCGCCGAGCTGTACGGCCCCGAGTACGTGCCCGCGTCGCCGCGCTCGTACGCGTCGAAGTCGAAGGGCGCCCAGGAGGCGCACGAGGCCATCCGTCCCGCGGGTGACTCGTTTCGCACGCCCGCGCAGGTCGCATCCGAGCTGCGCGGGGATGAGTTCCGCCTCTACGAGCTGGTCTGGAAGCGCACCGTCGCCTCGCAGATGGCCGACGCGAAGGGCTCGACGGCGTCGCTGCGGATCGCCGGGACCGTCGGCGCGGCGGGTGCGGCGCACGCGGGCACGGACGCCGTGTTCGCGGCGTCGGGCACCGTCATCACGTTCCGCGGGTTCCTCGCCGCCTACGAGGAGGGCACGGACGAGTCCGAGGGGGGTGACGCACGCTCGGCCTCGACCGATGATGCCCGCCTGCCGCGCGTGGCCGAGGGCGACGCCCTCAGCGGCAGCGACCTCGAGGCCGCCGGCCACAGCACCTCGGCGCCCGCGCGCTACACCGAGGCCAGCCTGGTGAAGAAGCTCGAGGAGCTCGGCATCGGCCGGCCGTCGACCTACGCGTCCACGATCTCCACCATCCAGGACCGCGGGTACATCACGACGCGCGGCCAGGCGCTCGTCCCGAGCTGGATCGCGTTCGCCGTCGTCCGGCTCCTCGAGGAGCACTTCGGCGAGCTCATCGACTACCGGTTCACCGCCACCATGGAGGAGGACCTCGACGAGATCGCCGCCGGCGAGCGGGACCGCGTCGCGTGGCTCACCGAGTTCTACTTCGGCGGTGACGCCGCCGCGGACCCGGGGCTCAAGGAGCTCGTCGACAACCTCGGCGAGATCGACGCGCGCGGCATCAACTCGATCGACATCGGTGAAGGCCTGCAGGTCCGCATCGGCCGCTACGGGCCGTACGTCGAGGACAACGGGGCGCCGGTCAAGGAGGGCGAGAACCCGCCCCGCGCCTCCATCCCCGATGACGTCGCCCCCGACGAGCTGACCGTCGACAAGGCCCGCGAGCTCCTCGCCGCAGGCGCCGACGACGGCCGTGAGCTCGGCATCGACCCCGCCAGCGGGCACACGATCATCGCCAAGGCCGGGCGCTATGGGCCCTACGTCACCGAGGTCCTGCCGCAGCCGACGTTCGACCCCGGGCTGTCCGCCGCCGCGCTCAAGAAGGCCAAGGCCGCGCTGCCCAAGCCGCGCACGGGCTCGCTCCTGAAGTCCCAGGACCTCGGCACCATCACCCTCGACGAGGCCCTCGCGCTGCTGTCCCTGCCGCGCGTCGTCGGGACGGACCCCGAGAGCGGCACCGAGATCACCGCCCAGAACGGCCGGTACGGGCCCTACCTCAAGAAGGGCACCGACTCGCGGACCCTGCCCAGCGAGGAGGCGATCTTCACCGTCACCCTCGAGGAGGCCCTCGCGATCTACGCGCAGCCCAAGCGCGGCCGCGGCGCCACCGCCGCCCCGCCGCTGCGCGAGCTCGGCGACGACCCCGTGTCCGGCAAGCCGATCGTCGTCAAGGACGGGCGCTTCGGGCCCTACGTGACCGACGGGACGACGAACGCGACGCTCCGCAAGGACGACGCCGTCGAGGCCATCACCCCCGAGCGGGCGCAGGAGCTGCTGGCGGAGAAGAGGGCGAAGGGGCCGGCCAAGAAGCCGGCGCGCCGCACGTCGTCGCGTTCGACCGCGAAGGCCAAGTAAGGGCGACCCCGACCTCGCTGCACCGGGTCACCGTTCCTCGGCGTGCGCACTGCCCGCGTCGAGGGTTCGCCGCTTCGGGTTCCGTTGGTGAGGAGCGCGGCAAGACCCGCGTGGTCGGTTCCCGCGAGGTATACCGGCGGCCGTACTACTTCGCGAGGTATACCGGCGGCCGTACTACTTCGGGGTGGGGCCCGGGCGGGCACGCGCGGATAACCTGAGGGCATGAGCACCGACGACGTCGTCCTGGCCGCGCAGGAAGCCGCGGCCGACGCGGGCCTCGCCCCCGACCCGAGGTCCGCGCCCCCGGTGCGCTGGGGCATCCTCGGCGCCGGCGGCATCTCCGGCTCGTTCGCGGAGGCCGTGCGCCGCTTCACCAGCGGGAGCGTCACCGCCGTCGGGTCGCGGGACCGGCGCAAGGCCGAGGCGTTCGCCGCCGCGCACGAGATCGGCCGCGCGCACGGCAGCTACGAGGACCTCGTCGAGGACGAGCACGTCGACGTCGTGTACGTCGGCACGCCGCACTCCCATCACCGCGAGCACGCGCTCCTCGCCCTCGCCGCCGGCAAGCCCGTGCTCGTCGAGAAGGCGTTCACCCGCTCGCACGCGGAGGCCTGCGACGTGCTCGACGCCGCCCGCTCGGCCGGCCTGTTCGTGATGGAGGCCATGTGGACGCGGTTCCTCCCGCACGTCGCCGGCATCCACCGCGCGATCGCGGCGGGCGAGATCGGCGAGGTCCGCACGGTCCTCGGCGACTACGGGCACGCGTTTCCGCACGACCCTGAGCACCGCCTCTACAACCCGCACCTCGCGGGCGGCGCCCTCCTCGACGTCGGCGTGTACCCCGTGTCGTTCGCGCACGACGTCCTCGGGACCCCGGTCCGTGTGGACGCCGTCGGCGCGCTGACGGACACGGGCGTGGACGGGCAGAGCGTCGTCGGGCTCGACTTCGGCGACGGGCGGTTCGCGTCCGTGCAGTCGTCGCTGTGGGTGCACACGCCCCAGACGGTCCGCATCTGCGGCACCGACGGCTACATCGCCGCGGACCCGTGGACGTTCGGCGGCGGCGGGTTCACCGTCGTGCAGGACGGCGACGAGCGCCGCTACGACGGCTTCCGTGGTGAGGGCAAGCAGTACCAGGCCGCCGAGGTCGCGCGCTGCCTCGACGCGGGGCTGCTCGAGAGTGAGCGCATGCCGTGGCAGGCGACGCTCGACGTCATGCGGACGCTCGACGAGGTCCGCCGCCAGGTCGGCGTCGTCTACCCGGGCGAGTGACACCGGACGAACCGGGACGGCCCGTGGTGGTGCCCCCCGATAGGGTGGCGCCCGTGGACGGGCCGGGCATCTTCATCTCCTTCGAGGGCGGCGACGGCGTCGGCAAGTCGACGCAGGCGCGCCTCCTCGGCGCATGGCTGGGCGAGGTGACCGGCCGCGACGTCGTGCAGACCCGGGAGCCCGGGGGGACGCCGCTCGGCCAGGTGCTGCGCGACGCCGTCCTGCACGGCGACCACGTCGACCCGCGCGCCGAGGCCCTCATGTACGCCGCTGACCGCGCCCACCACGTCGCGACCCTCGTGCGGCCCGCGCTCGAGCGCGGAGCCGTCGTCGTCACGGACCGGTACCTCGACTCGTCGGTCGCCTACCAGGGCGCAGGGCGCGAGCTCGCCCCCGACGAGGTCGAGCGGATCTCCCTCTGGGCGACGCGCGGCCTGCTGCCCGACGTGACCGTCCTGCTCGACGCCGACCCCGTGCTCGCTGCCGAGCGCCGCGCCTCCGTCGAGGGAAAGGGCGCCCTCGACCGCCTCGAGTCGGTGGGCGCCGAGTTCGCGACCCGCGTCCGCGAGGCCTTCCTGGACCGGGCCACGGCCGAGCCCGACCGGTGGGTCGTCGTCGACGCGACGGGCACCGTCGACGACGTCCAGTCGCAGGTCCGCGTCGACGTCGCCGCCCGCCTCGGGCTGGGGGCGGACCAGGTGGCACGGGGCCGGGGGAACGTGTCATGAGCGTGTGGGACGACCTCGTCGGCCAGGAGGCCGCGGTCGCCGTCCTCCGGGGCGCGGTCGCGGACCCGGGCGCCATGACGCACGCCTGGCTGCTCACGGGGCCGCCCGGCTCGGGGCGCTCCAACGCAGCCCGTGCGTTCGCCGCCGCGCTGCTGTGCCCGCGCGGCGGGTGCGGCGAGTGCCACGAGTGCACGACGGCGCTCGCGGGCACCCACGCGGACGTCGAGGTCGTCGCGACGGAGGCGACGATCCTGCGCCGCCAGGACGTCGAGCCGCTCGTCCAGCTCGCGCAGCGGTCGCCGTCGGGTGGACGGTGGCGCGTCATCGTCATCGAGGACGCGGACCGCCTCAACGAGACGTCCGGCAACGTGCTGCTCAAGGCCATCGAGGAGCCGCCGCCCCGCACGGTCTGGGTGCTGTGCGCGCCGAGCCCCCAGGACGTCCTCGTGACGATCCGGTCGCGCTCGAGGTCCGTGGTCCTGCGGGTCCCGCCCGTGGACGCCGTGGCGCGGCTCCTCGTCGAGCGGGACGGCGTCGAGCCCGAGCTCGCGGACGCGGTCGCGCACGCGTCCCAGTCGCACATCGGGCTGGCCCGGCGCCTGGCCCGCGACCCCGAGGCCCGCGCCCGACGGCGCGAGGTCCTGGACCTCGCCCGGCGCATCCGCGGGGTGCCCGACGCCGTCCTCGCGGCCGGGAACCTCGTCGAGGTCGCGCAGGCCGAGGCCAAGGCGTCGACGGAGGAGCGCGACGCCGACGAGAAGTCGCGGCTCTACCGGGCGCTCGGCGCCGAGGAGGGCAAGCCGTTGCCGCCTGCGCTCCGCTCGCAGCTCAAGAGCCTCGAGGAGGAGCAGAAGCGTCGCGCGACCCGGGCGCAGCGCGACGTCCTCGACCGCGCGATGACGGACCTGCTGTCGCTGTACCGGGACGTGCTCCTGGTGCAGCTCGGCGCGGCGGACGGGGCGTCCGGCGGTCCGGGGATCGACCTGGTGAACGTCGAGCTCGCCGACGCCGTCCGCACGCTCGCGGCGGACTCCACGCCCGAGCAGACGCTCCGCCGGATGGACGCGATCGGGACGGCGCGGGAGCGGCTCGCGGCGAACGTCGCGCCGCTGCTCGCGGTCGAGGCGATGGCCGTGGCGCTGCGCCCGCAGGGCTGACGACGCGACGACACCGGCCACCAGCGGGAACGGTCAGGAGCGGCCGGTACGGTGTCCCGGTGACCCGTGCTCGCCGAGTCCTCGCTCGCCCTTCCCGCGCCCCGCGCCCCTCCTCAGCCCGCACCGCCGTCCTCGCGCGCCGTCGTCGGGCGCCCCTGGTCGTGGCGGCAGCCGTCGTGGCGCTCGTGACCGCGCTGAGCGGGTGCACGTCCGGCTCCGACGACGACGGGAGCCCGACCGTCACGTCCGGCACCGCGGACACGGCGAGCGCCCCGAAGGGCTTCGAGTCGTACTACGGCCAGAAGGTCTCGTGGTCGAAGTGCGGCGACGGTTTCCGGTGCGCGACGCTCAAGGCGCCGGTCTCGTGGCAGGACGCGTCGTCGGGCGACATCGACCTGGCGATCAAGGTCCACACCGCGACCGGCAAGCGGGTCGGCGCGCTCCTCACCAACCCGGGCGGGCCGGGCGCGTCGGGCCTCGACTTCATGGACTCCGTCCCCGGCCTGTTCGGCTCGGACGTCCTCAAGGCGTACGACGTCGTCGGGTTCGACCCGCGCGGTGTCGGGAAGTCCACGCCCGTCGTGTGCTTGGACGACAAGGAGAAGGACGCGCAGCTCTCCGCCTGGTACCCGGAGACCGCAGCGGGCCTCGCCGCGAGCGAGAAGGCGGCCACCGCCTGGGCGGACGCGTGCAAGGCCAACACCGGGCCGGTCCTCGCGCACGTCGACACCCAGTCCGCCGCCCGTGACATGGACCTGATCCGCGCGGTGCTGGGGGAGAAGAAGCTCGACTACCTGGGCTTCTCGTACGGCACCCAGCTCGGTGCGACGTACGCGGGGATCTTCCCGGACAAGGTCGGTCGGATGGTGCTCGACGGCGCGATCGACACGACGCTGTCGTCCGACGAGATGGGGCTCGAGCAGGCCGTCGGTTTCGAGGACGCGCTGCGCTCCTACGTGAAGGACTGCGAGTCGGGCAAGGGCTGCCCCCTGACGGGTGGTGTCGACCACGGGATGGAGCAGATCCACGACCTGTTCCTGCAGACCGAGCACCAGCCCCTGCGGACCGACGACGCGGACCGGCCGCTCACCGCGACGCTCGCGTTCTACGGTGTCGCCGTCACGCTCTACAGCCAGGACTCGTGGCAGTACCTGACGTCCGCGCTGTCCGAGGCGATGACCAAGGGGGCGGGGACGCAGCTCCTCGCGCTCGCCGACTTCTACAACGACCGCAACGCCGACGGCACGTTCTCGACGAACTCCGCCGAGGCGTTCCGCGCCGTCGGATGCCTCGACGACCCGGGCTCGAGCGACCTCGCGACGATGCGGAGCCTGGCGGCCAAGATCGAGGAGCAGGCGCCCACCGTGGGGTCGTTCTTCGCGTACGGCGGGCTGAGCTGCAAGCCGTGGCCGTACCCGCAGGTCGCCCAGGACTTCGACGTGCACGCCAAGGGTGCGGCGCCGATCGTCGTCGTCGGGACCACGGGTGACCCGGCCACCCCGTACCGCTGGGCGCAGGGCCTCGCGAAGACCCTCGACTCGGGCGTCCTGCTCACGTACGAGGGCGAGGGGCACACGGCGTACAGCGCGCAGCACACGTGCATCGCGAAGGCGGTCGGGAACTACCTCGTGCACGGCGACGTCCCGGCCGACGGCACCACCTGCTCGTGACGTCCGGCGTCGCTTTGGAGTCTCGGGCTCCGGCCCGCTAGAGTAGGGCGCGCGCTCGACAGCGTGTCCTCCGGGGCGTCGTCGACGGGCGCAGGCCGCCTTAGCTCAGTCGGTAGAGCGATTCACTCGTAATGAATAGGTCATCAGTTCGATTCTGATAGGCGGCTCCCTCGCAAGGCCCGGAACCTCGACGGTTCCGGGCCTTCGTCATTCCCTGGAAAGTGCGCGACAAGAACCGTGCCGGGTCGGATCATGGGCGAGTGAGGTCGCACAGGTCGTTCGCCGAGATCGTGGCCGAGGTCGTGTCCACGCCCGGTCCCGAGCGGGTCGTGCGTCCGGGCAGCTTCAACCGGGAGGGCGAGCTCTTCGACCCGGACGGCGGGCTGCTGGTGCGCCGGGGCCTCCTGACGGTCGGCGGGGCGCGTCACGAGGTCCGCCGGGGTGCGCGGCTGGCGTGGGAGGGCTGCGGCTGCGGAGGTTGGGCGGGCTGTGCACCCGTGTGGGTCGACGGACCCGCCGCTCGCTCGCTCGCCGCCGACGGCTCCCCTCGCCTGCGGTCGAGGCGAAATGGCGCACCGACCTGGATCGATCTCTGGCAGGGAGAGGCCGGGCCCGTCGTCTTCGCTCACGGAGAAGTCGAGTGGGGTGACGCGTTCGCCTGATCCTTCCCGCCGCGGGCGTGGTCCGAGGCTACGGTGAGGGCATGCGGGGCGGGTGGAGCAGGTCGGCGGCCGGGGCGATCGGCGCCGGTGTCCTCGCCGGTCTGCTCGGAGGCTGCTCCTCCTCGCCGACGCCGTCGACGCCACCGTCCACTCCGGTCCCGTCCTCGTCGCTCACGGTGCCGGGTGCGACGCCGGAGCCGACCTCGACGCTCGCCGCCGGCGCGCACTGGCGCGGCCTTCCTCCGTCCTTCGACGACCCCGGCACGGTCCGTGCCGCGGGCGTGGCGTGGACGAGCGACGACACGTTGCTCTACGTCGTCCTCTGGGGCTCGAGCACGTGTCCGCCCGTCGCGTCGCCGGCGACCCGGTCGGGCGACGCCTCGATCGCCGTCGTCACGGACACGGCCCGGTACCGCGGGAAGATCTGCACCGCGGACCTGGGGCCCGCGACGACCGTGGTGGCGCTGCCGGCCGGGGTCACGCCCGGAGCGGCGCTGTCCGTGCTCGTCGACGGGCACGGTCCGGCCCGGCTCCCGGCAGCCGCGGAGGGTGGCGCGCCGGTCTGGGTCGACGCGGGGTAGTCGAGCTCGGCACGGTGAGCGGTTCGCGGTCGTCCACAGGCCGACGTCCGGCCTTGCCCGCACGCTGTGGAAGCCCGCTATGGTGATCGCGCACCACCGATCCGAAAAGACGTGACATGTAACGACCGAGCGAGAGCGCAGGGAGGCGCCCGATGACGGGACGACGGACGATACGAATGATGGTGGCGGGACTGGCGGTCGCAGCGGCCGCGTTGGCGACGACCGGGGCGGCGAGCGGCGCCAGCCCGACGGCGCAGGCGGGCGACGTGTGCACCGTGTCCGCGGACACCGGTGAGCAGCAGTGCTTCGACACCTTCAGCGAGGCCCTCGAGTCGATCACGGGCGAGCAGGTCGCCGACCCCGGCGTCGACGCGGGGGACCGTACCGCGATCGCGCGCGTGGTCGAGGCGCACGACGCCCGCGCTCACGCGGCGTATCTCAACAGGGTCGCGGCGACCGCGCCGCGCCTCGCGGCGAGCGCGAGCCTGGCGACCGCGTCGACGCCCGCGAGCGCGTCGTTGTCGGCGTCCTCGAACCTGGTGCTCGGCGCGGTCTGGAAGAACAAGAACTGGACCGGCGGGTCGAAGGTGCTCTATGCCGCCAACGGGTCGGGCTGTTACGGCACCACGTACGGGTTCCCGCACACGAGCTCGTTCGGGATGAACGACACGATCAGCTCGGTCACGGCGTACTACAACTGCGCGACCACCCTGTACAAGGACGCCAACTACAAGGGCACCAACAGGACCTACCAGGTGGACACCGCGTACGTCGGTGACACGATGAACGACGAGGCGTCGTCGATCGTGTACCGCCCCAAGAGCTGACCTGCTCGCCCCCGGGCCGCGCCGTGGCCCGGGGTGCGGTGCACGCGACGACCGTGAGAGGGAGGTCCCATGCCCACACGTATCGCGCGCACCGCCTGGAACGGCGGGCTGCAGGACGGGTCCGGCCAGGTCGAGCTGAGCAGCTCGCACCTGGCGACGTTCGACGTGTCGTTCCCGGCACGCTCCGCGGACGACGCCGGTGGCGTCACGAGCCCCGAGGAGCTGATCGCCGCCGCGCACTCGGCGTGCTACGCCATGCAGCTCTCGGCGCTCATCGCCGAGGCCGGGGGAACCCCGCAGTCGCTCGAGGTCACGGCCGAGGTGTCGCTCGGGCCGGACCCGGCCGGCGGGTTCCGGATCCCGGGGATCGCGTTGCGTGTCGTCGGGGAGGTCGACGGCCTGGACGAGGCGGGCTTCCGCGAGGCTGCCGACGCCGCGAAGGCGTCGTGCCCGGTGTCGAAGGCGCTCACCGGGACCACGATCACCCTGGACGCGCGGCTCGAGAGCTGACGGGTCCGGGGCGCCTCGTGCCCCTGCCCGCCGCGGTCGTCAGAACTTGCGGCCGACGAGCGGCGGGCTCGGGAAGCCCCGGCCCCGGCCGACGGCGGCGGTCACCTCGCGCAGGGTGTCCGCCGTCGCGTGCCGGGGGGCCCAGCGCAGCACGGTCGCCGCGTGGCCGGCGTCGAGCACCGGGATGCCGAGGGCGAGGTCGAGCCAGTCGGGGGACAGCGGCGTCGCGTGCGCGCGCCACGCCACGGCGAGGGCGCCGCGCGCGACGCCCGGCGACACCTCCCGGAGCGACGACGCTCCCGTGGCGGCTGCGACGGCTTGCCCGTCGAGGACCTGTGGCGCCGCGACGTTGAACACGCCGGGATACCGGCCCTGCACGATCGACCGGTACGCGGTGGCGAGGTCGTCGGCGTGCACCGCCTGGAGCCGCATGCCGTGCACCCAGGGGAGGACCGGTGGGCGGTCGCGCCGGAGGAGCCGTGGCGGCAGGAGCCTGCCGAGGTAGCCGTGACCGAGCTCGGTCGCGGCGTCGGGGTGGAGGACGAGCGGTGTGCGGACCCGCGTCACCGTGATGCCCGCGTGGCTGCGCTCGAAGCGGTCGAGCTCGCGCTCGACGGCGAGCTTCTGGATGCTGTGCAGCGACCCGGGGATGCCGGTGCGCGCCCACTGCTCGTCGCGCGGGAGCGGGTCCGGCGCCGGCGCGTAGACCCCGGCGGACGATGCCACGACGACGTGCTGCGCGCCGCCCGCGGCCGCGGCGTCGAGCACGCGCCGGGTCCCGTCCACGTTGACCGCGTCGAGACGGTCGGCGTCGTGGCTCGGGGCGGTGGCCCACGCGAGGTGCACGACGACGTCCGCGTGGTTCAGCGCGGCGTGCAGCCGGTCCCGGCTCTCGGCGGAGTCGTCGCCGAGGTCGATGCGCACCCAGTCGGCTCGGTCGTGGGGGAACGCGACGGTGCTGGAGCCGTCGGTGCGCGGCACCCGGCTCGCGATCCCGACGAGCGACGTGACGACGGGCTCCTCGACGAGGGCGCGGAGCACCGCTGTCCCGACGTTTCCGCTGGCCCCGGTGATGGCGATGCGCACCCCTCAGTGGTACCCCGTCCGGCGCGAGGTGTCGACCTGACGCGCACGTGGGTCAGGGGAGGAGGCCGGCCAGGCTGTCGACGACGACCGCCTCGACGGTCTCGCGGTCGTGCCGGCCCGTCGCGAGCCAGCGGGCGAGCACTGCCTCGACGAACCCGACCCAGCCGGCGGCGAGGAGGTCCAGCCGGCCGCGGGCGCCGTCGTCGGGCGCGGGCAGGCTGCTCCCGGCGACACGCGTGAAGCGGGCGAACAGGTGGGCGCGGACCTCGTCGAGGCGGGCGGCCGTCGCGTCGTCGTCGCGGAGGGCCCCGGACCAGATGTCGGTCCAGAGCTGGCGTTCGGCGAGCACGGCGTCGAGGAGCGTGTGCACGACTGCGGCCCGCTGCGCGCCGAGCTGGGCCGAGCCGGTGGGGGGCACGTCGTCGAGGGCGGTGTCGAGGGCGTCGATCGCGATCGCGGCGACGGCCCGTCGCAGCTCGACGGTCGAGCCGAAGTAGTGGAAGACGAGCGCCTTGGACGCGTGGGCGGCGGCACCGACGTCGGCGGGGGTGACGGAGTCGAGGCCGCCGTCACGGGCCATGCGGTGCGCGGTGCGCAGGAGCTCGTCGCGACGGTCGTCGGCGGCGCGGCGCCGGGGTCTCGCTCGGCGGTCGGTCGTCACCTGGCTCCTCCTCGTCGTTGACCCTCGGTCAACAAGGGTAGTACCGTTGCTGTTGACCGATGGTCAACACTCATCCCGGGTGGCCCGTCCCGCGTACCGCTGGTGAAGTGGCACCCAGCTCTCGCACCGAGGTGGACGCATGCAGATCGTTCTCGACGGGGTCGCCGTGCAGGGTCGGCGCGACCCGATGCTCGCGCCGTTCTCCCTCACTTGGCGCACCGGCGAGGCCGTGCTCGTCGCCGCGGAGCCCGGGCACGGGCACACCGCGCTCGCCCTTGCTGCGACCGGCCGGCTCGTGCCGTCGTCGGGCACGGTCACGCTCGAGGACGCGCCGCCGGCCGACCCCCCGCTCACGCTCGCCGACGTCACCGCGGTCGTCGACGTGCCGGGCGTGTCCGAGCCCGTCGAGTCCATCCCGGTTCGCACGCACGTCGCCGAGGACCTCGCGCTCGCCCGACGACGCACCCTGCCCCGCGACGTCGCCGCCTGGATCGCGACGCACGGCCTGGACGACGTCGCCGGGCTGCGCGTCGACCAGCTCGACGCCCTGACCCGCACGAGGATGCTCGTGGCGCTCGCCGCCGAGCGGGCCGACGTCCACTTCCTCGTCCTCACGCTGCCCGACCGGCACGGCGGAGCGCCCGCCGGCTGGTGGGCCGTCGCCTGCGACGCCGCGGCCGCCGGGTACGGCGTGCTCGTCCAGTGCTCGCGCGCCTCGGCGCGGCTGCTGGGCGCCGAGATCCCGCCCGACGTGACCGTCGACCCGCGGACCGAGCCGCCGCTCGTCGCGCTGCGCCGGGCGTTCGCGGTCGCGGAGCCCGTGGCCCCCGAGGAGTCGCTCTCCGACGAGCCCGACGCCGACACCACCACCACCGACGACGACACCGAGGTCCTCCCGCCGCCCGCCGACCCGCAGAACCTGCCCGACGTCGTCGGGCCCGAGCCCCGACCTGAGCCGGGACCCGAACCCCGCACCGACGCCCCCGCCGAAGGAGCCGACCGATGACCGTGTTCCGACTCGGGTGGTCCGAGGTCCGCCGGAACCTGTCCGGCACGCTGCCGAAGCTTGCGATGATCGCGCTCGCCGTGATCCCGTCCCTGTACGCGGGGCTCTACCTGTTCGCGAACTTCGACCCCTACGGCCACCTGGACAAGGTCCCGGCGGCCGTCGTCGTGCAGGACGAGGGGACGGACGTCGATGTGAGCGCGGCCGGGACCGACGCCGCGGATCGGGAGACCGAGCACCACAACTACGGCGACGAGGTCGCGGACGAGCTCACGGACGACGGCGGCTTCGACTGGGTCCGCACGACCCAGGAAGACGCGGAGCGCGGGGTGCGGTCGGGCCGGTTCGACGCGGCGCTGATACTCGGCCCGACGTTCTCCGCGGACCTCGCCTCGCCGTCGACGCAGGACCCGCGCCAGGCGAGCCTGACCCTCGTCACGAACGACGCCAACAACTACCTGGCGCGCACCATCGCGGACACGATCGTCGGCCAGGTCCGCGACACGCTCGCGCAGAAGGTCGGGACGCAGGCCGCGGACACGTTCCTGCAGGGCTTCGCGTCGATCCACACCAACCTCGCGGACGCCGTCACCGGGGCCGACAAGCTCGTCGACGGCGCGAAGAAGCTCGACACGGGCGCCGCGTCGCTCGACTCGGGTGCCGCCACCCTCGCGACGGGCGCGAGCGACGCCGCCGACGGCGCGCGGCAAGTCTCCGACGGGGCCGCGTCCACGCACGCGGGGGCGACGCAGCTCGCCTCGGGCGCGCAGGCCCTGTCCGACGGCGCGTCGCAGCTCGCGTCGCAGACGCCGGCCCTCGCGTCCGGGGCGACGAAGGTCGCGTCCGGCGCCTCCGACCTCGCGGACGGTGCCGGGACGCTCGCGGGCGGCCTCGACACGCTGCGGTCCAAGACCGCCGACCTGCCGACGCAGGCGTCGAAGCTCGCCGACGGCGCGCAGCAGGTCGCGGACGGCAACGCCCGGCTCTCCGACGTCGCCGACCAGGTGAAGGACGCCGCCGACTCGGCCGTGGACGGGCTCGACGACGCCCGCGCGACGATCTCCGACCAGCTCGACGACCTCGTCGACCAGGGCGTCCTCACGCGCGCCCAGGCCGACGACGTCCTCGCCCGGCTCGACGACGCGGGACAGTCCGTGCGCGACGGCGTCGGCGACCTCGACACGCAGGTCGGCAAGGTCGACCAGCTCGCGAAGGGCGCTCAGCAGGTCGCCGACGGTGCGTCCACGCTCGCGTCGAGCACGCCCGCGCTCACGCAGGGCATCGCGAAGGCGGCGTCGGGCGCGGACGACCTGGCGGACGGCGCGACGACGCTGCACACCGGGGCCTCGTCGCTCGCTTCCGGCGCCCAGAAGGCGTCGGACGGAGCTGGACGGCTCGCGTCAGGCGCGAAGGAGCTGGACACGGGGGCCGCGTCGCTCGCGTCAGGCACGTCGACCCTCGCGTCCGGCGCGTCGTCGCTCGCCACGGGGACCGCGAAGGTCGCCGACGGCGCAGGCGACCTCGCCGACGGCGCCCACACCCTCCACACGGGCGCGGGCTCGCTCGTCGACGGCACCCAGCAGCTCGCCGACGGCCTGCGACAGGGCCTCGGCCAGGTCCCGAACCTCAGCGACGACCAGCGCGAGGCCACCGCCTCGACGATCGCCAACCCGGTGCAGGTCGTGTCGCAGCAGCTCTCCAAGGCGGGCAGCTACGGCGCCGGTCTCGCGCCGTTCTTCCTGTCCCTCGCGGCGTGGATCGGCGCGTACGTCACGTTCCTCATCGTCAAGCCCCTGTCCAAGCGGGCGCTCGCGGTGGGGCGGAGCGCCCTGCGCACCACGCTCGGCGGGCTCTTCACGCCCGCGCTCCTCGCGATCGTCCAGGTCGTCGTCATGCTGTCCGTCACGGCGCTCGCCGTCGGCGTGCACGTCGAGCACGTGCTCCTCACCGGGCTGTTCCTCGCGCTCGTCGCGATCACGTTCGCCGCGATCCTGCAGACCCTCAACGTCTACCTCGGCACCGCCGGCCAGTTCCTCGGGCTCGTGCTCATGCTGACCCAGCTCGTCACGGCCGGCGGCACGTTCCCGTGGCAGACGATCCCCGAACCGCTCCGCACGTTCCACCGCTTCCTGCCCATGAGCTACTCCGTCGAGGGGCTCCGACAGCTCCTGTTCGGCGGGAACATGGGCACCGTCTGGCGGGACGTCGCCGTGATCGTCGGCTTCCTCGTCGTCGCCGTCGGGCTCACGACGTGGGCGGCGCGCCGCCAACGCGTCTGGCGGGCGCTCCAGCTCGAGCCCGAGCTCGTCTTGTGAGGGCGATGTTTCGGCCCGCCGGGCAAGATCGAGGGTCCTGGCGCCAACGGCAAGTCATGGTGAGCCACTTGTGTCCTGAATTGCTTGCCTTTGAGTCCGCCATGTGCGAATCTAGACGCCGAGTTGCGACTGCCTGTCTCGGAAATGCGAGACTGGTGGTTTGTGTGCGGGTATTAGTCCAAGGTGGGAAGAGGGTTTCACGTGGCGCGAATTGGCCTTCGTTCTGCAGCAGTCTCGCTGGCGCTGGCGCTGGCAATGGTGTCGATGTCGGTAGCCAGTTCGTCCGCAGAACCGGATGGCGAACAGTTCCCTGGCACGCTCGCTAGTGAGATTCCGTCCGATCTTCCTCCGGGCCAGTTCGTTCCGTATGACGGACTTTCTGTCGTACCGATGCTCACGTCCGCACCGATCACTGCGGGAAGTTGCAAGTACAATCAGAGCGTCGACAACGTTCACGTCTCCGTCCAGGCGTCGGTCCACGGTTGGTGGGGCAAGGTCGGTGGCACTTGCCCCACGAAGGCAAAAGTGACGGTCTATAGTCAGGCGTACTATTGTGGTCTCGCTTGCGGATGGGTGACAGTTTCCGTAAATAGTCGGACGGTCAAGGAGGGGACTTCTAAGAGGGCAAACGCCCGCGTTGTCTGCGCAGGCAAGAAGCTCGTCGGATGGCAGGGGTTTGTTGACGTCGACCTGGTTGGCGTCAATGATCCCAAGGGTTACACCTACGGCACAAAGACGAATATTTTCTGCGAGCCCGCATGGTAATGTGGATGTCCGTCATGGCCGCAATCAAAGCTGCTGTGATTATGAGTGCAATCCCGGTGGCGTAGCCATGTCTCGAGTAGTCGCAGTGGGCGGGATTTGTGATCTCAACACTCGCAGTGGAAATCTGCTGTCGTTCCTCGTGGACGAGTTTGTGGAGTTGGATACCGGGGAAACGGTTCTGCTGTATCGAGGGGATCGCGGATTTTCAACCGAGATATTCGGGTCTGATTCGGGCATAGAGGTCTCACTGGAAGAAATCGTCCTGCGGGATGCCCTCATGGCCGTCCTGCCGGACGAGATGGACCTCGATGCAGGTGAGGCGCATGCATGGCGCGCGCTGTCAGCGCGTGCGCAGGCGCGCGGTGCGATGGTCGCGCCGGAAGATCTGAGACAGCTGCCGTACGTGATGAAACTCACGGAACGTGCGCGGGCGGCTGTGATGGGCGCGGGCTGATGGTGCGGCCGAACGTGTGCGCACCTGCCTCTATTCAATTGACAATGTCAGGACGTGGCTAGCCGAGACGATGAGCGCCAGCACCGACAGCGCCAGCATGCCCAGGCAGTTGACCCAGAACGCGGACGTGAGGAACCGTGCGCGCACGTGCGAGGCGGCCGCGACGAGGAAGTAGAGGACCGCTCCGGCGCTCGCGGCGACGGCCAGCCCGGGCGTGCTCAGCCCGACGAGCAGGCCGGCGACGGCGGCGAGCTTGATGACGATCAAGACCCACCACCAGTCGCGCGGGAACCCGACGCCGGTGAGGCAGTCGCGGATGAACGCGGGCGGCCGGAGCGACATCAGCGCGTCGGAGAGGAGCGCCGCCGCGAGCAGGACGGCGGGCCACCACACGTCGGGGGCGTGGTTCATGCGTGTGCTCCGGGGGTCGGGTGGCTGTGGGCCACGAAGGTGACGACGTCGCGCAGCGCCTCGCGGGCGGCGTCGGCGTTCGGGGTCCCCCCGCCGGCCCAGGCGAAGAGCGAGCCGAGGTACGCGAGGTAGATCGTCCGGGCAGCGGCGGCCGGGTCCGACGGGTGGTCGGGCGAGTGCTCCAGCGCGGCCTGGATCCGGGCGAGGAACCCCGGCACGAGATCGCCGAACACCCCGCCCGGGTGCCGCCCGGACATGAGGATCGCGCCGTACTCGCGCGCGAGGTCGAGGTGGGTCGCGAAGAGGCTGAGGAACGGGTCGACGACGGCGAGCACGGCGTCGGTGACGTCGTCCGGCCGGGCGTCGCGCGAGCCCGCGTCGGGCGCGGGTCGTGGGGCGTCCTGGAGCTCGCCGATGAGGGCGTCGAAGGTGGCGACGAGCAGCGCGTCCTTGTCGCCGACGGTCATGACCGTCCCGACGCTGACCCCGGCGGCGGCGGCGACGTCGCGGACGGTCGTCGCCCGGTAGCCCCGTTCGAGGAACAGCCGTGAGGCCGCGGCGACGACGCGTGCATGAGTCTCGGCGCGCATCTCCTGGCGGGTGGGCACCATGCGGGCTCCATTCGATGAACATGTTCAATGAACACGTTCACCATAGGTCCGAGCTCATGAAGAGGCAAGATCTCGCTCGGACACCGGTGGAGCGTCACCCCCGGCGAGCGGAGCGTCACCCTCGGCGTCCGTAGGCTGTCCCCGTGCCCGACGACGCCCCCTCCGACACCCCGCGGCGCGACCTCGTGGCGGCCGCCACCGGGCCCGCGGCGACCCCTGCGGGAGGCGCGCCGCGCTTCGCGACCGCACCGCCGTCGTCGGTCCTGCTGCCCGGAGACCCGCCCGGGCGCCTGCGCGCGCTCGTCCCCGAGGACTGGCGGCTCGAGCAGGCGCTCTCCCGCACGCCGGACGTGCCGCGGTGGACCTACTACCCACCCGACCTGTCCGACGACGACGCCCGCCGCCGCGTCGACCGCTCGCTCGAGCGGGCACAGGACGGGGTCGCGTACCGGTACGCGGTCGTCGGCCCGGACGGCCAGGTCGTGGGGTCTGCCGGCACGACCGTCCCCGAGGGCGTGCCCGAGATCTTCTACGCGCTGCTCCCTGCAGGGCGCGGGCGGGGGCTCGCGACGCGCACGGTCGTGGCGCTCGCCGACTGGGCGCTGGCAACGGGGCACGACGAGGTCCGGCTCTACACGCTCGAGGGCAACGCGGCGAGCGAGGCGGTGGCGCGGCGTGCCGGGTTCGTGGCGGGTGAGACACGGACGACGACGGCTCGCGGCGGCGTCGTCGAGACCACGACCCGCTGGGTGCGCGCGGCCGGATCCTGAGCGCGCGAGAAGCGCACGCGGGCTCGGTGTCAGAATCGACGCGTGACCGTCGACCTCCCTCAGCGCCCGTCCCCGACCGATCCCAGCTCGAGCGCCACGCGGTCCCTGTCCTCCGAACGTGCCCGTGACGAGCTGGCGACGGCGCTGCGACGCGCGCTCGGCGTCCCGCACGAGGCCAAGCGGCAGAAGGGCCCCGGGGGGCTCGTCGTCGACACGTCGTCGCTGCGCCGGGCGGAGTACTCGACGGACGCCTCGAACTACCGGGTCGTGCCCGACGTCGTGGTGCTGCCGCGGTCCGTCGACGAGGCCCAGGCGGTCCTCGAGGTCGCGCGCGAGCACGCCGTCCCCGTGACGTCGCGCGGCGCGGGGACGAGCTGCGCGGGCAACTCGGTCGGTCCCGGGATCGTGATCGACTTCAGCCGGCACGTGAACGCGGTCCTCGACGTCGACCCCGAGACGCGGACCGCGCGGATCGAGCCGGGCGTCGTGATGTCGACGCTGCAGAAGGCCGCGGCGCCGCACGGCCTGCGCTTCGGGCCCGACCCGTCGACCCAGAATCGCGCGACCCTCGGCGGCATGATCGGGAACAACGCGTGCGGCCCGCACGCGGTCGCGTACGGGCGGACGGCGGACAACGTCGTCGAGCTCGACGTCGTCGACGGCCGCGGGCACCGCTTCACCGCGGGCGCGGGCGACCCGACGTTCGGCGCGATCCCCGGCCTCGCCGACCTCGTCCGGTCCAACCTCGCGCTGGTCCGCACCGAGCTCGGCCGGTTCGGGCGCCAGGTCTCGGGCTACTCGCTCGAGCACCTGCTGCCCGAGCGCGGTTCGGACCTCGCCAAGATGCTCGTCGGGACCGAGGGGACGCTCGTCACGGTCCTCGGCGCGACCGTGAACCTCGTGCCCGTCGCGGGCGCGCCGACGCTCGTCGTGCTCGGCTACCCCGACATGGCCGAGGCCGCCGACGCCGTCCCCGCGCTCCTCGAGCACCACCCGCTCGCGATCGAGGGCCTCGACGCGCGGCTCGTCGACGTCGTCCGGCGAGCCAAGGGTGCCGACACCGTCCCGGCGCTGCCCCCGGGCGGCGGCTGGCTCATGGTCGAGGTCGGCGGTGCGACGGCGGACGCGGCGATGGCCCGGGCGCTCGAGATCGTCGCCGCGTCGGGCACGAGCGCGACCCGCATCATCCCCGCCGGCCCCGAGGCGAGCGCGATGTGGCAGATCCGCGCCGACGGCGCCGGGCTCGCGGGGCGCACCCCCGCGGGCGAGCAGGCGTGGCCCGGCTGGGAGGACTCGGCCGTCCCGCCCGCCCAGCTCGGCGCGTACCTGCGCGACCTGGAGGCGCTGATGGCCCAGTACGGCGTCGACGGCTTGCCCTACGGCCACTTCGGCGACGGCTGCGTGCACCTGCGCCTCGACATCCCGCTCGAGACCTCGGGCTCGGTGCTGCGGACCTTCATGACCGACGCCGCGATGCTCGTCGCGAAGTACGGCGGCTCGCTGTCGGGCGAGCACGGCGACGGCCGCGCGCGCTCGGAGCTGCTCCCCGTCATGTACTCACCGAGCGCGATCACCGCGTTCGAGGGCGTCAAGGCGCTCTTCGACCCGCGCGACCTGCTGAACCCTGGTGTGCTGGTCCGGCCCAACCCGCTCGACGTCGACCTCCGCCGCCCGCAGGCCGCGCCGGTGCTCGCCAAGCCCAAGGCGTACCGCGAGCCCATCGGGTTCGCGTTCCCGCACGACCACGGTGACTTCACGCAGGCCGTGCACCGCTGCGTCGGCGTCGGCAAGTGCCGGGCCGACACGTCGGCGTCGGGCGGGTTCATGTGCCCGTCGTACCTCGCGACGAAGGACGAGAAGGACGTCACCCGCGGCCGCGCGCGCGTCCTGCAGGAGATGATCAACGGCTCGCTCGTCACCGGCGGCTGGCGCGCGCCCGAGGTGCACGACGCCCTCGACCTGTGCCTGTCGTGCAAGGCGTGCTCGTCGGACTGCCCGGCCGGCGTCGACATGGCGCAGTACAAGTCCGAGGTGCTGCACCGCGCGTACAAGAACCGGGTCCGCCCGGTCACGCACTACGTGCTCGGCTGGCTGCCGCGGTGGCTCCGGGTGGTCAACGTGGCACCCCGCCTCGTCAACAGGGTGCTGGGGAACCGCGCGATCGCGAAGGCCGTGCTGTGGTCCGGCGGGATGGACCCGCGCCGCCAGATGCTGCCGTTCGCGGAGATCCCGTTCCGCACCTGGTACCGCCGCGGGGGGCGACGAACGGCGTCCCCGTCGAGGTCGCGTCCGAGCGCCGCGTGCCCGACGCGCGGTCCGGCGGCGCGCGCACCGACGCGCCCGAGCGTCCGCGCGTCGTGCTGTGGGCCGACTCGTTCAGCGACGGCCTCTCGCCCGAGGTGCCGCAGGCGGCGCTGAAGGTCCTCGACGCAGCCGGGTACGACGTCGTGGTACCGGGGCAGGACGCGTGCTGCGGCCTCACCTGGATCACCACGGGCCAGCTCGACGGCGCCCGCAAGCGACTGGAGAACCTGCTCCAGGTGCTCGGGCCGTTCGCGGTCAACGGGCTGCCGATCGTCGGGCTCGAGCCGTCGTGCACGGCCGTGCTGCGCTCCGACCTGCTCGACCTGTTCCCCGACGACCCGCGTGCCCAGGCCGTCGCCGCCGCGACGCGCACGCTCGCGGAGCTGCTCACCGACCCCGTGACCGCGCCCGACGCCGAGTCCGGCTGGAAGGTCCCCGACCTGTCCGACGTGACGGCCGTCGTCCAGCCGCACTGCCACCAGCACTCGGTGATGGGGTTCCAGGCGGACGAGCGCCTGCTGCGCGAGGGCGGCGCGGACATCCAGGTGCTCGCCGGGTGCTGCGGGCTCGCCGGCAACTGGGGCATGGAGAAGGGCCACTACGAGACGTCGGTCGCGGTGGCAGAGCGGGCCCTGCTGCCAGCGCTGCGCGACCTGCCGTCCCGCGGGTCCGACGACGGCGAGCGCGTCTACCTGGCCGACGGGTTCTCGTGCCGCACGCAGGCGTCCGACCTCGCGGACGTGCAGGGCAAGGCGCTCGCGCAGCTCCTCGCCGACCGGCTCTAGGCCCCGGCACGCGCACGACGTCGCCCGAGCGGCGCCGGCCGGTCGGGGGCGTGGCACGATGGCCGCATGATCGTCGCGTTCTCCGTCTCCCCGACCGGCACGGCGGGCGAGGACGGCTCCGTGTCCGACGCGGTCGCCGCCGCCGTCCGCGTGGTGCGCGAGTCCGGGCTGCCGAACCGCACCACCTCGATGTTCACCGAGATCGAGGGGGAGTGGGACGAGGTCATGGACATCGTCCGGCGCGCCACCGAGGCCGCGGGAGCCGGTGCGCCGCGCGTGTCGCTCGTGCTCAAGGCCGACATCCGGCCCGGCCACGTGGGCGAGCTCGACGGCAAGGTCCGGCGTGTCGAGCGGCTCCTCGCCGACGAGGACTGACTCGCCCCTCGACCGGCGGGCGCGAGCGGCTACGCTATCGGACATCATCCGAGGCCGGTCCGCCGCACGTGGGAGCTGAGTCATGCCGTTGTTCGAGGTCGACGCGCGCCGCTCCGCCCTCGTGCAACCCCTCGCCCCCGGCGACACGGCGTTCATCCGGACGGCCGAGCCCGTCGTCGACGACCACGTCTCGCGGCTGCTCGGCGAGCAGATCTTCCCCGTCGTCGGACGCACCCCGGCCCAACGCCCGGAGGACGCCCCGCACCTGCTCGCGCTCGACGCTGCCGGGCACCCCGTCGTCATCGAGATGGTGGCTCGCCTCGACGCCTCGTCCCTCGCGCTCGCGCTCGCGCACGCGGGGCGTGCCGGCCGGCTGACGCTCGCCGAGGTCGCGGAACGCTTCCCCGAAGGGCTGCCCGCGTTCGAGCGCGCGTACGACGAGTTCCGTCGCAAGTCGCCCATCGCGCGCACCCGGGGGCAGCGCGAGGGCTCACGGCTCCTGCTGCTCTGCGCCCAGGTCGACCCGGCGGTCACCGACGCCCTCGACTTCCTCCGCGTCACCAACCGGGCCGTCACCGCGCTCCGGCTGGGTGTCGTCACCGGGCCCGACGGGCGTCGGCTGGTCGAGGTCGAACCGCTGCACGGCGCGCGCCGTCCAGAAGGCGCGGACGCATCGTCCCGCTCCGTCGCCGCGGCCCGCACGGACGCCGTGCCCGACGACGACCTCGCCGACGCGACCACGATCCGTCCCGCCCTGCGCCGCCCGGTGGTCGCGCCCACCGCCGTCAACGGGACGACGGCGACCACGGCGGGCACCGCAGCCGTCCCGGCCGACGAAGCCCCCGCGAGCGCGCCCGAGCGCGTCTCGGCGCTGCCCGAGCGTTCCGCCCTCTCCGACCGGTACGGACTGCCGAACCGGCGTTCGTTCTCGACGACCGAGCAGGTCGCCCCGGCCGCGGGCGCCGTGGCTGCCGCGAAC
Source organism: Luteimicrobium xylanilyticum (assembly GCF_009429125.1). Lineage (GTDB taxonomy): Bacteria > Actinomycetota > Actinomycetes > Actinomycetales > Cellulomonadaceae > Luteimicrobium > Luteimicrobium xylanilyticum. Next base: position 643,853 of record NZ_CP045529.1, read on the forward strand.
GAGCCCGCGCCCGCCCAGGGCTCGGCGCAGCCGACCACGACGGGCTCCGGGCCGACGCGCGTCTCGACCCGTGCCGCAGCGCGGGCCGCCGCCGCTTCCGCGCCGGTGCCCCCGCCGCCCATGCTGTCCCGCCCGCCCGTCGAGGACGACCTGCCGCGGAGCCGGTCGGCCGTCCGAGCCGCCGCACAGCCGGCGCCGGCCGAGCCGTCGTCGAACGCCTCGTTCACGCCAGGCGAGGAGGATTCGGCGGCCTCGCTACCGCCCCGGCGCTCGCGGGCCGAGCGTCGTCGGGCCGCGGAGCACGGCTCCGACCCGCTCCTCGGATCGGCCCCGCCGCCCCCCACCGCCGCGCCGGGCGCCGGGGTCGTGCCCCTGTCCGACGCGCACCCGGCGCACCCGACCGACCACGCGACGGCGCCGCTCGACGCATCCGTCCACCGCGTGTCGTCGTCGCTCTCGCTCTCCGGTCCCGTGTCGTCGCCGCTCCCGGTGCCGTCGCCGCAGCTCCCGCTGCACGGCGACCCCGCCGACGACGACCCCGACCTGTTCATGCTCGCGCAGCACCTCGGCGCCCCGACGCACCTCGTGTGGTCGCGGCCCCGCCGCGGCGAGCGGTTCGAGGCGGTGCTGCACCCCGAGGGGCAGATCGAGCTCCCGGGGACGGGCCGTTACCGCAACCCCGACGCCGCCGCGACGGCCGCCGTCGGGTCCCGGCGCGAGGACGGCTGGGACGTGTGGCGGCTCGGTGACTCCGGGCCTTCGCTGACCGACCTGTTCCGCGAACAGTTCGCCTGACCCGCGGAGCACCGATCCCGACCGCCCCGACGACCGTCCCGGACCGACGCGTGCCCGCGCCGGTGGTCGAGGGCACGCTCCTGCGCCCGCGCCGGTTCCGCACGCACGACCAGACCCGGATCGTCGCGGCCTGCTTCTGGCTCGCGGCCGCGATCGCGGTCCGCATCCTGGGGCGGACCACGTGGGAGCTGTCCGTCGCCGACCTGTCCGAGCTCCTCGGTCGGATGCCGGTGCCCCTGCTCGACGCCGTCCGTGCGACCTTCGCCGGCATCGCCGGGATCGCGGTGCTCGTCCTGCTCGTCGGGGTCCTCGTCCGACGGCGGTGGGTCGGGGCGTGGAGCGCGGCGGTCGCGGCGGTCCTCGCGGCGGGCGTGGCGGCGGTCGGCGTGGTCGCGGGGCTCGTGGTCGTCGACGAGACGGCGGCCCGCACCGCCGTCGGGATCGCGCTCGACCCGCGCCTCGTCGCGGCGGCGGCCGGTGCGCTGACCGTCGCCCGGCCGTGGCTCCCGCGCCGGTGGCGGTGGGCGTGCCCGACCCTGCTCGTGCTCTACGTCCCTGTGCTGCTCATCGCCGGCGGCACCGAGCTCGCGTCCCTGCTCGTCACGCTCGCGCTCGGCAACCTCGTCGGTGCGGTGGTGCTGCTGGCCGTGCGTTCGCCGTCGTGCCTGCTGCCGCTCGACGCCGTCCTCGCGGAGCTCACGAGCCGCGGGCTCGAGGTCGAGGCGGTCCGCCTCGACCCGCCGGCCCGCGGGCCGTTCGTCGCGCACGTCGAGCTCGCGAAGGACGAGTGGAGCGGCACCGGGACCGCGCACCGGCTCCGGCTCGAGGTGCTCAGCGACGACGACCGCACCGCCGACGCGCTGGCCCGGCTCCGTCGCCTCCTCACGCTCCGGCGGCCCGGCGACACCGTGCCCTTCTCGTCGCTGCGCCGCGCCGTCGAGCACGAGGCCCTCGTCGCGCTCGCCGCGGAGCGCGCGGGTGTCGTCACGCCGGGACGGATGCTCGTCGGTCAGCCGGAGCAGAGCTGGATGATGCTCGGCACCACCGAGCCCGTCGGCACACCGCTCACCACGCTCTTCCCGGACACGACGGCACGACGCAGGCGGCGCAAGGCTGCGCTCGCGGCCGAGGCACCGACCCCCGACGGGGTCGACGCGACCGCCCCGGCCGCCCGTGCGGAAGACCTGCTCGACCAGCTCTGGGACGACCTCGCGACGCTGCGCCGTGCCCGCGTGGCCCACCGCGCGGTCCGGCCCGCCGCGCTCGCCGTCCGCGACGACGGCCGGCTCGTCCTCAGCGACTTCCGCTCGGGCCAGATCGCCGCCCCCGACGTCCAGCTCGACCTCGACCTCGCCCAGGGCCTGTACACGGCGGCGCTCGTCGCGGGCGCCGAGGCCGCGGTGCGTACCGCCGTCGCGCGGCTCGGCCCCGAGCTCGTGGTGCGAGGTGCGCGCGGGCTCGGTCCCGTCGTCGTGCCCCGCGAGGCGCGCGGCCCGAAGCACGCGCGCGACGCCCTCATCGAGGACGTCCGCGTCGAGGTCGAGCGGCAGTGCGACGTCCAGGCCGTGCAGACGTACCAGCTCTCGCGCTTCAGTCGCCGCCAGCTCGTCCAGCTCGTGCTGCTCGTCGGGCTCACGTACGTGGCGCTGCCGTTGATCGGCCAGCTCCCGCGGACGGTCGACGCCGTCCGCACGGCGAACCCGCTGTGGGCGGTCGTCGCGCTCGTCATCGCCGCGCTCGGTCCGGTCGCGGCCGCGCTGTCCCTGCGCTCCTGCACGACGGCGCAGCTCCCGCCCGGCCGGACGGTCGCCGTCCAGGTCGCCACGTCGTTCGTCGGGACGTCGACGCCCGCGAGCGTGGGCTCGCTCGCCCTCAACGCGCGGTACCTCACGCAGACAGGCGGCCTCCCCATCGCCGCGGCGTCCGGTGTCATCGCGCTGCAGAGCGTGGTGCAGGTCGTCACGCACGTCGGGCTGCTCGCGATCCTCGCCGTCGTCGCGGGGCAGACGCTCGACCTCTCGCACCTGGTCCCCGGCAAGTCCGTGGTCCTCCTGGTCATCGCGCTGCTGCTCGCGGTCGTCGGGGTGGTGCTCGCGGTGCCGCGCCTGCGCCGCACCGTCCTCACGCAGGCGCGGATCCGTCTGCGGGAGGTCGTCGCCGAGCTCGGGTCGCTCGCCCGACGCCCAGGACGACTTGCCCTCGCCGTCGTCGGGTCGTGCGGCGTGACCCTCGCGTCAGCCGCGGCACTCTGGGCGTGCCTCCTGGCGTTCGGGGGCGGCAACAAGTTCGTGGCCGCGGCGTTCGTGACGATGGTCGGCGCGACGCTCGCGACCGCCGCCCCGACGCCCGGCGGCGTCGGGGCCGTCGAGGCCGCGCTCATCGGTGGGCTCGCCGCGTTCGGCGTCCCGTCCGAGGTCGCCGTGCCCACGGCGTTCTTCTACCGGTTCCTCACGTGCTGGTTGCCGGTGCTCGCGGGTTGGTTCGTACTGCGGTGGTTGCAACGGCGTCGGTACGTCTGACCGCTCGCCGAGTGCGACGCTGCGTTCGCCGAGTGCGACACCCGCGTGGTCCGGTTCGCGGGTGGGTACGGCGAGGTGGTTCGGGCTGTCGTGCTTCGGCCCTGGGGGCCGTGCGCACTCCTCGACGCCCTTCACCACCTCCCCGCTCCCACCCGCTCCGCCCGTCGCCCCACCTTCTCCGCGAGGTATGCCGGCGGCCGTACTACTTCGCGAGGCTCGGCAGTCCGAATACTTCGCGAGCACGGGATCTGCGCCCCGCGAGGACGGGGTGCGCGCCCGTCCGCGCGAGCTGACGGGCGCGGAGCCCGTGTTCGGCACGGCGGTCGGGATGTCGCCCGCGGTGACGCCGGCGCTGATCGTTTGGGGCGTCGCCGTCGGCGGACTTGGGCTGGCTTGCCGGCCGCTGACCGTGGGCTCCGGGATCTGGGCATCTTGTGAGCACGATTCGGTCACGTTCGTGCTCACAAGATCGTTAATCGATCAGGATCGCGTACGGTGGTCGCGACGAGGCGATGGAGCGTCGCCGCCGAGGGAACGGAGAGCTGGTCGTGCACGCATTCGAACGTCGGCAGGCGATCGTCGAGCAGGTGCGGAGCCGTGGGCTCGCCTCCCTGCGTGAGCTCGCGTCGGCCGTCGACGCGTCCGAGGTGACGATCCGACGGGACGTGCGGATCCTCGAGCAGGAGGGCGTGATCGACCGTCGGCGGGGTGGCGCTGCCTGGCCCGGCGGCCTCACGCACGAGCAGACGTACCAGCAGAAGAGCCAGGTCGCGGCGGCCGAGAAGGCGGCGATCGCCGCGGTGGCGGCCGAGCTGGTGTCCGAGGGCGACGCCGTCGTGCTGGGCGCCGGGACCACGACGCGCGAGCTCGCGCGCCTGCTGGTGAAGTTCCAGGACCTCACGGTCGTGACGAACTCGGTGCTCGTGGCCGAGGAGCTCGCGCGCTCGTCCGTCGAGGTCGTGATGACGGGCGGCACCCTGCGCGGCTCGACGTTCGCGCTGGTGGGGAGCGCCGCCGAGGCGTCCCTGCAGGGCATCCGTGTGCGTCGGGCGTTCCTGTCGGGCAACGGGTTCACGGTCTCGCGCGGGCTCTCGACACCGAACGCCCAGTCCGCGAGCATCGACCGCGCGATCGTCGGCGCCGCGCAGGAGGTCGTCGTGCTCGCCGACCACACCAAGCTCGGCCTCGACACGATGATGCAGACGGTCCCGGTCGAGGCGATCACGCACCTCGTGACCGACGAGCACGCCGACTCCGACCTGCTGGCCCAGCTCCGCCCGCTGGGCGTCTCGGTGCACGTCGCGCCCGTCGACGCCTCCGCATAGCCGTCACAGCGATCACGGTTTGGTCACGAAGGTGACGCGTTGACGATCGATCATTGCCACCTTCTGATCGATAGGTGTTCAATGTGGAGGTCGCATCACCCACCTTGCGCGAAGTCGCGCGAACCATCGAGATCAAAGGAGACATGATGGCTCTCACCTCCAAGCGACGGACCGCGTCCGTCGTCGTGGTCGCCGGCACGGCGCTCGCCCTCGCGCTCACCGGTTGCTCCAAGAGCGCGGACGACAACGGCGGGAGCTCGCCCACCAGCGGCGCCGCGGCCGGCAACAGCGCCGCCGCCCAGCAGGTCCAGTCGACCGGCTCGTCCGGCACGTCGTGCACCTACTCCACCTACGGCGCGGAGAAGGTCGACCTCAAGAACGTCACGGTCGGCTTCTCGCAGTCGGAGTCCACGAGCAACCCGTTCCGCGCCACCGAGACCCAGTCGATCACCGACGAGGCCAAGCGTCTCGGCATCAAGCTGATCCAGCGCAACGCGAACGCGAACGTGCAGCAGCAGAACACCGACATCCAGGACATGATCGCCCAGGGCGCCAAGGTGCTCATCGTCGCCCCGGAGAACTCGGACGGCCTCGCACCGGCGTTCGCCCAGGCCAAGGCGAAGAAGATCCCGATCCTCACCATCGACCGCACCGTCAACGGCACGGCCTGCAGCGACTTCATCGGCTTCATCGGCTCCGACTTCGCCGGCCAGGCGAAGATCGCGGCGCAGGACATGGCCAAGGCCCTGCCCGACGGCGGCAACATCGCGATCCTCCAGGGCACCTCGGGCAACAACGTGGCCCAGGCCCGCACGGACGGCTTCACCAAGGAGATCGCGGCGTCGTCGCCGAACCTCAAGGTCGTCGCGTCGCAGACCGCGAACTTCGACCAGGCGACCGGCCAGAAGGTCATGGAGCAGATCCTCCAGTCCAACCCGGACATCAAGGGTGTCTACGCCGAGAACGACACCATGGCCCTCGGCGCCATCCAGGCGATCAAGGCCGCGGGCAAGACCCCCGGCAAGGACATCCAGGTGATCGGCATCGACGGCACCGAGGACGCCGTCAAGGACGTCGCCGCCGGCGTCATGTTCTCCGACGTCGAGACGAACCCGCGCTTCGGCCCCCTGGCCTTCCAGGCGCTGACCGACTTCTACTCGGACAAGGGCACGCCGACGAACGTCATCATCGCCGACCACCACTTCACGAAGGACAACGCCCAGCAGGCGCTCGACAACGGCGACGTCTACTGACGGACGCCGTCGAGGGGGTGCGGACGGCCGCACGGGTTCCCGGGACCACGGGACCCGTGCGGCCTGCCCGCAGGAAGACGGACGCACCATCCTCCGTGTACGACGACGTACCCGCGATGCTGAGAAAGGCCTCACCGATGGTCCAACCACAGGGCGCACAGCCGGTGGCCGCCGAGCCGACCGCCGCGCCACCGGGCGGCAGCCCCGCCCCAGCCCCCGTGCTCGAGGTCACGGGGCTGCACAAGTCGTTCACGGGTGTGCACGCCCTGCGCGACGTCGACTTCGCCGTCCGCCCGGGGGAGGTGCACGCGCTCATCGGCGAGAACGGAGCCGGGAAGTCGACCCTGATCAAGGTCATGACGGGGGTCTACGAGCCCGACGAGGGCGAGGTCCGGCTCCGCGGCGAGGAGGCCGCGTTCGCGAGCCCGCTCGCCGCCCAGGAGGCGGGGATCTCCACGATCTACCAGGAGGTCAACCTCGTCCCGATGATGAGCGTCGCGCGGAACCTGTTCCTCGGGCGCGAGCCGCGCCGGTACGGGCTGATCGACTCGACGCGCATGAAGCGCGAGGCACGCGACATCCTGCGCGACTACGGCGTGCACGTGAACCCGGCGCGCCCGCTGCGCTCGCTCGGGCTGGGCGCGCAGCAGATGGTCGCGATCGCGCGGGCCGTCCAGATCGACGCCCGCGTCGTGATCATGGACGAGCCGACGTCGTCGCTCGAGGCGCGCGAGGTCGAGACCCTGTTCGGCGTCATCCGTCGCCTGCGCGCCCAGGGCATCGCGATCGTCTACGTGAGCCACCGGCTCGACGAGCTGTACCAGGTCTGCGACCGCGTGACGGTGATGCGGGACGGCGCCGTCGTCCGTGTCGACGACATGTCCGCGGTGGACCGCATCACCCTCGTCTCGCTCATGCTCGGCCGCGAGATCGGCGACGTGCGCAAGCACGGCGCGACCGGTTTCGCGGACGCCGAGCACCAGGTCAAGGGTGCGCCCGTCGTGGCCGCGCACGACCTGCAGCGGCGCCACCAGCTCGACGGGGTGTCCGTCGACATCCGCCCGGGGGAGGTCGTGGGCCTCGGGGGTCTGCTCGGCTCGGGCCGCAGCGAGACCGCGAAGGCCATCATGGGTGCCCTCCCGCTCGACGGTGGCACGGTCGAGATCGGTGGAGCCACGACGCGGCGGACGGTCGCCGCGTCGATCCGGGCCGGCGTCGTCATGCTCCCGGAGGACCGCAAGCTCGAGGGCATCGTCCCGAGCCTGTCCGTGCGGGAGAACATCGTCCTCGCGGCGCTCCCGCGGATCACGCGCGCCGGCCTGGTCGACCGGGCCAAGCAGGACGAGATCGTCGACTACTTCATGAAGCGGCTGCGCATCAAGGCGTCGGGCCCGGACCAGCGCGTCTCGGAGCTGTCGGGCGGGAACCAGCAGAAGGTCCTGCTCGCCCGGTGCCTGTGCCTCGACCCGAAGGCGCTCCTGCTCGACGAGCCGACGCGCGGCATCGACGTCGGCGCCAAGGCCGAGGTCCAGGGGTCATCAACGAGCTGGCCGAGCAGGGGCTCGGCGTGCTGCTCATCTCGTCGGAGCTGGACGAGCTCATCGAGGGCTCCGACCGCGTCGTCGTGCTCAAGGACGGCCGCGTGGTCGGCGAGCTCACGGGCGACGACGTCACGCAGGACACGCTCATGACCACGCTGGCCGACGCGCCGCCCGAGCCCGACCTGTCCCGGCCTGCGGACGAGCCGGTCATCGAGAGCGCAGCACAGGAGGAGACCCATGACTGACGTCGCCGTCCGGCCGACGCCGGCCGTGCTCGACCGCAACCGGGTGATCACCTGGTTGCAGGACTACGGCGTGTACGCCGCGATCGTCGTGCTGATCGCGATCAACACCGCGATCAAGCCGTCGTTCTTCTCGATGGACAACTTCCGGGTCCAGGCCTTCCAGGTCGTCCCGGTGCTGATCGTGGCGCTCGGCATGGCGCTCGTCATCACGACCGAGGGCATCGACCTGTCGGTGGGTGCGGTGATCGCGCTGTCGTCGGCCGTCATCCCGCTGTACCTGGGGTACGGGCCGTGGCTCTCGATCGTCGTCGCGCTCGTCGCCGGGTGCGTCTCGGGCCTGCTCGCCGGGCTCATGGTCGCGGTCGCGAACGTCCAGCCGATCATCGCGACCCTCGCCCTCATGATCGGGCTGCGCGGGTTCGCGGTCATCCTCAACGGCGCGAGCGCGAAGTCGGTGACCGACGAGACGATCGGTGCCCTCGGCCTCGACAGCTGGTTCGGGATCCCGCAGGAGGTGTGGATCGCCGTCGTCCTCGTGCTGGTCGTGGCCTTCGTGGTGCGCCGCACCGCGTTCGGGCGACGGCTGACCGCGATCGGCGACAACCGCGCGGCGAGCGCGCTCGCGGGGCTCCCCGTCAAGCGGGTCCTCGTGGCGGTCTACGTCATCTCGGGCCTGTTCGCGGCGATCGCGGGCGTGTTCCTCGTGGGGCACGGCGGCTACGCCGACCCCTCGAACTACGGGCTCAACTACGAGCTCAGCGCCATCACGGCCGTCGTCGTGGGCGGCACCCCGCTCACGGGCGGCCGGATCAAGGTGCTCGGCACCGTCGCGGGCGCCGTCTTCATGCAGCTCGTCGCCGCGACCCTGATCCAGAACAACGTGAAGAACTCCTACAGCCAGATGGTCGAGGCCGTCATCATCATCGGTGCCGTGTACGCGGCGCGGGGACGGAGCGGACGATGAGCACTCTCAACCCCACGAGCGGCCCCGGCGGGCCCACCGTGCCCGACGCCGGGGTGAACGTCGACGTCACCGGCGAGACCCGGCTCGAGCGGATCACCGGGGTCGCGCAGCAGCAGGGCGGTCTCGTCTCCCTGGTGATCGTCTTCGTGGCGGCGTGCGCGTTCTCCGACGGGTTCGCCGACTGGGGGAACTTCCAGTCGATCCTCGTCGGCAACGCGTACACCTCGCTGCTGGCGCTGGGCATGACCTTCGTGATCCTCACGGGCGGGATCGACCTGTCGGTGGGCTCGATGTTCGCGCTCGGCGGCGTGCTCGCGGCCTGGGGCTCGGGGCACGGCGGCATCCTGGTCGCGGTCCTGCTCCCGCTCGTGGTGGCAGCGCTGTTCGGGCTGCTGCAGGGCACGCTCATCGCGAAGGCCCGGCTCGCACCGTTCATCGTGACGCTCGCGGGCATGCTGTTCGCGCGCGGCCTCCTGCAGGCCATCTCGGCCGAGGGCACCGACACCTACCTCGTGCCCAAGGGCTCGCCGTTCCTGTGGCTCGGCGACGGCACGTGGCGTCCGATCCTCACGGCGGTGGTCCTGTTCGTCCTGGGCGGGATCCTGCTCATGCGGACCCGGTTCGGCCAGGCGCTGTTCGCGATCGGCGGCAGCGAGAACGCGGCGCTCCTCATGGGCCTGCCCGTGGCGCGCACGAAGGTGCTCGTCTACGTGCTGTCCGCGACGGTCGCGGGCGCCGCCGGGATGCTCAACGCGTCGCGCCTGCAGTCCGGCGTCACGAACATCGGCGTCGGGTACGAGCTGACGGCGATCGCCGCCGTGATCATCGGCGGCACGCTGCTCACCGGTGGCGCGGGCTCGATCCTCGGTACCGCCGCGGGTGTGCTGCTCCTGGCCGTGATCCAGAACCTGATCGGCGTGCACCTGTCCCAGTACGGCTCGTCCGCGTCGGACCTGGCCAACGGCCTGTTCCTCGCGGTCGTCGTGCTGATCCAGACGACCCTCACCCGGGTGAGGCGTCTGCCCTGACCGCTGCTCGGCCGGCCGGTGCGTCGTCACCGGCCGGCCGGACACGCGGTGTCCTTGCTCGTCTCTCATCAATCTGACAACGCTGTCGTGGAGGATGACGATGACCCTGCACCACTCCCGTGGACCGCTGGCCGGCGCCCGTTGGCGTCAGGCCGTCGCAGCCGCCGGCGCGCTCGCTCTCGCCGCCGGCCTCGCGCTCGTCGGGGCGGCGGGCGCGAGCGCCCAGGCCGGCCCGGGCACCCCGCACGACGGCGGAGCACACGGCGGCTCGTCCGCGCCGGCCCCGGCCTACCCGTCCGTCGGGGCGGGCACGCACGTGCTCGACGACGCGACCTACCTCCAGGGCTTCGACGAGCCCGCGTGGTACGAGGCGAACATCCCGTTCGTCGACCTGCCCGACACGACGATCCAGGACGTCTACTACTACCGGTGGCAGGTCGCCAAGGAGCACCTGCGGTACACCGACCCGGAGAACGGCTGGATCTCGACGGAGTTCCTGGACTGCTGCAGCTACGCGGCCCCCTACCAGGCCATCAACGCGGCGGCCGGGCACCAGCTCACCGAGAACCGGTGGCTGCGCGACACGAGCTACGCGGACGACTACCTCCGGTTCTGGCTCACCGGCGCCGGGGCGGGCGCCAAGCCCGCCACCGACGACGTCAACAAGGACACGACGGACTGGGCGCACGAGTACAGCGTCTGGCTCGCGACCGCGGCCTACGAGCAGGCGCAGGTCACCGGCGACGTCGCCGGGCTGCGCGACCTCCTGCCCGCCCTGGTGAAGCAGTACCGCGGCTGGGACGGCCAGTACGACAAGGCCCTCGGCCTCTACTGGTCGGTGCCCGTGTGGGACGCCATGGAGTACTCGGCGTCGTCCTACGAGTCCTCCGACCCCTATCACGGCGGCGCCGGCTACCGACCGACGCTCAACTCGTACCAGTACGGCGACGCGCGGGCCATCAGCGCGATCGCAAGCCTGCTCGGTGACCGGTCGCTCGCGCGGGAGTACGCCCAGCGCGCGTCGTCGATCCGGACGGCGATGCAGAAGTGGCTCTGGGACCCCGACCGCGGCTTCTACTACGCCATGCCGCGCGACGACAACCCCGACCACCACCTGTCGAGCACGCGCGAGGAGATCGGCTACCTGCCCTGGATGTTCGGCGCCGCGGAGCCGAAGGACGCCACCGCGTGGTCCCAGCTGCTCGACCCGCAGGGCTTCGCGAGCGCGTTCGGCCCGACGACGGCAGAGCGCCGGAGCCCGCTGTTCATGAAGGACGCCGGGAGCTGCTGTCGCTGGGACGGCCCGAGCTGGCCGTTCGCGACGTCGCAGACGCTCACGGGGCTCGCCAACCTGCTCGACGACGACCCGGCGCAGTCCACGATCACGAAGGACGACTACGCGGCGGCCCTGCTCACCTACGCGAAGACGCAGACGAAGGACGGGAAGCCGTACGTCGCCGAGGCGCACGACCCGGACCAGGACCGCTGGATCTACGACGGTACGAACCACAGCGAGGACTACAACCACTCGACGTTCGACGACCTCGTGCTCTCCGGGCTGCTCGGCCTGCGACCACAGACCGGGGACACGCTGAAGATCCAGCCGCTCGCGCCGTCGTCGTGGGACCACTTCGCAGCCGAGAACGTCCCGTACCACGGGCACAACGTGACGCTCCTGTGGGACCGCGACGGCTCGCACTACCACCGCGGGGCGGGCATGCGCGTGTACGTCGACGGGCGCCTCGTCCAGTCGTCGCGGACGCTGCGCGACCTCACGGTGCACGTCGGGCGGACCGTCTCGGCGTCGTCGGACGAGCACCTCGTGAACGACGCCGCGAACCCGCTGCGGACCGGGTACCCGAAGCCCGTCACGTCCTACACGTGGCGGAACGACAACGCCTGGAACGCCCTCGACGGCAAGGTCTTCTACGCGAACGTCCCCGAGGACACCCGCTGGACGAACTACGCGTCGCCGAACGCGCAGGACTGGTACGGCGTCGACTTCGGTGCGCCGACCGTCGTGAGCGACGTGCGCTGGTACGGGTACGACGACGGCGGGGGAGTCAGGCCCGCGGCCGACTACCGGCTGCAGTACTGGGCCGGGTCGGGGGCCGACGCGGCCTGGCAGGACGTGCCCCGGCAGACGCGGGCCGAGAAGGCTCCGGTCGGCAACGGCCTCAACCGGATCACGTTCCCGCCGCTCACGACGTCGAGGATCCGTCTCCTCTTCACCAACCCGAGCGGGGCCTTCGTCGGGGTGAGCGAGCTGCAGTCGTGGTCGGCGTCGAGCACGGACGCGACCGTGAGCGTCGGGGGTGCGGGCGCGAGCGGCGTCGTGGTGGTGCGCGACGCGACACCCGTCTCCGTGACCGTGCGCGCCACGGGGGAGCGGAACCTCACGTCGCCGCGCGTCGCCCTCGCGCTGCCCGACGGGTGGAGCGCGAAGACCGTGGGCAGCGTGCCGCGCGTCGTGCACGCGGGCCGTGACGCGACCTGGCGGTTCACGCTGACCGCACCGTCGGACGCCGCGGCAGGTTCGCCGGCGACGCTCACGGCCACCGCGACGTACCGGGCCGGGCGCACCGTCGAGTCGACCCACCGGCGCCAGGCGCTCCGGGTCGCGTTCCCGCCCGGGCAGCAGGAACCGGTCGGGGCGTGGTCGCTCGACGAGGGTTCCGGGACCGTCGCCCACGACTCCGCCGGCGGTCACGACGCCACGCTGACCGGCGGTGCGACCTGGACCACCGGCCGGGACGCCGCCGCGGGCACGGCGCTCGCGCTCTCCGGGAGCGGGCAGTCCGCCCAGACGTCGGGGCCCGTCCTCGACACGGCAGGCAGCTTCACGGCGAGCGCCTGGGTCCGGCTCGACCGCCTCGGCTCGTGGGCGACCGCCGTGAGCCAGGACGGCGACGTCTCGAGCGGCTTCTACCTGCAGTACTCGCAGGCGGACGACCGGTTCGCGTTCTCGACGAGCGAGGGCCGGGCGCTCGCGGACGCCGTGCCCCAGGCGGGTCGCTGGTACCACCTGGTGGGCGTCCACGACGCCGACGCGGGCACGTACACGCTCTACGTCGACGGCGTGAAGCAGGCGAAGACCTGGGCGCAGCCGACGGGTGACGCGGCGCCGGGGCGGTTCGCGATCGGGCGCGGCTTCTCGGGTGGTGGTCCGAGCGACTTCTGGCCCGGCGCCGTCGACCAGGTGACCGTCTGGGACCGCGCGCTCTCGAGCAGCGAGGTGGAGGCGCTCGACGGCGGCGCCTGAGCGCTCTTCGCTCGACCTGGAGAACGGTTCGCTCAGAAGGCGACAGGTTCGGTGTTGAAAACTGTCGTTGAGTGCTCGTAACTGTTGCCTTTCCCGGTCAGCATTGTCAGACTGTGTCTCGTTGGTGAGCGAAACCTGATCGAACGGGTGCCCACCGGCTCAGACACACCTCGCCGAGTTCCGGCTCAACGATGAGAAGAGGTAGGCAGATGTTCGACCCACCCCCCACCCGGGCCACGGGCCACGGGACCCGGCTGCTGCGCTCCGCAGCCGTCGGCGTCCTCGCGCTCGCGACCGCGGTCACGGTCGTCCCGACGGCGACCGCCGGGACCCACACGGGCGTCGCCGACGCCCTGGCGTCCGCCGCGGCGCCGACGGTGGACCAGACCGGCCGCAGCGGGCTCCGCGCCGACTACTACACGATCACCGACACGAACACGTTCGCGCTCGACCCGGCGAACCTCAAGGCGTCGGTCCTCGACCCGGACGTCGACGTCAACGACATGATCCCCGTCTACAAGGCGATGACCGGGCAGACCGAGAACGTCGGCGTGCGCTGGTCGGGCTTCGTCACCGCGCCCAAGACGGGCGACTACACGTTCTCCGCGATCGGCGACAACGGCTTCCGGCTGTGGGTCGGCGGCAGCGACGCGTCCGACCTGCTCATCGACTTCTGGGTCAACCAGTGGGACGTCGAGAAGACCGCCACGCACACGGTGCACCTCGAGGCCGGGCAGCCCGTGCCGTTCACGTTCGAGCAGTTCCAGGCGACCGGTGGCGCCAACGTCCACCTGAGCTGGCAGTCCGACGACGCCGGCGTCGCCAAGGAGGCCGTCCCGGCCTCCGCGTTCACGCCGCCGTCGGACTTCACGCCGTACGACGTCGACGCGACGATCCCCTCGAAGGGCAACAGCGTCGTCCTGACGTTCCCCGGCGCCGTGGCCGACACCGACGACCTGGCGCAGCACCTCCGCGTCCCGGTCGACGGGACCGACTACCCGATCAGCTCCGTCACGGCGAGCGGCAATCGCGTCACCGTCAAGCTCGGCGCCTCGGTGCTCGGCAACGCGTACGGCCGCGTCGTGTACGACGGCAAGGGCTCGCTCACTGCGGGCGGCGACAAGGTCCCCGGCTTCAACGCCGCGATCGACAACGCCTCGACCTACCAGCTCACCACCAAGTGGGCCAAGGACGTCGACCCGAACAACCCGCTGCCCGAGTACCCGCGCCCGCAGCTCACGCGTGACTCGTGGCAGAACCTCAACGGCAAGTGGGACTTCGAGCCCCTCACCGCAGCCGACACCGCACCGCCCACGAGCTGGGCCGACGCCAAGACGGCGGTCGTCCCGTACCCCATCGAGTCGCAGCTCTCGGGCATCCAGAAGCACTACGACCACTTCGCCTACCACCGCACGTTCACGGTGCCGTCGTCGTGGAAGATCGGCGACAAGCCGAACCAGCAGCGCCTCGAGCTCAACTTCGGCGCGGTCGACTACCGGGCCACCGTGTACGTCAACGGCAAGGTCGTCGCCGAGCACACCGGCGGCTACGACGCCTTCACGGCCGACATCACCGACGCCGTCAAGAAGGGCCAGAACAACGTCGTCGTCCGTGTCACGGACACCACCGGCGACCAGCCGAAGGGCAAGCAGTCGGCGAACCCGTCCGGGATCTTCTACACGCCGTCGTCGGGCATCTGGCAGACGGTCTGGATGGAGCCGGTGAAGCAGGTCCACGTGGACTCGCTCAAGCTCACCCCGCAGCTCTCCGAGGACTCGGCGGGCGACCCTCGTGACACGGTGCAGGTCACCGCGAACGCGGCGGGCGCCTCGAAGAACGCCTCCGTCATCGTCACGGCGTTCGACGAGAAGGGCAGGAAGGTTGGCGCGACCTCGGGCGGCGCGAACGAGCAGCTCGACCTGCGGATCGCGAACTCGCACCGCTGGACGCCCGACGACCCGTACCTGTACACGCTCAAGGTCCAGCTCCACGACGGGGCCTCGAAGGACACGGTCGGCAGCTACGTCGGCGTCCGGTCCATCGGGATCAAGAGCATCGACGGGGTGAACCGGATCGTCCTCAACGGCAAGCAGACCTTCCTGCTGTCGACCCTCGACCAGGGCTTCTGGCCCGACGGCGTGTACACCGCGCCGACGGACGAGGCGCTCAAGTGGGACATCCAGACCACGAAGGACCTGGGCTTCAACACGATCCGCAAGCACATCAAGGTCGAGCCGCAGCGCTGGTACTACGACGCCGACAAGATCGGCATGATGGTCTGGCAGGACATGCCGTCCGGGTCGAACAACACCACCGCCCAGCAGGACGAGTGGAAGTCCGAGCTCAAGCGCATGATCGACCAGCACATCTCGACGACGTCGATCATCGGCTGGATCCCGTTCAACGAGGGCTGGGGCCAGTGGGGCATCCCGGAGGCCGCGGACGTCGCGAAGTCGATCAAGGCGCAGGACCCCTCGCGCCTCGTGAACACCCGCAGCGGCCAGAACTGCTGCAACATGCCCGGTGACACCCACTCGGGCGACATCATCGACTACCACGACTACACAGGCCCGGGGGACCCCGAGCCCGACGCCACGCGCGCCGCGATCGACGGCGAGCACGGCGGCTTCTCGCTCGCGACCCTCGGCCACATGTGGGCCGGCGGCTCGATCAACCCCTACGGCGAGGTGACCGACTCCAAGAGCCTCACCGACGCCTACGTGGAGAACACGGCGAAGCTCGTCGGGTTCGCGCGCGACCACCTGTCCGGCTCCGTGTACACCCAGCTCACGGATGTCGAGGGTGAGCTCAACGGGTTCTTCACCTACGACCGTCGCATCTCCAAGATGGACCGGTCGCGCGTGAAGGCCATCAACAAGGAGGTCCTCGCGGCCGGTGCAGGCGAGCCTGCGAAGAAGGGACGCGGCGGCGTCGTCGGCGTCGGGGCGTGGAGCTTCGACGCGGCCAACGGCGTGACCGTGCCCGACCAGAGCGGGCGGGCCGGGGCGGCGACGCTCGTCGGTGGCGCGACGCTGGTCGACGGGAAGCACGGCAAGGCTGTCGGGCTGGACGGCAAGACCGCCCAGGCGACGGCGTCCGTGCCGAAGCTCGACACGACGCAGAGCTACTCGGTCTCGGCATGGGTCCGCATGGACGCGCTCCCGACCGCGTACTCGACCGCCGTGGCAGCGAACAGCGTCCAGTCGGGCGGATCGAGCCCCTTCTTCCTGCAGTACAGCGGGTCGGACAACCCGCAGCAGGGGTTCGCGTTCAGCTTCCCGAACGGCCCGCGCGCCATCGCGTCGGACGTCAAGGTCCAGGTGGGGCAGTGGTACCACGTGGTCGGTGTGCGTGACGCCGACGCGGGGACCATCGCCCTCTACGTGAACGGCGCCCTGCAGAGCACCCAGAAGACGACCGAGACGCACGCCACGAGCGGCACCGTGTCGATCGGCCGGGCGCAGTGGCAGGGCGACGACGTCGACTTCCTCAAGGGAGCCGTCGA
The DNA here is from genome assembly GCF_009429125.1 of Luteimicrobium xylanilyticum. GTDB lineage: Bacteria > Actinomycetota > Actinomycetes > Actinomycetales > Cellulomonadaceae > Luteimicrobium > Luteimicrobium xylanilyticum. The sequence goes on from NZ_CP045529.1 coordinate 660,290, forward strand.
CGACGTCCACGTGTTCGACCGGGCCCTGACCGCGCAGGACGTGGCCAAGCTCGCGAAGTAGCACGACACGCCGGGGCGGGCCGTCCGAGCGGTCCGCCCCGGGGTGTCTACGGCGCCGGACGGGCTCGCGGCAGCGCGGTCGGCTGGATGCCGGGCACGAGACGGTCCATCATCCGCAGGAGCGAGGGCGCTTGGAACACCTCCGAGCGCTTGAACCGTCCACCGGCGGGCTCGAGCACGCCGACCTCGACGAGATGGCCGAGAGCCGAGTGCGCGGTCGGCGGCGAGACGCCGAGCGACGCGGCCAGGAAGCGCGCCGTGACGACGGGCTGCTCGGACAGCACGTCGAGGGTTCGGCGCGCCGCCGAGCCTGCCCGGAGACCGGCGGTCCTCTCCTCCCAGTCGGCGGCGACGTCCTCCGACTCGTCGATCACGCGGGCGGTCTCGTCGCACGCGTCGGCGAGGACGTCGGCGAAGTAGCCCACGAACTGGCTGACCGCCTCCGGGCGTTCGCCCGGTTCCGCGTGGCGGAACGCCGTGAGCCGTCGCACGTACTCGTCCGTGTCCCGGCGCAGCACGATCGAGAGCGGGAGGACACCGTGGTCGAGGACCTTCGCGCGCGCGAGGTAGCCGTGGACGAGCACGCGTCCCGTGCGGCCGTTGCCGTCCTCGTACGGGTGGATCGTCTCGAGCTGGGCGTGGAGGATCGCAGCCTTGACGAGGGGGTTGTCGGGGCTGTGGTTCGCGTACCCGAGAAGGTTCGCCATGAGCCCGGGAACCAGCTCCGCGGGCGGGGCGACGTAGGACGCCGTCAGCTTCGAGCCGCCGCCGATCTGCACGTCGACCTCGCGATAGCCGCCCCTGTGGGTCGCGGGCGCGATGGTCCGGTGGATCGCGTGGATCGAGCGGTCGGTCCACGGCTCCCGCAGGGACTCGACGCCCGCCCGCACGGATGCGAGGTTCCCGAGGATGGCGTCCGCGGTGTCGAGGTGGTCGAACTGGTAGCCGGAGAGGCCCGGGTCCCGGCTCCTCAGCTGGGCGACCACGACGTTGCGCGGCGTCTCTCGGAGCCCCTCGATCCAGGACGACGAGATCGACTCGCTCCGGAGGAGCGTCGAGTAGAGCATCGGCACCGGACGGTCACGGAGGCGCTGCGCGACCGCGCCGACCGTCGCCGACGCGTCGGCGATCGCCTCGGCCGCGTCGCTGTCGACCAGCGGGCTCATCCGCTCGTCGAGCGGTGCCGGGAAGTACCGGCGGCGGTAGGTGCCGCCGCGACGGTCCCGGCTGCGCGGGGCCGTCAGGTCGGGGCGCTGGCGCTCGGTCACCCAGAGCTGTCCGACATCCACGGGCGCCGCCTTCCTCTCGACCACCTGCGGTTAAGGTTGTCTCACTAACCTTAACTCTAGATGCCCGAAAGGAAGGGGGACGTCGTCCTGTCGGAGTTGAACCGACGCCGCTCAGACCGTGACGACGACCTTGCCCACGTGCTCGCCGGACACCAGGCGCGCGAACCCGTCGGCCGCGCGCGCGAGCGGGTAGGTCGAGTCGATCGTCGGCCGGACGCCGGTCCGCGTGACGAGGGCCAGGAGCGACTCCAGGTCCGCACGCGTCCCCATCGTCACGCCCTGCACGCGCAGCTCGGTGAAGAAGATCCGGCTCAGCTCGACGGCGTCCGGGTCGCCCGTGGTCGCGCCCGCCGTGACGAGCGTCCCGCCCGGACGCAGCGACCGGACCGAGTGCGACCACGTCGCCTTCCCGACCGTCTCGACGACCGCGTCGACCTTCCCCGGCAGCCGCTCGCCCGACTCGAAGGAGGCCGCAGCGCCGAGCCGCAGCGCCTCCGCGCGCTTGGCCTCCGACCGGGACGTCGCCCACACCTCGAGCCCTGCCGCCGCACCCAGCGTGATCGCCGCCGTCGCGACGCCGCCGCCCGCCCCCTGGACGAGCACCCGGTCGCCCGGCCGCACCCGCGCCGCCCGGAACAGCATCGAGTAGGCGGTGAGCCACGCCGTCGGGAGGCACGCCGCCTCCTCGGGTGACAGCCCGTCGGGGAGCGGCACGAGGTTCGCGGTCGGCACGGTCACGCGCTCGGCGAGGGTTCCCGCGAACCGCTCCGACAGGAGGGTGCGCCGGTCGCCGGCCTCGGGTCCGGTCGCCTGGCCGTCGCCCCACACCACCCCGTGCACGACGACGTCCCGTCCGTCCGGCGTCCGGCCCACCGCGTCCGTGCCGAGCACCATCGGGAGCTGGTCCGCGCGGAGCCCGACGCCACGCAACGACCACAGGTCGTGCTGGTTGAGGCTCGCGGCGCGCACGTCGAGGGTCGTCCAGAACGGGGCGGCGTCGGCAGGCGGCTCCGGGTCGGGGCGTTCGCCGACCTTGAGCGCGGTCAGCGGGTCGTCGGGCGAGAAGCGGGCGGCGTAGGCGGCGAGCATCCCCTCACGCTACGTGCGCCGTCGGCGGGTTCACGGCAACCGCGACGCCCGGTCCGTCGACCGGTGATACCGCGAGTCGCACCGGCCGGCGGGCCCCGGCCCCGGCTGTCCTCCTGATGGCGGTGGTCGTGCCGGGTCGTGCCGGGTCTGCCAGTCTGGTGGTCCGGACGGATGGAGACTCTCGTGGACGACTACCTGTGGCTGCTGAAGAAGGACGAGCTCGACCTCGTGCGCGAGCTCGAGCCCGAGCGGATCGAGGCGCTCGACGAGGACGACCTGATCGAGCTGCACCGGCGGGTGCGGCGCGCGCGCAACAAGCACGTGAAGAACTACCGCCGCAAGGCCGCCCGCGCTGTCGAGGAGGCCGGCAGCCGTGGCCAGGCCCGGCCGAAGGGCGACAAGGCCCGGTGGCGTGCGGAGGCGTTCGAGGAGGCTCTCGCGATCGTGAGCGAGCGGCTCGCCGTCGTGGCTCACGCGCAGGCGGAGGCACTCAAGGAGGAGAGGCTGGCGCGGGCGAAGAGCGGGCGGTCCTCGGGTCCGGAGAGCGGCGGTCCGTCGGGCCCCGACGGTGTCGGGCCGGGCCGGGCGCGTACGCACGAGAAGTCGACGGGCGGGCTCAAGCGGGACGCGTCGAGCCGGGCGCAGGGCGCACGGCGGCAGGCGAAGAAGGACGGTCGGTAGGGAACCCGTCCTGCTCGTGCCCGCGGGCTCGTCGATGCGGTGGACGGCGCCGCGGGTCACCAGGCGACCGGGGCGTCGTGCAGGCCATCGCCGTGTGCAGCATCTGTCGAACGTGCCGCACGGGAACGCGCAGGGTCAGGAGACGCGGTCAGGTGTCCCGAGGAACTCGGCGACGATCGGCCCGAGCTGGTCGAAGTCGATGAGGAAGCCGTCGTGCCCGTGGGCCGAGCGGATGACGTGCAGCGGCTCGGCGTCGGGGATGCCCCGCTGGATGCGGGCCGACTCGGCGGGCAGGAACAGCCGGTCGGAGTCGACCGCGACGACGAGCGCGCGCGCGGTGATCTGCCCGAGCGCCGTCTCGACGCCGCCCCGGTCGCGCCCGAGGTCGTGCGTGAGCATCGACTCGGTCAGGCGGACGTACGTGCCGGCGTCGAACCGGCGCGCGAGCTTGTCGCCGTGGTGGTCGAGGTAGGACTGCACGGCGTACCGACCTCCGTGCAGCGGGTCCTCGCCTCCCTGCGGCACGCGCCCGAACCGCTCGTTCAGCTCGGGGGCGCTGCGGTACGTCGTGTGCGCGATGGACCGGGCGATCGACAGGCCGACGTGCGGGCCGTCGCCGTCCTCGGCGTCGTAGTAGTCCCCGCCGCGGAACTTCGGGTCGGCGCGGATCGCGAGGAGCTGGCTGTGGGCCCAGGCGATCTGGTCGGCGGACGTCTGTGCCGTCGACGCGATCACCGTGACGGCGTCCACGTCGACCCCGGCCTCGGGGCCCATGAGTGCCCACTCGAGGACGCGGAGACCGCCCATCGACGCACCCACGACGAGCGCCCACGAGCCGATCCCGAGCTCGCGCGCCAGGTCGATCTCGGCGGCGACCTGGTCACGCACGGTCACGACGGGGAACCGCGATCCCCACGGCGCGCCGTCGGGGGCGTTGGACGCCGGGCCCGTCGAGCCCTGGCAGCCGCCGAGGACGTTGGGCGCGACCACGAACCAGCGGTCCGTGTCGATCGGCCGGCCTGGACCGACCATCTCCGACCACCAGCCGGCGGTCGGGTGCCCGTCGCCGGCCTCACCGGTCACGTGGGAGTCGGCCGTGAGCGCGTGCAGCACGAGGACCGCGTTGTCACGGGCCTCGTTGAGCTCGCCCCACGTCTCGTACGCGAGCGTGACGGGCAGACGCCCGCCCCCCTCCAGGTCCAGCGTCGCCAGGTCGGCGAACTGCCGTCGGCCGACCGGGTCGCCCACGCGCCAGGCGCTCGTCACGGGAGTCGCGCCGCGCGTGAGGCGCCGGGTCGCGGCCGAGCGTCCGCGCGCCACGGGCGGGCGTGCGGGGACGAGCGGGGAGAGGTCGGGGGAGGTCACTGGTGTCCAGCCTACGGTCGGACAGTCGGAGGGGGTGCGGGCGTCCACGGATCGAACCCCTGCCTCAGGCCTGCGCGTCCGCATTCGCGGCGTTCGCCCCGAGCGCGGCCTTGGCCGCCGTGAACCCGAGCTCGAGGTCGGCGAGGATGTCCTCGACGTTCTCGATGCCGACGGCGAGGCGCACCAGCCCGGGCGTCACGCCCGAGAGCGCCTGCTCCTCGGGGGTGAGCTGGCTGTGCGTCGTCGACGCCGGGTGGATGACGAGCGAGCGCACGTCGCCGATGTTGGCGACGTTCGAGTGGAGCTGGAGCGCCGAGACGAACGCCTTCCCGGCGTCCGCGCCGCCGTCGAGCTCGAACGCGAGGACCGCGCCCGGGCCGCGCGGCGCGTACTTCTGCGCGTTCGCGTGCCAGGGCGAGGACTCCAGGCCGGCGTAGTGGACGCGCACGACGTCGTCGCGGCGCTCGAGCCATGACGCGACCTTCTGGGCGTTGTCGACGTGCCGCTCGATCCGCAGCGAGAGGGTCTCGATGCCCTGCTCGATGAGGAACGCGTTGAACGGGGCGATCGCGGTGCCGAGGTCGCGCAGGAGCTGCACGCGCGCCTTGAGGATGAACGCGAGGTTCACGCCGAAGATCCCGCCGACGCCGAGGTCGCGCGCGTAGACGAGCCCGTTGTACGACGGGTCGGGCGTGTTGTAGTTCGGGAAGCGCTCGGGGTGCTGCGCGTAGTCGAACGTGCCGCCGTCGACGATCACGCCGCCCACGGCCGTGCCGTGCCCGCCCAGGTACTTCGTGGCGGAGTGCACGACGACGTCCGCGCCCCACTCGAGCGGCCGGATCAGGTACGGGGTGGCGACGGTGTTGTCGACGATCAGCGGGACGCCGACCTCGTGCGCGACGCCCGCGACCCCTTCGATGTCCAGGACGTCGGTCTTGGGGTTGGGGATGGTCTCGCCGAAGAACAGCTTGGTGTCGGGGCGGACCGCGTCGCGCCACTGCTGCAGGTCGTGCGGGTCCTCGACGAACGTCGTCTCGATCCCGAGCTTCGCGAGCGTGTAGTGCAGGAGGTTGTACGTGCCGCCGTAGAGGCTGGAGCTGGCGACGACGTGGTCGCCTGCCTCGGCGACGTTGAGGATCGCGAGGGTCTCGGCGGCCTGACCCGAGGAGACGAGCAGCGCACCGACGCCGCCCTCGAGGTCTGCGATGCGGTTCTCGACGACCTCCTGGGTCGGGTTGTTGATGCGCGTGTAGATGGGGCCGAGCTCCTGCAGCGCGAAGCGCGCGGCGGCGGTCTCGGCGGACGGGAAGACGTACGACGTCGTCTGGAAGATAGGGAGCGCGCGCGCCCCGGTTGCCGGGTCGGGCTGCTGGCCGGCGTGGATCTGGCGGGTCTCGAAGGACCACTGGGGCAGGGGTGCGGGGGTCTCGGGCGTGGAGGTCATGGCTGCTCCTGGCGGGACGAGGATGGACGGTGCGGCGGGGGAGGGTGCGGCGATCCGTCGGGGCGAGGCCCGTGCGTCCGGGGCGTCCGAGGGGCCGGGACCTTCATGGTCCGGGTCGGCCCGGGGCGACGAACGGCTGCTGGAACGGATCACCGGCGCGGCCGGCGGGCGGCCTGCGCGGGTGCGTTCTCAGCGACACATTCGACGGGACATGGTGGCGACGCTACGGGCGCGTCTCACGTCCGTCCACCCCATCTCGCATGGTGAGACCATGATGTGAGACAGGCCCGGGCGTCCGTGGACGGTGACACGCCCGGAGTCCTGCGGCGACGCCGTGGTGCCCGAGGAAGGTCCGTGACGTCTCGTACCCTCGTCGGGTGGTCGTCGTCACTCCTGCCCCCGTGCCGGAGGCGGAGTCTCGACCACGCACCGTCGAGCGTGCGGCACGGCCCCCGCGCCGGCCGGTCGTGCCGCGGCGTCTGTGGGTGCCGCGCGACCGCACGGCACCCGCCCCGCATCCTCCCGGGTTCGCCCAGAGCCTCCCGATCCCCGACGGCGCCGTCACGCTCCCGGCCGTGATGCGCCGCATCGCCGGCCTCCCCGCGATCACCACTACGACGCTCACCGAGGAGACGGTGATCGTGGAGCGGGTCGAGGCGGTGGTCGAGGAGACCGTCGTCCCCGCGCTGCTGCTCGCACCGCCGCGCGCCCCCGTGGCGCCGCCCCCCGTGCCGCCGGCACCCCCTGCCCCGCCGGTTCCACCGGCGCACGAACGGTGGAGCCCCCCGCCCGCGCCGCCGTCGTCGGCGCCGGCCCGGACGCCGGGCGCACGCCCGTGGCGCCGCCGCCGCCCGCGGCTCCGCCTCGCCCTGCTCCTGCTGCTCGCGACGCTCGTCGCGGCGGGCGTGCTGCTCGTCTCGCGCGGCGACGGGATCACCCCGGCCCCCGCGCCGACGGCGCTGACGGCCGCGAACGTCACCTTCGACGGCGCCGACGTGCACTGGCAGCCCACCGGCGACCGGGCGACGGCCTACCTCGTCCGGGTCGCGACCGACCCCGCGCTGCGGCACGTCGTGTGGACACGGACCGTCGACGCCGCCGACCCGCGCGTGCACGTGGGGGGGCGCGGCATCACCGAGGACGAGCAGCTCTACGTCACGGTCACCTCGACGTGGCACGGCGTCGCCGGCTCGACGACGCAGCCGCTCGCCGTGCACACCCCGCTCCGCCCGCCGTCGCCCGTCACCGACGTCACGACGAAGCCCGACACGTCAGGTGTCACGCTCACCTGGGGCGCGGCCGCCCGCGCGACCGGCTACCAGGTGGTCGTCGCGAGCGACGCCGCCATGACGAAGGTCCTGCACACGTCCGCCGTCGTGCACGGCACGAAGTACCGCGTGAGCCTGCGCGACGGCGCCCGCTACCACGTGCTCCTGCGGACCGTCCGCGGTCCCGCGCACGCGAGCGAGGACGGCGACGAGCAGGTCGTACGCGGACCGGACAGCCGGGTCCGGGCCTTCTCGACGCCGCTCAAGAGGCTCGGCGTGCCGACGACCCCGACCGTCCACCCGCTCAGCGCGTCCACGGTCAAGGTGTCCTGGAAGCCCGTGACGAACGCGACCCGCTACACCGTGACGTTCGCCGCGACGGCGAAGTCGAAGCAGCGGACCGTCCTCACGACCACGCACACCAGCGTCACGCTCGACGGCGTGCGACCCAAGGCCATGCACCTGCGCCCCATCTTCTACGTGCGGGTCGTCGCGGACCGCTGGGGCCTCGTCGAGCACACCTCGAAGCCGCGCACCGCGACGGTGCTCGCCGGCAACGCGCGCACCCCCGTCGCCTTCACCACGACGGTCGCCACCTACAACCTGCTGCGCACCCAGTTCGACGACGACGCCGGCCGGTCCTGGGCCAAGCGCTTCACGCTCTCCGGCAAGCAGCTGCGCGGCGTCGGGATCGCGGGACTGCAGGAGACCGGCTGGGGCAAGGTCGACGGCAAGCGACCCGTGAGCGTCGTGGCGAAGGCCGCGCACCTCAAGGTCGCGAAGCACCCCCACAGCTCCACGCCGTGCACCACGCAGAACCAGCCGGTGCTGTACGCCTCCGGGAAGTTCTCGCTCCTGCACTGCGGTTACGCGAAGGTCTCCGCGAAGAGCACGAAGGGCATCGATGCGCGGTACGCCACGTGGGTCGAGCTCAAGAACAAGAAGAGCCGTCAGACGGTGCTCGTCGTCAACGCGCACCTCACGGCGTACACGAGCAAGCACTCGTCGACGTCGGCCGTGGCCCAGCGGGCCCGCGCCGCGGAGGCGAAGCGCCTCGTCAAGCTCATCGCCAAGCACCGGCGCGGTGGACAGCCCGTCGTGCTCACGGGCGACTACAACTCCTACCCCGGCCGCTGGGCCACGACCCCCCTCGACGTCCTCGCCGCCGCCGGGTACACGAGCGCCGACCTCACCGCCCGCAGCTCGACCGACGGCGACTACGCGTCCTTCCACGACTTCGACGGCGCCCGCGCGAACGACAAGCCCATCGACCACGTGATCATGAACGGCAAGGTCGTCGCGACGTCGTACCGCGTGCACGTGACCGACAGCAAGAAGGCGCCGTCGGACCACTACGAGGTGAGCGCCGTCGTGCAGGTGCACCGCTCGCACTGAGCGCCGAACTCCTTCTCGTAGAGGTCGCGCGCGAAGCTCGTCGGCAGCGGGTCGCCGCGCTCGAGCCGGTAGGAGCGGCTGCCGTCCTCTCGGCGCGGCGCCCGCAGGTAGACGCCGCGGGGGTCCTCGGACGTGCGCAGCTCGTTCGCGAGGTCGTACAGGTGCGTGACGGCGACCACGCGCACCCCGGCGCCGGTGAGCGCGCGGATCACCTGGAGGCCGATCTCGGAGCCCTCGGCCTCGTTGGTCGAGGAGAACGACTCGTTGGACAGCAGCAGGTCGCCGGGCTCGATCCGGTCGGCGATGCCGCTCATCCGGGCGAGCTCCTCGTCGAGCTTCCCGTGCTCGAGAGCCGTGTCCTCCTCGCGGGCCCAGTGCGTGAAGAGCTGTCCGGCGAGCGACACGCGGAGCTCGCGCGCGGGGACGTGCGCGCCGGCCGACGCGAGGAGCTGAGCCACGCCCACGGACCGCAGGAACGTGGACTTCCCGCCGTGGTTCGCGCCCGTCACGACGACGAGGCGCACGCCCTCCGCGTGCACGTCCGTCGCGACGGCCTGCTCCCCGGTGCGCAGCACGAGGCACGGGTCGTACAGACCGGTGGCGTCGAGCGTGTCCGTGCCGGGCTCGAGGACCTCGGGCAGCCGCACGGGCATGCCGAGCTCCTCGAGCCGTGCGGCGAGCGCGAGGCAGCCGAGGTAGAACGCGACCTCGCCGCGCAGCGTCACGAAGAACGACAGGACGTGGTCCACCGCCGACGACGCGGCACCGGCCACCCCGACGAGAGCGCGGTCGCGCAGCGCGCCGAGGGCCTCGAAGCCGGCCTCGTCACGGTCGGGGATCGTGAACGAGTAGGTGGGCTTGCGCAGCGCGACGTGGCTGAACAGGGACCGTCCGGCGACCCGTGGCAGCCGCGGCACCTGCTCGGTCGTGGCGCCCCCGGTCGCGAGCCCGGCCGACATGACCAGCCCGTCCTTGCGGGCGAGGTGGTCGAGGGTCTCGCGCAGCTCGGCGAGGTAGGCGTCGTCGAGGTCGGTGCGCACCGTCCGGACGAAGCCCTGGAGGCCTCGTGAGCGGAACGCGTCGCCCTCGGCCGCCACCAGGGACCGGAGCTCCTCGACGACGTCGACGAGCAGGGCGAGGACGCGCAGCGACCGGTCGAGCACGAGCTCGGGGCGCCGGCTGAACACCGACGAGAACACGCTCTTGTCCGCCGCGATCGCCTTGCCGGCGATGTCGTACAGGGCGCGGACGGCGTCCGGGTGGTCGCGTGCGTCCTCGAGGACCTCGTGGCGGTAGCGGACCGCGGCCCGCGAGGTCAGCGGGGTGAGCAGCGCCGTGCGCACGGCCGACCAGACGAGCGGGTCGCCGGCCGCCGCGGCGTCGAGCACGAAGCCGAGCTCGAGGTCCTGCTCGGCGTCGCCGGCCCATGAGGGCGGCCGACGGTCGCCCGCGGAGGGCACGAAGTCGGCGTCGGCGTGCATGAGGTGGACCTTCATGACGCCACCTCCGTCCCGGGGTTCTCGGTGTCGGACGCACCGCCGCCGCCGAGCCGTCGGCCGAGGTGCTCCTGCGTGAGCCCGTACTTGGCGGCGAGCGCGAGCGCGTACGCGCGGCCGTCGGCCTCGCGCCGCTCGAGCCGCAGCGTGCGCCGGGTGGGGTCGTCCGGGTCGACCTGGGCGACGACCGAGACGGTCTGCGGTCCGAGCCGCGACATGGCGTCGATGAACGTCACGCACACGGCCAGCACGTCGAGCTCGATGAGCCGTTCGAGCACGGTCCGGGTCAGGAACCGTGCGTCCTCGAGCGTGGTCGACGAGAACACCTCGTTGAGCACGACGACGCTGCGGGGCGTGGCGGCGTCCAGGAGACGGTGCATGCGGGCGAGGTCCGTGCCGAGCCGTCCCTCGAGCGAGTCGAGGGACTCCTCGCGCTCGAACTGGGTGAGCACCCGGTCGGCCAGGAACACCTGCGCGTCGCGCCCCGGCACCGGGCAGCCGAGAGCCGCGAGGTGGTGGAGCTGGCCGAACGTGCGCGCGGCCGTCGTCTTGCCACCCTGGTTCGGCCCCGAGATCACGACGATGCGCTCCTCGCCGTGCAGCTCGAGGTCGTTGGTGACGACGGGCTTGTGCTCCGACGCGCGCACCCGGGCCAGCGCCAGGTCGTAGGTGTCGCGCACGTGGAGCGCCTTGGTCGTGGAGACGTCCGGCAGGCACGTCGCGAGCCCGGCAGCCTCGAGCGGTCGCAGCAGCTCGAGGTAGGTCGTGTAGAAGAGGAGCTCGCCCGCCGCGCGTCGCAGCACGGGTTCGACGACGTCGGGCACCTCCTGGGCGAAGGACGCGAGGTCGTCGAACAGCTCGGGGTAGAGGCGGGCGACCTCGCCGAGGATCGCCGCCTGCACGTGGTCCAGCCCCAGGTCGGACCCCAGGGGCCGGGGGTGACTCGCCTGTGCGTCCTGCCGGAACCGTGCGAACGTCTCGAGGACCTCCTGCTCGAGGTCGGTCTCGCCGTCGTACCGCGCGACGGTCACCTTGGCCCCGCGGACCAGGATGTCGACGCGGACGTCTGCCACGCCCTCGACGAGCCGGGCGGTCCGGTCCCGGAGCGCGGCGAAGTCCGACGACGCGACGTGCGTCTGCACGTGCCGCGCGAGCCCGGCGAGCGCGTCCGACGACGCGCCCGCTTCCTCGAGCGCGGCGGGCAGCGACGTGGCGAGAGCCGTCACGGCGTGCACGTAGGCGTCGGCGGCGTGCAGGTGCCACAGGTCGCGCTCCTGCGCGTAGTGGGCCTGCGACGCGGCGTTCTCGTGCATCAGGACGGTCTTGACGAGGTCCTCGAAGCCGTCGACCGCCCGGACGACGGGCTCGAGCCGCAGGTCGGCGAACACGGCCTGGCGGTACCGGACGTCGTCGGGGTCGTCGAGGGGGGACGCGAACAGCGCCTCCATGTCGATGCTGCCGACGGTGCGGGTCGCGGCGACCATGCGATCACGGACCTGGTCGAGCGCGAGGTCGTGGAGGGTGTCGTCGGACGCCTGCCGCGACGGGGGTGCGGACGCACCGGGGTGGAGGACGCTCGCGAACGTCCCGGGCGCGCGTGTGGTGACAGAGCTCACCTGCAACTCCTTCCGTCGCAGGTGCCATCAGCCGGGTAGACCGACGGTTCGGGCGCCGAGCCGCTCGAAGGTGCGAGCGACCCTACGGCGTCCTGGCGGACTCCATCACCACGGCAACAGTCTCACGCCGGAGGGGCGCCCACAAGCGATCGCCGCCGCGCGTCGCGTCTGCCCGACGACGGCGTGCAGCGAGCCCCGGAGCGGTCGCGGAGGTCATGGTGACCCCGTGGCGCCGCCCGCCCCGTTCGGTGTGACGAGAGTCACAACGACGTCCGGGCGTGCGCGTCGCGCCTTGGTCCTAGGGTGGGCCGTGGCGATGGATCCCGCCGAGGCCCGGCGTTCGTCAGACCGGGCCTGAACCGCCATCGGAAGCGATTCCGTGGCTGATGGCTTCCTGTCCGAACGAACGACTCGGATAGGAGAGCTGTGCCTCTTGCCGGCCAGAAGGCCCTTCAGGTCGCCCGCGCCCAGGCGCTGCAGATACTCGACTCACGCGGCCGGCCCACGGTCCAGGTCGCCCTCACGCTCGACGACGGCTACGTCGCCCGGGGTGCTGCGCCGTCGGGCGCGTCCACGGGGGAGAACGAGGCCGTCGAAGTCCGCGACGGCGGGCGGGCCTACGGCGGCGCCGGGGTGACCGGCGTCGTCCGGACGATCACCGACCGGATCGGCCCGGCCCTCGAGGCGCGGACCTTCGGCACGGTCGGCGACGTCGACGAGCTCCTGCACGAGCTCGACGGCACCGACAGCTTCGCCGGGATCGGGTCCAACGCGTCCGTGTCGGTGTCGATCGCCGCGGCCCGCGCGTTCGCCCACCTCGGCGGGAGCGAGACCTGGCGGTGGGTCGCCGACACGCTCGGCACGTCCCCCCGCCTACCGGTCCCGCACTTCAACGTCATCAACGGCGGCGCGCACGCCCCGAATCCGCTCGCCTTCCAGGAGTTCATGGTCGCGCCCGTCGGAGCGTCGACGTTCGCGGACGCCGTCCGGGCCGGCGCCGAGGTCTACGCGTCGCTACGGGGGCGCCTGCGCGCCCAGGGCAAGCTCGCGGGCGTCGGCGACGAGGGCGGGTTCGCCCCGGACATCGACGCCCCCGACGAGGCGCTGGACCTGCTCGTCGGCGCGATCGAGGACGCCGGGTACACGCCGCGCACCGACGTGGCGATCGCGATGGACCCCGCCGCGAACGGCTTCGGCACCCCGACCGGGATCTACGTCTTCTCGGGTCGCGAGCACGAGCGCGACGAGATGCTCGACCTCTACGCACGGCTCGTCCGCGACTACCCGGTGTGGAGCCTCGAGGACCCCTTCCACGAGGAGGACCTGGAGTCGTGGCGTGCGATCACGGCGCACCTGGGCGACGAGGTGCAGATCGTCGGCGACGACCTGTGCGTGACCTCGGCCGAACGGATCGACCGGGGCGCCGCCGACGGCGAGAGCAACGCCGTCCTGATCAAGCCCAACCAGACCGGCACCGTGACCGGCACCTTCGACGCCCTGCGCGCGGCGAGCAGCCACGGCATGGGGGCGATGGTCTCGCACCGCTCGGGCGAGACCCTCGACGCGTTCATCGCCGACCTCGTCGTCGGCGCGGGCACAGGCCAGCTCAAGTCCGGGGCGCCCGCCCGCGGCGAGCGCGTCGCCAAGTACAACCGCCTCCTCGAGATCGAGGCGGCCGACTCCTCACTTCCCTACGGGCTCGCGCCGCGGGCCTGACCCTGCTCTTCCCAGGAGGTCTCCCATGAACTGCTTCGACTGCATGACCACGGACTCCCGTTCCGTCGCTTCCGCCTACGGCGCCGTCGGCGCGGTAGCCGTGTGCTCGCTGTGCGGCGTCGGCCTGTGCGAGCAGCACGTCCGCGTCGGCCACGTGCGCGTGGAGACCCACTCGATCGGCAACCCGTCGGTCGCCGAGCTCCCCGGGCGGCGAGTGTTCTGCGACGTCTGCGCGCCGGCCGACGCCACTGCGGTGCTGGCCACCCCGGCTGCCGCGGTCGGTGCCGCCGGCTGACGCCCCTCGACGTGCGGCCCGGGCTACCGATCGCCCGGGCCGTCCGGGGCGGTGCACGGTCAGCGATCGGCCGTGCCCCCGCCGCCCCGACCACGGCGCGCGCCGGACCCGCGCGTCGGCGGGCGACGCACGGAGCCGTTCTCTCCGTTCCGGCTCCGTGCGTCGCCCGACTCCCTCAGCGCTACCAGGGCGCGCGGAGCTCCTTCCAGTCCACGACGGCCAGCGGCACCGTGACCACGGCGCGATGCTGGTGGTGGGCCAGGTGGGCAGCCACGGAGCCCTCGAGGAGCTCGCGCATGTGGCGGCCCCCGCCCGGTGCCCGCGTGCCCACGACGATCGCGCTGGCGTCCACGGCCCGTGCCAGGTGCGTGAGCGCACGGTCCGGCCGACCGGCGAGGTAACGGAACTCCCAGTCCAGCGGTTCCTCGCGGAGCGCCTCGGCGAGATGGCGACGCAGGTCGGCGTCGACCTGCTCCCAGCTGTCGTCGACCGAGTCCGGGTCGAGAGCCGTGTGGTCCACGGTGCCGTCGTCGTGCTCCGCCACGGTGAACCGCGACGTGTCGACGAAGGCGAAGTAGACGCGGACGCCCAGGGCGCTCGCCAGGGAGACGGCCGTGCGGACGACCAGGGGATCCTGGTCCTCGACCACGCCCACGACGAGCGGGTGCCCGGGGAAGGGCACCATACGGTCGACACCGGGCTGCGGAACGCTCGAGCTGCTCACAGGTCCACCTCTCGCGGGCAGCCTCCTGCCCGCCGTCGCACGACGCACAGGAACCATCGGCCGGTCGGCGGTTCGGGCACCAGCGCCCAGGCGGGATCCATCGCCAGACCGCCATGCTAGAGGCCCGCGGGAGGAAGCACCTCCCGAGGGAGCACGAAGGCCGCCGACCCGAGGGGTCGGCGGCCTTCGTGCTGTGCGGGGGACCGTCAGTGGCCGGGGAGGCCCTGGGTCTGCGCGTTGTGGTCGTAGTAGCCGGTGTCCTTGGCGCGCTGGAACGAGCGCTCGACCTCGGCCTCGGCGTCCGCCCGACCGACCCAGTGCGCGCCCTCGACGGACTTGCCGGGCTCGAGGTCCTTGTAGACCTCGAAGAAGTGCTGGATCTCGAGGCGGTGGTAGTCGGACACGTCGTCGATGTCCTGGCGCCACGCAGCGCGCTGGTCGCCCGTGGGGACGCACAGGACCTTGTCGTCGGGCCCGTTCTCGTCGCTCATGCGGAACATGCCGAGCGCGCGGCAGCGGATCAGGCAGCCCGGGAACGTCGGCTCCTCGAGCAGCACGAGCGCGTCGAGCGGGTCGCCGTCCTCGCCGAGGGTGCCCTCGATGAAGCCGTAGTCGTCCGGGTAGCGCGTGGACGTGAAGAGCATGCGGTCCAGCTTGATGCGGCCGGTCGCGTGGTCCACCTCGTACTTGTTGCGCTGACCCTTGGGGATCTCGATCGTGACGTCGAACTCCACTGTTCTCCTCCGTGCCGTGCGTCGGGCTCTAGTGTGTCATGCGCACGTCCACCCATCCCGCCTGGGACGCTTCTCGCACCGGGCCAAATGGGGTGCGGACGTGTGCGACATGTCACAGGCGGGCCTGCCCGCCACGAGAAGCTCTGGGGGAGCCGCATGGGCAGGACGCTCCGCGTCACGTCGATCGTCGTCGCGGCGGCGGTCGTGCTCGCGGGCGGGTACGCCGTCGCCGACGCGCACGACGTCGTCCCCGGCGTCCTCACGACGGCCCCCGAGCCGACGCCGCCCCCGCCCTTCCCGACGGCGCCCGCCGCCGCCGCGCTGGCCAAGCCGTCGCCCGCGCCGGGGCTCTCCGAGGACGCACCCGCGCCGTCGTCGGCGAGCGTGGCCGCGGCGGCGTCGAAGCTCGTGCACGGGGACGCGATGGGCTCGCACGTCGGTGTGCAGGTCGTGGACCGGCTCACCGGAGACGTCCTGGCGGCCTCCGGTGCGAACGACACGTACGTGCCCGCATCGACGCAGAAGCTCCTCACCGGCGTCGCAGCGCTCACCGAGCTCGACCCGTCGTCGACGCTCACGACCAAGGTCGTCCAGGGTTCGGGGAGCACGATCGCGCTCGTCGGCGGCGGGGACCAGCTCCTCGCGGCGGGCAAGGGCTCCGCGTCGAAGGTCGACGGGCGCGCCGGGCTCGCGGACCTCGCCACCCAGGTCGCGGACGCCCTCGAGCTCCAGGGCCGCACGAGCGTCCGGCTCCTGCTCGACGACGGCCTCTTCACCGGCCCGTCGGCGAGCCCCACGTGGGACCCCGGTTTCGTCAGCGAGGGCTTCGTCGCGCACATCAGCGCGCTCGCCGTCGACGAGGGGCGGATGACGGACGACGAGTACGCGCAGCGCTACGCCGACCCGGCGATGAACGCCGCCGACGTGTTCGCGGCGGCGCTCGCGAAGCGGGGGATCAAGGTCCAGGGTGTCGCGCGCGGCTCCGCGCCGGCCGGCGGGACCGAGCTCGGCCACGTCGAGTCCGCGCCCGTCCGCGACGTCGTCGCGTACGCGCTCGAGCTCTCCGACAACACGATCACCGAGGGACTGGGCCGCCTCGTCGCCGACGCCGCGGGGCTCCCCGCGAGCTTCGACGGCGCCACGAAGGCGGTCCTCGCCTCGGTGGCGAGGCTCGGCGTCGACCTCGACGGCGCCCGCCTCGCCGACTGCTCCGGGCTCGGCAAGGGCTCGCGGCTCAGCCCCCGCCAGCTCAGCGACGTCCTCGCGCTCATCACGTCCGACGACCACCCCGAGCTCACCGGCATCGTCTCGATGCTGCCCATCTCGGGGCTGCGCGGCACCCTCGACGACCGGTTCCTCGACGGCGACGCGCGCGGCATGGTGCGCGCCAAGACGGGGAGCCTCAACGGTGTCACCTCCCTCGCGGGCACGCTCGTGACGAAGGACGGGCGAGAGCTCCTGTTCGTCGTGATGGCCGACAAGACCGGCGCCGTCGGGCAGTGGGGGCCGCGCGCCGCGCTCGACGCGTTCGTGTCGAAGCTCGCGTCCTGCGGCTGCTCGTAGGACGTCACGTCCGGGCGCCCGTCGCTAGGGTGGGGCGATGAGCCCCGACGCCCGCACCGGAGCCGTGAGCCTGGTCGACTGGTCCGCGGCGGCGTCCGTCGCCGGGCGGCTCGCCCGCCCCGGACCGACCGCCCCCCGCGCGGACCTCGACCTGCTCGTCTCGGGCCTGCGGGAGGCCGCGAGCCGCGCCGTCAGGCCTGTCGAGGAGGTCACCGGCCTCGTCCCCGCCGACCCCGCCGCGCCGGTCAGCGACGTGTACGTCGTGGACCGCCCGCGCTGGGCGCGCGCCAACACCGAGGTCATGGACCACATGACCCGCGGCGCGCTCGACGACCTGCTCGACGACGCCCAGCCCGTCACGGCGCTGGTCGGGGGCGCGCAGGTCGGCGCGACGCTCGCCCTCCTGTCGAGCCGGGTGCTCGGCCAGTTCGACCCCTACAGCCGCCCGGACGGGCCGGGCCGCCTCCTGCTCGTCGCGCCCAACGTCCTCGGCGTCGAGCGCCAGCTCGGGGTGGACCCGGCCGACTTCCGGCTGTGGGTCTGCCTGCACGAGCAGACGCACGCGCTCCAGTTCGCGTCGACGCCCTGGCTCGCCGACCACCTCGCGGGCCGGGCCCGCGACCTCATCGGCGACGTCGCCCGGTCGTCCAAGGACTTCTCCGAGGCGCGCGTGCGCGACAAGCTCGTCACGATCGGCCGCGCCGTCCTCGCAGCCGTCCGGGGCGAGGGGCAGGCGCTGCTCACCGGCATCGTCGACGACGAGCAGAAGCAGCGCCTCGCCGACCTCACCGCCGTCATGGCGCTCCTCGAGGGGCACGCGGACGTCGCGATGGACGCCGTCGGGCCGGCTCTCGTCCCGACGGTCGCGCACATCCGCGCCCGCTTCGAGGCACGTCGGGACAGCGGTGGCACACGCGCCGACCAGGTCCTGCGCCGGCTGCTCGGCATGGACGCCAAGATCGCCCAGTACCGCGACGGCGCCGCGTTCGTCCGCGAGGTCACGCAGCGCGTCGGGCAGGACGGGCTCAACGCCGTCTGGACCTCGCCGGACACCCTGCCCACGGCCCGCGAGGTCGCCGACCCGCGCGCCTGGGTGCGGCGCGTGCACGGCTGACCGGCGGACGACGCATGGCCGGTCCCACGTCGTCCGAGGCGGCCGCGCGCGTGGCCCTGCGCGCGGCGCTCGCGGACCTGCCGCCCGGTGCGCTCGTGCTCGTCGCGTGCTCGGGCGGCGCCGACTCGCTCGCGCTCGCCGCGACGGCCGCGTTCGTCGCGCCGCGCGCCGGGCTGCGCGCGGGGGCGGTCGTCGTCGACCACGGCCTCCAGCCCGGGTCCGACGACGTCGCCACCACTGCCGCGGAGGCGTGCCGCGGTCTCGGGCTGGCTCCGGTGGAAGTGCGCGCCGTCATCGTGGGGGACGCCGGGGGACCGGAGGCAGCGGCGCGCACGGCCCGCTACGCCGCGCTCGAGGAGGCCGCGCGGGAGCACGGGGCGGCCGCCGTCCTGCTCGCGCACACCCTCGACGACCAGGCCGAGACCGTGCTGCTCGGGCTCGCCCGCGGGTCCGGGGCGCGGTCGCTCGCGGGCATGCCCCCCGTGCGGGGCGTGCTGCGCCGACCGTTCCTCGGCCTGCGGCGGGCCGACACGGAGGCCGTGTGCCGCGCCGTCGGGCTGACCTGGTGGCACGACCCGACCAACGGCCCGGCGAGCTCGCCCCACCGGCCGTCGAACCGACGCGGATCGTCGGCGTCGGCGTCGTCCGACGACGATTCGCGTCGGTTCGGCGCCGCGGACCTGCCGCTGCGGTCGCGCGTGCGTACCGAGCTGCTGCCCGAGCTCGAACGCGTCCTGGGGCCGGGGGTCCCGGCGGCGCTCGCGCGGACGGCCGCGCAGCTCCGCGACGACGCCGGCGTCCTCGACGCCCTGGCCGCCGACCTCCTGACCCACGCGGCCCTCGAGGACGCACCACCCGCCGACGGTGACGTCCCACGGCCGACGGCGCAGCGCGGCACGGCGACCGTGCTCGACGTCGCGGCGCTCGCGGACGCACCGCGGGCGCTGCGGACCAGGGCTCTCCGCCTCGCGGCGACCCGGGCCGGTTCGGTGCCCGGGGCGCTCTCGGCCGCGCACGTCGAGGCCCTCGACGCCCTCCTGACCCGCTGGCACGGGCAGGGGCCGGTGCACCTGCCGGGCCCGGTCGTCGGGTCGCGCGAGTGTGGCAGGCTTGTGCTGCGCGCCGCGAGCGTCGCCCGGACCCCGGTCCCCGGCTCCGACCCGGCGCCCCGCCCCTGACGCGCACCCCCCACCCCCCCGAGACCCTGAGGAGCTGTCGTGGACCGATCCGACGTCGCGGCCGACCTGTCGAGCGTGCTGCTGTCCGAGGAGCAGCTCCAGACCCGGCTCGACGAGCTGGCGGCCCAGATCGACGAGGACTACCGCGGTCAGGACCTCCTGCTCGTGGGCGTGCTCAAGGGAGCCGTCATGGTCATGGCGGACCTCGCGCGCCGCCTGCACCACAGCGTCGAGATGGACTGGATGGCGGTGTCGTCGTACGGCTCGGGAACCAAGTCCTCGGGCGTCGTGCGGATCCTCAAGGACCTCGACTCGGACCTCACGGGCCGCAACGTCCTCATCGTCGAGGACATCATCGACTCCGGTCTGACGCTGTCGTGGCTCAAGTCGAACCTCCGCAGCCGCGGGCCGAAGTCCGTGGAGATCGCGACCATGCTGCGCAAGCCGGAGGCCGCGAAGGTCGACGTCGACGTGCGCTACGTGGGCTTCGACATCGCGACCGAGTTCGTCGTCGGGTACGGCCTGGACTATGCCGAGAAGTACCGCAACCTGCCGTTCGTCGCCACGCTCGCCCCGCACGTGTACGGAGGGTGAGCGGACGGTGCGCGTCCCGGGCCCGTCGCGTGACGCCGTCGGGCAGGTAAGGACGTGCGCCGTGGTGGCGCTGTGCCCTGGGCGAACACCCCGGGGTCCTCTCAGCGCGAACGTGTAGTTTCGCTGCAGACGAGTGCGAGCGGAGGGACGGGGGCACAGCCCCGGCACCTATGAACATGAAGCGAATCCTCAGCGGCCCGATCATCTGGGTGGTCGTGGCCCTGATCGTGCTCTGGGCGGCGTTCAGCGTCCTGGCCCGGCCGAAGGTCGAGCGGATCGACACGTACCAGGGCATCGAGCTGTTGAACCAGGACAAGGTCGAGTCGGCGCTGATCGTCGACGGCGACCAGCGCGTCCAGCTCGACCTGAAGTCCGACTTCGAGGCCGACGGCAAGAACTACGGCAAGACCGTGCAGTTCTACTACGTGGAGCCGCAGGGCACCCAGGTCGTGGACGCCGTCGTGAAGGCGGACCCGCCGAAGGGCTACGACTCGCAGATCGCGCAGGCCTCGTTCTGGTCGTCGCTGCTCTCGCTCGTGATCCCCTTCCTGATCATCGGCCTGATCTTCTGGTTCCTGCTGTCCCGCATGCAGGGTGGCGGGAACCGCGTGATGGGCTTCGGCAAGTCCCGCGCGAAGCTCATCACCAAGGACATGCCGCAGGTCACGTTCGCTGACGTGGCGGGCGAGGACGAGGCGGTCGAGGAGCTCCAGGAGATCAAGGAGTTCCTCTCGGACCCGGCCAAGTTCCAGGCCGTGGGCGCGAAGATCCCCAAGGGCGTCCTGCTCTACGGGCCCCCCGGGACCGGCAAGACCCTGCTCGCGCGCGCCGTCGCCGGCGAGGCGGGCGTGCCGTTCTACTCGATCTCCGGCTCGGACTTCGTCGAGATGTTCGTGGGTGTCGGCGCGAGCCGCGTGCGCGACCTGTTCGACCAGGCCAAGCAGAACGCGCCCGCGATCATCTTCGTCGACGAGATCGACGCCGTCGGGCGGCACCGCGGCGCCGGCATGGGCGGGGGCCACGACGAGCGCGAGCAGACGCTCAACCAGCTCCTCGTCGAGATGGACGGCTTCGACGTCAAGACGAACGTCATCCTCATCGCCGCGACCAACCGGCCCGACATCCTCGACCCCGCGCTGCTGCGCCCGGGCCGCTTCGACCGGCAGGTCGCCGTCGAGGCTCCGGACCTCAAGGGCCGCGAGGCGATCCTGCGCGTGCACGCCCAGGGCAAGCCGATGGTCCCGGAGATCGACCTCGCCGTGGTCGCGCGGCGCACCCCCGGTTTCACGGGCGCCGACCTCGCGAACGTCCTCAACGAGGCGGCGCTGCTCACCGCCCGCAGCGGCGCCCAGCTCATCGACGACCGCGCGCTCGACGAGGCCATCGACCGTGTGGTCGCCGGCCCGCAGAAGCGCACGCGCGTGATGAACGTCAAGGAGCAGAAGATCACCGCGTACCACGAGGGCGGCCACGCCCTGGTGGCGGCGGCGATGCGCTACACCGACCCGGTCACGAAGGTCACGATCCTCCCGCGCGGCCGTGCCCTCGGCTACACGATGGTCATGCCGCTCGAGGACAAGTACTCGACGACGCGCAACGAGCTGCTCGACCAGCTCGCCTACGCGATGGGCGGGCGCGTCGCCGAGGAGATCGTCTTCCACGACCCGACGACGGGCGCCAGCAACGACATCGAGAAGGCCACCGCGATCGCCCGCAAGATGGTGACCGAGTACGGGATGAGCGAGCGCGTCGGCGCGATCAAGCTCGGCCAGGCGCAGGGCGAGCCCTTCCTCGGCCGTGACATGGGCCACCAGCGCGACTACTCGGAAGAGGTCGCGGGGGTCATCGACGAGGAGGTGCGCAAGCTCGTCGAGCAGGCGCACGACGAGGCGTGGCAGGTGCTCGTCCAGTACCGGGCCGTCCTCGACGACCTCGTGCTGCGGCTCCTGGACAAGGAGACCCTCAACCAGAACGAGCTGGCCGACGTGTTCTCGCCGGTGGTCAAGCGTTCCCCGCGCGAGGTGTGGCTCTCGAGCGAGCAGCGCGCCGTCTCCCCGGACGGCCCGGTGCTCACCGAGGCGGAGAAGAAGGCGCTCGGCAACGGCACGGTGATCCCCGAGGACGAGGCCGCGGCAGCGACGTCCGAGCACCCGGCCGAGCCCGTCGGCGAGGTCCCCGAGGGGCAGCGCGTGGGCGACACGGCGGGCTTCGTGCCTCCGGCCCCGCCCGCCGCCGGCGAGCCGTCGCACCCCGCGGAGGGCTGAGCGTGACGCACGACGGCGCGTTCGACGTCGCGCGCGCGGAGGCGGCCGTGCGCGAGCTGCTGCTCGCGGTCGGCGAGGACCCGGAGCGGGACGGGCTCCAGGACACCCCCGCACGCGTGGCCCGGGCGTACCGCGAGATCTTCGCGGGCCTGCGCCAGGAGCCGGCCGACGTGCTCTCGACGACGTTCGACATCGGGCACGAGGAGATGGTCCTCGTGAAGGACATCGAGGTGTACTCGACCTGCGAGCACCACCTCGTGCCGTTCCACGGCGTGGCCCACGTGGGCTACATCCCGCGGGACGGCAAGGTCACGGGCCTCAGCAAGCTCGCGCGCCTCGTCGACGTCTACGCGAAGCGGCCCCAGGTGCAGGAGCGGCTCACGTCGCAGGTCGCCGACGCGCTCGTCCAGCACCTCGAGCCGCTCGGCGCGATCGTCGTGGTCGAGTGCGAGCACCTGTGCATGTCGATGCGCGGGGTGCGCAAGCCGGGCGCCCGGACGGTCACGTCAGCGGTGCGCGGCCAGATGCGCGACGGCGCGACCCGCGCCGAGGCGATGAGCCTCATCCTGGGGCGCTAGTGCTCCACCCGACCTCCTCCCGTCTCCCGCTGCCGTCCTCGCTGACGGCGCTGGAGCGCACGCTCGTGCTGGGGGTCGTCAACGTGACGCCGGACTCGTTCTCCGACGGGGGCGAGTGGTTCGAGCCGGACGCCGCGATCGCCCACGGGTACGAGCTGCTCGCGGACGGCGCGGACCTGCTCGACGTGGGCGGCGAGTCCACCCGTCCGGGCGCCGTCCGGGTCGACGAGACCGAGGAGCTGCGCCGCGTCCTGCCGGTGATCGAGGCGCTCGCGGCCACGGGCGCGACGGTGAGCGTCGACACCACGCGGGCGCGCGTCGCCGAGCGTGCCCTCGAGGCCGGAGCCCGGGTCGTGAACGACGTGTCGGGCGGCCTCGCCGACCCGGCGATGGCGCAGGTCGTCGCCGACTCGGGTGCCGTGTTCGTCGCCATGCACTGGCGCGGGCACGCGGACGTCATGGACGCGAACGCCCGCTACGACGACGTCGTCCTGGACGTCCGCGACGAGCTCGCCGCGCGTGTCGATGCCCTCGTCGGAGCGGGGGTCGACGTGCGTCAGCTCGTGCTCGACCCCGGTCTCGGCTTCGCGAAGCCCGGGGTGGACAACTGGCCGCTCCTCGCGAACCTCGACGTGCTCCAGTCGCTCGGCCTGCCGGTCCTCGTGGGGGCGAGCCGCAAGCGTTTCCTCGGCCACCTGCTCGCCCGGCCCGGCGTCGACCCGGTGCCGCCCACCGAGCGCGACGCCGCGACCGCGGCCCTCACCACGCTGTGCGCGGCCCAGGGCGCGTGGGCGGTGCGCGTGCACGACGTGCGCCCGTCCGCGGACGCGGTGCGGGTGGTCGCACGGTGGCAGGACGTGAGAGCATCCCGTGCGGCGTTCTCCGCACCAACGGGGGGAGCGTTGCCAGGGGCGCTGCCAGGGGCACAGCAGGAAGGACGACCATCGTGACGCTGCCAGGGACCGGACCCGTCCACGACGACGACGGCGAGGTGCTGGACCAGATCCGGCTCGTCGGACTGCGCGCCACCGGCCACCACGGGGTGTTCGAGCACGAGCGCGTGAACGGCCAGGAGTTCGTCGCCGACGTGGTCGTCCACCTCGACACGCGGCCCGCCGCCGCGGGGGACGCGCTCGCGCGCACCGTCCACTACGGGGAGCTCGCGGAGCGCGTGACCGCGGTCCTGAGCTCGTCGCCCGCCGACCTCATCGAGACCGTCGCGGAGCGCATCGCGGCCGTCGCCCTGGCCGAGCCCGCCGTCGTCGCGGTGGACGTCGCGCTCCACAAGCCCGGGGCGCCGATCACCGTGCCGTTCGAGGACGTCGTCGTCGCGGTGCGCCGCTCGCGCACGCGCCCGCCGGTTGTCGCGGTGCCGCAGGAGCCGGTCGCCGAGCCGGTGGCGGCCTATGCCGCCCCCGCCGCGCTGCCCCCGACGATCCCGCCGGGCGACGCCCCGGCCCCCGACGCGGTGGCGGTGCCCGCCGACGTCGTCGCGCCTGCCGCGGCCGTCGCCTCCCTCGCACTCCCGCCGGTCACCCTGCCCGACGACGTCGCGCCTGCCGCGCCCGCGCCGGCCGAGGAGGCCGGGACCGACGTGCCCGTCGCCGCGGAGGCCGCCCCCGCGGACGCGGACGAGGACGCGCTCCTCGCCGAGCCCGCCGACGAGGACGACGCCGCCTACGCCGCGCTGCGCGCCCAGGACAGGATGGACGAGATCCCCGCGTCCCCCGTGGACGTGGTGCTGTCGCTCGGCTCGAACGTCGGCGACCCGCAGCAGACCCTGCGCGACGCGATCAGCGCGCTCGACGCGATCGGTGGCATCGAGGTCCTCGACGTCTCGCCGCTCGCCCGCACCGCGCCCGTGGGCGGCGTCGACCAGGACGACTTCCTGAACGCCGTCGTCGTCGCACGGACCTCGATGTCGGCGCGGGAGCTGCTGCACGCCTGCCAGGACGTCGAGCACAGCTTCGGGCGCGTGCGCGAGGAGCGCTGGGGGCCGCGCACGCTCGACGTGGACGTCATCGTCTATGGCACGCTCACCGACGTCGCCGAAGACCTGGAGCTGCCGCACCCGCGGGCCCACGAGCGGGCGTTCGTGCTCGAGCCGTGGTCGCAGGTCCAGCCCGACGCCGTCCTCCCGGGCCTCGGCGGTGGTCCCGTCGCGCAGCTCGCGGCGACGGCGCCGGACCGGGCCGGGATCCGCTGGCTCGCGCTCGACTGGCTCGGCGACGACGAGCCGGCCCCCGAGGCCGGCGCCCCGCCGGCGGACGAGCTCCCGTCGGCAGCGCCGGGGGCGCAGGCGCCCTCCGCCGTCCCCGCCGCACCTGCTCCGCCCGCCCAGGCTGCGCCCGCCGCTTCCGCGCCCGCCGCTCCGGCTCCTGCTCCGCCCGCGATCCCGCCCGCCGTCGTGCCGGCGGACGGCGCCCCGCAGGCAGCGCCCGGAGACGCGGCTCCGAGCGCTCCGGCGGACCTCGCGGCGCCGGCGGCCGTGCAGGCGGTTCCCGCCGCGGAGGCGGTCGTCCCGGCGCAGCCCGTGCCCGCCGCGGAGCCCGTCCTCGCCGTCCGGCCGAACCCCTCCGCCGACCTGCTGCCGGAGCCGTCGTCGGCACCCACCCAGTCGACGCCGACGCACCTGCCCGAGCCGGGGAGCGACCCCCAGGACGCCGCCGGTCGCCAGCCTGCCGAACCGGAGCCGGTCCGGCAGGTCACGCCACCGTCCGTCCCCGATCTCGTCGCGCCCGCGCCGACCCACGCACCCGCGCCGACCCACGCACCCGCGCCGGAGCAGGCCGCACCGCAGCAGACAGTGCAGCCCGCTGCTCCGGCCTCGGGCGGCGACGACCCGCAGCGACTGCAGCAGGGACCTGCCGACGCCGCCACGTTCCCGCCCGCGGGGCACGTGGGAGCGCCCGACCCGCTCGCGGTACCGGCTGCCGACCGGGTCGTCTTCCCGCCGATCCGCCACGCCGAGGTGCAGCCCGAGGCGCCACGCTTCGCGCCGACGTCCGGGGGTGTCGTCGGGCACGTCGTGGCCCCGACTGCGGTGCTCGTCGAGCCGCGCGAGCCCGCCGGCCCCGCCGGGCTCGGTGCGCCCACCGCATCGTGGCCGGACGAGCTCGTGCCGCCGTCGTTCGCCGCGCCGGCGCCCGGGGCACATCCCGGTTCGACGGCGCCGCAGCCGGTCGCCCCTGCCACTCCGGTTGCCGCGGCCGAGCCGGCGGGCGGGCTGCTCACCGGGGTCCCGCTGTCGTTCCCGCCCGTGAGCGGCGGGACGCGCGCCGTCGAACCGCCGCGGACGGAGCAGCCCAGGCTCGATCAGCCCCACCCCGAGCAGCCGCGCGACGGCGGCCCGGCGTTCTCCGCGGGCGACTCCGGCGCGCCGCGGTTCGCGGCCCCGGGCAGCCCTCCCGCCGCTGACCAGGTCCCCGGTCTCGGCACACCCGCCAACCCGGCCCGTCCGGCGGCGCCCCTCTTCCCGCCGACGACCGAGGAGCCGCCGACGCGATGAGGCGCACCCCGATCCGGTGGCTCGTCGAGCTCGCGGTGGCCGCGGCGCTCGTCGGGTGGCTCGTGCTGTGGCTCCTGGAGTCGCGCGGCACGTACCTCGCGGACGTGCCCTGGGTCGTCGACGTCTCGCTGCTCCTCCTGTCGGGCGCCGTCTTCTGGGCAGGGTGGACGGTGCGTGCCTATCAGCGCGGCCGCCGTCCGGACCTGGACGCCCTCCGCGCCGCGCGCACGTACGTGCTCGGCAAGGCCGCGGCCGTGACGGGCTCGCTCCTCGTCGGCTGGTACCTGGCGCAGGTGCTCGTCGTCCTGGGGGACCTCGACGTCGAGTCGCGGCGGGCGCACGGGCTGGCCGCCCTGTGGGCGGTCGGTGCCGCGCTGGTGCTGTGCGTCGTCGGGGTCCTCGTCGAGCGGTTCTGCGAGCTCCCGCCGTCCGACGACGAGGGCAAGGAGCACGAGGGTCGTACGCCGCCCGGCTCGCCGGAGATGGACGCGCGCGCCTGAGAGATCTCGCGCGGGACCTGGACGCGTCCGACCGGGATGGGAGGATGGGCGCGTGACCGACGACGCCCCTGCCGTTCGCGCCCCTGGCGACCCGTTCGACCCGCCGGGGCTCGAGTGGTCGCGCGTGTCCGGGAAGCTCGTGACCGCACGTCTCGTCCCGTCGCTGACCACGGTCGGGCTGCTGGCCGTCGTCGGCGCGGTGGTGGCGCTCGCCACGGGCGCGGCGTGGGTCTGGGTGTTCCCCACGTTCTTCGTGCTGCTGGCCCTCTGGCTGCTCTGGCTGGTGCCCCGCCAGGTGCACGCGATCGGCTACGCGGAGCGGGCCGACGACCTGCTCATCCGCAAGGGCATCATGTTCCGCACGCTCGTCGTCGTGCCCTACGGGCGCATGCAGTACCTGGACGTGCAGCGGGGCCCGCTGACCCGCGCGCTGGGCCTCGCGTCCCTGCAGCTCCACACCGCGTCCGCGGGCACGGACGCCAGCATCGACGGCCTGCCCGCCGAGGTCGCCGAGCGCCTGCGCGACCAGCTCGCCGCCCGCGGCGAGGCGCGGCTGGCCGGGCTGTGAGCGACGGCCTGCCCGTGCCTGCGCCGGGCGGCGCGACCGCGCCGTCGTCCCTCGCCTGGCAGCGGGTCCACCCCGTGACGCCGCTCGTGAAGGGCTGGCTCGTCCTCGTCGTCGTGGTCCTCGGGCTCCTGCGCTCGACGGCGGAGCAGGGCGACGGCGACGGTGCCCGGTTCGCCCTGCACCACCTCGCGTGGGTGCTCCTCGGGATCGCGGCGATCGTCGTGGTCGCGGGCACCTACTCGTGGCTCGCGTGGCGGGTGACGGCGTACGCGATCGACCCGGACGCGGTGCACATGCGGTCGGGGATCCTGTTCAAGCAGCACCGCAAGGCCCGGCTCGACCGGATCCAGGCGATCGAGGTGCGCCAGCCACTCGCCGCGCGGATCTTCGGGCTCGCGGAGGTCAAGGTCGAGGTCGCGGGCGGCGACGGGTCGGGCGTGTCGATCGGCTACCTCACGGAGCGCACCGCGCAGGAGCTGCGCGCGGACCTGCTGGCGCGCGCGGCGGGGCTGGGGGCGCCGTCGTCGGGCGGGAAGCAGGCCGTCGCCGCGCCTGCCGACGGCACCGACGCGAAGCACGCACCGGACGCGGTGACGTCCGCGGCCGGGCCCGGTCCCGCCCCGACGCTCCACGCCACCGAGGCCCCCGAGCAGCCGCTGTTCGAGGTGCCGTCGGGTCGGCTCGTCGCGTCGACGTTCCTGACCGTCGAGGCGTGGGTGCTGGTGCTCGTCGTCGCGGGCGCCGTCGTCGCGGCCGCGGCGGCCCGGACCCCGGCGGTCCTGTTCAGCTTCGTGCCGGTCCTGATCGGCCTCGGCTCCGCGTTGTTCGGCCGGTTCAACCGCTCGTTCGCGTTCCGCGCCGCGACGTCGCCCGACGGCATCCGGCTGCGCCACGGGCTCACCGAGACGCGTGCGCAGACGATCCCGCCGGGCCGGGTGCAGGCCGTCGAGCTGGTGCAGCCGTTCCTGTGGCGACGGTTCGGCTGGTGGCGCGTGCACGTCAACGTCGCCGGCTACGGTCGCGAGGCGAACGCGAAGGGCCCGACGACGGTGCTGCTCCCCGTGGGCTCGCGCGCCGAGGCGACGACGGCGCTGTGGCTGGTCCTGCCGGACCTCGGCACGGCGGACCCGCTCGCGCTGCTCGGCGAGGCGCTCGACGGGAGCGGGCCGAGCGACGCGTTCACGGCCGCCCCGCGGCGGTCGCGCTGGCTCGACCCGGTGGGGTGGCGCCGCAACGGGTACGCGGTGACCGCGCGGGCCGTCCTCGCCCGCAGCGGCCGGGTGCGGCGTCGGCTCGTCGTGGTGCCGCACGAGCGGACGCAGTCGCTCGGGCTCGAGCAGGGACCGCTGCAGCGCCGGCTCGGGCTGGCGTCGTTCGTCCTGCACTCGACGCCCGGGTCCGTGCACCCGGAGGTGCCGCACCTCGACGCCCGGGACGCCCGGGTGCTGCTCGACGAGCAGTCCGTCCGGGCACGCGAGGCGCGGTCCCAGGACCTCAGCGAGCGGTGGCTCCAGCCGCCGGGGGCGCGCGCATGACGGCGGCCGGCGGGCCGGTGCGGCTGGGCGTGGGCGTCGTCGGGGCCGGCCGCGTGGGCGCGGTCCTCGGCAGCGCGCTGCGGTCGGTCGGGCACGCGGTCGTGGGCGCGAGCGGCGTCTCGGAGGCCAGCCGCGAGCGCATCGACGCGATGCTCCCCGGGGTCCCCCTGCTCGAGGTCCCCGAGGTCGTCCGGCGCGCCGAGCTGGTCCTCCTCACCGTGCCCGACGACGAGCTCGCGCCCCTGGTCCGCGGCCTCGCCGACGTGGGGGCGTGGCAGCCGGGCCAGCTCGTCGTGCACACGGCGGGCAGCCAGGGCGTGCGCGTCCTCGACCCCGCGCGGGCCGCCGGCGCGATCCCCCTCGCGATCCACCCGGCGATGACGTTCACCGGAACGTCGCTGGACCTGTCGCGGCTCGAGGGCACGACCTTCGCCGTCACGGCCGCGGCGCCCGTCCTTCCCATCGCGCAGGCGCTCGTGGTCGAGCTCGGCGGGGAGCCCGCCGTCGTCGCCGAGGAGGCCCGCCCGCTGTACCACGCGGCCCTCGCGCACGGCTCCAACCACCTCGTGGTGCTCGTCGCGCAGGCCGCGCAGGCGCTCGCGGCCGCCGGGATCGAGCGGCCCGGCCGGGCGCTCGGCCCGCTGCTGGGCGCCGCGCTCGACGGCGCGCTGCGCTACGCGGACGTCGATCGCGTGACGGAGACCCGGGCCGACGGCGGGACGGACGCATCCGTCGCGGCCCCGCTCGGCCTCGGCGCACCCGGCGCCGCCGCGATCGGGGCCCTCACCGGCCCGGTGTCGCGCGGCGACGTCGGGACGGTGCGCGCGCACCTCGAGGTCCTCGGTGCCGAGGCGGCCGATGCCCCGGACCTGCCGCCCGCATACCGTGCGCTCGCCCGCGGCGCGACCGTCCGCGCCCTCGCCGCGGGCCGCATCGGTGAGCGGCAGGCGGCGGAGCTGCTCGACGCGCTCGCCGAGCCGGCCCCGCCCGGCGCACCACCCGCCCCCGGTCCGGAGAGTGACGCATGACCAGTCCGCTCGTCGCCTCGACCGTCGCCGACCTCGACGACGCCCTCGCTCCCTTCGACGCCGCGCGAGGCTCCGGACAGGGCACCGACCGGCCCCGCCGCGCCGTCGTCATGACCATGGGCGCGCTCCACGAGGGGCACCTCACGCTCGTCCGGCGCGCCCGCGAGCTCGTCGGGCCGGACGGGCAGGTCGTCGTGACCGACTTCGTGAACCCGCTCCAGTTCGGCCCGGACGAGGACTTCGACCGCTACCCGCGCGACCTCGACGGCGACGTGAGGTTGCTCACCCCCGAGGGCGTCGACGTCGTCTTCGCGCCGCAGCTCGACGAGATGTACCCCGACGGCGACGCGCTCGTCCGGGTGAGCGCCGGGTCGCTCGGCACGATCCTCGAGGGCGCGGCCCGGCCGGGGCACTTCGACGGCATGCTGACCGTCGTCCTCAAGCTCATGCACCTCGTGCGCCCCGACGTCGCGCTGTTCGGCGAGAAGGACGCCCAGCAGCTCCTCCTCGTCCGCCGCATGGTGCGTGACCTGGACGTTCGCACCGACATCGTCGGGGTCCCGATCGTCCGCGAGCCCGACGGTCTCGCTCGGTCCTCGCGCAACGCCTACCTCAGCGACGACGAGCGGATCCGCGCCCGCGCCCTGAGCGCCGCCCTCGGCGCGTCGTCCGCCGTCGCCGAGGCGGGTGGCAGCCCGACCGACGTCGTCGCGGCCGCCGCCGACGTCCTCAACGCCGCCGACGGCGTCGTCGTCGATTACCTCGCGCTCGTCGACCCGACTACCGTGGAGGACCTGACCCTCGCCGGAAGCGTCGCGTCGGGTCCGGCGTTGTTGCTGGTGGCGGCACGTGTCGGCTCGACCCGGCTGATCGACAACACCACGGTCCGGCTCGCGTAGGCTCGCCCGCCGCCACCGGGCGCCCGCCGGCCCCGGACCACCCCGCTACTCGGAGGCAACAGCCGTGACCCGACGCCCGCACGAGCGTGCGACCACGCTCCGGCGTCCGATGATGATCGCCAAGATCCACCGGGCGACCGTGACCCAGGCGGACCTGCACTACGTCGGTTCGCTCACCGTCGACTCCGACCTGCTCGACGCCGCGGACCTGCTCCCCGGCCAGCAGGTCGACGTCGTCGACGTCGCCAACGGCCACCGGCTCACCACGTACGTCATCCCGGGCGAGCGGGGCAGCGGTGAGATGTGCATCAACGGCGCCGCCGCGCACCTCATCAAGCCCGGCGACCTCGTCATCGTCATCGCCTACGGCACGCTCGCCGACGACGAGGCCCGCACCTTCGTGCCCAACGTCGTCTTCGTGGACGAGCACAACACGATCGTCGAGATCAGCGACGACCCGGGCCAGGTGCCCGGAGGGTACGGGCTCGAGCCCAGCGGGGTCCCGTTCGAGCAGGTGCAGGGGAGCGAGGGCGTCCTCGGCACCCGTTCCCAGGATTCGCCCCTCGCCGGCGACGACGCACTGGCCGCCTGGTAGTGGCCCGCCTCCACCGGCGGCTGCGCGCGCCGCAGCCGGGCTGGACGACGTCCGCCGACGTCGTCGTCGTGGGCAGCGGGATCGCGGGCCTGACGGCGGCGCTCGAGCTGAGGACCCGCGTGCCGCGGGTCCTGCTGGTCACCAAGGGAGCGCTGTCGTCCGGGTCGACCGTCTGGGCGCAGGGCGGGATCGCGGCGGCGCTCGACCCGACCGACTCGCCCGCGGCGCACCTCGCCGACACGCTCGCCGCGGGCGGTGGGCTCTGCGACCCGCGCGCCGTCGAGATCCTCGTCACCGAGGGCCCCGCCCGGGTGCGCGAGCTCGTCGCGCGCGGCGCGGTGTTCGACACCGACTCGGGCGGCGGCATCGCGCTCGGCCGCGAGGGCGGGCACCACGCCGACCGCATCGCCCACGCCGGCGGCGACGCGACCGGGGCGGAGATCTCGCGGGCCCTCGTCGCCCAGCTCGAGGCCGTCCGCACCGACCCCGGCATCGAGGTGATCGAGAACGCTCTCGTCCTCGACGTGCTGACCGGCGCCGTCGGGCCCGACGGGCGCGCGCCCGCCTGCGGCGTCACCCTGCACGTCCGCGGCGCCGGGTCGCGCGACGGGGTAGGAGCCGCGCTCGCGCCCGCCGTCGTCCTCGCGACCGGCGGTATCGGCCAGGTCTTCCGCTCGTCCACGAACCCGCCCGCCGCCACCGGCGACGGCATCGCGGCCGCCCTGCGCGCGGGCGCGAGCGTCGGGGACCTCGAGTTCGTCCAGTTCCACCCCACGGTCCTCTGGCTCGGGTCCGGGGCGAAGGGCCAGCTCCCGCTCATCTCCGAGGCCGTCCGCGGCGAAGGGGCCGTGCTCCTCGACGAGCTCGGCACCCGGTTCATGCCCGCCGTACACCCGATGGCCGAGCTCGCGCCCCGCGACGTCGTCGCGCACGCCATCGTCCGGCAGATGGCCGCCACCGGCTCGGACCACGTCCTGCTCGACGCGCGCGGGCTCGCCGCCGCACGCGGGCGGGAGTTTCTTGCGCGCCGCTTCCCGACCATCACCGCGCGCCTCCTCGACGCCGGCATCGACTGGACCGAGGAACCCGTCCCCGTCGCGCCCGCGCAGCACTACCACTCCGGCGGCGTGGTGACCGACGTCGACGGGCGCTCCGACGTCCCCGGGCTCTACGCCGTCGGCGAGGTCGCCTGCACCGGCGTGCACGGCGCGAACCGTCTCGCCTCCAACTCGCTCCTCGAGGGGCTCGTGTTCGCGACCCGTGCCGCCCGCGACATCGCCGCACGCCTCGCCGACGGGCAGCTCTCCCAGCACGAGCCCGTCGAACGCCCTGGCGAACCCGGGCTGGTTCCCGCCGCCGCACGCTCGCGCATCCAGGCCATCGCCACTGCCGGGCCCGGTGTCATCCGCGACGAACGCGGGCTCCTCGGCGCGCGCACCCATCTCGCCGCCGTCCTCGACGCAGCCGACGAGGGCGGCGTCGTCGCCGAGCCGCAGCTCGCCGAGTGGGAGACGACCAACGTCCACCAGGTCGCGTCCGCGCTCACCGAGGCCGCGCTGCGCCGCACCGAGAGCCGGGGCGGGCACTTCCGGTCCGACTTCCCCGCGGTCGACCCGGCCTGGGAGCGGCGCGTCGTCGTCCGGCTCGGCGACGGCGGGGATCTCGTCGTCTCCTGATCGCCCACGGCGGCGCCGAGGTATACCGGCCGCCGTACTACTTCGCGAGGTATGCCGGCCGCCGTACTACTTCGCGAGGTATACCGGCCGCCGTACTACTTCGGGGAGCGGATAGCGTGAGCCCGTGACCGAGATCTCGACGCCTTCCGCCTCGACGCAGCCCCTCCTCAGCTCGCTGGCCTTCGACGACGGGCTCGACCCGGCGTGGGTGGCCGCCGTCGTGCGCACCGCCCTCGACGAGGACCTCGGCGCCGAGCCCGGGCGCGACGTGACCACCCAGGCGACGGTCGACGCCGGCGCCCGGGGTACGGCGGACCTCGTCGCGCGCGAAGCCGGCGTCGTCGCGGGCCTCGTCGTGGTGCCCGAGGTGCTCGTCCAGGTCGCCGGGCGGCTCGGGCTCGAGGCGCCGGCCGTGACGTTCGTCGCACGGGACGGCGACCGGGTCGAGGCGGGGCAGGTGCTCGCGACGGCCGAGGGGCCGACGCAGGTGCTGCTCGTCGCCGAGCGGACGCTCCTCAACCTCGCGAGCCGGGCGAGCGGCGTCGCGACGCACACCCGCCGCTGGGCGGACGAGCTCGAGGGCACCGGCGCGGTCGTCCTCGACACGCGCAAGACGACGCCGGGGCTGCGCGCGCTCGAGAAGTACGCCGTCCGCGCGGGCGGGGGGACGAACAAGCGCATGGGCCTGTACGACGTCGCGATGGTCAAGGACAACCACGTCGTCGCCGCCGGGTCGGTCGCCGCGGCCGTCGCGGCGGTCCGCGAACGGTTCCCGGACGTTGCGGTCCAGGTCGAGGCGGACACGACCGACCAGGCGGTCGAGGCCGTCGACGCGGGCGCGGACTTCCTCCTGCTCGACAACATGCCGACGCCCGTCCTGGCCGCCACGGTCGCAGCCGTCCGGGCCCGGCAGGGGACCCCGGCGTCGGGCGTCCCGGGTGCGACGGTGCCCGCGCACGTCGAGCTCGAGGCGACCGGAAACCTCACACTCGACCGCGCGGCCGAGGTCGCGGGCACCGGCGTCGACTTCCTGTCCGTGGGGGCGCTGACCCACTCGTCGCCGATCCTCGACCTCGCCCTCGACCTGCGCGCCTCCTGAGCCGGCGCCCGAATGGTCCGTCCTTCCGGTGCTCGCAGCCTCCCCCTGGAGTCCGCCCGTAGAATCGTCGGGTGACTTCCCCCGACCCCGCGCGTCCCGCCGTGCCCACGAGCTCGCCCGCCACGAACGCCCCCGAGGCCGCCGTGGACGACCTGCCCGAGCAGCTCCGGATCCGCCGCGCCAAGCGCGACCGGATCCTGGAGGAGGGAACGCAGGCCTACCCGGTCTCGGTCCCGCGGACGCACACGATCGCCCAGGTCGTCGCGGGATACGGGCACCTCGAGGCCGGCCAGGAGACCGACGACGTCGTCGGGGTCGCGGGGCGCGTCGTGTTCCTGCGCAACACGGGCAAGCTGTGCTTCGTGACCCTGCAGGACGGCGAGGGCAACCGCCTCCAGGGCATGCTCAGCCAGGCCGTCGTCGGCGAGGAGTCGCTGGCGCGGTTCAAGGGCGACGTGGACCTGGGCGACCACCTCTTCCTCCACGGTCGCGTGATCAGCTCGCGGCGCGGCGAGCTGTCGGTGTTCGCGGACGAGTGGACCATCGCAGCCAAGGCGCTCCGACCGCTCCCGGTGCTGCACAAGGACCTGTCGGAGGAATCGCGCGTCCGGCAGCGTTATGTCGACCTGATCGCACGTCCGGCGGCGCGGGACATGGTGCGTTTCCGTGCCGCGGTGGTGCGTTCTCTGCGCGACAACTTCCATCGGCGCGACTTTCTCGAGATCGAGACGCCGATGCTGCAGACGGTCGCCTCCGGTGCAACGGCCCGTCCGTTCGAGACGCACATGAACGCGTACGACATCGACCTGTTCCTCAGGATCGCCCCGGAGATCTTCCTCAAGAAGGCAGTCGTGGGGGGTGTGGAACGCGTCTTCGAGATCAACAGGAACTTCCGTAACGAGGGCGCCGACTCGTCGCACTCGCCGGAGTTCGCGATGCTCGAGGCGTACGAGGCCTACGGCGACTACGACACGATGGCGGCACTGACGCAGAACCTCGTGCAGACGGCCGCGCAGGACGCTCTTGGTACCACGACGATCACGCTGCCGGGCGGTGAGGAATACGAGCTCGGGGGCGAGTGGACGACGCTCACGATGTACGGGTCGCTGTCCGAGGCGCTGGGTGAGGAGATCACGCCCGAGACGTCGGTCGAGCACCTGTCGAAGCTCGCGGAGCGCCTCGAGGTCGCGTACGACGCGAAGCGCGCGGGCCACGGCAAGCTCGTCGAGCTGATCTGGGAGCACCTGGTGGGTGACCACCTCGTCGCGCCGACGTTCGTGCGGGACTTCCCGGTCGAGACGTCGCCGCTCACGCGTGACCACCGCACGACCCGTGGGGTCGTGGAGAAGTGGGACCTGTACGTCCGGGGCTTCGAGCTCGCCACGGCCTACTCGGAGCTCGTGGATCCCGTGATCCAGCGCGAGCGTTTCGAGGCTCAGGCGCTTCTCGCGG
This sequence comes from Luteimicrobium xylanilyticum, assembly GCF_009429125.1. Taxonomy (GTDB): domain Bacteria; phylum Actinomycetota; class Actinomycetes; order Actinomycetales; family Cellulomonadaceae; genus Luteimicrobium; species Luteimicrobium xylanilyticum. Next base: position 695,613 of record NZ_CP045529.1, read on the forward strand.
CCGCGGGTGACGACGAGGCGATGCGCCTCGACGAGGACTTCCTGACGGCGATGGAGTACGCGATGCCGCCGTCGGGTGGCATGGGGATGGGGATCGACCGGCTGCTCATGGCCCTGACGGGTCAGGGCATCCGCGAGACGATCCTCTTCCCGCTCGTGAAGCCGGCGCAATGACGGCGGCACGATGATGACGGACAACGGCCCCGGCCGGAAGGTGGCGTGACGATGGTCGGTGTTCTCGAGGCGGTCATCCCCTCGATCGCGGTGGGCCTGATCTTCTGGCTCGTGATGCGCTTCGTGGTGCGCGCGGACCGCAACGAACGGAATGCGATGGCGGCGCTCTGGGCGCAGGAGGACCGTGAGACGGCCGAGAAGCGCACGGCACATTCCGGGCCCCCGTCGAACGAGGGCGCAGAGTCGCGCCAGAATGTCTAGCGCATTCTGTTCCAGAAATTCTTCGGCGCGCTCGCGCGCCTGCTTTGACGGTGCTTCCTTTCGGTGACATCCTCAGATTGTCCCGAGCAGTAGTCCCACAATGCAGGAATCGTGAGGTGCCCTTGTGGCTCAGAAGGTTCAGGTCCTCCTCGTCGACGACCTCGACGGCGGTGCGGCCGAGCAGACCGTGACGTTCGCGCTGGACGGTGTCTCGTACGAGATCGACCTCAACGACAAGCACGCCGCCGAGCTGCGCGAGGCCTTCGCGACGTGGATCGGCCACGCGCGCAAGGTGACGGGCCGCGCCGCAGCGCGCCCCGCCCGCCGGTCGGCCCGTGGCGGCGCCTCGGAGGCGACCCAGGTCCGGGAATGGGCTCGCGCGAACGGGTTCACCGTGTCCGACCGCGGCCGCATCCCGGCCGACGTCAAGGCCAAGTACGACGCCGCTCACTGAGGCTGCGTGCATCGAGCGACGTGACGTCGCCCGAGGGCTCGGCACCCGTGGTGCCGGGCCCTCGCCGCGTCTGGCTACGCTCTTCGCATGACCTCCCCGACCGTCCAGCCCCCGCACTCCGACGTCCGCCGGCTCTGGCTCGGGACGTACCCGGCCCCGGGGACGCCGTCGGGCGGTGGGGAGGGCGTCTGGCGTGTGGACCTGGACGTCACGGCGGGCCGGTTCGACGGCGCCCGCCAGGTGGTGACGGCGCCGTCACCGTCGTTCGTGGCGCTGTCCCCGGACGAGCGGACCCTCTACGCCGTGGGCGAGGAGAGCGAGGGGACGGTGTCGTCGTTCCGTGTGGACGGTGACGGGCTCGCACTCCTCGCGACCCTGCCGAGCGGCGGGGCGGACCCGTGCCACGTGGTCGCGCGGCCGGGTGCGGTGTGGGTGGCGAACTACTCGAGCGGCACGTTCACCACGGTCCCGGTCGACGGCGGGGGCGCCTTCGCGGGCGAGCCGGCGGTGCACGCCGGGGCGGGCACCGGACCGGTCACGGACCGGCAGGAGGGCCCCCACGCGCACTTCGTGGCCCCGACGCCGGACGGCTCGGCCGCGTGGGTCGTGGACCTGGGCGCGGACCGGGTCCGCCGGTACCGCGTGGTCGCCGACGGGGCGGGCGTCGAGCCGGCCGGCACGGCGGTGGCGCTGCCCCCGGGCACTGGCCCGCGCCACCTGGTCTTCGGCGTCCCGGGGACGTCGGGGGAGGGCTTTGCGTTCGTCGTCGGGGAGCTGGACGACCGGGTCCACGTGCTCGCGCTGCGCACCGACGACGACGGCCTCCTCGCCGCCGACGCCGTCACCTCGGTCCAGGCGTGCGCCACGCCCGGGCCGGAGGGTGTGGGGACGTTCCCGTCGCACGTCGCGCTGAGCACCGACGGGACGCGGCTCTACGTCGCGGTGCGCGGACCGGACGTCGTCGCGATCTTCGACGTCGTGCCCGACGGCGAGGGCGTTCGCCTGGCGCACCGGGGCGACGCCCCGCTCGCGGGGGTGTGGCCCCGGCACTTCGCGGTTCTCGACACCGCGGCCGGTGACGTGCTCGTGGTGGCGGGGCAGAGCTCGTCCACGCTCGAGGCACTGCGGGTCCGGCCCGACGGCGGCTCCGAGCCGTTGGCGTCACTGTCGCTGCCGAGCCCGGCGTGCGTCGTCGAGCGTCGGATACTGGAGGGGTGACCGACCCCCGCCGACCGCTGCGCGTCGCGATGCTCAGTGTCCACACGTCGCCCCTCGACCAGCCCGGCACGGGCGACGCGGGCGGCATGAACGTGTACGTGACGGGGCTCGCGCGGGCTCTGGCCCGCGAGGGGGCGACGGTCGAGATCTTCACGCGGCGCACGTCGGGGGCGCAGCCGGACGTGGTGCCGCTGGCCGACGGCGTGTGCGTGCGGCACGTGAGCGCCGGCCCGTTCGAGGGCCTCGACAAGAACGACCTGCCCGGCCAGCTCTGCGCCTTCACGGCGGGAGTGCTCCGCACGGAGGCGTGGCGCGAGGCCGGTTGGTACGACGTCGTGCACGCGCACTACTGGCTCTCCGGGCAGGCGGGGTGGCTCGCGGCCGACCGGTGGGACGTCCCGCTCGTCGCGACGATGCACACGCTCGCGCGCGTGAAGAACGCCGCGCTCGCACCGGGGGACACGCCGGAGCCCGCGGGCAGGGCGATCGGCGAGGAGCAGGTGGTGGACGCCGCGGACGCGCTCGTCGCGAGCACCGCGCAGGAGGCGCGCGAGCTCACGAGCCTGTACGGCGCGGCCCCGGAGCGCGTGCACGTCGTGGAGCCGGGCGTCGACCTCGACGTGTTCCGGCCCGCGCTCGTCTCGACGGACGGTCTCGACCGTGCCGCCGCGGCGGCGCTCGTCGACGCGGACCGTCGGTCGCGCCGCGCCGCTCTCGGCCTCCCCCCGGACCGCCCGCTCGTCCTGTTCGCGGGCCGCGTCCAGCTCCTCAAGGCGCCCGACGTGCTGGTCCGTGCTCTCGGGGTCCTGCGCGACCACGAGCGGCTCGTGCCCACGCTGCTCGTGCTCGGTGGGGCGAGCGGGCGCGCGACCGCGGTGCGCGAGCTCCAGGCCCTCGCCGCGCAGCTCGGTGTCGAGGACCGCGTGGTCGTCCGGGCGCCCGTCCCCGCGGACGAGCTCGCCGCGCACATGCGCGCCGCGGACGTCGTGGCGGTCCCGTCGCACTCCGAGTCGTTCGGGCTCGTCGCGGCCGAGGCCCAGGCCGCGGGCACGCCCGTGGTCGCGGCCGCCGTCGGCGGGCTGCCCACCGTGCTCGACGACGGCGCGACGGGCGTCCTCGTGGCCGACCACTCGGCGTGGACCTGGGCCGAGGCGATCGGGGACCTGCTCGACGACCCGGAACGCCGCGCGGCGCTGCGGGAGGCCGGGCTCGCGGCGAGCCCCCGGTTCGGGTGGGACCGCGCCGCGAAGGAGATGCTCGCCGTGTACGCGGACGCGCGATCGGTCAGGAGCGCTCGAGCACGAGCACGGGGATGACGCGGTCGGTGCGCTTCTGGTAGTCCGCGTAGTCGGGGTAGGCGGCGACGGCGCGCTCCCACCACGCGTCGCGCTCGGCGCCCTGCGCCTCGTGGGCCACGTAGTCGTGCGGCTCGGGGCCGTCCTGCAGCTCGACCTCCGGGTGCGCGACGATGTTGTGGTACCACTGCGGGTGCTCCGGCGCCCCGCCCATCGACGCGACGACGGCGTAGGCGCCGTCGTGCTCGACGCGCATGAGGGCGTTCTTGCGGACCTTGCCCGAGCGGGCGCCCTTCGTGGTCAGGATGATCACGGGCATCCCGCGCAGGGTGTTGCCCTCGGCACCGCCCGACGACTCGTACAGGGCGACCTGGTCGGCGGTGCGGGCGGACGGGCTGGGGACGTACTCTCCGGTCACTGGCATGTCCACGGAACGCCTTCGCCGCACGCGCGCATTCCACGTGCGGCAAAATGGAGGCATGACCTACACCCTCGTGCTGCTCCGCCACGGCGAGAGCGAGTGGAACGCCAAGAACCTGTTCACCGGCTGGGTGGACGTCCCCCTGTCCGAGAAGGGCACCGCGGAGGCGAAGCGCGGTGGCGCGCTCCTGACCGACGCCGGCGTCCTGCCGGACGTCGTGCACACGTCGCTGCTGCGCCGCGCGATCACGACCGCGAACCTCGCGCTCGACGCCGCCGACCGGCACTGGATCCCCGTGAAGCGCAGCTGGCGGCTCAACGAGCGCCACTACGGCGCCCTCCAGGGCAAGGACAAGAAGCAGACGCTCGAGCAGTTCGGCGAGGAGCAGTTCATGCTCTGGCGCCGTTCCTACGACGTCCCGCCGCCCGCGATCGAGCCCGGCTCGGAGTTCTCCCAGGACGCCGACCCGCGCTACGCCGACGCCCCGCAGGTGCTCACCGAGTGTCTCAAGGACGTCCTCGAGCGTGCGCTGCCCTACTGGGAGGGCGAGATCGTGCCGGACCTCAAGGCCGGCAAGACGGTGCTCGTCGCCGCGCACGGCAACTCGCTGCGCGCGCTCGTCAAGCACCTGGACGGGATCTCCGACGACGACATCGCCGGCCTCAACATCCCGACCGGCATCCCGCTGCTCTACGAGCTCGACGAGGACCTCCAGCCCGTCACCAAGGGCGGCACGTACCTCGACCCCGAGGCCGCGAAGGACGCCATCGCGGCCGTCGCGAACCAGGGCCGCTGAGACCCCGGTCTCGCAGACCCGACGCGAAGGCCCGGCACCCCCCCAGGAGGGTGCCGGGCCTTCGCGTTGTCTCCGCGAGGTATACCGGCGGCCGTACTACTTCGCGACGTATACCGGCGGCCGTACTACTTCGCGAGGTATACCGGCGGCCGTACTACTTCGCGGTGGTCAGGCCAGCTCGGCCGGCTCGCCCGTGACCAGGTAGGCGATGCGGCGCGCCACCGACACCGCGTGGTCGCCGAAGCGCTCGTAGTAGCGCGACGCGAGCGTCACGTCGATGGTCTCCTGGACCGAGCCGATCCAGTCCGCGGACAGCAGCGCGCCGAACGTTTGCTCGTGGAGCACGTCGAGCAGGTCGTCGTCCCGCTCCACGGTCGTGGCGAGCGCGAGGTCGCGCGTCTCGAGGAGCGCGGTGGTCCGCCGGGCGACTCGGGTGGCGGCGTCGTGCATCTGGGTGAACGTGTCGGTGACGGTCGGGGGCAGCGCGTGCGCGGGGTAGCTGCGGCGCGCGAGCTGGGCGAGGTGGCGGGCGAGGTCGCCCATGCGCTCCAGGCTCGAGCTCATGCGGAGCGCGGTCACGACCACTCGAAGGTCGGTGGCGACGGGAGCCTGCTGGGCGAGCAGGCGGACGCACTGCTCGTCGAGATCGCGCTCGCGCGCGTCGATCTCGCGGTCGGACGCGATGACCTCCTGGGCCAGGGCGAGGTCGGCGGTCAGGACGGCCTGGCCCGCGTCCGTGATGGCGCGCTCGACCAGCCGGCTCATCGCCGTGAGGTCGTCACCCACCTGGCGCAGCTCGGCCTCGAAGATCTCTCTCATGCGCGCCAGGCTCGCACGCGCGGGCGCACGTCGTCGGACCGTTCGGTGAACGCCGGACCGACTGCCGGTGAACAGTTCGCGGCGGCTGCCCGCGTGGCGGTCTCTTCGCCCGGCCGGGCGCGCCGGGTCCGTAGGCTGATGGCGTGAACTTCCTCGACGGCGGCTGGACGGCGCTCGCGGCGGGCCTCGTCGGCCTGCTCGTCGGCGTCTCCGCCGTGCTCGCGTTCCGGGTGAGCGAGCGACAGCGTTCGCGACCGGCGGGCCGCGCGTCGGGCGGGACCGAGTCCGCCTCGTCGAGCCCGGGTCTCGACGAGGGCCTGGTCCGGGTGCTGGCCGTGCTCCGCTCGGCCGCGGTCGTGCTCGACGACGAGGACCGGGTCGTGCGGGCCAGCCCGCCCGCGTACGCCCTGGGCGTGGTCCGGTCGTCGGAGGTCGCGCACGCGGCGATCCGCGACCTCGTGGCGGCGGTCCGCCGGGACGGCGTGATCCGCGACGAGGAGCTCGAGCTGCCGCGCGGTCCCGTCGGCCGGGGGACCGTGGTGCTGCAGGTGCGGGTCGCCCAGGTGACGCCGCACCTCCTGCTCGTGCTCGCGGAGGACCGCACGGAGGCACGCCGGACCGAGGCGATCCGCCGCGACTTCGTCGTCAACGTGTCGCACGAGCTCAAGACCCCGGTCGGCGCGCTCGCGCTGCTCGCCGAGACGGTGCAGGACGCCGCCGACGACCCGGAGGCGGTGCGCAGGTTCGCGGGCCGCATCGTGACCGAGTCCGAACGGCTGTCCGCGCTCGTGCACGAGATCATCGAGCTCTCCCGCCTGCAGGCGGCGAGCGCGGCCCAGCAGGTCACGGTCGTGCCGGCCCGCGCCGTCGTCGACGAGGCCGCGGCGCGCGCCCGGACGACGGCGCAGGCCAAGGGGATCCGGATCGCCGTCGGCGGCGACCTCGACGCCCGCCTCTACGGCGACCACGCCCTGCTCGTGACGGCGGTGCGCAACCTCCTCGACAACGCGGTCGCCTACTCGGGCGAGCACGCCCAGGTGTCCGTCGGCGTCCGGCAGGAGGGCGACCTCGTCGAGATCGCCGTCGTCGACGAGGGCATCGGCATCGCCCCCGAGGACCAGCAGCGGGTGTTCGAGCGCTTCTTCCGTGTCGACCCCGCCCGCTCGCGGGCGACCGGCGGCACCGGGCTCGGCCTCAGCATCGTCAAGCACGTCGCGGCCGACCACGGCGGCGAGGTGACCGTCTGGTCCGAGCCGGGGCACGGCGCGACGTTCACGTTGCGCATCCCTGCCGCGCCCGACGACGTCCCGCGCGTCGCCGGTGACGACCCGGACGACGTCAGCACCGGTCTTGACGAGCCCGACCGACCGACCGACCGAACCAAGGAGGTGGATGCGTGACCCGCATCCTCGTGGTGGAGGACGAGGAGTCCTACCGCGACCCGCTCACCTACCAGCTCGAGCGCGAGGGCTTCGACGTGGCGGCCGCCGCGACGGGGCCCGAGGCGCTCACGGCGTACGACGCGCTCGAGTCGCAGGGCGGCGTCGACCTCGTGCTCCTCGACCTCATGCTGCCCGGCCTCGACGGGACGGAGGTGTGCCGCGAGCTGCGGCGCCGTGGCGACGTGCCGGTCATCATGCTGACCGCCAAGGACACCGAGATCGACAAGGTCGTCGGCCTGGAGCTCGGCGCCGACGACTACGTCACCAAGCCCTACTCGTTCCGCGAGCTGCTGGCGCGCATGCGGGCCGTGCTGCGTCGTCGTGCCTCCTCCCAACCCGCCGCTGGTGGGGGTGCCGCGGACGCCGACGAGATCGACGACGACGTCCTCGAGGTCGGTCCGGTCCGCATGGACGTCGACCGGCACACCGTCACGGTGGGCGGCGAGCCCGTGTCGTTCCCGCTCAAGGAGTTCGAGCTGCTCGAGCTGCTGCTGCGCAACGCGGGCCGCGTCCTGACCCGCGGGCAGCTCATCGACCGGGTGTGGGGCTCCGACTACGTCGGCGACACCAAGACCCTCGACGTCCACGTCAAGCGCGTGCGGGCCAAGATCGAGCCGGACCCGGGCAACCCGCAGCACCTGCTGACGGTCCGCGGGCTCGGGTACCGGTTCGTCGACGACGAGGACTGAGGGAGCGCGTCGCCGGCGTCGAAGAGCGGGAGGTCCTCGGTGTGGGGGCCCGGTCGTGTGACGGTGCACGAACTCTCGGGCCGAGCATGGGGTTGTGCGCATGTTCGGCGCTGAGAAGGGGGAGACACGCATGGTCGGCGCGGTGGCTGAGTCGTTGCCTGCGTCGGCGGGTCACAGTTTGGTCTCGTCCTTGACACTCGCTCGTGTGTGAGCGCTAACATCGGTCCTCAAGCGCATGTGAGCGCTAACAATGCCGCCTGGGGAGGCGGCGGGACTCGATGACGAGCGCCCGGCCAGAGTCGGCCGGGGCATCTCAAGGAGGAGATATGAACACCAAGCGCACCCGCCGCCTGACGCTCGGGGCCGTCGCGGCGATCGCAGCACTGGGGCTCGCAGCGTGCAGCAGCGGTGGCTCGTCCGGCTCGGACGACACCAAGGGCTCCGGCGGGGACACCATCAAGGTCGGCTTCTCGCAGCTCGGCGCCGAGTCGGGCTGGCGCACTGCGAACACGGACTCCGTCAAGGCCGCCTTCACGAAGGACAAGGGCTTCGACCTGACGTTCGTCGACGCGCAGCAGAAGCAGGAGAACCAGATCAAGGCGATCCGCGACTTCATCGACCAGGGCGTCGACGCGATCGCGTTCTCGCCGGTCGTCGAGACCGGATGGGACCAGGTGCTCCAGGAGGCCAAGGACGCCGAGATCCCCGTCGTCCTCGTCGACCGCACCGTCAAGACGAGCGTCTCCGACCCGTACGCCACGTACATCGGCAACGACTTCGAGAAGGAGGGCGAGACCGCCGTCGCCTGGATCAAGAAGAACGCCGCCGACGCGAAGATCTTCGAGCTCCAGGGCACGCTCGGCTCCTCGGCTCAGGTCGACCGTGAGAAGCCCGTCGACTCCGAGCTCGGCAGCCAGATCGTCGGCAAGGCGTCCGGCAACTTCACGCGCGCCGAGGGCAAGGCGGCCACCGAGGCGGCGCTGCAGGCCTACCCGAACATGACGATGATCGTGTCGCACAACGACGACATGGCACTCGGCGCCATCGAGGCCATCGAGGCCGCCGGCAAGAAGCCCGGCACCGACATCAAGATCGTGTCGTTCGACGGCGTCCGGGACGGGCTGCAGGCGCTCCACGACAAGAAGATCAACTACATCGTCGAGTGCAACCCGGTCTACGGCGACCAGATCGCCGACCTCGTGAAGAAGGTCGTGAACGGCGAGGACGTGGCGAAGTCCACCATCGTCCCGGACGAGGCGTTCGACCAGACGATCACGCAGGAGACCATCGACGCGCGCAAGTACTGACGCGCCCCTCGTCCCGCGCCGAGAGGCGCGGGACGTCGTCGGCGGCGGGGCGAGCGCACCCGCCCCGCCGCCCGCTCCACAGCCACCACCGCAGGACGGAAGACGCCGATGTCCACCACGTCCACGACGGCCAGCGAGCCAGTCGTCCGGATGACCGGGATCACCATCGAGTTCCCGGGTGTCAAGGCCCTCGACGGGGTCGATCTCACGCTCCGCCCCGGCGAGGTCCACGCCCTCATGGGCGAGAACGGCGCCGGCAAGTCGACGCTCATCAAGGCGCTCACCGGCGTCTACCGCATCGACGCCGGCACGATCGCCGTGGCCGGCACGGCGCGGCGCTTCGACGGGCCCGCCGACGCCCAGGAGGCCGGCGTCAGCACGGTCTACCAGGAGGTCAACCTCGCCCCCAACCTCTCCGTCGCGGAGAACATCATGCTGGGGCACGAGGTCCGGCTCGGGCCGTTCGTGAACTGGCCCGCGACCCGCCGTGCCGCTCGGACCCACCTGGCCCGCCTCGGCCTCGACCTCGACCCCATGTCGATGCTCGGCACCCACTCCATCGCGATCCAGCAGCTCTGCGCCATCGCGCGGGCCATGGTCGTCGACGCGAAGGTCCTCATCCTCGACGAGCCGACGTCGAGCCTCGACAAGGCCGAGGTCGCACAGCTCTTCGACGTGATGCGGCAGCTCCGGGCCGACGGCGTCGCGATCCTCTTCGTGTCGCACTTCCTCGACCAGGTCTACGAGATCACCGACCGGCTGACGGTCCTGCGCAACGGGCGCCTCGTCGGCGAGTACCTCACCGCGGAACTGCCGCGACTCGAGCTCGTGTCCAAGATGGTCGGCCGTGCGAGCGAGGACCTCGCCGACATCGAGAAGGCGGCGCGGCGGACCACGACCCACGACCTCACGGGTCGGGAGCCGGTGCTGCGGGCCCTCGGCCTGGGCCGTGACGGCACCGTCGAGCCGTTCGACCTCGACCTCTACGAGGGCGAGATCGTCGGGGTCGCGGGCCTGCTCGGATCGGGCCGCACCGAGGTCGCGCGCCTGCTCTACGGCGCGGACCGGGCCGACAGCGGCACGCTCACTGTGCGGGGCGCGGGCGTCAGGGCGGCGAGCCCGCTCGGCTCGCTGCAGCGCGGCGTCGCCCTCGCCTCGGAGGACCGCAAGAAGGAAGGGATCATCGGGGACCTCACGGTCCGCGAGAACATCGCGCTCGCGATGCAGGCCGAGCGGGGCGCGTGGCGCAAGGTCCCGGCCAAGGAGCTCGACGCGACCGTCGCCCGGTACATCGAGGCGCTCGCCATCCACCCCGCGAACCCCGACGCCCTCATCAAGAACCTGTCGGGCGGCAACCAGCAGAAGGTGCTGCTCGCGCGGTGGCTCGCCACCGCGCCCCAGCTGCTGCTGCTCGACGAGCCGACCCGCGGCATCGACGTCGGCGCCAAGGCCGAGATCCAGCGGCTCGTCGCCGAGCTCGCGAGCGAGGGCATGAGCGTCGTGTTCATCTCCTCCGAGCTCGAGGAGGTCCTGCGGCTGTCGCACCGCGTCGTCGTCATGCGTGACCGCCAGAAGATCGGCGAGCTCACCAACGGGCCGGACGTCACGGCCTCCACCGTCCTCGAGACCATCGCAGCCAGCGGGAGCGCCTCATGACCGGCACCGTCGCCACCGACCCGACCCCTTCGCCCGCGGACCGCGCCCGGCGGACCTTCTCCCGGCTCGCCGGACACACGCTGTTCTGGCCCGTCGTCGCGCTCGTCGTGCTGCTCCTCGCGTGCGGCGTCGTGAGCCCCGGCTTCCTCGACGTGACCGTCCAGGACGGCCACCTGTTCGGTCAGGTCGTCGACATCCTGCGCCAGAGCGCCACGCCTCTGCTCCTCGCGATCGGCATGTGCCTCGTGATCGCGACGGGCGGCATCGACCTCTCGGTGGGGGCCGTCATGGCGATCTCGCTCGCGGTGTCCCTCACGTACATCGCGGAGTCGGGCAGCGGCACGACCGTGGGGACGGCGCTGACCGGGCTGGCCCTGGGGCTCGTGGTCGCGCTCGTCATCGGCGCGTTCAACGGCTTCCTGGTGACCGTGCTCGGGATCCAGCCGTTCATCGCGACCCTCATCCTCATGATCGCGGGCCGCGGCATCGCGATGCTCATCACCAAGGGCCAGATCACCACGGTGACGAGCCCGCCGTTCAAGGCGATCGGCTCCGGCTACGTCCTCGGGATCCCGATGCCGGTGGTCATCGCCGCGGGCGTGTTCGCGCTCGTGGTCCTGCTGGTCCGCGGGACGGCTCTGGGCATGCTCCTCGAGTCGATCGGCATCAACCGCGAGGCCAGCCGGCTGGCGGGTGTGAAGTCCCGCAACATCACGTGGTTCGTCTACGCGCTGTGCGGGCTGCTCGCGGGGCTCGCGGGCATCGTCTACGGGGCGCCGACCATGGCCGCGGACGCCAACAACGTCGGCCTCATGAAGGAGCTCGACGCGATCATGGTCGTCGTCCTGGGCGGCACGAAGCTCGAGGGCGGGAAGTTCTCGCTCGCCGGCTGCGTCGTCGGTGCGCTCATCCTGTCGACCCTGGAGCGGGCCGTCGTGATCTTCCACCTGCCCACCCAGGTCACGCCGCTGTTCAAGGCGCTCATCCTCATCATCGTCTGCATCGCCGGCTCCGACCGCCTGCGTTCCCGGGCGGGGGCTGCGCGTCGCGCCCGCCGCACGCCCGCCGTCCCCGTGGAGGTGGCCGCATGACCAGCACCCAGACCCCGGCCCCGGCGACGACGTCGCGTCGTACGAAGGGCGGAGCGCCGCGGCCCGGCAGCACGGGCGGCATAGCCGACGTCGCGCGCCGGTGGGGCCACCGGCTCGCCGACCGGCGCTTCCTGCCGGTCGCCGGCACGCTGCTCACTCTCGTGCTGATCCTCGTGATCGGCCAGGCGCGCTACTCGACGGACACCCGCAGCTTCGTCAACATGCGGCTGTTCTCGAACCTGCTCGTCGACAACTCGTACCTGCTCGTCCTGGCCGTCGGCATGACGTTCGTGATCCTCACGGGCGGCATCGACCTGTCGGTGGGCGCCGTCGTGGCGCTCGTCGGGCTGGTCGTCGCGAAGCTCCTCATCCTGGGGGTCCCGCTGCCGCTCGTGCTGCTCGCTGGCGTGCTCGTCGGGACGGTGTTCGGGCTCCTGATCGGGGTGCTCGTGCAGTACTTCTCGATCCAACCGTTCATCGCGTCGCTCGCCGCGATGTTCCTCGCGCGCGGCCTGTGCAACGTCGTGAGCGTCGAGTCCCTCGCGATCGAGGACAAGGGCTTCACCGACCTCGCGTCGTGGCGGCTCAAGTTCGGGCACGGCCCGAGCATCTGGTACATCAACCTGTCGATGATCGTGGCGCTCGTCGTCGTCCTCGTGGCCGTCTACCTGCTCCACTACACCCGCTTCGGCCGCACGGTCTACGGGCTGGGCGCGGGCGACGGCGGCCAGGCCGTGGGGCTGATGGGCCTGCGGGCGGCGCGCACCAAGGTGTGGGTCTACGTCATCTCGGGGACGTGCGCCGGGATCGCGGGCATCCTGTTCGCCTTCTACACCCGGTCCGGCTTCAACCTCACGGGCATCGGCATGGAGCTCGACGCGATCGCGTCGGTCGTGATCGGCGGGGCGATGCTCACCGGCGGCAGCGGCTTCGTCCTCGGGTCCGTGGCGGGCGTGCTCGTCTACGGCCTCATCCAGGTGCTCATCGCCCGCGAGGGCCTCGACTCCTGGTGGACCAAGGTCTTCATCGGCGCGGTGCTGCTGCTGTTCGTCCTGCTGCAGCGCGCACTGAGCACCGGCCAGAAGCGCCGGCGCAAGAAGAACAAGGAGGAGAGCCCGGCACCGCCTCCGGCGGCAGCACCGGCCGTCTCCTGAACCACGCGCGATGCGGCCTCCGGGGTCGCGTCGGTGGAACGACCCCGGACGACGAGGACCCCGCAGGTCGGCGGCCCTGCGTCGGCACGTCGGGCGCGTTCCGGGCGCTCGATATCGATATCCGAACACCGAAGGGAAGCTCGACGATGAGACGTACCCGACCGACGCGCCTGCTGGTCAGCACGCTGACCTGTGGCGCCCTGCTGTGCGCGGGAGCTCTGCCCGCCCATGCCACGGAGGTGAGCGCCGTGCCTGCGGCGACCGCGACATCCCCCTCGACCTTCACCAACCCGGTGATGTTCGCGGACGTGCCCGACCCGGACGTCACGTTCGACGGCACCTACTACTACATGGTCTCCACGACCATGTACTACGCCCCCAGCGTGCCGATCATGCGCTCCACGGACCTCGTGCACTGGTCGATCGTCGGCTACACGGCACCGATCCTCGCCGACACCGACGAGCTGGCGCTCCGGAACGGCAAGAACGCGTACGCCAAGGGCACCTGGGCGGCAAGCATCCGGTACCACGACGGCACCTACTACGTGTCCGTCGGCAGTCTCACCACGGGCAAGACGTACATCTACTCGACGAAGAGCATCGAGAAGGGCCCGTGGACGACGTCCGTCCTCGACGGCTACGCGCACGACCAGTCGCTGCTCTTCGACGGCGACGACGTCTACCTCGTCTACGGCGGCGGTGCCCTCGACCTGCGCAAGCTCAAGCGCAACGGCGACGGGACGTTCGCGTGGGACGGCGCTGCGACGCGCATCGTCGACGACGCCAACGTGGGCCAGACGGCCGGCCTCAACGCCGAGGGGTCGCACGCCTACACGATCGGCGACTACTACTACGTCTTCATGATCGAGTGGCCGACGAGCGGCATCCGCCAGGAGGTCGTCTGGCGCTCGAAGTCGCTGACCCCCCAGTCCGACGGCGGCGCCTGGGAGGGCAAGATCGTCTTCAGCCAGAAGGCGACGGTCGAGGGACAGTCCGGCGACGGCGCCGCACAGGGCGGTGTGGTCCAGGCGGCGGACGGCCAGTGGTACGCGATGCTGTTCCAGGACGAGGGCCCCGTCGGGCGCTCGCCCCAGCTCGCCAAGGTGACCTGGTCCGACGACGGCTGGCCGCAGTACCAGCTCGACGCGACCTCGGACGTCCCCGCCGCGGCCGCGTCGGCCGACCCGTCCACCGACCCGGCGGACACGGTGTCCGGCATCGTCTCGTCCGACGAGTTCGACAGCACCGCCACGAAGCCGGGCTACTGGAACAGCGCGAACGACGCCGACCTCGTCGCGTCGGCGGAGAACGCGAACAACGGCTCCAACCTCAAGCTCCAGTGGCAGTGGAACCACAACCCCGACAACCGGTACTGGTCGCTCACCGACCGTCCCGGCTACCTGCGGCTGACGACCGGGAGCCTCGTGACGAGCATCCTCGACGCGCGCAACACGCTCACCCAGCGCACGTACGGGCCGACGAGCTCGGGGGCGATCAAGCTCGACGTGTCCCACATGAAGGACGGTGACGTCGCCGGCATCTCCGCGTACCAGCAGAAGTACGGCTACGTCGCGGTCGAGATGAAGGACGGCGCGAAGAGCCTCGTCATGCGACGCGCCGACAGAGACGGCAAGGTCGTCTCGAGCAGCACCCCCGTGCCGCTGAGCGCCGACACGGTCTACCTGCGCGCCGACGCGGACTACACGGGCTTCGCGAACAAGGCGTCGTTCGCCTGGTCGCTCGACGGCACCTCGTGGTCGAAGATCGGCGACCAGGTCGGTATGGAGTACAACCTGGCGCAGTTCGTCGGCTACCGGTTCGCGATCTTCGACTACGCGACCACGACGACGGGCGGCTACGTGGACGTGGACTGGTTCCACGCGAGCGACGAGATCGGCCAGGGTCTGGCGACGACGTGCACCGGCTCGTCGGACCTCGTCTCCAACGGCGGGTTCGAGAGCGGCTCGGTGTCGCCGTGGACCGGCAACGGCGCGGCGAAGCTCGCACTGACAACGGACGACAAGGCGTCGGGCACGACCAGCGTCTCGGTCACCGGTCGCGAGAAGACCGGTGACGGTCCGCGCCAGGACGTCGCGCTCGAGGCCGGGGTGACCTACCAGGTCTCCGCGAAGGTCAAGTACACGACGGGCCCCGCGACCAAGCAGTTCAACGTCACGGTCCAGGACGCCAACTACAAGGCGTACATCATGGCGTCGAAGACGGTGACGAAGGGCGAGTGGACCACGATCACGGGGTCCTACACGGTGCCGTCGTCAGGCCTCGACCTCGCCTCGGCGCACGTCTTCGTCGAGACCGTGTGGACCGGTAGCCCGGACGCCACGAACGACCTGATGGACTTCCTCGTCGACGACGTGTCGGTGACGGGACCGGGAGCGTTCGACGGCGGCGTCCTGGCCAACGGCGGGTTCGAGGCCGGCTCGGTCGAGCCGTGGACCGGCAACGGGACGGCTCAGCTCGCGGTGACCGCGGCGGCTGCGGCGTCAGGGAGCTGCGGCGTCGACGTGACGGGACGCACCAAGACCGGTGACGGCCCGCTGCAGAGCGTCGCCGACAAGGTCACGGCGGGCGCGACGTACGACGTCGCCGCGAAGGTCAGGTACACGAGCGGGCCGGCGACCAAGCAGTTCAACGTCACGATCGAGGACAAGTCGAAGGCGTACATCATGGCGTCCACGACGGTCACGAAGGGGAAGTGGGCGACGATCAGCGGCTCGTACACGATCCCCGCGACCGGCTTCGACGTCGGGTCGGCGAAGGTGTTCGTCGAGACCGTGTGGACCGGTACGCCCGACGCCACGGACGACCTCATGGACTTCTCGGTGGACGACGTCGCGATGACGGCCCGCGCGACCACCCCGACGCACCCCGCCGGCGACGCCGCACCCGCGAAGACGGTCGGCAACGCCAACCCGCTGATGGACTACCAGTACGGGGCGGACCCGTGGGCCATGGTCTACGACGGTCGCGTCTACGAGTACATGACCGGCGACGGCTCGTACATCGACGCGGACGGCAACGTCGTCCAGGCGTACGAGACCGACGGCGACGGGAACGTCAAGGACAACTCGTACGGCAAGATCCAGACGATCAACGTGATCTCGTCGTCCGACCTGGTGAACTGGCGCAACGAGGGGGCGATCAAGGTCGCCGGCTCGCACGGTGCGGCGACGTGGGCGTCGAACTCGTGGGCGCCCGCCGCGACGCACAAGACGATCGACGGGAAGGAGAAGTTCTTCCTGTACTTCGCCAACAGCGGCGGTGGCATCGGTGTACTGACGTCCGACTCGCCGACGGGACCGTGGAAGGACCCGATCGGCAAGCCGATCGTCAGCTCCTCGACCCCGGGCACGTCCGGCGTCGTGTGGATGTTCGACCCGGCGGTCCTGGTGGACGACGACGGCTCCGCCTACCTGTACTTCGGTGGCGGCGTCCCGAGCACGAACGGGACGTCGTCGGCGGACCAGACGGACCACCCGAAGTCGACGCGCGTCATCAAGCTCGGTGACGACATGGTCTCGACCGTGGGGTCGGCGGAGACGATCGACGCGCCGGGGGTCTTCGAGGACTCGGGGATCAACAAGATCGGAGACACGTACTACTACTCGTACTGCACCAACTTCTCCCACTCGGCGACGATCGACGGACACGAGGTCCCGACCGGGACCATCGCGTACATGACGTCGAAGAACCCGATGGGGCCGTTCACCTACCAGGGCACGATCCTCGCGAACCCGGGGAGCTTCTTCGGGGCGGGCGGCAACAACCACCACGCGATGTTCGAGTTCAAGGACCAGTGGTACATCACGTACCACGCCCAGACGGTCCAGACGGCGCTCGTGAAGGGCGGCTCGCTCGACAAGGAGCACGGCTATCGGTCGACGCAGATCGACACGGTGACCGTGGCCGACGACGGCTCGATCGAGCACGCGACGGGCACCTACCGGGGGGTCGACCAGGTCGGCTCGCTCGACCCGTTCCAGGAGATCTCGGCGGCGACCATCGCCTGGGACTCCGGGATCCAGGACGCCTACGACGCCGACTCGGGGATCCGCGTAGCGCCGAAGGGGTCCGACAGCTCGGGCGACCAGGTGCTGACGAACGTCGACGACGGCGAGTGGACGGCGCTCTCGGGCGTCGACTTCGGGGACGACGGCGCAGCGCGGGTCAGCGCCGATGTCCGGTCCCGGTCGGGAGGCACCGTGCAGGTGCGCCTGGACGCCGTCGACGGCGACGTCGTCGGGACGCTCGATGTCCCGGCCGGCGGCGACGACGCGGACTGGACCACGGTCTCCGTCCCGTTGACGAAGACCGTCACCGGGACGCACGACGTGTTCTTCACGTTCGCGGGTGAGGGCGACGACCACCTCTTCGACGTCGCGTCGTGGCGCTTCGTCCCGGCGGCCACCGCGCCGCAGATCACCGGGATCTCCGTCGCGGACGGCGACACGGTGTCGGGGAAGGTGACGTTCACCGTGGATCTGGGTGGTGAGGCGAAGGACGTGAAGTACACGTACGTCGAGCTGAACAAGGGCTCGGGGCAGACGTGGGTCACGGACAACACGAAGGCGGCGGGATCCACGAACGCGGGGCTGCACCCGACGCTCGTCGTCGACACCACGGCCCTGGCGAACGGCGCGTACGGTCTCAAGATCGACGCGGTGGGGACGAACGGGAAGACGACCGAGAAGAAGGTCTCCTTCACGATCAACAACCCCCCGCGGCTGTCGTTCGTGACCCCGAAGGACGGGGCCACGGTGTCCGGGAAGATGCCGGTGACCGTGGACTTGGGTGGTCAGGGCCTCAAGGCCTACAACCTGCGGGTGGACTCGGCGGGGCTGTCGTACGCGTACGAGCCGAAGGCGGGCGAGCAGACGTTCACGTGGGACTCGACCACGGTCGCCGACGGGGTGCACACGCTGCTGGCGACGGCCACGGACACGGCCGGGAACAAGACCACGATCACCGAGAAGGTGATGGTCGCCAACACGCCCGCGTGGGACGCGAAGGCGGTCTACACGACGGGGGACCGGGTGTCCTTCGACGGGTCGACGTGGCTCGCGTCGTGGTGGACGCAGAACCAGAAGCCCGGTGATGTGACCGGCCCTTGGCAGGAGATCGCGACGACGTCGGACGGCACCGCGGTGTGGACGGCGTCGCGGATCTTCAGCTCCGGTGACGTGGCGGTCTATCAGGGCGTGACCTACCGGGCGCAGTGGTGGACGCGGAACCAGAAGCCGGGCGACCCGAACGGCCCCTGGGAGAAGGCCTGACGGACCGGTCGCACCACAGGCGGCGGCGTCACCCGGACTCGGGTGGCGCCGCCGCCGTGTCGGCGCGGGCGGGCGGCCCGGCGGCGTAGGTCAGGCGCGCGCGAGGCGTCCCTCGAACGCGGTCCAGGACTCGGGGGCGAGCCGGATCGTCGTCGAGCCGCCGCTCCCGGGCGTCACGGCGCGCGCGACGTCGACGGTGGACCAGCACTCGCGCTGGACCTTCGCGGCGTGCTCGGGTCCGGCGACGGCCGGCTCGCGGTCGGCGAGCATCTGTCGGCCCTGCTCGAGCGTGACGACGGCGCCGGCGTGGGCCACCTCGACCTCGACGACCTCGTCGCCACGGTTGGTGAGGAAGACGGCGAGGGCTCCGTCGTCGTCGACGGTCGCGGCGGCCGTGACGAGCGGGACGTCCCCGTGCCGCGCGGTCGCGTACGACGGCGCCTCCACGCGGAGGTCGAGGGCCTCGCCGCGGGCGAGACGTGCCGTCGTCGCGAAGGGGTGGAAGGTGGGCTGGCGCCAGGCCTCGCCGCCGGGCTCGGTCATGATCGGCGCGATCACGTTGACGAGCTGGGCGAGGCAGGCGACGGGAACCCGGTCGGCGTGGTTGAGGAGCGTGACGAGCAGGTCGCCGACGACGACGGCGTCGAGCCCGGAGTAGACGTCCTCGATGATGCGGGGGGCGTCGCGCTGGATCGGGAGGTTCGACTCGCCGGGGAAGCGGGAGTCGAGGTACCAGACGTTCCACTCGTCGAAGGAGACGGTGATCTGCTTGTCGGAGCGGCGACGAGCCGCCACGGCGTCGGCGGACGCGACGACGCGCCGGATGAACCGGTCCATCCCGGTCCCGGACCCGAGGAAGCTGGCGCGGTCGCCGTCGTGCTCCTCGTAGTAGGCGTGCATGGAGATGTGGTCGACGAGGTCGTAGGTGTACGACAGGACGGTCTGCTCCCACTCGCCGAACGTCGGCATGTCCATGGCGGAGGAACCGCAGACCACGAGCGAGATCGCGGGGTCGACGAGCTTCATGGCCTTGCCGGCCTCGGCGGCGAGCTTGCCGTACTCGTGGGCGTCCTTGTGCCCGATCTGCCAGGGCCCGTCCATCTCGTTGCCGAGGCACCAGAGGCGGACGCCGTAGGGCTCGGTGCGGCCGTTCGCGATCCGCAGGTCGGCCCAGCGGGTGCCGGCCTCACCGTTGCAGTACTCGACGAGCGCGGCGGCGGCCTCGACGCCGCGGGTCCCGAGGTTGACGGCCATCATCGGCTCGACGCCCTCGCGCTCGGCCCACTGCAGGAACTCGTCGGTGCCGACGAGGTTGGGCTCGACGGTCCGCCACGCGAGGTCGAGGAAGGGCTTGCGGTCCCGGGCGGGGCCGACGCCGTCCTCCCAGCGGTAGTTCGAGACGAAGTTGCCGCCCGGGTAGCGCAGTATCGTGACGCCGAGCTCGTGGGTGAGGTCGGCGACGTCGCGGCGGAAGCCGTGCTCGTCGGCGGTCGGGTGGCCGGGCTCGTAGATCCCGGTGTAGACCGCGCGGCCCAGGTGCTCGACGAACGAGCCGAACAGCCGCCGGTCGACGGTGCCGACACGGAAGTCGGGGTGCAGGGTCACACGGGCGTGGGGGTGCGTCATCGGTCCTCGTCTTCTGCTGCGGCCTCGATCGCGCGGGACGCGCGGGCGACGTGATGTTAGCGCTCTCATCTGAATGTTCGTGAAGAGGACCGGCGCATCCCGACCCTCTCGCTGTCGCGGTCTCCCGGCGGTCAGCTCCCGGGTGCTAGTCGTGCGAAAGGCGCCCCGCGCATCGATGTCAGGCCGGACCCGTCGCGCGCGTCCGTGACGACCTGGCTTAGCCGTTCGGCGGGGACGGCGACGATGGTCGCGTCCCGACCGAGGGTGGGGGTCGGTGCGAGCGCGACGACCTGGCCCGCGGTCTCGGCCAGCGCCCGGGTGATCGACGCCAGCAGCGGGGTCCGGACCGACAGGCCGTGCGTGGCGGTGAGCCCGTCGGCGCCGACGAACGCATGGTCGACGCGGATCCCGCGCAGGCTGGCCTCCGCGACCGGGCCGACCAGTGCGAGCGTCCCGGGCTGGGTCGTGCCGCCGGTGAGGATGACCTCGGCGTCGCTCGCCGAGAGCTCGACCGCGACGACGAGCGCGTTGGTGACGACCGTCAGGCCGGGCACGTCCGCGAGCTCCCGGGCGACGGCGCGTGCGCAGGGTCCCGCGCTGAGGGCCACGGTGTCGCCGGGCCGGACCAGCGCGGCGGCGAGCGTGGCGATCGTACGCAGGCTCGGGGCGTCGTCGGCCTCGTCGTCCGTGGTGGCGGCGGCCGCGGGTGCGGCCGCAGCAGCGTGGGTGAGGGATGCGCCACCGCGGTGGCGGACGAGGAGACCTTCGGCGTCGAGCCGGCGCAGGTCGCGGCGGATCGTCGCCTCGGACGCGCGGGTCAGCCTGGCGAGGTCGTGCAGGGAGGCGACGCGGTTGGCGCGGACGTGCTCGACGATCGCGCGTCGCCGTGCGAAGGGGTGCACGGCGTGCTCGTCCTCGTCGACGGCGGTCCGTTCGGCGACGAGCATGCGCGCTCACTCCCTCGTGGCTCTCGACGATGGGCTCGGGCGGCGAGCCGCCGTTGTTAACGTTATCAGCAGACAGCGTTGTCTTTCGAGGGAGACGCGGGGGACGACGCGCCGACGGACGGCTCGCGAACCAGGGCCTGACCGCCCTTGGCCTCCGCGAAAGGTGCGCGAGGCACCATCGCTATGATTCCCCCATGACGACAGGTCCAGCCGTCGCGCCGGGGACGCGCGGTCGCGGAGGGCGTCCGAGGACGGGCCCCTCGATCGGCGACGTCGCCAGGCTCGCCGGGGTGTCCGCGCAGACCGTCTCCCGGGTCTCCACGGGGGCCGACAACGTGCGCGCCGACACCCGGCAGCGCGTGCTCGACGCGATGGAGCAGCTCGGCTACTCCCCGAACCACGCCGCCCGGGCGCTGCGCAACGGGAGCTTCCGGACGATCGGCGTCATCGCGCACCAGCTCGCCCGCACCGGGGAGTCGCGGACCGTCGAGGCCGTCGTCGAGGCCACGCGTGCCGCGGGCTACACCATCACCCTCGTCGACGTCGAGCACCCCGAGGCGTCCGACGTCTCGGAGGCCGTCCAGCGTCTGAGCCACCAGTCGATCGACGGGCTCGTCATCATCCGCGCCGAGCCGGCGTCGCCCACGAGCCTCGTCCTGCCGGACCGGCTGCCCGTCGCGGTCTCCGACTCGCGCTTCGCCGGCCACCACCCCACGGTGGCGGCCGACCAGGAGTCCGGCACCCGCCAAGCGGTCCAGCACCTCCTCGACGCCGGGCACCGCACGGTCCACCACGTGGCCGGCCCCGAGACGTCGATCCCCGCCACGATGCGCGTCGAGGCGTGGGAGGAGCTCCTGGCGGCGAGCGGCCGTCCCTCCGTCGCGCCGCTCCACGGCGACTGGTCCGCCCGGTCGGGCTACGAGCTCGGCCGGAGGCTCGCCGCCGACCCCGACGTGACCGCGGTCTTCGCGGCCAACGACGAGATGGCCGTCGGCGTCATGCGCGCGCTCCACGAGGAGGGGCTGCGCGTCCCCGAGGACGTCAGCGTCGTCGGCTTCGACGACCTGCCGCTGTCGGAGTACCTCTGGCCCCCGCTGACCACGGTCCGGCAGGACTTCCCCCGGATCGGGCGCGAGCTCGTGGACATGGTCCTGCGTCAGCTCCGCGGCGAGGTGCTCACGGACCTGCGCGTCGTCGTCGGGGTCGAGCTCGTGGAGCGGGGGAGCGTGGCGCCGCCTCGTCCGCGCTGACTCCTACTGCTCGCGCTCGGGCGCGGTCGCGGGCGGCACCAGGGGGGCTGCCTCGGGCGCGTCCTGGACCTCGCTCCTGAACGCACGCAGCGACTGCCCGACGCTCCTCGCGAGCTCGGGCAGGCGGCGCGCGCCGAACAGGAGCAGTACGACGAGCAGCAGCACGACGTAGTGGATCGGCTTCATCGGGGACCTCCGGTGGGGGTGGGGTTCAGGTCGGCTCGGTCGACGGCGGCCCACTGGGCGTCGCTCAGCGGCTCGCCGACCCAGCGCGCGCCCGACGCGGCGTGCGCCGCCGAGCCGAAGCCCGCGACGATGGCGGCCACGGCCGGGGACCGCAGCGGGAAGCGCATCGCGGCGTGGGGCAGGACGGTGCCCTGCGCGTCGCAGGCCGACGCGAGGCGGCGCGCCCGCCCGAGGACCTCGTCGGGGGCGGTGTCGTAGTCGAACCGGGCGTCGTCGGGCGGCCACGGCCGCGCGAGCAGGCCCGAGTTGAACGGGGCGGCGGCGACCACGGACACGCCACGGCCGGCGCAGTCGTCGAGCAGCGGGGCCGCGGAGCGGTCGGCGAGGGTCCAGCGCCCCGCCACCATGACGACGTCGAGGTCCGCCTCGGCGACGATCCGGCGGAGCGGGTCGACGAAGTTCATGCCCGCGCCGACCGCCCCGACGACGCCCTGCTCGCGCAGCTCGACCAGCGCGGGCAGGGCCTCGGCGATCGCCGGGCCCATGAAGTCCTCGGGGTCGTGGACGTAGACGACGTCGACCCGGTCGAGCCCCAGACGCTCGAGGCTCGCGTCGAGGCTGCGCAGGACGCCGTCGCGCGAGTAGTCCCGCGCCCGGGTCAGGTCGTCCGGGACCGCGAACCCGCCCGAGGCGAGGTCGGAGCCCGTGGGCGCGGGGTTGGGCACCAAGAGGCGCCCGACCTTGGTCGACACGACGTACTCGTCGCGGGGGCGGTCGCGGAGCGCGTCGCCGAGGCGACGCTCGGACAGCCCGAGGCCGTAGTGCGGCGCGGTGTCGAAGTAGCGCACCCCGCCCGCCCACGCGGCGTCGACCGCGTCGCGCGCCTGCGCGTCGTCGACGGCGCGGTAGAGGTTCCCGACGGGCGCGGCACCGAAGCCCAGCTCCGTCACCCGCACGGCGGTGCGCCCGAGCGCCCGGCGGGGCAGGCCACGGTCCCGGTTCATGACAGCTCCTTCGTCCTCAGGTGGTACCAGCGGGCGGCCGCGCCGCCCAGGACGAGGTCGCGCTCGTCGTCCGACGCGCCGGCGAGCAGCGCGTCCGTGGCAGCGGCGACGTCGTCGTAGCCCGCCGCCAGCAGGCAGACCGGCCAGTCGGACCCGGCCATCGTCCGACCCGGGCCGTACGCCTCGAGCACCGTCGACGCGTACGGACGCAGGTCCTCGACCGTCCAGGCCGCATGGTCGGCCTCCGTCACGAGACCCGACAGCTTGACGGCGACCCCCGGCTCGGCCGCGAGCCCCCGGACGTGCGTCGCCCACGGCTCGAGCGCGCCGCGCGCGATCGGCGGCTTCCCGGCGTGGTCGAGCACGAAGCGGACCTCGGGGAGCGCGCGCACCGTCTCGACGACCGTGTCGAGCTGCGCCGGGAGCACGACCAGGTCGTAGGCCAGACCCGCCTCGGCGACCGCGCGCAGCCCGCGGCGCACGTCCGGCCGGCACAGCCAGCGCGGGTCGGGCTCCTCCTGGACCTGGTGCCGGATCCCGACGAGCCGCTCGCCGCCCGGCGCCTCGAGCAGCCCCGCGAGCCGGTCGGCCACGTCGGGGGCGGTGAGGTCGACCCAGCCCACCACGCCGGCCACGTCGGGGTCCTTCGCGGACAGCGCGAGCAGCTCCGGGGTCTCCTCGGCCACGCACACGGTCTGGACCACGACGGTCGCGTCGACGCCGTTCCGGCGCAGGGCCGGACGCAGGTCGTCCATCGTGAACGACCGCCGCAGCGCGGGCAGCCCGGCGGTCCACGGCTGGTCGCGGACCGCCAGGTCCCACACGTGGTGATGCGCGTCGATGCGCACGGCGGCTCCCTCCAGGTGCTCGGTCCGGGTCGGTCAGTCGAGGTGGAACAGCTCGGTCGCGTCGGCCCACCAGGTCCCCGGACCGGCCGACGCGACGGGCTCCTGGCACGGGTCGGTCCGGCTCCACCACGCGCGGGTCGCCGGGTCCTGCGCGACGCGCGCGAGGTCGGCCTCGAGGTCGTCGCCCGTGTACTCGAGGTACGCGAGCAGCAGCCCGTCCCGCTCGAAGATGGAGTAGTTCCGCACGTGCGCGGCCCGCAGGGCGGCGAGGACGGGCTCGGGCACCTCGCGGTGCAGGACCCGGTACTCCTCCTCGTGCCCGGGGCGCAGGCGGACCACCTGCGCCACCCGGCGGACCCGCGGGCCGCCGGTCACGACGCGCCCACCGGGCGCAGGCGCAGCGCGTCCATGCCGCCGTCGACGGCGAGCGAGACCCCGGTCGTGGAGGACGAGGCCGGCGAGGCCAGGTACGCCACGGCGCCGGCGACCTCGTCCGCGCTCACGAGCCGGCCGTGCGGCTGACGGGCCTCGAGCGCGGCGCGCTCGGCGGCGGGGTCGGGGGCCGCGTCGAGCAGCCGGCCGATCCAGGGCGTGTCCGCGGTGCCGGGGCTGACGCAGTTGACGCGCACGCCCTCGCGGACGAGGTCGGCTGCCATGGCGCGCGTCAGGGACAGGACCGCTCCCTTGCTCGCCGAGTACAGGGCCCGGTCGGGCAGCCCCGCGGTCGCGGCGATCGAGCACGTGTTGACGATCGCGCCGCGGCCCGACGTGCGCAGGGCCGGCAGGGCCGCCCGCGTCACCCGCACCAGCCCGACCACGTTCACGTCGAGGACCCTGTGCCACTCGTCGTCGGGGTTGTCCTCCACGCGGCCCTGCGCCCCGATCCCGGCGTTGTTGACGAGCACGTCGAGCCCGCCCAGCTCCTCGACGGCGGCGGCGACTGCGCGGCCGACGGACGCGTCGTCGGTCACGTCGGCGACCACGGCCGCGAGGGAGGCCGAGTCGTCCGCGTCGGCGAGCGGGGTGCGGTCGAGCACCGCGACGCGAGCGCCGCGCGCGGCGAAGTGCCGCGCCGTGGCGAGCCCCAGGCCGGACGCGCCCCCGGTGACCAGGACCCGGAGGCCGGCGAGCGGGTCGGTGCCCGCGGGCGCCGTCACGCCGCCCCCATCGTCTGGCGCTGCCGGCCGAGGCCGTCGATCTCGAGCTCGACGACGTCGCCCGCACGCAGGTACGGGGTGTCGGGCCGGCCCAGGGCGACCCCGGCGGGGGTGCCCGTGTTCACGACGTCGCCCGGCTCGAGCACCATCACCTGGCTCAGGTACCAGACGAGGTGGTCGACGCCGAAGATCATCTGCGCCGTCGAGCCGTCCTGGCGCAGCTCGCCGTTGACCCACAGCCGGAGCCCCAGCGCCTGCGGGTCGGTGACCTCGTCGGCGGACAGCAGCCACGGGCCGAGCGGGTTGAACGTCTCGCAGTTCTTGCCCTTGTCCCACGTCCCGCCGCGCTCGAGCTGCAGCTCGCGCTCGGACACGTCGTTGCTGATCGCGTAGCCCGCGACGCACGCCCGCGCCGCCTCGGGCGAGTCGAGGTAGCGCGCCTCGCGACCGATCACGACCGCCAGCTCCACCTCCCAGTCCGTCTTCGTGGACCCCCGGGGGATGAGCACGGTGTCGTCCGGCCCGACGACGGTCTGCGCCGTCTTGAGGAACACGACCGGCTCCTCGGGCTCGTCGTGGCTCGTCTCGGCCGCGTGCGCGCGGTAGTTCACGCCGATGCAGACGACCTTGCCCGGCCGGGAGACGGGGGCGCCGACCCGTGCGGGCTCGGGCGCCGCCGGCAGCGCGGTCAGCTCGTCGGTCCCGAGCGCGAGGACGCGGGCCAGCGTCGCCGGGGTGACGTCGTCGACGACCGTGGACAGGTCGCGCCAGGTGCCGTCGGGACCGGCCGCCACGGGCCGTTCCTGCCCCGGGGCTCCGTGTCGTGCGATGCGCATCGTGCTCCTTACTGAGGTGCGGGGGTCGGGTGCGGGGTCCGTGCGGGCCCCGGGCTGGGTGCGGGCGGTCGCTCCGGTCAGTCCTTGGACCGGCCGGCGACGACGCGCGTGATGATGAGGACGACGAGGATCACGGCGCCGTTGAGGAAGTCGAACCACTCGCCGCTCACCCCGCCGAACGTGAGGACGTTCTGGACCAGGTAGAGCAGGAGGATGCCGGTGAACGCGCCGACGAGGCTGCCCCGGCCGCCGTTGAGGCTCACCCCGCCGATGACGGCGGCGGCGAAGACCGTGAAGATCGCCCCGTCGCCCTGGTTCGACGCCACCGACGCGAGGTGGCCGGACAGCATGATCCCGGCGAGCGCCGCGAGCACGCTCGCGAGGATCAGGACCCCCGCCACGGTGCGGTCGGTCCGGATCCCGGCGGCGCGGGCGGCGTCGACGTTGCCGCCGATCGCGTAGAGCGCGCGGCCCGCACGCAGGTAGCGCAGGGCGAGGACCGCGACGACGTACGCGAGCACGCAGACCCAGATCGCGACGGGCACGCCGAGCCAGCTGCCCGTGCCGAGGTACATCATCGAGCCCTGCATGCCGAAGAACGTCTGCCCGCCCGAGATCCCGGTGAGCAGCCCGCGCAGCGTGATGAGCATGCCCAGCGTCACGATGAACGCGTTGAGCCCGAGCTTGACGATGAGCCCCGCGTTGATGAGGCCGATCACCAGGCCGACCGCGAGCGTGATGGGGATGGCCCAGCCGGGGGAGACCAGGTCGAGGCCGTGGTTGATGCCCTTGGGCAGTGTGAGCCACACGGCCACGCCGGGCGCGAGCCCGACGGTCGACTCGAGCGAGAGGTCCATCTTGCCCGTGAGCAGGACGAGGCCCTCCGCGAGGACCAGCAGGCCGATCCACGACATCGACACCAGGACGTCCTGCCAGTTGCGCCAGGTCAGGAAGTTCGGCGACACGAAGCACCCGACGACCACCACGAGGATGATCGGGGGCACGAGCGCGAGGTCGCGGAACCGTGCGAGCCGGACGTTCTTCAGCGACAGCGTGCCGATCGACCCCGACGGGCGACCTGCCGCGGGGGCGCCGGCCGAGGCCGCACCCTTCGTCGTCGACGGGTCGTCGACGCGTTCGGTCACCTCATCGATCACCGAGATCCACTCCTTCCATGGCGGAGACGAGCTCACGGTCGTCCCACGTTCCGGTCAGCTCCGCGACGACGTCGCCGCGGAAGAGGACGAGCACCCGGTGGCAGTAGCGCAGGTCGTCGAGGTCGTCCGTCACGACGACGACCCCCGCCCGGCCGCGGGCCGTGTCGACCGCGGTGGCCATCAGGGACTCCTTGGACTTCACGTCGACCCCGGCGGTCGGCGCCATCATGACGAGCAGCCGCGGGTCGTCGGCGATCGCGCGGCCGGCGACCACCTTCTGCTGGTTGCCGCCCGACAGGTCGCCGACCTCCTGCTCGGGGCGGCGGGGGACGATGTCGAGCCGGTCGATCAGCGTCCACGCGAGCGCGGCACGCCGCTTGGGGCTCACGACGCCGAACCGGCCGAGCCGGTGCGGGACGGTCATCGTGAGGTTCTCCTCGATCGACAGGCCCGGGACGTAGCCCTCGGCGCGCCGGTCCTGCGGGACGAAGCCGATCCCCGCCGCGAGCGCACGCGGGACGCTGCCCAGGCGCTGCGCCACGCCGTCGAGCAGGACCTCCCCGGACTGCGGTCGGCGCAGCCCGACGAGCGCCTCGGCGAGCGCCGTCTTGCCGCTCCCGCCGGCACCGGCGAGCCCGACGATCTCGCCGGGCCTGACGTCGAAGCTCACGCCGCGGTACTCGTCGGCGGCGAGGTCGCGGACCTCGAGCACGCGCTCGTCGGTCGTGGGCAGGGGCGGTCGCGGGTCCTCGCGGTCGCGCACCTTCTCGCCCGTCATGGCCTCGACGAGCTGGGTGCGGGAGAGCTCGTCGATGCGTGCCGTCACGATGTGCTGCGCGTCGCGGTACACCGTGACGGACTGGCACAGGTCGAAGATCTCCTGCAGGTGGTGGCTGATGTACAGGAACGTGACGCCCTGCTCCTGGAGCCGCCGGATCCGGGCGAACAGCCGCGCGATCCCCGCGGCGTCGAGGCGCGCCGTCGGCTCGTCGAGGATCACGAACCGGGCGCCGTAGGACAGGGCGCGCGCGATCTCGACGAGCTGGCGCTGCTCGACCGTGAGCTCGCGCGCGGGCTGCCGCGGGTCGACGTCGATCTCCCACTCGTCGAGCAGGGCCTTCGCCCGCGTCTCGAGCTCGCGCCACCGGATGGGGCGCCCGTTCTCGGCCTGCCGGTTGACGAACAGGTTCTCGGCGACCGTGAGGTCGTCGAGGATCATCAGGTGCTGGTACACGCACGCGACCCGGCTCCGCCAGGCGTCGCGGTCGGTGAGGGGCGGCGCCGGCTCGCCCCCGTACGTCACGGTGCCCGTGTCGGGCGCCTGCAGGCCGGTGAGGATCGACACGAGCGTCGACTTCCCGGCCCCGTTGCGTCCGACCAGCGCGTGGACCTCGCCGGGCGCGACGGTCAGCTGCACGTCCCGCAGGGCCTGGGTGGCCCCGAACCTCTTGCTCACCCCGGCGACCTGCACGACCGGTGGCTCACCACCGGGCGCGACAGGCACCGCCGTCTGGGTCGACTCCGTCGTCATCCTCTGCTTCCTCGTCTCGCGTGTGCTGCGGCCGGCCCGGCCGGGCGTGCCGCCCGGGCCGGCCGCGCTCGTGGCGGCTGGGTCAGCCGACCTGGTTGCCCCACAGGCTCTGGTCGGTCACCGCGACGGAGCCGTCGAACTTGCCGTCGACGGTGACGAGGGGCGCCGGGATCTGGTCCTCGAGCATCTCGTCGCCGACCTTGACGATCTTTCCGCCGTGGCCGTCGTCGCCGGGCTGGTACGTCTTGCCGGCGATGGCGTCCTTGATGAACTGCAGGCCGTACTTGGCGTAGAGGTCGGCCGGCTGGGAGACCGTGGCGTCCATCGTGCCGTCCTTGATGGCCTGGAACTCGGCCGGGACGCCGTCGTTGGACACGATGACGATGTGCCCGTCCTCGCCGCGCTTCTTCAGCAGGCCCTTCTGCTTGAGCGCCTGCAGCGTCGAGGGCAGGAAGATCGAGGCCTGCATGTAGATCGCGTCGACCTTGTTGCCGGCCAGCACGGTGTTGAGCTGGGACACGGCGGTCGGCGGGTCCCACTTGGTCGGCTCGCCGAACACCTTGATGCTCGGGAAGTTCTTCTTCATGCAGTCGTTGAAGCCCTGCGTGCGGTCGCGGCCGTTGATGGACGACAGGTCGCCCTCGAACATCACGACGTTGCCCTTCCCGCCGAGCTCCTTGCCGATGTACTGGCAGGCCTTCTCGCCGTAGGACACGTTGTCGGTGCGCACGACCATGTAGACCTTGCCCGAGTCGGGCCGCGTGTCGATCGAGACGACGGGGATCTTCTTGGCCGCGAGCTGCTGGAGCGTCGGGATGACGGCGGCGGTGTCCTGAGGGGCGATGACGACGCCCTTGACGCCCTGCGCGACGAGCGTCTGGACGTTGTCGGCGAGCTTGGAGATGTCGTTCTGCGAGCTCGTCGTCTTGAGCTGGACGCCGACGGTCTTCGCCATCTCGGGCACGTACTTGATGTAGGCGTTCCAGAAGTCGGAGTCGGAGCGCGGGTAGTCGACGCCGACGAGCGGCGAGGAGCTGCCGCCCCCTGACGTCGAGCTCGCGTCGCCTCCGCCGGAGCTGCAGGCCGCGAGGAGGAACACGGAGGTCGCCGCCGCGGTGGCCGCGAGGGTGGTCTTGAGTCGCACGGTGCTTTCTCTCCTTCGAGAAACGGCCCGCGAAAGGGCCTGGGTGTGGGGACGCCGGTCAGCCGGCCGGCGTCAGCTCGGTGTGCGTGGGTTCGGCGACGGTGTCGGTCCAGGCCGGCCCGTCGGGGTAGCGGTAGCGCTCGACGCTGGCGTCGAGGAGCTGGGCGCCCGAGCCGGGGAGCCGGGGCGCGGTGTACCGGCCGCGCTCGATGCGCGCCGGCTCGACGAAGTGCTCGTGCAGGTGGTCGACGAACTCGATCCAGCGGCCTTCCTGGCTGCCGCTGACGGCGGCGTAGTCGAAGAAGGACAGGTGCTGGACGACCTCGCACAGCCCGACGCCGCCGGCGTGCGGGCAGACGGGGACGCCGTGCTGGGCGGCGAGCAGGAGGATCGCGATGTTCTCGTTGACGCCCGCGACCCGGCACGCGTCGATCTGGCACACGCCGATCGCCCCGGTCGCCAGGAGCTGCTTGAAGACGATGCGGTTGGCGACGTGCTCGCCGGTCGCGACGAGCACCGGGGCGACGCCCTCGGCGACCGCCCGGAGCCCCAGGATGTCGTCGGGGCTCGTCGGCTCCTCGACCCAGGTGAGGTCGTAGGGGGCGAGGCGCGCGACGGTCGAGACGGCCTCGGGCACCTCCCAGACCTGGTTCGCGTCGATCGACAGCCGCACGTCGGGGCCGACGAGCTCGCGGACCATGCCGACGCGGCGGGCGTCGTCGTCGGCGTCGGCGCCCACCTTGAGCTTGAGGTGGGTGAAGCCGTCGTCGAGAGCCTCGCGCACGAGCCGGCGCACCTTCTCGTCGGAGTACCCGAGCCAGCCCGCGGACGTGGTGTACGCGGGGTAGCCGTGCTCCTCGAGCTCGGCGATGCGCGCGGCCTTGCCCGGCTCGGCGGCGCGCAGGAGCTCGAGGGCACGGTCCTCGTCGAGCACGTCGGTGAGGTGGCGGAAGTCGACGAGCGCCACGGTCTCCTCGGGGCTGAGCTCGGCGAGCAGGCGCCACAGCGGCTTGCCCTCGCGCTTGGCCCGCAGGTCCCAGACGGCGTTCACGACGGCGCCGACGGCCATGTGGACGACGCCCTTCTCGGGTCCGAGCCAGCGCAGCTGGGAGTCGTGCACGAGGCGCTTCCAGAGGCCGCCGAGGTCGGCGAGCGTCGCGTCGACGTCGAGCCCGACGACGAGGTCCTCGACGGCGCGGATCGCGCTCACGGCGACCTCGTTGCCGCGGCCGATCGTGAACACGAACCCGACGCCGCTCTCGCCGGTCGAGGTGGGCACCTCGACGTACGCGGCGGAGTAGTCGGGGTCGGGGTTCATGGCGTCGGAGCCGTCGAGGTCGCGCGAGGTCGGGAACCGGACGTCGACCACCGTGAAGGGCTCGAAGACCCCGCTCATGCGTGGCCCTCGGAGCGTCGGCCGGCCGGGTGCGTGCGGACTGCGCGGCAGGGCCGTGCAGTGCGAGGGACGTCGGTGTCCACTGTGTCCACCTTCCGTGGAGGAGCGATCAGCAGTCGGATGTTTCCCCGGTGCAAAGCGTTGTTCGCCCGTGATAAGCGCATTTAGCCCCGAAGACATCCGATGTCTGACAGTTATAGTGGCGGACGGCGGGCATGTAAAGCCCCCGGGGTGCGGCGACGGCGCCGACCCGGATTGTGGGCCGCTCGCTCGGTGGCCCAGACTCGGGCTCAGGAGCGCGCCCCGCAGGTCGCGACGAGCGGAGGGATCACGGATGGCAGTCACGGACCAGGCGATCGACAAGCTCCGGGGCATGATCGCCTCGGGCGAGCTCCAGCCCGGGCAGCGCCTGCCGCGCGAGGCGGACCTTGCCGCCGACCTCGGGCTCTCCCGCAGCTCGCTGCGCGAGGCGGTCCGCGCGCTCTCGCTGCTGCGCATCCTCGACGTGCGCCAGGGTGACGGGACGTACGTCTCGAGCCTGTCGAGCGAGTCGCTCGTCGACACCCTGAGCTTCATCGCCGACTTCCACCAGGACTCGAGCGTGCTCGACCTGCTCGAGGTCCGGCGGATCCTGGAGCCCGCCGCGAGCGCGCGGGCAGCCCGGCGTGCCGGGCCGGACGACGTCGAGCGCCTGCGTGCGATCCTTGCCGGCGCCGACGCCGACTCCCCGGTCGAGGAGCTCGTCGCGGTGGACGTCGAGTTCCACCGGGCCGTGGCCGAGCTCGCGGGCAACCCCGTCCTCGCGTCGCTCGTCGAGAGCGTCTCGAGCCGGACGCACCGGGCGCGCACGTGGCGCGGAATCACCGAGGAGGGTGCGCTCGCGCGCACGCTCGCGGAGCACGCCGCGATCCTCGGTGCGATCGCGGTGGGGGACGCGGACCTGGCCCGCGCGTGGGCCGAGGTGCACGTGGGCGGCGTGGAGGCGTGGCTCCGGCAGAGCCTCTGAGCCGGGTCCCCGGGCCGGTCGGTCCGGACCTCGCGAGGCGCCCGCCCGTGCGGTGGCCGTGGTGGCACGGTGCCTCCTCGTGGGTCGGGCGCAGCCTCGGCGCGGCGCCTCGTGACGGGTCCCGGGGGACCGTGCGCTCGGCGCCGAGCGCTTGACACCCCGGGTGACGGGGACCACAGTAGCCGTGTTTACGTCACCATGGTGACGTGAACATCGCGGCCCGCGGGCCGCGGCAGCACTTGCCCCGCAACGACGCGAGCCTGTCCACAACGAACCTGCAGGTCACGGGATCGGAAGATCTCGTGGTGGGCTGACGACCAAGGTCCACCACGCGGTGGACGGTCGGGGCCGGCCCTTGGCCGCGGTCGTGACCGCTGGGCAGTGTCACGACGGCCAGCAGCTCAAGGCCGTCCTGGCCGACGTCTGGGTACCCCGCGAGGTCGGTCGCCCACGCACGACGCCGGACGCGTTGCTCGCGGACAAGGCCTACTCGTCCGCAGCCACCCGCGCCGACCTGCGCGCCCGGCGCATCCAGGCCGTGATCCCCGAACGCGCCGACCAGAAGGCCAACCGCAAGCGCAAGGGCTCCGCCGGCGGTCGGCCACCGGTGACTGACTTCGAGAAGTACAAGAAGCGCAACGTCGTCGAACGGTCCTTCAACCTGCTCAAACAGTGGCGCGCCCTGGCCACCCGTTACGACAAGCACGCCACGATCTACCGCGGCGCGGTCGTCCTGGCCGCCATCATCGTCTGGCTACGCAGTTAGGAGACACGCCCTAGGTCGCCTGGGACGCGGTGAGCTGCGGCTGACCCGCGGGCGACGGCGGTCGTCGGGGCCTCACGGGGTCCCGGCGGCCGCCGTCCGTCGTCTGCGCCGGCCGGGTCCGGGCCGTGCCCGGACCGGGGGTCACGCGGGCGGTGCGGTGCTGGCTCGCACGACGAGCTCGACGGGGACCAGGGCGTGATCCTGGCGCTCGCCGTTCTCGATCTCCTCGAGGAGCGCGGACACGCACTCGACACCGATCCGGTCGAAGTGCTGGTGGATCGTAGTGAGCGGCGGTTGGAAGCTGGCCGACTCGGGCATGTCGTCGAACCCCACGACGCTGACGTCGCCGGGGACGTCGCGGCCGGCGTCGTGCAACGCCCGCAGGACGCCGAGCGCCATCTGGTCGTTCGCCGCGAAGACTGCGGTCACCGCGGGATCCTCGGCGAGCCGGGAGCCGATGGCGTAGCCGGCCTCGGGGCTCCAGTCGCCTCGCTGGACCTCGGGCACGGGGGCGCCCGCGTCCCGGAGGGTCTTCTCCCAGGTGGTGCGGCGCACCTCGGCGGAGTGCGACGCCTGCGGCCCCGCGATGTGCCAGACGTTGCGGTGGCCGAGGCCGAGCAGGTGCTCCGTGGCGAGACGTGCCCCGCGCGCCTGGTCGTTGTCGATCGCCGGGTAGCGCGTGGGCGGCCCCGAGTCGACGACGACGACCGGCAGGTCGGTGGGCAGGACGATCTCCGCGGCGGTCATCCGCTGGACCTCGAGGAGGATCGCGGCCCCGTCGACGGACTGCTCCGCGAGGGTCTCGAACGCCGCGCTGACGTCGGCGGGCTCGGGCGAGGCGAGCGGGATGAGCGTGACGGAGTAGCCGGCCTTCGCGGCCTCGAGCGCGATCCCGTTGACGGTCCGGGTGGAGCCGTAGGAGGTCAGCGTGTAGACGAGGACGCCGATGCTGCGCGAGCGGCCCGAGCGGAGGGCGCGGGCAGCACGGTTGGGCCGGTAGCCGAGGGTTCCCATGGCGGCCAGGACGCGCTCGCGGGTGGCCTGCTCCACGTTGGTCCGGCCGTTGGCGACCCGGGAGACGGTCTGCGCTGAGACGCCGGCCAGCGCTGCTACCTCGGCCATCGAGGGAGGACGGCGGCGCGCCTGCGCGTCGCCGGCGGACGTCAGTGCCACCATGACCAAACCGTAACATGTTTGCGTTGACATCTGTTCGAGGTTGTTTGTATGTTTGCGATAACACAGCGGCAGCGAGCGCCGCTGGCGGACCGACGAGGGCCTGGACGATGACGACCACCACACCCGTGGACGTGGCAGCGGTGACGCCGCCACCCTCGAGAGCCTCGGGACGCCCGACGGCGAAGGCGAAGGCCCCGCGCAACTGGCGCGGCTGGATCTTCGTGGCGCCCTTCATGATCGTGTTCCTGCTGGTCTTCCTGGCGCCGGTGGCCTACTCGGTCTACCTGAGCCTCTTCCGCCACCAGCTCATCGGCGGCGACCACTTCGTCTGGTTCCAGAACTACACGCAGGCGTTCAGCGACCCGAAGCTGCGCGAGGGCGCGGTGCGCGTGCTCGTGTTCCTCGTGATCCAGGTGCCGATCATGCTGTGCCTGGCGCTCTTCGCCGCCCTGGCGATCGACTCGCGCCGCCTCCTCGGGAGCGCGTTCATGCGGCTCGGGATCTTCCTCCCGTACGCCGTGCCCGGCGTCGTGGCGGTGCTGATGTGGGGCTTCCTCTACTCCGACCGCATGGGCCTCGCGGGGAACGTCAACGACTTCCTCGGCCACGACGTGCTCAAGCCGTTCAGCCAGACGTGGATCCTGCCGTCGATCGGCAACATCGTCACGTGGGAGTTCGTCGGCTACAACATGCTGATCTTCTACTCCGCGCTGCGGACCATCCCCGGTGACCTCTACGAGGCGGCGGCGCTCGACGGCGCCGGCCAGTTCCGGATCGTCCGCAGCATCAAGCTCCCCGCCCTGCGCGGCGCGATCGTGATCGCCACGATCTTCTCGATCATCGGGAGCTTCCAGCTCTTCAACGAGCCGAACATCCTCAAGCCCCTCGCGCCGGGCCTGATCACCACCTACTACACGCCCAACATGTACGCGTACAACCTCAGCTTCTTCGGCCAGCAGGTGAACTACGCCGCGACCGTGGCGATCGTCATGGGTGTGATCACGGCCGTGATCGCCTACGTCGTGCAGCTGCGCGGCAACCGACAGGAGCAGCGATGACCGCCCCCGCCCTCGACCGGACCTCGCACCAGGCGAAGGGCCTGATGGCGCCCCGCAAGTCGCCGCTGCTGACGATCGTCATGGCGCTCATGGTGATCTACGCGCTCCTGCCGCTCGCGTGGCTCCTGATCAGCTCGACCAAGAGCCAGGACTCGCTGTTCGGGTCGTTCGGCCTCTGGTTCTCCGGGCCGTTCTCGTTCTTCAGCAACATCAAGGACACGCTGACCTACGACGACAGCATCTTCCTGCGCTGGTTCGGGAACACGCTCCTGTACGTCGTCGCGGGCGCGGGCGGTGCGACGCTGCTCGCGACGCTCGCCGGCTACGGGCTCGCCAAGTACACGCTCCCGGGCAAGAGGGCGGTGTTCGCGACCGTGCTCGGGGCCATCGCCGTGCCCGGCACGGCCCTGGCGGTGCCGACGTTCCTGCTCTTCAGCAAGATGGGCCTGACGAACACGATCTGGGCGATCATCATCCCGTCGCTCATCTCGCCGTTCGGGCTCTACCTCGTCTGGGTCTACGCCGTGGACGCCGTCCCGACGGAGCTCCTCGAGGCTGCCAGGGTCGACGGCGCGGGCGAGCTGAGGACGTTCTTCACCATCTCGATCAAGCTGCTCACGCCCGGCATCGTCACGGTCGCGCTGTTCTCGGTCGTGGCCGTGTGGAACAACTACTTCCTGCCGCTGATCATGCTCAACGATCCCAAGCTGTTCCCGTTGACCATCGGGCTCACGCAGTGGAACCAGCAGGCGACGGGCGTCGGGTCGAACCCGATCTTCAACCTCGTCATCACCGGATCCCTCCTGACGATCATCCCGATCGTCGTCATCTTCCTGCTGCTGCAGCGGTTCTGGCAGTCCGGCCTCAGCGCCGGCAGCGTCAAGCAGTAGCCGGCGTCCGCGGGATGCCGGGGGCGACCACGGCACTCCATGTTCACGTCAACACCCAACCATCGGTTCTCCTGACTCCGAAGAAGTGGAAGGAAACTCCCCATGAAGGCACACATGAAGCGGGCGACGGTCGCGAGCGCCGCGGTGCTCGCGATCGGTCTGGCGCTCTCGGCCTGCTCGAGCGGCAACGACAGCGGCTCGAAGAGCACCGACGACTCGACCCAGGCCGCGGCCTCGATCGACGCGGCCCTCCAGAAGGGCGGGACGATCACCTACTGGACGTGGACGCCGTCCGCGAAGGACCAGGTCGCCGCGTTCGAGAAGGCGTACCCGAACGTCAAGGTCAACCTCGTGAACACGGGCAGCGCCAACGACAACAACCTCAAGCTGCAGAACGCGATCTCGGCGGGCTCCGGCGCCCCCGACGTCGTGCAGATCGAGTACCAGTCGCTGCCGCAGTTCATCCTGTCCAAGGGCGTCGAGGACCTGACGAAGTACGGCTTCGGTGACCTCAAGGACCTCTACACCGCCTCGACGTGGGGCTCGGTCGCTCAGCAGGACGGCATCTGGGCGCTGCCTCAGGACTCCGGGCCGATGGCGCTCTTCTTCAACAAGAAGACGTTCGACAAGTTCGGGCTCACCGTCCCCAAGACGTGGGACCAGTACATCGCCGACGCGAAGAAGCTCCACGCGGCCGACCCGTCGTACTACATCACCAACGACTCGGGCACGGACGCCGGGTTCGGCACCTCGATGATCTGGCAGGCCGGCGGCCGCCCGTTCAAGGCGGACGGCTCGAACGTCACCGTCAACCTCCAGGACGACGGCACCAAGAAGTGGGCCGACACCTGGAACCAGCTCGTCCAGGGCGGGCTCATGAGCCAGATCTCGGGCTGGACCGACGAGTGGTACTCGGCGCTCGCCGACGGCAAGATCGCGTCGCTCCCCATCGGTGCCTGGATGCCGGGCGTCCTCGAGTCCGGTGCCAAGGGCGGCTCGGGTGACTGGCGCGTCGCCCCCATGCCCACGTACGACGGCGGCACCGCGGTGACGTCCGAGAACGGCGGCAGCTCGGAGGCGGTGACCGCGCAGTCGAAGAACAAGGAGCTCGCGGCCGGCTTCCTCAAGTGGCTGAACTCGTCGGAGGACTCCATCAGCGTGTTCCTCAAGTCGGGTGGCTTCCCGTCGACCGTGAAGGACCTCAACGCGGACTCGTTCCTCGACTACAAGTCGGACTACTTCGGCGGCCAGCAGATCAACAAGGTGCTCGTCGACGCTGCGAACTCGGTGGGCACCGGCTGGCAGTACCTGCCCTGGCAGTCCTACGCCAACAGCATCTACGCGGACTACGTCGGCAAGGCCTACTCGGGCAAGAGCGACATCAACGCCGCGCTGCAGCAGTGGCAGGACGCCAACGTGAAGTACGGCAACGAGCAGGGCTTCACGGTCAACAAGTAGCCGGCTGCACGCAGCACCGGTCGGGCGTGCCGCGGTTCTCCCCGCGGCCCGCCCTCCATCACGCTCTACCTCGGAGGACAGACTCATGACATCGCCCGTCCAGCACCGCTGGCTGCGCTGGCCGGCCACCGACGGGACGTCGTCCTCCGGCACCGGCGGAGGCCGCGCGCGGATCGCCTACGGCGCCGACTACAACCCGGAGCAGTGGCCCCGGGAGGTGTGGGCCGACGACGCGCGCCTTATGCGCGAGGCCGGCGTGAACATCGTGACGCTCGCCGTCTTCAGCTGGGCGAAGCTGCAGCCGACAGCCGACACGTGGGACTTCGCGTGGCTCGACGAGGTCATGGACCTCATGCACGCGAACGGCATCGCGGTGGACCTCGCGACGGCGACGGCCTCGCCGCCGCCGTGGCTCACGACGGCGCACCCGGAGATCCTCCCGGTGAACGAGCGCGGCGAGACGCTCTGGCCGGGGGCGCGTCAGCACTGGCGTCCCACCTCGCCCGTCTTCCGCGAGCACGCGCTACGCCTCGTCGAGGCCATGGCCGCCCGCTATGCGGACCACCCGGCGCTCGCGGCCTGGCACGTGTCGAACGAGCTCGGGTGCCACAACGTCTACGACTACTCCGACGACGCCGCCGCGGCCTTCCGCGCCTGGCTGCGCGACCGCTACAAGACGTCCGACGCGCTCAACGACGCATGGGGCACGAGCTTCTGGTCACAGTGGTACGGCTCGTTCGACGAGGTGCTGCCGCCGCGGCTCGCCGCCAGCTACCCCAACCCGACCCAGCAGCTCGACTTCAAGCGGTTCTCGTCGGACGCGCTCCGGGACTATCTGCGTGCCGAGGCCGACGTGCTCCGGCGCATCACGCCCGACGTCCCCGTCACCACGAACTTCATGCTCATGGGTGACATGAGCGGCATGAACTATGCGGACTGGGCCGCGGAGCTCGACTTCGTCGCCAACGACCACTACCGCCAGGCCGTCCCTCGCTCTGACGACGAGCTGTCGCTGTCGGCGAACCTCACGTCCGGCGTCGCGGGCGGGCGTCCGTGGTACCTCATGGAGCACGCGACGAGCGCGGTCAACTGGCAGCGGATCAACGCCGTGAAGTCCACGGCGCTCCTGCGCCACGACGCGCTCACCCACCTCGCGCACGGGGCGGACGCCGTCTGCTTCTTCCAGTGGCGGCAGTCGGCGTCAGGCGCCGAGAAGTTCCACTCGGGGATGGTGCCGCACGCCGGACCGGACTCGGAGCTCTTCCGCGGCGTCGTCGGGCTGGGGCGCACGCTCCAGGACCTGGCCCCCGTCGCGGGCTCGGGCCGCCTGCAGTCTCCCGTCGCGGTCCTGGTCGACTGGGACTCCTGGTGGGCGAGCGAGCTCGACTCCCACCCGTCCAACGTCCTGCGCTACCGCCAGGAGGCGCTCGACTGGTACGGCGCCCTGCTCGACGCCGGCGTCCGGGCCGATGCGGTCCCCGTGGGCTCCGACCTCAGCGGCTACCGGCTCGTCGTCGCGCCGGTCCTCTACCTCGTCCCCGAGGAGACACGCGTGCGTCTGCACGACTACGTCGAGGGCGGCGGCCACCTCGTGCTCACCTACTTCTCGGGGATCGCCGACGCGGACGACCGCGTCTACCTCGGCGGCTACCCGGGCGCGTTCCGCGACCTGCTCGGTGTCCGCGTCGAGGAGTTCGTCCCGCTCCTGGACGACGAGACCGTGACGCTCAGCACTGGTGCGACCGGCACGCTGTGGAGCGAGCCGGTCCGGCTCACCGACCCCGCGACCGAGGTGCTCGCGTCCTACCTCGACGGGTCGGTCGCCGGAGGCCCGGCGGTGACCCGGCGCGTGGTCGGCGAGGGCTCGGCGTCGTACGTCTCGACCCGGCTCGGCGTCGACGGCCTCGCCACGGTCCTGCCCGCGCTGCTCGCGGGGGCGGGCGTCACGAGCGAGCTGCCGGAGCCGGTGCGCGGCGCCGTCGAGCACGTGGTCCGGACGAACGGCACGGACGACTTCGTGTTCTACGTGAACCGCACCGCCGGGCAGATCACGCTCCCGGACGTAACGGGCGAGCTCCTCCTCGGTGAGCGTGCCGACGACGGCACCGTCACCCTCGAGGCGCACGGGGTCGCGGTGCTCCGCACGCCCCACCCCTGACCGATCCCCGCCGACGGCGCCGCCACCTCGACCGAGGGCGGGGCCGTCGGCGTAGGGGCGG
This sequence comes from Luteimicrobium xylanilyticum, assembly GCF_009429125.1. Lineage (GTDB taxonomy): Bacteria > Actinomycetota > Actinomycetes > Actinomycetales > Cellulomonadaceae > Luteimicrobium > Luteimicrobium xylanilyticum. Next base: position 735,335 of record NZ_CP045529.1, read on the forward strand.
CCGCCGAGAACCTCACCCCCGGCGCGGTCTTGACAGCCCGCCCGCATCGAGCGCTACCATCAGGACACCGATGTGAGCGTTCACATCGCACCCCGACCACAGCCGTTCGGATCACCCCAGGGCTTTCGAACCGGTTCGACGATGAAACGGAGCACCGATGACGACGATCGGCGACGTCGCCCGGCACGCGGGCGTCTCCCGCTCCACCGTGTCGTACGCGCTCTCGGGCAAGCGGACGATCTCGGCGGAGACGCGCGAGCGCATCGAGCGCGCGGTCGCCGAGCTCGGCTTCACCCCGAACGCCGGGGCGCGCGCCCTCAAGACGTCGCAGACCATGGTCCTCGGGCTCCTGCTGCAGTTCCACGCGGACGAGTTCGCCCCGGCGATGCTCCAGTACGTGCTCCCGGTCTCCCAGGCTGCCCGGGCCGAGGGCTACGACATCCTCATGGTCACCGACCCGGACGGGCCGCGCGCGATTCACCGGATCGGCGACTCCGACATGGTCGACGGCTTCGTCCTCCTGGACGTCACGGCCGACGACCCCCGCATCCCGTCGCTGCGGGAGGTGCGTCAGCCCGGAGTCCTCATCGGGCTCCCGCGCGACACCCGCGAGCTCGACGTCATCGACCTCGACTTCGGCGAAGCCGCCCGCATGCTCGTCGACCACCTGCACGAGCGGGGCCACCGTGAGATCGTCCTGGTCTCGCCGCCGCACCACGTCGTCGAACGCGGGGGCTCGTACGTCTGGCGGTTCCGCGACGCTGCCGTCGAACGCGCCGCACGCTACGGCCTGCAGATCCACGCGTACTACGGCGAGTCCCGCTCGCCGGTCATCGGGCAGAGCGTCAACGCCCTCCTCGACGCACACCCGCGCGCGACCGCGCTCGTGGTCCACAACGACGCGACGATCGCCGCGCTCCCGGGGATCCTGCGGGACCGGGGTGTGCGGGTCCCCGACGACCTCAGCGTCGTCTCGCTCTACTCGCGCGACTTCGGCGAGGAGTTCTCGTTGCCCTTCACCGCGGTCGAGTCCGCGGCCGACGAGCTCGGCCGCAGCGGCGTCGCCCAGCTCGTGCGCCGCATCACCAGGTCACCGGACGCCGGCCCGCCGGTCGCTCGGTTCGTCGCACCGGTCCTCCGGGACCGCGGAAGCACCCGCCCGATCGACGCGACACGTTCGACGGCGCACTGAGCGCGCCATCGCCCGTCACCGTCGAATCGGTTCGCCAACACCCCGAACACCACCCAGCTCGTCATCGACTCATCGACACAGCACGATTCAGAGAGGAACCTCCTGTGATCACCACTCGCTCCAACCACCGACTCACGGTCTTCGCCGGCGTTGCGGCCGGTGCCGCGCTCGTTACTTCGCTCGCTGCATGCAGCAGCGGCTCGGGGGGCGGTTCGTCCGACGACAAGACCGGCGCCAAGATCACGACGATCAACGTCTGGGACCCCTACCCGCAGTACGACGACAGCTCCGACTGGGCCAAGTACCTGCAGTCGTGCGCCCCCGAGGGCACGACCCTGAAGCGCACGACGGCGGCCACCGCCGACCTGCTCAACAACCTCACGACCGCGGTCAAGGAGGACAATGCGCCCGACGTCGTGATGCTCGACAACCCCGCGGTCCCGGAGGCGGCGAGCGCCGGTCTCGTGGCGCCGGCGGAGGACGTGGGTATCGACACGAGCGGCTTCGACGCCAACCTCGCAGGTCCCGGCACGGTGTCGGGCACGACGTACGGCGTCCCGATCGGTGCCAACACCCTCGGGCTCTACTACAACGCGGACATCCTCAAGAAGGCGGGGGTCGACCCGGCGTCGATCACGTCCTGGGATGCGCTGAACGCGGCGCTCGAGAAGGTCACGAAGGCCGGCGACAAGGGCATCACGTTCGCGGGGATCTCGGGCGAGGAAGGCGTGTTCCAGTTCCTCCCATGGTTCTGGGGCGCCGGCGCGAACCTCAAGGAGCCCGGGTCGGCTCAGGCCACCGAAGCCGGTCAGCTCGTGTCCGACTGGATCGGGAAGGGCTACGCGCCCAAGTCCGCCATCAGCGACAACCAGTCGGCGTCGTGGGACCTCTTCCTCACCGGTAAGTACGCATTCGCGGAGAACGGTTCCTGGTTCGCGCAGGCCGCGAGCACCCAGAAGAAGTTCAAGGCCGTGATGATGCCGATCCCCGGCAAGGACGGCGGGAGCGCTCCGGTTCCGACCGGCGGTGAGTTCGTGCTCGCGCCGACCCACAAGAGCAACGCCGCAGGCCACTACGCGGCGGCCAAGCAGGTCATCGAGTGCCTCGTGGGCAAGGACAACCAGGTCAAGACCGCCGACAAGCTCGGTTACTTCGCGGCCAACAAGGACCAGCGTCAGAAGCAGATCGACTCCGACGCGATCTGGAAGCCGTGGGCCGCGGCCATCGAGAGCGCCCAGGGTCGGACGACGGACCTCGGTTCCGCGTACACGCCGACCTCGGCGGCGCTCTCGACGGCGCTGCAGTCGTCGCTCAACGCCGCCGGTGACGCCGACGCCGTCAAGCAGGCCTTCTCGGCCATCAGCGCGGGCTAGCCGAGCCCGACGCGCGCGGGCGGCGGGACATCCGGTCGACGTCCCGCCGCCACCGCCCCCCCAGCACGACACGACATTCGACGATTGGTGAGACCCGTGGGCATCCAGACTCCTGCCCCCGCCCCGTCTCTCGAGCCCGCGCTCGAGGAGCAGGACGCCGAGACCGGCCGGACGCACCGCCACCGGCGACGTCGGGTGCGCCCGACGACGTGGGCCGGCCTGGCGTTCGTCGCGCCTCTCGTGGCCTACCTGGCGGTGTTCTACGCATACCCGCTCTACGAGAACGTCTCGATGAGCCTGCACCGGTACACCCGGGCGACCTTCGTGACGGGGCAGGCGCCTTTCGTAGGGTTCGACATCTACCGCGAGGTGCTCGCCTCGCCCCAGTTCTGGCCCACGGTGCGGCAGACCGCGACCTTCGTGATCGTCTCGCTGGTCTTCCAGTACGCGATCGGGCTCGGCCTCGCGGTCTTCTTCCACCGAGGCTTCCGTCTGTCGGGGCTGCTGCGCGCGCTCTTCCTCGTGCCGTGGCTCCTGCCCATCATCGTCTCGGCCACGACGTGGCAGTGGATGATGGACGCCGACAACGGGATCCTCAACCGGTTCCTCGGGGTCTTCGGTGTGGATCCGATCTGGTGGCTCAACAACGAGCACTCGCTGTGGGCCGTGACCATAGCGAACATCTGGCTCGGCATCCCGTTCAACCTGGTGATCCTCTACTCGGGGCTGCAGAACATCCCGACGGACCTGTACGAGGCGGCGTCGCTCGACGGAGCCGGGGCGTGGCGCCAGTTCCGCACGATCACTTTCCCGCTGCTGCGGCCGGTCACCGCCATCACTCTGCTGCTCGGCTTCGTCTACACGCTCAAGGTCGTCGACATCGTCTGGATCATGACGATGGGAACGGGCACCTCTCAGACGCTCGCGACCTGGGCCTACTCGATGGCCTTCGGCAAGGGTGCCTCCGCGCTCATCCAGTACTCGCAGGCGTCCGTCGTCGGCACGATCCTGCTCCTCGTCGCCCTGCTCATGGGCTTCGTCTACCTCTTCGTCCAGCGCCGCCAGGAGGACTGAGATGAACACCTTCCGTCGTACCTGGTGGAAGACCGCCGTAGGGCTCGTCCTGACCGCGCTGATGCTCTTCCCGCTCTACTGGATGATCAACGTCTCGCTCACGAAGCGTGAGGCGGTCCGCAGCGGAGACCTCTATCCCAAGGCGTTCACGCTCCAGAACTACCGCACGGTCCTGGGCGACCAGATCCCGTATCTGGGGACCAGCCTGCTCGTCGGCTTCGGCACGGTGGTCCTGACGATCCTGATCGCCGCGCCCGCGGCCTACGCGCTGTCCAAGCTGTTCGTACCCGGGCGGCGGCTGCTCAACTTCCTGTTGATCGTCGCCCAGATGATCCCCGCGGTCGTCATGGCGCTCGGTTTCTACACGATCTACACGAACATCGGGATCCTGGACACGGTCTGGGGCTTGATCCTCGCGGACTCGACGATCGCCGTACCGTTCGGCGTGATGCTCTTCTCCGCGTTCATGGCGGGCATCCCCCGGGAGCTCCTGCAGGCTGCGCAGATCGACGGCGCGTCCTACTGGCGGACGTTCCGGTCGGTCGTCCTGCCGGTCTCGCGGAACTCGGCGGTGACGGTCGGGCTCTTCGCCTTCCTGTGGGCATGGTCGGACTTCCTCTTCGCGTCCACGCTGAACCGTGACGGCGGGAAGCTGCGGCCGATCACGATGGGCCTCTACGACTACATCGGCTCCCAGAACCAGGAGTGGGGCCCGCTCATGGCGACCGCCGTCGTGGCGTCGGTCCCCACCGCCGTCCTCCTCGTCGTCGCCCAGCGCTACGTCGCTGCGGGCGTGACCGCCGGGGCCGTCAAGGACTGACCTGCCCCCGTCCTCTCCTCCCGAACCGCAAGGAATCCCCATGACGCAGCATCCCGGCGCGCCCGCCTCCCTGACCTTCGACCTGCGCGAGATCCCCTTCTCGACGCGCGGCTCGTGGCTCGACCTGTCTCCCGTGACAGCCCTCCACACGACGACCGACGCCGTCCACCTGGTCTCGCACCGCAACGGCATGCACGGTGTCCTGCGCCTCGAGCCCGTCCGGGGCGGCGCGGTCGCGGACACCACGTGGCACGCGCAGCCGAGCGTCTTCACCTGGGGCGCGGGCGGCGTCGGGACCGTCGACGCCGTGTTCGACGGTCCCGAGACCCTCCGTCTGCGGGGAGCGGGCCTCGGGCTCCGGCTCGCCGACGCTGCAGCCGGGCTCACGCCGTTCACCGGTACCTACCTGTACGTCGACCCGGTCGACGACGCCGTCGTGTTCACCTCCTACGAGACCGGACGCCGGTACCGGGTGACGTCGGTGCGCGGCTCGGTGGACGTCGTCGGCGGGGAGGCCCTGGGGGTCGCGGAGCGTGCCGTCGTGCTCGGTGCGGACGGCGGTCCGTGGGAGGCGACGGTCGAGGAGACCACCTCGGGAGCACCCGCGTACGAGGCGGCGCGGTCGTTCGACGCGGCCGTGGCCGCGACGGCGAGCGCGTTCGGCGCGTACGTCGACGCGGTCGCACCGTGGCGCGACGAGCGGACGCCCGCCGCCGAGCTCGCCGCGTACGTGCTGTGGTCGGCGACCGTCGCGCCCGAGGGGTTCGCGACCCGGGAGTCCGTGCTCATGTCGAAGCACTGGATGGACAAGCTCTGGAGCTGGGACCACTGCTTCAACGCGCTCGCGCTCGCCCCCGGCCTGCCCGACGCCGCACTCGACCAGTTCCTCGCCCCGTTCGACCACCAGGACGCGTGCGGCGCGCTGCCCGACTCGATCACGCACTCCGAGGTCCTCTACAACTACGTGAAGCCGCCCATCCACGGGTGGGCGCTGCGCCGGCTGCGGGCGACGGCGGGGCGCGAGCTCACGCACGACGAGCTCGCCGAGGTGCATGACCGCCTCGCCCGGTGGTCGCGGTTCTGGCTCGAGCGCCGTCGTCGGCCGGGCCACGCGCTGCCGTACTACCAGCACGGCAACGACAGCGGCTGGGACAACGCGACGACGTTCGACCGCGACCGGGTCATCGAGTCGCCGGATCTTGCCGGCTTCCTCGCGCTCCAGCTCGAGGTGCTCGCCGACCTGTCCGAGGAGCTGGGTCGCCCCGCCGAGACCTGGAAGGCCGGTCGGGACGCGCTGATCGAAGCGCTGCTCGACGAGCTCTGGACCGGTGAGGAGCTCGTCGCCGTGGGGGCGCTGTCGGGGGAGCGGAGCACAGCGACGAGCCTGCTCAACCTCCTGCCGCTCGTGCTCGGCGACCGGCTGCCGGCGAAGGTCCGGACGGCGCTCGCGGAGCGGCTCGTCGAGCACCTCACCGAGCACGGGCCGGCCACCGAGCCGGTGACGTCGCCCCACTACGAGGACGACGGGTACTGGCGCGGGCCGATCTGGGCGCCGTCGACGGCGCTGATCGAGGACGGCTTGCGGGTCTCGGGCTTCACCGAGCTCGCCGACGCGGTGAGCGAGCGGTTCCGCGCCCTGTGCGAGCGCTCGGGCTTCGCCGAGAACTTCGACGCCCGCACGGGCGCGGGCCTGCGGGACCGCGCCTACACCTGGACGGCCGCGGTCTACCTGACGCTGGCCGCCGACCACGTGCGTCGCTGACGCCTCTCGCGCGAGGAAGGAGGGGGCGCACGACCGCAGGATGTGAACGCTCACATCCTGTCTCGACACCCAGGACCGATGCACCAAGGATGCAAGGGAGCACCACGATGAGCAGATCCGCACCGCACCACGCGCGAGGCGTCGCCGCGCCGACGGCAGCCCTGGCCGCGCTCGCGACCGCCGCGCTCGGGCTGGCAGGCACCGCGCCGGCCGCCCAGGCGTCCGCCGCCCAGGCGTCCGAGACGGTCGCCGACGCCCCGGCCTCGGGCGCGTTCGCCGCCGACCCCGCCGACACGCTCGTCGTCCACGCCGACCAGCCCTTCCGGGACGTGACCCACGTGGCCAGCGGCTCGCTCTACGGGCTCGCCGACGCGACCAAGCCCAGCCTCGACCTCGCCAAGGCCATCAAGCCCAGCGAGTTCGTCATGAAGCCGTCCGGAGGGACCCAGCAGGCCACCGGCGACATCCTCGTGACGGCCGGGGTCTCGAAGGCGCTCGGCGCCAAGGTCGTCGACCGGCTCTCCGACTACTACCCGGGCTGGCCCTACCAGTTCAGCTGGGACACCTGGGACGACGTCGTCCGCAACGAGCTCGCGAAGGTCAACCCGACCACGGTGCCCAACCTCGCGGCGTACGCCCCCTGGAACGAGTCGGACAACACCTGGAACGCGACGAAGAACGGCTCGTTCGAGGACTTCTGGACCCACACCTACCGGCTGATCCGATCCATCGACCCGACGACCCCGATCCAGGGACCGTCCTTCTCGGACAACATCTCCGACATGGACAACTTCCTCAAGAACGCGGTCGCGACGGACACCGTGCCCGACATCCTGGCCTGGCACGAGCTGACCCGTTCCTCGAAGATCCAAGGCGACGTGGACACGGTCCTCGCGCTCGAGAAGAAGTACGGCATCGACCCGCTCCCGATCGACATCGAGGAGTACGCGGCGCCGGCCGAGGTCGGGATCCCGGGGTCGCTCGTCGGCTACATCGCGAAGTTCGAGCGGCTCGGCATCCGCAACGCGGAGCTGCCGTTCTGGAACCAGTCGGGCGCTCTCGGCGACCTGCTCACCGGGCAGGGCGGCTCGCCCAACGGCGCCTACTGGCTCTACACCTGGTACGCCGACATGAGCGGCCAGATGATCACGACGACCCCGCCGGCGAACGGCGCCGCGCTCTTCGACGGCGCCGCGGCGGTCACGGACGACAAGAAGGAGGTCGACGTCGTCGCCGGCGGCAACTCCGGTCCGACCACGATCCAGGTCGCCGGGCTCGACAAGACGGCCGTCGGCAAGGACGTCGACGTCAAGCTCGAGTACACGCCCACCTACGGGCGCACGGTCGCGGTGTCGGGGCCGATCACGGTCTCCACGACCCGCTACACGGTGGGCGACGACGGGACGATCTCGGTGCCCGTCGTCATGAACCCCGCCTACGGCTACCACGTGGTGGTCACGCCGGCCTCCGGCAAGGAGACCGACCTGTCAGGCACGTACCGCGTGACGAACGGCAACAGCGGGCTCGCGCTCGCAGCGTCGGGCGACGTCACGGGCAGCGCCGTGACGCAGGCCGCGGCCAAGAGCGGCGCCGCCCAGCGGTGGACCTTCGTGGACGAGGGCCGTGGCCTGTACAAGGTGGTCGACGGCGACGGGCTGGTGCTCGGCGTCAAGGGCTCGTCGACCACGAACGGTGCGGTGGCGGTCGTCGGCGCGGACGACGAGACGACCAACCAGCTCTGGCAGCCGTTCCCCGACGGCAAGGGCGGCTACCGCCTCGCGAACGCGACGACGGGCCTCGTGCTCGCCGTCGGCTCGATGAGCAAGGACGCGGGTGCCCCGGTCGTGCAGTGGGCCGACGGCTCCGTGACGTCCGGGTGCACGGCCGACGGGCCGCGCGTGACCGGCAAGGTCGGCAAGGCGCTCAGCTTCTGCAACACGGCCTCGTACGTCACGCTCCCGACCGGCGCGCTGAGCAGCCTGACCGGCGACTACACGGTCTCGGTCTGGGTCAACCCGGCGTCGAACGCGTCCTGGTCCCGCGTCTTCGACATCGGATCCAGCTCGTCCGCCAGCATGTTCCTCACGCTGAACAACGGGAGCACGCTCCGCTACGCCATCACCACGGGCAGTGGAGCGGGCGGCGAGCAGCGGATCGACGGCACGGGCCTCCTGCCGCTGAACCAGTGGTCCCTGCTGACCGTCACGCTGTCCGGGACGACCGGCACGCTGTACGTGAACGGCAAGGCCGTCGGCACGAACGCGAACATGACGAACCACCCGTCCGCGTTCGGCCAGAGCACGCGCAACTACCTCGGGAAGTCGCAGTACTCGAGCGACGCGCCGCTCAACGCGACCATCGACGACTTCAACGTCTACTCGCGTGCGCTGAGCGCCGACGAGGTCGCGGCGCTGGTCACCGGGACCACGGCGGGGCAGGGCGACGTCGTGCACTACGCGTTCGACGAGACGAGCGGCACCAAGGCGGTCGACTCGTCCGGCGCCGGGCGTGACGGCACGGTGGTGGCCGCCAACGCGTCGACCACGACCACGGCGACGGACGCGGCGACCGCGGACCACTTCTGGACGCTCGCCCGCTACCCCGACGTCGACCACGTCTCGGTCGCGGACGGCGACACCGTCTCGGGGAAGACCACCTTCACGGTCGACCTCGGCGGCGACGCGGCGGACGTCTCCTACACGTACATCGAGCTCAACAAGGGCTCGTCGCACGCGTGGGTGACGGACAACACGAAGGCGGACGGCAGCCACAACAGCGGCCTGCACCCGAACCTCGTCGTCGACACCACGACCCTGGCCAACGGGGTGTACGGCCTCAAGATCGACGCCGTGGGCAAGAACGGCCTGACGACCGAGAAGACGGTCTCGTTCACGATCAACAACCCACCGGCCCTGTCGTTCGCGGCTCCAGCCTCGGGCGCCACGGTCTCGGGCACGGTGACCGTGACCGTCCACCTGTCCGGTCAGGGGCTGAAGGCGTACAACCTGCGCGTCGACTCGGCCGGTCTGTCGTATGCCTACGAGCCGAAGGCCGGTGACCAGACCTTCCAGCTCGACACCACGACGCTTACGGACGGGACCCACACCCTGCTCGCGACGGCGACGGACACAGCCGGGAACAAGACCACGATCACCGAGAAGATCACGGTCCACAACGCCGGCTGACTGCCGGCTGACCCCATGGGGACAGGCGAAGCGCTCGCCCCGGGCCCTCGAGCCCGGGACGAGCGCTTCATCGTCTCTGGTGGAGCGGGTCAGGAGCCGTTGGAGATCGTGAAGGCGACCTGCTTCTCGGTCGTCTTCCCGTTCTTCCCGACGGCGTCGATCTTCAGCCCGTAGGCACCGTTCGCCAGGGTCGTGGTGTCCACCACGAGGCTCGGGTGCAACCCGTTGTTGTGGCTGCCCGTGGCCTTCGTGTTGTCCGTGACCCACACGTGACCCGAGCCCTTGTTGAGCTCGATGTACGTGTACGACACGTCCTTCGCGTCGCCGGCCAGGTCGACCGTGAACGTCGTCTTGCCCGAGACGGTGTCACCGTCCGCGACCGAGACGGCGGAGATCGCCGGACCGGTGTCCGTGCTGGCGCCCTTCACCGCCATCGCGAACACGTGCAGCGTCGGGGTGTTGGCGGCCGGGGCCGCGCTCACCGTCGGCAGGGTCACGTAGTCCACCTTCTTGCCCGCCGTGAGCGGGACGCTCACCGAGTTCACGTAGGCAGGGCTGTCGTACTGGGTGTTGCCCTGCCGGTTCGCGTAGCTCGGCTTGAGCGCGACCGTACCCGAGCCGTTCAGCCAGTCGGGACTGCCCAGGGTGAAGTCCTGGCTGGTCCCGTCCGCGTAGTGGACGGTGCCGGTCCCGCTCGCCGGTCCGTAGGTCGCGGTCACGAGGAAGCCCAGCGCGGACCCGCTCGCCCCTACGGCGACGCGTTGGCCGTTCGCCACCACGTTGTCCTTGCTCCCGCCGCCGACCGCCGACGCGGGCCACGTGTAGTCGAAACCGTCGGCCGACACGGTCTTGCCGGGCGAGGCGCCCGCCGCGGCCAACGCCTCGTACGACAGGCTCGCGGTCCCGCCGTCGATGTTGCCCGCGTCGGTGTCCGCGTCCTTGGTGATGCCCGAGTTGTCGAACAGGCTCGAGAGCTGCGCCGGTGCGGCCGGTGCGTCGAGACCGATCTGGACGGGGCCGAGGTGCTTCGCGGCCGTCGCGGCCGTGCCCGTGACCGGGGCGTAGTCCAGCGACGTGGTGGGGGAGTCCACCTGCTGGATCAGGTAGGAGTGCTTTGCCTTCGTCTCGAGGGTCAGCACGTCGGCCTTCGTCGAGGCGACCGACACGGTGCCGGCCGTCACGTCGCGGACCTCGACCGACGTGCCCGGCCAGGGGTTCCGCACCGGCTGGGTCGACTTCTTCCCGGCCTCGAGGAGCACCGTGGTGAGCTTGCCGCCTGAGTACTGGACGTCCACGGTGCTCTTGTTGAGCGTCGCCACCGAGCCGGACACGTCCCAGTCGCTCGGCCATGCCGGGGCGACCGCGATGGTGCCGGTGTAGTCCTGCACCAGGGCCTCGTTCGTGGCGAGTGCGACGATTCCCGTCTGCTCGTTGTAGAAGTCGACGCCCGCCTCGGTCGACAGACCGTTCGGGTAGACCTGGAACTTCTCGATGTCGTCCTTGAGCACGGTCGGGATCTGGTCCGCAAGCCCGAGCCGCGCCGCGTAGACCGCGTCGTAGTCCCAGTCGTTGCTCGTCTTGAAGCTCCGCGACTCGAAGGACCGCACGCCGATGTCGTGCAGGCTCCCCGCCTGGTCGCCGATCAGCCCGAACGGCCAGGTGGCCTCGAGCTGGGTGTTCTCCACGTTGTGCAGGGACGCGTTGGGCTGGGCCGAGTACGCGAGCACCCAGCCCGAGTCGGAGTCCTTACTGCTGTTCTCCACGACCTGCGTGTGCGTCGCGGAGTCCGTGCGCGGCAGCCCGGGCAGCTGCGCCGTGGCGTCGTCGAGCCTGGTCACCAGGTCGGGGTCCTGGTCCAGCAGGGTGGCGACCTTGGCGATCACCGGGTACGTGGCGGTCATCGCGGCGACGAGCATGCTCGGATCCTTCACGGCCCACTGGTTCTCGTGCTCGTTGCCCGTGTAGTGGAGCTTGCCGTCGCTGCCGACCGTCCCGATGCTCAGCAGGAACTGGGCGACGGACTTCATCAACGGGTAGCCCTGCTCGAGTTGGGTGAGGTCGCCCGTCTGCTGGTACTGACGCCACATCCAGAGTGCGACCTCGGCGCCCGTGGAGAACGTCTGGGAGTTGTAGGAGGCCGCGATCGTGGTGTCGCACGAGCGGTTGGCCGTCCAGTCGCCGTAGTCGCCGCCGCCGTTGTACCGCATGGTCTCGGAGACGCAGACGCCCTGGGTGCCGGGGACGTGCGACCGGGTCCACGCCTCGTTGCTCGCCAGGTTGTCGGTGTAGAGCTTGAAGATGCTCGAGTTCAGGTCAGCCGTGCCCGACGAGATATTGGCCGCGAGCTGCATCCGGATGTTCCAGAACCAGTAGTCCGCCGGGACCCAGGTGTGCTGGTCCTCGAACGCCGAGAACAGCGGCGCCGCGCCGGCCTGCGAACCCGGGTACTGCCCGCGCATCAGGCTGGCCTGCTGGTACAGGAACAGGGTGCGCAGGTTCTCCATGTACTGCGCCTCGCCGTCTGCGGACGACATCTGGAGCAGCTTCGCCTTCTTCCAGTACGCCGCCCACCAGCGCTCGTGCGCCGCGACCAGCTTGTGCGACGAGGCGGTCGCGTCGGACGCGAGCAGGGTCGCCGCCGTAGCGGCACCATCCCCGCCCTTCCAGGACGGCGTCGCGACGACGACCTTGTAGCTGCCCTTGGCGTTCGCCTTGAAGCTCACCCTCACGGTCTTCGAGTCCACGACGCTCGCCGTGACGTCCTTGCCGTTCGCCGTCACGCCGAGGAGCGTCCCCCAGGTGCTCCCGTCGCCGCCGGTCGCGGTGTCCTTCCACGTCTCGGCGAGAGATGCCGTCTTCTTGTCCGACGACACGGCCGCCGTCGGCGTCCGCCCGTCCCACAGCCCTGCGGTGACCGTCTGGCTCGACCCGGGGTCCGCGCCCGTCACGTCGAGAACGAGCTCGTCCTTGTCGGCGCGTACGTAGGTCGTCGCCGTGATGCCGCCGCCCTGCTGCGTGTACGTGCCGGTGTAGAGGTCGAGCGACGCGTGGTAGTCGTCCGCCTGCGTCATCGCGGCGAGGCCCGGGACCTGGATCTGGCCGGGCGACTTGCGGTCCGGGAAGGTGTCGTCCCGGTTGAGCTGGGCGGTGTAGCCCTTCTGTGCCCAGACGGCGGCACCGACCGAACCGTTCCCCAGCGGGATCGCCTCGGTGTTCTTCGTGTTCGGCTGGCCGAGGACGATGTCCGACTCCCGGACCACGCTCGGCACGTCCAGATGGAACGCTCCGTCGGCGTACGCGGTCGTGGTGCCGGTCGTCCCCGAAGAGTCCGCAGCCGTGGCTGCGGACACCCCCAGGCCCCCGGTTCCCAGTACGAGCGCCGAGACGCTCACACTGCACCACCAGGTGCGAGCCACCCGGTGTCCGTCCGTTCTCCCTCTCACTGCCATCTGTTCTTCCTCCCTGTTGCCCCGTTACCGGACCGCGACGCGTGCGCGTCGCGGCCCGGTGGCCGACGGGGGTTCGGTCGGCGTCACGTCCTCGTGCACCGTCCCGTCATCGGCGCGCACCTCGAGCGTGCACGCGGCCCTGCGGCCGAGTCCTCACCGCGGCCCATGCGGCCACGCCGGCGCCCGCCGCGACGAGCGCGGCGACAGCCGCGACCAGCGCGCGGTGGCGCGCCAGGGCGGAGCCGGCCGTGGCGTTCCCCGCCTGCCGGCTCGCCTGCAGCGCAGCCCCGTCGCCGAGAGTGCCGTCCGCCGTCACGTCCGACGCAGCGGCGCTCGTCGCGGCAGTCGGGCTCGTCGACGCGCTCGGCGTCGGCGTGGGCGTGGCGCTCGGCGTCGCGCTCGGCGAAGGACTGGCCTTCGCGGTCGCCGCGCTGCCGGCGCCCGTGCGCGGCTTCGACGTGCCCGTGCCGGCCTTCGTGGAGCCGTGCCCGCCGCTCGCCGCCTGGCCACCACCCGTGGTGCCCGCGCCGGCCGACCCGCTGCCACCCGACGTGGCCTCGGCCGATCCCGTCGTCGAGCCGCTCGAGCCGGAACGGAGCGGTGCGCCGGTCCGTTGCACGGCGCCGACGTCGCACGCGGCGGTCCGGGCCACCCCGCGCTGGTCGGTCGCCTCGCAGCCTTGGCCGGCCCTGAGGACGGCGCTGTTCTTGGCCGGCATCATCGTCGCGGTGGGGCCGCCGTTGGCCGCGAGCTTGCCCAGCTTCGGGTTCTTGGCGATGACCTGGGGCGCGCAGTCCTTGGACGTGTCCTTGCCGCCCGAGCCCCACTGCACGACGTTCGACCCGCTTCCCGTGTTGTTGCAGGCCTGCGCGAGGTGCCACTGGTTCCCCGAGGTGTTGCCGCTGAGGACCGTGTTGTTCAGCGTGAAGTTGCTCCCGAAGATCGCGCCGCCCTGCTCCTCGGCCGTGTTGTTCGCGAACGTGACGTTGGTGTCCCGGTGGCCGTCGCCGAAGATCGCGCCGCCGTAGGTGGCGCTCGAGTTTCCCTCGAACGTCGTGTTGTTGATGTCGCAGTTGGGCGCGCAGTCGAGGTAGAAGCCGCCGGCGTTCCCGCCCGACGTGTTGGAGGTGACCGTGGTCTGGGAGATCGTGATCTGGCCGACGGTGCGGCCCTGGTAGTCACCGACGCTCACGCGTGCGGCGCCGCCCGCGCCGTTGCTGGTCCTGGCGTGGTTGTCCTCGAAGGTCGTCTTCCGGATCTCGATCGAGTCGGGCGCGTACGTCCACAGGTAGGCACCGCCACCGTTGTGCTCGCTGGTGTTGTGCGCGATCCGCAGTCCGCAGAGCTCGAGCTTGCCTCCGGTGAAGGGGGACGCGCCGTCGGTCGCGATCGCACCGCCGTCGCCGGCGTGCGGCTTGTCGACGACGGAGTTGGAGGTGAAGGTCGAGTTCATGATGGTGAGCGGGGACAGGAGGCTGTAGACCGCCCCGCCCTCCCACGAGGTGTTGTGGTCGAACGTGCTGCCGACGATCGTGAGCGTGCTGTCGGTGTTGACGGCGACGGCCCCGCCGCCGTACCCGGCCGAGTTGCCCGAGAACGAGCTGTCGATGACCTCGACCCGCGACTTGTACTGGCCCGCCACCGCGCCGCCGGCTCCGACGCCGCGGTCGGACGACTGTGCGGCGGCGCCGTTGACGAAGCGCAGACCGCGCACCGACAGCGTGGTGCCGTTGTCGGCGACCACGATGCGGTTCTTGTGGAGGCCGTCGAGCGTGACCTTGCCGCCACCGTCGATCACCGTGGTGTCGTTCACCGTGATCGCGGGGGAGACGTCGATGGTGGCGTGGCTTCCGCAGTCGAACGTGATGTAGCCGCCGTTCGCGACCGCGGACCGCAGCGCGTCGTCGGTGCAGCTCCCGGCCGTGCCGTGACCCACCACGTGGTGTGCCGACGGGAGCGAGATGCGCGCGGGTGCGCCGCAGATCGCGGCAGCGGAGGCGACCGAACCGGTCACGGTAGTGAGCACGAGGGCCCAGAAGGCCAGCGCGAGGGCTGACGAGAGGGTTCTGAGATGACGTGACGGCATGAGTTCTCCGGGACGGATAGACGGGGAAGGGCGGGGCCGCCCCCGGCGTCTCGAAGGTACGGCTCCGCTCAGGAGGCGCAGCCGGATCTGACGGGATAACGGAAATGGCGTCCCGATCTCGCCGTGTCGCCGCACTCAGCTCCCCCAGGGTGCGCGCACGAGGAACCCGCTGCTCGCCTTGAACGCGGCGGTGCCGTCCGGGACGTCGAGGTAGAGCCCGCCGTCCCGGGAGTGGACGACGAGAGCGGGATAGGCCCGCGGGACGAGGGCGATCGCGCCCTTGGCACCTGCCGTCGGGCAGAAGGTGGCGTCGTCACGGAAGAGGTCGGTGCCGTTGCGCTCGTCGAGCCTCAGCCGCAGCTCGTAGTGCCGCAGATAGCGCCCGTCGGAGGCGACGAGACTCACGCAGTCATGGTCGGCAAGGCCACGCACCACGGTGAAGGTGGCGTCCTTCTTGGCGGCGGCGGTGCTCGAGCGGCCGATCTCGGAGATTCCCGCCTCCTCGTCGCCTGCCGTGAGGTAGGACCCAGGGGTGCCCTCGAGCTCGAGCGAGTGGCGGCCGAGCGGCACGAGCCCGCCCACGAGCTCGGTGGCGACGGTGGGGGAGGCGGTCGGAGTCGGTCGTGCGGTCGGGGCGCTGCTCCGGGTCGGGTGCGGCGTCGGCCGCGAGGTCGGGTGGGTCGTCGGGCGAGGGGCGGCCGACGGGCGCACCGCGGGGGCGGCCTGCGGTCCGGCCGCTGCCACCGTGGGCGCAGGGTGGTGGTGCGAGCTCGCCTCGTGGATGCCTCCGACGGTGCCGCCGACGACGGTCGCTCCGGCGGCGACCCACAGCAGCGGGTGCGCCGCGAGCTTGGCGAGGAGCGTCGCGTGCGCGGCATGGCTGCTTGCCGAGGACGCGGCGACGTGACCGGCGGCCGTGGCGCCGCCCCACAGGCCGTGGCTCGTGCTCACGAGCGCCGCCAGCGCGACCGGAACCACGAGGGGCGCCGTGTCGAGGATCAGCCGGTCCGCCGGTGCGAGGCCGGCGCCGAGCGGTGCGCACACCGGGCAGCGGCGCACGTGCCTCGCGACGCGCTTGCGCCAGACGGAGGTGGGCGTGCCGTCCCAGCCCCGCACGGTCGCCTCGAGCTCCGGGCAGCGGGGTTCTGCCTCGAGCGCGGCGACGTTCGCCCGTGCGGTCTCGAGCTGCTCGCGCATGCGCTGCAGCCGGACGGCGGCGTGGGCGGGTGACGTGCCGATCGACGCGGCGACCTCGCCGCGCGTGATCGTGCCTGCGAGCTCCTGCCACCACAGCGCGAGCAGGACCCGCGCCTCACGGTCGAGCCAGCGCGAGGCCTCGGCGACCTGGCGGCGCTGGCGGGAGATCTCGAGCCGCAGGCCGGCGTGCTCGGCGACGTCCTGAGGATCCGGTTCCAGCTCCGCGTCGGCGACGTCGCTGAACCGGGTCGCGGCGGCGCGGTGGGTGCGCCAGAACGTCCTGACCTGCCGCAGCGCGACCGCCACGGCCCACGCGCGGAAGCTCTCGGGCGACCGTAGGGCAGGGAGGTCGCGCACGACACGCAGCAGGGTCTCCTGCACCACGTCGTCGACCTCGGTCCGACCGTCCAGCGCCCGGCCGACGATGTTGTAGAGGAGCGGGAGGTACGCGGCGACGAGCGCGTCGCGCGCGTCGGTGTCCCCGGCTTGGGCGGCCCGCACGAGTGCGGCCGCCTCGTGGTCCTGGTCGGCCCTCGGGACGAACCCCCGGGGGCGCGGGTGCAGCGCCGTGGTGCCGGAGCGTGTCGCTCGATCCATCGTCGGTCCTCCATCAGACGGCGGGTGGGGCGAGACACGGCAGCGGACCTTCCGGCCGCCCGGGAGTGCCGCTGCCGTGCTCCCCGCCGTCACGGGCGGCGGGTCCGACCGCGAGGCCGGACCCACCGCCGTCACGACGGGTTGGCGACCACGATCTTCTCGGTGACCGTGGTCTTGTTCCCGCTCGTGTCCGTCGCCGTCGCGAGCAGGGTGTGCGTACCGTTCTTCACCGTGGTGGTGTCGAACGAGTAGGTCATGGTGCCGGCCTCGGGCTCGTACGCGTACTGCAGCCCCGCGGAGTCGAGCCGCAGGTTGTACGCCTTGAGCCCCTGGCCCTTCAGCGAGACCTTGACGGTCACCTTCCCCGACACGGTGGCGCCGTCCGCGGGCTTCACGATCTTGAGCCGCGGGGGGTTGTTGACGGTGAACGACACGGTGTTCTCGGTAGTCTTCCCGTTCTTGCCGACCGCGTCGATCTTCAGCCCGTACACCCCGTTGGCGAGGTCACGGGTGTCGACCACGAGGGTCGGCTTGAGACCGCTGTTCGTGCTGCCGGCGGCCTTCGTGTTGTCGGTGACCCACACGTGCGACGCGCCCTTGTTGAGCTCGATATAGGTGTAGGACACGTCGGACGCGGGACCGGCGAGCGTGACCTTGAACGTCTTCTTGCCCGAGACGGTCGCGCCGTCCGCGACGGAGACCTTGTTGATCACCGGCCCGGTCGTCGTGTCCGCCGCTGGCGCGAAAGACCAGCTGTCGACGTCGAAGAGCTGGTCGGTGCCCGAGCCGCTGAACGTGAAGAACACGTCGTGGACCCCGGTGACCGTACGGGTCAGCTCCGCGGACACCGTACTCCACGACGTGCCGTCGCCGGCAGGCACGTCGAGCGTTCCCACGACGTCGCCGTCGGTCGGGTCGTCGAGCCGGAGAGTGACCTTGCCACCCGCCCTGGCGCGGACGGCGGCGGAGAGCTTGACCGCGCCGGTCTTGCCCTCGCTCCCGAAGTCCACGTCGCCCAGCCCGGTCCACTCGCCGTCGTTGACGTTCGTCAGGACCTGGTCCCCGGTCGTGTCGGAGAGGTCCTTGGGCCCGACGCGGATCCCGGAGTCCGCCTTGTAGGCGTCCTGGATCCCCGAGTCCCAGCCGATGGTCTCGGCCTGCACGGTCTGGTACGGGTCAAGGTCCTTGAGCTGCGACACGCCCTTGTACGTGCCCGTGACGTTCCCGAGCGAGCCGTCGGCGTTCACCGTCAGCTTGTCGATGTGGGTCGAGCGGTACTCGTGCTCCTTGTCGAGCGAGCCTCCCTTGACGAGTGCGGTCTGCAGGGCCTGCGAGTGGTACGTGATGTACCACTGGTCCCCGAGCTGGAAGATCGCGTGGTGGTTGTTGCCGCCGGCGCCGAAGAACGCGGACGGGTTGTCGAGGATCGTTCCCTGGTAGGTGAACGGTCCGGTCGGGCTCTTCGACGTCATGTAGGCGATGGTCCCGGTCGGGATCTGCTGCCCGTCGATCGTCGAGGAGTGGGAGAAGTTGGTGCAGTACGAGTAGTAGTACGTGTCACCGATCTTGTTGATGCCCGAGTCCTCGAACATGGCCGGCGCGTCGATGGTCTCGGCCGAGCCCACCGTGCTGGTCATGTCCGCGCCCAGCTTGATGACGCGGGACGACTTCGGGTGATCGGTCTGGTCCGCCGACGACGTCCCGTCGGTCGACGGCACGCCCCCGCCGAAGTAGAGGTACGCCTGGCCGTCGTCGTCGACGAGGACCGCGGGGTCGAACATCCACACCACGCCGGACGTGCCGGGCGTCGAGGAGCTCACCAGCGCCTTGCCGATCGGGTCCTTCCACGGACCGGTCGGCGAGTCGGACGTGAGGACGCCGATCCCGCCACCGCTGTTGGCGAAGTACAGGAAGAACTTCTCCTTGCCGTCGATCGTCCGGTGCACGACCGACGGGGCCCACGAGTTGCTCGCCCAGGTCGCGGCGCCGTGCGAGCCCGCCACCTTGACGGTTCCCTCGTTGGTCCAGTTGACCATGTCGTCCGACGAGATCACGTTGATGGTCTGGATCTTGCCGTACGAGTTGTCCTTGATGTTGCCGTCGGCGTCCTTCTCCGGCTCCTGCACGACGTTGCCGTCGGAGTCGATGTACGACGCGTCGCCCGTCATGTACTCGTAGACCCGGCCGTCGTAGGCCATCGCCCACGGGTCCGCGCCGTACTCGTAGTCCATCAGCGGGTTGCTGTTGCCGACCGTCTTCGCGGGCAGCGCGTCACCGTCCGGGTGGGTCGAGCCGCCGGTGTCGGACGCCTTCACCGAGACGTCGTCGACCCAGAAGTCCATCAGGTCGTCGGTCTTGCTCGGGTCGGCGGTCCAGGTGGTCTCGAGGAAGACCTGGGCGGTCGAGGGGTCGAAGCCGCTCGCGGGGACCGTGTAGGTG
The DNA here is from genome assembly GCF_009429125.1 of Luteimicrobium xylanilyticum. Classification (GTDB taxonomy): domain Bacteria; phylum Actinomycetota; class Actinomycetes; order Actinomycetales; family Cellulomonadaceae; genus Luteimicrobium; species Luteimicrobium xylanilyticum. The sequence continues at coordinate 754,509 of NZ_CP045529.1, forward strand.
CCCGAGATTGTCGTCCACTCGCCCTTCTTCACGGTCGCCGACGCCATGATGTAGGCCTTGGCGGCATCTCGGATGGTGACGTTGAACTGCTTCGTGTCCGGTCCGGTCGTGTACTTGACCTTGGCGGAGACGTCGTACGACGCGCCGGCCTTCACCTCGTTCGCGAGGCTCTGGATCGGGCCGTCACCGGTGTTGGTGCGTCCCGTGACGTGCACGCTGCACGCACCCGACGCCTTGTCGTCGGCGGTGACCGTCAGCGTGGCGTCGCCGTTCGCGGTCCACGGCGCGACCTGTCCGGTCTCCCAGCCGCCGTTGTCGACGAGCCCGCCGTCGAAGGTGGCCCCGCTCGCGCCCTTGACCGAGATGTCGTCCACCGCGTAGTCCATGAGGTCGGTGGTGGGGTCGGGGGTGGAGGTCCACGGCGTCTCGGTGTAGAGCACCGCTGTCGACGGGTCGAAGTCCGAGGACTTCACGGTGTACGTGCCCGTGATCGTGGTCCACTGCCCCTTCGTGACCGTCCCCGACGCGAGCTGGGCGCCCTTGTAGGAGCTGTCGAGCGCGGTCAGGTAGAAGGTCTTGGTGGCCGGCCCGGTGGTGTACTTGATCCGCGCCGACGACGTGTAGGTCTGTCCGACGACCAGCTTGCCCGCGATGCTCTGCCGGGGGCCGCTGCCGGTGGTGGTGCGGTTCGACACGTCGACGCTCGAGTCGCCGTCCGCCGGGTCCGTCTTGTCGAGGGTCAGCACCGAGCCGTCGCTGCCGGTCCACGGGCTGAGCGAGCCCTCGAAGCCGCCGTTCTGGACGAGCTGCTGGTCGTCCGCGATGCACGAGGTCGGCGGGGTGACGTCCTGGCCGATCTGGTCGCTCACGTGGAACCAGTCGGCGTCCACGTACCCGCCGGTGGTCTGGGTGGCGTAGTTGAAGATCGCGAACCGGTACCCGACGAACTGCGACAGCAGGTACTCCATCAAGACGTCGTCGCCGATCTTGGTCCACTCCTTGCCGTCGAGCGAGTAGTAGAACGACGCCTTGTTGGCGAAGCTCTTGTAGTTCGCGTCGACCTTGAGGTAGACGGTGCTGGCCGACAGCGGTACGGCGGTGCTCGTGTACGCCACGTTCCCGCTGCTGTCGGCGCGCCGCATGACGAGCGTCTTCTTGCCGTCCTTCATCTCGACGGCCACGTAGCCGTACTTCTCCTGGTAGGCGGAGAGCCCGGTGACGTCGCCGTCCTTCATGTGCGACACGTCGAGCGAGACGGCGCCGGAGCTGGTGGGCCCGTAGGTGCGCTGGGTGAGGGTGTTGCGTGCGTCGAGGATGCTCGTCGCGACGCTGCCGGTCGTCAGTCGGAGGTAGCCCGGCCGGTCCGTCAGGGACCAGTAGCGGTTGTCCGGGTTGTGGTTCCACTGCCACTGGAGCTTGAGGTTGGAGCCGTTGTTCGCGTTCTCCGGGGAGGAGATCAGGCTCGCCCCGTTCGGGGTGTTCCAGTAGCCGGCCTCGGTCGTGCTGTTGTCGAACTCGTCCGAGGTCACGATGCCGGCGGTGGTCGAGGTGTCCGACGACGTCGAGCCACCCGGACCGGTGGCCGTCTCGGAGAGGTCGTACACCGGCCAGCCGTCCTCCCACGTGACGTGCGCGAGCTGCGGCGACCGGCCCACCGGGCCCTCGTCCTGGAAGATCATGCTGTACCACTGGCCGTCTCCGGCCTGGACGACACCGCCCTGGGCGGCGCCGTCTCCGGCCTGGCCCTCGACCTTCGGCGTCTGGTCCAGGACGACCTTGCCCTCCCAGGTCCCGCCCTCGGACTCGGGCGTCAGCGACTTGGAGCGCCAGACGATCTCCTGGCGGTGGCCGCCCGACGGCCACTGGATCCGGAAGACGTAGTAGTAGTCGCCGATCTTGTAGGCGTGCGAGCCCTCCGAGTTGAGGCCGCCCCCCGAGCCGACGTTGGCGTCGCTGACGAGGGTCGTCGCGGCGCCGTCCCACGAGAACGTGCCGTCGGACGCCTGCTTGAGCTTGCGCAGGGTGATCTTGCCGCCGTCGTACACCAGGTAGGCGTCGTCGCCGTCGAACAGGAGGGACTGGTCGTGCGCGTAGCCGTCGAGGACCGACCTGGTCCAAGGGCCCTTCTCGATGCTCTTCGTCGAGTAGATGTAGGTCTTCCCGGTCGTCAGGCTCCCGACCGAGACGTAGAAGGTGCCGTCGTGGTACTTGATGCTCGCGGCCCACGTCCCCTGGGCGTAGGCGTTCTTCCCGTTGCGCAGGGCGAGCGCGTCGGTGTTCTCGAGGATCGGCGCCGTGTAGTCGACGATCGTCCAGTGGACGAGGTCGGTCGACCGCATGATCGGCACGCTCGGCTCCATGTGCATGGTCGTGCTGACCATGTAGTAGTAGGTGCCGTCGTAGGCGATGTCGGGGTCGGGGACGTCCGCGAACATCACCGGGTTGGTGAACGTGCTGTCACCGGCCGCCGCCTGGACGGCGCTCGGGCTGACGGTGCTCGCCTGGGCCGGCACCGCGCCGGCGCACACGAGCGCGCCGACCGCTGCCAGAGGAACCAGGTGGCGCCACAAGGCCACGGATCTCATCAGATTCTGCTCCCTTGCGATGAATCAGATCCCCCACCTGCGAAGGAGCGGTCGGAGCGCCGCGTGCGGGCGCCACGAGGGTGGTGTGGCTGCCCGGTCCGTGCGGGTGTGTTCACGACGGGCTTCGTTGCCCACGTGCGTGCTCCTCTGGTGCGTCCGCTCCGCCTCGGTGAGGTTGGATGGGTGGTGCAAAGTGAGCGCTAACATCGCGCGTTGGATTAGAGTATCGCTTGAACAAAACGTGTCAAGGGTTACGGCGGGGTCGAAGGGCGGGCGCGCCGCGCGCCCGATCCGGTGGCCGGTGGTCCGGCCCCGGTCAGGGGGTCCCGCGGTCGGGGTGCGCCAGACCTGTCGCGCCGGTGACCGCTGCCAGGACGGCCTCGTAGCTCGCGGTGCGGGCCGGGAACGAGCCGTTGTTCCGACCGTGCCGCAGGACCTCGACCCGGTCGGCGACCGCGCGGACGTCGTTGAGGTTGTGGCTGATCAGCACGACGGCGTGCCCGAGGTCCCGCAGCGCCTGGGTGTGGCTCAGGACCTCGGCGGTCTGGGTGGCCGACAGCGACGCCGTCGGCTCGTCCAGGACGATCACCCGGGGGCGGCCCAGCATGGTCCGTGCGATCGCGACCGTCTGCCGCTGGCCGGCGGACAGGGCCGACACGGGCGTACGGATGCTCGTGATCCGCGAGCTCAGGCTGAGCAGGATGCGACGCGCCTCGTCCTCCATCCGGGCGTCGTCGAGCGCACCCGGCAGCGCGCGCCCGAAGGCGCCGGTGCGGCGGACCAGGCGGCTGTGCTTGCGCAGCTCCCGCCCCAGGAACAGGTTCTGCACGACGTCGAGGTTGTCGCAGAGCGCGAGCTCCTGGAAGACCGTCGCCACGCCCAGCGCGTGCGCCGCGGACGGCGTGGGCACGGTGACCTCCTCGCCGTCGATCGCGATGGAGCCCGTGTCGGGCTGGAGCACGCCGGCCACGATCTTCGCGATCGTCGACTTGCCTGCTGCGTTGTCCCCGACGAGGGCGACGACCTCCGACGCGTGCACGTCGAGGTCCACCCCGGAGAGCGCCTGGACGTGCCCGAACGACTTGCTGATGCCCCGCAGGGAGAGCATGGGGATCCGGGGGGCGGTCACGAATCGGTTCCTTCGTCTTCTGGTTCGGTGGGGACGACGCGGGTCTCCCGGCGGGCGAGCTCGAGCGCACCGAGGAGGGGTGCGCGGGTGCCGACCGTCCCCGCGAGGACCTCGACCCCGCCGAACTCGTGCCGGAGGTAGACCCGCTCCACGGCTTCCCGGATCGGCCCGACGACGACGTCGCCCGCCTCCGCGAGCTCCCCGCCGACGACGACGCGCCGCGGGTCGAAGGCCGTCACGAGGCTGCCGGCGACCTCCCCGACGCGCCTGGCGGCGTCCGACAGGACGCGCTCGCACCCGGAGTCGCCCTGGGCCGAGAGGCGGACGACGTCGCGCAGCGTGAGGTCGCCGTGCGACGTGCGGAGCGCGCCGACCAGCGCGGCCTCGCCCGCCTCGGTGTCGAGGCAGCCGCGGTTCCCGCACCGGCAGACGGGCCCCCGGGGGTCGACCTGGATGTGCCCGATCTGGCCCGCGGTGCCGGAGGATCCCCGGTACACGCGACCGCCGAGGACCAGGCCGGCGCTGACCTCGTGGGACAGCTGCAGGTAGAGCATGTCCGTAAGGTCGTCGACGGGGCCCTGGGCGAGCTCCGCGAGCGCCGCGAGGTTGGCGTCGCTGTCGATGTGGACCGGCCGCGCGAGCCGCTTCTCGAGCACCTGTGCGACTGGCACGTCACGCCACGAGCGGAGCGCGCCCGGCGCGAGCACCAGTCCGGTCCCGCGGTCGACCGGGGCGCTGATCGCGACTCCGATCGCGCGGAGCTCGCCGATGTCGGTGCCGAGGTTCTCGAGGAGCCCGACGAGGATGAGCGCGGCCCGGTCGAGGGTCGTGTCGGCGCGGTGGTCGGGGGGCAGCGGAAGGTCGCGCTCGGCGATCACGGCGTGGGCGAGGTCGCCGAGCGCGACCGAGAGCGTGCGCGCGCCGACGTGCAGCGCGGCGACGACGCCGACCTGGCGGGCGATGCTGACCTCGAGCGCGCGTCGCCCCGAGCGCGAGGTGGGCTCGGTCGCGAGGACGCCGTCGGCGACCAACGTCTTGACGATCGTCGAGACCGTGGCGGTCGACAGTCCGGTGGCAGCAGCGAGCTCGACCTGGGTGAGGCGACCGAGGTGCTTGACGGTGTCGACGATCCGCTGGCGGTTGGCCTCGCGGAGCGAGGCCTGCGACCCGGGAGAACGAGGGACGCTCTTGGCTCCCGTCGCGCTCATGGCAGACCTCCCCTTCGCGGTGCCCGTCGACGCACCTGCCGACGCCCGCGGACATCCTAGCGACGCGGGCCGGGTGACAATCGTTCGACTTTCGAACACAAAATGGTAACGGCCCCCCGGTTGCGCTTGAACCTCGAACGCACGGTGTCCTACAGTCGCAGCCGACCCGCCCGGCGTTGGACAGATCCGCGCCGATGCGGAAGGGGCGCAGTGCCCCGGGACCTCGACGGAGAAGGATGGGACGATGAAGTCTTGGCGCAAGGTCGCCGTGGTGGCGACGGTAGCGATGGCGTTCGGCACGCTCGGTGCGTGCTCGTCGACCCGCAGCGACTCGGGCGGCGACAGCACCTCCGCCGCCCCCTCGGACACGCTCGTCGGCATCGCGATGCCGACGAAGTCCCTCGAGCGGTGGAACAACGACGGCTCGCACCTGCAGGACCTCCTCAAGAAGGAGGGGTACAAGACGACGCTGCAGTACGCCGACAACAAGGTGGACCAGCAGATCACGCAGATCCAGAACATGGTCAACGACGGCGCCAAGGTGCTCGTGATCGCCTCGATCGACGGCACGGCACTCGGCCCGGTGCTGCAGACCGCGGCCAAGGACGGCGTCAAGGTCATCGCGTACGACCGTCTGATCAACGACACCCAGAACGTCGACTACTACGCGACGTTCGACAACGAGCTCGTCGGCAAGCTGCAGGGCGAGTACATCGAGAGCGCGCTCAAGCTCAAGGACGGCAAGGGCCCGTACAACATCGAGATGTTCGCCGGCTCGCCCGACGACAACAATGCGAAGTTCTTCTTCAAGGGCGCCTACGACGTCCTGAAGCCCTACATCGACTCGAAGAAGCTCGTCTCGCCGTCGGGCAAGATCCCCGCGTCGGCCGACAAGTGGACCCAGATCGGTATCCAGGGCTGGGACTCGTCGAAGGCGCAGGCCGAGATGGAGAACCGTCTCAACTCGTTCTACAAGTCCAAGAAGGTCGACGTCGTCCTGTCGCCCAACGACTCGCTCGCGCTCGGCATCGAGCAGGCGCTCCAGGGCGCCGGCTACAAGGCCGGCGACGACTGGCCCGTCATCACGGGCCAGGACGCCGACCTGGCGAACGTCAAGAACATGCTCGCGGGCAAGCAGTCCATGACGGTCTGGAAGGACACCCGCACGCTGGGTGACCAGGTCGCGAAGATGGTCGACCAGATCGTCAAGGGCGAGACGGTCGACGTGAACGACACCGACTCGTACAACAACGGCGTCAAGAACGTGCCGTCGTACCTGCTCAAGCCGCAGGTCGTCACGAAGGACACGGTCGAGTCGACGCTCGTGAAGTCGGGCTTCTACTCGGCGTCCGACCTCGGGCTCTGATCGCGCGGCCGGGGCCCCGGGGCTCGCTGCGGCGAGCCTCGGGGCCCCGGCCTGAGCGGGGGACCTGGTCGAGAAGGAGGAGGGCACTGTGCCCAGCAGCACGCACGCGGACCGCGAGGACCTGATCCTCGAGATGGTCGACATCACCAAGACGTTCCCCGGAGTGATCGCGCTCGAGGACGTGAGGCTGCAGGTCAGGCGCGGAGAGATCCACGCGATCTGCGGCGAGAACGGCGCGGGCAAGTCCACGCTCATGAAGATCCTGTCGGGGGTCTACCCGCACGGCAGCTACGACGGCACGATCCGGCTCAACGGCTCGGAGGTCGAGTTCCGCGGGACCAAGGACTCCGAAGAGGCGGGCGTCGTCATCATCCACCAGGAGCTCGCCCTCGTGCCGCGGCTCACCCTCGCCGAGAACATCTTCCTCGGCAACGAGCGGTCGAAGCGCGGGATCATCGACTGGCACGCGACGCGTGCCGAGGCGGCCAAGCTGCTCACCGACGTCGGGCTCTCCGAGTCGCCCGACACGTTCCCCGTGGACATCGGTGTCGGCAAGCAGCAGCTCGTCGAGATCGCCAAGGCGCTCAGCAAGAAGGTCGACCTCCTCATCCTCGACGAGCCCACCGCGGCCCTGAACGAGGAGGACAGCGAGCACCTGCTCGACCTGCTCCGCCTCTTCCGCTCGCAGGGCATCACCTGCATCTACATCTCGCACAAGCTGAGCGAGGTCGCTGCGATCTCGGACCGGGTCACCGTGCTGCGCGACGGGCGGACCATCGAGACGCTGGACCTGCACGGGCCCGAGCCCGTCACCGAGGACCGGATCATCCACGGCATGGTCGGGCGCTCGCTCGAGCAGCTGTTCCCGGACCGCGAGAAGCACGAGCCGGGAACTGAGGCGCTGCGGATCGAGCACTGGACCGTGCACCACCCGATCGACACGTCGCGCAAGGTCGTCGACGACGCGAGCCTTACGGTCCGCCACGGCGAGATCGTCGGGCTCGCCGGCCTCATGGGTGCGGGCCGCACCGAGCTCGCGATGAGCGTCTTCGGGCGGTCGTGGGGCACCGGGATCTCGGGGAAGGTCTTCCGGGACGGCGAGCAGGTCAACCTCCGCACCGTCCGGGACGCGATCGACCAGGGGCTCGCCTATACCACCGAGGACCGCAAGAGCCTCGGCCTCAACCTGATCCAGACGATCCGGGAGAACGTCTCGGCCGCCGCCCTCGGCAAGGTGTCGAACGCGTTCGGGATCGTCCGTGCGGGCGCGGAGGAGCAGGTCGCCGAGCGCTACCGCAAGGACTTCCGGATCAAGGCGCCGTCGGTCGAGTCGGTCGTCGGGAAGCTGTCGGGGGGCAACCAGCAGAAGGTCGTGCTCTCGAAGTGGGTCAACACCGAGCCTGAGATCCTGATCCTGGACGAGCCGACCCGAGGGATCGACGTCGGCGCGAAGTACGAGATCTACACGATCATCAACTCGCTCGCGGACGCCGGGAAGGCGGTGCTCGTCATCTCGTCCGAGCTGCCCGAGCTGCTCGGCATCTGCGACCGGATCTACGCGATGAGCCAGGGGCGGATCACCGGTGAGGTGTCCCGCGAGGACGCGACCCAGGAAGAGCTCATGCGCTACATGACCAAGGAGAGGGTCGTCGTCGGCGGCCCCGCGAAGGGAGACCTCTGATGGACGTCGTGCGGGAGTACTTGGGACGCAACGTCCGCCAGTACGGCATCGTCGCAGCGCTCGTCGTCATCGTCCTGCTGTTCCAGGCGATGACCGACGGCAGGCTGCTCAGCCCCAACAACGTCGCGAGCCTGATCCAGCAGAACGCGTACGTCATGATCCTCGCGATCGGCATGGTCATGGTGATCGTCGCGGGCCACATCGACCTGTCGGTCGGCTCGGTCGTCGCCTTCGCTGGAGGCCTGTGCGCGATCATGATGAACCACTGGCACTGGTCGGTGCCGGTGGCGATCGTCGCTACGCTGGTCGTGGGCGCGCTGGTGGGCGTCTGGCAGGGGTTCTGGATCGCGTACGTCGGCATCCCGGCGTTCATCGTCACCCTGGCGGGCATGCTGATCTTCCGTGGCCTGGCCATCGTGCTGGTGGGCGAGACCGTCGCGCCGCTGCCCAACTCGTTCAACGACATCGGTAACGGCTCGCTGCCGAACTTCCTCGGCTTCGCCGGCAACCTCGACGTGGTGACCGTGGTCATCGGCGTGATCGCCGTCCTCGGGCTCGTCTGGTCGCAGTTCCGCTCGCGCCGCAACCTCGTGCGCCACAACCTCTCGGTCGAGGCGCTGCCGGTCTTCGTCGGCAAGCTCGTGATCCTCGCGGCGCTCATCGCCCTCGTGACGTACTGGCTCGCGCTGTCCAAGGGCGGCACGCCGATCGTCCTGGTCATCCTCGGCGTCCTGGTGCTCGGGTACACGTTCGTGCTGAGCCGCAGCACCTTCGGCCGCCACATCTACGCGGTCGGTGGCAACCGGAGCGCGGCCATCCTCTCGGGCGTGTCCGCCCGTCGCACGGACTTCGCGATCTTCGTCAACATGGGTGTGCTCGCCTCGGTCGCCGCGATCGTGACGACCTCGCGCGCCGGCGCCGGCGTCGCGGCCGCGGGCACCAACTACGAGCTCGACGCGATCGCCGCGTGCTTCATCGGCGGCACGGCCGTCGCCGGTGGCGTCGGCAAGATCTCCGGCGCCATGATCGGTGCGCTCATCATGGGCGTGCTCAACATGGGCCTGTCGATCATGTCGGTCGACGCTGCCTGGCAGCAGACCATCAAGGGTCTCGTGCTGCTCCTCGCGGTCGCGCTCGACATCATCGGCAAGCGCCGCTCGTCGCTCACCTGACGACGGGCTCGCGGCTCGAGAGAGGGGCTCGCACCGGCCGAACCGGCCGGTGCGAGCCCCTCGTCGTCGTGCTCGTCACCGCCCGGCCCTGCCTGTGCCTGTCCTCGCAGCGCCACGCCTTGGTCCGGCGCCGAGCCGGTGCACGAAAAGTCGCTCCGGGACTGTTGACTCGTCGGGAGTCACGCGCTAACGTTCAGGTTCATTGAACCAGGTTCAGTGAACCTGCTGCCACGCGATGTCGCGCCGGCAGGCGCGGCGACTCAACGAGGAGTGCTGATGACGAACGACCCCTACCTGGACCGGATCTCGTCCCACGTGTCGGGCATGTCCCGGGCGCTCGACGCCGGCGACGGCATCGTCCGTCTCGCTCCCTCCTGGGTGCCGCGCTCGTTCTGCACCCCGGGGCGTCGCATCCGGCTCCACCCGGACGACTACTTCCCGTTCCAGCAGACGCGCGGCGGCATCGACGAGCGTTGGCTCGCGTCCACGGTGCGCGCGGAGAACGGGCCTCTCACCGGCCCCTACGAGGGGCTCAGCCTGGTGGTCGACCCCGACGGCACGCTACTCCCGTTCGACGAGTTCGTGAGCCACCACGGCGCGGCGGCTGTCGGCGAGCGGCTCTGGGAGGGCCACGGCGGCTGGACCATGTACTCGAAGTTCTACGACAACCTGCTCCCGCTGCCGTTCCACGTGCACCACGACGACGAGAAGGCCGCGCTCGTCGGGAAGGTCGGCAAGCCCGAGGCGTACTACTACTCGCCGCAGATGAACAACTACCTCGGCGACCAGTCGATCTCGTACCTCGGTCTGCGCCCGGGGACCTCGAGGGACCAGGTGCGCGAGCGCCTCGCGCGGTTCGGCGCGGGCGGGGACAACCGGATCACCGAGCTCGCGCTGGGCTACCGCACGCAGCTCGGCACGGGCTGGGACGTCCCGTCGGGCGTCTTGCACGCCCCGGCGAGCATCTGCACGTACGAGCCGCAGTCGTCCTCGGACGTCTTCTCCATGTGCGAGTCCTGGAGCAACAACCGCGAGGTGCCCGAAGAGCTGCTGTGGAAGGACGTGCCGGAGTCGCGCCACGGCGACGTCGACGCCGTGCTCGACCTCCTCGACTGGGAGAAGAACGTCGACCCGGACTTCGTCGCGAACCGGTTCATGGCCCCCTACGAGACCAAGGCGTCCGAGGCGGCGGGAGGCCGGGCGTACGTCGAGCGGTGGATCGTCTACCGTTCGAACGCCTTCAGCGCCAAGGAGCTCACGGTCGCGCCGGGGGAGACGGCCGTGATCACCGAGGACGACGCCTACGGGGCGATCGTCGTGCAGGGTCACGGGACTCTCGGCTCGCACGACGCGGCCGCGGCCACCGTGATCCGCTTCGGGCAGCTCAGCCAGGACGAGTTCTTCGTCACCGCGGAGGCCGCCCGGGCCGGCGTCCGCGTGCACAACGCCAGCCCGACGGAAGAGCTCGTCGTGCTCAAGCACTTCGGGCCGGGGAACGTGGAGCTGGGCCTTGTCTGAGCTGCACGGGCTGGCGCTGCGCGAGGTCGGGCGGCGTGTCGGCTCGCTCGACCAGGTCGCGCGCATCGAGGACGTCGTCGACGCGAACGGACCGGCCCGCGGCAACCGTCGCCTGCGGTTGGTCAACGGCGGCGGGCTCGAGCTCGACGTCCTGCCCGACCGTGCCCTCGACCTCGGAACCCTGACCTTCAACGGCGTGCCGTTCGCCTGGCGGTCGGCCGTCGGCGACGTGGACCCGGCGATGACCGACGCCCGCGGGCGCGGCTGGATGAGGACCTTCGCCGGCGGCGTGCTGAGCACCTGCGGGCTCGACACCTTCGGTGCGCCGTCGACCGACCAGGGGGTCGACCTGCCCATGCACGGCAGGATCGGGGGCCTGCGCTCGACGCTCACGCGGGCCGAGCTGAGCGGCGACGAGCTCGTCGTCGAGGGCAGGGTCCGCCAGACCGCGGTCCTCGAGGAGAACCTCGTGCTGCGGCGCCGTATCACGACCGCCCTGGGCTCGCGCTCCTTCACCGTCGAGGACGTCGTGACGAACGAGGGCGCGGACGAGCAGGATCACATGGTCCTGTACCACGTGAACCTCGGCTGGCCGCTTCTGGACACGGACACCCGGATCGAGATCGGCCAGGCCTCGGCCGAGCCGCGCGACGCGGACGCCGCGCTGGGGTTCGACACCCGCGGTGTGTTCGGGGACCCACAGGCCGGATTCCGTGAGCAGGTCTTCATCCACACCACCGACGAGTCCGAGCAGCGGGTCGCGCGCGTGGTCAACGACGCGCGCGGCCTCGCCCTGACCCTGCGCTACTCCGACACCCTCCCCGCGATCTTCGAGTGGAAGATGCTCGCCGAACGCTGCTACGCGCTCGGGCTCGAGCCCGCCAACACCTCGGAGATGACGGGTCGGGCGGCGGCCCGCAAGAACGGCCTGCTGCCGTCGCTCGCCCCCGGCGAGTCGCGCACCTACCGCCTGGAGATCGAGGTGGACGCACCGTGAGCACCGAAGACAGCGTCACGCACGCGACAGCCGGACCGGCCGTCCGCACCGAACCCGCGGCGTCCCCCTCCGCGACCTCGCTCCTCGAGCTTCGCTCCGTCACCAAGCGGTTCGGCGCGGTCTCGGCCCTGAGCGACGGCAACCTGCGCCTCGAGCGGCACTCGATCCACGCCGTCGTCGGCGAGAACGGCGCCGGCAAGTCGACTCTCGTCAAGATCATCGGCGGGCTGCACACCCGCGACTCGGGGGACTTCCTGCTCGACGGCGAGCCCGTCGACTTCCGCACGACGGCGGACGCCAAGGCGGCGGGCATCGCCGTGATCTACCAAGAGCCGACGCTCTTCCCCGACCTGTCGGTCGCGGAGAACATCTTCATCGGGCGTCAGCCCTACACCCGCTTCGGCCAGATCGACCGGGCGAAGATGAACCGCGACACGCGCGAGCTGACGGCGCGGCTCGGTGTGCCGCTGGACCCGCAGCGTCAGGCGCTCAGCCTGTCGATCGCTGACCAGCAGATCGTCGAGATCGCGAAGTCCGTGTCCCTGGACGCTCAGGTGATCGTCATGGACGAGCCGACCGCCGCCCTCAGCGGGCTCGAGGTCGACCGGCTGATGGGGATCGCCCGGCACCTGCGCGACGAGGGCAAGGGCGTCATCTTCATCTCGCACCGGTTCGACGAGGTCTTCTCCCTCTGCGACACCATCACGGTCATGCGCGACGGCGCCTACGTGTCGACCAACGCGGTCGCCGACGTGGACGTGGACGAGATCATCCGGCAGATGGTCGGCCGCAACGTCGACCAGCTCTTCCCCAAGATCGAGACCGAGGTCGGCGACGTCGTGCTCCAGGTCGAGGGCCTGAGCTCGCTGGGTCTGTTCTCGGACGTGAGCTTCGACGTGCGTGCGGGGGAGATCGTCTGCCTCGCCGGCCTCGTCGGCGCGGGCCGCAGCGAGATCGCGCGCGCCGTGTTCGGCGTCGACCCGTACGACAGCGGGACGGTCCGGGTCGGCGGGGTCGAGCTCCACGCGCACAACTCCGCCGAGGCCATGCGCGCCGGCATCGGGTTCGTCCCCGAGGACAGGCGCAGGCAGGGGCTCGCGATGACGGCCGGCGTCGCGAGCAACATCACGCTGGCGATCCGCGAGCGCCTGGCCGAGGCCGGGTTCCTCAGCACCCGGGTCGAGAACCGGGCGGCCCAGGACTGGGCGGCCCGGCTCCAGGTCAAGACGCACTCGCTCGACACCCAGGCGACGATGCTCAGCGGCGGCAACCAGCAGAAGGTCGTGCTGGCCAAGTGGCTCGCGACGGAGCCCAAGCTCCTCATCATCGACGAGCCGACCCGAGGGATCGACGTCGGGACCAAGTCGGAGGTGCACCGCCTCATCTCGGAGCTCGCCGGCCGGGGTCTGGCGGTCCTCATGATCTCGTCCGAGCTGCCCGAGGTCCTGGGCATGGCCGACCGGATCCTCGTGGTGCGCGAAGGGCGGCTCACCGCCGAGCTCTCGCGCGACGAGGCGACCGCCGAGAACGTCATGCTCGCCGCCACCCAGGCGCCCGCCCCGAAGGAGCCCGACGCATGACCACCACGACGACAGCCCCGACGCCGACGCCGGCACCCCCGGCTGCGGTCAAGGCGCAGCAGCACTGGCTCGAGCGCGTCGTGCGCGCGCGCGAGCTCGGGCTCGCGCTCCTGATCGTGGCTCTGGTCGCCGGCACCAGCGCGGTCAACCGCCCCTTCCTGTTCAGCAGCGACGGATGGCGCTCGCTGCTCACGCTCCCGACGATCCTCATCGTCGTCGCGGTCGGGCAGGCGGCAGTCATCATCACCCGCAACATCGACCTGTCCGTCGGCTCGACCATGGGCCTGTGCACCTACTTCGCGGGGAACCTCTTCCACCAGGTGTCGGGCATCCCCACGGTCGTGGTGGTGATCCTGTCGATCGCTCTCGGCGCGGCGATCGGCCTCGTCAACGGGCTCCTGGTGGCGCTCCTGAAGGTTCCGTCCCTCGTGATCACCCTGGGCATGCTCTACGCCATCCGTGGCGTCGACGTGCTCTGGGTCGGGGGGAACTTCATCCGCCCGGAGTGGCTGCCGGACAGCTTCCAGAAGCTCAGCACCGCGGAGCTCTTCGGAATCCCGTACCTCTTCATCCTCACCGTCCCCGTGGTCCTCGTCGTGAGCTGGTACCTGCGCAACAGGCGCGGGGGCCGCGAGTTCTACGCCCTCGGGTCGGACCCCGACGCCGCGGTCCTGTATGGGCTCGACACCCGCAAGATCACGGTCAAGGCCTTCGTGCTCAGCGGCGCGCTCGCAGGCCTCGCGGGCACGATGTACCTCGCCATCTACGTCAGCGGCGACTCCCAGGTCGGCACGAACCTCGAGTTCGAGACCGTGGCGGCCGCGGTCGTCGGCGGCATCGCCATCACCGGCGGCTCGGGTGCCGTGTGGGTCGCAGCGCTCGGCGCCTTCCTGCTCGGGACCATCAACAGCGCGCTGCCCGTCCTGGGGATCCCGAGCCTGTGGCAGCAGGCCTTCGTCGGTGCCTTCATCCTCGGCGCCATCGCGCTCGACCGGGCACTGTTCGTCACGAGAGCCCGCCGGGCCCGAGCACTGAGGAGCCACGCATGACCTCGACCGCCACCGCCGCCGTCGTGCCGCCGAGCACGGGCGTCCGGTACCAGAACCACGCCGCCCCGCTGTGGCGCCGTCTCCTCTTCCGCAGCGAGACGATCCTCCTCGCGGCCCTCGTCGTGGTGATCCTCGTGTCGTCGGCCTTCGTGCCGAACTTCGCCGAGCCGTTCACCTACTCGTCGATGCTGCTGAACATCGCGCCGATCCTGCTCCTCGTGCTCCCCGTCACGCTGATCGTCGTGACGGGGGAGATCGACCTCTCGGTCGGCAGCGTCCTGGGGCTGTCGAGCGCGGTCTTCGGGCTCGCGACGCAGGCGGGCCTCCCCGTCGGCGTCGGTGCGACGCTGGGCGTGCTCGCGGGCACCGCCGTCGGGCTGCTCAACGGGGTGCTCGTGACCGTCGTCGGGCTCCCGAGCATCGCGGTCACCATCGGCACGCTCTCGCTCTTCCGCGGTGTGGCGGTCGGGATGCTCGGCACGACGTCGATCACCACGTTCTCGCCGTCGCTCACCGACGCGGCCAACGCCCTGGTCGGGAGCTCCCCGATCCCGGTCGCCGTCGTCGGGATCGGCATCCTCGCCGTCCTGTTCGGGTACCTGCTCCACTTCACCCCGTTCGGGCGCGGGCTCTACGCCATCGGGCTCAGCCCCGAGATGGCGTCGTTCTCGGGCGTCCGTAGCAACCGCAGCAAGTGCGTCCTGTTTGTCATGAGCGGGTTCGTCGCCGGGCTCGCAGGGATCTACTACACGCTCCAGTACGACAACGCGATCGGCTCCAACGGCTACGGCATGGAGCTTCAGGTCGTCACCGGGATCATCCTCGGCGGCGTCTCCTTCTGGGGCGGCCGCGGCACGCTCGTGGGCGCCCTGATCGGCTCGGTCCTCATCGGGGTCCTCGCCAAGGCCCTCCAGCTCGGGGGCATCGGCTCCGACGGCACGAACGTCGTCACCGGGGTCGTCCTCATCCTCTCCGTCGGCATCGGGAGCCTCGCGCGCATCCGGACCCGCCGCCGTCGGCCCAAGACGTCCGAAGCGGCCTGACGAAAGGAGCGGGCCGCACCCGCACCCCCACCCCATCACCCTCTCCACCTCCCGCACGCCAGCTCCATCCCAGAAAGGTCGTTGCAACGATGAAGATGCACCTCCACCGGGGCCGTCGGGGCGTCAGCGCCGCCGTCGTCACCGCGGCAGTCCTCGCGCTCGGGCTCGCAGCCTGCTCCACCAGCTCCAGCTCGTCCGGCTCCACGAAGGGCGGTTCCGACCACAACTACAAGGTCGCGTTCGTCCCCAAGAGCCTCGGGAACAAGTACTTCCAGGCGTCCGACGCCGGCGGCAAGGACGCGGTCGAAGGCTTCGGCGGGTCCTACCAGGAGGTCGGTCCGACCGCGACCGGCGCCAACGCCCAGGTCCCGTTCATCCAGACGCTCACGCAGCAGAAGGTCGGCGCGATCGTCACGGCGGCCAACGACCCGCAGGCCGCCTGCTCCGCGCTGAAGCAGGCGCAGCAGCAGAAGATCAAGGTCGTGACCTTCGACTCCGACACCAACTGCCGCGACGTGTTCGTCAACCAGGTGTCGTCCGAGGGCATCGCGAAGACGCTCGTGGACCTCATGGGCGAGGCGATCGGCGGTACGGGCGAGATCGGCGTCATCGACGGCGGGCCCAACGCCACCAACCAGAACGAGTGGCTGGCCCTCATGAAGAAGGACCTGGCCGCGAAGTACCCGAACATCAAGCTCGTCGACGTGGTCTACGGCAACGACGACGACCAGGACTCGCTCAACGCCGCCAAGGGCCTGGTCCAGGCGCACCCGAACCTCAAGGGGATCATCTCGCCCGACTCCGTCGGCATCAAGAACGCCGCGCTGTACCTGTCCCAGTCCCAGTACAAGGGCAAGATCGCGCTGACGGGCCTGGGCCTGCCGAGCGAGCTGCGCCAGTACGTCAAGGACGGCACGATCACCAAGTTCGCCCTCTGGGACCCGACGAACCTCGGCTACCTGGCGGCGTACGCGGCGAAGGCGCTCATCGACGGTGACATCACCGGCAAGGAGGGCGACACCTTCACCGCGGGCAAGCTCGGGAAGTACACCGTGGGCAAGGATGGGGTGATCATCCTGGGAGACCCGACCGTCTTCGACAAGTCGAACATCGACAAGTACAACTTCTGACCGTCGGTCGGGGGCGGCTCACGCCGCCCCCGTCGGCCGGCGCGAGCGACGAGAAGGGGAACGCGTGGCAACGATCCGGGACGTGGCCCGGCACGCAGGGGTGTCGGCGGGGACCGTGAGCAACGTCCTCAACCGTCCCGGGTACGTGAGCGTCGCGACGCGCGAGCGTGTGCTCCGCGCGATCACGGAGCTCGGCTTCCGGCCCACGCCGCACGCGCGGCAGTTCCGGCTCGGCCGGGAGCGCACCCTGGGCCTCGCCCTTGCGGACCTCGGCAACCCGTTCTTCGTGGACGTCGCGCTCGCGGCGGCCGACTACGCCCGGGACCTCGGAGTCGGCGTGATCATGGTGCACGACGCCAACGACGCGGTCGCCGAGCAGCAGAACCTCGACGTCCTGATCCAGCAGCGCGTGCACGGGATCATGGTCGCCCCGGTCGACGAGGCGAACCCCCGTCTCGAGGAGCTCCTCACCCAGGGCGTCCCGATCGTGTACGTCGACCGCATCTCGGGGGAGCGGCCGGTCTGCTTCGTCACCATCGACAACCGCGCCGGCGGGCGCAAGGCCGCCGAGCACCTCGTCAGCCGGGGGCGGCGCCGACTCGCCTCCGCCGGTGGTCAGACCGCGTTCGCCCAGGTGACCGAGCGGTACGAGGGGTTCGTGGAAGGCGCCGCCGGCTCGGGAGCGACGGTCACGCGGCTGAGCTCGACGGACTGGACCATGGAGGACGGGCGCAGCCTGGCGGACACCATCGCGCGGATGCCGGCCTCGGAACGGCCCGACGGTGTCCTGGCCACGAACGACATGGTCGCCCTCGGCCTCCTGCACGGTCTCGTCGGGCACGGGATCGACGTCCCTCGGGACGTCGCGATCGTCGGCTTCGACGACCTGATCTGGGGGCGGGACGCGATCGTGCCCCTGACGTCCGTCCGGCAGGACCGGCGGGCGATCGGTGAGGCGGCCGTGCGTCTCCTCCTCGACGAGATCGACAACAGCGAGCACCACGAGCACAGCCACATCGTCCTCGAGCCGGAGCTCGTGGTCCGCAGCTCCACCTGAGCGGGCGCTCGTCTCCTCCGACCTACCACCGCCACCACCCCGTGGCATGCCGCACCGTGCCACGACGTGCCGTGCCCATATCTGCCAAGGAGCATCGCCATGCCTGAGATCAGCTCGCCCGCCGTCGTGACGGCGGAGCCGGGGGTCGCCGAGATCGCGACCGTCCGGCAGGACCGGGAGGTCGCCGACACCGGCGTCGTCGTGCGGTCCCACCTGTCCGGGATCAGCCCCGGCACCGATCGCTGGGTCCTCAACGGCCGGTACGTCTGGTACGACTGGCCGCGTCCTCACGTGGTCGGGTACCAGCGCGTCGGCGTCGTCGAGTCGGCCCCCGCGGGCAGCGGCTTCGAGGTCGGCCAGACCGTCGCGGCCACGGAGAGCCTGCCCTACGTGGGCGCGACCGCTGCGTGGGGCGGCCACGTCGCCCGGGCGGCGAGCGCCACGCACGAGGTCTTCGACGTCGAGGGCGTCGACCCGGTCGCGGCCTCGTTGTTCGTCACGGCGCAGGTCGGCGTCAACGCCGCGTCGCGGATCCTCGAGCCGCAGGGCCGACGCGTGGTCGTCGTGGGCGACGGCATCATCGGTGCGTCGAGCGCCCTCGCAGCCCGCGCCCGAGGGGCGGAGGTGCTGGTCGTCGGGCACCGGGACGAGAGGCTCGGCCTGCTCGAGGCCGAGGGCGTGACCGTCTTCAACTCCCGCAGCGGCACCGGGACGAGTCCCCGTGACTTCGAACCGCGGTCGGCGATCGACACCGTGCAGAACGACGAGGCGTTCGCGCTGTGCATGGACGCGCTGCCCGAGGCTCACGCCGAGGTGGTGTTCAGCGGGCACTCGCCCGACGGCGCCCGGCACTGGGCGGACATGGCCGTGATGCAGCAGCGCGAGATCACCGCGCACTTCGTCGCCGGCTGGACCCGTGGCCGCCTGCTCGACACCCTCCAGCTCATGCGTGAGGGGCTGCTGCCCGTCGAGCGTCTCGTCGGGCACTCCGTCGCCACCACCCGGGCCGAGGTGGACGACCTGCTGACGCAGGTGGTCGCCGGCCGGGTGCCTGCCGTGTCGGCAGTGATCGGCTGGGACTGGGCCGAGCTCTGACGACCGTGAAGGGGGCCGCGCGACAGGAAGGAGACCCCGCACCCCTGACCTACCGAGAACGTCCGTGACCTGGCTCAAACCGACATGAAGTCCCAATGGAGGGATCTTTCGATGAGCGAGACAGCGCAACACGCACGACGCACCACCCGACGGGTGACGGCCATCGGCTCCGCCGGTGCGCTCGTCGCCGTGATGTTCGGTACCACCACGACGACCGCGGAGGCGGCGACGACGCCGACCACGGCGTACAGCAACGGAGCATTCCACCTCGACGTCCCCGGCGTGGTCCGGGAGTCGAACATCGTGCTGGGGAGACCCAACACCGAGAACACCCAGGCGATCCCGCTCGGCAACGGCTCGCTCGGCGCCGCGGTCTGGGCGCAGGACGGGATGCGGATCCAGCTGAACCGGGACGACACGTTCCCGGACCGCAAGTCACCCGGCAGGGTGGACGTCCCGGGCCTGAGCGCGATGACGAAGGCGTCCGACTACCACGCATCGCTCGACCTCTACACCGGCACGTACACGCAGCAGGGCGGGGGGATCACCGCCAAGACGTACGTGCGGGCCGACAAGGACGAGCTCGTGGTCGACGTGACTGGCGTCCCTGCGAACTCGACCCAGACGGCGACCGCGAACCTGTGGAAGGGCCGCACGCCGACCGCCGCCGTGTCGTCCGACAAGACGACCGCGTCGCTCGCCGAGACCTGGAAGGACAGCTCGACCGGGGGTTCGGGGGCGACCTTCGGGTCCCTTCTCGCGCTCACCGCGTCCGGCAGCGTGAGCGCGTCGGTCGTGAGCTCCCAGAAGGTCGCGATCAGCTTCAAGGCCGACTCCCAGGGCTCCTACCGGCTGCTCGTCGGCGCCCCGAGCTGGAAGGGCGGCGACGGCGCGGCCACGGGAGCCCAGCTCGTGCGGGGTGACGCCGGCAAGACGTCCGCGCAGCTCTCCTCGGCGCACACCGCCTGGTGGTCGTCGTACTGGAACGGCGTCAAGCTCGTGCAGCTGTCGTCGTCCGACGGCGAGGCGCAGTACATGGAGAACCTGCGCACCCTGTTCCTGTACCAGCAGGCCAGCCTGATGCGCGGGCAGTACCCGGGTTCGCAGGCCGGTGCGGCGCCGCTCTTCTCGGCGTTCGAGGACCAGCACACCTGGGTCCCGGCGGACTACTGGTTCTGGAACATCCGGCAGCAGATCGCGGCCAACATCAGCTCCGGCGCAGCCGCGCTCAACACGAGCATCTTCACGCTCTACACGGACAACCTGGCGAGCAACGAGGCGTGGACCCGGTCGCACGTGCCCGGGACGCAGGGGGTCTGCGTGCCGGAGACCATGCGGTACAACGGCGGCGGCGACTACGGGGGCTGGAACGCCAACCGGTCGTGCGACACCACCATCACGCCGTCGTTCAACTCGCAGACGTTCTCCACGGGCGCCGAGGTCGTGTACTGGGTCTGGCGGCAGTACCAGCAGACCCACGACACCGCGCTGCTGAACCAGGCGTACCCGCTGATGAAGTCGGTGGCCCAGTTCCTGCTCAGCATCGGGACCGTGGGCAGCGACGGCAAGCTCCACTTCACCGGCAACGAGCACGAGAACCAGTGGGCCGTGAAGGACCCGAGCATGCTCGTCGCCGCGATGACGACGGTGCTGCCGATCATCGGCGACGTCGCGACGTCGCTCGGCAAGGACGCGAGCCTGGTCACGCAGATCGACGCAGCGGTCAAGCAGCTCCCGGGGCTCCCGCGCACGGACTCCGCGACGCACTCGCAGGTCGTGGAGAACAACAGCAAGGACTCCGACTCGGGCTGGGTGCTCGCGTACTCGGCGAACCCGAGCGCGTCCCTGCACAACGTGGAGAACACCCAGCTCGAGTCGATCTGGCCGTTCGGCCTGATCGGCGACCAGTCGGGGAGCCTGCACGACCTGGGCGTGCGCTCGTACGAGTCGCGCAGCTTCAAGGCGAGCAACGACTGGGACTACGACGCGTTGTACGCGGCGCGGCTCGGGCTCTCGAGCGAGATCGCCCCCGTGCTCAAGGCCGGCGTGCAGAAGTTCCAGATCTACCCGAACGGGCTCTCGACAGAGGCCGGGATCGACTTCTACAACGAGCAGACCGGCAACGTCGCGGAGACGATCAACGAGGCGCTGCTCCAGGACTACGACGGCACGCTGCGGATCGCTCCCGCCTGGCCGTCGTCGTGGGACGCCTCGGGCTCGGTGGCGACGCTCCACAAGAGCACCGTCGACGTCCAGTACTCGGGCGGCGCGCTGCGGACGGTCCTCTACGAGGCCGGCGAGACGACGTCCCAGGCGATCCGCAACCCCTGGTCGGGCAAGCAGATCAAGGTCGTCGACGTGACCTCGGGCGCCACCGTCGTGAACCCGACGACGGCGAGCACGATCACCGTCGCGGCGACGGCTGGTCACACGTACCTGGTCGAGCCGACCTCGGCGCTCACCACCGACCTGCCCTACGCCGCGGTGAGCGGGACGGCGGCCGCCGCCGCCCGGCACTTCGGTCCGGTCCAGATCGGCCTCGACCCGCGCGGCACGGCGGCCCCGTTCGCCTCGCTGTTCGACAACGCGGGGGTCACCGCGGACGACACCACGGACGTCGGCAACCTCGACGGTGGCACCGCCAGCCTGTCGCTCGCCGCGCTCGCCTCGGCGGGTGCCAGCCCCGGCAAGCAGGTGACCGTGGGCGGGGTCGCGTTCACGTGGCCGAAGACCGCGCTCGGTGACGGGACGCCGGACAACGTCGTCGCGCACGGGCAACGGGTGTCGATCGGTGCCAAGGGCTCGACCCTGAGCTTCCTCGTCGCCGCGACGTACGGCCCGGCGAGCGGCACGGGGACCGTGCACTACACGGACGGCTCGTCGCAGCAGTTCACGCTCGGGAGCAAGGACTGGCTCGACGGGATCGGCAGCCCGGGTCTCACGCTCGGGTACTCGAACCGCACGGGCAACACGAAGTACGACAGGCCGGCGTACCTCAACGTGGTCAAGGTGCCCGTGAGCGCGAGCAAGACGGTCTCGGACGTCGCGCTGCCGGACGTGAGCGCGGCCGCCGGTGCGGGTGTCGCGACGCTGCACGTCTTCGGTGTGCAGCTGAGCTGACCCGTCGGGTCGGCCGGGACGACACGGCGGCACCCTGCCCTCTCCGGGGGAGGGTGCCGCCTCGTCGTCGGACCGTCAGGCGCCGACGAGCTCGGCGATGACCCGGGCGGCGTCGTCGAGCAGCGCCGGCGGGTGCCAGAGCGGCAGCCGGAGCCGGGACCGGTGCCCCCCGTGCGGGGAGAAGGCCGGGCCCGCCGTGAGCAGGACGTCGCGCGCGAGGGCGCGCTGCGCGAGCTGCACCGCGTCCGTGCCGGTCTCGACCCACAGCCCGGCTCCGCCTGCCGGGTCCCACCACGTCCACGCCGGCAGCCGCTCCTGCAGCACGCGGGTGGTCTCGCGGAGCTGCCGGTCGAGGAGGTCCCGCCGTGCGTCGCGTTCCTCGGCCAGGGCGGGGAGCAGGAGCAGCGCGACCAGCTGGTCCGTGACCGGACCGCCGAGGTCCACGGCCCGGCGCAGGTCCGTCATGCGGGAGACGAGCTCGCGGGGACCGTCGAGCCAGCCGACGCGCAAGCCGCCCCAGAACAGCTTCGACAACGTGCCGACGGTCACCAGCCGGTCGGGCGCGACGAGCCCTTCGAGTCCCGGCAGCCTACCCGAGCGGACGCGTGCGAGGTCCGCCTGCGACTGGTCGTCGACCACGACCACGCCGTGCCGGTCCGCGATCGCGGCGAGCGCACGTCGTCGGGCGGTATCCGTGTGGGCGCCCGTCGGGTTGTGCAGCGACGGCTGGACGTAGAGGAGGTCCGCTCCGGAGAGCACCGAGTCGAGGTGGTCGAGGTCGAGGCCGTGGGGCCCGAAGGGGACGCCGACGACCCGGCTGCCGCTCAGCGCCAGCGCCTCGAGCGCGCCGCGGTACGTGGGGTCCTCGACCACGGTCACGCTTCCCGGCCCCGCGAGCGCGGTGGCCACGAGCCACAGGGCCTGCTGCGAGCCGGCCGTCACCATGAGCCGCGCCGCCGCGGCGTCGGACCGGTCCCCGTGCAGCTCGGTCGCGAGCGCGGTCCGGAGCTCGGGCAGGCCCGCGGGGTGGTAGCCGGGCTCGCGCAGGTGGTGGGTGCGCAGGAGCCGCTCCACCTCGGGCAGCACGGACGCGATGCGCGCGGAGCCGGGCAGCGCGCCGGACGACAGGTCGAGGCGGGGCCCCGCGCCGTCGAACGAACGCAGGCGGCCACCCCCGGGCGGACGGTGCCCGCCCGGCCGGCTCACGTAGGTGCCCGAGCCGCCACGGGTGACCAGCCGACCGCTGCGCTCGAGCCGGGTGTAGGCGCCGGACACGGTGCCGCGCGCGACCCCGAGGACCTGGGCGAGCTCGCGCTGCCCCGGCATCCGCCAACCCGCCGGCAGGTGGGCGCCGTCGACGAGCTCGGCGAGCGCGTCGCACAGGGCGGCCTGCGGCATCGCGTCGTCGAGCCGCCAGGCGCCGAGCAGGCGGGCGATCCGTTCGGCCTCGATCGTGGTGCGCACCGCTGCCCCCTGAGCTGCGTGGTCCGGTTTCCTCCAAGTGGACCACACCCAACGCCGGTCACCGTCCGACGATGGACGCAGGGCTCGAGGACGAGCGAAGGCCTCGACGACGAGAGGACGGTGGAAGCACATGGCGACCGTGGTGCTGATCGGCACGATGGACACCAAGGGCCAGGAGTACGCATGGCTCGCGGACCGGGTCCGCGAGCACGGCGCCGAGGTGCTCACGGTGGACGTCGGGACGTTCTCGAACGAGCAGGCGGACGTGCCTGCGGCCGACGTCGCGAAGGCCGGCGGCCACGACCTCGCGGAGCTGCGCAGCGCGGAAGACCGCGGGGCCGCGATGCAGGCGATGGCGGACGGCGCAGCGGCCGTCGTGCTCGACCTCGCCACCGACGGGCGGCTCGACGCCGTCCTGGCCGTCGGCGGCTCGGGCGGTTCCTCCGTCGCGGCGCACGCGATGCGCGCGCTGCCGGTGGGGACCCCGAAGCTGCTCGTCTCGACCATGGCGTCGGGCGACGTGTCGCCGTACGTGGGCGAGGTCGACCTGACGATCATGTACTCGGTGGTCGACGTGGCCGGCATCAACTCGGTCTCGGCGCAGGTCTTCGGCAACGCCGCCGCCGCTGCCGCGGGGATGGCGCGCGAGCACGAGGCGCGCGCGGCACGGGCCTACGAGGAGGAGCACCGCCCGCTCGTCGGGCTGACGATGTTCGGGCTCACGACCCCGGCCGTCGACGAGGCCCGCGCGGTGCTCGACTGGCTCGGCTACGAGCCCCTCGTCTTCCACGCGACGGGCTCGGGCGGGGGCGCCCTCGAGAAGCTCGTGCGCGACGGACGGCTCGTCGGGGTCGCCGACCTCACCACCACGGAGCTCGCGGACGAGCTCGTCGGGGGCGTGCTGACCGCCGGTCCGGACCGGCTCGAGGCCGCGGGCCGTGCGGGGCTGCCGCAGGTCGTCTCCGTGGGTGCCGTCGACATGGTCAACTTCGGACCCCGCGGCACCGTCCCGGCCGCCTTCGACGACCGCCGCTTCGTGATCCACAACCCCACCGTGACGCTCATGCGGACGACCGCGGAGGAGAACGCCGAGCTGGGCCGGACCATCGCCGCCAAGCTGGCGGCGGCGACGGGCCCGGTGGTGCTCGTGCTCCCGCGCGGCGGGGTGAGCGGGATCGACGTGGAGGGCGGCCCGTTCTGGGACCCGGAGGCCGACGAGGCGCTCTTCACGACGCTGCACGAGGCCCTCGACGGTACCGACGTGGAGGTCGTCGACGTCGACGCGAACATCAACGACGCGGGCTTCGGGCGGGCTGCCGCCGAGCGCCTGCACGAGCTCGTCCAGGCCGGTGCGCAGTCGAGCGCCGACCCCGAGAAGGAGGAGGACCGGTAGTGGAACGCACAGAGGCGCTCGAGCGGCTCGCCGCGACCGTGGCCGAAGGGCGCGCGGTGATCGGGGGAGGGGCCGGGACCGGCATCTCCGCGAAGTCGGCGGAGGCCGGCGGCATCGACCTGCTGATCATCTACAACTCGGGTCGCTACCGCATGGCGGGGCGTGGCTCGCTGGCCGGTCTGCTGGCCTACGGCGACGCCAACGCGATCGTCATGGAGATGGCCGACGAGGTCCTCCCCGTCGTCAAGGACACGCCTGTGCTCGCGGGCGTCAACGGCACGGACCCCTTCCGCGTGATGGGCACGTTCCTCGACGACGTGGCCCGCAAGGGGTTCACGGGCGTGCAGAACTTCCCGACCGTCGGACTGATCGACGGGGTCTTCCGCCAGAACCTGGAGGAGACCGGCATGGGCTTCGGCCTCGAGGTCGAGATGATCGCCGCAGCGCACGAGCGCGGGCTGCTCACGAGCCCGTACGTGTTCGACGTGGACCAGGCGCGTGCGATGACGGAGGCCGGGGCGGACGTCCTCGTGCCGCACATGGGCCTGACGACGAAGGGCTCGATCGGCGCGAGCACGGCGCTCACGCTCGACGCGTGCGTCGAGCGGATCCAGGAGATGCGCGACGCCGCGGTCGAGGTGAACCCGGACGTCCTGGTGCTGTGCCACGGCGGCCCGATCGCCGAGCCCGAGGACGCGGCCTACGTGCTGGAGCGCACCCGCGGCGTCGTGGGCTTCTTCGGCGCGAGCTCGATCGAGCGGCTGCCGACCGAGGTCGGGATCCGCAAGCAGACCGAGGCGTTCAAGGCGATCGGCACGGGCCGGTGAGCGTGCGCGCCGCGGGCGCGGACGGGACCCCCGAGGAGAGGAACGAGATGACTTCCGTGCAGCGACCCCAGGACCTCCCCACCGAGGTCTTCGACTGGGGCACCATCAAGTGGGGCGTGACCCCCGACCGACAGTCGGGTGCCCCGCTGACCGTCGGCGACGTCGTCGTCTACCCGACGCGGGGCCACGACGAGCACACGCACCCCGACTCCGACGAGGTGCTGTACTTCGTCGACGGCGAGGGCGTCCAGACGGTCGGCGACTCCGGCCCGATCCCGGTCGCCGCCGGCGACTTCGTCTTCGTGCCGCGCGGCACGGTGCACTCGACGTTCAACACGGGCTGGCGCCCGCTGCGGTTCGTCGCTACCTACGTGCCGGGCGGCGCCGAGGCAGCCCTGCGCGAGGCTCCGGACCACGTGCAGCTGCCTCCGGGCGAGGTGCCCGTGTGGGTGCGCTCCTGACGGAGCCCCCTCCCAGACCGGCGCGCACCGTCGGACCGGCCCGCCCCCTGCCGGCCCGACGGTGCGCGTCTTCGTGCGGTGCGAGGCGCGGGACCGTCGAGGGACGTCCCGCGCCTCGCACGGTGTCACGAGAGCGTGAACGTGACGGTCGTGGTGTTGCCCGCGACGTCGTACGCGACGAGGGTGTTCTCGCCCTTCGTCGCGCCGAACACGCCGGGGGTCACGTAGTTGACGTCCGACCACGCGTTGTCGGTCAGGTTCTTCTCGACGCCGTTGAGCGTGACCTTGTCGATCTTGCCGGCGTCGTAGAGCTTGAAGCTGACCTTGCTGTAGACGCCGTCGGCGCCGACGGTCTCGCCCGCCCCGGTCTTGACCGCGACGGTCGGCGCCGTGGTGTCGACGGTCACCTGCCGGGTGGACGTCTTCGAGATGTTCCCGGAGGTGTCCTGGGCGTTGTACCGGATGGTGTAGGTGCCGTCCGGCAGGCTCACGGTCGCCTGGTGCGTGCCCGACGTCGCGCCGCCCGCGACCTTCGTTTGCGTGCTCTTGACGAGCGTGGAGCCGCGGTAGACGTTGGCGACGATGCGGGCCAGGCCGCGGTCGTCGGTGGCGTCCACCTGGATCTGCAGCTTCTGGAACGGCCCGGCCGTCGTCGGCGACACGAGGGACACCTCGGGCCGGGTCGTGTCCGCCTTCTCGACGAGGTGGACCCGGTAGCCGGCGCTCGTGCCGTCCTGGGCGTCGACCGTGACGGTCACGGTGCCGTCCGCGACCGACACGTGGGCCGCGGCGAGGTCGTCGGTCGGGTCCGCGGTGACGTCCGCCGGGGTGACGGCCGCCGGGTCCGCGACGGCCAGCGACGCACCGTCGTCGGACGCCGCGGCGTCGACGTCGACCTTCTGCCCGGCCACGGTGAGCGTCTTCAGGCTCGCGTCGGACGACGCGGCGGGCCGTTCCTTGAGGGAGACCGAGTCCACGAAGAAGGAGCTGACCTTCGTGGCTGCCTCAGGTGCGGCCGGGTCGCCCGTGCCGATGCGCAGGACTGCGGTCGACGCGTCGAACCCCGCGGGCAGCTTCACGTCGCCCACGAGGTCGACCCAGCCGCCGGGCGAGGCCTCGACCGAGACGGCCGCCGCGTGGCCCGACCCGTCCCTCACGACGCCGGAGAACGTCGCCGTGCTGCCCGCGGACGGGTTGTCCGCGGCCTTGAACAGGACGTGCGCGGTCAGCTGGTAGCTGCTGCCCGCACCGACCAGCCCGGTGAGCGGGTACTGGGCCGCGTCGCCGTCGTACGTGCGGCTCTTCGGGTTGAGCGAACGCCCGCTCGACCCGTAGACGGTCGAGTAGCCGGTGTTCGCGACGACCGTGCTGTCGGACTTGGTCTTCGTCACGGTCCACGGGTCGAGCGTGCTGTCGAACGTGCCGTTGGCGATCAGCTCGCTTCCCCCGACCTGGAAGGGCAGCGAGGCGCTGACGCCCGAGCCGTCCACGGCGGTCGCCGTGATCGTGGCCGTGCCGCTGTGCTCGGCGGTCGCGGTGCCGTCCGAGGTGACGGAGACGACCTTCGGGTTCGACGAACTCCACGTCACGGACGTGTCCGCGGCGTCCCACGGGCGGACGTTCACACCGAGGTCGGCCGTCTGGCCCTGCGTGAGCTCGGCCTTGCCGCCGTTGACGCTCGCGCCCGTGATCGAGAGTCCCTCCACCTTCGTCGCCGCGCCCGCGTCGGTGAAGCCGAACTTCAGGCTGTGCAGGTCGGCCACGCTCTTGCCGCTGCTGGAGTGGAACACCAGGTAGATCGCGTGCTTGCCGTCGAGCGCGTCGAGCTTGGGCACGCGCGCGGTGTAGTCGGCGGCTTCCCTCGGGTCGCTCGCCAGCACGCTGATGCTGCCGACCTTGGCGCCGGCGTTGTGCTCGTTGTCCCAGGGCCGGTCGACCATGATGTCGATCGTCCCGTCGACGCCCTGCGGCGTCAGGTTGAGGGAGAGCTGGGTGGTCTTGCCGTCGGCGGGCTTGCCGTCGAGGTTGAAGTACTTGTACCCGACGATCGAGCCGTCGGTGTTGTTGGTGACAGGAGCCGTCGCGTCGCTGGCCTCGGGGTAGTCCGGGTTGTCGATGCGCGGGATCTGCGAGCCGCCGGTGACCCAGGAGGCGATTCCCGCCGAGGTCGTGGCGTAGGGGTCGAGGCCGTGGGTCTCGAGGCCCTCGGAGGTGACCTCGGCCTGCGTGATCTTGACGGCGCCGTCGGCCGTGACCTTCACGTCGATCGGCTCGGCCATGGCCTGGCGGGCGTAGGCGCCGGAGACGGCACGGTGGTAGAAGACGTACCACTGTCCGTCGATCTTGATGATGCTGCCGTGCGTGTTGTTGCTGGCCATCGTGGTGATGGCCTGGCCGTTCTCGCCGGTCTCGGGCGCCCGCGCGTCGACGAGTGTGCCCCCGTACGTCCAGGGCCCGAGGGGTGTGTCGCCGTACGCGTAGGCAAGGGTCGCGTTGGACGCGCCCAGACCACCCTCACCGTCCGCGGTGACCCGGCTGTAGATGAAGACGTACTTGTCCCCGACCTTGCGCAGCGACGACGCCTCAAAGAACCGGAAGATCCCGTCTTGGTTGTTGTTCGAGACCATGTCCGTGATCTTGGTGTCCTGCTTGATCTGGTACATGTTGCTCTGCATCTCGGCCCCGTTGGACTGCTGGAAGCCCCAGTAGCCGTAGGCCTTGCCGTCGTCGTCGATGAAGACGGCCGGGTCGAACCCGAGGTCGCCCCCGGTGGTCTGCGTCTTGGTGTCGTCCTTCCAGTTGATCACCGTGAACGGACCCTTGGGGCTGTAGGACTTCGCGACCATGCCGCCGCGGCCGGACGCGGTGTCTTGCGGGTAGAGGTAGTAGGCCTTCTTGGTGCTGCCGTCGGCCTGCTTCTCGTCGACCGCGGCGATGTCCGGGGCGTAGAACGTGTCGGCCGTCGAGGCTCCCGGGGCGGTGTACTCGAAGATCTTGCCCTCGTACCGCCAGTCGTTGAGGTCGTCGACCGGCGCCGACCACAGCACGAGGTCGGTGCCGCAGTACGACGTCTTGTTGATGTCGTGCGACCCGTAGATGTAGAGCCGTTCGTGGCCTGGATTGTCCGGGTCCTCGAAGACGTGCGGCTCGCCGTCGGGGATGTGCTCCCACTCGGGGAGGTAGGGGTTCGCCGCCTGGGCGGCGGGGGCGACGGCGAGCACGGTGCCCGTCGTCATCAGCGCGGCCCCCAGCAGCACCGCCAGGGTCCGTCTCAGATGAGTCTTCAACGCTCGTTCCTTCCTTGGTGCGAGTGTGACGAGGTCTCGGGGCAGGAGAGGGCGTCGCACGGGGTGCGGCCGACCTGCGGGTGCCCGGCGGTGGACACCGATCCCTCCTGTCAAGAGGCTCACGGTCGACCCTAAGGAAAGGGCTAACGTTTGTCTATGCATAGAACAAACAAATCGAACTCGCGTCGATGTGCGGGGTCGACCACGCCGGCACGCGCGGGGTCGGGTCCGGAGGCACCGCAGGCGCGGCACGTCCTGCGACGTGCCGCGCCCGTGGCGTTTTCCCGGTACAGCGTTCTCTCGGTACAGCGTTCTCTCGGTGCAGGTCTCTCAGCACTGCAAGGTCACGGCCCTGCGGCCGTGACGGTGAGCGTGAACGACTGCGTCGCGGGCGCGAGCCCGTTGATCGCCGTCAGCGTCACCTTGGAGGTGCCGGCCGTGCCGACCGCCGGCTTCCCGGCGATCGTGGCCGTCCCGTCCCCGTTGTCGGTGAACGTGACACCTGCCGGCAGCGCGCCCGTCTCGCTGAGCGTGGCGACCGGGTAGCCCGCCGTCGTCACGTCGACCGAGCCCGCGGTGCCCTCGACCAGGGAGCCCGTCGCGCCGGAGGTGAAGCGGGGCGCGCTCCCGACCGACAGCACGAACGCCTGCCGGACGGTCTTGCCGACGCCGTTCGACGCCGTGATCGTGATCGGGTACGTCCTGGTCCGGCTCGGTGCCGTCCCGGCGATCGTCGCCGTGCCGTCCCCGTTGTCCCGGAACGTCACGCCCGCGGGCAGGGATCCGGACTCCCGGAGGCGTGCGGTCGGCGAGGAGCTCGTCGTCACCGTGAACGAACCCGCCGTGCCCTTGGCGAACGTCGCGCGGGCATCGGACGTGATCTGCAGCGGTGCGACGTCCACGACGAAGCTCGTGGAGACCGACGTCCCGCGGTACCTGACGGTCGCCGTCACCGTAGCGATCCCGGAGCCCACGGCCTTGAGCCGCTGCTTCGCGCCGGAGCCGACGACACGCACGACCTTGGACCGGTTGGACGCGTACGACACCTTGAGGCCCGACGGGAGCGGCACGCTCTGGCCCTTGCTGACGTACCCGTACAGCTTCTGGTCGTTCATCGAGACCGTGAGCTGCGGGTCGATCGTCGTGTTGACGTCGAACATGACCCGCTGCGCGACCTGCTTCGCCTTGTCGCCGGTCTGGATCGGCTTGGCCGTGACCACGGTCGGCGTCTCGTGGATCTTCCCCGTGACCTTGACCCTCGTCGACCACACGACGTCGTCGTCCGCGGACGACGTGGCGAGCTGGAAGCCGTAGCGTCCCGGGTCCACCACGTACGTGCTGCTGTCCTCGTCGAAGAACGCGAGGTCTGCGGCCTTGACCTTGAAGGTGACGCGCTTGGACTGGCCCGGAGCGAGCTCGACCTTCGTGAAGCCCTCGAGCCGCTTGAGCGGACGCTCCGCCGACGCCGGCTCGAACGGTGTGGTCACGTAGAGCTGCGGGACCGCGCGCCCCGTGCTCGTGCCCTTGTTCTTCACGGTGGCCTTCACGACGACCGTGCCGTCCGCCGTGACGTGGCTCTTCGACACCGAGACGTCCGAGTACGAGAACTTCGTGTACCCGAGGCCGTACCCGAAGGGGTAGCTCGACGCCCCCGTGAAGTACTGGTACGTCCGCCCCTTCGTGTCCGCCGTCGGGCGGATCGTGTAGTCCGTGACCGAGGCGAGCTGGCTCGCGTCCCGGTACCAGGTGAAGGGCAGGTGCCCGCTCGGGTCGGTCTCGCCGAGCAGGACGTTCGCGAGCGCCGTGCCCTGCTCCTGGCCGTTGTACGAGCTCCAGAGCAGCGCCGGGGTGGTGTCCTGGAACGACGCGAGGTCGACCTGGCCCACCGTCTCGAGGTAGACGATCGTGCGCGGGTTGGCCGCCTCGAGCCGGCTGATCATGTCGGACTGCGCGCCCGGCAGGGCCAGCGACGTGCGGTCGTGGTCCTCCGAGGACGTCGTGCCGTCGGTGCCGGCGACGGCGATCACGGCGTCGTACCTCGCGGCCGCCGCGATCGAGTCCTCGTCCACGGTGGTCAGCTTGTTCGCGGTCGTGCCGCCCGCGACGCCGGGGAGGAAGTCCACGGTCGCCTTCGGGTTGATCTTCTGCACCGCGGCCTTGATGCCCTCGTAGGCGTCGACGGACTTCGCCTGGCCCGAGGTCGTCTGGATGCTCGAGTAGCCGCCGAGGAACAGGCCGCCGCTCGGGTGGGCGAAGTAGCCCACGACGGCGATCTTCGGGGCCCCGGTCCGCGGCACCTGCAGCGGGAGGAGCGACGACTTCTTCGAGCCGCTCGCGGCAGCGACCTTGTCGTTCTTCAGCAGCACGAGGCTCTGCTCCGCGGCCGACTCGGCCTGTGCGAGACGGTCCGAGGTCTCGGTGACCGCCTGGTTGGCCTCGCTGCTCACCCACGTGCCGGGGGCGAGCCTCGCGCGGGCCTGGGCGACCCACGGGACGTCGTCCTCGGCGTCGAGCTCGCCCGTCGCGATCCGTGCCGTGAAGAGGCGCACCACCGAGGTGTCGACGTCACCCTCGTTGTACACGTCGGTCTGGGTCTGGATGCCCTGCGCGACCGCCGTCGGGACCGTGTTCCCGTACCCGTACTGGTCGTGGTAGCCCGCGTTGCACGCCAGGTCCTCGCCCGCGGAGTTCGCGAACGCCGTCCGCCCGTACTGGTCCAGCGGGGCGCTCGCCTCCGGCGGCTGCCAGTGGTGGCCGGCCTGGATCTCGTACACCGCGTCGCAGTCACCGGTGAAGTAGCCGGTGAACCCGAACGTCTCGCGCGCCATCGTGTCCATGAGCTGCACGCTCGCGGCGGCGGGGACCCCGTTGACCTCGTTGTACGAGCTCATGATCGAGCCCGGGTGGCTCTGCTGGATGATGCTCGCGAACTGCGCCGTGTAGTACTCGCGCAGCGTGCGCTGGTCCATGTCGGACGAGCCGCTGCGCCGGTTGACCTCGGAGTTGTTCGCGGCGTAGTGCTTGAGCGTCGCCACGGCCTTGTCGTAGCCGTTCGCCGACGCCGGCAGCTTCCCCTGCTGCGTCTGCCCCTGCAGCCCGTCGACGTACTGCGAGGCCAGGTCCGCGGTGAGCTTCGGGTCCTCGCTCCACGACTCGTCGTTGCGGCCCCAGCGCGGGTCGCGCGTGAGGTTGACGGTCGGGGCGTAGAAGTCGAGGTTGAGCCGGTTCTCGGGCGTGATGTCACGCGCCTCGTCGCCGATCTGCCCGGCGACGGCGTAGGTCAGGTCACGGTTCCACGTGCTGCCCATCGACAGGTCCGACGGGTAGGACGTCGTGTTGGTCAGCGTCGTCGCGTTGCCCGTGGGGGTCGTCGTCAGGGCGTTCACGCCATGGTTCGCCTCGTTCCACCACCACCACGCCGCGATCCCGAGGCGCTCGATCGCCGGCGGTCGGCTGCTGTCCATCTGGGCGGCCTTCTCGGCCAGGGTCATCCGCGAGACCAGGTCGGTCGCTCGCTCTGCGGGCGAGTAGGCCCGGTTGAGGTAGATCGGCTCCTTCGCGGCCGACGCGCTCGGCGCGCCCGCCACCCCCGTCGCGACGCCCGCGCCGGTGGCCACCAGGCCGACCGCCGCGAGCGACGCCATCCATCTGCTGTGCATCGTCGCACTCCCCTCGTGAAGGTGCGGCGGGCCGGGCGGCACCGCCGCGCTGCGGGGCGTCGTGGGCGCCGCACCACGGCGACCACCCACGACGCCCCGAGATCAGATCGCCACCGAGTCAGCGACCTCCCTGGTGGCCACCGTGGCGCCCGCCGTCGTGGCCGCCGTCGTGCCCGGAGTCCGCGTGCGGTGCGCCGGGCGCCCAGTTCTGGAAGGTCCCGCTGTCGTAGAGGTACCCGAGCAGGTAGAGCAGGCCGTCGAAGTAGCGCGCCTTGCCCGAGGGGATCGCGGTGTTCCACAGGTCGCGCACGAAGTCGTCGCTGCCGCGCGCGGTGGAGCTGATCGCCGTCGTCGCGTTCATCGCGACGAGGCCCTCGGCGTGGGCCGGCTCGTACGTGTTCTGTCCCGCCGCGAGGGGCGTGCCGTCCTTGCGGTACCGGCTCACGTACGTGCTGACGCCCTGCTTCTGGAAGAAGGCCTGGAGGGTGTTCGAGTAGCTCGTCTGCCACTTCTGGGTGCCGTACCAGGACGCGTCGACGTTCGCGTTGGCGATCGCGCGCCACGCGTCCTCCTGGAACGTCTGGCTGTAGGTGTCGTCGCCCTGCTTCTCCCACGACCACCAGTACGGCGTGCCGTCGAAGTTCGTGTAGCAGGTCGTGAGCCCCGTCGTCGGGTCGTGGGCGTCCTGCAGGAGCTTCTCGCCGGCCGCCGCGGCCTTCGTCCACTGGGTGGCGTCGTCGCGGTCGAACGTCGCGAAGGCCTTGTAGAACGCCGGGAGCGCGTACGACGGGTCGGTGAACCCGACCGCACCGGGCGGGGAGAACGTCGGCAGGTAGGTGGCGGCGTCGAACATGTTCACGCCGCCGTCGTCGGACTGGTGCCACATCGCGTGGAGGATGCGGTGGGCCTCGGAGCCGTAGTCGCGGATCCCGCGCCCGTCGCCCCAGCGACCCGAGGCGAAGACGAGCGCCGCCGCGATCCACTGGTCGCCGTCGGGGGCGATGCCGGTGTCGATCACCTTGCCCGTGGTGTCCGTGTGCCAGGCGAAGTAGTCCTTGGTGCTGCCGCTGCTGACCTGCATCTTGGTCTTCGCGAACTTCCAGAGCTTGTCGAACTCGGTCTTGTGGTCGAGCTGGACCGCGATCATCATCGCGTAGCCCATGCCCTCGGACCGGACGTCCTGGTTGCCGATGTCCTCGACGTAGGCCATGTCGTCGCCGAGCTCGTAGTAGACGGACTGGCCGTCGGAGCGGTCGGCCGCCGTTCCGGGGTCGCCGTGGAAGAGCTGGTCCCAGGTCTTCGCGATGCGGGCGTCGACGGCCCGGCCGGAGTAGCCGGCCCGGGCGAAGACGTTGGTGTAGCGGCCGGTGACGGCGCCTCCCGTCTGCCCGTGCGCCGCGTGGCCGGGTGACGGCTGGTGGCCGGACCGCGGGGTGGCGTTCGCCGCGCCGACGCAGGTGCCGACCAGGGCGGCGCTCGTGATCAGGGCCAGGGAGGTGCGAACGGTTCTGCGCATGAGACACCCCTTCGTGTCGATCGGGCGCGCCGTGGTCCCGAGGGGGCTCCTCGAGCTGGCTTCGGGATTCCTAGGCGCGCGATGTATGTCCGACTCCGGACAACGATCGACCGTAGGTCGACCTGTGAGGCCGGTCAAGGTGATCCGGGCGCCCCGGAGGCCTTTAGTTCATCCGCTAAAGGAGAAAGTCGGCGCTAGGGTTCCGGCATGGACAACCGCCGCCGGCGCAATCGCGCCGCGATCGTGACCGCCGTCAGCTCCGCGCGCCCCGTCACGCGGCGCGACGTCGCCGCGCGGACCCGCCTGTCCGTCTCGGCCGTCGCGAGCACCGTGGCCGAGCTGATCGCGGACGGTGTCCTGGTCGAGCGCGACGACGCCGGCGGGACGAGCACGGGTGGTCGCCCGGCCGCCCGGCTGAGCCTGGCCTCGGGCCTCGGAGTCCTCGTCGGGGTGCACCTCGGGCACGGGAGCACGCGCGTCGTGCTGGCCCGCCCCGACGGCGCCGTGCTGGCCGAGCGCAGCCAGGACCTCGACGTCGACCACCGCCCCGCCGAGACGCTCGAGTACGTCGGGAGCTCTGTGCTCGAGCTGGCCGACGGCGAGGGGCTCGAGCACCGCGAGCTGCTCGGCATCGGGGTCGCGGCGTCGGCGCCCGTCCTGCTGCCCTCGCAGACGCTCGGGTCGCCCGCGATGCTCAGCGACTGGAACGAGATCGACATCGCCGAACGGCTCGATCGGCGCACCGGGCTGCCCGTCCGGGTCGGCAACGACGCCAACCTCGGCGCGCTCGCCGAGGCCGACGCCGGGGCAGGCACCGGGGCCGAGGCGATGCTCTACCTCCTGCTGTCCGAGGGGGTCGGTGCCGGGCTCGTCGTCGGCGGCGAGCTGTACGCGGGTGCGTCGGGCCGGGCCGGCGAGCTCGGGCACCTGCCTGTCGAGCGCGACGGGCGGATCTGTCGGTGCGGTGGCCGAGGCTGCCTCGAGACGGTCGTGGGAGCGCGCGCGATGCTGGACGCGCTCGGTCAGGCCTACGGATCCTCGGTCGACCTCGACGACCTCGTGACCCTCGCCGAGCGGGGCAACACCGGGGTGCGCCGGCTCCTGGCCGACGCCGGCCGGTCGGTGGGGTTCGCGCTCACGACCGTGTGCACCGTGCTGGACGTCGACCGCATCGTCGTGGGCGGCAAGCTGGGCCAGACGGGCGACGTGCTGCTCGACGCCGTCCGGCAGACCCTGCGGGCGACGCTCCCACCCGTCACGAACCAGGAGCCCACCGTCGTCGCCGCGGCACTGGGAGAGCGGGCCGAGAGCCTCGGGGCCGTCCATCTCGCGCGGGTCGCGGCCACGGAGAAGCTCGTCGCCGCGGGCTGAGCGGCCTGGCACGACGTCGCAGGGCACTTTTCGTTATCCGGTTCCTCGCGCGTGCGCCTCCTGTACGTCAGACCCGCCGTGGGACCCACGGCCCCGTCACGTCCCAGGAGGAACGATGCCTTCCGCACCGTCGACCCCGAGCTCGCCGCGCCCTGCGCAGGCCAGACGCAAGGCCCGCTACCGGCGCGTCGCCACGATCGTCGGCGGCGCCGTCGTCCTGACGACGGTGGTGGGCGTGGGCTGGGCGGCGAGCGAGCGCGGGACCCCGTCCGCGCCCCGCGCCGGTGCCCCTGCCGCAGCGGCCGAGGACGTCGCCGCCGCGCCGTCGTCCCCTTCGGCGAGCCCCGCTGCCACCCCCACGCCGAGCAGCGAGCCCACGCCGACGTCGACGCCGACCGCCTCCGCGACGGCGAAGAGCGCCGAGAAGTCCGGGCGCGCGAAAGCGACCGGGTCGGACCACGACGCCACGAAGAGCGGCGGCACACGCGGCACGGTGTCGTCGGCCGGCTCCACGTCCTCCGCGGCTGCGGGGGCGGGCTCGGAGTCGGGGTCGTCGGCGGGATCGGCGAAGGACGGCGGCTCGTCGCAGTCGGCGTCGGGCTCGGGCTCCCCGGGCTCGTCCGGGTCCAGCCACGCCTCGACCGCGCCGAACCGGACCTTCGCCCTCGGGACCAGGATCTACACCCTCGACCGCGCGGGCCGCACCATCAAGTTCAAGGTCTTCTACCCGCGCACGGGCGACGGCACCCAGGACGTCGCCGAGGCCCCCATCGCGTCGGGCACGTTCCCGCTCGTGCTGTTCAGCCACGGCCTCGGCGGCAACCCGGACTCCTACAGCAGCCTGATCGCACCGCTCGCGAAGGCGGGCTTCGTCGTCGCCGCGCCCTGGTACCCGAACACGACCACCGGATCTTCCGGGAACGTGGGAGACGCCATGTCGGGAAACCAGTCGCTCGACGCGAGCGCGGTGATCTCACGCATGCTCGACTTCGACAAGGACGGCAGCAGCCCGTTCCACGACAAGATCGACACCTCGCACGGGGTGGGCGCGAGCGGCCACTCGCTCGGTGCGATCACGACGCAGGGCCTGCTCGGCGCGAAGAAGGACAGCCGGGTCACCACCGCGGTCATGCTGGCGACCGCGAGCATCGGGAAGCCGACGGGCTCGCCCGTGAAGACGCTGTTCATCAACGGGGACCAGGACCCGCTCACGGCGTACTCGGGCGCCCGCAGCGCCTATGACGCGGTGCCGTGGCCCAAGGCGTTCATGACGCACGTGGGCGGCAACCACGACCGGTACGTCTGGTTCGGCGAGGGCTACGACGAGACGGTCGCGACGCTCGTCGACTGGATGCGCTGGGGTCTCTACGGCGACGCCGGCGCGAAGGCGCGGCTCCCGCACGACGCGTCCGGCAAGTCGATCAGGTGGGAGTCCAAGGGCCTCTGAGAGCTGCCGTCCGGGCCGGCGCTGGTGCGGCGCCGGCCCGGGCGGTCTGTGTCGTCGGCACTTCCCGTGGGGCATCGCCCACGCCGTGTCGACCGATGAGAGGGCGACCGCCGTCGGGGTCGCCCTCGTCGTCGTGCGCGACGAAGGCCATCACGGCGAGGTAGACGCACGCGAGTGCGGCCTGCTCGTTCGGGAAGTGGCCCCGGGCGCGGACGGCCTTGCGGGTGCGAGCGTTCACGGACTCGATCGCGTTGGTAGTGCACACGATCCGGCGGATCTCGGCGTCGAACTGCAAGAACGGCACGAACTCGGCCCACGCGTCGGACCACAGCTTGATGATCGCGGGTTACTGGACACCCCGGGCCTCTTGGAACTCCAGGAAGCGTTCTTCGGCCGCGGCGGCGGTCGGTGCGGTGTCGATCGGCTTCTAAGCGCGGGCGAGATTGTCCCAGTCCTGCCGGGCCGCGTACAGGAACGCAGGTGCGGTCGCCGCCGACGGGGCGGCGGAAGACGGAGCGGAACTCGTGACCCCAAGGCTCTACCAGATTGCGGCCAATGACAGGCCATTCCAAGATCTCGGGCCCGTCATCCCTCGTCAGCCGCCGGCTCGCACCTTCCGAGGACGCGCCGCTACCAGTCGCACGATGGTCGTGACCTGGCCCGACGGGTTGGACTGGCCCGCGGGCCGGGTACAGCAGGACCGCCGGGGACCCGGACAGGTCCTCGGCGGTCCTTGGTGGCGCGTCAGCCGCGGTGTCGGGTCGACGTCAGTGGCTGGTCAGTGGCTGGTCAGGGTCCACAGGTGGTCGCTGGTCCCGGAGTCGTTCCACTGCAGCGCGGTGGCGCCGGTGCTGGTCGAGGCGTTCGTGATGCCCAGGACCAGGCCGGAGTTGACGTTGCGGATCTTGTACTGGCCGTTGCCCGCCGACACGAAGGTCCACAGGTGGTCGCTGGTCCCGGAGTCGCCCCACTGCACGATCGCGGCTCCCGCGCTGGTCGAAGCATTCTGGACGCCGAGCACGAGGCCGGAGTTGACGTTCTGGATCTTGTACTGGCCGTTGCCGGCCGCCACGACCTTCCACAGGTGGTCGCTCGTGCCCGAGTCGCTCCACTGGATCACCGAGGCGCCCCACGAGGTCGACATGTTCTGCACGCCCAGGACCAGGCCCGAGTTCACGTTCTTGATCGAGTACGTCCCCGCGTTGATCGTGCTCCCACCGGTGCTTCCGCCGGCGGCGGCCTGGAGCGCGGTGAGGACGAAGGTGTAGGCCGTCTTCTTCGCGCCCGAGGCGTCGAACAGCAGCGGGTCCTCGCCCTGGCGCCACGAGTCGGAGTCGCGCACGCCCCACACGGTGATGCCCTTGCAGCGTGCGACGGCGAGGCACGCCCTCGTGACCGTCGAGTAGATCGACGCCTGGTTCGAGCCCGAGGCGACGTCGAGCTCGGTGATCTGCACGTCGACGCCGAGGTCGGAGAAGCGCTGGAGGTTCGCCTGGTAGTCGGACGGGATCGTCGAGCCCAGGTGGGACTGGAACCCCACGCAGTCGATCGGCACGCCGCGAGCCTTGAAGTCCTTGACCATGTTGTAGACCCCGGTCGACTTGGCGTTGACGCCGTCCGTGTTGTAATCGTTGTAGCACAGCTTCGCGGACGGATCGGCAGCGTGCGCAGCCTTGAACGCGGCCTCGATCCAGTCGTTTCCCGTCTGCTGGAGGTTCGAGTCGCGGCGGCCACCGGACTCGGCGAAGGCCTCATTGACGACGTCCCAGGCGTAGATCTTGCCCTTGTAGTGCGATACGACGTTGGTGATGTGGTTAAGCATCGCCGACCGCAGGTCGGAACCCGACAAGCTCTGCATCCAGCCCGGCTGCTGGGAGTGCCACGCGAGCGTATGCCCACGCACCCTCATCCCGTGAGACTGGGCGTAGGACACGACGGCGTCCCCACCCGAGTAGTTGAACTGTCCCCGCGTCGGCTCCGTCGCGTCGGCCTTCATCTCGTTCGTGGGGGTGAGCATCCCGAAGTCGCCCGAGACGATCGACGAGTACGCGGAGCCACCGAGCTTCGAGGCCTCGACGGCGGTGCCGAAGTACCGGCCCGTCTGCTCGGCGAGGGCGTCGAGCGACCCCGCGGGCGCCGCCTGTGCGGGCGTTGCCGCGTGGACGACGGACACTCCGGTGAGAGCCAGCCCCGCGGCCGCAGCGAGAGCGGCCAGACGTCGGGGAACGCCCATCACGCTCCGTGATCGTTGTTCTTCGTGCTTCATGGTGCTGCCTTTCGAGGTGTGCGTCCGCAGGGGCGCGGACGTGATCGGAGGCAAGCGCGACAGCCGATCGGGGGTGGTGTCTCGTCGCGCCCGGAGAACCGGGAACTGCCTGGTTCGGACAACGCGCGTGTTAGCGCCCACATCGCGGCGTCACGGCCAGGATCACGCAAGAGGTGCAGATCGGCGTGGCCCACGGTGGCACAGTCCGAGTTCATTGCCAACCCCTCGGGACGAGCGAGTCGGGACCGCGCGGACCGCGATCAGAGGCCGACCCGTACCGTGACGGCGCCGCGTGGGAGCTTCAAGCGGCTCGTGTAGTACTGCTCCGCATCGGCGTCCCGGTGGTCCGCGCGGGCCGCGACCAGGCCGACGCGCCCGGCGGCGCGCACGTGTCCCTGCACGCGACCGACCCACACGGCGAAGCCCGCGACCGCGACGACCACGAGGTGCCCTGTGAGGCGGCTCGGGGTGGCGACGGCCCACCATCGCAGCGCACACTCGGCGACGGCGGCGTCGGGCATCGCGGAATGGATCCCGGCCCAGTGGTCGCCGGTCCACCGAGGTGGCCCCGCCCGGAGCACCAGCGCCGGCGGGAGGTCCGCGGCGCCCCGGGCGGGTCGGCGAGCCAGTGCCTCGACCGCTTGTCTTGTGACCAGGCGGCCGTTCCCTGTGGCGTACCCGGGTCCGACGAGACCTGCCCGGACGACCTGCTCTCCGTAGCGCACGTGAAGGTCGAGGGTCTGCGCCACGGTGCTCGCCCCGACGAGCTCCGTCGGCACGTCCCAGGGGTGCGACGAGGCGCCAGCAGGTTCGACGTCGCCAGCAACGGTAGGCATCATCCCCTGAGCATAGGAGGGCACCCAACCCATGGAACAAGATGCCAGTCATCGCAGGCAGAGCCCGGTTTCGCCGACTTCCCGGTGGCCGAGTTCGACGAACAGGGAGGCCTTCATCGTCGTACGTCGAATCGGTTCGCTTGACAGAGCGTGCGAATCGGGCGAGAGTCGTCATGCTGTTAGCGCTCACATCCAGTCGATCAATGAGGATTCGACCGTCGAGGAGGACGAGAACCGATGTCCGAACGCCGCGCCTGCATCTCCGCTGCGCGGCCCCACGTACGCCCGATCAGAAGGCTGCGGGCGACGACCGTCTGGCGACCGAGCCTGCTCGGCCGCACCACCACGAACGGAGCAGTTCTGTGATCAGCACCTCTCGCGGGCGTCCCGCGGCGTCCCGTACCGCCCTGGCCGTGCTCGGGGCCGGGGCACTTGCCTGCACAGGCGTCCTCGCTGCCTCACCCGCACAGGCCGCAGACGCCTCGCACACCCTCACCGTGCACGCCGACCAACCGTTTCGGTCGGTGACGCACGTCGCCAGCGGCAGCCTGTACGGTCTCGCTGACGCGACCGACCCGACGAACGCGCTCGCTTCCGCGATCAAGCCCAGCGAGTTCGTGCTCAAGCCGTCGGGCGGCACCCAGCAGGGCACCGGTGACATCCTCGTGACGGCGGCCAAGTCGAAGGCGCTCGGTGCCAAGGTCGTGGACCGGCTCTCCGACTACTACCCCGGCTGGCCCTACCAGTTCAGTTGGAGCACCTGGGACGACGTGGTCCGCAACGAGCTTGCCAAGGTCAACACCAAGACCGTCCCGAACCTCGCTGCCTACGCGCCGTGGAACGAGGCCGACAACACCTGGAACTCGGCGAACGGGTCCTTCGAGGACTTCTGGACCCATACGTACAACCTGATCCGATCGATCGACAAGACGACGCCGATCCAGGGCCCGAGCTTCTCGGACAACATCTCCGACATGGAGAACTTCCTGACCCACGCCAAGGCGACCAACACTGTGCCGGACATCCTGGCGTGGCACGAGCTCGAGAGCGACACCAAGATCCAGGGCGACATCGAGAAGGTCCAGGCCATCGAGTCGAAGCTCGGGATCTCGCCGCGTCCCATCGACATCGAGGAGTACGCGTCGCCGTCCGAGGT
Organism: Luteimicrobium xylanilyticum; assembly: GCF_009429125.1. Lineage (GTDB taxonomy): Bacteria > Actinomycetota > Actinomycetes > Actinomycetales > Cellulomonadaceae > Luteimicrobium > Luteimicrobium xylanilyticum. The sequence continues at coordinate 795,922 of NZ_CP045529.1, forward strand.
CGGCATCCCGGGTGACCTCGTGGGCTACATCGCGAAGTTCGAGCGCTACGGCATCCGCAACGCCGAGCTCGCCTTCTGGAACCAGTCGGGCACGCTCGGCGATCTCCTCACCTCCCGTGGCGGCTCGCCCAACGGCGCTTACTGGCTCTACACCTGGTACGCGCAGCAGTCCGGCAACGTGGTGACCACCACGCCGTACTCGAGCTCCAGCATCGACGGCGAGGCGTCGCTCTCGTCAGACGGCAAGGAGCTCTCGGTGATCTTCGGCGGCGGCTCCTCCGGGTCGAGCGCCGTCCAGATCAACGGCATCTCGTCCACCCTGGCGCCCGGAGGCAAGGTTCACGTCAAGCTTGAGCAGACCGTCAACACGGGCCGCACGAGCGCGTCGTCGGGCCCGTCGACCGTCTCCGAGGGCGACTACTCGGTCTCCGGCGGCTCGCTGAACATCCCCGTCAGCACCAACAACCTCAACGCCTACCGCGTGGTCCTGACGCCCGCCGGCTCGTCCTCGGACGGGAGCACGATCAACGCGGGGACGTACACGATCAAGAACGTGAACTCGGGCCTGGTCCTGGGCGTGCAGAACATGTCGACCTCGTGGGGCGCCTCGGTGATCCAGTGGAGCGACTCGGGCACGAGCGACCACCTGTGGAAGGTCGTGGCGGCCGGCAACGGCCAGTACAAGATCCAGAACGTCAACTCCGGCCTCGTGCTCGGCGTCCAGAATGCTTCGACCAGCGCGGGAGCCGCGATCGTGCAGTGGGGCGACTCCGGGACCAGCGACCACCTGTGGACCTTCGTGTCGGCGGGCAACGGCCAGTACAAGATCCGCAACGTCAACTCCGGCCTGGTCCTGGGCATCACGAACGCCTCGACCAGCACCGGCGCCACCGCGCTGCAGTGGAACGACTCCGGGACCAGCGACCACCTGTGGACCCTGACCAGCCACTGACCAGCCGGCCTGACGGGGGTCGCCCCCTCCCTCGTCAGGTCGGCTGACCGGCCACCACCGGTCACCACCACCGGGCCGCCGGGGACCGTTCGGGTCCCCGGTGGCCGCCGTGTCCGGAGCCTGGTCCGGTCAGCCGACCGTGGAGGCGCGGGCGACCAAGGTCGGCGTGAACACGACCTGCTCGTGGCGGTGCTCGGGGTTGTCGGACTCGTCGAGCACGAGCCGTGCGGAGGTTCGGCCCAGCTCCTCACGCGGTTGACGGACCGAGGTGAGCGGGACGGCCGCGGCGGCTGCGAACACGATGTCGTCGTATCCGACGATCGCGAGGTCGTCCGGAACCGTCCAGCCGTGGCTCATGGCCTGCTGGAGCAGCCCGAGGGCGACCAGATCGTTCGCACAGAAGACGGCGGTGGGACGACGCCCGCGGGGCATGCCGGCAAGCTGCTCTCCGACGGCTCGTCCGGCCTCGACGGTGGACGCGTCGCAGGCTACGGCCATGAGGTCGTCCAGCTCGAGCTGCGCGTCCCGCCAGGCCGTCCGAGCGCCCGTGAGCCGGTCTCGCACCTGCCCGATTGCCGCGGGGCCGCCGGCGAAAGCGATGCGTTGGTGGCCGAGGTCGACCAGGTGCTCGACGGCGAGACGGCCGCCGAGGACGTCGTCGACCGACACGGAGCAGAATCCGCCGGCGGCGCGTCGGCAGTCGATCAGCACGAGGGGCGTCCCGCGCCGGACGACGTCGTCGAGGCCGGGCGAGTCGGGGTCGACCGGCGTGACGAGGACGCCCTGCACCTGGTGCTGCTGCAGGTGGGTCAAGTGTGCCGCCTCGCGCGCTGGCCTGTGGTCGCTCGTGCAGAGGAAGAGCGACAGGCTCCTCGACTCGGCTACCTGCTCGATGCCCTCGGCGACGTCGGTGAAGAACGGGTTGCGGGCGTCGAGCATGACGTAGGCCAGCGTGCTGCTGTGGCCGGCACGCAGGGTGCGCGCCGACTCGTTGCGCACGAACCGGAGCGCCGCCATCGCCTGCTCGACGCGCGACCGGGTGGCGGCGCTCACGCGCTCGGGGCGGTTGAGGACGTTGGAGACGGTGCCGAGCGAGACGCCAGCCGCGGCCGCGACGTCCTTGACGGACGCACGACGGGACGGTTCCGGCAGTCCTGGCACGGTGGTTCTCCTCTCGTTGCTGAAACGCTCCATCGTGACTCTAGCGGGGAGCACCACCTCGCCGAGGTGTGGGACAGGGGTTGACAGCGGGGGACGGCACTCCTAGATTCACGGCCAATGAATCCTTTCAACGAGGAAGAGGATCGACCTGTGACGGATCTGTCGGCCATCTCGGACGCCCTCGCGGCGCAGGCCATCGAGCTCCCCTCCTGGGCGTTCGGGAACTCCGGGACCCGGTTCCGGGTGTTCGGGACGCCGGGCACCGCGCGCGACCCGTACGAGAAGGTGTCCGACGCGGCGCAGGTCCACCGGTTCACCGGGCTCGCGCCCACGGTCGCGCTCCACATCCCCTGGGACGAGGTCGACTCGTACGCCGACCTGGCCCGGCACGCGGAGGAGAACGGCGTCCGCCTCGGCACCGTCAACTCGAACACCTTCCAGGACGACGACTACAAGTTCGGCTCGCTCACGCACTCCGACCCGCGGATCCGGCGGAAGGCGATCGACCACCACCTGCGCTGTGTCGACGTCATGGACGCCACAGGCAGCCGAGACCTGAAGATCTGGCTGGCCGACGGCACGAACTACCCGGGACAGGACTCGATCCGCGCGCGCCAGGACCGGCTCGCCGAGTCCCTCGCGACCATCTACGCGCGCCTCGGCGAGGACCAGCGCCTCGTGCTCGAGTACAAGTTCTTCGAGCCGGCGTTCTACCACACCGACGTGCCGGACTGGGGGACCAGCTACGTCCAGACGGCGGCCCTCGGCGACCGCGCGATGGTCTGCCTGGACACCGGCCACCACGCGCCGGGCACGAACATCGAGTTCATCGTCGCGCAGCTCCTGCGGCTCGGGAAGCTCGGCTCGTTCGACTTCAACTCCCGCTTCTACGCCGACGACGACCTCATCGTCGGCGCGGCCGACCCGTTCCAGCTCTTCCGGATCCTGTTCGAGGTGATCCAGGGCGGCGGGTACGCGAACCCGGACGTCGCGTTCATGCTCGACCAGTGCCACAACCTCGAGGCGAAGATCCCGGGGCAGATCCGGTCGGTGCTCAACGTCCAGGAGGCGACCGCGAAGGCGCTCCTGGTCGACCTCGACGCCCTCCGCGCCGCCCAGGAGGCGCACGACGTCCTCGCCGCGAACGCCGTCTTCATGGACGCGTACAACACCGACGTGCGCGGCGCGCTCGCCGCGTGGCGCGAGGAGCGCGGGCTGCCCGGCGACCCCATGGCCGCGTACCTGGCGAGCGGCTACCAGGACACGATCGAGGCCGACCGTGTGGGCGGCACCGCGGCGAGCTGGGGCGCCTGACCCCGGACCCGTCCGCCCCACGACGACCGCACCACCAGAGAGGCACGAACCGTGACCAACCCGACCGTGACCGAGCTGCTCGAGCGCTCGCACCGCCTCGGCGCCGACCCCCGCAACACCAACTACGCGGGCGGCAACACGTCCGCCAAGGGCACCGAGCCCGACCCCGTGACCGGCGAGGACGTCGAGCTGCTGTGGGTCAAGGGCTCCGGCGGCGACCTCGGCACGCTGACCGAGCCGGGCCTGGCGGTGCTGCGCCTCGACCGGCTGCGCGCGCTCCCGGGCGTGTACCCGGGGGTCGAGCGCGAGGACGAGATGGTCGCCGCGTTCGACTACTGCCTGCACGGTCGCGGCGGCGCTGCGCCGTCGATCGACACCGCGATGCACGCGCTCGTCGACGCGGCGCACGTGGACCACCTGCACCCGGACTCGGGCATCGCGATCGCGACCGCCGCCGACGGCGAGGCGCTCACGGCCGAGATCTTCGACGGGAAGGTCGCGTGGGTGCCGTGGCGCCGGCCGGGGTTCCAGCTCGGGCTCGACATCGCCGCGATCAAGGCCGAGAGCCCCGAGGTGGTCGGGGCGATCCTCGGCGGGCACGGCATCACCGCGTGGGGCGACACCTCGGCCGAGGCCGAGGAGCGCTCGCTCTGGATCATCCGCACCGCCGCGGCGTACCTCGCCGAGCACGGTCGGCCCGAGCCGTTCGGGGCGGTCCGTCCCGGCTTCGAGCCCCTGCCCGACGACGTCCGCCGCGCCCGGGCGGCGGCGCTCGCCCCCCACCTGCGCGGCCTCGCGTCGTCGGACCGGCCGCAGGTCGGGCACTTCACCGACAGCCCGGAGGTGCTGGAGTTCCTGGCCTCCGAGCGGCTCGCCGAGCTCGCCGCGCTCGGCACGAGCTGCCCCGACCACTTCCTGCGCACCAAGGTCAAGCCGCTCGTCGTCGACCTGCCCTCGGCCTCGAGCGTCGAGGACGTCGTCGCCCGGCTCCCCGAGCTGCACGACGCGTACCGCGCCGACTACACCGCCTACTACGAGCGCGGCGCCGCCGCGGCCCGGGCGCGCGGGGAGGAGCCGCCCGCGATGCGCGGTGCCGACCCGGCGATCGTCCTCGTGCCGGGCGTCGGGATGTTCAGCTACGGCGCCGACAAGCAGACCGCGCGGGTCGCGGGGGAGTTCTACGTCAACGCGATCAACGTCATGCGCGGCGCCGAGTCGGTCTCCACGTACGCGCCCATCGACGAGGCGGAGAAGTTCCGGATCGAGTACTGGGCCCTCGAGGAGGCCAAGCTCGCGCGCCGTCCCCGGCCCAAGCCCCTGGCGACCCGGATCGCCCTGGTGACCGGGGCGGCGTCGGGCATCGGTAAGGCCACGGCCACCCGGCTCGCCGCCGAGGGTGCGTGCGTCGTGATCGCCGACCTCGACCTCGCGAAGGCGCAAGCCGCAGCACGCGAGATCGGGGGCGACAGGGACACGGACGTCGCGATCGGCGTCCAGGCGGACGTCACCGACGAGGACCAGGTCCAGGCCGCGGTCGACGCCGCGGTGCTCGCGTTCGGCGGCCTCGACCTCGTCGTCAACAACGCGGGACTGTCCATCTCCAAGCCGCTGCTCGAGACCACGACGAAGGACTGGGACCTCCAGCACGACGTCATGGCCAAGGGCTCGTTCCTCGTCTCGCGGGCCGCGGCGCGCGTCCTGATCGACCAGGGGCTCGGCGGCGACATCGTCTACGTCTCGTCCAAGAACTCCGTCTTCGCGGGGCCCAACAACATCGCGTACTCCGCGACCAAGGCCGACCAGGCGCACCAGGTCCGCCTGCTCGCCGCCGAGCTCGGCGAGCACGGCGTCAAGGTCAACGGGATCAACCCCGACGGCGTCGTGCGCGGGTCCGGGATCTTCGCGGGCGGGTGGGGCGCCAAGCGCGCCGCGGTGTACGGCGTGTCCGAGGACAAGCTCGGCGAGTTCTACGCGCAGCGGACCCTGCTCAAGCGCGAGGTGCTGCCCGAGCACGTCGCGAACGCGGTGTTCGTGCTCTGCACGTCCGACCTGGACCACACCACCGGCCTGCACGTGCCCGTCGACGCGGGCGTGGCCGCAGCGTTCCTGCGCTGAGCCGTGAGCACCGTGAGAAGCGCGCACCCGGGCGGGGCCGTCGCCGCGGTCGACCTGGGCGCCACGAGCGGTCGGGTCGTCGTCGGGACGTTCGAGCCTGCCGGCAGAGGCGCGGCGGCCGGTCGCGGCGCGCGCCTGAGCCTGAAGCACGTGGCCCGGTTCCCCAACGACCCGGTCCGCACCCCCGACGGCCTGCACTGGGACCTCCTCGGCCTCTACCGGGGGGTGCTCGCCGGGCTCGCGCAGGCCGAGCGGGAGCAGCCCGGCGAGCTCGTCAGCGTCGGCGTCGACTCGTGGGCCGTGGACTACGCGCTCCTGCGCGGGGGCGCCGTCCTCGGGATCCCCTACCACTACCGGGACGAGCGGACGGCGGCCGGGGTCGAGGCGGTGCACGCCGTCGTCGGGCCGTCCGACCTGTACGCGCGCAACGGCCTCCAGCACCTGCCGTTCAACACCGTCTTCCAGCTCGCGGTCGACCGGGCACGCGGGCTGCTCGACGCCACCGACCAGGTGCTGCTCGTCCCCGACCTGCTGACCTACTGGCTGACGGGCGAGGTCGGGGCCGAGCGCACCAACGCGTCCACGACCGGGCTGCTCGACGTCCGGACGGGGGAGTGGGACCGCGAGCTCGCCGCGCTCGTCGGCGTGCCCGCGCGGGTGCTGCCGCCGCTCGTCGAGCCCGGGTCCGGGCGCGGTGTGCTCTCGCGCGAGGTCGCGGACGTCGTCGGGCGGGCGCTGCCCGTGACGGCGGTCGGCTCGCACGACACCGCGTCCGCCGTCGTCGCCGTCCCCGCGACCGACCGCGACGTCGCGTACGTGTCCTGCGGGACCTGGGGACTCGTCGGGCTCGAGCTCGACGCCCCCGTGCTCACCGAGGACGCCCGCGTCGCCGGGTTCACCAACGAGGGCGGCGTCGACGGGCGCGTGCGGTTCCTCCACAACGTCATGGGCCTCTGGCTGCTGTCCGAGTCGATCCGGTCCTGGGACCGGGCCGCCACACCCGCCCAGCAGTCCAGCACGCTCCAGTCGCTCCTCGCCGCGGCCGCCGACGTCACCGGACCCGTGCCCGTCTTCGACGTCGACGACGCGCGGTTCCTCGCGCCCGGCGACCTCCCCGCCCGGATCGCGGGCTGGTTCGACGAACGCGGGCTGGCCGCGCCGTCGTCGCGCCCCGCCCTCGTCCGCAGCATCGTCGAGAGCCTCGCCCAGGCCTTCGCCGACGCCGTCGCCACCGCGGCCCGGCTCGCCGGCCGTCCCGTGCGGGCCGTCCACGTCATGGGCGGCGGCGCGCAGAACACGCTCCTGTGCCAGGCGCTCGCGGACCGGTCCGGGCTGCCCGTCCTCGCCGGGCCCGTCGAGGCGACCGCGATCGGCAACGTCCTCGTCCAGGCCCGGGCCCACGGGCTGGTGAGCGGTGACCTCGAGTCGCTGCGCGCCGTCGTCGTCGAGTCCTTCCCTCCCGTCCGCTACGAGACCCGATAGGTGGTCCACCCGTGGTCCAGCGTCAGCTGCCCCGTCCCGCCGAGCTCCGTGAGCTCGTCCGCTTCAAGCGTCCCGACCTCGACGCCCGACGGCGCCGGCTCGCCTCCGCGCTGACGATCGAGGACCTGCGCACCCTCGCCAAGCGTCGGACGCCACGCGCCGCGTTCGACTACACCGACGGTGCCGCGGAGGGCGAGCTCTCGCTCGGCCGTGCGCGCCAGGCGTTCCAGGACGTCGAGCTGCACCCGTCGATCCTGCGCGACGTGTCGACCGTGGACACGTTGCGGTCGGTGTTCGGCGGGCCGTCGGCGCTGCCGTTCGGGATCGCGCCCACCGGGTTCACGCGCCTCATGCAGACCGAGGGCGAGATCGCGGGCGCGGGGGCGGCGGGGGCCGCCGGGATCCCGTTCACGCTCTCGACGCTCGGCACCACGTCGATCGAGGACGTCAAGGCCGCCAACCCGCACGGCCGGAACTGGTTCCAGCTCTACGTCATGCGCGACCGCGAGGTCTCGTACGACCTCGTGCGCCGCGCCGCGGCGGCCGGGTTCGACACCCTGTTCTTCACGGTCGACACCCCCGTCGCGGGGGCCCGGCTGCGCGACAAGCGCAACGGCTTCTCCATCCCGCCGCAGCTCACCCTGCGGACCGTGCTCGACGCGGCCCCGCGCCCCTGGTGGTGGTTCGACCTCCTCACCACGCCCACGCTCGAGTTCGCGTCGCTCACCTCGACGGGCGGGACGGTCGGCGAGCTGCTCGACGCCGCCATGGACCCGTCGATCTCGTTCGACGACCTCGCGATCATCCGGGACCTGTGGCCGAACAAGATCGTCGTCAAGGGCGTGCAGAACGTCGAGGACTCCCGCCGGCTCGCCGACCTCGGCGTCGACGGGATCGTGCTGTCCAACCACGGCGGCCGCCAGCTCGACCGCGCGCCCGTGCCGTTCCACCTGCTCCCGCACGTCGTGCGCGAGGTCGGGTCGGACCTCGAGGTCGCGATCGACACCGGCATCATGAACGGCGCCGACGTCGTCGCGTCCGTCGCGCTCGGCGCGCGGTTCACGCTGATCGGGCGCGCGTACCTGTACGGGCTCATGGCGGGCGGGCGCGCGGGCGTCGACCGGACGATCGAGATCCTGAGCGACCAGGTCGTGCGGACCATGAAGCTCCTCCAGGTCGCGAGCCTCGACGAGCTGACGCCCGCGCACGTCACGCAGCTCGCGCGGCTCGTGCCGGTGCGCTCCGACCTCGCGGCGGTCCCCGTCTGACCCCCTTTCGCCGACGGTGACGCCGCGTCCCCCTACGCTGGGGCCATGCCGGGCGACGCGGGGTCAGGGCCGAAGCAGGGGCGGCGCGGGCGCCGTCCGGCGGGGGAGGACACCCGCGGGCTGATCCTCGATGCCGCGCGTGCCGAGTTCGCCGAGCGTGGGTTCGACGCGACGAGCATGCGGGGCGTCGCGCGCCGCGCCGGCGTGGACCCGGCGCTGGTCCGGCACTACTTCGACTCCAAGGCGGACCTGCTCGCGGCCGGGCTCGTGCCGGGCGGCGTCGATCCGCGCGTCGTCGTAGGTGCGGTCGCGGCGGGGCCGCGCGACGCCGTCGGCGAGCAGCTGGTTCGCCTCGTCCTGAGCGTGTGGGACACCCCCGACGGTCGGGCTCGGCTGCGGGCCGTGCTGTCGGGGGCGCTGTCGGCGGACCCCGCCGCGGCGGTGTTCGTCGACTACCTGCGGCGGACGGTCTTCGGGAGCCTCGCGGCCGGGCTCGAGGCGCCCGACGCGGACCTCCGGGTCGGCCTGGTCGCCTCGCAGGTGGTCGGGCTGCTCGTCACCCGCCTCGTGATCGGCCTGGAGCCGCTCGCGTCGCTGCCCGCGGACGGCGTCGTCGCGCTCGTCGGGCCCACGCTCCAGCACTACCTCACGGGAGACCTTGCCGTCGTCGCGCCGGAGGAGCAGAATTCCCCACATGGGGAATGAAGAGCTGGCTACTGCCGTCGACGTCGCCGGGCTCACGGTCCGGCGTGGTCCGCACACCGTCCTCGACGGCCTCGACCTCCGGATCCCGGCGGGCCGGGTCGTCGGGCTCCTCGGGCCCAGCGGCGCCGGCAAGACGACGCTCCTCCGGGCGATCGTCGGCGTCCAGCAGGTGCACGGCGGCCGTGTCACGGTGCTCGGCCGGCCCGCGGGCGCCCCCGAGCTGCGGCGCCGGGTCGGCTACGTGACCCAGGCGCCGAGCATCTACACGGACCTCACCGTGACCGAGAACCTCCGCTACTTCGCGACCGTGCTGCGAGCGCCGTCCGACGACGTCGACCGCGTGCTCGACCAGGTCGACCTCGGCCGGTACGCGCGCACCCGGGCGGGCGACCTGTCGGGCGGGGAGCGGTCGCGCGTCTCGCTCGCGGCGGCCCTCCTGGGCGCGCCGGAGCTGCTCGTGCTCGACGAGCCGACCGTCGGCCTCGACCCGGTGCTCCGTCGCGACCTGTGGGACCTGTTCGGGCGGCTGCGCGACGACGGCACCAGCCTCCTCGTGTCGAGCCACGTGATGGACGAGGCGAGCCGCTGCGACCGGCTCCTCCTGATGCGCGACGGCGCGCTCGTCGCGGACGCGACCGAGGCCGAGCTGCTCGCGCGGACCGGGGCGGACGACGTCGAGCACGCGTTCCTCGCGCTCGTCGAGGAGGGCGTGCGATGACCCCGGCCCTCACCGCGGCGACCGCGCGGCGCGTCCTCGCCCAGCTCCGCCACGACCCGCGGACCATCGCCCTGATCGTCCTGCTCCCGTGCGTGCTCCTCGGGCTGATCGCGTGGATGTTCCACGGCACACCCGTGCTCGACCAGTTCGGGCCGATCCTCGTCGCGCTGTTCCCGCTCATCGTGATGTTCCTGGTCACGAGCGTCGCCACGTTGCGCGAGCGCACCTCGGGGACGCTCGAGCGGCTCATGGCGTCACCGCTCGGCAAGGGCGACTTCGTGGGCGGGTACGCGCTCGCCTTCGGGGTGGTCGCCGTCGTGCAGGCGCTCGTCGTGACCGGCTTCGCGGTGTGGGTGTGCGGCATGGACGTGCACGGCTCGCTCGGGGCGGTCGTCCTCGTCGCCGTGCTCGATGCCGTCCTCGGCTGCACGCTCGGGCTCGCGGCCTCGGCGGTCGCACGCACCGAGTTCCAGGCCGTGCAGATGATGCCGCTGATCGTCTTCCCGCAGCTCGTCGTGTGCGGGCTGCTCATGCCGCGCGACGAGATGCCGACGGTCCTCGAGTGGATCTCGCGCGCGTTCCCGCTCACCTACGGCGTCGACGCGATGCAGCACCTCGCCGCGGGGAGCTCGCTCGGCGACGTCGCCGGCGACGTCGCGGTGATCGTCGCGTTCCTGGCGGGCGCCGTCGTCGTCGGCGGGCTCACGCTGCGCCGTCGGACTCCCTGAGCGGCGCGCTCAGGGCCGGGCGCCGAACCGCTCGAGCAGCTCCGCGGGACCGGACACGATGAGCAGGTCGGTGGGGGAGATGCGGGTCTCCGGGGTCGCGTACTGGAACTCGACCCCGGGCGACTTCACACCGATGATCGTCACGCCGTACTTGGACCGGACCTTCGACTGCTCGAGCGTGAACCCGTGCGTCTCCTTCGGGGGGCGCATCTTCACGATCGTGAAGCCGTCCTCGACCTCGATGTAGTCGAGCAGCTTCCCGGAGACGAGGTGCGCGACCCGGTTCCCGGCGTCGGCCTCGGGGAAGACGACGTGGTGCGCGCCGATGCGCTGCAGGATGCGGCCGTGCTCCGCGGAGATGGCCTTGGCCCAGATCTGCGGGGTCCCGAGGTCGACGAGGTTGCCCGTGATGAGGACGGACGCCTCGAGCGCCGTCCCCACGGCCACGATCGCGACCGAGAAGTCGCGTGCCCCGATCTGCTCGAGCGCCTCGGGGTTGGACGCGTCCGCCTCGACGAGCGCGAGCCGGCCCGACCACTGCGACACGAGGTCCGGGTTCTTCTCGGCGACGAGGACGTCCTGGCCGAGCCTGTCGAGCGAGGTCGCGATGGACTGCCCGAAGCGGCCGAGACCGACCACGAGAACGCCGGCCGCACGCTCCTCGGCACGGGGCCGCAGCTCGCGGACGCGCGGGTCCAGGTTCTTCGCGGTGGTGCTGTCAGCCAATGATCGGCCTCTCCTCGGGCATCCGGATGACGCGGCGGCGGCTGCGGAGCGCGAGCGCCGCGCCCAGGGTCATCGTCCCGGTGCGGCCGACGAACATCAACACGACCAGCACGTACTTGCCGCTGTCGGGCAGCAGCGGTGTGACCCCGGTGGACAGGCCGCACGTCGCGAACGCGGAGATCACCTCGTAGAGGACGACGTCGAGCCGCCACCCGGTGATCTCCAGCAGCAGCAGGCTCGACACGAGCACGGCGGTCGCGCCGACGAACGTCACCGCGATCGCGAGGCGGATCGTCTCGGCCGGGACCCGGCGCCGGAAGACCTCGATGTCGCGGTCGCCACGGGCCTCCGCGATGATCGCCAGGAGCATCACGGCGAGCGTCGTGACCTTGATGCCGCCCGCGGTCGAGGCGCTGCCGCCGCCCACGAACATGAGGGCGTCGGTGATGAGCCAGCTCGTCTCGTGCATGTTCCCGATGTCCACGGTCGAGAACCCCGCCGACCGCGGCATCACGCCCTGGAAGAGCGAGGCCAGGATCTTGTCGGGGACCGACAGGGGCCCGAACGTCCCGGGGTTCGTCCACTCGAGGGCGAGGAACAGCACGGCGGCGACCGCGACGAGGATGCCGCCGGTCACGAGCGTGAGCTTCGCGTGCAGCGAGAGGCGGGACAGCCGACGGCGGTTCCGCATGATGTTGAGGATCACGGGGAAGCCGAGCGAGCCGATGAACACGCCGATCATGATCGGCAGGCAGAGCGCCCAGTCGCCCACGTGCCCGTCGAGGCCCTCGACGGTCGGCACGAAGCCCGCGTTGTTGAAGGCGGAGACCCCGTAGAACACGGCGTGCCAGGCAGCGTCGCCCACGGACTCGCGGAGCGCGAGGAAGCGGGGGAAGAGGAGCAGCGCGACCAGCAGCTCGAGCGACGTCGACGTGATGACGACGACGCGGATGAGCGAGCCGACCTCGCCGAGGCGGGTGGTCTTGACCTCGGTCGCCGCGAGCATGCGCTGCGTGAGCCCGAGGTGCCGGGAGACGGCGAGCCCGAGGATCGACGCGAGGGTCATGACGCCCAGGCCGCCGACCTTGATCGCGACCAGGATGACGACCTGACCGAAGCCCGACCAGAACGAGCCCGTCGGGACCACCGTGAGGCCGGTGACGCACACGGCGGACGTCGCGGTGAAGAGCGCGTCGACGATGGACGCCCCCTTGCCCGACCGGGTCGCCCACGGGGTCAGCAGCAGGAGGGTGAAGATGACGACCACCCCGGCGAACGACGACACCGCGAGCCGCGCGGGAGAGCGTCGGGCGAGGCGGTCGACGAGACCGCGGGCGGTCACGAGCTGGCTGCTGAAGGTCTCAGCCACGTCGCTCCCCCCTCCGCACGCCCTCACGACCTGGCTTTTCGCCGCGTCCGCCCCGGCAGACTAGCGTGATCCCCGTGCCGGTTCCCTTCGACGCGCGCGACACCGCGGCCCCCGATCTCGTCGGCGACGCTGCCGCCGCGCCCTCCGCCGACGAGCGCGCGGACCGGTCGCTCGTCGTCTGGAGCCCCGAGCTGCTCGGCTACGACTTCGGTCCCGGGCATCCGATGGCACCGTCGCGCCTGCACCTCACGATGAGTCTCGTCCGGTCGCTCGGGCTGCTCGACGCGCCGGGGGTGGAGCTCGTGGACCCGGACCCGGCGAGCGACTCCGAGCTCGAGCTCGTGCACGACGAGCGGTACGTCGCGGCCGTCCGCTCCGCGTCGGAGAAGGGCACCACGGACCCGCTGCGCGGCCTCGGCACCGAGGACGACCCGGTCTTCCCGGGCATGCACGACGCCGCCGCGCGGATCTTCCACGGCTCCTACGCCGCGGCGGGCGCCGTGTGGGCGGGCGAGGTCGAGCACGCCGTGAACATCGCGGGCGGCATGCACCACGCGCGACGCGACGCGGCGTCGGGCTTCTGCATCTACAACGACGCGGCCGCTGCGGTCCGCCGCCTGCTCGACGACGGCGCCACCCGGGTCGCGTACGTGGACGTCGACGCGCACCACGGGGACGGCGTCGAGAGCGTGTTCTGGAACGACCCGCGGGTCCTCACCGTCTCGGTGCACCAGAGCGGCCACTCGCTCTTCCCGGGCACGGGCTTCCCGACGGACACGGGCGGGCCGCGGGCCGAGGGGTCGGCCGTCAACGTGGCCCTGCCGCGGCACACCGACGGCGCGGGCTTCCTGCGCGCGTTCGACGCCGTCGTCCCCGCGGCCCTGCGGGCGTTCGCGCCCGAGGCGATCGTCAGCCAGCACGGCTGTGACTCGCACGCACAGGACCCGCTGACCGACCTGCACGTCGGGGTCGACGCCCAGCGGATCGCCGTCGAGCGGGTGCACGCGCTCGCGCACGAGCTGTCGGAGGGGCGGTGGGTCGCCCTCGGGGGTGGCGGGTACGCCGTCATCGACGTGGTGCCGCGGGCCTGGGCGAACGTCGTCGCGGAGGTCGTGCACCGCCCGCTCGACCCCGACACCCCGCTCCCTGCGGCCTGGCGCCGCGAGGTCGCGGAGGGCGCCGGCGAGGACCCGCCGCGCCGCATGGGGGACCACCCGGTGACGTTCCGTCCCTGGTCGCAGGGGTACGACCCGGCCGACGACCTCGACCGCTCGGTCCTCGCGACCCGCCGCGAGGTCTTCCCTCTCCTCGGCCTCGACCCCTACCTCGACTGACCCGGTTTCTGCGGGGTGCGGTGGGCGCGGTAGGCTGGCCCACGGACTTCGTCTCGTCTCGTCCCACCGTCTTCGACCGCCGTCGTCAGCTCGTCAGCTCGCCGTCATGTCGTAGCCCAGGGGGACACGGTGGACGAGGCGGCGAACAGACAACCTTCGATCATTGCGAGGACCTATGGGCTCCGTCATCAAGAAGCGCCGCAAGCGCATGGCGAAGAAGAAGCACCGCAAGCTGCTTCGCAAGACGCGCCACCAGCGTCGCAACAAGAAGTGACGCCCCGCCCGGCCCGCCGGGCGTGAGCGAGAAGGGCTCGACCGCGTGCGGTCGGGCCCTTTCGTGCGTCCGGACTCCCCCGAAGCAGGCAGCCTGGCGGGGTACTTCGCGGGGGAGGGGTGGGGTCAGCGGCGGGCGGCGCGGCGCAGCAGCGACGTCGCGGCCCAGCCGGCGGCGACCCAGCCGCCTGCCTTGACGCCCGTCCGGGCGGCGCGGCGGGTCGGCGGCCGGAACTCGCGCACGTCCCACCCGTTCGCCCGGGCCAGACGGCGCAGCCGTGGTTCGGCGTTCACCGCGCACGGGTGCCCGACGGCGGCGAGCAGGTCGACGTCGTTCAGCGAGTCGCCGTACGCGTAGGACCGCTCGAGGTCGATCCCGGTCCGGGCAGCGAGGTCGCGGGCTGCCCGCGCCTTGGCGGCGCCGTGCATGACCTCGCCGTCGAGCCGGCCGGTGTAGACGCCGTCGGCGTCGTGCTCGGGGACGGTCGCCAGCGCCCCGGTCGCGCCGAGCCGGCGTGCGATCAGCCCGCCCACCTCGACGGGCGCCGCGGTGACGAGCCAGACCTGGTGCCCCGCAGCCAGGTGAGCCTCGAGGAGCGCCTTGGTGCCGGGGAAGATGCGGAGGGCCAGGACGTCGTCGTACACCTGCTCGCCGATGCTGCAGACCTCGTGGACCGAGTGACCCGCGACGAGGCAGAGCGCCTTGGAGCGGACCTTGTCGAGGTGGTGGGCGTTCTCGCCGTAGACGGCGTAGCGCGCCTGGTGCACCGCGAACCGGGCGATGTCGCGGGCCCGGAAGAAGCCGTGCGCGTGGAGCGCGCGAGCCAGGTGGAACGTGCTCGCGCCGCGCACGAGCGTGTTGTCGACGTCGAAGAACGCGGCCACGGTGGCGCGCTGCGTGCTCCGGTCGTCAGACATGCGGCAAGCCTAGGCGCGGCGGCTGGGCGTTCCAGACGAGGCGGCCGAGGTCCTGCAGCTCCTGCACACCTCCTGCACGGGCCACCTACGCTGGGCTCGTGACCTCTCCCGAACCCCGTCCCGTGCCCGCCGGCGACCCGCGCGTCGTCCTGTACGTGCGCGAGGCGTGCCACCTGTGCGAGGACGCACGCGCCGTCGTCGGACAGGCGTGCGCGGAGGCGGGGGAGCGGTTCGTCGAGCGGGACGTGGACGCGGACCCGGCGCTGCGCGCGGAGTACGGCGAGCTCGTGCCCGTCGTGACGGTCGACGGCGTCCGGCAGGGGTACTGGCGGCTCGACGGCGACCGGGTGCGCCGGGCGCTCGCGCGCTGAACGACGAAGCGGGCCGTCAGAGCTGGTGAGCCTGGAGGCTCACCAGCTTCTGACAGCCCGCTCGTGGAAGGGCGAGGAGGTCAGTCCTTCTTGACGATCGCCGAGAGGTCGAGCTCGATCTTGACCTTGTCGGAGACGAGGACGCCGCCGGCCTCGAGGGCCGCGTTCCACGTGATGTCGAACTCCTTGCGGGAGATCTCGGTCTTCGCCTCGAACGCGGCGCGCTCGTTGCCGAACGCGTCGACGGCCGCACCGGTGAACTCGGTCTCGAGCTCGACGGACTTGGTCACGCCGTTGATCGTGAGGTCGCCGGTCACGACGAACTCGTCGGACGAGCCGGAGACGGAGGTCGAGGTGAAGGTCCAGGTCGGGAACTTCTCGACGGTGAAGAAGTCGGCGCTCTGGAGGTGGCCGTCGCGGTTCGCGTCGCCGGTCGTGACGGTGCGCGCGTCGAGCTCGGCGGTGACGGTCGAGGCCTCGATGCTGTCACCGATGGCGATCGTGCCGCTCGTGATCGCGACGGTGCCGCGGACCTTGGAGATGCCGGCGTGCCGGACGGTGAACGCGGCGGACGAGTGGGAGGGGTCGATCTCGTAGGTGCCGGGGACGACGCCGGTGGGCAGAGCGGTGGCGGTCATGGGTTCTCCTCAGGGCGTGGCTCGGGGCCGCTGGATTGGTTGAACATACAACTGAACCGGTCGCGAGCTGTCGGCATTCCCCCATGATCTGTGGTGTGCATCACACCGGACCGGGGGCGTCACGACGCCGTCGGCACCGCGCATTAGGACATCGCCGCACGTCATGGACACAATGCGACCGTGAACACCCCGACCGACCACCGCTGGCTCGACACTGCGCAGCAGGTCGCCTGGCGCGACTTCCTCGAGGGCGTCGGCCGGTTCCAGGAGGTCCTCGTGCGCGAGCACGACCGCCGGCTCGCCCTGTCCGTGCCCGAGTACGACGTGCTCGTCCAGCTCTCCGAGCAGCCCGACCGGTCGCTGCGCATGTCGCGTCTCGCCGAGCGCCTCGCGTACTCCCGCTCCCGGGTCACGCACACCGTCTCGCGCATGGAGCGCGCGGGCCTCGTCCGGCGCGTCGCCGCCGCCGAGGACAAGCGCGGCGTCCACTGCTCCATGACCGACGCCGGCTGGCACGCCCTGGTCGCGTCCGCGCCCACGCACGTCGACATCGTCCGGACCTACCTCGTGGACGTGCTGACCCGTGACGAGCTCCTCTCGCTCGGTGCCGCGATGGCGCGCGTGCGCGACGCCTGCGCCTCGGCCCTGGCCTGATCGCCGCGCCCCCCACGGGCGGTCCCCCCAGGCGCCTCTGCGACAATCGGGGGCGTGCCTCCTGCTGACGCCGCTCCGGACTCCGCCCTCGTCACCGTCGTCCACCTCGTCCGCCACGGCGAGGTGCACAACCCCGACGGCGTCCTCTACGGCCGCATCCCCGGCTACCGGCTGTCCGAGCGCGGGCGGGCGATGGCGCAGCGGATCGCCGAGCACTTCGCCGACGGCGGCCACGACGTCACCCACGTCGTCGCGAGCCCGCTGCAGCGCGCGCAGGAGACCGCGACGCCGCTCGCCGAGGCCCTCGGCGTCGAGCTCGGCAGCGACGAGCGCCTGATCGAGTCGGCCAACCACTTCGAGGGCCTCACGTTCGGCGTCGGCGACGGCTCGCTGCGCCACCCGCGGCACTGGAAGTACCTGTGGAACCCGTTCCGTCCGTCGTGGGGCGAGCCGTACCGCGAGCAGGCCGCGCGCGTGCGCGCCGCCGTCGACAGCGCCCGAGAGGCGGCGCGCGGGCACGAGGCGGTGCTCGTGAGCCACCAGCTGCCGGTCTGGGTGACGCGGCTGTCCGCGGAGCACCGCCACCTGTGGCACGACCCGCGCAAGCGTCAGTGCTCGCTCGCGTCCGTCACCTCCCTGACCTTCGAGGGGGACCGGCTCGTCGGGATCGAGTACGCCGAGCCCGCCGCGGACCTCCTGCCGGGCGCCTCCGCGGTCCCAGGAGCGTGACGGTGGTCACGAACCGCACGCCGAGCGCGCCGAGAAGGCCGGTTTCCCAGGGCACGCCCAGGCTCCGGCGGCACGGTGGCACCGTGCCGCGCCCTCGCCCTGCCCGCCTCGCCGCCCTCGCGGCCGTCCTCGTCGCCGGAGCCCTCGCGCTCACCGGCTGCACGTCGAGCTCGGGCAACGGCGGCGGCAACCTCGGCTTCGTCCAGGGCGACGGCTCCGTCAAGACCTGGACGCCCAGCGAGCGCTCGAAGCCCGTGACCCTGACCGGGACGGCGTTCGACGGGACCAAGGTCGACACGTCCGCGTGGCGGGGCGACGTCGTCGTGGTCAACACCTGGTACGCGGGCTGCGCGCCCTGCCGCAAGGAGGCGCCGGACCTCGCGTCGCTCGCGTCCAGCGAGAAGGACGGCGTGCACTTCGTCGGCATCAACTCGACCGACGACGCCGGGGCCGCCGAGGCGTTCCAGCGCACCTTCAAGATCACGTACCCGTCGATCTCCGACAAGAGCGGCTCCGTCGTCGCCACGCTCCAGGGCGTCGTCCCGGTCCAGGCGGTCCCGACGACCGTCGTCCTCGACGCCGACGGACGCGTCGCCGCGCGCGTGCTCGGCGCGACCACCAAGACGACGCTCGCCGACCTGATCAGCGACGTGCGTGCGAGCGACGGGACCGCCACCGCCGCCCCGACCTCATGATGCTCGCGGACGGGGTGCTCGAGGCGTCGGGGTTCGCGACCACGGCGTTCAGCGGGTCGATGCTGCTCGCGGTGCCGGTCGCCGTCGTCGCGGGGTTCGTGTCGTTCGCCAGCCCGTGCGTGCTCCCGCTCGTCCCCGGCTACGTCGGCTACGTCAGCGGCTGGGCCGCGACCAACGCGGGCGTGAACGCCCTCCCGGGCGGCACGGCCGCGAGCGCGCGCACCGAGGGGGCCGCGGGCGTCGCCCGCGGCCGGGCACGCGTCGTCGCCGGGGTCGGGCTGTTCGTCGCCGGCTTCACGCTCGTGTTCGTGGTGCTCGGCGGGTTCGTCGGAGCGCTCGGCACGCAGGTGCGCCAGGCGGAGGACGTGCTCATCCGCGTCCTGGGCGTCGTCGTGATCCTGATGGGCCTCGCGTTCCTCGGGGCGCTGCCGTTCCTGCAGCGCGAACGACGGATCCACGTCACGCCGCGCGCCGGCCTGTGGGGAGCGCCGCTGCTCGGGATCGTGTTCGGGCTCGGCTGGACGCCCTGCCTCGGCCCGACCCTGACCGCCGTGTACGCGCTCGCGCTCGACCAGGCGACCGTCGTCCGCGGGGCGGCGCTCGCCGTGGCCTACTGCATCGGGCTCGGGGTGCCGTTCGTGCTCGTCGCGCTCGGGCTGCAGTCGAGCAAGCGGATGCTGGACTTCCTGCGTCGGCACCGGCTGGCGTTCCTGCGCGTCGGGGGCGGCATGCTGGTGCTCATCGGGCTCGCCATGGTGACCGGGGTGTGGGGCACGTGGACGGCCGCGCTGGGCGGCTGGGCGTCGAGGTACGGGGTGCAGGTGTGACCGAGACCGACAAGACCGTCGAGCGCGACGAGACGCGCCGCGGGTACCGCCCCGAGGGCATCGACGACGCGTTCGTCGCGCACGACGACGACGCTCCCGCGGGCGGCGACGGCGGCAAGGGCAGCGGCCGCAGGGCCGGTGCCGACGGCGCGCCGCCCGTCATGCCGAGGCTCGGCTGGCGGGGCACGCTGCGCTGGATGTGGCGTCAGCTCACCAGCATGCGCGTCGCGCTCATGCTGCTCATGCTGCTGGCCGTCGCGGCCGTGCCCGGGTCGATCCTGCCGCAGCAGTCGATCGACCCGTCGGCCGTCACCCAGTACCTCCAGGACAACCCGACCGCGGGCAAGATCCTCGACAAGCTGGGCTTCTTCGACGTGTTCTCGTCGGTGTGGTTCTCGGCGATCTACATCCTGCTGTTCGTCTCGCTCGTCGGATGCATCGTGCCCCGCGCGCTCGCCCACACCAAGGCCCTGCGGCAGCGCCCGCCCAAGACCCCCGTCCGGTTCACCCGCTTCCCCGCGAAGGCCCACGCCACCACGGACGCCGAGCCGGACGCCGTCGTCGCCGCGGCCGTACGCCACCTGCGCGGACCGGTCCGTTGGCTGCCGACCTTCCGTGTCGAGACGGGCACGGACGCGCAGGGCCGGCGGACCGTCGCGGCCGAGCGCGGCTACCTGCGCGAGACCGGGAACATCCTGTTCCACCTGTGCCTGCTCGGGCTGCTCGTCGCGGTCGGGACCGGCCAGGTGCTGCACTACCGCGCGCAGGTGATCGTGACCGAGGGCCACGGCTTCGCGAACTCCGTCGTGGACTACGACACCTTCGAGTCGGGCGCGTTCTGGCGGGCCAGCTCGCTCGACCCGTTCAGCATGACGCTCGACAAGTTCACGTCCGAGTTCACGACGACGGCCACCGCGGAGCCGCGGAACTTCACCGCCTTCGTGACGGTCCGCCAGCCGGGAGCCCCGGCGAAGGCGGAGAAGATCCGCGTCAACCACCCGCTCGACGTCGGCGGTGCCAAGGTCTACCTCCAGGGCAACGGTTACGCGCCGGACATCACCGTCAAGGACGCCAAGGGCGAGGTCGCTTACTCGGGGCCTGTCGTGTTCATCCCGCAGGACACCAACTACACCTCGCAGGGCGTCGTCAAGGTCCCGGACGTCTCGGCCGGGCTCGACCAGATCGGCCTCGTCGGGTTCCTCCTTCCGACCGCCGCGAGCGACGACCCCACCCAGGCGTCGATCTACCCGCAGCCGCTCAACCCGATGCTCGTGCTCAACGTCTGGCACGGGAACCTCGGGCTCGACGACGGCACCCCCCAGAACGTGTACCGGCTCGACACCAGCGACATGACCGAGTCGACCAAGGACGGCAAGCCCGTCACACTGACGATCCAGCCGGGCAAGACCGTGAAGCTCCCCGACGGGATGGGCACCGTCACGTTCAACTCCCTGCCCCGGTACGTCGCCCTCGACCTGCGCTATGACCCCGCGCTCACCTGGATCCTCGTGTTCGCGCTCGGCGCGCTCCTCGGCCTCGCGCTGTCGCTGTTCACGCCCCGCCG
Organism: Luteimicrobium xylanilyticum; assembly: GCF_009429125.1. Classification (GTDB taxonomy): domain Bacteria; phylum Actinomycetota; class Actinomycetes; order Actinomycetales; family Cellulomonadaceae; genus Luteimicrobium; species Luteimicrobium xylanilyticum. Next base: position 816,463 of record NZ_CP045529.1, read on the forward strand.
CCGCGTCTGGCTCCGGGTCTGGACCGAGGACGTGCGCGACGACGAGTCGGGCGAGACACGCCCGCGTACAGTGATAGACGCCGCCGGCCTCGCAAGGGGCGACGACTCCGGCCTCCAGCGCGAGGTCGACGGCGCGGTGGCGAGCGCCGCCGGCCGCGCACCCGACGACGCGCGGACCACCGCCTCGCCGACCCTTCCGAGAAAGGCTCCCCGATGAGCTACGCAGAGCTCAGCACCCACCTCGTCTGGGCGGCGCTGACGGTCCTCACGATCTCGATGATCGCGTTCCTCGTCGACCTGACCCGGCTCGGCGAGTCCCACCGGGAGCTGGCGTCGGTCGCCCGCCTCGGCACGCGCCGCAAGGAGCTCGTCGGCGTGGGCGCCGCGTCCGACGACGTCGCCTCGTCGCTCGCCGCGGCTACCCCTGGAGCCTCGGGCGCCGGCGGTCCGGACGCAGGCGCCGACGAGCGTCCCGCGAACCGCAGGGCCGCCGGCATCGGGATGTCGACCGCGACCCTCGGCTGGCTCCTGCTGCTCGCCGCGATCGTCACGCGCGGCATCGCCGCCGGCCGCACGCCCTGGGCCAACATGTACGAGTTCACGCTCGTCGGCTCGTTCGTCGCGCTCACCGTGTTCCTCCTCGTCAGCCGCTTCCGCGACATCCGGTGGCTCGGCGCGTTCGTGACGTTCCTCGACGTGATCTTCCTGGCCCTCGCGCAGGAGGTCTTCTTCGTCCAGGCCGACGGTGTCCAGCCCGCGCTCCAGTCCTACTGGCTCGTCATCCACGTCGGCGTGGCCATCAGCGCGGCCGGCATCCTCACCGTCGCGTTCCTCACCTCGGTGCTCCAGCTCCTGCGCGACTCGCGGGACAACGGCTCCGCGGTGCTGAACCACCGGGCGTTCCGTTGGCTCGACGCGCTCCCGACGCCCGGACAGCTCGAGACCCTCAGCTTCCGGCTCAACGCCGTCGGGTTCGTCCTGTGGACCTTCACCCTCATCGCCGGGTCCATCTGGGCCGAGCACGCCTGGGGTCGGTACTGGGGGTGGGACCCCAAGGAGGTCTGGACGTTCATCGTCTGGGTCGTCTACGCCGGGTACCTGCACGCCCGCACGACGCGCGGCTGGTCCGGCCGCAGGGCCGCCTACTTCGTGATCGTCGGGTACGCGTGCGTGCTCTTCAACTTCACCGGCGTCAACCTCATCTTCGACGGGAAGCACTCGTACTCGGGTCTGACGAGCTGACCTTCGTCGTTCGGTCGTCCCTGGTGGCGTCCGCGCGGTTTCCCCGTCACCTTCGCCGACGGTGATGCCCGTTCGCCGACGACGGCGGCCGGGCGGTCAGGCCGACGGGTCCTGGTTGTCGTCGTGCGGGGCCGGGCGGCGGTCCCGCTGCTCGCGGCGGCGACGCTCCTGGTCGAGCCGGCGCAGGAACTCCGGGTCGTCGTCGGGCGCGACCGGACCCGACGACCGGGGCCCCCGGGCGCTCGTCTGCCCGGCGCCCGCGTCCCCGACGCGCGAGAGCACGAGCCACAGGACCGGGCCCAGCACGGGCAGCAGGACGATCGCGAGGATCCACAGCGCCTTCGGGGCGCCCGCCGGCCGCTTGTCCTGCGACGTCGCGCAGTCCGTCAGCGCGTAGACGAGCAGGCCGATGGCGGCGAGGACCAGGAGACCGCGGAACATGTGTCCAGGGTAGGCCCGTACGCTGGGCCCATGCCCCTGGTCGTGTACACCCTGATCCGGCTCGCGCTCATCGCGGTCGCGTGGGTCGTGCTGTGGCTCGCCGGCCTCAGCGGGCCGATCGCCTTCGCGGCGGCGGTCCTGATCGGGCTCATGGTGTCCTATCTCGCGTTCCGTGGGCCTCGCGACGCCGCCGCGCGCTGGCTCGCCGACCGGGCCGCGCGTCGTCGGGCGGCGAAGGGGCCCCGCGCGTCGGGGATCGAGGACGACGCCGACGTGGAGGACCGCGCCGTCGACGCCGCCACGAGCCCCGGGCCGGATCGCGCGCCCTCGGGCGGCCCGGGTGATCCTGACGACGTGCGCACGCCCGACGACCGGCCGTAACGTCACCGGGTGAGCACCTGGACCTGGCCCGCCTCCGTGGGCGTGGTCGGCGGGGTCCTGCTGTTCGGCCTGCTGCTCGTTCCGATCCTCCTGTTCCAGGTCCGGCGGTACGGGGCGCTGAACGCGCGGCGTCTCGTCGGCGCCGCCGCCGTCGCCGTGTACGGGGTTGCGCTCGTCGCCTACACCCTCCTGCCGCTGCCCACCGGCGACCTCGCCGCCTGGTGCGCCGCCCACGGGTACGACGGCGCCCAGCTCCGGCCGTTCCAGTTCGTCCGCGACATCCGCCACGACACCGCCGGGGAGCCGTTCACGACGGCGCTGCGCAGCCCCGCGGTGCTGCAGGTCGTCCTCAACGTGGCGCTGTTCGTGCCGTGGGGCGTGATCGCGCGGCGGTTCCTCGGCTGGCGGCTCCTGCCGACGGTCCTGAGCGCGTTCGGCGCCTCGCTGCTGATCGAGACGACCCAGTACACGGGGATCTTCGGCCTGATCCCGTGCTCGTACCGGGTCGGCGACGTCGACGACCTCCTGACCAACACGCTCGGCGGTCTGCTCGGTGCGCTCGCAGCGCCCGTGCTGCTGCGGTGGATGCCGCAGGCCCACGACCTCGCGGCGCACCGGGGCGAGCCGCGGCCCGTGACGGTCTGGCGGCGGTGGCTCGGCATGGCGCTGGACGCGGTGGCGTTCGTCGGGCTCGGGTTCGTGCTCGACGTCGGCTACCGGCTGGTGCTCGTCGCCGCTGGGAAGCCCGTGCCGACGGGGGAGGGCGGCGTCGACTGGGTGCTCGGGAACGTGGTCCCGCTCGTCGTGGTGTTCGTGTGGCCGGCGCTCGTCGGGAGCGGCGCGTCGTGGGGCCAGCGGGCGGTCTGGCTCGAGCCGGGCCTGGGTACCCGCCCGAGGCGGCTGCTGCGCGCGACCGTGCCGGGCGGGCTGTGGGGCCTGTGCGCCGCGCTCGCGTCGATGCCCGCGTCGTGGGGCGCGCCCGACGTCGCGGACGCTGCCCGGGCGGCCGAGGTCGCGCTGGCCGTGGCCGCCGTCGTCGCGGTCCCGTTCACGCGCGGACGGCGCGGGCTGTCGGGGGTCGTGAGCGGCGCCGTCGTGCGGGACGTCCGGGGAAGGGCACCCGCGGGCGGTCAGATCGACAGGCCGAGCCCCAGCAGCACGCCGTAGCCGAGCTCGAAGAAGCCTGTCGCCGCGAGTACCGGGACCAGGGCCCGCCCGCGTGCGCCGACGAGCACGGGGATCGACAGGAGGATCGCGGGCAGCAGGAGGAGCAGGACGAGCAGCGACCACGGCGCCCAGAACGCGCAGACGACCCCGAGCGCGAGCGCGATCCACAGCTCGGCCACGTAGACGCGGCGGGCGCGGAAGTCGCCGAGCCGCACCGCGAGGGTGCGCTTGCCGGCGGGCAGGTCCGTGGGGATGTCGCGGATGTTGTTGGCCATGAGGATCGCGCAGGCCAGCAGCCCGACGGCGACCGCCCCGAACACCGACGGCCAGGTGATCCGCGGGCTGTCGCTGTACGCGAGCTGCGTGTACGTCGTCCCGAGGACGGCGACGAGCCCGAAGAACACGAACACGCCCACGTCGCCCAGCCCCCGGTAGCCGTACGGGTTCTTGCCGCCGGTGTAGTACCAGGCGGCGAGCACGCACAGGACGCCGACGGCGATCAGCCACCACGTGCCCGACAACCACACGAGCACGAGGCCCAGCACCCCGGCGACGGCGAACGACGTGAACGCTGCCGCCCGGACCCGCTCGGGCCGCGCGAGCCCGGTCGCGGTGAGGCGCGTCGGGCCGACGCGATCCACGTCGGTGCCGCGGACGCCGTCGGAGTAGTCGTTCGCGTAGTTGACGCCGACCTGGAGCGCGAGCGCGACGCCGAGCGCGAGGAGGGCGCCCCAGAGCCAGAAGCCGTCGGTCTGCGCGGCCGCGCCCGAGCCGACGATGACGGGGGTCGCTGCAGCCGGCAGGGTGCGGGGACGGGCGCCCGCGACCCACTCGGAGGGTGTGGCCATGTGCTCAGGCTATCCGCGCGTCACCGCTGCTCGCCCCGCACGACGGCGTCCGCGAGGGTCGCGAGCCCGCGGCGGTCGACCTTGCCCGGGCCCCGCAGGGGCAGCGCCGTCGTGACGAGGACGTGCCGGGGCGCCGCGTGGGGTCCGAGCGCCTCGCGGGCGAGAGCCCGTGCGCGGTCGCGGAGGTCGTCGTCGGCGGGGGCGAGGACCGCAGGCTCGACCCGGCCTCCCGCGCCGCCTCGGGCCGTGGGCCGCACGACGACCGCCACCACGGCCTGTCCCCACTCGGGGTCCGGCACCCCGACGACGCACGTCTCGCCCAGCGGGGCGAGCGCGTGCTCGACGGTCAGCGGCGCCACCTTCTCGCCGCCCGTGACGACGACGTCGTCCGCTCGCCCCAGCACCCGCAGGCGGGCGCGCGGACGGCCGGACGGTGCGGCGCCGTCGTCGGGCAGGGGGGTGAGCGAGCCCAGGTCGGAGGTGAGGAACCAGCGGGTGCCGTCGGCGTCGGCCCGGAACGCCGGCGACCCCGGCTCGCCGAGGTAGCCGGCCGCGACGACCGGCCCCCCGAGCTCCACGCGCCCGTCCTCGCCGAGGCGCACGTGGACGCCGTCGAGCGGGACGCCGTCGTACACGCAGCCGCCGCACGTCTCCGACATCCCGTAGGTGGTGACGACCGGGACGCCGAGCGACCGGGCGGCGTCGAGCAGGTCGGGGGACGACGCCGCCCCGCCCAGCAGCACGGCGTCGAACCGGGCGAGCGCGCGGGCCGCGGCGAGGCCGTCGCCGTCGCCGGTCGTCGCGGCCTCGACGACCCGGTGGAGCTGCGTCGGGACCAGCGAGACGTAGGCGCGTCCCGTCGCGGGGTCGTCGAGGAACCTCGTCGCGTGCTCGGCGAGCAGGGCCGGCGTGAACGCGGCGTCCGGGAGGTGCGCGGGAACGGTCCCCGCCACGACCGAGCGGGCGACGACCTGCGCCCCCGCGACGTGGTGCCAGGGGAGCGCGAGGAGCCAGCGGCCGTGCCCACCGAGGCGAGCGGCCGTCGCCGCGATCGAGGCCAGCAGCGCGGTTCGCGTCAGCACGACCTCGCGCGGGGCGCCCGTCGAACCCGACGTCCGCACCACGAGCGCGGCGCCCGCCGGGAGCCCCTCCTCGTCGTGGGCGAGGGGCTGGAGGGCGACCGTCGCGCCGTCGTCGGCGGTGAGCGCGCGGGCCAGCGCCGCGTACAGGTCGGCGGCGGAACGGGGGACGACGACGCGCGGCACCCGTCCAGCGTAGGCGTCCGGCGGATGCGGACCGCGCGCACGTAGGGTGTGCGCGAGAACGGTCGAGCGAGGGAGTGGACATGCAGGCTGCGACGGCGCCCACGAGGCTGCGGCACGGGGCGCGCACGGTGCTCGTCGCGCTGACGGTCGCGGCGGTCGGGCTCGTGGCGGGATGCTCGGGGGGCAAGTCGCCGGCACCGACCGAGACCGTCAGCGGCGGGGTGCCGACCGCGGACAAGACCGCGCCGCCGAGCCCCGCGGCGCCGACCGTGTGGCCGCTCACCGGCGTCAAGACCGACAAGGTCGCCGACCGCCCGGCGCTCGCCGTCAAGATCGAGAACTCCACCGACGCCCGTCCCCAGTACGGGCTCGAGCAGGCGGACACCGTGTGGGAGGAGGTCGTCGAGGGCGGCATCACCCGGTTCCTCGTCGTCTTCCAGTCGAAGACGCCGTCGCGGATCGAGCCGATCCGGTCCGTGCGCCCCATGGACGCCGCCGTGGTCGCCCCGCTGCACGGGCTCTTCGCCTTCTCCGGGGGGCAGACGCCGTTCGTCAACGCCGCGAAGAAGGTGGCGCAGGTCATCACCATGGACGGCGGCAGCCCCGGCTTCCACCGCGACCCGAACCGCGCCGCCCCGCACAACGTGTTCGCCGACACGAAGGACCTGTTCGCGCAAGCCGACACGTCCAAGACGACGGCGCCCCCGCCCGAGCAGTTCCGGTTCGCCCGGTCGCTCGCGCAGTCGACCGCCGTCACGTCCGGCAAGGCCGCGACGAAGGCCACCATCCACATGTCCGCGGCGTACGTGCCTGGATGGACCTACGACGCGAGCAAGAAGGTCTACCTGCGCAATGAGACGGGCGTGCCGTCGAAGTCGGCCGAAGGAGTGCGCCTGTCGGGCGCGAACGTCGTCGTGCTCCGCGTGAAGGTCGTCAACACGAAGTACAAGGACCCGGCCGGGAACCCCGTGCCGGACACCGTGCTCGAGGGGACCGGCGCCGCGACCGTGCTGTCGGGCGGCAAGGCCGTGACCGGGACGTGGACCAAGAAGTCGACCGGCGCGGTGCTCCGCGTGACCGCCGACGGCAAGGACATCCTCCTCGCGCCCGGCGAGACGTGGGTCGAGCTCGTGCCGACCGGGTCGGGGAGCGTCGCGCTGAGCTGATCGCCGCACCCCCACGGACCGGCCCCCCGGGGGTCGACCAGGGATGATCCCGGGCGCGCCGGGGCAGGGCCAGGGTGACGATGGAGCCATGGCCGAGAACAGCAGCCCCCAGGGCGAGAGCACCCGTCAGGCCGGCGACGCCGGCACCCTCCACTACGACGTCGTCGTCATCGGGGCCGGGCCCGTCGGTGAGAACGTCGCCGACCGCGCCGGCCGGACCGGGCTGTCGACCGTGATCGTCGAGGCGGAGCTGGTCGGAGGAGAGTGCTCGTACTGGGCGTGCATGCCCTCCAAGACCCTGCTCCGTCCCGGGGCTGCGCTCGCGGCTGCGAAGGACGTGCCTGGGCTGACCGTCTCGGCCACCGTCGACCCCGGTCCGGTGCTCGCGTGGCGCGACGAGGTCACGTCGGGCTGGGACGACGCCGGCCAGGTCGAGTGGCTCGACAGCGCGGGGATCGCACTCCTCCGCGGCCACGGGCGGCTCGTCGGCCCACGCCGCGTCGAGGTGACCGACCCGGACGGCACGCGCACGGTCGTCGAGGCCCGGTACGCCGTGGCGGTCGCGACCGGCAGCGTGCCCGTCCTGCCGGAGGTGCCCGGCCTCGTCGAGGCCGCACCGTGGGGCAGCCGCGAGGCGACCGCGGCCGAGGAGGTGCCGTCGTCGGTCGTCGTCGTGGGCGGTGGCGTGGTCGCGTGCGAGATGGCGACGGCGTACGCGGACCTCGGGGCGCACGTGACGCTGCTGGTGCGGCACGGGCTGCTCGGGGCGGCCGAGCCGTTCGCGGGCGAGGCGGTCAAGACCTCGCTCGAGGAGCTCGGCGTCGACGTGCGGCTCGGGGCCTCGCCCGTGCGGGTGTCGCGTGACGGCGTCGGGGGACCGGTCACGGTGACCTACGACGACGGGTCGGGGGAGCACGACGTCACGGCCGCCGAGCTGCTCGTCGCCACGGGCCGCGTGCCGCGCACGCAGGACGTCGGGCTCGGCTCGGTGGGGCTGACCGAGGTGGGGCGCGGGCTCGAGGTCGACGACGCGATGCGGGTCCGGGGCGTCGAGGGCGGCTGGCTCTTCGCGGCCGGTGACGTGACGGGGCGCGTCGCGACCACGCACCAGGGCAAGTACCAGGCGCGCGTCGCCGGCGACGTGATCGCGGCGACCTTCGGTGCCTCGTCGGAGGACGGCGGGAAGTCCGGAGACGGGGTGCCGGTGCCGGCGACCGACGAGAACCGGGCGGGCGCGCAGGCGACCGAGCCGTGGAGCCGGTTCGCGGCGAGCGCCGACCATGCGGCCCAGACCCAGGTCGTCTTCACGCGGCCCCAGGTCGCGTGGGTCGGGCTGAGCGAGCGCAAGGCACGCGACGCGGGGCTCGACGTGCGCGTCGTCGAGTACGACCTCGGCGCGGTCGCGGGCGCGCACGTGACGGGGAAGTCGTTCGCGGGCCGGGTGAGCGCCGTCGTCGACGAGGCCCGGCGGGTGCTCGTCGGCGTGACGTTCGTCGGCCCGGAGGTCGGGGAGATGCTGCACGCGGCGACGGTCGCGGTCGTCGGTGAGGTGCCGCTGGAACGGCTGTGGCACGCGGTGCCGGCGTACCCGACGGTGAGCGAGGTCTGGCTGCGGCTCTTGGAGACGTACGGGCTCTGACGTCTCCTTCGCCGACGGTGGCGCTGGGTTCGCCGAGCGTGACGTGTCGTGGCCTGGTGTCGCGGACGGGGCAGCGAGGCGGCTTCGCACCGAGGCGCAACACTCATTGCGCAATAGGGCTTGCGCAATGAGTGTTGCGCAACTAGTGTTGCGGTTGTCGGGGTCGCGAGGAGCCCCGCAGACTGCTCAGGGAGGCCATCATGTTCGGACGACACCACGCACCGCGCAGCACCACCACGTACCGCTCGGTCGCTCGCGCGGAGGAGACCCGCCGGCACGACGCCGCGCTCGCTCGCCAGCGCGCCGAACGCGACGCCGACTGGTACCGCGACGTGGCCTCCGTGTGGTGGGGCCGCTGAGGAGGCACGCATGACCGAGACCAAGCGCACCAGCACGCCGTCGCACGAGTCGCTCACCACCAGCGACCCCGCGATGCTGCGGGCGCTGGCGCACCCGCTCCGGATCGAGGTGCTCGCGATCCTCGACGAGGTGGGCGAGGCCACCGCGAGCGAGATCGCCGAACGCACCGGCCAGACGGTCGCCAACTGCTCCTTCCACCTGCGCTCGCTCGAGAAGGCCGGCTACGTCGAACGCGCCGAGCCGCGCGGACGCGAGAAGCCGTGGCGCCCCGCGCACCGCAAGCGCACGATCGAGCCCGACCCCAACGACGCCGCATCGGTCCGAGAGTCGGGCGTCATCTCGGCGGGCTTCGTCCAGCACGAGGCAGCCCGTCTCGACGCCTTCCTCACGGACCCGCGCCCGCTTCCTCCCGAGTGGGTGCACGCGGTCACCGTCTCGACGGCGAGGATCTGGGCCACCGCGGAGGAGATGGAGCAGCTCGGCGAGGACGCTCTCGCACTGCTCGAACGCTTCGCGGGACGCAGCACGGACCCGTCCCTGAGACCCGAGGGTGCCGTGCAGAGCCGCATGTTCCTGACGCTGAACCCCGACCGCGACGAGATCTGAGGCCGCCGGGGCATCACCGCCCGTGAACCGCGGAGCCCACGGTGCCTGCCGACGGAACGGCTGCGGCCCGCCACCCTTTCGGGCGGCGGGCCGCAGCCGTTCCGGGGCCGGTCAGCTCGAGGCTGCCAGCTGACCGTCCGAGCTGAACACGAGGCCGATCGTGATCTGGCCCTTCTGCAGCGCGGACTTGGTCAGCGGGCCGCCCGTGTCGAGCTGCTTGAAGCTCGCGAACTGCAGGCCGTAGACCTTCTCCAGGCCCGGCTGGCAGTAGTCGCGCGTGGTGCACTCCGGCGGGCCGCCGAGGATCAGGCCGCCGCACTTGGACGCCAGGTCCGACAACGTCTTGACGCCGTTCTTGTCGGCGAACGCCGTCGTGACGGCGTACGCGTTCTGGTCCTGCGCGGCGGCGGGCTTGCCGAAGACCAGGCCGACCTTCTTGCCGAGGTCCGTCAGGGCCGCGACCGTCTTGTCGAGGTCCCCGCTCGCGGGGCTCGTGGAGTCCGCGCCGTTCTGAGCCGCGTTGATGAAGGTGGTCAGCGTGCTCGTGTACTCGGGGACGATGGTGAGCTGGCCGTTCTCGAGGGCTTTGAGGTAGGTCTCGCGCGACCCGACGTCGCGGACCGTCGGGGCGTAGCCGGCCGACTTCAGGACGTCCGCGTAGATGTTCGCGAGCGTCGCCGACTCCGAGAAGTTCGCGGCACCGATCGTGACCTTGGTGCCCTTGCCGGCCGAGGTGTCCTTCGCCGTGAGCTGGTGGTCGTCGACGAAGTCCTTGGCGGCCTGGGCGGACGTCTGCCGGTCCACGTCCACGGCCTTGTTGAGGGCGATGAGCCCCGGGGTGTCGAGCGCGGCCGAGACCGTGTCGAGCAACGGGATGATGGCGTCGTCGTTCGCGACGGCCTTCGCGTTGAGGGCGGGGATGACGTTGTCGGCGTTCTGGAGCTTCTTGTCGTCCTCGAGGACGACGAGCTTGTCGCCCGCGACCGGCTTACAGGTCGGGACGGAGGCGTTCGAGGCGTTGGCGGAGGACGTCGGGTGGGTGCCCGACGAACCGGCCTGGCCGCACGCGGCGAGGACCGACGCGAGCGCGACGGCCGAGAGTCCTGCGGCGAGTGTTCGGGTACGCATTGCCCCATTCGACCGCCCACCACCCACACAGGCAACCGGGATACCGCCCGTGGCGCCGTGAGAGCAGTGCCGCGGGCGCCGTCGTCGGGCCTCGCGAGCCTCAGACGGCGCGCGCCGCCGCACGCGACTCGGCCCGCACCGAGGCCGGCGTCACCGCCCGCTGGACGAGCGCGAGGACACCGTCGACGAGCAGGCACAGCACCGCGACGACCACGCCGCCCGCGAGCACCTGGCCGTAACGCTGCGTCCCGAACCCGAGCGAGATGATCTGGCCCAGACCGCCGCCCCCGGCGAGCGCCGCCAGCGGGATCGTCGCGACGACCTGGACGATCGTCGTCCGCAGGCCCGCCGCGAGGTACGGCACGGCCAGCGGCAGCTCGACCCGCCCGACGACGCGCCCCCCTCCCATGCCCATCCCGCGGGCCGCGTCGGTCACGGCGGGGTCGACGCCCCGGACCCCCGTGAACGTCGTCGACAGCAGCACGGGGAACGCGAAGACCGCGGCCGCGATGACGGTCGCGGTGTCCCCGAACAGGCCCGCCGTCGCCAGGATGATGATGATCGCCAGCGTCGGCAGGGCACGCGTCGTGTTGGCGGCGACGATGACGGTCGCCGCGCCACGCTGGAGGCGGTGGCTGTGCCCGAGCCAGATGCCCAGCGGGATCGCGACGACCGACGCGAGCAGCACCGCCGCGAGCGTCATGAGCAGATGCTCGCGCGTCAGGGCCCAGATGCCGCCCGGCCCCGACCAGTTGAGCGGGTCGTTGAGCCAGGTGATCGCCTCGTCGATGACGTTCATGCGGCCCTCCCACGCAGCCACGGCGTCAGCGCACGCCCGACCAGCCACAGCAGCACGTCCAGGACCAGCGCGAGCAGGAGGCACAGGACGGTCGCCGTCGTGATCTCCGCCCGGTAGAAGCTCTGGAACCCGCGGAACAGCAGGTTCCCGAGCCCCCCGTACCCGACGACGACGCCCACGGTGACGAGCGCGACCGTCGACACCGTCGCGAGGCGGACCCCCGTGACGATGCCGGGCAGCGCGCTCGGCAGCTCGACCGTCCAGAAGCGACGGGCGCGGCCGTAGCCGAGACCGCGGGCGGCGTCCAGCACCGCCGGGTCCACGCCCTGCAGCGCCGCGACCGCCGTACGTACCAGGATCACCAGCGCGTACAGCACGAGGCCCAGCAGGACCGGCGCGCGCCCGATCCCCATGAACGGAGCCAGGATCGCGAACAACGCGAGCGACGGGATCGTGTACAGCGTCGACGCGAACCCCACGATCAGCCCCGCCAGCCAGCGCACGCGCGTCGCCAGCGCCGCCAGAGGCAGGGAGACCACGATCGCGATCGCGACCGCCTCGACCGTCAGCGACGCGTGCACGACGAGCGCGTCACGGATCGCGTCCCAGTTCGCGGTGACGTAGTCCCACGAGAACCACGGGTTGTCTGCCACCCGCCCGAACCTACCGGCCGTCGGTGACGTTCGCTTCGTCGTCGGCTCGGCTCCCTACCAGCGCCCGCTGCGTCGTCGGGCCCGTGTCGCGAGTCAGCGTGTTCGTCACGAGTCAGCGGGAACTTCGCGCTGACTCGCGACAGACGCGGTGACTCGGTGGGTGTCCGGGCCGATGCCGGCCGAGCATGCGGTTGTGCACCAGCCCTCGTGCCGAGCATGCGAGCACACCCCTGTTCGACGGCGAGAAGGGCGCTGCTCGCATGGTCGGCGGAGCTGGCGGGGGCTGATCGCGTCACACTCGGCGGACGGCGGGTCACACTCGGCGGACGGCGGGTCACCGTCGGGGTGTCCGGGTAGGTTCGTCCCATGGCCGACGCCGCGATCGTCTTCGAGCACGTCCGCAAGGAGTACCCCGACGGGACCGTCGCGGTGGAGGACCTCTCCCTCGAGGTGGTGGAGCACGAGATCCTGGCGCTCGTCGGGCCGTCGGGCTGCGGGAAGTCCACGACGCTGCGGATGACGAACCGGCTCGTCGAGCCCAGCGGCGGCCGGATCCTCGTGGGCGACGAGGACGTGCTCGCGGCGGACCCGGTGCGGCTACGGCGCTCGATGGGCTACGTGATCCAGAACGTGGGCCTCTTCCCGCACCGGACGGTCGCGCAGAACGTCGCGATCGTCCCCGGCCTGCTGCGCTGGGACCGTCAGCGCACCAAGGGCCGGGTGGGCGAGCTCCTCGATCTCGTCGGCCTCCCGCCGGACCGCTACGCGAAGCGCTACCCGCACGAGCTGTCGGGCGGCGAGCAGCAGCGTGTCGGCGTGGCGCGGGCGCTCGCGACGGACCCGCCCGTCCTGCTCATGGACGAGCCGTTCGGTGCCGTCGACCCGGCCGGTCGCCGTCGGCTGCAGGCCGAGTTCTGGCGGATCCAGCGCGAGCTCGGCACCACGGTCATGTTCGTGACGCACGACATCGACGAGGCGGTCCGGCTTGGCGACCGGGTCGCGGTGTTCTCGCGCGGCGGGCACGTGGAGCAGCTCGCGGACCCGGTCGAGGTCCTGGCCCGGCCGGCGTCGGACGCGGTCCGTGCGCTCGTCGGGGACGGTGCGCCCGTGCGGCTGCTGGGGATCACGCACGTCGAGCGCGGGGACGTGCAGCCCGCCGGCACGCGGGAACGGCCGGGGGGCGCCGTCGTCGAGCTCGGCGCGACGCTCGCGACCGCGCTCGAGGCGGTCGCCGAGGCGCCCGACGGTCTCGTCGCCGTCGTCGACGGGAAGGCGGCCGACGGCGCGCCGGCGACCGTGGTGGGCACGCTCGACGCCCCCGGGGTCCTCGCGGCGCTGCGCCGCGCCGTCGACGGCGCGGTCACGCCGGCGGGCGCAGGCTCCGCTGGTAGAGGGTGACGGCGACCCACCGCCCGTGCTTGTGGCCGACGTCCTCGAGGCGCCCGGCCGCGCCGAAGCCGTGCCGTTCGTGCAGGGTCGCGGACGGGGTGCGTGCGACCGTGCCGGCAGGGTCGTCGGGGTCGGGCCCGTCCGCGATCACGGCGATCACCTCGCGGGCCCCGGCGTCGCGCGCCCCGTCGAGCACCGCGTCCAGCAGACGACCGCCAAGTCCCTGGCCGGTCGCAGCGGGGTCGAGGTAGATCGTCTCCTCGACGGTGCGGCCGTACGCCGCCTTGGGGCGGTACTGCCCGGTGTAGGCGAAGCCGAGGACGTGGGGGGCGTCGTCGTCGGCGAGCGGACCGGTGGCCACGAGGAAGGGCCAGCCCGCGCGGGTGAGCGCGGCGTGCTTGTCGTGCCAGGTCTCGAGCGTGGGCGGCTCGGTGTCGAAGGTCGCGAGCGTGTGCTCGACGTAGTGCGCGTAGATGCGCGCGACGTCGGCCAGGTCGTCGGGGACGGCGGGTCGGATCTCCAGGGCGGTGGTCGGCATGCGTCCGATCCTGGCACGGCGCCCCCGGACGGGCGGTGGTGCCCGCTCAGTCCCCGGGACCGAGCGGCTCCTGCGGCACCTCGGTGGTCGTCGGCTCGGGCCACGGCTTGCGCTCCGAGACCGACGCGACACCCTTCTTGGTCACGGACACGAGCTGCCAGTCGACGATCCGGTGCGTCTCGGTGTCGAACCGCAGGACCGTCATCTCGGAGGTCCCGTGGAGCGGCCCGACCGTCGGCTGCCCGAGCGTCGCGCCCGCCGTGGACGAGTTCACGTACCGGATCCCCAGGCCGACCTGCGTGGGGTCGATGCGCCGGTGCAGGTGGCCGGAGACCTGGGCCGGCACGCAGCCGGACTCGAGCGGGACCGCCCCGATGACGGGGTCGTGGATGAGCAGCAGGTCGACGCCGGGCACGCCGTCCTTCTCGGCGTCGCACGCCGTGTCGGTGAGCGCCTGCGCCTGCTCGTCCTGGCTCACGTCGCCGGACTGGTGGGACGCGACCCCGATCCGGGTCTGCAGCACGTCGTGGTCGCCGATGATCCGCACTCCCTTGACGTCGACCACCGAGCCGTCGAGCACCGTCCAGCCGGCGTCGCGCGCGAACTTCGCGACGAGCGGGCTGTCGTGGTTGCCGTTCGCCATCACGGTGGGGATCTTCTTCGGGATCGCGCGGGCGAAGCTGTCGACGCAGACCTGCTCGACGGCGGTGCCGTTGATCGTCGTGTCGCCCGCGTTGAGGACGACCTGCGCGCCCGACCGTTCGACGGCGGTGTGGATGAGCGGCGACATCCCCGTGTTGCAGTGCAGGTCGGAGATGACCAGGAGGGTCACGAGGTTCGACGAGGGCGTCGGGCTCGGGGTCGGCGTGTCCGTCGCCCCGGTCCCGGTCGCCGGTGCGGTGGGCGCGGTCGTCGCCTGCGCCTGCGCGAGGGCGTCCTCGGCCTGCTGCGCCTCGTCGCGCTCGTCCCACGCGGCCTGGAGGTTCCGGTTCGCCTTCGCGTAGAACTCCTCGGAGCCCTGGTACGCGGTGACGAGCTGTTCGCCGTAGGTGTTGATCACGCCCGCGAGGCGGCCGGTGATCCGGGCGCCCGCGAGCGGCGTGCCCGCAAAGAGGGGACTGCCCTTCTGAGCGGTGGTCGTCGAGGTGCCGGGCTCCGACGAGCTGAGCGTGAACGTCGCCGCGACGACCACCACGAGGCCCGCGGCGAGCTCCCACGTGTGCCGCCCGGCCATGGTCGCGAGCTCGCGCCGTCGGGCCCGGCCGAGCAGCAGGACGAGCGCCGTGGTGGCGAGCGCGACCACGGCGAGCGCCACGAGTGTGCGCCAGAGCGCGTCGACCGCGAGCGCGCGGACCGCGCGGTGCACCGTGATGTCGGGGGTCGCGAAGAACTGCAGGTACGACTGGACGTCCGTGCCGAGCGCGTCGAGGTTCTGGGCGGGCGAGACCGACGTCAGCTCGGCGGGGATCTCCTTGACGACGACCCTCACCCCGAGCCCCAGCGGGGCGGGCGAGTCGAGCTCGACCGTGCCCAGCGGGCCCAGGTCCACCACGACCAGCCCGTCGGTGGTGACCTCGTACCGGGCCTCGTGGGGCCCGAGGCTGAGGTCGGCGCTCGCGGTCGTCACGCCCCATGCGGTGCACGCGAGCACGGCGACGACCGCGCCGACGGTCCAGCGGAGCCAGCGCGGAGGGACCCAGGGGTGGGCGGGCTTGGCGGTCGTGTCGGGCATCGCCACCACCCTTTCACCTGGCTGCGGCGCATGCATCCGAGGTGGTCGCGAGCATGCCCGTGGCGGTCAGGTGCAGACTGGCGGGGTGTCGTCACCGGGGACCGGGCGTGCGTACTCGTTCGTCTCGCGCTGGGCTCTCGCGGCCCCGCGCGAGGCGTGCTGGGCGGTGCTCGCGGACCCGGAGCTGTCGTGGCCGCGCTGGTGGCCGGGGCTGCGCGGCCGCGTCGTCGCGCTCACCGACGACGGCGCCCGGCAGGGTTCGCGTGCGGCGCTCGCGTTCCGCACGCCGTTCGGGCGGCGGCTGCGGCTCGAGCTCGAGGCGACGACGGTCGAGCCGCCGTCGTCGGCGCGCTTCGAGGTGACCGGGGACCTCGTCGGGACCGGCGTGGTCACGGTGTCGGACGCCGGGCCGGGGGCGAGCGTCGTCGTCGTGCACTGGGACGTGCGGACGGCACGGTGGTGGCTCGACCCCGTCGGCCCGCTGTCCCGGCCGCTCGCCGTGTGGTCGCACGCGCGGGTCATGCGGGCGGGGGAGCGGGGCCTGGCCGCGGACCTCGCCGGCGGGCGCGTCTCCGAAGACTCAGGCGGGGACGTCGCGGCGGCGGAAGGTCTCCAGCCCGACGGCGCCCAGAGCCAGGGCGACCGCCACCAGCCATCCGGCGGCGACGCCGTCGTACGTGTCCACGGGCAGCGCGCCGAGGTGGTCGAGCGGTGACAGGTCGCGCGCCCAGACCGGTAGCGACAACGTGTCGCCGAGCGTCGCGACGACTGCGGCCCACGCCGCCACGGCCCAGGCGGCCTGCTGCGCGCGCGGGGCGACACCGAACAGGGCGAGCGCGACACCCCCGCACACCAGCACGGCGGGCAGGTAGCCGAGCGCGGCGCCCGTGAGCGCACCGGTCCGTCCGGGCTCGTCGAGGCTGACGGCGGCCCCCGCCCCGGCGGCGAGGCCGCCCACGACCAGCACGGCGAGGGCGGTCGTGAGCGCGGCGACCGTGTCGCCGAGCGCCCAGGCACGCCGGCCCACGGGTCGCGCGAGGGCCTCCTCGGCGAGCCCGCCCGACTCCTGTTCGCGGAGCGCGGCGACCCCCTGGACCGCGGCGGCCGCGGCCAGCAGGGCGACGACCTCGACGGTGAGGGCGAGGTAGCCGTCCGCGGGCTCCGTCCCGGTCGCGAGCACCCCGCCGACGTCGCTCGAGCCGAGCGCCGACCCGGCCTCCTTCGCCAGAGCGCCGAACACCCCGCCGACGACGAACGCGACCGCGCACCACCCGCCCGCGGTTCCCCCGGCGCGGCGCAGGGCGAGCGCGAGCGGCGAGCCGAGCAGCCCGGAGGCGTGGGCGGCGCCGCTCCGCGAGGCGACCAGCCCGGCGCCGAGGTCCCGACGCCCGACGAGCGCCACCGCCGCCCCGAGGAGCAGCACCGCGGCCGCGACGAGCAGGAGCAGGGGCCAGGCCCGCGCGTCGTCGGCGAAGGCACGTGTCTCCTGGAGCCAGGCCAGCGGTGACGTCCAGCGCAGCCAGGACGCCGCGCCGCTGACGTCGCCGACGGCACGCAGGACGTAGGCGAGCACGAGCGCACCCAGGCCGAGCGCCCACACGCCGCGGCTGCGTCGGACGACCTGCGCCGCGAGCGCCGCGACGCCGAGCCAGACGAGCCCGAGCCCGAGGTAGGAGGCCGCGTAGACCGCGGACGGGCCGGTGGGCACGCCGGCCGCCGCGAGCGCACCCCAGGTGCCGAGGGCCAGTACGACGAGGCACGCAGCCACGACGACCGTCACTGCGGCGAGCTGCGCGGCCCGGCCCACGCCGCGCGAGCGCACCAGCTCGAGCAGCCCGTCCTCCTCCTCGCGCCGGGTGCCGCGTGCGACCAGTGACACGGCCAGGAGCGGGACGAGGACCGTGCCGAGGAACGCCCACTCGTCCGCGACGATCCCGCCCACCGTGGTCGCGCCGTACGGGATGCCGTTGATCGCCTCGAACGCGGGGTTCCCGGTGATGGCGTCCGCGTAGCCCTGGCGCTTGCTCGCGGTGTCGTAGAGGCCGGCGACGCCCTGGACCGTGCCGCCGAACAGGAGGACCGGGGCGACGGCCCAGGTGAGGACCGCCCAGCGGTCGGCCCGCCAGCGGACGCGGACGAGCGTCGCGGTGCCCGCGAACATGCCGGCGAACCTGCCGGCGTCCGACCGGGAGGTCATGCGACCGCCCCGGCGGTGCGGTCGGGCTCGGTGCCGTCGTGCTCGGTGCCGTCGGATCCCGAGGCGTAGGCCGACAGGAACAGCTCGTCGAGGGACGGTGGCGTCGCGACGAGCGTCTCGAGGCCTGCGTGCTGGAGTGCGGCGAGCGCCTCGGCCAGCTGCGCGGGCGGCACGGTGAACCTCGTGGCGTGGGAGGCGGCGTCGTGCCCGGGGGCGGCGTCGATGGCGAGGTCGGCGACGCCGTCGACGGCCGCGAGCCCCTCGACCGGTTCCCGGGTGGTGGCTCTGACGGTCGTGCGGGTATGGCGGCGCAGGTCGGCGAGGGTGCCCGAGGTGACGTCGCGTCCGCGCCGGATGATCGTGACCTCGTCGCACAGGGCCTCGACCTCGCCCAGGATGTGGCTCGAGAGGAGCACGGTCGTCCCGGCGTGCGCGGACTCACGCACGCACTCCTGGAAGACCTCCTCCATGAGCAGGTCGAGCCCGGACGTGGGTTCGTCGAGGACCAGCACGTCGACGTCGCTCGCGAACGCCGCGACGAGGGCCACCTTCTGGCGGTTGCCCTTGGACAGGTCGCCCGCCCTGCGGGTGGGGTCCAGCTCGAAGCGTTCGAGGAGCTCGGCGCGGCGCGAGCGGTCGAGGGAGGGGCCCGTCGCGGCCAGCAGGTCGAGGCACTGGCCGGCGGTCAGCCTGCGCCACAGCGCCACGTCGCCGGGGACGTACGCGAGGCGCCGGTGGAGTGCGACCGCGTCGCGCCACGGGTCGCCGCCGAGGAGGCGGGCGGCGCCGCCGTCGGGCCGGACGAGCCCGAGCAGGACGCGGATCGTCGTCGACTTCCCCGCACCGTTGGGGCCGAGGAAGCCGTGGACCGTGCCTTCGCGGACCTGCAGGTCGAGGCCGTCGAGCGCGAGCGTGCGGCCGAACCGCTTCCGCAGGCCCCGGACGTCGATCGTCATGCCCTCCACCACGCGCCTCCTCGATGCCAGAACTGGCAGTCACTGCCTCATGGCAGAGACTGTACACTCCTGTCACGGAGGAAGGAAGAGTGATGGCAGCGAGCGACGCACCGACGCCCGCCCTCGGGCTGCGCGAGGCCAAGCGCCGGCAGGCGATGGGGCAGATCCAGCGGGTCGCCCTCGACCTCTTCGACGCCCACGGGTACGCGGCCGTCACGGTCGAGCAGATCGCCGCCGCGGCGCACGTCGCACCGCGGTCCGTCTACCGGTACTTCGGGACCAAGGACGGCATCCTGCTCACGCAGCCGGAGGACGACGACATGGTCGCCGTGCTCGCAGGCGCCGTCGGGCACCAGGACCTGCTCGACTCCGTGCGGGCCCTCGTCCCGCTGTTCACGAGCGAGGAGTTCGCCGACCCGGCCGGGTACTGGGCCCGGGTCATGCACTACGTGCGCACAGTTCCCGAGCTCGCGCGCGCCTTCGCCGTCGGCGCTCTCGAGATCGCCGACGGGCTCGGCGCCGCACAGGCGACCGCACGGGGTCTCGCGCCCGACGACCTCGTGACCCGGGTCCGGGCGCGCGCCGTCGTCGGGGCGCTCGCGGCCGCGGTCGGCGACTGGTACGCGCACCCCGAGGGCGGGCCCGGGGAGCACGCCGCCCGCATGGCCGAGCGGATGCACCGTGGGCTCGACGCGCTCACGGAGCCCGCGGTCGGGCCTGAGCCGGGCTCAGAACGCGTACGGGAAGCGTGACCAGTCGGGGTCGCGGCGCTCGAGGAACGCGTCGCGCCCCTCGACGGCCTCGTCGGTCGTGTACGCCAGGCGGGTCGCCTCCCCGGCGAAGACCTGCTGGCCCATGAGGCCGTCGTCGGCGAGGTTGAACGCGAACTTGAGCATGCGGATCGCCTGCGGCGACTTGGTGGCGATGGTCCGCGCGTACTCGAGGGCGAGGTCCTCGAGGTCGGCGTGGTCGGCGACCTCGTTGACGGCGCCCCAGTCGTAGGCGTCCTGGGCGGAGTACTCGCGGGCCAGGAAGAAGATCTCGCGGGCCCGCTTCTGCCCGACCTGCCGCGCGAGGTACGCGGAGCCGTACCCGCCGTCGAACGACCCGACGTTCGCGTCGGTCTGCTTGAACCGGGCGTGCTCACGGCTCGCGATCGACAGGTCCGCGACGACGTGCAGCGAGTGGCCGCCGCCCGCGGCCCACCCGTTCACGACGGCGATCACGACCTTGGGCATGGTCCGGATCAGGCGCTGCACCTCGAGGATGTGCAGGCGGCCGGCGCGCGCGGGGTCGATGTGGTCTGCCGTGTCCGCGGGCCGCGTGCCGCCGCCGGTGGGGTTCTCGACGGCCGTCGTGTACTGGTAGCCCGACCGCCCGCGGATCCGCTGGTCGCCGCCCGAGCAGAACGCCCAGCCGCCGTCCTTCGGCGAGGGGCCGTTGCCGGTCAGCAGGACGGTCCCGACGTCGGACGTCATGCGGGCGTGGTCGAGGGCCCGGTAGAGCTCGTCGACGGTGTGCGGGCGGAACGCGTTGCGGACCTCGGGCCGGTCGAAGGCGATCCGGACGACGGGCAGGTCGCGAGACGTCGTGGTGCCGTCGGGGGCCGTGGTCCGTTCGACGCCCCGGTGGTAGGTGAGGTCGGTGAGGTCCTCGAAGCCGGCGACGGTGCGCCACCGACGGGGGTCGAACGTCTCGGACACGCGCTCCGGGAGGTCGGAGGCGTTCGCGGAGGAGGGGGCGGCGTCGTCGGTCACGGCGTCCATGCTAGTGAGCCTCGCTGCTCGTGAGCCTCGTTATGGTACGCTAGTACCACTTCACGCGACCCGACGGCGGACCTGACACCCGGGGTCGCGCGTCGTCACCAGCGGAGGCGAACGTGAACGCCATCTCCACCACCACCGGTACCGGGCTCGCCTGGGGCGTCCTCATCGTGTCGGGAGGGTTCGAGGCCGGCTGGGCGCTGTGCCTCAAGGCCTCGCACGGCTTCAGCAGGCTCTGGCCGAGCGTCGGGTTCGTCGTCCTGCTCGCCGCCTCGATGGTCGGTCTGTCCTATGCGTTACGCTCCCTGCCCGTGGGTGTCGCCTACGGCGTGTGGGTGGGCGTCGGCGCCACCGCGACGGCCCTGTTGGCGATCCCGCTCTTCGGGGAGACTGTCACGGTGCTGAAGATCGTGTCCCTCGCGCTCGTCGTCGCAGGGATCGTCGGCCTGAACCTCGCAGGGGGAGGACACGCATGACCCAAGCAGACCCCGACAGGCCGCGTCGGCCCGCGGCTGCCCGTGCTCCGCGCAAGCCCCGCGAGCCCCGCCGGCAGAGCCGAGGTGCGCAGCGTCGCGACGCCATCGTCCGGGCCGCGGCCGAGCTGATCCTCTCCGAGGGTCCCGCCGGCGTGACCCACCGGACGGTCGCCGCCCAGGCTGACGTCCCGCTCGCGGCGACCACCTACTACTTCTCCGGTCTCGACGAGCTCGTCGAGACCGCCGGGCGCCTCCTCGTCGAGCGCTGGACCGCGCACACGCGCGAGGTCGTCGAGCGCGAGGACGTCCCCACCGGTGCCGCCGACAAGGCCGAACGGATCGTCGACGCCATCGGGCCCAGCGGCGACGACGCCGCCGTCCGCGGGTTCTACGAGCACCTCGTCGCCGCCGGCCGGTCGGCCGCGCTCGGTCGCGCCTACGCGGAGACCCGCGACGGGCTCGACGACGCCGTCTCCGCGCTCCTCGCGAAGCTCGGCCTCGACATCTCGCCGCAGCTCATCGTCGCGGTCGTCGACGGTGCGGCCCTCACCGCGCTGTCCGAGGGGCGGTCCGTCCGGCCGGTCGCGCTCCAGCTCACCCGCGAGGTCGTCGAGCAGACCGAACGCCACCAGCGGGGCGAGCGGTGACCGGGCCGGGACACGACGACGAGCCCGTCGTCGTCTGGTCGACGCCCCTGCGCACCCGGTTCCGCGGGCTCGACGTCCGCGACGGTCTGCTCGTGCGCGGGCTGGCGGGCTGGGCCGAGTTCTCGCCCTTCTGGGACTACGACGACGCCGAGTCGCTCGCCTGGTGGCGCGCCGCCGAGGAGGCCGCGACCGTCGGGTGGCCCGCACCGCGACGCTCCGCGATCCCCGTGAACGTGACCGTGCCGGCCGTCGGGCCCGAGCGTGCGCGCCAGATCGTCCTGGCGTCCGGCGGCTGCCGCACGGCCAAGGTCAAGGTCGCCGAACGGCCGCTGCTGCCCGACGGCACGCGCGGCGCACCCGAACCCGTCGAGGCCGAGATCGCGCGGCTCGAGGCGGTGCGCGACGCGCTCGGCCCCGGCGGACGGATCCGCGTCGACGCCAACGGCGGGTGGTCCGTCGACGAGGCCGTCCGGCGCCTGCCCCTGCTCGATCGCGCCGCCGGCGGGCTCGAGTACGTCGAGCAGCCGTGCGCCACGGTCCCCGAGCTCGCGGCCGTCCGGCGCGTCGTCGCCGTCCCCGTCGCCGCGGACGAGTCGATCCGGCGCGCCGAGGACCCGTTCGCCGTCGTGCGCGCCGACGCCGCGGACGTCGTCGTGCTCAAGGTCCAGCCGCTCGGGGGAGTGCGGGCGTGCCTCGACCTGGCCGAACAGGTCGGGCTGCCCGTCGTGGTGTCGTCGGCGCTCGAGTCGTCCGTCGGTCTCGCCGCCGGGCTGGCGCTCGCCGCCGCCCTGCCCGAGCTGCCGTACGCCTGCGGGCTCGCGACCGCCCAGCTCTTCGAGCGCGACGTCGCGCCCTCGCTGCTCCCCGTCGACGGCGCCATCCCCGTCCCGCGCGGTCCCGGGCACCGGCCCTCGCCCGACGTCGAGCGCCTCACCGCCATGGCCCCGTCCGACGGCGTCCGCGCCGCCTGGCTGGACCGGCTCGCCCGGGTCCGGGCGCTCGCGGGGGAGCGGCTGGCTCGGGACACGGTCGAGGGCTGAGCCGAGGTCACGGCGGACGCTCTGGACCGGCTCGCGCCGTACGGCGGGTGGCCCGCCTGGGTGTCGTGCGCGCCCTACCTCTCGGACGCGCACCCCGGCGCCGCCGATCCGCGACCGTGGGGCGAGGCGGCCAACTGTCAGCGGTACGCGTACGCGGTCCTCGCGCTGTTCGCCCGGGAGGTGCCACCGCACCGGTCGAGCGAGCTCTGGGCGGACCCGCGGTTCGGGCACCCGCCCCGCGACGACGCTCGCGACCTCGATCTCGCGCTCTTCGGCCGCTCGGAGAACGCCTGGGGAGCGCACGTCGCGGTCGTCGTCGGGGACGTGCTCCTGCACCTGTGCGCCGAGGTCGGGCGGCCGACGACCTGGCGATGGTCCGACTTCGCGGAGCGGGAACGCTACTCGCACCTCGTGGGCCTGGTCCGCGTCGCGCCGAACTGACGCGGATCGTCGTCCGTGCGCGTCGCAGGCGACGATCTGCGTCGGTTCGACGACGGCACCCGGCCGGGCCGACTCCCTCGGCCCGCTGGCCTCGCCCGATGACGCCGCCGGGCGTCGCAGACAACAGGATCTGGAGACTCGAGGCGGCGCCCGTCTGCGTCTGGTCGAACGGAGGCAGTGCCCGCGAGCCGTTAGCCTCGAGACGTGAACCCCGAGGACGCCGCACCTGGCGACCCGCCCGCCGTGGCGGCGGCCCGGCGGCTGCTCGACGCCCTGGTCGCACAGGGGCTGCGCGACGTCGTCGTGGCCCCCGGCTCTCGCAGCGCCCCGCTCGCGTACGCGGCGAGCGCCCTCGCCGACGCCGGGCGCCTCCACCTGCACGTGCGTGTCGACGAGCGCGACGCCGGGTTCCTCGCGCTGGGGCTCGCCCGGGGGAGCGCGCTGCGCGGAGGGGTGCCCGAACCGGTCGCCGTCGTGACGACGTCGGGCACCGCGGTCGCGAACCTCCACCCGGCCGTCCTCGAGGCGCACCACGCGGGCGTCCCGCTGCTGCTCCTCACGGCCGACCGCCCCCACGAGCTGCGCGGCACGCGCGCCAACCAGACCACCGACCAGGTCGGCATCTTCGCGGGCGCTACCCGGCTCACCGTCGACGTCCCGGCGCCCGCCGGGCTGCCGACCGAGCTGCGCGACCTCGACCACCTGGCCGCGCGCGCCGTCGTCGCCGCGTGCGGTACCCGGTCCGGTCATCCGGGTCCGGTGCACCTCGACCTCGCCTACCGCGAGCCGCTCGTCCCGACGTCACCGTCGGCGACCGGGGCGTCGCCGTCGGCGGGCGGGACGGCATCGTCCGTGGACGTCGCGTCGCCGTCGGTGGTCCTGGCGCCCGACGGCGTCCCCGCCGGCCTCGCGGCTCCGGTCGCGGAGACGGTCGTGGTCGCGGGCGACGGTGCCGGGCCGCTCGCACGCCGGCTCGCCGAGGCGCGGGGCTGGCCGCTGCTGGCCGAGCCGTCGTCGGGGGCGTGGGGCGGCCCCCGGGCCGTGGCCGCGCACCGGCTCGTCCTCGGGGTGCTCGGGCCGGAGGTGCGGCGGGTCGTCGTCCTCGGGAACCCGACGCTCTCGCGGCCCGTCCAGCGCCTGCTCGGCGGCGGGCTCGCGCCGACCGGCGAACGGGTCGAGGTGATCGTCGTCGCGCCGGGCTCCGGGCCGTGGCCCGACGCCGCCCGCGCAGCCTCGCACGTGCTGCCGGGCGTCCCGGGCTCCTGGCTGGAGCCCGCGCGGGAGGCGTCCGCGTGGGCCGACCGCTGGCGCGCGGCGGGCGCCGCGGCAGGTGAGGCCGTGCGCGACGCGCTCGACGAGCTCCGGTCCGCCGACGACGGCGCGCTCGACCCCCTGGTCGTCGCCGACGCCGTGTCCCGGGCGAGCGCGCCGGACGACGTGCTCCTCGTCGGGGCCAGCAGCCCCGTGCGCGACCTCGACCTCGTCGCCGCGTGGGACGAGCCCCCGCACGTCGTCGCGAACCGCGGGCTCGCCGGCATCGACGGGAGCGTCTCGACCGCCGTCGGCGTCGCGCTCGCCGCCCGACGCGCGGGGCTCGGACGCACCAGGGCGTACCTGGGCGACCTGACCTTCCTGCACGACGTCGGCGGGCTGCACCTCGCGGGCGACGACGTGGACCTCCAGGTCGTCGTCGCGAACGACGGCGGCGGCTCGATCTTCGCGACGCTCGAACCGGGGGCGCTCGCGGCGACGGGCGTCCGCGAGCGGTCGACGTTCGAGCGCGTCTTCTCGACGCCGCACGCGGTCGACCTCGGCCTCCTCGCCCGTGCGTACGGGGCGTCGCACGTGCGCGTCGACGCGCGGCACGCCGGCGTGCCCGCCGCGGTCGCCGGGCTCGAGGCTGCGCTCGTCGGCCCGGTGCGTGGGCTGCAGGTCGTCGAGGTGCTGGTCGACCGCTCGCGGCGCGTCCCGGCGTCCGCGGACGTCCTCGCGAGGCGGGTGCGGGACGCGGTCGGTGCGGCGGTCGCCTCGCTGGGCGAGAATCCAGGAACACTCCGTTCTCGGAGCGAACTCCCAGGTTCACTCCAGTCCGGTTCCAGAACGATCGTGTGAAGTAGGGGTCATGAGCCAGCCGACGAACGACGAGAACCAGGACGGGCAGCAGGTTCCGCAGGACGCGCAGGCACAGCAGCCCGCGCAGCCGGCACCCTCGCAGCCCTCCACCCCGAGCGCACCGACGACGCCCGCGCAGGCGGCGCGTGCGGACGAGGTGCCCGCGCAGCCCGCACCGCAGGAGCACGCCACCCAGCAGCTCCCGCGCCTCGTGCCCCCGGCGCCGCAGCCTCCGGCCCAGGCGGCCGCGCAGCA
Source organism: Luteimicrobium xylanilyticum (assembly GCF_009429125.1). Lineage (GTDB taxonomy): Bacteria > Actinomycetota > Actinomycetes > Actinomycetales > Cellulomonadaceae > Luteimicrobium > Luteimicrobium xylanilyticum. The sequence goes on from NZ_CP045529.1 coordinate 841,704, forward strand.
GCCCGCTCAGCCCCAGCAGCCCCGCTACGGCGCGTACGCCCCGCAGCCCACGCAGCAGCCCGGCGCCCAGCAGCCGCAGCAGCACCCGTACGGCCAGCAGGCGCCGCAGGGCCACTACGGCCAGCCGGCCCAGCCCACCCACGACCCCTACGCGGGCGCGTCGTTCGGGCTGCCGCCCCAGCCGCCGTCGGGCAACGAGAACCCGGCCAAGACCACGACGAAGAGCCGCACCTGGGTGCCCGTCGCCATCGCCGCCGTCGTCGCCGCGGTGCTCGCCGCAGGCGGCACGGCCGTCGCCGTCAACGCGCTCGACGACAACAACGCGACCTCGACGAGCATCGCCTCCATCGGCCAGCAGTCCTCGGGGGACGAGACGGTCCCGGTCTCGGGCTCGACGTCGCAGAACCCGAACTGGGAGGCCGTGACCTCGACCGTCTCCAAGTCGGTCGTCGCGATCTCGGTGACGCTGAGCAACGGCGAGGCCGAGGGCTCGGGCGTCATCCTGAACAAGGACGGCGACGTCCTCACCAACAACCACGTGGTCTCGGGCGCGCAGTCCGTGCAGGTCACGCTCGCGGACGGCCGCATCTTCAAGGCCAAGATCGTGGGCACGGACTCGTCGACCGACCTCGCGGTCGTCAAGCTCCAGGACGCCCCGGACGACCTGTCGCCCGCCACGCTCGGCGACTCGTCGAAGGTCACCACCGGTGAGGCCGTCCTCGCGGTCGGCAACCCGCTGGGCCTCGCCAACACGGCCACGACGGGCATCGTCTCGGCGCTCAACCGCCCCGTCTCGACGTCGTCGAGCGACTCGTCGGGCAGCGGCTCGAGCGACTCCGTGGTGACGAACGCGATCCAGATCGACGCGGCCATCAACCCCGGCAACTCGGGCGGTCCGTTGTTCAATGCCGAGGGCCAGGTCATCGGCATCACGTCGTCGATCGCGACGCTCTCGTCGAACAGCCTCGGCGGGGACAGCGAGTCCGGGTCGATCGGCCTCGGCTTCGCGATCCCGGTCAACCTCGCGAAGAACATCTCGTCGCAGCTCATCAAGAGCGGGACGGCCGAGCACGCGTTCCTCGGCGTGACGCTGACCGACTCGACGGCCACGGCCGACGGCGTCACCCGCCAGGGTGCGAAGGTCAACGACGTGACGAGCGGCTCGCCCGCCGACAAGGCCGGCATCGAGTCCGGCGACGTCATCGTCGCGATCGACGGCGTCGCCTCGCCCGGCGCCGAGTCGCTCACGGGCTTCGTCCGGGCCCACGCGGCCGGCGACGTGGTGAAGCTGACGATCGTCCGGGACGGCAAGGCCGTCGACAAGAGCGTCACGCTCGCGGTCAAGCAGGAGACGCAGTCCTCCAGTAGCAGCGGCTCGTCGGGTGGTCAGAGCGGCGAGCAGGGCCAGGGCGACCAGAACGGCCAGCAGGGCGACGGCTCCGGCTCCGGCTCCGGCTCCGGTCAGGACGACAACCCGTTCGGTGACTTCTTCGGCGGCCAGGGCTGAGGGAGGTCACCCCCGACGTCCCGCCGGCGCGATCCCCCTCCGCCCGGCCGGGACCGTCGCAGCAGCGCTGTCCCCCAGCGCGCGCGACCCGACGCCCGCACGGTGCTCCCCTCGCCGTGCGGGCGTCCTCATACCCACCGCGAAGTACCCCGCCAGACGGGGTACTTCGCGGGAGGGAGGGGAGCGCCTCAGGCGAGGGCGTAGCGCATGGGCTCGAGCTTCGCATCGGACTCACGCAGCTCGGCCTCGGGGTCGGACGCGGCGACGACGCCGCAGCCGGCGAACAGTCGCACGCGGTGCGCGGCGGCAGTCTCGTCGTCGGCGTCGCCTGCAGCGCCCCCGAGCTCCGCGGACCGCAGCGCGATGCCCCACTCCCCGTCGCCGTCGGCGCCGAACCACCCGACCGGGCCGGCGTACCGCCCGCGCTCCATCCCCTCGATCTCGGCGATCAGCGCCGCGGCCGCGTCGGTGGGCGTGCCGCAGACGGCGGCCGTCGGGTGCAGGGCCGCGGCGATCGTGAGGCTCGAGGCCCGCTCGTGCAGGACGCCCGTGACGTCGGTCGCGAGGTGCAGCACGTTCGGCAGGTCGAGCACGAACGGCGACTCCGGCACGTTCATCGACGAGCAGTAGGGCTCGAGCGCGCGCGCCACGGACCGCACCGCGTACTCGTGCTCCTCGAGGTCCTTGGACGAGTGGGCGAGGTGGGCGGCGCGCGCGAGGTCCGCGTCGTCGTCGCCCGTGCGGCGGACGGTGCCGGCGAGGACGCGTGACGTCACGAGCCCCTTCTCGGCCCGCGCCAGGAGCTCGGGGGTCGCGCCGACCATCCCGCCGACGCTGAACGTCCACGCACCCCGGTACCCGCGGGCGAGGCGCCCGAGCAGGTGGCGCGGGTCGACGGGCCGCTGTGTCGTCGCGACGACGTCCCGCGCGAGGACGACCTTGTCGAGCTCGCCCGCCCGGATCCGGGCCACGCCCTGTCCGACGACGTCCACCCAGGCCCGCGGGTCGCGCCCGCCCGGGGCGTAGCGCACCTCGCCCGGCGCGACGACGGCGGTGCGGGCCGCCGGGTCGAGGAGGGCGGACGAGGGCGCGGGTCCGATCGAGCCCGCGGGGTCGACGGTGGTGACCCAGGCTCGGCCGCCGCGGCGTCCCACGACGACGCGCGGCACGACGACGACGCTGCGCGTGCCGTCACCGGGCCCGAACGCGAACGACCCGAACGCGACCGGTCCCGTGCCGGGGAGCTGGACCTCGTCGCGGACGACGGCGCTCGCGAGCGTCTCGCGGCACAGGTCCTCGGCGGTGCGGAAGCGGTCGGTGCCGGACGTCGTGAAGCGCAGCGCCTCGCCCCACCCGACGATCCCCTCACCGCGCCGCACCCACGCAACGGGGGTGTCGCCGTCGGGCAGGAGGTCGAGGAGGGCACCGTCGTCGTCCGGCAGGAGCTCGGGGTCGAGCTCGGCCGTGCGGACGACGAGCGGCGCGGGCGCGGCGCCGGGGACGTCGCGCGCGGCGCGGCTCCCGGCAGGGAGGCTAGTCATCGCCTCCAGCGTAGGCGTGCCCGGGCTCCGGGGCGGTCCGGGCGCGAGTGAGGTACCTCAGGGGCCGAGTGAGGTACCGCACAGGCGGCGCTCGGGGCCGGACCACCGCGAGGACGGGGCGATCACCCGATGCGACGCGCGACGACTCAGCGCGAGCGTGGTCGGTGCCGGGGAACCCCGGCGCACGGATCCCGCCGGACGGCGGGCCTGACGAGGAGACGACGATGAGCTTCGAGGCCCTGTTCCAGGCCGAGACCCTGCACGCCCAGCAGGAGGCCGAGCGCCGCCGGGCCGCGCACCTGGCCGAGCCGTGGGCCGCGCGTGCCGGCACGGACGAGCGGCGGACCGTCCGCGTCCCGCGGCGCCGGTCCTGGCCGTCCCTGCACCTTCCGCACCGCCACGCCCGGCCGGCGCGCCACCGTGCACGGCTCGCCGCCTGACGCGCGGGCAGGCCGGCCCGTCCCAGTAGGCTGACCGCATGCCTCGCGCCAGCCTCGACAAGGACCCGGACGCCGTCGCGTCGATGTTCGACTCCATCGCGGGCCGCTACGACCTGACCAACGACGTCCTGTCGGTGGGCCAGGACCGCCGCTGGCGCAAGGCGACGGTCCGGGCCGTCGACGCGCAGCCGGGGGAGCGCGTCCTCGACCTCGCCGCCGGGACGGGCACCTCGAGCGAGCCGTACGCGAACCAGGGCATCCAGGTCGTGCCGTGCGACTTCTCCGTGGGGATGCTGCAGGTCGGCAAGAAGCGCAGCCCCGACCTGTCGTTCGTCGCGGGCGACGCGACGGCGCTGCCCTTCGCGGACGCGAGCTTCGACGCGGTGACCATCTCGTTCGGGCTGCGCAACGTCACGGACACCGAGGGTGCGCTGCGCGAGATGCTGCGCGTCGTCCGGCCGGGCGGGCGGGTCGTCGTGTGCGAGTTCTCGACGCCGACGTGGCCGCCGTTCCGCAAGGCGTACTCGGAGTACCTGGTCAAGGCGCTGCCCAAGGTCGCGGGGGCGATCACGCGTGAGGGCGGGTCGTACGACTACCTCGCCGAGTCCATCGAGGCCTGGCCCGACCAGGTGGGGCTCGCGAAGCTCATGCTCCGTGCGGGCTGGGAGAAGGTCGCCTACCTCAACCTCACGGGCGGCGTCGTCGCGCTGCACCGCGGGACGCGCCCCGCGTGAGCCGTCCCGGCACGTCGGGGGGCTCCGCCGACGTGATCGTCGTCGGGGCGGGCCCCGCAGGCTCTGCCACCGCCGCGTGGTGCGCGGCCGCCGGGCTCGACGTCCTGCTGCTCGAGCGCGCGGAGTTCCCGCGCGACAAGGTGTGCGGCGACGGGCTGACCCCGCGGGCGGTGGGGGAGCTCGAGCGGCTCGGCGTCGTGCTGCCGCGGGCCGTCCGCAACGCGGGTCTCCGGCTCGTGGCCGACGGGCGCGCGCACGACCTGCGCTGGCCCGACGTCCCCGGCTTCCCGTCCTCCGGGCTCGCGCTCGCCCGCGCCGAGCTCGACGAGGCCCTGGCCCGGCACGCCGAGCGCGCGGGCGCGACGCTGCTCGAGCGCACGCACGTCGTCGGGCCGGAGCTCGACGCACGGTCCGGGCGCGTCGTCGGAGTCGTCGCGCGGGGCGCCGACGAGCGGGGGCGGGCGGTGGGGGACCCCGTGACGTACGGGGCGCCCGTCGTGGTCGCCGCCGACGGCGTGTCCTCGCGCTTCGCGGTGGCGCTCGGCCTCGAGCGGCGCGAGGACCGTCCGATCGGCGTCGCCGTGCGCACGTACGCGCAGCCGCCCGCCACGTCACCGTGGGGCGCCGCCGGCGACGGCGCCGAGCGGTGGATGGAGTCGCACGTCGAGCTGTGGGAAGGCGCCCCGCGCACGTCGGCGCCCCTGTCGGGCTACGGCTGGCTGTTCCCGCTCGCCGACGGCACCGTCAACGTCGGGCTGGGCGCCGTCCACTCGACCCCGGCCCGCCAGTCGGCCGCCGACGCCGACCACCGTCGCACGCTCGACCGGTGGGTCGCGGGGCTCCCGGGCGAGCTGGGGCTCGGAGCCGAGCACCGGGTCGCGCCCGTGCGGGGGGCCGCCCTGCCGATGGGGCTCAACCGGAGCCCCCTGGCGACGCGCGGCGCGCTCCTCGTCGGGGACGCCGCAGGCATGGTCAGCCCCTTCAACGGAGAGGGGATCGGGTTCGGGCTCCAGGCGGGGCGGATCGCCGGCGACGTCGTCGCGAAGGCGCTCGCCGCGCCGTCGGCCGTGGAGCGCGAACGGCTCCTGACCGGCTACGACGCTCGGGTGCGCGCCGAGCTCGGAGGCTTCTACACGCTCGGCCGCTATTTCACCCGACTCATCGAGCAGCCCGCGCTCCAGCGGTTCGCCGTGCGGTACGGGCTGCCCCGCCGCGCCGTCATGGACGTCGTCCTGCGGCTGTTCTCCGACTGCTACGACCCGCACGGCGGGGACTGGGTCGACCGGGCCGTCGCGGCGGCCGCGCGGCTCGTGCCCAGCGCGTGACGCGGCCCACCTCGGGTGCGTCGGGGCGCGGCGGTGCCGGGCGGCCCACTATCGTCGTGCCCGTGACATCCACTCCCGCCGGTCCCGTGACCGCCGTCCTCCCCGTCGTCGACGACGCGCTCGGCGCCCGGCTGGCCGCCCGCATGGAGCTCGTCGAGGAACGACTCCAGGCGGCCGTCGCCAACGAGGACGCCCTGGTCGACGAGACCTCGCGCCACCTGCTCGCCGCCGGCGGCAAGCGCCTGCGTCCGTACCTCACGCTGCTCACCGCGGAGCTCGGCGACGGTGCGCGCGACGAGGTGCTCACCGCGGCGACCGTCGTGGAGCTCACGCACCTCGCGTCCCTGTACCACGACGACGTCATGGACTCGGCGTCCGTGCGGCGCGGCACCACGGCCGCCCACCAGGTCTGGGGGAACTCGGTCGCGATCCTCACCGGGGACCTGCTGTTCGCCCGCGCGTCCGGGCTCGTGTCGCAGCTCGGGCCCGAGGCCGTGCTCCTCCAGTCCCGGACGTTCGAGCGCCTGTGCCTCGGGCAGCTCCACGAGACCGTCGGCCCGCGCGGCAGCGACGAGCCCGTCGACCACTACCTCCGGGTGCTGTCCGACAAGACCGCGTCCCTCCTCGCGACGTCGGCCCGCTTCGGGGCGCTGTTCGGGGGCGCCCCGGCCGCCGTCGTCGACGCCGTGGCCGGGTTCGGGGAGAAGGCGGGAGTCGCCTTCCAGCTCGCCGACGACGTCCTCGACGTCGTGTCCGACGGCTCCCAGTCCGGCAAGACGCCCGGCACGGACCTGCGCGAGCACGTCCCCACCATGCCCGTGCTGCTCCTGCGCGAGCTCGTCGCGTCGCCCGCCGCGACCGACGAGGACCGGGCCCTCCTCGCCCAGCTCGACGGCGACCTCGACGACGACGGCGTCCTCGCCGAGGCCGTCGCGGCGCTGCGCGCGCACCCGGTCGTCGAGCGCACCCGCGCCCAGGCGCTGGCGTGGGCGCAGGACGCCGTCGACGAGCTCCGCGAGCTGCCCGTCGGGCCCGTGCGCGACGCGCTCGAGGCGTTCGCCCAGGCGCTCGCCGACCGCGCCGCCTGAGGCGCGCCGGGGCGCCGAGCGCGCCCTGTCGATGGGGAGGTCTCCCCATCGCAGGCATTTCGTCCCGTCCTCTACGGTCCGTTAGGGTGGCGCGGCGGTCCGCCCGTGTGACGTGCGCCGCCCACCGAAACGACGCACGCGACCGACAAGACGCCGAGACGTAGGACGACGCAGTGGGGCTCCTTCAATCGCTGAACGCCAGACGCAAGACCGTTGCCTCTGTGAGCACGGTCTCCGTGGTGTCGACGGCGATGGTCGCGCTCGCACTCACCTATCACGGTGAGCCGACCGCGAAGGTGGAGCTCAACGACTCGGGCGTGTGGGTCACGCGCGGGACCGGCGCCGAGCTGGGCCGGTTCAACACTGCCGCCCAGGCGCTCGACACCACCCTGGTCTCGTCCGGCACGGCCGCCGACGTCCTCCAGGAGGCCGAGACGGTCCTGGCATTCGACCCGGGCCTGGGGACGCTGAGCCCCGTGGACGTGGCGGACTCGAAGCTGCGGGGCACCGCGAAGCTCCCGGCGGACGCCCAGGTCGGTCTGGGCGGTGCGGCCACCGCGATCCTCGACCCCGACAAGGGCCGGCTCTGGGTCGTGCCGGCCGTCGGCGTCACCTCGTTCGACCAGGACGTGACCGAGCCGGTGACGACCGTGAAGAAGGGGGCGGTGCTCGCCGTCGGACAGGACGGCACGGTGCACGTCGCGGACCCGACGGGGACGCTCACGACGGTCACGACCACGGACGAGGGCACGGCCGACCGCACCACCCGCGCAAAGCTCAAGGGCGTGTCGGCGGGCGACGCGCTCGGCATCACCGCGGTCGGGCGCGACGCGGTCGTGCTCGACGCGACGACCTCGACGCTGCACCTGCCTGGCGGGACGGCGAAGGTGGACGGCACGGACCCGGTCCTGCAGCAGGTCTCTGCGGCGGCGGCCACGGTCGCGTACGCGACGACGTCCGGCCTGGTCACGCAGCCTCTCTCCGGGTCGAAGGCCACGAGGCATGCCGCCGAGGGGCGCCCCGCGGCCCCGGTCCAGGTCGGAGGCTGCACCTACGGGGCGTGGTCGGGGTCCGGCCAGGTCCTGCGCGACTGCGACGGGAAGACGCGCGACCTCGACCAGCACCTCGCCGGCCTGGACTCCGCGGCGACGCTCCGGTACCGGGTCAACCGTTCGAACGTCGTCCTCAACGACCTCGCGTCGGGCACGGTCTGGCTCGCCGCCGACGAGTTCCAGAAGGTCGACGACTGGGAGCAGAAGCTGCCGGAGAACGCGAAGGGCGAGGAGTCCGACGCGGAGAGCGACACGCCCGAGCAGGTCGACCAGCCGATCAAGAACCGGTCGGACGAGAACCGACCGCCGAGGCCGAAGGACGACACGTTCGGGGTGCGCCCCGGGCGCGCCACGGTGCTCCCGGTGCTCGCGAACGACTACGACCCCGACGGCGACGTCATGGCGGCCGACGTCGACGGCGACGGTCCGAGCAACGCGGCCGTCTCGCAGGTCATGGGCGGTGACGCGCTCCTCGCCACCACCGAGGACGACGCGAGCGGCAGCTCGACGTTCCGGTACCGGGTGACCGACGGCCGCCCCGGCGGCTCGGCGACGGCGTCCGTCCATCTGACGGTCGTGCCCTACAGCGCCCCGGACCGCGACCCGAAGCAGACCGGGGAGCCGGTTCTCACGCTCGTGCGCGGCGGCACCGGGTCGATCAAGGTGCTCCCGTACTTCCTCGATCCCGACGGCGACGACGTGTACCTTGCCGACGCGGCCGCGAAGACCAAGGGCGACGAGGTGAGGTTCCAGCCCGACGGCACGGTCGAGTACCGCGACGCGGGCGCCACCACCGGCCGCAAGGCCGTGACCCTCACCGTCGGCGACGGCCTCGGCGGGACCGTCCAGGGCACGCTGTGGGTGGACGTCAAGGGAGCGGGGAACCAGCCGCCGATCGCGGTGGGCGACCACGCGACGACGCAGCCGGGCCAGCCCGTGACGCTCTCGCTGCTGCGCAACGACTCGGACCCGAACGGCGACGAGCTCCGGCTCGCGAGCGCGCCGCCGATCGACGGCGCGAAGGTCACGAAGAACCTCGAGGCGGGAACCGTCGAGGTCGTCGCCGACCGGCCCGGCTCGTACGTCGGCACCTACCAGGTCAGCGACGGTCCCACGGCCACGACCGGGGTGTACCGGGTCGACGTGGTCGACCCCGACGCGAGCTCGGGTCCACCGGTCGCCGTCCCGGACACGGCGCTCCTGCCGTCCGGCGGCCAGACGCTCGTGGACGTCCTCGGCAACGACTCCGACCCGGCCGGTGGGGTGCTCGTCGTGCAGTCGGTCGAGGTTCCGGACGACGCCGGGATCACGGTCGCGGTCCTCGGCCACTCGGTGCTCCGGGTGACCGAGTCGCGGCACCTGACCGAGCCGGTCACGCTCACCTACACGATCTCCAACGGCACCGACAGCGCGACCGGCCAGGTCCGGGTCGTGTCGGTGCCCGCGCCGAACAAGCTGCACCCGCCGCACGCGGTCGCCGACGTCGCGACCGTCCACACGCACGACGTCGTGACGATCCCGGTGCTCGCGAACGACACGCACCCGGACGGTCTCGCCCTGACACTGCAGTCCGAGCTCGCCGACCTCCCGGACCCCTCCCTCGGCCGGGCGTTCGTCTCCGGAGGCCAGGTCCGCTTCCAGTCCACGGGGAAGGCCGGAACCGCCTACCTCATCTACCGGGTCCGGGACAAGAACGGTCAGGAGGACTCCGCCCAGGTCACGATCCACGTCGACGGTGACGCGGAGAACTCGCCGCCCAAGGCGCCGACGGTCGTCGCCCGTACCGTCTCGGGCGGCTCGGTGACGATCACGCCCAAGCTCGACGGCGTCGACCCGGACGGCGACTCCGTGCGGCTGACGGGCATCGGCTCGCCCGCCTCCCAGGGCACCGCCAAGGTCACCGCCGGGACGATCGTCTACACCGCGGCCGCCCACGCCACGGGAACGGACGTCTTCGAGTACACGGTCGAGGACCGTCGGGGACAGTCGGCGAGCGGCACGGTGCGGGTGGGCATCGCACCGCCGGCCACGACGAACCAGCCACCTGTCGCGGTCGACGACACCGTCACGGTCCGCCCCGGCCGTGCCGTCTCCGTCGCGCCCCTGACGAACGACTCCGACCCCGACGGCGACCGGATCTCGCTCGTGTCCTCGCTGCAGACCCAGGACGGTCTCAAGGCCACGACCGACGGGAACCTGGTCGGGTTCACCGCACCGCAGAAGCAGGGCACGACGACGATCTTCTACACCGTCGAGGACGCCCGCGGCGCTCGCGCGACGGGCGCGGTCGTCGTGACGGTGAGCGCCAAGGCCCCGCTGAAGCCGCCCGTCGCGAAGGACGACGTCGTCTCCGGTGCGGACGTCGTCGGGCAGCGCTCCGTCGCGGTGCCGGTGCTCGCGAACGACTCCGACCCCGACGGCGCGGCGAGCGCCCTCACCGTCACCACCGCGCAGCGTGGGGTGACGGTCCGCAAGGACGGGACGCTGTCCGTGCCGCTCACCCGTGAGGCGCAGGTCTTCGCCTACACCGTGACCGACCCCGACGGCCTGACCGACCAGGCCTTCGTGTGGGTGCCTGCGCTCCAGGTCGACGAGCCGACACTCCGACCGGACGCGAAGCCGCTCACCGTGGAGACCGGCAAGCCGCTCACGATCGACATCCGCCAGCAGGTCCAGGTCGCCGACGGGCGAACCGCGCGCCTGACCGAGGACAACGCGGTGAAGGCCGTCAACGGTTCGCGCGACGTCGTCGACACGCACACGATCCGCTTCGTCTCGGACGACGGCTTCACCGGCAGGGCGTCCGTCACGTTCGAGGTCACGGACGGCGACGGCCCGGGCGACCCGGACGGCAACGTCGCCACCCTGACGGTCCCGATCACCGTCAAGGCACCCGCGAACACCGCGCCGAGGTTCACGGGCTCGCCGGCCGTCCGGGTCGGCGCCGGTGACGCCGACGGCGCGGACCTCGACCTCACGAGCTTCGTGACGGACGCGGACGACGACCCGCTGTCGTTCGCCGCGGTCTCCGTGCCCGCCGGGCTCAAGGTGACGGTGGCGGAGAGCGGCGCGACGCACGTCGTCGCGGCACCCGAGACCCCCAAGGGCCGTCTGACGGCGCGGGTCAGCGTGACGGACGGCGTGGACGGGCACAAGCCGGTGACCGCGGACGTGCACGTCACGGTCGGCGCGTCGACCCGGCACAAGCCGGTCGCGACCGAGGACGTGATCGACCGGGCGGCCGCGGGCAAGGAGCTGTCGATCCCGGTCCTCGCGAACGACGTCAACCCGTTCGCCGACGAGGGCAAGGCGCTCACGCTCACGGCGGTGGCTCTGGACTCGGGCGACGCGAGCCGTCCCGTGATCAGGGGCGACCGGGTCGTCGTCACGCCCGACAAGGACTTCCACGGCCAGATCGTCCTGCGGTACACGGTGGGCGACGCGACGAAGGATCCCGACCGGCAGGTCGACGGCCAGGTGCTGATCACGGTGCAGGGCCACCCGGACGCCCCCGCGAAGCCGGAGATCGGGACGATCGAGAGCCACCAGGTCACGCTGTCGTGGACCCCGCCCAACAACAACGGCGCCGACATCACGTCGTACACCGTCACGCCGTCGTCCGGGGCGCCGCAGCAGTGCGCGACCACGACCTGCACGATCAAGGGCCTCACGAACGACACGGAGTACACGTTCACGGTCGTGGCGAACAACGAGGTGGGCCCGTCGGAGCCGTCGCCCGAGTCCGACCAGGCGCGCCCGGACGAGCGCCCCGACCAGCCCGCGGCCCCGACGCTCGAGTTCGGTGACGGCGAGCTCACGGTCACGTGGAAGAACAAGGCGTACACGGACCGGTCGGCCATCGAGTCGGTGAACCTGCAGATCTCCCCGGCCGCGCCGGACGGGACCACGCAGAAGCAGGGCGTGACGGGCACGACCGTCGTCTGGAAGGGCCTCGACAACGGGACCGCGTACACCGTGCAGGTGCAGGCCGTGAACAGGGCCGACGCGCCGTCCGACTGGTCGGCGGCGTCGGCGCCCGAGGTGCCGGCCGGCAAACCGTCCGCACCCGCGAAGCCCGACGTGACCCGCACGTCGATCGGCACGACGTCGCAGATGCGCGTGACCTGGACGCCGCCGAACGACAACGGCGGCGACATCACCGGCTACGACGTCCAGGTGCTCCGCGGCGGGAAGACCGTGAAGACCGTCAAGGCCGGCGGGTCGGCCACCGCGGCCACGGTCGACGTCGCCGCGAACACGAGCGACTACACGTTCAAGGTCCGGGCCAGGAACAAGGCGACGGACAAGTTCGGCGCGGCGCCGTGGAGCCCGTCGTCGGACGAGGTGCGGGCCTTCGCGAAGCCGGGGGAGGTCGGGAGCCTCAAGGCCAGCCCGACCGGCGTCAACAAGCAGGTCAAGCTCACGTGGAGCCGCGCCAGCGGTGCCGGCCTGCGGGCGAACGAGATCATGTACCAGTACTCCGCCTGCGGGGGTGGCTGGACGAACATCTCGAACGGTGCGACCAGCGCGACGGTCACGTGCGGCTCCAACGGGACGAAGTACACGTACAAGGTCCGGGCGGTGCCGAACGTCGACGGGCTCGACGAGGCAGATGCCGGGGGCGCCGCGTCGACGACGGCCACCCCGTACGGGCGCGTCCCGACGCCCAGCGTGTCGGTGAGCAAGTCGGGCAGCGCGGGGAACGAGACGCTGACGTTCACGGTCAAGGGCACGACCAACGGGCTCAAGACCACGGTCAAGGTGACGGGCGACAAGTCGACGTCGTTCTCGGTGTCCCAGGCCAGCGGGTCCGGGACGAAGACGTACAAGTTCACGGGTCTCGGCTACTCGAAGACCCGGCAGATCTGCGCGACGTCGACGGACGGGCACACGACGTCGTCGAAGGTCTGCAAGTCCAAGACGACGGACAAGAAGCCCGAGCCTGTCCTCAAGGTCTCCAAGGGTCCGAAGCACAAGCTCCCGGACAACACGGGGATGCCCGGGACGTGCCAGGCCGACGCGTGCGCTCTCCTGCACCTCAAGATCACGGGAGCCGCGGCGAACAAGTCGTTCACGGTGACGTGCTACGGGGGCGGCTCGAAGATCGGGATGGGCGGGTACACGCACGACTTCGACGACAAGACGCTCAAGACCAACGGCAGCGGCAACTACGAGGGTGACCAGATGTGCGTGTTCGGCTACTCCGGCGAGAGCGTGTACATCCAGGCCTCGCCGCTCGGGACGACGAACAAGCTGACCTGGTAGCGCAGCCGCACGGTGGGGTGACTACCGCGATCCGGGCATTTCAGCGGCCCTGGGCGCGCTCGGTACCATCGGGTCCGGTGCGAACGGTGTGAGGCACGAGACAGAAGCGACGCGCGACCGACGACGAGCAGGGTGAGCAGTGGGGATTCTCCAGAGCCTGGGTGCCAGGCGCCGGTCCGTCGCGTCCGTGACCACCGTGTCGGTGGTGTCGACGGCGATGGTCGCGCTCGCGCTCACCTACCACGGCGAGCCGACCGCGAAGGTCGAGCTCAACGACTCCGGTGTGTGGGTGACGCGAGGGACGGGGGCGGAGCTGGGCCGGTTCAACACCGCGGCGCAGGCCCTCGACAGCACGCTCGTCTCCTCGAGCACGTCGGCGGACGTGCTCCAGCAGGCCGAGACGGTCCTGGCGTACGACCCGAGCCTGGGCACGCTCAGCCCGGTCGACGTCGCCGACTCGAAGCTCCGGGGCACCGCGAAGCTCCCGACGGACGCGCAGGTGGGTCTCGGAGGAGCGTCGACGGCGATCCTGGCCTCGGACAGCGGACTCGTGTACGTCGTGCCGGCGGCCGGCGTGGCGTCGTTCGACACGAAGGTCACCAAGCCTGTGGCGAAGGTCGGCAAGGGTGCCGTGCTCGCCGTCGGCACGGACGGGACCGTGCACGTGGCCGACCGGTCCGGCGACCTCACCACGATCACGACGACGGACAAGGGCACAGCGGCCCGGACCACCCGCTCGGACCTCAAGGGCGTCGGGGCCCACGACGTGCTCGCCATCACGGCCGTCGGCGACCGCGCCGTCGTCCTCGACCAGACCTCGGCCAGGCTCTATCTGCCCGGCAAGACCGTCGACGTGTCGGGCACCGGAGCGCTGCTGCAGGAGCCGTCGTCGGCGTCGAGCACCGTCGCCTACGCGACCACGTCCGGTCTGGTCTCCCAACCGCTCGACGGCTCGAGGGCGACCACCCGGTCGGCGTCGGGCCGCCCGGCGGCGCCGGTGCAGGTCGCGGGCTGCACGTACGGCGCGTGGTCAGGGACGGGCCAGGTGGTCCGAGACTGCGACGGGACGGCGCGGGACCTCGACCAGCGCTTGGCCGGCCTCGACTCGTCCGCGACGCTGCGATACCGGGTGAACCGGTCGAACGTCGTCCTCAACGACCTGGCGTCCGGCACGGTGTGGCTGGCGGCCGACCGGTTCCAGAAGGTCGACGACTGGGAGCAGAAGATCCCGGAGAACAAGAAGGGCTCCGAGACCGACGCCAAGAACGACAAGCCGGAGCAGGTCGACAAGCCCATCAAGAACCGGTCCGAGAAGAACCGGCCGCCCGTCGCCAAGGACGACTCGTACGGGGTCCGTCCCGGGCGGTCCACGATCCTCCCGGTCCTGTCGAACGACGTCGACCCGGACGGCGACGTCATGGCCGCCGCGGTCGACGGGGACGGGCCGACGAACGCACGCGTCGCCCAGGTGATGGGGGGCGACGCCCTGCTGGCCACCACCGACCAGGACGCGGCCGGCTCGTCGACGTTCCGCTACCGGGTCACCGACGGGCGCGGCGGCAAGGACACGGCGTCCGTGCGGCTGAAGGTCGTCCCCTACAGCCAGAACAGCAAGCCCGAGCAGACCGGCGAGCCCGTGCTCACCCTGGCCCGCGGCAAGACGGGCAAGATCAAGGTCCTGCCGTACTTCCGCGACCCGGACGGCGACGACCTGCTGCTGGCCGACGCGACCGCGAAGACCAAGGGCGACGAGGTCCGGTTCGAGTCGGACGGGACCGTGGAGTACCGCGACGCGGGGGCGTCGACCGGGCGCAAGGCCGTCACGCTCACGGTCTCGGACGGGCTCGGCGGCACGGCCCAGGGCACTCTCTGGGTCGACGTCAAGGGCGCCGACAACGAGTCGCCCGTCGCAGTCGGCGACCACGCCGAGACCCGCGCCGGCCAGCCGGTGACCGTCTACCCGCTGCGCAACGACACCGACCCGAACGGCGACACGCTCCGCCTGGCCAAGGTCGACCAGCCCTCCGGTGCCAAGATCACGCCCAACTACGACGCGGGCACGTTCCAGTTCGCCGCCGACCGGGCAGGCTCGTACGTCTTCACGTACCAGGTCAGCGACGGTCCGTCGGCGACGACGGGGGTCGTGCGCGTGGACGTCGTGGACCCGGACAGGGCCTCGGGTCCGCCGGTCGCGGTCCCCGACACGGCCCTGGTCCCGTCGGGCGGCCAGACCCTGGTCGACGTGCTGGCCAACGACTCCGACCCGTCGGGCGGTGTGCTCGTGGTCCAGTCGGTCGACGTACCCGACGGCGCAGGCGTCACCGTGGCGGTACTCGGGCACTCGGTGCTGCGGGTCACGGAGATCCGGAACCTGGACAAGCCGGTCACCCTCCACTACACGGTGTCGAACGGCACGGACTCCGCCGTCGGGCAGGTGAGGGTCGTGGCCGTGCCGCCGCCCAACAAGCTGCACCCGCCGAACGCCGCGGCCGACGAGGCGACCGTGCACGTGGGGGACGTGGTGACGATCCCGGTCCTCGCCAACGACACGCACCCGGACGGGCTCCAGCTCTACCTGCAGCCCAAGCTCGCGCGCGAGCCCGCGGCCGACCTCGGGTCGGCGTTCGTCTCGGACCGGGTCGTCCGGTTCCAGGCCGGGTCGAAGCCAGGCACGGCCTACCTGATCTACCGGGTGCGCGACAAGAACGGGCAGGAGGACTCCGCCCAGGTCACGGTGCACGTCATCGGGGGCTCGGACAACTCCCCGCCCAAGCCGCCCACCATCGAGGCCCGCACCCTCTCCGGCGGGTCGGTGACCATCACCCCGCCGCTCGACGGGACGGACCCCGACGGTGACTCGGTGCGCCTGACCGGCATCGGCACGCCGGCCTCGAAGGGCACGGCCAAGGTCACCGCCGGCACGATCGTCTACTCCGCGGCCAAGACGGCGACCGGGACGGACACGTTCCAGTACACCGTCGAGGACCGTCGCGGTCAGCAGGCGACCGGCACGGTCCGGGTGGGCATCGCCTCGACCCCGTCGACCAACCAGCCGCCGGTGGCCGTCGACGACGCGGTGACCGTCCGGCCCGGCCGCGCGGTCTCGGTCGCACCGCTCGTGAACGACTCCGACCCCGACGGCGACCGGATCGCCCTCGTCTCGTCGGGGCTCAAGGCCCAGGGTGGCCTCAAGGTCAAGGCCGACGGGAACCTCGTCGCCTTCACGGCGCCCGGCAGGGCGGGCACGACGACGATCTTCTACACGATCCAGGACACGCACGGGGCACGTGCGTCGGGCGCGATCGTGGTCACCGTCGACGCGAAGGCGCCGCTCAAGCCACCGATCGCCAAGGACGACGTGGTCTCCGGCGCCGACGTCGTCGGGAAGCGGGCGGTCTCCGTGCCCGTCCTCGCGAACGACTCCGACCCCGACGGCGCCGCGAGCGCCCTCACGGTGACGACGTCGCAGAAGGGCGTCGTCGTGGGCAAGGACGGCGTGCTGTCGGTGCCGCTGACGGAGACCGACCAGGTCTTCCGCTACACCGTGACCGATCCCGACGGGCTGACGGACTCGGCCTTCGTCTGGATCCCCGCGCTCCAGACCACCGCGCCGACGCTCCGCACGGACGCGCCCGAGCTCAAGGTCGAGAGCGGCAAGCCGCTCAAGATCGACATCCGTGACCTCGTGCGCGTCGCCGACGGCAAGACCCCGCGGCTGACGACGGACGCGAAGGTCAAGGTCGTCGACGGCACGCGCGTCGTGAACGACGTCCACACGGTCACCTTCACCTCCGACGACAAGTTCGCCGGACAGGCGACCCTGAGCTTCGAGGTCACCGACGGCAAGAGCGCCGGCGACCCCCACGGTCACACCGCGACGCTGAGCGTCCCCATCACGGTCACCGCGCCGAAGAACCAGCCCCCGACGTTCACGGGCAACCCGACGGTGTCCGTCGGGGCCGGCGACACCCAGCCCGGCACCGTGGACCTGTCGAGCGCCGCGACCGACCCCGACGACGACCCGCTGAGCTTCAAGGTCGGCAAGGCATCCTCCGGGCTCCACGCCGAGGTGAGCGGGGGCACGCTGAGCGTGACCGCCGACGCCGAGGTCGCCAAGGGCACCGACGGCACGGTCCAGGTGTCCGTGTCCGACGGTAAGAACCCGGCGGTCACAGGGACCGTCCACGTGACCGTCGTCGCCTCGACCCGACACCTGCCCGTCGCGAACGAGGACGACGTCGACAAGGCGCTCGCGGGGAAGGAGCTCAGGATCCCGGTGCTGGCGAACGACACGAACCCGTTCGCCGACGAGGGGAAGCCCCTGACGATCACCGGGGTGACCCTCGAGTCCGGTGACGCCACCCAGCCCGTCGTCCGCGGGGACGAGGTCGCCGTCACGCCGGACGCGGACTTCCACGGCCAGATCGCGTTGAGCTACACCATCCAGGACGCCACCAAGGACCCGGAGCGCCAGGTCGACGGCCAGGTGCTGATCACGGTCCAGGGCCACCCGGACACGCCGGCCAAGCCGGAGGTCGGGACGATCGAGTCGCACCAGGTCACGCTGTCGTGGACCCCGCCGAACAACAACGGCGCCGACATCACGTCGTACACGGTGACGCCGTCGTCGGGGGCGCCGCAGACGTGCGTCACCACGACGTGCACCATCACGGGGCTGACCAACGACCAGGAGTACACGTTCACGGTCGTGGCGAACAACGCCGCGGGGGCGTCCGAGCCGTCGCCCGAGTCGGACGTCGCGCGCCCGGACGAGCGCCCGGACGCCCCCGACGCACCGAGCCTCGAGTTCGGCGACGGCCAGCTCACGGTCACGTGGTCGAACAAGACGTACACGGACCGGTCGGCCATCGAGTCGGTGAACCTGCAGATCTCGCCGGCCGCGCCCGACGGTCGCACCGTGCTTCAGGGCGTGACCGGGACGACCGCCGTCTGGAAGGGCCTCGAGAACGGCGTCGCGTACAAGGTGCAGGTCCAGGCCGTCAACAAGGCTCCGGAGCCGTCGGACTGGGGCGCGTGGTCCGCGGAGGAGACGCCGGCGGGCAAGCCTGCATCCCCCGGCACGCCCACCGTGACGCGCACCTCGCTGGGCACGACGTCGCAGATGAAGGTCGACTGGAACGCCCCGAACGACAACGGTGGCGACATCACCGGCTACGACATCGAGGTGCTGCGAGGCGGCTCGTCGGTCAAGTCCGTGACGGCCGACGCGTCGGCGACGAGCACGACCGTCGACGTGGAGGCGAACACGACGGACTACACGTTCCGTGTGCGGGCGAAGAACAAGGCGACGGCGAAGTTCGGCGACGCCGACTGGAGTCCGCAGTCCAACGCCGTCCGCGCGTTCGCGTCGCCCCCGGCACCCACGGCCGTCAGCGCGAAGGTCGAGGGCCAGAGCGGGGCAGCCGATCTCTCGTTCACCGCGCCGAACCTGTCGGGAACAGGCGTGGGCTCGGGCGAGATCAGCTACGAGTACTCGACGGGCAACGGCTGGTTCGCCCTGTCGTCCTCGAAGACCGTCACGGGCCTCGACAACGGATCCACCTATCGGTTCCAGGTGCGAGCGGTGGCGAGCGTCGAGGGGACCAGCGAACCCGGTGCGGCGTCGGCAGAGTCGAACGCCGTGGTCCCGTACGGTCCCCCGGGTGCGCCGTCGGTGAAGTTCGACAGCTGGTCAGGCTCGGGAGGCGATTACACCGCGCACTTTACGGCGAGCTACACCAACAACAGCGGGCGCGAGGTCACCATCACCACGAACGGGAGCCCGGGATCCTTCACGGTCGCCTCCGGTGCCACGGCGTCGAAGGAGTTCACGATCGGCGGGGCGGGCTACTCGGACACCAGGACGGGTAGCGCGACGGCGAAGAACGCCGCGGGCACCTCCAGTCCGGGATCCGCTGGGTCGAGCACGAGCCCTGCCAAGCCAAACCCCCGTGCCGTCGTGAGCAAGGGTTCCTACGTGAGCAACGGCAACTGCAACGACGGGACCTGCTACTACTTCAAGGTCACGACGAGCGACTTTGCAGATACGGGATCGCGGATGGTCGAGTGCTGGACGGATCTCAAAGGCGCGCACAAGTTCGGCGGGACCACGGAAGACGTGCCCGCGAACGGGTCCTTCCAGGTGGGGTGCTACATCGGGATGGGCTCGTCGCAGTACTCAGGTCATAACGTGTGGGTCCGGATCAACGGTCACGACTACGAGAAGACGTGGTGGTGAGCCGCACACACCGGCCAAGAGTTGTGGACCCACCGACGCAAAGCCCAGACAGACGATCACGAGGATTTGAATCATGACCATGACACCCGAGCAGTCCGCGTGGTTCGCGCAGACCTTCGACCGCCTCGCCGGCAACGTGGGCCAGGCCGTCCTCGGCAAGCCGACGACCGTGCGCCTGGTGCTCACGTGCATGCTCGCGGAGGGCCACGTGCTCCTCGAGGACGCGCCCGGCACCGGCAAGACGATGCTGGCGCGTGCGATCGCGGCGTCCGTCCAGGGCAGCCACAGCCGTATCCAGTTCACGCCGGACCTCCTGCCGTCGGACGTCACGGGCGTGACGATCTACGACCAGAAGACGGGTGCGTTCGACTTCCACCCGGGGCCCGTGTTCGCGTCGATCGTCCTCGCGGACGAGATCAACCGCGCCTCGCCGAAGACCCAGTCCTCGCTGCTCGAGGTCATGGAGGAGGGCCAGGTCACGGTCGACGGCGTCCCGCACACCGCGGGCCGCCCGTTCATGGTGATCGCGACGCAGAACCCGATCGAGCAGGCCGGCACGTACCGCCTTCCCGAGGCTCAGCTCGACCGGTTCCTCATGAAGACGTCGCTCGGCTACCCGGACCGTGCGGCCGCCGTCGAGATCCTCGCGGGCTCGGCGCAGAAGGACCGGTCGGCGGCGCTGGCGCCGATCGTGACCACGCAGGCGGTCGCCGAGATGGCCGACCTCGCGGCGACGGTGCACGTCGACCCGGCGGTCCTCGACTACGTCGCCGGGCTGGCGGAGGCCACCCGCAACGTGCCCGAGGCGCGCCTGGGCGTGAGCATCCGCGGCGCGCTCGCGATGACGCGCTGCATCAAGGTGTGGGCGGCGAGCCAGGGCCGCAACTACGTCCTGCCCGACGACGTCAAGCAGCTCGCGCTGCCCGTGTGGGCGCACCGCATCGTGCTCGACCCGGAGGCCGAGTTCACGGGCACCACGACCGAGGGCGTCCTCGCCCGCGTCCTCGCGGACGTGCCCGCACCGCAGGAACGTCAGACGGTCTGACCGGTCGGTCGAAGACCGCCGCAGGACACGCACGAGCTCGCTGGGATTGGCTGGGATGGCAGGGATGAGAACGAGGTCGAGACGGCTGGCGCGCGCGCTCGCGCCGGTGCGTGACGCGCTGGCGCCCGCCGTGGAGGCGGCCACGCCGGCGGCGCGCACCGTCGCGCGGTGGACGCGCCCGGTCACGGACGTCGTGAGCCCGCTGGGCTGGACGGTCGCCGTCGGGACGCTGCTGGCGTGGTGGGCGGGGCTGCGGTACCACTGGGCCGAGCTCGTCGTGCTCGCGCTGGTGGGCACCGTCGTGCTGCTCGCGGCGGTCGTGTTCGTGCTGGGCCGGTTCCAGTACGCGGTCGACCTCGACCTCGCGGGCCACCGGGTCGTCGTGGGAGAGCGCGCCGTCGGGCGGATCCAGGTGAGCAACCCGACGTCGCGCCCGCTGCTGCCCGCCGTGATGGAGCTGCCGGTCGGGGTGGGGCTCGCGAGCTTCCCCGTCCCGCGGCTGCGCGCCGGTGCGGTCCACGAGGACGTGTTCGCGGTGCCGACGCGGCGCCGCGCCGTCATCCCCGTCGGGCCGGTGCGCTCGGTCCGGGCCGACCCGCTGGGGCTCCTGCGCCGCCAGGTCGACTGGACGGACGCGGAGCAGCTGTACGTGCACCCGCGGACCACGAGCCTCACGGGTTCGTCGTCGGGCTTCCTGCGCGACCTCGAGGGCCGCAGCACCCAGGACCTGTCGAACTCCGACGTGTCGTTCCACGCGCTGCGCGACTACGTCGCGGGCGACGACCGGCGGCACGTGCACTGGAAGACGACGGCTCGCACGGGCCAGCTCATGGTCCGGCAGTTCGAGGAGACGCGGCGCTCGCACCTGGCGGTCATCCTGTCGACGCGCACCGAGGACTACGCGCACGCCGACGAGTTCGAGCTCGCGGTGAGCGTCTGCGGCTCGCTCGGCCTGCAGGCGATCCGTGAGGACCGTGGGCTCACGGTCATGAGCAACGACGCCCAGCTCCGCGGGGACTCCCGCACGCGCCTGCTGGACGACCTCGCGGGCGTCCAGACGCGGTCCCTCGCCGAGGGGATCGCCCAGCTCGCGCGCGGCGCGGCGCAGTCGGTCGCCGACGCGTCGGTCGTCGCCGTCCTCGTCGGCAGCCGGGTGTCGCCCGCGGACCTGCGGGCCGCCTCCGCGCGTCTCCCGCAGGACGTGCGGGTCATCGCGGTGCGCTGCGTGCCCGGGGAGTCGGCGGCCCGCCGCAACATCGCGGAGCTCGTCGTCCTCACGATCGGCTCGCTCGACGAGCTCGGGTCGGCGATGCGGCGGGTGACCGCGGCATGAGCCCCCGAACCTCGACCTTCGCGCCCGACGCCGCCCCCGCCCGCGCGCGCACCGACGGCCGCCCGCGGGGCGAGCGCTTCGCGCACGACGACCCGCGCTACTCGGCCCCGCGCGCCCGCACGCGCGCCGGGATGCTCGACCTGGCCGCGCTCGTCGTCATGCTCGGCGTGGTCGTCGTGGGCTTCGAGCCCGTGTGGGGCAGCCAGGGCTACCTGGCCCCCGCCCTCGGTGGCCTGGTCCTCGGGCTGCTCGTCGCGTGGATCGGTGCCGCGTGGCGCTGGTCCACGCTCTCGGTGGCCGCGGCGACCGTGGTGGTCTACTTCGTGGCGGGCGGCGCGCTCGCGCTGGGCGGCTCGACGGTCGCGGGCGTCGTCCCGACCGCCGAGACCGCCCGCGGCCTGCTCCGCGGCGCCGTGTTCTCGTGGAAGTCCTTCGTCACGACGGCGCCCCCGCTGTCGTCGTTCCCCGACCTCGCCCTGGTCCCGTTCGTGCTGCTGCTCGTGACGAGCGTCGTCGCGGGCACCATCGCGTGGCGCGCGAAGCGGCCCGTGTGGGCGCTCGTCCCGGTGCTGGTCGGGCTGGTCGGCGCGATCCTCCTCGGCACCATCGTCCCTGCCCGACCCGTGGTGCAGGGCACCGTGCTCGGCGTGGTCGCGCTGCTGTGGTCGGCCTGGCGCACCACCGAGCGCCGCCTCCGCGACCGCGAGAGCACCACCGAGACGTCCGAGGACGCGCTGCGTCGCCTCACGATGCACCGTGCCCGCACCGGCGCGATCGTGCTCGCCGTCGCCGCGGCGGCCGCCGTCGTCCTCGGGCCCGTGGTCGCGCCCGACCACGGCCGCGTGGTGCTGCGCGAGGACGTCGTCCCACCGCCCGACCTGCACGAGTACGTGACCCCGCTCGCGTCGTTCCGGCACTACGTCAAGGACCAGAAGGACGACGCGCTCCTCACCGTCTCCGGCCTGCCCGCCGGTGCGCGGGTGCGGCTCGCGACGCTCGACGCGTACGACGGCGTCGTGTACTCGGCGACGAGCGACGACAAGAGCTCCGGCTCCTTCGTGCGCGTCGGTCGGAAGATCGCGACCGACGCCACCGGCACCCCCGTCACCCTGGGCGTCCAGGTCAAGGGCTACAGCGGCCCGTGGATCCCGGACCTGGGGTCCCTGACCGGCGTGACGTTCGGCGGCGACCGTGCGAAGGGCCTCGAGGACGGCACCTACTACGACGCCGTGACCGGCACCGCCATCACCACGGGCCTCCTACGCGACGGCGACACCTACACGGTGCGCGCCGTGGAGCAGGCGCAGCCCAAGGAGGCCGACCTCAAGGGCGTCCCGATCGCGGACGTCGAGCTCCCGAAGCCCACCAACGTCCCGGCGTCCGTCCAGGCCAAGGCCGAGCAGTTCGTCGGCGGCGCGACCGACCCGCTCACGCAGCTCCAGCGCCTGCGCGACGCGCTCCTCAAGAGCGGCACGTACTCGAGCGGCATCGGCGACCAGCCGCCGTCGCGCCCGGGTCACTCCGCGGACCGCATCGACACGCTGCTCGCGAGCGAGACGATGGTCGGCGACGACGAGCAGTTCGCCGTGGCCTACGCCCTCATGGCCCAGTCGCTCGGGATCCCCGCGCGCGTCGTCATGGGCGTGTACCCGGACGCTGCGGCGGGCTGGAAGCCGGGCACGGCGTTCACCGCGACCGGCAAGGACGTCCACGCCTGGGTCGAGGTCCCGTTCCAGGGCAAGGGCTGGGTCGCCTTCGACTCCGTGCCCGACGAGAACAACAAGGTCCAGCCGCAGCCCCGCAGCCAGCAGGTGCCCAAGCCCCCCGTCCTGCAGGACCCGGAGCCGCCGTCGGAGCCGGACCAGGCGGACACCGCCAAGGCGAAGGACGACAAGAAGAAGGACGACAAGCAGGACGGCACGCCGTTCGACTGGGGTCACGCGGCCGCGGTCGGCGCGGCCGTCGTGATACCGCTCGCGATCGTCCTCCTGCCGTTCGTCCTGCTCCTCGGGTACAAGTCGCGTCGTCGGCTGCGCCGTCGCCGCACGGGCGCCCCGGCGGACCAGATCTCGGGCGGCTGGCACGAGATCGTCGACGCCGCCGTCGACCTCGGGCACCCGGTCGAGAACGGTGCGACCCGGCAGGAGACCGGGGGAGCGCTCGAGGCGTCGTACCCGGCGGCCGGGACGCTCACGCTCGCCCGGCACGCCGACGCGAGCGTGTTCGGGTCGGGCGACCCGAGCGACGCGGACGTCGAGGCATACTGGGGCGGCATCGAGGCCGCGGTCGCCCAGATGCGTGCCGCGGTCCCGTGGCGCAAGCGGGTGGCGGCCCGGCTCTCGCTGCGCTCGGTCCGCCGCTCGCGGACCACCCCTAGCACCAAGGCGGTCGCGGACGACCCGCTCACGCCCACGCCCGACCCCCGGCCTCGGCGCCGGTGGTCGCGACCCTCGGGAGATGCACGATGAGCTCCGTGACCACCTGCCCGCGCTGCGGGGCGGCCGTCCCGCCGGGGGCGAGCCTGTGCCCGTCGTGCGCGGCGCCGCTCGGCGCGGCGGCCGGCGTCGGCGTGCCGTCCGGCCAGACCACGGAGCCCGTTCTGCTGCCGGGCACCGTGCCGGGCCCCGGGCACCCGGGACCGGCGGGGCGGGCGCCGCAGGGTACGGGCTTCGCCGCGCAGACCCTCCCCGGGTTCCCGACGACGCCGCCCGCCCCCGCGGGCCCGGTCGGCGCGACCGAGGGCAAGCGCGTGCTCGCGTGGCTGATCGACTGGATCGTGATCGGGATCCCCGCCTCGGTGGTAGCCCTGGTCATGCTCCCGGGGCTCGAGGACAAGGGCACTCCGGTCGGCGACGGGACGTACAAGGTCTCGTTCGGCGACCTCTCGACGTACTTCCTGGCCGTCATCGCCACCATGCTCGTCGCAGGGCTGGTTGTGGCGTCGATCGAGGGCGCGACGGGCCGCACGGTCGGCAAGCTGGCGCTCGGCCTACGCACCCAGGACGTCGTGACCGGCAAGCCGATCGGCGTCGGGCGTGGCATCGTCCGGGGCCTCGTCTTCGGCGTCTCGATCCTCGCGTGCGGGGTCGGCCTCTTCGTCATGCTGCTGAGCCCCCTGTTCGACAAGTCGCCGCGCCGCCAGGGCTGGTTCGACAAGGCCGCACGTGCCGTCGTCGTGCCCGTGAAGGCGCCGGCCCCGCAGGCGTCGTTCGTGCCCGGCGGGCCGCTCCCCGGCCAGGCCGCGGTCCCCGGCCCGACGGCGACGGCCGGCCCAGCCGCCGCGTACCCCGGTGCGCCCGTCCCGGCTGTGCCCGTCGGCGGTGCCCCCTACGGCGGTGCCCCCTACGGCAGCGCACCGTTCGGCGGCCAGCCCGCTGCGCCGCCCGCCCCGACGCCGCCTGCTCCCGTCGCACCGTCCGCTCCCGTCGCACCGTCCGCTGCGGCGGGCTGGGCGCCGCCTGCGGCGCCGTCGGCTGCCCCGACCGCCCCGGCGAGCGCCACGCCGGCAGCGTCACCGAACGGTCTCGTCACGGGTGTGCCCGGTGCCCCCGCCGCGCAGCCCCCGACGCCGCAGCCTCAGGCCCAGCAGCCTCCGGCCCAGCAGCCTCAGGTTCAGCAGGCCCCGGTCCAGCCGAGCCCGGCGCCGCAGGCCCAGCCCGTCGTGGCACCGCAGGGCGCCGGACCCGTCGCGGCCACGCTCACGCTCCCCGACGGGTCGACGGTCGTCGTCGCCGGTGCCGCGCTCCTGGGCCGCGACCCGGCGCTGCCGCCGACGACGGCGGGCCCCGCGCCGCTGCTCGTCGCCGTGCCCGACCGTTCCGTCTCCAAGACGCACGCCGAGCTCGGTGTCGACGAGGCAGGCTTGTGGCTCGCGGACCGCGGCTCGACGAACGGCACGACGGTCGAGGCGCCGGGCGCCGCGCCGGTCCGGGCGAACCCCGGCGAGCGCGTGCGCGTGCCCGCCGGTTCCGTCCTGCGGGTGGGCGACGCGGTCGTCGCCGTGTCCGGCGGTGACGACGGCTTCGACGAGTCGACGGTGATCAGCGCCCGCCGCCCCCCTTCGGGTGGGGGCTCGTGGTGAGCGAGGACGCGCCCGTGTCGGTCCGGTGGGGCGCGTCGTCCCACCGCGGCGCGCGGCGCAAGCTCAACGAGGACTCGTACCTGGCGTCGCCGTCGGCGTTCTTCGTGGCGGACGGCATGGGCGGGCACGAGGCCGGCGAGGTGGCGAGCGCGATGGCGATCGACGCCCTGCGGCCGCTGTCGTGGCTCAACGTCGTCACCGCGGACGACGTCAAGGAGCGCCTGCACGTCGCGCACGACGACGTGTCGGGCATCGCGGCCCCCGAGGGCCGGG
Organism: Luteimicrobium xylanilyticum; assembly: GCF_009429125.1. Taxonomy (GTDB): domain Bacteria; phylum Actinomycetota; class Actinomycetes; order Actinomycetales; family Cellulomonadaceae; genus Luteimicrobium; species Luteimicrobium xylanilyticum. Next base: position 867,626 of record NZ_CP045529.1, read on the forward strand.
GGGCGGGGACGACCCTCACGGGCGTCGTCGTGTCGGAGCAGGACGGCCTGCCCTACTGGCTCGTGGCGAACGTCGGGGACTCGCGGACCTACCACCTCGTGGACGGTCGGCTCGAGCAGATCAGCGTCGACCACTCCGAGGTGCAGGAGCTCGTGGACGCGGGCGCGCTGACGCCCGCGCAGGCGGCCCACCACCCGCGCCGGCACGTGGTGACGCGCGCCCTGGGCGCGGCGGCGCGGCCCGACGCGGACTACTGGTACCTGCCGCTCAGCACCGGGGACCGGCTCCTCGTGTGCTCGGACGGTCTGACGACCGAGCTCGACGACGACCGCATCGCCGACCTGCTCGTCACGCACGCCGAGCCGCAGGCCGCGGCCGACGCGCTCGTGCAGGCGGCGCTCGCCGCGGGCGGCCGCGACAACATCACCGTGCTCGTCGTCGACGCCGTCGACGCGGGTCCGGACGCGGAGAGCACGGCGCCGCGCAGCGTGCTCGCCGCCCCGCCGCCCCCGCCCGACGAGGACACTCGACCGCGTCAGGACGGCGGGGTCGACGACCCGGCGCCCGTCCGGACGGCGCAGGAACCCGCGGCTGCGGCGGTCGCGACGACCGGAGGAGACGCATGAGCGGGACGACTGCGGGACGCACGGCGCGCTACGTGCCGGGCGCCGGGAACGTGGTGCTGCGGGGCGACGTGCTCGTGGCCCTGCCGTACGCGCCCGCGGAGCGTGCGGCGGCCGTGTGGGACGCCCTCGACGGCGCGGCGGGCGTGATGGACGCGCTGCAGGTCCTGTCGGGGACGTTCGACGCGGGGCTCGCCGCGCTGCCGCCGTTCGCGATCGTCGTGCTGACGTCGGGCGGCCGGGCGCACGTCCTCGTCCGGGGCGACGTCGAGGTGCACGTCGACGGCCGCGACGGCCGGGCCGAGCTGCACGGTCGCGACGTGTCGACCTGGACCGAACGGGCCGTCGACGGCGTCGACGGGGTGCAGGTCCGGCTGGGGGCGTCGTCGGGGGCTGCGGGCGACGCCGAGGCCGGGCCGACGACCCTGCCGCTGGTGGGCGGCGTGGTGCGCGCCAAGGCGGTCGTCTGGGGGTCACCGTCGTGGGCGCAGGACGCCGATGCCGGTCCGGAGGTGGCGGCCGAGCCGAGCACGGCGGACGCGCCTGCCGACGACGCGCCGCCGACCGTCGATCTCGCGAAGCCCGCGCCGGACGAGGACGCGGCGCCGCAAGCCGACGACGAGGCGGGGCCGGGCGACGTCCCGCAGGCCGTCCCGGGCCTCGTGACCGCGGTCCCGGGACTCCCCGCGTTCGTCCCGACGACGCCCGCCCCCGCGGTGGGCGAGGCCGTCGCCACGGTCGCGGTGCCGTCGGAGCTCACGCTCGCGCCGATGGAGACCATCGCCCCGGGCGCCGACGCGCCGGGCACGTCGGCCCCGGACGCCGTCGGGCCCGCCGCGGAAGCCGCCGAGCCGCCGGTCGAGGACGCCGTGGACGGTGGCGACGACTACCAGTCCCTGTGGGAGACGACGATCCACCGGTCGGTCGAGGAGGCCGCGGTGCGCGTCGACGAGTCGGAGGAGTCCGGTGAGGGGGCGCCGGGCGCGGCGCCGTCGGCCGGCGGCGGGCTGGTGTCGGGGGTCCCGCAGGACCTTCCTTCGGCGGACGCGCCCGCCGACCCGGACGGGCCCGACGGGTTCGACCACGACGGTCACACCGTGATGGGGTCGTCGGTGTCGGACCTGCGCGCGGTGGCCGCGGCGGCGGCCGCCCAGCTCGCGGCGTCCGGCGAGCTCCCGGCGTTCTCCGCGCCGCCGGCCCCTCCCGCGCCGTCCGGCCCGGCCGCCGCGCCGGGCGAGCAGCCCGTCGTCGGGCCCCAGCTCGTGGCCCGGCTGTGCGTGTCCGGGCACGCCAACCCGCCGTCGCGCGAGCGGTGCGCGGTGTGCGGGCTCGCGCTGTCCGGCGAGACGCAGGCCGTCGCGCGGCCGGCGCTGGGCCGCGTGTGCGTGACGATCGGCGAGGGCGGCGAGCCCCAGGTGTTCCCGCTCGACCGACCGCTCGTCGTCGGCCGGCGTCCGCGCTCTCCGAAGAACGCCAACCAGGGCGGCGAGGGCGCGCTGCACCGGATCGTGACGGTGCCGAGCCCGCAGCAGGACATCTCGCGGTCGCACGTGGAGGTCCGGCTCGAGGGCTGGAACGTGCTCGCGGTGGACCTCAACACGACGAACGGCACGACGCTCCTGCGACCCGGCCAGTCCCCGCTGCGCATGCACCCGGGCGACCCGCTGCTCGTCGTGTCGGGCGACGTCGTCGACCTCGGTGACGGCGTGGCCCTGGCGTTCGAGGACGTCCCGTGAGCCCCCGCCGCAACCCGACCGCGCCCCCCGCGATCCCGGGCTTCGAGCACGTCTCGCTGATCGGCTCGGGCGGGTTCTCGGACGTCTTCCTGTACGAGCAGAAGCGACCGCGCCGCCGCGTCGCGATCAAGGTCCTGCTCCACGAGTGGGCGAACGCGCAGCAGCGCGCCGCGTTCGACGCCGAGGCGGACCTGATGGCCCGCCTGTCGACGCACCCGTCGATCGTGACGATCTACGAGGCCGACATCGCGTCCGACGGGCGTCCGTACCTCGCGATGGAGTACTGCTCGCGCCCCAGCCTGGGCACGCGGTACCGGACGGAGCGGCTGGGCGTCGCGGAGTGCCTGCGCGTCGTCGTGCAGATCGCCGGCGCCGTGGAGACGGCGCACCGCGCCGGCATCCTGCACCGCGACATCAAGCCCGCGAACATCCTCGGCACGGACTACGGCCACCCGGTCCTCACGGACTTCGGCATCTCCTCCACGCTCGACGACGTCGCGCGCGCCGAGGGCCTGTCCATCCCCTGGTCACCGCCGGAGTCGTTCGCCGACCCGCCGGTCGCGGGCGTCGGGACGGACGTGTGGGCGCTGGGTGCGACGCTCTACTCGTTCCTCGCCGGACGGTCACCGTTCGAGGTCCCGGGGGCGTCGAACGGCAGCGCGGACCTGGTGCAGCGCATCTGCGCGCAGCCGCTCGCGCACACGGGCCGCTCGGACGTGCCGGCGTCCCTCGAGCTGGTGCTCGCGACGTCGATGGCGAAGGACCCGGCGGCCCGCTACCCGTCGGTCCTGGACTTCGCCCGGGCCCTGCAGCAGGTCCAGATCGAGCTCGCGCACGGCGTGACCCCCATCGACCTGTTGGACGACTCCGGCGTGGTCGTGGCGGACGACGACGAGCCCGACGACGACGAGCCGGGGACGCGCCTGCGCGGCGTCGTCTCGATCGACCCGGCGGGCCCGGGCGCTCCGGGCAAGCCGCGCGACGCTGCGGGTCCCGTCGAGCGGCTCGGCACGGGGTCGGCGTGGCCGGCTGCAGCCGCTGCCCAGCAGTCTCCGGTCACGCCCGTGCGCCGCGACCCGGGTGTTCCCCCGGTCTTCGTGCCGGCACCCGAGCCCGTGCGCCCCGCGGCGGCGAGCTCTCAGCCGGTCGCCGTCGTCGACCCGGGCTGGACCGGTGGCGTCTCGGCACCGTCCGCGCCGTCCGCCACCGCGACCCCCGCCCCGGTGGCCCCCCGGTGGGCGGGGGACGTGCCGGGCATGCCCACGCCCCAGGCGTCGCCCCTCGAGCCCGTCGAGGACACGCTCCTGCGCGACGCGCCCACGGAGGCGGAGGACGCGGTCGAGGAGGCCCCTCGCAAGCGCCCCGTCTGGCAGACGGTCGCGGCCGTCGTCGCTCTCGTGGCGCTCGCCGGGGGCGGCGCCACGGCGTACGCCCTCACGCGCGGGCACGCACAGAAGGCGGACGCGCAGGAGACCACGTCGACGCGCGAGCACCCTGCCGGGACGGAGGACGACGGGCCCGCCAACGACAACCTGAGCGACCTGGTCCCGACTGTCACGAACCTCAAGGGCAAGGCCGACAAGGGCGGGAAGACCGCGACGTTCACCTGGGACTACCAGGGCAAGGACGGCGACACGTTCATGTGGCGCGTCGTCGAGGCCATCCACAAGGGAAAGCAGCAGCCGACGAGCCGGCGCAAGGCCGTGGCACCGGTCGGGACCGGCGGCGACGTCTGCATCGAGGTGCTCGCTGTACGCGACGGCAAGCAGTCGGCCGACGGTCCTGCGGCCGCCTGCCTGAAGGGGGACTGACATGTCGGGGCTGCGGGTCGAGTTCTGCGGGGAGCGCTTCGACGTCGACCCCGCCGTGCCGTTCGAGATCGGGCGTGACGGCGACCTCGAGGTCGACGACAACCCGTACCTGCACCGCAGGTTCCTGCGGATCACGTTCGAGCACGGCATCTGGTGGCTCGCGAACGTGGGGACGCTGCTCTCGGCGACGGTGTGCGACGCGACGGGCGGCGTCCAGTCGTGGGTCTCGCCCGGCACCCGGCTGCCCATCGTCTTCCCGCACACGACGGTCGTGTTCACGGCCGGCCCGACGACGTACGAGCTGACCGCGGAGCTCGCCGACGCCCCGTACGACGAGGTCCTCGCGGACGACCTCCGCGGCGTGGGGGACGGCGACGGCACCGTCACGATCGGCGTCGTGCCGTTCACGACGAGCCAGCGCCAGCTCATCGTGGCCCTGGCAGAACCGATGCTGCGCCAGAGCGGCACCGGTCTGTCGGAGCTGCCATCGTCGGTCGACGCGGCGCGCCGCCTCGGCTGGACCACGACGCGGTTCAACCGCAAGCTCGACAACGTCTGCGACAAGCTCGACCGGATCGGGGTCAAGGGCCTGCGCGGCGGGCCGGCGTCGCACGCCAAGAACCGACGCGCCCGGCTCGTCGAGTACGCGGTCGCGAGCCGGCTCGTGACCGTCGACGACCTCCCGCTGCTCGACGTGCCCGACGACGAGGCTGCCGCCACCGTGCCGTGACGCCGACACACCCCGACCGGCCCCTGCCCCACACCCATCGACCGATCGGCTGCGCCGCCAGCCACGACGCCCGAGGAACCCCTGAGTGCGCATCAAGCTGACCCTGGAGCGTCCCGACGCGTCCGCGACGGACGTCGCGGTGACCGCGGACGCGACCGCCACCGTGCGCGACGTCGCCGAGGCGCTGTACTCGGGCGACCCGGCCCGCGGGGGAGCGGAGGCGCCGCCGCGGCTGAGCCTGCAGATCTCGGGCGACGTCGCGTCGTCGGGCACCCGCGTGCTGGACCCCGCGAGCGAGCTGTTCGAGGCGGGCCTGCGCGCGGGCTCGACGGTCTCGCTCGTGCAGGTCCCGGAGCAGTTCGTGGCTCCCGGGCACGACCGCGGCGCCGCTGTCGCGATGCTGCGGGTCCTCGACGGCCCCGATGCCGGCGCCGAGTTCCCGCTGCCCGCGGGGACGAGCTGGGTGGGCCGCGGGGTCGAAGCGGACGTACGGCTGTCCGACCCGCTGGTCTCGAAGCAGCACGCCCGCCTCTCGGTCGCGGAGAACGTCGAGATCATCGACGCGAACTCGGCGAACGGGCTGGTCATCGGTCGCGAGCGGGTGACGCGCGCGACCCTCACCGCAGCCGACCAGGTGGCCCTGGGTGCGACGACGCTCGCGGTGACGCCGCTCCAGCACAGCGCGGACCTCGCGCCGACGAACCCGGTGATCGAGTTCAACCGGTCGCCGCGCGCCGTCGCCCGGTTCCCGGAGCACGTGCTCAAGCCGCCGAAGCCGCCGGAGCGGCCGAACCGCGCCCGGTTCCCGCTCATCGCGATGCTGGCGCCTCTCCTCATGGGCGCGATCCTGTTCGCGATCCAGCACACGATCCTGTCGGTAATCTTCGTGGCGCTGAGCCCGATCATCATGATCGGCACGTACCTGGACCAGAAGTTCGAGGCGCGGCGCACGTACAAGGAGCAGGTCGAGCAGTTCGACGCCTCGATGACCGCGCTCCGGCAGACGATCGAGAAGGAGCACGCGACCGAGCGGGCCGTCCGACTCCAGGAGGCGCCGTCGGTCGGGGAGGCGCTCGAGTCGGCGCGCCGGCTGGGGCCGCTGCTCTGGACGCACCGCCCGGAGCACCGCGAGTTCCTGACCGTGCGGCTGGGCCTGGGCAGCGCCCGGTCCCGGACGCAGGTCGACGAGCTCGACGAGAACTCGACGCTGCCGCAGTTCTGGGCCCGGGTCGAGGAGGTCCGCGAGCTGTGCGCGACGATCACCGACGTGCCCGCCGTGGCGCAGCTCCGGTCGAGCGGCGCCCTCGGCATCGCGGGCGCGCCGGCCCGGGTCAGCGGCGCGGCCCGTGGCCTGGTCGTGCAGCTCACGGCGCTCCACTCGCCGGCCGAGCTCGTCGTGGTGGGGCTCACGTCGCCGCGCTCGCGCGAGGCGTGGGAGTGGCTCCGCTGGCTGCCGCACACGGGCTCGCCGCACAGCCCGATCGCGGGCGACCACCTCGCCGACAACCCGGGCGCGGGGGCGGTCCTGCTCGCGAAGCTCGAGGAGATCGTCGAGACGCGGTCGGGGTCGATCGAGGACCGCGCGACCCCGCGGCCCCCGGTCGACGAGTCGAAGCCCGCGAAGGACCTGCCGCCGCCGCTCCTGCCGTCCGTCGTCGTCGTGGTCGAGGACGACGTCCCCCTGGACCGCGCACGCCTGACCCGGCTCGCGGAGCGCGGGGCGGACGCGGGGGTCCACCTCGTGTGGGTCGCGCCGCGCGTCGAGCGGCTGCCCGCCGCGTGCCGCACGTTCGTCCAGCTCGGGGACACCGGCTCGGCGGTCGGGGAGATCCGGGTCGGCCGGTTCACCTACCCGGTCGCCGTCGACCAGGTCGACCTGGAGACGGCGCACGCGTTCGCGCGGTCGCTCGCGCCCGTCGTGGACGCCGGCGCGACCGTCAAGGACGACTCGGACCTGCCGCGGTCGGTGTCCTTCCTCGCGCTGGCGGGCACGGAGCTCGGGGAGGACCCGGCGGCGCTCGTCGAGCGCTGGCGCGAGAACGACTCGCTGACCGTCCGCGACGGTTCGGCCCCCCGCCGGCGCCGCACCCCGGGGACGCTGCGGGCGCTCGTCGGGCACTCGGGCACCGAGCCGCTCTACCTCGACCTGCGCACGCAGGGCCCGCACGCGCTCGTCGGCGGGACCACGGGCGCAGGCAAGTCCGAGTTCCTCCAGTCGTGGGTGCTGGGCATGGCGGCCGCGCACAGCCCGGACCGGGTCACGTTCCTGTTCGTGGACTACAAGGGCGGCGCGGCGTTCGCGGACTGCGTGAACCTGCCGCACACGGTCGGGCTCGTCACCGACCTGTCGCCGCACCTGGTGCGCCGGGCCCTGACGTCCTTGCGCGCCGAGCTGCGCTACCGCGAGCACCTGCTCAACGCGAAGAAGGCCAAGGACCTCGTCTCGCTCGAGCGGACGGGCGACCCGGACACCCCGCCGAGCCTGCTCATCGTCGTCGACGAGTTCGCGGCGCTGGTCAGCGAGGTCCCGGAGTTCGTGGACGGCGTCGTCGACGTCGCCCAGCGCGGCCGGTCGCTCGGCCTGCACCTCATCCTCGCGACGCAGCGTCCGGCGGGTGTCATCAAGGACAACCTGCGCGCGAACACGAACCTGCGCGTCGCGCTGCGCATGGCCGACGAGGCGGACTCCTCGGACATCCTCGGGCTCCCGATGGCGGCGCACTTCGACCCGTCGATCCCCGGCCGCGGCGCCGTGAAGACCGGGCCGGGCCGCATCCAGTCGTTCCAGACGGCCTACGCGGGCGGCTGGACCTCGAACGAGCCGGAGCGCCCGCGCATCGACATCGAGGAGGTCGGGTTCGGCACGGGCGCGGCCTGGGAGGTCCCGGGGCCGGTGGTCGACCCGGACCTGGACAAGGGCCCCTCGGACATCGCCCGTACGGTCGCGACGGTCTCGCAGGCCGCCCGGGACGCGGGCGTGCCGGAGCCGCGACGGCCGTGGCTGCCCGAGCTCGCGCGCGCCTACGACCTCGCCCGGCTGCCCAACCCGCGCACCGACGAGCGCCTCCTGCTCGGCGTCGTCGACGACCCGAAGACGCAGTCGCAGCCCACCGCGTTCTACGAGCCCGACCGCGACGGCAACCTGGCCGTGTTCGGCACCGGCGGGTCCGGCAAGAGCGCGGCCCTGCGGACCGTCGCCGTCTCGGCGGCCATCACGGCCCGCGGCGGCCCCGTGCAGGTGTACGCGATCGACTGCGGCTCCGGTGGCCTGCGGATGCTCGAGGAGCTGCCGCACGTCGGCGCCGTCGTGCAGGGCGACGACTCCGAGCGCGTGACGCGCGTCGTCCGGATGCTGCGCGACGTCGTCGACGAGCGCGCCGCACGGTACGCGGAGGTCCGCGCGTCGACGATCGGCGAGTACCGCCGTCTCGCGAACGCGCCGGCCGAGCCGCGGATCATCCTGCTCGTCGACGGCATCGGCGCGTTCCGCGAGGAGTACGAGTACAAGTCGACCCCGTGGTTCCCGGTGTTCGCGGCGTTCCAGCAGGTCGCGACGGACGGCCGCCCGGTGGGCGTGCACGTCGTCGTGTCGGGGGACCGGCCGATGTCGGTCCCGACGTCGCTGGGCTCGACGATCCAGAAGCGGCTCGTGCTGCGCCTGGCCCGCGAGGAGGACTACCTCGCGATGGACATGCCGAAGGACGTCCTGTCGGTCGCGTCGCCCCCGGGGCGCGCCATGCTCGACGGCGCGGAGCTGCAGGTCGCGGTGCTCGGCGGGGACTCGAACGTGTCGACGCAGTCCCGGGCCCTGGCCCGGCTGCGAGGCGTCATGGTCGCGAACGGCGTCCAGCAGGCGCCGCCGATCCTCAGCCTGCCCGAGTCGATCCCGCTCGGGTCGCTGCCGGCGAACACGGGCGGCGGGGCCGTGATCGGCCTCGACGACCTCGACCTCGCGCCGGTCGCTCTCCCGGACCGGGGTCCCTTCATGCTGTCGGGCCCGCAGGGCTCCGGCCGCACGACGGCGCTCGTCACGCTCGCGCAGGCGGTGCGGCGCGCGAACCCTGCGGCCCGGGTCGTGTACCTGGCCCCGCGGGCGGGGAACGTGTCGGGGCTCCCGGTCTGGTCCACCGCCGCGGTCGGGGACGACGTCGCGCCGCTCGTCGACGAGCTCGTGACCCTCGCCGAGTCGGGGACGCTGGCGCGCGGCCAGATGGTGCTGGTCATCGAAGCGGTCACGGAGTTCACGGGCAGCAGCGTCGAGAGCGCGCTCGAGCGGCTCGTGCGCGCCATGGTGCGCGCCGACCAGCTCGTCGTGGGTGAGGCCGAGGCGTCGACGTGGAGCCAGGCATGGTCGCTCGCGCAACCCTTCAAGGGTGGGCGCGAAGGCCTCCTGCTGACCCCGAACGAGGGCGACGGCGACTCGCTGCTCTCGACGGGGCTCGGGCGGGTGCGCCGGGCGGACTTCCCGCCCGGGCGCGGGTTCCTCGTCGCCGGCGGGGTCGCGCGCAAGCTGCAGGTCGCCCTCCCGGAGCCCGTCTGAGGCGGCACGGAGAGGTTCGGGTGCGCGCGCCGGGACGCATGGGGAGTCCTCCCCATCGACCCGGCGCGAGGGCCCATGGTTGAGTTCTCATGTCGAGAACAACGGACGGTCGCCCGCAGGGGGCGGCCACGACGAAGGAGCAGTCACATGGCGGGAATGATCGGTCTTGACGTCGAGCAGGTCAACGCCCTCGGCGACAAGCTGAACCACGGCGCGCAGGAGATCAAGGAGCTCGTCCAGAAGCTCAACGCGGCCCTGAACGGCGTGCAGTGGAAGGGCACCGACGGCGACAAGTTCCGCGACGAGTGGCACCACCAGCACGTCACGCAGCTCAACAAGGTCGCGGACGCGCTCCAGCACGCGGGCCAGACGGCCAAGAAGAACGCGCAGAACCAGCAGCAGACCTCGAGCGCTCTCTGAGCCGACGGACGCGACCCCGGTCGTGACCGACAGCGCGGCGGGCACCGTCAGACGGTGCCCGCCGCGCGGCACGTTCCGTCGTGGGCGGCAGGAGGGCCGCACGACAGGGCACCAGCAGGTGGGCAGCGAACGGCGCGGCGCGTGAGCAGGAGGAGGGGCGATGGGGATCGTCGGGGCGGACGTCGACGAGCTGAAGCAGCTCGGGGAGCAGTTCGCGGAGGCGTCGACACGGCTGGAGCGCCTGCGGACGACGGTGTCGTCGTCGGTGCGGTCGAGCGGGTGGGCCGGGCCTGACGCGGACGGCTTCCGCAGCTCGTGGTCGGGGCACGACGCGAAGATCGTCGCGGCGCGCGACCTGCTGAGCCACGCGGGCAAGACCCTGGTCAGGAACGCGGAGGACCAGCGCCGGACGAGCGCGGTGCTCGTAGGTGCAGGGGCCTTCGCCGGGGCCACGGCCTCGGGGACGGCGAACGCCTCCGCGGGCGGCTCGGGTGGGGGTTCAGGGGACGACGAGGGCGGTCACACGTTCGCCGGCACTCGCACGGAGAACAGTGCCTCGGTCTCGGGCTCGGGCACCGAGGACGATCCGTGGGAGGCGAAGGCCGACCACAGCGACCTGGCGGGTGCGGAGGCGGGCACGAAGGGCTCGTTCGGGGCCGAGGACGGCCTCCACGGCAAGGGCGAGGCCGAGGCGTGGGCGGGCGCCCGCGACGACGCAGGCGCGCACGCGAGCTGGGACGGCAAGAACTTCAACGCCGACGCGAAGGCGGAGGCGGCGGCGGGAGCCGGCGCCAGCGCGTCGGGCGAGATCGGCTACGGAAAGGACCTGGGTCTCAAGGGCGAGGCCGACGCGTTCGTCGGCGGCAAGGCCAGCGCGGAGGGGACGTTCGCAGCCGGGCTGTCAGGCGTCAGCGCGGCGGTCGGCGCGCACGCGATGGCGGGTGCGGAGGCGAACGGCAAGCTCGAGGGCCACGCCGGGATCCTGAAGGGCTCGCTGGAGGGCAGTGCGACGGCGGGGGCGAAGGCCGGCGCCGAGGCGAAGGGCTCTGTCGGCCCGGGCGGCCTGAGCGCCGAGGCCGGGTTCGACGCGATGGCCGGCGCGTCGGCCGAGGTCAAGGGCGAGGCCGGCATCGAGGGCGCCACGGTCGGTGGCGGCGTCGAGGCCAAGGCGGGGATCGGCGTCGAGGCGAAGGCCAGCACCGACATCGGCTGGGAGGACACGAAGGTGGACGTGCACCTCGCGGGCGCGCTCGGCATCGGTGGCGGCGTCGATCTGAGCGTCGACGTGTCGCCCAAGAAGCTCGCGTCCGGCATGGTCCACATGCTCGGCTTCTAGTCTGTCCGGGCGCCCCGGACCGACGAGACCCGTACGACGAGACGACAACACGAAGGACACCCGATGACCACCGTGCAGTTCCCCTCGCAGGACTTTCCCGCACCGCCGGCGCTCGCGTTCGAGTGCCCGGAGGGCTGGCGCCCGCTCACCAACGTCGCGACCCAGCTCGCCGTCGGCAAGGAGGTGCCCGAGGGCCAGTTCCGGCCGAACGTGATCGCCGTCGTGACGCGCGTCCGGTCCACCTACTCGCTCGACGACGCGATCCGCGAGGTCACGGAGGCGCTCACCCCGCTCGACGGCTACGCCGAGGTCGGTCGCGAGACCACCGAGGTCGACGGCCGGACGATGTTCCGCATCGAGGTGACGTTCTCCGACCCGCACGGCGCAACGATGGCGCAGGCGATCCGCCTCTTCGTGCTCGACCGCGGCCCGGTCCGTGACCTGGTGCAGCTCACCGGGAGCTGCCTGGCGCCGCAGGTCGAGAGCACCTGGCCCGAGATCCGTGCGATCCAGGCCAGCCTCCGGATCACCGACGGGGAGGCCTGAGATGGCGCTCGACGTGCAGTCCGCGCTCGCCGCGGTGGAGGCGCTCAACTCGGAGGACGCCCCGTTCACCGTGACGACGGAGCGTACCGAGGCGGGTGGCGTCGTCCGCGCCACGTGGAAGGTCTGGGACACGCGCTGGAGCAGCCTGCTCAGCGCGGGACACCTCTCGAAGGACTACGAGCTCGAGGTGACGCTCGACGCCGAGACCGGGAACTACCGGTTCACGGAGCGGTCGACCGAGGTGCGCGAGGGTGCGGGCGCGGTGGGCGACGGCCTGTCCGCGAACCGCACGACGTCGCACACCAAGGGCAAGTTCGTGGTGCGTGAGCACTCGACGGTGAAGGCGCCGTCGGTGACGTGGCAGGACGGGACGGGCCGCTCGTGGTCGGGCACGTTCTCGTCGAAGACGGTCAAGGAGCCGGTCCTGGGCGCCCTGCGCGACCGGGGGTGGCGTCCCAAGCACGACAACTGGTTCAGCCGGCTGCTCGAGCGCTGAGCTCGGGGACCGGGGCAGGAGGAGACTATGGGGTTCGTCGGTGCGGACGTCGAAGAGCTGGCACAGCTCGGCGAGCGCTTCACGGAGGCGTCGAAGCGGTTGGAGTCGTTGCGGACGACGGTCGCGTCGTCGGTGCGCTCGAGCGGCTGGTCGGGGCCCGACGCGGATGACTTCCGGCACTCGTGGTCGGCGCACGAGGCGAAGATCGTCGCGGCTCGGGACCTGCTCGCCCTGGCGGCGAAGACGCTCCAGGCCAACGCCGACGACCAGCGGCAGACGAGCGCGACGCTCACCGGGGGGACGAGCGGCGCCGGCGGGTCCGGCGGCACCGGCTCCTCCGGAGGTGGAGGCGGCGGCGGTGGCGGCGGTGGGTACGGCGACGACCCGGGCGGGACGCCCGGCGTCGCGGACACCCTGAGCGGCAGCGCCTCGGGATCCGTCCCGCTCTGGCCCGTCGGTCGCGCGTACGGGGACGTCGACTACGGCGTGGACCAGAAGGTCGACGGCGCCACGTCGCCCTACGACGACGGCCGCTACCTCATGCACGACGACGACCACGGGATCGTGCGCGAGTCGCTCCCGGGGCAGCACACGGACGGCGCGACCGTCCAGGGCCAGGCGTCGGTCGAGGTGCGCGACGCGGACGCCCCGGAGGGCGAGGACAAGGGCAGCAGCCCGCTCGACGACGCCGTCAAGCTCGGTGGCGTGCACGCCGGCGGCGTCCTCGGCGCCCAGGGCGAGACGTCGGGCGGGTTCGGCACGGAGGACGGCGCGCACGGTGAGGGCTCGCTCGCGGGTTGGGCCGGGGCCAAGGGCGACGTCGGGGCCGGCGCGACGGCGGGCGCTGCGGGCCTCGCCGCGACCGCGTACGCATCGGCGGCAGTCGGCGCCGGCGGCAGCGCGAGCGGCTCGGTCGGCTACGGGATCCTCGAGGCCAAGGGCGAGGCGACCGCGTTCGCGGGGGCTCGAGCCGAAGCGGGTGCGGGCGCGTCCGTCGGACCGAACGGCGTGAGTGCCAACGTCGGCGTGGACGCGTTCGCGGGCGCCGAGGCGTCGGTGTCCGGCTCGGCCGGGGTCGAGGGCGCCCAGGTGGGCGCCACCGCGACCGGGTACGCCGGCATCGGGTTCTCGGCGAACGCGTCGCTCGACATCGGTACCGACGGCATCAAGGGCACCGTGGACTTCGGGGCCGCGCTCGGACTCGGCGGGAAGATCTCGCTCGACGTCGACATCGAGCCCGCCAAGCTCGTCGACGACATCGGCAGCATGTTCGGCTTCTAGGCTTTGACGCAGCTCACCCACGCAGCGAACGAGAGGACCACCCCTGATGACCCTCCAGGTGACGAGCCCGGGCGACGACTTCCCCGCGCCGCCACGGCTGACCGTCGACATCCCTGACGACTGGCACACGCTGCCCGACGTCGCGCTGCCGCTCGCCGTCGCCAAGACCGTCCCGGAGGACAACTTCCGGCCCAACGTCGTCGCCGTCGTGACCCGGATCCGCGCGGCCTACACGCTCGAGGCGGCCGTCGAGGCCGCCATGGCGAAGCTGACCCCGCTGGACGGGTTCGCGGAGATCGGCCGGGAGCACCTCGAGGTCGACGGTTGGCCCGCGTTCCGCGTGGAGGTCGCGTTCACGGACACCCGGTCCGGTGCCACGATGGCGCAGGCGCTCCGCCTCGTCCGGGTCGAGCGGGGCCCGGTCGCGGACCTCGTCGAGCTGACCGGCTCGTGCCTCGCGCCGCAGGTCGAGGTCGCGTGGCCGGAGATCCGCGCGGTGCAGAGCAGCCTGCGCATCGCCGTCTGAGCCTTCGCCGACGGCGACGCTGCGGTCGTCGACGGTGACGTGTCGGGGCCGTGGGGCGCGGGGTCGGGTTCGCGGGGTCGGGGTCGGGTTCGCGGGTGGGTGCGGGCACCCGCCCGCTGCGTCGTCGTCTCACCCGCCCGGGCCCCGCTGCGTCGTCGGGTGGCCTCTCGTGCGGTCCCACGCTCTCCACTGTGCCGAGCATGCGGACACACCCCGTTTCGGCGCTGAGAACGGGGATGTTCGCATGGTCGGCGCGTTCGGGGGTGGTTGATCGCATGGTCGGCCGGTTGTGGAGGTGGGTTGATCCCGACCCACCCGCCCAAGCCACGGATGCCCACGACCACGCGCGAGACCCCGCAGCTCGTCGCCGTCGCCGTCGAGGGTTGTCCACAGGCGTCCCCGCGGCACCCCTGTCGCGCCGTAGGCTCGCGCGGGACCTGGCAGGGAGGACGTATGCGGCTCAAGCTCACCCTGGTGCGCGCGGAGGGCGCCGACGACGACGTCGTGGTGACGGCGGACGCGGCGACGACGGTGGCTGACGTGGCGCAGACGATCGCCCGCCTCGACCCGCGGCGCGGCGCCGGTGGTGCGGGGCCCCGGGCCGGCAGGCCTCCGGGCGGCGGGCTGACGTTGCAAGCGAGGTTGCCGGGCCAGGAGCGGCCGGTCGTGCTGCCGCCGGACGCGCCGATCGGTGACGCGTGGATCGGGTCCGGGGCGGTCGTCGCCGTGGTCGGCGTCGGGACGCACCGGCCGGAGGCCGGTCTGGGGCGGCGGGCACCGCGCGTCGTCGTGCGGGTGGTCGAAGGCCCGGACGCCGGCCTGGACGTCGAGCTGCCCGAGGGGACGTGGACGGTGGGCCGTGCCCCGGGCTCGGCGGTGCGCCTGACCGACGCGCTCGTCTCCAAGCGGCACGCGCGCCTCGACGTGGCGCAGGGTGCGGAGCTCGTGGACCTGGGGTCCGCGAACGGCGTCGAGGTCGACGGTGGGGTCGTCCCGCGGTTGCGCGTGGACGCACCGGTCCGGGTGACGCTCGGGGGGACGGTGCTCGCCGTCGAGCCGGTCCGGGCGGTGCTGGACGACGTGGTCGCGTCCGCCGGTCCGGTGCCGTTCAACCGTTCGCCCCGGGTCGAGCCACGGCACGAGGGCCTGGAGCTCACGGCCCCGGAGGC
The DNA here is from genome assembly GCF_009429125.1 of Luteimicrobium xylanilyticum. GTDB lineage: Bacteria > Actinomycetota > Actinomycetes > Actinomycetales > Cellulomonadaceae > Luteimicrobium > Luteimicrobium xylanilyticum. The sequence continues at coordinate 882,840 of NZ_CP045529.1, forward strand.
GCCGTCCGAGGACGATCGCCAGCCCTTCCCGCTGCTCGGCATGCTCGCGCCGCTGCTCGTCGGCGGCGCGATGTTCGTGCTGACCCACAACCCGACGTCGCTGGTGTTCGTCCTCATGACGCCGTTCATGCTGGCGGGGAACTTCGTCACGCAGAAGCGGCAGCGTCGTCGACGGCGTGAGCGGCTGGTCGCACGGTTCGACGAGCGCCTCGAGGGGCTCGAGCGGACCTTGGCGGCGCAGGCGCTCGCCGAGCGGGAGGGCCGGCTCGCGGAGGCGCCGTCGACGGTGGTCGCACTGGCCGAGGCGGTCCGTCGCGGACCGCTGCTGTGGACGCGGCGGCCGGAGCACTGGTCGTTCCTCAACGTGCGGCTGGGCCTCGGCGCGATGCCGAGCCGGACGACCGTCGGTCGGGGGAGCCGCGGCGACCTGCTGCCGGAGCACGCGGAGCGGCTGGACGCGCTCGTGTCCCGCTACCGCACGGTCGACGGGGTACCGGTCATCGAGAACCTCCACGACGTGGGCGCACTGGGGGTCGCCGGCCCGCGTGACCGGTCGCTGGGCTCGGTGCACGGGGTGCTCGTGCAGCTCACCGCGCTGCACTCGCCCGCCGAGCTCGCGGTGGCGGCGATCGTGAGCCCCGCCTGGTCGGATGACCTGGGCTGGCTGTCCTGGGTGCCGCACACGTCGTCGCCGCAGTCGCCCGTGACGGGGCCGCACCTGGCGGACTCGCCGTCGAGCGCGGCCGTGCTGCTGGCGGAGCTCGAGGGCGTGGTCCGTTCCCGGCTCGCGCGCGGTGGTGTCCGCCGGCGCGGCGCGCTGCGGGTCGTCGACGCGGCGCTCGACCGTGGTGCGACGGTCGGGTCCGACGCCGACGGGACGCAGGCGCCGCTGCCCGCGCTGGTGGTCGTCGTGTCCGACGACGCGGACGTGGACCGGGCACGTCTCACGCAGCTCGCGGAGGTCGGCCCGGACGCGGGGGTCTACGTGGTCTGGCTGGCGCCCGACGTCGCGCGGCTGCCGGGCGCGTGCCGCACCTTCCTGGCGTTCGACGACGACGGCGCCGCCCGGGCGGGGCTCGTCCGGCTGGGGGAGCAGGTGGACCCGGTCGATCTGCGCGACGACGTCGTGGACACGAGCACGGCCCACGACTACGCGCGTCGCATGGCCCCCGTCCTCGACGCGGGGGCCGTGGTGGAGGACGCGAGCGACCTGCCCCGGTCGGTGGCGCTGCTCACGCTGCTCGGCCACGACCTGGCCGCGTCCGCGGACGCCGTCGTCGACCGGTGGCGGCAGAACCGCTCCATCCACGACCGGACGCCGGGGGCGGTACCGCGGCGCCGCAAGCCCGGGTCCTTGCGTGCGACGGTCGGGTCGGCGGGCGTCGACGCGATGCAGCTCGACCTGCGGGCGCACGGCCCGCACGCGCTCGTCGGCGGGACGACGGGGGCCGGCAAGTCCGAGTTCCTCCAGGCGTGGGTGCTCGCGCTGGCCGCGGAGCACAGCCCGGACCGCGTGACGTTCCTGTTCGTGGACTACAAGGGTGGCTCGGCGTTCGCGGACTGCGTGGACCTGCCGCACCGTGTGGGTCTGGTCACGGACCTGTCACCGCACCTGGTGCGCCGCGCCCTCACGTCGCTGCGGGCGGAGCTGCGGCACCGCGAGCACCTGCTGAACCGCAAGCAGGCGAAGGACCTGCTCGAGCTGGAGCGGCGCGGCGACCCGGAGTGCCCGCCCGCGCTGGTGCTGGTCATCGACGAGTTCGCGGCACTCGCCGGGGAGGTCCCCGAGTTCGTGGACGGCGTGGTCGACGTCGCGCAGCGCGGCCGGTCGCTCGGGATCCACCTCATCATGGCGACGCAGCGCCCGGCGGGCGTCATCAAGGACAACCTGCGTGCCAACACGAACCTGCGGGTCGCGCTGCGCATGGCCGACGAGCGCGACGCGGTGGACGTCGTCGACGTCCCGGACCCCGCGCACTTCGACCCGGCGCTGCCGGGGCGTGCCGTCGCCAAGACGGGCCCGGGCCGGCTGCAGGTGTTCCAGTCGGCGTACGCGGGTGGGTGGACGTCCCCGGACCCGGACCGCCACGACGTCGAGGTGGCCGAGCTGCGGTTCGGCACGGAGGTCCGCTGGGAGGAACCGGACCGCCCGGCCGAGGACGCGCCCGACGACGAGCGCGGCCCCACCGACCAGCAGCGGCTCGTGCGGGCCGTGCTGGCGGCGGCCCAGGTCGCTGCGGTGCCCGCGCCGCGGCGGCCGTGGCACGACGAGCTGCCGGCCGTCGTCGACCTCGCCCGGGTCGCGGTCCCGGGCTCCGGACCCGACGCCGCCGCGGCCCCGAGGACGCTCGCCCTCGGGCTGGCGGACCTTCCGGACCAGCAGCTCCAGCGGCCTGTGGGCTTCGTGCCCGACGTCGACGGGCACCTCGGCGTGTACGGGACGAGCGGCGCCGGGAAGACGACGACGTTGCGGGCGGTCGCGGCGGCCGCGGGCTGGGCGTGCGCCGGCTCCGACGGTGCCGCCGGAAGCGTCCACGTCTACGCGCTCGACTTCGCGGCCGGGGGCCTGCGGGTGCTGGAGCCGCTGCCGCACGTGGGCGCGGTCGTCGACGGGGAGGAGGGCGAGCGGGTCGTCGCGCTGCTGCGCCTGCTCCGCGACGAGCTCGAGTCGCGTACGGAGACGTTCGCCGCCGCGCACGCGTCGAGCGTCGACGAGCTGTGGCGCACGGGCCGCACCGACGTCCCACGCCTCGTCGTCCTGCTCGACAACCTCGCGGAGTTCCGCGACCGGTACGAGGCCGGACCCGGCCGTGCGGAGTGGTTCGGGGTGTTCCGGGACGTGCTCGCGAACGGGCGGCGTCTCGGGCTGCACGTCGTGTTCACGGCCGACCGCCCCGGCGCCGTACCGAGCTACGTGCGTTCGTTCGTCCAGCGCAACGTGCTCCACCGGCTCGTGGACGACGGCTACCTGGCGTTCGGCGCCCCGCGGGACGTGCTGACGCCGGCCTCGCCCGCGGGTCGGGCGGTGCTCGACGACGTCGAGGTGCAGGTCGGGGTCCTGGACGGCGACCCGTCGGCGTCGGCGCAGGCCGCGGCGACGACCGTCCTGGCCGACCGGCTCCGGGCCGCGGGCGTCCCCGACGCGCCGGGCGTCCGGGTCGCTCCCGCCTCGTACCCGTCGTCGGACCTGCCCGACGACGTCGCCGGGGCTCCCGCTCTGGGGCTCGACACGGTCTCGCTCGAGCCGGTGGGGTTCGCACCCGAGGGGACGCTGCTGGTCGCGGGGCCGCCCGCGTCGGGCCGCACGAACGCCCTGGCGTGGCTCGTCCGCTCCGTGCTGCGCGCCGATCCGGACGCCCGCGCCTACCGGCTCGGGCCGGCCCGCTCGGCGCTCGCGGGCGCCGCGCCGTGGGCGGGCTTCGCCTCGCGCCCGGAGGAGGTCGCGGCGCTGGTGGAGGAGCTGACGCGGCTCGTGTCGGACGACGCGAGCGTCGGGCGGCTCGTCGTGGTGGTCGAGTCCGTCGGCGACTACCTGCAGACGCCGGCCGACCGCGCGATCGTCGCTCTCGCCAAGGCGGTCCGGCCGACCCGCCACCTGCTCGTCGCCGACGGCGAGACGTCCGGGTGGAGCGCACCGTGGCCTCTGCTCGCCGAGCTCAAGGCCGCCCGACGTGGGCTGCTCCTGCAGCCGGACCCGTCCGACGGCGACGTGATCCTCCGGACCCCGCTGCCGCGGGTCGCACGCGCCGAGTTCCCGCCCGGCCGTGGTGCCTGGGTGGCGCGCGGGAAGGTCGCCCGCGTGCAGGTGCCGTGGGTCCTCGACGACGTCGCCGCGGCCGTCGACGCGGTGGCAGCAGGCGGCGACGAGCGCCTGGTGCGCATGGGCTGACCTGCCCGGACGCGGTTGTCCACAGCCCTGTGGATCGGCGGAGGGGCGAAGGTCCGACGTCGCTACGGTGGGCGTCGACCGGGGCCGCAGGGGCCTCGTGCGATCACGAGAAGGAGCTTCGGACCATGGCGAACGTCAACGTCACGTACGACGAGATGCAGGGCGCGGCGACGCGGCTGCGCGCGGGCCAGCAGCAGGCGACGGAGACGCTGCAGCACCTCCAGCAGCAGGTCGACGACCTGGTCGCGGGCGGCTTCGTGACGGACCACGCCTCGGGTGCCTTCCAGGAGTCGTACCAGGAGTTCACGTCGGGCACGACCAAGGCCGTCGCGGGTATCGAGGGCATGGCGCACTTCCTGGAGCAGGCGGCGCACACGCTGCAGGACGTCGACACGCAGCTCGCTGCGGGCCTGCGCGGCTGAAGCGCGGACGCGGGGGAGAAGACCGTGGAGCAGCGCGCGGATTCGCATGGTGCGGCGGGTGCCCGGGCTGGCCGAGCACGTCGTTCGGCAGCGCCCGGGTGCGCTCGTGATCCCCGCCGTGACGGCGGGCGAGATGTCCGACCTCTCGTCACGCGGACGCGGTGTGGGTCGAGGACGGCGGCGTGGCGCTCGCCGTGTAGCCGGCCTCTCGCCCGCTGCGAGCCCTGGGGACTGCCGGAAGGACGGCCCTCGAGTGCTGTCTGCGTGAGCTCACGGCGACACATTCGTCCGCGGTCTGAGACGTCCTATCCAGCGAGCGAGACGGAGGCCACACTGGTCGGGCGGGGCAGGCGTCATAGACTCGGGGGAGCACACACCCGACGACGCCGCCCCCGGCCCTACCGTCCGGGCTCGCGCCCGCACCGCCGAGCCACCCCGGCCCAGGTGGCCCGGCTCACCTCCGGGCGAGTCGCAGCGGTCGCGGACGGCGTCGGAACATCAGAGTGTCCGAGCACTGCAGTCGACGAACACGCGGTGCACGGACACGACAGTACGGAAGGCGTCCTACCACGTGAGCAGCAACCGGCCTTTGCGCGTCGCCGTCGTCGGCGCCGGCCCCGCGGGCATCTACGCCTCGGACATCCTGTCCAAGACCGACCTCGACGTGAGCATCGACCTCTTCGAGCGGCTGCCCGCCCCGTTCGGTCTCGTGCGCTACGGCGTCGCGCCCGACCACCCGCGGATCAAGATGATCATCGACGCGCTGCACAAGGTGCTGGGCCGCGGTGACATCCGCCTGATCGCGAACGTGGACTACGGGGTCGACCTCAAGCTCGACGACCTGCGCCAGTTCTACGACGCGGTGATCTTCTCGACGGGCTCCATCCGGGACGCGGCCCTGCCGATCCCCGGCATCGACCTGCCCCGGTCGTACGGTGCCGCGGACTTCGTGTCGTGGTACGACGGCCACCCTGACGTGCCGCGGACCTGGCCGCTCGACCAGCAGAAGGTCGCCGTCCTGGGCGCCGGGAACGTCGCGCTCGACGTGGCGCGCGTCCTGTCGAAGCACGCGGACGACCTCCTGCCCACCGAGATCCCGGCCAACGTGTACGAGATCCTCAAGGCGAGCCCCGTGACGGACGTGCACGTGTTCGCGCGTCGCGGCCCGGCCCAGGCGAAGTTCTCGCCGCTGGAGCTGCGCGAGCTCGGTCACGTGCCGGACGTCGACGTGATCGTCTACCCGGAGGACTTCGAGTTCGACGACGGCTCGATGGCCGCGATCAGCTCGTCGAACCAGACCAAGCAGGTCGTCAAGACCCTCACGGACTGGACGCTCAAGGACCCGTCGTCGTTCACGGCGTCGCGTCGGCTGCACCTGCACTTCCTGCACGCCCCGGCCGAGGTGCTGGGCGACGAGGAGTCGGGCGTCACGGGTCTGCGCACCGAGCGCACGAAGCTCAACGGCGACGGCACGGTCTCCGGCACGGGCGAGTTCCACGACTGGGAGGTCGGGGCCGTGTACCGGGCTGTCGGGTACTTCGGGTCGCCGCTGGCGGAGATCCCGTTCGACGAGCTCAAGGGCGTCGTGCCGAACCGCGAGGGCCGCGTGATCGACATCGACGGCGAGCACATCCCCGGCGTGTACACGACGGGCTGGATCAAGCGCGGCCCGGTCGGCCTCATCGGCCACACGAAGTCGGACGCGTCGGAGACGATCCGCCACCTCGTCGAGGACGCGGGGGACGCGGCCACGACGGAGGACGGCGCCCCGACGACGCCCCTGCCGCAGGCCGTGCACCGCGACCCGCAGGCGATCCTCGACTTCCTCGCCGAGCGCGGCGTCGACGCGATCGACTGGACGGGCTGGCTGCGGCTGGACGAGCACGAGCGCGGGCTGGGCGAGCCGCACGGCCGCAAGCGCATCAAGGTCGTGCCCCGCGACCAGCAGGTCGAGATCTCGCTGGGCCGCGCCGCACGGGCCGCGCAGCAGGACTGAGCGCCCCGGGGCCGGCTGGGCGTCGTCGTCCACCGACGACGCCCAGCCGGCCTTCAGCATGCCCGGGTAGCGTGGGTCCATGGGACACCGTCATTTCAACGGCCTCAAGACCGCGCTGCTCTTCGGCGTGCTGTGGGCCGTGCTCCTGGCGATCTGGGCGCTGTTCTTCCGCAACTCGGTGGGCATGCTGTGGTTCTTCGTGTTCCTCGGCCTCGCCTCGACCGCGTACGGGTACTGGAACTCGGACAAGATCGCGATCCGCTCGATGCAGGCCTACCCGGTCACCGAGCAGGAGCAGCCCGTCATGTACCGCGTGGTGCGTGAGCTCTCCGCGCGCGCGAACCAGCCGATGCCGAAGCTCTACGTGTCGCCGACGCAGGCGCCCAACGCGTTCGCCACGGGCCGCAACCCCCAGAAGGCGGCGGTCTGCTGCACGGAGGGGATCCTGCAGATCCTGGACGAGCGCGAGCTGCGCGGCGTGCTCGGGCACGAGCTCATGCACGTGTACAACCGCGACATCCTCACGTCCTCCATCGCAGCGGCGGTCGCGGGCGTCATCACGTCGCTCGCGCAGTTCCTGCTGTTCTTCGGTGGGGGTGGCGACCGCCGCGACAACAACGGCGGCAACGCCATCGCCGCGATCGCCCTGGCGATCCTGGCCCCCCTCGCCGCGACGGTGATCCAGCTCGCCATCTCGCGCACGCGCGAGTACGACGCCGACGAGGACGGCGCTACGCTGACGGGCGACCCGATGGCTCTCGCGTCGGCTCTGCGCAAGCTCGAGAGCGGCACCCAGGCCGCCCCGCTGCCTGCCGACCAGAAGCTCGTCGACGTCTCGCACCTCATGATCGCCAACCCGTTCAAGGCCGGCGCCGTCTCGAAGCTGTTCTCGACCCACCCGCCCATGGCGGACCGGATCCAGCGCCTCGAGTCGATGGCCGGGCAGCAGGGCGGCATCACCTACTACTGAGCACCACGACCGACTGGAGCGCACGCCCGTGGCACTGAAGACCCCCGGTGAGATCGACGGAATGCGGGAGGCGGGGCGCGTCGTCGCCCGCGCCCTGCAGGCGTGCCGTGAGGCGGCCGCCGTCGGGGTGACGATGAAGGAGCTCGACCAGGTCGCGCGCGACGTCATCTTCGGCGCGGGCGCGACCTCGCCGTTCCTGGACTACCACCCGTCCTGGGCGCCCACGCCCTTCCCCGGTGTCATCTGCGCGAGCGTGAACGACGAGGTCGTCCACGGCATCCCCACCGACTACGCGATCGCCGACGGCGACCTCGTGAGCATCGACTGCGGCGCCACCCTCGACGGGTGGACGGGCGACGCGGCGGTCTCGTTCGTCGTCGGTAACGCCCGGCCCGAGGACCTCGAGCTCATCGCTACCACCGAGCGCGCGCTCGAAGCGGGGATCGCGGCGTCGACGGTGGGCAACCGTATCGGCGACATCGGCCACGCGATCGACCGGATCGCCCGCAAGGGCCGCTACGGCAACCTCGAGGACCACGGCGGCCACGGCATCGGCCACACGATGCACGAGGACCCGTTCATCCCCAACGAGGGTCGTCGGCACAAGGGCGCCGAGCTCCGTGCGGGCATGACGATCGCGATCGAGCCGATGTTCATCCTCGGCGGCTCGGGCGCGTACCGGTACGGGGACGACGGCTGGACGCTCCTGTCGTGCGACGGCGGCCGCGCTGCGCACGTCGAGCACAGCATCGCGATCACGGACGACGGCCCGCAGATCCTCACCGCGCTCTGACCGCCCGCTGAGCGCCGCCACGGCCCACCACCCTCCGCCGAGCACGGGGTCTCCGTCCGTCCGCTGACGCGGACGGACGGAGACCCCGTCGTCGCGGGGCGGGAACCCCGTGCTCGGCGACCGGTCGCCCGGTCGCCGACGGCGCGGCGCCGGTCTCAGAAGAACCAGCGCGACCCGACGGGTGAACCGCGACCCCAGCCGCGGCCGGGCTCCGAGGGCGAGCCGTGCCCGTGCCCGTGTCCCGGCTCGGTCGGCCCGGAGCCGGGCTTCGACGGCGACGGCGCGACGACGGACTTCACGGCCCCGTTCGCCTTGAGCACGACCTGCGGCGCCTTGGCCCGGCCGAAGCTGAACATCGACTGGATCGACCCGGCGGTCGCGTCGAACGACGCGTCGCCGATCCGCCCGGTCTTCCAGTTGTCCTCGACGAAGCGCAGGACCGAGGCCTGGTTCGTCTCGGTGTGGTCGACGTAGTTCGTCTTCGCGTAGGGCGAGATGACGACGAGCGGCAGCCGCTGGCTGGGCCCGCAGCGGTCGGCGTAGCCGCCGGCGACGGCCTTCACCGAGGTGCAGAGCGTCGTGTCACCGTTGGCGGTGTCGTTCGATCCGTTGGCGACGGTGGGGGCGACGTGGTCGTACCACCCGTCGGAGTCGTCGTAGGAGATGACGATCGCGGTGCTGTCCCAGTACGCCGACCTCTGGATCGCGTTGATCTCCTTGACGAGGAACTTCTGCTCGTCCAGGGGGTCGGAGTAGGACGCGTGCCCGTCCTGGGCCATGGGCGCCTTGAGGAAGGACACGCTGGGCAGGTAGCCCTTCGTGAGGGCGGTGTCGAAGTCGGTCAGGTCGTACTGGTGGTTCGCCTGGTCCGTCTGCCCGATCTTCGCCGTGGTCGACGGCGGCAGGTGGTGGGGGTTCGACGTCGACTTGTAGTACGCGAACGGGTTGTGGTGCGGCGAGTAGTCGACGACGGAGGAGCCCGCGACGTTGGTGGTCGTCGAGTCGCACCTCGCGTAGTCGCCGGACTTGCCGTCCCAGGTCGTCGTCGGGCGGAAGCCGCCCTGGAACCAGCCCCACGTGACGTTCTTGGCGTTGAGCAGGTCGCCGATGTTCTTGCCCTGCATCCCGACGAGCGCGTTGCTCGACGTGTGGTCGTTGTCGGCGCAGTCGTCGTAGACCGGGTCGGGGTCCGCGGTGACGGTGCCGACGCCGTTCGCGTCGGGGGACTTGACGCCGTACGCGTCGGGCGTCGAGGTCTGCTCGCCGGTCTTCGGGTCGTAGGAGACGGCGCCGTGCGTCTGGCCCGACGCGAGGTTGAGCGCGCCGGGGGTGGACGGTCCGAACGTGGTGTCCCAGCTGTTGTCGCTCATGGCGTAGTGCTGGGCGTAGTTCCACAGGGCGGTGACGGTGTTGCCGTCGTAGTAGTCCATGCCGAGTCCGGGCGCGCCGAACTGGCCGGTGCAGGTGTCCTTGCTCGTGTTCTGCACGAACCGGTCCATGTAGCCGTTGTCCACGGCGAGCTGCTCGGGCCCGTAGTTGTGGTTCTGGTCGCACGTGACGGCCTCGTCGGGCGAGAGGCGCTGGGGGGCGTACAGGTTGGGGTTCTTCTTCAGCAGCCCGGCGGACTTCACGGTGTCGGCCTTCGGCGTGTGCTTCGCGGCCTTGAACGTCGTGCCGTCGGTGTTGGTGGCCTTCGGGTACGTCGCGAAGTAGTGGTCGAACGACACGTTCTCGTCGAAGATCACGACGAGGTGCTGGATGGGCGTCGTCGTGCCCGACGAGCCCGAGCCCTTCGACCGCGACGACGAGGTCGTCGTGGTGGTCCGGGCAGTCGCGTGGTGGCTCGACGCGACGGCAGGCAGGACGCCTCCGCCGGCGAGCGCGAGCCCGGCGATCGCTGCGGCGGACGCGACGGCGCGCGTCCGCGTGGCGAACAGAGCCATGGGGGTGCCTCTCTGTGAGGGGATGGGGGCGGTTCTCAGGCGAGCAGCCGGCTGGCGTACCAGTCGTCCGCAGCCCTCACTCCCGGGAGCGCGAAGTAGTAGCCGCCCCCGAAGGGTGAGATGTAGTCGACGAGCGGTTCGCCCTCGAGGCGCTTCTGCACCGCGACGAACTGCCGGTCGAGGTCCTGGTTGAACGCGACGAACACGAGCCCCATGTCGAGGTTGCCGTTGGCGTCCGTGCCGGCGTCGTAGTTGTAGGGCCGGCGCAGCATCCGCAGCCGCTCGGAGCCGGGGCTGCGCGGGTTCGCGAGCCGGATGTGCGCGTCCATCTGGATGACGTCGCCGGTGGGGTCGCGCTCCAGGTGGGGGTCGTCGAACTCGTGCGTCCCGGTGAGCGGGGCGCCCGTGTCGCGGCGGCGGCCGAACATGTTCTCCTGCTCGTGCAGGGAGACCCGGTCCCAGAACTCGACGAGCATGCGGATGAGACGGACCACGTGGTACGTCCCGCCCGTGGTCCACGCGGGCTCGACCACCGCGGGCAGGCCGTCGACGGCGGCCACCGTGCCGGCCTTCGTCCACACGACGTCGCCCATGGTGCGCGGGTCGCCGGTCGCCGGGTTCGCCGTCCCGTCCTTGAACCCCATGAGGTTCCGCGGGGTGCCGCTCGGTCGCGGCGGTGACGCGAAGCCGTCCTGCCGCCACCGCACCTGCATCGCCCCCCGAGTCGCGCGCGTGAGGTCGCGCACGGCGTGCACGACGACGTCCACGTCGTCCGCGCAGACCTGCAGCAGGAGGTCGCCGTCGCAGCGCGCGCGGTCGAGGGCGTCGTCGGCGAAAGTGTCCATGGCCCGCAGGCGCGCGGGCTTGCGGTCGGCCAGCCCGAAGCGGTGGTCGAACAGGGACGCGCCGACGGACGTCGTGATCGTGAGGCCTCCCGGCACGACGTCGACGCCGAGGACGCCCGAGTCGGAGGGTGGCGCCCCGGGGCCGCCGCTGACCTGGGTGCCGCCGGTCGTGAGGAACCGTGCCCGGTCGGTGAGCGCGCGGAACAGCTCCTCGAGCTCCGCGCGCGATCCGGCGGTGACGTCGAGCGCGAGGAACGCGGCGTGCCTCTGCAGGGGAGTGAGGATGCCTGCCTGCTGCGGCCCGTGGAACACGACCGTGCGTCCGGGGTCGGACGCGGTGACTGTCGTCGCCGCCGCGGCGCCGGTGGGGGAGGTCGTCGCGTGGTCGACGGCTCCCACGGCGCGGGGCGTCAGGACGCCGAGACCGACGACGCCCGCGGCCCCGGCCGCCGAGCGCAGGAACGTGCGACGCCCGAGCCCGGGGGGCCTCACGTCTGCCTCGGGTCGTGTCGGGACGGTGGCGGTGTCGGGGTGGTTCACAGGGCCCTCCGGGGGTCGGCGAGCGCGGCCACGGTGGCGAGGCGCTCGACGCAGGTGTCGACCTCGGCGTCGAGGCGCTCACGCTGCGTGGTGGTCAGGTCGGTGCGAGGCGTCCAGCGGCCGTCCTGGTCGTAGCCACGCAGGGTGCGCTCGAGCCTGTCGAGGGCGTCGTCCACGTCCGTGAGGTCGACTCCGCGCGCCTTCAGCAGCGGCCGGAGCGCGTCGAGCGGCGCCCGGGTGCCCGCCACCCCGGCCCGGATCTCCGCGAGCGTCGTCCCGCTCGCGCCGTCCGCAACCCCGCTGAGCTGCACCTGGACGGCGTCCTCGAGGATCTCGTGCGCGCGGATCCCGAGGTCGATCGGGTCGACCTGGGCGGTGCGGAACGCGACCCGCAGGGACGCGACGTCGGCGACCAGCGCGCGGGTCACGGGCCGGACGGCGCTCGCGGACCGGCCCGCCCACAGCAGCGCCTCGATCCGGCGGAACCCCGTGAGGTCGTGGTCGGCGAGCGCCGTGGTGCCCGTGGTCGGGAGGCCGTCGATGGCGTCGCCGAGGTCGCCGAACGCGTCGTACGCGCCACCGAGCGTCCCGTAGGTCGAGTGGGCGGTGAGCCAGTCCCGGCGGGCGGCGGCGAGGTCGCCGCGCGCGACGTCGTCGTCCAGGGTCCGGACCTGGCGCGCGAGGGTGCCGAGGTGCGCCGCGACCCAGACCTCGTAGGTCTTGACGGCGGGCACGAGGTCGGCCTGCGTGATCGGGACGATCCCAGGGGTCGCCGTCGCGCCCGCCGGGAGGGTGCCCGTCACGTGGAAGACCGGCCCGAGCACGGGCTCCTCGTCGGCCTGGACGCAGACGATCCGGTAGCTCCCGGGGGCGAGCGTGACCTCTCCGGAAGCCGCGCCGCCCGCGCCGATGGACTCGAGCTCGAGGTACTCACGGGCCTTCGTCATGCCGGCGGCGGCGTCCGCGACGACGACGTCCATGCCGCCGGTCGAGGTGTTGGTGGCGTCGAGCCGCCAGGTTCCGGCCGCGCCGCCGTGCCAGCCGGCCCCGCAGTCGCTCTGCCCGGCGCTCACGTGCACCGAGAGGTGCGTCGCCGCGTCCGCGGTGACTCCGGCGCGCGCGGCGCCCGACCCGGTGCAGCCCCCGAGGCCGAGCGCCACCAGGACGAGCGCGACGGCGACGCCGGCGGTGCGTCGCCGCGCGCTGCGGCGCGCCGTAGCGGGCGGCCGCGTGGGTCCGGTTCGTGCAGGGGGCATGCGCGGGCTCCTCCTTCGGGGGAGCGACGCGCTCCCGGACGACCGTAGGTAGTTGACGACCGTCAAACGGTCGGGTTCGGCAAGAGTTCATCGAGGCGCCATCCGGTGGTCGCCTCGTCCTCGACGACGGGCCGCCCAACCCACAGTCCGCACACAGGCACGGATTGGCGTGGCCCCGAGCGGGACGCGCTGCTACGGTCCTGCGCCGTGGACGAACAGCTCTGGGACGCGGCGCGGCTGCGCGAGCTCGTGCGCCGCGTGGACACCTCGTGGCGCGGCGAGGACGTGCCCGACGACGAACGCGCCGCCTTCCGTCGGCAGGTGCGGGACCGCGTCGGCCCCGTCGTGCAGGCGCGCGTGCTCGAGTCCGTCGGGGCCGTCGTCGACACGGACGGCGTCGCGGCGCTCGCGGACGCGCTCCTCGACGACGGCTGCTCCGAGGACGAGCACCGTTGGCTGCTCGTCTCGCCCGACCCCTGGGCCTACCTCGCGGACTGGCTCGTCGCCGTCGTCGGGCGTTCCTACCGCCGTGCGGACGGCACGCCCCGCGCCCGCGCCAAGGAGCTCAAGCGGCTGGAGAAGGCGCTGCGGTCCGAAGCCTGAACCGGGAAGCGTCGGGACCACGGATCGGTTGGCACGGGCATGGAGATCCTCTACACCGCATCCGCCCTGTCCACCGGCGACGGCCGCAACGGCCACGTCCGCACCTCGGACGACACGCTCGACGTCGACCTCGCCGTCCCGAAGGAGATGGGCGGCGCGGGCGGCGGGCTCAACCCCGAGGCCCTGTTCGCGGCCGGGTACGCCGCGTGCTTCCACTCGGCCCTGCGTGGCGTCGCCCGGTCGAAGAGCCTCACGCTCACCGACGACTCCGTGACCGCCGAGGTCTCGATCGGCCCGAACGGGCAGGGCGGCTACGGCCTCGCCGTCGTCCTGCGCGTCGAGCTCCCGGGCCTGTCCCAGGACCAGGCCGACGCGCTGGTCGACGCCGCGCACCAGGTCTGCCCGTACTCCAACGCGACGCGCGGCAACGTCGACGTCGAGCTCGACGTCACGGTCGGCTGACCGCCTTCCGCCCCTCACTCACCCACCCCCGTCCCCGGCGGGCAGCGATCGCGTGCTCGCGGGCGGGCCTCACCCCGGCGGGGGATCCGGTTCACGATCGAGGGTGAGGTGCGGCGCGTCCCCGACGCGCAGCGTCGAGGGATGACCTCTTCACTCTCCTTCGTCCGCTCGCCGGCGCCGGCCTGGCGCCGCGTCTGGCACGGTCTGCACGCGCCCGTCCCGGGTGTGCCCCGCTGGGCGCGCGTGGCGGCGGTGGTGGTCCCGCTCACGGTGCTGCCGGCCAGCCTGTGGCGGGTCGTGGCCATCACCCTCCACGTGCCGATCGTCGACACCTCGACGACGGGCCCCGACGCTCGCGGGACGCTCCCCACCTGGATGCCGCTCGGCGTGTACGTGGTGCTGCTCTCGATCGCCTCGGAGCTGCTCGCGTTCACCGCGGTCGGGCTCGTCGCGCGCTGGGGCGAGGTCGTGCCGCGCCGGATCCCCGGCCTCGGTGGCCGCCGAGTCCCGACGTCGGCCGCCGTGATCCCCGCGGCCCTCGGCGCGACCGCGCTGACCGCGCTCTGGACGTGGGTCGCGGTGTCCCTCGCGCTGGCCGCCTACGCGCCGCTGCTCGCGTGGGGTCCGCTCCTCGGCGCTCTCACGGTCGCCTACGCCCGACGGCGCCGCTCGTCAGTCGTCCCGAGGGGCTGAGCGCCTGTGCGCGACCGGGAACCGCTCGGAGTTCCGGCGCGCCGAGACGGGGAAATCCGTTCTTCACGTTCGACCTGAAGAACGGAAATCCCCGTCTCGGCGACCGGATCCCGTCAGGGCACACCCGCGATGACCGGGTCTCGTCCCGGTCGTCAGACGATCCGGGCCCACAGGTCGCGAACCGTCTCCGCGACCGGACGGCACCGCAGGCCCGTCGCGACGGCACGGCTCGCGTCGGTGCTGATCAGTCCCTCCGTCGCCGTCGTCCTTGGGACCCAGCCGGGAAGCTCTGCCCAGCGGTCCACGCCCGACCCCTCGAGCTCCGGCCACGGCCGCCAGTCGAGGCGTGCGGGCGCCCCGCCGGCGCGGACGGCGTCGGCAGCGGTGACGTCGACGACGGCGTCGAGCACGTCCCGCGTCGTCGCGTGGCCCTCGGGCGCTGCGACGTTGACGGCGCCACTGACCGCGGAGCCCGGTTCGAGCGCCGCCAGGAGCCATTCGGCGAGGTCGCGCACGTCGACCAGCCGCCAGGGCTGGTCGGGGTCGCCGGGCGCGACGAGCGTCCCGCCCCGCGCGGCGCGACGTAGCCAGACGGGCAGCCGCTCCGGCTGCTCGCCGGGCCCGACGATCAACGCGCACCGCGCGAGCAGCGCCCGGTCGCCGAACGTGTCGACGACGGCGAGCTCGCCACCCCGCTTGAGCTCGCCGTACTCGGCGTTCGAGAGATCCGCGTCGTCGGCGGCCGGGCGGACGGTCGGGTGGCACTCGTCCGTCCCCGGCCTGAGCGGGCGGGCGTAGACGGCGCGGCTGGAGAGGTAGCCGTAGCGGCCCGCGACGTCAGCCAGCGCGGTCGCGGAGAGCCGGACGGCGCCCGGCGCCCCGGCCCACGTGTCCACGACGGCGTCCCACCCGCCGTCCGGTGCCGCCCGGCCGAGCCGGGCGACGTCGTCGGGCACGGTGCGGTCGCCGCGGACGTGCCGGGCACCCGGGGCGACCGGCCGCACCCCGCGAGTGAAGGTCGTGACGGCGTCGCCCCGGTCGAGCGCGGCGCGGACGACGGCGCCCCCGACGAACGCCCCGCCCCCGAGGACGAGGAGCCGCACGTCAGCGGTAGTTGACGTAGTGGTGAACGTGCAGGTCATCCATGGTCTACGCCTCCTGAGTCCGCACAGAGTCCGCAGGAACCGCGAGAACGCTCCGCATGAGGTCCGCGGCGGCCGTGCGGGTGCGGTCTTCCGCGGTCGGCCACAGGTGCGAGTAGGTGTTCAGCGTGATCGAGGGCATGGAGTGCCCGAGGGCGCGCTGCACGGTCACGACGTCGCAGCCGGCCGCGATCAGCCCGGACGCGTAGAAGTGCCGCAGGTCATGCAGCGTGAACTGCTCGAGCGCGACCGCACGGCGCACGCGGCGCCACTGGTTGCCGGCGGAGTTCCGCTGCCACGCCGTCCCGCTCGTCGACGAGAACAGGCGCTGCTCGTCGCCGCGCGTGCCGAACTCCTCGAGGTAGCGCGCGAGCATCGTCGTCAGCTCCTCGGGCACGTAGACGACGCGCTCCGACCCGTACTTCGGTGGAACGACCCGCACGGTCGAGTCGTTCTCGCCCTGGATCTGCCGCGCGACCGTGATGGTCCGGCCCAGGAAGTTGACGTCCTCGAGCTGCAGCCCGGCGGCCTCGCCGATCCGCAGGCCTGCGAACGCGCACACCGCGATCACCGGCGCGAACCACGGCTCAGCAGATCCCAGCGCCGCGGCGACCTGCTCGGCCGTCGGGATCGTCATCCGCGCGTCCGAGCGACGCACGCGGGGGAGCGCGACGTCCTTCGACGGGTCGGACGCCATGACCCGGTCCTTCACCGCGGCCCGCAGTGCCGCGCGCACGTACGTCACGCGGGTCCGGATCGTCGTCGGTTCGAGTCCCTTCTTGCGCCCGTCCTTCACGGGCTCCGACATCGCCTTGACCCACGCCTCGACGTGCGACGGACGGAGCGCGCTCATCCGCACCGCGGCGAACGTCACTGAGTCCGCGGCCTGCTGCGCGGCGGCGAGCGTCCCGGGCGCCCACACCTGGCGTGCGGACCATGCCTTCCACCACTGCTCGAACGTGACCTTGCCGGCGCGAG
This sequence comes from Luteimicrobium xylanilyticum, assembly GCF_009429125.1. Classification (GTDB taxonomy): domain Bacteria; phylum Actinomycetota; class Actinomycetes; order Actinomycetales; family Cellulomonadaceae; genus Luteimicrobium; species Luteimicrobium xylanilyticum. The sequence continues at coordinate 899,372 of NZ_CP045529.1, forward strand.
GGTCGACGTACCGACCGACGACCATGCTCGCGGTGACGGTGTCGAGCCAGCGCTGGGCGTCGATCTTCCGGGGGAAGTGCTTGGCGTGCTCCTTGCCCGCGTCGTCGCGGTACCGGGCGCGCCAGACCCCGTCAGGCCTCTTCCGGATGCTCGCCATCAGAAGTCGACGATGCGCGACGAGTAGGCACGAGCGTCTTCGAGGATCCCAGCGGGCACTACACCTCGGCTGTCGGGTGACTCGTTCTCGAACGCCTCGCGCGCACGGACTACGCGTTTGCTCACTTCGATCTCGCGGAGGGAGAGCTGGTAGGCCTCGCGCTCGAGCTCACGCGCCGCATGGACGGCCAACGTGAGCTCGCGTCCGGCCTCGCTGGTCGGCATCACCATCTCTTCGATCGTCGTGCCGCAGATGTGGGCGATGTCGATCGCCTCGGAGAGCGTCACACGTCGACTGCCGTTCAAGATCTTGTAGATCGTTGCCTGGTGGAACTTGTGTCCGCGCTCGGCCATCTCGTTGGCGAGTTCCTGCTGGGTCATCGTGAGCCGGTCCGAGAGGAGCGCCTTCAAGCTCGTAACGAAGTAGTCCTCCGCGGCCGTGGGCTCCGTGGGCTGAGGCGTGTCGGGCATGCGCCGAGCGTACTCCGGAGTGTCCGTCTTGACGACTCCGGATTGGAGTGCAACTCTAATCCGGAGTTGTCAGAAGCTCTGAAGCGGAGGGAATGATGCAGGACCTGATGAGGCCGCCGGAAGTCGCGGCGGAGACCGGCGTCAGCGAGGAGACGCTCCGTTGGTACCGCCACATCGGCGACCGCGGGCCGAAGAGCTTCAAGCTCGGGCGTCGCGTGGTCTACCGACGCGAGGACGTCGAGGCATGGATCGCCGAGCAGTTCGAGGCGACCCGCAGCGACAAGGCGAGCGAGTGAGCCGCCCGAACCGGCACGTCATCGAGACGGCCGTCAACGGCGACTACCACGCAACCCAGGCGACGCGGATGCGTGAGCGCCTGATCGTCGAGCCGGACGGCAGCGTTCGGTTCGACACGAAGAAGCCCGCCGCAGCGGCAACTGCGACGGGCGGGGATCACACCTACAGGGAGCAGGACATGACCGCAGAGACCAGCATGACACAGGACGCCGACGAGGCGACCGTCCGGGCTGCCGCGCGGGAGGGCTTCGAGCGGGCCGAGGCCGAGCACCCCGGCATCAAGAAGCGTGCAGCGAAGGAGCCGCGCGAGGCGTTTCGTCTCGGCGTCTTCGTCGGCAGGTACGTGGACGACGCGGCGACGGAGAGGGTGAACCCGTACGCCGAAGGATTCGTCGCCGGCGTGCTGTACGAGCGTGAGAAGGACCGCGACCTGTCCGCGACGGACGTCCTGCGGGTGCTCCTCGACCCTGAGGTGCGCGACATCATCGGCCCGCTCACCACCGACGAACTCGCCTCGCTCGCGAAGCACCTCGCCGAGGGCATGGCAGCCGGGAGCCGGACGACGGGGGAAGACCTGTGACCGCCACCCGGGCGCAGGGACCCATCCAGTGCGCGCCATGGTGCGCACAGCGCGACGGCCACCCGGGCGAGAAGTTCGTCGAGGACCAGCGCTGCAAGAGCACGGCCGTCAAGATCAGGCCGTCGCTGATGCGGACCGTCGAGGGCATCGAACCGGACGTCGAGGTCTACCGGGAGCACGGGCCTGACTTCGAACCCAGGGTCGTGATCTACCAGGCGTCCAGCGACTCGCAGATCGACGTCACGCCGACCGAGGCATGGATGCTCGTCGCCCTGCTCGAGGCGGTGGCGGCGCTGTGAGTGGCGACCCGATCGCGGAGGCGCTGGCCACGATCCGCGCCCTGTTCGAGAAGTACGGGATCTCGAAGGACCTCGAGAACCAGGCCAAGCGGCTCGTCCGGGAGCGGTTCAGCGAGAACGACTACGACACCTACCGCGACGCCCTCAAGCTCCTCGACGCCGCAGGAGCGATCGGATGAGGCGCCCCGGGCACCTGCTGCCCTTCGGTCAGCCCGTCGGCACGCAGCTCTGGTCGGCCAAGCACCCCAGCCGCAAGATGCACGCCGTCGGGTGCGCGATCGACGGCGGCCCTGGAACCCACGGCCTGCGCGGCTTCCGGTGCCACCGATGCTCCGAGCAAGTCGAGGACCGCATCGAAGCCATGCTCGGCCGACTCGACAAGAGGGGATGACCACGATGGACGAGATCACCCGCGAGATCGACACCTGGGCGCTCGCCCACGCCGCCGGCGTCGTCCGAGAGCGCCACGAGCCCAGCCGGTCGGCCACCGTCGAGACCGCGCAGACCTACCTCGACGGCATGACCACCGGCGAGCACATCGGCGAGATCAAGGGCTACCGGAACGGGCACCGCGACGGCTACGACCTCGGGCACGCCGACGGCTACCGCAAGGCCCTCGCCGACGTCGAGCGAGATGACCTCGCCTGGCGGGCCGCGGTCAACCAGGGCATCGCCGCGCGCGCCGGCGAACCGTCCCACGCCGAGCTGCAGGAACGGCGCAAGGTCCGGCGCACGCCCGACGTCGCGGTCCCGTACCCCGGCGCAGCCGAGCTCACCAGACGCAGGCAGGTGCACCGAGCCCTCGACCGGCTCACCAACGACTGACCCCCGCGGGCCCGGCACACCACCGGGCCCGCGGCGTACCCGCACCAGGAGGTGCCGTTGAACGACCTCGAACGCGTCGGCCGTGAGCGCGGCTGCTACTTCACCGCCGACCAGCTCCTCGACACCGAGTTCCCCGACCCGCGCTGGGCCGTCGAGGGCCTCATCCCCGAGGGGCTCACCCTGCTCGCTGGCGCACCCAAGCTCGGGAAGTCGTGGCTCGCGCTCGGCATCGGGATCTCGATCGCCGCGGGCGGCTACGCGCTCGGCAGCATCGAGACCGCGCCGCCCGCCGACGTCCTGTACCTCGCCCTCGAGGACACGCCCAGGCGCCTCAAGTCCAGGCTCACGAAGATGCTCGCCGGCGAACCGGCGCCGCGCGGGCTCACGATCATGACGCAGATGCCGTCCATGCCGCAGGCGACCGAGCTCATCGCGGGCTGGCTCGACGAGCACCGCGACGCCCGCCTCGTCGTCGTCGACGTCCTCGGCAAGATCCGGCCCAGCCTCGCCGCCAACGCCGACCGCTACGACGCTGACTACAAGGTGATCTCCGCGCTCAAGCAGATCGCCGACAACTACGGCATCGCGATCGTCGCCGTCACCCACGTCCGCAAGATGGCCGACGGGGACGTCTTCAACACCGTGTCGGGCTCGACCGGCCTCACGGGCGCCGCCGACACCACGCTCGTCCTACGACGCGCGAGAGGCGAGCACGGGGCCTCGCTGCACATCACCGGCCGCGACGTAGAGGAGAACGAGTACGCGCTCACGTTCGCCCCCGAGACCGGCACCTGGACCCTCGACGGCACGGACCTGCACCAGGCCGCCGAACGCGTCGCCACGAACAAGGCCGTCGCCGGCGTGAGCGACGACATGGCCGCGGTCATCGAGCTCGTCAACAGCAAGCCCGAGGGCGTCCGCGCAGGCGACGTCGCGACCGCGCTCGGATGGCCCAGCACCAAGGCCACGACGTACCTCAACCGGGCGTGCGACCAGGGACGGATCTCGAAGCCGGGAAGAGGCCTCTTCGCAGCAGGTGTGATGTCTGTATCGAGTGTGTCTTCTGCCGAGGTGCTCGACTTCGAACGTCACACAAATAACAGACATCACACTCCGGGGATGGGGGCCTGATGTCGAAGCACCGTCGCCGTCGGCAGTTCACCTACCACGTCAACCCGCAGGCCGTCGAAGACGCGATGTGGCGGTGGGAAGAACCCGAGCCCGTCCGGTCGTGGCAGGAGGAGTGGGCCACCACCACGCTCCACGTCGTCGAGGTCGTCTGGGGCGACGCCGGCTGGCGCATGTACCGGTACGACCCGCTGCGACGAGACGACCTGTGGGACTGGCTCCTCGTCGAGGCCCAGGACCTCGCGAGCCGCTACAAGCCGAAGCACTCGATGCCCGACCCCGAAGGCTACTGGGCCGCGTACCTACACAAGGCACTGATGAACCGATCCCGCTGGCACTACAGCAGCACCCTGCCCGGCGGGCGCAACGACGCCGCGAAGGCCGCCGCCCGCGACGACATGAAGGGATCCATCGAAGCCCTGCTCGAACGCGCCACACCCGGGCAGCAGCACCACATCCACGGCAGCGTCCAGCCCGCGTTCGGATGGCGACCCGTCGACCCCGAGCACTTCGTCCTCACCCTCGAGACCATCGAGGAACGTGGTCACGACCCAGTCCAGAAGGACCGCGACCTGTGCACCGAGCCCGGCTGCACGAAGCGCCGCACCACCAACGGCCTGTGCGGGATGCACTACCAGCGGTGGCGCCGCGACTGGAACACGACCACCTGCGAGGCCGACGGCTGCGACCGACCGGCCGTCCAGCGCAACCTGTGCACCAAGCACAACGAGATCCGCCGCGCCCAGGAAGCCGACCCCTGCACCGTCGAAGGGTGCGAAGGCCCCGGGGTACGCCGGGGCCTGTGCCCGAAGCACTACGCCCGCGAGCTCCGGGCCCGGAAGAACACCCCCACACCACCGGGGGGTGTCGCCGCATGACCCCCAGGTCCCCCCGGTACACCGGCCGCGTCGTGAAGAAGGCCCGCGACTACTGGGGCAGGAGGCTCCGGGCCTCCGGGGGACTCCCGTGCTACCGGTGCCACCAGGTGGTCCTCATCTCCCAACGCTGGACCGTCGAACACATCGTCGAACGCGCACTCGGCGGATCCGTCGACGACCCAGCCAACCAGTGGGTCAGCCACGCGAGCTGCAACTACCGGGCCGGTGGACAGCTCGGGGCCGCCCGTACCAACGCCAAGCGCCGGAGCGTCGTCGAGCGCCGCGAGTCCGACACCGAGCGACGCATCTGGGGCTGGCCGTGAGCGCACCGCAGGCCCCGACGGCCCGCGTCTTGAAGCCGACCGACAACCCACGCACGGTGTCCGCTCACATTGTGTGTGCTGACACGAAGGCCGTCGCGTGTCAGATACCGAGTGGAGGAGCCTGTGGCTGAGCCGCGCTACCTGAGCCCGATCCCGGACGGGACGGACCTGTTCGAGGCCGAAGCGGGCGCGAGGCTGCTGGGTCTGGACCTGACGCCGCAGGGTCGGAACATCGCGGGCGTGCTGGCCGCGCGGGACGACGCCGGCGGCGCCCTGTACGTGGAGTCGGTGCACCAGCTGCCGCGCCGGGCGACGAAGACGACGTCGATCTGGGCGACGATCCTGGGGCGGGCTGCGACGCGGGAGGGCTACCGGTGCGTGACGACCGCGCAGTCGGGGTCGATCGCGTCGAGGATCCTGCTCGAGCACGCGGAGCGGATGCTGGCGAACGGGACCGCGATCGAGTCCCGGGATCGCGGGAAGCGCGACGACCTGCCCGTCCTGTTCCGCAACGGCGGGCGCGAGCACCTGGACTTCCCGAACGGGTCGAGGATCTGGGTCGTGCCGCCGAACGCGGGCGCGGTCCGCTCGGCGGCGTCGGACGACATCGTGATCGACGAGGGCGGGGAGTTCGAGGGGCAGAAGGGCTCGGACTTCCTGACGGGCGCCCGGCCGCTGATGGACACCCGCGGGCCGCTCGCGCAGCTGGTCGTCGCGGGCACTCCGGGCAAGGCGAGGTCGGGTCTGCTGTGGGACATGCTCGCCGAGGGGCGCGCCGGGCAGGTCGGGATCGTGGACTACTCGGGGCGCGACGACGACGACCCGGCGGACCGCGAGGTGTGGGCGCGCGTGCACCCGGGCCCCGACTCGGGGCTGACGCCGATGTCGGTGATCGAGCAGCGCTACCGGCAGTTCATCAAGCAGGGCGACGGCCTGACGGCGTTCGCGCGCGAGTACCTGTGCATCTGGCCGTCGGACGCGGCGACCGGGGCCCTGGATGTCGCCGCGTGGGCCGAGGCCGGCGTCGAGGGTCCGCCCATGCGGCCGGCCCGGTGGACGCTCGCGTTCGACTCGCCGAAGGACGCGAGCGTGACGTCGGTGGTGGCGGCGTGGCGCGACGACGACGGGCGCGCATGGTTCGAGGTCCTCGCGCACCGGCCGGGCATGTCGTGGGTCGCGAGGTTCGTGCACAAGGTCGCCCGCGAGTCGAAGGCCGAGGTCGTGTTCGACGAGATCGGCGGGAACGTCGCGACGGCCGCCGAGCTCCGCCGCCTGCGGCCCGTCGTGAAGACCAAGGCGATGTCGCTGCGTGACGTCGGGGGAGCGGCGCAGCTGCTGGCGACGGAGGTCAAGGACGAGCGCGTGGGGCACTACGTCCAGACCGACCTCGACCTCGCGGTCGAGTCGGCGACGTGGCGGCCGGCGGGCCGGGACTCCCGCGCGTTCGGGATGCGGCCGGGCGGCTCGGCGGTCTCACCCGTCGTCGCGGCGTCGCTCGCGCTGTGGCAGTTCGACGCGTCGAAGCCGAAGGCGCGCCTCAAGCCTCGCGTTATCTGACACGAACAGGGTAGAGTGTCAGGAAAGATGCGACGTTGAGGGTGGTTCATGGGCGTACGCCAGGCACTGCGGTTGATCCAGGGAGCGAATGCTCTCGCCGATTCCGCAGCGCCTGGCACGACGCCCGGCGCGCAGATCGCTTCCCCGTGGACGCCGTCGACGCTCTCGCCGAACGTGATCATCGGGGACGTGTTCGGGGTCGAGACGATCCCCCCGACGCGCCGGGAGGCCATGAGCATCCCCGCGGTCGTGCGGGCCCGGAACATCGTGTGCCTGCTCGGGCGCCAGCCGCTGCACACGTACAGGGACGCCGACCAGGTCAAGGACCCGGCGTGGCTGTACCGGACCTCCACCTTCGTCCCGCCGCAGATGCGGATGATCGCGACGCTCGACGACCTGTTCTTCTACGGCTGGTCCCTGTGGGCGGTCGAGCGCGGCGCGGCCGGGCAGATCGTCGACGCGATGCACGTGCACGCCGACCGGTGGGACTTCGACGAGTTCGGGCGCGTGAGGGTCGGCGAGCAGCTCGCGGACCCCGAGCAGGTCATCCTCTTCCAGGGCCCGAACGAGGGCATCCTCCTCGCCGGCGCCCGGACGATCCGCGGCATCACGAAGCTCGAGGAGGCGTGGATCTCGCGGACCGCGGTCCCGATCCCCGTGATGATGGTCGAGCAGGACGACGACGTCGAGCTCGAGGCCGACGAGATCGACGAGCTCCTGCAGGGCTACGCCGACGCCCGGCGGTCGGCGAACGGGTCCGTGGTGTTCGTGCCGCACGGGCTGAAGCTCTCGGCGCTCGGGGACGCGGGCCTCGACCTGCTCATCGCGGGCCGCAACGCCGCGGTCCTGGACATCGCCCGCCTGACCGGGCTGCCGGCGACGATCCTCGACGCCTCCCAGGTCTCGGCCTCGCTGACCTACTCGAACACCCAGTACGCGCGCAGCGACCTGCAGGACCTGTCGCTCGCGTTGTGGCAGACCGCCATCGAGGCGCGCCTCTCTCAGGACGACGTGACCCCGATGGGGACCAGGATCGCGTTCGACCGGATCAACCTCGTCACGGTCCCCGACACGGGCGTGAGCCCGGCAACGGAGGACTGACATGCAGGTGGCTGGATCGCTGCTCACGGCGAACGTCGACGACCGCACGCTCACGTACCGGCTCCTGCCGTACGGGGAGCAGGGGCGCACGAACCTCGGGCGCGTGATCGCGTCGAAGGGCTCGGTGCAGGTCCCGGACGACGTCGCCGACGTGACGCTCAACCTCGAGCACGACTTCAAGCGCCCGGTCGGCCGGGCCACGGAGATCCACGAGGACGACCAGGGCCTGGTCGCGACGTTCCGTGTCGCGGCCACGACGGCCGGCAACGACCTGCTCGCCGAGGCTGCCGACGGGCTGCGGCCCGCGGTGTCGGTCGAGCTCGACAACCCCGTGATCCGCGGCGGGCACCTGAAGTCGGGGATGCTCACGGCCGCGGGCGCGGTGGTCCGTCCCGCGTTCCCGTCCGCGCAGCTGGTCGCGGAGGACGCCGGGGACGACATCGAAGACGAGCCGCAGGACACCGGGTCCGCGGACGAGGACGCCGAGGAGTCGGCGGAGAAGGAGGAACCCGTGGGCGACACGGAGACCATGGCCGCGGCGGCTCCCCAGGGCGCCGAGCTGGGCGGCAAGACGATGAAGGCCTCGGGGCCCGAGGTGAAGGACGCCGCGAGCCTGTTCGCGACCCTCGCCGCGGCGCACGGCACCGGCAACCGGCAGATGCTCGCCGCGCTGGACCAGGTGATCCAGGCCGACGCGATCTCCGCGCAGCAGCCCGCGTGGCTCGGCGAGATCTGGTCCGACCGCGCGTACCGCCAGCGCTACGTCCCGCTGTTCCGTCGGGCGCCACTGACCGCGCTCAAGGCGACCGGCTGGAAGTTCACCTCGGGCAAGACCCCGCAGGTCGATACCTGGACGGGCTTCCCGACCCAGCCGAACAGCAACGAGGTCAAGACCGAGGCGGTCACCGTGTCCGCGGCCCGCATCGCCGGCGCCGGGTCGCTCGACCGGGCGTTCGTCGACTTCTCGACCCCGGAGTTCTGGCAGGGCTACTACCGCGAGTGCAACAACGACTACGCCCGCAAGGCGGACGCCGCCGCGCTCGCGCACATGCTCACGTCGGGCAACTACACCGACGTCGTCGCCGACGCCGTCCCGAGCGACGTCCCGGTCGCGCTCTCCTACATCGTGGACGGCGTCGCGGAGATCATCGACGTCGCGGTCCCCGATTTCGCGGTCGTCGGCAAGGACCTGTGGAAGGCGCTGGCCAAGACCCGCGAGCAGGACCGGCTGGCGTACCTGAACACGGTGCTCGGCCTCGACCCGGAGGAGGGGCGCCTCGAGCAGTTCGCGATCGTCCCGTCCGGCGACGCCGGGCTCGCGGGCAAGGTCCTCGTCGGAGCGTCCGAGGCGCACACGATGTGGCAGCTCGGCGGCGACGCCCCGACGCGCGTCGACACCGTGAACGTCTCCACGGGCGGCGTCGAGACGGGCGTGTTCGGCTACCACGCCGAGCTCACCGCGTCGGCCGACGCGTTCGTCCTCGTCGCGGCGTCCGGGGACTGACGATGACCTGGGCAACCCCCGAGGACGCGCGCCGGTTCTGGGCCGACGCCGTCGACATGGAGGACGAGGACCTGACCATGCTCCTCGAGGCGGCGCACGACCAGTGCGCCGCCTACGCCCCGGCCATCGCCGACGACGCGACCGTGCCGGACTCCTGGGTCTACGCCGAGGTCTTGCAGGCGCGCGCCCTGTCCCGTTCCGGGGTCGCCGGCCGCGACGACCAGGTCGGGCCCGACGGGTACCAGGTCACCGTCTTCCCGATGGACTGGACCGTGAAGAAGCTCCTGCGACCCGACAAGGGGAGGTACCAGCTGCGATGACTGCGCGCACCCAGCTCGTCGACGACCTCAAGGTCGCGCTGCCGGGCAAGTACCGGGTGATCGGCTTCAACTCGGCGCTCGACACCGTGAAGGCGCCGACCGTCATGGTCTGGCAGTCGAAGATCGAGCGCCCCGAGCAGTTCGGCCTCCAAGGGCTGCTCGTCACCTTCGACCTGTGGGTCCTCGTCGGGCAGGAGAACACCGCCCGCGCCGACGAGGCCCTCGACGTCGCCCTGGACGACGTCATCGAATCCCTGCAGGGCATCACCTGGGTCGACTGGCAGGACGCCGAGCGTGGCGTCCTGTTCGAGACGTTCCAGGGCTGGAAGGTCACCGTGAACGCGGCGGCCACGATCACCACCACCGAGACGGAGAACTGACCATGGCCACGACCGTCGTGCCGCTCACCACCCCCTACTCGCTCAAGAACGCGACCCTCGTCATCGAGGAGGACGACTTCACCCAGGCCGTCTCCGCGGTGATCTTCACCCCGTCCACGTCCACGTCCACGTGGCGCGGCATCGGCGGGAACATCCTCAAGGACCAGGCCATCGCCGAGTGGACCTGTCAGATCGACCTCGCGCAGGACCTCGCGGAGACCGGTCTGCTGCGCTACCTGCTCGACAACGAGGGCGCGTCGAAGGCCGCGGTCTTCACCCCGGTCGTCGAGGGTCCGACGGTCTCCGCGACGCTGATCATCACGCCCGGGCAGATCGGCGGGACCGCCGACGGGAACACCGCCACGGCGTCCGTCCAGCTCGCGGTGACCGGCAAGCCGGCCTTCACCGACCCGGCCTGAGCGGGGTAGGCGGTGACCGCTATCCCGGTCACGCCCCTGTCGCTGCGGGACGCGACGTTCGTGGTCCTGGACGCCGGCGGGGAGCGTGACTACTCCTCGTCGGTGTCCCAGGTCCTGTTCCAGCCGACCCCCACGTGGTTCCAGTCGCGGAGCCTCGAGCAGCGGGTCCCGGAGCAGATCCTCGGTCCCGTGGAGTGGACGCTCGCCCTGGAGTACCCGCAGGACTGGGCCGAGGCGACGTCCCTGTCGCTGTACCTGCTGCTGCACGCCGGGGAGCAGCGCGACGTCCTGTTCGTCCCCAGGACCACCGACCTGGTGCAGGTGGCCGCGAACGTGACCCTGGCGCCCGGGCCGATCGGCGGGCAGGCCGGCGTCCTGCTGACCGGGATCGCCGTCATGGGCGTGAACGACGTCCCCGTCGTGGAGGAGATCGAGCCGTGATCTCCGTGAACGGGTCGCGCGAGCTGCAGGCCGCGGTCTTCGCGATGAAAGCCGCCGACCGCGAGCTGAAGTCCGACATCAACAAGGCCACCCGGGCGACCATGTCCCCGGTGTGGAAGTCGCTCGTCGAGCTCCACGCGACCTACCGCCGCGACACGGCCGTGATCGCGAAGGGTGCCCGGATCAACGCGGGCAACCCGCCCACGGCGGTCGCCGCGAAGTCGACGCGGGCCCTGCGCGGCGGGCTGATCCCGTCCGAGTCGTGGCAGGCGATCGAGTTCGGCGGCAACCGGAACAAGGTCTCCACCTACACCCGCACCTCGCCGAAGGGGAAGCGGCACCGCGTGACGCGGCACACCGCCCGCGGCCTGCCGCCCCGGTACCGCAACGGGCGCGTCGCCTACCAGGCCGTCGGCGACATCGGCCCCAGGCTCGCGTCCCTGTGGGTCCAGCTCATCATCCGCAAGTACGCAGAGGCCGCCGAGAAGGCCGGGAAGGCATAGACCATGGCCGGTGGCATCAACATCAAGTTCATCTCCGACGTCTCGAACCTGCTCCGCGGGACGAAGGACGTGCAGTCCGCGTTCGCCGACGTCGTGGACTCCGTCGAGGACGTGGCCACCGAGGCCACGAAAGCCGGCGGCACCACGACCGCGGCGTTCAAGGACGCCGGGGACAAGATCGGGCAGCACGTCGACGACGGCACCACGACCGCGTCGGGGTCCCTCAAGGACCTCGCGTCCGACGCCGACACCCAGGCCTCCGCGACCGGGGACGCGTTCAAGACCGCCGGCGACGACATCGGCATCCACATCGACTCCGGGACGAGTGACGCCACGAGCTCGCTCGACGACGTCGCCGACAAGGCCGACTCGGTGCGCTCGGACGTGGACACCGCGACCGGCAAGATGGAGCAGTCGTTCAAGGACGCCTTCGACAAGGTCCACACCGACACCTCGAGCAAGCTGTCCCAGGTCGCCACGGACGCCGAACACACCGGGCACCGGGCGGCCGAGGGCCTCGACGAGATCAAGGACTCCGCGAAGTCCAACGCGACCGAGACGGCCGCGAGCTTCGACGGCAGCTTCGACTCCATTAGCGACGGCGTCCAGGGGACCGTCGCCGAGTTCCTCCAGGGCTTCGGGCCGGCCGGGACCATCGCGGGCCTCGCGATCGCCGGCGGCATCGGCCTGCTCAAGAAGGCGTTCGACGACCAGTCCGAGGCCGCGCAGGCCGACGCCCAGGCCATGGCCGAGGCGTACAAGGCCGCGATCGACGACATGATCGCGTCCGGCGAGGACTTCGTCTCGGACTCGTTCGTCAACGACCAGATCAAGTCCATCGTCGAGGACGACAAGAAGCTCAAGGCCGCCCAGGATCAGGCGAAGCAGTCGGGTGCGTCCCTGTCGGACGTGCTCCGCGGTCAGTCCGGCGACCTTGACGCGCTCGGCCGCGTCCACGACGCCTACCAGCGCAAGATCGACGCCGAGAAGGCCGCGATCGACGGCATCAAGGACACCCTGACCACCCGGACGGACCTGTCCAACGACCAGCGCGAGGCCCTGATCGAGGAGATCGGCGAGCACGAGAACCTCGTAGACCAGCTCAAGGGTGAGCAGAAGGCCGTCGACACGGTCGGCGACTCCTACAAGAAGTCCGGCACCAAGGCCGACATCTACCGCCAGTCCGTCAAGACTTCCAAGGACGCCGTCCGAGACGCCCAGCAGGCCGAGCGCGACTACGCCGACAAGCTCGAGGACACCGGCTCCCAGATCGCCGACAACACGAAGAAGATCAAGGACAAGACCGACCGCGACCGCGCGAACAAGTCCGCGATCAACGACCTCGTCGACGCCGGCGAGGACTGGATCCAGAAGCTCAAGGACACGAACGCGTCCAGCAAGGACGTCTCCGCCGCCCAGAAGAAGCTCCGCGACGACGTCGAGGCCGCCGGCCGGAAGATGGGCCTGTCCAAGGACCAGGCGAAGAAGTACGCCGACCAGATCCTCGACATCCCGAAGACCCGCAAGACGACCGTCACCCTCGACAAGAAGACCGCCCAGCACCAGATCGACTCGTTCATCACCACGAACGACGGGCGCCGCATCCGCGTCAAGATCGACGCCACCCGCGGCAAGACCTACCAGGCCGCGCCCGGCGCGCCGCTCGCGTTCGCCGACGGCGGGCTCATCCCCGGGCTGCCCTCGAGCTCGGACAACGGCTACGCGAAGATGGCCTCCGGCGAGTTCGTCGTCAACGCTGCCGCGACGTCGAAGAACCTGTCCCTGCTCGAGGCCATCAACCAGGGCCGCAACCTCCCGACCACCGGTGGGGGAGCGACCTCGGTGTCCCTCGCCGGCGCGAAGCTCGTCGTCCAGATCGGCGCGCGCGAGTTCGAGGGGTACATGGCCGAGACCGCCGCGGCCGTCGTCCAGGCCCACACCGCGGCACAGGACCGCGCCGCGGCCTACGTCGGCGGAGGCTTCTAGTCGCGATCCTCGCGAGTCCTGTAGTCGCAGTTGGCGCCGGTGCACTCGATCACGACCTTGAAGCGGTGCGCTGCGTTCAGCTGCCCGTTGGCCATCCAGTTCTCCCGCAGCGGTGCTCCGCAGTTCGGACACTCGCTGCCGCCGATGATCTCCCATGCCATGGGATGCAGGATCCCACGGTCCGCCCACAGTCCGCAGAAAGTCCGCAGCACGTCCGTCTCCGGCCGCCTGAGGCCATCGCCCGCCAGCCGTCGAAACGGCACCATTCCAACGCTGCCAGCCCCCACCGTCGGGAGCAGTCCTCTACCTAGCGGTAGTTGACGAACTGCAGCGCTACGTCGAGGTCGGCGCCCTTGAGCAGCGCGATGACGGCCTGCAGGTCGTCGCGGGACTTGCTGGTGACGCGGACCTCGTCGCCGGTGATCTGCGTCTTGACGGCCTTGGGGCCTTCGTCGCGGATGATCTTGGTGATCTTCTTGGCCTGGTCGCTCGCGATGCCCTCCTTGATGGAGGCCTCGAGGCGGTACTCCTTGCCCGACGGCTTGGGCTCCTTGTCGCCCGCGTCGAGCGACTTGAGGGAGATCCCGCGCTTGATGAGCTTGGTCTCGAACACGTCGAGGATCGCGAGGACGCGCTCGGCGGAGTTCGCGACCATGACGATCTTCTCGCCGCTCCAGGAGATCGAGGCGCCGACGTTGCGGAAGTCGTAGCGCTGCGAGATCTCCTTGCCGGCCTGGTTGAGGGCGTTGTCGACCTCTTGGCGGTCGACCTTGCTCACGACGTCGAACGACGAATCGGCCACGGTTGCTCCCTCGGGCAGGGTCCGCGCGCCGGCGGGCGCGGGACGGGTCAGGTGATGGGTTCCACCGTATCGGCTGCGGCGTCGTCGGCCCGGGCTGACGACGCCGCTCGACGGCGCGGGTCGGCGAGGCGGAGCGCCCGCGCCGCCCGCAGGCCGTCCGTCGTGAGCACGACGAGCGCACCCCACACGAGGACGAACCCGACCCACCGTGCCACGGGCATGGTCTCGTGGAACACGAGCAGTCCGACGAGGAACTGCAGCACGGGCGTCAGGTACTGGAGCAGTCCGACGACGCGCAGCGGGACCCGGCGTGCCGAGGCCGCGAAGAGGAGGAGCGGGACGGCCGTCACGACCCCCGCGGACGCGAGCGCGAGCAGGTGCCCGGCGCCGTGCGTCGTCATCGTGTTGTCGCCCTGGGTCTGCAGGTGGACGAGGTACCCGACGGCGAGCGGAGTGAGGACGAGCGTCTCGGCGGCGAGCCCGGGAGCGGCTGCGACGCGCCCGCCCACCCGGTTCTTCACGAGGCTGTAGAGGCCGAACGAGAAGGCGAGCGCGAGCGAGACCCACGGCACGTGCCCGACGCCCACGGTGAGCACGACGACGGCCACGAGGCCGAGCCCGATCGCGACCCACTGCAGGGGGCGCAGCCGCTCACGGAGCACGACGACGGCGAGCAGGACGGTCACGACGGGGTTGATGAAGTAGCCGAGCGCCGCGTCGAGGACCTTGTCCTCGAGCACCGCCCACACGTAGATGCTCCAGTTGACGGCGACGAGCACCGCGCCCACGCCGAGGGTGAGGAGCAGCCGCCGGTCCCGCAGGACGGCGCGCAGCTGGGGGAACGTCCGCGTGACGGCCAGCAGGAGCAGGCAGAACACGAGCGACCAGACGACTCGGTGCGCGATGATCTCGAGCGGTGCGGCAGGCTTCAGGAGCGGGAAGTAGAGCGGCATCGCGCCCCACAGGAGGTACGCGCCGAAGCCGGCGACGAGCCCGCGGCGGTGCTCGGCGCGCGCTTCGGCCTCGGTCGACGCGGGCTGCGCGGGCACGGGGGTCGTCACCTCCAGAGCGTAAGGCGGGATCGGATTTCTCAGCGGGGCCCGCGTTGGGTATCGTTGGCTCGCCACGGCAGGTTGCCCGAGCGGCCAAAGGGAGCTGACTGTAAATCAGCCGCGTCATGCTTCGGGGGTTCGAATCCCTCACCTGCCACGCTCGGTCGAAGGCCCTGGACCTCACGGTCCGGGGCCTTCGTCGTACCCGGCGCGTCAGCGCACCGGCTTCTCCCAGACCGAGACGTGCGACGGGCTCGTCGCGATGAACGGCGACCGGTCGAAGCCGGCCCAGCGGTCGCGGAGCCGGAGCCCGGCCAGCTGCGCCATGAGGTCGAGCTCGGCGGGCCACGCGTACCGGAACGGGACGCTCATGGTGCGGCCTTCGCGGGGCCGGTAGTGGTGCGACCACATCTGTTGCGTCACGACGTCGTACTCGTCGAAGCCGACGTGCTCGGGCGTGACCTCGAACGGGACGTACCGTTCGCCGCGGGGGAGGCGCTGGAGCTGCGGCACCCCGTTCTCGACGACGAAGCACCCGCCCGGCTCGAGGTGCGCCGCGGCGTTGCGGAAGCACGCGACCTGGCCCTCCTGCGTCGTGACGTTCGCCACGGTGTTGAAGACGAGGTAGGCCACCCGGTAGCTCCCCGGGGCGCGCGCCGTCGTCATGTCGCCGATCGTCACGCCGACGGCACCCCGAGGGTCCTTCGCGCGCAGCCGCGCGACCATCGCCTCCGACAGCTCGATGCCGTGCACGGGAACGCCTCGGGCAGCGAGCGGGAGCGCCACGCGGCCCGTCCCGACGGCGAGCTCGAGCGCCGCACCGTCGCCCGCGAGGCCGGCCAGCAGGTCGACCGTGGGGCCGAGCACCTCGGGCGCCGACATGGCGGCGACGTCCGTGTCGTAGGCCGCCGCGACCGCCTCGTCGAAGTGGTTCGGTTGGTCCGTGGGGATCGTCATCTCCCGAGGCTCCCACCGCGGGGCGTGCGGGAGCCCATGGATTTCACGACGGGGCCCTGCGTCTTGTAGAGTTTTCCGCGCTGCCCCCGTAGCTCAGTGGTAGAGCGCAGTCTTGGTAAGACTGAGGTCATGGGTCCGATTCCCATCGGGGGCTCTGTTGGTGCCGTACAGGCGGCCGTGGGACCATGAGGTCCTCCGGGCGCTGCGGTGCCCACGCGGCGGGGTAGCTCAGATGGTTAGAGCGCACGACTCATAATCGTGAGGTCGCGGGTTCGATCCCCGCCTCCGCTACCACGGAACGGTGTGCTCGCGGCGACGTCGCGCGCGCGGTTCCTTCTGGTGGACGGGCCCTCGGGTCCGCGCCGCAGACCTGGTGGCACGACGGCCGGCGTCGTGCCCTGCACAGCACAAGCGCCTTCCGGGGGCGCGAGAGGTGGCACCAGCCATGGCCAGCAAGAGCCAAGACGTTCGCCCGAAGATCACGCTCGCCTGCGTGGACTGCAAGGAGCGGAACTACATCACCAAGAAGAACCGCCGCAACGACCCTGACCGGCTCGAGCTGGCGAAGTTCTGCCCGCGCTGCGGCAAGCACACCTCGCACCGCGAGACCCGCTGACGCGTCGTCGCGTCCGCGACGTCCGAGACAGCAGCACCCGCACCGGCAAGCAGCAGCCGGCGACCCGCAAGGAGCGCTCGTGCCCGTCAACCCGGAGTACGAAGGCCGTCAGTACCCACCGACCGCGCCGTACGCGGTCGGGCGCGAGAAGCTCCGCGAGTTCGCCGCGGCCGTCGGGTCCACCCACCCCGCGCACCACGACGTCACCGTGGCGCGGGGTGCGGGCTATCCGGACGTCGTCGCGCCGCCCACGTTCGCCGTGGTCGTCGCCCAGCGCGCCGAGGCCCAGTACATCGAGGACGAGGCCGCGGGCATCGACTTCTCGCGCGTGGTCCACGCCGACGAGCGCTTCACCCACCACCGTCCCATCGTCGCCGGCGACGAGCTGGTGACCGTGCTGCACGTCGACTCCCTGCGGGAGCGCGCGGGCATCACGATGGTCTCGACCCGCTGCGAGATCTTCGCCGCCGCCGACGACGGCAACCCCGGCGAGCCCGTGTCGACGGTCCTGTCCACGCTCGCCGTCCGAGGGGAGGACACATGAGCGCCCCCGTGCTCGCCGACCTCGAGGTCGGTCAGGAGATCGGCAGCCGCGAGGTCGTCCTCGACCGCGCGCGACTCGTCCGCTACGCCGGTGCGAGCGGCGACTTCAACCCCATCCACTGGAACGAGCGGTTCGCGACCGAGGTCGGGCTCCCCGGCGTCATCGCGCACGGCATGCTCTCCATGGGGGTCGCGGCCCCGCTCGTCGAGGAGTGGGCCGGCGACCCCGGCGCCGTCGTCGACTACCAGACCCGCTTCGCCCGCCCCGTGCCCGTGCCGGACCCCGGCACCGCGGCCCTCACCGTGACCGGCGTCGTCGGCGCCCTCGACCCCGAGGCCGGGACGGCCCGGATCGACCTCACCGTCGCGCTCGACGGCGTGCGCGTCCTCGCGAAGACCCAGGCGGTCGTGCGGCTCGCCTGAGCCGGTCCGGAGCGTCCTCCGCTCGGCCTCGGCTCCGGCACACGCCTGCTCGGCTTCCGCTTCTCGCCGAAGCACCCCGCCAGGCGGCCTGCTTCGCGAGGTCGGGTCAGCGCGGGGCGGGGCCCGTGGTCGTCCCGACGACGAGCTCGACGGGCAGCATGACGTCCTCCACCTCGTCGCCCGCGACGAGCTGCAGGGCTGCGCGGCCGAGCGCGGCGCCCTTCTCCTCGAACGGCTGGCGCACGCTCGTGAGCTGCACGTCCGCCCCGAGCCACGGCAGGTCGACGCCGTCGAACCCGGCGACCGACAGCTCGCCCGGCACGTCGATGCCGAGCTCGCGCGCGGCCAGCAGGACACCCGCGGCGAGCAGGTCGGACTGCGCGACGACCGCCGTCGGGCGCTCGGCAGCGGGCACGTCGAGGAGCGCCCGCCCGGCCGCGTGGCCGTGCTCGACGAGCGACGCCTCGGTCTCCCACACGGCGACGGGCACGATGCCGGCGTCGGCGAGCCCGTCGAGGCGGTTGCGCGTGGGCGTCTTCTCGACGTCGGCGAGGCGGGAGGCGTCGGCGAGCCCGGAGCGTTCGGGGAACGCGACGGGCAGCGCGACCACGGCGACGCGTTCGTGGCCGAGCTCGCGCAGGTGCCGACCGAGCTCGGCGGCGCCCTGGCGGTCCTCGAGCCCGACGACGGGCGCGGCGGGCTTGGCGGTGCCCTCGCCGATCACGACGGGGATGCCGCGGCGGACGAGAGCGTCATGGGTGGGGTCTTCGCGGCGCGCACCCCAGACGAGGATGCCGACGTCCATGGCTGCGGACGCGACGAGCGGGTCCGCGGCGCCGTCGGACGGGACGGCGGGGATGAGCAGCACGCCGACGCCATGGGTGCCGAGCTCGGAGACGAGCCCGTCGAGGACCTTGATGGAGACCGGGTCGCGGAAGGTGCGCGAGACGTGACCGCCGACGACGACCCCGACGATCCCGGACCGGCCGGACCGGAGCTGGCGCCCGAGCGGGGAGGGGCCGGTGTAGCCGAGCTCGGTCGCGGCGGCGAGCACACGGTCCCGGGTGGCGTCGGCGATCGGCCCGGAGCCGGAGAACGCGAGGGACGCGGTGGACACCGAGACCCCGGCGAGCGCCGCGACCTCGGACAGGGTGGTGCGACCGCCCTTCGTTGCATCGGGCGGCGTGCTCGCGCCTGGCTGCGGGTGCGTCGGCAACAGGGTCCTCCGGGCGGGTCGCGGCGCGCGGCGCGCCGGTGGTCGGCGGCGTCGGGACCGGCGTGCCGCTGGTCCGGTTGACGTCGCGGCCAGCGTACCCGCACAATCGTGGCTTCGTTTCGAAACGATTCGATGCCTGGTCCCGCGGCGACGCCGCCGTCCGGCCAGGCGCCGTGCCCACCCGCCCGAGGAGGCTCTCGCGTGAACCCGCCCCGCCCTGAGTCCCGGGGTGCCGACGACGTCCCCACCGCGGCGCGCATCAGCCATGCGTCGTGGGCCGTCTTCCTGGTGTTCACGCTCAACGGGTTCGCGTTCGCGAGCTGGGCGTCACGGCTCCCGACCGTGCGCGACGCGCTCGACCTCGAGCCGAACCAGATGGGCCTCCTGCTCCTGTTCTCCGCCATCGGCTCGATCCTCGCGCTCCCGCTCGCCGGGCTCGTGGTGGACCGGCTGGGCTCGCGCCGGGCGGTCGAGACCTTCGCGGGCGTCGCGGCCGTCGGTCTGCTCGTCGTCGCGCTGTCCGTCGCCCAGGAGAGCGTGGGCCTGGCCCGCATCGGCCTGTTCGTCGCCGGCGTCGGCATCGGCGTGTGGGACGCGTCGATGAACCTGCAAGGGGCGCACGTGGAGCAGCAGCTGGGCCGGGCGATCATGCCGCGCTTCCACGCCGGCTTCTCCTTCGGGACGGTGGCGGGTGCCGGGTTCGGCGCACTCTTCGCAGCCCTCCACGTGCCAGTCCCGCTGCACCTGACGATCGCCGTCGCCGTCGCCGTGGTGGGCGTTCTGCTGGCCGTGCGGTTGTTCCTCTCGGACCCCGCGCACGAGCACGAGCCCGCGCCGGCGCGCGCGGCCGACGACACGACCTGCGACCCCGCGGACACGTTCCCCGCGCCCGCGGCCGCCGCGCAGGGCACGGGTGCCCGACGGCGTCGGGCGCTCCAGGCGTGGACCGAGCCCCGGACGTTGCTCATCGGCCTGGTGGTGCTCGGCGCCGCGCTGACGGAGGGCGCGGCGAACGACTGGGTCTCGCTCGCGACCGTCGACGGCTTCGACACGAGCGACTCGATGGGTGCGGTCGCGCTCGGTGTGTTCCTCGTCGCGATGACGGCGATGCGTCTGCTCGGCACCGGGCTCCTCGACCGCTTCGGACGCATCACGGTGCTCCGTGCGCTCGCCGCGTCCGCGCTCCTCGGCGTGCTCGCGTTCGCCCTGCTGCCGCACCTGGTGGGCGCGCTCGTCGGCGTCGCCCTGTGGGGCATGGGGGCCGCGCTCGGCTTCCCCGTCGGGATCTCGGCCGCGTCCGACGACCCCCGTCGTGCGGCCGCCCGGGTGAGCGTCGTGACGACGATCGGCTACTCGGCGTTCTTCGTCGGGCCGCCGCTCATCGGTTTCATCGCGCACCACGTGGGGTACCGGCACGCGCTGCTGTTCGTCGGCATCCCCATCGCGCTCGGCCTCGTCGTGATGAACGCGGTGCGCCCGCTGCCGGGCGCCGTCGGGCAGGGAACGAAGCCCGCGACCGCCCCGTAGGCTGAGCGGGTGCCCGACTCGCCCGCCGCTCCCGCCGTCCCCGCGCTCTCCCGGCCCGACGCCCAGCCCACGCTGGCGGACCTCACGACGCTGCGCGTCGGCGGCGACGTCGACACGTACGTCGAGACGTCCACCGAGGCCGAGCTGATCGACGTGATCCGGTCGGCGGACGACGCGGGCGAGCCGCTGCTCGTGCTCGGCGGTGGATCCAACCTTCTCGTCGCGGACGAGGGCTTCGGCGGCGTCGTCGTGAAGGACGTGCGCACCGGTCTCCGCGTCGAGTCGGAGGACACGTGCGGCGGCGCGAGCATGAGCGGGCCGGCCGGTCACGCGTGGGACGACGTCGTCGTGCAGGCGGTCGACGCCGGCTGGGTGGGGATCGAGGCGCTCTCGGGGATCCCGGGCACGCTCGGCGCGGCGCCCGTCCAGAACGTCGGCGCCTACGGCCAGGAGGTCGCCGGCGTGATCTCGACGGTCCGCGTCTGGGACCGTGGCGAGAACCGGGTCCGCACGTTCGCGAACGGCGAGCTCGGCTTCGGCTACCGCACGTCCCGGCTCAAGCGCTCGATGCACCTGGGCCTGGCGGGGTACGCCGGCTCGTCCGACGCCGAGACCGACCCCCGCGCGCCCTGGTACCCGTCACCGCGGTACGTCGTGCTCGACGTGTCGATGCAGCTCCGGCTGGGGACGCTGTCCGCGCCCGTGGCGTACGCGGAGCTCGCGCGTCGGCTCGGCGTCGACGTCGGTGAGCGGGCGCCGAGCGCCGACGTGCGCGCGGCGGTTCTCGAGCTGCGCGGTGGCAAGGGCATGCTCCTCGACCCGGCGGTCGAGGGCGGCCGGCTGGTCGGCGAGCCCGACCACGACCGCTGGAGCGCGGGCTCGTTCTTCACCAACCCGGTCGTCCCCGCGGCGGTCGCGGACGAGCTCCCCGAGGGCGCACCCCGGTTCGAGGTGCGTTCCCCGCGGCCCGCGGTGAGCACGGGCCCGAGCCTCGGCGCGGTGGACCCGACGCTCGTCAAGACGTCCGCCGCGTGGCTCATCGAGCACGCCGGCTTCGGCAAGGGGTTCGGGGTCGCGGGCGAGGCGAGCCCCGCGCGCCTGTCGACGCGTCACCCGCTCGCCCTGACCAACCGCGGCGGTGCGACCGCCGCGGACCTCGTGGCTCTCGCGCGCGCCGTGCGTGACGGCGTCCGCGAGCGGTTCGGCATCGAGCTCGAGCCCGAGCCGGTGCTGGTCGGCGTCAGCCTCTGATCAGCTGTAGACCATCACCTCGGTGCCTTGCGGCGCCTTGTTCGTCGACCACACCCAGTTCATCGCGGGGTTGGAGATGCGCACGCACCCGTGCGACGCGGGGTATGGCGGCACGTCGAAGCCGAGGCCGTGCAGCGCGATCCCGCCGTTGAAGAACTTGGGCCGCCACATCGTGCCGAGCCCGAGGTTGGACGTGTACATCCCGTCGTACTGGCGGCCCATCCGGTAGGTGCCGGTGGGCGTGTGCGCGACGTACTGGTGGCCGTCCTTGCTCTTGAACGGCTTGCCGCTGCCGGACGACGCGTTGAGGATCGTGCTCACGTGGCCGTCGTCGACCATGAGGACGAGCTGCTTGCCGAGATCGACCTCGATGACGTGGCCGTGGTGCGTGCGTGCCTTCGGGCGCACGCCGTCGTCGAGCGCCTTCAGCGTGTTCTTCCCGACGACGCCGTCCCGCTGGAGGCCTGCCGCCTTCTGCAGGGCCCAGACGGCCTGGAGGGTGGACGGTCCGAACGCGCCGTCGGCCGACGGCAGCCAGTAGCCGGCGTCGAGGAGCTGCCGCTGCAGTTTCTTCACGCGCGCGCCGTGGTCGCCGGACCGCAGCTCGGCGTGCTCGGTGCTCTGGGGCTTGTCCTTGTCGCCCTTGTCCTCGCTGCCCTTGTCCTCGCTGCCCTTGCCGGCCTTGTCGCCGTCGCCTTCCGCGTCCTTGCCGTCGCCTGACGGCGTCGTGCTCGGCGTCGAGCCGGACGTCGGGCTCGACGTGGTCGCGCCGGGCGAGGTGGGCGTCGTGGGCTCGGTGGACCCGTCGTCCGACGGCGTGGTGCCCGACGGCGTCGCGGCGTCCGTGGGGGAGCCCGACATGTCCGGGGTCTGGGTCGGCGAGCCCGCAGGAGAGGCGGACGTGACGACCGGCGCCTGTGGCGTCGGCGTGCTCCCGGTGCCGCAGCCGGTCGCGACGAACGCGACCGTCAGCCCGGTGGCTCCGAGCGCGAGCAGCCGGCGGCGGACGTGCCTGCGCGCGGTGCTGGTGCGCGTCGTGGTCGGACGCATGCCCCCTCCTCCTGTTCCGGCGTGCGTCGTGGGCGCAGGCCGAAGCCCCATTCTGGTATGGCGGCGGCCTTCTCCCGCACCGTGGACGCCGTCGGAGGCCAGGTGGCACCCGAATCGTTACAGAACACGCGCAGCGGCGTTCCGGCTCGTTCACGGTCCACCGGGCGGCGCGGGTCCGCTCAGCGGGAGCGCAGGGCCGCGCGGACCATCTCCACGACCGCCGCGTCGTCCAGCCCGGCCTCCCGCGCGACGGCGGCCAGGTCGTCGGCCGCGCGCCGCACCCGGGTCGTGACGGCGACGGCGGAGTCGGCGACGACGGTCCCCGCGCGTCGCCGGGTCACCACGACGCCGTCGGCCTCGAGCTCACGGTAGGCGCGGGCCACGGTCCCGGCCGCGAGGCCGAGATCGGCGGCGAGGCCCCGGATCGGGGGCAGCTTGTCGCCCGGCGCGAGACGGCCGGCCTCGACGTGCGCGACGACCTGGCCTCGCAGCTGTTCGAACGGCGGCGTCGAGGAGGAGGGGTCGACCTCGAGTCGCGGCAGGTCGGTCATCGGGTGGTCTCCTCACCGCTCGGGCTCGTGGCGAGCCAGGTGTCGACGCCCGCGAGCAGCAGGCGTCTCGTGGGCTCGGACGCTCGGCTCGCCTGGATGGAGGCCCGCGCCAGCCCCGCGAGCGCGGCGTCGTCGAAGCCGTGGACGTGCCGGGCCGTCTCGTACTGGTCGACGAGCCGGGACCGGAAGAGCAGGGGGTCGTCGGCGCCGAGCGCGACGGTCGCGCCGGAGTCGACGAGCGCGGGCAGCGGCACGTCGCCCGGCTCCTCGTAGACCCCGAGCGACACGTTGGAGGCGGGGCAGACCTCGAGCGCGACGCCGGCCTCGACGAGGCCGGCCAGGAGGGCCGGGTCCTCGGCGGACCGCACGCCGTGCCCGAGGCGGTCGGGACGCAGCGCCGCGACGACCTCGCTCACGTGCGTCGGGCCGAGCAGCTCGCCACCGTGCGGGACGGACGCCAGACCCGCGCTGGCGGCGATCCGGAACGCGTGCGCGAACTCCTGGGTGTCGCCGCGACGTTCGTCGTTCGAGAGCCCGAACCCGACGACCTCGCCCGGGCCGTCGCCCGCGTACCGGACGGCGAGGCGGGCGAGAGTCCGCGCGTCGAGCGGGTGCTTGAGCCGGGAGGCCGCGATCACGACGGCGACCTCGAGGCCGTGCCGGGCCGACGCCTCGCGCGCGGCGTCGAGGACGAGCTCGACGGCCGGTGTGATGCCACCCAGGAACGGCGCGTACGACGTCGGGTCGACCTGGATCTCGAGGCGCCCCGACCCCTCCGCGGCGTCGTCCTCGGCCGCCTCGTCGACGATCCGGCGCATGTCACCGCCCGACCGGACGCACGCGCGGGCGGCGTCGTAGAGGCGCTGGAAGCGGAACCACCCGCGCTCCGTCGACGGGACCCGGAGGGGGTCGGTGTCGAGGAGCGCGGGTGGGAGCCGGATCCGGTACCGCTCGGCGAGGTCGAGCAGCGTCGACGGTCTCATGGAGCCCGTGAAGTGGAGGTGGAGGTGGGCCTTGGGCAGGGCGGCGAGGTCACGCACCCGGGCAGTCTCGCACCGTCAGGCGCGCCCCTCCTCCTCGGGAGCGAAGAGGCGTGCGCTCGGGTAGAAGCTCCGCTTGGCGCCGCCCGGCGTCCGTAGGAGCCGCAGCCGTCCCACCGGGTACTCGATCGCCCAGTAGCTGAGCCATCCCACGGGCACCGCGACGAGGAGCAGCGCGAGCGCGACGAACGGGAACGCCGACTGGTCGTGCGAGAGGCGCCCGTGGGCGTCGAGGTAGAGGAGGACGGGCTCGTGCCAGAGGTAGACGGAGTACGAGATCAGGCCGCACCACACGAGCACCGGCGAGGACATCGAGCGGCGCCAGCGCGCCGTCGTCGGGGCGAGGACCGACGACGCGAGCAGGAGCACGAACGCGACCGTGGAGAGCTGCTGCCACCACAGCGACGACGCGGCCGTCTCGGTGCGGATCGCGCACCCCCAGACGAGCAGGGCGAGCGCGCCGAGCCGGAGCGCCCACAGCGCGCGGGAGGGCAGGGGCTGCGCCGCGTGGCCGGTGTTCCAGCCGATCATGGCGAGCGCGAGGATCATGCCGCCCACGAAGATCGACCCCTTGGCGAGCGGGTTGAACCAGACCTCGTAGTGCGTGGAGGGCACGTGCGTGAGGAGAGCCCAGCCCTGGTAGGCGAGCGACGCCACGCCCACACCCACCACGGGCGCCCACACGAGCGCCCGTCGGACGCGGGGGGACCGCTCGTGCGCCCGCACCCGGCCGTAGACCGCGAGCAGGACGACGAGGAACGCGTAGAAGAAGACCTCGACGGCGAGCGACCACGCGGGCCCGATCGTGTAGAAGATCCGCGCGCGGTCGAAGATCTGCGTGAACGTGAGGTGCTCGACGAGGTCCTGCCAGTTCCCCGGGAGCGTCGGGTTGCGGTACGACCAGACGATGAGGATCGCGACCCAGTAGAGCGGCAGGATGCGGAGCGCGCGCCGGGTGGCGAACAGCCGCCACGAGCCCGGGTCCTGTCCCGCGAGCACCTTGCGGGCGATCGGCAGGAAGAGCAGGAACGCCGAGAGCACCAGGAACATGCTCACGAGCCCGTCGAGGTTGAGGAGCACGTGGTAGGTCCACGTGTCCTGGTACGCGTACGACGACGAGGTGCCGGCCCGGCAGAACTGGTAGGCGTGGAAGACGACGATGCCGACGGCGGCGAGCCCGCGGTAGCCCTCGAGGTCCTCGAAACGCGAGCCGGTGTTCCCGGGGACGGCGCGCTGCTTGTCGATGCGCGGCGGAGCGTCGCTCACGGGCAGAGCCGCGGACGGGTCGCGCAGGACGGTGTCCTCGAGCCGAGGGCGCGGGTCCTGCTCGGGTGCGGACGGTGCGGCGGTGCTGGTGGGGTCGTGGAGGGTCATGTCACGCCGCCTTCGCGGGAAGGGCGAGCGGGGCGGTGGTGGCCGCTCCCGCGGGGGCACGGACGTCGCGCGGGGTGACCCGCCAGACGCGCTCACGGGTGAGCTCCTTGAGGTGGGAGATGCGGGTCAGGGCGCTCTTGAACTCGGTGTAGACCATGGCCCACATGAGGTAGCGCCAGAACCAGCCGCGATGGGCCCGGACGGACGGTTCTCCGAGGACGTACGCCATGAGCGTCTGCAGGGGGCCGACGAGGGTGGTCGCGACGGTCGTGAGGACGAACAGGGAGATGAACCAGCTCTTCGAACCCCCGACGCCGTGCACGGCCGAGAACAGGAGGATCGGGAGGATCTGGAGCGAGATCCACGGGTACGCCTCGCGCCAGCCCAGCAGGTACGTCGCCCCGATCTTCTGCCGGACGGTCAGCCGGGGCGACGCGAGCAGGGTGCGCAGGTGCGCGACCGAGACCTGCAGCCAGCCCTGCGCCCAGCGCAGACGCTGCGCGGTGAGCTGCGGCACGGTCGTCGTCGCGAGCTCGTAGGAGGTGAGCCGCGGGTCGGACGCGAGCCGTGCGCCGGACTCGAGCGCGCGCATCGACGCGTCGATGTCCTCGGTGAGCATGCGCGGCCGCATCCGGACCGCGCGGAGCAGGTCGGCCCGCCAGAAGCCGTTCGAGCCGCCGAAGATCCCGAACCCGTGCAGGGCGGCCCGGCCCGGGTGCGAGACGGCGTAGATGGACTCGAACTCGACCGCGACCACGCTCGCGAGACCCGACGCGTCGCCGTTGCGGACCACGCAGTGGCCCTGGACGACGTCGTAGCCGGCGCGGATCCACCGGACGGCCCGCTGGAAGCCGCCGGGTCCCGGGTGGTGGTCGGCGTCGAAGACGCCGACCACCACGCCCGTCACGACCTGGAGCGCCGCGTTGACGTTCTGCGCCTTGGACGTCGACCCGTCGACGCGCAGCAGCTCGACCCGCGGGTCGACGGCGGCCACCGCGCGCAGAGCCTCCTCGACCGGCAGGTCCTGCGGGGTGTTGTACGCGAGGACGATCTGGAGCTCGCCGGGATAGTCCAGGCGTCGGAACGCGGCGAGCGTCGACTCGACGGTCGCCGACTCGTTGGGCAGGTAGGCGGCGATCACCGCGCTCACCCGCGGCCAGGTCTCGGGCTCCGCGACGCCGTCGAGCGGGTCCTCCCGCACGGCGAGCATGCTCTCCGCCACGATCGCGACCGTGGTGACCACGAGCGCCGTCACGACGAGCGGGTACGTGACGGTCGTGAGGTCGAACCCGGCCCGCTCGAACGTCACGTAGGCGAGATAGGGGACCAGGGTCCCGATGGCGAACGTGCCGACCGCCTGCCAGGCGAGCCGGATCCCCGGCCGCCCGGTCCAGGCGAGGGCGTCGTGCGCCCTGTTCCGCACGCGGCGCGAGGCGTCCGCGACGACGTGCACGACGGCGCCCGGCAGGGTCGTGCGTGCGGGCTCGACCAGGCTCTCGGCCGGCTCGGGCTCGTCGAGCAGCGCCCGGACCGCTGCCTCGGGGAGCACGTCGGGGGCCTTGGTGGGCTCGAGGTCGAGCCGTGTCGCGGACGCGTCGGCGGCGCTCAGGGCGCCGGCGAGCGCGCGGCGGGCGCCGGGGCGGAGGGGCGCGTACCCGAGGAGCGGGGTCAGCGAGAGCGTCTCGGTCTCGGGCTCTCCCGTGACGTCGCTGCCGTAGCGTCGGCGGGCCAGCATGACGGCCAACCCTTCGAGGCGCCGCGACATCCGGCCCACGCGCTGGCGGTCGAGGACCACGACGAGGTCGCGCGACGCCGTGAACCCGACCGGGTGGACGCCCGGGAGGTCGTCGTCGACGCACCGCAGCAGGTGGTCGGCGAGGCGGTCGGCCACGGTGGGCCCGTACCGCTGGGCGACGCGCGGCAGCTCGAACGCCCGGACCACGAGGACGACCCAACGGCCGCCGACCGGGCCGGGGCCGTCGTCGTACGCCTCGAACGGCTCGATCGCGGCGACGAGCTCGGCCGCGGTCGCGGGCTCTTCGGCGCGGGGCAGGGGCGCGGGTACGAGGTCCGGCTCGCGCCGCAGGACGTGTGCGACCACGAGGTCGTGGTGCTCGAGGGCGGTCGCGCCGACGACGTCGACGCCGGGTCCGAGCCCGGTGTCGTCGTCCCACAGGTCGACGGCGGTGTGCGGGTCCGCCACGACCAACGAGGGGTGGCGGGGGAGCGGCGGGGCGTCGGGTGCGTCGTCCGCGCGGGCGGCCGCGGGGAAGCCCAGCCCTCGCAGCCGCCGGGCGGCGGCGCTCGCGAGATCTCGGTCGGTCAGGTCGATCAGGATGGGCGTCAGTGCACGGCTCATGGCGTCCTCTTCGTGTCGGTCCCGTCGGGGGATTGCTCGACGGTGAGCCGACTCGACGCCCTTGGCGCAGCGGTGGTACGTGGCTCCAGCGTGCCGGTGCTGCGTTACTGCACGGTTTCGGCGCGGGAAACGTTCGTCGTCGGACCGGGCCCGCCCCGCAGCCTCAGAAGCGCCGTGAGAACGGGTCCGGCCTGCGCATCCGGATCAGCAGCAGGACCGGCAGCAGCACGTACGGCAGGTTGAAGGCGAGGAACTTCCCGGGCCGGGGCGTGACCCACTCGGGCTCGCCGAAGAGCTCGACGCCGAAGATCACGATCCCGGTCAGCGTGACGATCATGGTCGCGTAGATCACCGCGGGGAGCTGGATCCACTGCCAGCCCCGGACGAGCGCGATCACGAGCAGCACGTAGAACGGCAGGTACACGAACGCCGACAGGCCCGTGCAGATCCGCATCCAGGTGGGCGGGTGCATGAACAGCGGGTCGGTGTCGTGCGCGTACCAGTAGTTGCTGTTGACGATCGGGTTGGACGACGGGTGCGAGATGTCCACGCCCAGCGTCGGCAGCATGTCGCTGATGATCGAGGTGATCGTGAAGGCGCTGAACACCAGCGCGAAGCCGATGTCGACGGGACGCTCGCGCAGCGGCAGCGCCCGGATCCCAGGGTCGGAGGCCATGGACGCATGCTGCCACCGTGGGCGGGTTCGACCCACCGCCCGGCGTCGCGTAGAGTGGTCCCTCGGTGGTTGACTTCCGCCATGCTGGGTCGTGCCCGAGGGCGCGATACGCATGATCCGGGACGTGCCCCGTGAATCCCTCGTCGGAGGTGGTTCTCGGAGTGTGCCCTGGAGGAGGACGTCCACGAAGGGCAGTGGCGCAATTGGTAGCGCAGCGGTCTCCAAAACCGCAGGTTGCAGGTTCGAGTCCTGTCTGCCCTGCACGACGCACGAGGTGCGTGTCCGTCGTTGGACCTGACAGTTGGGAACGAAGTGAGCGAATCGCCGTCGGAGTCCGTGAGCGCCAGCAGCGCTCCGGCTGCGAAGAAGCGCTCGGCGTCGTCCGACAAGCGCGGGTTCTTCGGCCGGATCGCCCTGTTCGTGCGGCAGGTCATCGCCGAGCTCAAGAAGGTCCACACGCCGACTCGCTCGGAGCTCTTCACGTACACGGCCGTGGTCATCGTCTTCGTGGTGGCGATCATGGCGTTCGTGACGCTGCTGGACTTCGGCATCGGCAAGCTCGTGCTGTGGGTGTTCGGCGACTGACGCCGGCGCCCCTCAACTGAAGCCCAGCCCTCTTACGCCGTCACCGGCAACGCCAACGAAAGCAGGTTCGCTCGTGTCCCAGGAGTCGCAGGACCACGCGGAGGAGCTCTCCCCCTTCGCCGACGCCGCGTCCGACGTCACGCCCGACGCTGCGCCGGAGGCCGAGGCCGAGGTGACGGAGAACGAGACCGTCGACGCCGACGCGGCCCCCGAGACCGACGAGGTCGAGGGCGACGACGCCGCCGCCGAGGTCGACACCGCGGCCGCTGACGAGGCGGCCGAGGAGGACCCGATCGAGGCGTTCAAGCGCGAGCTGCGCACGCAGCTCGGCGACTGGTACGTCATCCACTCGTACGCCGGGTACGAGAACCGGGTGAAGACCAACCTGGAGACCCGCATCCAGAGCCTCAACATGGAGGACTACATCTTCCAGATCGAGGTGCCCATGGAAGAGGTCACCGAGATCAAGAACGCGCAGAAGAAGACGGTGCGCCGTGTGCGCATCCCGGGCTACGTGCTCGTGCGCATGGACCTCACCGACGAGTCGTGGGGCGCCGTGCGCCACACGCCGGGCGTGACGGGCTTCGTGGGCCACACCCACCAGCCGGTGCCGCTGACGTCGGACGAGGTCTTCTCGATGCTCGCCCCGTCCCTGGCTCCGAAGCCCGAGGCCGGCGCGCGCCCCGCCGCCGGTGGCGGCGCGCAGGCCGCGGCGCCGATCGCGGTCGACTTCGAGGTCGGCGAGTCCGTGACCGTCACCGACGGTCCGTTCGACACGCTGCCCGCCACCATCTCCGAGATCAACGCCGAGAGCCAGAAGCTCAAGGTGCTCGTCTCGATCTTCGGCCGGGAGACCCCGGTCGAGCTGTCGTTCAACCAAGTCGCCAAGATCTGATCCACCGCAGCCCGTCGGACCGGTCCAGGACCGGCTGACGGGCGCGACGGCAGCACTGCAACCGGGTCATCGCCCACGGCGTCGGCCCACGAACAGAAAGCGAGGAGTGCGACATGCCTCCCAAGAAGAAGGTCTCCGGCCTCATCAAGCTCCAGATCCAGGCCGGCGCCGCGACGCCTGCCCCGCCGATCGGCCCCGCGCTGGGTCAGCACGGCGTGAACATCATGGAGTTCTGCAAGGCCTACAACGCGGCCACCGAGTCGCAGCGCGGCAACGTGGTTCCCGTCGAGATCACGGTGTACGAGGACCGCTCGTTCACCTTCATCACGAAGACGCCGCCGGCCGCCGAGCTCATCAAGAAGGCCGCGGGCGTCGACAAGGGCTCGAGCACGCCCCACTCGGTCAAGGTCGCCTCGATCAGCGCGGACCAGGTCCGCGAGATCGCGCAGACCAAGCTCGAGGACCTCAACGCCAACGACATCGACGCCGCCTCGAAGATCATCGCGGGCACCGCGCGCTCGATGGGCATCACCGTCCAGGGCTGACGCCCCGGCACAGCAGCACCACAGTGGGAGGGCTCGCCGCCGGCGGACCCGACCGACCACGACTGCAAGGAGAAGCAGCAATGGCTCAGCACAGCAAGGCGTACCGCGCCTCGGCCGAGAAGATCGACCGGACGCGCCTGTACGCCCCCCTCGAGGCCGTCCGCCTCGCCAAGGAGACGTCGACCACCAAGTACGACGCGACCGTCGAGGTCGTGTTCCGCCTCGGTGTCGACCCGCGCAAGGCGGACCAGATGGTCCGTGGCACGGTGAACCTCCCGCACGGCACCGGCAAGACGGCCCGCGTCCTCGTGTTCGCGAACGGTGAGAAGGCCGAGCAGGCCCGCGCCGCCGGTGCGGACATCGTCGGTGGCGACGAGCTCATCGACGAGGTCGCGAAGGGCCGCACGGACTTCGACGCCGCCGTCGCGACGCCGGACCTCATGGGCAAGGTCGGCCGCCTGGGCCGCGTGCTCGGCCCGCGTGGCCTCATGCCGAACCCCAAGACCGGCACGGTGACCATGGACGTCGCCAAGGCGGTCGAGGAGATCAAGGGCGGCAAGATCGAGTTCCGCGTCGACAAGCACGCGAACCTCCACTTCATCATCGGCAAGGTGTCGTTCTCGGACGAGCAGCTCGTCGAGAACTACGGCGCCGCGCTGGACGAGGTCCTGCGTCTGAAGCCGTCGTCCTCGAAGGGCCGCTACATCACGAAGGCGACCATCACGACGACGATGGGCCCCGGCATCCCGCTCGACCAGAGCCGGACGACGAAGCTCCTCGAGGAGGAGGCGGCCTGACCCAGGCTCCTTCCTGCCCGACGACGAACGGCGCGACCCCCGTGGGGGTCGCGCCGTTCGTCGTTCTCAGGTCAGGTCAGCAGGTGCCGACGACGGCCCAGGGGCCCCACTGGGCGGCACCCGGCGTCTCGCCGAGCGTCCACCACTTGGCCTGGTAGACCTTGCCTCCGTACGAGACCGTGTTGCCGCCGGTGTACACCGTCGACGACGACCAGGCAGTCGCCGAGCAGTCGGTCGGCGTCGTCGTGGTGGCCGTCGGCGTGGGCGTCTGCGTAGGGGTCGTGGTCGCCGTGGGCGTCTGCGTCGGCGACGTGGTGGGGGTCGTCGTGGCGGTCGGGGTCGACGTCGGGGTGGTCGTCGAGCCGCTGCCCGTGCCGAGACGTGCGCCGAGCGCGTTCGCGAAGGCGTACCCGTTGGTCTTGTCCCAGTTGACCGACCACGTCATGACGCCGCCGATCTTGCCGTACGCCTTGGACGGCTTGAAGCTCCCGCACGAGGTGCCCTTCTCCAGGCAGTCGACGGCAGCGATGACGTTGGCGGTCGTCTGGTAGCCACCGCCGGCCGCCTGCGACGTCGCGGGATAGCCGAGGCCCACCTGGTCGGGTCGCAGCCCCAGCTGGTCGAGGAGGATCGCGGCCTGCGAGGTGACGAAGTCGACGCTGCCCTGGGAGTAGACCTTGCCGTCGGCCCCGAGCATGCTGCCCGAGTTGTAGTACTGCGTGTTGACGACGGTCAGGATGTCCTTCACGTTCTGCGTGAGCTTGTAGTAGGCCATCGACGTCGCCTGGTAGTCGATGGTCTGGGGCGCCATCGTCAGGATGAACGACGAGCCGACCTTCGACGCGAGCGAGTGCAGCGCGTCGGACGTGTAGGTGGCATCGATGCCGTTCTCGAAGTCGATGTCGACGCCGTCGAACCCGTACTCCTTCAGGACGCTGTAGGCGGTGTTCGCGAAGTTGGTGGCCTGGGCGGCGCTCGTGACGTTGATGGTGCCGTTCTGCCCGCCGATCGACAGGACGACCTTCCGGCCCTGGGAGTGCAGGGTCTGCACGTCGGCCTTGAACTGGTCGACGCTGTAGGTGCCGCCGAAGTCCTTGGTGGCGAGGTTGAACTCGATGCCGCCCGGGGAGGAGGCGGACGCGTCGGCGAACGCGACCTCGACGAGGTTGTACTGCTGGGGCACGTCGGCGAGGTGGATCGTGCCGGACCCGTTGTCGAAGTTGTGCCAGTAGCCGGTGAGCCACTGAGTGCTGCTGGTCGTGGCTGCGTCCGCGGGGAGGCTCGCGCCGGCCATCGCTGCGGCACCGAGGGCGACGGCGGCCGCGGCGCCGAGCGCGCGGCGGCGGCTCGCGGCGTTGCGGGTGAGGTGCATGTGAACTCCTTTGTCAGGGGACCTAACGACAGTAGGTGAGGGCACCTCGGGCTCGGTATGAGGGTTTCCCACCGTCGCGACACCGGGATAAGGGATTCCCCGTAGCGTTCAGATGTGACCCAGGTCACTGTCACGTCCGGTATCACCGGGGTGTCGAGCCGCTCTCGCCTTGGTGGGGGACGGGCGCCCCGCGGCAGAGGGGAGCGGGGCACCCGTCCGGCAGGCTGAGACGATCGGCGCAGGCGCCGAGGACGACGTGAGAGGCGGTGGAGGGATGGTCGAAGATCGCCCGCTCGCTCCTCGCCGTGCGGACCGGGCCCTCGTAGAATCGTCGAAACCGCAGGTCAGCGTCGATCTGAGCGGAGAACCGACCGGATCGGGAGGCGTCGGTAGCGCGATGGCTGAGAGCAGACAGAAGACCCGACGAGAGCCCGACGAGGTCAGCCTCGGCGACCGGGCTGCGCACGCCGTGCTCGAGTACCGCGAGGGCAGGCCCGCGGCCCTCGAGGCGGTCGTCCGCGAGATGACGCCCTTGCTGTGGCACACGGTGCGCGCGCAGGGCGTCGAGCCCCAGGCCGCAGACGACGTCGTCCAGGACACGTGGGTGGCGCTGGTCCGGCACATGGACACGATCGCCGAGCCGCACGCCGTCCTGAAGTGGCTCCTCGTCACGGCGAGGCGTGGCGCCTGGGAGGCGGTGCGCCGTCGTCGGCGGGACGAGAAGAACCGTACGGAGCTGCACGACGGACCCGACCCCGAGACCGGCGCGCACCGCGAGGTTCCCTCGGCCGACCCGACGCCGGACACGGTGGCGGCGACGAACGACCGGGACCGCACGCTCTGGACGGTCTTCCAAGATCTCCCCGCCCGGTGCCGGGAACTCCTCCGGCTGGTCTCCCTGGCGGACCGGCCCGACTACAAGCACATCTCCGAGGCGATCGGCATGCCGGTCGGCAGCATCGGAGCGACGCGAGGCCGCTGCCT
The DNA here is from genome assembly GCF_009429125.1 of Luteimicrobium xylanilyticum. Lineage (GTDB taxonomy): Bacteria > Actinomycetota > Actinomycetes > Actinomycetales > Cellulomonadaceae > Luteimicrobium > Luteimicrobium xylanilyticum. The sequence goes on from NZ_CP045529.1 coordinate 933,155, forward strand.
CGCCAAGCTGCGCACGCTTCTCGACGAGAGCGGCGCCGACGACACCTGGAGGCACGCATGAGCACGCCGTACTCGCCAGACGAGCCGTTCGACGCGAACGACGAGGCGACGCTCGCCGCGCTCGGACGCGTCGTGCTGCTCGCCGACCCCGTGCCGCCGGACCTCGTCGACCGGTCCCTGTTCGCGATGACCCTCGCGGCCCTCGAGACCGAGCTCATGACCCTCGAGCGCATGCCCGAGGCCGCCGGGGTGCGGGCCGCCGAGGCCGCGCCCACCCAGGCGCGGACCATCACGTTCACGTCGACGTCCCGCACCGTCATGATCACCGTGGCGCCCGGGCCCGACGGGGTCCGCATCGACGGCTGGATCGCGCCGACCGGTGAGATCGACATCGAGCTCCACCGCCCGCACGACGAGGTCGTCACGACCCGGACCGACGAGGACGGGCGGTTCGCGTTCGACGCCGTCGCTCCCGGGCCGGCGAGCCTCGTCGCCCGGCCCGACGACGGCCCCGCCGTCAGCACGCCCGTCATCGAGCTCTGAGGACGGCCACGTCCGCCCGGTGCGTGCTCGACGCGCGCGCCGCACCACCATCACCGCACGCGACGGCGCGGCGAGCGTCGTCCTGAACGAGAGGCATCACCGTGAGCGAGATCCCGCCCGGCACCGGCGACCCCGGAGCGTCCGGGGGCCGGCCTGCCCGCACCCTGCGTGACCACGACGGCGTCGTCCACGAAGTCCGTGACCTGGACCCGGTCCGGGCGCGGGTGCGGCGTCCGCGGCGGGTCGCTCCGACGCGGTACGTGGCGGACCGGCTGATCGTGCGGACAGCGCCCGACGGCGCGGCGGACGATGCATTGGTGGCGGCGCTGCGTGAGGCGGCGGGGCGTCGGGGGCTGGACGTTCGCGTGACGGAGGCGCCGGTCGCCGAGGCTCGCGAGAGCGCGTCGCGTCAGGGTGTGGCGGTGCACGTCGCGGGTGACGGTGTCGACGCCTGGGAGCTGTTGGACGAGGTGGCCGAGGGTGTCGGGGCGTCGTCGGAGGCCGCGCGCGTCGGGCTCGACCACGTGCTGCAGGGACACCGTCGCACGACGGGTTATGGGGTGCCCGGCTCGCGTGAACCCGCGACTTTCGTCGGGCCGGCTCCACGGCGCGTGTACGCCGACGCCGATGTGTGGACGACGGCTGAGGGTGTAAGTCGTCCGGTCGTGGCGATCGTGGACACGGGCGTGGGGCAACACACGTGGTTCGACGCGCCGAGCCCAGTGGTCGCGCGCGGAGTGCTGCTGGATGGCGCCCCGATCGGGACGTACGACGACCACGAGCCCGACGGCGACGCCGAGCCGGGAAGCACTGCGGAGGGCACGATCAGCGAGTATTCGGGGCACGGTACTTTCATCGCGGGCGTGGTGCACCAGGTCTGCCCGGACGCGGTGATCCTGCCTGTGCGCGTCTCCGGCCCGACTGGGGAGTCGACCGAGTGGGACGTCGCGCGCAGTCTCGAGCGACTGCTCGACTTCCACCTGCGTGGGGTCGCGGGCAACGACGTGTGCGCCGCGGTCGACGTTGTGGTCCTGCCGCTGGGCTACTACCCAGAGGAGACCGAGAGCGACGACTACGACGGTGTGCTCCGTGGTGTCCTTCGCGACCTGCGTGAAGCGGGCGTCCTCGTGGTTGTCTCAGCCGGCAACGACGGATCGTCCCGTCCCGTGTACCCGGCGGCGTGGGCTCCCTCGGTGCGGCGCGTACCCGGTGGCCCGGTCGTGCCGGAATTGCCGAGCGATCTCGGCCCTGGTTACACGCCTGTGCTCACCGTGACGGCGTCCAACCCCAACGGCACGCTCGCCGACTTCGCCAACGACGGGCCTTGGGTCACTGCTGTCCGCCCGGGGGCCAAGTCGCTCAGCACGATGCCGACCACGTTCGACGGACCCGAGGTTCCGCAGGTGCGTACGGCGGACGGACTCCGCGAGTCGGTTGACCCCGACGACTACAGGGGTGGCTTCGCACTGTGGAGCGGGACTTCGTTCGCGGCTCCGGTCCTCGCGGGGCAGCTGGCGAGTGCGGTGCTCAGCGCACGCGTGCGTGGTGCAAGGGCATCGTCGCGGGTGGCAGCGGCGTGGGATGCTGTGGTTGCTGTGGGCGATCTGTACGCGGAGGCGCCCGCGACGTGATCTGACGAAAGGCGGTCGGTGTGACGCAAGACCCTGACTGGGGCCGATACACCGACCGCCTCGAGCGTGCGCGCGAACTTTGTGTCCGCGCGCAACACAGTACGGCTCTTCGCGTTCTCGACCCCCTGATCGAGGACCTCTCGCGGGGAATCGAGGCAGCTGCCTCGTCCGCTGAGGCGGGGATGAAGAGCCTGCTCGTACGGGCACTCGTCACGCGTTCGACAGCGGTGGACGCTGTCCGCGGAGACAGAAGCGAAACCCTGGCGATCCTTGATCGTGCTGCCGAGCTCGCGGTTGCGCTCGGCGACAGCGAGTTGGTCGCGGTCGTGGACGGCCAACGTGGCCTCATCCTGCTGCGGACTGGTGCTCCGTCGCTCGCTCTCCCCAGGTTCACGGCCGCTGTCGACGCTCTACCGGCGAATCGTCACCGCGATCTTGCGATCACACTGATCAATCGCGGATCAGCCTCGATCGAGCTGGGAGACGTAAAGACGGGACTCAGTGACTACATCGAGGCGCTGGCGCACGCACACGAATTGCGACACGACTACTACATCGCGTTCGCGGAACACAATGTCGGTTACGCCAAGAGTCTTCTTGGTGACCTGCCGGGTGCTCTGGCCGACATGGACAGGTCCTACCAGCAGGCCCCCGAGCAGGACGACGGCATCCCCCTCCTCGGCAAGGCAGAAGTCCTCGTAGAGGCGGGTCTGTGGACCGAGGCCGACGCGGCGCTCGCGGAGGCGATCCCCCAGCTCCAGAGGGCGGGGCTCCGGCTCGACCGGGCGGAGGCGGAGTACTTCCGGGCGCGCACGCTCCTGGGCCTCGAGCGATACCCCGACGCGAAGCGGTGGGCCGCTCTCGCGCGACGACACTTCGAGGCGGGCGGGCACGCGTCGTGGGCGGTCGTCGCGCGCGTGCTCGAGCTCGAAATCGAGCTCTCCCGAGCGCGCAAGGAGGGAGTGCCGTCGGCGCGTACGTGCCGCCGTCGGGCGCTCGAGGCGCTGGACGTCGCGGACCGGGGGAGCACGACGGGCGCCGTCCTGGGACGGGAGCCGACGGTCGGCGCGCGCCTGATCGCCGTGCAGTGGCTGCTGTCCGCAGGCGACATTGAGGCGGCGCGCGGCGTGCTCGCGGAGGTGCCGTCGAACCTCCGGGGCGCGCCCCTGACGCTCCGCGTGCAGCGATACGCCGTCGCGGCCGAGCTCGCGTTCGCCGCGGGGGACCGGCCGGCGGGCCTTCGCGCGGTCAAGCGAGGGTTCGGGATCCTCGCCGAGCACCGCGCGCGTCTGGGCTCGGTCGACTCGGTGGCGGCCGCCGCCGTGCACGCGGTCGGGCTCAACTGGACGGACGTCGCCGCGGCCCGGGCGACGGGCCGCGCGTCGGCGGTGTTCGACGCGGTCGAGCGCGGGCGGGCGACGTTCGCGGGCGCGGCGCGCGTCACGCCGCCGGAGGACCCCGAGTCGGCAGAGCTGCTGGCCACCGCCCGGGCCCTGCTGGCCCGGGCCCGCGAGCTGCCCGTCGACACCGATCCGGCTGCAGCGCGCGAGCGCGACGACCTCCACCGCCGGGCGCGGGCGCTCCAGGACCGGCTGCGCGAACGCTCCTGGCAGCGGACCGGTGACGCGGAGGTCGCGCACGCCGTGACGAGTCGCGAGGTCGTCCGGCTCCTCGCCGGCCGGGGTGACGGCGCGGTCGTGGCGGACTACGCCGTCGTCGGGGGGCGGGTGCTCGCAGTCCGCATCGACGCGCGCGGCACGCGCCTGGTCGATCTCGCGGACGCCGTGGAGGTGACGGAGCGGATCCGCCGCGTCCGGGCCGACCTGCAGATCGCGTCGAACGAGCTCATCCCGCCGCCGCTGCACCAGGTTGCCGTCGCATCCCTGAACACCGGGCTCCGCCGGCTCGACGACCTGCTTGTGCGGCCCCTGGCCGCCGAGAGCGACCTCTACGTCGCGGCACGAGACCCGCTCATCGCGCTCCCGTGGTCGTCGTTCCCGTCGCGGCGCGGGCGGCGGACGGCCGTGAACTCGCACGTCGCCCGGGGCCGCGCGGCCGACGGCGACGGGCGGGCGCCGCGCGTCCTCGCCGTCGCGGGTCCCGGGGTCCAGCACGCCGACCGCGAGGTGCTCGACGTCGCGGGCGGCTGGGAGCGCGGGACCGCGCTCACGGGCGCCGACGCCTCCACGGACGCGGTGCGGCGGGCCTTCGAGGACCACGACGTCGTCCACCTCGCCGCGCACGGCCGGCACGACGCCGACAACCCGCTCTTCGCGTGCATCGAGCTCGCGGACGGGCCGCTGTTCGCGCACGAGCTCGACGGGCTGCACCTGCCGCGGTCGGTGGTCGTGCTGTCGGCGTGCGAGGTCGGCGGCGTCACCCCGGGCCTCGGCGGCGAGGTCCTGGGCCTCACCTCGGTCCTGCTGCGCCTCGGCGCCCGCGCGGTGATCGCGTCCGTCGCACCCCTGCCCGACGTGGTCGCGGCAGAGATCATGCCGCGGCTGCACGCCGAGCTCCGCGCGTCGGACGACCCGGAGGGCGCGCTGGCACTGGCCCTCGCGGACGTCGCGGAGCCCGTGCCGCTGGTGTGCTTCTCGTCGGTTGCCGGCCTGGCACCGGAATAGGGCCGTTCCCCTGCGTGAGCAGGTCCGATACCCTCGGGCCGTGCGAGTGCGAGGTGGGGGAGCGTTCGGTCGCCTGTGGTCGTCGATGATGGCCGGCTACCTGGCCGACGCGCTCCTGTGGACGGCGGCGCCTCTGCTCGCAGTCCGACTCACCCAGGACCCGTTCGCGGTGTCCGCGATCTCGGCCGCGTCCTACCTCCCGTGGCTGCTGTGCGGTGTCGCGGCGGGCGTCGCAGCCGACCGGTTCGACCGCCGTCGGCTCCTCGGCGCCACCAACCTCCTGCGGGCGGCCGTCCTGCTCGGGGCCGCCGTGCTCGTCGCTGCGGACCGCATGCCCGTGTGGGGTCTCGTCGCCCTGATCTTCGTGGTCGGCGTGCTCGAGACGGTCGTGGAGGAGGGGGACCAGGCGCTCCTGCCGCGCGTCGTGGACGTCGCGGGGCGCGACGCCGCGAACTCCCGGGTGGCTGCCGGCACCCAGGTCGCCCAGGGTCTCGTGGCGCCGTCGGCGGCGACGGCACTGCTCGTGCTGGCCGCTGGCGTGCCGTTCGTCGTCTCGGGCGTGGCGTTCGCGGTCGCCGCGGTCCTCGCGCTGCTCCTTCCGCGCGCGACCGGGCGCACGGAGCTGTCGTCGTCGCGGGGGCGGGAGGCCGGGTTCTTCCGCCAGCTCGACGACGGCGCCCGCTTCCTCTGGCGCGACCGGCCGCTCCGCACGCTCCTGCTCGTCACGACGGGCTCCGCGACGTGCCTGACGCTCGCGCAGGCGGCGCTGGTCGTCTTCCTGGTCCGTACGTTGCGTGTCCCCGACGCGATGGTCGGGTTGTTCCTCGCGGTCGGAGCGCTCGGGAGCGTGGCGGCGTCCCTGCTGCTCGCGCGGGTCGTGCGCCGGGTCGGTCGCCCCTGGGTCATGGCGGGGTCGGCGGTCCTGTGCGGCCCCCTGCTGGTCGTGGCGGGTCTCGCCCCGGCGTCTGTCGCGGGCGTGGTCGTGGCGGCCGTCGCGTTCGCCGGTATGACGCTCGGCGTGACCGTCTGGAACTCGCTCTCGGCCTCGGTGCGCCAGAGCCGCGTCCCGGACGACCTGCTGGGAAGGGTCTCGGGCACGTGGCGGACCGTCTGCTGGGTGCTCGTGCCGCTCGTGACGCTCCTCGGTGGGATCCTGTCGCGCGTCGACCTCCGGCTCCCGCTCGTTCTCGGCGGCGGGCTCGCGACGGTCCTCGCGGTCCTCACCGCCCGTCCGGTGGCGCGTGCGGTGAGTGCCGCGGCAGGCGAGCCCGAGATGGCTCCCGTGGACGGCGCGGCCTCCGGCGAACCGGAGCTGGTGGGCGCCGCTCGCTGAGGAGGCGCGAGGCCGACCCGACCCGGTTTGGTCGTCGTCGCCGCGTGCCCTACCATGGACGGGTACCCAAGACCGCAGGTCGTCGACGCCTGCCCGGAACCCGGTTCGCCGGGGGCACGGGAAGACGTCACCGAAGTCCCGCTCTCGAGCGGAGGCCGGCGCAGGTGCGAGCCTCGTGAACGGTGTCCTCACGGATGCCGATCGTTCCTGAGAGCCCCGCCCTGCGCGGGGCTCTTCTCGTTTCCCGGGGTTCTCGGCACGGCGCGCTGCGGCACCACCACCGGAAGGATTGCCATGGCGAGGCCGGACAAGGCAGCCGCAGTTGCCGAGCTCACGGACGCGTTCCGCGAGTCGAACGCTGCCGTGCTGACCGAGTACCGCGGGCTCACCGTCGCGCAGCTCAAGACGCTGCGTCGGTCGCTCAGCGGCAACGCAACCTACGCCGTGGTGAAGAACACGCTGACCGCCATCGCGGCCAAGGAGGCCGGGGTCGACATCGCCGACGCCGACCTCGCCGGCCCGTCGGCCATCGCCTTCGTGACCGGTGACCCGGTCGAGGCGGCCAAGGGTCTGCGTGACTTCGCCAAGGCGAACCCCGCGCTCGTCATCAAGGGTGGTGTCCTCGACGGGCACGCCCTGACGAGCGACGAGGTCACCAAGCTCGCGGACCTCGAGTCCCGCGAGGTCCTGCTGGCCAAGGCGGCCGGCGCGATGAAGGCCAAGCTGTTCCAGGCTGCCTACGTCTTCACCGCGAACACCGCCCAGGCCGCCCGCGTCATCGATGCCCTGCGTCAGAAGCAGGAATCGGAGGGCGCTGCCGCCTGATCCGTGCACCCGCACGGACCAGCTCAGCGCACGCACAACCCCCTGCTTCTGGCGGGCCCGGCACCGGGCCGCTGACGAGCACTGAACGAAAGGAACGCCATCATGGCGAAGCTCAGCACCGACGAGCTCATCGAGCAGTTCAAGGGCCTGACCCTCATCGAGCTCAACGAGTTCGTGAAGGCCTTCGAGGAGACCTTCGAGGTCACCGCCGCCGCCCCCGCCGCCGTCGCGGTCGCCCCTGTTGCCGGCGGTGCCGGTGGAGAGGCCGCCGCCGAGGAGGAGAAGGACGAGTTCGACGTCATCCTCGAGGCCGCCGGCGACAAGAAGATCCAGGTCATCAAGGAGGTGCGCGCCCTCACGTCCCTCGGCCTGAAGGAGGCCAAGGACCTCGTGGACGGCGCCCCGAAGCCCGTCCTGGAGGGTGCGAACAAGGAGACCGCGGAGAAGGCCAAGGCTGCCCTCGAGGGCGCCGGCGCCACCGTCACCCTCAAGTGATCACTCTTTCGTGATCTCGGCCCCGTCGCCCGGGGCTGCTGAGGGCGGTTCGCGAACCGTCGCACGAGGCCCCCACCCGTCCGGGTGGGGGCCTCGTCGTGTCCCGGGACCGGGCGCCGTCGTGCACAGGTCGGCGTGGCCGACTTCACGAACCGGGGGACCGTGTGCCACGATGTCGGGGCCGGCATGGCCTGGCGCACCAGCAGGACAGCGACGTGCGGCCAGGCCGGCGGTAGGAGACACGGTGCGCGTGGGGGCGTCAGAGCGGTCGGGGGAACGCAGGCAACACCGTGGTTGATGCGTCGGACGAAGAGGCCCGACGACAGGGGCTGGACCTGGAGGCAACTTCCGGGTATGCTAGCGCTTTGCGCTGTCCTGTGCCCCCGATCTCAGATACCCCTCGACCTTCCGGCGACGTACGTGCGCGTCGCGCTGCGGTCGAGGCGGCGGTGATCGATCCCGGCCCGGCGGTGCAGCGTTCTTTCGATCTGCAGGGAAGGACCCCTCTTGGCTGCCTCGCGCACCCCTTCTGCTCCGTCCGCTGACGCCATCGCGAACCGAACCGCCTCCCCCCGCGTCTCCTTCGCCAAGATCTACGAGCCCCTCGGTGTGCCCGACCTCCTCGGTCTCCAGACCGAGAGCTTCGACTGGCTCCTGGGCAACGACAAGTGGCAGGCGCGCGTCGCCGCCGCTGCCGAGGCCGGGCGTCAGGACGTCCCTGACACCTCCGGCCTCGAGGAGATCTTCGAGGAGATCTCGCCGATCGAGGACTTCGGCCAGACGATGTCCCTCTCCTTCTCCAACCACCGCTTCGAGCCGCCCAAGTACACGGCGGACGAGTGCAAGGAGAAGGACTTCACGTACGCCGCGCCGCTCTTCGTCACCGCCGAGTTCGTCAACTACACGACCGGTGAGATCAAGAGCCAGACCGTGTTCATGGGCGACTTCCCGCTCATGAGCGAGCGTGGCACGTTCATCATCAACGGGACCGAGCGTGTCGTCGTCTCGCAGCTCGTCCGCTCCCCGGGCGTGTACTTCGAGCGCGTCGCGGACAAGACCAGCGACCGCGACATCTTCAGCGCGAAGGTCATCCCGTCGCGCGGTGCCTGGCTCGAGTTCGAGATCGACAAGCGCGACGCCGTCGGCGTGCGCGTCGACCGCAAGCGCAAGCAGTCCGTGACCGTCCTCCTCAAGGCGCTCGGCATGACCGAAGAGGAAATTCGCACGGAGTTTGCCGCCTTCCCGTCCGTCCTCGACACCCTCGAGAAGGACCACGTCCACACCCAGGACGAGGCGCTGCTGGACCTCTACCGCAAGATCCGCCCGGGCGAGCCGCCGACGGTCGAGGCCGGCCGCGCGCTGCTCGAGAACTTCTACTTCAACCCGAAGCGCTACGACCTCGCGAAGGTCGGCCGCTACAAGCTGAACAAGAAGCTCGGCGTCGACGTCCCGCTCGCGGACTCCACGCTGTCCCAGGCCGACGTCGTCGCGACCATCAAGTACCTGGCTGCGCTGCACGCCGACGTCACGTCCCTCCCGGGCGCCCGGAACGGCGAGACCGTCGACGTGCGCGTCGAGACGGACGACATCGACCACTTCGGCAACCGTCGCATCCGCGCCGTCGGCGAGCTCATCCAGAACCAGGTCCGCACGGGCCTGTCCCGGATGGAGCGCGTCGTGCGCGAGCGCATGACGACGCAGGACGTCGAGGCGATCACACCGCAGACGCTGATCAACATCCGCCCCGTCGTGGCCTCCATCAAGGAGTTCTTCGGGACGAGCCAGCTGTCGCAGTTCATGGACCAGAACAACCCGCTCGCGGGCCTGACGCACAAGCGGCGTCTGTCGGCCCTCGGCCCGGGCGGTCTGTCCCGCGACCGCGCCGGCATGGAGGTCCGTGACGTCCACCCGTCGCACTACGGCCGCATGTGCCCGATCGAGACCCCTGAGGGCCCGAACATCGGTCTGATCGGCTCGCTCGCGTCGTACGGGCGGATCAACCCGTTCGGCTTCATCGAGACGCCGTACCGCCGGGTCGTCAACGGCCGGGTCACCGACGAGGTCGAGTACCTGACCGCGGACGACGAGGACCGGCACGTCATCGCCCAGGCGAACACGCCTCTCGCGGCCGACGGCACGTTCGTCACCGACCGCGTCCTGGTTCGCATCAAGGGCGGGGAGACCGACGACGTCCTCGCGGCGAACGTCGACTACATGGACGTCTCGCCGCGCCAGATGGTGTCGGTCGCGACCGCGCTCATCCCGTTCCTCGAGCACGACGACGCGAACCGCGCGCTCATGGGCGCCAACATGCAGCGCCAGGCCGTGCCGCTCGTGCGCTCCGAGCTCCCGCTCGTGGGCACCGGCATGGAGCGTCGTGCGGCCGTGGACGCCGGCGACGTCATCGTGGCGACCAAGCCCGGTGTCGTCACCGAGGTCTCGGCCGACCTGGTCACCGTCGTGAACGACGACGGCACCACGTCGACCTACCGCGCGTCGAAGTTCCAGCGCTCCAACCAGGGCACGAGCTACAACCAGCGCGTGATCGTGGACGAGGGCCAGCGCGTCGAGGTCGGGTCCGTCCTCGGTGACGGCCCGGCGACGGACGAGGGCGAGCTCGCGCTCGGCCGGAACCTGCTCGTCGCGTTCATGTCGTGGGAGGGCCACAACTACGAGGACGCGATCATCCTCAGCCAGCGGCTCGTCCAGGACGACGTCCTGTCCTCGATCCACATCGAGGAGCACGAGGTCGACGCGCGCGACACCAAGCTCGGCCCGGAGGAGATCACGCGGGACATCCCGAACGTCTCCGAGGAGGCCCTGGCCGACCTCGACGAGCGCGGGATCATCCGCATCGGCGCCGAGGTCGCGGCCGGCGACATCCTGGTCGGGAAGGTCACGCCCAAGGGCGAGACCGAGCTGACCCCGGAGGAGCGCCTGCTCCGCGCGATCTTCGGTGAGAAGGCGCGCGAGGTCCGCGACACGTCGCTCAAGGTTCCCCACGGCGAGTCGGGCACCGTCATCGGCGTGCGCGAGTTCAACCGCGAGGACGGCGACGAGCTGCCCGCCGGCGTGAACCAGCTGGTCCGCGTGTACATCGCGCAGCGCCGCAAGATCACGGACGGCGACAAGCTCGCCGGCCGTCACGGCAACAAGGGCGTCATCTCGAAGATCCTGCCGGTCGAGGACATGCCGTTCCTCGCCGACGGGACCCCGGTCGACGTGATCCTCAACCCGCTCGGCGTGCCCGGTCGCATGAACGTCGGCCAGGTGCTCGAGACCCACCTCGGGTGGGTCGCCAAGCAGGGCTGGGACATCTCGCTCGCCGAGGGTGAGGACCTCTCCTGGAGGGACGACGTCCCGGAGATCGCGGCCAAGGCGGCGCCCAACTCGCCCGTCGCGACGCCCGTGTTCGACGGCCTGCAGGAGAACGCGCTCGCGGGTCTGCTGTCGACCACGCTCCCGAACCGCGACGGTGTGCGCACCGTGGGCGGCGACGGCAAGGCGCAGCTGTTCGACGGCCGCTCCGGCGAGCCGTTCCCGGCGCCCGTCTCGGTCGGCTACATGTACATCCTGAAGCTGCACCACCTGGTGGACGACAAGATCCACGCGCGCTCGACGGGTCCGTACTCGATGATCACGCAGCAGCCGCTCGGTGGTAAGGCGCAGTTCGGCGGACAGCGTTTCGGCGAGATGGAGGTGTGGGCGCTCGAGGCCTACGGCGCGGCGTACACGCTGCAGGAGCTCCTCACCATCAAGTCCGACGACGTCCCCGGCCGCGTCAAGGTGTACGAGGCCATCGTCAAGGGCGAGAACATCCCCGACTCGGGCATCCCGGAGTCCTTCAAGGTCCTCCTCAAGGAGATGCAGTCGCTGTGCCTGAACGTGGAGGTCCTGTCCTCGGACGGCACCACGGTCGAGATGCGCGAGTCCGACGACGAGGTGTACCGCGCCGCGGAGGAGCTCGGGATCGACCTGTCGCGTCGCCCGAACGCCTCCAGCGTCGAAGAGATCTGACGAACGCGACCCGGCCGTGCGCCGTCCTGCACGACGCCCGGCCGGGCCGCCCCCACTGCTCCAGACATTCCCTGCACTGTTCACCACCGGGGCCGACGGCCCCACGGTGAGACGAAGGAAGTAGGAAACCTTGCTCGACGTCAACGTCTTCGACGAGCTGCGCATCGGCCTGGCCACGGCCGACGACATCCGTGCCTGGTCGCACGGCGAGGTCAAGAAGCCCGAGACCATCAACTACCGCACCCTCAAGCCCGAGAAGGACGGACTCTTCTGCGAGAAGATCTTCGGCCCCACCCGGGACTGGGAGTGCTACTGCGGCAAGTACAAGCGCGTGCGCTTCAAGGGCATCATCTGCGAGCGCTGCGGCGTCGAGGTGACGCGCTCGAAGGTCCGCCGTGAGCGCATGGGCCACATCGAGCTCGCCGCGCCCGTCACGCACATCTGGTTCTTCAAGGGTGTGCCGAGCCGCCTCGGCTACCTGCTGGACCTCGCCCCGAAGGACCTGGAGAAGGTCATCTACTTCGCGGCCTACATGATCACGTGGGTCGACGACGAGGGTCGCCAGGAAGACCTCCCGAACCTCCAGAACGAGATCGACCTGGAGCGCAAGGAGATCGAGAACCGGCGCGACAACGACATCAACACGCGTGCCACGAAGCTCGAGGCCGACCTGGCCGAGCTCGAGGCCGAGGGTGCCAAGGCCGACGCGCGCCGCAAGGTCCGCGACTCGGCCGAGCGCGAGATGGCGCAGATCCGCAAGCGTTCCGACGCGGAGCTCGACCGCCTCGACCAGGTCTGGGACCGGTTCAAGAACCTCAAGGTCGCCGACCTCGAGGGCGACGAGCTGCTCTACCGCCAGCTCCAGGACCGCTACGGGAGCTACTTCGAGGGCTCGATGGGCGCCGCGGCGATCCAGAAGCGCCTCGAGAACTTCGACCTGGACGCCGAGGCCGAGGCGCTGCGCGAGATCATCCGCACCGGCAAGGGCCAGCGCAAGACCCGTGCCCTCAAGCGCCTCAAGGTCGTCAACGCGTTCCTCACGACCACCAACTCGCCCACGGCGATGGTGCTCGACGCCGTCCCGGTGATCCCGCCGGACCTGCGCCCGATGGTGCAGCTCGACGGTGGCCGGTTCGCGACGTCGGACCTGAACGACCTGTACCGCCGCGTCATCAACCGCAACAACCGCCTGAAGCGCCTGCTCGACCTCGGTGCGCCCGAGATCATCGTGAACAACGAGAAGCGGATGCTCCAGGAGGCCGTGGACTCGCTCTTCGACAACGGCCGCCGCGGCCGCCCGGTCACGGGCCCCGGCAACCGTCCGCTGAAGTCGATCTCCGACATGCTCAAGGGCAAGCAGGGCCGGTTCCGCCAGAACCTGCTCGGCAAGCGCGTCGACTACTCGGGCCGTTCGGTCATCGTCGTCGGCCCGCAGCTCAAGCTGCACCAGTGCGGCCTGCCGAAGCAGATGGCGCTCGAGCTGTTCAAGCCGTTCGTCATGAAGCGGCTGGTGGACCTCAACCACGCGCAGAACATCAAGTCCGCGAAGCGCATGGTCGAGCGGGCCCGCCCGGTCGTGTGGGACGTGCTCGAGGAGGTCATCACCGAGCACCCGGTGCTGCTGAACCGCGCGCCCACCCTGCACCGTCTGGGCATCCAGGCGTTCGAGCCGCAGCTCGTCGAGGGCAAGGCCATCCACCTGCACCCGCTCGTGTGCGCCGCGTTCAACGCGGACTTCGACGGCGACCAGATGGCGGTCCACCTGCCCCTGTCGGCGGAGGCGCAGGCCGAGGCCCGCGTGCTCATGCTGTCGAGCAACAACATCCTGAAGCCGTCGGACGGTCGTCCGGTGACCATGCCCTCGCAGGACATGATCATCGGTCTGTTCCACCTGACGAACGACCACGCGGGCGCCGAGGGCGAGGGCCGCGCGTTCAGCTCGGTCGCCGAGGCGATCATGGCGTTCGACCAGGGCACGCTCGACCTGAACGCCGAGATCAAGCTGCGGATCCCGGACCTGGTCCTGGACCCGGCGACGGCACCCGAGGGCTACGTCGCCGGCGAGCCGTTCCTGTTCACGACGACGCTCGGCCGCGCGATCTTCAACGACACGCTGCCGGTCGACTACCCGTACGTGAACGAGATCGTGGACAAGAAGCGTCTGTCGACGATCGTGAACGAGCTGGCGGAGCGCTACCCCAAGGTGGACGTCGCCGCGTCGCTCGACGCGCTCAAGGAGGCCGGTTTCCGCTGGGCCACCCGTTCGGGTGTCACCATCGCGATCTCCGACGTCGCGACGCCGGAGGCCAAGCCGGCGATCCTCGCCGAGCACGAGGAGCGTGCGCTCAAGGTCCAGCAGCAGTACGACAAGGGTCTGATCACCGACGACGAGCGCCGTCAGGAGCTCATCGAGATCTGGACCCAGGCCACCGACAAGGTCGCGACGGCGATGCGGGAGTCCTTCCCGGAGCGCAACACGGTCTTCACGATGGTCGGCTCGGGTGCGCGTGGTAACTGGATGCAGGTCCGTCAGATCGCCGGTATGCGTGGTCTCGTGGCGAACCCGAAGGGCGAGATCATCCCGCGCCCGATCAAGTCCAACTACCGCGAGGGTCTGTCCGTCCTCGAGTACTTCATCGCGACCCACGGCGCCCGCAAGGGTCTCGCGGACACCGCGCTGCGTACCGCGGACTCCGGCTACCTCACGCGTCGTCTCGTCGACGTGTCGCAGGACGTCATCATCCGTGAGGACGACTGCGGCACCGAGCGCGGGCTCCCGCTGCCGGTGGCCGAGAAGATCGGCGACACCCTGGTCCGCCACCCCAAGGTGGAGACCAGCGTGTACGCGCGCAGCCTCGCCTCGGACGTCGAGGACGCCGACGGCAACGTCGTCGCCCACGCGGGCGAGGACGTCGGCGACGTGCTCATCGAGCGCCTCCTCGAGGCCGGGGTCACGGAGGTCAAGGTCCGTTCGGTCCTGACCTGCGAGTCCCGCGTCGGCACGTGCGCGAAGTGCTACGGCCGTTCGCTCGCGACCGGCAAGCTCGTCGACATCGGCGAGGCCGTCGGCATCATCGCGGCCCAGTCGATCGGTGAGCCCGGCACGCAGTTGACGATGCGTACGTTCCACACGGGTGGTGTCGCCTCCGCGGAGGACATCACGCAGGGTCTGCCGCGTGTCACCGAGCTCTTCGAGGCCCGGACCCCGAAGGGCGAGAGCCCCATCGCGGAGTTCTCGGGTCGCGTCGCGATCGACGACACCGAGCGCACTCGCCGGATCGTGCTCACGCCCGACGACGGCTCCGAGGAGATCGCCTACGCCGTCAGCAAGCGCTCGCGCCTGCTGGTGAACGACGGCGACCACGTCGAGGTCGGCACCCAGCTCGTCCAGGGCGCCGTCGACCCGAAGAAGGTGCTGCGCATCCTCGGCCCGCGTGCCACGCAGAAGCACCTGGTCGACGAGGTGCAGGAGGTCTACCGCTCCCAGGGCGTGGACATCCACGACAAGCACATCGAGGTCATCGTGCGGCAGATGCTGCGTCGCGTGACCGTGCTCGACTCGGGCGACTCGCAGCTCCTTCCCGGCGAGCTCGCCGAGCGTGCCCGGTTCGAGGACGCGAACCGTCGTGCGGTCGCCGAGGGCGGTCAGCCGGCCTCGGGTCGTCCGGAGCTCATGGGCATCACGAAGGCGTCGCTCGCGACCGACTCGTGGCTGTCCGCGGCCTCCTTCCAGGAGACCACGCGCGTGCTCACGGAGGCGTCCATGAGCGGTCGTCGTGACCCGCTGCTGGGCCTCAAGGAGAACGTCATCCTCGGTAAGCTCATCCCCGCCGGCACGGGTCTCCCGCGCTACCGCGACGTGGACGTCGAGCCGACCGAGCAGGCGCGCGCCGAGCTGTTCCCGACGTTCGGGTACGACGAGATCGACTTCTCGCCGCTCGGCATGGGCACGGGCGAGGCGATCCCGCTCGACGACATCGACTTCGGCGACTTCCGCTGACGTCGACCCGTCATCACCCCGAGGGGCCTGCCGCGCGCGGTGGGCCCCTCGGGCGCGTCCGGGACGCCTCCCGGGCTCCGGACGCACGTGCACGCGCCGGCCGCCGTCGGGTAGGGTTTCCCGCTCTTTGACGCGGCTTGCACGGGCACGTAGACTTGACGACTGTTGCCCGCGCCGTCGGGCCTGCTCT
Organism: Luteimicrobium xylanilyticum; assembly: GCF_009429125.1. Lineage (GTDB taxonomy): Bacteria > Actinomycetota > Actinomycetes > Actinomycetales > Cellulomonadaceae > Luteimicrobium > Luteimicrobium xylanilyticum. Next base: position 948,813 of record NZ_CP045529.1, read on the forward strand.
GATGCACCAGGGTGATCGGGACGATCTCGGATCGGTCCCTGACCGCTCGCCGACCTCGTCGGCGGCACCCGGTGCCCACTCGGAACCGGGTCTGATGTGAGTGCGCGGGCGATCTGCTCCGCCGGCCCGGCCGTCGCGGACAGACCATCGGGCCGGTGGAAAGTGGCTGTAGCAGCACCTGAGGTGCTGCTGGCGCCTCTTGCTGCCGGCGCCCCAGACACAGACCACTGTCGAGGCAGCCGCCTCGAGCAGCTCGAGAAGACACGGAGACGTAGTGCCTACGATCCAGCAGCTCGTCCGCAAGGGGCGGACATCGAAGGCGTCGAAGTCCAAGACGCCCGCGCTCAAGGGTTCGCCCCAGCGCCGCGGTGTGTGCACGCGCGTGTACACCACCACCCCGAAGAAGCCGAACTCCGCGCTCCGCAAGGTCGCGCGCGTCAAGCTGTCCTCGGGCATCGAGGTCACGGCCTACATCCCCGGTGTCGGCCACAACCTGCAGGAGCACTCGATCGTGCTCGTCCGCGGTGGCCGTGTGAAGGACCTCCCGGGTGTCCGCTACAAGATCGTGCGCGGCGCGCTCGACACGCAGGGCGTGAAGAACCGCAAGCAGGCGCGCAGCCGCTACGGCGCGAAGAAGGAGAAGGCCTGATGCCTCGTAAGGGTCCGGCCCCCAAGCGGCCGCTCGTCGTCGACCCCGTCTACGGGTCGCCCATCGTCACCCAGCTCGTCAACAAGGTCCTGCGCGACGGCAAGAAGTCGACCGCCGAGGCCATCGTCTACGGCGCCCTCGAGGGCGTCCGGGCGAAGACCGACCAGGACCCGGTCGTCGTGCTCAAGCGCGCGCTCGACAACGTCCGTCCGGCCCTCGAGGTCAAGTCCCGCCGCGTCGGCGGTGCGACCTACCAGGTGCCGATCGAGGTCCGTCCCGCGCGCTCGACCACGCTCGCGCTGCGCTGGCTCACCGACTACTCGCGCGCTCGCCGTGAGAAGACGATGACCGAGCGTCTGACGAACGAGATCCTCGACGCCTCGAACGGCCTCGGTGCCGCGGTCAAGCGCCGCGAGGACATGCACAAGATGGCCGACTCGAACAAGGCCTTCGCGCACTACCGCTGGTGAGCCGGTCGCTGCCGGCCCCGGAGAACCCGGGGCCGGCGGCGCTGCTGCCCGCTCCTGCCCTTTCCCGGGCGCCCCACCCTCCCACCTGACAAGGGGTTCACCACCGTGGCACTTGACGTGCTGACCGACCTGAAGAAGGTCCGCAACATCGGCATCATGGCCCACATCGATGCCGGGAAGACGACGACGACCGAGCGGATCCTGTACTACACGGGCGTCAACTACAAGATCGGTGAGACGCACGACGGTGCGTCGACGACCGACTGGATGGAGCAGGAGCAGGAGCGTGGCATCACGATCACGTCTGCTGCTGTGACCGCGTTCTGGAACAAGGGCACGGCGAACGAGACGCAGATCAACGTCATCGACACGCCGGGTCACGTGGACTTCACGGTCGAGGTCGAGCGCTCGCTGCGCGTCCTCGACGGCGCGGTCGCCGTCTTCGACGGCAAGGAGGGCGTGGAGCCCCAGTCCGAGACGGTGTGGCGCCAGGCGGACAAGTACGAGGTCCCCCGCATCTGCTTCGTCAACAAGATGGACAAGCTCGGCGCGGACTTCTACTTCACCGTCGACACGATTATCAACCGCCTCAAGGCGAAGCCGCTGGTCATCCAGCTCCCGATCGGTTCGGAGAACGACTTCATCGGCGTCGTCGACCTGGTCGAGATGCGCGCGCTCGTGTGGCGCGGCGAGACCCAGATGGGCGCGAAGTACGACATCGAGGAGATCCCGGCCGACCTCGCCGACAAGGCGGAGCAGTACCGCAACGAGCTCCTCGAGGCCGTCGCCGAGACCGACGACGAGCTGCTCGAGAAGTTCCTCGGTGGTGAGGAGCTCACGGTCGCCGAGATCAAGGCCGGCATCCGCAAGCTCACCATCGCCGGCGAGGCGTTCCCGGTGCTGTGCGGCTCGGCGTTCAAGAACAAGGGCGTCCAGCCCATGCTCGACGCCGTGGTCGACTACCTCCCGTCGCCCCTCGACGTCCCGGCCATCCAGGGCCACGACGTCAAGGACCCCGAGGTCGTCGTCGAGCGTCACGCGGACGCGACGGAGCCGTTCTCGGCCCTCGCGTTCAAGATCGCCGCGCACCCGTTCTTCGGCAAGCTCACCTTCATCCGCGTCTACTCGGGCAAGGTGACGCAGGGCGCCCAGGTCGTGAACTCGACCAAGGGCAAGAAGGAGCGCATCGGGAAGATCTTCCAGATGCACGCCAACAAGGAGAACCCCGTCGACGAGGCGACCGCCGGTCACATCTACGCGTTCATCGGTCTCAAGGACGTCACCACCGGTGACACCCTGTCCGACCCGAACGCGCAGGTCATCCTCGAGTCGATGACGTTCCCGGAGCCGGTCATCGACGTGGCCATCGAGCCGAAGACGAAGGCCGACCAGGAGAAGCTCTCCACGGCGATCCAGAAGCTCGCCGAGGAGGACCCGACGTTCCGGGTCAAGCTCGACGAGGAGACCGGCCAGACCGTCATCGGCGGCATGGGCGAGCTCCACCTCGACATCCTCGTCGACCGCATGCGTCGCGAGTTCAAGGTCGAGGCGAACGTCGGCAAGCCGCAGGTCGCGTACCGCGAGACGATCCGCCGCACGGTGGAGAAGGTCGACTACACGCACAAGAAGCAGACCGGTGGCTCGGGCCAGTTCGCCAAGGTCCAGGTGACCTTCGAGCCGCTCGACACGGCCGAGGGCGAGCTCTACGAGTTCAACAACGCCGTGACCGGTGGTCGCATCCCGCGCGAGTACATCCCGTCCGTCGACGCCGGCATCCAGTCGGCGCTGCAGCAGGGCGTCCTCGCGGGCTTCCCGCTCGTGGGCGTCAAGGCCACGCTGCTCGACGGCGCCTACCACGAGGTCGACTCGTCCGAGATGGCGTTCAAGATCGCCGGCTCGATGGTCCTCAAGGAGGGCGTCAAGCGGGCGGACCCGGCTCTGCTCGAGCCGATCATGGCCGTCGAGGTGCGCACGCCCGAGGAGTACATGGGCGACGTCATCGGCGACATCAACTCCCGTCGAGGCATGATCCAGTCGATGGAGGACGCCACCGGCGTCAAGGTCGTCCGTGCCCAGGTGCCGCTGTCGGAGATGTTCGGCTACATCGGTGACCTGCGTTCCAAGACGCAGGGTCGCGCGGTGTACTCGATGCAGTTCGACAGCTACGCCGAGGTTCCCCGGAACGTCGCGGACGAGATCATCAAGAAGACCCGGGGCGAGTGAGTCCCCACAGGTCGACCACCTAGAATCACCACATCAACCTGTAGCGACGCGCTCCGGCGCACCTACCCCGAGTCCCAGGAGGACCCCAGTGGCTAAGGCCAAGTTCGAGCGGACCAAGCCGCACGTCAACATCGGCACGATCGGTCACGTCGACCACGGCAAGACGACGCTGACGGCGGCCATCTCGAAGACGCTCGCGGACACGTACCCCGACCTGCCGGCGAACGTGCAGCGCAACTTCGACGAGATCGACGCGGCTCCCGAGGAGAAGCAGCGCGGTATCACGATCAACATCGCGCACATCGAGTACGAGACGCCGAAGCGCCACTACGCGCACGTCGACGCCCCGGGTCACGCCGACTACATCAAGAACATGATCACCGGTGCCGCCCAGATGGACGGCGCGATCCTCGTGGTCGCCGCGACCGACGGCCCGATGGCCCAGACGCGTGAGCACGTCCTGCTCGCCCGTCAGGTCGGCGTGCCCTACCTGCTCGTGGCGCTCAACAAGTCCGACATGGTCGACGACGAGGAGATCCTCGAGCTCGTCGAGATGGAGGTCCGTGAGCTCCTCTCCTCGCAGGGCTTCGACGGCGACGACGCGCCGGTCGTGCGCGTGTCCGGCCTGAAGGCGCTCGAGGGCGACCCCGAGTGGACCAAGAAGGTCCTCGAGCTCATGGAGGCCGTGGACGAGAACGTCCCCGAGCCCGTCCGCGAGCTGGACAAGCCGTTCCTGATGCCGATCGAGGACGTCTTCACGATCACCGGTCGTGGCACCGTCGTCACCGGCAAGGTCGAGCGTGGCACGCTCGCCATCAACTCCGAGGTCGAGATCGTCGGCATCCGGAACCCGCAGAAGACCACGGTCACCGGCATCGAGACGTTCCACAAGCAGATGGACGAGGCGCAGGCCGGCGACAACACCGGTCTCCTGCTCCGCGGCATCAAGCGCGAGGACGTCGAGCGCGGCCAGGTCGTCGTGAAGCCGGGTTCGATCACGCCGCACACCAACTTCGAGGCTCAGGTCTACATCCTGGGCAAGGACGAGGGCGGCCGTCACAACCCGTTCTACTCGAACTACCGTCCGCAGTTCTACTTCCGGACCACGGACGTCACCGGCGTCATCACGCTGCCCGAGGGCACCGAGATGGTCATGCCCGGCGACAACACCGAGATGACGGTCGAGCTCATCCAGCCGATCGCCATGGAGGAGGGCCTCGGCTTCGCCATCCGTGAGGGTGGCCGCACCGTGGGCTCGGGCCGTGTCACCAAGATCCTCAAGTGATCTGAGCTGACGTGATCTGACCGGGATCGCGCGGGCCTCTGCCCGTGCTCCGGTGGTTCCACGAGGGCCCCGGCACCGTTCGTGTGCCGGGGCCCTCGTGCGCCGACGGACGTCACACCACGCCGATTGGCGTCGACGGCGGTCCGTATGGCAGACTAGTCAAGTTGCCTGTTACAGGTGCGCTCCTTCATGTATCGAACAGTGTGTTGAACCGCGATGGCGGGTCCTTGGGACCAAGCCGGGCGCCGACTCTGCTGGACGATGCAGATCGAGCCCCGTGGAACACATGTTTCGAGCAGGCGAGCGCACGTTGAGGGACGTCGTCGCAGCCTTGGGCCTGAGCCCGGGGGAGCGTGACACCCGACAACCACGGCCCCGGTACCCAGGTGGTATGCGCCGAGGCGCGTCGCACAAAGCGACACGCCCGAGCGCGGGGGTCGGACAGACATAGCGGTTCGAGAGAGAGAGTCAGACGACGCCATGGCGGGACAGAAGATCCGCATCCGGCTCAAGTCCTACGACCACGAGGTCATCGACAGTTCGGCGCGCAAGATCGTCGACACGGTGACCCGCGCTGGTGCGACGGTCGTGGGTCCGGTGCCGCTGCCGACCGAGAAGAACGTGTTCGTCGTGATCCGGTCGCCTCACAAGTACAAGGACAGCCGCGAGCACTTCGAGATGCGGACGCACAAGCGTCTCATCGACATCATCGACCCCACGCCGAAGGCGGTGGACTCGCTCATGCGACTCGACCTGCCGGCCGACGTGAACATCGAGATCAAGCTCTGAGGCTGGGGAGGAGACGACAATGACCACCCAGCAGAACGAGCGCGCCGTCAAGGCCGTCCTCGGCACCAAGCTCGGCATGACCCAGACCTGGGACGAGAACGGGCGCCTCGTGCCCGTGACCGTCGTCCAGGTCGGGGCGAACGTCGTGACCCAGGTGCGGACGCAGGACGCGGACGGCTACAGCGCCGTCCAGCTCGCCTTCGGCCAGATCGACCCGCGCAAGGTGACGCAGCCCCTCAAGGGGCACTTCGAGAAGGCCGGCGTCACGCCGCGCCGCCACGTCGCCGAGGTCCGCACGCCGGACGCCGCCGAGTACCAGCTCGGCCAGGAGCTCACCGCCGAGGTGTTCGACGCCGGCCAGCTGGTCGACGTCGTGGGCACCACGAAGGGCAAGGGCACCGCGGGCGTCATGAAGCGTCATGGCTTCAAGGGCGTCAGCGCCTCGCACGGTTCGCACCGCAACCACCGCAAGCCCGGCTCGATCGGCGGGGCGTCCACCCCGTCGCGCGTCTTCAAGGGCCTGCGCATGGCCGGTCGGATGGGCCACGCCCGTCAGACCACCCAGAACCTGACCGTCTACAAGGTCGACGCCGACAAGGGCCTGCTGCTCGTCAAGGGTGCCGTGCCCGGCCCCAAGGGTGGCGTCGTCCTCGTCCGGACCGCGGCCAAGAGCGCCGTGAAGGAGGCCTGACCGTCATGGCCACGCTCACCGTCGACGTCCTGGACCCGAAGGGCAAGAAGACCGGCACCGCCGACCTTCCCGCCGAGGTGTTCGACGTCCAGACCAACATCCCGCTGATCCACCAGGTGGTCGTCGCGCAGCTCGCCGCGGCCCGCCAGGGCACCCACGACACGAAGTCTCGTGGCGAGGTCTCGGGTGGTGGCCGGAAGCCGTACAAGCAGAAGGGCACCGGCCGCGCCCGTCAGGGCTCGACCCGCGCGCCGCAGTTCGCCGGGGGTGGCGTCGTCCACGGCCCGACCCCGCGCGACTACAGCCAGCGGACGCCCAAGAAGATGAAGTCCGCCGCGCTCCGCGGTGCGCTGTCCGACCGCGCCCGTGCGGGTCGCGTCCACGTCGTGACCGGCTTCGGCATCGAGGACGCCCCGTCGACCCGCGCCGCCGTCGCCGTGCTCACGACCGTGTCGTCCCGTCGCCACGTGCTCGTCGTGCACGAGCGCGGCGACGAGCTCGCGGTCAAGTCGCTGCGGAACGTGGAGCAGGTCCACCTGCTCCCGGCCGACCAGCTCAACACGTACGACGTCCTGATCTCGGACGACGTGGTGTTCACCCAGGGTGCGCTCGAGGCGTTCCTCGCCGGCCCGGCCACGGGTCGTTCGGTGAAGGCCGTCGCGTCGGGTTCCGAGGCCGCGGACAACGCTGAGGAGACCGAGAAGTGACCACCGTGCAGAAGGACCCGCGCGACATCCTGATCGCGCCGGTCGTCTCCGAGAAGAGCTACGGGCTCCTGGACGAGGGCAAGTACACGTTCCTCGTGGACCCCCGCGCCAACAAGACCGAGATCAAGATCGCCGTCGAGAAGGTCTTCTCGGTCAAGGTCGCCTCGGTCAACACCATCAACCGCAAGGGCAAGACCCGTCGCACGCGGTTCGGCATCGGCAAGCGCAAGGACACGAAGCGCGCGATCGTCACCCTCCGCGAGGGCACGATCGACATCTTCGGCTGAGCCGGACGAGAGGCAAGTGAGGACAGACCCCGATGGGAATCCGTAAGTACAAGCCGACAACGCCGGGCCGTCGTGGCTCGAGCGTGGCCGACTTCGCCGAGATCACGCGTTCGACGCCTGAGAAGTCGCTCGTCCGTCCGCTCTCCAAGAGCGGCGGCCGCAACAGCTCGGGTCGTATCACGACGCGCCACAAGGGCGGTGGCCACAAGCGCCAGTACCGCGTCATCGACTTCCGTCGCCATGACAAGGACGGCGTGCCGGCCACGGTCGCGCACATCGAGTACGACCCCAACCGCACCGCGCGCATCGCGCTCCTGCACTACGCGGACGGCGAGAAGCGCTACATCATCGCGCCGAACAAGCTGCGTCAGGGCGACCGCATCGAGAACGGTGCGGGCGCGGACATCAAGCCCGGCAACAACCTGCCGCTGCGCAACATCCCGACCGGTACGGTCATCCACGCGATCGAGCTGCGGCCCGGTGGCGGCGCGAAGATCGCCCGTTCGGCCGGCACGAGCGTGCAGCTCGTCGCCAAGGACGGGCCCTACGCCCAGCTGCGCATGCCGTCCGGTGAGATCCGCAACGTCGACCTGCGCTGCCGCGCCACGGTCGGCGAGGTGGGCAACGCCGAGCAGTCGAACATCAACTGGGGCAAGGCCGGCCGCATGCGCTGGAAGGGCAAGCGCCCGACCGTCCGTGGTGTCGCCATGAACCCGGTCGACCACCCGCACGGTGGTGGTGAGGGCAAGACGTCCGGTGGACGTCACCCGGTGAGCCCCTGGGGCCAGCCGGAGGGCCGCACCCGCCGTCCCAACAAGCCGAGCGACAAGCTGATCGTCCGCCGTCGCCGCACCGGCAAGAAGCGCTGATAGGAGCCTGACAGATGCCTCGTAGCCTGAAGAAGGGCCCCTTCGTCGACGACCACCTTCAGAAGAAGGTGGACGTGCAGAACGAGAAGGGGACCAAGAACGTCATCAAGACGTGGTCCCGTCGGTCGGTCATCACGCCCGACTTCCTCGGCCACACCTTCGCCGTGCACGACGGTCGCAAGCACACCCCGGTGTTCGTCACCGAGGCGATGGTCGGCCACAAGCTCGGCGAGTTCGCGCCCACGCGGACGTTCCGCGGCCACGTGAAGGACGACAAGAAGGGTCGTCGCCGCTGAGCGCAGCGCGCCGGGCCCAGCCCGACGACGCAGCGACAGCGCAGCGACGGACCTGACGGTCGTCGAGAGACAAGAAGGTAGGACAGCAATGGAAGCCAAGGCGCAGGCGCGGTTCGTCCGTGTCACGCCCCAGAAGGCCCGGCGCGTCGTGGACCTCATCCGTGGCAAGCAGGCCTCCGAGGCCGTGGCGGTGCTCAAGTTCGCGCCGCAGGCCGCGAGCGAGCCGGTCCGCAAGGTCGTGGAGTCCGCGATCGCGAACGCACGGGTGAAGGCCGACCGCGCGAGCCAGGCGTTCGACGAGCAGCAGCTCGTCGTGACCGCCGCGTTCGTGGACGAGGGGCCGACGCTCAAGCGGTTCCGTCCGCGGGCGCAGGGTCGTGCGAGCCAGATCCTCAAGCGGACCAGCCACATCACCGTGGTCGTGGCTCCGCGTGACGACGAGAAGGGAAGGGCCCGATAGTGGGACAGAAGGTTCACCCGCTGGGGTACCGACTCGGCATCACCACCGACCACCGGTCGCGCTGGTTCGCCGACAGCACGAAGCCCGGCCAGCGGTACCGCGACTACGTCCAGGAGGACGTGAAGATCCGCAAGCTCATGAGCACGGGTCTCGAGCGCGCGGGCATCGCCAAGGTCGAGATCGAGCGCACGCGTGACCGCGTCCGCGTGGACATCCACACGGCGCGTCCGGGCATCGTCATCGGCCGCCGCGGCGCCGAGGCCGACCGCCTGCGCGGCGAGCTCGAGAAGCTCACCGGCAAGCAGGTCCAGCTCAACATCCTCGAGGTCAAGAACCCCGAGATCGACTCCCAGCTCGTCGCTCAGGGCATCGCCGAGCAGCTCGCGAGCCGTGTGTCGTTCCGTCGTGCGATGCGCAAGGGCATGCAGTCCGCGCAGCGTGCGGGCGCGAAGGGCATCCGGGTGCAGTGCTCGGGTCGTCTGGGCGGCGCCGAGATGAGCCGGTCGGAGTTCTACCGTGAGGGTCGTGTGCCGCTGCACACGCTCCGCGCGAACATCGACTACGGCTTCTACGAGGCCCGCACCACCTTCGGCCGGATCGGCGTGAAGGTGTGGATCTACAAGGGCGACATGACCGAGAAGGAGTTCGCTGCGCAGCAGGCGTCCTCCGCCGGTCGTCCGGCCCGTGGTGGCCGTGGCGAGCGCGGCGGCGACCGTCCGCGCGGCGGCCGTCGTAACGACCGTCCCGCCGCCGGTGCGCCGGCTGCGGCCGAGGCCCCCGCCGCCTCCTCGGCTCCCGCCGAGGCGACGGAGTCGGCCCCCGAGTCCGGAACGGAGGCCTGAGTCATGCTGATCCCCCGCAGGCTCAAGCACCGCAAGCAGCACCACCCGAAGCGCTCCGGCGCTGCCAAGGGTGGCACCGCGATCTCCTTCGGCGACTACGGCATCCAGGCTCTCGAGCCCGCCTACGTCACCAACCGTCAGATCGAGGCTGCTCGTATCGCCATGACCCGCCACATCAAGCGTGGTGGCAAGGTCTGGATCAACATCTACCCCGACCGTCCGCTGACCAAGAAGCCGGCGGAGACCCGCATGGGTTCCGGTAAGGGTTCCCCCGAGTGGTGGGTCGCCAACGTCAAGCCCGGACGCATCGTGTTCGAGCTCGCGGGTGTCGACGAGGAGCTGGCCCGCGAGGCCATGCGCCGTGCGATCCACAAGCTCCCGATGAAGTGCCGTTTCGTGGTGCGCGAGGGTGGTGCTAGCTGATGGCTATCGGTACCAAGGAGCTCGCGACGAGCGAGCTGGACACGTTCGACGACGAGAAGCTCGTCGCCGAGCTGAAGAAGGCCAAGGAAGAGCTGTTCAACCTTCGCTTCCAGTCGGCGACCGGGCAGCTCGACTCGACGGGTCGGCTCAAGGCGGTGCGCCGCGACATCGCGCGGATCTACACGATCCTGCGTGAGCGCGAGCTCGGCATCCGCACGGCCCCGAGCGCGAGCGAGTGAGTGAGGCTGAGATGAGCGAGAAGACACAGCAGACCGACGAGGCGACGGTGGAGGCGGCCGAAGAGACTCGCGCCCACCGCAAGACGCGCCGTGGCTACGTCGTCAGCGACAAGATGGACAAGACCGTCGTGATCGCCGTCGAGGACCGGGTCAAGCACCCCCTCTACGGCAAGGTCATGCGTCGCACGAGCAAGGTCAAGGCCCACGACGAGCAGAACTCTGCCGGCGTCGGTGACCTCGTCCTGATCATGGAGACCCGGCCGCTGTCCGCCACCAAGCGGTGGCGCGTGGTCGAGATCCTCGAGAAGGCCAAGTAGTCGCTGACCCGCCGCCCCGCGGCGGGACGCCGCCGGCTCCGGCCGGCCGTGCGCGAGCACGGCCGGCCCGCCGGCACCACAGACCACTATCCGTTCGGCAAGGCTCGCCGCGAGGCGAGAACCGGCTCGACAACAGGAGTTCACTGACATGATCCAGCAGGAGTCGCGACTTCGGGTCGCCGACAACACGGGTGCCAAGGAGATCCTCTGCATCCGTGTTCTCGGCGGTTCCGGCCGTCGCTACGCCGGAATCGGCGACGTCATCGTCGCCACCGTCAAGGACGCGATCCCGGGCGGCAACGTCAAGAAGGGCGACGTGGTCAAGGCCGTCGTCGTCCGCACCGTCAAGGAGCGCCGTCGTCCCGACGGGTCCTACATCAAGTTCGACGAGAACGCCGCCGTGATCCTCAAGAACGACGGCGACCCCCGTGGCACGCGCATCTTCGGCCCTGTCGGCCGTGAGCTCCGTGACAAGCGGTTCATGAAGATCATCTCGCTGGCGCCGGAGGTGCTCTGACCATGGCGAAGATCAAGAAGGGCGACCAGGTCCTCGTGATCGCTGGTCGCGACAAGGGCAAGACGGGCCGCGTCCTGGAGATCCTCAAGGACTCCGACCGCGTCATCGTCGAGGGTGTCCAGCGCGTCACCAAGCACACCAAGGTCGGCCAGAACGACCGCGGCACGCGCACGGGTGGCCTGGAGACCGTCGAGGCGCCGATCCACGTGTCCAACGTGATGGTCGTCGACCCGGAGACGAAGAAGGGCACCCGCGTCGGGTACCGCACCGAAGAGGTCGAGCGTGACGGCCGCAAGCGCACGGTTCGCGTGCGCGTCGCCAAGCGCTCCGGTAAGGACATCTGATGACGACTGAGACTGCAGCGACCACCGAGGCCGAGGCCACGGTGACGTCGTCCATCCCGCGCCTCAAGGAGCGCTACCGCAGCGAGATCGTCGGCGGCCTGCGCGAGGAATTCGACCACGAGAACGTCAACCAGGTCGCCCGCGTGACCAAGGTCGTCGTGAACATGGGCGTCGGCGACGCCGCGAAGGACTCCAAGCTCATCGAGGGCGCGATCCGCGACCTGGCCCTGATCACGGGCCAGAAGCCGCAGGTCACGCGTGCCCGCAAGTCCATCGCGCAGTTCAAGCTGCGCGAGGGCATGCCGATCGGTGCGCACACCACGCTGCGCGGCGACCGGATGTGGGAGTTCCTCGACCGCCTGCTGTCGCTGGCGCTCCCGCGCATCCGCGACTTCCGCGGGCTGTCGGACAAGCAGTTCGACGGGCACGGGAACTACACCTTCGGTCTCACGGAGCAGTCCATGTTCCACGAGATCGACCAGGACAAGATCGACCGCGTCCGCGGCATGGACATCACGATCGTGACGACCGCGACGACGGATGCCGAGGGTCGATCCCTGCTGCGCCGTCTCGGCTTCCCGTTCAAGGAGAACTGACATGGCGAAGAAGGCCCTGATCAACAAGGCGGCCGCGAAGCCCAAGTTCGCGGTCCGCGCCTACACCCGGTGCCAGCGGTGCGGTCGTCCGCACTCGGTGTACCGCAAGTTCGGTCTCTGCCGCGTGTGCCTTCGCGAGATGGCGCACCGTGGCGAGCTCCCCGGCGTCACCAAGAGCAGCTGGTAACGACTACGTCGTAGGTCCGTGCGGAAACCGGCGGGACGAACGTCCCGCACGACCGTGGCGGATACCCCGACGAGGAAGGGCTGAAGCCCAATGACCATGACCGACCCGATCGCAGACATGCTCACGCGTCTGCGGAACGCGAACTCGGCCCACCACGACACGGTGACCATGCCGTTCTCGAAGCTGAAGTCTCACATCGCTGAGATCCTCCAGGCCGAGGGCTACATCACCGGCTGGAGCGTCGAGGACGCTGCCGTGGGAAAGAACCTCACCATCACGCTCAAGTACGGCCCGAGCCGCGAGCGCGCCCTGTCGGGCGTGCGCCGTGTCTCGAAGCCGGGCCTGCGCGTGTACGCGAAGTCCACCAACCTGCCCAAGGTCCTCGGCGGCCTCGGCGTGGCGATCCTGTCCACGTCGTCCGGCCTCCTGACGGACCGTCAGGCCCAGTCGAAGGGCGTGGGCGGGGAAGTCCTCGCCTTCGTCTGGTAACGGAAAGGAGATACGCCAATGTCTCGTATCGGCAAGATCCCCGTTCCGGTCCCGGCCGGCGTGGACGTCACCGTCAGCGGCGCGCTCGTGACCGTGAAGGGCCCCAAGGGCTCTCTCGAGCACACGATCCCCGCCCCCATCAAGGTCGAGCAGTCGGACGGCACCCTCGTGGTGACGCGTCCGGACGACGAGCGTGCCTCGCGCGCCCTGCACGGCCTGACCCGCACCCTGCTCGCGAACCTCGTCACGGGCGTGACCGAGGGCTACGAGAAGAAGCTCGAGATCGTCGGCACCGGTTACCGCGTGACGGCGAAGGGCTCGGACCTCGAGTTCGCGCTCGGCTTCTCGCACCCGGTGGTCGTCAAGGCCCCCGCCGGTATCACGTTCGCGGTCGAGAGCCCCACCAAGTTCTCGGTGAGCGGCATCGACAAGCAGCAGGTCGGCGAGGTCGCAGCGAACATCCGCAAGATCCGCAAGCCCGAGCCGTACAAGGGCAAGGGCGTGCGCTACGCCGGCGAGGTCGTCCGCCGCAAGGTCGGAAAGGCTGGTAAGTGATCATGGCTGTCACGGTCAAGGGCAAGGGCAAGCAGATCGCGCGCACGCGCCGTCACCTGCGCCTGCGCAAGAAGATCTCCGGCACCCCCGCCCGTCCGCGCCTCGTGGTGACGCGCTCGTCGCGCCACATCACGGCCCAGGTCGTCGACGACACCGTGGGGCACACCGTCGCGTCTGCCTCGTCGCTCGAGGCGGACCTGCGTGCGCTCGACGGCGACAAGTCCGCCAAGGCGCGCAAGGTCGGCGAGCTCGTCGCCCAGCGCGCGAAGGCGGCCGGTGTCGAGTCCGTCGTGTTCGACCGCGGCGGGAACAAGTACCACGGCCGGGTCGCGGCGGTGGCGGACGGCGCCCGCGAGGGTGGTCTGTCGCTGTGACGACGTACGCACGGAAGCAGAGGATTTTCTGATGGCTGCAGGGCAGCGCAACACCGGCGCCCCGGGCGCCGCTACCGAGGAGCGCTCGAACGAGCGCTCGAACGACCGAGGTGGCCGCCGCGGCGGTGACCGTCGGGACAACCGTCGTCAGGACGCCGAGAAGAACGCCTTCGTCGAGCGCGTCGTGACCATCAACCGCGTCTCCAAGGTCGTCAAGGGCGGCCGTCGCTTCAGCTTCACCGCGCTCGTCGTGGTGGGCGACGGCGACGGCACCGTCGGCGTCGGCTACGGCAAGGCCAAGGAGGTGCCCGCGGCGATCGCCAAGGGTGTCGAGGAGGCGAAGAAGAGCTTCTTCCGCGTCCCCCGCATCCAGGGCACCATCCCGCACCCCGTCCAGGGTGAGGCAGCGGCCGGTGTCGTCTTCCTCCGTCCGGCCGCTCCGGGTACCGGTGTCATCGCCGGCGGTCCGGTGCGCGCCGTGCTGGAGTGCGCGGGCATCCACGACGTCCTGAGCAAGTCGCTCGGTTCGTCGAACTCGATCAACATCGTGCACGCGACGGTCGCGGCGCTCCGTGGGCTCGAGGAGCCCGCCGCGGTCGCCGCCCGCCGTGGTCTGCCGCTCGAGGACGTGGCCCCGGCCGCGCTCCTGCGCTCGCAGGCCGCTGGTCGCGCCGACGCCGCCACGAAGGTGGGTGCGTGATGGCTCGTCTCAAGGTGACCCAGACCAAGTCCGCCATCGGCGGCAAGCAGAATCAGCGTGACACGCTGCGGACCCTGGGCCTCAAGCGGATCGGCGACACCGCCGTGAAGGAGGACCGCCCGGAGATCCGCGGCATGGTCAAGACGGTGGCGCACCTCGTCGCCGTCGAGGAGGTCGAGTGATCATGGCCGAGAAGAAGAACGACGACGTGACGCCGGAGACGGCCGAGCCCGCCAAGAAGCCGGCCCGCAAGGCCCCGGCGAAGAAGGCCGAGGCTTCGGCCGAGGCGGCCCCCGCCAAGAAGGCACCGGCGCGCAAGCCGGCCGCCAAGAAGGCGGAGACCGCGGCCGAGGCGGAGGCTGCTCCCAAGAAGCCGGCCGCCAAGGCGACCAAGGCCGCGGCGAAGCCCGAGCCCGAGGTCGGCGCCGGTGGCACCCTCAAGGTGCACCACCTGCGTCCGGCCCCCGGCGCCAAGACCGCCAAGACCCGCGTGGGTCGTGGTGAGGCGTCGAAGGGTAAGACGGCCGGCCGTGGTACCAAGGGCACGAAGGCCCGCTACCAGGTTCCGGAGCGCTTCGAGGGCGGGCAGATGCCCCTCCACATGCGTCTCCCGAAGCTGCGCGGCTTCAAGAACCCGTTCCGCGTCGAGTACCAGGTCGTGAACCTGGACAAGCTGGCGTCGCTGTACCCCGAGGGTGGCTCCGTCACCGTCGAGGACCTCGTCGCGAAGGGCGCGGTCCGCAAGGGCCAGCTCGTCAAGGTGCTCGGCGCCGGCGAGCTCTCGGTGAAGCTCGACGTCGCGGTGGACGCGCTGTCGGGCTCGGCGAAGGACAAGATCCTCGCCGCCGGCGGTTCGGTCTCCGAGGACTGAGTGAGTGACGGCCAGGGCCGGCGGTGCGCATGCGCCGTCGGCCCTGGTGTCTCTCTCGACCGGTGATCAGCCGGTCGACCGCACCGGGCCCTGGGCTTCCGAGACGGATTGCGGGATCCTGGGCCAGAGCGGCTAAGGTGCCGACGGTGCGACGCACGCCACAGCGTGCCGCGTGACGGCCGACGACCTCGTCGGCCGCTGATGAACCCGCCCACGGCGGACCAGGAGGATAGGTGCTCAGCGCATTCGGCCGGGCTTTCCGGACGCCCGATCTGCGGCGCAAGCTGCTGTTCACGATCGCGATCATGGCGATCTTCCGGCTGGGCTCGTTCATCCCCACCCCGGGGGTGAGCTACCCGAACGTCCAGCAGTGCATCGACGAGACCGCGAGCAACAGCGACCTGCTCGGCCTCGTCAACCTGTTCAGCGGCGGGGCGCTCCTCAAGCTGTCGGTGTTCGCGCTCGGGATCATGCCGTACATCACGGCGAGCATCATCGTGCAGCTCCTGCGCGTCGTGATCCCACGGTTCGAGGCCCTGCACAAGGAGGGCCAGTCCGGCACCGCGAAGCTCACGCAGTACACCCGGTACCTCACCATCGCGCTCGCGATCCTGCAGTCGACGACGATCATCACGACCGCGCGCACCGGTGTCCTGTTCCAGGGCTGCTCCCAGTCCGTCATCCCTGACGACTCGGTGGCCAACCTCGCGATCATGGTCGTCACGATGACGGCCGGTACCGGTCTGATCATGTGGCTGGGCGAGCTCATCACCGAGCGCGGCGTGGGCAACGGCATGTCCCTGCTGATCTTCACGTCGATCGCCGCGAGCTTCCCGAGCGCGCTGTGGTCCATCGCCGGTGGCAACGGCGGCGTCGGCAAGTTCATCATCGTGATCGCTCTCTGCGTCGTGGTGGTCGGGCTCGTGGTGTTCGTCGAGCAGTCGCAGCGGCGGATCCCCGTGCAGTACGCCAAGCGCATGGTCGGACGGCGCATGTACGGCGGCTCGTCCACGTACATCCCGATCAAGATCAACATGGCGAACGTGATCCCGATCATCTTCGCGTCGTCGCTGCTGGCGATCCCGGGGCTGATCGCACAGTTCGCCGACCAGTCCGCGGGCTGGGTCCAGTGGGTGACCCAGAACCTCGCGACGACGAGCGCGCCGCTACACCTCGTGCTCTACACGGTGCTGATCATCTTCTTCTGCTTCTTCTACACGGCGATCACGTTCAACCCGGACGAGGTCGCGGACAACATGAAGACGTACGGCGGTTTCATCCCGGGCATCCGCGCGGGCCGACCGACGGCCGAGTACCTCGACTACGTCATCACGCGCATCACCACGGCCGGCTCGCTGTACCTGGCGATCGTGGCGCTGATCCCGACGATCGCGTTCGTCCTGCTGAACGTCACGACCAACATCCCGTTCGGCGGCAGCTCGATCATCATCGTCGTCGGCGTGGGTCTCGAGACCGTCAAGCAGATCGACAGCCAGCTGCAGCAGCGGCACTACGAAGGGTTTCTCCGTTGAGCACACGTCTCGTCATCATGGGTCCGCAGGGCGCGGGCAAGGGCACGCAGGCGGCACGCCTGGCGGAGCACCTCGGCGTCCCTGCCATCTCGACGGGCGACATCTTCCGCGCGAACATCAAGGGCGGCACGGAGCTCGGGGTGCTGGCGCAGTCGTACACGGCCAAGGGCGAGCTCGTGCCCGACTCGGTCACGAACGACATGGTCCGCGACCGGCTCGCCCAGGCGGACGCGAAGGACGGCTTCATCCTCGACGGGTACCCGCGCAACGCGGCCCAGGTCGCGGAGCTCGACTCGATCCTCGGTGACGCGGGTGTCGCGCTCGACGGCGTGATCGAGCTCGTCGCGGAGCGCGACGAGCTCCTCGCCCGCCTGCGCAAGCGTGCGGAGATCGAGGGTCGCGAGGACGACACCGAGGAGGCGATCGCGCGCCGCCTCGACATCTACGCGGAGCAGACCGCGCCTCTCACGGACGCGTACGCCGAGCGCGGGCTGCTGGTCCGCGTGGACGGCATCGGCGAGATCGACGAGGTCACGAAGCGTCTCGTCGCGGCCCTGGACGGCCGGGTCTCCTGACACTCCGCCTCCCGAGCCGGCACGCGCCGGCGCGGGGGAGCAGGGAGGTGGCGAGCATGTTCGGACGCGACCGTATCGAGTACAAGACACCTGACCAGGTGCGCCTGATGCGACGCGCCGGGTTGGTGGTGGCCGACGTCCACGACGCGGTGCGCGCCGCCGTCGCCGTGGGAGTCACGACGGCCGACCTGGACGCTGTCGCCGCCGACGTGATTCGCGCCGCGGGGGCGACGTCGTCGTTCCTGGGCTACGAGGGCTACCCCGCGACCGTCTGCGTGTCCGTGAACGACGAGGTCATCCACGGCATCCCGGGGGAGCGCGTGCTGCGCCCGGGCGACGTGGTCTCGGTCGACGCGGGCGCCGTCGTGGGCGGGTGGCACGGCGACGCCGCGTTCTCGGTCGTCCTGCCCGGGCCCGACGGCGCCGCCGCGGACCCCGCGGACGTCGCGCTCGTGGACGCGACCGAGCGTGCGATGTGGGCCGGGATCGCGGCCCTCGCCGCGGGCGGCCGGATCGGCGACGTGGGCGTCGCTGTCGAGGAGGTCGCCGAGGGTGGCCCGTACGGGATCGTCGAGGACTACGTCGGGCACGGCATCGGGACGCAGATGCACCAGGACCCGGACGTCCCCAACTACCGGACCCGGGGGCGCGGCCCGCGCGTGCGGCCCGGCCTGTGCGTCGCCGTGGAGCCGATGCTCACCCGGGGTGACGCGACGACCCAGCTCTGCGAAGACGAGTGGACGGTCGTCACGGACGACGGGTCCCGCGCCGCGCACTGCGAGCACACCGTGGCCGTCCTCGAGGGCGGCCTGTGGGTGCTGACCGCGCCCGACGGCGGTGCCGCGGGGCTCGCGCCGTTCGGTGTGACGGTCGCGCCGCTCGACTGATCGCGGGACGCGTCGGTGGGTGACGTAACGCACCATGCCGCGTTTCCCTCGTGCTGCTCGATGCCGTAAGATGGATGGCTGGGTGTGGAGACGGCGCGTCCGGTCGGGATGTCAGCATTGACGGTCCGACGGGCGCGGGGCCACGGCCACGGAGGTCCGGCTGAGCCGCGCTCCCGCGGTCCGGCAGGGTGCTCCACGCGCAGTCCACACTGGGTCGGCGTCCGGCGCGCGTGCCGTGCCGCGACCCGCGTGGGTCCAGTCACACGAGAGTTAGCGGAGGACATGGCGAAGAAGGACGGCGTCATCGAGATCGAAGGCAGCGTGGTCGAAGCGCTGCCCAACGCGATGTTCCGCGTGGAGCTGGCCAACGGCCACAAGGTGCTCGCGCACATCTCGGGCAAGATGCGACAGCACTACATCCGGATCCTCCCCGAGGACCGGGTCGTGGTCGAGCTGAGCCCGTACGACCTGTCCCGCGGTCGCATCGTCTACCGCTACAAGTAACCCGTCCGATCGAGGACGCCGTCGTGACAGGCCCGGGCGCGCCCGGGCCGCGATACGTACGGCGGCGGAGGAACACGATGAAGGTCAACCCGAGCGTCAAGAAGATCTGCGACAAGTGCAAGGTGATCCGCCGGCACGGAAACGTCATGGTCATCTGCGAGAACCCGCGTCACAAGCAGCGCCAGGGCTGAGCGCCGCGCCTCGCCAGGCGAGGCGCGCTCGACCCACCCGGTGAGCGATCCGCTCACGACGTACCACCACGAACCCGTCCGGTCAGCCGGACGGGGGAACCCCCGGTCGGAGGCCGGGGCCCGCAGCAGTGACGGCAGCGGGAGGGCGGTGCGGCAGACCTCCGACCGAAGTACAAGGAGCCGTCAGGCACATGGCACGTCTCGTCGGCGTCGACCTCCCGCGCGACAAGCGCCTCGAGGTTGCGCTCACCTACATCTACGGCGTCGGCCGTACCCGCGCCCAGCAGACGCTGGCCGCTACCGGGATCAGCCCGGACCTCCGCGTGAAGGACCTCGGCGACGCCGAGCTCGTCGCGCTCCGTGACTACCTCGAGGGCAACTACAAGCTCGAGGGTGACCTCCGCCGTGAGGTGGCGGCCGACATCCGCCGCAAGGTGGAGATCGGCACCTACCAGGGGCTGCGCCACCGTCGTGGCCTTCCCGTCCGCGGTCAGCGCACCAAGACCAACGCGCGTACCCGCAAGGGTCCGAAGCGCACCGTGGCCGGCAAGAAGAAGGCCCGCTAACCAGCAGTCCGTGCCGGACCCGTCCGTCGCGCCGACGTCCACGTCGGCCCGCGCACGTCGACGGTCCGCCGGTCCGAACACCTCACCCCAGGAGAATCTCAGGACATGCCTCCCAAGACCCGCGCCGCCGCCGGCCGCAAGCCGCGCCGCAAGGACAAGAAGAACGTCCCGCTCGGCCAGGCGCACATCAAGAGCACCTTCAACAACACGATCGTCTCGATCACGGACCCGTCGGGCGCTGTGATCGCATGGGCCTCCGGCGGCGACGTCGGCTTCAAGGGCTCGCGCAAGTCGACCCCCTACGCGGCCGGCATGGCCGCCGAGGCCGCGGCCCGCAAGGCGGCCGAGCACGGCGTCAAGAAGGTCGACGTCTTCGTCAAGGGCCCGGGCTCCGGTCGTGAGACCGCGATCCGCTCGCTGCAGTCGGCCGGCCTCGAGGTCGGCTCGATCCAGGACGTGACGCCGCAGGCGCACAACGGCTGCCGTCCGCCGAAGCGCCGCCGCGTCTGACCTCGCTCGTCGCCGCGGGGCGCTCACGCGCCCCGCGGCACCGTGCGTCCGGACGTGGTCGGGTCGGAGCCCTCGGGTTCCGGCTCCCCGCACCGGGCGTGCATCTGCACCCTCACCGTGATGCGTCATATGGCGGACGCACACCGAAAGGAACCCACCAGTGCTCATCGCACAGCGCCCCACCCTGACCGAAGAGGTCATCTCGGAGCACCGTTCCCGCTTCTCGATCGAGCCGCTCGAGCCGGGCTTCGGCTACACGCTCGGCAACTCGCTGCGTCGCACCCTGCTCTCGTCGATCCCCGGCGCGGCCGTCACCTCGATCCGTATCGAGGGCGTGCTGCACGAGTTCTCGACGATCCCCGGGGTCAAGGAGGACGTCACCGAGATCATCCTCAACATCAAGGGCCTGGTCGTGTCCTCGGACAACGACGAGCCGGTCGTCATGTACCTGCGCAAGCAGGGCGGCGGCGTCGTCACGGCGGCCGACATCGTCCCGCCGGCGGGCATCGAGGTGCACAACCCCGAGCTCCACATCGCGACGCTGAACGACTCCGCGAAGCTCGAGATCGAGCTCACGGTCGAGCGGGGCCGCGGCTACGTGTCGGCCGCACAGAACAAGGCGTACGACTCGGAGATCGGCCGCATCCCGGTCGACTCGATCTACTCGCCGGTCCTCAAGGTCACGTACAAGGTCGAGGCCACCCGCGTCGAGCAGCGCACCGACTTCGACAAGCTCGTCGTCGACGTCGAGACGAAGCCGGCGATCTCGCCGCGCGACGCCCTCGCGTCGGCCGGTCGGACGCTCACCGAGCTGTTCGGTCTCGCCCGCGAGCTGAACGTCGAGGCCGAGGGCATCGAGATCGGCCCGTCGCCGACGGACGCGGCGCTCGCCGCCGACCTGGCGCTGCCGATCGAGGAGCTCAACCTCTCGATCCGCTCGTACAACTGCCTCAAGCGCGAGGGCATCCACTCCGTGGGTGAGCTCGTGGCGCGCAGCGAGGCCGACCTGCTCGACATCCGGAACTTCGGCGCCAAGTCGATCACCGAGGTGACCGAGAAGCTCGCGAAGCTCGGCCTGTCGCTCAAGGACTCGCCGCTGGACTTCGACCCGACCGCCGCGCAGTACTACGGCGACGACGAGTACACGGACGACGAGCAGACGTTCTGACCCGTTCACCGAGCAGTCGATGAGTCTGGCCTGCGGCGCCGCGGCGCCGCAGGCCACCATCCCGCACTGAGGACTGGCCGGCCAGGCCTCAGCCCACGAAGGAGCACAACCCAATGCCTACCCCCACCAAGGGCCCGCGGCTCGGCGGTGGCCCGGCTCACGAGCGCCTCATCCTCGCGAACCTCGCGACGAGCCTCTTCGAGCACGGCCGCATCACCACGACGGAGACGAAGGCCAAGCGCCTGCGCCCCCTCGCCGAGCGTCTCATCACCTTCGCGAAGCGTGGCGACCTCGCCGCGCGTCGTCGCGTCCTGACCGTCGTCCGTGACAAGAGCGTCGTGCACACGCTCTTCACGGAGATCGCGCCCACGATGGCGGAGCGCCAGGGCGGCTACACGCGCATCACGAAGGTCGGCAACCGCAAGGGCGACAACGCCCCCATGGCGGTCATCGAGCTCGTCCTCGAGCCCGTGAGCCCGAAGCAGGCCGTCGTCAAGGAGGCCGAGAAGGCCACCACGAAGGCTGCCAAGAAGCCCGCCGCGAAGAAGGCCGCCGAGAAGCCGGCCGCGGAGGAGACCCCGGACGCCGAGGCCGAGGCGCCCGCCGAGGCTCCGGCCACCGACGAGGCCCCCGTCGCCGAGGCTGCGGCCGAGGAGAAGTCCGAGGCCTGAGCCGTCGCTCGCACGCCCGATGGGGTCCGTTCCGCACCTGCGGGACGGACCCCATCGCCGTCTGCGGGGGCGCACCCCGGGGACTTGACGCCGTCGGGCGACGCGGCTCGGTTCAGGTGGCCCGGGTCAGGTGACGTGGTGCTCGACCAGGTGATCCGCGACCGCCAGCGACGACGTCGCGGCGGGCGACGGCGCGTTCCGCAGCAGAGTCACGGCGCCGACCTGGTCGACGGCGAAGTCGTCGACCAGCGACCCGTCGCGCGCCCACGCCTGGGCGCGGACTCCTGCCGCGGCGCGCGCGGCCAGGTCGGACGGTCGCAGCTCGGGCACGAACCGGCGCGCCCGCCGGTAGTACAGGGGCTTGAGCAGCGAGCCGCCGATCTCGTCGATCCCCATGCGCCAGTGCTGCCGCGCGAGGGCACCCGCCCCGGGCCACCGCAGCGACTCCCACGTGTCCCGCAGCGAGACCTGCGACCAGCCGTACCCCTCGCGGCGCAGAGCCGGGACGGCGTTGGGCCCCACGTGGACGGCGTCGTACACGCCCCGGGTGAAGTGCACGCCGAGGAACGGGAAGCGGGGGTCCGGCACGGGGTAGACCATCCCGCGGACGAGCGAGGCGCGGTCGGGAGCGAGCGTCCAGTACTCGCCGCGGAACGGGAGGATGCGCGGCGAGGGGTCGGCGCCAACGAGCCGCGCCACGACGTCCGACTGGAGCCCGGCGCACACCACGACCCGGTCGAACGCCTCGTCCAGGCCGGGCGTGACCACGCGGACGCGGTCGGCGGGCCTCGCCGGGGTCAGCCCGGTCACCTCGTGGCCGAGCAGGACGCGGCCGCCCGCCGCACGGACGTCCTGCGCCATCGCCTCGGTGACCGCCGCGTAGTCGACGACCGCCGTGCGGGGCGAGTGCACGGCCGCGACTCCGGCGACGTGCGGCTCGATCTCGCGGAGCGCGGCGGCGCCGTCGAGACGGCGCAGGTCGGGCACGCCGTTGGCCCGCGCCCGTCGCTCGATCTCGGCGAGCGCGGGCAGCTCGCTCTCGTCGACGGCGACGACGAGCTTGCCGAGCTCGCGGTACGGAAGGTCCTTCTCGAGGCAGTAGTCGTGGAGCGCCACCCGCCCCGCGGCGCAGAGCGTCGCCTTGAGCGAGCCCGGAGCGTAGTACAGGCCGGCGTGGACGACGCCCGAGTTGTGGCCTGTCTGGTGGCGTGCGAGGCGGTGCTCCTTCTCGAGCACCGTCACCTCGTCCCCGCGGCGGGCGAGCGCGCGGGCGACCGCGACCCCGACGATCCCGCCGCCGACGACGGCGATGCTCCTGGTCATCGCCCCAGCATCCCGGGCGGAGGCTCGTCGCTCAAGCGCCGCGCCGCCGGCGGCGCCGGGGCCGATGACGGATGTCATGCGACCCCTGTGACGTCCGGCCCTGCCGGGCAGGGCCTCCGGCCGGAAGGCTGGAGCCATGATCAGCACAGCCGACACCAGCCTCGCCGTCAACATCGTCCTCGGGCTCCTGGTCCTGGTCTGGATCCTGTCGCGCCAGGTGCAGAAGCGGCCCGTCAAGCCGTCCTCGCTCCGTGCGCCGGTGATCCTCGCGGCCGTCGGGCTCTACGAGACGGCCTCGTTCCTGCGAAGCTCCGCGCCGGCCGCCGGTGTCCCGGCGTCGGTCCTGGCGCTCCTCGCGCTGGGCGTCGTGGTCGGCGGGGCGCTGGCCGCGTGGCGCGGCTCGCAGGTGCGCGTGTGGCGGGACACGGACGGCACGGTCGTCCGGCAGGGCACCGGGCTCACCGTGCTGCTGTGGCTCGTGGCGATCGGGGCGCACCTCGGGCTCGACGTGCTGATCGACCACGCCGACCACGGGCTGTCGGGCCTCGGCTCGGCCTCGCTGCTCCTCTACCTCGGCGTCGTCCTGGGGATCCAGAGCCTCGTGGTGCAGCGTCGCGCCCAGATCCTCCCCGCCTGAGACCGTCCGACGTCAGCGGGGAAGAGACCAGGCCCGCGCGCCCCCCACGAGCGCAGCGGAGTTCGGCACGACCACGACGTCGTCGCCGAGCCGGTCGAGCACGCCGCGCGTGATCTGGCGGGCGTTGCCGCCACCGAGGTAGAGGCGGTCCCACCAGAACACGGGCCGCAGCCCCTCGACGACGCGCAGGACGCGCCTCGACCAGAGGGCGTTGCCCAGGCGGCGCCGCTCGGGCTCGCCGACGAACTCGTCGTAGGTGGTGCGGGGGCGCACCGGGGCGTGCGACCACTCGAGGTGCGGCGCGAGCGACCCGCCGAGGAACAGCGCGGAGCCCAGGCCCGTGCCGAGCGTGAGGACCAGCTCGAGCCCGGACGCGGCGATCACGCCGGCGCCGTGCACCTCCGCGTCGTTGAGCACGAGCGCCGGCAGACCGAGACGCTCGCCGACGGCAGCCTGCACATCCATGCTGCGCCACGCGTCGGCGAGCTCGGCCGAGACCGCGGTGCGGGGGCCCCGGGGCCGGATGTAGTGCGGCGTGTGCACGACGACGCCGCGCCGGATCATGCCCGGCAGCCCCACGGTCACACGCTGGGCCGGGGGGAGGCCGGCGGCGATCTCGGCGATGGTCTCGACGAGCCGCGAGGGGGGCAGCGGGTACGGCGTGGGCACGCGGACGGGCTCGGCGTGCGCCGTGCCGGCGGCGTCGAGGACGGCTGCCTTGATCCCGCTGCCGCCGCAGTCGACGGACAGCGTGATCGTCGCGGCGTCGTCGGGCGCGGGCGGCCGGTGCGTGGCCTGGCGCGGGTCGGGCGTGCGGGGCTCGGGCATGCGAGCACGGTAGGCCTGTCCCGGGCGAGTTGTCAGACCGTGGTGAGTCTCGCGCTCCACCACGTGCTGACGACTCCGGGGCGTCCCCGACAATGAGAGCGTGACCGACCAGCCCGCCCCGACCACCGTAGAACAGCCCGGAGTCCGCGTACGCCTCGACCTCGCGTACGACGGCGCGGGCTTCGCCGGGTGGGCGCGCCAGCCCGGGCTGCGCACCGTCCAGGGCCTCCTCGAGGAGGGTCTCGCGACGGTCCTGCGCGCCGAGGCGAACGGGGAGCCGCCGCCCCGTGTCCAGGTCGCCGGCCGGACCGACTCCGGGGTGCACGCTCGAGGTCAGGTCGCGCACGTCGACCTGACCGCGCGGCAGTGGGCCAGCCTGCCGGGGCGGTCGGACCGCGCGCCCGGGGACGCGCTCGTCGCGCGCCTGGGCGGTGTCCTCGCGCACGACGTCGTCGTGCGGGCAGCCGCGCCCGCCCCCGCCGGCTTCGACGCGCGGTTCTCCGCGCTGCACCGCAGCTACACCTACCGGGTGGCCGACCGGCCGGACCTGCGCGACCCCTTGCACCGCGGCTGGGTGCTGTGGACCCGTCGGCCCCTCGACGTCGCGGCGATGGACGCCGCCGCGCGCCCGCTGCTCGGGGTGCGGGACTTCGCCGCCTTCTGCAAGCCCCGCCCCGGCGCGACGACGATCCGCGAGCTCCAGGAGCTGCGGTGGGACCGGCCCGACGAGGGCCCGGACGAGGGGCTCGTCGTCGCGCACGTCCGTGCCGACGCCTTCTGCCACAACATGGTGCGGGCGCTCGTCGGCGCGAGCCTGGCCGTGGGGGAGGGCCGGCGTCCCGTGACGTGGCTCGCGGAGGTGCTCGCCGCGCGTCGCCGGGACGCCGCGGGCGGCGTCGTGCCGGCGCACGGCCTGGTGCTCGAGGCCGTCGCCTACCCGCCCGACGCCGACCTCGCGTCTCGCGCCGAGCGCATCCGGGCGATGCGCATGGACGAGGACGTCTGGGAGGCCCCGACCTCCTCGTGAGCGGCGCTCAGCCCTCGTCGTCCTCCACGTAGTGGACGGCGGCCTCCTCCGCGCTCGCGCCGGCTCCCGAGATGCCCTCGTCGACGCCGTAGACGTCGTTGTCGCGGCCGCCCGCGGCGTCGTCGTCCTCCGCGAGCCGGCCCGCGCGGCCCTCGTCCACCACGGGCTCCTCGTCCCACTCCTCGGGCTCCTCCTCGGCGAGCCGCTGGTCGAGGCTCTCGCCCTCGCGCTCCTCCTCCTCGGTCTCGCCGAAGTGGTTGGTGCGCGGGCGCTCCGGGGGGTCGTAGCCCTCGTCGAGCGGGTCGGCGAGCCCGCGGTCGATCAGGGTGTCCTCGGGGTCGAGCTGTTCCGTCTCGCTCTCGGACCAGTCGTCGCGGTCGTCCAGGCCCTCGGGCAGGCCGTCGGGGTAGTTCTCGCTCATACGCCCAGCCTCGCACCCTCCGCGTGCGTGCGCAGCGGCGGGCCGGCGGTCCGTGCCGAGGGCGCCCGGTCGGGGCTGCGCGGCGCCGGGTTGGGTCGTTCCGGGTGCCGGACCGGCCGCTTTGACCCCACCGCGGGCGCCACGGTACCCTTGACAGTCGTTGTGCTTCCTTGCCCGACCCCCTGGCCGAACCGCTGACGGAAACCGTGCGCCCACTCGCTGGCCCGTCACGTCCGGCTCATGGTCGGAGGCAGGCTTCTGGAGCGCTCAGACGAACACTCGTCGGTCGCAGTTCGCTGCGCCGAAGAAGACCGAACCGAAACGAAGGCTACGACCGTGCGTACGTACACCCCGAAGCCCGGCGACGTCCAGCGCGACTGGTACGTCATCGACGCGACCGACGTCGTCCTGGGCCGTCTGGCCAGCCACGTGGCGACCCTCCTGCGAGGCAAGCACAAGGCCACCTTCGCGCCCCACGTCGACGGCGGTGACTTCGTCATCGTCATCAACGCCGAGAAGGTCGCCCTGACCGGCAACAAGCGCGAGCAGAAGCTGGCGTACCGCCACTCCGGCTACCCGGGCGGTCTGCGCGCCACCCGTTACGCGGACCTGCTCGAGAAGCACCCCGAGCGGGCCGTCGAGAAGGCGGTCAAGGGCATGCTCCCGAAGACCAGCCTCGGCAGCGCGCAGTTCGGCAAGCTGAAGGTCTACGCGGGTTCTGAGCACCCGCACGCCGCTCAGCAGCCGAAGCCGTTCGAGATCACTCAGGTCGCCCAGTGAGCTCGGCTCGCTGACAGACAAGCACAAGGACGCGAGGACACCCACAGTGGCCGAGACCACCGTCGACACCGACACGCTGGACGAGAACGCCCCCAGCACCTACACCACCGAGTCTGCCGCCGCCGCCTCCAGCGGCCGCGGCCAGTCCCTCACGGCACCCGGGCAGGCCCTGGGTCGTCGCAAAGAGGCGATCGCCCGCGTTCGCCTCGTTCCCGGCTCCGGCCAGTGGAAGATCAACGGCCGCACCCTCGAGGACTACTTCCCGAACAAGGTGCACCAGCAGCTCGTGAGCTCGCCGTTCACGATCCTCGACATCGAGGGCCGTTTCGACGTCATCGCCCGCATCAGCGGCGGCGGCATCTCCGGCCAGGCCGGCGCGCTGCGCCTCGGCATCGCCCGGGCCCTGAACGCGATCGACGAGGACAGCAACCGCGCCACCCTCAAGAAGGCGGGCTTCCTGACCCGCGACGCCCGCGTCGTGGAGCGCAAGAAGGCCGGTCTCAAGAAGGCCCGCAAGGCGCCGCAGTACTCCAAGCGCTGATCTCAGCGCCGGCCGACGGCCCCGACGGACTCGTTCCGTCGGGGCCGTCGGTGTTTTCGGGGGTTTGTCAGGACCGCTGCGGGTCACCGCGAGTCGTACGAGGGAGCAGGATCTAGCACATGGGTCGGTTGTTCGGGACGGACGGGGTGCGAGGCCTCGCCAACAAGGACGTCACGGCGGAGCTCGCCCTCGACCTCGGGGTCGCGGCGGCACACGTGCTCGGCACGGCCGGGGAGTTCGAGGGACACCGGCCCCGCGCCGTCGTCGGGCGGGACCCCCGTGCGTCGGGCGAGTTCCTCTCGTCCGCGGTCGCGGCGGGGCTGTCGAGCGCCGGGGTCGACGTCCTCGACGTCGGCGTCCTCCCCACACCGGCCCTGGCGTTCCTGACCGACGCCCTGGGCGCGGACCTCGGCTGCATGCTCTCGGCGTCGCACAACCCCATGCCCGACAACGGCATCAAGTTCTTCGCGCGCGGCGGCCTCAAGCTCGACGACAGCGTCGAGGACGCTATCGAGCAGCGGCTCGAGGAGCCCTGGGACCGCCCGACGGGCGCCGACGTCGGCCGCATCCACCGCGACACCGGCCAGGCGGGGAGCCTCTACGTCGAGCATCTCGCCAAGTCGATCGAGGGCTCCCTCGAGGGGCTGCGGATCGCCGTCGACTGCGCGAACGGCGCGGCGAGCGAGGTCGGACCGGAGGCGCTGCGCGCCGCCGGAGCGGACGTCGTCGTCATCAACGCGAGCCCCGACGGGCGCAACATCAACGAGAAGTGCGGCTCCACGCACCCGGAGCAGCTGCAGGCCGTCACGGTCGCGTCGGAGGCCGACTTCGGGGTCGCGTTCGACGGCGACGCCGACCGCTGCCTCGCGGTGGACCACACGGGCGCGCTCGTCGACGGCGACAAGATCATGGGCATCCTCGCGCTCGCCCGGGCCGCGGAAGGGCGTCTGGCGGGGGACACGCTCGTCGTGACCGTGATGAGCAACCTGGGCCTGATCCTCGCCATGCAGCGCGCCGGGATCAGCACCGTGCAGACGGGCGTCGGTGACCGCTACGTGCTCGAGGCGATGCGCGAGGGCGGGTACTCGCTCGGTGGCGAGCAGTCCGGGCACATCATCGTGTCGGAGTTCGCGACCACGGGCGACGGGATCCTGACCGCGTTCCAGCTCGCCGCGCACGTGCGCCGGAGCGGTCGGCGGCTGGCCGACCTCGCGGGCGAGATCGAGAAGCTGCCTCAGGCGCTCGTCAACGTGTCCGGCGTCGACAAGGCGCGCGCGGACCACGACGAGGAGCTCCGCGCCGAGATCGCGCGCGCCGAAGCGGCACTCGGTGCGACGGGGCGCGTGGTCCTGCGCCCGTCCGGCACCGAGCCGCTCGTCCGCGTCATGGTCGAGGCGGCGACCCAGTCCGAGGCCGACGGCGTCGCGGCACTCCTCGCCGGCACCGTGAAGGAGCGGCTCGCGCTCTGAGCGTCGCCCCGCTCGGAGCCTCGGCGCCGGACGCGTCGCTACGCTGACCGGGTGAGCACTCCCGAGCCCCGCGCCGCCGACTCGACCCGCGACCCCGCTGGACCCTGGTCCGGCGGCGTCGACCACCGGCTGCGCGAGGACGTGCTCCGCCTGCTCGACACCGCGCAGGATGGCGTCCTGCCGATCGTCCAGCTCGGCCACCCCGTGCTGCGCCGCCCCGCCCTGCCCTACACGGGACAGCTCGGCGACGCGCTGCCGCTGCTGCTCGAGGTCATGCGCAGCACCATGGTCGCGGCGCCGGGGGTCGGGCTCGCCGCACCGCAGATCGGGCTCGGGCTGCGGATCGCCGTCCTGCACGACCCGGGGTTCCCCGCCGGGTACGAGGAGGCGGCGGCCGAGCGCGAGCGCGCCCCGCTGCCGCACCGCACCCTCGTCAACCCGCGGTACGAGGGCGTGCCGACGCCCGGGGCGGTGCGCGACGACGGCTCCCGCCGCGGGGTGGAGCGACGGTCGTTCGCCGAGGGCTGCCTCTCGTTCGCGGGATACCAGGGCGTGGTCGCACGCTTCCGGTCGGTCCGGCTCGTGGCCCAGGACGAGCACGGCGCGGACGTCGACGAGATCGTCACCGGCTGGTCGGCGCGGATCGTCCAGCACGAGACCGACCACCTCGACGGCGTCGTCTACGTCGACCGCGTCGAGACGCGCTCGCTCATGACGAACGACAACGCTGCCCGCCTGTGGGGCGGGGTGCCGACCGGGCAGGTCGGGGAGCTGCTCGGCTTCCACGTGGAGTAGCGCGTCGTCCGCCCGGACGACCCGGTGGGACGCCCGGTCCGACCCTGGTCGGGTCAGGGTCCACCCCCGGGGTGATTCGGGGGCTTTCCCCATGCCGAGGCACCCTCCGCATCCGTACGCTGAGGTGGACGGGCCGCGTTCGCGGTCCGCGTCGCGACGCGACGGGAGAGAGGACCTGATGGGCGAGCTGCTCCAGCACCTGCAGGACGGGATCCTGGCGGCCTCGGGCCTGTGGTGGATCTATCCCGCGGTCGTGCTGTTCTGCC
This sequence comes from Luteimicrobium xylanilyticum, assembly GCF_009429125.1. Classification (GTDB taxonomy): domain Bacteria; phylum Actinomycetota; class Actinomycetes; order Actinomycetales; family Cellulomonadaceae; genus Luteimicrobium; species Luteimicrobium xylanilyticum. The sequence goes on from NZ_CP045529.1 coordinate 978,684, forward strand.
TCGTCGACGGGTTCTTCCCTCCCGTCCCCTCCGAGTCCGTGGTCATCGCGCTGGCCGTGGCGGCGACGACCGGCCACGACCCGAACCTGTGGCTGCTGCTGGCTGCCGCCGTCGTGGGAGCCTGGAGCGGCGACCAGGTCGCCTACCAGCTCGGACGATGGATCGGGACGGACCGGGTCCGGCTGCTGCGTGGGCCGCGCGGTCGGCGCGCCGTGGCGTGGGCGCGCTACGCGCTCGAGCGCCGTGGCGCGACCTTCATCCTCGCCGCCCGGTACGTGCCCGTGGGCCGCGTGGCGGTCAACATGAGCGCCGGCGCCGTGCGCTACCCCCGCCGCCGGTTCATGGCCGTCTCCGGCCTGGCCGCCGTGTTCTGGGGTGCGTGCTCGGTGCTCGTCGGGCTGGCGTCCGCCGCGTGGCTCGGGGAGCGGCCGCTCCTCGCGATGGCCGTGGGCGTCGTCGTCGGACTCCTGCTCGGGCTCGGCATCGACCGGATCGTCACCGTGGTGTGGGCGCGGCGTGCGGCCCGGGCCGCCGTGTCGGAGGTCGCGGCCGACGAGGCTGCGGTCGCACCGGCCGTGGCGGTGCCTGACGGTGGCACACTCGTCCGGTGACCTTCGAACGCACCGGTTCCCGCCACGACCTGGCCGCCCGCCGCGCACGCGTGGCGCGCGTCATCCGACTCGCCCCGAGCGTCGTCCGCGTGACGTTCGCCGGGGACGAGCTCGCCGACCTGCCCGCCGAGGGGCCTGAGGACCACGTCAAGGTGTTCTTCCCCGACCCGGCGACGGGCGAGCTGCACGCACCGCGCACGGTCGACGGGACGCTCCAGCGTCCGACGTCGGGCGTGAGCGTCTCGCGGGACTACACGCCCCGGGCCCTGCGTGCGACCGCGGACGGCACCGAGCTCGACCTCGAGCTCGTCCTGCACGGCGTCGACGACGGCGCCCCCGCCGGTCCTGCGTCGTCCTGGGCGGCGTCAGCGGAGGTGGGCGACGAGCTCGTCGTCGCGGGACCGCGCGGGTCCCGTGGCGTCCCTGCCGGCATCGACCGGCTCGTGCTCGTCGCCGACGAGACGGCGATGCCCGCCGCGGCGCGGTGGATCGAGCAGGCGCCCACGGGGGTCGCGGTCACGGTGATCCTCGACCTCGCGGACGAGAAGGCCGACGCGTACGTCGACGCTCCCGCGCCCGACGGCGGCCCGAGCCCGTTCGCGCGGGCGTCCGTCGAGCGGCTCTACCGGATCGACGGGCCCGGCCAGGTCGCGGAGGCGGTGCGCTCGCTCGACGTCGGCGCGACGACGTTCGTCTGGGCTGCGGGCGAGGCGACCACCCTGATCCCGGTGCGCCGCTACCTGCGGCACGAGCTCGGTCTGCCGCACGACCAGGTCAAGGTCGACGGGTACTGGAAGCGCGGCGTCACGAACCGCGACCACCACGAGCCTCTCGACCCGACCGACCCCGACTGACCTCGCGGGTCAGAGCTTGCGCAGACGCACGCGCTGCACGGCGTGGTCCTGGCCCTTGGTCAGGACCAGCGTCGCGCGCCCGCGCGTCGGCAGGATGTTCTGCTCGAGGTTCGGCGCGTTGATCGAGTCCCAGATCTCCCGCGCGCGCTCGACGGCCTGCTCGTCGGTGAGCGACGCGTAGCGGTGGAAGAACGACTCGGGCTTCGCGAACGCCGTCCGGCGCAGGGCCAGGAAGCGGTCGACGTACCACTGGCGGATGTTCCGGGTCCGGGCGTCGACGTAGATCGTGAAGTCGAAGAAGTCGCTCACCGCCGTCGCGGAGTCGTCCGCCATGCCCGACGGGATGGGCCGGGCCGGCTGCAGGACGTTGAGCCCCTCGACGATGAGGACGTCCGGTCGGCGGACGACCTTCTCCTGCCCGCGCACGATGTCGTACGTCAGGTGGTCGTAGACGGGAACCGCGACCTCGTCCCAGCCGGCCTTGACGCGTGACAGGAAGCGGAGGAGGCGGCGGCGGTCGTAGGACTCGGGGAAGCCCTTGCGCTCCATCAGGCCGCGGCGCTGCAGCTCGGCGTTCGGGTAGAGGAAGCCGTCCGTCGTGACGAGCTCCACGTGCGGGGTCTCGGGCCAGCGGGCCAGCATCTCCCGGAGCACGCGGGCCGTCGTCGACTTGCCGACCGCCACCGACCCGGCGATGCCGATCACGAACGGCGTCCCACCGGAGTCCTCGCGCAGGAACGTGCTCGTGGCCTCGTGGAGCTGGGACGTCGCCGCGATGTGCAGGTTGAGCAGCCGCGAGAGCGGCCGGTAGACGGCGTCCACCTCGGCCAGGTCGATCGGGTCCCCGAGGCCGCGAAGCCGGTCGACGTCGGCGTCGGTCAGCGGGAGCGGGGTGGACTCGGACAGCCGTGCCCACGCCGCACGGTCGAGGTCCACGTAGGGGGAGGCGCTCCGCAGCGGGTCGGCCAGGGCGGCCGCGCGGAGGCCGGGGGAGTCCACCGTGTCGTCGAGGGGGTCGGTCACCCGCACGATTGTGCCAGTGCGGCGAGGGCGGTCCGTGCCGTCGCGACCGTCCTCGAAGCCCCCGGAGCCGCGGAATTGCAGGGGCCATAACGAATTTCTCGCTTGTTACGCTCGGCGGCATGTGCGGAATCGTGGGCTACGTCGGCGCTGCCGACGCACCGTCGCAACGTCCTCTGGAGGTCGTCCTCGAGGGCCTGCGCCGGCTCGAGTACCGGGGCTACGACTCGGCGGGGGTGGCTCTCGTGGCGCCCGGCGCCGAGCGTGTCGCGAGCCGGAAGAAGGCGGGCAAGCTCGCGAACCTCGTCGAGGCGATCAGCCTCGACCCGCTCCCCGACGCGACCGCGGCGATCGGCCACACGCGCTGGGCCACCCACGGCGGCCCGACGGACGCCAACGCCCACCCGCACCTCGCCGACGGTGGCCGGCTCGCCGTCATCCACAACGGCATCGTCGAGAACTTCGCGATCCTGCGCGACGAGCTCCTCGCCGACGGCGTCCAGTTCCACTCCGAGACCGACACCGAGGTCGCCGGGCACCTCCTCGCCAAGGCGTACCGCGAGACGGGCGACCTCGCTTCCGCGATCCGCGACACTGCGCGGCGCCTCGAGGGCACCTTCACGCTGCTCGCCGTCCACGCCGACGAGCCGTCCACCGTGGTCGGCGCGCGGCACGACTCGCCGCTCGTCGTCGGGCTCGGCGACGGCGAGAACTTCCTCGGGTCCGACGTCGCCGCGTTCGTCTCCCACACGCGCGAGGCGCTGGAGCTCGGTCAGGACGAGGTCGTCACCATCACGCCCGACGCGGTGGTCGTCACCGACTTCGCTGGCCGCGTCGTCGAGCCGAAGCGGTACACGGTCGACTGGGACGCGTCGTCGGCCGAGAAGGGCGGCTTCCGGACCTACATGGACAAGGAGATCCACGACCAGCCGCAGGCGGTCGCGGAGACCCTCCTCGGCCGCACGGACGCCGCCGGCCGGCTCCAGCTCGACGAGCTCCGCATCGAGGAGTCGGTGCTTCGCGCGGTCGACAAGATCGTCGTCGTCGCATGCGGCACCGCCGCCTACGCCGGGCACGTCGCCAAGTACGCGATCGAGCACTGGTGCCGCATCCCCGTCGAGGTCGAGCTCGCGCACGAGTTCCGCTACCGCGACCCCGTGGTCAACGAGAAGACGCTGGTCGTCGCGATCACGCAGTCCGGCGAGACCATGGACACGCTCATGGCCGTCCGGCACGCGCAGGAGCAGGGCGCCAAGGTCCTGTCCATCGTCAACACCCACGGGTCGACCATCCCGCGCGAGTCCGACGCCGTCCTCTACACGCACGCCGGCCCCGAGATCGCCGTCGCCTCGACCAAGGCGTTCCTCGCGCAGATCACGGCCACCTACCTGCTGGGGCTGTACCTCGCCCAGGTCCGCGGCAACAAGTTCCCCGACGAGATCGCCGAGGAGCTCGCCGACCTGCGCGCGATGCCGAACAAGATCCAGACGGTCCTCGACCGCGGCGACCACGTCCGCGTCATCGCGCGCTGGATGAACTCCGACTCCGTCCTCTTCCTCGGTCGGCACGTAGGGTACCCGGTCGCGCTCGAGGGGGCGCTCAAGCTCAAGGAGCTCGCCTACATCCACGCGGAGGGCTTCGCCGCGGGCGAGCTCAAGCACGGGCCCATCGCGCTCGTCGAGCCCGGGCAGCCCGTGTTCGTCATCGTGCCCTCGCCGCGCGGACGCGACTCGCTGCACTCCAAGGTGATCTCCAACATCCAGGAGATCCGAGCCCGCGGTGCCCGGACCCTCGTGATCGCCGAGGACGGCGACGAGGACGTCAAGCCCTACGCCGACGAGGTGTTCTGGGTCCCCGAGGCACCGACGCTCCTGTCGCCGCTGCTGAGCGTCGTGCCGCTCCAGATCTTCGCGTGCGAGCTCGCGACGGCGCGCGGGCTGGACGTCGACCAGCCGCGCAACCTCGCGAAGTCGGTCACGGTCGAGTAGCCCCGCGCCCTCCCTCTCGCGCCGAACACGGGCTCTCCGGGCGTCCGCGCGAGCTGACGGGCCTGGAGCCCGTGTTCGGCGCGCGGGGAGCCCGTCCTCGGCGGCGCAGCGTGATTCGGGCCCGCCGTGCTCCGATCGAGGCCGCCGTGCGTGGCGGCGGCGCGACGTGCGGGTCGGGGCGTCGATACTCGAGGGATGGAGCTGCGGGAGCTGGGCGACGAGCTCGAGGTCATCTCACGCGTGTACGCGCGGCGGTACGGGGTCGAGCGGACGGACGACTGGCTCGTCCTCAAGCTCCACGAGGAGGTCGGCGAGCTCACGCAGGCCTACCTCGAGCGCAGCGGACGCTCCCGGGACCGTGGTGCCGCGCCGGACGACGTCGACGCGGCCTTCCGCGCCGAGCTCGCCGACGTCCTCGCCCAGCTCCTGCTCGTGGCACGCCGGTTCGACGTCGACCTCGACGCCGAGATCGAGCACAAGTGGTTCCGGTGGAGGCACCTGATCGAGCCCGAGGACCGGCTCGAGGCCTGATCCTTCGCACCCGCGACACGGATCACACCCGCCGCGCCCCGCGCCGAACACGCGATTCACGTCCGCCGAACACGGGGTCTCGGTCCGTCCGCGTGAGCTGACGGACGCAAAGCCCGTGTTCGGCGGTGGGGTGGGGTGGGGTGGGGCATCGATCGTCGTCGACGACGACCGTCAGTCGGCGTCCTCGAGCCGCACGGGGCCCAGGACGCCGTCGCGCGGGACGAAGGTGGCCGCCGCGACCCGGTGCGGGCCGCGGAGCGCGGACCACAGCTCGTCCAGGAGCGTGATCGCGCCGCCCGCGCGCGTCACGACGTCCCGGTGACGCCGCGCGGCGACGGGGAACGGCTCGGTCGCCGCCACCCCCGGCTCGTAGGTGGACAGCACGACCCCCTCGCCGGGACCGAGCTCGCCGAGCGTCGTCACGGTGACGTCGGAGCCCGACCGCAGCCCCTCGGCGTGCCGGGCCGCACCCAGCCAGGCGTGGCCCGTCGACCGCTCGACGACCGCCGTGATCCGGGGCGTGAAGATCGGCGGGTCCGGCTCGTACTCCAGCCCGTCGAGGGCGAGCCGCGGGTCCGTGTCCGTGGCCAGGCGCTTCGCGACCGTCTCGACGTGGTCGCCGTTCCCGAACACCGTCCACGCCTCGTCGCTGACCGCCGCCGTGTAGTGGCGCAGCGGGTCCCGCGCGGTGAGGGCGCCACCGGGCGCACGACCCGACCCCGGACCGGGGGCGGCCGGGGCGACGACGAGCGCGCCGTCGTCGGGCACGAGGACGCGTTCGCGCGAGCGCCGCGAACGGCCGGTCAGCGCGACCCCGCCGAGCAGCTCGCCCACAGGCGTGCGCGCCAGCACGACGACGCGGCCGGGGTAGGTGCCGGGGACCAGGACGTCGGACATTCGGGGCACGCTCACGGACACACTCTAGGCTTCGGGAATGATCATCGGGGTCGGGATCGACGTCGTGGACGTCGCGCGGTTCATGGCGACGCTCGAACGCACGCCCGCGCTGCGGGAGCGGTTGTTCACGGAGGCGGAGCGCGACCTGCCGCCGGCGTCGATCGCGGCCCGGTTCGCCGCTAAGGAGGCCATCGCCAAGGCGCTCGGCGCACCGGGCGGGATGCGGTGGCACGACGCGACCGTGCACCGGGTCGAGGGAGGTGCGCCCGTCGTCGAGATCCGGGGGACCGTCAAGGCCCGCGCCGACGAGCTCGGCATCGCGACCTTCCACCTGTCCATCTCGCACGACGCCGGGATCGCGTCGGCGATGGTCGTCGCGGAGGGGTGACGGTCCCTCCCGCTCCTCCCGCCGAACACGGGCTTCGCGCCCGTCATGGGGACCGGACGGGCGCAGAGCCCGTGGTCGGCGGGCAATGATCGCGTGTTCGGCGGGGAGGTCGGCAGGGTCGCGGACCGCCGGGATGCGGGCAGCCGTCCGCCTCAACGGCGGAGCGCGCGCCGGATCGCCGGCGCGATCGAGCCGGCGTCGCGCGGGGTGAACCGGAGGACGTCCACGGCGCCCGTCGATACCCAGAGGTTCTGCCGCGTGCGGTCCCGGAAGACGGCCTCGGGGGTGTCGTGCACCTCCCGGCCGTCGAGCTCGGCGACCAGCCAGCGGCCGTCACGCTTGCGCCAGCCTGCATCGCCGCGTGAGATCTCCCGGCCGTCGGCGTCCACCAACGGGAGCTGGAGGACGTCCGGCGGAATGCCTTCCTCGACGCACTCGAGTCGCGTGCTCGACTCGAACGGCGACTCGGAGCGGGAGTCCGCGAGCTCCCAGAGATCGTGCCGCGTGGCGACGCCGCGCCGGCCGCGTGCGAGGTCGTGCGCTCGCTCGAGCCCCACGGCGTCGAGCTTCTTGCGGTAGAGCGCGGAGTCGAGCACGGCAAGGCCTCGGCTGCGCGGGAGCTCGGGTACGGCCTGGGCCAACGCCCAGGGGATGCTCGCGACGCGTCGACCGTCGATCATGACGGTCTCGAGACCGTCGTCGAACTGGCGCAGCGCGATCCCGTGCCGGGACGTCCGGTCGCTCGCCCGCGGCAGGGCGGCCTCGGCGCGGAGGCGGAGCGGGGCGCCCTCGACGCCGTGGAGGACGAGCGCGCACGCCCCGACGCTGATCGCGTCGGGTCCGTAGGCGAGGAGCGCGAGCCAGGCGGCCCGTCGTCGGGCGTGGTCGAACACGGACAGCCCGGCCGGCGGCGGGGTGCGCAGGTCGAGCACTCCCGACGTCGGGCGGTGCCACTCGCGTCGCCGGACCAGCCCGCGCACGGACGCGTCGGTCAGGCCGTGCTCCCGGTGCTGGGCTACGGAGACGAGCCCACCCTGGGACTGGGCGAGCGCGAAGAGTGCGGGAGGTGTCTCGGTCCGTCGGTGCACGGACCCATGTCAATGTGTCGGCCCCTGCGCGCGGTCCGGGCGGTACGTGCGTTGGGGACGACGGGCCGGTCGGGGTCGCCTGTGGATGCCGTCGCCCGAACAAGGAGGCGCGGTCGAGCACGGGATCTGCGCACGACGACAACGGGATCTGCGTCCGTCAGCGCAGCTGGACGGACGCAGATCCCGTGTTCGGCGAGAAGGGGGGAGGCGCGGATCAGGACTGGAAGGCCGGGACGACCTCGCGCTCGAACAGCTCGACGCCCGTCGTGTCGTAGGCGATCCCCGGGAAGTAGCCGATCGTGTAGGCGAGGCCCGCGTCGCGGAGCTCTCCGATCCGCTCGACGACCTGCTCCGGCGTTCCGACGAGCGGCCCGCTCCGCAGGCTCTGCATCTCGCCGTCGGCCTTCTCGTCCGACACGGTCTTGCGCAGGTGGGAGTCGATCCAGTCGAGCTGGTCCTGGACGTCCTTCTCGGTCGCCCCGATGACGACGTTGAAGTTGCCGGAGCGGGTGATCTCGCCGAAGTCGCGGCCCAGGTCGGCGCAGTGGCCGGCCAGCACCTCGGACTTGTGCCGGAACGTCTCGAGGTCGCCCGCGAAGTTCGTGTACTGCGCGTACTCGGCCGCGATGCGCAGGGTGCGCTTCTCGCCGCCGCCCGCGATCCACAGCGGGATGCTCGGCCCGGCGGCCTCGCCCGCCGCGTGCTGTAGCGGCTGCGGGTAGTTGCGGGCGCCCGCGACCTGGTAGACCGACCCGTCGAGCGTGGCCTCACCGGTGCGCCACATCTGGGCCATGATGTCGACGCCCTCGGCGAGCGCGTCGAGGCGCAGCCCGGCGCGGGGGAAGCCGTACCCGTAGGCCCGCCACTCGTGCTCGTACCAGCCCGCGCCGATGCCCATCTCGATGCGGCCGCCCGACACGTGGTCGACGGTCGTCGCGACCTTCGCGAGGTAGGCGGGGTTGCGGTACGACATGCAGGTGCACATCTGGCCGAGTCGCACGCGCTCGGTCGACGCCGCGAACGCGGCCATGAGCGACCACGCCTCGTGCGTCGCCTCGTGGGTGGGCTCGGGGACGGTGTGGAAGTGGTCGTAGACCCAGATGGACTCCCACGCGTGCTGGGCGCCCGGGAGGCCCTCTCCGGCGAAGGCGGTGTCGGCGCGGCGTGCGAGGGAGTGGATGACTTCCCAGTGCTTCGCGGGGTCGATGCCCGTGAGGTCCTGACGCCAGCCCTGCGGGATGAAGATTCCGAATCGCATGGCACGACCGTACCGCGGTCGAAACGGTTCGCGCCCTGCCGGGCGGCCGGGGCCCGGACGGCGGCGCGGCGCGCGGCGTCGCATGATGACGGGGTGATCGAAGCCCACACCGCCGCCGTCGTGCGCGCCGCCGAGCAGCCCCTCCTCGACGCGGGCGTGCCGCTCATGGAGCGGGCGGCGTTCGCCCTCTCGCGGGCGGCGCTCCGGGAGCTCGCGGCCCGCCGGGGGCGGGTCGTCGGAGCGCGCGTCGCCCTTCTCGTCGGGTCGGGGAACAACGGCGGGGACGCGCTGTTCGCCGGGGCGTACCTGCGGGGTCGCGGGGTCGCGGTGACCGCGTACGGCGTGGGGTCCCGGGTGCACGACGGTGGCCGCGACGCCCTGCTGCGCGTCGGCGGCCGGTTCGTGGACCTGTCCGACGACGGCGCCCCCGTGGGCGGTGACGCTGCGGCGCCCGGGTCGACGCTCGACCGGGCGGTGGCGGACGTCGCGGCGAGCGACGCGGTGCTCGACGCGCTCCTCGGCACGGGCGCGCGCGGCGCGCTGCGGGGGACGGGTGCGGATGTCGTCGAGCGGCTGAACGATGTGCTCGCGGGCACCGCGCGGCGTCCCGTGGTCGTGGCCGTCGACGTCCCGAGCGGCGTCGGTGTCGACGACGGCACCGTGCCCGGACTGGTCCTGCGCGCCGACGTGACCGTGACGTTCGGCGCGGTGAAACGCGGCCTGCTGCTGCCCCCGGCGGCGGAGCTCGCGGGCCGCGTGGAGGTCGCCGACATCGGGCTGGGGCTGGACGCCCCCCGCACGCGGCGTCACGGCGCGGGGTGGGCGCTGTGCCGCCTCGAGCACGACGACGTCGCAGGGCTCTGGCCGGTCCCGGGGGCGTCCTCGCAGAAGTACGCGCGCGGTGTGCTCGGCGTCGTCGCGGGGACGTCGGAGTTCCCCGGGGCGGCCGTGCTGGCGGCGACCGCGGCCGTGCGCGCCGGCGTCGGGATGGTGCGGTACGTCGGGCCGGAGGCGGTGTCGCACGCGGTCGTCGGTGCGCGGCCCGAGGTCGTGCCCGCCCGCGGGAGGGTTCAGGCGTGGGCGGTCGGCCCCGGCCTGCCGGCGGCGCCGTCCGACGCGGACGCTCCCGTCGGACCTGACGTCCTCGCCCAGCACCACGAGGTCCGGGCGGCGCTCGCGGCCGCGACCGGCGACGGCGATCGCGTCCCCGTCGTCGTGGACGCGGGCGCCCTGTCGCTCCTGCCCGCCCGGGTGCCGCCGACGGTCGTGCTGACCCCGCACGCGGGCGAGCTCGCGACGCTGCTGCGCGCGCGGAGCCAGCAGGTCGAGCGGGCCGCGGTCGAGGCCGCGCCGCTCGAGCACGCCCGCCTCGCGCACGACCTGACCGGCGCGACGGTCCTGCTCAAGGGCGCGGTGACGGTCGTCGTCGGGACGGGCGGCGCCCTGTATGCGCAGGCCGACGCGCCGGCCTGGCTCGCGACCGCGGGCGCGGGCGACGTGCTCACCGGGCTGCTCGGGACGCTGCTCGCCGCGCGGTCGGACGAGGTGCTGCGCGACCCGTCGCTCGCCGCGACGCTCGCCGCAGCGGCCGCGAGCGTGCACGGGTTGGCCGCCCGCGCCGCCAACCCGGGTGGGCCCGTGAACGCGCTCGCCGTGGCCGACGCCGTCCCGCGCGTCGTCGCGGACCTCCTGCGCGGGGCGTAGCGGCACCGGTCACCACAACCGGGCACCACCGACCCGACGATGGACGATTCTCCCGCGCGCCGCCGTGCGACGCGCCGCTCTTCACGGTCGATGTGGTGGTCGGTGCCGCTACGCCCGACGCTCCCGACGCGAGCGTTACGGTGGGGCGTGCCCCGCCGCAGGACCCCGCCGCCCCTCCCGGTGCGCGACGGCCTCAACCCGACCCGGCTCCGCCTGCCCGTCCCGGCCGCAGACGCCGAAGCCGCCCCGGCGACGGTGCTCGCCTACCTCGTCGGGCGGTTTCCCGACGACGAGCCGCGGCTCCGCGAGAAGGTCGCCACGGGCGAGGTCCTGCTCGACGACGGCACCCCGGTCGACGCGGCGACGCCGTACCGCCCGCACGACACGGTGTGGCTCTACCGCGACCCGCCGGTCGAGCCGGAGCTTCCGTTCCGCGCGGAGGTGCTGCACCGCGACGACGACCTCCTGGTGGTCGACAAGCCGCACTTCGTCGCGACGCTCCCGCGCGGGGCGTACGTCGCGCGTTCGCTGCTCGTCCAGCTCCGACGCGAGCTGGACCTGCCGGAGCTGTCGCCGATCCACCGCCTCGACCGGGTCACCGCGGGTGTCGTCGTGTTCACGGTGCGCCGCGAGGTCCGGGGCGCGTACCAGCAGCTTCTCGACACGCGCGGCCTCGAGAAGGAGTACCTCGCGGTCGCGCCCGTCCGCCCGGACCTGGAGCTGCCCGTCGTGGTGCGCAGCCGGATCGTCAAGGAGCGCGGCGTGCTGCGCGCGGCCGAGGTCCCCGGCACGCCGAACGCCGAGAGCCGCGTGTCGCTCGTCGGGACGTGCCCTTGGCCGGGAGCGGTTCCCCGCCCGCCGGGGGCTGCGACCGCCACCGACCTCGGGCTCTACCGACTCGAGCCGCGCACGGGCCGCACCCACCAGCTCCGGCTGCACCTGGCCCGGCTCGGCGTCCCGATCCTCGGCGACCCGTTCTACCCCGTCCTGCGGGACGTGGCCGAGGACGACTGGTCCGACCCCCTCCAGCTCCTCGCGCGCTTCGTCGCCTTCACCGACCCGTACACCGGCGAGCGTCGTCGCTTCGAGTCGCGCCGTCGGCTCGACGCGTGGCCCGGACCGTGGCCCCGGTCCTGGCCCGACGGCTCGGGCTCGGCGGTCGCGGAGTGCGAGGATGGGACACCGTGAGCACCTATCCCGCCCGGGCGGTCGTCGACCTCGCCGCGATCCGCCACAACGTGCGGACCCTGCGCGAGCGCGCGCCGGGGGCGGCCGTGATGGCGGTCGTCAAGGCCGACGCGTACGGTCACGGGCTGGTCCCGGCGGCCCGCGCGGCGCTCGCCGGCGGGGCGACGTGGTTGGGCGTCGCGCAGGCGTCCGAGGCCCTCGCGCTCCGGGCGGCCGGCATCGGGCCCGACGACGCGCGGATCCTCACCTGGCTGCACGCCCCCGGGGTCGACTTCGTCGCCCTGCTCGAGGCGGACGTCGACGTGTCGGTCGCGGCGCCCTGGGCCGTGGACGCCGTCGTCGGCTCGGCGCGCGCCACCGGGCGCACCGCGCGCGTGCACCTCAAGGTCGACACCGGGCTCGGCCGCAACGGCGTCCTGGCCGAGGACGTCGACTCCGTCCTCCCGGCACTCCTCAAGGCCGAGGCGGAGGGGACCGTCCGCCTCGTGGGGCTGTGGTCGCACCTGGCGCTCGCGGACGAGCCGGACCACCCGAGCGTGCGGGCCCAGCGGGTCGTCTTCGACGACGTCGTCGAGCACGCCGAGCGTGCGGGTGCCCGCCTCGAGGTGCGGCACCTCGCGAACTCGGCGGCCACGCTCACCGCGCCCGCGCTGCACTACGACCTCGTGCGCCCCGGGCTCGCGGTGTACGGGATGTCGCCGGTGCCGCAGCTCGCGGCACCGCGCGAGCTCGGGCTCGTCCCGGCGATGACGCTCGAGGCCGACCTCGCGACCGTGAAGCGGGTCCGCGCGGGCCAGGGCGTGTCCTACGCGCACCTGTACACGACGACGCAGGACACCGCGCTCGGCGTCGTCCCGCTCGGCTACGCCGACGGGATCCCGCGCCACGCGTCGGGCGGCAGCGCCGGCCCGGGCGGCCCGCTGCTCGTCGGGCACGACGGCGCAGCCCGGGTCGTACGGATCGCGGGGCGCGTGTGCATGGACCAGGTCGTGCTCGACCTCGGGCCGGACGCGACCGAGCAGGCCGGCGACACGGTCCGGCTGTTCGGTGTCGACGAGCCGCTGCCGGGCGGGGGCACGGCGCCGACCGCGCAGGACTGGGCCGATGCCGCGGGCACGATCAGCTACGAGATCACCACGCGCCTGGGGTCTCGGATCCCGCGCGTCCACGTCGACACGCAGGCCCGGGTGTCCCGGGCGGAGGACGCATGAGCCGCAGCTACGCCCTCGACCTGGCCGACGCCGACGCGACCCGCGCCTTCGGGCGCGCGCTCGCCGCGGTGCTCCGGGCCGGCGACCTCGTCGTCCTCACGGGAGACCTGGGGGCCGGGAAGACCACCCTCACGCAGGGCATCGGTGGCGGCCTGGGCGTGCGCGGCCAGGTCGCGTCGCCCACGTTCATCATCGCGCGCGAGCACCCGCCCGTGACCCCCGGCCCGGGCCTGGTCCACGTCGACGCGTACCGGCTGGGCTCGCTCGACGAGGTCGACGCGCTCGACCTCGACTCGAGCCTCGAGGACGTCGTGACGGTCGTCGAGTGGGGCGAGGGGCTCGTCGAGCAGCTCGCCGACGACCGCCTCGAGGTGCGGCTCGAGCGCCCGCACGGGGGCTTCACCGGAACGGCCGGGGCCGACGGGGGCGACGCCGACGACGACGCGGGCGACGGCGACTCGGGCGTCCGGCACGCGACGGTCACGGCCGTGGGGGAGCGCTGGGCCGACGTCGAACTGCCCGGGCAACCGACCACCGCCGTTCCCTGACCCCGGCACGGGCGGCAGCACCTACGCTGGTCCCGTGGCAGTTCTCGCAGTCGACACGTCAGCGGCCGTCGCCGTCGCCCTGGTCGGGGAAGGCGGCGAGCGGCTCGCGTCACGCGTCGCCCGTGAGCAGCGCCGGCACGCCGAGCTCCTCGCCCCGTTGGTCTCCGAGGTCCTGCACGAGGCGCAGGTCCACCGGTCCGAGCTGACGGCGGTCGTCGCGGGCACGGGTCCCGCTCCGTTCACCGGCCTCCGCGTGGGCCTCGTCACGGCGCGCACGCTCGCGCTCTCCCTGGGTGTCCCGGTGTGGGGCGTGTGCAGCCTCGACGCCATCGCCGCCCAGGCGGTCGGGGACCTGGGGCTCGAGCCCGACGACGAGGTGCTCGTCGCCACCGACGCCCGCCGCCGCGAGGTCTACTGGGCCCGGTACCGGGTCGTCGCGCACGAGGGACCGCACGGTGTTGCCGTCGTCGAGACGGTCGCCGGCCCGGACGTGGCGCGCGCCGCGGACGTCGTGGCCGCGGGGCACGCGGACGGGGCCGTCGTCGTCGGGCAGGGTGCCGCGCTCTACCCGGAGCTGGGCGAGGCCGTCTCGGCTGCCGCGACCGACCCGGAGGCATCGGGCGACGCCCCCGACGTGCCCGACCCCGTCGTGCTGGCGCGCCTCGCCCTGGCCCGGCACGCCGCGGGCGGGGAGCTGCCCACGACGCCGCTGTACCTGCGCCGTCCGGACGCCCAGGTCCCGGGCGCACCGAAGCGCGCGAGCGCTTGAGGGAGGTCACGATGGCCGACACCCAGACCGACACAGGAGCGACGCCGCCCACCGACCCCGGCGTGGTGGGGACGCGGATCCGCCCCTTGCGCGCGTCCGACCTGCGCCGGGTCGTGCAGCTCGAGGTCGAGCTCTTCGGGCGCGGCGCGTGGAGCTACGGGATATTCGCGCAGGAGCTCGCGGCCCTCGGCCGGTGGTACGTGGCCGCGGAGCCGGTGCGGATCGACGCGGCGGGATCCCAGCCGCTCGTCGGGTACGCGGGGCTGTGGTTCGACGGCGACGTCGTGCAGGTCATGACGATCGGCGTCGACGAGCGCTACCAGCACCACGGGATCGGCTCGCAGCTCCTCGAGGCGCTGATCGGGCGAGCACGCGAGCTGCACGCGGAGGCGGTGCTGCTCGAGGTGCGCGTCGACAACGAGCCCGCGCTCAACCTGTACGCGAAGTACGGCTTCGAGCAGCTCGGCATCCGCAAGCGCTACTACCAGCCCGAGGACGTCGACGCCTACACGATGCGGCTGGAGCTGGGGTCGGCGGACGCGGCCTGAGGCGTCGTCCGGACGCGCGAAGGGCGCCCGGACCGTGCTGGTCCGGGCGCCCTTCGCGGGTTCGGTGAGGACTCAGATGACCTCGGCGACGGTCTCGAAGTCGAGGCGCGCCTGGCGCGGCTTGTGCGCGCCCTCGGGGGCCGCGACACCCGCGGTGATCACGACGAGCGACTTCCAGCCCTTGTCGGCCAGCAGGTCGGCGTCGAGGCCCGCCGCGTCGAAGCCCGTCTTGGGGCCGACGGCCAGGCCCGCGGCGCGCAGCCCGAGGATGAGGTAACCGACCTGGATGAGCGACGACGTGCGGGCAAGTCCCTCACGCGCCTCGCCCATGGCCTCGAACTGCTCCTCGGCGTCCTCGCGGAACGGCGCGAGCGTCTTGAAGTGGCGGTGGAAGGCCGGGTCGGCGGCGGCGACGATCGTGACGGGCGCGTCGAGCACGGACTGCCGGTTGCCCTCGGCCATGTGCGCGGCGAGGCGCTGCTTGCCCTCGTCCGAGCGGACGACGAGCAGGCGCATCGGCAGCGAGTTCATCATGGTCGGCGCCCAGCGCACGAGGTCCCAGGCGGCGCGGACCTGCTCGTCCGTGACGGGTTCGTCGGCGTAGCCGTAGGTCGTGTGGGCCTCGCGGAAGAGGAGGTCCGCGGTGGCGTCGTCGATGGCGAGGGCGGCACCGAGCGCGTCGAGCTCGCGGTCGATGTCCTCGGTCGTGGTGTCGATGCTCATGACCTGCACAACAGTTGAGACGACAACCGATCTTCCCAGCGCGGACGTGACGTGTGCCACACGGCAACGACCTGCCGGTGCGCCGTCCCCACTACTCTGGGGACATGCCTGACCAGCCCGGAGCCCCCCTCGTCCTCGGCATCGAGACGTCGTGCGACGAGACGGGTGTCGCGCTCGTGCGTGGAGGCGAGCTGCTCGTCGACGCGGTCGCGAGCTCGATGGACGAGCACGCGCGGTTCGGGGGAATCATTCCCGAGGTCGCGAGCCGCGCCCACCTCGAGGCCATGATCCCGACGATCGAGCGCGCGCTCGGCACCGCGGGCGTCGGTCTGTCCGAGGTCGACGCGATCGCCGTCACCGCCGGCCCGGGGCTCGTCGGCCCGCTCACGATCGGGGCGAGCGCTGCGAAGGCCCTCGCGCTCGGGCTCGGCAAGCCGCTCTACGGCGTCAACCACGTGATCGGCCACGCCGCGGTCGACGCGCTCGTCGACGGGCCGTTCCCCGAGCGGTTCATGGCGCTCGTCGTGTCGGGCGGCCACAGCTCGCTGCTCCTCGTCGACGACATCGCCACGAAGGTCACCGAGCTCGGCTCGACCCTCGACGACGCCGCCGGCGAAGCCTTCGACAAGGTCGGCCGCCTGCTCGGCCTGCCCTACCCGGGCGGCCCCCACATCGACCGGCTCGCGCGCGAGGGGAACCCCGACGCCATCCGCTTCCCCCGCGGCCTCACCGCCGCGAAGGACCAGGAGAAGCACGCCTACGACTTCTCGTTCTCCGGCCTCAAGACCGCGGTCGCGCGCTGGGTCGAGACCAAGCGCGACGCAGGCGAGGAGATCCCCCTGCCCGACGTCGCAGCCTCCTTCGCAGCCGCCGTCGCCGACGTGCTCACGGCCAAGACGATCGCGGCGTGCCACCGCCACGGGGTCGACACCCTCGTCGTCGGGGGTGGGTTCTCCGCCAACTCGCAGCTGCGCGACATGGCGGCCGAACGCTGCGCCGCCGAGGGCATCACGCTGCGCATCCCGCCGATCCGGTACTGCACCGACAACGGCGCCATGATCGCGGCGCTCGGGTCCGCCGTCGTCGCGGCCGGTGTCGCACCGTCGGACCTGGACATCGGCGTCGACTCGTCCATGCCGCTCACGACCGTCACGGTCTGAGCCCCGCTCGACGACGGCACGTGTCCGGGCCGGACATCGGGGCCGAGCATGCGGCTGTGCACCAGCCCTCGTGGCGAGCATGTGAGCACACCCCTGTTCGGCGTCGAAAAGGGGGACGCTCGCATGGTCGGCGAGCTCCGGGGTGGGTGATCGCATGGTCGACAGGGCAGGTGGTCGCTGACCGCCCCACCCGGCCACGGGCTCGGCCGGTGCGCTCAGAAGGTCAGGACCGTGGCGCCCTCGACCGCGAAGCGGAGGAACTCGTCGCGGGCGACCCGTAGCACGAGTCCACGGTCCCGGAGGGCGTCCTCGACGCCGTCCGCCCGCGCGGCGTTCACGCACGCCCCGACGTGCACACCGGCGGCGACCAGCTCGTCGATCTGACGGTTGAAGGTGGCGGCCCCGTCGCCGGCGTCGGAGAGGCGGCGCTGGGCGGGCCCGAAGCAGAAGACCTCGATCTCGACGCCCCGCTCGTGCGCGACCTCGAACATGCGCTGCGGGACACGACTGCCGAGCCCGATCGAGTCGTCGTCGTCGTGGAAGATGTGGATGACCGTCCGGGTCGTCATGGCGCTCCGCCCTCCTGTGGGTGCACCTCGGACGCTAGGCCGACGCCGGGAACCGTCGTCGGGCCGTCCCGTCAGACGGTCGCGGCCCGGTCGACCTGCGTGCAGGGCCGAGCGTCAGAGCGGGCGGCCCGCGCGCATCTCCGCGACGAGCGACGCGACCACCGCGTCGAGCTCGCCACCCGCGCGTCGGGCGACGGCGCGCTGGCGCTGGTACGACGCACCCTTGCGGAGGATCGTGCGCACCCCGTCGAGGTCGTCGGCGCAGCCGAGCCCCTCGGCCACGGGCTCGAGCTCGGTGAGCAGGCGCGAGACGGCGTCGGTCACGAGCTCCTCGTTGCCGTGCGCGTCGAGGATGATGATGGCGTCCATCCCGTAGCGGGCCGAGCGCCACTTGTTCTCCTGCACGAACCAGGGCGGCAGCGTCGGGAGCTCGGCGCCGTCGTCGAGCATGCGGGAGAACCGCTCGACGAGGCAGTGCGTGAGCGCGGCGAGCGCGCGCAGCTCGCTGATGTTCGTGACGCCGTCGAGGATCCGTGACTCGAGCGTCCCGTTGCGGGGGGAGGGGCGCAGGTCCCAGCGGACCTCGTCGAACCCGTCGATCACCCCCGTGTGCTCGAGGTCGGACGCGTAGCGCTCGAGCTCCTCCCACTCCTCGAACTGGAACGGCAGCCCGGCGGTCGGGAGCTGCTGGAACATGAGGGCCCGGTTGGACGCGTACTTGGTGTCCTTCCCGCCCCAGAACGGCGACGACGCCGACAGCGACTGCAGGTGCGCGAAGCACGTGAGCATCGCCCGGAGGATGGGGAGGACCTTGCGCCGGTCCTCGATCCCGACGTGCACGTGCACGCCGTAGATGAGCATCTGCCGACCCCACCACTGGGTGCGGTCGATCAGGGTGTTGTAGCGCGCCTTGTCCGTGACCTTCTGGTGCGACCACTGCGCGAACGGGTGCGTGCCCGCGCACATGAGCTCGACGCGCAGGGGGTCGGTCACTGCGCGGATCTCCTCGATCGCGCGCTCCAGGTCGGCCGCCGCGTCGGGGACGTCCCGCCCGACCCCCGACACCACCTCGACGGTGTTGAGCAGCAGCTCCTGCATGATGTGCGGGTGCGAGTCGCGGCCCTCGGGCCGGACGGCGTCGAGCACCGTCTGGGCGACCTGGCGCAGGTCACCGGAGTCCTTGTCCACGAGGGCGAGCTCCCACTCGATCCCCACCGTGGACCGCTCCGACTGCGCGAACGGCAGATGCATGCGCACACTCTCGCACGAGGTGCCCGTCTACGCGCCCGTCTGCGCGTGCGGCTCGGGCTCCACGACGAGCACGCTCTGCCGGCCGGCGACGCGGGTGAGGACGAGCGTCGCCTCGCTGCTGTCGGGCGTGTTCCTCAGCCCGAGGTCGCGGCGGAGCTGCTCAGGGGTCACGGCGGTGCCCCGCTTCTTGATGGTCACCCGCCCGACGCCGTTCTCCCGCAGGTAGGCCTTGAGGCGCTTCAGGCCGAACGGCATGACGTCGAGCACCCGGTACGCCGTGGCGAGCGGCACGTCCGCGCCCGACGACGCAGCCTCGGGTCCGGCGTCCGACGTCACGTAGGCGATGGTCGGGTCGAGCAGGCGCCCGCCCAGCCCGGCAGCGACCTGGGCGACGAGGCCGGCCCGGATGACGGCGCCGTCGGGCTCGTAGAGGTACGCGCCGACCGGACCGACGTCTGCGACGAGGTGGTCACCGGAGGCGCTGTCGGGCGCGGGGCCGCGGAGCTCGCGCGCGGCGAGCCGGCCGTCGGCGGTGGAGCGCAGCACGAGGGCGGTCCGGCCGGGACCGTCGGGCGCGAGCGGGCCGAACCAGAGCGCGGCCTCGACGACGTCCCCGTCGACCGAGACCCACTGGGTCTCCGCGTCGTCGGGCAGGCCGGCGTGCGCGATGCCCGGACCGACCTTGATGCCGAGCGCCGGGACGACGTCGCGCAGGGACCAGACGGCGTCGAGCGGGGGAGCGTACGCGGCGGGGTCGAGGACGCGCGTGCCCGTGCGCGTGCGGCGCATCGGGTCGGCGTAGACGCCGTCGACGCCCTCGGCGGGCAGGTCGAGGGCGAGCCCGTCGGCACAGCGGACCTCGGCCTCGGGGAAGGCCCGGAGGTTGTGCGCGGCGAGGGCCGCGGTCGCGGGATCGAGGTCCGTCGCGAGGACGCGGAGCCCCACGCCCGCGAAGGCGAGCGCGTCGGCGCCGAGGCCGCAGGTGAGGTCGGCCACCCGGGTGACGCCCGCCGCGAGGTAGCGCTGCGCGTGGCGGGCGGCGACCACGAGGCGCGTGGCCTGCTCGAGGCCCTCGGGCGTGAACAGCATGCCGTCGGCGAACGGGCCGAGCTTCGCGCGTGCCTTGTCGCGTAGCCGCGTCTGCGTGAGAGCGGCCGCAGCGAGCCCGGGGTCGACGCCCCGCTCACGCAGTCCCTCCGACAGAGCGAGCGTCCGTGACTCGTCGTAGGGCGGGAGGGCCTCGAGGAGCGCGCGTCCCGCGGGAGAGGTGAGCTGGCGGGCGGTTGCGAGGTCCACGTGTCGATCGTCCCACGGGCGCGCTGGCACTCGCCTTGACCGAGTGCTAACGCCCACCTAGATTGGGACCCGAGGTCAGCGGTACCCGCGAGGGTGTCGAGGACCGTGCGCTCCCGCTGTGCCGGCACCCGCGACGACGGCCTGCGTGCGCGCCAACCCATCGTCAGCAGGTAGTTCTCAGCGAAAGGGAGGGCCCGCTGTGTCGGTCCCCATCAAGCCGCTCGAGGACCGGATCGTCGTGAAGGCCGTCGAGGCCGAGACCACGACGGCGTCCGGTCTGGTCATCCCCGACACCGCGAAGGAGAAGCCCCAGGAGGGCGAGGTCCTCGCGGTGGGCCCGGGTCGCATCGACGACAACGGCAACCGTGTCCCGCTCGACGTCGCCGTCGGCGACAAGGTCCTGTACAGCAAGTACGGCGGCACCGAGGTGAAGTACGCGGGCGAGGAGTACCTCGTGCTCTCCGCGCGCGACGTCCTCGCGGTCGTCGTCGGCTGACACCGGCCACGCTGCGGCCCGCCGGGCCGTGACGCACGAGGCCCCGCACCCTTCCGGGTGCGGGGCCTCGTGCTTTCCCCTGCGATCTTCCGCCCGTGGACGACGCGCGGCTCAGCCGACCCGGCTGAGCGCCTGACGGTCGCGCTCCGTGAGGATCGCCGTGCGCTCGTCCTCCGTCAGGCCGCCCCAGACCCCGTACGGCTCACGGACGCGCAGTGCGTGCTCGCGGCACAGCTCCATGACCGGGCAGCTCGCGCACACAGCCTTCGCGGCCTCGTCGCGCCTGCGCCTGTTCGATCCCCGCTCGCCCTCCGGGTGGAAGAACACCTCGTCACCGGTCTGGCGGCAAGCCCCCTGGTACTGCCATTCCCACAGGTCCATCACGGGGCCGGGGAGGCGGGAGATCTCAGTCATGTCGTCGTCCTTTCGCTGGCGAACGATGCGGACGTGGCCCCCTGGGGATCCACGCTGTGGTGCTGTGTACCGGTTCCGGGGGCCCGGACTCCTCGTGTTCGGTTCGGCCCCGTCGTCGGTGTTCACACAACCTAGCAATCGCTTCACAGATTGTTCAAGTCCCCTCCGCAACGTTCTTGACGCGCTTCGTCTCGGGTCAAATGGCGCGGTGCTGGCGCGCTCTTGACGCGATTTGCCGGTGGCGTGGACGCCGGACCCTGAGCACAATCGAGGGGTGACAGGCGGCAGCACGAGCAGGCCCACGAGCGTCCCGGGTCCGGGACACGACGACGGCGACACAGAAGGCCAGACGACGGGCGGCGCCCGGGCGTCCGGTTACACGGTGGCCAGCGTGGCTCGTCGGCTCGGCGTCGCCGCGGCAACCCTGCGGACATGGGACCGGCGCTACGGCCTCGGCCCGTCCTCGCACGTCGCCGGCGCCCACCGCCGGTACACCGGCGAGGACGTCGACCGGCTCCTGCTCATGCGCGAGCTGACCCTCGACGGCGTCGCCCCCGCCGAGGCCGCGCGCACGGCGCTCGCCGCCGGCCAGGAGGAGCTCCATGGTCGCGCGCTGGCGGCCGAGGACCTGCACGACGACCCCGAGGTCGTCGCCTCGGGACCTGCTCCGGCCGCGACGAGGCCGGTCCTGCGCGCCATCGCAGGCGGCCGGGACGCGGGCGCCGGCCGGAGCGCGAGCCGCGACGTCGACCCGCACGCGCTCGTGACCGAGATCGTGGACGCCGCGATCGCCTACGACGAGTCGCGGTGCGACGAGCTCCTGCGGATCGCGCCGGGCGGCGACCCGGCCGCCTGGTGGGCGGACGTCGTCGAGCCCGCGCGGCAGCGGCTCGTCGCCCGCGTCGTCCTGGCCGGGCCGGGGGAGGCCCCCGAGGTCCTGCTCAACAACGCGACCCTGCACGCGCTGCGCGTCTTCCAGGCCGAGTACGGCGACGAGGTGACCGAGCGGTCGGGTCCGCCCGTGTCCCACCCGTCCCGGCTCGGCCGCATCGTGCTCGTCTTCTCGGCCATCGGGGAGCCGGTCCCGGTCGTGGCGCACGCGCTGGCGGCGGCGCTCGTCGCGCACGGCGTGACCGCGCGCGTGGTCACGGGCCCGGCCGGCGCCCACCGGTCGATCGAGCTCGTCACCATGGTCAAGCCGGTCGCGGTCGTCACGGTCTCCGGGCTCACCCAGCCGCCCTGGCACCTCGTCGAGGCGATCCACGAGGCGCACCCCGGGCTCCCGATCTTCGTCGGGCTCGGGCGCGACCAGGACGAGACCGCCGTCCCGCTCGCCCACCAGGTGCACCGGGCGCGCAGCTTCCCCGGCCTGCTCCACGAGGTGCTGGCCGTCGCCGAGGGCTGAGGTGCCGCCGGTGTGAGACGCGTCGCACCGGCCGTCGTCGGTCCCGTACGTCCGGACGGCCGGGAATGAATCGTGCCCGCAGACCGTAGACTCTTGACATGACGGACGTGCCTGCCCCCTACGCCTCGACGCCCGGCCAGCCGCTCCCCGCCGACCCGCCGAACCCCTTCTCGCGCATCGGCCTGACCTACGACGACGTCCTGCTCCTGCCGGGAGAGACCGACGTCGTGCCCAGCGAGGTCGACACGACGACGCGGCTCACCAGGGAGATCTCCCTCGCGATCCCGCTGGTCAGCGCGGCCATGGACACCGTCACCGAGTCGCGGATGGCCATCGCCATGGCGCGTCAGGGCGGGATCGGCGTCCTGCACCGCAACCTGTCGATCGCCGACCAGGCCCACCAGGTCGACGTCGTGAAGCGGTCCGAGTCGGGCATGGTGACGGACCCCGTCACCGTCGGTCCGGACGCGACGCTCGCCGAGCTCGACGCGCTCTGCGGCCAGTACCGCGTCTCCGGCCTGCCGGTCGTCGACGGGCAGGGGGTGCTCCTCGGGATCATCACCAACCGTGACCTGCGCTTCGTCGCGGGCGCCGACTACGAGACCCGCCGCGTGCGCGAGGTCATGACGCCCATGCCGCTCGTCACCGCGCCGGTCGGCATCGCGCGCGACGAGGCGGCGGCGATCCTCGCGAAGCACAAGATCGAGAAGCTCCCGCTCGTCGACGCCGGCGGCCGCCTCGGCGGTCTCATCACCGTCAAGGACTTCGTCAAGACCGAGCAGTACCCGAACGCGACCAAGGACGACGAGGGTCGCCTGCGCGTCGGCGCGGCCATCGGCTACTTCGGGGACGCCTGGGAGCGGGCGACGACGCTCGTCGAGGCCGGTGTCGACGTCCTCGTCGCGGACACTGCGCACGGCCACGTGCGGCTCCTGCTGGACATGGTCCGCCGGCTCAAGTCCGACCCCGCGACCCGCCACGTCCAGGTCATCGGCGGCAACGTCGCGACGCGCGAGGGATCGCAGGCGTTCGTCGAGGCCGGCGCCGACGCGATCAAGGTCGGGGTCGGCCCCGGCTCGATCTGCACCACCCGCATCGTCACGGGTGTCGGTGCGCCTCAGATCACCGCGGTCTGGGAGGCCTCGCTCGCGGCGCGTGCTGCCGGGGTCCCGGTCATCGCCGACGGCGGCCTGCAGTACTCGGGCGAGATCGCGAAGGCGATCGTCGCCGGCGCCGAGACCGTCATGCTGGGCTCGCTCCTCGCGGGCTGCGACGAGGCGCCGGGAGACCTCATCTTCGTCAACGGCAAGCAGTTCAAGGCCTACCGGGGCATGGGCTCGCTCGGGGCCATGAGCTCGCGCGGCAAGAAGTCCTACTCCAAGGACCGCTACTTCCAGGCCGAGGTCACGAGCGACGACAAGCTCGTGCCCGAGGGCATCGAGGGACGCGTCGCGTACCGGGGGCCGCTCGCCGCCGTCTCCCACCAGCTCGTCGGCGGACTGCGCCAGTCGATGTTCTACGTCGGCGCGCGGACCGTTCCCGAGCTGCAGCAGCGCGGCCAGTTCATCCGGATCACGCAGGCGAGCCTCAAGGAGTCGCACCCGCACGACATCCAGATGACCGTCGAGGCGCCCAACTACCAGGGCTGACGCGCCCGGGGCGCCTCAGGGCCGCCCGGGCCGTTGACCGGTGCCGCTGCTCGCGGCCTCGCGGGCGCGCCACCGCTCGAGCTCCGCGGTCCACGCGCGGTGCTGGTCGACCTGGTACGCGTGCAGGGTCGCGAGGTCCATCGCCCCGAGCTGCGGGAACGCGGCGACCATGGCGGCGAGCAGGTCGAGCGTCGCGACGACGTCGGCGTCCGCGGCGTGCAGGCCTGCGGCCTCGGGGCCGTCCAGGTCCAGGACGCCGTAGGCCGCGCACAGTGCGCCGAGCGTCCGGCCGCCCCGGCGGAGCGGGACGAGCGCGCGGTCGAGGACGAGTGGGTCGACGACGGCCGGGACCGGCCCGCCGAGGCGCTCCGGCAGCGTGCGCAGCCCGTGCCGCGCCAGCTCCGCGTCCAGGAGGGCGAGGTCGAAGCCCGCGTTGAACGCGACCACGGGTACCCCTTCGGCCAGGGCCTCGTGCAGGACCGCGGCGATCTCCTCGAGCGCCTCGCGCGGCGGGCGTCCGTAGGTGCGTGCCTGCTCGGTCGAGATGCGGTGGATCGCGGCTGCGCCGTCGGGGATCTCGATGCCGGGGTCGACGAGCCAGGTGCGCACGGTGGTCTCGACGCCGGGCGTGCGGTGGACGAGGGCCGCCGACACGATCCGGTCCGCCGCCGGGTCGACGCCGGTCGTCTCGGTGTCGAAGCCGAGGAGCGGTGCTGTCGTCCACGTGGCCGTGCTCATGGCGCCAGGATCGCATCCGCCGCCCACAGGGAGGCGGCGGCCGTCCGGAGCGGCGCCGGACCGGCCCCCTAGACTGGACCGGTGAGCAACGAGATCGAGATCGGCCGTGGCAAGCGCGGGCGCCGTGCCTACTCCTTCGACGACATCGCCGTGGTCCCCTCCCGGCGGACCCGCGACCCCGAGGACGTCTCGGTCGGCTGGCAGATCGACGCCTACCACTTCGACCTTCCGATCATGGCGGCCCCCATGGACTCGGTGATGAGCCCCGAGACGGCGGTGGCGCTCGGCAACGCGGGCGGCCTCGGCGTCCTCGACCTCGAGGGCCTGTGGACCCGGTACGAGGACCCGCGTCCGCTGCTCGAGGAGATCGCGACCCTGCCCGCGGAGCAGGCCACGAGCCGCATGCAGGAGATCTACGCGGCCCCGATCCTCCCCGACCTGGTGACGCAGCGGCTCAAGGAGATCCGGGCCGCGGGCGTCACGGTCGCGGGTGCGTTGTCGCCGCAGCGCACGCAGGAGCTGTCCCAGACCGTCGTCGACGCCGGCGTCGACCTGTTCGTCATCCGGGGCACGACGGTGTCGGCCGAGCACGTGTCGTCCAACGCCGAGCCGCTCAACCTCAAGCGGTTCATCTACGAGCTCGACGTGCCCGTGATCGTGGGCGGCGCGTCCACCTACACCGCGGCGCTGCACCTCATGCGGACCGGTGCGGCGGGCGTGCTCGTGGGCTTCGGCGGCGGCGCCGCCCACACGACCCGGGTCTCGCTCGGCATCCACGCGCCCATGGCGACCGCGGTGGCGGACGTCGCGGCCGCGCGCCGCGACTACCTCGACGAGTCGGGCGGCCGGTACGTGCACGTCATCGCCGACGGCGGCGTCGGGCGGTCGGGCGACCTCGTCAAGGCGGTCGCGTGCGGCGCGGACGCGGTCATGATCGGCGCCGCGCTGGCCCGCGCCCAGGAGGCTCCCGGCGCCGGCTGGCACTGGGGCTCCGAGGCGCACCACGCGCAGCTCCCGCGCGGCGAGCGCGTGCGCGTCGGCACCGCGGGGACGCTCGAGGAGATCCTCTTCGGCCCGGGGCGCCAGGCCGACGGCACGCTCAACCTCGTGGGTGCGCTGCGCCGCGCGATGGCGACGACGGGCTACTCGGACCTCAAGGAGTTCCAGCGCGTCGAGGTCGTCGTCTCTCCCTACCAGCCACGCTGACCCGGAGGCCGCTCATGACCCCCACGCCCGCCGGCTCGGGCCCGTCCGGGACGCGTGACGGCGTCGGGCTGCGGCTGCCCGCGCCCGTGCTGCGCCTCGCCGAGGCCACCGACGACGACGTCGCGCCCCTCGTCGCGCTCTGGACCGCCTGCGGACTGACGCGGCCGTGGAACGACCCCGAGCGGGACCTCGAGGACGCGCGCGCGACCGCGACGTCGACCGTCCTCGTGGGGCGTGTGGGCCCGGTGGCCGCGGCCGGTGCCGGAACGGTCGTGAGCAGCGCCGTCGCCGGCTACGACGGGCACCGGGGCTGGCTGTACTACGTCGCGGTGGACCCCGCGTGGCAGGGGCGGGGGTTCGGGCGGGAGACCGTCGTCGCGGCCGAGGCGTGGCTCGCGGCGCAGGGCGCGCCCAAGGTCCAGCTCATGGTGCGGCACACGAACACGGCTGCCGTGGGGTTCTACGAGGCACTCGGCTACACGGACCAGGAGGCCACCGTCCTGGGCCGGCGTTTCCCCGCCGCGCAGGGCGGCCCGGAGGTCGGTTGAGCATCCCCGGCGCCTAGGACGCGCGGTACGGGACGCGTAGCCTGGGCGCATGGCAGACAGCACGGACGACGTCAGCGTCGACGGCCTCCTCGACCCCGACAGCCCCACCGCGACGTACGCCCTCGAGCCCGGCGTCGTGGCACCCCTCCTGGACCGTCTCGCGAGCTCGCGCGGGGCCGGCGAGCACCGGACCGTCGCGCCGTTCACGGGCGCGCCGCTCGTCGCGGTGCCGCTCTCGTCCGAGCAGGACGTCGCCGACGCCGTCGAGCGGGCGCGCGAGGCCCAGCGCGCCTGGGCCGAGGTGCCGGTCGCGGAGCGTGAGAAGGTCCTGCTCCGGCTGCACGACGTCGTCCTCGACCGTCAGTCCGAGGTCCTGGACCTGCTCCAGCTCGAGAACGGCAAGTCACGGACGAGCGCGTTCGACGAGGTCATGGACGTCGCCCAGGTCGCGCGGCACTACGGCGTGCGGGCGCACCGCTACCTCCGCACGCGGCGCGTGCCCGGCATGATCCCCGGGCTCACGAGCACGCGGGTCCTGCGCCACCCGGTCGGCGTCGTCGGTGTCATCGCCCCCTGGAACTACCCCCTCACGCTCACGCTCTCGGACATCCTCCCGGCGCTCGTCGCGGGTGACGCGGCCGTCGTGAAGCCCGACCTGCAGACGCCTCTGACCATGCTCTGGGCGGCCGAGGCCCTCGAGGACGCGGGCCTGCCGGCGGGCGTCGTGCAGGTCGTGTACGGCGGGCCCGAGGTCGGCCGCGCGCTCACCGCGTCCGTCGACCACATCGTCTTCACCGGCTCGACGGCGGTCGGTCGGACGGTAGCCGCGCAGGCGGGCGAGCGCCTCATCGGCGCGACGCTCGAGCTCGGCGGCAAGAACCCGCTGTACGTCGCGGCGGACGCGGACGTCGCGTCGGCGGCGCGCGGCGTCGTGCGGGCGTGCTTCGCGAACACGGGCCAGCTCTGCATGTCGATCGAGCGGCTGATCCTGCACGAGGACGTCGCGGACGAGTTCCTCGACGAGTTCGTCCCCCTCGTCCGCGACCTCACGATGGGGCCGGGGCTCGACTACCGGCACCAGGTCGGCTCGCTCACGTCGCAGGCGCAGCTCGACCGGGTCGTCGCGCACGTCGACGACGCGATCGCCCGCGGAGCGAGCGTCCTCGCCGGGGGCGTGCACCGTGCGGACCTCGGCCCGTACTTCTATGCCCCGACGGTCCTCGACGGCGTGCCCGACGACGCCGCGTGCGCTCGCGAGGAGACGTTCGGGCCGGTGGTCTCGGTCCGGCGGGTGGCCTCGGACGACGAGGCGGTCGACGCCATGAACGACACCGAGTTCGGGCTCAACGCGAGCATCTGGACGGGTGACACGTCGCACGGCCGCCGCCTCGCGGCCCGGGTGCAGGCGGGGTCGGTCAACGTGAACGACGGCTACGCGGCCGCATGGGGCTCGGTCTCGGCGCCTCTCGGCGGGTTCAAGGCGTCCGGGCTGGGCCGGCGGCACGGGCGCGAGGGCATCGAGGCCGTGACCGAGGTGCAGACCGTCGCGGTCGAGCGCGGCGTCGCGCGCGGGCTGAGCTTCGACTCGCTGCACGGGCGGCCGGGGGAGCAGTGGACGGGCCTGATGACGAGGGCCTTCCGGGCGATGAAGGCCACGCGCCTGCCGTAGCCGTCACCCGGACGCTCCTCGACGAAGGGCGGGCAAACCACCGCGAACGTGAACCGTTCGGGTGGGCTGCCCGCCCTTTGTGCTGCCCGGGCCTTGCCTTCCAACAGAAACGGGTCTATACAAAGAAGAACACAGATCCGAACGGGGGCCGCGCGGCTCCCGTCCGAGAACCAGGACGGAGCCGTCGTGTACGCACCGGAGCGACACCAGAGCATCCTCGAGACCGCCCGCGCGCAGGGCCGCGTGGAGGTCGCCGCCCTCGCTGCCGCGCTGGACGTGACGCCCGAGACGGTCCGCCGCGACCTGTCCGTGCTCGAGCGCCAGGGCCTGCTGCGCCGCGTCCACGGCGGCGCGATCCCCGTCGAACGCCTCGGCGTCGAGCCGGGCGTCGCCGTCAGGGAGGGCCTGCTCGCAGCCGAGAAGGCGCGGATCGCCAAGCTCGCCCTCGAGGAGGTCCCGGAGGACGGCGCGATCCTCATCGATGCCGGGACCACGACCGTGCGGCTCGCGGAGATGCTCCCGACCGACCGCCCCCTCTCCGTCGTCACGCACTCGCTGCCCGTCGCGACCGTCCTCGCGGGCCGGCCCAACGTCACGCTCCACCTGGTCGGCGGGACGGTCCGGGGGCGCACCCTCGCCGCCGTCGGACCGTGGGCGCAGCGCGAGCTCGCCGAGATCCAGGTCGACGTGGCGTTCCTCGGGACGAACGGGCTGACGCCCGAGCGTGGGCTCACCACGCCGGACCTCGCCGAGGCCGCCGTCAAGCGTGCGCTCGTCGCGTGCGCCCGCAAGGTCGTGGTCCTCGCCGACCACACCAAGCTCGGGCGCGACGACTTCGCGCACGTCGTCGGGCTCGAGGCCGTCCACGTCGTCGTGACCGACTCGGGGGCCGACCCGGACCTCGCCCGGGCCGTCGTCGAGGCGGGGCCCGTGGTGGTGCTCGCATGATCGTCACCGTCACGCCCAACCCGAGCCTCGACCGCACGTACGAGCTCGACACGCTCGCGCGCGGCGAGGTGAACCGCGCGGCCCGGGTCCGTCTCGACGCGGGCGGCAAGGGCATCAACGTCAGTCGAGCCCTCGTGGCCGGTGGGGCGGACACCGTCGCGGTCTTCCCGTCGGGCGGGTCCGACGGCGCGCGCATCGTCGCGACCCTCGCCGCCGACGGCGTCGCCTCCGTGCCGGTCGAGATCGCCGGCAGCACCCGGTCGAACGTCACGCTCGCCGAGGGCGACGGCACCACGACCAAGGTGAACGCCCCGGGGCCCCGGCTCACGACCGACGACGTCACCCGGCTGCTCGCTGCCGTGGCCGACACGCTCGACGCAGGAGAGCGGCGGGACGGCGGGCCCCGCGTCGTCGTCGGGGCCGGCTCCCTGCCCGACGGCGCCGCGGACGACTTCTACGTGAGGCTGGCGCAGGTGGGCCGCGCGCACGGCGCGCGTGTCGTCGTCGACACCTCGGACGCGCCGCTCGGTGCGGTGGCCCGCGCGGGCTGCGCGGACCTGCTCAAGCCCAACGACGACGAGCTCGCCGACCTGGTCGGCAGGCAGCTGCGGACCGTCGGCGACGTCGTGGCCGCTGCCCGCGAGGTGCTCGCCGCCGGGACCGAGCGTGCGACCCCGGGCCCGGAGGGGCGCGAGGTGTTCGTCTCGCTCGGCGCGCACGGCGCCCTGCTCGTGACCGCCCGGCGGACCTGGTGGGCCGGAGGCGCGCCGCTCGTCCCCGCGTCCACCGTCGGCGCGGGCGACGTCACCCTGGCCGCGTACCTGCGCACGGGTGACCTGCCCACGGCCGTCGCGGCCGGCCGCGCCGCCGTCCTGCTGCCCGGGAGCGCCGTGCCGACCCCCGACCTGATCCACCTCGACGACGTCCGTGTCGTCGAGGAGCCTGACCCGACCGTCGCACTGAAGGAGCTGTGACATGTCAACCGCAACCCCGCTGATCACCCCCGAGCTCGTGGCGCTCGACGTCGAGACCACGGATCGCGACGCCGCGACCCGTGCCCTCGTCGGCCTGCTCGCAGACGCCGGCCGCGTGACCGACGCCGACGGCTTCCTCGCCGACGTCAAGGCCCGCGAGGCCCAGATGGCGACCGGCATGCCCGGCCAGGTCGGCCTGCCGCACGCTCGTTCGGAGCACGTCACGGTCCCGAGCCTCGCCGTCGGGCGCGTCCCCGCCGGCGCGGACTGGGGCGGGCCCGACGGCCCGGCCACGCTCGTCTTCCTGATCGCCGCCCCGGCGGGCGGCGACGCCGACCACCTGAAGATCCTCGCGGCGCTCGCGCGCCGGCTCATCCACCCCGAGTTCCGCGACGCGATCCGGACCGCGCCCGACGCGCAGACCGTCGCCGACGTCGTCACCCGAGAGGTGGTCGTGTCATGAAGTTCGTCGCCGTCACCTCGTGCCCCACGGGGATCGCCCACACGTACATGGCTGCCGAGGCCCTCGAGCAGGCCGGCCGCGCCGCCGGGCACGAGGTCCACGTCGAGACGCAGGGCTCGATCGGCACCGACGCCCTGGACCCGCAGCTCATCGCCGAGGCGGACGGCGTGATCTTCGCCGCGGACCTCGAGGTCAAGGACAAGGACCGGTTCGCCGGGAAGCCGTTCGTCGACGTCGGCGTCAAGAGGGCCGTGCACGACGCGCCCGGGGTGGTCGCCGACGCCGTCGCCGCGGTCGAGGCGGGCCCGACGGCGGCCACGGTCGCCGGGTCCGCGGCCACGGCGGACGCCGCACCGGAGCGCGCCGCGTCCGGCGGCCCGGGTGTCGGCTCACGGATCCGGCAGTACCTCATGACCGGCGTCTCGCACATGCTGCCGTTCGTCTCGGCGGGCGGGATCCTCATCGCGATCGGCTTCCTCATCTCGACCGTGGCGTGGCCGTCGAACGGCGCGATCGAGGTGACGAAGGTCGTCGACGGCACCAACGCGACCGCGTTCCTCGACTGGGTCACGCACTCGTTCTCGTGGGGGTCGGGCCAGGACTGGGCGGTCCTGCTGTTCTGGGTCGGCAAGTGGGCCTTCGCGTTCCTCGTGCCCGCGCTGTCCGGGTACATCGCGTACGGCATCGCCGACCGGCCCGGCATCGCGCCCGGGTTCGTCGGCGGCTTCGCGGCGGTGACCGTCGGCGCGGGGTTCCTGGGAGGCATCCTCACGGGCTTCCTCGCGGGCTTCACCGCGCTGTGGATCTCGCGCTGGAAGGTCCCCAAGGGTGTGCGGGGCGTCATGCC
Source organism: Luteimicrobium xylanilyticum (assembly GCF_009429125.1). Lineage (GTDB taxonomy): Bacteria > Actinomycetota > Actinomycetes > Actinomycetales > Cellulomonadaceae > Luteimicrobium > Luteimicrobium xylanilyticum. Next base: position 1,009,643 of record NZ_CP045529.1, read on the forward strand.
CGTCGTCGTGATCCCGCTGCTCTCGGTGGGTGTGGTCGGGGTCGTGACGACGCTGATCATCGGCCCGCCCATGCGGTGGATCAACGACGGCCTGACCGACTGGCTCAACTCGCTGAGCGGGGGCAGCGCGGTGCTGCTCGGGGCGGTGCTCGGGCTCATGATGTGCTTCGACCTCGGAGGTCCGGTGAACAAGGTCGCGTACGTGTTCGCGACGACGGGGCTCGTCAACGCGACGTCGAACGCCGACGGGCCGGCCAAGATCATGAGTGCCGTGATGGTCGCCGGCATGGTGCCGCCGCTCGCGGTCGCCCTGTCGACGGTCGTCCGCCGCCACCTGTGGACACCGCAGGAGCGGGATGCGGGCAAGTCGTGCTGGCTGCTCGGCCTGTCGTTCATCACCGAGGGCTCGATCCCGTTCGCAGCGGCCGACCCCCTGCGGATGATCCCGTCCTTCATGGCGGGTGGCGCGGTCGCGGGCGCGCTCACGATGGCGTTCGGGTCGGGGCAGCTCGCCCCGCACGGCGGCATCTGGGTGATCGCGCTGATCGGCAAGCCGCTGCTGTTCCTGCTGGCGCTGGCGGTGGGGACGGTGGTCTCGGCGGTGGTCCTGACCGCGTTCAAGACCGCCCGGGAGCGCCGGTTCGCGACCCCTGGCGAGGTGGCCGCGACGTCGGAGCCGGGGACTCCGTCGGCGGCGGCGGTCTGACGGGCTTCCGGCCGCGCGGGGCGCCCGGCACGGACGTGCCGTGGCCGCCCCGTGCGGCTAGAGTCGGAGCAGTACATCTGGTCTAGACCACATGGCCCCTGGCATAGCCCTCGGGACCGACCCTTCGACGACGAGGACGCAGAACCATGAGCCACGACGCGACCACCGCCACCACGCCCGGACCGGGCACCGTGCTCCACGGCGTCGGGGTCGGCAGGGCCGGGGTGGTGGGCCCGGTCGTCCAGGTCGCGGGCGCGCCCGCGGTGCCCGCGGACGAGCCGGGAACGGCCCCGGACCAGGTCGAAGCGGTCCAGGAGCGGGTCGCCGCGGCGTTCGACGCGGTCGCGGCGGGGCTGCGGGCGCAGGCCGACGCCGCGTCCGGGCCGGCCGTGGACGTGCTCGGCGCCACCGCCCAGATGGCCGACGACAAGGCGCTGCGCAAGCAGACCGCGGCCGGGATCGCGGGCGGCTCCGGCCCGGTGTCCGCGCTCGACAAGGCCGTCGACGGGTTCGCGACGATGTTCGAGCAGGCCGGCGGCTACCTCGCCGAGCGTGTCACCGACCTGCGCTCCGTGCGCGACCGGGTCGTCGCACACGTTCTCGGGGTCCCCGAGCCGGGCGTCCCGACGCTGACCCAGCCGTCCGTCGTCGTCGGCAAGGACCTCGCGCCCGCCGACACCGCCACGCTCGACGTGAGCCACGTGCTCGCGATCGTCACCGAGCTCGGTGGACCGACCTCGCACACCGCGATCATCGCGGGGCAGCTCGGCATCCCGTGCCTCGTCCGCGTGGCCGGGGCGACGGGGCTCGCGGACGGCACGGTGGTCGCGGTCGACGCCGCCGCGGGCACGGTCGAGGTCGACCCCGCACCCGAGGTCGCGGACGCGTTCGCGCAGCGCGCCGAGGTCGCCGCCCACCTCGCGGAGGACCACGCGCCGGGTGCGACCGCCGACGGCCACCGCGTCCTCCTGCTCGCCAACATCGGCACGGCCGAGGACGCCGAGCGCGCCGCCGCGCAGGCCGTGGAGGGCTCGGGGCTGTTCCGCACCGAGGTCCTGTTCCTCGAGCGCGAGACCGCGCCCACGCGCGAGGAGCAGGCCGCGACGTACGCCCGCGCGCTCCGGGCGTTCGGGGACCGCAAGGTCGTCATCCGCACGCTCGACGCGGGCGCCGACAAGCCGCTCAAGTTCGCGACCCAGCCCGACGAGGAGAACCCTGCGCTCGGGGTGCGTGGGTACCGGCTCGTCCGCACGGTCCCCGACGTGGTGACCACCCAGCTCGAGGCGCTCGGCGACGCGCGCCGCGAGACCGGGCTCGAGCCCTGGGTCATGGCGCCGATGATCGCCACGCCGGGGGAGGCACACGACTTCGCGGCTGCCGCCCGCGCGCAGGGCATCACCAAGGTCGGCGTCATGGTCGAGATCCCCGCCGCCGCGCTGCGGGCCGACGCGATCCTCGCCGAGGTCGACTTCGTGTCCATCGGGTCCAACGACCTCGCCCAGTACACGATGGCGACCGACCGGCTGCGCGGCGAGCTCGCCGACCTCATCGACCTGTGGCAGCCCGCCGTCCTCGACCTCGTCGCCGCGACCGCGGCCGCCGGGCAGCGCGCCGGCAAGGACGTCGGGGTCTGCGGCGAGTCCGCCTCCGACCCGCTCATGGCGGTCGTCCTGACCGGCCTCGGGATTACGAGCCTGTCCATGGCGCCCGTCGCCGTGCCCGCGGTCCGCTACGCGGTCAAGGCGCACACGCTCGAGCAGGCGCGCGCCGTCGGGCAGGCGGCCCTCGCCGCCGACGACGCCCCCGGCGCTCGCGCGGCGGCCCTCGCCGCCCTGGCCCCGGGCGTGGCGGACGCGCTCGGCATCTGAGTCAGGCCGCGAGACCGTCCACGACCTCGATGCACTGGCGGGCGATGGCGAGCTCCTCGTTGGTCGGCACGACCATGACGAGCGTGCTCGTCCACGGCGGCGAGATGATCCGCGGCTCCGACGACGACGGCGCGGTGTTGCGCTCCGGGTCGACCGCGAGCCCCAGCGGCTCGAGGCCGTCCAGGACCTCGGCGCGCACCGCGGCGTCGTTCTCGCCGACGCCCGCCGTGAACGCGAGGACGTCGACCCGCCCGAGCACCGCGTGGTACGCCCCGATGTACTTGCGGAGCCGGTGCTCGTAGACGTCGAGCGCGAGCCGGGCGGCCTGCGCGGCCTCCGGGTCGTCGCCGTCGGCCAGGGCGCGGACCGCCCGGAAGTCGTTCTCGCCCGCAAGGCCCTTGACGCCCGACCGCTTGTTGAACAGGTCGTCGATCTCGTCGACGCTCATGCCGGCGTTGCGCGACAGGTGGAACACCACGGCGGGGTCGATGTCACCCGTCCGGGTCCCCATCACGAGACCCTCGAGCGGGGTCAGGCCCATCGACGTCTCGACCGGCACGCCACCCGCGACCGCGGACGCCGACGCCCCGTTGCCCAGGTGCAGGACGATCTGGTTGAGGTCCTGGACCCGGCGCCCGAGCACGCGCGCCACCTTGCCGGCGACGTACTGGTGGCTCGTCCCGTGGAAACCGTAGCGCCGCACCCCGTACTCCTCGGCGACGCCCCGCTCGAGCGCGTACGTGTACGCGTGCTCGGGGAGCGCCTGGAAGAACGCGGTGTCGAACACCGCGACGTGCGGCACGTCGCCCATGAGGTCGCGCGCCACCTCGATGCCCGTCGCGTTCGCCGGGTTGTGCAGCGGGGCGAGAGGGGACAGGTCGCGGATCTTCGCGACGACGTCGTCGTCGATCAGGACCGGCTGGGAGAACACCGAGCCGCCGTGGACCACGCGGTGCCCGACGGCGTGCACGCCCGCCTTCTCGAGGTCCGGGCCGAGCTCGGCGAACAGCCCGAGCGCGAGTCGCAACGCCTCGCCGTGGTCGGCGACCTTCTCCTCGCGCCTCGTCGTGTTGCCCCCGAAGACGTGCTTCACCGGGCTCGACGACTCGCCGATCCGCTCGACGACCCCCGACGCGATCGCCTCCCCGCCCACCGGGTTCACGAGCTGGTACTTGAGCGAGCTCGACCCCGAGTTCAGCACCAGGACGGACCCGTGCGCGCCGTACGCGGAGTACGGGTTGGGGCGTTCGGACTCGGGCAGGATGCTCATGCTTCTCCTTCTCCGGCGGCCCCGGCCTGGGCCTGGATCGCGGTGATCGCGACCGTGTTGACGATGTCGTGGACGAGCGCCCCGCGCGACAGGTCGTTGACCGGCTTCGCGAGGCCCTGGAGCACCGGGCCGATCGCGACCGCGCCCGCCGAGCGCTGCACGGCCTTGTACGTGTTGTTGCCCGTGTTGAGGTCCGGGAAGACGAACACCGTCGCCTTGCCCGCCACGTCGGAGCCGGGCATCTTCGACGCCGCGACCGAGGCGTCGACCGCCGCGTCGTACTGGATCGGACCGGCCACCGACAGGTCGGGCCGGCGCTCACGGACCAGCGCCGTGGCGTCCCGGACCTTCTCGACGTCGGCGCCGTAGCCGGACTCGCCCGTCGAGTACGACAGCATCGCGATCCGGGGCGCGACGCCGAACTGCGCGGCCGTGGCCGCGGACGAGATCGCGATGTCCGCGAGCTGCGTCGACGACGGGTCGGGGATGACGGCGCAGTCGCCGTACACGAGCACGCGGTCCTCGAGGCACATGAGGAACACCGACGACACGACCGAGACGCCGGGCGCCGTCTTGATGATCTCGAACGACGGCTTGATCGTGTGGGCGGTGGTGTGGGCCGCACCCGACACCATGCCGTCCGCGAGACCCAGGTGGACCATCATCGTCCCGAAGTACGAGACGTCCGTGACGATCTCCCGGGCGCGCTCGACGGTCATGCCCTTGTGCGCGCGCAGCTGCGTGTACTCCTCGGCGAAGCGCTCGACGAGCTCCGGGTCGTGCGGCGACAGGACGTGCGCGCCGTCGAGCCGCAGACCCAGCTCGGCGGCCCGGGCCCGGACGGGGGACTCGTCCCCGAGGATCGTCAGCTCGGCGACGTCGCGCTGCAGCAGGGTCGACGCCGCGCGCAGGATCCGGTCGTCGTCGCCCTCGGGCAGGACCACGTGCTTGCGGTCGGCGCGGGCACGGGCCAGGAGCTCGTACTCGAACATGAGCGGCGTCACGACGTCCGACGGCGGCACGTCCAGGGCCGCGGCGAGGCCCGTCTGCGCTGAGGAGGGCGAGGCACCCGCGGTCGCGCGGTCGAACAGGGCGAGCGCCGTGTCGACCTTGACGGGGGCGTCGAGGCTGACCCGCCCGCGGGTGCGCGAGGCACGGCTCGCGGTCTCGATCGTGTCGAGGTGCGTCGTGAGGATCGGCAGGCTCGGGGCGAGGTCGTCGAGCAGGCGCGCGATCGACTCCGGAGGCTCCAGGCCGCCCGTGAGGACCATCGCGGCGAGCGACGGGTACGACGGCGCGGCGTGCGCCGCGAGCAGCCCGATCAGCACCTCCGAGCGGTCGCCCGCCGTGACGACGACGGCCCCGTCGGTCAGGTGGTCGAGCAGGTGCTCGAGCGTCATCGCCCCGACGAGCACGCCCATCGCCTCGCGCGCGAGGAGCTCGTCGTCGCCCAGCAGGAGCGTGCCCTCGACGGACTCGCGCAGACCCTCGACCGTCGGCGCGGACAGCGACGGCTCCTCGGGGATCGTCCACACCGGCAGGGGAGACGTGGGGGCCTCCGGCACGTCGAGGCCGCCCAGCGCCGCACCGACCGCCTCGAGGTCGTCCGGCCGGCACCGGTTCGCGACGACGCCGAACGGCCGCGCGTGGAACGCCCGCAGCTCGGCGAGGCTCACCTCGGCGAGCTGGCGGACGTCGTCGGGCGTGCGATCGAAGCCCGAGATCACGAGGAGGACGGGGGCCCCGAGGTTCGCGGCGACCCGCGCGTTGAAGGACAGCTCGGTGGGACCGGCGACGTCGGTGTAGTCGCTGCCGAGGACGAGGACCGCGTCGCACGCGAGCGCCACGTCGTGGAACTTCGCGACGATCTGGGAGAGCGAGGTCTCGGGGTCGTCGTGGACCTCGTCGTAGGTGACGCCGACGCACTGCTCGTAGGTGAGGTCGACGCTGTCACGAGCGAGCAGCAGCTCGAGCACGTAGTCGCGGCCCGCGTGCGGGTTGGCGTCGGCGCTGCGCGCCACGGGCCGGAAGACGCCCACCCGGGGGAAGCGTCGCTGGAGCAGCTCCAGGACGCCCAGCGCGACGGTGGACTTGCCGGTCTCGCCCTCGGGGGAGGTGATGTACACGCTGCGGGTGGACTCGCTCACGGACTCATTCCATCGCATCGCCGCACGACCTGCAGTGTCGTGCGCCACGGCGTGAGCGACGTCTCCTCGAGCGAGCGGGCCCGGCGCCGGGCAAGCAGCTCACGACCGCCTGCACGGCGCCGGGCCCGCACGCCCGGCGTCCGAGGGACTACTCGTTGTCGCCGCCCGTCCCGATGGTCGCGTCGACCTGGCCCGTGTCGGCGAGGTCCTGCGCGTCGGGCCACACCCAGTCCCGCACCTCGGGCAGGTCGTCGCCGTGCTCGCGCGTGTACTGGCGGGCCTCGAGGCGCCTGTCCTGCATCTCCTGGCGCAGCCCCGCGTACCGGGACGCGAGGCCGGGCACGCGGTCGATCACGTCGATGACCAGGTGGAACCGGTCGAGGTCGTTGAGCATGACCATGTCGAACGGCGTCGTCGTGGTGCCCTCCTCCTTGTACCCGCGCACGTGCAGGTTCGCGTGGCCCGTGCGGCGGTACGTGAGGCGGTGGATGAGCCACGGGTAGCCGTGGTAGGCGAAGATCACGGGCTTGTCGCGCGTGAACAGCGTGTCGTAGTCCTTGTCGGACAGTCCGTGCGGGTGCTCCTTCTCGTCCTGCAGCCGCATGAGGTCGACGACGTTCACCACCCGCACCTTGAGGTCCGGGATGCGGCGCTTGAGGATGTCGGCCGCGGCCAGCACCTCGAGCGTGGGCACGTCGCCCGCGCAGCCCAGGACGACGTCGGGCTCGACGCCCTCGGTCTCCGTCCCGGCCCAGTCCCAGATCCCGAGCCCGCGCGTGCAGTGCGCGACCGCCTGCTCCATGGTGAGGAACTGGGGAGCCGGCTGCTTGCCCGCCACCACGACGTTGACGTACTGCCGGCTGCGCAGGCAGTGGTCGTACGTCGACAGGAGGGTGTTGGCGTCCGGCGGCAGGTACACCCGCACGACCTCGGCCTTCTTGTTCACGACGTGGTCGATGAAGCCGGGGTCCTGGTGGCTGAAGCCGTTGTGGTCCTGGCGCCACACGTGGCTCGACAGCAGGTAGTTGAGGCTCGCGACCGGCCGCCGCCACGGGATGTGGTTGGTGACCTTGAGCCACTTCGCGTGCTGGTTGAACATCGAGTCGATGATGTGGATGAAGGCCTCGTAGCTGGTGAACAGGCCGTGCCGCCCGGTGAGCAGGTAGCCCTCGAGCCAGCCCTGGCACTGGTGCTCGGAGAGCTGCTCCATCACGCGCCCGACGCGCACCAGGTGCTCGTCGACCTCGGGGGAGAAGTACTCGGCGTTCCACTGCTTGCCGGTCACGTCGTAGACGGCCTGGAGCCGGTTCGACGCGGTCTCGTCCGGACCGAAGATCCGGAAGTTGTCCGGGTTGCGCCGGATCACCTCGGTGAGGAACTCGCCGAGGATGCGCGGCGCCTCGACCATGCCGGACCCCGGCTTCGGCACGTCGACCGCGAAGTCACGGAAGTCCGGCAGCCGCAGGTCGCGGAGCAGGATGCCGCCGTTCGCGTGCGGGTTCGCGCTCATCCGCAGGTCGCCCGCGGGCGCGAGCGCGCGGATGTCGCCGTCGATCGCGCCGTCGTCGTCGAACAGCTCCTCCGCGCGGTACGACTTCAGCCAGTCCTCGAGGACCTTGAGGTGCTCGGGCGTGTCGCGCGCGTTGGCGAGCGGCACCTGGTGGGCGCGCCACGACCCGACGGTCTTCTTGCCGTCGATGTACTCGGGTCCCGTCCATCCCTTGGGGGTGCGGAAGACGATCATCGGCCAGGCGGGCCGCGGCAGGTCCTCGCCCTGCTCGGCGGCTGCGGCCTTGATGTCCGCGATCTCGTCGAGCACCGCGTCGAGCTCGCCGGCGAACCGCCGGTGGATCGACTCGAAGGACTCGTCGCTCTCGTCGGGCACCTCGAACCAGTGCACCTTGTGCCCGTACCCCGTCAGGAGCGAGGTGAGCTCGTCCTGGCCGATCCGGTCGAGGATCGTGGGGTTCGCGATCTTGTAGCCGTTGAGGTGCAGGATCGGGAGCACGACGCCGTCGTGCGACGGGTTGAGCAGCTTGTTGGAGTGCCAGCTCGTGGCGAGCGGGCCGGTCTCGGCCTCGCCGTCGCCGACGACGGCCGCGACCAGCAGGTCCGGGTTGTCGAACGCCGCGCCGTACGCGTGCGAGAGGGCGTAGCCCAGCTCGCCGCCCTCGTGGATCGACCCCGGGGTCTCCGGGGCCACGTGAGAGGGGATGCCGCCCGGGAACGAGAACTGGCGGAACAGCTTGCGCAGACCCTCCTCGTCCTCGGTGATGTCGGAGTACAGCTCCGAGTAGGTGCCGTCGAGGTACGTGCTCGCGACGAGCCCAGGGCCGCCGTGGCCGGGGCCGGCGACGTAGATCGTCGACTGCGCCCGCTCCGCGATCGCGCGGTTGAGGTGCGCGTAGAGGAAGTTCAGGCCCGGGGTCGTGCCCCAGTGGCCCAGCAGGCGCGGCTTCACGTCGTCGCGGGTGAGCGGGCGTCGCAGGAGCGGGTTGTCCAGCAGGTAGATCTGGCCGACCGACATGTAGTTGGCGGCGCGCCACCACCGGTCGATCCGAGCGACCGTCTCGTCGCTCACCGCGTTGTCCGGAAGGGCCGTCCAGGAGGACATCGATACACACTCCTCAGGGCTGTGCTGATGGTGCCCCCATTCCATCGCACGAGGTCACTCGTCGCGCGTCGGACGAAGGTGATCAACGCGACGGCGACCGTGGCCCCCACCGGCTCAGGACGGTCGGGTGCTCCCAGGCTGCCCGGCTACCGTGGACCCGTGGTCTCCCCGGCACCCCCGACGACGCCGACCTCCTCCGGTCCCGGCGCGCCGACTCCCGTGCCCGCGCGCCCGGGGAAGCCGCCGCGCGTCGTCGGGCCGGTCACCTGGGGGCGGGTCGCCCGTCGTCCGCGGATGATCGGGCTCCTCGCGGTCCTGCTCGCCTTCGCCGCCCTGTGCGGAAGCCTGGGGGCATGGCAGCTCGACCGCGCGTACGCGCGCGGTGCGGCTGCGCAGGAGAAGGAGCTCGACGCGAAGCTCGCGGCGGAGGAGGCCCGCGGGCCGGACGGCCTCGGCACCGTGCTCGCCCCGCAGACCACCTTCACCGGGAAGCTCGTCGGCGACCTGGTCTGGGTCGATGGCAGCTACGAGGCGAACGGTCAGGTCCTCGTTCCCGGTCGTGCGCTCGACGGCCGCACCGGTTACCTCGTGCTCACGCCGCTCCGGGTGTCCGACGACGGCACGTCCGGCGCGTCGTGGAAGAACCTGTCGGGCGGTGCGCCCGTGGTGCCGGTGGTGCGCGGCTGGGTGGCGACGCCCGCGCAGGCGCCCGCTGCGCCGTCGGGCACGGTGCGCGTGAACGGCTACCTGCAGGCCTCGGAGGCGACCGACACCACCGGACGCACGCTGCCCGACGGGCAGGTCGACTCGGTGTCGTCCGCGCAGCTCGCGAACCGCTGGGGCGGCCCGATCTACAGCGGGTACGTGGTGCTGCGCGACTCGGACCCGGTCGCCGACCCGGCGATCGCCGTGCTCCCGCGGCCCCGGGTGGAGGGCTCGGGGGACGTGAACCTGCAGAGCCTGTCGTACGCGTTCCAGTGGTGGCTCTTCGCGGTGTTCGCCGTGTTCGTGTGGTGGAGGATCGTCCGCGACCAGCGTGACCACGAGAACGCCGCCCTCGCCGGGACCACGCCCACGCCCGCCGACCCGGCGGCCGACGGCCGGACACCCAAGGTACGGCGCGGCGACGACGGCATCGCGGGGCTCCCGGCGCGGCGCTGACATCCCGGCCGGGCGCCGCTGTCAGCGAGATGTCAGCGACGACGAGACCGTGTCAGCGCCGTGTCAACGGCCCCGACGAACATCGTCTGCATGACCACGACCGACCTCACGCCGCGACCCACGTCGCGCACCTACTCGTCCCTCCGGGCCGCCTGGATCCCGATGGCGGCGCTCTGCCTGGCCTTCTTCGTCGAGATGGTCGACAACACGCTCATGTCGATCGCCCTCCCGACGATCGGCCGCGACCTCGGCAGCAGCACCACGGCGCTGCAGTGGGTCAGCGGCGCCTACGCGCTCACGTTCGGCGGGCTCCTCCTCACGGCCGGCTCGATCGCCGACCGGTTCGGGCGCCGTCGCGTGCTGCTCACCGGCCTCGCCGCGTTCGGGATCATCAGCCTGGGTGCCGCCCTCGTGTCCACGAGCGGGGAGCTCATCACCCTGCGCGCCCTGCTGGGCCTGGCCGCGGCGGCGATGGCGCCCGTGACGAACTCGCTGGTGTTCCGTCTCTTCGACGACAAGGCGCTCCGGATGCGCGCCATCACGGTGATGATGGTCGTCGGCATGTCGGGGTTCATCCTCGGCCCGCTGCTCGGCGGGACCGCGCTGGCGCACGTCTCCTGGCAGTGGCTGCTCCTCGTCAACTTCCCGATCGCGCTGATCGCCTGGGTCGGCGTCCGGCTCGGGGTCGCCGCCGACGCCAAGGACGGTCTGACCGACGACAAGCTCGACCTGCCCGGTGCCGGGCTCAGCATCGCGACGATCGGGCTCGCGTGCTACGCCCTCACCAGCGGCGTCCAGCACGGGTGGCTCTCCGCGATCACGCTCGGCTGCGTCGTCGGCGCCGTCCTGGCCGCCCTGTTGTTCGTCCGCCACGAGCGCCGCAGCGCGGCGCCGATGCTCGACCTCAAGCTCTTCTCGAACGGCACCGTGCGTGGCGCCTCGATCGCACAGATCGGGACCGCCGTCGCGATGGCGGGCGTCATGTTCGGCCTGATCCTGCACTTCCAGTACGCCTGGGGCTGGAGCCCCGTGAAGGCCGGCCTGGCGAACCTGCCGATGATCCTGACGATGCTCGGCGCGACCCCCCTCTCGGAGTGGCTCGTCACCCGGTTCGGGCACCGGGTCGCCTGCCTCGTCGGCTCCGGCTTCCTCGCCGCGGGCGTCGGCGGGCTCGCGTGGGGCGTCGAGCACGGCTACGTCGCGATCGCCGTCGCGATGGTCGTGATGACTATCGGCCTGCGCACCGTCATGACGGTGTGCGCCGTGGCCCTGGTGGACGAGATGCCCGCCAACCGCACGTCGATGGGCACCGCGCTCAACGACACCGCCCAGGAGGTCGGGACGAGCGTCGGCACCGCGGTCGTCGGGACGCTCATCGCGACCCTGGTCGCGAGCCAGCTCCCCGCCGGCACGTGGAGCAACGAGCTGGTCGCCTCGTTCTTCCACGGTGAGCGGGTCACCTACGTCGTGCTCGCCGTCGTGGTCGGCATCCTGGCGGCGTTCGGCGCCTCGACGCTGACGAACTCTCGTTCGACCGAGGAGCACACCGAGGGCGAGGAGCCCGCCGAGCCCGAGCGCGAGACCGTCCCCGCCTGATCCGCGCGGCGCGACCTCAGCGTGGCTTGCGGGCCACGACGAGGTCGCGCTGGATCGCCTGGTCGACGCGGTGCTCGAACCCCTGCCAGGGGCCGGGCGCCGCGTCGTCGCTTCGTTCGCCGAGCACCTCGAGGCCGGCCGTGGTGAGCGCGTCGACGAGGTCGCGACGTGGCGCGACCTTGACGTTCCACGAGATCCCGACGGCGCCGCCCCGGCGCAGCAGGCGGACCCACCCGGGCAGGGCCTTCGTGAGGAGCGGCACGGGGGAGCGCGTCAGGTCGTCGCGGGCGGTCGACCGGCCGTCGCGGCCGCGCGTGCCCGACGCGCGGTTGCCGTGCTGGACGCCGTACGGGGCGTCGGTGACGATCGCGTCGAAGTGCCCGGCGGGGAAGAGCTCCGCGGCGCGGACCGTGTCCGCGTTGACGAGCTCGACGCCGATCGTGTCGCCGGCGCGGTACTCCTGGGGTGTCGCGCCGACCGTGGCGGTGAACCGCCGCCCCAGGTTCTTCCCGTCCCGACGCAGCGTGCCGAGGTCGGCGGTGTGCTTGAGCCGGTGGTTCTTGAGCCACGTGCGCAGGAAGACCGCGTACGCCTCGACGTCCTTGGCGTCGACGTCGATCCCCGCGGCGTCCCAGCCGCGCACCAGCGCCTGGTTGAGCGTCGTGCCGCGGCCCGCCATCGGGTCGAGGACCCGCAGGCGGCGCCGGGCGCCGTCGGGCCGGACGGTCCACGGGCCGGCGAGGTCCCGTGGCCGGTCGGTGGCCGCGACGGTGACGTTCACGAGCAGGCGCGTGAAGTCCTCGTTGGTCTTGCCGGCGTACCTCTGCACGGTCAGCAGGTCCGAGTCGAACAGCTCGACCGCGGCCCGCGTCACGGGCCGGAGCGCCACGCCGCCCCCGGCGCCCGGTTCACCGTCGACGGCGAACAGCGCGTACGCCGACGACAGCGCCGACACGAGGCCGAGGTCGGTCTCCCGGACGCGGTCCGCGTCCGGCCCGGCGGGGTCGTCGAGCGTGAACGTCACGTACGGCAGCCCGCCGAGCGTCGTCGTGCCGAGGTCGGTGACCCGCCCGTCGAACGCGCGCTCCGCGAGGACGCTCAGCTCCGCGAGAGCGAGCCGGGGCGCGGCCTGCGCGTAGACGCGGTTGTGCGACGGCGAGACGAGGAACGCGTACCGGGTCACGTGCGCCATTGTCGCGTCAGCGCTGGTGGCTGTCGATGGCGTCCGTGAGCCGCCCGGCGTGCCGGAGAATCGAAGCGACGCGTTCGCTCGACAGGAACGTGGTTCCGTGGTGAGCGTTCCTCTTGTCGCGCAGGACCGCACGGAGGTCACTCGCAAGTCGGTCGCAGCTCGGGATCGTGTTCACCAGGTCAGCGGCCTGGCCGTGGTCCTGGCCTTGCGCGCAGAAGCCGAGCCTCGCCCCTCCGATGGCGTCCGCGGCCGCGATCGCCCCAGAGCTGCGAGACTGGCGGCGACATGTCGTTCGGCGGGGTCCTCGGCATCAGCGACGAGTGCTGCGACTTCGAGGTACTTGCGCACGCTGGCCGCCCGTACGAGCACGTCCGCGCGGGTCATCGGGCGTGTCCGGCCGGCGCCTCGAGGGGTCACGGGCGAACCGGCAAGCCCTCGAGCGGCGGACCCACCAGCACGCGGGCGTCGCGTCGCGGCGCCTCGATGAGCGGGTCGTCGGCCTGAGCTGCAGCGCCGAGCGACGCCGACGTGTGGAGGAGCACCCGGACAGGCCCGCCGGTCCAGGCCCGAGCCGATGTCTCGAGCGCGTCGACGAACCTCGCCGCGCGGTCGTCGTCCTGGGGTACGACCACCAGCAGGTCGAGATCGGAATCAAGCCCGGCATCACCACGCGCGACCGATCCGAAGACCGCGACACTGAGGTCACCCCCCCCGGGTAGTGGCGCTCGGCCAGACGTTCGACGCGCTCGCGGAGCTCGCCCTGCGGATCGAGTCTCTCGAACGCGGCTGCGAGGGGGGTGGAGGAGATGCTCCCGGTTGAGCGAGAAGAGCCGCGAGCCGCCGACTGTCCGACCGGTGACGAGCCCGTGACGCTGCAGGCGTTCGAGCGCGTACCGCACACCGCCGTAGGTCCCGGAGCCCGTCACGCGGTGGGTCTCCTGCCCGGTGAGAACGGAGCCCGCCCGCCACAGGGCGCGCAGCACCGGAGGCTCGAGGGTGTTGCCCCACGCTCGCTCGGGATGTGCCCAGTCCGCCCTCACAGATCTTGAAGGTGGTGTCATGATCCTGACACCACCTTCAAGATGTTGACGAGCTTCTCGATGCCGTGCAGGCCGCTATTCGTGCTGCCAGGAGTGCCACAGCCTCGCGTAGTCCCCGCCCGCCGCGACGAGCTCGTCGTGCGGCCCGATCTCGGTGATCCGGCCGCCGTCGACGACGGCCACGCGGTCGGCGTCGTGCGCGGTATGGAGCCGGTGCGCGATCGCGACCACGGTCCGGCCCTCGAGCACGCCGTTGAGCGAGCGCTCGAGGTGCCGGGCAGCGCGGGGGTCGAGCAGGGACGTCGCCTCGTCGAGCACGAGCGTGTGCGGGTCGAGCAGGACGAGCCGGGCGAGCGCGATCTGCTGCGCCTGCGCCGCAGTGAGCGTGTGCCCGCCGGAGCCGACCTCGGTCGCGAGCCCGTCGGGCAGCGCCTCGGCCCAGGAGCGGGCGTCGACCGCCTCGAGGGCGTCGAGGAGCTGCTCGTCGGTGGCGTCCGTGTCCGCGAGCCGCAGGTTGTCGGCGACCGTCCCGACGAACACGTGGTGCTCCTGGGTGACGAGCGCGACGTGCCGACGCAGGTCCTCGAGCGGCAGCTCGACGAGCGGCACGCCGCCGACGGTCACCGACCCGCCCGTGGGCGGGTGGATCCCCGCGAGCATGCGGCCGAGCGTCGACTTGCCGGCGCCCGACGGCCCGACGATCGCGAGGCGCTCGCCGACGCGCAGGTCGAGGTCGACGTCGTGCAGCACGTCGTGGCCCTCGCGGTACGCGTACCGGACCTTGCTCCCGACGACGTGCTCGTCGGCGGGGACGGCGGTGCCGGCCTCGCGGTCCTGGTCGACGAGCCGGACGCCGATCACGCGGGACAGGGAGACGCCGGCGACCTGCAGCTCGTCGAGCCAGAAGATGAGGTCGAACACGGGCCCGCCGAGCTGCATGCCGAACGCCATGACGCTCGTGACCGCACCGACGGACGTGTGGCCCTGCGAGAGCAGCCAGCCGCCCCACAGCAGGACGGCCACGGGAGCGAACGAGAACCCGGCATCGACGGACGGGATGAGCACGCTGCGCAGCCGCAGCGTGTACCGCTCGGCCTCGAAGGCCTCGCGGAGGTTGCGGTCGACGCGGCGTCGCATGCGGGCACCCAGGTGGAGCGCGTCGGTGGTGCGCGCCCCCTCGACGGCCTCGGTGATGGTCCCGTTGACGGTCGCGTAGGCGGCGGACTCACGCAGGTATCCGGGCGTCGCGCGCCTCAGGTACCAGCGGGTGGCGACGACGATCGCCGGTACCCCGACGAGGAGCCCGACGGACACGAGCGGCGCGACGAGGAACGACGCGACGAGCGTGAGGACGATCGTCACGACGCACACCATGATGCGCGGCACCCCGAAGCGGACCGCGTGCTGCAGGCGGTTCACGTCGTTGGTCGTCCGGGCGACGAGGTCCCCGGTCCCCGCACGCTCGACGGTCGACAGCGGCAGCCGGGTCACCGTGTCCATGAACTCCTCGCGGAGCTCGGCGAAGACCTGCTCGCCGAGCACCATCGAGGCCTGCTGGGCGAAGCGGGTGACGACGGCCTGGAGCAGCACCGCGCCGAGGAGCACGGCGACCATGCGGTCGACCGCGGTGTCCGTGGTGCCGCCCGTGACGTCGTTCACGATGCGCCCGAGCAGCCACGGTCCGACGAGCCCGGCGACCGCGGCGACGGTGTGCAGCACGACGACGCGGGTGAGCGCGCCGCGGTGGTCCCGGAGCAGCGCGACGGTCGCGCGGCGGGTGTCGGCGCCGTCCGCGATGGGCAGGACGGTGGCGGTCATCGGGTTCCTCCGGTGGTCTGCAGGCGGGCGGGCTCGCCCGGCTCCTGGTCGTCGTCGCCCATCCCGCGGCCGACGACGGCGCGGTAGCGGACGGCGGCGGCGTCGGTGCGTCCGAGCAGGTCGGCGTGGGTGCCGTGCGTGGTGACGAGGCCGTCCTCGAGGAGCACGACCTCGTCGACGTGGTCGAGGACGAGGGGGCTCGCCGTCACGACGAGGGTGGTGCGGCCGCGGCGGACCCCGGCGACGCGCTCGGCGATCCGGGCCTCGGTGTGCGCGTCGACGGCGCTCGTCGGCTCCACGAGCACGAGGATCTCGGGGTCGGTGAGCAGGGCGCGCGCGAGCGCGACGCGCTGGCGCTGGCCGCCGGACAGCGACCGGCCCTTCTCGGGCAGCTCGCCGGTCAGGCCGCCGGGTACCGAGTCGAGGACGTCCTGCGCGTCGGCGACGAGCACGGCGCCCAGGAGGTCCTCCTCGGTGGCGCGGCCGCGCGCGTCGAGCTCCTCGCCGAGGATCCCCGAGAACAGGTGCGTGGTCGCCTCGGACACGACGATCCGGTGCCGCAGCGCGTCCTTGTCGAGCTCGGTGAGCCGGACGCCGCCGAGCCGGACCGGGGTGTCGGCCTCGTCGTCGTCGTCGAACCGGCCGAGACGCGTGGCGACGCGCGCCGCCTCGTCCGGGTCGGCGCTGACGAGCCCGACGACGCGCCCCGGCTCGAGGCGCAGCCCGCTGGCCTCGTCGACGAGCTCCGCACCGGCGACGGGCTCCTCGACGGGCGCCACGCCGTCGGCGGCCTCGGCCGCGGAACGGGTGCCGAGCACGGCCTGGACCTTGCCCGCGGCGATCAGGCCGCGCGTGGTCATCTGCAGCATCTGGGTGGCGAGCTGGAGCGGCCACGAGAGGAACGCGGCGTAGGCGTAGAAGGTCACCAGCTCGCCGGGAGTGATCTCGCCGGCGACGGCAGCGTGCGCGCCGAGCCACAGCACGAGCGCCACCAGCAGCCCGGGCAGGAGCACCTGGAGGCCGTCGAACACGGACTGGACGGTCGCGACGCGCACGCCCTCGCGGCGCACCTTCTGCGACTGCTCGGCATAGCGGCCCGAGAACACCTCCTCGCCCCCGATCCCGCGCAGGATGCGCAGGCCGGAGACGGTGTCCGCGCCGAGCGCGGTGAGGTGGCCCTGCGCCTCGCGCTGCGCCGTCTGGCGCGACTGCAGCGGCTTGACGAGGAGCGCCATGATCCCCGCCACGACCGGCAGCCCGACCACGACGACGAGCCCCAGCCTGAGCGACTGCGTGCACATGACGACGGCGACGGTCACGTAGGCGAGCACGCCTCCGACGAACCGCCCGGCCATGGCGAACACGTCGCCGATGCGCAGCGCGTCGTTGGCGACGGCGGACACGACCTCGCCGGTCGGGAGCTTCTGGGTGATGCGGTGCCCGGTGCGCGACGCCTTGTAGCCGACGAGCTGCGAGAACGAGAACGAGGCGCGCAGCCAGTTCTGGACGTCGAAGCGGTGGCTGAAGAGGCCGCTGACCACGATGACGGCACCGTTGACCGCCATGATCAGGCACCACCGCAGCAGGTCGACGCCGAACCCGTGGGTCAGCCCGTCGTCGATGCCGTGGCCGATGAACAGTGGCGTCAGGGCCTGGGACACCATGGTCACGGCACCCGCGACGAGCGAGCCGAGCAGGATGCCGCGCTGACGCCACGCCTGCCACCACAGGGCGCGGGCGGGCGATCCGAGCGGGGGTGTGCCCGGGTCGGGAAGGGGGAGGGTTCGCACCTCGTAACATTAGGTCGGGCCGCCCACGCGACCCCATGGTTTTTCCCACAGCGCACGTCCAGCCGCGCACCCTCGTGCGTGACGCGAAGCCCGAGGCAGGCAACCGCATGACCACCCCCGCGACCCCCGTCGGCAAGAACGCCACCGACCCGTCGGCCGACGCCGCCCGCACCGCGATCCGCAAGGCGCGAGGCGCGCTCGCGCGGTACCGCGTGATGGCCATCGTGACCGGTGTCATGCTCCTGCTGCTCTGCGTCGAGCTGATCCTCAACTACGTCGTGAAGGTGTCCTGGGAGGACGCCATCCGCTGGATCCCCTTCGCGCACGGCTGGATCTACGTGGTCTACCTGGTGACCGTCGTCGACCTGTGGTCCAAGATGCGCTGGAAGTTCGGGCGCCTCGTGACGCAGGTCCTCGCGGGCGTGATCCCGGTCATGAGCTTCGTGGTCGAGAAGAACGTGCACCGCGACGCCGAGGCCAAGCTGCAGGCGCTCGCGGACCAGTACGGGGTCTGACGCCTCGCTCGACGAGCGAACGCTCCCGACCGCCCCCATGATGGGCGACGTCCTAGGGGGACAATCCGTACATCGGGAGTGCAACGTGGTCACGATCACCCTCAGCGGGATCATCTACGCAATCGTCGTCGGCCTCATCATCGGGGCCCTGGGCAGGCTGTTCGCCCGCGGGCGGCAGAACGTCTCCATCCTCGCGACCATCCTGATCGGCATGGTCGCGGCGTTCCTCGGCACGCTGATCGCCGGCTGGCTGCACGTGCGGCACACTGAGGGCATCGACTGGATCCAGCTCATCATCCAGGTCGCCCTCGCGACGCTGTTCGTCTCGCTCTACGCGGGTCGCGGCGGACGGCGCCGGGCGCGCATCTGACCCAGCACGGACGGGGCGCATGACACCGGAGAACCACCTGACGACCGCGGAGGTCGCACGCTATGCCCGGCAGCTCGCGCTGCCGGGCATCGGCGTCGAAGGGCAGGAGCGGCTGCGCGACGCGCGCGTGCTCGTCGTGGGCGCGGGGGGCCTCGGCAGCCCCGTCCTGCTCTACCTGGCCGCGGCCGGCGTCGGGACGATCGGCATCGTCGACGACGACGTCGTCGACACCTCGAACCTGCACCGCCAGGTGATCCACGGCGACGCGCAGGTGGGACGCCCCAAGGTCGGGTCCGCCCGCGACGCCGTCGCCCGCGTCAACCCGCACGTCCACGTCGAGATGCACGACGTCCGGCTCGACGCGGCGAACGCCCTCGACCTGCTCGCCCGGTACGACGTCGTCGTCGACGGGACCGACTCGTTCGAGGCCCGCTACCTCGTGTCCGACGCCGCCGAGCTCGTCGGCGTGCCCGTCGTCTGGGGCGCGATCCACCAGTACTCGGGGCAGGTCGCCGTGTTCAGCGCGCGCGACCTCGGCGACGACCCCGGCGTGACCTACCGGGACGTCTTCCCCGAGCCTCCGCCGCCCGGGACCGTGCCCGACTGTGCGACCGCCGGGGTGTTCGGCGTCGTCTGCGGCACCGTCGGAACCGCGATGGCGACCGAGGTGGTCAAGCTCGTGACCGGCGTCGGACGGACCCTGCTCGGGCGGCTCGCGGTCTACGACGCGCTCGACGGCGAGTGGCGCTACCTCACCGTCCGCGCCGACCCGGCCCGCGAGCCCGTCTCCGCGCTCGCCCAGCCCGAGCCCGTCGCGTGCGCCGTGCCGGCCCCGGCCACCGCGCCCGACCGCATGGACGCCGACGAGCTCGCCGACCGGCTCGGCCGCGGCGACGTCGTCGTGCTCGACGTCCGCGAGGACTGGGAGCTCGCGACCGAGCCCTTCGAGCCGGGGGCCGACGCCGACGTCCGGCGCCTGCCGTTCGGCCGCGTGCTCGCCGGCGACGCGGACGCGGCGCTCGCGGACCTCCCGCGGGACGCCGTCGTGGCGGTGCTCTGCAAGGCGGGGCCGCGCGCGGAGCGTGTCACCGAGGCAGCCCGCGCGTCGGGCGTCGACGCACGCGTCGTCGACGGCGGGATGCTCGCCTGGCGTGCGCGCGACGCAGCCGTCGCGCCGTAGCCGCTCAGAGCCGCGCGTACTTCGCGCGCGCGAAGAAGTAGACGCCGTACGCGATCAGGCCGACCGCCACGACCGCCAGCAGGACGACGCCCGCCGGCAGCGCGACCAGCGACTTCAGCGCCGAGTCCAGACCGCCGGACTTCGACGCGTCGGCCGTGAGCGCGGCCGCCCCGGTGAGCACCGCGACGACGCCCAGCGCCACGCCCTTGGCCACGTACCCGGTGCGCCCGAGCACCATGACGACGCTGCCCAGCGACCCGGCCGGGACGCGGATGTCGTCGCGGAACTTCGCCTTCACGCCCTTGACCACGAAGTAGGTCGCGACCCCCAGCACGACGAGCGCGACGACGAACAGCAGGACGCGACCACCAGGCGCGTCGAGCAGCCGCGCGCTCCAGGTCCGGGTCGTGCCCTTGCTGCTCGACCGGTGGCTGTGCACCACCCCGAACGCCGTCGCCGCGACGGCGAGGTAGGCGATCCCCGTGGCGAGCTTCTTCCCGCGCTTGGCCCACGCGTCGCGGTCCGTCCCGCGCAGGAGCGCGCCCTCGAGGAGCAGGAACAGCCCGAGGAGCACCAGGGCGACGAGCACGACCCACAGGAGCAGCGGTCCTCCGGGTTCGTCCTGGAGGGTCGCGAGCGCACCCGCGGGGTCCGCGGAGCCGCTGCCGCCGAAGGCGACCCGCAGGGCGACGACGCCGAGCAGGATGTGCACGAGCCCCGCCGCGGCGAAGCCGATCCGGGCACCGGCACGCAGGGCGGCGCTGTCGCGGACGGAGGAGGCGGCGCCCCGGGCCGCGCGGGCGGGGGAGGTCGTCGTGGAGGTCGGCATCGGGTCACCGTAGCGGTCCCGGCGCGGTTGTGCCGTCTCGGGAGCTACAGCGCGAGGTCGAGGTTCCCGGCGCGCGCGACGCCGTCCACGGGCGACGACGCGAGCGCCTGCTCCCGGCGCGGAACCCGGCCCGCACGGGCGGCGTCGTACCCGGCCTGCACGGCGAATCGCATGGCCCGTGCCATGCGCACCGGGTCCGTCGCGCGCGTGACGGCCGTCGCGAGCAGCACCCCGTCGCAGCCGAGCTCCATCGCGAGCGCCGCGTCCGAAGCCGTCCCGACGCCCGCGTCGAGGATCACGGGAACGCCCGCGCGGGCCGCGATCGCCTCGATGTTGCGCGGGTTCGCGACCCCGAGCCCGGACCCGATGGGGGAGCCGAGCGGCATGACGGCCGCGCAGCCGACGTCTTCGAGACGCCGCGCCAGGATCGGGTCGTCGTTGGTGTAGGGCAGCACGACGAAGCCGTCGCGCACCAGCGTCTCAGCGGCCTCGACGAGGCCGAGCGGGTCGGGCAGGAGCGTGACGTCGTCGGCGATCACCTCGAGCTTGACCCAGTCCGTGCCGCAGGCCTCGCGTCCCAGGCGGGCGGTCAGGACGGCGTCGCGCGCGGTGAAGCAGCCGGCCGTGTTGGGCAGCGCGCGGATCCCGACTCGCTCGAGCAGCGCCCAGACCCCGTGGTCGCCGGTCGCGACGCCGGGGGAGAAGCGCCGCAGCGCGACCGTCGTGAGCTCGGTGCCGGACGCGACGAGCGCGTCCTCGAGCGCGAGGAGGCTCGACGCGCCACCCGTCCCCATCACGAGGCGCGAGCGCAGCGGAACCTCGGCGATCGTCAGCTCAGCCACCCTGCACCGCCCCGACGATCTCCACCCGGTCGCCCGGGAGGACGGCGGTGCTCGCCCAGGCGCTGCGTGGCACGACGGCGTCGTTGACGGCGACGGCGATCCCGCGCGCCGTGCGGTCGGCCGCGAAGGCGGGGACCAGGTCGGCGACGAGCGCGTCGACGGGCAGCGGCGTCTCCAGTCGGCGCGGGGCGCCGTTGACGAACGTGTCCAGGGCGGTCATGCGGTCCTCCGGTGGTCGGGGGCGGTGAGGCGGGCCGGGTCGGTGGCGGCGAGCGCCCGGTCGAGGGAGTCGCCCGGCAGGCCGGGCGTGGCGGCACCGAGGGCCTGCACGAGCGCGACGCCGGTGAACGGCGCGAGCAGGACGCCGTTGCGCCCGTGACCGGTCGCGAGCCACAGCCCGGGCAGCCCGGACGGCCCGACGAGCGGGCGCCCGTCCGGCGTGGTCGGCCGGGCCCGCTGCGTGACCTCAGCGAGCGTGGTCTCGTCGAGGCCGGGGACGAGGGCGCGGGCGTCGCGCAGGAGGGCGAAGGTTCCGCCCGTGCGGGGGCGCCGCGCGTCGGCGGTCTCCTCGCTCGTCGCCCCGACGACGATCTCGCGCGTCCCGTCCGGCCGCGGCGCGCGCGGCACCACGTACACGGCCCGGCCCTGCACCTGGCCGCGGATCGTCCGGGCGAGCGGGAGGTCGGGCCCGGCGGCGAGGCGGAGCGTCTGCCCCACGACGTCGCGCACCGGGACGGCGGGCGCGCCCGCGTCCGCGGCGAGGGTCCGCGACGGGGTGCCGGCGGCGAGGACGGTGAGGCCCGCGAGGTGCACGTGCCCGGCGTCGTCGACGGCCCCGACGACGCGCGCGCCCTCGCGCACGAGCCGCGCCGCGGACGTGGGAACCCGCCGGACGTGCGCTGCGCGCGCGGCCTCGAGGAGCGCGCGATGCGTGGCGCGGGGGTCGGCGCGATGGTCGTCGGGCGCGAGCGCCGCGCCGGCGACGGGCCCGAGTCCGGGCTCCTCGCGCCGCGCGTCGGCGACCGTGAGCGCGACGGAGCGCAGCCCGGTGGCGGCGTGCTGGTCGAGGCGACGGAGCAGGTCGGCGCGGTCCCCGGCGTCGTACGCGAGCAGCAGCGCACCGGTGGCCTCGAAGCCGGGGTCCCGGCCGGACGACGCCCGCAGCTCCGCCGCGAAACCCGGCCAGAGCGCCGCCCCGGCGAGGTGCAGCGCGGTCGCGGCGGCGTCGTCGGGCTCGGCCTCGCCCACGGGAGCGAGCATGCCCGCGGCCGCGTGGGTGGCGCCGTCGCCTGGGGACGGGTCGAGGACAGTGACGCGAGCGCCCGCGCGGGTGGCGTACCAGGCGCACGCGAGGCCCACGATCCCGCCTCCGACCACGAGGACGTCGGGGATGTGCGAGCGCGGGACGAGGACGCCCGACGCCGGCGTAACGGTCGACGGGGCGGTCGCAGAGGTCACGGGTGGAGGCTCCCTTCGCTGGCATGACCCAGATCAGGTTCGACGGTCGACGCCTCCGCCGGCGTCCTCTCAGCCCCGGCCCCGGACGGCGTCGACGTTCCGACGACCGGGCGGGAGGGGCTCCCGTGCACGCGTCACACTACACTCGCGCCGCATGGCCGACTCCTCCTCACCCGCACGTCGGACGGTCGCCGACGCCCGCCTCTACCTGTGCACCGACGCGCGGCCCGGCGGCCGGGACCTCCGTGAGCTCGAAGGGTTCCTCGACGCCGCGCTGCGCGGGGGAGTGGACGTCGTCCAGCTCCGCGACCGGTCGATCGACACGCGTGAGGAGCTCGAGCTGTGCGGGCTCGTCGCCGACGTCGCCGCGCGGCACGGCGCCCTGTGGGCCGTCAACGACCGGGCCGACGTCGCGCAGCTCACCGGCGCCCCGGTGCTGCACACCGGGCAGGACGACCTGCCCGTCGCAGCCGCCCGCTCGCTCGTCGGGCCGGGTGTCGTGCTGGGTCGCTCCACGCACGACGACGCCCAGGCCGCCGCCGCGGACGTCGACCCCGACGTGGACTACTTCTGCGTCGGGCCTGTCTGGGCGACGCCGACCAAGCCCGGACGGCCGGGAGTCGGCCTCGAGCTCGTCCGCCGGGTCGCGGCGTCGCGGCCCACCACGCCCTGGTTCGCGATCGGAGGCGTCGACGCGGACACGGTCGCCGAGGTCGTGGACGCCGGGGCGACGCGGGTCGTCGTCGTCCGCGCGATCACCGGCGCCGACGACCCGGAGGCCGCCGCACGCACCCTGCGGGCTGCCCTGGGATGACGCCGCGGCGCGGCGGACGCCCGGTCAGGCCGACGGCCGGTCCCCGTAGACTTGGGGGGTGACCGAAGCCTCTGCCGCCCCGCTCGCCACCCCCACCGCCGAGGCCGCCGGGCCCGCGACGCCGCGCCCCGTCCTCGTCGTCGACTTCGGCGCCCAGTACGCGCAGCTCATCGCGCGCCGCGTGCGCGAGGCCAAGGTCTACTCCGAGATCGTCCCGCACACGTGGTCCGTCGAGCAGATGCTCGCCAAGGACCCGGCCGCGATCATCCTCTCCGGCGGACCGTCCTCCGTGTACGCGCAGGGAGCCCCGTTCGTCGACCCGGCCCTGTTCGAGGCCGGCGTCCCCGTCATGGGCATCTGCTACGGGTTCCAGGCGATGGCCCAGGCGCTCGGCGGCGAGGTCGCCCAGACCGGCCGGCGTGAGTACGGCGGCACCGAGGTCGAGGTCTGCGAGGCCGGCGTCCTGCTCTCCGGGACCCCGGACCACCAGACCACCTGGATGAGCCACGGCGACGCCGTGCACCGCGCGCCCGAGGGCTTCGAGGTGCTCGCCACGTCGTCCGGATCGCCCGTCGCCGCCTTCGAGGACAAGGGCCGCCGCCTGTTCGGCGTCCAGTGGCACCCCGAGGTCAAGCACTCCGCGCACGGCCAGACCGTCCTCGAGCACTTCCTGTACGACGGCGCCGGCCTCAGCCCCGACTGGACGGCGAGCAACGTGGTCGCGGACCAGGTCGCGGCGATCCGGTCCCAGGTCGGGGACGCCCGGGTCATCTGCGGGCTGTCCGGCGGCGTCGACTCGTCCGTCGCCGCGGCGCTCGTCCAGAAGGCCGTCGGCGACCAGCTCACCTGCGTGTTCGTCGACCACGGGCTCCTGCGCGAGGGCGAGGTCGAGCAGGTCGAGCGCGACTTCGTCGACGCGACCGGCGTCAACCTCGTGATCCGCGACGAGAAGGAGCGCTTCCTCACCGCGCTCGCCGGGCACACCGACCCCGAGACGAAGCGCAAGATCATCGGCCGCGAGTTCATCCGCGCGTTCGAGGACGCCGCGCGCGAGATCGTCGAGGCGGCGGGCGACGACGGCGGCGAGGTGAAGTTCCTCGTCCAGGGCACCCTCTACCCCGACGTCGTCGAGTCCGGCGGCGGCGAGGGCGCGGCCAACATCAAGTCCCACCACAACGTCGGCGGACTGCCCGACGACCTCCAGTTCGAGCTCGTCGAGCCCCTCCGCACCCTCTTCAAGGACGAGGTCCGTGCCGTCGGGCTCGAGCTCGGCGTCCCCGAGGTCATCGTCTGGCGTCAGCCGTTCCCCGGCCCCGGCCTCGGGATCCGGATCATCGGCGAGGTCACCGCCGAGCGTCTCGACACCCTGCGCGCCGCCGACGCCATCGCCCGCGAAGAGCTCACTAAGGCCGGCCTCGACCGTGAGATCTGGCAGTGCCCCGTCGTGCTCCTCGCCGACGTCCGCTCCGTCGGCGTCCAGGGCGACGGCCGCACCTACGGGCACCCCGTCGTCCTTCGGCCCGTGTCGTCCGAGGACGCCATGACCGCCGACTGGACGCGCCTGCCCTACGACGTGCTCTCCACCATCTCGACCCGCATCACCAACGAGGTCGCCGACGTCAACCGCGTCACCCTCGACGTCACCAGCAAGCCGCCGGCGACCATCGAGTGGGAGTGAGCGGGTCGGCCCCTGACCCCGTGCCGAACACGGGCTTTGCGCCCGTCCCTGTCAGCTGACGGACGCGGGTCCCGTGGTCGGCGGGCGAGGAGCCGTTCTCGTCGGCTCGTCGTAGTGGAAGCGCTCCCATGCTCGTGGAAGTCCGGGACGTCGTTGTCTCGGACTGCACGCCCGCAGAACGTACGGCATGTGCCGCAGGTCACACGAGCGAGCGACGCCACGGTAGGCCGTCGCCGCTCGCCGGGTCAAACCGATCCTGGCCGCACGGGGGTCAGGTGCGGTCGCGGCGCCGGACGCCCGTGATGATCGAGCCCAGGACGAGCGCGACGCCTGCGCCGCCGAGGATGGCGATCGCGACCGTGCCTCCGTCGATGTGCGCGCCCCCGGCCGCGGCGAGGACGAGGACCCCGCACGCGGCGACCACGAGACCCCACACGACGGTCCCGACGCGGACCGGGCGGCGCCGGCCGCGCGCCGGCTCGGGCGCGCTCGTCTCAGGCGTCGCGACCGACGGGGCCACGGGGGGCGCCACGAACGCCGGCTCCGATGCGGTGCCCGACGGCGCCCCCTCCGGTGCGCCCAGACCCCACAGCGCGTCGACACCCTGCGGTTCCGCCGCGGTCGGCAGGACACGCGTCGCGCCGTCCTGGGCGTCCGGCGTCGGGAGGTCGTCGGGGGCGGCGGTCACGCCCGGCGGAACGACGAGGTCGAGGCGCTGGGTGTCGTCGTCGTCGCGCTCCGGCTCGTTGCCGGACTCGTTGATGCTCATCACTTCTCCTCGATGGTGATGGTGCCCGCGGCGCCGGTGACGTCCAGGACGAGCTGGGGTGTGCCGCCCCCGGCGACCGCCGGCGTCTCGAACGTGTCGGAGCCCGTGCGGATGTTGTGGCTCGACCGGTGCTGGTCGTCGTCCCCGACCTGCCAGGACACGTCACCCGCCCACAGACGCACCGTGGCGCGGACCTCTGCGCCCCGTGGCACCTGGATCACCGTGTCGCCGGCGCCCACGTGCACGGGGACCGTGACCGGCTCCGCGCCGGCCGACGGCAGTGGCAGCGAAGCGAGGTCGAGCGTGAGGTTCCCGACGGAGTACGTGTACCCGTCCTCTGCGGTGGCGACGTCGGTCGCGACCACCGTGGTGTCCGGTGCGATCGCCCGGACGTCGCCGTCGAACGCGCCGGTGTGGTCCAGCGACGCCACCGGCAGCGCGACGACGCCCAGCAGGATCGCGAGCGTGGTCAGGCCGCCCGCGCCACGTCCCCGGAGGCCGGCGACCACCGTGCCGAGGCCCAGGAGGACGAGTGACACCCCGCCCCACACGAGCCAGGGGGAGTCGACGTGGCCTCCGCGGTCCAGGCCGAACACCACCGCGCCCGCGACCAGGCACAGCCCGACGACGGCGCTCGCGACCGCACCCGACCGCCCACTGTCACGGGAGTCGCGCTGCTTCGCGTCGCCGTGGTGCTTGGTGGCGACCGGCGACGGGTCCGGAGGCACGGGCGTCGTGGGGTACGGACCCGTGGCCGGCGCCGTGAAGGCCGTGGTCGGCGTGCTGGACGTCGCGGCCGCGTGGACGTCGCCCGACGGCACCGGCACGTAGGGGCTGCCCGGGTACGACCGCCCCTGGGGCTGCTGCGGCGGTGCGCCCGGGGTGCCATTCTTGCTGCGCGACCCGACGACCGCGGCCACGACGACCGCGACGCCCGCGAACAGGCACAGCCAGAAGATGCCGGCGACCCAGTCGTCACCGTGCCACCAGCTCCACGCGCCGAGGCGCCAGTTCACCCCGAGGATGAACGCGACGATCGGGCCGACCATCTCACCGCGGAACTGCCCTTGGACCGCGTCGCGCAGGAGGCTGCGGTCGTCGCGGTCGTCGGGCAGGAGCGCCCAGCCGATCGCGTAGAGGATCAGGCCGACGCCACCGACGAGGCAGAGGACGAACCACAGGCCGCGCACGATCAGGGGATCGACGCCCAGCCGCCGGGCGACTCCGCCGGCCGTGCCGGAGAGCCAGCGCTCGTCGGTGCGCCGCAGCCCGAGGCGGTCGATCCACTCGAAGAACGATTCGGTGCTGTTCCGTGGTCCGCCCGCGGGCGGCGTGCCGCCCGGCGGGGGAACCTGCCCCGGCGTCGCGCCCCCGGGCTCTCCGCCCGTCGGGGTGCCAGTCGTCGTGTCCATGGCTCCATCGTCGTCGGGCGAGGGTGCGACGGACCATGCGGTGGAGCCCTGATCCGACCCTGACCGGGGGGCGGGGGAGCGGGGCCGACCCCTGATTTCGGGCCCGGGGCCATCCCCGGACCCCCGCGCGCACCGCCTCCCGTGCCACGATCGGGACATGACCTCTCCGACCGGACCGCCGCCTGCGCCGTCGCCGGCGGCCCCGTCGGGCGCCCGTGCCGCCCCGGCCGACGGGACGCGCCCCCCGCTGCTGCGCCCGGAGTCCGGACGGCGCGTCGGCGGGGTCTGCGCGGGGGTCGCGGCGCACGTCGGCATCCCCGTGCGCACGGTGCGGCTCGCGATGATCCTCGCGGGCCTGTCGGGCGTCGGGATCGTGCTCTACGTGTTCTGGTGGATCACCATCCCGGTCGGGGACCCGCACGTCGCGGCCGAGCAGTCGCGACCCGCCGAGCTGCAACGCCTCGCGCGGCGCCTGCGGAGCGAGCGGCGCACCTTCCCGGTCCGCGACGTGCTCGCCGGGGCGATCCTCCTGGCGGCGGCCGGCGTCCTGGTGGGCGAGCGGCTCGGCTGGCACCTCGACGCCGGCTGGGCGCTCCCGGTCCTCGTGCTCCTCGCGGGCCTCGCGCTCGCGTGGAGCCAGCTCGACGCGGCTCAGCGTGGCCGCATGCTCTCGCAGGCCGGCGGCCGCACGCCCGGCTCGGTCCTCCGCCTCGGCGGCGGGCTCCTGCTCGTGCTCGTCGGGGTGCTGCTGCTGGTGGGGCGGACGTCGTCGACGGCTGACATGGCGCGCGCATGGGTCGCGGCTGTCGCCGTGCTCGCGGGAGCGGCGCTCGTGCTCGCGCCGTGGTGGCTCCGGCTCGCCCGCGCCCTGGGGGACGAGCGCGCCGCCCGTGCTCGCGAGGCGGAGCGGGCCGACATCGCCGCCCACCTGCACGACTCCGTGCTCCAGACGCTGGCCCTGATCCGCGCCTCGGCCGACGACGCCGACCAGGTGGCCCGGCTGGCGCGCGCCCAGGAGCGCGAGCTGCGCGAGTGGTTGTACACGGACCGTGCCGTCAGTGGTACATCGCTCGCCGCGGACGTCCGTGAGCTCGTCGGGCAGGTCGAGGACGCGCACGGCGTGCCCGTCGAGGTGGTCGTCGTGGGGGACTGCGCGCCCGACGACGGCACGTCCGCCCTGCTCCGTGCGGCCCGCGAGGCGCTGCTCAACGCGGTCCGCCACGGCGCGCCGCCGGTCTCGCTCTACCTCGAGGTCAGCGACCGTGCGGTCGAGGTGTTCGTCCGTGACCGCGGCGACGGCTTCGACCTCGACGACGTCCCGCACGACCGCTTCGGTGTGCGGGAGTCGATCGTGGGCCGGGTCCAGCGGCGAGGCGGGCGCGCCGTCGTCGAGAGTGGGCCAGGCTGGGGCACCGAGGTGCATCTCGAGATGCCCCGTGCACCCGAGCATCACGACGCGAACGAGGAGACGACCGCGTGACCAGCACCGACACCCCCATGGCCGAGCCCGTCGACGTGCTGATCGTCGACGACCACCTCATGTTCCGCGCCGGCGTGCGCGCCAGCCTCGACGACCGGGTCCGGGTCGTCGGGGAGGCCGCCGACGTCGACGCGGCGGTCGAGGCGGCACACGCGTTGCGACCGGCGGTCGTGCTTCTCGACGTGCACCTGCCGGGCGGTCTCGGGGGCGGCGGCGCGGAGGTGGCCCGCCGGTGCGCGGACCTCGCACCCGGCACGCGGTTCCTCGCGCTGTCGGTGTCGGACGCCGCCGAGGACGTCGTCGCCGTGATCCGCGCGGGCGCTCGCGGCTACGTCACGAAGGCGATCACGGGGCCCGAGCTGTCGGGCGCCGTACAGCGCGTCGCGGCCGGCGACGCGGTCTTCTCGCCCCGGCTCGCGGGCTTCGTCCTCGACGCGTTCGGCACGGGCATGGGCGACGTCGCGATCGCCGACGACGAGCTCGACCGGCTCTCGGCCCGTGAGCAGGAGGTCATGCGTCTCATCGCCCGGGGGTACACGTACCGCGAGGTGGCGAGCAAGCTGTTCATCTCCGTCAAGACGGTCGAGACGCACGTCTCCGCCGTGCTGCGCAAGCTTCAGCTCTCCTCGCGCCACGAGCTGACGCGGTGGGCGGCGGCGCGGCGCATCCTCTGACCGGCGTCCGGCGTCCCGGCCGAGCGGCTCGAGATTCCGTTACATCTGTCCGCATCGTGGAGACCGCGTGTTCAGCGGCGAGACGTCCGCTCTACGTTGATTCGTGGGGATGGTCCGACACCTGCCCTGGTACGTGAGCGACTCACCGATGAGGAGAACCACCCATGTCCAGCAGTGCTTCCGTCCGACCCGCGCGCCGCGCGCGCGGGCTCGGCGTCTTCGCCGTCGTCGTGGGGATCGTGATGATCCTGGCCGGTGGAGCCACGTACGGCGCCGTCACTCTGCAGCTCCGTGACGAGAACGTCACCGTCTCCGACAGTGCGCCCGTCCTCTCGGGAGCCCGGGTCCAGGACCCGGTCACCGCATACGCGCAGGCCGCCGCCATCGACCGGGACGCGCTGCGCACGACCGGCGGCAAGACGTACGCCCAGCTCGACCGCGACGACCCGGTACGCAGCACCGCGATGACGGCGTCGTTCCTGCGCGCGTCGCTCCTCACATCCGTCGTCGCCTTCGGGGTGGCGGTCCTCGTGGCGGCCTCCGGCCTGGTGTTCCTGCTCCTCGGCGCGGCGGTGCTGCGGCTCGGCAAGAACGACGCGGCCGTCGTCGAGGCGGTCCCGGCCGTCGTCGCGGGCGTGCTCGCGGACACGACGACGTGGCCGCCGTCCGGCGGAGAGCCCGTGCCGGCGCCGGCCTGACCGCGCCGATCGTTCCGACGCACCGCGCTACGCCGCCGCGCGACCCCTCGTGGGCCGGTCTACTTTGGTGTCAGGGCTGGTCAGACGCCCGCCCCGTACTGGCACGTGAGTGACCCACCACACGAGGGGAACGGAAATGTCCAGCAGCGTCACCGTCCGGCCTGTGCGCGGAGTGCGCGGGATCGGGCTCTTCGCGATCATCGTCGGGATCATCATGATCCTCGCCGGCGGCACGACGTACGGGATGGTCACGTCCCAGCTGCGCGACGAGAACATCACCGTGTCCGACGACGCCCAGTTCCTGGGCGGCAAGCGCGTCCAGGACCCCCTGACCGCGTACGCCCAGGCCGAGGTCATCAACAAGCACGCGCTCAAGGCGACGGACGGGCAGACGTACGCGCAGCTCCCGCAGGACGACCCGCGCCGTACGACGGTCATGAACGCGTCGTTCCTGCGGGCGTCGCTCTTCACGTCGGTCGTCGCGTTCGGCGTCGCGATCCTCGTCTTCGCGCTGGGCATCCTGTTCCTCCTCGTCGGTATCGCGCTGAGGCGTCTGGCCAAGGGGGACGTGACCGTCCTCGACGTCGTCCCGGCGAGCCAGGCGGCGTCGACCGGGCCGGCCGCCCCTGTGGCCCCCGCCGCGGCGCCGGTGGCGCCCGCTCGACCTGCGGCGCCGCCCGCTCGACCCGCGGCGCCTGTCGAGCCGCCCGAGCGCACGTCGTCACGTCACGCGGCCCCGGCGGAGGACGTCACGCCGGCCGCGGCACAGCGGCAGGCCACGCCCGTCGTCGACCGCACGGAGCCCGAGGCACCGACCGCGGTCGACGACACCGCCGCCCGGCCACCGTCGCAGGCGGGCCCGGCGCACACCCAGGACGGTGCCGCGCGCGCCGAGGACGATGCCGCGCGCACCGACGAGGGCGCTGCGCGCCCCGAGGACGGGACGACGGACGACGGTCGGTCGGGCGAGCCCCGCGCCTGACCGTCGCCGAACAAGCGGTCCCGTCGCCGAGCGAGCGGGCGCGGACCGCTTGTTCGACGGGCCCGCGCGCGCCCTAGGGTGGGCCACGTGACGACGACCCCCACCCTCGTGGGCTGCTCCCACGGCACCGCGAACCGGGCCGGCCAGCTCGCGATCCGCAGCATCCTCGACGACGTGCGCGGCGCCCGGCCCGGGCTCTCGGTGCTCGAGACGTACGTCGACGTGCAGCACCCCCAGGTCGGGGAGGTCCTCGGCACCGTTCCCGCGGGCAGCCTGGTGGTCGTGGTGCCGCTGCTGCTGTCGGCGGGCTTCCACGTCTACGTCGACATCGCCGAGGCGGCGGACGCGCGTCCCGACACCGTCGCTGCGGACGCGCTCGGGCCCGACGACCGGCTCGTCGCCCTGCTGCGCCGCCGCGCGGTGGAGGCGGGCGCACAGCCCGGGGACGCCGTCGTCGTCGCGGCCGCAGGCTCGAGCGACGCGCGCGCCGTCGCGGACGTGGAGGCCGTCGTCGAGGTGTTCGCGAGGGCCTGGGACGGGCCGGTGACCGTGGGGTACGGCTCGATGGCACGCCCGACGGTCGCGGAGGCGGTGGCGGCCGCGCGCGCGGCCGGGGCCCCGCGCGTCGTCGTCGCGTCCTATCTCCTGGCCCCCGGCTGGTTCCACGACCAGCTCGCGCACGCGGGAGCCGACGCGGTGTCGGCGCCGCTCGCACCCGACCCTGCGCTGGCTCGGGTCGTGCTCGACCGCTTCGACGCCGTCTCGTCCCTGTGACCTTGCGAGCGGCGAGCACCGTGGACGACGCGCCCGGTCTCGACGTCCGGAGCGTCGGCTTCACACCGGTCAAGGGCACCCGCCACCTGCCCCGACCCGACGCGTCGTTCGATGTCGACGGGCCGGTGGGCGACCGGCTCTACTGCCTCGTCGACACCGCGCGGCGGCGCGTGCTCAAGACCGTGCAGACCCCCTCGCTGCTCGCGGTCGTGGCGGACCTCGACGGCCCGTCGCTGGCGCTGACGACACCGGACGGGGTGACGGTGCGCGCCGTTCCTGAGCCCACCGGCGAGGCGTTCGTCTGCGACTACTGGGGCCGGCCCGTCACGCTGTCCCTGCTCGCCGGGCCCCACGCCGGGCTGCTGTCGCGGTGGCTCGGCCGACCGGTGCGGCTCGCTCTGGCGCCGCGCGGGGGCGTGGTCTACGGCGCTCCGGTGACGATCGTGGCCACCGCCTCGCTGCGCGACCTGGGCGACCGGGCCGGCCATCCCGATCTGGTCGCCGAGGCGTCCCGGTTCCGCGCGACGTTCGTCGTGGAGACGGAGACTCCCTACGTCGAGGAGACCTGGTCGGGCCACGAGGTGGTCGCGAACGGCGTCCGGCTGAGGGTCGGGGCGCCCGTTCCCCGGTGCGCCGTGGTCGACCTCGAGCCGTGCACCGGACGTCGCGGCAGCGGGCTCCTCAAGGCGCTCGCCGGGTACCGTCCGCGCAACGACGCCGGTGAGCCGTACCTCGGCGTCTACGCCGAGGTCGTGGCGGCCCCGACGCGCTGACCGCGTGGGCGTGCGTCCGCCCGGGGGCCGGGCCACGATCAGGGGGTGACCTCGGATCCCACGCCGCAGCTCGCGACGCTCGACCCGCCGCGCGCCGTCGACGAAGGGCCCCGGCCCGTCCTCGCGCGACGGATCGGGACGGTCGGGCTCCTGCTCGTCGTCGTGGCGGGTGCGCTCAACCTCTTCGGGCTCTGGACGTCGACGACCACCCGCAGCGAGGACGGCTGGAGCGTGAGCGTCCACTACGCCCGGATCGCGCGCGCCGGCCTGGACGCGCCGTGGACGGTCACCGTGCACCACCCGGGCGGTTTCGGCAAGGACGTCGAGCTGCGCGTGACCTCGGCGTACTTCGACATCTTCGAGAGCCAGGGCCTCGACCCCGAGCCGAGCGACGAGACGTCCGACGGCACCGACGACACCTGGACGTTCGAGGCGCCCGAGGGCGACACGTTCGCGGTCTCGTTCGACGCGTACGTCCAGCCCTCGAGCCACCGGGGCGCGTCCGGGCGGGTCGCCGTCCTCGTCGACGGGCGCGAGGTCGCGTCCACGCCGTTCCGCACTACGCTGCTGCCCTGAACGCCGAGGAGAGCCATGGAGATCGTCGTCCGCGCCCTGGTCATGTTCTGCTTCCTGTGGTTCATCACGCGCGTGGTGGGGCGTTCGACGCTCGGCGAGCTGAGCACGTTCCAGCTCGTCCTGTTCGTGACGATGGGCGACCTCGTGCAGCAGGGGGTCACGCAGCAGGACTACTCGGTCACGGCCGCCGTCCTCGCCGTCGGGACATTCGCCGTCCTCACGATCCTGCTCACCTGGATCGGGGTCCGGTTCCCGCGCACGCGCACCGTCGTGCACGGCACGCCCGTCGTCGTCGTGGCCGACGGCGAGCCCGCCTACGAGGTGATGAAGCGCGAGCGCGTGTCGCTCGACGACCTGCTCGACGCCGCCCGCCAGCACGGGGTGGAGCACGTGCGGGACATCCGCATCGCGGTGCTCGAGGCGAACGGGCAGATGTCGTTCTTCACGCGTGACGAGGAGCGCGAGCAGAAGCCCGCGGACCGGCCCGAGGACTAGCGGCGGTCGCGCCAGGCGGGGCTCAAGGTGACGACGTCCCCCACGACGACGACGGCCGGCGGCCGCACCTCGGCTTCCTCGACGGTCCGCGCGAGCGTTCCGAGGGTCGCGACGGTCGTGCGGAATCGGGGGCCGTAGCCGTCCTCGACGACGGCGACCGGCGTGTCGGGTGAGCGGCCGTGCGCGACGAGGGCGTCCGCCGTGGCGGCGAGGTGCGACACGCCCATCAGGAGGACGAGGGTGTGGTCGGGCGCGGCCGGGACGGCGCCGACGGACTCGTGGCCCGTGAGCACGGTGAAGCCCCGGGCGAGTCCGCGGTGGGTGACGGGGATCCCGGCGGCCGCCGGCACGGCGACCGCGCTCGTCACGCCGGGCACGACCTCGACGGGCACGTCCGCGGCGCGACACGCCTCGGCCTCCTCGCCGCCCCGCCCGAAGACGTAGGGGTCGCCGCCCTTGAGCCGGACGACCCGATTCCCGGCGAGCGCACGGTCGACGAGGACGCGGTTGATCTCGTCCTGGGGGACCGGGTGGTGCCCGCTGGTCTTGCCCACGTCGACGACCTCGACGTCGTCCACCAGGTCGGCCAGCACGCCGCGCGGCGCGAGCCGGTCGACGACGACGACGTCCGCCTGGGCGAGGAGGTGCCGTCCGCGGGTGGTGAGGAGTCCGTCGTCGCCTGGGCCGCCGCCGACGAGCGCGACGGAGCCCGTCCCGGGAGTGCCCGGGCGGGTGGCCCGCAGCGGCAGCTCGCCGGTGTCGAGCGCGACCGCGACGGCGTCGCGGACCGCCCGTGCCCGGCCCGGGTCCCCGCCGGCGTTGACGGCGACGGTAACCTCGGCGCCGTCGTCGAGGGTCGTCCGTGCGACGGCGGGGGTCCAGGCGGTAGCGAGCCCTGCGTCGGCGGCGGTCACGCACCAGGTGCCCTGGGCCTCGGCGTCGCCTGCGACCGCAGCGTCGACGGCCGGGTCCCCGGTCGCGACGTGCACCAGCCACGCCCCCGCCAGGTCGCCGGGACGGTACGCGCGCCGTTCCCAGCCCAGGTGTCCGGCGTCGGCGTGCCCGGCGACCTCGTCGACGGCGTCGGGCGCGACGACGAGCACGTCGGCACCCGCCTGGAGGAGAGCCCGGACCCGGCGCGCGGCCACCGGTCCCGCCCCGACGACGACGACCCGGCGCCCCTGTACCCGCAGTCCCAGCGGGTACAGCGGCGCGCCCGGGGCAGCGTCGGTCACTGTGCCGTCACTCCGCTCAGATCGCGTACTGGACGGGGCGCTGCTCCGGGTGGCGGGTCGCGGCGAGCGCGTCCCCGACCATCCCGGCCGCGAGCGTGCCGCCGTCGTGCGCGTCGATCAGCAGGAACGCGCCCGTCCGGCGCGAGGTGAGGTACTCCTCGGCCGCGATCGGCGACGCGAGCCGCAGGGTGACGCGCCCGATGTCGTTGAGGTCGAGCTGCTCCGCGGGCGTGAGCTCGGCGGAGTCCAGGTCGAGCCGCCCGACGACGTCGCGGACGATCGCCTGCACGGTGCGCGTCGTGTGCTTGAGCAGCACGCGGTCGCCCGGGCGCAGCGGCCGGTCCGACAGCCACGCGACGGTGCCCTCGACGTCCTGGGTGAGCTCGGGCGCGTCCGCGGCGGAGGCGATCAGGTCGCCGCGCGTGACGTCGATCTCGTCGGCGAGGCGCAGGGTGACCGACTGGGGCGCGTACGCCTCGGCCACGCCCGCGAACGGGTCGACCGCGTCGTGCAGGGTGTCGGCCGTGTCGATGCCCGTGACGCGCGTGCGTCGTCCGGACGGCAGCACCACGACCTCGTCCCCGACCCGGACGACGCCCGCCGCGACCTGGCCGGCGTAGCCGCGGTAGTCGCGGAAGCGCTCGTCGGGTGCCGCACCCTGCGGGCGCAGCACGACCTGCACGGGCAGGCGGAACGCCTCGGTGTCCGGGTCATCGCCGGTCGGCAGGTCCTCGAGGAGCTCGAGGAGGGTCGGCCCGTCGTACCAGGGTGTGCCCTCGCCGCGGTCGACGACGTTGTCGCCGACCAGCGCGGATACAGGGATCGTGTGGATGTCGGCGACGCCGAGGGACGCGGCAACGGCCGCGACCTCGCGCTCGATCTCCAGGTAGCGCTCCTGCGAGTAGTCGACGAGGTCGATCTTGTTCACGGCCACGACGACGTGCGGCACGCGCAGCAGGCTCACGACGGCCAGGTGGCGGCGCGTCTGCTCGAGCAGCCCCTTGCGGGCGTCGATGAGCAGCACGACGGCGTCGGCCGTGGACGCGCCCGTGACCGTGTTGCGCGTGTACTGGACGTGCCCGGGGCAGTCCGCGAGCACGAAGGAGCGGCGTGCCGTCGCGAAGTAGCGGTACGCGACGTCGATCGTGATGCCCTGCTCGCGCTCGGCGCGCAGGCCGTCGGTGAGGAGCGCCAGGTCGGTGGTCTCCAGGCCGCGGTCCCGCGAGACGCGCTCGACGGCGTCGAGCTGGTCGGCGAGGACGGACTTGGAGTCGAACAGGAGGCGCCCGACCAGCGTGGACTTCCCGTCGTCGACCGAGCCGGCCGTGGCGAGACGCAGCAGGCTGCCGGTGGGGAGCGTCGGCGCGGCCGGTGCCGGGAGTGTGGGGGTGCTCATCAGAAGTAGCCCTCCTTCTTGCGGTCCTCCATGGCGGCCTCGGAGATCCGGTCGTCCGCGCGGGTGGCCCCGCGCTCGGTGATGCGGGTGGCCGCTACCTCGGCGATGACGGCGTCGACGTCGCGCGCGTCGGACTCGACGGAGCCCGTGCACGACATGTCGCCGACGGTCCGGTAGCGGACGGTCTCGGTGCGCACGCTCGCGGCCTCGGCGTCGTTCCGGGGCTGCGAGTACGGGCCGACGGCGAGCAGCATGCCGTCGCGGTCGAACACCTCGCGCTCGTGCGCGTAGTACAGCTCGGGGAGCGCGATGTCCTCTGCGGCGATGTACCGCCAGACGTCGAGCTCGGTCCAGTTCGACAGCGGGAAGACCCGGACGTGCTCGCCCGGCCGGTGCCGCCCGTTGTACAGGTTCCAGAGCTCGGGGCGCTGGTTGCGCGGGTCCCACTGTCCGAACTCGTCGCGCAGGGAGAACACACGCTCCTTGGCGCGGGCCTTCTCCTCGTCGCGCCGTCCGCCGCCGAACACGGCGTCGAACCGGTGCCCCGTGATCGCGTCGAGCAGCGGCTGGGTCTGCAGCGGGTTGCGGGTGCCGTCGGCGCGCTCGCGCAGCCGGCCGTCGTCGAGGTAGTCCTGGACGCTCGCGACCTCGAGCCGCAGGCGCAGCCGCTCGACGGTCGCGTCGCGGAACGCGAGCACCTCGGGGAAGTTGTGCCCGGTGTCCACGTGCAGGACGGGGAACGGCACGGGGGCCGGCCAGAACGCCTTGGCCGCGAGGTGCAGCATCACGACGGAGTCCTTGCCGCCTGAGAAGAGCATCACGGGACGCTCGAACTCAGCGACGACCTCGCGGATGATGTGGATCGCCTCGGACTCGAGCGCCTCGAGCTGGGTGAGACGGTGCTTGTCGCCGGTCGTGGCGCCGTCGGGAGCAGCAGCGTCGGGCGCGGCGGCGACGGTGTCGTCGAGGGTGTCGGTGAGTGTCATACGTGCAGTCCGCATTCCGTCTTGTCGAGGCCGGCCCAGCGGCCTGCGCGAGGGTCTTCTCCGGGGGCGACGCGCCGCGTGCAGGGCGCGCAGCCGATCGACGGGTAGCCGTCGTTCAGGAGCGGGTTGAGGATGACGCCGTGCTTCGTGGCGTAGGCGAGCAGCTCGTCGAACGTCCAGGCCGCCAGGGGGTTGATCTTGACCAGCCCGTTCTTCTCGTCCCAGGCCACGAGGGGGGTGGCAGACCGCGTCGGTGCCTCCTCGCGGCGCACGCCCGTGACCCACACCTCGTACCCGGCGAGCCGGTCGTGCAGCGGCTCGACCTTGCGGAGCTGGCAGCACAGGCCCGGGTCGCGGGACCACAGGTCCTTGCCGTGCGCGGCGTCCTGCTCGGCGACGGTCTGCCGGGGCGTGATGTCGACGATCGTCACGTCCATCCCCGTCTCGACGGCGTCGCGCGTCCCGTAGGTCTCGGCGAAGTGGTAGCCGGTGTCGAGGAACAGGACGTCGACCCACGGCTTGATCGCCGCGACGACGTGCGGCAGCACGGCGTCGGCCATCGAGCAGGCGACGGCGACCGAGTCCCCGAACTCGCGCGCCGCCCAGGCGACGACCTCCTCGGCCGTGGCCTCGCGCGTCGCGTCGGGCGACGCGCCCGGCCAGCCCGGCCCGTGCAGCTCGGCCTGGCCGCGCCGGACGATCTCCCTGAGCGCGGCTGCCGAGCGCTTCGGCCGAGCCTGCGCGGCGCGGCGCTCGGCGTCGGCCGCCTTCGCGGCGTCGCGGGCGCGGGTCCGCTCCCGGGCTGCGGCGCGCAGGGCGGCCAGCGGGTCGGTCTGCGTGCTCACTGGAGCGCCTCCTCGTCCGCGCGGTGCGCCCACTGGGCGAAGGTCTCGCCGTCCTGGCGCTCGTCTCCGTAGCGGCGCACGACCCGCTCGACGTAGTCGGCGACCTCGCTCGCGGGGACCTTGAGCCCCCGCACGGTGCGTCCGAGGCCGCCTGCGTCCTGGCCTGTCCCGGCGAGCCCGCCGCCCAGGTGGACCTGGAACCCGGGCATCTGCTCGCCGTCGACCGTGATGATCTGGCCCTTGAGGCCGATGTCGGCCGTCTGGATGCGGGCGCAGGAGTTCGGGCAGCCGTTGACGTTGAGGCCGATCGGCTGGTCCGCGAGCCAGGTCAGGTCCGCGAGCCGGGTCTCGAGCTCGGCGATGACGTCGGTCGCGGTGTCCTTGGTGTCGACGATCGCGAGCTTGCAGAACTCGAGGCCGGTGCACGCGATCGTCGAGCGCCGGAACGGGCTCGGCTTTGCCGTCAGGCCGAGGGGCTCGAGCCCGGCGACGAACGCGTCGACCTGGGCGGCGGGGACACCCAGCGCGACGACCTTCTGCTGCGCGGTGAGGCGGACGCCTCGCGCGCCGGTGGCCTCGACGAGGTCGGCCAGGCCGGTCAGCGTGCCTCCGCCGATCCGTCCCACCGTGGGGGCGGCGCCGACGTAGCAGTCGCCGTCCTTCTGCAGGTGGACGCCGACGTGGTCGCCGCGTCCGGACGCCGGGGCCGGTGCCGGGCCGTCGGCGAGCCGATAGCCGAGGTACTCGGTCTCGAGCACCTCGCGGAACTTCTCCGTGCCCCAGTCCGCCAGCAGGAACTTCAGTCGCGCCTTGTTGCGCAGCCGCCGGTAGCCGTAGTCCCGGAAGACCTGGATCACGCCGTACCAGACGTCAGCCGCCTGCTCTTGGGTGACGAAGGTCCCGAGGCGCTCGGCGAGCCTGGGCGCGGTGGACAGCCCGCCGCCGATCCACAGGTCGTAGCCGGGACCGAGCTCAGGGTGGACGACGCCCACCAGCGAGATGTCGTTGATCTCGTGCGCGACGTCGAGGCTCGGGTGGCCCGTGATCGCGGTCTTGAACTTGCGTGGCAGGTTGGTGAGCTCGGGGTCGCCGATGTAGCGCCGCTTGATCTCGAGGATCGCGGGGGTCGGGTCGATGATCTCGTCGGCCGCGATCCCGGCGACCGGGCTGCCGAGGAACCCGCGCGGGGTGTCGCCGCACGCCGTCGTCGTCTCGAGGCCGACCGTGGCGAGCCGGCGCCAGATCTCGGGGACGCTCTCGATCGCGATCCAGTGGTACTGGATGTTCTGGCGGTCGGTGACGTCGGCGGTGCCGCGGCCGAAGTCGGCCGAGATGCCACCGAGGACGCGCAGGGCGTCGGCGGACAGGAGCTGTCCGTCGGAGCGGACACGGAGCATGAAGTAGCGGTCTTCGAGCTCCTCGGGCTCCAGCGTGGCGGTCTTGCCCCCGTCGATCCCCGGCTTGCGCTGCGTGTAGAGGCCCCACCAGCGGAAACGTCCGTGCAGGTCGTCGCCGGCGATGGAGTCGAAGCCCTGGACCGCGTAGATCTCCTCGATCCGGGCGCGGACGTTGAGACCGTTGTCGGCGGCCTTGAGCTCCTCGTTGGAGTTGAGCGGGGTCGGACCGTCGACCTTCCACTGGCCGTTCGGCCGGTTGTTGCGGGACGGTCGGACGGCCGATGTCGCGGGGGCGGACGTCGTGGTCATCGGGCTCCTTGGGGCTGCGAGCACGCGCGGAGCGTGAGCCTCAGCCGGCAGGACCGGGGGGAGCCGAGGACCGCTGTCGCGCGCCCTCGCTCGGGGGATGGTGCCGCTGGGGCGGCAGGACCGAGTTCGGGCTGGTCAACAACAACACGGGGCGACGGGGCACATGCCCAGGCGCGTGCCCGCGCACGCCACGGCAGCCGGCGTCGCCGGTGCGAGGGGGCGTGCGGATGCGGTCATGGTGCTAGACGCTAGCCGTCCGGGGGGACGATGCCTAGCCGCTGTCCGGATGGTGGAACGGGGTCTCGGGATCCGGTCCGTCTGGCGCGCGCTCCCGGGTGAAACGTGACGTGCCATCGCGATTTGGTCGAATCGTTTGGAGTGTCTGGTGGCGTGAACCCCCTCCGAGGTGTCACCGTAGGGGCACGTCGAGCAGCCGGCGGGACGAAATACGAGGCGTCCTTGTCGATGGTGACGTGAGCGGGGCCCGCCGAGGACGGCGGCAGGAAGAGGGGCAACTTCATGACTGACATGCCGCGGCACACGCCCGCGACACGACACACGACCGACCACGGGGAGATCCGGGCCTGGGCCTCGGCGCACGGGGCCCTGCCCGCGGTGGCGTACGCCGGCTGGCGCGGCAGGCGCGCGGAGCCGACCTTCGCGCTGCCCGGCGACGGGGTCGGACTGACGCTCGTCGACTGGCCTGCGTGGTTCCGGCTGTTCGACCGGTCGTCGCAGGTGTTCAGCTATCGACTCGAAGCCGCCGAGCCCGTGGCCGTGGGTGATGTCGCCCCGACCCGTCCGGCCCGTGAGGCGGTCCAAGAGGAGCGCCCTGCCGTGGGACCCGTGCGACGGTTCACGCGCGCGGTCGTCACCGGGGGTGCGGGCTTCGTCGGCAGCCACGTCTGCGAGGCCCTGCTGGCGCAGGACGTCGAGGTGCTCTGCGTCGACGACTTCTCGACCGGTGCCGAGCGCAACCTCGCCGGGCTCGCCTCCGAGACGCGGTTCGGGGTCGAAGAGGTCGACGTCCGTCGGCTCATGACCGAGCGAGGCGAGCGGATCTTCGCGGGCGCGGATCTCGTCGTCCACCTCGCGTCGGCCGCCTCGACCGTCGACTCCGCCCGCCGCCCTGTCGAGACGCTCGAGGCCGGCGCCGTCGGGACGCGGAACGTGCTCGCCGCCGCCCAGGCCGTCGGTGCGCGCTTCGTCCTGGGGTCGTCCTCGGCGCTCGACACCGACCCCGAGTTCGCCTACCGCTTGCGCTCGCAGTGGGCCGAACCGGAGGGAACGCCGCCGCAGTCGGTCTACGTCGAGGCCAAGCGGTTCGCCGAGGCGCAGACGGGCACCTGGCACGCGTCGCGCGGGCTCGACGGCGGCGTCGTCCGCATGCACAACCTCTACGGGCCGCGGATGCGGACCGACGACGGACGGATGATCCCGACGTTCGTCGGGCAGGCGCGACGGGGCGAGCGGCTCACGGTCCCGGGCGACGGTGGGCGCCGCCGCCAGGTGTGCTTCGTCGACGACGTCGTCACCGGGCTCCTCGACTACGCGGCCAGCGCCCGCCACGACCCCGTGACCGTCGGCGGTGGCGCACGGCTGAGCGTCCAGCGGGTCGCGGAGGACGTCGGCTCGGTGC
Source organism: Luteimicrobium xylanilyticum (assembly GCF_009429125.1). Taxonomy (GTDB): domain Bacteria; phylum Actinomycetota; class Actinomycetes; order Actinomycetales; family Cellulomonadaceae; genus Luteimicrobium; species Luteimicrobium xylanilyticum. The sequence continues at coordinate 1,050,971 of NZ_CP045529.1, forward strand.
TCGGTCTCGACACCCGGATCGAGCACGTGGCGCCGTCGCCCGACGACGTCGACGCCCTCGTGCCCGGTCTCGCCGTCGGGCAGCTCGTCGCGCCTGCCGTCACGACGCCGTGGGTGGAGGGGCTGACGCGCACCGTCGCGGCGCTGAACTGACGTGGCGCATCCCACGTCGCGCCCGTTTCACGACACCCGTGTCAGAAAGATACGATCACGCTCATGAAGGTCCTCTTCGACATCTTCCTGATCCTCCACTTCGTCGGCTGGGCGATCGTCCTCGGGGGGTACCTCACGAGCATGCGCAAGCCCGGCCTGCCCGTGGGCGTGTTCCACGGCGCAGCCACCGCCGCCGTCGCCGGCATCGTCATGATGGGCATCTACGAGTCCAACAAGGACCTCCTCGGTTACCACCTGTCCGAGGCGGCGCTCGGCGTGAAGCTCGTGTTCGCGCTGATCGTCGCGGTCCTCGCCTTCGTCGCGCAGCGCAAGAAGGAGCAGACGCCCGCGTGGGTCAAGCACGGCGTCGGCGTGCTCGTGCTCGTCAACATCGTGATCGCGGTCTTCTGGCTCTGAGCCCCCGAACCGACACACGTCCCCCCGGCCGGCCGCCCGTCCTCGTGACGGGCGGCCGTCGTCGTTCACGGCTCCAGCACGACGAGCTGCTGCGTGGCCCGGGTCATCGCGACGTAGCGGTCGACGGCAGCCGTGACCGCGCCCTCGCCGGCGCCGAAGCCGTCGGGGTCCACCAGGACCACGAGGTCGAACTCGAGGCCCTTCGCAGTGACGGGGTCGAGCCACTGCACCCGCTCCCGGTCGGGCTCGCGGGAGCCCCGCCGCTCGCGGTCGGGCGCCACCCCGACGACGCACGCCACGCCGTCGTGCGCGGCGAGCCAGCCGTCGAGGACGTCGTCGAGCTCCGTGGTCCGGCCGCGGGCGACGGGGAGCCCGCTCGACCGCACCGACGTCGGGACGTTGGCGTCGGGGATCGCGGCACGGATCACGGGTTCGGCCTCCTCCATGACCTCCGACGGCGTCCGGTAGTTGATGCCGAGCCCGGCGATCCGGGCCCCGGAGATCCCGGCGCCCGCGAGCCGGTCCTGCCAGGACTGCGTGAAGCCCTGCCGTGCCTGCGCGCGGTCGCCGACGATCGTGAGGCTGCGCGACGGACACCGCGCGAGGAGCAGCTGCCACTCGGCGTCCGTGAGCTCCTGTGCCTCGTCGACGACGACGTGCGCGAAGGGCCCCGCGAGCCGGTCGGCGTCGGCCCGGGGCGCGCCGTCGGCGGCGCCGAGCGCGTCGCGCAGGTCGGCACCGCGCAGCATGCCCATGACCTGCATCTCGGAGCCGTCGGTCTCGATCAGGTCCGCCACGACGTCGTCCATCCGGGCCGCTGCAGCGTCGGCCTCGGCGCGCTCGCGGCGCCGTCGACGCGACGCGGCGGGGTCGCCCAGCCGCTGCCGGGCCGCGTCGAGGAAGGGCAGGTCGGCCGTGGTCCACGCCTGCGGCTCGCGGCGCTGCAACGCCCGGACCTCGTCCGACGACAGCCACGGCGCGCACAGCCGCAGGAACGCGGGCACGGACCACAGGTCGCCGACGACGTCCGCCGCGTCGAGCAGCGGCCACGCCTCACCGAGCGCGTCCCGGAGCTCGGCGTCCCGCTCGAGCGCGCGACGCACCTGTTCGCGCGGCGCCTCGTCGTCGTGCTTGTCGACGAGGATCGCGACGAGCGCGTCCCAGACCTCGTCGCGGCCGTCGTTGTGCGGCGTGCCGGGCTCGGGCGCGGCGAAGGCGTCCGCCCAGTCGTCGGCCGTGAGGCGCACGTCGGCCCACGGCGTCGACACGGTGCGCCCGCGCGTCGGCGGCTCCTCGTAGAACCGGATCCCGGTCTCGACGGCCCGCACCAGGTCGGCCGACGCCTTGAGCCGCGCCACGTCGGAGTCGGTCTCGACGCCGGCGCGCGCACCCTCGGGCACGAGGTCGCGCAGGGTCGCGAGCTGCACGCCGTCCTCCCCGAGGCTCGGCAGGACGTCCGCCACGTAGTCGAGGTACGGCTGGTGCGGCCCGACGACGAGCACCCCACCGCGCCGCGCGTCCACCAGCGGCTCCGCGTACAGGAGGTAGGCGGCGCGGTGCAGCGCGACCACCGTCTTCCCGGTGCCGGGTCCGCCGTCGACGACGAGCGCGCCGCGAGCCCCGGCCCGGATGACGGCGTCCTGGTCGGCGGCGAGCGTCCCGAGCACGTCGCGCATACGCGCCGACCGCGCGCCGCCGAGGCTCGCGACGAAGGCGGACCGGTCGTCGAGCGAGGCGGTGCTCAGCGGGCCGGGGACGCCGTCGAGGCCGTGCGTCGCGAAGACCTCGTCCCAGTAGTCGGTGATCTGTCCGGCGGTCCAGCGGTACCGGCGCCGGCTCGCGAGACCCATCGGGTCGGCGAGCGTCGCGCCGAAGAACGGCTCGGCCGCGGGGGAACGCCAGTCCACGAGGAGCCGGCGGCCGTCGTCGTCGGTCAGCCCGAGCCGCCCGACGTACACGGGCTCAGGGTCGCCTGCGAGGACCATCCGGCCGAGGCACAGGTCGACGCCGAACCGGCGTAGCGTGCGCAGGCGCGCGGTCAGGCGGTGGACCTCCTGGTCGCGGTCGAGGGCCTGCTGGCCGGCGCCCGCGGGTGCGCGCCGCGCGGCGTCGAGACGGGCGTCGACGCCGGCGACGGTTTGCTCGAGGCAGGCGGCGACGTCGGCGAGGTGCTGCGCGTCGTGCGCGACGAGCGCCGGATCGGCCTTGGCGGCGAGGTGGTGGGGGAGGGCGAACAGGTCCGTGGAGGGGTGGGTCACGTCTCGGCTTCCGCTCGGGGGGTCGCGGCCGGCCGGGCCGCGGCCTGCGATTCTCCGCCGCCACCGGGGTCTTGCCGCAAGAGCCCCCCTGCGCTATACGTTGAAAATGGAGGGGTGAGCGTCGACCCGCGGCAGGATGGCCCGTCCATGACGACGTCGACCGTGACGACGGCGGACTGCGAACGGGTCCAGAGCGATTGGTTCCGGCTCCGAGCGACCGCGCTCGGCGGCACGGTCAGCGACGACGACGGCTTCGTGTGGACCGACGGTCCCGACGGCCTCAACCTCCTCTTCCCACGGACCCTCACGCCGGCGGCGGTGCGCCACGGCCTCGACCGTGCGCGCGCCGTCGGGCGGACGTCGGTCGGGGCGTGGCTCGGGCCGGAGGTCGACCCGACGGCGTTGGCCGAGGCGGGGTTCGAGCGCGGCTGGTCGCCGTGGTGGATGGTCGCGGACGTCGACGAGGTCGTCGGAGCCGCTCCGGGGCCCGACCCGCGCGTCGCGCTCGAGGAGGACACCGACGACTACGGGGGCGAGCACGCCGCGTACCGCGACCAGCTCGCGCTCGCCCGGCTGCGCCCGCGGGTCGCCTGGTACGCGGCGGCGCACGTCGGCCCCGACCACCGGTTCGCCGGGCGCGCGTGGTCGTTCCTCGACGGCGGCCTCGCGGGCGTGTTCGACATGGCGGTCTGGTCGCCGTTTCGCCGGCGCGGGCTCGGGACGGCGCTGCTCGGCGCGGTCTGTGCGGCTGCGCGCGACGCGGGGGCGACGCACGCCGTCCTCAACGCGACCCCCGAGGGCAGGCTGCTGTACGAGACGTGCGGGTTCCGGAGGATCGGCACGGGCGCGACGTGGTGGTGGCGTGCGCCCGCCGGGCCGGCGGGGGAGGGCCCGGGCGTGGGCGGCGACGCCTAGGCTTGGCTCCGAGATGAACCCGCTCTTCGAGAACCTTCCCCTGCCCGGCCTCAGCACCTTCGGCGCGACCACGACCGGGCTCTCCGGCGTCCCGGACGAGACGCGCCTGCCCTCCGGAGGCGCCTCCGCGTGCCCGCTGCCCGACGACGAGGCCCAGCCCTCGTACGCGACCCCGCCCCGCGCGTCGGGCGGGGGAGCGGCCGGTGGCCGACGGGACCCGGAGGTCCTGCTCGAGGGGCTCAACCCGCAGCAGCGCGAGGCCGTCGTGCACGAGGGCGGGCAGCTCCTCATCGTCGCCGGCGCGGGATCGGGCAAGACGCGCGTGCTCACGCACCGCATCGCGTACGCCCTCGCGACCGGGCGTGCGACGCCCGGCGAGGTCCTCGCCATCACCTTCACCAACAAGGCTGCCGCGGAGATGCGGGAGCGCGTCGCGGCGCTCGTCGGGCCGGTCGCCCGGCGCATGTGGGTCTCGACGTTCCACTCCGCGTGCGTGCGCATCCTGCGGGCCGAGCACGACCACCTCGGCCTCAAGTCGACGTTCTCGATCTACGACGCCGCCGACAGCCAGCGCCTCGTCACGCTCGTGTGCCGCGAGCTGGACCTCGACGTCAAGAAGTACCCGCCGCGCTCGCTCGCCAACAAGATCTCCGACCTCAAGAACGAGCTGGTCGACCCCGAGACGTACCGGACGACGTCGGGGGCCTCGAGCGACAGTGCGAACCAGTTCGACGCGGTCCTCGCCGATGTGTACGTGCGGTACCAGCAGCGGCTCCAGCAGGCGCACGCCCTCGACTTCGACGACCTCATCATGACGACGGTCAACCTGCTGCAGGCGTTCCCGGCGGTTGCCGAGCACTACCGCCGCCGGTTCCGGCACATCCTCGTCGACGAGTACCAGGACACGAACCACGCCCAGTACGTGCTCGTGCGCGAGCTCGCCGGCGTCGGCGCCGAGGAGACCGAGGCGGTCGAAGGAGACGACCGGGAGCAGCATCACGCGGCCCCCGTCCCGCCCGCCGAGCTCACCGTCGTCGGCGACGCCGACCAGTCCATCTACGCGTTCCGCGGCGCCACGATCCGCAACATCCTCGAGTTCGAGGCCGACTACCCGGACGCGCGGACCATCCTGCTCGAGCAGAACTACCGGTCCACCCAGACCATCCTGTCCGCGGCCAACGCGGTGATCGCGCGCAACCCCGACCGCAAGCCCAAGCGGCTGTGGACCGACTCGGGCGCCGGGACCCAGATCATCGGCTACGTCGCGGACAACGAGCACGAGGAAGCCCGCTTCGTCGCCGAGGAGATCGACCGCCTCGGCGACAGCGACGGCGTCAGGCCCGGCGACGTCGCGGTGTTCTACCGGACCAACGCGCAGTCCCGTGCGCTCGAAGAGGTGCTGATCCGCGTCGGCCTGCCGTACAAGGTCGTGGGTGGCACCCGGTTCTACGAGCGCCGCGAGATCAAGGACGCCATCGCCTACCTGCGCGCCGTCGACAACCTCGACGACGACGTCAACCTCCGCCGCGTCCTCGGCGTCCCCAAGCGCGGAATCGGCGAACGGTCCGAGGCGCTCGTCGCATCGTTCGCGGAACGCGAGCGCATCTCGTTCGGTGCCGCCCTCGGCCGCCTCGACGAGATCCCCGCCATGACGACGCGCACCCTGCGCCCGCTCGAGGGCTTCCGCGACCTCATGGCCGGCCTGCGCGACCTCGCCGCGAGCTCCGTCGGGCCCGCCGAGGTCCTCGGCGCCGTCCTCGACCAGTCCGGCATGCTCGCCGAGCTCCGCGACAGCGACGACCCCCAGGACGCCAGCCGTGTCGAGAACCTCGCCGAGCTGCACGCCGTCGCCGTCGAGTTCGAGCAGGACGAACCCGACGGGACCCTCGCCGACTTCCTCGAACGCGTCTCCCTCGTCGCGGACTCCGACCAGATCCCCGCCGGCGACGGAGGAGATGGAGAGGCCGGCACGCGCGACCCCGGCGTCATCACCCTCATGACGCTCCACACCGCCAAGGGGCTCGAGTTTCCCGTCGTGTTCCTCACCGGCCTCGAGGACGGCACGTTCCCGCACATGCGCTCCCTGCACGACGACGCCGAGCTCGCGGAGGAGCGGCGCCTCGCCTACGTCGGGATCACCCGGGCTCGGGAGCGGCTCTACATGTCGCGGTCCGCGGTCCGGTCCGCGTGGGGGATGGCCAACGAGTTCCCCGCCTCCCGGTTCCTCGACGAGATCCCGACCGAACTCGTCGACTGGAGGCGCGCGGAGTCGTCGATGCAGACGCTGCGCGCGGGCGGGTCGCTGTACGGGTCGGGTTCGTCGTGGTCTGGGTCGCCGACGCGTCGCGGCGGGTCCGCCGCGGGCAGCGGGCGCTCGTCGAACCGCTTGGGCGCGCGGGAGGAGCCGGCGCCTTCGTTCGGGTCCGCGACGCCGCGGGACGACGCGAGCATCCCCTCGCTGAGCGTCGGGGACAAGGTCACGCACGACTCCTACGGGCTCGGGACCGTGGTGGCGCTCGAGGGCTCCGGGCGGAACGAGGTCGCCAAGATCGACTTCGGCGCCGACGGGACCAAGCGGCTCCTCCTGCGGTTCTCGCCCGTCACCAAGCTCTAGGGGAGCGAGTCCGGCGGGTCCGACGTCGGACCGCGCTGCGTGAGCAGCTCACGCAGCGCGCGGACCTCGGCCGCGAGGTCGTCGACCTGGGCTCGTGTGGCCGCCTGCTGGGCGGTGGTGGTCTCGTCCACGCGCTGGACGAGCCACGACGCCAAGGTCGCCGTGATGACGCCGAGGAGAGCGATGCCGCCGATCATCACGGCCGCCGCGACGAACCGGCCCGTCGCCGTCACCGGGTACGTGTCGCCGTACCCGACGGTCGTGATCGTCGTGATCGCCCACCAGAGGCCGTCGCCGAAGCCCGTGATCGTCGCGCCCGCATGGCCGCGCTCGGCCTGCGTGACGGCCAACGCCCCCACGACGACCAGCAGGGTCGCGCCGGCGACGGCGTAGCCCACGACCTTTCCACGTAGCTGCCTCGCTCCGGTGCGGTTGAGGACCGACACCAGCGCGGCGAGACGCACCAGGCGGAGCGGGCGCAGCAGGGGGAGCGCGACCACCGCGAGGTCGAGCACGTGGTGCCCGATGTAGCGCCAGCGCCGGTCCGCGAGGAGGACGCGCGCCGCGAAGTCCACGACGAACAGCCCCCACGTCACCCAGACCACGACGGCGCAGAGCCGCTGGGCCGTGTCCGAGACCGCAGGGTCCACGATCGGCACCGCGTAGGCGACGAGGAACGCGAACGCAGCAGCGGTGAGCGGCCACTCGCTCCGTGCCTCCCAACGTTCGACGCGCGTCACCCGCCGAGCGTAGGCATCATCGGGTGCGAGGCCGGGCCGACACACCCCGGATGCGGCGAGGAAGGTGGCGACGGTGGCGGGGCTGCAGACCGACCGGTACACGATCCGTCCGCTGAGCGCGCAGACGTGGGAGGCGTTCGCGGCACTGTGCGAGCGCAACAACGGCGCCGGGATGGGCGGGTGCTGGTGCTGCTGGTTCCACGAGGCGACCGTGAGCGAGCGCGAGACCGAGATCCGCGCGTGCGGGGGGAACGAGCAGTACAAGCATCAGCGGGTCCTCGACGGGCGGGCGCACGCGGCGCTCGTGTTCGACGGTGACGAGGCGGTGGGCTGGTGCGAGTACGGCCCTCCCGACGAGCTGCCGGGCGTCTATCACGCGAAGGAGCTCGCGGAGTCGGGAGACCCGTTGCCCGACTACCGGTTCACGTGCCTCTTCGTCGACCGTCGGCATCGCAAGCAGGGCGTCGCGACCGCCGCGGTGCGCGGCGCCCTGGACCTCGTCGCGCAGGCCGGGGGCGGCGTCGTCGAGAGCTACCCCCGGGACACCCCGGGCCAGAAGGTGTCCGCGTCGTTCCTCTACAACGGTGTGCGGTCCACGTTCGAGCGGGCCGGATTCGTCTACGTCCGCCCGAAGGGGACCAAGAACTGCGTCATGCGCCTGACCGTCGCGGCCGCATAACGGCCCTGCTCGACGCCGGCCGGGTCGCGCACCCGCGTGGCGCCGTCGGGCCGTCGCAGGCGCTCGTTACCCTGGTGGCTGCGTCTGCCGGAGGGAGAGTCGTGGACGACGTCGACGGGACCGCGACCCGCGGTGGCGTCGGCCCTGTGCCGCCACCGCCTCCACCGCCCGCACCCCCACGGCCCAGCCTGCGCGTCGCCGACGACGCCCGGATCCGCGCCGCGAGCGACCACGACGTCACCCCGACCGTCGCCGGGCGCACCGTCTCCTGCCAGGCCCGCGGGCGCATCGCCGGGCTCGACGGTCTCCGTGCGCTCGCGGTGATCGCCGTCGTCGTCTACCACGTGGAGCCCACCTGGCTGCCGGGCGGGTTCCTCGGCGTGGACGTGTTCTTCGTCGTCAGCGGGTTCCTCATCACGACGCTGCTCCTGCGCGAGCTGCAGCGCACGCGGCGGCTCAGCCTGCCGTCGTTCTGGCTCCGCCGCGCCAGACGGCTGCTGCCGGCGCTCGGCGTGGTCATCGCGACGAGCATCCTCGCGGCGCGCGTCGTCGAGCCGGACCTGCTCGTCGGCATCGGCCGGCAGACCCTCGGCGCGCTCACGTTCTCCAGCAACTGGGTGCAGGTCGCGTCCGGGGCCAGCTACTTCGACCGCACCGCACCCGACCTCTTCATGACGTTCTGGTCCCTCGCCATCGAGGAACAGTTCTACGTCCTGTGGCCCCTCCTGCTCGCGCTCCTCGTCGCGCTGACCACGTCCGGCCGCACCCGGGCGCGCGTCGCGCTCGCCGGTGCGGGCGCGTCCGCGCTGCTCATGGCGGTCCTCCACACGCCCGGGACCGACCCCACCCGCGTCTACTACGGCACCGACACCCACGTCTTCGGGCTGCTGCTCGGCGTCGCCGCCGCCTTCTGGTGGACCACCCGTCCGCAGCTGCTCGCGGCGCGCTGGGCGCACCGCGGGGTGCCCGTGCTCTCGCTCGCGGGCCTGGTCGCGCTCATGATCACCCTGCACGACGACGCCGACGTCACCTACCGCGGCGGGATCGCCCTCGGATCGGTGCTCGCCCTGGGCGCGGTGGCCGGCTGCACCGGGGGCGCCACGACGACGGTGCGCGCTCTCGAGCTCCGACCCGTCCGCTGGGTGGGCGAGCGGTCGTACGGGATCTACCTGTGGCACTGGCCGCTGCTGCTCCTCGCGTGGGCCGCCGTCCCCGCCGAGCCCGGTACCACGCGTTGGTGGTGGTCGAGCGCCGCCGCGGTCGCGCTGACGTTCGCGCTCTCCTGGGCGTCGTACCGCTGGGTCGAGACCCCGATCCGTCGCGACGGCTTCCGTGCGACCGCTGCCCGCGTCACCGTTGCCGTGCGGCGCCCCGGGGCGCGGGCCGTGCCGGCGGTCGCGGTCGTCGGCGTGCTGGCCGTCGTGGGGGCGGGGGTCGTGGTCGTGACCGCTCCCACCGAGTCCGGGGCGCAGCGGTCCATCGAGCAGGGGCTCAGCGCCATCGACACGACCGGCGTCGACGCGGGCACGGACCCCGCGCTGCCTCCGCTCGCAGTCCCCGGTGCGACCCCGGGCGGGCCCGCCACCACCGCCCGGCCCAGCCCCGGACCGACCCGACCCGGGGCGGGCGGGGGAGCGACGTCGTCGGGCCTGCCCCCGCTGCTCGTCAAGGGGAAGGTCGACGGGCGACAGGTCATCGGGTTCGGCGACTCCGTGCTCTCCGGTGCGGCGCCCGCGATGCTCAGCCACTTCCCCGGCATCGGGCTCGACGCCAAGCCCATCCGCAAGTGGGTCGACGCGCCGGCCCTCGTCCAGAAGGCCGCCGACGCCGGGAAGCTCCGGCCCTACGTCGTCCTCAACTTCGGGACCAACGGAGGGTTCCAGTTCAAGGGCTCCGACGCGGCGCTCGAGAAGGTGCTCGACATCCTCGGGCCCGGCCGTCGCGTGGTGCTCGTGAACACCGTCGGCGTCAGCTACTGGGTGCCGGACGCCAACAAGGAGCTCGCGAAGATCGCCGCGAAGCACCCGGGCGTCGTCGTCGCCGACTGGAACAGGGCCGTGCGCGGGAAGCCGGGGCTGCTGCACGCGGACCGGACGCACCCCAACATGAAGGGGATCGACGTGTACGCGGACGTCGTCGACGCGGCGCTGCGCGAGGTCGCGGGCGCGTAGGCCCGGCGACCACCTCGGTCGTCCGCCGAGTACGAGGATTTTCGCCGAGGACGAGGGTCCTGGGCTCGTACTCGGTGAAAACCCTCGTACTCGGCGCACCGGTGGCGCGCCGCGCCGCCTGAGATGTGGCGCTCGTCACGACCGACACCGGGGCGGGCGGGAGTGCCTCGCCCGGAGGACTACCCTGGAACGCGGTGTCTTGACGTCGAGACACCCGCAAACCTGTCGATGGAAGGACGCACCAGGGTGGACCTGTTCGAATACCAGGCGCGCGACCTCTTCGAGAAGCACGGTGTACCGGTGCTGGGCGGCGTCGTCGCGACGACCCCCGAAGAGGCTCGCGAAGGCGCAGTGAAGCTGACGGGCGACGACGGCGGAGTGGTCGTCGTCAAGGCCCAGGTGAAGGTCGGTGGCCGAGGGAAGGCCGGCGGCGTCAAGCTCGCGAAGTCCCCCGACGAGGCCGCCGAGCGCGCGTCCGAGATCCTCGGCATGGACATCAAGGGCCACACGGTGCACCGCGTGATGATCGCGCAGGGCGCCCAGATCGAGGAGGAGTACTACTTCTCCGTGCTCCTCGACCGGGCCAACCGCTCGCTGCTCGCCATGGCGAGCAAGGAGGGCGGCATGGAGATCGAGCAGCTCGCCGTCGAGCGCCCCGACGCCCTCGCGCGCGTCGAGGTCAACGCGCTGACCGGCATCGACGCGGCGAAGGCCGCCGAGATCGTCGCGGCCGCGGGCTTCGAGGCCGACGTCGCGGACAAGATCGCCGACGTCATCCAGAAGCTGTGGACCGTCTACAGGGAGGAGGACGCGACGCTCGTCGAGGTCAACCCCCTCGTCAAGACGGCGTCCGGCGACATCGTCGCCCTCGACGGCAAGGTCTCGCTCGACGAGAACGCCGCGTTCCGCCACCCCGACCACGAGGCGCTCGAGGACAAGGCCGCGGCCGACCCGCTCGAGGCCAAGGCCAAGGAGAACGACCTCAACTACGTCAAGCTCGACGGCGAGGTCGGCATCATCGGCAACGGCGCGGGCCTCGTCATGAGCACCCTCGACGTCGTCGCGTACGCGGGCGAGAGCCACGGCGGCGTGAAGCCGGCGAACTTCCTCGACATCGGCGGCGGCGCGTCCGCGGAGGTCATGGCCGCGGGCCTCGACGTCATCCTGAACGACGCCCAGGTCAAGAGCGTGTTCGTCAACGTCTTCGGCGGCATCACCGCGTGCGACGCCGTCGCGAACGGCATCGTCAAGGCCCTGCAGATCCTCGGCGACGAGGCCAACAAGCCGCTCGTCGTCCGCCTCGACGGCAACAACGTCGAGGAGGGTCGCCGCATCCTCGCGGAGGCCGCGCACCCGCTCGTCACGTTGGCGAGCACCATGGACGAGGGCGCCGACAAGGCCGCCGAGCTGGCTGCGAAGTAAGGGAATCGAACGATGTCTGTCTTCCTCAACAAGGACTCCAAGGTCATCGTCCAGGGCATCACGGGCGGCGAGGGCACCAAGCACACCGCCCTCATGCTCAAGGCCGGCACGCAGGTCGTGGGCGGCGTCAACGCCCGCAAGGCCGGCACGACCGTGACCCACACCGACGCCGAGGGCGCCGAGGTCGAGCTCCCCGTGTTCGGGGCCGTCGCCGAGGCGATCGAGAAGACCGGCGCTGACGTGTCGATCATCTTCGTTCCCGCCGCGCACACCAAGGCCGCCATGATCGAGGCCATCGACGCCGAGATCCCGCTCCTCGTGGTCATCACGGAGGGCGTGCCCGTCGAGGACGCCGCCGAGGCGTGGGCCTACGCGATCGAGAAGGGCAACAAGACCCGGATCATCGGCCCGAACTGCCCCGGCATCATCACGCCCGGCGAGTCGCTCGTCGGCATCACGCCCGCGACGATCACGGGCTCCGGCCCCATCGGCCTCGTGTCCAAGTCGGGCACGCTGACCTACCAGATGATGTACGAGCTGCGGGACTTCGGGTTCTCCACCGCCATCGGCATCGGCGGCGACCCGATCATCGGCACCACGCACATCGACGCGCTCGCCGCGTTCGAGGCCGACCCCGAGACCAAGGCGATCGTCATGATCGGCGAGATCGGCGGCGACGCCGAGGAGCGTGCGGCTGCGTTCATCAAGGAGAACGTCACCAAGCCGGTCGTCGGCTACGTCGCGGGCTTCACCGCCCCCGAGGGCAAGACGATGGGTCACGCGGGCGCCATCGTGTCGGGCTCGTCCGGCACCGCCGCCGCGAAGAAGGAGGCCCTCGAGGCCGCGGGCGTGAAGGTCGGCAAGACGCCGTCCGAGACCGCGTCGCTCATGCGCGAGATCCTCACCGCGCTCGGCTGAGTCCCGAGCGGGTCGCGCGAGGCCCGGGTCGCCCAGCAGGGCGGCCCGGGCCTCGTCGTGTCCGGGTCCGGTGGGCGACGGAACGCCCGCCCGACGGCGCGGCCTGCCCCGGGCAGGGCGGGTCGTCGGGGACGATGGGGCCGTGAGCTCCACCGGCACCCCCACGCGTTCGCCCCGCGCGCGCACGCTCGACGCGCCCGACGGCGAGCGTCGCCGTCGGGTACCCACCGAGCTCGTCGCGTCGTTCCTCTCGGCGATGGTGGTGGTCGTCGAGTGCGTCGTCCTGACGATGCTCGTCCTGGTGCTGGTCGTGGGGGCCGTGCTCGTCGCGAGCCCCACGGGCGCGGGCTGGTCGGGAGCGGCGACGGTCACCGCGTCCACCTGGCTGCTGGGCCATGGCGTCCCCGTCGAGGCGAGCGGCGCGACCCTGACGATCGTCCCGCTGGGCGTGACGGCGCTCGCGCTGTTCGTGACGTTCGCCGTCGGACGGCGCACCTTGCGCCCGCGCGCGGCCGCGCTGGCGTTCGCCGTGCTCGGCTACGCCGCGGTCGTGACCGCCGTGGCGGTCGTGACCGGCACGGTCGCGCCCGGCGGCGTCCTCTGGGCGCCGGTCGGGGGCGCGCTGCTCGCGCTCGCGGGTCTCGGCCTCGGCCTCGCGACGCGCCCCGAGGTACCACCGCTCGGCGAGCTGGCCGAGCGGCTGCAGGACGCGCTCGAGCCCCGGCTGCCCGTACCCACGGCGGCGCTCGACGGTATCCGCCGTGGTGCCGCCGCCGGCGTCGTCGCGGTACTGCTGGCCGTCGCGGCTGCGGGCGTGCTGCTGGTCGTGTGGGCGATCTCGGGACGCTCGACGACCGGCGACGTCCTGCGGGCCCTCGACCCCGGCACGGCCTCCGGGCTGCTGCTCGGCGTCGCGCAGCTCGCGTTCGTGCCCAACCTGCTCGCGTGGGCGCTCGCGTGGCTCGTGGGACCCGGGTTCGCCGTCGGCGTCGGGTCGTCGTACGCGCCGTCCTCGCACGTCGACGGCGCCCTCCCGCTCGTGCCGCTCGTCGGGACGCTTCCCGGGGCAGGCTGGGCGAACCCGGTCGCGCAGGCGTCGGTGGTCGCCGTCGTCGCCGCCGGTGTCGTCGCCGGCGTGTACCTGTGGCGTGCCCACGCGTTCGCCGGAGGCACCACGTGGACCGGGCTGGTGACGTCCGTCGTGACGGCGGCCGTGGTCGCGGGCGTCCTCGTGGCGGGGCTCGAGGGCGTCGCCGGCGGCTCCGTCGGACCGGGCGCGATGCGGCACGTCGGGGCGCAGCCATGGCTCGTCGGCGGGCTGGCGGCGTCGTGGGTCGGCCTCGGTGTCGCGCTCGCCGTCGGGTGGCGGCTCCTCGACCTCCGCGGCCGCTCGCGACGCTGAGCCGCCGCTAGGGTGGGGCCGTGCAGACCCCCTCCGGCCACCCCGTCGACGTCACGACCTCCGCCCGCCTCGTCGTCCTCGTGAGCGGCGCGGGCTCGAACCTCGCCGCCCTCCTCGCGGCCCACGACGTCCCCGCGTACGGGGCGCGCGTCGTCGGCGTCGTCTCCGACCGGCCGGGGATCCGCGGTCTCGAGCTCGCGCAGGACGCCGGGATCCCGACCGCGGTCGTGAGCCTCAAGGAGTTCCCGGATCGCGCCGCCTGGGACGAGGCGCTCACCGAGGCGGTCGCGGTGTTCTCGCCCGACTACGTCGTGGCCGCCGGCTTCATGAAGCTCGTCGGTGCGCCGTTCCATGCGCGCTTCGGTGGCCGGATGCTCAACACCCATCCCGCGCTGCTCCCGTCGTTCCCCGGCGCGCACGGCGTGCGCGACGCGCTCGCCTACGGGGTCAAGGTCTCCGGTTGCAGCGTGATCGTCGTCGACGAGGGGGTCGACAGCGGACCGATCGTCGCCCAGGTCCCCGTCGTCGTCGAGGACGCCGACGACGAGGCGAGCCTGCACGAGCGGATCAAGGTCGCCGAGCGTGCGCTGCTGGTCGACGTCGTCGGGCGGGTCGCCCGCGAGGGCCTCGTCGTCGAGGGACGGCGCGCGCGGATCGGACGCTGACGTGGCCGCGTCGTCGCCGCTCGTCGCGCACGGTGGTGGCGGTGCGCTCACCGGGAGCCTCTGGCTGCCCGACCCCCCGGTCCAGGCCCTCGTGCTCATGCACCCGGGTTCCGGACCGTCCGACCGCGACAACGACGTGTTCTTCCCCCCGATCCGCACCGCGCTCCTCGCGGCCGGGGCCGCGGTCGCGTCCTACGACAAGCGCGGCGTGGGGGAGTCCGCCGGGTCGTGGCTCACGGCGGGGATCCCCGACCAGGCCGACGACGCCGTCGCCGGACTCGCCGTCGCACGCCGCGCGCTCGCCGAGACGCTCGACGACGCCGCACCCGTGCCGGTGGTCCTGTTCGGCCACTCGCAGGGTGGGTGGGTCGTCCTCGAGGCGGCGGGGCGGACCCGGGTCGAGGGCGTGGTGACGAGCTCAGGACCGGCGGTGACGCCCGGCGAGCAGGAGCGGTTCTCGACGGCGACGACGCTGCGGCTCGCCGGTCGGCCCGACGCCGAGGCGGACGCAGCGCGCGCGGTCTTCGACGGACTGATGGCGCTCGCGGAGCGGGGCGCCGGCTACGACGACGCGCGGGCGTGGTCCGACGGGCCCGGCCGCCGCGAGCTGCTGGACCGCTTGGCCGACCTGGGTGCCTTCGTGCCGCCGTCGCGGGAGATCTGGGACCTGGCGGTGCTGCTCGTCGGGCACGACCCGGCCGCGGCGCTGCGAGGCCTCGATGTCCCGCTCCTGGCGGTCTTCGGCGGCGACGACGGCGTCGTCCCCGTCGAGCGCAGCGTTGCCGTCCTGCACGAGACCGTCCGGCCGGACCTGCTCGACGTCGCGGTGCTCCCCGGCGGCGACCACCGCCTGCAGGACGGTGCCGACGTGTTCGTGCCCGGTTACCCGGACGTCGTCGTCGACTTCGTCCGACGGGTAGCCCACCGATGACGACCGGCTTCGACGACCTGCTCTCGAGAAGCACCGCGCGGTTCGAGAGCGCGCTCGAGGACGCGAGGTCTGCCGGGCCGCACGGCGCTGAAGAGATCGCGAGCAGACTCGGCTCCGTGTCCGGCTACCGGCGCGTCATGATGATCGTGACGCTGGGCGACCTGCGGGGCGGGCGAGGCGTGTCCGAGTCTCTCGCTGAGGGTCTCGGGCCACGGAGCGGGTGGAGCACCGACGAGCGCGACGCAGCGATCCTCGCCCTCGCGAAGCGCGACGACGGCCGAGCCGAACCGGTTCTCCGATCGGCCATCCGATCCAGCCCGGACTATGCGCTGCTCTGCCTCGCCCGCTACGGCACGGAGAGGTGCCGAGACGACGTCCTCGGGTACCTGTCGGGCGTCGTCAGGCGGAAGTCTGCGTCGTGGCGCCACCGGGACGGCGACTGGGACCGTGTGGTCCTCGGGATCGTGCTCCTGGCGCGGCTCGGCAGCACGGAGTGGCTGGCCGCCGAGGTCGCGCCGCTCCTCGGGGGCAGTCACCTGGACCGCCTCACCGAGCGCGAGGTCGCCGCGCTGGAAGAGCTGGCGCCGGGAGGCGTGGATCCGTGCGAGCCGGCATGGTGGAACGGCATCGCCGCTCGTGGCCACCAGCGGCTGCAGGCTAATCCGATCTTCTTCCCGTTCTGCTGACGCGCGTCCGTCGGCAGGTCCTGGTGGAACACCGGGGCTAGCGGGCGAGCAGAGCGAGCGTGACGGCTGCGGCGTCCTCGCCGAGCGCCGCGGGCAGGTCGGGCCAGCCTCGCGCGGCGGCGAACCGCCGCCAGGCGGCGCCGCCCCAGGTACCCGCGGTGGAGGCCCCGGCGCCGAGGGCCGCGGCCATGAGGACGGCGGGCACCGAGCGGGACCCGGCGCGGCGACCGAGCGTCACCGCGCCGAGCGCCCCCGCGACCGCGCGGAAGGCCGGGCCTGGCGGGTCGAGGCGGCTCGGGGCCGACGGCAGCTTGTCGCCCACGAGCTCTCCGCCCACGGCGAGCAGCCCGAGGACCCGTACTCCGCGGTGCCGTGCGACCAGGAGGGGCTGGGCCACCCCGAGCGTGCTGCGCGAGCCCGCGGCGACGCCCACGAGCGCGGACCGGACGACGAGGTTCATGGCACCACGCTCGCCGCGCTCGACCTGCCGGGCAACCCGGCGAGGGTGAAACATCGTTGCCCGGGTTGCGTGACGGACTCGATCGAAAGAGTCTCGGTGAGGAGCAGCAGCTGGTTCGCCGACCGTGTCGAAGGGGGCAGGGTGTCGCAGCACGCGCCGCGTACGACGGGGGCATCGCGCCTCCGGCGGTGGACGCTGCGTGCCGTCGGCGCGGCCGCCGGCCTGGTCGGAGGGGTTGCGGTCGGGGTGGCGCTGGCGTCCTCGGCGTCCGCGCACGAGCACGTCGACCCGGGCCTCGGCGACCTGCTGACGCCCGTCACGCAGACCGTGCAGCAGGTCACCGACGGTGTGGTGAAGCCGGTGGTCGACGGGGTCGTGACCACGGTCACGCCGTCAGCACCGAGACCGCAGGACGCCCCGCCGGCCACGGAGCCGGCACACGCGGCGAAGCCCGCTCAGCCCGCGAAGAGTGCCCGGGCGTCGAAGGCTCCGACGCCGTCCGGGTCGGCCACCCACGCGGCGGCGCCGCACCGGGATCCGGCGACCCACCACGCGAACCAGGCGGCCACGAGACGGACGGCCGAGAGCTCGAAAGGCACGTCGAACGCCACGAAGCACCGCGCGACGACCGCGCACCCACGCGTGAGCACACCGTCGTCGCACCGTGAGCGACGGTCCGTCGGTCACCCGGTCGCGGAGGTCGTCGGGTCCGTCGCGGACGCCGCGGCGCCCGTGACCGAGCGTGTCGGCGCGGCGCTGCACCCGGTGACGTCGTCCGTGGCGGACGCCGCGGCGCCCGTCGAGCCGGTGGTCGACTCGATCGTCTCGACGCTCCGCCCGACGCTCGACGTCGTGACAGGTCCCGCGGCGCCGGTGCTCGACGCCGTCCTCCGGCCCGTGGCCGGGGCGGTCGCGCCGATCACGGATGCGCTGTCGCCGGCCCTGCGACCCGTGACGGACGCCGTCGAGCCCGTGCTCGGGATCATCGCTCCCGTGACGGGCGCGCTGTCCCCGGTGACCGACCCGCTCGCTCCCGTCACCGACCCGATCCTGCCGGGCGGGGGCTCCGCGCCGGGCTCGGACGGCTCCGCCGGTGGCGGTGGCCACGCCCCGGGGCCGCCGGCCGGGGCGTCGAACTCCCCGGCACCTTCAGCCGTGCCCGGCAGCGCGCCTGTAGTCCGCTCCACCAGCCCCCGGGCGCCGAGCGTGCACGCGACGACGGCCGTCCGGACGGCCGGTTCCACGAGCGGTAGTGCGCCCGTCGCGACGCAGGCCGGCGTGGTCGCCGAGCAGCGGGCTGCTGCCGGCCGGATCACGTCGCGTGCGGACGTCCCCGTCGGCCTGTCGACCGCCGTGGGCACGACCGCCGCCGCCGGCGACGGCCGCGCACCGTCGGCACCGCCGGCCCAGCCCGCCACCCCCGGCGGTGCCTCCGCAGGCGCCGGGACCGACGGCTCCGGTGCGCGTTCCGCTCGCGGTTCCGACGCCGCTCTCCTCGCGGGCACCCGTTCGACCGCTCTGCGGTCGTGGGTCGCGGGCGCGGCCGAGGCTCTCGCCCGTCAGCTCAGCGTCTTCCTCGAGGTACCCGTCTCTCCTGCCTGACGTCCGGCCGGCCGCTCCCACGAGCGGCACGAGCCACCGGTGGCACCCGCCACCGGACCGACGTCAGACCAGGAGAACTCTCATGCGAACCATGTTCAGGCGAGCGCTGCAGACGGCGTTCGTCACCGGCGGGCTCTGCCTCGCCGGGACGGCTGCGGCCCACGCCGCGGACGCCCCGTCCGCCGAGCCGACCCCCACCGGGGCGGCGACGCACCACTCCACGAGCCTGCTCGGCGGGCTCCTCCCGGACGTGTCCGCGGACGCGCCCGTCTCCCTGCCCGTGACCGTGCGCGACGTCGTCGCGTCGGTCGGCGGGACCGCGAAGGCCATGACTCACGGGTCGTCGTCGACGCCCGCGGGCCACGGGGCCACGCACCGGGCCGCAGCGTCGACGGGCAAGGCGTCGTCCGACGCGCCGCGGGCGACGCACCACGCGACGAAGGGCGTCCACGTCACGGCCCCTGTCCACGTGCCCGCCAAGGTCCACCACGTCGTGGTGGGCGTGCTCGGCGACGCCCGCGCGACGCACCGTCCGACGGGCTCGGCAGCGAAGCCCACGGCGGCGCCCGCTCGTGCCCGGGCCACGGCTGCCAAGGACTCGAAGCCCTCCACGCCGTCGTCGGGCGCCAAGGGCTCCGGCGTGGACGTCACGGCGCCCATGCGCGTGCCCGTCACGGTGCACCGGGTGGCCGCGGCGGTCCTCGGCGACGCGAGCGTCGGCTCGTCCGCCGCGCCGGACACGGAGGGCATCCTGCACCGGGTGCTCGGCCGGACCGGTACCGGGGTCGAGGGCGTGCTCCGCGCGACGCTCGGCCGGGACGGGCTCGTCGACGACCTCACCTCGGGCGACGCCACCGCCGAGGACGTGCTCACGGACGTCGTGGGCGGCAGCACCCTGCCCGACGTCGAGCACACGCTCGGCTCGGTCCGGGACGAGGCCGACCAGGTGCTCGGCGAGGACGGCACGGTCGACCGCGCGGTCACGGACGTGCTCGGCCCGGACGGCGTCGCGGACCATCTGCTCTCCCGGGACGGTGCGGTCGCCCGCGCGGCCCGCGGGACCCTCGGCGAGGACGGCTCGGTCGAGCAGCTCCTCACGGGTCGCACGGACCCGGCCGAGGTCGTGCGGTCCGTCGTGGGTGAGGGCGGCGCCGTCGACGACGTCCTGTCCGGCGGCCTGTCCGACCTGCCCGCGCAGTCCGTACAGGCGCCCGTGACCGTGCCCGTCACGGTCTCGGGGGTCGCCGCGGCGGTGCTCGGGGACGCGTCGGCCGGTGGCGCCACGGGCACCGCAGCGCCCACCGGCGAGCAGGGCATCCTCGGCTCGCTCGTCGACCAGCGGGGGCTCACCCGGTCGCTGCTCGGCGCCGACGGGACCACGGACCAGCTCCTCGACGCCGACGGTCCGGTGGACGCCCTCGTGGCGCCCGCGGGCCTCACCGACCAGCTCCTCGGGTCGGCCGGCGTCGTCCAGCAGGTCGTCGAGCCGGGCGGGACGACCGACGCGCTGCTCGCCGACGGCGGGCTCCTCGACCACGCGACCGACGACGGGCTGGACCTCGGCTCGGCCGTCCCCGACGCCCTCGGCGCCGTGCCGTCCGTCGCGCTCGACGTCCCGGTCACCCTTCCGGTCACCGTCGGCTGCACGGCTGTGGCCGTGCTGGGCGACGCCGCGGGCTGCGGCACGGACGTCGTGACGCCTGGCGACCCGGGGACGCCTGGCGACCCCGGCACCCCGGGGAACCCGGGTACGCCGGGGACGCCCGGCGATCCGGGTACTCCCGGGACGCCCGGCGCCCCGAGTGCGCCGGGATCGACGGGCGGCTCGACGACGCCTTCGGGCCCGGGCTCGGGCTCGGGTGGCGTGCAGACCGCCGCCTACGTGACGCCGGGAGCCACCTCGCGGGCGCCGGCCGGCTCGGTCGGTGCGGCGGGAGTCACGGCCTCCGACACCGTCGCGGCCGTCCCCACGGCGCTCGCGGAGACGGGTGCCGACGGCCTGTGGCTCCTGTGGCTGGCTCTCGCGCTCGTGCTGCTCGGCGCGGGCTTCGAGGGCGGCTACCGCCGCTGGTCACGGGACACGATCGACCGGGTGATCGACGGCAAGCCGCTGATCCGGTCGCCGCGCGGCTGACCGCACGAGCCGGCCCGGCGGACGTCCGCCGGGCCGGCTCGGCCGGTCCGTCCGACGGCCCGCTAGACTGGCGGCGGCCGCGACTGGCGTTGACAGGTGGGATCGACCACCGGGGAGCGGCCGGAACCTTCTGAGACCCGACGTCGTCCGCCTGGGCGTCGGAGACCCGCCCGACGATCGTCGGGCGACCGCCACCGCTCAGGAGGAATCATGTCCGGCGCCCCGTCGCTGCCCCCCGTCCAGCTCGCCGACGACTCCCGTCGCGAGATCCGTCGCGCCCTGCTGTCCGTCTACGACAAGACCGGCCTCGTCGAGCTGGCCCGCGGTCTGCACGCCGCGGGCGTCGAGCTCGTGTCCACCGGCTCCACCGCCGCCACCGTCGCGGCCGAGGGCATCCCCGTCACTCGCGTCGAGGACCTGACGGGCTTCCCCGAGTGCCTCGAGGGCCGTGTCAAGACGCTGCACCCGCGCGTCCACGCGGGCATCCTCGCCGACTCGCGCAAGCCCGAGCACATGGAGCAGCTGGGGCAGCTCGACGTCCTCCCGTTCGAGCTCGTCGTGGTCAACCTCTACCCGTTCCGCGAGACGGTGCTCTCGGGCGCCACGCCCGACGAGTGCGTCGAGCAGATCGACATCGGCGGCCCGTCCATGGTCCGCGCGGCCGCGAAGAACCACCCGAGCGTCGCCGTCGTCGTCGACCCGACCGCGTACGGGGACGTCCTCGCCGCGGTGACCGAGGGCGGCTTCACCTTCGCGGCCCGCAAGCGCCTCGCCGCGCAGGCGTTCGCGCACACCGCCGCGTACGACGTCGCGGTCGCCTCCTGGTTCGGGAGCACCTATGCGCCCGACGCCGACGGCCAGGGCTTCCCCGCCTTCACCGGCGCCACGTGGGACCGGTCCGCGGTGCTCCGCTACGGCGAGAACCCGCACCAGAGGGCCGCGCTCTACACCCACTGGCGCGGCGGGCTCGCCACCGCGACCCAGCTCCAGGGCAAGGAGATGAGCTACAACAACTACGTCGACGCCGACGCCGCCCGCCGTGCCGCGTACGACCACGACGGGCCCGCGGTCGCCGTCGTCAAGCACAACAACCCGTGCGGCGTCGCGACCGCCGACGACATCGCCGACGCCTACCGCAAGGCCCACGCCACCGACCCGGTGTCCGCTTACGGGGGCGTCGTCGCGTCGAACCGCGTCGTCACGACGGAGCTCGCGGAGGCCCTCAAGCCCGTGTTCACCGAGGTGATCGTGGCTCCCGGGTTCGAGGAGGGGGCGCTCGAGGTGCTCGCGAGCAAGAAGAACCTCCGCGTCCTCGTGCTGCCGGCCGAGGTCACCGAGGACCCGATCGAGTTCCGCGCCATCTCCGGCGGCGTCCTCGTGCAGACGGTCGACAAGATCGACGCGGTGGTGTCGGACGAGCACGACGTCGTCACCGGCGGGGACGACCCGGAGCACTGGCGTCTCGTCGCCGGGCACGCGGCCGACGAGGCGACTCTCGCCGACCTCGCGTTCGCGTGGCGCGCGATCCGTGCCGCGAAGTCCAACGCGATCCTTCTCGCCGACCAGCAGGCCGCCGTCGGCATCGGGATGGGGCAGGTCAACCGGGTGGACTCGTGCCGTCTCGCCGTCGAGCGCGCCAACACCCTCGCCGACGGCGAGGAGCGGGCCCGGGGCTCGGTCGCGGCGTCGGACGCGTACTTCCCGTTCGCGGACGGCCTGCAGATCCTCCTCGACGCGGGCGTGCGCGCCGTCGTCGCGCCCGGAGGCTCGATCCGCGACGCCGAGGTGATCGCGGCCGCTCAGGAGGCGGGCGTCACCCTGTACTTCACGGGCACGCGCCACTTCGCGCACTGAGGCTCCGCGGCAGCAGGGCGAGCGGAGGCCGACGGGGTCGCCGCGGCGACGGGTCGGGGGGTGTGCGCACATCTCCCGGCCCGGCGCCGGACGCGGGCACCACCGCGTCCCCGTAGGCTGACGTGCATGGATACCGAAGAACGTCTTGCCGTCTTCCTCGACTACGAGAACCTCGCGCTCGGCGCGCGCGAGCACCTGGGCGGGATGACGTTCGACTTCGGGCCGATCGCGGACGCTCTCGCGGTGCGCGGCCGGGTCGTGGTGCGGCGCGCGTACGCGGACTGGTCGTATTTCGACGAGGACCGCCGCGCCCTGACCCGCCACCAGGTCGAGCTCATCGAGATGCCGCAGCGCATGGGGGCGTCCCGCAAGAACGCCGCGGACATCAAGATGGTCGTGGACGCGATCGAGATGGCGTTCGAGCGCGACTACATCTCGACGTTCGTGATGTGCACGGGGGACAGCGACTTCTCGCCGCTGGTCCACAAGCTGCGCGAGCTGAACAAGCGCGTGATCGGGGTGGGCGTCGAGCTGTCGACGTCCCGGCTGCTGCCGCCCGCGTGCGACGAGTTCCTGTTCTACGACCGTCTGGAGGGCGTGGACGTCCCCGAGCCCGGGGAGTCGAAGTCGTCGCGGTCGTCCTCGCCGCGTCCGGCCCGCCGGGGGCGGGCCAAGGCCAAGGCCGCGCCCGACGACGCAGCCGAGACCGCGGTCGAGTCGCCGTCGAGCGCCGAGCAGGCCGCCGAGCCGGCGGCGACCGAGAAGCCGGAGAAGGCTGCGACCAAGAGCGCCGGCGCCCGTCGTTCGACCCGCAAGGGCTCGAAGGCCGAGCCGCCGGCCGAACCCGTCGAGCCCGAGGAGACGCCCACGGAGGACACCGACGACAACGACGACCAGGTGACCGAGGGCCCGACCATGGAGGTCCGGGTCGCGCAGACGCTCGCGGACCTCGAGTCCTCGACGAGCGGGGACGTGACGGCGTCGGCGCTCAAGCGGGCGCTGCTGCGCAAGGACCCGACGTTCTCGGAGTCCGAGTACGGGTTCCGGTCGTTCGGGGAGTTCGTGCGGTACCTCGCGGACCGCGGCATCGTCGAGCTCGGGACCGGCCCGGCGGCGGGAGACCCCTCGGTCTCGCTGCCCGCCCAGGGGGACACGGCCGAGGCGTTCGCGTTCCTGCGGTCCGTGGTGGCGGAGGACGGCGGATCGGCGGCGATGTCGGGGCTCAAGGACCAGCTCCGCAAGCGCCGGCCGGCGTTCAGCGAGAAGGCGCTCGGGTTCCGGGGCTTCCTGCAGTTCTGCAAGGCCGCCGCCGAGGCGGGAGCGGTGGACATGCGGTGGGACGACGACGAGGACGCGTACATCCTGACGGTCTCCTGACTCCGGGCGACCTTCCGGCGGACCGAGTCAGGGGAGCGTGACGACGGCGTCCTTGAGGGGCCGCGCCGGGTCCGCGGCCGCCTCGACGTCCACGAGCGGCAGCCCCGCGCGCAGCAGGCGTCGCAGCGCGCCGACCTCGCGATGCCGGTCGACGACGAGCACCCCGCGCAGCCGCGCGACCTGCCGCCCGTCGTGGGTCCGTGCGTCGTCGCCGTCGAGGTAGAGGGCGGCCCAGCCGTCGTCGTGCCCGGGCAGCCCGCGCAGGGCGACCTCGTCGAATGCCGACGGCGTGCCGAACAGCGCGAGGTCGTGCCCGAGCTGCTGGCTGAACACGTACGGCGCGTGCCCGGCCGGCAGTGCGGTCGCCGTCGTCTCGGTGCTCGGCCCGAGGTCGGCGAGCAGCGTTCGGACCGTGCTCTCGGGATCGTGCAGCGCGGCGGACCAGTGCCCGCCCGGCACGTCCCCGTACACGGTGCCGTGCCGGGTCACGCAGTCGCCCACCGCGTAGACCCGCGGGGCGACCCGCCCGACGGCGTCGCCCGCGAGCGACCCGCGAGCGTCCATGGGCAGGGTGCCGCGCAGCCAGTCGGTGGCGGGCCGTGCGCCGACCGCCGCGAGCACGACGTCGCCGCGCAGCACCTCACCGGAGGCGAGCTCGACGTTCGCGCCGGCCCCGGCGTCGTCGGGCCGGATCGCGACGACGGCCTCGCCGAGCCGCAGCTCTACCCCTGCGGCTGCGTACCAGGGCGCGAGGTGCCGCCCGACGTCCGCGCCGAGCTGCCGCTCGAGCGGGACGTCGAGGGCCTCGACGACGACGACCTCGCAGCCCGCCTTCGTCGCGACGCCCGCGACCTCGGCGCCGATCCACCCCGCCCCCACCGAGACCAGCCGGGCACCGGGCGTCAGGCGGGCGCGGAGGCGGGCGGCGTCGTCCCAGGTGTGCAGGACCGCCGCGGCCTCCCACCCGGCCGGCACGACGGGCCGCGACCCGACCGCGAGCACCACCGCGTCGGCCTCGACCGTGCCCGACGGCGTCGCGACGGCCACCCCGTCCGGCCGGACCTCGAGCGCGTGGGCCGGGTCGGCGGGGCGGAGGTCGTCGGCGAGGGCCGCGACGTCGACACCCATCTCGTGCACCAGGTCCGCGGGGGAGTCGCGCTCGAACAGCTCCTTGGACAGCGGCGGCCGGTCGTAGGGTGCCCGGCCCTCGGCGCCCAGCACCGTGACCCGGCCCTCGAACCCCTGGGCGCGCAGCGCGGCGACCGTCTGCGCGCCGGCGAGCCCACCGCCCACCACGACCACACCGAGCAGCGATCCCTCGCGATCTGACGTCACCCGACCACCGTAGCCGCGTGGCCGCACGGGTAGGCTCAGGGCGACAAAACCCCCGCACCGTACGGAGCACCTGCGTGTCCGAGCACCGCCCCCCGACCGACGAGATCGTCGTCCCGCGTCGCAGCAGCGCCGCCGTGTGGCTGGTCGTCGCGGCGGTGGTCGTCGCCACGGTCACGTTCGCCGTCGTCGGGCCGCGCGCCGGGTGCTCGGTCGTGGCGGGCACCCTGTTCGCGCTGGCCCTCGCGCGCGCCGTCGGGCCGGAGCCCGGCCTGCCCGGGGTGGCGGTGCGCGGACGGGTGCTCGACGTCGTCGGCTACCTGCTCCTCGGCGCCGTCATCGCCGTGCTGGCGTTCACGTCGCCGAGCCTCGTCGCGTGAGGTCCGGCGCCTGAGGGCGTCGGGCCGAGCCCGGGACGCGCGAGAGCCCGGTCGCCGTCAGGCGACCGGGCTCTCGTCTGCTTCGGGCGGCTCAGGCCTGGGGCTTGTCGGTGCCCTCGGGCGCGTCGCCCTTCGCCTCGGTGGTGTCGACGGTCGGCTCGGCCGCGTCCGCGAGGTCGGACACCTCGTCGTCGGCGACCCTGTCGCGCAGCTCGTCGGCCTTGGCGTGCAGGTCGGCGGCAGCCTCCTCGAGCTTCTCCTCGGCCGCCTCGGCGCCCTCGGTGACGGGGCTCACGGGCTTGCCGTCGACCGACTGGCGCGGCGCGGCGAACGCCAGGTAGAAGAGCGCCGCGATGCCGGCGCCGACCAGCGGCGCGACCCAGAACAGCCACAGCTGCCCGGCGACGCCGTCGAACGTGAAGATGTTGCCCGTCGAGAAGATCGCCGACGCCGTGGAGCGGGCGGGGTTGACGGAGGCGTTCGTGATCGGCCCGGCGACGATGATCGCGGCGAAGAGCGCGAAGCCGATGGCGATCGGGGCGACCTTGGACGCCTTGGCGCGCTTGTCGGTGACGCCGATGATGACGCCCACGAAGACCGCGGTGACGGCGATCTCGGCGAGGAGCGCGGCGGTCAGCGAGAACTGCGCCTGGCCCGAGGACAGGCCGGAGAGCGGCGAGTGGTTCGCCCAGCCGTTCGCGGTGCCCGAGAAGAGCGAGCGCGTGCTCTTCTCGCTCAGCGCCTTGACGAGCGTGTCGGGGATGGTGGCGAACAGGAGCGCGGCCGCGGCCGTACCGCCGACGACCTGCGCGAGCCAGTAGGGGACGAGGTCACGCCACTTGGCGCGGCCGACGATCGTCAGGCCGAAGGTCACGGCCGGGTTGAAGTGGCCGCCGGAGACGTGGCCGACCGCCGCGACCAGCGCCGCGACACCGAGGCCACCCGCGATCGCGACCGGGAACACGTAGCTGCCGTTCGAGAACCGGTTGTAGAGCGCGACGCCGACGATCGCGAGCACGAGGCCGAACGTGCCGAACGCCTCGGCTCCGAGCCGCGCGGCGAGCGAGGACTCCGTCCGGGCCGGGGGCGCCGCCTCCGCGGGCGCCGGGGCAACTGTGACCTGCGACATGGGATTGACCTGTCCGTTCTGATGGGGCGCAGCGGCGGCCGCCACGCGGCGAATGGGCATGCAGGCGCCATCTTGCCACCTGCCTCGCCCGCAAACCCGCAGATCTTCCCGTGCGAGCGTGTGTTTCTCCTGGGAAACGGGCCTTCCTGTGGCGCCCGTCCGCGGCCCGCCCGACGGCGCCCCGTGCCGAAGTCTCTTGACATCAAGTAATCTGGGTCGCGGTGCCCGCGATCGCGGGCCGGCCCGCGCAGTGCGGGCGCCGACGTGCGGCACGAACGACGTCCCGCCACCGGCGCCCGGGCCACGGGCCCAGCAATCCAGGCTCATACCCCGGGAGTGACCCGCGCATGGCGAAGATCAAGGTCGAAGGTCCGGTCGTCGAGCTCGACGGCGACGAGATGACCCGCATCATCTGGCAGTTCATCAAGGACCGCCTCATCCACCCCTACCTCGACGTGGACCTCAAGTACTACGACCTGTCGATCCAGAACCGCGACGCGACCGATGACCAGGTCACGATCGACGCCGCGAACGCGATCAAGGAGCACCACGTCGGCGTCAAGTGCGCCACGATCACCCCCGACGAGGCCCGTGTCGAGGAGTTCGGCCTCAAGAAGATGTGGGTCTCGCCCAACGGCACGATCCGCAACATCCTCGGCGGTGTCGTGTTCCGTGAGCCGATCATCATCTCGAACATCCCGCGCCTGGTCCCGGGCTGGAACAAGCCGATCATCATCGGCCGCCACGCGTTCGGCGACCAGTACCGCGCCACCAACTTCAAGGTCCCCGGCGCGGGCACGCTGACGCTGACCTACACGCCCGAGGACGGCTCGGAGCCGATCCACCAGCAGGTCGTCACGTACCCCGAGGGTGGCGGCGTCGCCATGGGGATGTACAACTTCAACGACTCCATCCGTGACTTCGCGCGGGCGTCGTTCGCGTACGGCCTGCAGCGGAACTACCCGGTCTACCTCTCGACCAAGAACACGATCCTCAAGGCCTACGACGGCCAGTTCAAGGACCTGTTCCAGGAGATCTTCGACACCGAGTTCAAGGCGGACTTCGAGGCCGCCGGCCTCACCTACGAGCACCGCCTCATCGACGACATGGTCGCCTCCGCCATGAAGTGGGAGGGCGGCTACGTCTGGGCCTGCAAGAACTACGACGGTGACGTCCAGTCCGACACCGTCGCGCAGGGCTTCGGCTCGCTCGGCCTCATGACGTCGGTCCTCATGACGCCCGACGGCAAGACCGTCGAGGCCGAGGCGGCGCACGGCACCGTCACGCGGCACTACCGCCAGCACCAGCAGGGCAAGCCGACGTCGACCAACCCGATCGCGTCGATCTTCGCCTGGACCGGTGGGCTCAAGCACCGTGGCAAGCTCGACGGCACCCCGGCCGTCGTGGAGTTCGCCGAGACGCTCGAGGACGTCGTCGTGAAGACGGTCGAGTCGGGCAAGATGACGAAGGACCTCGCGCTCCTCGTCGGCCCTGACCAGGCCTGGCAGACGACCGAGGAGTTCCTCGCCACGCTCGACGAGAACCTCAAGGCCCGTCTGGCCTGATCCGAGTACGTCCCGCCCGAGGGGCGAGTGCGCGGCCTGTCGTCCGCGCGCTCGCCCCTCGGGCGTTTCCGTGCCCGTCACGAGGTCCTTGATAGTTCAACCGTTGACACCAAACTCAGGCTTCTCCTAGGGTCGAGAACGGACCCATCGTCGAAGCGCTTCGATGATCCGTTCGCTCAGAGGTCCGCCGGTCGCGACGGCGGGGACCGGTGCGAGGTTGCACCGGCAGACGCCGACGACGGCGCCGCCCCCGGCTCGAGGCGCCCGGCGCCTGCCGTCGCGGCCGACCATCGTGGGTCGGCCCGGACCGAGGGGAACCATGAGAACCAGGACGACTGCACATCGCTGGGCCCTGCGCGGGCTCGTCGGTGCCACCGCGTTCGCGCTCGTCGGGCTCACGCCCGTCGCGGACGCCGCGACCCGCACGCTCACGGGCGTGCCGACCGCGTCGGACGACGCCTCGCCCACCCGGGCCGAGCTCGACGCCATGCCGTTCCGCAACCCGAAGCTCTCGCTCGACGTGAGGACGAAGGACCTCCTGTCCCGGCTCACGCAGGACGAGGAGATCTCGCTGCTCCACCAGTTCCCGCTCCCCGTGCCGCGGCTCGGCATCGGGCAGTGGCGCGCCGGCACCGAGGCGGTGCACGGGCTCGCCTGGACCACCTCGCCCGACGACGGCGCCGTGCACACCGCGACCGCCACGACGTTCCCGCAGGCCGTGGGGCTCGCGAGCACCTGGGACACGGACCTGATCCGCCGGGTGGGCGGCGTCGTCGGGAACGAGGCGCGCGGGTACAACTCCGAGGACCCGGCCCTGTGGGGACTCAACCTGTGGGCACCCGTGGTGAACCTGCTGCGCGACCCGCGCTGGGGCCGCAACGAGGAGGGCTACTCGGAGGACCCGACGCTCACCGGCGCCATCTCGACCGCCTACGGCAAGGGCATGGAGGGCGACGACCCCTTCTACCTCAAGACCGCACCCACCCTGAAGCACTACCTGGCGTACAACAACGAGACGAACCGGGACACGTCGTCGTCGGTGGTGCCCCCGCGGGTGCTGCACGAGTACGACGAGCAGGCGTTCGAGCCGGCCATCAAGAACGACGCGGCGACGGGCGTCATGGCGTCGTACAACCTGGTCAACGGGCGCCCGGCCACGGTGGACCCGAGCCTGAACGACGTCGTGCGGTCGTGGACGGACAAGCCGCTGTTCAACGTGTCCGACGCCGCCGCCCCGACGAACCTCACGGGCTCCGAGCAGTACTACGCGACGCAGGCCGAGGCCGACGCCGCGCTGATCAAGGCCGGCCTCGACACCATGACGGTCAACGACAACGACCCCCAGCCGACGATCACCGCGGTCAAGCAGGCACTGACTCAGGGTCTGCTGACGCAGGCGGACGTCGACAAGGCAGCCTCCGACGCGCTGTCGATCCGGTTCAGGCTCGGCGAGTTCGACCCCGACGGCGGCCCGTACGCGGACATCACGTCGTCCGCGATCGACACGACCGCGAACCGTGCGCTCGCGCGCACCACGGCCGACGAGGCGCAGGTGCTCCTCAAGAACGCGAAGCAGACCCTGCCGCTCGACGCGAAGAAGACGAAGAGGGTCGCCGTCGTCGGGCCGCTCGCCGACACGCTCTACACCGACTGGTACGGCGGCAAGCAGCCCTACTCGGTGACGCCGCTCGACGGCATCACCGAGCGTCTCGGCAAGGGCGCCGACGTCCGCAGCACCGAGGGCGTCGACCGGATCACGCTGCGCGACGCGGCGACCGGCAAGTACGTCGTGGGCGGCGCCGACACCAAGGGCGCCAACCTCGCCGCCACGTCCGCCACGGCCGGCGCGACCGCCCAGTTCGACGTCTTCGACTGGGGCGACGGCGTCGTCACGCTCCGCAGCGCGGCCAACGGCAAGACCGTCGGCTTCAACTGGTCCGGCTTCGCGAACGACCAGGACCAGCCGAACGGCTGGTACGTCCAGCAGCTCTTCAAGCTCGAGGACCGGCCCGACGGCAACGTCGTCCTCAGGTACGCGGGCTACGAGTCGTCCGAGACCTGGGCGCCCTCGCACACCACCCCGTACGTCACGCTCGACAGCAACGGCATGCTCGTCCTCGGCGCGGCCACGGCCGACCAGGCCACCGAGTTCTCGCGCGGCGTCGTCACGAGCGGGACGGACGCCGCCGTGCAGGCGGCCAAGGGCGCGGACGCCGCGGTCGTCGTCGTCGGGACCATGCCGTTCATCAACGGGCGCGAGGCCCACGACCGGACCGACCTCGGCCTCGCCGCGGGCCAGGAGGCGCTCGTCGAGGCCGTGCGCAAGGCCAACCCGAACACCGTCGTGGTGCTGGAGTCGTCGTACCCGCAGACCATCGGGAAGCTCCAGAAGGACGTCCCGGCGATCCTGTGGACCACGCACGCCGGGCAGGAGACCGGGCACGCCGTCGCCGACGTGCTCTTCGGCGACGTCAACCCCGCCGGCCGGCTCACCCAGACGTGGCCCGCGTCGCAGGACACGCTGCCCGCCGACCTCAACGACTACGACATCATCACGTCCGGCCAGACGTACCTGTTCGACAAGGCGCTCTACACGAGGTCGTCCGCCCCGCTCTACCCGTTCGGGTACGGGCTCTCGTACACGTCGTTCCGGTACTCGCACCTGCGGGTCGCGGACCGCTCCCTGTCCGAGGACGGCACCGTCCGCGTGAGCGTCGACGTCACCAACACCGGGCGGCGCGACGGCGACGAGGTCGTCCAGCTGTACACGCACCAGCGGACGTCCCGCGACACCACCGCGGTGCGCCAGCTCCGCGCCTTCCAGCGCGTCCACGTCAAGGCCGGCAGGACGGCGCACGTCACGCTCCGTGTCCCCGTCCAGGACCTCCGGCACTGGGACGTCACGCGGGGGAGGTGGGTCGTCGAGACCAGCGCCTACGACGTGCTCGTCGGGTCCTCGTCGCAGGACGTCCGGGCCAGGAGCGTCGTGCACGTCCAGGGCGAGCGCATCCCTGCCCGCGACCTCGCGCGCAGCACCGAGGCGCAGAACTACGACGCGCAGCACGGCACCACGCTCGTCGACACGTCCAAGGCGGCCGGCACCTCGGTCGAGGCGCAGGCTGCCGGGTCGTGGGTGGCGTACAAGGACGCCGACCTCGGGCGGGGTGCACGCACGCTCCGCGTGAAGGTCGCGCGCGTCGACGTCGGCACCGCGCACGTGCAGGTTCGACTCGGCTCGCCGACCGGCCGCGTCGTCGGGACCGCCGACGTGCCGAGCACCGGGGACAAGTACACCTACGCGGACGTGACCGCATCCCTGCGCGGGGCGTCCGGGAGGAGGGACGTGTACCTCGTGTTCGACGCACCCGTGCGGGTCTCGTCGTTCAGCGTCGGACGCTGACGCTCCGGTCGCACGGCGTCCGTCTCACCTTCGCCGAGTGCGACGGGGGGGGTTCGCCGAGTGTGACGCGAGAATCGCCGAGTGTGGCGTTCGTCCACAGACGACGGCCGGGGGCCGGTGGACGAGCGTCGCACTCGGCGAACGCGACGTCGCACTCGGCGTTCTTGACGTCGCCGCCGACGACGGCGCAGCGCAGGCGCGGCCCGTAGGCTCGGGGGATGAGCGTGCATCTCGTGGGCGGTGGCTGGTCGGCCGGTGTCGAGCCCGACGTGTTCGGGCGGTTCGTCGAGGAGGCCGGGGAGCGGGCGACCGTCCGAGGCGCCCGGTCGGCGCGCGTCGTCGTGGTCGCGGTGCGCGACGGCGACCAGGACGACCACGTCGGCAAGTTCGCCGCCGTGCTGCGGGCCGCGGGGGACGCGGTCGGCGTGGACGTCACCGTGGTGCCGGTCGCCGTCGCCGAGGGCGAGCCCCTGCCGGGCTCGGCGCTCGCGCCCGAGGGCGACCCGGTCGACGGCATCGTCGTCGGGGGAGGGCTCACGCCCGCCTACCTGGACGCCGTCGCGCCGCACGCCGACGCGATCCGCGCGCACGTCGTCGCGGGAGCGCCGTACCTCGGCTTCTCGGCGGGCGCCATGATCGCGCCCGACCAGGCGTTGATCGGCGGCTGGCGGATCGGCGGCGTCGAGGTCTGCGCGGAGGACAACGCCGAGGACCTCGACGACGTCACCGTCGTCCCGGGGCTCGGCCTCGTCGACGTGACGGTCGACGTCCACGCCGCCCAGTGGGGCAACCTCTCGCGGCTGGTCGCGGCCGTGGAGTCCGGGCTGCTGGCCGGCGGTGTCGCCATCGACGAGGACACGGTGCTCGTCGTCGGGCAGGGCGGCCTCGTCGTCGGCGGGAGAGGCAACGTGTGGCGTGCGGTGCGCTCGGGCGACGACGCCGACGCGGGCTCCGCCGGTGTGATCGTCAGCACGCTCGTCGGGTGACGTCTCCGGGTGCCGGGCGCACCTGCGCCTGACACAGTGGGCTCATGTCCGCCATCCCCGCGAACGCCGCTCCCGTCACCGTCACGGTCACCGGCGCGGCGGGCCAGATCGGCTACGCGCTGCTCTTCCGGATCGCCGCCGGTGACATGCTCGGTCCTGACGTGCCGGTCCGGCTCAAGCTGCTCGAGGTGCCCCAGGCCGTGCGGTCGGCCGAAGGCGTGGCCATGGAGCTCGACGACGGCGCGTTCCCGCTCCTCCGCGGGGTCGACGTGACCACGGACGCCCGGATCGCGTTCGACGGCGCCAACCTGGCCCTGCTCGTCGGCGCCCGTCCGCGCGGCCCGGGCATGGAGCGCAGCGACCTCCTCGAGGCGAACGGCGCGATCTTCGGCCCGCAGGGGGCCGCGATCAACGCGGGTGCCGCCGACGACGTGCGCGTCCTGGTCGTCGGGAACCCGGCCAACACCAACGCCCTCATCACGCGGGCCGCTGCGCCCGACGTCCCCGCCGAACGGTTCACCGCGATGACCCGTCTCGACCACAACCGCGCCCTCACCCAGGTCGCGAAGCGCGCCGAGGTGCCCGTGTCGCAGGTCCGCCGCGTCACGATCTGGGGCAACCACTCGGCGACCCAGTACCCGGACGTCTTCCACGCGACCGTCGACGACCGGCCCGCCCCCGAGGTGCTCGAGGTACCGGAGGACGGCGCCGGCTGGCTCACGGAGACCTTTGTCCCGACCGTCGCTCAGCGCGGGGCGGCCGTGATCGAGGTGCGTGGCGGCTCGTCGGTCGCGTCGGCCGCGAACGCGGCGCTCGAGCACACGCACGACTGGGTGCGCGGGACGCCGGTCGGCGACTGGACGAGCGCGGGCCTGGTCTCGCAGGGGGAGTACGGGGTCCCCGAGGGGCTGGTCTGCTCGTTCCCCGTGATCTCCGACGGCGGTCCCGCCCTCGGCCCCGACGTCGCCCGGTGGAGCGTCGTCGAGGGCCTGGAGCTGTCCGAGCTGTCTCGGGCGCGGATCGACGCGTCCGTCGCGGAGCTCGAGGCGGAACGCGAAGCCGTCCGGGCGCTCGGCCTGGTCTGAGCGCCGCGGTGTAGCGACACCCAGCGCCGCGGCGACCGGTGCGAGCCGCCGGGGTACCCGGCATACCGGGACGGGTGCTGCGGAGACGGACCCGGTCCTGAGCCGCTGTGGCGGTGGTGGATGGCGCTACGGCGCCCGGGTGACGCGCAGCGGTGTCCGAAAGTCGCGAGTATCCGTCGGCGGGACCGCGCATGATGGACGCATGGTCCCCGACACCGAGCTCTGTGTGCGGGCCGTCGCGAGCCGTGACGCACGCTTCGACGGCCAGTTCTTCACGGCCGTGCGCACCACGCGCATCTACTGCCGGCCGAGCTGCCCGGCACCGACCCCGCAGGCCCGGAACATGACCTTCTACCCGACGGCCGCCGCCGCCCAGCGCGCCGGCTACCGCGCGTGCAAGCGCTGCCGCCCCGACACCACGCCCGGCTCGCCCGAGTGGGACGTCCGGGCCGACGTCGTCGGGAGGGCGATGCGCCTCATCGGCGACGGCGTCGTGGACCGCGAGGGCGTGCCCGGTCTCGCCCACCGCCTCGGCTACTCGCCGCGGCAGGTCCAGCGCCACCTCGCCGCCGAGCTCGGCGCCGGGCCCCTCCAGCTCGCCCGCGCGCAGCGCGCCCAGACCGCCCGCCTGCTCGCGGAGGGCACGGACCTCCCGCTCGCGGACGTCGCCTTCGCCGCCGGGTTCGGCAGCCTCCGCACCTTCAACGAGACCGTCCAGGAGGTGTACGCGCTCACCCCGGGCGACCTGCGCCGTCGGGCGAAGGACGGTATCCGTCGCGGCCGAGCGGTCGTGCCCGACGACGTCCCTCGCCCCGGCCGACCGGCTCGCCCGGGCGCGGGGGAACCGGGGGAGCCGGTGGTCGGCGCCGCTGGGGGCGACGCCGTCTGGACCACGATCACGGTCCGCCTGCCGTACCGCCGGCCGCTCACCCCGGACAACCTGTTCGGGCACCTCGTCGCGACCGCGGTCCCGGGCGTCGAGGAGTGGCGGGACGGTGCGTACCGGTCGACGGTCGCGCTGCCGCACGGCCCGGCGATCGTGGCGCTCGCGCCGCACGACGGGCACGTCGAGGCCCGACTCCACCTCGCCGACCTGCGCGACCTCGCAGCGGCGATCGGACGCTGCCGGCGTGCGCTCGACCTCGACGCGGACCCCGAGGCCGTGGACACGGCGCTCGCCGCCGACACCGTCCTCGCCCCGCTCGTCGCGGCGGCGCCCGGCAGGCGGGTGCCACGCACGCTCGACCCGGACGCGTTCGCGCTGCGCGCGGTGCTGGGCCAGCAGGTCTCGACGGCTGCCGCCCGGACTCACGCGGCGCGCCTCGTCCGCGCTCTCGGCGACGGTCTCGTCGACCCGGAGGGCGGGCTCACGCACGTCTTCCCCGCGGCGGACCGGCTCGTGCGCGCCGCCGACGACCCGTCCGAGGCGACGTCGCTCGCCCTCGGCGCGGCGCTCGCGATGCCCGCGTCCCGGCGCGAGACGCTCCTCTCCGTCGCGCGCCTGCTCGCCTCGGGCGAGCTCGACCTCGGGGCGGGCGCCGACTGGGAGCGGGCGCGCGCCCGGCTCGGCGAGGTCCGGGGGATCGGCCCGTGGACCGTCGAGATCGTCGCGATGCGTGCCCTCGGCGACCCCGACGCGTTCGTCCCCGGCGACCTGGGCGTCCGCGGCGCGGCCGGCGGCCTCGGCCTGCCCACCTCGCCCGCCGCCCTGACGGCCCGGGCCGAGACCTGGCGCCCGTGGCGCGCGTACGCCGTCCAGCACCTGTGGGCGACGGGCGACCACGCCGTCAACCGCATGCCCACCGACCACCACGCATCGATCCAGGAAGGGGACGCAGCATGAGCGTCCGCACCACCAGCACCGTGCACACCGTGATCGACAGCCCGCTCGGGCCGCTGACGCTGGTGGCCGACGACGGCCGCCTCGCCGCCCTCTACATGACGGACCAGCGGCACCTGCCGCCGGACACGCGGCTCGGCGACGAGGTGCCCGCCGGTGACCCCGTCTTCGCCGGCGCGGTCCGGGAGCTGCGCGAGTACTTCGCGGGGGAGCGCACGACGTTCGACGTCGAGCTCTCGCCACGCGGCTCCGACTTCCAGCGGGCCGTCTGGCTGCGCCTGCGGGAGATCCCGTTCGGCGTCACCACGACGTACGGGACGATCGCCGCCGACCTCGGCCTCCCGCCCAGCGCGGCACGGGCCGTCGGCGGGGCGGTCGGGCGCAACCCGCTGGGCGTCGTCGTGCCGTGCCACCGGGTCGTCGGCGCGAACGGCGCGCTCACCGGGTACGCGGGCGGGCTCGAGCGCAAGGTGTGGCTG
This sequence comes from Luteimicrobium xylanilyticum, assembly GCF_009429125.1. Taxonomy (GTDB): domain Bacteria; phylum Actinomycetota; class Actinomycetes; order Actinomycetales; family Cellulomonadaceae; genus Luteimicrobium; species Luteimicrobium xylanilyticum. Next base: position 1,086,564 of record NZ_CP045529.1, read on the forward strand.
CTCGAGCACGAGGGCGTCCTCGTCTGATCCTTCCCGTCGTCGGCGGGCCGAGATCCCGTGCTCGGCTAGCGTGACGGGATGACCTCCTTCGTCTCGCACACGACCGTCGACTGCCGCGACGCCTACGCGCTCTCGGAGTGGTGGAAGCAGGTCCTCGGATACGTCGACCTCGACGACGACCCGAACGCCCCCGGCCACGAGGAGTGCCTGATCCTCGACCCCGCGACCGGCCACCGGCTCCTGTTCATCGAGGTCCCGGAGGCGAAGTCGGTCAAGAACCGCCTGCACCTCGACCTGCGCCCGCGCGAGGGCACGCGCGACGCGGAGGTCGAGCGCCTGATCGGGATCGGCGCGTCGGTCGTCGCCGACCGCCGTGAGCCCGGGACAGGCCTGGGCTGGGCCGTCCTCGCTGACCCCGAGGGGAACGAGTTCTGCGTCCTGCGGGGCGAGGCCGACCGGGCCGCGTCGTGACCGTGCGTGTGCCGGTCCGGGTCCGGCCGGGCGCCTCGCGCACGCGCGTCGGCGGCAGCTACGGCGACGACGGTCGCCTGGTCGTTGCCGTGGCGGCCCGCGCGGTCGACGGCAAGGCGACGAAGGCCGCGCTCGAGGCTGTGGCCGACGCCCTCGGCGTCCGACGGCGCGCGGTCACCCTGGTCTCGGGAGCGACCTCGCGCGACAAGCTCCTCGAGGTCGACGCGTCCGCGGCCGGTCTGACGGAGGCCGACCTGGCGGCCCGTCTCGGGGTGCTGCTGACCGCCCCCTGACCGCGAGGTAGTACGGCCGCCGGCATACCTCGCGGGGATGGGTCAGCGGAAGACGACCGTGCGCAGCCCGTCGAGCAGCACCCGGTGCTCCGCGTGCCACCGCACTGCCCGCGCGAGCGTCCGGCGCTCGACGTCCTGGCCCAGCGCCACGAGCTCCGCCGGGTTGCGCGTGTGGTCGACTCGCTCGACCTCCTGCTCGATGATCGGGCCCTCGTCGAGGTCGCCGGTCACGTAGTGCGACGTCGCACCGATCAGCTTGACGCCGCGCTCGAACGCCTGGTGGTAGGGCCGGGCGCCCTTGAAGCTCGGCAGGAACGAGTGGTGGATGTTGATGACGTGCCCGGCCAGGCGCACGCAGAGCTCGTCCGAGAGGATCTGCATGTAGCGGGCGAGGACCACGAGCTCGGCGCCGGTGCTCTCGACGATGCGGAGCAGCTCGGCCTCGGCCTCGGGCTTCGTGTCGCGGGTCACGGGCACGTGGTGGAACGGGACCCCGTAGAACGTCGCGAGCCCGGCGAGGTCCGGGTGGTTCCCGACGACGGCGACGACGTCGAGCGGGAGGTCGCCCGCACGCTGCCGGAACAGCAGGTCGTTGAGGCAGTGCGCCTCCTTGCTGACCATGATGACGGTCGGCACGGCGCGACCGACGCGGTCGAGGTCCCACGTCAGGTCGAACTCCGCGACCACGCGGGCGAGCGCGTCGCGCAGGGCGTCTGCGCCGTCGTCGGGCGTGCCGGGGAGGGCGACCTGGACGCGCATGTAGAACCGGCCCGTCACGGGGGACCCGAACTGCTGGGACTCCGTGATGTTCCCGCCGAGCCCGGCGATCACGCCGGAGACGGCGTGGACGATGCCGGGCCGGTCGGGGCACGACAGGGTGAGCACCCACTCGGGGGTGGCCGGAGCTGCGGGGTCGTTCGCCAGATGCACCCGCTCAGGGTACGCGCGGGCCCGTCGTTCTCTGCGACGATAGGACCATGAGCGAGACGCAGATCCGGATCGACCTCGTCGACGACGCGAACGCCGGCGAGCTGCTCACGTTGAGGCGTGCCGCGTTCGTCACGGAGGCCCAGCAGTACGGCGACCCGAACATCCCGCCCCTCACGCAGACGCTCCACGAGCTGCGTGAGGACCTGGCGCGCGACGACGTGACGACGATCGGCGCGTGGGAGGGCCACCGGCTCGTGGGCTCGGTGCGCGTCGAGATCGAGGGGCAGAAGGCGACGCTCGGGCGGCTCGCGGTCGCGCCCGACCAGCAGGGCCACGGCATCGGGACGCAGCTGATGTGGGCGGTGCTGCCGTACCTGCCGGACGAGACCAAGGAGATCTGGGTCTTCACGGGCAAGGACTCCCTGCAGAACCTCGCGCTGTACCAGCGGCAGGGCTACGAGGAGCAGTACGACAAGTCGGCCGGTGACCTGACCTTCACCTACCTGCGCCGGATCCTCGGCGAGGCTCAGGCCCGGTCGGCGCACTGACGCGCCCGGGACGCGAACCGACGACGACGCCCCTCGTCCCGACCCGTGAGGGTGGGACGAGGGGCGTCGTCGCGTCCGGCGAGCAGCCTGACGGTGCCTCCGGTCAGGCGCGACCGGCCGACTGGCGCGACCGCCGCGAGATCGAGTCGACGATCACGGCGATCAGCAGGACGGCGCCCGTGATCATGTAGCGCACGGACGAGTCGAGGCTGAGCAACGAGAGGCCGCTCGAGATCGACTGGATGACGAGGATGCCGAGGAGCGCGGAGTACGCAGAACCACGACCGCCGAAGAGGCTGGTGCCGCCGATGACGGCGGCCGCGATGGCGTTGAGGTTGGTGTCGGCGCCGCCGCTGGCCTGGTTGGCGGAGGCGAGGCGCCCGGCGGCGAGCACACCACCGACGGCCGCGAACGTCGAGCAGAGTGCGAACACGGTGACGTACACGCGGTTGACCTTGATGCCGGCACGACGCGCGGCCTCCTCGTTGCCACCGACCGCGTAGACCGAGCGGCCCCAGCGGGAGCGACGCAGGACGAGGTTCATCACGACGACGATCGCGACGAAGAGCACGACCATGTAGCCGATGCCGCGACCCTTGTCGCGGCCCTCGCCGCTGTTGAGGTACCAGACGACGACGCCCAGCACGACGGCGAGGAGCGCGGACCGCACGACGATCTCGGCGAGCGACATCGCTGACAGGCCGGCGACGCTGCGCTGGCGGCGGCGCTGGAGCGCGGCGCCCGCATAGACGAGGGCGACGACCACGACGATCCCGTAGGACACGGCGGGGCTGACGAACATCTGCTGGCAGAAGCGGACGATCCAGGAGTTGAAGTCGATGTTGATCGACCCGTCCTTGCCGAGCACCCACAGCTGAAGGCCGAGGAAGCCGAGCAGACCGGCGAGCGTGATGACGAAGCTCGGGACGCCGAAGCGGGTGTAGAGCACGCCGTAGAAGAGCCCGATCACGGTGCCCGCGAGCACGGCGAGGAGGATCGCGACGCCGAGCGGCCAGCCCTTGTTGACGAACCCGACTGCGAGGACCGCCGCGGCGACGCCGCTGACCGAGCCCACGGACAGGTCGATCTCGCCGAGCAGCAGCACGAGCACGATGCCGACGGCGATCGTGCCGATAGCCGCGGACTGCAGCAGCAGGTTGACGAGGTTGTTCGGGGACAGGAAGTTCGAGTTGAGCGACTGGAAGACGATCCAGATCACGACGAGCCCGACGGCGACCGGCAGGGAGCCGAGGTCGCCGGTGCGGATCCGGGACAGCTCCGCACGGAACCGCCCGCCGACGCCGTGGGCCTGGAGGAGCCGCTCGTCCTGGAGGTCGGCCGCGACCGACGCGGTCGCCGCCTCCTTGGTGGGGGTGGTGGTCATCGGTTCTCTCCCTCGGTGCTCGCCTCGTCCTGGGCGGCCGGCGCAGCCGCGGCGGAATCCGCGGGCGCGTCCTCGAGAGCCTCGACCTGGACGGTGAGCTTGGACGCCGCCCGCTTGGTCACGGCGTTGTCGGTCGCGCCGGTGATGGCCGCGATGATGTCCTCGTACGACGTGTCCGCGATCGTGAACTCGCCGTTGTTGCGGCCCAGCCGCAGCACGACGACGCGGTCGGCGACGGCCTGCACGTCTGCCATGTTGTGGCTGATGAGGATCACGCCGTGGCCACGGTCCCGCAGCCGCTCGACGAGGTTGAGCACCTCGGCGGTCTGCGCGACGCCGAGCGCCGCGGTCGGCTCGTCGAGGATCACGACCTTCGGGTCGCCGAGGAGCGAGCGCGCGATCGCGACGGTCTGCCGCTGACCGCCCGAGAGCGAGGCGACGGCGATCCGCACCGACGGGATCTTCGCGGAGAGCTGGCGGAGCAGCTCCCACGACTCCTTCTCCATGCCGACCTCGTCGAGCGTGCCGCCCGTGGTCTTCTCGTGGCCGAGGAACAGGTTGGCCACGACGTCGAGGTTGTCGCAGAGCGCGAGGTCCTGGAACACGGTCGCGATGCCGAGGTCGCGCGACTCGGCGGGGGAGCCGATGTGGACCGTGCGCCCGTCGAACGTGATGGTGCCTTCGTCCTGCGGGTGGACGCCGGCCATGACCTTGACGAGCGTCGACTTGCCTGCACCGTTGTCTCCGACGAGGGCGACGACCTCGCCCTCGTACACGTCGAGGTCGATGTCGGTCAGCGCCTGCACGGCACCGAATCTCTTGGTGATGCCGCGCAGCGAGAGCACGGGGCTCTGCTTCGTCGTGGCTGCTGCCGGTGCTTCCGTCGTCTGGGTCACCGGTGCTCCTTCCCTGGATGCTGAGAGACACGGGTACGGTCGGCGCCGCTCGTGCGACGCCGACCGCCGTCCGTGCCGGGGGGTGTTACTTCAGGCCGGCCTTGGCGCACGCCGACGCGTAGTCGGAGGTGCAGATCTGGTCGACGGTGTAGAACCCGTCCTTGATGATCGAGTCCTTGATCTTGTCGACGGTCACGGCCTGCACGGGCAGGAGCGTGGTCGGGACGCCGTCGGTCGGGTCGGACTGACCGGTCGGGGTCTTGTCGTTCAGCAGGTCCACGGCGGCCTGGGCGGCGTTCTCGGCCTCCTGCTTGTAGGACTTGTAGATCGTCATGTACTGCTGGCCGGCGACGATGCGCTGGACCGCGGCGAGCTCCGCGTCCTGGCCGGTGACGGGCGGCCACGGGGAGACGTTCGCGCCCTTCATGGCCGCGATCGCGCCGCCGGCGGTGCCGTCGTTGGCGGCGTACACGCCGGAGATCTGGCCGGAGAACTTGGTGACCTGGCTCTCCATCCAGGACTGCGCCTTGTCGGGGCTCCAGTCCGGGGTGTCGTACTCGGCGAGGATCTTGTAGCCGCTGTCGTCGAGGACCGAGTGCGCGCCCTTCTTGAAGAGCGTGGCGTTGTTGTCGGTGGGCGAGCCGTTGATCATGATGATCCCGCCCTTCTTGTCCGGGTCGGACTTCTGAAGGGCCGCGACGAGGGCCTTGCCCTGCTCGACGCCGACCTGCTCGTTGTCGAACGTCACGTAGTAGGAGATCTGACCGCCGTCGATCAGGCGGTCGTACGCCACGACGGGGACGTTCTGCTGCTTGGCCTCGTTCACGATGCTGGCCGCGGCCTTGCCGTCGACCGGGTCGAGCACGAGGACGTCGGCGCCCTGCGAGAGGGCGGCCTCGGCCTGCTGCTGCTGCTTCGAAGCGTCCTGGTCGGCGTTCGAGTAGAGGACGGTGGCGTTGGGAGCGAGCTCCTTGACCTTCGCCGTGAACAGCGGCTTGTCCTGCGCCTCGTAGCGCGCCGTCTTGGACTCGGGGAGCAGGAGCGCGATCTTGCCGCTCTTGCTGCCGCCGTTGTCGGACGAGCTCGTGTTGCCCGAGTCGCCAGAGTTGTTGTCGTCGTTGGAGCTGCAGGCCGCAAGTGCTCCACCCGCGAGGGCGAGCATGGCGGCCATCGTCACAGCCCTGGTGGTGACGTTCTTCATTGAGGCACCTCCGAGTAGGTGTCCGCCTGCTTTGGCGGTCGAGGACGAGTCAACTCGTCCAGGCGTCTTGTCGTCAAGTCTTGAAGACAACGGTTTGGTTACGGTGATCCAGGTCACTCGGACCTGGTACCAGACTGTCTCATGACAACGGTGTCTGTGCCAGTACCTGGACAGCGGCGTGATCGATCGCGAGGGCGACCGCTCCGCGGAGCTCGGCCTCGCCTCCCAGCTCGGACGGCACGATCTCCACGGCCTCGGCCGTGGAGGGCAGGGCGCAGCGCGCGACGGCGTCGCGGACCGGCCCGAGGAGCAGCTCGCCCGCGGTCGCGAGCTCGCCCCCGATCACCACCCGCTGGGGGTTCAGGAGATTGCAGAGGTTGGCGAGCGCGACCCCGATGTGACGCCCCGCGTCGCTGATCACGCGCCGACAGCCGGCGTCGTCGTCGAGGGCGAGGCGGATGACGTCACGCAGCGTGAGCGCGCCGTGGCTGCCCCGCAGCATCTCGAGCAGGTGGTGCGCGCCCGCGAACGTCTCGAGGCAGCCACGGTTGCCGCAGCGGCAGATCGGGCCGTTCTCGTCGATCGTGACGTGGCCGATCTCGCCCGCCGTGCCGATCGCACCGCGGTAGACCTCGCCCCCCAGCACCAGCCCGGCGCCGATCCGGTGCGACACCGAGACGTAGACGGCGTTCTGCGCGCCGCGCGCGGCGCCCTGGCGCAGCTCGGCCAGGGCTCCGAGGTTGGCGTCGTTGTCGACGAACACGGGCGTCGCGATGCGCCGCGACATCACGTGAGCCACGTCCACGCCGCCCCAGCCCCGCAGCATCCCGGGCGAGGTGACCTGTCCGGTCTCGCTGTCGAACGGGGCCGGGATCCCGAGCCCGACGGCGAGCAGCTCCTCGAGCGACGCGTCGAGCGCGTCGACCATGTCCGCGAGCAGCAGCGCCAGGCGGTCGAGCCCGGCGTCGGCGCGGTGGTCGGACGCGAGCGGCATGCGCTGGTCGGCGAGGACCAGCCCCGTCGCGTCGGCGATGGCCACGTGCAGGTGCCGGGTGCCGAAGTGCACGCCGGCCACGAGCCCGACCGTCCGCGCCAGGGTCACGTACTGGGCGCGGCGTCCGCTGCGCGTCGTCGTGGACGTCGCGAGCACGCCCGCCGCGACGAGCTCCTTGACGATGTTGGACACGCTCGCGGGGGACAGGCCCGTCGCCCCGGCGAGCTCGACCTGGGTGAGCCCGCCGTGGTGCTTGACGGCTTCGACCAGCCTCGCCCGGTTGGATTCACGAAGCGAAGCCTGCGACCCCGGTGTCGCCCGCTTTGTGTTCACGCGCTCACTGTAGCGGCACGGTCTCACCCTCGGGGGCGGTGCCCATCGTCCTCCGACTCTCTCCGGCGGCCCGTGCGATAGCATGAGCGGCGTCGCGACTGGCGCATCAGGTGGATCACCACCGGGGAGCGACATGCTTTCTGACCGACGCAACACGGGTCGTTCGCCTGGGCCCCGGTCTCCGACCTCCGTTCCGCCGACGCGAGTCGCGCGGGACACCGGCCCCGACAGGGAGAAGCATGAGCGCCCAGCCCGACTCCACCTCGAATGACGTCCTCAACCAGCCCCTCGCCGAGCTCGACCCCGAGATCGCGGCGGTCCTCGACGGCGAGCTCGCCCGTCAGCGCGACACCCTCGAGATGATCGCGTCCGAGAACTTCGTTCCGCGCGCCGTCCTGCAGGCCCAGGGCTCCGTCCTCACGAACAAGTACGCCGAGGGCTACCCCGGTCGCCGCTACTACGGGGGCTGCGAGCAGGTCGACATCGCGGAGAACCTCGCGATCGCCCGCGCCAAGGCCCTCTTCGGCGCCGAGCACGCGAACGTCCAGCCGCACTCGGGCGCCACGGCCAACGCCGCCGTCCTGCACGCCCTGATCAACGCGGGCGACAAGATCCTGGGCCTCGAGCTCGCGCACGGCGGCCACCTCACGCACGGCATGAAGATCAACTTCTCGGGCAAGCTCTACGACGTCGCCGCGTACGGCGTGGACCCGCAGACGTACCGCGTCGACATGGACAAGGTCCGCGAGGCCGCGCTCGAGCACCGCCCCGACGTCATCATCGGCGGCTGGTCGGCGTACCCGCGCCACCTCGACTTCGCGGCGTTCCGCGAGATCGCCGACGAGGTCGGCGCGAAGCTCTGGGTCGACATGGCGCACTTCGCCGGCCTGGTCGCCGCCGGGCTGCACCCGAGCCCCGTGCCCTACGCCGACGTCGTCTCGTCGACCGTGCACAAGACCATCGGTGGCCCCCGCTCCGGCTTCATCCTGTCCAAGGAGGAGTTCGCCAAGAAGATCGACTCCGCGGTCTTCCCGGGCCAGCAGGGCGGACCCCTCATGCACGTCGTGGCCGCCAAGGCCGTGTCCTTCAAGGTCGCCGCGAGCGAGGGCTTCAAGGACCGCCAGGAGCGCACGCTCCGCGGCGCGCAGCTCATCGCCGAGCGCCTCGGCGCGGCCGACGTCGCCGACCAGGGCGTGTCCGTCCTGACCGGCGGCACCGACGTCCACCTCGTGCTCGTCGACCTGCGCCACAGCGCGCTCGACGGCCAGCAGGCCGAGGACCTCCTGCACGACGTCGGCATCACCGTGAACCGCAACGCCGTGCCGTTCGACCCGCGCCCCCCGCGCGTCACCTCCGGCCTGCGGATCGGCACGCCGGCGCTCGCGACCCGCGGGTTCGGCGACGCCGAGTTCACCGAGGTCGCCGACATCATCGCGACCGCCCTGCGCGACGGCGCGTCGTCCGACGTCGAGGGTCTCAAGAAGCGCGTGGACGCGCTCACCGCCCAGTTCCCGCTGTACCCGGGGCTGCACCAGTGACCGCGCAGCGACTCGACGGCACCGCGACGGCGGCGGCCATCAAGGACGAGCTGCGGGTCCGGGTCGCCGCGCTGCGCGAGCGCGGCGTCGTGCCGGGGCTGGGGACGCTCCTCGTGGGCGACGACCCGGGCTCGCACAGCTACGTGGGCGGCAAGCACCGCGACTCGGCGGAGATCGGTGTCGAGTCGATCCGCGTCGACCTCCCGGCCGACGCGAGCGAGGGCGAGGTCCATGCGGCCATCCAGCGCCTCAACGCCGACCCGGCCGTGACCGGCTACATCGTCCAGCTCCCGCTGCCCGCGGGCATGGACGAGCACGCCGCGCTCGTCGCGGTCGACCCGGCCAAGGACGTCGACGGGCTGCACCCCGCCAACCTCGGCGAGCTCGTGCTCGGCGTCGACGGCGAGATCACCACGCCGCTGCCGTGCACGCCGGCGGGCTGCCTCGAGCTGCTCCGGCGGCACGACGTGACGGTCGCGGGAAAGCACGTCGTCGTGATCGGGCGAGGCCTCACGGTCGGGCGTCCGCTCGGGCTGCTCCTGACGCGCAAGGGCGTCGACGCGACCGTCACGCTCACCCACTCGCGCACGCGCGACCTCGCAGCCGAGGTGCGGCGCGCGGACGTCGTCGTGGCCGCCGTCGGGGTGCCGCACCTGGTGAAGCCCGAGTGGGTCAAGCCGGGCGCCGCGGTGCTCGACGTCGGCGTGACGCGCGTCGGCACCGCGCCGTCGGGCCGGGCGAGGCTCGCGGGCGACGTCGACCCCGGGGTCGCCGAGGTCGCGGGCTGGCTGTCGCCCAACCCGGGTGGCGTCGGGCCGATGACGCGCGCGATGCTCCTCAGCAACGTCGTCGCCGCGGCGGAGCGCGCCGCGGGGATCGCCTGAGCGGTCGCGAGCCCTGGCGCGAGGTCGACCGGACGACAACCCAGCCCGAGACAGGATGGACGCATGACCACGCTCGACGCCCTCGACCCCGCGGCGCTCGCGGCACTCCACGAGCGCCTCGCGGCGCAGTACGGGGAGCTGCAGGCCCGCGGGCTCAAGCTCGACCTGACGCGCGGCAAGCCGTCGGCCGAGCAGCTCGATCTCTCGAACGCGTTGCTCGCGCTGCCGGGCGAGGGTGAGTTCCGCGCCGCCGACGGGACGGACTGCCGCAACTACGGCGGGCTCGCGGGCCTGCCCGAGCTGCGGGCGATCTGGTCCGAGCTGCTCGGGATCCCGACGGCGCAGCTCGTCGCCGGCGGGGCGTCGAGCCTCACGATGATGCGCGACGTCCTGACGTACGCCCTGCTCCACGGGCGTGACGCCTCGCCGCGGCCGTGGGGGCGCGAGGACGTCGTCCGGTTCGTGTGCCCGGTGCCGGGCTACGACCGGCACTTCGCGATGCTCGAGGCGCTCGGCATCGAGATGATCACCGTCGACATGACGGAGACCGGACCCGACGTGGACGCGATCGAGCGGCTCGTGGCCACCGACCCGACCGTCAAGGGCATGTGGCTCGTGCCGACGTACGCCAACCCGACGGGTGACACCACGACGCTCGAGGTCGCGGCGCGGCTCGCGGCCATGCCGGCGGCGGCCCCCGACTTCACGGTGATGTGGGACAACGCCTACGCGGTGCACCACCTGACCGAGGACGAGGCCAAGGCCGTCGACATCCTCGGGCTGGCCGCCGGGAGCGGGCACCCGGACCGGTTCGTGGTGTTCGCGTCGTCGTCGAAGATCACCTTCGCCGGTGCAGGCGTGGCGTTCCTCGCCGGGTCGGCCGGGACCGTCGCCTGGTACCTGAAGCACCTCGCGTACGGGTCGATCGGCCCCGACAAGCTCAACCAGCTCCGGCACGCCCGGTTCTTCGAGGACGCCGAGGGCGTGCGCGCGCTCATGCGGCGGCACCGGGACATCCTCGCCCCCAAGTTCGCGGCGGTGGAGGAGATCCTCGAGGAGCGGCTCGGCGGTCGTGGCGTCGCGACCTGGAGCAAGCCGCTCGGCGGGTACTTCGTGGACCTGGACGTCGTCGAGGGGACGGCGCGTCGCGTCGTCGCGCTCGCCAAGGACGCCGGGATCGCGCTGACCCCGGCCGGGTCCGCGTACCCGCACGGCGACGACCCGCGCGACCGCAACATCCGCCTGGCGCCGAGCTTCCCGCCCGTCGAGGAGCTGCGCGAGGCGATGGACGGCGTCGCGACCTGCGTCCTCCTGGCCGCGGCCGAGGCGCGGCTGGCCCGCTGATCCCGAGGCACCACGAACGACGGCGGCGTCCCCGGTGACCGGGGGCGCCGCCGTCGTCGTCAGGCAGAGGTCAGCAGGTGCCGGTGAGGTTCCACGGGCCCCACTCCGAGGCGCCTGGGGTCTCGTTCTGCGTCCACCACTTCGCGGTGTAGGTCTTGCCCTGGTAGGAGACCTTCTGGCCACCCGTGTAGACCGTCGAAGCCGACCAGGCTGCGACCGAGCAGGTCGCAGGCGTCGTCGGCGCCGTGGTGGTCGGTGCCGTCGTCGTGGGCGCCGTGGTGGTCGGCGCAGTCGTGGTCGGAGCGGTGGTGGTCGGCGCCGTCGTCGTCGGGCTCGTGGGCTGCGTCGTGCCGCTCCCGGTGAGCGGCCCCGCGGCGCCCGTGCCCAGCTTCGACATCAGCGCGGTGAGCAGGTCGCCGTCACGGTCGCCGTCGAGCTCCCACCACATGCCTCCGCCGAGACCCTTCTTGCGGATGTAGTCCGCCTTCTGGGCGACGGTCTGCGCGGTGTCGAGGCTCCACCAGTTCGTGCCGTCGTAACGCCAGGCGGCGCCGACCGTCGCGTCGTACGAGCCGGTGCCGACGCTCTTGATCTTGTCGTAGTCCTCGATGCCGTCCTCGTACGTGCCGTGCGCGGCGCCGGTCGCCGCGGACCACGGGGTGGACGACTTCACGCCCGTCCAGCCGCGCCCGTACATCGCCATGCCGAGCCCGAGCTGCGCGGGGTTGATGCCCGCGCTCGTGTACAGCGAGATCGCCTTGTCCGCGCTGAACTGCTGGTCGGCGTCGCGCGGGTCGGCCGGGTCGTCGTAGAGGTTGATCTGGTGACCGTCGAGCGTCGGGTTCCACGCGCCCCACAGGTCGTAGCCCTGGACGTTGACGTAGTCCATGGCCTTGAAGAGCTCAGGGTCGTTCCAGTGGCCGGTCGTGATGTCCTCGGGGTTGGCCGGGGCGAAGGCGGAGAGGATGTACTTCTCGCCCGTCGTGGTCGTGAGCGCGTCGAGCTGGGAGCGGAACTCCTTGGCGAGCAGGACGAAGTTCTTGCCGTCGTTCGCGGGGTCGACGATGTTCCCGGTCAGGCCGTTGTTGGTACCCGGCCACTCCCAGTCGATGTCGAAGCCGTCGAAGACGCCGGCGCCCGCACCGGTGCCGCCGCGCCCGTCGATGACGGGAAGGTTGCCCTTGAGGAACATGTCGACGCACGACGAGACGAACTTCTTGCGCGACGCGTCGCTCGCGGCGACCTTGGACCAGAACTTCGAGTAGCTCCACCCTCCGATCGAGAGCACGACCTTGAGGTTCGGGTTCTTGGCCTTGAGCTCCTTGAGCTGGTTGAAGTTGCCCGCGAGCGGCTGGTCCCACGCGTCCGCCGTGCCGCTGACCGAGGTCGCGGCGTCGTACGACTTGCCGTAGTCGGCGTAGGCGTCGCCGGAACCGACGCCGTCGTCGGCGGTCCCGCCGGTGCCGACGGCCTTGTTGGCCTCGAAGCACTGGCCGTCCTGGCTGATGTTCGCGAAGGCGTAGTTGATGACGTTGAGCTTGCTCGCGTTGCCGGCCTTCTCGATGTCGCCGACCTGGTAGTTGCGGCCGTAGATGCCCCACTGGGCGAAGTAGCCGACGTTGCGGAACCCGTTGATCGGGTTGTCGGGCGTGTCGGACGGCGAGACCGTCGTGCTGGTCGTGGCCGCCTGGGCGGCGGGAGTCGCTGCGAGCAGGGATCCCGTCAGAGCGGTTGCCGCCACGAGGGCGGTGGCGACGGCGTGTCGCCGGAGGGTGAGCTTCATCTATCTCGTCCTCGAGTTCTGTGAGTCGGTCGCACTTCCCCGGGGCGGCCGAGTCTGTGAGCAGGGTGAACAAAACGTAAACGTCGGGCGCTGCGCCGTGCTATGAGGGAAGCCCGCACTCCTGACGGCCGGGACTGGCGTGCGTACGGGAATTCCCGTAGATCCCCCCGGGTGCTTGACGCGACGGCCGTGCGCCGACAGCGTTGTCGCACACGCAAGGCTCGGTTCTCACCGTCGAGAAGGAGACAGCACGTGCACACCGGACGACTCACGGCCTCGGTGGCCGCAGGGATCCTGGCCATGACGGGGGCGGTGGTCGCCGCGGCCGGCGCGGCCCACGCGGTCCCGTCCTCCATCCCGTTCACCATCACCAACGACTCGGGCCGCTCGGACGCGGTCTACGTCTACGTGCTCGGGCACCAGCTCTCCGCGCCCGACGTCGACGGCTGGTTCGACTCCTCGGGACACTTCACGCCGTGGGGCGACGCCGGCTCCGTGCCCGTCCCGATCGACGACTCCGGCGTCCGCATCGCAGGCCCGGCGGACGGGCAGTCGAAGACGATCACCCTCCCGGAGGGCATGTCCGGGCGCATCTACTTCTCGTACGGCCAGCCGCTCCAGCTGTCCAAGGTCCTGAGCTCGAAGCTCGTCCAACCTTCGCTCGACAACCCCGGGGACCCGAACAACGGGACCGACTACAACTGGTCGGAGCTCACGTTCGACTCGAGCGGGCTGTGGCTCAACAGCACCCAGGTCGACATGTTCGGGTCGCCCTTCCAGGTCGGCGCCAAGGACGGCTCGGGCACGATCCACAGCGAGGGCCGGCTGAAGCCGGACGGGTTCCAGCACGTCGTCGACGCCGTCGATGCAGCCGGCTGGGGCGCGAGCATCGTCCGCAGCGGCTGGAACGTGCTGCGCGTGCTCAACCCCGGACACGCCCTCAACTACGGGCTGCCCGGCACCTTGCTCGACAGCGAGATCGGCGACGCCTGGAGCTACTACACGTCCCACGACCTCGTCTTCGCCCCCTACGAGGACCAGCCCGGCACGACGTTCACCGGCCGCGTCCAGGGTGACGGGTCGATGCACGTCACGGACGCGAGCGGCGCGGAGGTCACGGTCGTCGCGAAGCCGTCGACGGCGTCGGTGCTCGGCTGCGCGGGCGAGCTGGACGCGCCGAACGACGTGCGTGGCGTGATCACCCGCACGTTGTGCGCGGACCTCAACCGGTCGGTCCTGACGCACGCCGGCAGGCACCCGGTGACGGACTCCGGGGCCTTCTATCAGGCGTCGCCGACCAACGTCTACGCGAAGGCGGTCCACGCGCAGATGGTCGACGGGAAGGCGTACGCGTTCGCGTTCGACGACGTCACGCACCAGGAGTCGCTCGTGCACGAGGCGGACGTCACCGCGGGCTACCTGCAGCTCGACCCGCGGAGCGGCACCGCGCCCGCACTGGGCGCCGATGCGGGAGGCGCGACGGACGGTGGGGACGGGGGCAGCGCCCTGCCGACCGGGTCGGGCCACCTCACCTCGGCCGGGCACGACCTGTGCGTCGACGTCCCGTGGGCGGACCCCGCCGACTCGACCCAGGTCCAGATCGCGACCTGCTCGACCAACGACGCGCAGACGTGGACCCGGGGTGGCGACGGGACGATCCGCGCGCTGGGGGCGTGCCTGGACGTTCGCGGCTCGGGCACCGCGAACGGCACGGCCGTGCAGGTGTACCACTGCAACGGCTCGGCCGCGCAGCAGTGGGCGTACGACGCGTCGGCCCAGGCGCTTCGCAACCCGCAGTCCGGCAAGTGCCTGGACGTGCCTTCCAGCCAGTTCACCGACGGTCGACTGCTCCAGATCTACACGTGCAACGGCTCGGGGGCGCAGCGCTGGGTGCTCGGCTGACACGATCCACTTGACAACGCTGTCACGACACGACAGCGTTGGCAGCCGTGCGCGCCGGTCGCGCACGGCTCAGGCATCGTGGCCGCTCGAGGAGGAGCAGAGCATGAGACCCACCACCGGCTTCGCCGGCGGGCTCGCCGCGCTGGCCCTGGCAGGAGGGGGAGCGCTCGCCGTCGCCCCCGCCGCCCAGGCAGCGCCGGCGTCCCCCGTCGCGGACCCCGCGTCCTACGTCAACCCGTTCATCGGGACCCAGGACGAGGGCAACACCTATCCCGGCGCGACCGTCCCGTTCGGCATGGTCCAGCTCTCGCCCGACACCGGGCACAACACCGGCTACGACTACACGCAGTCGAGCATCCGCGGCTTCTCGCAGGTCCACCTGTCCGGCGTCGGCTGCGGGCTCGGCGGGTTCGTACCGATCCTCCCGACGACGGGCGACGTCACGAAGACGGACGACGCCGCGTACGCCCTGAAGTTCAGCCACGACGACGAGGCCGCCTCGCCCGGCTCGTACGAGGTCGGGCTCGCCGCGCCGGACGGCACGGTCAAGGCCGAGCTCACCGCCACGACGCACACGGGCGTCCAGCGCTACACGTTCCCGGCCACCACCAAGGCGGACGTGCTGGTCGACGCCGGCCAGGCGCTGTCGAGCGTGTCGAGCTCGAGCGTCAAGATCGTCGACGACCGCACGGTCGAGACCGCGACCACCGTCCACGGCTTCTGCCAGGACACGAAGCCGTTCACGGTCTACACGCGCACCACGTTCTCGAGGCCGTTCACGGCGTCGGGCACGTGGACGGGCGACACCGTCACCGCCGGGTCCGCGTCCGCGAGCTCGACCCAGCGGACCGGGGCGTACCTGCAGTTCGACACCACCGGGAGCGGTGACGACGCTCGGGTGGTCGAGGCGCAGACGTCGCTCAGCTACGTCGACGCCGACGGCGCGGCCGCGAACCTCGCCGCGGAGGCGTCCGGCTTCGACGCGGCCAAGACGGCGGCCACGAAGGCCTGGGACGACCGCCTCGGCCAGGTCGCCGTGACGTCGTCGGACGCCTCGGACGCCGGGCGGACGCGGCTGAAGACGTTCTACTCCGCCCTCTACCGGACCTTCCTCGCGCCCAACACCGGCACGGACGTCGACCACCGGTACCGCGGCTGGGACGGTGACGTCCACACGGCCGACGGGTTCACCTACTACCAGGACTTCTCGCTCTGGGACACCTACCGCACGCAGCAGCAGCTCCTCGCGCTCCTCGCCCCCAAGCAGTCCGCCGACATGGCGTACTCGGTGGTCCTCGAGGGTGAGCAGGGCGGCTGGGCGCCGCGCTGGAGCTACGGGCCCGTCGAGACCAACATCATGACCGGTGACCCGGTCACGCCGTTCCTCGTCGACGCCTGGACGCAGGGGCTCCTGAAGGGCCACGAGGACGAGGCGTACGCCGTCCTCAAGCAGAACGCCGACGGTGTGCCGCCCGCGTCGTCGCCGTCGAACGGGCGCGCGGGCAACGAGACGTACATCGCCGACGGCTACGTGCCGTACGAGCCGAGCGCGTCCGGCAAGCCCGGCGACTACGACCTCCAGCACGGCGGGTCGGCCACGCTCGAGTACGCGCTCGCCGACGCCGCGCTGTCCGTGATGGCGAAGGGCCTCGGCCACGCGGACGACGCGGCACGCTACGCCGACCGCGCGCAGAACTACCGGTCGATCTGGGACTCCACCACGAAGTCGTTCCGGGCCCGCGGCGCGGACGGCCTGTTCGACCCCGAGTCCGACCCCGCGAGCGCCCCCGGCTTCCACGAGGGCACCGCCGTCCAGTACCAGTGGCTCGTGCCGCAGGACATGCCGGCGCTCGTCGGGCTGATGGGCGGCAAGGACGCCGCGGAGAAGCGCCTCGACGACTTCTTCGCGTACGACAAGGTGCTGGCCGACCCCGCGGACACCGCGAAGAACGTGTGGGTGAGCGGCTCGTACGACTACTACAACCAGGACAAGTACAACCCCAACAACGAGCCCGACCTCGCCGCCCCCTACAGCTACCTGTGGACCGGGCAGCCGTGGAAGACGACGGACGTCGTGCGGGCCGCGCTCACGCTGTTCACCGACGGCCCGACCGGCGTGACCGGCAACGACGACCTCGGCGAGATGTCGGCGTGGAACGTCGCCTCGTCGCTCGGGATCTACCCGATCCAGCCGGGTGCCGACCTGTGGGGCCTGTCGACGCCTGTGTTCGACCGCGTCGACATCGCGCTCGACCGCGACTACTACCCGTCGGGGAGCCTGACCATCACGGCCGACGGTGTCTCGGACTCGTCGCACTACGTGCAGTCGCTGACCGCCGACGGCGCGCCCGTGGACCGCGCGTACCTCACCGGCCAGGAGCTCACCTCGGCCGGGACGCTCGCCTACACGGTCGGCTCGAAGCCGTCGTCGTGGGCGACCGGCGACGACGCGGCCCCGGGCGCGCTGGTCAAGGGCGCGTCGATCCCGGACCGGCTGACCGCGGGCGTCTCGACCCCCGCCGTCTACGGGACCCCGGGCAGCGACGTGACGATCCCGGTCGCCGTGCTGGCGCAGGGCACGGGGACGCGGCACGGCACGGTGACCGCGACCTCGAAGGACCGCAGCCTGCGGGCGAAGGGCGCCGAGCCCTGGTCGGTGACCGCCGACGGCGGCGCCGCCCAGACGTCCGTCGACGTCACCGTGCACCTGGCTCCCGACACCACGTTCGGGAACCACGAGGTGAAGGTCGCCGTCCGTGACGCCGGCGGCACCACCATCCGTGCCACGGTCGAGGTCGTCGTCGCGGGCGACTCCTGGCTGCGGGGGGCGTTCAACAACGCCGGCATCGCCGACCGGGGCAAGGCCGGCTCGGGTGACTTCGACGGCCTGGGCTGGGCGTACCTGCGCGACGAGATGGCCGGGGCCGGCCTGTGGGCGGGCGGCGAGCACTCCGTGCCCGGCACCGACCTCACGTACGTCCTCGGCGGCGCGAAGACCGGCCCGGACAACGTCGTCGGCTCCGAAGACCCGGCGACGACGGACGTCTCCGCAGCGCTCGGCAAGGCGCACCGCATCGCGTTCGTCGGGGCGGGGGCGAGCGGGAACCAGTCCGGCGACGTGACGCTCGGCTACTCGGACGGCACGACGCAGAAGGTCTCCGTGACGCTGACGGACTGGTGCTCGGGGACGCCGGCGCAGGGCAACGTCCTGCTCGGTCGGACGGCGCACCGTTCCTCGGGCGGCGGCACCGGCACCGACGGCGTGGCCTGCGGGCTGTTCGCGACCGACCCGGTCGCGCTCACCGCCGGCAAGCACCTGGCGACCATCACGTGGTCGACGAACGCCAAGCTCCACGTGTTCGCCGTCGCCTCCGACGCGACGCCCGCGTCGGTCACCGCGAAGAAGCCCGTGAGGATCTCCGGCGAGGCACGTGCCGGGGAGACGGCGCACGCCGTCGCCCCGACGTGGAGTGTCTCTGGCACGAAGACCTCCTATCGCTGGAGCGTCGACGGCACGACGGTCTCGGGTGCGGACGGCGCGGACTACACGGTCCGGACCGCCGACGTCGGCAAGAAGCTCGCGGTCACGGCGGTCGGCCGTGCGGACGGCTACCTCGACGGCACCGTGACCTCGTCGGCCGCCCGGGTCCGCCCGGGCACGATCACCGCGAAGGACCCGGTCTGGGCCTCGGGCGACGTCGTCGTCGGGGGCACGCTGACGATCCACCCCGGGACGTACTCCGTGAAGGACCCGTCGTTCGCGTACTCCTGGTACGCGGACGGTCGCCGCATCGCCGGGGCCGACGGGGCCACGCTGGTGCTCGGTCCCGCCCAGGCGGGCAAGCGGATCACGGCGGCGGTGGTGGTCAGCGCGCCGGGCTTCCGGGACCTCCGGGTGGTCACGGGGCGGACGGTCCCGGTCGAGAAGGGGACCATCGGCGTCACGACCAAGCCTGCGGTGAGCGGGACGGCCGAGGTCGGGTCGGTGCTGCGGGTCTCCGCGGGCGCCTACGACGTCGACGGCGTCAAGGTCTCGGTCCAGTGGCTGCGCGACGGGCGCGAGGTCCGCGGCGCGCGAGGCTCTCGGTACGTCGTCGGGCAGGCGGACCGCGGGCACCGGCTCAGCGTCCGCGTGACGGCGACGAAGGCGGGCTACGCGGACCGGGTCGTGGTCACCGCGGCGACGCCGGTGCGCTGACCCGCACGATGCCGGGGAACGCTCGGGATGCCGCGTCTGCAGCGGCGCCTCGGGCGTCTCCCGGCATCTCGAGCGCCGAGGGCTGAGCCGTCGGGCCGTGTTCATCGGAGCGCCTCGTCGTCGTCGCCCGCCGGTCCCTCGGTGCCGATTGACTCGGTGCCGTGAACCTGCGTACAGTCCCGCCCATGACAGCGTTGTCGCACGAGGGCTCCGCCCCGACGCCTCCCCGAACGCACCGTGGCCCCCGGGTCCGACGCGCAGCCCTGCCCGCAGCCCTCGCGCTCGTCGCGAGCGCCGTCGTCGTACCCCTGGCCGGGCCGGCCGTCGCCGCGCCCGCGAAGGGACCCACCGACTACACGCAGTACGTCAACCCGTTCATCGGGACGCAGGGCGACCACGGGCAGGACGGCCCCGGCGCGATCGCGCCCTACGGCCTGGCCACCGTGACCCCGACGACGACGAACGGCAACCACGTCGGCTACGAGTACACGTCCGACACGCTCCTGGGCTTCACGAACGTGGCGCTCGACGGCGTGGGCGGGGGAGGCGGCGCGGGCGACTTCCTCGTCGTGCCGACCTACCAGACCTACACGTCCCGGCCGACGACCGGCAGGTACGAGAAGTCGATCAGGACGAGCGACGGCGCCAAGGACGAGTCGGCGACCGCCGGCTACTACCGGGTCGGCCTCGACGAGGGCGGCAAGGACATCGACGCCCAGGTGACCGCGGCGACGCGGACCGGCGTCCAGGACTACACGTTCGACTCGGCCGGCCACGCGTCGCTCGTCGTCGACCTTCAGCACACCGGCAACGGTCGTCGGGCGACCGACCTCGAGGTCGGGAAGACCTCCGACGGTCGCGCGACCCTGTCGGGCTCGTTCACCGGCTACTTCTACAACTCGGCCTACAAGCTCTACTACTACGCGGAGTCGACGGTCCCGACGTCGTCGGTCCAGACCTGGGGCTCGGGCGGTCTCGGCACCAAGACCGCGCAGGACGGCACGGACATCGGCGCGGTCCTGAACTTCGACGCGACCGCGGGCGAGCACGTCGGCCTGCGGGTCACCCTGTCGCCCGTGAGCGCCGCGCAGGCCAAGCGGGACGCCGCCGTCGAGGTCGGCGGGAAGACGTTCGACCAGGTGCGCAGCGCGACGAAGGCCGAGTGGAACGACCGCCTCGGTAAGGTCGACGTCGACGCGAGCGCCACGAACGACCCGACGGGCGACCTGCGGACCGAGTTCTACACGCACCTGTACCGGCTCGCGGACACCCCGATGAACGCGACCTCGACCGACGGGACGTACCGCGGCGCGGACGGCGTGATCTACCACGCGGACGGTTACACGCACTACGACTCGTGGTCGTTGTGGGACGACTTCCACAAGTACGCCGCCGTCGCGTCCGTGTACCCGGACGTCTACCGGGACGCCGTCCAGTCCCTCGTCGACCTGTACGCCGAGGTCGGGACGAGCGGCAAGAGCGTCGGCAGCTACCTCCAGTCGGTGCCCACCGTGCGCTGGGAGCGCGCACCCGTCGTCGTGGCGGACGCGATCTCCAAGGGCGTGGAGCTCCAGGGCCTCGCGCAGGCCTACCCGGCGCTCGTCGCGCAGGTCGGCGACCCCGCGAGCCTCACCAACCTCGACTCGCGCGCGGGCGGCCTGCTCGGCTACTCCTACGACGCCGACGGGCTCGCCGTGATCGCCGCCGCGCTCGGCAAGTCCTCCGACGCCGCGCACTACCGCGACGAGGCCGCCCGCTGGGCGAAGGACTACGACGCCGACGCCCTGACGACCGACGCGAACGCGAAGGCCGCGACCGGCCCGGCGTCCGGCGTCGACCAGGTCGGGCTCCTCATGCCGCGGTCGTCGAACAGCGACACGGCGCCCTTCACGTACACCGACCCGGAGAAGTGGCAGGCCGCAGGGCTCTACCAGGGCACGATCTGGCAGTACAGCTGGTACGACGCGCAGGACCTCGGCGGTATGGTCGACATGATGGGCGGCAAGGCCCAGGCGGCCAAGGCGGTCAACTACTTCTTCGGCACGTACACCGACGACTGCTCGCGCAACCTCCACCTGTACGCGAACGAGATCTCCGTGCACGCACCGTTCCTCTTCAACTACGTGGGCGAGCCGGCGCAGACGCAGGACCTCACCTACCGCACCCTCACCGAGCCGGTCTGCACGAGCTACACAGCAGACGGCTCGTCGACGACCGCGTCGAAGAAGTGGGTGTACCAGAACGCTCCCGACGGCATGCTCCAGACGATGGACAACGACGCCGGCACGATGTCGGGCTACTTCGTGTCCACCGCGCTCGGCCTGTACCCCGTCAAGGCGGGCGGCGACACGTTCCAGATCACGTCGCCGATCTTCGACCGCACGACGATCCACTACCCGGGCGGCAAGGACCTCGTCATCGAGGCTCCCGGCGTCAGCGCGACGAACCACTACATCCAGAGCGCGACGCTCGACGGCAAGCCGCTGAACCGCACCTGGCTCACCGCCGCCGAGATGAACGCGGGGGGCGTCCTGCACTTCACGATGGGCTCCAAGCCCTCGTCCTGGGCCGCCGACGGCGTGGCGGAGGACTCCGCTGCCGACCACGTGAGCAGCGCGCTCTATCACCCGGGCGACGCGGTCAGCACGTCGTCGCAGGTGTTCGACGAGTCCGCGAAGAACGACGGGTCGATCGACGACCACGTCACCGTGTCCGTGTCGGGCACGACGTTCACCGGCGCGGACGGCGCCGACCTGACGTCGAAGGTCACGGCGACGGGGGTGCCGAAGGGCCTGAAGGTCAAGGCGACGAAGACCGGGGCGAGCACGCTCGACCTGACCCTCACGGGGCGGGCCGCGAAGCACCTCGTCGACGACTCGACCGACGACCTCGCCGTGACCCTCGGCGCCGGTGCGTTCTCCGGCTCGGCGCCGAGCGCCACCGACCGGGCGCTCACCCTCAAGGTCCGCTTCGACGGGTACACGCTCACGCCGAGCACCACGACCCTCGCGGCGCGCGCGCACGGCGTCGTGCACGGCACCGTCGACCTCACCCTCGCCGGCGGCGTCACGTTCGCCGGCCGGAACCACGCCACGCTCGGGCGCGGGGCCGTCACCTTCCCCGGCCTCGACCGCGGCGTCCGCGCCCGCGTCACCCGGACCGGCGCCACGACGGCCACCGTCACCTTCACCGGCCGGCTGCGCGACGACGCGACCTCGCACTTCACCGTCCGGCTGTCCGACGCGGCGCTCGTGGGCGCCGACGCGGCCCAGGTGACCGGCGCGGGAACGACGGCGCTCGACCCGTTCACGCTCACCGTGCCGACCACGACGCGCGCGGACCTACAGAAGCTGTACGACGACGCGCGGCTCGTCACGCAGGACCACTACTCCGCGGCGTCGTTCGCGACGCTCGAGGCCGCCGTCGCCCGCGCGAAGGACGCGCTCGCCGACGCGGACGCGTCGGAGTACGAGCTCTCCGGTGCGCTCGCCGTCCTCCAGGCGGCGGCCGACGGGCTGGCGATCACGGGCGACGGGTACCGGGTGCTCCAGGCCGAGGCATACGACCAGTGGTCGGGCGGGACGCTCAAGACCGAGAACGGAGGCAGCCGCACCGACGTCGGCGGCGTCTCGCCGGGGTCGTGGCTGGCGTTCCGCGGGCTCGACCTCTCTGCTTCCACGCCCGACTCCGTGGTGATCGACTACTCGCACAACCCGGGCACGGCGTCGGCGACCTCCGCCGTCGAGCTGCACACGGGCTCGGCGACCGGCCCGCTCGTGACCACCATCAAGCTCCCCACGACGAACGGGTGGTCGAACTACACGGCCCTCACGCACACCTTCACCGCGGACGAGGCCGCGAAGCTCGCCGGCACGCCGGACGTCTACTTCGTGTTCACCGGCACCCTGGCGTCCGGCCAGAGCTGGGTCGCGAACGTCGACTGGTTCCAGTTCAAGGCGAAGACCGACCCGGTCGAGACCGCGAAGACCGTCCAGTTCGAGTCGATCCGCAGCGGGTACGGGATGCTGAACGCCGCCGACTCGGGGCTCGTGGCCGGCACCGACTACTCCGGTGCGGACCTCAAGACCGAGGCCGGCTCGGTGGGCGGGCAGCTCGCCGGCACCAAGGACGGCGCGTGGGTCCGGTACCAGGGAGTCGACCTGGGCACGCACCACGCGACCACGCTGAGCGTGCGGTACGACGCCCCGACCACCAAGGTCGTGGGCGGCAGCCTCGCGTTCTACGTCGACTCGGCGCCGTCGTCGGGGAGCGACCCGTTCGTCACGGTGCCGCTCGCGAGCACGGGCTCGGGCTGGGGCACCTACGGCACCGCGACGGTGAACCTGCCGTCCCGGCTCACCGGCAGCCACACGATCTACGTCGCGCTCCACAGCACGCCGACGTCGAGCCAGCCCTACGTGGGCAACCTCGACTGGTTCGCGCTCGGCTACGGCGTCGACAAGACGGCGCTCGAGGCGACGATCACGAAGTACGCCGACCTCACGTCCGACGCCGACCTCTACCTCGCGACCGACTTCGGGGTGTTCACCCGGGCGCTCGCGGCCGCGAAGGCCGTCGACGCGGACGACGACGCCACCGCCGACCAGGTCGCGGACGCCCTGCGCGTGCTGACCGTCTCGGCCGACCAGCTCGAGTGGAAGGTCGTCAAGCAGGTCGCCGAGCTCCTGACCCGGGCCAAGTCCGTCGAGCAGGACGACGTCACCGCGGCCTCCTGGGCGCGGCTCCAGAAGGCCGTCGCGGCCGCCGAGGCGCTCGACCCGGCGACGAGCAGCCACCGCTCCTACGAGACCGCCCTGGCGAGCCTCCGGACCGCGTACGACCGCCTGAAGCCCGCGCCGGTCGTCGCGAAGGACCCCGTGTGGATCTCGGGCGACGTCGTCGTGGGCGGGACGCTGACGATCCACCCGGGGACGTACGACGTGGCGGACCCGTCGTACGCGTACACCTGGTACGCCGACGGGCGACGGATCGCGGGCGCCGACCAGGGCACGCTCGTGCTGACGAAGGCGCAGGCCGGGAAGCGGATCACGGCGGCGGTCGTCGTGAGCGCGCCGGGCCGTGCGGACCTGCGGGTCGTCACGGGTCGGACCGTCCCGGTCGAGCGGCGGCGCTGACCCTCCGAGACACCGAGAAACGGCCGAGATACCGCGTCTGCAGCGGTATCTCGGCCGTTTCGGCTGCCGCACGTCCTACGGCCCGCAGGACGACGCGACTCACGCGAGCGACGGCCTGGTCGGGCTCGCGCGCGTGGGTCACCTACGACAAGGCGCCTGCGGTCAGCTCCTGACGTACCGGTCCGTGGCCAGCGTCGTCGGCCGCAACGACGCGCTGCCCCCGTAGACGACCTCGAGCCAGCCGGTCCGGCGCAGGACGTCGGTGCGGACCGTCGCGGAGCTCACCCCGTCGCGGGTGCGCACCGGGGCGCTTCCGACCGTCCGTCCGTCGACCGTCAGCGTCACCCTGCCGGTGGGGTGGACCGGGCCCGGCCCGGCCAGCCGGACCGTCACGGTCGCGCGTTCGCCCTTCCGAAGGTGTCCGGCGGTCACGGCGACCCGTGTGATCCGGACCGAGCCCTTCGTCACCCGGAGCGTCGCCTTCGTCGTGGCCTCGGTCGTCACGCCGGGGTCGGCGGGCATGAACCGGACCGAGAGGTGATGGCTCCCGACCGCCAAGGTCCGGGGCAGGGCGACCGTCGCGACGCCACGCGCGCCCAGCCGGGCCGTGCCGAGCGTGGTGCGGCCCTCGCGGACCGTCACCGTGCCGCGCGGCACGACCCCGTGGGTTGCGCTCGCCGTGACCAGGACCGACGCCTTCTCGCCGTAGCCGGTGCGCTGCGCCGTCGCGTGCAGCCTGGTCCGTGCGGGCGCGGTGACCGGCAGCCCGTCGGCGCCGACGCGGGTCCCGTCGACGGTGAGCGTGCCGTCGTGGTTCACGATGACCTTCGCCGCCATCGCGGCGGCGAGGTCGAGCCGCTGGTAGCTGCCCGCGCCGGACTCGTCGTCGAGCACGTAGCCCGAGGGGAGCTCGGTGGCGGCCAGGACCGTCCGGCGCTGGGCCGCGGTGAGGTCGGGGAACGCGCTCAGGAGCAGGTTCTCCGCGCCCTGCGGGACCGACGGGGCCTTGTCCGTCGCGGCGACCTGCGGGAACCCGTACGTGAGGCGCTCGTGGTAGACGCTCAGGGCGTCGGAGGTCGGGAGGTACTGCTGCTGCCCGGCGATGCACGCCGTGAGCGTGCTGCCGGCCCCGACCTCCCGGCACTTCTGCGCGAGGACCGACTGCAGCTCGGTCCTCGCCGCGGTGAGCAGGGTGCGGTAGCCCGCGTCCGACCAGCGCCTCGTCGTCGTGTCCTCCCCGACGATCCGGCCTCCCATGATGTCGGTCGGGTAGTGGAAGGCGAGCACGATGCGGTTGTTCCCGTACTCGGACGCGCGCGCCAGGATCTGCGGCGCGAGCTGGGGGAGGAGGGTCGCGAGCGTGATCCCCTGCGAGTAGCCGTGCGAGGTGTGGCCGCTCGGGAAGGACCCGTCGCCCGCGAGACCGGCGTAGCCGCCCGCGCTGTCCCACTGCTTGATCAGGCCACCGTCGGAGGTGAAGCCCATCCGCACGAACGGCCGCTTGTACTGGTAGCTGTTCTTCGCGGTCTGGTAGCTGTCACCCGACGACGACGTCGCCTTCTCGACGCGGTAGGAGAGCAGGGCCTTGGTCTTCGGCAGCTCGTCGTCGGCGAGCGCCTGGGTGTACAAGGGGCCGAGGACGCTGCCGAGGCCGTCCGCCATCGTCTGGTACGGGCTGTGCGCGCCGTCGTCGAGCGCCTTGACGACCTGCGGGTCGCTCTTGCTCGTGTAGGCGTTGTTGATCTCGACCACCTTCGTGTCGTCGAGCGCCTGGAGGTCGTCCACGGTGGTGCCCGTCGGGTAGACGGTGTTGGGACCCATGATGCTGGGGGTCTGCTCGGCGTCCGTGAAGGACCGCAGGAGCCACGTGTAGTAGTCCGCGCCGTCCGGGGCCGCGGGGAGCGTGTCCGAGGCGTAGGTCGGGGCGAGCTGGTCGGCGGTGAACCCCGTGGCCGCGGTGGACGGCGCCAGGTCGAGCCCGAAGTAGGCGTCCGAGCTCGTGCTGTTGCACTGGTGGACCTCGACCGCGAGCGTGTTCGTGCCCGCGACGAGGTCGGCGGCGGGGACGGTGAACGTGCTGGTGACGGGGTCGCCCCCGCCCGCGGTGCCGTCGGGCGTCTCGTACTGGAGGTTGCTCGTGATCTTGTCGTCGTTCCAGCCCGCGATCCGCTCGCCGTTGAGGTAGACGGTCGCGGTGTCGTCGTAGGTCAGGGTGCCGACGAGGTCCGGCAGCGAGCGGAGCGTGTCCGCGTCGAGGGTGAACGTGGTCCGGAAGAAGTACGCGGGGACGTCCGGTGCCGTGGAGCCGTCGGTGTACAGGCGCAGCTTGGTCGTCACGGGGAAGCCGGAGTCGAGGTCGGTCCCCGTGCCCTTGACGCCGAAGGGGCCGCTCGCGTCCTTCCAGCCGTCGCCCAGGGTGGCGTCCGTCCGGGTCCAGGCCGTCCGGTCCGTGGCGCTCCCCGCGGGATCGACGTTCCCGGCGTCCAGGTAGGTCCAGGTGGTCGACCCGTCGACGAGCGGCCGGCCGAGCCGCACCTGGTCGATCCAGCCCTCGACCGGTCCGGCGTGGGCGTCGTCGTCCGCGTAGCTCAGGAGCAGCTCGGTCACGTGCTTGCCCGCGAGCTGCGCGAGGCTGACGGTGACCTCGTCCCACCGTCCCGGAGCGGGCGTCGTCGTCGCCGGTGCGGTGAACCGGTGGGGCGAGCCGCCGTCGGCATCGGTGTAGACGACGTCGACCGTGGTGTGCGCGGACGCGGCGTCGGTCGGCCGGACGAGGTAGGTCAGGTCCGTCGTGGAGCCCACGGGGACGTCGAGGCCGGACTGGAGCACGACGGTCGACGAGGCGTGTCCGTCGGCGAGCACGTCGGCCGACCAGCGGACCGCCCGTGAACCGTCCCCGCCGGGAACCGAGCCGGCGTCCTCGACGGACACGCCGAGCGGCGCGGTGCCGGACGCGTCCTGGCTGCGCAGCGTCCAGTCGGCGATCTGGGTGTTCGCGTTCTTCGCGGACCCGCCGGCGTTCGCGGTCACGCGCAGCTGGTAGTAGCGGTACGACGCGGGCTGCGCCACGTCGTAGAAGCGGGTCAGGCCGTTCGATGCGAACGTCTGGTTCGTCCGTGCGTCGACGGTGTGCCACGCGGACGAGCCCGGGTCCGCCGCGACGTCCGCGTCGTCGGTGCCGAGGACCGTCCAGGACTTCGGGTCGCGCTCGGGGAACTTGGCGCTGTCCGCGCCGGCGGTGATCGCGTAGCTCGTGACCCGGGTCGCCGTCGTGAGCGTGTAGACGGCGGACACGGGCGAGGCGTCGGACGGCGCGCCGCTGTCCCGGGCGTACCACTTGGTCGACGGGTCGCGGTCGGCGAGGCTCTGCACGTGCTCGGACGAGCTGTCGGCGTTCGCGTGCGTGGAGGCGACCGTGGTGATCGCCGACGCCGGGACGAGCCGGTCGCCGCGGACGTCGGTGCTGGTGCCGCTCCCCGGGAACCCGGCGGGCTGGGGCGTCCCCGCCTCGTAGGAGGCCGACCAGTAGCCACCGGCCGTCGCGGTCTCGGACGCGGCCGACGGCGCCGACACGGCGGGCGTAGCCGCTTGCGCCGGCGTACCGACGAGGGCGGCGGCCAACCCGAGGCCGAGCGCGGTGGTCACGGCGCCCGTCCGCCGGAGCCTGCGGCCTGCGAGGGGGTATCGGGTGGTTGGTGACCGGTGCTTCATCAGGGGCATCTCCGTCTCGACGTCGGGCGGGGTCACGCTAGGTGGCTCAGGTGCAGCGTGCCTGAAGCGGGGGTGAACGATCGTCGACGCGGGGCGACGATGAGCCGCGATGACAACGCTGTCTCAATGGTGGATCGTCTTCTCTCCCGCGTCAATGCCCGGAGGCCGGAGGCTGGAGGGTCGGTTGGATGAGGGGTCCGCCGCTGAGGGCCGCGCCGGCGACGGCGCGCCGGAGGACGACGGTCGCGCCGGCTACGCGGTGCGGGCAGCGTCGACCCAGTGCTCGAGCAGGGCGACCGTGTCCGCCCAGCCCGTGACGGGCAAGCAGGTGACACCGGTCGACAGGACCGGCCAGTCGTTTCCGCCACGGTCGAGCCGGTCGCCGACGAAGACGACGTCCTGCGGGCGGAGGCCTGTGAACGCCAGGAGCCGCCTGATGCCGTACGCCTTGTCGATGCCTCGCCGTGTCACGTCCACCGACGTGGACCCGCCGGACCGGACCTCCAGGTCGGGTAGCAGAGGGGCGACCGCAGCACGCAGCGCCTCCTTCTTGGCGCCGTCGCGGTCCCAGACGCTCTTGGCCTCGACCGGCGCGTGCTGGCCCAGGGCGGAGAAGGTGACCTGGCTGCCGCGGTCCTCCACGACCGGCCCCCACGGGTCGAGCGGCCACAGACCGAGCTTTCGTGCCTCGCGCTCCAGAACCTCCAGCACCGTCCGGCGCTGCTCGGGGTCGAGGCCCTCGGCGTAGACCTGCTCCCACCGGCGCTCCCGGTACCGGTAGTACTGGGTGCCGCAGGTGGGCAGCAGGTGCACCCGCTCGAGCTCGGCGTCGTCCGCGTCCACGAGCTGGTCGACGACCTGCGTCCGGAACTGGGTGAACGCCCCCCCGGAGATCACGGCGACGTCCGCCGACCGCAGGACCTGGCACAGGAGCCCCGCCGTCACTGCGGGCAGGGGTGCCTTCGACGGCGCGAGGGTGTCGTCGAGGTCGAACGCCACGAGGCGGGGGAGTGCTCCGGCGACGGCGGGCGAGGGCGGCGTGGCCCGCGAGGTCGTGGCGTGGTCAGCCATCGGTCCGGTCCAGCCGGGCGACACCGATCTTCGTGTCGGCCATGCCGTAGAACACGTAGCGCTCCCCGTCGATCACCTCGATCGCCGTCGGGAACACGACGTTCCCGACCGTCCCGGCGCGCTCGTCCTCGGTCGCGGGCTCGAGCACCGGGTCGGTCGAGCGCGCGAGCACGCGTGAGGGGTCGGCCGCGTCGAGGATCATGAAGCCGACGCAGTAGCGGACGTCCTGCTGCGGGCTGAAGCCGCCGTCCACGATCTCGCCTGACACGCCGTGGTAGAGGAGCAGCCAGCCCTCGTCGACACGGACCGGCGCAGGGCCGGCGCCGATCTTGGCCTCTTCCCAGCCGTCGCGGGCGCCCGCGAGGAACGTGTGCCGGCCGGGCCGCGTGAGGGCGCGGACGTCGCGCGCGGCCTCGTCCGCGTCCACGTACGAGATCCAGATCGCGGCGCGGGCATCGGTCGTGCCCGCCGGAAGCGGTGGCTGCTCGCCCGGCCGGGCGAAGCTGAGGTCCCACATGGGACGGTGCAGGACGGCGAAGCTGGGGCGGCCGTCCGGGGCGGGCACCACCTCCGGCAGGATCACGACGTCCTTGTTGGGGAACAGGTTGAGGTCGGTGTCCAGGGCGTCGTCGTAGGCGAACTGCACCGGTCCGAGCCGCGTCCAGGCCGCGCCGTCGGTGGACACCGCGAGGGCGGGCCGGGGGCCGAGCGGCCCGAAGGCGACGTAGCTCATGACGTGGACCCCGAGGTCCGGCAGCCAGGTGATCCGAGGGTCCTCGACCCCGCCGTGGCCCGTTCCGTGCTCCCAGCCCCGGTCCGCGTCGAGGACCTCGCCAAGACGCTCGACCCCGACCGGCACGCCGTCCTCGACGACCACGCGGGCCCGACCGATGCGGGACACGTTCCCTGCCGCGACGAGGCGGGGGAAGAGGTACAGCTCGCCGTCGGGCGCCCGCACGGTGGCCGGGTTGAGGACGCCTTCCGCCTCCTCGGGGCGGGTGGGGTCGACATCCATCACGACTCCCAGGCGGGTGAGCGTGTACGGGATCCGGGTGCTGGCGAGGGCGGACGAGGTCGTGGTGGCCGAGGTCATCGGGAGGGTCTCCAGGGCGAGGTGGTGGTTCGTGGCGTGTGACTGACGGTGAAGGGGGCTGAGGCCTGCGGGTGGCGGGGGACCAGGGATCCGCTCACCCCTTGACGGCGCCGAGGACGCCGTTGACGAGGTAGCGCTGGATGAACAGGTAGCCGATGACCAGGGGTGCGGCGACGATGAGCGTGGCTGCTGCGAGCAGCCCCCACTGGTTGCCGTAGGTGCCCTTGAAGGCGTACAGCCCGACCGTGACCGGGAACTTCGTCGGGTCGGCGAGGAGGACGGTGGCGAGGATGATCTCGTTCCAGATCCATACCGCCTGCAGGATGAAGCAGGTGACCAGCGCGGGTCGTGCGAGCGGCAGGACGAACGTGAACAGGTAGCGCCAGTACCCGACGCCGTCCATGGCGGCGGCCTCGTCGAGCTCGCGCGGCAGGGACGACACGAAGCCGCTGAACAGGAGCGGACCCACGCCCACCCCGACGCCGACCATGAGGATGTAGCCGAGGCGGTTGTCGTACAGGTGCAGTCGCAGCAGGAGCTGGAACTGGGTGATGAGCGCGTTCGGCAGAAACAGCACGAGCGCGAACACGGCCCGCCAGACCTTGCCACCGCGGATGTATCCACGCGCGACGGGGAAGCCCATCACGAGGGCGATGAAGGTGCCGATGCCGGCGCCTGCCGCGGTGTACAGGATGCTGTTGAGGACGTAGGAACCGAAGTTCCCCTTGCTCCACGCCTGGCTGAAGTTGCTCCAGTGGGGCGAGTGCACGAGCCCGACCGGGTTGGAGGCGAACTCGGCGTTGCTCTTGAGCGCGGTGTTCGCGAGGAACAGCAGCGGGAAGAGGAACAGGACGAGCACGGCGGCGACGCACAGGTAGAGCCAGATCCGGCCGCGTCGACGCGGCGGGCGGGTCCGTCCGCCGGCGTGACGGCCCGAGGGCGTCGCGGCCGGTGCGGCCGCCGTGCTGGTGCTCGTGAGGGTGCTCACAGGCGTGCCTCCCTCTTGCGCAGGTAGCGCATCGTGACCACCACGATCGCGCCGACGAGGACGAACTGGACCATGGAGATGGCGGCCGCGTACCCCTGCGACTGCGAGAGGGTGGTGCCGGAGGTGCCGCCGAACCCTTGGACGTAGACCATGAGCGAGAGCACCTGTGTCGCCTTGTTGCTCGGTCCGGTCAGGACGTAGGTGAGCTGGTAGGACTGCATGGCGTTGACGACGCCGAGCAGCACGTTCGCGGTGATCGACGGCGCGAGCAGGGGCAGGGTCACGAGGCGGAACCGCTTCCAGCCCGAGGCGCCGTCGATGCTCGCGGCCTCGTACAGCTCCTCGGGGATCGACTGCAGCCCGGCCAGGAAGATGATGACGGAGACACCGACGACTGCCCAGATCTGGACGAACGTCACGAGGGCGAGCGCGAGCTTCGGGTCGCCGAAGAACGCCGAGTCGGTCCCGAACCAGGACAGCACCTTGGCCGCCGGGCCGCCTGACGGGTTGAACATCAGGGACCAGACGAGGCCGATGACGGTGACGCCGAGGACGGTCGGCATGAACACGACCGACCGGTAGAACGCGCGTCCACGGAGGGGTCGGTTGAGCAGCACCGAGATCCCGAGCGCCAGCGCGAGCTGGACGACCGTGCTGACGCCGGCGAAGACGAGCGTGTTCTTCAGGGCGTTCAGGTTGTCGTCGAGGTGGGCGGCGGAGAAGAAGGACCGGTAGTTGTCGATCCCGATGAAGTTCACCGGGATGCCCGGTAGCCCGCGCAGGTCGGTGAACGAGGCGACGAGGACGAGAGCCGCGGGCACGAGGCCGAAGACTGTGAGGACGGCGAAGCCGGCGAAGAAGGAGATCCGGACCGGGAACCGGTGCGGGAACGGGAAGGGGCTGGCGGTACTTGCCATGGCGGGTCCTTCGAGCTTCCGGGCGGGGCCCGGACGACGGACGGTCGGGGTGGATGGAGGGCTCGGCCCTGCGTCGGTGCTGCCGGCGCAGGGCCGAGCCGGTCTGGCTAGAACGCTGCGGACCACGCCTTCTGCGCGGCGTCGGCGGCGCTCGCGGCGTCCTTGGTGCCCAGCGGGGACAGGGCCGGGTAGTTGAACGGGTAGACCGCGTCCTGCCCGGCGTCGTTGTTGGCGACCCACACCTGGTCCCACGCGGGTTCGTAGTCCTTGGCGTACTGTTCGATGGACTTCAGGAAGTCGCTCGAGGCGATGTTCGGCTGCGCTGACGAGAAGCCGGACTTGTCGAGGAACGTCTTGTAGTTCGTCGGGTCGGAGAAGAACGTCAGCCAGGCCAGTGCGGCGGTCTTGTTCTTCGACGCGGCGGAGACCGCGAGCTGGAGCTCGATCTTGCCGTTCAGGGACGCGTTCGACTGGGCGTCGTCTCCCATCGGGAGCGGGAAGTAGCCGAAGTCGAACTTGTCGCCGACGGCGGCGGCGATGGTGGGCTCGTCCCAGGTGCCGTCCGGAGTCATGGCGTACTTGCCCGCCGCAAACCCGGCGGGGATGTCGCTGTAGGCGGCGCCCGAGAAGTTCTTCTGCGCGTACCCGAAGACCGTCTGGACCCGCTGGAGGACCTCGAGCGGCTCGGTGTCGTTGAGCTTGGTCTTCTGGTCCCACAGGTCCTGCGCGAGCTGATTCTTGGCGTCGAGGCCGGGGTAGAGGCTCGCGACGGCCGACAGCATCGGCAGGCCGGCCGGCCACCCGTCCTTGCCGCCGATGCCGAACGGCGTGACACCGGCGGACTGGAGCTTCTTGCAGGCCGCGACGAGCTCGTCCCAGGTGGTCGGAACGTCGATGCCGTTCTGCTTGAAGATGGTCTTGTTGTAGTAGACCCCCGTCGAGTAGCTCAGGCCGGTGGGGACGGCGTACTGCTTGCCCTTGAACTCCTGGGCGTCGAGCACGCTCGGTGTGTAGTTCTTCATGAAGGGCTGGTCGGTCAGGTCGAGCAGCGCGCCGCTCGCGGCGAGACGTGCGTCGTTGGACTCGGAGCCCTTCGCGAACGACGGGACGTCGGTCAGCGGTCGGCCCGAGGAGTTCACGACGAACACGTCGACGTTCCTGGCCGTCAGCCGCGACGACTCGGTCGAGGGGTAGTTGCTGTTGGGGACCGACGAGAACACGATCTTGACGTCGGGGTACTTCTTCTCGAAGGCGGCGTTCACCGCCTTGAACGCAGCGTCGGAGGCGTCCGCGGAGGACACGAGGATCTGCAGGGTGCCCGAGGGCTTGCCGGAGTCCTTGGAGCCCGAGTCCCCGCCGGTGCTGCAGGCGCTGAGTGCGAGCAGCGTGCCGGCCACGCCGGCTGCGATCAGCGCATGCCTGGTGCGCAACGTCGTTGTTGACATGACTTCTCTCCCGTGAGTTCAGCCGAAACGTTTCGGCAGAAGAGTGACAGTAGCACTCCCGACAGCGATGTCAACAGCCCGAGCGCCTCCCGCCCTCCCGGCCCGCTCAGTTGCGGGGGACGGGCCCGATCGAGTCGCGCACCACGACCTGGGCGGGCTCGACCTCCGCGTCCGGGGCCGCGCCCTCCTCGATCAGGTCGAGCAGCTGGCGCGCGGCGGCCCGCCCCACCCGCCGCGGCGAGGTCTGCACCGTCGTGAGCGTCGGTCGGACGTACGTGCCGAGGGCGATCCCGTCGTAGCCCGTGACCGAGACGTCGCCGGGCACGGACACCCCGAGCTCCTGGGCGCGCATCATGAAGCCGACCGCCGTCAGGTCGTTGACGCAGACCACGGCGGTCGGGCGCTCGTCGGCCGGGAGCGTGAGCAGCTCGTCCGCCGCGGCCCGTCCGGAGTCGAAGGTGAAGTCCCCGACGACGAGCCGACCCGGGCGGAGGCCCGCCCCCGTGAGCGCTCGCTCCCACGCTCGGCGCCGCTGCCAGGTGTGCACGTACTCGAGCGGGCCGCTCACGTGCGCGACCCGCCGATGGCCGAGCGTCACGAGCGTCGCGACGAGCCGGGTCAGCGCCTCCCCGCCGTCCTGGCGGACCGCGGGGAACGGAAGCATGGTCGCCTCGTCCGCGTTGATCCCTACCGCGGGCAGCTCGAGTTCGCCGACGAGCGGGATCCGCGGGTCGTCGACCTGCAGCTCGTTGAGGATCACGCCGTCGACGCGGCGGTTCGCTCCGAGCTCGCGGTATCGCAGCTCGGTCCGGTGGGCGTCGGCGCTGACCTGCAGGACGAGCGCATAGCCGCGCTCGGGCAGCACCTCCTCGATCCCGCCGATGAAGGCCCCGAAGAACGGGTCGGCCTCGAGCACCTCGACCTCGCGCTGGACGACGAGGCCGACCGCGAACGCACGTCTGGCCGACAGGCTGCGCCCTCGGACGCTGGGCACGAAGCCGAGGGTGTCCGCGGCGTCGCGGACCCGCAGGCGGGTCGCCTCCGAGACGCCGGGCCGGCCGTTGAGCGCGGCTGACGCCGAGCTGATCGCCACGCCTGCGCGCTCGGCGACGTCGACGATCGTCACACGCTTCTTCACGGGTTCCTCCGGTCCTGACGGGGCAGCGAAGGGTCGGGGGCGCCGGATGTGACGCACCCCTCGGCGCCCGTCTGCACGGCTGCGATCTGTGGGGATGCTAGTTCAGGCTGGGCGTCGACGTGCGGTCGTCCTGGCGGTCGGCCCACGGCACGAGCGGGCGGGGGCCTCTTGACACCTCGCGTTCAAACCGGTTTGAATGCGGGGCGAACCGTGCAACGAAGGTGTGCACGACGACGTCAAGGAGCCAGATCTCATGAGACGTACCCGTCGCATCGGCGCGACGATCGGATGGCTGGGGTCGGTGGCGATGGTCGCGACCCTCACCGCCACGACCGGCACCGGGCCTGCAACAGCCGCGCCTTCCGACGTAGCCGGACGACCGCCGACCGCCGACCAGCTGCGCCAGACCGGCACCTCGCAACAGCGGTGGCTGTCGGTGCCGCAGTCGCGCCTCGTCCTCAACCCGATCGACTTCAACTCCTCGCAGAGCGAGGTCGAGCAGAACTCGGGTCCCGACCTGCCGCTCGCCGTCGGCTACTACGCCAACGACAAGGCGAACCGGCTCCGCGACGTCGTACAGACGTTCCGGGCCTCGAGCGCGGGCCCCGCGGCCCCGGCGGCGCCGAGCACGCAGGTCGGGTTCGCGGACCCGTTCGACGACGTCGACGGCTGGGCCGCCTCCGGCGCGGACGCCACGGCGAAGGGCGGCCGGGCGACCGTCACGGTAGACGGCGCCAAGACGTGGGGCCACATCCAACGGACGGTCACGCTCGACCTCGACCAGGATCCCTACCTCACCGTCTCCGTCCCGGCAGCCACCGGCGCCTGGTCGCTGAAGGTGAACGACGGCACCCTCGCCGACGACCTCAAGCTCCAGGACGACACGACCGCCACCGGCACCCGCACGTACGACCTGCGCAAGGCCACGGGGTGGACCGGGTCGAAGACGGTCACCGTCTCGATCTACGCTGTCGGCGCCGGGAAGTCCGTGACGGTCGACTCGCTGGTCGCGCACAGCGACCCCACGCCACCGCCGGCCGCAGGCGAGGTCGACTTCGCCGACGACTTCACCACGGCGTCCGGCTGGACCGCGTCGTCCAAGGGCGCCACCCTCACGAGCGACGGCACCGAGGGCACGCTCGCGCTGCCCGGCGCAGGCTTCGGCTACCGGGCGCGGACCGTCACCGCTGACCTCTCGAACGACCCGGTGCTGACTCTCGACGTGCCGAGGACGACGGGGAAGTGGGCCCTCAAGGTCGCCCTTCCCGGAAAGGGCGACGTCGAGCTCCAGCACGACACGACCGCCACCGGTGCGCACACCTACGACCTGTCCGCGATGACGGGCTGGACGGGCACGCAGACCTTCCAGGTCAAGCTCTTCCAGATCGGCGACGCCGCGGGGACGAGCACGACGCTCGGCCACCTGGCGATCTACCCTGCGCAGCGCTGGCTCACGGGCGCGTCGTCGTCCAGCACGTCGTGGGAGCCCGCGGCGCTGAAGTTCTCGGCCCGGTACGGGCAGGGGAACGCGCAGGGCACCGACGTCTTCCACGGCACCGACGCCTTCACCCGCGTGGTCACGACGCGGAACGTCGCCCGGCACGGCGCCGCGAGCGTGATCGCGGGCGCCGTCTCGGGCACGGCGACCTACGACCGGCGCAGCAACGTCGTCACCGTGACCCAGGACGGCTACACGTACGCCGTCGCGACCTCCGCCGGCCGGCTGCGGCTGTTCGACGGGCCGGCCGCCCTGGGGCAGCTCGCCGACGGCAACACCGTCACCGGCGGGTCGTGGGGCGTGGTCAGCGCGCACGACGGCACGACCGCCGTCGGCGTCGGCTTCGCCGTCGGCACGGACGACGAGGCACGCTCCCACGCCGCCCGCGCCGCCCGCGGAGCCGCCTCGAGCCATGGGGCTGCGCGCGACGTCAAGACCTGGGACCGGTACTGGGACCGCTACCTCGCGTCCGCGCCGGCGCCCAAGGACTTCGCGATCCACGGCGTCGACGCGGCGGGCGTGACCTCGTCCGACGTGCGGGACGCCTACTACCGGGCCTGGGTCCAGCTCGAGGAGAACGTCCTCCCCGCGACCCCGGAGACCGGCAACGAGTACGCACAGCTCAGCACCGGGAAGGCCTCCCTGTGGACCAACGGGACCCCCGGCATCAGCTCGGTGGCGAGCTGGGACTCGCTGCTCGGGATGCAGGATCTCGTCCACACCGACGCAGCCAGTGCCTGGGCCTCGTTCCAGGGCCTCATGGCCAAGGTCGGCGACGACGGCAGCCTCGCCGGGGAGTCGCTCCCCTCCCGCAAGGCCCAGACTGCGTGGGTCCTGTACGAGGTCACGGGGGACGAGGGCAAGCTGCGCGACGTGTACGCGCCGCTCGTGGCGGACCTGCGCTGGGAGGCCGACCACCTGCGCTGGATCCTCGGCTCGCACGACTACACCGACGAGCGCGACGGCGAGTTCGTCGCCTCCCTGATCTACGACCTCGGCTACGCCGAGAAGATCTCTCGCGCGCTCGGACACCAGGACGACGCGGGGGAGTGGTCGGCCCTCGGCAAGACGCTCACCGCCGACTACGAGTCGTGGTTCTTCCCGGCCACCGGCCCGTACGCCACGGTGCAGAAGGTCTACCTCGACACGTCCCGCAGCAAGGCGCCCGTCGGCTCCGACAACCCGGCCGGCGACTTCCTGGACGCGGCCACCGGACGGTGGACCGACCCGGGCCTCGCGATGTACACCACCACGGCACTCGCGATCCCGGAGCTCTCGGACGCCGACGTCGCGAAGGTCGTCGAGCGGTTCCGCACCGAGTACGACCCCGACCAGCAGCTCGCGGGGCTCGCCTCGGTGGCGATCAAGGCGCCCGACGCGCAGCTGATGACGTACGGCCTGCTCGACCGCGGGTACGCGACCGAGGCGAACGTGGTGATCAACTCGCTGACGCGTGACATCGTGCGCTCGGGTCAGTTCGCGGAGGTCTACCAGGCGTCGTCGGGGAAGCTCTCCGACACCCCGATCGCCCGGGGCGTCGCCCCGTCGCTGTTCGGCATCGCGAACCTGATCGACAACGTCTGGCTCGCGAACGGCGTCCGGCTCGAGGCCGGCACCCCGACCTTCGTGCGGACGTCCGCAGGGCTCTCGGGCGGCGTGGACGGGCTCAGCTACCACGGCCACCGCTACGATGTGCGGCTGCAGCGGGACTCGGCCGTACTGTCCGGCGACGCCGTGCGCCTCGGGGTCCTGCCCCGCGCGGTGGCCCTGCCGACCGTGGGCGCCAGCGTCACGGCCCACCGGCCGCGCGGTCACGGCCACTAGCTGTCGTCGGCGGTCTTCGCCGAGGTGTGCCGCCCCGGCGAGCGCTGCGGGGGCCCGGTCGACGCGAGCGCGCGCTCGGCCGCGGCCCCCGCCGCGCGCCGCGCTACCCTGGGGCCGACCCGCCTGGGCAGCCACGACCTCACGGAGACCCGATGCCAGCGCAAGCCGAGCTCCACGGGCGGCGTCCGACGATCACCGACGTCGCACGGCTCGCCGGCACGTCGAGGGGGACCGTCTCGTTCGTGGTGAACGGCCGACCCGGTGTGGCGCCCGCGACGCGCGAGCGTGTCCTCGCCGCGATGGCCGAGCTGCAGTGGACCCCCAGCCGGCCGGCCCGGGCGCTGTCGCACCGTCGGGCGGACGCGGTCGGGCTCGTCCTGGCACGCGAGCCGCGGGCGCTGGGCTCCGACACGTTCTTCGCCCCCTTCATCGGCGGCCTCGAGTCGGCGCTCCAGCGCACGGGCCAGTCGCTCGTGCTCCGCTTCGTGGCCGGGGACGAAGCGGAGCGCCGCACCTACGAGGAGCTCGTCTCCCAGCGGCAGGTCGACGGCTTCGTCCTCAGCGACCTCCGCCATGACGATCCCCGCGTCGGGCTCGTCGCGGGCCTCGGAGCGCAGGCGGTCACCCTCGACCGGCCCGACCTGGCCTCGCCGTTCCCGAGCGTCTCGCGCGCGGACGAGCCGGGCGTGACGGCGGCGGTCGACCATCTCATCGCCCACGGCCACGAACGCATCGCGCACGTCGGCGGCCCGGCTCGCTACGTGCACGCGACCCGCCGCCGCGAGGTGTGGCAGCGTGCCATGAGGCGCCACGGTCTTCCGGCGGACCGCCACGTCGAGGCCGACTTCACCGCTGCCGGAGGGGCGATGGCGACCTCCCGCCTCCTTGCGCTCGGGGACGGCGAGAGGCCGACGGCGATCCTCTTCGACAACGACCTCATGGCCGCCAGCGGAGTCGCGGTCGCGCAACGGCTGGGCTTCGACGTCCCGGGTCGCCTCTCGG
The DNA here is from genome assembly GCF_009429125.1 of Luteimicrobium xylanilyticum. Taxonomy (GTDB): domain Bacteria; phylum Actinomycetota; class Actinomycetes; order Actinomycetales; family Cellulomonadaceae; genus Luteimicrobium; species Luteimicrobium xylanilyticum. Next base: position 1,125,085 of record NZ_CP045529.1, read on the forward strand.
TCGTGGGCTACGACGACGCCGAGATCTCCGCCTATCTCAACCCGCCGCTGACCTCGGTGCGGACCGACCCCTTCTCCTGGGGCCGGATCGCGGGACGGCTCGTCCTCGAGCTGCTCGCGAACGGGAGCGCGAGCTCCCAGGAGATGTCGGCGTCGGAGCTGGTCGTCCGCGCGTCCTCAGGCCCCGCGCCCGCTGCCGTCTGACAGCGCGTCCGGGATCCCTGCGGCACGGTCCAGGCGGACGAAGGGCACGGTGCTCGTGCCCGAACGGTCGTTCGTGGACGTGCGCCGATTACCCGTCCACCCGCCCGTTGACCAGGTCCTCGACGCGCGCTAGCGTCAAGGGCGAAACGTTTCGGCAGTGCGGCTCGCGCACCAGCCGTCCCCGACGAAGGAGTCCTCCGGATGCAACGCCGCGCCCGCTCAGCCCGCACGCTCGTCCCTGTCCTCGGCGCCGCCCTCGTGATGACCGCCGCGCTGCCGGCGACCGCGTCGCCGCCCCCGGGGAGGGTCGGAGGTCACCCGCAGCAGCAGGTGGCCGTGGTCGGGATCGAGGACTTCCCGACCACCACCGCGGGCGCCCCGTTCGACTACGCCCAGCGTGCGCGTGACTACGACGCGCACGTCTACGACTGGACCGACCGCGGCGTCTACACGACGATCTCTGTCGACGCCGCGAACGACACGTTCAAGATGCCGTCCTACTACGGCGATGCGCGCGTGCAGCCGGGCACCACGGGGGACGGAGACGAGGAGGCGGTCAACGAGATCGCCTCGGTCGTCGGCGCCTCGCTCGTCGGCATCGACAAGTCGTCCCAGCGGTGCAACGCGCCAGGCGGTACGACCTGCAACTACGTCGACCAGCTCCGTGCCTTCTACGACTCCGACCTCGGCGTGGCACGCAACACCCCGAGCGCTGCGTCGGACGCCCCGGGCTCCGGGAGCATCTGGTACACGACCACGGCGAACGTCCTCTACTACATGCTGGGCTCGCTCTACCCGCACGCGACCGACATGTCGACGATGCTCCGCAGCATCGCCGACCACTACGCCACGATGGTCGAGAGCCAGGGCGGCGACCACGCCGACCTCACCATGCGGGACTACGACTGGGCGACCAACACCACCGTCTCCGGCCGTAACGAGGGCGGGGAGGCCGCGGCCGGCGCCGTCGCGATCCTCCTGTGGGCTCACAGCAAGTTCGGCGACGCCCGCTACCTGCGGGCCGCCGAGGGGGCCATGAACTACCTCGAGTCCTCGTCCCAGGACCTGTTCTACGAGGTGCTGCCCGAGCTCGCTCCCTACCTGGCCGCGCGGCTCAACGCGGAGACCGGGTCGGACTACGACGTCTCGAAGTACTTCTCCTGGCTGATGCAGGGATCGTCCACCCGGTCGGGCTGGGGCACCGTCGGCGCCGACGCCGGGACGTGGGGCACCGACGATCCCAAGTCGGTCGCCGGGCTCGTGGGCAGCCGGACCGACAGCGGAGGCTACGTCTTCGCCATGAACAGCTTCGCGACGCCGCTCATGGCTGCGACGGCCAAGTACGACGCGCGCTACGCGGACACCGTCGGTCGGTGGCTGCTCAACGTGGAAAACTCGGCCCGCTACTTCTACGCCGACCAGATGCCCGCAACTCAGCAGTACTATGCGGGATTGTTCACCCAGGCGCCCGAGTCGGTCATCGCCTACGAGGGGATCATGCGTACGGGCGTGGACGGGATCCAGGCGCGCGGTGACATCCCCGAGCGCAGCTCGAAGTGGGGCGTCGGCGACGACGCCCGCAGCCTCGGGCTCTACGGGTCGAGCTGGGTCGGCTTCCTCGGGTCGACGGTCACCCCGACGAACGTCCGGGACGTCTACCGGACCGACCTCGACAAGCTCGACTTCTTCGGCGACAACCGCTACCCGACGTCGCTGTACTACAACCCCGGGACCGCTCCGGCGCACGTCCTCGTCAGCCTGCAGGGGCGGCACCTGCTCTACGACGCGGTCAGCGACCGCGTCCTCGCCCGCGCAGCTCGTGGCCGCACCACGGTCACGGTCCCCGCGGGGGGCTCCGTCGTGCTCGTCGAGGGGCCCGCCGGCGGCTCGGTGACCCGCGCCCACGGTCGGACCCTCGTGAACGGCATCGCGGTCGGCTATGACACGATGCCGAGCCGCGACGTCGCAGCGACCGCCTCGGCCACCGCCACCGGGACGCTGCGCGGGTCGTCCCCGGCGGCCGCGGTCGACGGTTCGGAGCGCACCGCCTGGCGCTCGCGCGGCAACGCGACGCTCGACCTCGACCTCGGGTCCGCGCGACGGATCTCATCCGTCGCGGTTCGGTGGAGCGCCCGGCCCGAGCGCGCCACGGTGCTCACGTCGACGGACGGGTCGACCTGGAGCACGGCCTGGACCGGTCGCCCGGCGGGCTCGGCCCAGGCGGTGACGTTCGACCCGACGACCGCGCGGTTCGTGCGGCTCCGGATCGACGCGCCGAGTCCTCGGCGGACCCCCGGTGTCAGCACGGTCGAGGTCCGCGACGCCGACCTCGCGCTCGGAGGGGACGTGCAGGTCAGCAGCACCCAGAACACGGTCAACGTCGCGAGCAACCTCACCGACGGCTCCGACGCCACCCGGTGGGAGTCGAAGACCGCCGACCCGCAGTGGGCGTCGGTGGACCTCGGCCGGGCGCGGGCGCTCGGCTCGGTCCAGGTGGCCTGGGAGACCGCCGCGGCGAAGGAGTACACCGTCGCGGTGTCCGACGACGGCACGACCTGGAGGACGGTCGCCACCGTGGCCGACGGCGCGAGCGGCGAGACGCGCACGATCGCGCTGCCCGCCGGAACTGCCGGCAGGTACGTCAAGGTGGAGGGGACGAGCAGGACGACGAAGTACGCCTACTCGATCTTCCGGATCTCTGCGTATGCCCCGGCGGCTTCGAAGGCCGTGCGCTGAGGGTCGGCGCCGGGTGCCGCCCCGTGCCGTCGTCGGGGCAGACCGACGACGGCGACGCGGGGGACGCCCGGCGCCGCGGGCTCGAGCGTGAGGGCAGCGCCGTGCTCGACCACGACCGCGTCGCCCGGCCTGAGAGCGGCGACGTCACCGTCGCTGGTGGTGCCGCCGGTCGCGCGCACCCGGCCGGACAGGACGACCACCGTCCGAGGCCCGGTCGCCCCCGGAGTCGTCCACACGCCGTGCGGTTCGACGACCTGCACGTGGTACGAGCTCGAGGCGGTCGCGTAGTCCTGGATCCGCGCACCGGGCTCGTCGTGCGACGTCGGGCGCACGACCTGCGGGAGCGTGGGCTCGAGGTCGACGACCCGCAACAGCTCGGGCACGTCGACGCGCTTGTCCGTCAGTCCCGCGCGCAGCACGTTGTCGGAGGCGCCCATCACTTCCAGCCCGGTGCCCTGGACGTAGCAGTGGACGATTCCCGCACCGATGTCGAGCGCCTCGCCCTCGGCGAGCGACACGGCGTTGAGCAGGACGGTCGAGAGCACTCCCTGGTCGCCGGGGAAGGCTGTCGCGACCTCCCGGGCGATCGCCAGGTGGTGGTCGCCCCAGCGGACGGGCCGACCGGGTGCGCCGGTGCGGTCCGCCAGCCGGTCGAGCACCTCCGTGAGGTTTCGGGGGTCGAGCGCGAGCAGCCCGCGCAGGCCGGCCTCGACGCGTCGATGGGCCGGACCTGGCCCCCGGAGAGCCTCCACGACGTCGGCGAGCGGTTCGTCCGGCGAGGCAACCAGGCGTGCCAGGTCGGCCGCGGCGTGCTCGGGTCGGCGGAAGCCCGCCAGTGCGCGCGTGGGCTCCAGGGCGATGAGCGTCTCCGGCTTGGCGTGCGGGTCCCGGTAGCTGCGATCGGCCGGGGCGACTCCGAGCGCCTCTTCTCGGGTGAACCCGGCCCGGGCGGTCGCCTCGTCAGGGTGGACCTGCAGCGAGAGCGGGTGAGCCGCAGCGAGGAGCTTGACGAGGAACGGCATGGTCGCACCGTGCCGGGTGACCGCCTCTTCGCCGAGGAGGCTCATCGGGTGGCGCGTGAGGACGCGGTCCAACGTGGCGTCTGGCTCACCGGCCGGGTCCAGCACCGTCGACGGTGCGGCAGGGTGAGCGCCGTACCAGATCTCGGCCACGGGCCGCCCGTCCGGGCTGACCCCGAGCAACCGGGGGAGCGCGACCTTCGAGCCCCATGGGTACGTCTGGACCTGACCCCGGATGCGAAGCACAGTCTCCCTCTCGTTCAAACCGGTTTGAACCAAACCGGTTTGAAACCTTAGGTCGACACTCGTGGTGCGTCAACGTCTCGCGCGCACAGCACTCCCGGCGAGTCCGGGTGGCAGCGGATGCACCGCGTTTCGATACGCCGCAGTCCGAGGCGGTAGGCTGGCGCGACCATCGGGAGCGCGGGAGAGGCAGGGCTCATGGGCGCGGACGGCACCGAGAGCGGTGTGAGGACGAACCAGCACGACGACACGAACACCGTGGCGGGCACGGGGCGTCGCCCCACGCTCGCCGACGTGGCAGAACGCGCCGGTGTGAGCCTCAAGACCGCCTCCCGGGTCATGAACGGCGAGCGCTACGTCGCCGAGCAGACCCGAGAGCGCGTCCTCGGCGTCGCCGACGAGCTCGGCTTCCGCCTCAACCCGATGGCGAGCCTGCTCAAGCGCGGGGTCGTGCCCGGCGTCGTCGCGTTCATCACGGGCGACCTCGCGAACCCCTTCTACTCGGTCATGGCGAAGGGCGTCGAGCAGGAGGTCCGCGGGCTCGGGCTCCAGCTCACCATCGCGAGCTCCGACGAGGACCCCGACGCCGAGGCCGTGCTCGTGGACCAGCTCGCGCTCAGCCGGGTCCGCGGCATCATCCTGACCTCGACCCTGACGTCGCACGCCGCGTTCGTCGACGTGCAGGAGCGCGGTGTGCCGATCGTCTTCGTCGACCGTCCGCCGTCGGGCATGGACGCGGACGCCTTCCTCCTGGACAACTACGGGGGCACGCGGGCCGCCGTCGAGCACCTCCTGGCCGCGGGCCACCGTCGCATCGCGTACGTGGGCGACTACGCGCGCCTGCACCCGCAGCGCGAGCGGCAGCGCGCCTTCGGCGACGCGATGGAGGCGGCCGGCGTGACGGACTGGCGCGGCCTGGTGCGCGAGGGTGCCCACGACGCCGAGTCCGCAGCCGAGACGGTCAAGGCGCTGCTCGCCGACGACCCGGACGTGACCGCCGTGTTCTCGTCGAACAACCGCATCACCACGGGTGTCCTGCACGCGATGGCCGAGGTCGCGCCCGACCTCGCGCTCGTCGGCTTCGACGACTTCGACCTCGCCGACCTGCTCGGGGTGACGACGGTGTCGTACGACCCTGCGGAGATCGGGCGGCAGGCCGCCCGCGCGCTGCTGGCGCGCGAGGGGCGTCGCGTCGACGACCCGCAGACGTGGGTCCTGCCCACGCGTCTCGTCGCCCGCGGGTCGGGCGAGCGAGCGCCGCGTACGCGCGCCTCCTGAGCTGCTTCGTCCGGTCTCGCCACCGTCGTCCCTCCGATCGGCTCGTCCCTGTTGACACCTCCTCTCGGGCTGTCTACTGTCTGGCTTGACTGACAGCGATGTCAGACAGCGCTGCCCACGCGGGGCCGCGCCCGGATCGAACGTCATGGACGACGAACCCCAGGAGTCGAGGATGAGCCTGCAGTTCAGCGATGCCGGGCGGCCGCCCGGCCGCACCCGGAGACGAGCGGCCTCGGCCGCGCGCGTCGGCACGGTCGGCGCGGTCAGCGCCGCACTGATCGCCACGCTCGGCGGCCTGGTCGCGCCCGCCGCCCACGCCGACGACGCCCCCGCGGGAGGCACGTTCGCGTCGTCGTTCGAGAAGAGCGACGCCGCACCGCTGCTCAGCACCGCGTTCAGCGACCCCGTCAACGTCACCGGCGCGCGCTACGCGAACGGGAGCCTCCTCCCGCACGTCACCGGCGTCACGGCGTCGGGCGAGAACCCGCCGTCGGAGACGGCCGTCAAGGCCGCCGACGCCGACAGCTCCACCAAGTGGCTCGTGAAGGCGAGCACCGGCTGGCTGCAGTACCAGCTCGACGCCGCCCAGACCGTCAAGCAGTACACGCTCACGTCGGCCAACGACTCGTCGGGCCGCGACCCCAAGGCGTGGACGGTCCAGGGCTCGACCGACGGCAAGACCTGGGTCGACATCGACACCCAGAAGGACCAGACGTTCTCCGACCGGTACGTGACCAACACCTACACGGTCGCGAAGCCGGGCGCGTACACCTTCTACCGGCTGAACATCACCCAGAACAACGGCGACAGCCTCATCCAGCTCGCCGACTGGGACATCCAGGACGGCTCCGACACCCCGACGCCCGCCGGCCCGATGCGGACCGAGATCGGGTCCGGGCCCGTCTCGGCGCCGACGGCGAAGACGAACGCCGGCTTCAGCGGCACGCAGGCCCTGCACTACTCGGGCTCGCACCTCGCCGACGGCAAGGCGTCCTCGACCGACACGATCTACTCCGATGTCGACATCCCCGTCGGGGCGGACAGCGAGCTGTCCTACGCCGTCTTCCCGACGATGAACCCGAGCGACCTCGAGTACCCGTCGACCTACGTCGCCGTGGACCTCCAGCTCGACGACGGCACCCTGATGTCCGCCAAGGGTCTCAGCGACCAGTACGGCTTCGGCGCGGACGCCAAGGACCAGGGCAGCGAGAAGGCCCTGTACGCGGACCAGTGGAACAAGGTGCGCGTCGACCTGTCGTCGCTCGCGGGCCACCACATCACCAAGATCCTGCTCTCGTACGACAACCCGGGCGGGTCGGCCAAGACGACGTTCTCGGGCTGGCTCGACGACGTGGCGGTCCAGCACGCGACCACGATCGACGGCTCGAGCCGCACGAACTACGTCGACACCCGCCGCGGCACCAACGCGAGCGGGAGCTTCTCGCGCGGGAACAACATCCCGGCGACGGCGGTCCCGAACGGGTTCAACTTCTTCACCCCGATGACCGACGCGAGCTCGCAGAGCTGGCTCTACAACTACGCGTCGAGCAACGACTCCAAGAACCTGCCCGTCCTGCAGGCCATCGGCATCTCGCACGAGCCGAGCCCCTGGATGGGTGACCGCGACCAGCTCGCGATCATGCCGTCGCTCGCGACCGGGACCCCCGACGCCGGCCTGTCGGCGCGCGGGCTCGAGTTCTCCCACGACGACGAGACCGCCCAGCCCGACCTCTACTCGGTGAAGTTCACCGACGGGATCCAGGCCCAGGTCACGCCGTCCGACCACGCGGGCATGTACCGCTTCACCTTCCCGTCGGGCGCCGCGAGCGGCACGGCGATCGTCGACCAGGTGGCCGGCACGTCCTCGCTGAAGGTCGCCGCGGACGGCACCGTCACCGGCTGGGTCGACGGCGGCAGCGGCCTCTCCGCGGGCGCGAGCCGCATGTTCGTCTACGGGCAGTTCGACCGCGCCCCGAGCGCCGTCGGCACCGCGACCGGTCGCACCACCGCCCAGTTCGCGCGGTTCGACACGTCGTCCGACAGCTCGGTGGAGCTGCGGATCGCGACGTCGTTCATCTCGCTCGACCAGGCGAAGCACAACCTCGACCTCGAGGTCACGGGCCAGTCGTTCGACCAGGTCCGCAGCGCCGCCCAGAAGCAGTGGAACGACCGGCTGGGCGTCATCGACGTCCCGAAGGCGACCCAGGTGCAGAAGGTCAACCTGTACTCCGACCTGTACCGCCTCAACCTGTACCCGAACTCGCAGTCGGAGAACACGGGTACCGCGGACGACGCGAAGTGGCAGTACGCGAGCCCCGTCTCGGCGAAGAGCGGCACGGCCACCGACACCGCGACGAACGCCAAGGTCGTCGACGGGAAGATCTTCGTCAACAACGGGTTCTGGGACACGTACCGCACCGTCTGGCCGCTGTACTCGTTCCTCTACCCGGACGTCGCCACCGAGCTCGTGAACGGTTTCGTCCAGCAGTACCGCGACGGCGGCTGGATCGCCCGCTGGTCCTCGCCGGGCTACGCCGACCTGATGACGGGGACGAGCTCCGACGCGTCGTTCGCGGAGTCGTACCTGTCCGGCGCGATCCCGACCGACCTCGCGCTCGAGGCGTACGACGCCGCCGTGAAGAACGCGACCGTCCTCCCGACGTCGAACGCGGTGGGCCGCAAGGGCCTCGACACGTCCGAGTTCATCGGCTACACGTCGAACGCCACGGGCGAGAGCGTCTCGTGGGGCCTCGAGGGCTACATCAACGACTTCGCGATCGGGAAGATGGCGGAGAAGCTGGCGGCCGACCCCAAGACGCCGAAGGCGCGCGTCGCGGAGCTCCAGCAGGAGGCCTCCTACTTCACCAAGCGGGCCACGAACTACGTCAACATGTTCGACCCGGCGGTGAACTTCTTCCAGGGCAAGACGCCCGCCGGCACGTTCGCCAAGGACCCGTCGACGTACGACCCCACCCAGTGGGGCGGCGACTACACCGAGACCGACGGCTGGAACTTCGCGTTCCACGCGCCGTACGACATCGACGGCCTCGCCGCGCTCTACGGCGGCACGGACGGGCTGCTGAAGAAGCTCGACACGTTCTTCGCGACCCCCGAGAAGGGCACCTACGGCATCCACGAGGCCAAGGAGGCCCGTGACGTCCGGATGGGCCAGCTCGGCATGAGCAACCAGGTCTCGCACCACATCCCGTACCTGTACGCGGCGGCCGGCGAGCCGTCCAAGACGCAGGCCGCGGTCCGCGAGATCACCCAGCGGCTGTTCGTGGGCTCCGAGATCGGCCAGGGCTACCCGGGCGACGAGGACAACGGCGAGATGTCGTCGTGGTACGTGTTCTCCGCGCTCGGCTTCTACCCGCTGGCGCTCGGCTCCGGCCAGTACACGATCGGCTCGCCGCTCTACTCCGACGCCACCGTCCACCTCAAGGGCGGCGACCTCAAGATCGAGGCGCCGGACAACAGCAAGCAGAACGTGTACGTGAAGTCCGTCAGCCTCAACGGCAAGGCCCTCGACGGGGTGAACCTCGACGAGTCCGCGCTCAAGGACGGCGGCACGCTCACGTTCGACATGAGCGCCACGCCGACGTCGTGGGGCGAGCGCACGAGCGACACCGGCGTGCGCACGCCGGAGGTCGACGCGACGAAGCCGTCGTACGGCGACACCGCTGCGACCGACGACGCGGACGCCGCCACCGACCTCAGCGCGCTCGTGGACGACAACTCCCGCAGCGCCGTGACGTTCTCGTCGGCGACGCCCACGGTGACGTGGTCGTCGACGAGCGGGCCCGTGGCGGTCGCGTCGTACACGCTCACCAACGGCGCGAACGGCTCGACCCCGACGGCGTGGACCCTCGAGGGCTCCAACGACGGCGAGAGCTGGACGACGCTCGACACCCGGACGGACCAGAAGTTCGCCTGGGCCACCCAGACGCGCCCGTTCACGGTCGCGAAGCCGACGCTGTACTCGCAGTACCGGCTCCACGTCACCGCGACGAGCGACGGCAAGGCCCCGACGCTCGCGGAGCTCGAGCTGCTCGTCGACACGACCGTGCAGTCCGACACGTTCGCCCTCTACCCGGGCAAGAAGCTCGCCGGCAAGGTCGGGACCTCGTTCACGGGCGCGTACGCGACCGTGACCGGCGGCACCTCGTCCGACCCGAAGGACTTCACCGCGACCGTCGACTTCCTCGACGGCAAGGGCCCGCAGCCCGCCACGGTCACCAAGTCGGGCCTCGGGGCGCTGCAGATCACGGCGCCGCACACGTTCGACAAGGCCGGCGTCTACACGGCGCGGGTCTGGGTGAAGCAGGGTGACAAGCAGGACTCGGAGCCCGTCACGATCACGGTGTCGCGCGACGACTCGCTGGTCGGCGCGTACTCGATCACCTGCTTCACGACGCTCGGCGCCGGGATCAGCGGCGACTGCGACGGGAACGGGTTCACGTTCGACGCGGCGTCGCTCGCGACGAAGGGCTACGTGCCCGGCACCACCGTCACGGTTCCGGGGACCGACCTGACCTTCGACCTCCCGAAGGTCGCGGCGGGCAAGCCCGACACCGCCGTCGCCAAGGGACAGCGCATCGCGCTCGACCTCGGCACGGGCGCCACGAAGCTGTCGGTGATCGGGACCGCGAACGAGGACCCGCAGCACGACACCGCGACGCTGACGTTCACCGACGGCAGCACGCAGGACCTCGCGATCGACTTCGGTGACTGGGTCGGCGCGGCGAAGAACCCGCAGTTCGGGAACATCGCCGTGGCGCTGTCCGACGACCGGCTCAAGGGCTCGGGCGCCGGCGACAACCAGGCCGCCGCGGTCTTCTCGACGGCACCGGTCGACATCCCGGCGGGCAAGACCGTCGCGTCGATCACCCTGCCCGACCAGGAGAACGGTCTGGGCGACGGGCTGATCCACGTCGTCGCGATCGCGTCCGACGGGAAGCGGACCGCGCACGAGGCCCTCGCGGCCGAGGGTACGGACGTCGCCCAGCAGGCCACGGGCCAGGAGTTCACCGCGGCGCTCGCCACGGTGACCGGCGGGCTCGGCGGCCAGGACACGGCCACCGTCAACTGGGGCGACGAGACCCCGATCGACACCGCCGAGGTAGCGGACGGGAAGGTGACGGGCACGCACACCTACGCGCAGGCCGGCACCTACACCGTCTCGGTGACCGTCGACGACGGCGAGAAGAGCGTGGTCGCGACCACGAAGGTCGTCGTCAAGGCGGAGTACCACGCGGCCCTCGCGGTGACCCCGGCGAAGGTGCACCCCGGTGACACCGTGACGATCAAGGGCACCGGCTTCGAGCCGGGCGAGACGGTCGACGTGACGCTCAGCGCCACGCCGGTCGCCACCACGGCCCGCTCGCTCGCCGCCCAGCCGGGCGTCAAGGCCGACAAGGACGGCTCCTTCACCACCACGAAGACGATCCCGGCCAAGGCCGACGACGGGACCTACCCGGTCCTCGCCGTCGGGCGTGACTCGCAGGCCTCGGCCATGACGAACGTCGTCGTCGAGCACGCGAAGAAGGCGTCGTCGGTGACCCTGAGCGCGAAGGCGACCGAGGTCGCGTACGGCAACCCGGTCACGCTCACCGCGAGCGTCACGAAGCACGCGACCGGCGCGGTCGAGTTCTTCGACGGGAAGACGTCGCTCGGCCTGGTCACGATCGTCGGCCACAAGGCGCGGCTCACCCTCGACGCGGTCGCGATCGGCACGCACGCCTACACGGCGCGCTACGCCGGCGACGACGTGTACGCGGCGAGCGCGAGCAAGACGGTCAGGGTGAAGGTCGCCAAGGCGCACACCGCGGTGGGCGTCCCGGCGTTCTCGAAGCCGTCGCAGGTCTACGGCTCGACCAAGGTCGCGAAGGTGACGGCCTGGGTCACCGGCGCCACCAGCGGCACGGTCACGTTCCGCAGCGGCTCCACCGTGCTCGGCCACGCCAAGGTCGAGCGCAGCGGCTGGGGCTACCGGGCGACGGCGACCCTGTCGTCGAAGCTCAAGCCCGGCACGTACCGGAACGTCGTCGCGGTGCTCGGGGCGACCAGCACCACCGACGCCGCGGCGTCGCGACCCTCGCACACGCCGTTCCGGGTGGCCAAGGCCACGACCTCCGTCGACGTGGCGGGGTCGTCGTTCCGGTCCGGGACGCACCCGACGGTCAAGGTGCGTGTCACGAAGCTCTCGAACGGCTCCTGGCCGACCGGGACCGTGGAGATCCGGGTCGGCGGTGACACCGTCAAGAGCGTCCGGCTCAAGGCGGACGACCACGGCCGCGTGGACGTCACGCTGCCGCGGACGTACACGAAGGACGTCACCGTCCGGGCGGTCTTCACGCCGTCGTCGGAGTACGTCGAGAAGGCCACGTCGCCGAGCGTGCGGATCACCGTGCGCCGGTGACGGGCCACCCCGCCCAGGGGGGCGCTGCGGCGGGGTGAGACAGGGGAGCGGGCCACGGCCGGACACGACGTCCGGCCGTGGCCCGCGGCCGTCGTCCCCGGGTTCGGACGTGTCGGCGACGTCTGGCACGATCGAGGGCGATGACCGAGACCGCACCGCCCTCCGCCCGTCCCTTCCAGGTCGACCTCCGTGGCGTCGTCGACCTCCTCGGCCGGCACCTGTACTCCGGGCCGCGCGTGTACCTGCGCGAGCTCGTCCAGAACGCGCGCGACGCCGTCCACGCCCGGGCCGACCTCGAGCCCGACGGCACGGGACGCCCGTGGGAGGTGCGCATCCACCCGGCCGCCGGCCCGGGCGGGGTGCTGCGCGTCGTCGACGACGGCGCGGGACTGACCGCGGCCGAGGTCGGGGACCTCCTGGCGACCGTCGGGCGCAGCTCCAAGCGTGACCTGCTCGACCTGCCGCGCGAGGGGCTCCTCGGCCGGTTCGGGATCGGCCTGCTGAGCTGCTTCATGGTGACCGACGAGATCATCGTCCGGTCGCGGTCCGTGCGCGGCGACGCACCCGTCGAGTGGGTGGGGAGCGCGGACGGCACGTTCTCCGTGCGCGAGCTGACGGGCCCCGAGGCGGAGGGGATCCCGGTCGGCACCGAGGTCCGGCTCGCCGCCCGGCCCGACGACGTCGCCCTCCTCGACCACGACGGCGCGCTCGGCCTCGCGCGCACGTACGCGCGGTTCCTCGACGTGACGGTCCGGGTCGCACGCCCCGAGGGCACGTGGGACACGGTGACGCAGGAGCCCGTGTTCGCGGCGACGGGGGAGCGGCGGGCCGACCTCGCCGAGCAGGTGCGCGCGTTCGGGCGCGACCTCGTCGGCGCCGAGCCGTTCGACACGATCGAGCTCGCGGTCCCGGCGACGGGCACGCGCGGCACCGCCTACGTCCTGCCGTTCGCACCGCCGCCCGGGGCGCGGCAGGCGAGCGTCGTGCACCTCGGCGGGATGCTCCTCGACGACCGCTGGGACGGGCTGCTGCCCGACTGGGCGTTCTTCGTGCGGGCGGTCGTCGACACGACCGGCCTGCGGCCCACGGCCTCGCGCGAGGCGCTCGTCGAGGACGACGCGCTGGAGCTCACGCGCGCCGAGCTCGGTGCCGCCGTGCGCCGGTGGGTGCTCGAGCTCGGGCTGCGCCGTCCGGGACGGCTCGCCGAGTTCGTCGCCGTCCACGAGCGGTCGCTCAAGGGCCTCGTCGTGCACGACGACGAGCTCGCGTCGTTCGTGCTGCGGTGGCTGCGGCTCGAGACGTCGGTGGGTGTGCTCACGGTCGACGAGCTCGTGACGCGGTACCCCGAGGTCCGCTACACCGAGACCGTCGACGAGTTCCGTCAGGTCGCCGCGCTCGCGCCGCCGGACCGGCCCGTCGTCAACGGCGGCTACGTCCACGACGCCGACGTGGTGCGCCGCCTGCCCGACGTCTTCGACGGTGTCCGCGTGGCGCGCGCGACGGTCGAGGACGCGCTCGACGCGCTGGACGTGCCCCCGCTCGACGACCGCGCCACCGTCGCCCGGCTCGAGGACCGCGCGGGGACCGTCCTGGACGCCGTCGGCTGCGACGTCGTCGTGCGCCGGTACGAGCCCGCGGACGTGCCCGCGCTGTACCTGGCCGGGCGCGACGCGCTCCGCGCGCTCGACCGCGGGGCCGCCCGGCGCGTCGCTCCGGCCCTGTGGGCCGGCGTGCTCGGCAAGGCGTCCGAGGCCGCTCCGGGCGGCGCGACCCCGTCCGGGCCCGCCCGCCCGCGCCTGTGCCTCAACTGGTCCAGCCCGCTCGTCCGCACCCTCGCCGCGACCGACGACGACGCCGTCCTCGCCCGGACCGTCCAGCTCCTGTACGTGCAGGCGCTGCTCGCCGGCCACCGGCCGCTGCGGCCGGACGACCGGGCGCTCCTCACCGGCGCTCTCACCGACCTCGTCCAGCTCAGCGCCGCCCGCTGACCCGGACCCGCCCCACGACGCACTCGACGCCCACGACGCACCGCACCGAAGGAACGACCGCACCATGACGACGCACGCCCCCGACGCCCAGGCCGCCGGCCGCCGCATCGACGCCCTGCTCGAGGAGGTCGACCAGACGCCGTTCGGTCCGCACGAGCGGGCCCTGCTGGACCAGGCGCTCGCGCTCGCGGTCGAGGGGGAGGACGAGGTCCGGGAGTACCGGGCCCGGATGCGGCTCACCGCGTCGGCGAACATGACGGGGGACACCGACACGGTGCTGTCGTCGTTCGCGTGGTGCGTGGGCATGCACGACCGCGACCCCGAGCGCTTCCCGACGTCGGGCCCCGAGATCGGCGGGGACCTGCTGTGGCACTACAAGTGGATGTCGGGCGCGCTCTCGCTCAACCCCGTCTTCCCGGCCGAGCAGATCCACGCGGTGCTCGACGACATGGCGCAGCGGTACGACCGGGCCGGCGTGGGGCGCAGCGGCGTCGTCATGGCCCGGTTCGGCGCGGCCGCGGCGAACGGCTGGGCCGACGAGGCCGAGGCCGCGTACGCCGAGCTGCAGGTCACCCCCGACGACGAGTACAGCCACTGCGACGCGTGCGTGCGCTCCGAGACCGCGGACTGGCTCGCCGCCGTCGGACGCGAGGACGAGGCGCTTCGCCTGTACGACGAGATGGTCGCCGAGGGCTACGCGTGCGGCGAGGAGCCCGAGCGGGCCCTGTCGCAGGCGCTCGTCCCCATGCTGCGGGCGGGCCGGTTCGACGACGCGCGCGCCGCGCACCTGCGCAGCTACCGGGACGCGCGGGGGAACGCCGGCAACCTCGGCATCGTCGCGCGGCACCTCGCGTTCTGCGCGGTCACCGGCAACGAGGCTCGCGGCCTGTCGATGCTCGAGCGGCACCTGCCGTGGTTCGGGCACGACGGGCTCAACGCGCTCGAGCACTTCGAGGCGCTCGCGTCCGCGGCGCTGCTCCTCGACGCGGTCACGGCGGCCGGGCACGGGGACGCCCCGGTCCGGGGTTCGGACGGCCCGGAGCTCGCGCCGTTCGTGGGGGAGCACGAGGGCCGCTGGACCGCGGCCGAGCTCGCGCCGCGGGCCTGGGACGCGGCCGCCCGCGTCGCCGGTGCGTTCGACGCCCGCAACGGCAACGCCCACTTCGCCGGCCGGCTGGCCGGGTTCCGGGCGCTCGCGGACGAGCGGTACGACGTGCCGGTCGAGACCGACGCCCCCACGCCCGCCCCGGTCGCCGTGCCGGACCCCGACCCCGTGGACGCGCGCGGCTGGGGCGTGCGTGCGCGCGAGCGGGCGATCGTCGGGGACGTGGTCGGAGCCCTCGCCGCCGTCGACCGCGGCCTCGCGAGCGCCGACGACCGGACGCGCGCCGCTCTCCTCGGCACGCAGCTCGGGATCCTCGTGGGCGCCGATCGCCACGACGACGCCCGGCTCGTGCTCGCCGACCGGATCGCATCGCTGCGGGCGTCGGGCCAGGCGTACCAGGCGGACCTCGAGGAGCGGCTGGGCCTGGTGCTGTTCGGGACGGCCGTGCCCGACGACGCGGCCCGGCTCGAGGCCGAGGCGCAGGCGGCCCAGGAGGCCGGGGAACCGGCCGCGGCCGCCGACGCGTCGCTCACGCTCGCCGTCCTGCTGGGCCGGTCGGCCGAGGACGGCGGCGACGCGGCGGTCCTGGGCCCGCAGGTCGTCGCGGCGGCGCGTCGTGCTGCTGTCGTCGCGCCGCGTGGCGCGGAGCGTGTCGACGAGCTGTGGGAGGGTGCGACGTTCGTCCTGGCGCTCTCGCTCGCGCAGACCACGCCGGCCGAGCCGGACGCGCCGGGCCGGCCGGGTGTCGAAGCACCGTCGGGTCCCGAGCAGGCGCTCGCCGCGCTGGACGAGCTCGTCGCGTCGCTGCACGCCGCGCCCGGGAGCAACCGTGCCCGGCTCGCCGACGCGCACCGCCTGCGGGCCCGTCTGCGCGCCGGTGCGGGGGACTTCGACCGGGCGGTGGCCGACGCCTCGGCGACGCTCGAGCTGGACCTCGCGCTCGGCGCTCGCGAGCGTGCGACCGACGCCGCGATGCTCGGGGCCGCGATCCTCGGCGACCTCGGGCGCCCGCACGAGGCCGTCGCGCGGCTGCGGCTCGCGGTGCGGCAGGCGGAGCTCGCGGAGTCTCCCCGCGTCGTCGGCGCGCGGTATGCGCTCGGGCGGCAGCTCGCGGACGTCGGGGCGTCCGTGGAGGCCGTCGAGGTGCTGCAGACCGTGCTGGAGCAGGAGGAGGCCGACGGGGCGCGTCCCGCGGCGCGCGCCGAGACGCTCGAGGCGCTCGGGCACGCGTCGCGCGATGCGGACGAGCCCGGGGCCGCGGCATCCGCCTGGTCGCGCGCGGTCGACCTGTTCGAGGAGGACGGCGCGGGGGTCGGCGCGGCGCGGGTGCGGCTCGCCAACGGCACGCTCCACTTCCAGGCCGGGTACGCGCGTGACGCGGTCGAGCTGCTCGAGCCGGCGGTGGTCCAGGCGCGCGAGGCCGAGCAGCTCGGCCTGCTCGTCGACGTCCTGCACCTGCTCGGGCGTGCGCGGTGCGCCGACGGCGACCCGGCGGGTCTGCGGGACCTCGACGAGGTGCTCGACCTCGCGCGCCGCCACGACGCCTCCTGGCTCGTGGCCGACGTCACCGACTCCCGGGCCCGGTCCCTCGTCGTCCTCGACCGCCTCGACGAGGCCGTCGCCGCCGCGCTCGCAGCGTCCGACCTGTATGCCGCGGCGGGCGACACCCGCAGCGGCGGGGGCTCGCTCCTGTTC
Source organism: Luteimicrobium xylanilyticum (assembly GCF_009429125.1). Taxonomy (GTDB): domain Bacteria; phylum Actinomycetota; class Actinomycetes; order Actinomycetales; family Cellulomonadaceae; genus Luteimicrobium; species Luteimicrobium xylanilyticum. The sequence continues at coordinate 1,141,770 of NZ_CP045529.1, forward strand.
GCGGGGCGGGCGCTGCTCGAGGCGACGCGCGAGGACGAGGCGGCCGCCGTCTACCGGTCCGCGGCCGACCAGTTCGCCGCGGCGGGCGAGGCGGACGGCGAGGCCGTGACGCGCCTCGAGCTCGCGGACGTCCTCGACCGGCTCGGCCGCGGCGCCGAGGCCGCCGTCGAGCGCGCGGCGGCCGAGCGCGCCGCCGGTCCGGTCGTGCCGTAGCCCGGTCCCGCCTCGTCGTCCGAGCGACGTGTTCGGGTGGACCTCTTGTGGTGGACCTGTGCGTTCGGGCAGACTCGGAGGGAAGTCAATAGACAGGAATCCTGTCTATTGACGCCCGAGGGCGACGGAGGAGGCTGCGATGGTGACCAGGCGGAGAGTGTCCACGCGAGGCGCGGAGCGGGACGGGAGCGTCGTCGCAACGCCGACGGCGCGCCGTCGGGCCGTCCGGCGCCTCACCGGGGCGGTGCTCGCGTGCGGGCTCGGCGTCGGCCTGACACCCGCGGTCGCCGGTGCGAGCGCGAGCGCGAGCGCCGCCGTCGACGGCGTGGTCCGGGTCAACCAGCAGGGCTACCTCGCGGGCGAGCGCAAGACGGCGACCCTGATGTCCTCGCACGCGCTCTCGGGTCAGGGCTTCGTCGTGGAGGACCGGTCGGGCCGCGTGCGGCTGCGTGGGACGGTCCCCGCGTCCGACGGCGCCTGGAACAGCCGGTACCGGGCGGTGCAGAGACTCGACCTGACCGCGCTACGGTCGCCCGGCACCTACCGGGTGGTCGTCCGAGGAGCCGGTGTGACCTCCGGCTGGTTCCCGGTCACCCGGAGCGACGACGTCTTCCGTGAGCTCGTGACGAAGGGGGTGGCCTTCGACCGGCTCCAGCGCGACGGTGACGATCTCGCGCGGACCGTGCTGCCGCGGTCCGCGTCGCACCTCACGGACCGCTCGGCGCAGGTCTACGCATGGCCGGACATGGAGGAGGACTCCGACGTCATCACCGACCACGACCTCACGCCGTCCGGGGGGACCGTGGACGTCGAGGGCGGCTGGTTCGACGCGGGCGACTATCTCAAGTTCACGCACTCGGCCGCCTACGCCGACGTCGTGCTGTACACCAGCTCCGAGCTCCTCGGGTCGGCCGCCCCGGCCGCACTGCGCCAGGAGGCACGCTACGGCCTCGGCTGGCTGTCGAAGATGTGGGACGACCGGCACGGGGTGCTGTACCTGCAGGTCGGCATCGGGTCCGGCAACGAGGACGGCACGTTCTACGGCGACCACGACCTGTTCCGCCTGCCCCAGGCGGACGACACGGACACCAGCCCGCTCGACCGCTACGTCTCCCACCGCCCCGTCTTCGCGGCGAACCGGGCGGGACAGAAGATCAGCCCCAACCTCGTCGGTCGGGTCGGCGCGGCCTTCGCCCTCGCGGCGCAGGCGGACGCGCGGACGGACCGGCCGAGGGCGCTGCGGGAGCTGAAGAAGGCGCAGGACCTCTACGCGTTGGCGGCGGTCGACGACCCGCCCACCCCGCTCGTCACTGCGCTCCCGAACGCCTTCTACCCCGAGGACACGTGGCGCGACGACATGCAGCTCGGCGCGGCGCAGATCGCCGTGGCCGCCCAGCGGCTCGGCAAGCCCGGCGGAGCCTACGTCGCGGACGCGGCCCGCTTCGCGAAGGAGCGCATCGCCGCGCCCGGCGACGACACCCTGAACCTGTACGACGTGGGCGCGCTCGCCGACGTCGCGCTCGCCGACGCCCTCCGGACGGTGCCGGGTCGGACGGTCGCCGTCGACCGGGCCGATCTCACCGCGGACCTGCGCCGCCAGCTCCGGCTCGGGGTCCGGGCGTCGCACGAGGACCTCTTCGGTGCCCCGGTCGACATCGACCAGTTCGACGCCAACTCGCACGCCTTCGGGTTCATCACGACGGCTGCTCTCTACCAGCGGCTGACGGGCGACACGCGCTACGCGGGGTTCGCGTCGGACGTCCGAACGTGGCTCATGGGCGGTGACCCGTGGGGTGTCACCGCGATGGTCGGGGTGGGCACGCGGTTCCCGCAGTGCATCCAGCACCAGGTCGCCAACCTTGCGGGGTCGCTGACCGGCGGCCGGGACGTCGCCGTGGGGGCGGTCGTGAACGGGCCCAACGGGGCCGACAACTTCGACGGCGGCCTGGGCGGGTTCCAGGACGGGATGCGTCGCTGCACCAGCGCGTCGGACCACCTCGACCGGTTCGACGGGAAGGGGAGCCGCTTCGTCGACGACGTGCGGTCCTGGCAGACGGACGAGCCGGCACTCGACATGACCGGCGCGGCGATCCTGGCCGGCGCGTCGTCGCTCGCCGCGGCCCCGCGGACGGTGCCGTGGTGGGTGCGCCCGTGGTTCCGTCCCGGGGCCGCGCTCGGCTCGTGATGCGGGAGTTGTCGGACCCGTCGGCGATGATCGTGGTGTGCTCACCATCGCCACCGTGAACGTCAACGGAATCCGTGCCGCCGTGAAGCGCGGCATGCTCGACTGGGTCGCCGACCGCGCGCCGGACGTGCTGCTCCTGCAGGAGGTCCGCGCCACCGACGAGATCCTCGACGGGTTCTTCCCCGAGGGCTGGCACGTCGCCCACCAGGCGAGCGACCTCAAGGGCCGCGCCGGGGTCGCGGTGCTGTCCCGGCTCCCGGTGTCGGCCGTGCGGGTGGGGCTCGAGCACCTGCACCCGGCCGGGGCCGCCGAGCCGCCCGTCGACACGGGCCGCTGGGTCGAGGTCGACGTGGAGGTCCCGGGTTGTGCGGAGGTCGTGACCTTCGTCTCGGCCTACGTCCACTCGGGCACGGCGGGGACGCCGAAGATGGACGAGAAGTACGCCTACCTCGAGAAGGTCACCGCCCGGCTCGGCGAGCTGGTCGTGGACCCGGAGCGGCTCGCGGTCGTCGCCGGGGACCTCAACATCGCGCACCACGAGGCCGACATCAAGAACTGGCGCGGCAACAAGAAGGCTGCGGGCTTCCTGCCCGAGGAGCGCGCGTACCTGGACCGCTGGTTCGACGGCCTCGGCTGGGTCGACCTGGGCCGACGCTTCGCGGGCGCCGTCGAGGGGCCGTACACCTGGTGGTCGTGGCGCGGGCAGGCCTTCGTCAACGACTCGGGCTGGCGGATCGACTACCAGCTCGCGACGCCGGCACTCGCTGCGCGCGCCAAGTCCGTCGACGTGGACCGTGCCGAGAGCTACGAGGCGCGGTTCTCCGACCACGCACCGGTCGTCGCGACCTACGACTTCTGAGGGTCCGTGGCGTCGGTCGGATCCTCCTGGTAGCGGGGGAGCGTCGTCATCGTGAGCAGGGGCGACAGGACGACGGGCAGCGCCGAGGCAGCGGAGATGCCCACCCCCACCCAGATCGCGGGGACGACGCCGAGCCACGCGCCGAGCCAGCCGCCCAGCAGGCCGCCGATCGGCATGGAGCCCCAGACGATGAACCGGACGGACGCGTTCATGCGCCCGAGCAGGCGCGGTGGGCACAGGCGTTGGCGGAAGCTCACCGTCGCGATGTTGTAGACGACCATCGCGAAGAACGTCAGCCCGAGGCCGACGACGAGGCTGACGACGGGCGGCCAGGGGAGGACGCCCGCGAGAGGGACGAGGACGCCGGGGGCGACCATCGCGACGGCGGACACGGGGATCAGGCGGGCCTCGCCGACGAGTCGCGCCGCCCGCTCGCCGGCGAGCGCGCCGAGCAGGCCGCCGACGGACGCCGCCGAGAGCGCGGTCCCGAGCGCGGCCGGGCTGAGCCCGAGCGTGCGCAGGACGAACAGGGTCTCGAGCGCGCTGATCACGGACCAGCCGAGGTTCCCGATCGACGTGCAGGCGACCATGCGCACGAGCAGCGGCTGGTGCACCACGAACGCGAGCCCCTCGCGGATCTCGTGGAGCATCGGCTTGCGCTCTTCGCGTGGGGGCAGCTCCTCGACGGCGCGGATCCGCGACACGAACACGACGGACAGCAGGTACGTCACGACGTTGACCCCGAGGACGGCGCCGGCCGAGACGAAGCGGAGGAGCTGGCCGCCGAGCGCGGGCCCGGCGACCTGGGCGACCGACGCGGTGGCCTGGAGCTTGGCGTTCCCTTCGACGACGTGGTCGAGCCCGACGAGCGAGGGCACGTAGCTCTGGTGCGCGACGTCGAAGAACACGGTGGCGCAGCTCATGACGAGGGCCGCGGCGTAGAGGATCGGCATCGTCAGGACGCCCGTGAGCGCGCACGCGACCACGACGCCGAGGACGGTGGCGCGGACCAGATCCGCACCGATGAGCACGCGCCGCTTGCGCAGGCGGTCGACCCACGCGCCGGCGGGCAGGCCGATGAGGAGGAACGCCGCCGACTCCGCGGCGGTGAGCGCGCCCATCTCCCAGGCGGTCGCAGCGAGGGTGTTCACGGCGAGCACCGGGATCGCGAGCAGGGCGAGCTGGGCGCCGAGCTGCCCGAACGCGTCGCCGGCCCAGAGCGCGCGGAAGTCGGCGTGCCGGGCGAGGGAGCGGCGTCGGAGGGGGGTCTCTGTACTCACCGGATCATCGTGGCTCCACCGATTGGGAAAAGTCAATCGGTAGGATGGAGAGCATGACGACGGCGGCATGGAAAGCGCTCGGGCTCGGTCCCGTCCCGGAGCCCGACCCGGACCCCGACGCCGACGCGCGCGCCCTCGCCTCGGCACTGCGCCTACGCATCCTGCGGCTGTGCCTCGACGAGCCGCGTACCAACAAGGAGATCGCGCACGCGCTGGGGCGGAACCCGGGCAGCATGCTGCACCACGTCCGCACGCTCGTCGCGCGCGGCTTCCTGGCTGCTCTGCCCGAGCGCGGCGGCCCGCGGGGGTCGCGCGAGGTCCCGTACCTCGCGACCGGGCGCTCGTGGCTCACACCGATGCCCCCGTCGCAGTACCCGGTGCTGGTCGAGGCGTTCGTCGAGGAGGTCGGCGAGGCGCCCCCCGAGTCGACTCAGCTCGTCCGTCTGGGCGTGCGCCTCGACGAGGCCGGCCGCGCCGAGCTCACCGAGCGCGTCGTGGCGCTCTTCCAGGAGTACGCCGACCGCGAGCCCGACCCCGAAGGCGAGCCCTACGCCGTCTTCTACGCGTTCTACGAGGACGCCCAGCGCCGGCGAGCGGCCGGCCCCGTCCCTCCCACCCCGTCGCCCACCCCGCCGAAGTAGTACGGCCGCCGTACTACTTCGCGAAGTATGCGGGCGGCCGTACTACTTCGTGGGAGGGCATGGGTGCCAGGCGGCGTTTGCGATCAGGACTCGCGGTGGGCCGGGCCGGAGGGCTCGGTGGTGAGGAACTGCGGTGCGGCGAAGCCGCGCTCCGCGAACGCCCGCACGACGGCCCGCGCCACGTCCTGCTCGGTGCCCGCGGGCACGATGGCGATGGCCGAGCCCCCGAACCCGCCGCCCGTCATGCGGGCCCCGACGGCGCCTGCGGCGAGCGCCGTGTCGACGGCGACGTCGAGCTCGGCGCACGAGACCTCGTAGTCGTCGCGCAGGGACCGGTGCGACGCGACGAACAGGGCGCCGAGCTCGTCGGCGTGCGCGGCAAGGCCCTCGGGGGACTCGAGGAGCGCCACGAACCGCTCGACCCGCTGGACCTCGGTGACGACGTGGCGCACCCGTCGGCGGGCGACGTCGTCGGGCAGGGCGGCGAGCGCGGCGTCGAGACCGTCCGGGGTGACGTCACGCAGCGTGGCGACGCCGAGCGTGGCCGCGGCGGCCTCGCACGTCGCGCGACGCTGGGCGTACTGACCGTCGGCGTTCTCGTGCGGCGCCCGCGTGTCGATGACGAGGAGCTCGAGCCCCGCCGCGGCGAGGTCGAACGGCACGCGCCGGGCGGACTCCTCCGCCGACAGCCCGGGCCGGAAGTCGAGCAGCAGCGCGTGCCCCTCGGCGGAGCGCAGCGCGGCGGACTGGTCGAGCCCACCGGTCGGTGCCCCGGCGACGTCGTTCTCCGCGCGCACGCACGCCTCGACGAGCCGCACGCGTCCCGCGTCGCTCGCGCCGACGCTCTCGCCCGCTGCGTCGTCGAGCGCCACCGCGACGGCGGTGCTCAGCGACGCCGACGACGACAGCCCCGACCCGAACGGGACGCACGCGTCGACCGCGGCCTCGAACGCGGGGACGGCCGGGAGGACGCCGTCGTGCGCCAGCGCCCACGCGACGCCGCCCGTGTAGGCGGGGAAGCCCTGGAGGTCGCCCGGGCCGAGCCGGTCGGTCCGGCCTTCCCAGAGGGCGCCGCCGTCGGCCTGGGCGGACGTGAGGAGGACGCGGTCGTCGTCGCGCACGGACAGTGCGACGTACGTGCGGTGGGGGAGCGCGGTGGGCAGGCAGAGGCCACCGTTGTAGTCCGTGTGCTCGCCGATGAGGTTGACACGGCCGGGCGCCGACCAGACGCCGTCGGGCTCGTGGTCGAGCTGGTCGCGGAACAGGGTGCGGGCCCGCTCGGCCCCCTCGGCGGGCGGCCACGCGGTCGCCCACTGCGGCTCGGCGGCGTCGACGCGGGTGACGGGCTGCTCGCTCACGCGAGGACCTCCTTGAGGCGGGTGGCGATGCGTTCGGGCGTGGTGTCGGAGATCCAGGCGCTGGCGCCGGACTCCGACCCGGCCAGGTACTTGAGCTTCCCGGGACCGCGGAGCACCGAGAACACCTCGAGGCGCAGGCGCCCGAGCTCCCGGCGCGGGTCGCGGGCGGGGGCCTGCGACCAGCCCGCGATGTACGGGAGGGCCACGGGGCTGCCGTCGGGTGCGACGAAGAAGCGGTCCAGCGCCGCGAGGACACGCAGGTACGCGGTGGCGAAGTCGTCGCGCTCCGCGTCGGTGAGCCCCGGCAGGTCGAGGACGTCCCGCCTCGGCGCCAGGTGCACCTCGACGGGCCAGCGCGCGGCGAACGGCACGTACGCGACCCAGTGCTCGGTCTCGAGGACGACGCGGCGGCCGTCGGCGAGCTCGGCGTCGAGGACGTCGCGCAGGAGGGAGCGGCCGGTCGCCTCGTGGTGCGCCGAGGCCTGCGTGAGCAGCTGCTCGGTGCGCGGCGTCAGGTACGGGTAGGCGTAGACCTGGCCGTGCGGGTGGGTCAGCGTGACGCCGATCTCGCGGCCGTGGTTCTCGAAGACGAACACCTCGCGCGTCGTCGGGAGCGAGCCCAGCGCGGCGGTGCGGTCCGCCCACGCGTCGACGATCGTGCGGACCCGGCGCTCGCCGAGCGATGCCAGCGAGGCGTCGTGGTCGCTCGAGAAGCACACGACCTCGCAGCGGCCGGCGGCCGGTGCGTCGAGCCACAGCCCGCCCGGCACCGCGGCGGGGCTCACGTCGACGACGGACTCCGGGCCGTGGTCCTCGCCCGGCACGCTGAGCAGCGACGGGAAGCGGTTCTCGAAGACGACGACGTCGTACGCGGTGTCGGGCACCTCGCCGTCGGTGTAGTCGGCGCCGGGGCGGCGCGGGCACAGCGGGCACGCGTCGTCGGGCGGGAGGAGCGTGCGGTTCATGCGGTGCGTCGCCATGGGGATCCAGTCGCCCGTCAGCGGGTCGCGGCGCATCCGGGGCCCCTGGAACGGTGCGCCGTCGACGGGGGCGAACCGGTCGGGCAGGGGGCGCGGGTCGTGGAGCTCGTGGGGCGGTCGCGGCGCGTCACCGGGCTCGAGGGCGTCGTCGAAGTAGACGAGCTCGCGCCCGTCGGCGAGGCGCGTGGCCGTGCGGGAGCCCTTGGTCCCCGTCGTCCCGGTCTGGGTCGTTGCGCTCATCGGGCCACCTCCGCCACGACGAGCCGTCCGACGAGCTCGCGGGCCTCGGCCTGGTCCGGCTCGGACAGGCCGTCGTCGGTGACGAGGACGTCGACGTCGTCCAGGGTGGCCCAGCGGGAGAGCCCGGTCGTGCGCCACTTGGTGTGGTCGGCGAGGACGACGACCTGCGCGGCGCTCGCCACGAGCGCACGGTCGGTCGCGGACTCGGCGAGGTTCGGGGTGGTGAGGCCCGCGTTCGGGCTGATGCCGTGCGCGCCGAGGAAGGCGACGTCGACGCGCAGCGTCGTGAGGGCTGCCTCGGCGAGCGGCCCGACGAGCGCGTCGGACGGGGTGCGCTCGCCGCCGATGAGGACGGTCGTGACGGTGGTGTCGCCGGTGCGGAAGAGCGTGTCCGCCACGGGGAGCGAGTTGGTGACGACGGTGAGGGGTCGCAGCCGCGGCGAGCTCGCGAGGACCCGGGCGAGCGCGTGCGTCGTCGTGCCGGCCGACAGCGCGACGGCGGAGCCGGGCTGGACGAGCTCGGCCGCAGCCCGGGCGATGGCGTCCTTCTCGGCGCCCTCGCGGTCGGCCTTGGCCTGGAACCCGGGCTCGTACGACGCGGGGTGCTGGTCGGCGGCGACGGCGCCGCCGTGCACCTTCCGCAGCAGGCCGCGGCCGGCGAGCTCGGACAGGTCGCGGCGGACCGTCATGTCGGAGACGTCGAGCTCGGTGGCGAGGTCGGTGATCCGCACCGAGCCGCGCGCGGCGAGCGCGGCGAGGATGCGGTCCTGGCGGACTGTCGCAAGCATGGACACAGTTTCCAACATGACCGCACAGAACACAACATGGCGGAGGCTGGGGACGGGCCGGCCCGGGGTCCGGTGCTCCGCGTGCTCGGCTCACGCGTCGCGCAGGACGAGGTCGAGGCTCGCCGCGAACGCGTCCTCGGCGTCGAGACGGTCCGCGTCGCGCTGGGCGACGGCCCGGCGGATCGACGGGTACGGGGCGAGCGCCGCGGCCATCTCCTCGGCGCTCAGCGCCGGCGGCTGCTGCTCCTCGATCACGTGGCCGAAGGTGAGGTGCAGGGCGGTGAAGACGATCGTGCTGCTCGACCGGACGTCGCGCCCGGTCGCGAGCGCGCCGGTCAGCGCCGCCTCGGAGATCCGGGCGAGCGTGGGCGCGTGGTCGAGCCGGGCGCCCGTGACGAGGCGGGCACCGTCCGGGTAGGCGAGCATCGCGCGGCGCAGCCGCAGCAGCACCTCGCGGAACCAGGGCCCCCAGGGCTGCTCGGGTGCGAGCGGCTCGTCGCCGAACTCCTCGCGCAGGACGGCGTCCGCGAGGGCGCCGAGCAGCGCCTCCTTGTTCGTGAAGCGCCAGTAGATCGAGGGTGCCGTCACGCTCAGGGCCTGCTGCAGCCGTCGGAACGTGACCGCCTGCAGGCCCTCGGCCCGCAGCAGCTCGCGCGCGGCGTCGACGACGGCGCTGCTGGTCAGGGTCGGCACCCCTTCACGGTACGCCGACGAGCGCCCGCCCTATAGCACCGCTACATATAACGCTGTTACATTGCGGTCATGGACGACGAGCTGATCACGCAGATGAAGCGGTACTTCGAGGCCGGCCTGCGCATGGACCTCGACGAGCTGGCCCGGGTCTACGCGCCCGAGTACGTGGGCGTCCGCGTCGACCTCGACGGGCGCTCGCTCGAGATCCCGCGCGACGGCCTCCTCGCGCAGCTCCGGAAGATCGCGTCCGCCGGCCACGCGATGCCCCCGGTCGACGACGTCGAGTACCTGGCCGCGGTGCGCTACGGCGACCACGGCTCCGTGGCGCTGCGCCGCGTCAAGGACGGCAGGCCTCTGCTCTACGAGTTCGTCTGGCGCCTCGCCGACGGCGAGTGGCGGATGGTGCACGAGTTCACGGTCGAGACGGACCTGTCCGCGCTCATCGCCGCGGTGCGCTGAGCCCGACGGCGCACACGGCGAGTCAGACGGGCGACAGCCCCAGCGACCGGCCGGCCAGCCCGCGGGGACGGGCGGTGAGCGAGCGGGCGACGTCGCGCAGCGCGACGGCGGCAGGTGACTCCGGCTCCGCGACGACGACCGGCACGCCACCGTCGCCGCCTTCGCGCAGCCGCACGTCGAGGGGGATCCGGCCGAGCACGGGCACGTCGTGCCCCAGCGTCTCCGCGAGCCCGGCGGAGACGGCGTCACCGCCGCCCGACCCGAACAGCTCGAGCCGCGTCCCGTCCGGCTGGTCCAGCCACGCCATGTTCTCCACGACGCCGACGACGTCCTGCTCCGTCTGCGCCGCGACCAGCCCCGCGCGCTCGGCGACCTCCGCGGCCGCGAGCTGCGGCGTCGTCACGACGACGATCTGCGAGCCGGGCAACAGCTGCGCGACCGAGATCGCGACGTCGCCGGTCCCGGGCGGCAGGTCGAGCAGGAGCACGTCGAGGTCGCCCCAGAACACGTCGGACAGGAACTGCTCGACGGCGCGGTGCAGCATCGGCCCCCGCCACACCACGGCCTTGCCCTGCGGTGCGAACATCCCGATCGACACGACCTTGACCTCGTGCGCGATCGGCGGGAGGAGCATGTCGTCCACGCGCGTCGGCTTGGTCGTGACCCCGAGCATGCGGGGGATCGAGAAGCCGTGGATGTCGGCGTCGAGCACGCCGACGCGCAGCCCGTCCGCCGCCATCGCGGCCGCGAGGTTCGCGGTGACCGACGACTTGCCGACCCCGCCCTTGCCCGACGCGACCGCGAACACCTTGGTCAGCGAGCCGGGCTCGGCGAACGGGATCCGGGGCGCCCCGTCGCCACCGCGCAGCTGGGCGCGCAGGGCCTGGCGCTGCTCGGCGTCCATCGCGCCGAGCTCGACGCTGACGTCACCCACGCCCTCGACCGTGAGGGCCGCGGCGGTGACGTCGCGCACCAGCGTGCTGCGCAGCGGGCACGCGGGCGTGGTCAGGTCCACGCCGACGACGGCGCGCGCCCTCCCGTCGGGTGCCTCGCCCGGCTGCACCTCGACCGAGCGGACCATGCCGAGGTCGACGATGGGGCGCCGGATCTCGGGGTCGATGACCGCGCGCAGGGCGGTGCGGACGGCATCGAGGAGCGGGGGAGCGGAGTCGGGCACGACTCCATCGTACGGAGCGCGGGGGTGGCGCGACCTCAGCCCGCGCCCCTCGCGGGAGCCTCGCCGGCGTCGGGCTCGTCGCGTGCCGAGAGCTCCTCGAGGAGGTTGCGCAGCTCGCCGCGGACGAAGTCGCGGGTCGCGGTCTCGCCGAGCGCGAGACGCAGCGCCGCCATCTCGCGCGCCAGGTACTCGGTGTCGGCGAGGTTGCGGGCGGCCTGCTGCCGGTCCTGCTCCGAGCTCACGCGGTCGCGGTCGGTCTGCCGGTTCTGCGCGAGCAGGATGAGGGGGGCCGCGTACGACGCCTGGAGCGACAGCACGAGCGTGAGCGCCGTGAACCCGTTGGACGCCGAGTCGAAGTGCAGGTTCTCCGGCCCCCACACGTTCCACGCGAGCCACACGGCGCAGAACACCGTGAGGTAGACGATGAAGCGCGGCGTCCCCAGGAAGCGTGCGATGCCCTCGCTGACCCGGCCGACGGCGTCGTCCTCGACCTCGAACCGGGGAAGGAGGCCGCGCCGCTGCTCCTTGGGCAGGTCGAGGCGGGGCCGTTCAGCCACGGGTCGCCCCCTGGGCGGGAGATGCCGGGCGGGACTGCTGCGCGGCGACGCCCGGCGGGGTGCCCGGGCCCGCGTCCTCCTCGTCGTCGGTCTCGCGCCAGTCCTCGGGGAGCATGTGGTCGAGGACGTCGTCGACGCTGACTGCGCCCACGAGGCGCTTCTCGGGGTCGACGACGGGCACGGCGAGCAGGTTGTACGTGGCGAGCACGCGCGTGACGCGCGCGAGCGACGCGTCCGGCCCGACGGGCTCGATGTCCGTGTCGAGGATCGACCCGATCGACTGGTGCGGCGGCTCGCGGAGCATTGCCTGGATGTGGACGACGCCGAGGAAGCGTCCGGTCGGCGTCTCGATCGGCGAGCGCACGACGAAGACCATCGACGCGAGCGCGGGCGGGACGTCCTTCCGGCGCACGTGCGCGAGCGCGAGCGCGATCGGGGTCTCGGGCCCGAGGATGACGGGCTCGGTGGTCATGAGGCCGCCCGCGGTGTCGTCCTCGTACGCGAGGAGCCGCCGGACGTCCTTCGCCTCCTCCGGCTCCATCAGCTCGAGCAGCTCGGCCTGCTGGTCGTCGGGCAGCTCGCCGAGGAGGTCGGCCGCGTCGTCGGGCTGCATGGCCTCGAGGACGTCGGCCGCGCGGTCCGTCTCCAGGCTCTGGAGGATGGCGACCTGGTCGTCCTCGGGAAGCTCCTCGAGGACGTCGGCCAGGCGCTCGTTGTCGAGCGCGGTCGCGACCTCGAGGCGGCGGGTGTCGCCCATGTCGTGCAGGACGTCCGCGAGGTCCGCGGCCTTGAGCTCGTCGTAGGCGGCGAGCAGGAGGGTCGCCGCCTGGGCGGACCCGCTGCCCGCCAGCCCGGTGACCGCGTCGACGTCGACCACCTGGGTCTCCCCGCGTCTGCGGATGCCGAGGGCGCTGCGGTGGGTGGCCGTCCGACGCACGAACAGCTTGTCGACCTCCCAGTCGCCGCTGCGCTGCTGCTCGATCGACAGGTCCTCGACCGTCGCGTCGCCCGACCCGTCGACGAGCTGGACGCGCCGGTCCAGGAGCTCCCCGATCGCGAGGGTCTCGTGCGGGCGCTGCTCGAACCGGCGCATGTTGACCAGGCCCGTGGAGATGACCTGCCCGGCGTCGATGCTCGTGACGCGGGTGAGCGGCAGGAAGACGCGCCGCCGGCCCGGCACCTCGACCACGAGACCGACCGCACGCGGGGCACGACGGTCGCGCAGGAGGATGACGACGTCGCGGACCCGGCCCACCTGGTCGCCGTTCGGATCGAACACGGCGGTCCCGGCGAGCCGCGCGACGTAGACCCTGGTGGCGGCGCTCACGCCCTCAGCCTAGGGGCGCGCCCTGGCTCGCGGCGGCCGGGCGCGCACGGCGGAGCCCGAAACACGCCTGTAACCTGAGACCCGGTTCGCAGCGCCGGGAACCGTCGAGCCCTGCTCCTTCCCGATCCCTGCCCACCCCCGGACGGTCCACCGTGTCCCACGTCTCTGCCGACGCCCCTGCCGACGACGCCGCGCCCCGTTCGCACGCCCACCGTGCCACCGAGCCGGTCGTCCTGGCGCTGGACGTGGGCGGGACGTCCGTCAAGGGTGCAGTCGTGGACGCCGCCGGGATCGCCGCCCGGCGCACCGCGCCGACGGGCGGGGGGCCCGCCGACCCCGACGGCGCCACGGCCGCGGTCCTCGGAGTCGTCCGTGAGCTGTGGGCCGCGGTGCCCGCCGAGCAGCACGTCGCGGCGGTCGGCATCGTGACGCCGGGCCTCGTCGACGAGGAGGCTGGCGTCGTCGTCGGGGCCGAGAACCTCGGGTGGCGCGACCTCCCGCTGCGCGCGCTCGTCGAGGAGACGACGGGGGTCCCGGTCGGGTTCGGGCACGACGCGCGGGCTGCGGGGCTCGCCGAGTGGCGTCTCGGTGCCGGTCAGGGAGCCGGCGACCACGCGTTCCTCTCGGTCGGGACGGGGATCGCGGCGGCGCTCGTCCTCGGTGGTCGCGTCTACGCGGGCGGCGGCTGGGCCGGCGAGATCGGGCACGGCGGCGCGACCGCGGGCGACCTGTGCGCGTGCGGCGGTCGGGGCTGCGTCGAGACCTACGCGTCCGCCGCGGGCATCGCCCGCCAGTACGCGGCGCGCACCGGCACCGTGCCCGACGGCGCCCGCGACGTCCTCGAGCGCGCCCAGGCCGGGGACGCGGTCGCCCTCGAGGTCTGGCAGCACGGCGTCGACGGACTTGCCGACCTCGTGTCCGGGCTGGTCCGCACGCTCGGGCTGCGCACCGTCGTCGTCGGCGGGGGCCTCGTGCTGGCGGGCGACGCCCTGCTCGAGCCCCTGGACCGGGCGGTCCGCGCTCGTCTCACGGTGCACCCGGCTCCCGAGCTCCGGACCGCCCGGCTCGGCGCCGAGGCCGGGACGTACGGCGCCGCGCTGCTCGCGTGGCAGGCCTCCGGGCGGTCGGTCTCGTCAGACCTCGGCCTCGCGGTCTAGCGCGTCGCGGCCGACCGGGGCGCCGCGGGGACGCCGTGGGCTGCTCGCGCTCGGCACTCGGGCCCGACTTGGGACAGACTGGGTGCCATGTCCATGCCGCGCGCGAACGCCGTGCCCCGCGTCCCGACCCCGCCGACGGGCGTCGAGATCGCCCGCTACCCCACGTACCTCGAGGCGCAGAAGGCCGTCGACTTCCTGTCCGACAAGCACTTCGCCGTCGAGAACGTCACGATCGTGGGCGAGGGGCTGCAGGCCGTCGAACGGATCACCGGCCGCCTGACGTACTCGCGCGTCGCGATCGCGGGCCTCGCGTCGGGCGCATGGTTCGGCCTGTTCGTCGGTCTGCTGCTGTCGCTGTTCGAAGGCGGGAGCGCGGCGATCATCGTCGCCGCGATCGGCATCGGCGCCGCGTTCGGGGTGCTGTTCGGGCTGATCTCCTACGCCCTGACGGGCAACCAGCGCGACTTCACGTCGCAGTCGCAGATCGTCGCGACCTCGTACGCGATCCTGTGCGTCGCCGACCGTGCGGGCGAGGCCCGGCAGGTCCTCAGCGAGCTCGGGCTCGGGCAGCCGGGCGCCGCGCGGCCCGCAGCTCCGGCCGCACCCCACGCCGCTCAGCCCCCGACCACGCCGGGCGCGTCCGGCTGGACCGTCCCGCCGACGCCCGCTCCGGGTGCGCCGGGCCAGCAGCAGCCCGCGCAACCGGCCCCGGCCGCCCCGGCGGCACCCGTCTCGCCGCGGTTCCAGACGCCGTCGGGCGAGCCGAGGTACGGTCGCCGGCTCGAGGACGTCGCCCCGCCCACGGCGCCCCAGGCCCCGCAACCGGCGACTCCGGCGCAGCCTGAACCGGCCGCACCGGCCCAGCCCGCGCCGCAGTCGCCGGCCGGACCCGCCGCTCCCGAGGCGTCCGACGGCGCGACCCCGCAGGGCCAGCCCCCGGCTCCCGCCCGGCCCGAGCCCGAGGCGGGCTCGGAGCGCGAGGAGGGGACGTCGTCGGACGACCCCACGAAGTAGTACGGCCGCCGTACTACTTCGTGAGGTATGCGGGCGGCCGTACTACTTCGTGAGGTGGGCCGGTCGGCGGAGACCGGCCATCCACGCCTCGACGTCGTCGGGGCGGCGGGGGAGTGCGGCGGACAGGTTCTCGTTGCCGTCGGCGGTGACGAGGACGTCGTCCTCGATGCGCACCCCGATGCCGCGGTACTCCTCGGGGACGGTCAGGTCGTCGGCCTTGAAGTACAGGCCCGGCTCGATCGTGAACACCATGCCCGGCTCGAGCACCCCGTCGAGGTACAGCTCGCGGCGCGCCTGCGCGCAGTCGTGCACGTCGATGCCCAGGTGGTGGCTGGTCCCGTGGACCATCCAGCGCCGGTGGTACTGGCCCTCGGGGGCGAGCGACTCGGCGGCGCTCACGCCGTCGGGCAGGAGGCCCCACTCCTCGAGACGCGCCGCGATGACGTCCATCGCGGCGGCGTGCACGTCGCGGAACCTCGCGCCCGGGACGGCGACGGCGAACGCGGCGTCGGCTGCGTCGAGCACGGCCTGGTAGACGCGGCGCTGGACCTCGGTGAACGTGCCGTCGACGGGCAGGGTCCGGGTGACGTCGGCCGTGTAGAGGGACTCGACCTCGACGCCCGCGTCGAGCAGGAGGAGGTCGCCCTCGCGGACGACGCCGTCGTTGGTGATCCAGTGCAGCGTCGTCGCGTGCTCGCCCGATGCCGCGATCGTCTCGTAGCCGACCGCGTTGCCGGCGAGGCGCGCGTGCGCGTCGAACGTCGTCTCGACGACGCGCTCGCCGCGCGGGTGCGCGGCCGCGGCGGACAGCTCGCGCACGACCTGCTCGAACCCGTCGATCGTGGCGTCGACGGCGTCGCGCATCTGCTGGACCTCGTACTCGTCCTTGACGAGGCGCAGCTCGGACACGGCCTCGACGAGCGCGTCGTCGGTGTGCTGCTCGGTCTTCGCGGCGGCCTCCTCCACGACACTCTCGGACGCGCGGACCTCGTCCACGAGGTCCTCCACGGCCTCGTCGGCGTCCGTCACGACGAGCACCTGCACGCCCCCCGTCCCGACGTCCTTGGCGAGCGCGTCCCGGAGCCCGTCCACGTGCTCGGCCCGGATGCCCGTGAGCTCCGCGACGTCGTCGAGGCTCGGCCGGGCGCCCACCCAGAACTCGCCGTAGCGGGAGTCGGCGTAGAACTCCTCGGTGTCGCGGCCGGCGAGCGGCCGGACGTACAGGACGGCCTCGTGGCCCTCGGTCGTGCCGTCCGCGCCGTCGGTCTCGGTGACCGGGTGCAGGACGAGCACCGAGTCGGGCTCGAGCTCCGTGCCCGTGCCCGTGAGGTGCGCGAACGCGGAGTGCGCACGGAACCGGTAGTCGGTGTCGTTCGAGCGCGTCCTGAGCCCGCCTGCGGGGACCACGAGCCGCACGCCGGGGAACCGTGCGGACAGGCGGGCGCGGCGCACCGCGGCGTAGTCGGCGGCCGCGGAACGCGCGGTGCCCGTCGCTGCCCGGGGGCCCCAGCCGCTCGTGATGAAGGACCGGAACGCCTCCGACTGCGGTCGCTGCGACCGGTTCTCGTTCCGTGACTCGACGGACTGCTCGTCCGCGGGCGCACCCGTCTCGGAGGTCGGGGGGTTCTCGGAAGCGGGGGAGGTCGTCATGCCTCCAGTCTCGCACCGCGGCCGGCGCGGTCCGGGCGGTGCGAGGTCAGGCGCGCGCGCGGCCGAACGCCGCGAGCGCATCGAGGACGGCCTCGTTGAACGCCGCGGGTGCCTCGAGGCTGACGTCGTGCCCGGCGCCGGGGACCACGACGAGGCGCGTGCCGGGGACGGCGCGCAGGTGCCGGCGCTCGTGCATGCGGAGCTGGTCGCGCGAGCCGTTCACGAGCCAGACGGGCACGCCGCCGCCGCGCAGGTTCTGCACGGACGAGCGCTCGGCGAGGTGCGCGAGCGCGTCGGCGACGAGGTCCCAGCCGGGCGTGAAGACGGCGGGGGCCGCCGGGAGCCGACGGCGCACGGAGGTCCGGGTGCGGCCGAGGAGCTCGCGCATCGTGCGTCCGGCGGCGAGCGAGCCGCGCAGCGCCCCGGTGAAGGTCCGCAGCGGCAGGCCGCGGGTGTCGGTGCTGCACGACGCGGCGACCACCCCCGCGAGAGGCGCGCCGGGGCGGTCGCGACGGTCGGACGCGTACGCGAGCGAGGTGTACCCGCCGAGCGAGAGACCGACGAGCGCCAGCGGCGTCCGCGGGTCGTCGGCGGCGAGCTCGTGTGCGGCCTCGTCGATGGCCTCGTAGGCCCCCTCGAGGGTGAACTTCTCCGCGCGGCGCACGCCGTGCCCGGGCAGGTCGATCGCGGCGGCCCGGTACCCGGCGTCGTGCATGGCGACGAGCTGCTCGTCCCAGATCGCTCCTGAGGTCCGCATCCCGTGGACGAAGACGACGGACGGCCGGACGGCGGGCTGCGGTGCGGCGTCGTCGCCGGGGCGGAGGGTGGTGCTCGGGTCCAACAGGGGCCTCACGATCTCGGGGGTGCTCCATGGTGGCACCACAGCCTGGACGGTCGTCTCCTCGTGTGGGGGAGGAGCGCGGAGCAGTTGGGGACGTCCTGTGCACGCCGGCCGATACCCTGGGGCGGTGCTCATCGACCTCCACACGCACTCGACGGCGTCCGACGGCACGGACGCCCCGGGGCAGGTGGTGGCCGACGCCGCGGCGGCCGGCCTCGACGTCGTCGCACTGACGGACCACGACACCGTCGCCGGCTGGCCCGACGCGGCAGCGGCGGCGCGTGCGAACCGCATCGCGCTCGTGCGCGGCGCGGAGCTGTCCGCGCAGGCGGTCTTCGAGGCGGAGGGTCGCGAGCGGCACGTCTCGGTGCACATCCTCAGCTACCTCCACGACCCGGCCGATGCCCCGCTCGCCCAGGAGTGCGAGCGGGTTCGGACGGCGCGGCTCGACCGGGCCCGGCGCATGGTCGACCTGCTCGCGCGCGACTACCCGGTCGACTGGGACGAGATCGCGGCCCACACCGAGCCGGGTGCGACGGTGGGGCGGCCCCACCTGGCCGACGCGCTCGTGCGCCTCGGCGTCGTGCCGGACCGGTCGGCCGCGTTCGAGACCGTCCTGCACGCGGGCAGCCCCTACTACGTGCCGCACTACGCGCCGCGCGCCGTCGACACGGTGCGCCGGGTGCGCGAGGCGGGCGGGGTGCCGGTGTTCGCGCACCCCGCGGCGTCGGTGCGGGGACGCACCGTGCCCGACGACGTGATCGAGGAGCTCGCGGACGCGGGCCTCGCGGGCCTCGAGGCCCACCATCGTGACCACACCCCGGACCAGGTCGACCACCTGGTGGGGCTCGCCGCCCGGCTCGGTCTGCTCGTGACCGGGTCGAGCGACTACCACGGGGCCGGTAAACCGAACCGGCTCGCGGAGAACACCACGGCACCAGAAGTGCTGGAGAGGATCGAGGACATGGGGACGCTCGCCGTGATCAGGTCGTGAGCAGCTGATGGACGCGGTGCTCGACCCGCGCCTGTTCGTCGGGGTGTTCGTGACGCTGTTCGTGATCATGGACCCGCCGGGGACGGTGCCGATCTTCCTGGCGCTGACCAGCTCGATGACCTCGAAGCAGCGCAAGGCGGCGGCTCTGACCGCCGTGTTCGTCGCGCTCGGCGTGATCGTCGTGTTCGCGCTGTTCGGCCAGTCGATCCTCAACTACCTGCACGTCTCGCTGCCTGCGCTCCAGGCGTCAGGCGGCCTGCTGCTGCTGCTCATCGCGATGGAGCTGCTCACCGGCAAGGCCGAGGACCCGGAGCCGAACGCGCGTGGCGGCAACGTGGCGCTCGTGCCCCTCGGTACCCCGTTGCTCGCCGGGCCGGGGGCGATCGTCTCGATCATGGTGTTCGTCCAGAACGCCGACGGCGCAGCCGACTACGTCGCGATCTTCGCCGGGCTCGTGGCCGTGTGCGTGTGCCTCTGGCTGGCCATGCGGTTCGCGAACGTCATCCACCGCGTGCTCGGCGAGTCGGGCACGACCCTCGTCACGCGTATCGCCGGTCTGCTCCTGGCCGCGATCGCCGTCCAGATGATCGCGGACGCGGTGACCGCGTTCGTCAAGGCGGCCTGACGGCCCCCGACCTGTGAGGACCTGCCCGTGCACCCCTCTGCCACCACGTCGACGTCCGGCGACGCGCCGCTCGACGCGATCGCCGCGATCGCCACGCTGCTCCTCGCGCTCGGCCTCGTCGTCCCGTCGCTACACTCCGCCGCCCGACGACGACGCACGGGGGACGACGCGCGCGGCGGCGGTCCGGCGGTGGTAGCTGCGGGCGTGGGCGTGCTCGTCGGGGCGGCGGCGCTCGTGGCCTACGAGCTGGGGGCGGGCGTCGACTGGTCGGACGCGCTCCTGGCCCTGCCGATGATCAGCGTGCTGCTGTTCGTCGGGGTGATCGCCGCCGGTCTCGCGGTCCAGGCGCGTCGGGGCGTGCTCGGCATGCTCGCCGCGTTCCTCGCGCTCGCGGGGAACTTCGTCCTCGTGTCGACGATCATGTCCGCGCTCATGGGCTCGGTGTTCGGCGAGTACCCGGGGGCGCCGAGCTGCACGGCGGCGACGTGCGCGTGGGGGGCGGCCCGTGGGTGGGGCGGGATCTGGACCGGGGTTGCGCTGCTGGCGCTGTGCTGGCTCGTCGGGAGGCTCACCCGGCGGGCGCGCCCGGACCACGAGGCGCCCGACCGGGTTGCCGTGCGGGAGCTTCGGCAGGGCTGATCCCCGTCAGGCCCCGGCCGGACCGGGGGCGCTCCCCTCCGCGCGTCTGCCGGTCTCGCGCTCCCACGCGTCGAGCTGGGTCGTGAGCGCCTTGGCGAGCTCGAAGACCTGCTCGGGCGGGATCCGGACCCGCGTGACGACCCGTCCCGAGACGAGGGGGTGCGCCTCGCCGGTCGCCTCGTCGACGTTCGGCTGCGGCGGGTGCTTGAGCGCGACGAAGTCGATGACGAACGTCGACGGCGTGTGCCACAGCGACGCGAAGTCGGCGGGGACCCCCACCTCCACGTCGTCGGGGACGTCGATCTGGAGCTGCTGGGTCTCGGGCACGATGCTTCTCCTCGGGCGGACGGGGCCTGTGGTGCCGGCGGCGGGCGACGACGGCGTTCCCTCAGCCTCGCAGGTCTCCGCGGTGTCGCGCTCAGGGAGCGCTCAGGTTGACCCGCGTACCGTAAGGAACGTGAGTCAGCACCCGACCGATCGCGCACCGTCACTGAGCCCGTCCACGGCCAAGGATGTCCGTCGCCTCATGATGACGTACAAGTTCGGCATAGACGAGGTGATGACCAAGGTCGGAGTGCTCCGCGACGAGCTCAAGCACTTCCACGACGACAACCCCATCGAGCACGTCGGCTCACGCCTCAAGTCCGTCGACTCGATCGTCGCCAAGGCGCGCCGCAAGGGCATCGCCCTCACGCCCGACGCCATCCGCGCCCAGATGCTCGACATCGCCGGAGTGCGGATCACCTGCAGCTTCGTCACGGACATCTACCGCGTCCGCGACATGCTCGTGGCCCAGCGGGACCTGGAGGTCATCGAGGAGCGCGACTACATCGCCCACCCCAAGCCCAACGGGTACCAGAGCCTGCACCTCATCGTGCGGGTGCCGGTGTTCCTGTCCGACCGGGTCGAGGAGGTCGTCGTCGAGATCCAGCTCCGGACCATCGCGATGGACTTCTGGGCGAGCCTCGAGCACAAGATCTACTACAAGTACGACCGCGAGGTGCCCCACCACATCACCGACGCCCTCAAGCTCGCCTCCGACGTCGCGATGACCCTCGACCAGACGATGGAGCGCATCCGGGACGAGGTCATCGCCGCGCCCTGAGGTCGCTCCGCGGGCGCCGGGCAATTCCCTGGGCGTCGGGCGGACCTCGTGGTGCGCTGGGCGGGTCCCGATGTTCGAGATCGACAGCGCCGTGCGGTTCTTCGCCCGGCATCCGGGTGTCGCGCCCGGCTTCTGACGGGCCGGGCGCCGCACGGGCTACTGGCCGGCGCCCTCGTCCGGGAGCGGCACCGAAGCCGGGCTCGCGGGCTCCTGGCCGGTCCTACGCCACCGCTCGACCCACCGCATGCCGTGGTAGATCACGAGCGCGGACGCGGCGCCGAGCGCGATGCCCGTGAACTCGAGGTTCCCGATCTTCCAGTCGAAGTTCGCGATCGCGACGACGAGCGGCACGGCGGCGCTCGCGAGGTGCACGGGGTCGGAGAAGTCGACCTTGTTCTGCACCCAGATGCGTGCGCCGAGGACGCCGATCATGCCGTAGAGCATCGTCGTGGCCCCGCCGAGGACGCCGCCCGGGATCGTCGCGATCAGCGCGCCGAACTTGGGCGACATCGACAGCACGAAGGCCGCGGCGGCCGCGACCCAGTACGCCGCCGTCGAGTAGACGCGCGTGGCCGCCATGACGCCGATGTTCTCGGCGTACGTCGTGGTGCCGGAGCCGCCGCCGATGCCCGCGAGCGTGGTGGCGACACCGTCGGCGAACAGCGCGCGGCCCGTGAGCGGGTCGAGGTCCTTGCCCGTCATCGCCGCGACGGACTTCACGTGCCCGACGTTCTCGGCGATGAGCACGAGGACGACGGGAACGAACAGCCCGAGGAGCGACCACGAGAAGTGTGGCGTCGTGAACTCGGGGAACCCGAGCCACTTCGCCTTGCCGACCTCCTTGAAGTCGAGCGCGCCGAACGTGCTCCAGCCCAGGACGTTCCCGCCGAGCCACGTGACGACGTACCCGAGCACGACGCCGACCAGGATCGACAGCCGCCCGAGGATGCCCTTGAAGAGCACGGTGACGAGCAGGATCACGCCGAGGGTGATGGTCGCCGCGGAGGGCGCGAACTTGAAGTTTTTCCACGCCGCGGGCGCGAGGTTGAGGCCGATGAGCGCGACGATCGTGCCGGTGACCACGGGTGGCATGAGCGCGTTGATCCAGCCCGCACCGGCGCGGTGCACGATCGCCCCGACGACGGCCAGGACGACGCCGGTGACGAGGATCCCGCCGACCGCGAGGTTCTTCCCGCCCGACGCCGTCGCGGCGAGGATCGGCGCGATGAACGCGAAGCTCGAGCCGAGGTAGCTGGGGAGCCGGTTCCGTGTGATGACGAGGAACAGCGCGGTGCCGATGGCGGAGAAGAACAGCGTCGTCGCGGGCGAGAAGTGGGTCAGCAGCGGCACGAGGAACGTCGCGCCGAACATCGCGACGACGTGCTGCAGCCCGAGGCCGACGGTCCGCGGCCACGTGAGGCGCTCGTCGGGTGCGACGACCTGCCCGGGCGTCACGTGGCGCCCGTCGCCGTGCAGGCGCCAGAGAGTCGGTGTGGTGGGCATGGAGCTCCTTCGCTGGGTGCGCCGCGACGTGCCGTCGAGTCCGGACGGCGAGATTGTCGCACCTGGCGGCAGACGGCTGCGCCAGCCGCCTTCCCCCGGACGCGACGGAGCCCGGTCCGGCTCCGTGCCGGACCGGGCTCTCGTCCCTGGTGCCCCTCGAGGTCAGTCGGCCGACGGGGCGGCCGCCGCGCCGCCCTCGGCCGAACCACCCGGACGGCGCCGGCGGGTGCGGCGTCGCGTGCGCGTGCGCTCGCCGCCGTCGCCCGACGGAGCCGACGACGGCGCTCGCGTCCCGGCGTCCGGCCCGGCCGAGGCGGTGGTCGCCTTCGGCCCGGTGGAGCCGCTGCCTGCGTCGTCGCGCTGCCGCCGCTCGGACCCGCCCCGGCCGCCGCGGCCACGCGAGCCTCCGTCGCGGGATCCGGAGCCGCCGCGCGTGCCCTGCCCGCGGGGCGAACCGCCACGCTTGCCCGTCTCGCCGAGGTCCTCGAGGACCTCCGCGCCGAGACCGGCACGGACCTGCTTGTCCTTCGGGAGCCGGCCCTTGGTCCCCTCGGGGATGTTCAGGTCGGTGTACAGGTGCGGGGACGACGAGTACGTCTCCACCGGCTCCGGGATGCCGAGGTCGAGGGCGCGGTCGATGAGCCCCCAGCGGGGGATGTCGTCCCAGTCGACGAACGTGACCGCGGTGCCCTTGTGCCCCGCGCGGCCGGTGCGGCCGGTGCGGTGCAGGTACGTCTTCTCGTCCTCGGGGCACTGGTAGTTCACGACGTGCGTGACGTCGTCGACGTCGATGCCGCGGGCCGCGACGTCCGTCGCGACGAGGACGTCGACCTTGCCCGAGCGGAACGCGCGCAGCGCCTGCTCGCGCGAGCCCTGGCCGAGGTCGCCGTGGATCGCCGCGGCGGCGAAGCCCCGCTCGACGAGCTCGTCGGCGACCTTCGCGGCCGTGCGCTTGGTGCGCGCGAACACGATCGTGAGGCCACGGCCCTCCGACTGGAGGATCCGCGAGAGCATCTCGACCTTGTCGAGCGCGTGGGCGCGGTAGACGACCTGCTTGATGTTCTTGACGGTGGCGCCGCCGTCGTCGGGGTCGTTGGCGCGGATGTGCGTCGGCTGCGTCATGTACCGGCGGGCCATCGCGACGACGGCGCCCGGCATGGTCGCCGAGAACAGCATCGTGTGGCGGCGCGGCGGGGTCGCGGCGATGAGCCTCTCGACGTCGGGCAGGAAGCCCAGGTCGAGCATCTCGTCGGCCTCGTCGAGCACGACGGTCGTGGCGTGCGACAGGTCGAGGTGGCGCTGGTTCACCAGGTCGATGAGCCGGCCCGGCGTACCGACGACGACCTCGACGCCCGCGGAGAGCTGCGCGATCTGCGGCTCGTACGCGCGGCCGCCGTAGATCTGCGCGACGCGCACCGTGCGGCGGCGCGACGCCGTCGTCAGGTCGTTCGCGACCTGGACGGCGAGCTCGCGCGTCGGGACGACGACGAGCGCCTGCGGCTTGCCCGGCGCGTCCAGGCGGTCGAAGCCGTCCTCGTCGGGGGCGACCACGTGCTCGAGCAGCGGGACGCCGAAGCCCAGCGTCTTGCCCGTGCCGGTCTTGGCCTGGCCGATGATGTCGTGCCGCGAGAGCGCGACGGGCAGGGTCATCGCCTGGATGGGGAAGGGATGGACGATGCCGGCGTCGGTGAGCGCGTCCACGATCGCGGCGCGCACCTTGAAGTCGGCGAAGGTCTGGGTGGGGGCGTCGGTCGGGTTGGACGCATCGGTGGTGGCGACGTCGTCGCGCCCGGTGTTCTCGGCGCCTTCGGCGCCCGTCGGGGCGACGGGCGTGTCGGTGGTGCTGGTCACGGTTCCTCGTGTTCGTCGGGGCGCCGTCGCGCGCGGACCGGTCTCCCGCGCCGGGCTCGCGCCCGTGAGGGGCGGCCGGGGTGCGGGACGGCGTTGTCCGGGGCGACGCGTGCGCCAGGGGCCGGCAGCCGATCGTGGAGATGCGCCGCCGTCGTGGCGGGACGATCCGGACAAGGTCCGTGCCGTCGTGGTCGATGCGGACCGCGCGTCAGGACGAGCGCGGGCCAGGAAGCTAGACGACCGGGCAACCGAGGTACCCGGCCATGGTATCGGATGCGGCCCTGCCTATCCTGGACGGATGGCCGTCACGAGCTCCGCGTCCCCCGCCGACACCCCTCCGCCCGGCACCGGCGACGGTCCGGTAGACGGCGCGAGCCTCGGCGAGGTGGTCGAGCTCCTCGGGCTCGTCGCGGCCTTCGAGCTCGACGACGTCCCCCGGTTCGCCGCGGAGGCGGCCGACGCGCTCGACGTCGAAGGACGGCTCGCGTACAGCCGGCGTGCCGGGGCGTCGCTGGCCCGGTGCGAGCGCGTGCTCGCCCGGATCGAGGAGCTCGGCGCGTCGCCCGTGACCGCGATGACGCCCTTCGACGGCGCGTTCGACGACTTCGACGACCGCACCCAGGCGAGCACCTGGGAGGAAGAGGTGCTGCGCGAGTTCGTCGGGCGGTCGGTCGCCGAGGACTTCTGCCGGCTCTGCGCGCCCGCGCTCGACCCCGTCTCCCGCGACGTCGTCCTCGGCGTCATGGAGGCGAGCGTCGCCGACGAGGAAGCCGTGCAGCAGCTCGCCGAAGCGGCCGCCGCGGACCGCGTGCTCTCGGCGCGCCTCGCGCTCTGGGGACGCCGGCTCGTCGGGGAGGCGCTGCGTCTCGCGCAGGCACTGCTCACCGAGAGCGGCACGTTCGTGCACCTCCTCACGCTCGCGCGGGAGGTCGAGTCCGACCCGGCGGCGAAGGACGCCGGGTCGGACACGCACACCTGGGCGCTGCGCCAGCTCACCGAGCGGCACGCGCTGCGCATGCGTCGGCTCGGCCTGACGGCCTGAGTCGACCGGAGATCAGATGGTGCCGAAACCGACGCGGCGCGTCTCCTCGGTGCCGATCTCCACGTAGCCGAGCGACTCGGCCGGGACCAGGTACTGGCGTCCGCGCGAGTCCTTGAGCTGGAGGGTGCTCTCGTCCTTCAGGGCGGCGGCGACGGCCGAGGCCACCTCGTCGGCCGTGAGGTCCGTGTCGATGACGAGCTCGCGGGGCAGGTGCTTCACACCGATCGTGACTTCCACCACGGTTCCTTTCGATCGTCTCGCGGTGGGCCGACGGGCCTACCACCTCGGACGATCCTATGGGTGGGCGAGCGTCGGACGTCGCTCGCGGGGCCCCTGATCGCTGAGCGCTGAACGGCGACCCGCGACTCCGGTGGGGCTCAGGTCGCGGGCGCGACGAACGAGCGCAGACCCCGCCACGCGAAGGTCGACAGCAGGGTGCTGATCTCGGCGTCGTTCACGCGGCCGTGGCTGCCGCGGCCCGTGCCGTTGCGGCGTGCGGCGAGCCGCGCCTGCTCGGCGACCTCGGTCGCGGCGGACCGGGCGATCGCCGTGCACGTCCGACCGAGCACGAGCGCCTGCTCGCGGTCCATCCCGCAGCGCAGGACGAGGACGTCGGCGAACGCGTCGGCGTTGACGGCGTCGGGCCGCAGGACGCGCTCGCGGACGGCGTCGTCGCGCATGACGTCGGACTCGAACAGCAGCGCGGCGGACTGTCCGGCACCGACGGCGAACGACACGTACGCCTCGACGACGGACCGCACGACGTCGCCGCCGTCGAAGGAGACGCCCGGGTCGGCGTGCCGGGCGGGTGCCAGCGCGCCGTCGACGGCGGCGACGAGCTCGTCTCCGCGGGCGTCGACGACGGCGAGGTAGAGCTCGAGCTTGGAGGGGAAGTGGCGGTACAGGACGGGCTTCGAGACCCCGGCTTCGTCGGCGAGGTCGTCCATCGAGATGTGGTGGTAGCCGTGCGCCGCGAACAGGCGCGTGGCGATGCCGAGGAGCTGGACCCGGCGTGCGGCACGCGGGATCCGGTGGGTCAGCGTTGCGGTGGCGGGCACGACGTTCCCCCCTTCAGGCCTGGCTTGCGAGCCGGTGTTCGGATGGTAGAGGGCCGTGCCGACGTGTCCAAGAGCGTGCACACCAGGTGAGACGGCGGCGTCCTGACGTGCATGAACGTTCGTTTCATGAGAGGCGCGTCACATGGAGAGTGTGACCGCGGGGGCTGTGGGACGCTGTGGACCGTGTCCACCGGCCCCGATGACGGTCACCCGTTCGCCGCGCGGCTGCGGCTGTGCCGCGCGGCGCTCGTCCTCGCGCTCGGCTGCGTGCTGACGGCCGCGTCGTGGAGCTGGGACGTCGAGGTCGGCGGTGGCGCCTGCGGCACCGCGTTCCGCGTCCATCCCGGGAGCGGGTACGCGGTCACGGGCGGGGAGACGTCCGACGGCGCACGGCGGGTCGCGCGTGACGAGTGCCTGCAGGCGGGTGCGTGGCCGTGGCGGGCCGGCTGGGCGACGCTCGTGGCGGGCGCCGGCGGCGCGGTCGCGCTCCTCGTCGTCCCGCTCCTCGCGCGACCACGGCGGACGTGACCCGATGTGGGCGGCGCGTGGTGGGATGAGGCCGTGCCGCCCGCTCCCGCCGTCAGCCTCCTGCCGCCCGCGCCCCCCGAGCTGCGCACCGCGGCGTCGGACGGCGGCCTGGACCCTGCGCAGACGGCGGCGCTCGAGGCCGCCGCCGGGCTGGGGGCAGGGGAGGCGCTCGTCGTCCTCGGGGCTCCCGGGACGGGCAAGACGACGGTCGCCGTGGAGGTCGCCGCCCTCGCTCTGGCGCAGGGCGCCGCTCCGCACGAGGTGCTGCTGCTCGCGCCGTCCCGACGCGCCGCGGACTCGCTGCGGGACGTCCTGACCTACCGGGCCGCGAGCACGCTCTCGGCCCCGCTCGTGCGGACGGCGGCGTCGGCGGCGTTCGCGGTCCTGTGCTCGCGGGCCGAGGCGCTGGGAGACCCGCTGCCCACGCTCGTCTCGGGGCCGGAGCAGGATCTGCTGCTGTCCGAGCTCCTCGCGGGCCATGTGGCGGGCGCCGGGGTCCCGCTCAGGCTCCCGCCCGGTCTGCCCGAGGAGGTCCTCGGGCTGCGCGGCTTCCGGCAGGAGCTGCGCGACCTGCTCATGCGGGCCGCCGAGCACGACCTGCTGCCGTCCGAGCTGGCCGCGCTCGGCCGCTTGCACGACCGCCCCGAGTGGGAGCTGGCCGCCCAGCTCTACGAGGAGTACCTCGCGGTCACGGCGCTCGGGACGGGCACACCGGACCGCGGGGCGCGCGTCGACCCCGCGGTCGTCGTCGCGGAGGCCGCGGACGCCCTGCGGACCTGGGACGCGGACCTGCCGGGCGTGCCGCGGCCGCGGTGGCGCCTCGTCGTCGTCGACGACTACCAGGAGGCCACCGCCGCCACCGCGGCCCTGCTCGAGGTCCTGCGCGACGCCGGTGCCCGCCTGGTCCTGCTCGGTGACCCCGACGTCGCGGTGCAGACGTTCCGCGGTGCGAGCCCCGCGCTGCTCGGGCAGGCCGGTGCCCGCCCGGGCCGCGGGCCGGGGCAGGTCGGCGCGTTCGACGCGCGGACCGTGCACCTCGGGACGGCGTGGCGGCACCCGGAGGGGCTGCGCGACGTCGTCACGCGCGTCACGGCCGCCATCCCCACCCTCGGTGCCGCGGCGCACCGGCGCGCGACGCCGGGCGGGCCGATCGACGGCGCCGGCCGGGTCGGCGTCGATGCCGAGCCCGTCGTCGACGTCGCGACCTTCGTCTCCGGGGCGGAGGAGACCGCGCACGTCGCGCGGGTCCTGCGCGCCGAGCACCTGCTGCGCGGCACGCCGTGGGAGCGCATGGCCGTCGTCGCGCGCGCGGGCGGTCAGCTCGCCGCGCTGCGTCGCGGCCTGCTCGCGGCGCAGGTGCCCGTGAACCTCCTGGGCTCCGACGTGCCGCTCCGTGACGAGCCCGCGGTCCGTCCGCTGCTCGAGGTCGTCGGGGTCGCGCTGGACCTCGAGGCCGCGGGCGGGACGGACGACGACGCGGCGTCG
Organism: Luteimicrobium xylanilyticum; assembly: GCF_009429125.1. Classification (GTDB taxonomy): domain Bacteria; phylum Actinomycetota; class Actinomycetes; order Actinomycetales; family Cellulomonadaceae; genus Luteimicrobium; species Luteimicrobium xylanilyticum. The sequence continues at coordinate 1,170,019 of NZ_CP045529.1, forward strand.
CCCGTCGACCCGGACGTGGTCGCGGACCTCCTCACGTCACCCGTCGGCGGGCTCGACGTCGTCGGGCTGCGGCGCCTGCGCCGGGCCCTGCGCGCGGAGGAGCGGGCGGGCGGCGGGGGCCGCGCGTCGGACGCGCTGCTCGCTGAGGTCGTGGAGCACCCGAGCCGCGCAGCCACGCTCCCCGCGACCGTCCGGGCACCCGCCGAGCGTGTCGCGCGCGTCGTGGAGGCCGCGCGCGTGGCCGCGCGCGAACCCGACGCCGACGCCCAGTCCGTCCTGTGGGCCGCCTGGGACGCGACGGGCCTGGCCGAGCGGTGGCAGCGCCTCGCGCTCGAGGGCGGGACGGCGGGTGCGCGTGCCGACCGTGACCTCGACGCCGTGCTCGCGCTGTTCCGGGCGGCCGAGACGTTCGTCGACCGGCTCCCGCAGGCGCCGGCTCGCGCGTTCCTCGACTACCTCGGCTCGCAGGACCTGCCGGCCGACACGCTGGCGGCGCAGGCGGTCGGCGCCGGCTCGGTGTCCGCGCTCACCCCCGCCGGGGCGGCCGGCGGCGAGTGGGACGTCGTCGTCGTCACGAGCGTGCAGGACGGCGTGTGGCCCGACCTGCGCCTGCGCGACTCGCTGCTGGGCTCGCAGGCGCTCGTCGAGATGCTCGCCCGGCGCGAGCTCGGCGGGGCCGAGGGCGAGACCGGGGCGGCGGCGCGCCGTGCCGTCCTCGCGGACGAGCTGCGCGCCTTCGCGGTGGCCGTCTCGCGCGCCCGGCGGCGGCTCGTCGTGACCGCCGTCGACGACGCCGACGAGCGCCCGTCCGTGTTCCTCGACCTCGTCGAGGCGCCGCCCGAGGAGGGGCGCACGCCCCGCCGACGCGAGGCCTCGCTCGACCTGAGGGGGCTGGTCGCGTCCTTGCGCCGCGACCTGGTCGAGGGCGCGGTGACGGCGGACTCGGCCGCGCGTGGTCCGGGCGCCCCCGACCGCACCGCCGCCCTGCTCGCGGACCTCGCCCGCGCGGGCGTGAGCGGCGCCGACCCCGCGGGCTGGTACGGGGCGGGCGACGTCACGAGCGACGCCCCGCTCCACCCGGGCGAGGAGCGCGTCGTCGTCTCGCCGTCACGCGTCGAGCTCGTCGACGCGTGCGCCCTGCGCTGGGCGCTCGAGACGGCCGGCGGCACCGCGCCCGACGCGACCGTCCAGACCCTCGGCACGCTCGTCCACGCCGTCGCCGAGGCCCTGCCCGACGGTGGCCACGCGGCGCTCGCGGCCGAGCTCGACCGGCGTTTCCCCGAGCTCGGGCTCAAGCCCGGCTGGCCCGCCACGCAGACGCGACGTCGGGCCGACGCGATGGTCGAGCGCCTCGCCGGGTACCTCAAGGACCGCACGGCGCTCGCCGTCGAGGTGCCGTTCCGCGTGGACGTCGGGGAACGAGCCACGCTGCGCGGCGTGATCGACCGGGTCGAGGCGACGGGCGACGCCGGCGCCGTCGAGGTCGTCGACCTCAAGACGGGCCGCAACGCCCCCTCCAAGGCGGACACCGAGCAGCACGCCCAGCTCGGGGCGTACCAGCTCGCGGTCGAGCTCGGCGGGCTCGACGGCTCGAAGCAGCCCGAGGGCGGACCGGGCGCGGACCTGCCCGACGGCGCACGGCCGGCAGGTGCGCGGCTCGTCTACCTCGGTACCGGCCGCAACGCCGCGCTGCGCGACCAGCCGGCGCTCGACGAGCAGCCCGACGGCGGCGCGTGGGCCGCGGAGCTCGTCGACGGCGTCGCGCGCACCATGGCCGGATCGGCGTTCGTCGCCCAGGAGAACCGCCTGTGCGGGTCGTGCCCGGTCCGCCGGACGTGCCCCGCGCAGCCCGAGGGACGACAGGTGATCGCATGAGGGGCATCGCATGAAGGGCATCGCATGACGGAGCAGCTCGACCGCACGCTCGTCGCCGCGGTGGACGACGGGCCGGTCGCGGCCAGCCGTCGGCGGTACGCGGCCCTCGAGATCGCGGAGATCCTCGGCCGCCCGGCCCCGACGCCGGAGCAGGTCGCGGTGATCGAGGCGGACCCGGCGTCGCCGCTGCTCGTCATCGCGGGGGCCGGCTCGGGCAAGACGGAGACGATGGCGTCGCGCGTCGTCTGGCTCATCGCCAACGGGCACGTGCGGCCGGAGGAGGTCCTGGGCCTGACGTTCACGCGCAAGGCCGCGGGCGAGCTCGCGCTGCGCGTCCAGGACCGTCTGGCGCAGTTCGCCCGGCGGACGGGCGCCGCGGCGGACGGGCTCGCGCTCCTCGACCGTCCGACCGTCTCGACGTACAACGCGTACGCGGCCGGCCTCGTCGGCGACCACGCGCTGCGCCTCGGGATCGAGCCGGGTTCGCGCCTGCTCAGCGAGGCCAGCCAGTGGCAGCTCGCGGCGGAGGTCGTCGAGTCGTGGGCGGGGGACCTCGGCACGGACGCCGCCGTGTCGTCGGTGATCGACGCGGTCCGCTCGCTCTCGGGTGCGCTCGCGGAGCACCTGCTCGAGCCCGTCGAGGCGCGGGCTCGGCTCGAGCGGCTCGCCGACGGGATCGCCGCCGTCCCGCTCGGGCGCCGGAAGACCCACTACGCGGACGTCACGAGCCTGCTCGGAAGCCTCGGCGAGCGGGCTCGGCTGCTCGACGTCGTCGCCGCGTACGCCGAGCGCAAGCGGCGGCTCGAGGCGCTCGACTTCGGTGACCAGGTCGCGATCGCGGCCCGCCTCGCGCGGGAGGTGCCCGTCGTCGGACGGCTCGAGCGTGGCCGGTACCGGGCCGTCCTGCTCGACGAGTACCAGGACACCTCGCACGCCCAGGTCGAGCTCCTCGCGGCGCTGTTCGGGGCCGGCCACGGCGTTACAGCCGTGGGCGACCCGAACCAGTCGATCTACGGGTGGCGCGGGGCGAGCGCGGGCGGCATCGGGCGCTTCCCCGAGCGGTTCCGGCAGGCGCCCACGGCCGCGAGCCCGCACGGCGCGCGCGCCCGGGTGCTGAGCCTGTCGACGTCGTGGCGCAACGACCGTGCGATCCTCGACGTCGCGAACCGCACGGCCGAGCCGCTGCGCGCGTCGTCGCAGGTCCCGGTGGACCGGCTCGCGGCGCGGCCCGGGGCGGGCGAGGGGGCGGTCCACGTGACCTTCCTCGCGACGGAGGACGAAGAGGCGGCGCACCTGGCCGACGTGGTCGCGAGGGCGCGGGACGACGCGGCAGCGGCCGGTCGCTCGATGCCGTCGGCGGCGGTGCTGTGCCGCGCGCGACGCCAGTTCCTCCCGGTCGAGGCGGCGCTGCGCGCGCGGGGGATCCCGGTCGAGGTCGTCGGGCTCGGTGGGCTCCTGTCCACGCCCGAGGTGACGGACCTCGTCGCGTTCCTGCAGGTCGCGCACGACCCGTCGCGCGGCGACGCGCTCGCCCGCCTGCTCACGGGGCCGCGCGTCAACCTCGGCGCAGCCGACCTGTTCGCGCTCGCGAGCCGGGCGCGCGACCTCGCCGACGCCCAGGACCGGGCCCGGGCCGACGGCGCGCCCGACGACGCCCCGCCCGAGCCGGAGCCCGACCCCGAGGACGGGGCCGAGCCCGCGATCCTCGAGGGCGACGTCGTCGACCACCGCTCGCTCGTCGACGCGCTCGACGACCTGCCCGCACCGGGACGCGCCGCGCGCGACGGGCGCACGCTGACGACGGCGGCGCACACCCGCCTGGCGACGCTCGCCCGCGACCTGCGGGCGGTCCGCGCGCAGACCTACCTGTCGCTCCCGGAGCTCGTGACGCAGGCGGAGCGTGCGCTCGGCCTCGACATCGAGGTCGACGTCGCGGGCGCGCTCTTCGACGCGGGCGCCCAGGGCGGCAGCGAGCTCGGGCGTGCCCACCTCGACGCCTTCCGGGACGTCGCGCTCGAGTTCTCCCAGTCGGCCGACGTCCCGACGCTCGGCGCCTTCCTGGCGTGGCTCGGCGCGGCCCAGGCGCAGGAGGGTGGGCTCGACCTGCCGCTGCGCGACGTCGACCCCGACGCCGTCCAGGTCATCACCGTGCACGGCGCGAAGGGCCTCGAGTGGGACCTCGTCGTCGTGCCCGGCCTCGTGCAGCAGGCGTTCCCGCAGGTGCGGTTCGGGGACGACGGACCGACGGACTCGGGCTGGCTCACCGGGCTCGGCAACCTGCCGTACCCGCTGCGCGGCGACGCCCGCGACCTGCCGCACCTGGCGTACGACGACGCCGAGGACGCCACCGGCCTCCGCGACGCCCTGGCCGCGTTCAAGCTCGCGTGCGGCGAGCACGAGCTCGCCGAGGAGAGGCGGCTCGCCTACGTGGCGTTCACGCGGGCCCGGCACGAGCTGCACCTGTCGGGGTCGTGGTGGCGCACGGGCACCCGGCCGAGCGAGCCGTCGGTGTTCCTGACCGAGCTCGTCGACGCCGGCCTGCGCCCCGAGATGTGGGCCGACGTCCCCGAGGACGGTGCGTCGAACCCGCTCGCCGACCGCGTCCGCACGGGCTGGTGGCCCGCTATCCCTGACGATGACGCAGCGAGGGGCCACGCCGACCCGGCGGCGGAGCCGGGCCCGTCCCCGGCGGTCCGGGCGGTGCGGGCCGCCGCGGACGCGGTCCGGGAAGCGGTCGAGTCCGGTGCCTCGGCCCTCGCCACCGACGACGCCAGGCACGCCCCGGACGACCCGGACGGCCTGGTCGCCCTCGCGCGTCTGCTCCTCGCCGAGCGCGCCACGCACGAGGCCGCTCGCGCCGAGGTCGCCTTCCCGGCCCACGTGTCGGCGTCGGGCCTCGTGGCGCTCGCGGCGGACCGGGACGCGTTCGCCCTGGCGCGTCGCCGCCCGGTCCCGCGCAGGCCCTCGTCGCACGCCCGCCGGGGGACGGCGTTCCACGCCTGGGTCGAGCGGTACTTCGGGGCTGCGGCGCTGCTCGACGTCGAGGACCTCCCGGGCGCCGACGACGCCGACGTCCGGACCGACGAGGAGCTCGACGCCCTGCGCACGACCTTCCTGGCGTCGCGGTGGGCGTCGCGCGAGCCGCTCGCGATCGAGGTGGACGTCGAGACCCCGGTCGCGGGCGTCGTCGTGCGTTGCCGCATCGACGCGGTCTTTCCCGACCGCGCCGAGCCGCGGGGCGACGACCCCGACGGCACCCGGCCGGCCGCCGTCGTCGTGGACTGGAAGACGGGCCGCGCGCCGCACGACGAGGCATCGCGGCGTGCGCGCGAGGTCCAGCTCGCGGCGTACCGGCTGGCGTGGTCCCGGTGGTCGGGGCTGCCGCTCGCGGACGTGTCGGCGGCGTTCTACTACGTCGCGGACGACACCACGGAACGCCCGGTCGACCTGCTCGACGAGACCGCGCTCGAGGCGCTGGTGCGCGGGGTCCGCTAGCGCTGGGCCGCGGGGCTACGAGTCGCCGGGCCCGTCCTCGACGGCCTCCTCGAGCTCGCGGAGCATGTCGACGGCGTCGGCCACGACGTCGTCCTGGCCCGTGCGCACCCCGTGCAGGAGCCAGCGCACGAGCTCGAGCTCGCCCGCGAGCAGCGCACGCTCCTCGAGGTGCGGGTCGGCGAGCTCGGTGCGGCGCAGCCGGTACGCCTCGAGGATCGAGTCGGTCGCGTCCTCGGGTGCGGCGACGAGCAGCCAGGCGAGGTCGTCCGCGGGGTCGGCGACGCGCGCGTCGGACCAGCCGGTCACGGCGCGCACCCGGGTCCCGGACGTGAGGACCTGCTCGGGGCCGAGGTCCCCGTGCACGACGACGGGCTGGTACTTCCAGAGGGCGACGTCCTCGAGCGCGTCCTCCCAGCGGCGCAGCAGGGTGGCGGGCACGTGGCCGGTGGCGGCGGCGTCGTCGAGCTCGGCGAGCCGGCGGTCCCGGTACTCGTCGGCCGTGTAGACGGGGAGGCCGGCGTCGGCGACGACGGTCGCGGGCAGCTCGTGGATCGCGGCGACGACGCGTCCCAGGTCGGCCGCGAGGCCGGGGCCGGGGCCGAGCCGGTCGAGGTCGAGAGGTGCGCCGTCGAGCGCGGCGTGCACGACGGCGCGCCCGCCCTCGGGCAGCCGTGCGTAGCCGCGGGGCGCCGGGACCGCGAACGGCAGGACGCCCGCGTCGACGTACGGCACGAGGCGGGCGAGCAGCGCGACCTCGGCCTCGAGGGCCGCGCCGGCGGCGACGGTCTGCGGGGCGCGCACGACCCAGCGGGCGCCGTCCTCGTCGGTCACGACGGCGACGTCGTAGTCACCGCGGTCGCGCACCGGCTCGGCGGTCACGGCCTGCAGCCCGTGCACCGCCTGGGTGGAGAGCGCGGCGAGGACGAGGGGCGAGCGGGTCACCTGCCCACGGTAGCGGGCGCGGGCCGGGTGAAGCCTCTCAACCCGCCCGGCGGACTGCCGGCACGTGCCGGCAGCTACGGTGGCCCGGTGACCGATGTCGTCTCGCCCTCGCCCTTCGATCCGTCGTCCGCGCTGCCGCTCGCGACACCGTTGGCCCGTGCGGCCGAGCGTCGGGCGGTGCCGGGCGAGCTCGCCCGCGCGCTCGCCGACGACGCGACCCGCGTCCTGCTCGTGCACCGGGCCAAGGTCCCGGTCGTGACGGTCGGCGCCCCGGACGCGGCCGCCGAGGACGTCGGTTGGGGCGCCGGTCCGCAGGCTGCGGCGACGCAGCGTCTCGACCTCCTCCCGGCCGCCGCGGTCCGTGACCCGGCGTTCGGGGCGCCGTCGGACGCGCAGCCGGTAGCCCGGTGGCTGCTGCTGTGCGAGACGGGCGGCGCGGCCGTGCTGGCGCTCGTCGTGCCCGACTCTGCCGACGCGAGCACGCCGGGGATCGAGGGCATCGCCCCGCAGGACCCGTGGTCGGCCCTGCTCCGCGACCGCGGATGGCGGACGGTCCGCGAGGCCGCGGTCACGGTCGCACCCGAGGAGGCCGCGCTCGCCGCCGAGGCGACCGCCCTGGCGCAGTGGCACGACCGCAGCCCTCGCTGCCCGCACTGCGGCGAGCCGACGGTCGTCGTCGACGGCGGCTGGGTGCGGCGGTGCGAGGCGGAGGGCATCAGCCACTTCCCGCGCACGGATCCGGCGGTGATCATGGCGGTCGTCGATGCGGACGACCGGCTGCTCCTGGGGCGGTCGACGGCGTGGCCGGAGGGGCGGTTCTCGACGCTCGCCGGGTTCGTCGAGCCGGGGGAGTCGGCCGAGCAGGCGGTGCGTCGCGAGGTGGGCGAGGAGTCAGGCGTCGAGGTGGGGGACGTCGTCTTCCGGGCGAGCCAGCCGTGGCCGTTCCCGTCGTCGCTCATGCTCGGCTTCCGTGCGGTCGCCCGCACGACGGCGCTGCGTGCGGACGGGGTCGAGCTCGCCGAGCTGCGCTGGGTCACCCGGGGCGAGCTGGCTGACCAGGTCGCGGCGGGGGCCCTGCTCCCGCCCGGGCGCGTGTCGATCGCGCGGGCGCTGATCGAGGAGTGGTTCGGCGGCCCGCTGCCCGAGGTCGCGAAGGAGTCGTGACATGAGGTCCACGACGGACCTGGCGACGCCCTTCGACCGCTCGGAGCGGTCGATCTGGCGCGGCTCCGCGGACGCCTACGCCCGGTCGTTCGCGCACCTGTGCGCCCACCTGGCCCCGGACCTCGTCGACGCCGCCGCACCCCGGGGCGCCCACAGCCCGAAGGTACGGGTGCTGGACGTCGGCACCGGCACCGGGACCGTCGCGCGCGAGGCGCGGCGCCGCGGGTGCGAGGTGGTGGTGTGCGACGCGGACCCGGGGATGGTCGCGGCGGCCGCCGGGGCGGCGGGGGCCGGCGGCGCGCACCTGACGGGCGTCGCCGGGGCGCTGCCGGCGCTGCCCTTCGCGGACGGGTCGTTCGACGCCGTCACGGCGGGCTTCGTGCTCAACCACGTCGGACGCCCGCGTGCGTCGGCCGCGGAACTGGTGCGCGTGGTCCGACCGGGCGGACGCGTCGCCGCGACGATCTGGGCGAGCCCGCCAGGCGCGGGCCAGACGCTCGTGGGCCGGGCGCTCGCGGCCGCCGGGATCGAGCGTCCGGCGAGCTTCCCGTCGCTCGCCCGCGACGACGACTTCCCCCGCACCGCCGACGGCTTCGCGCAGGTGCTGCGGGGTGCGGGGCCGGTGGACGTCGTCGTCACCGAGCACCGGTGGGACCACCGCGTCGACCTGGACACGTGGTGGTCGGGCCTGGCGTCCGGGGTCGCGACGATCGGCAAGGTGCTCACGGGGGCGCCCCCGCGGGCTCAGGCCGAGGCGCGGGCCCACTTCGACCGGCTGGCGGCGGCGCTGCGCGACGACGACGGGCTGCTGGTCCTCCCGCACGTCGCCCTGCTGGGCCACGGCCGTCATCTCAGCTGAGCCCTGTCCGTACGGGGCGGGCGACGTACGGCGCGGGCGAACCGTCAGAGGCGCGAACGGACCTCGGCGAGGCTGGGGTTCGTGGCCGCGGTGCCGTCCGGGAAGACGACGGTCGGGACGACCTGGTTGCCGTTGTTGATCTGCTCCACGTACGACGCCGTCTCGGGCTGCTGCTCGATGTCGACGACCGTGTAGCCGATGCCCGCGGAGTCGAGCTGGGTCTTGAGGCGGCGGCAGTAGCCGCACCACGTCGTCGAGTACATGACGACGGTCCCGGGCTCGGGCAGGACGGGGGAGACGGCGGTCTCGGTCACGGAGCAACTCCTCGCTGGCGCACGTGCGGCGTGACGAGTCGCACGCCGACCCGGTACAACGCGCGACCTGCTGCTGTTCTTCCCGGCGGCCCGGCGCCCGACGGCGCGCCCACCTGGGGACGACGGGCCCGCGTGTCACCCGCGGCTGCGAGAATCGCACGCGATGTCCACGCCCACCGCCTCCTCGCCCCGACCCGACGCGCCGGTCCCGCCGCGCACCGCCGACGCGATCCTCGACGCGCTCGATCCCGAGCAGCGCGACGTCGCGGTCACGCTCCAGGGCCCGGTGTGCGTGCTGGCGGGCGCGGGCACCGGCAAGACGCGCGCGATCACGCACCGCATCGCGTACGGGGTGCGCACCGGTGTCTACACGCCGACGAGCGTCCTCGCGGTCACGTTCACCGCCCGCGCCGCGGGCGAGATGCGGACCCGGTTGCGCCAGCTCGGCGTCCAGGGCGTCCAGGCGCGCACGTTCCACGCGGCCGCGCTGCGCCAGCTCGGGTACTTCTGGCCGCGCGTCGTCGGAGGGGCGCCGCCGCGGATCCTCGAGTACAAGGCGCCCGCGGTCGGCGAGGCCGCCCGGAGGCTCGGCGTCGCCGTCGACCGGGTGGCCGTGCGCGACCTGTCGTCCGAGATCGAGTGGGCCAAGGTCTCGCTGGTCACCGCGGAGGACTACGAGCGTGCGTGCGCGGCCGTCGACCGGGAGACGCCCGCCGGCTACGACGCGACCACGATCGCCCGCCTGATCGCCTCCTACGAGGAGGTCAAGACGGAGCGCGGCGTCATCGACTTCGAGGACGTCCTGCTCCTGCTCGGCGAGATGCTGCGCTCGACGCCCGCAGTCGCGGACGAAGTCCGCCGCCAGTACCGGCACTTCGTCGTCGACGAGTACCAGGACGTGTCGCCGCTGCAGCAGTTCCTGCTCGACCAGTGGCTCGGCGGCCGCAAGGAGCTGTGCGTCGTCGGCGACCCGAGCCAGACCATCTACTCCTTCACCGGCGCGACGCCCCACCACCTGCTGACCTTCTCGAAGACCTACCCGGAGGCGCACGTCCTGCGGCTGGTCCGGGACTACCGCTCGACCCCCGAGGTCGTGACCCTCGCCAACCGGCTCCTCGCGAGCACCGGCCGGCGCCGTGGTCCCGGCGCACCTCTCGAGCTGATCGCCCAGCGCCCGTCCGGCCCGCCCGTGGCGTACACCGCGTACGACGACGACGAGTCCGAGGCCGCGGGCATCGCTGCCCGCGTGGGGCGCCTGGTCGAGCAGGGCGTCCCGGTCAGCGAGATCGCAGTCCTGTACCGGACGAACGCGCAGTCGGAGGCGTTCGAGCAGGCGCTCGCCGACGCGGGCATCGGCTACCTCGTGCGCGGCGGTGCCCGGTTCTTCGAGCGCAAGGAGGTCCGCGACGCGATCGTGCTGCTGCGCGGCGCGGCCCGCTCCGCCGACCCGGACCAGCCCATGCCGGAGGCCGTGCGCGACGTCCTCATCACCGTCGGGTGGGCGCCGAAGCCACCCGCCGCGCGCGGCGCCGTCCGTGAGCGCTGGGACGCGATGCAGGCGCTCGTGGCGCTCGCGGACGACCTGCCCGAAGGCGCGACGCTCGCGGACCTGGTGGCCGAGCTCGACGAGCGCGCGTCGGCCCAGCACGCACCCACCGTCGAGGGCGTCACGCTCGCGTCCCTGCACGCGGCCAAGGGCCTCGAGTGGGACGCGGTGTTCCTCGCGGGCATGAGCGAGGGCCTCATGCCGATCTCGCTCGCCGAGACCGACGACGCCGTCGCGGAGGAGCGCCGCCTCCTCTACGTGGGGATCACGCGCGCCCGCGAGCGGCTCGAGCTGTCCTTCGGGCGCTCGCGGCACCCGGGCGGGCGGGCGACACGCAAGCGCACCCGGTTCCTCGACGGGCTGTGGCCGGACGACCCGGCGGAGCGTGCTCGACGCTCGCGGTCCTCGGCCGGCGGGTCGCGGTCGGGGGGGCGGGGTGCCGCGCGCGGCGTCCAGCTCACGGGGGAGTACGACCAGGCGCTGTTCGAGTCGCTGCGCGAATGGCGCTCGGGCGTGGCCCGGGAGATCGACAAGCCGGCGTTCACGGTGCTCGTCGACTCGACGCTCGCGGAGATAGCGGAGAGCCGCCCGTCGTCCGTCGCGGAGCTGGCGCGCGTGAACGGCATCGGGCCCGCGAAGATCGACCGCTACGGGGCCGCGCTGCTCGAGCTCGTCCGGGCCGCGGCGGGCCCGTCCTGACCGGCGTCGGGACCCGCGAAAGAATTCTGGAGAAACTCGTCCGTAAATAAGTTGTGCGCCCTACGGACCGGGGCGTACGGTCGACGAGTCCGATGCCCGAGGGTGTCGTGCGGGACGAACCGCACGGTGCCGAACGAGAGAGGAGGTGGGTGTACCGATGAACATTTCGACGATCGAGATCATGGCTCCGAAGACCGGCTTTGCACAGTCTGCGGGCTACAGCTCTGTCTCCGCGCGCTCTTGGAAGCGCGGGACGCGACGCGATCTCCCCGCACCCAGCTCCGCACCCTGGATCCCTCTGTAGGTCGAACCGACCGAACAGCCTCCAGGCCGCGGAGCCCCGACAGGGATCCGCGGCCTTGTTCATTGGACCGGCGCCACCGGCGTCGTACCAAGGCCCTCCGGATTCCCGTCGAAGCAATCACCACAAGCAACGACAGGACGAAACTGGAGGACATCGTGCGGCTCACGACGCTGCTCGACTCGATCCCGCAGGGCGGTTCCGGACCGTGGAACCCCGCCCCCGACACCCTCGCCCCCCTCCTCGCGAACGAGGGCGTCGGTAGCACCGCCGCCGAGTTCGACCGCATCCTCGCCGAGATCCTGCCCTGCCGTACGAACGACGCCGAGCTCTGGTTCGCCGAGCGCCAGGCCGACGTCGAGCGGGCCAAGGCTCTGTGCCACGACTGCCCCCTCATGGAGGGCTGCCTCGCGGGTGCGGTCGAGCGCCACGAGCCGTGGGGTGTGTGGGGCGGTCAGGTCTTCGTGGACGGTGTGGTCGTCGCGACCAAGCGAGGCCGTGGCCGGCCGCGCAAGGTGCGGCCCGCCGAGGCGGCCTGAGCATCTCGGATCGAGATCACGGATCGACAGGTAGATCCACACCGTGGCACCCGCATCGTGGATGCGGGTGCCACGGTCGTACCCGGGGCACTGCGGCGGGCAGCCCGATCTCGAGGGTCGCGGACAGCGTCGTCACGGGGACCCCGTCGAGGTGGGCGAGCACCTGTCCGGCGGCGAGGGCGGCGGCCGTGGCTGCGGTGACCGTCTCCTCGGGTGCGGCCGCGCCCTCGTAGCGCTGGCGGAGCTGGACGGCCATGGTGGGCCAGCGCGAGTCGGCGTCCCGTCGGTGCAGGTCGACGCACCGCAGGCACGGGGTGCGCCCGGGCACCACGAGCGGCCCGACGACGGCGCCCGCCTCTTCCAGCACGACGGCCAGGTGGTCGGTCCCTGCCCCGACGAGCCGCGTGGCTCGTGCGACGTCGTGCGCGCGGTGGCCGACGAGGACGACGAGGTCCGGTTCGCGCGATGTCGCCGCCGTGCCGGTGCGGACGACGGTGGCGGGCGAGCAGGCCGCGAGGTGCGCTGCGAGGGACTCGTCCCGACGTTCACCGACGTCTGCGAGCACGAACCCTCCCACGCCGGTGTCGCTGGCCAGGACCGGCCGCGCGTCCTGCAGGAGCAGCGCACCGACGCCCGCGGTCGCGAGGGTCCGCGCGAGCGCGGCGCCGGTCCGGCCGGTGCCGGACACCAGCACGGTGCGCCGGGCGCGACGCTCCAGAACGTCGAGCCCGTCGCCGACGTGGACCGCGCCGAGGGCGGGGACGTCGCCCGCTCCCACGCCCGGGGCGGTGACGGGCGCGGAGCGGCGCTGCCCGACCGTGACGCCCGCCCGGTCGAGGAGCGCCACGAGGTCGCGGGCCCGCCCGGCGTCGACCCCCGCCCGCGCGGCGGAGACGAGGAGCGGCTTGTCGCCCGTGGTCGAGAGCCAGCGGGTCTCGTGCGGCGCGAGACCGTCCAGACGGACGGCGGTGCGCGGGTCGGATCCGAGCTGCAGCTCGCCCGTCGACCGCCACAGCACCTCGAGGCCGGGTCGCAGCCGGAGCCGTTCGAGGCGCGTCGTCGATGTGCGGGCTGCAGGTGCGGTCATGGTGACCTCCGGACGGCTGGCGTGGAATGCTCGGCCCCCACCGTGGCACGTCGGCGCCGGGTCCGGGCCGTCGTCCACAGGCACGGCGGTCCGACGGCGTCGCGCCTGGTTGCGCGACCGACGCGCCCGGCGTGGTCCTTTCGTCCGAGGTCAAGGACGGTTATGGTCGGGACGTGACCGACGTCACGCGCACGGTCGAGGTGCGGCGGAGCCGGCGACGGGTCAGCACGGTCAGCGCGTACCGCGACGGCGAGCGCACGATCGTGGCTATCCCGGCGCGCTTCTCGCGCGCCCAGGAGCGTGAGTGGGTCGAGCGGATGCTGGCCCGGCTCGAGGAGAAGGAGCAGCGGCGTCGTCCGTCCGACGAGCAGCTCCTCCAGCGTGCGACGGAGCTCTCCGAGCGCTACCTCGACGGCAGGGCTCACCCGTCGAGCGTGCGGTGGTCGTCGAACCAGGGCCGTCGGTGGGGGTCGTGCACCCTCCTCGACGGCTCGATCCGCATCTCGGACCGTGTCCAGGGGATGCCGGGCTGGGTCCTCGACTACGTGCTCCTGCACGAGCTGGCCCACCTGCTGCACGCCGGGCACGGCCCCGAGTTCTGGGAGCTGCTCGAGGCGTACCCGCGCACCGAGCGGGCGCGCGGCTACCTCGAGGGCGTCACCTTCGGCAAGACGTCGTAGCGTCCGGACGCTCAGCCCTTGGGCTGCTCGCCCTCCGACCCGTCGTCGTCGGACGCCGCGGGATCCGCGCCGTCATCGGGCGTCTCACCACCCAGGATCTCCGCGAGCGCGGCGTCGAGGTCGGCCGACGACGCGTCGGCCTCCGTACGGCGTGCGGCGTAGCCGGCCGGGTCGTCGAGGTCCTCGGCGGTGGGCAGCAGGTCGGGGTGGTCCCAGACGTGGTCCCGGCCCTCGGGGCCCTGGTCCGCCCCGATGCGCGCCCACAGCGCGGCGGCGTCGCGCGACCGGCGTGGCCGCAGCTCGAGCCCGACGAGCGTCGCGAACGTCTGCTCGGCGGGCCCGCCCGCGGCCCGGCGGCGGCGGAGCATCTCGCGCAGCGGCACGGCGTGCGGGAGCTGGGGGAGCGCGGCGGTCGCGGTGACCTCGTCGACCCAGCCCTCGACGAGCGCGAGCGTCGTCTCGAGGCGGCCGAGGGTGGCGGTCTGCTCGGGCGTGTGCTGCGGCCCGAAGACCCCGCCGCCCGACAGTGCGCCCCGCAGGGCGTCCATGTCGGACATGTCGACGTCGGCGACCTTCTCCTCGAGCGCCTGCAGGTCGATCGTGATGCCCCGTGCGTAGGCCTCGACGAGCCCGAGCAGGTGCGCACGGAGCCACGGGACGTGCGTGAACAGGCGGGCGTGCGCGGCCTCGCGCAGCGCGAGGTAGAGGCGCACCTCCTCGAGCGGGGCGTCGAGCCCCTCCGCGAACTCGGCGACGTTGCGGGGCAGCAGCACGGTCGACGGCTCGGCGAGCAGCGGCAGACCGATGTCGGTCGCGCCGAACACCTCGCGTGACAGCGTGCCCGCGGCCTGCCCGACCTGCATGCCGAACATCGCGCTGCCCATCGAGCGCATCATCGTCGCGGGGTCGAGGCCGGCGAGGCCGCCGAGCGCGCCGGCGGGGAGCCCGGGGATGCTCCGGCCGGGCAGCCCAGGCAGTGGCGTCTCGCCCTCGGGGCCCTCGCCGAGCTGGTCGGCGAGGATGCTGGAGAGCGCGTCGGCCATCGACGCGGCGACGGGCGCGGCGAGCGCGTTCCACGCGGGCAGGGTCCGCTCGACCCACTCCGACCGGCTCCACGCGGCCCGGGCGCCGCCAGCGGGCGGCAGCTCGGTCGCGGTGTCGAGCCACAGGTCGGCCACGGTCAGCGCGTCGACGACGGCGCGCGCCTCGCCCGCGGTGACCACGGGATCCCCGCCGGTGACCGCGACCTGGCGGGCGACGTCGTGCGCGAGGTCCGTGTTGACCGGGCCCGCGCCCGGCTGGGTGAGCATGCGCTGGACGCGCTCGAGGATCGGCCCGAGGAGCTGCGGGTTCGCGGCGAGCTCGCCGTTGGCGCCGAGCGCCTCGGGGTCGAAGCCGTGGGCGCGCAGCTCACGCATCGCCTCGTCCGCGTCGGCGCCGAAGACGGAGCGCAGCAGCTCCTCCCAGCCGGACCGGTCGGGCGATCCGCCGCGCGCGGGGTCGTCGGGCAGGTCGGTCATGAGTCCTCCTGGGAAGATCCGCGGTTGCGCCTGACCCCGGTGTTACCTTGGTCATATCTGGACGTCAGGGCAGGCCGACGACGCGACGTCGGCGGCCTCGGTTCTTCGTTCACCGTAGCCGCTGTGGGGGCCGGGAGGGTGGTGGTGGACCGTGCCTGACGCCCGACTTCGCTCTCAGCGCAGCCGCGTGGTCGTGGCCGGGGAGGGCCGTCTGGCCGAGCGTGTCGCCGTCGGGCTCGGTGCCACCCACGTGCCCGAGCTCCCCGACGACCCCACGGACCTGCTCCGGGACGTCGGCGTCCTCGTCGCCGTCGGGCACACCGCCGACTTCGCGCTCGAGACCACCGAGCGCAACCGCCGCGAGCGGCTCGTCGAGCAGGCCCGCCGGGCCGCCCGCGCCGTCGTCGCGCACGACGTGCACGGCGTCGTCGTGAGCTCGGCCATGGTGTGCGGAGCGTCGCCCGGCCGACCCGTGATCGGCGACGACGAGCCGCGGGACGAGGTCGCGTCGACCTCGCCCGGCGTCGTCGGGCGCATCGCAGCGTTCGAGCGTGCCTTCGACGCGGAGCTGTCGGTCGCACCGGGAGAGCCGCGGTCGACCACCCTGCGGTGCGCGGCCCTGGTGGGCCCCGGCGTCGACACCCTCGTGACCCGGCACTTCGAGGCTCCACGCCTCCTCGTGGTCCGCGATGCCGCGCGCGGCTGGCAGCTCCTGCACGTCGACGACCTCGTCTCGGCGATCCGCACGACGGTCACCGAGGGGCTGACCGGCGTGCTCACGGTCGGCCCGGTGCACGACGACGGCACGCCCGACGCGCTCACGTCCGCGGAGGCCGCGGAGCTCGCCGGCAAGCGGCTCCTCACCCTGCCGGCGTCGACCGCGTTCGCGCTCGCGGAGAACCTGCACCGGGTCGGGGCGGTCCCGGCCCCGCCCGACGAGCTCGCGTTCGCCGTCTACCCGTGGACCGTCGACCCGGCGCGCCTCGTGGCGGCGGGCTGGCGCCCGGCGTGGTCGTCGGCGCGCGGTGTGGCGGCGCTGGTCGAGGGCCTGCGGTCGGGTCTCACGCTCGCCGGGCGGCGCGTCGGCGCGCGGGACGCCGCCGCACTGGGGGCAGCGGGGGCCGCCGTCGCGCTCCTCGGCACGGCGGCGGTATGGCGCCAGGCCCGTGGGCACGGGCACCGATGACGCGCGCGGCGGCCTGCCGGTTCGCGTCCTCCCAGGTTGATCCGACAGGATGTCCTCCGTGTCCGGACCGGTGAGCCCGCAGGGGAGCGGCAGCATGCCGTCGCCCGAGACCGGCCCCGTCGTCACGCCGCGCACCCGGACGCTGTCCTGGGCGGGTCTGATCACGGTCCTGCTGCTGGCGGTGCTCGTGTTCCTGCCGGCGCCGTTCGTCGTGAACAGCCCGGGACCGACGTTCGACACGCTCGGCGAGTCCGGCGGCAAGCCGGTCCTGCAGATCTCGGGCGCGAAGACCTACCCGACCACGGGCGAGCTGCGGCTCGTGACCGTGCTCGAGGCGGGCGGCCCGGGCTACGCGGTGACCCTCGACCAGGCGGTCGAGGGCTGGTTCCGCAAGGACACCGTGATCCTTCCCCGCGACCTCGTCTTCCCGCCCGGGACGACGCAGGAGCAGGAGCAGGAGGAGTCCCACCAGCAGATGGTCTCCTCGCAGGAGCAGGCCACGGTGGCCGCACTCACGGAGGTCGGCTACGAGGTCCCCGCGACGCTGACGATCATCGGCGCGGTGCCGAAGTCGGGTGCCGACGGTGTGGTCGAGAAGGGCGACGTCGTCACGACCTTCGACGGCAAGTCCGTGGCCACCTACACGGGCCTCCTCAAGGCGCTCGACGACGTCACGCCCGGCGACGACGTGACCCTCGGCGTGAAGCGCGACGGCGCGAGCAAGGACCTCACGATCACGACGAGCCGTGGCAGCGACGGCAACGCCCAGCTCGGCGTCTACATCGACCCGAAGTTCGACTTCCCGGTCGACGTCACGATCAACCTCGCCAACGTCGGCGGACCGAGCGCGGGGCTGATGTTCTCGCTGGGCATCGTCGACAAGCTGACCCCCGACGACCTCGCCAAGGGCAAGACGGTCGCCGGCACCGGGACCATCGACGTCGACGGGACCGTCGGCGCGATCGGCGGCATCCGCCAGAAGATGGTCGGGGCCCGGCGCGACGGCGCGACCTGGTTCCTCGCCCCCAAGACGAACTGCGACGAGGTCGTCGGCTACGTGCCCGACGGCATGCACGTCGTCGCCGTCGGGACGCTGCACGAGGCCCGCGAGGACCTCCTCTCGATCCAGCACGGCACGGCGTCCGGCCTGCCCACCTGCCAGGGACCCTGACGGGCGCGACGCCCCCGTCCCGCAGCGGAGCCCGGTGACCGGTCGTCCCGACCCGATCCGTCCGTCTGTGGGAGCCTGGGGGCAGCCGCACGAGACCCCGCGTCCCAGCCACCCGAAGAGGTCGCCTTGTCCTTCGCCTCGTCCCCCTCCCAACCGCGTCGGCCCGCGCCCGGTGCACGCCCTCGACGGCGCAGCCCCCTCCTGATCACGCTGCTCGTCCTCGTGGCGGTCGTCGTGGTCGTCGTGGTGGCCTCGCAGCTCGGCACCGAGGTGCTGTGGTTCAACCAGCTCGGGTTCGGGCGCGTGCTCCTCACCGAGTGGAGCACCCGGCTCGTGCTGTTCCTGATCGGTTTCCTCCTCATGGGAGGTGCGGTCTACGCGTCGATCGCGGTCGCGTACCGGAACCGGCCCTTGTACGCGCCGAGCACGCCCGAGCAGGCCACGCTCGACCAGTACCGCGAGGCCATCGAGCCGCTGCGCCGGCTCGTCACGATCGGCCTGCCGATCCTTCTCGGCCTGTTCGCGGGCGCGTCCGCCGCGGGGGCATGGAAGAAGGTGCAGCTCGCGCTGCACGCGCAGTCCTTCGGGACGAAGGACCCGCAGTTCCACCTCGACCTCGGCTTCTACGTGTTCTCGTTGCCCTTCTGGCACTTCGTCGTCGGGTTCTGCGTCGCCGTGATCATCGTGTCGGGGCTCGTCGCCATCGTCACGCACTACCTGTACGGCGGGATCCGGGTCGGCGCGAGCGCGGGCGGGCGTCTCGCCACGACCCGTGCGGCACGGGTCCAGCTCTCGCTCACGGCCGCGCTGCTCCTTCTCTCGATGGCCGCGAACTACTGGCTCGACCGCTACTCCCTGCTGACCAAGAACGGGACGGACTTCGCGGGCGCCGGGTACACGGACGTCAACGCGGTGCTCCCGTCGAAGCTCATCCTGGCCGGCATCGCGGTGCTCGTGGCGGCCATCTTCGTCGTCACGGCGTTCCGGGGGGACTGGCGTCTGCCGGTGATCGGCGTCGGGCTCATGGTCGTGGCCGCCATCGCGATCGGGGGCATCTACCCGGCCGTGGTCCAGCGCTTCACGGTGAACCCGAACGAGCAGGCCAAGGAGTCGCCGTACATCCAGCGGAACATCGACGCCACCAAGACGGCCTTCGGGCTGGACGACGTCGACGACCAGTCGTACAGCGCGACGACGACCGCACAGAAGGGCGCGCTCAAGAAGGACTCGCAGACGACCGCGCAGATCCGCCTCCTGGACCCGCAGATCGTCAGCCCGTCGTTCCGTCAGCTTCAGCAGAACAAGCAGTACTACGACTTCCCCGACACGCTCGCCGTCGACAAGTACACGATCGACGGCAAGAGCCAGGACACGGTGATCGCCGCGCGTGAGCTGAACCTTGCCGGCCTCGGTGCCGACCAGCGGAACTGGACCAACGAGCACACCGTCTACACGCACGGCTACGGGGTGGTCGCCGCCTACGGCAACACGACGACCTCGGACGGACAGCCCGCGTTCTTCGAGCGCGACATCCCGTCCGTCGGCTCTCTCGGGAAGTACGAGCCGCGCATCTACTTCGGGCAGAACCTGCCCGGGTACTCGGTCGTCGGCGCGCCGAAGGGCACGCAGCCGTGGGAGCTCGACTACCCGGACGACTCGGCCGACGGCCAGGTCAACTACACGTACACCGGGGACGGTGGACCCTCGATCGGCAGCTTCGCCGCCAAGGTCGCGTACGCGATCAAGTTCGGCGACGAGCAGCTGCTCTTCTCGAGCCGTGTCACCTCGGACTCCCAGATCCTCTACGACCGGGACCCCCGCGAGCGCGTCCAGAAGGTCGCCCCGTACCTCACGCTCGACGGCCGGGTCTACCCGGCGGTCGTCAACGGCCGGGTGGTGTGGATGGTCGACGGGTACACGACGTCGGACGGCTACCCGTACTCCACGGGCACCGCGCTCGACTCGGCGACCGCCGACGCCCTCACCCAGCGCTCGAGAGCGATCGCCCAGCTCGCGCCGCAGGAGGTCAACTACATCCGCAACTCGGTGAAGGCGACCGTCGACGCTTACACCGGCAAGGTGACGCTCTACGCGTTCGACGCGAAGGACCCGGTCCTCAGGGCGTGGGAGTCCGTGTTCCCGAGCACGGTCGAGCCGATGTCCGAGATGTCGGGCCAGCTGATGAGCCACGTGCGCTACCCGGAGGACCTCTTCAAGGTGCAGCGCACGCTCCTCACGCGCTACCACGTCGACGACGCCTCGCGGTTCTTCCTCGGCCAGGACTTCTGGAGCGTGCCCAAGGACCCGACCGTCAGCACGAGCTCCGGCACGACGGCGCCGTACCAGCCGCCGTACTACCTGACCCTGCAGATGCCGGACCAGAAGTCGCCGTCGTTCTCGCTGACCTCGGCGTTCGTCCCGGGTGGCAACACAGACAGACAGATCCTCACCGGGTTCCTGGCGGTCGACGCGGACGCGGGCGACCAGGCCGGCAAGGTCGCGTCCGGGTACGGCAAGCTCAGGCTGTTGGAGCTCCCACGCAACGCGACCGTGCCCGGACCCGGCCAGGTCCAGAACAACTTCAACACCAACGCGTCCGTGTCGGAGCAGGTCGGCCAGTTCCAGCGGTCGAACGCGCAGGTGCTGCAGGGCAACCTGCTGACCTTGCCCGTCGGTGGGGGACTCCTCTACGTCCAGCCGATGTACCTCAAGTCGACCGGCGACACGTCGTTCCCGCTGCTCCGCAAGGTGCTCGTCGGGTTCGGTGACCAGGTCGGGTTCGCCGACACGCTCGACGAGGCCCTCAACCAGGTCTTCAAGGGCAGCTCCGGCGCCGACGCGGACGACAGCAACCAGGGCACCGGGGGGTCGGGGGAGAGCTCCGGTCAGTCCGGCGGCTCCGAGGGCTCCGGCGGCTCGGAGGCAGGTTCGACGGCGCAGGCCCAGCTCGACGCGGCGCTGCAGAAGGCGAACCAGGCGATCAAGGACGGCCAGTCGGCCCTTGCGAAGGGTGACTTCGCGGCCTATGGCGACGCGCAGAAGAGGCTGCAGAGCGCGCTCGAGGATGCGACCGCCGCGTCCGAGAAGCTGGACAGCGCGGGGTCGACGCCGACGACGTCGCCCACCTCCTCGCCGACGACGACGTCCGGGTCCGGCGGCTGACGAGCCCCTCACCACGGGCGACACGAAGACCGGGGGCGGGCCGATTTGGTCCCGCCCCCGGTCTTCACGTATGGTTACGGAGTCGACGCGGGGTGGAGCAGCTCGGTAGCTCGCTGGGCTCATAACCCAGAGGTCGCGGGTTCAAATCCCGCCCCCGCCACCAGAGAAAGGCCCTCGACCGGAAACGGTCGGGGGCCTTTCGCCTTGCCTGGGGTCGCCACCGTCCGACCTGCCTCGATCTCGGCGTCGCGCCGGGCACCATGCCGTGCGCATGATGGGAAGACGGAGGTGAGAGGCGATGAAGGCTTCGGTCGGGGATCGCGTCATCACGGTGTCGGGGACGGTCGGGACCGCCGCGCGCGAGGGCCGCGTGGTCGAGCTGCGCCATCTGGACGGGTCGCCGCCGTTCGTCGTCGAGTGGGCGGACACGGGGGAGCGCAGCGTCGTGTTCCCGGGGCCGGACACGGTGCTCGAGCACGACGACGGCGCGCGAGCCGCGGCAGCAGCCGCAGTGGAGGCGTCCGCGGACGACGGCGCCCAGGCGGTGCCGCACACGACGTGGCGGGTCCAGGTGGACGTGTTCGAGCACGGGGGCCACACGCACGCGCAGGCGCTGCTCGTCGCCCCTGGCGAGGACCTGGGCGCGGGGCTCGACGAGCTCCGGTCCGTCGGGCAGGCGCGCCGCGCGCCGGAGGACCCGGACCTGCCGCTCGTGGGCGACGAGCTCGCGGTGGGCCGCGCCCTGCGGCGGCTCGCGTCCCGGCTGCTCGGGGACGCGGAGCACGGCCTCGCGCAGGCGACCGGCGAGCACGCGCGCGTGCACGCATGACGGGCGAGGCGACGTCGCGCGCCGAGCGGCTGCGCGCCGTCGTGCACGGCCGTGTCCAGGGGGTGGGGTTCCGTTGGTCGGTGGGGCGTGAGCTGTCCCGCCTGGGACTGCGGGGCTCGGCCGAGAACCTCGCGGACGGGACCGTCGTGGTCACGGCCACGGGGCCGCGCGCGGGCGTCGACGGCCTCGTCGCCTGGCTGTGCGGCGACGCCACGCCGGGCGAGGTGGTCCGCGTGGACGTCGACCGCGGCCCGGAGGCCGGTGGGCCGTCGTCAGGCGGGTCGTAGCGCTCGCTCAGGCGACGGGTGCGCCGATCCGCCGGCAGCTCGCCCGCTCGACGAGCTCGGTGGGGAGGCGGACGTGCACGTCGCGCTCGACGCCGTCGATCACGTCGACGAGCAGGCGCAGCGCCTCGGCGCCCATCCGGTGCAGGGGCTGGCTGATGGTGGTCAGCGGAGGCGTCGACAGCGCGGACTCGGGGACGTTGTCGAAGCCGATGATCGAGACGTCCTCGGGGACACGGAGACCGAGCTCGTGCGCGACGTCGATGGTCGCGAGCGCCGAGAGGTCGTTCGACGCGAAGATGGCGGTCGGGCGGTCGGGGCGGCTGAGGAGGTCGCGCGCCGGTCCGGTCGCCGCCGAGGGCACGTACGAGCCGACCCGCACGAGGCTGGGGTCGACCTCGCGGCCAGCGTCGGCCATGGCCTGCCGGAACCCGGCCTCACGCAGCCGGGCGGACTCGAGGCCGCCACGCCCGGCGAGGAAGCCGATCCGCGAGTGCCCGAGGTCGAGCAGGTAGCGGGTGGCGGCGACGGCGCCGGCGTAGTTGTCGGAGTCGATCGTGGGCAGACCGGACGGCCCGGTGTGCGGGTCGACCGCGACGACCGGGACGCCGTGGTTGGTGTCGACGACGGTCGGCGTGACGAGGACGGCGCCGTCGATGAGCGTCCCGGACAGCCGGGACAGGTGGCGTCGTTCCCAGCCGACGTCCGCGCCGCGGCTCCCGCCGGAGTAGGCGAGCAGCTCGTAGCCGGTGCCAGCGATGGCCTCGGATGCGCCCTTGAGGAGCTCGGTCGAGAAGGGCTCGAACTCGGCGACGAGGATGCCGAGCACGTGGGTACGGCGCGAGCGCAGGCTCTGCGCGCCGAGGCTCGCCTCGTAGCCGAGCCGTTCGATCACGCCCTGGACCCTGTCGAGGGTCTCCTGCGCGACGCCGTATCGGCCGTTGACGACCTTGGAGACCGTGGCCACGGAGACGCCGGCCTCGCGGGCGACGTCGGCCATCTTGACCCGGGGGGCGAGGTTCACACCCCTGATCATAGGTGGCATCGCTGTCGTCACTAAAACGTTATCGATAACGGTTGACACGACGACGGTCCACGCGCCAGACTCGCTGGCGTCACCCACCAGTTCGACCCGTCGACGACGACGAAAGGCTCAACGATGACCAGAAAGTTCCGTGGTGCGGCCCTGATCGCCCTCGGTGCGAGCGCAGCGCTCGCGATGACCGCCTGCTCGGGCGGCGACAGCGGCAGCGGCGACGGCGACTCGACCAAGTCGGGACCCGTCACCCTCACGATGTGGACCAACGCGTCGACCGGTCCCGGCACCGCCTACTTCGCCCAGTTCGCCAAGGACGTGCACGCGAAGTACCCGGACATCACGCTCAAGATCCAGAACATCCAGAACGAGAACTACGACGGCAAGCTCCAGACGGCCATCAACTCCGGGTCCGCGCCCGACATCTTCTACCAGCGCGGTGGCGGCAAGATGGGCGACATGGTCGACGCCGGCCAGGTCATGGACCTGAGCGACCTGATCACCGACGACACCAAGCAGGCCATCGGCGACGGCGTGCTCAAGTCCGAGCAGATCGACGGCAAGACCTACGCCATGCCCTACACGGTCACGCCGGGCGGCATGTGGTACAGCGAGGACATCTTCAAGAAGGCCGGGATCAGCAGCACCCCGACGACGATCGACGAGCTGAACCAGGACGTCACGAAGCTCAAGAGCCTCGGCAACGTCGCCCCGGTCGCGCTCGGCGGCAAGGACGCCTGGCCCGCCGCGCACTGGTACTACTGGTTCGCGCTGCGCGAGTGCTCCGAGGACACGCTGAACTCCACCGCGAAGGACCTCAAGTTCGACGACCCGTGCTGGACGAAGGCGGGCGACGACCTCAAGTCCTTCGCCGACACCAAGCCGTTCAACAACGGCTTCCTGACGACGTCCGCCCAGCAGGGTGCCGGTAGCTCGGCCGGCCTGCTCGCGAACCACAAGGCCGCCCAGGAGCTCATGGGCGCGTGGGAGCCCGGCGTCGTCGCGTCCCTGACGTCGAACCAGAAGCCGCTACCCGACCTCGGCTTCTACGCCTTCCCTGCGGTCAACGGCGGGCAGGGCGACCCCAAGGCGATCATGGGCGGCGTCGACGGCTTCTCGTGCTCGGCCAAGGCGCCCAAGCAGGCCTGCGCCGACGTGCTGAACTTCCTGGTCACCAAGGACACGCAGGAGCAGTTCTACAAGGCCTTCGACGCGCCGCCCGTGAACAAGGACGCGCAGTCCGTCGTCACGGAGCCGTACCTCAAGTCGGCCATCGCGGCCTACAACGAGGCGCCCTACGTCTCCCTGTGGCTCGACACGCTCTACGGGGCGAACGTCGGCAACGCACTCAACACCGCGGTGGTGAACCTGCTCGCGGGCAAGGGCTCCGTCGCCGACATCATCTCGACCGTGAACTCGGCCGCTGCGAAGGGATGACGACGAGACCATGAGCGAATCTTCGGTCGAGAACCTGCCGGCTCCGACCGCGGATCACTCCTCCACCGGGGACGGCGCGCGCCGCGCGCCGTCCCCGGCGCCCCGCCGCCGAGGTATCGGCTGGCGGCAGCGACTCGAGATCACGGTGCTGTCCGGCCCGGCGATCGTCGTGTTCGTGGGCTTCGTGATCCTGCCGGTCGTCCTCGCCGCCTACTACGGCTTCTACAAGTGGAAGGGCTTCGGTGCCCCCACCGACTTCGTCGGCCTCCACAACTACGTCATCATCCTCACGGACCCCGAGTTCCACTCGGCGCTCCTGCACAACGGCTTCATCCTCGTGCTGTCCCTGATCATCCAGGGGCCGGTCGGGATCCTGCTGGCGCTCCTGCTCAACCGCAAGATCCGCGGCCGCTCCATCATCCGCGTGCTGATCTTCGTGCCGTGGGTCGTCTCCGAGGTCATCGCGGGCACCGGCTGGAGCCTCATGCTCCAGACCGACGGCGCCGTCAACGACCTCCTGCAGAAGATCGGCCTGGGGCACTTCCAGGCGGAGTGGCTGTCCAACCCGGACATCGCGCTGTGGTCGCTGATGGCGATCCTCACCTGGAAGTACATCGGTTTCGCCGTGATCCTCTTCATGGCGGGCCTGCAGAACATCCCCGAGGAGCTCTACGAGGCGGCCTCGCTCGACGGCGCCAGCTACTGGCAGACGCAGCGGCGCATCACGCTCCCGCTCCTCGGCCCGACGATCCGGATCTGGGCGTTCCTGTCGATCATCGGCTCGCTGCAGCTCTTCGACCTCGTCTACATCATCTGGGGCCAGTACGTGGCCGGCACCGCGGGCGTCTCGACGATGGCCACCTACATGGTCCAGTACGGCCGCAACGCCGGAAGCTTCGGCTACGGCTCCGCGGTCGCCGTCGTGCTCTTCCTCATCTCGCTGATCGTCGCGCTCGTCTACCAGCGGTTCGTGCTCCGTCGCGACACCGAAGGCGCCCTGACCGGAAGGAGCAAGTGATGGCTGCCACCACGGCCCCGCCCCTCGCCTACCCGGACGCGCCCGAGGCCCCCGTCCGCAAGAACAAGAAGGTCGCCTGGGGCAGCCCGACGACGTACTTCATCGCCCTCGTGCTCGTCGCGGTCACGCTCGCGCCCGTCGCGTACATCGTGTTCGGCGGCTTCCGTACGAACTCGCAGATCACCGAGAGCCCCTCGGGCCTGCCGTCCCCCTGGGTCATCTCCAACTACACCGAGGTGCTCACGAGCTCGGTGTTCTGGCAGCAGCTCGGCAACTCGACCCTCGTGGCGCTCGTGACCACCGTGGGCGTCGTGGTGCTCGGTGTGATGGCGAGCTACGTGCTCGCCCGGTACCGCTTCCGCGGCCGCGGCGCGATGTACTCGTTGTTCGCGGCGGGGCTCATGTTCCCGATCACCGTGGCGATCACGCCGCTGTACATCCTGATCAAGAACATCGGCCTCATCAACAACCTGGCGGGCGTCATCCTGCCGCAGATCGCGTTCGCCCTGCCGACGACGATCATCATCCTCGTGCCGTTCCTGCGGGCCATCCCGGAGGAGATCGAGGAGGCGGCGTGGCTCGACGGGTGCGGCCGGCTCGGCTTCTTCTTCCGGATGGTCCTGCGCCTGTCGCTCCCGGGTGTCCTCACCACCGGCATCCTGGCGTTCGTCGCGAGCTGGAACAGCTACATCCTTCCGCTGTTCATCCTCAACGACCAGGGCAAGTACACCCTGCCGCTCGGCGTGCAGGCGTTCTCGTCCCAGTA
This sequence comes from Luteimicrobium xylanilyticum, assembly GCF_009429125.1. Taxonomy (GTDB): domain Bacteria; phylum Actinomycetota; class Actinomycetes; order Actinomycetales; family Cellulomonadaceae; genus Luteimicrobium; species Luteimicrobium xylanilyticum. Next base: position 1,195,929 of record NZ_CP045529.1, read on the forward strand.
CTCGCAGGACACCGCCAAGGTCCTCGCGTTCACGTCGCTGTCGATGATCCCTGCCCTCGTGTTCTTCTCGCTCTTCGAGCGCCGCATCGTCGGTGGCCTGCAGGGGGCGGTGAAGGGATGAGCGGCACCACCACCCAGCACGCGGGGCGCGTGCACGACCTGCTCGCGCACATGACCCTCGAGGAGAAGCTCGCCCAGATCGTGGGCTTCTGGGAGAAGGAGGACGGCGAGGCGGTCGCGCCGCTGCAGGGCGAGTTCGACGCGCCGACCGGCCTCGACGACTTCGCACGCGACGGGCTCGGCCACCTCACGCGGGCCTACGGCACCCGCCCCGTCGACGCGGGAGAGCGCGCCGCGTGGCTGCGGTCCTTCCAGCGCCGGCTCGTGCGTCACACGCGGCTCGGGATCCCGGCGATCGTCCACGAGGAGTGCCTCACGGGGCTCTCCGCGTGGGGCGCCACCACCTTCCCGACGCCGGTCGCGTGGGGGGCCTCGTTCGACCCTGAGCTCGTCGAGGAGATGGGCGCCGCGATCGGCGACTCGATGCGCCGGCTGGGGATCCACCAGGGCCTCGCCCCCGTGCTCGACGTCGTCCGCGACCCCCGCTGGGGCCGCGTCGAGGAGTGCATCGCCGAGGACCCGTACCTCGTCGGCACGGTCGGCACGTCCTACGTCCGCGGACTCCAGTCGGCGGGCGTGCACGCGACGCTCAAGCACTTCGTCGGCTACTCCGCCTCGCAGTCGGGCCGCAACTTCGCGCCCGTGCACGTCGGCCCGCGCGAGCTCGCCGACGTGCTCCTGCCGCCCTTCGAGATGGCGGTGCTCGACGGCGGCGTCCGGTCCGTCATGCAGGCCTACACCGAGATCGACGGCGTGCCCGTGGCCTCCGACCGCAGCCTGCTCACGGAGCTCCTCCGTGACCGGTGGGGCTTCGACGGCACGGTCGTCGCCGACTACTACGGCGTGGCGTTCCTGCACCACCTGCACCACGTCGCCGACTCGCTCGGGGACGCGGCGCGGCTCGCGCTCGAGGCGGGCGTCGACGTCGAGCTCCCGACCGGGGACGCGTACGTCGGGCCGCTCGCCGCGCAGGTGCGCGCCGGCCGGGTCCCCGCCGAGCTCGTCGACGTCGCCGTCCTGCGGGTGCTGCGGCAGAAGGAGGAGCTGGGGCTGCTCGACGACGCGTTCGCCGGGGCCCTCGACGGCTCGGACGGCGCGGCGCCCATCGACCTCGACCCGCCCGAGCACCGCGCGCTCGCGCTGCGCCTCGCCGAGGAGTCCGTCGTCCTGCTCGCGAACGACGGCGTCCTCCCGCTGACCGGTCCAGGACGGACCGTGCCGACGCGCGTCGCCGTCGTCGGGCCCAACGCCGACCGCGCCGAGGCGCTGTTCGGCTGCTACTCGTTCGTCAACCACGTGCTGCCGCAGCACCCCGGGACGGACCCGCTCATCGCGGCGCCCACGGTCCTCGAGGCGCTGCGCGACCGGCTCGGCGGGACTGAGCTCGTCGTCGCCGCGGGCTGCCGGGTCGACGACGACGACCGCTCGGGGTTCGCGGAGGCCGTCGCGGCCGCGCGCGACGCCGAGGTGGCGGTCCTCGTCGTCGGCGACCAGGCCGGGCTGTTCGGCCGCGGCACGTCGGGCGAGGGCTGCGACACCGACGACCTCGAGCTCCCAGGGGTCCAGCGGGCGCTCGTCGAGGAGGTCCTCGCCACGGGGACGCCCGTCGTCCTCGTGCTGCTGACCGGGCGCCCGTACGCGGTGGGCTGGGCGCTCGAGCGCTGCGCCGCCGTCGTGCAGACGTTCTTCCCCGGGGAGGAGGGCGGCGCCGCCGTCGCACGCGTGCTCACGGGCGACGTCAACCCGTCCGGCCGGATGCCCGTGAGCCTGCCGCGGTCCGCCGGTGCCCAGCCGTACTCGTACCTGCACCCGGCCCTGGGCGAGGGCGACGAGGTCAGCAACCTGGCGACCACGTCGGCCGCCCCGTTCGGGTTCGGCCTGTCGTACACGACGTTCGCCCGCACCGACCTCGAGGTCGACGCCGAGACGCCCACCGACGGCGTCCTCGACGTACGCGTCCGCGTCACCAACACGGGCGACCGGGCCGGTGACGACGTCGTGCAGCTCTACGGGCGCGACCTCGTCGCCTCCGTGACGCGACCGGTCGCCCAGCTCCTCGGGTACCGGCGCGTGCACCTGGAGGCGGGCGAGTCGGCGGTCGTCGAGCTGCGCGTCCCGACGACCCGGCTCGCCTTCGCGGGCCGCGACCTCGAACGGGTCGTCGAGCCCGGCGAGCTCGACGTGTGGGTCGGCACGAGCGCCGAGCGCGACGTGCAGGCGCGCACCCGCCTCGTGGGCGACGTGCACCGCATCGACGTGAGCTCGCCCCGCTGGACGACGGCGGAGGTCCGGTGACGTCGGTCGAGGCCGAGGGCGCGTCCGACGCACGGTTCGCCCACCGGGTCGGGACGACGCGCGTACGCGTCCTCGACCCGGAGGGGCGTCCCCGCCCGGGCGAGCTCGTGACCGTCGCGCAGGAGGCGCACGCGTTCGGCTTCGGCTGCACGGGTGCCGACCTCATGCACCTCGCGGGCGTGGGCGGCGAACTCGACGCCGCCGGTCCGGCGGACGAGAGCGCCGCCGCGACCGTCGTCGCCCAGTGGCTCGGGCTCTTCGACACCGCGACCCTGCCCTTCTACTGGGCGCGGTTCGAGCCCGTCGAGGGCGAGCCCGACACCGACCGGATGCTGCGCGCGGCACGCTGGTTCGTCGAGCGCGGGGTGACCGTCAAGGGCCACCCGCTCGTCTGGCACACGCTCGCGCCGCGGTGGCTGCTCGGCCGGCCCGACGCCGAGGTCGAGGACGCGATCCGCCGCCGGATCACGCGTGACGTCACGCGGTTCGCGGGGCTCGTCGACCTGTGGGACGCCATCAACGAGGTCGTGATCCTCCCGGCCTTCACCCAGGAGGACAACGCGGTCACACGGCTCGCGCAGCGCCGCGGCCGCGTCGGGATGGTGGAGCTCGCGTTCGACACCGCTCGCGACGCGAACCCCGACGCGCGGCTCGTCCTCAACGACTTCGACCTGTCGGCCGACTACGAGCGCCTCGTCGAGGACTGCCTCGAGGCGGGTGTCCGGATCGACGCGCTCGGGCTGCAGACCCACATGCACCAGGGCTTCCGCGGCGCCGACGCGATCCAGGACATCCTCGACCGGTTCGCGCGCTTCGGGCTCCCGCTGCAGCTCACCGAGACGTCGCTCGTGTCCGGTGCGCTCATGCCGCCCGAGATCGTCGACCTCAACGACTACCAGGTCGACGACTGGCCCTCCACGCCCGAGGGCGAGGCACGTCAGGCCGAGGAGGTCGTGGCCCACTACGAGACGGCCTTCGCCCACCCGGCGGTCGAGTCCCTCACCTACTGGGGGATGACCGACGCGACGGCGTGGCTCGGCGCGCCGTCCGGGTTGGTGCGTCGCGACGGCACGCCGAAGCCCGCCTACGACGCGCTCCGCGGCCTCGTCCGCGGGCAGTGGTGGGTGCCCCCGACGACGGTGCGCACCGACGACGACGGCGCGGTCGTGGTGCGCGGCTTCGCCGGACGGTACGCGGTGTCCGCCGGTGTCGCCCCCGAGGAGACCGGCACCCGGACCCCCGCGCACGCGACGCTCGAGGTGACGCCGGGGGAGAGCCGGGAGGACGTCGTCGTCGGCTGAGCGACGAGGGCGTATCACGGTGCGCCCTCCCGCCCTCCGTCCCGACGAGGCACCATCGTGGATGGGGCGGTCGGGTCGAGGAGGACGCGATGAAACGGCTCGTGGTGTGCTGCGACGGCACGTGGGGCTCGCCGGTGAACCCGAGCGTGTCCAACATCGAGAAGATCGCGCGGTCGATCCGCACGGACAAGCCCGTCGACGGCGTGCAGCAGATGGTCTTCTACATCGGCGGGGTTGGCGCCCGGGGCTATCTCGCGGACAAGATCCTCGGCGGGGCGTGGGGCTACGGGATCACGACGAACGTCGTCGAGGGCTACCGCGTCGTCGCCATGAACTACGACCCGGGCGACGAGATCTTCGTGTTCGGGTTCTCGCGCGGCGCGTACACGGCGCGGTCGGTCGCGGGGATGATCGCGTCCGTCGGGCTGCTGCGGCCCGAGTCGCTGCTGCGCGACGGGCTCGCGAAGGCCGAGCAGGCGTACCGCGACTACGGGCCGGACGGCAAGGCGCGGCGTGTCGCGTTCAAGGCCGCGAGCTGCTACGACAGCACGCCCATCACGTTCCTCGGCGTCTTCGACACCGTGGGCGCGCTCGGCGTGCCGCTGCCGTTCCTGCGCAAGGCGAAGTTCCACGACGTGACGCTGTCGCCGTCGGTGCGGTGCGCGCGGCAGGCGCTGTCGATCGACGACCGGCGGATCAAGTTCGAGCCCAGCCTGTGGGAGGTTCCCGTCGACGAGCCGCCGGGGCGCGTCAAGCAGGTCTGGTTCCCCGGCTCGCACAGCGAGGTCGGGGGAGGGTCCGCGCACCGGGGGCTGTCCGACGTCGCGCTGCGCTGGATGCTCGACGAGGCGGGGGACGCCGGGCTCGTCGTCGACCCCGACCGGGTGGAGGCCCAGGTCGAGCCCGAGGCGCGGTTCCTCAGCCACCCCGGACCCGGGCCGCTGTTCGGGACGCTCAACGTGTTCAGCGCGCTCCACCGGCACGCACGGTTCCGGCTCGGTCGGCGGCACTGGCGGCGCGTGCTCGCCGGGCTCGAGGCGCCGCACGCGCCCGCCCAGGAGTACCGGACCGCGATCGCGTCGCACGCCGACCGGATGAGCCAGGTGCCGGGGTCCGCGTACCGGCGCGACGCCGTGAACATCGAGTGGTGGCGAGCCCTCGTCGACGGAGGCGCGCTGCCCGTCGAGCACATCGCGTTCGAGGACGGCGACGAACGTCAGGTCGAGCTGGTCTGATCGCCCACCCCGCGAGGTAGTACGGCCGCCGGTATACCTCGCGAGGTAGTACGGCGGCCGTACTACTTCGTGAGGGGACGACGACGGCGCCGCACCCCTTCGCGGGAGTGCGGCGCCGTCGTCGGTCGGCTCGGGGCGGGCGCCCCGGTCGCCCGGTCAGCCGGTGTTCTGGACGCCCGCGGCCACGCCGTTCAGCGTGAGGAGGAGCAGCCGCTGCTGGGCCGCGACCTCGTCCTGCGGCAGGTCGCCGGCCCGCAGGGCGCGCAGCGCCCGGAGCTGGAGCAGCGAGAGCGCGTCGACGTACGGGCTGCGGAGCTGGACGGCACGCCCGAGCACGCGCAGGTTCGCGAGCACGCGGTCCTTGTCGGTGACCTTGAGGACCCACTCCTTGGTGAGCTCGAGCTCTTGCATGACCAGGTCGGCCAGATCCTGCCTGTCGCCCAGCGCCAGGTAGCGGCGCGCGATCCGCGTGTCCGTCTTCGCGAGCGACATCTCGATGTTGTCGATCATCGTCGCGAACAGCGGCCACTCGCGGTACGCGGTGCGCAGGAGCTCCAGGTCGCCGACGCCCGCGAGCGCGCTGCCGAGGCCGAACCACGCGGTGAGGTTGATGCGGGCCTGCGTCCACGCGAACACCCACGGGATGGCGCGGAGGTCGTCGAGCGAGTTGACCGAGAGGCCGCGCTTGGCGGGGCGGGAGCCGAGCGGCAGGAGCCCGACCTCCTCCTGGGGTGTGACGTGCGCGAACCACTGCGGGAAGCCGTCGGACTTCACGAGCTCGAAGAACCGGGCCCGGGACACCGTGTCGAGATCCCGCGCGAGGTCCGCGAACCGCTCCGCCGCGCTCGCGTTGCGCTGCTCGATCGACGGCGCGTCGTGCAGCAGGGTCGCCGCGGCGACCTGCTCGATGTGCCGGACCGCGATCACCGGGTTCCCGTAGCGGGCCGCGATGACCTCGCCCTGCTCGGTGAGCTTGAACCGGCCCTCGACCGAGCCCGGGGGCTGGGCCAGGACGGCGCGGTTCGCGGGGCCGCCGCCACGCCCGACGGCGCCGCCACGGCCGTGGAACAGCGTGAGCTCGATGTGGTTCTCCTCGGCCCACGCCACGATCCGGCTCTGCGCGGTGTACAGCTCGAGGGTCGCGGAGACCGGGCCGACGTCCTTCGACGAGTCCGAGTACGCGAGCATGACCTCCATGCGGCGGTCCGTCTGCGCGAGGCGCCTCTCGACGCGCGGGTCGCCGATGATCTCGCCGAGGATGCGCGGGCTCGCCTCGAGGTCCGCGAACGTCTCGAACAGCGGGATCACGTCGATCACGGGGGGCGTGCCGTCCGGTCCGACGGCGTGCTCCGCGAGCGTGTACACGTTCGCGAGGTCCTCGGAGCTCTGCGTGAACGACACGATGTAGCGGCGGCTGGCCATCAGGCCGTACCGCGCCTGGACGTCCACGATCGCGCGGAAGACGGACAGCACCTCGCGGCTGCGGTCGCTCAGGAGCGACTCGTCGACGCCGCCCTCGGGGGTGCGGCCGCCGTCGGCCAGGACCTGCTCGATCTCGGCGAGCGTCTCGCGGTGCACCTGCGAGTGCTGGCGCACCTCGAGCTCCGCGAGGTGGAAGCCGAACGTGCGGACCTGCCAGACGAAGTCCTGCAGGTCGCCGTACGCCACCCGGTTCGCGCCCGCGGCCACGAGCGACTCCTGCACGGTGACGAGCTCGGCGAGCAGCTCGTCCGCGGTGGAGTAGGCGAGCGGGGCCTCGTCGGCGAGCGTCGCGGCGAGGCGCCGCGCGACCACGAGGATCGCCTGGCGGTGGGGCTCGTCGGGGGAGCGGGCCTCGACCTCGTCGGCCATGGCCGGGTCGAGCTCGCGGAAGCCGGCGAGCTGGGCGACGAGCGCGTCCGACGGCGGCGTCGTCTCGGCGTCGACCGTGGTCGCGCGCCCGATGCGCACCGCGACGTTCTGATACGCGTGCAGGACGTGCTCGTTCGCGATCGCCGCGGCCTCGCGCGTGATGTCCGCGGTGACGTTGGGGTTGCCGTCGCGGTCGGCGCCGATCCACGACCCGAGCTTGACGAACGGCTCGACGGCAGGCGCCTCGGCGCCCGCGCGGTCGCCGTTCACCCAGCCGTCGAGGCGGCGGTACACCTGCGGGAACGCGGTGAAGAGGGTCTGGTCGAACACGCCCATCGCGGTCCGCACCTCGTCGAGCGGCGACGGCTTGCTCGTGCGGAGCGGCGCGGTGCGCCACAGCTCGTCGACCTCGGACAGCAGGCGGCGCGTGTTGTCGGCGAGCGCGACCCCGCCGAGCTGCTCGAGCTCGCGCCGCTCCATGAGCACGGTGATGCGACGGATGCAGGCGGCGACCGCGCGTCGTCGGGCCTCGGTGGGGTGGGCCGTGAGGACGGGGCGGAACTCGAGCGCCTTGAGGCGACGGGCCGCCTCCCCGGGACCGACCTCGCTCACGAGCTGGGCGTACGCGGCCGGGAGCGAGTCCTCGGCGCGGGCCTCCGTCGGGGACAGTCCCGCCTCGCGCTGGCGCAGCACCCGCACGCGGTGGTTCTCCTCCGCGAGGTTCACGAGGTGGAAGTAGGCGGTGAACGCCTTCGCCACGTCCTCGGCGCGCTGCGGCGAGAAGGTCGCGATGAGCTCCTCGGCCTCCTCGATCGAGGTCGACGTGCCGTTCTCCGACGCTGCCTGGATGGTCAGCGCACGGAGGCGCTCGACGTCGTCCAGGAGGTCCTGGCCGCCCCACTCCCGGAGCACGGTGCCGAGCATCTCGCCCAGCAGCCGGACGTCCGCGCGCAGCGGTTCGGGCATCTCGTCCCGGGCATGTCCGCGTTCTACGTCGTTCGACATCACGGGTCCGAGGGTACCCACCTGTCCGTACCACGCGTGCCCGCGGCCGGATCGTGGGCACGCGCCGTGGGCGAACACGGGTGTGCGCGGGGCGCGTGAGGGCGGAAGATGGGCGCATGGGTCACCGCGACGCTCTCGTCCCCGCCTCGCCGCACGTCCGGGGCAACCCCGACGCCCCCGTCACGATCGTCGAGTTCGGGGACTTCCAGTGTCCGTACTGCCTCGACGCCGCGCCCGTCCTCGACGAGCTCGTCGCGTCGTCGAACGGGCACGTCCGGCTCGTGTGGCGCCACTTCCCGCTCTTCGAGGTCCACCCGTACGCGCTCACGGCGGCGCTGGCATCCGAGGCGGCGGGCTCCCAGGGCAGGTTCTGGGAGATGCACGACGCCCTGTTCGCCCACCAGGACGACCTGTCCGACGCCGGCCTCGTCGCCGTCGCGCGCGAGGTCGGGGTGGGTGACGCGTGCGTCGTCGGGGAGTCCGCCCAGGAGTTCGGGGACGTGGTCGAGGCCGACTACGCGGACGGGCTCGCGCACCAGGTGGCCGGGACCCCGACGCTGTTCGTCAACGGCGTGCGGTTCGAGGGCCGGGTCACGCGGGACCGGCTGCGCGCGGCCGTCGAGGCGCTCAAGCTCACCAAGGCCGTCGCGCGCTGAGCGGGCGCTCGCGGCCTGTCAGACGCTCACCGCACCCTGCCCCCGCCACGTTCTGACAAGTCCCGGAGGTACGCACCGCATGTCCGAGCCGCTCGCGCTCTCGCTCACCCCGCCCCGGCCGGGGCCGCCGCTGCGCGTGCAGATCCGGCCCGTCGCGCCGAGCCTGCGCCGCTTCCTGGCGACCGAGGCGGGCGGCGCGGCGCTCCTGCTCGCCGCGACCGTCGCGGCCCTCGTCTGGGCGAACGTGTGGCCGTCGGGCTACCGGTCGTTCTGGTCCACCGAGGCCGGGGCGCACATCGGAGACGCGCGTCTCGACCTCACGGTCGGCGAGTGGGTCAACGACGGCCTCATGGTCGTGTTCTTCCTGGTCATCGCGCTCGAGATCGCGCGCGAGGTCTCGACGGGCGAGCTGCGCGACCGCAGGACGGTCGCGGTGCCGGCGCTCGGGGCGCTCGCGGGCCTCGCGGTCCCCGCGCTGGTGTACGTCGCTTTCACGCACGGCTCGGGCGACGTGCACGGCTGGGGTGCCGTGATGTCGACGGACACCGCGTTCCTCATCGGGATCCTCGCCCTGTTCGGCCCGCGCTGCCCGGACCAGCTCCGCCTGTTCCTGCTGACGCTGGCGGTCGTCGACGACATCGGCGCGATCACGGTGATGGCGCTCGTCTACACGCCGTCGGTGCACGTGGTGCCGCTGCTCGTCGCGGCGGCCATCGCCGTCGTCGTGCTGGTCATGCGGTGGCTCGGCGTGTGGCAGCTCCTCCCGTACGTCGCGGCGGGGATCGCGCTGTGGTTCGCGGTGCACGCGTCGGGCGTCGAGCCGACGCTCGCGGGCGTCGTCCTCGGCCTGCTGGTCCCGACGGCGGCCCCGCGCCGCCGCCAGGTGCAGGACGTCGCGCGGTTCGTGCGTCTGTTCGAGCTGGAGTCGACGGCGGAGCGCGAGCACCAGGCCGAGCTCGCGGGGCGCGCCGCGGTCCCCGTCAACGAGCGGCTGCAGCGCGTCCTGCACCCGTGGTCCGGCTTCGTCATCGTCCCGATCTTCGCGCTCGCCAACGCGGGTGTGCGGCTCGACTTCGAGGCGCTCCAGAACGCCGTGCACTCGCGGGTGGCGGTCGGCATCGCGATCGCCCTCGTCGCGGGGAACCTCGTGGGTGTGTTCGGGGCGTCGTTCGTGGCGCTGCGCACCGGGGTCGGGGTGCTGCCGGGCCGGGTGCGTTACGGGCACCTGCTGGGCGGGGCGATCCTGTGCGGGATCGGCTTCACGATCTCGCTGTTCGTGACGGACATCGCGTTCACGGACGAGGCCACGAAGGCTGAGGCGAAGGTGGGGATCCTCGCGGGCTCGCTCGTCGCCGCGCTCCTGGGGACGGCGGTGCTCCGGTTCTTCGGCGAGCGGTCGTCGCTGTGCTCGCCGGGCGTCGAGGCGCTGCCCGCCGCGCTGCCGCCGCGCCCGTGGGTGTCGCCGTCGGCCTGAGCGCGCGTTCGGTGTCGCGGTGCGAACGCGCCGAGACGGGGGAATCCGTTCTTCAGAGCCCGGGCGGAAGAACAGATCCGCCCGTCTCGGCGACCGGCGTCGCGCGTCACGAGGCCGAGGCGACGACGTCACCATCGGCGGACCTCGTCGGGGGCTTCTCCGACGCCGTCCTCAGTGGGTCGTGACGGGCGCCAGGTACAGGCTCGGGGCGCAGCCCACCTCGCCCGGCGCGAGGAGCGCCCGGTCGAATCCGGTGAACGTCCGGACGACGCCGTCGTCCGCCCGCACCCCGACGACGCAGTCCCGCGTCGCCGCCAGGCCGACCGCCGCGACGAGCTCGTCGCCCGACCGCTCGACGCGCACCGTCACGGGCGGCGGGAACCGCGCGGCGAGCACCTGCTGCGCGGCCGGCCCGCTCGCCTCGGCCGGCAGCGTCTCGAGGGCCGCCCGCACGTCCGCCTCCGCGGCGGCGGGGAAGGTCGGCAGCGGCGTGGGGGACGGCGTGGCCGTGGGTGTCCCGTCCGGGCAGCCGATCCGCTGATGGTCCGCGACGTCCTGGCCGGCGCGCACGGCGAGCCGTCAGCACGCACGGGTCGAGCCCGCGGACCGGCTCTTTCCGAAGACCGCTGCGGCCGACGTGCCGGGCACGTCCACGGCGACCGTGAGGTCGACGCGCGCCCCGTCGGCGTCGTCGGTCCGCCCGGACCACGCGAGCGGCGTGACCTCGTAGGTCGCATCGGGGACGTCGTCGGGAAGGCGAGGCGCGGTCGTGGCCTCCTGCGCGAGCCGTTCGGCGTCGGCCGCCCGGCCGTCGGTCGCGACGCCGTCGGCGATGCCCACGACCACGCGGTCCGCGAGGCGGCGCGCGAGCCGGTCGCCGTCCACCGGGCGGAGCGCGGCTGCGACGAGCACGGGCACCGCGATCACCGCCGCCAGCACGGCGAGGGCGACGACGATCGGGATGCTCACGCGGCGACGGGGCGCCGTGGGCTCACGAGGGTCCATGCGCGGATCGTCGCACGGCGCCGCCCGGGAATGCGGGAACCGCACAGAAGGTTGTAGAGACAACTAACCTCCTGGAGGAACCGTGCCTGCCACGCCCACCCCGGCCGACCTGCTGCCCGCTGCCACGTCCATGGCCGCGGTCACGCTGCTCGTCCGAGACCTCGACCTCATGACCCGCTACTACCGCGACGCGCTGTCCCTCGACGTGCTCGACGACGGCGCCGTCCCCGACGAGCTCGCTTCGCCCGAGGCGCTGGGAGCGGGCGGCACCGGCGCAGCCCGGCGCGAGACCGTCGTCCTCGGACGCGGCGGCGTGCCCGTCGTCGTGCTGCGCCGCGAGCCCGAGCTGCCCCTCGCCCGCCGCGGCGAGGCCGGTCTGTTCCACACGGCCGTCCTGTTCGACGACGCCCCGGCGCTCGCGCACGCTCTCGCCTCCGCCGCGCGGACCGCTCCCGGCACGTTCATCGGCTCGGCCGACCACCTCGTCTCCGAGGCGTTCTACTTCACCGACCCCGAGGGCAACGGCGTCGAGCTCTACCACGACCGCCCTCGCGACCGGTGGTCCTGGGACCAGCAGGCCGACGGCCGTCGTGAGGTCCGGATGGACACGCTCTACCTCGACCCGAACGAGTTCCTCGCCCGCCACCTCCCGCGTGATGCCGAGTCCGTCGCCGGTGCTCGGGCGTCCGCCGCCGCCGGTGCTGCCGTGGGACACGTGCACCTCAAGGTCGGCGATGTCGACGCCGCCCGCGGCTTCTACGTCGGGACGCTGGGTTTCGAGGAGACCGCACGCGTCCCCGGGGCGCTGTTCGTCTCCGCAGGCGGGTACCACCACCACCTCGCCGCCAACACGTGGCAGTCGCGCGGCGCCGGGCCGCGCGCGTCCACGCTCGGCCTGGGCACCGTGGCCGTCCGGCTCCCGTCCGACGACGCCGTCACGGCGCTCGCGGACCGGCTCCGGCACGCCGGGATCGCCAGCCGCCACGACGGCGCGGCCCTGCGGTTCGAGGACCCGTGGGCCAACACGATCGAGGTCGTGGGCGCCTGACGCCCGTGCGCGGCTAGCGCGGGCCCTTGACCACCAGGACCGGGACGGGCGCGTCGAGCAGGACGCGCTGGGTCGTGGTGCCGAGCAGGAACGTGCCTACGTCCGGCCGCTTGCGGGCGCCCAGCACGACGACCTCGGGAGAGACCTGGTCGACGGCGTCGAGGATCGACTCAGCCGGCAGCACGTCGGGGTCGCGGTGCAGCACGGGGGCGTCGGCGAGGCCGTCGGGGAGCTGCTCGCGCGCGTGGGCGAGCTCGTCGTCGGGGTCGACGCCGTCCGACCGGTCGGCCCCGGGCACGCTCAGGGTCAGGAGGGTGAGGGTGGTGCCGCGGCGCTGGGCCTCGTCGACCGCGACGCGCAGGGCGGCGTCGCCTTGGGGGGTCAGGTTGTACGCGAGGAGCACCGTCACGCGCCCATTGTGACCTACGTGCGGCGGGTCCGGCAGCGCGGGCGGGGGAGCCGTGGGCTCAGGGGGTGCCGGCGAGCGCGAGCCCCGGGGGCAGCAGCGGCGGCACGACGGCGCGCGCGAGCCCGGCGAGCTCGGCCGGGCGCTCGGCGCTCATCCGCTCCGCCGGCACGGTGACGCTCAGTGCTCCCACGGGGGCGCCCGCGCGCACGAGCGCGAGCCCTACGCACGCGATGCCGGGCTCGTTCTCCTCGCGCTCGACGGCGTAGCCCGCCTCCCGCGCCCGGGCGATCGCGGCGGCGTCGGCGGGGGAGGCGTCGGGCACGGAGCTGGGGCCGAGAGCGAGCAGGGCGCGTCCGAGCGCCGTGCGGGCCGCGGGCCTGCGGCGCCCGACGGCCGACCACACGCGCACCGGCCGCTCGGGTTCGACCTTGTCGAGGTAGAGCACGTCGGCGCCGACGAGGACGCCGAGGTGGACGAGCTCGTCGCTGGCCTCGCAGAGCGCGACGAGCGCCGGGTGGACGAGTGCGGGCAGGTGCTCGGCGGGGGCCCAGGTGGCGCCGAGCGCGAGCGCGGCGGCGCCGAGGCGGTACGCCCCGTCTCCCGTGCGGTCCACGTAGCCGCGGTGCGCGAGGGCCGCGAGCGTGCGGTGGACCGACGGCTTGTGCAGGCCGAGCGTCTCGGCGAGTGCGCCGAGCTGGAGCCCGGCGGGACCGGCGTCGGAGAGGACCTCGAGCGCCCGCAGCGCCTTGTCGACGGCGGGTAGCGGGCTGTCCTGGGCTTCCACGTGGCCTCCGGTGTAGGGTGCGATTCGCAACGCGGAACGCGCGTTCACTATCACGAAACGCTACCACGACGTCGAGACGGAGCCGTCCATGACCATCACCCCCGGCGCGCCGCCGGTCCCCGACCACCTGTCCGCCGCCCGCGACTTCGTGCTCGACGCCATCGGCATCACGCGCGTCGTACCCGTGGTCGTCGTCGACGGCCCCGACGACGGCGTCGCCGTCACCCGGGCGCTCGTCGCCGGCGGGCTCCCCGTCGCCGAGATCACGTTCCGCACCGCCGGGGCGCGCGACGCCGTCGCCGCCGTCGCGGACCAGCTCCCCGACGTCCTCGTCGGCGCCGGGACCGTGGTCAACGTCAAGCAGGTCGACGCCGCCGTCGCCGCCGGCGCGCGGTTCCTCGTCTCGCCCGGCCTCTCGCGGGCCGTCGTCGAGCGGGCCCACGAGCACGGCGTCCCGATCGTCCCCGGCGTCGCCACGCCCAGCGACATCATCGCCGCGCTCGACCTCGGGCTCGACGTCGTCAAGCTCTTCCCCGCGGGCGTCATCGGGGGCGTCGCCGCCGTCAAGGCCCTCGCCGCCCCGTTCCCCGACCTCCGCTTCGTGCCCACCGGCGGGATCTCCGCCGCCAGCGCCCCCGAGTACCTCGCCCAGCGCTCGGTCCTCGCCGTCGGCGGGTCCTGGATGGTCGACAAGTCCCTGATCGCTGCCGGCGACTGGGCCGAGATCACCCGCCGCACCGCCGAGGCCGTCACCCTCGCCCAGACCACCGGAGAGAACCGATGAGCGCCCTCGACGTCCGCCCCGCCGCCGACTGCCGCTACGACGTCGTCGCCCTCGGCGAGGTCATGCTGCGCCTCGACCCCGGCGAGCGCCGCGTGCGCACCGCCCGCCGCTTCGACGTCTGGGAGGGCGGCGGCGAGTACAACGTCGCACGCGGCCTGCGCCGCTGCTTCGGGCTCCGCGGCGCCGTCGTCACCGCGCTCGCCGACAACGAGGTCGGGCGCCTCGTCGAGGACCTGATGCTCACCGGCGGCCTCGACACCTCCTGGGTCAGGTGGCTGCCCTACGACGGCATCGGCCGCACGGTCCGCAACGGCCTCAACTTCACCGAGCGCGGCTACGGGGTCCGCGGCGCCGTCGGCGTCTCCGACCGCGGCCACACCGCCGTCGCCGCGATGCAGCCCGACGACGTGGACTGGGACGGCCTCTTCTCCCAGGGCGTGCGCTGGTTCCACACCGGGGGCATCTTCGCCGCGCTGTCGGAGTCCACGGCCGACGTCGCCGAGGCCGCCATGGCCGCCGCGCGCCGGCACGGGACGATCGTCTCCTACGACCTCAACTACCGCCCGTCCCTCTGGGCCGGGATCGGCGGACCCGCCCGCGCGCAGGAGGTCAACACCCGACTCGCCCGGCACGTGGACGTCATGATCGGCAACGAGGAGGACTTCACCGCCTCGCTCGGCCTCGAGGTCGAGGGCGTCGACGAGAATCTGACCGACCTCGACACCGCCGCCTTCCGGGCCATGATCGGACGCGCCGCTGAAGCCTTCCCCAGCTTCCAGGTCATCGCCACGACCCTCCGCGGGGTCCGCAGCGCCACCCGCAACGACTGGGGTGCCATCGCCTGGTCCCGGCGCGAAGGGTTCGCCGAGGCCACGCACCGACCTGACCTCGAGATCCTCGACCGCGTCGGCGGCGGCGACTCGTTCGCCTCCGGCCTCGCGTACGCGCTCATGGAGCTCGGCTCCGTCGCGGACGCCGTCGAGTACGGGGCTGCGCACGGCGCCCTCGCCATGACGACCCCGGGCGACACGTCCATGGCGACGCTCGCCGAGGTGAAGCGGCTCGTCGGGGGCGGGGGCGCGCGGGTCGTGCGCTGATCTCGTTCGGCGGGGCCGGCCGACGACGGCACAGCGGACGTGCGCGCACGTGATGGGTCTCACGTCTCATTTTCGGCATGAGGGTGTTGCTAAAAGGCAGGGAGGTGAGGCTACGCTTACCACCGCGACCCCGGCTCGTGCCCCGGCCGTCACCTCACCGTCCGCCAGCCCCCGGGGTCCCCGTGCTCGCAACGTTCGTCATCGGCCTGCGCGAAGGCCTGGAAGCCGCGCTCGTCGTCGGCATCCTCGCCGCGTTCCTCAAGCGCAACGGCGCGTCGATGCGGCCCATGTGGGTCGGCGTGGTCGCGGCGGTGCTGCTCTCGATCGCCGTCGGCGTCACGCTCGAGGTCGTCTCGACGAGCCTCCCGCAGCGCGCGCAGGAAGGCATGGAGGCGGTCATCTCGGCCGTCGCGGTCGTCTTCGTGACGAGCATGATCGTCTGGATGGGCGCGCACGCCCGAGGCCTCAAGAAGGAGCTCGAGGCCCACGCCGGTGACGCGCTGCGTGACGGCGCCGCGTGGGCGATGGCCGGCATGGCGTTCCTCGCGATCGTCAAGGAGGGCTTCGAGACCTCCGTCTTCCTGCTCGCGACCTTCCAGGCGTCGACCAGCGTGACGGCCGCCGTCGTCGGGGCGGTGCTCGGGATCCTGGTCGCGGTGGGCCTCGGTGCCGGCCTCTACCACGGGGGCATCCGCTTCAACATCGGCAAGTTCTTCCAGGTCACGGGCGTCTTCCTCGTCTTCGTCGCGGCCGGGCTCGTCGTCACCACGCTGCGCACGGCGCACGAGGCCGGCTGGCTGACGATCGGCCAGGGCCGCACGGTCGACCTGACCTGGCTCGCGCCCGCGGGATCGATCCGGGCTGCGCTGCTCACCGGGGTGCTCGGCATCCCGACGGACCCGCGCGTCGTCGAGGTCCTGGCGTGGTTCCTCTACCTCCTGCCGATGCTCGCGCTCGTCCTGTGGCCGGCCAAGCGCCGGCTGCAGGGCCGAGCGGCGATGCGGCTCGAGCTCGGCCTCGCGGCCGGGCTCGCCGCGCTCGCGCTCGGCCTGGCGTTCTTCGTCCCCAGCGTCGCGCCGTACCCGAGCCGGCCGCTGGCCGTCGTCGCCTCCGCGGACGACCCGACGCCGGTCGGCCGGGTGGCGACCAGCAACGACCCGCGCGGCGTTGGCGTCACGGACACCCACGGCCGGATCCTCAGCACCACCTCGCTGGAGGGCGCCCGGTTCACCGCGACGACGGTCGACGGCGTCGCGGCGCGACGCGCGCAGGTCACGGAGCAGCTGCCCACCACCGACCTCCCGTCGACTCTGAGCCTGAACCGGCTCGTCGAGTACGGCGGCGGTCGCCTCCCGGTCGGCATCGACCCGCAGGCCGCACCCGGTCCCTTCACGGCGGTGTGGCGCCAGTCGAGCACGGTCGACGTCGTCGAGACTGCCGGCCACGTGCTGCTCGGCGCCGGCCAGACCACCAGGACCGTGCTGACCGTCAGCGGCGGCGGGCTGGCCGCGAGCCGGACCCTGACCGTGGCGCCTGCCGCCGCCGGGACGACCGACTGGACGGTCGCGCCGGCAGTGACGGCCGCGACCGCCGCCGCCGTCGTCGACCGCGACCACGACGCGCACGAGCGCGCCCTGTGGCGCACCTACTTCCCGATCGTCCTCGCCGTCGCCGCCGCTGCCCTCGCCGCGGCCGGACTGCGCAGGCGCCGCGCGCTCGCACGCGCCGCGGAGACCGAGCCCGGCTCGGCGTCCGCCCCCGCCCCCGTCTCGCCCGACCAGGCCACCGGCGCGGCCCCCCTTCGCGTCCAGAACACGTAGGAGCACGAACGATGCAGTCCCACCCCACCCGCCGCACGCGCACGGTCCGCGCCACGGCCGGGCTCGCCGGTCTCGCGGGAGCCATCGCGCTGGTCGCGGCCGGCTGCTCCAGCAGCTCGGGCGACACCACCGACCCGTCGCCCAGCGCGAGCGGCGGCGCGACGCACGTCGACGTGACGCTCACCTCCGCCGGCGGCGGCGACGCGTGCCAGGTCTCGACGTCCTCGGTCCCCGCGGGCCCCGTGACGTTCACGGTCACCAACAAGGACTCGGCGGCCATCACCGAGGTCGAGCTCCTCTCGGGCGACCGGATCGTCGGCGAGAAGGAGAACCTGGCCCCGGGCCTCGCGCCGGTCAGCTTCACGGTGACGCTCGGCGGCGGCAAGTACCAGGTCTACTGCCCGGGCGCCCAGACCGACACCACCGACCTCACGGTGACAGGCGAGGCCGCCACGCCCACGGGGGGCGTCCAGGACGTCCTCGCGCAGGGCACGAAGACGTACGGGACCTATGTCGACGGCCAGGTCGCGGACATGGTGACGGCCGTCAAGGCGCTCCAGGCGGCCGTCGACTCCGGTGACCTCGAGGCCGCCCAGAAGGCGTACGCCGACGCGCGGCCGTTCTACGAGAAGGTCGAGTCCGACGTAGAGGGCTTCGTCCTGCCCGGCAGCGACCCGACGGACAACAAGGGCAACCTCGACTACCTCATCGACATGCGCGCGTCGAACCTCGACCCCGCGGTCGGCTGGCACGGCTTCCACGCCGTCGAGCGCGACCTGTTCGAGAAGAAGGCGATCACGGGCAGCACGAAGAAGCTCGCGGCCGAGCTCACGAAGAACGTCGACCAGCTGTCCTCGCTCGCGAAGGGCCTCTCCTACAAGCCCGAGGACCTCGCCAACGGCGCGGCCGGGCTGCTCGAGGAGGTCCAGGCCAACAAGATCAAGGGTGAGGAGGAGAAGTACTCCCACCTCGACCTCGTGGACTTCGCGGCCAACGTGGAGGGTGCCGAGCAGGCGTTCGCGAACCTCGAGCCCGGCCTCGAGCAGATCGACCCCGACCTCACCAAGCAGGTCGCCACGCAGTTCGCGAACGTGAAGACGACGCTCAAGGACTACGAGGACCCGTCGGCGCTCGGCGGCTACAAGACGTGGACGCCCGAGCTGCGCAAGGCCGACGCCGCGAAGCTCTCCCAGGCGATCCAGGCGCTGCAGCAGCCGCTGTCGAAGATCGCCGAGAAGGTCGCGACCGCCCAGTGACGACCGAGCCCCGCCCCGACGACGTGTCGGCGCCCGCCTCCGAGGCGGCCGCCGGCACGTCGCCGGGCGCGCCCGCCTCCGGCCGGTTCTCGCGCCGCGCCTTCCTCGGCGCGGGGCTCGGGGGTCTCGCCGTCGGCGCGCTCGGGGGTGCGGGCGGGACGGCGTGGGCGCGGTCGGACGGCTCCGGGTCCGCGAGCGCGGCCGCGTCGGAGAGCCCGGAGACGGCCTACGCGTTCTACGACCAGGTGCACCAGGCGGGCATCCAGACCCCGCAGCAGCACCACGCGATCTTCGTGTCGTACGACCTCACGACGACGGACGCGTCCGACCTGCAGGTGCTGCTCGCGCGGTGGTCGGCGGCGATCTCCGAGCTGCAGCGCGGCCAGTCGCTGGGCGCGGTGCAGCCGTCCCACGCGAACGCCGTCCCCACCGACACGGGCGAGGCGGCCGACCTCGGCCCGAACGGCCTGACGGTGACGATCGGCCTCGGCCCGGGCGTGTTCGACCACCGCTTCGGGCTCGCCGAGCACAAGCCCGCCAAGTTCGCCGACCTGCCCCAGCTGCCGAGCGACCAGCTCGAGAAGTCGCTCACCGGCGGCGACCTGTCCCTCCAGGCGTGCGCGGAGGACCCGCAGGTCGCGTACCACGCGATCCGTGACCTGTCCCGCATGGCGCAGGGCACCGCCGTCGTGCGCTGGACCGTGATGGGCTTCGGGCGGGCGTCGGCGGGCAAGGGCCAGACCACGCCCCGCAACCTCATGGGCTTCAAGGACGGCACCCGCAACATCAAGGACGACGCCGACTTCCAGCGTTTCGTGTGGCACGACGGCGTCGACCAGGCCTGGATGAAGGGCGGCACCTACCAGGTGGCGCGCAAGATCCAGATGCACATCGAGAACTGGGACACCGACTACATCGGCGACCAGCAGAACGTCTTCGGCCGCAGCAAGCAGGAGGGCGCACCGCTGTCGGGGACCCGCGAGCTCGACGTCCCGGACTTCGCGCGGAAGGGCGCCGACGGTGACCCGGCGATCCCCGCGACCTCGCACGTCGCGCTCGCGGCGCACGAGAACAACGGGGGCCTGAAGATCCTGCGCCGGTCGTACAACTTCACGGACGGCATGAACGCGGACGGCCAGATCAACGCCGGGCTGCTGTTCATCGCGTACATGAACGACCCGGCCGCGTTCGTGACCCTCCAGACCAAGCTGGGCCGTGTCGACCGGCTCAACGAGTACATCGCCCACGTCGGGTCGGGTGTGTTCGCGGTGCCGCCTGCGCCTGTGTCGGGAAGCTACGTGGGCGAGGCGCTCTTCCGCTGAGCCGGGCGCCGCCGTCGGCCACGCCCGCCCGACGGCGTCACGCGGCGGCGAGCTGCTCGCGCACCTGCCGCTTCGCGCGCGTGAGGATGCCGGACATCCCGTTGAGGCGCAGGGGGCTCACGGCGTTCGTGAGGCCGAGGCTGAGCGGGTAGTCGTCCGGCACGTCGAGGACCTCCTGCGGGGTGAGCCCGTCGAGGCCCTGCGCGAGGATGGACGCGAACCCGCGCGTCGTCGGGGCTTCCGCGGGCGCGGTCGCGTACAGGTGGACGCGCTGCTCGCCGTCGATCTCCGCGAACGCGCGGACGGGCGACTGGCACTCCTCGACGCGCTCGAGCAGCCCGGGGGCGCTCTGGTAGCGGACGGGGATCTCGGGGAGCTCGCGCGAGAACTCCAGCAGGAGCTGCAGCCGGTCGCGCTCGCCGAGCGCGAGGAAGTCGTCGCGGATCTCCGCGAGCACGGGCGGGAGCGTCGGGTCGGTCACGGGTCCATCCTTCCACCGGGCGGGCCGGGGTGGGGCGTCGTCTCACGAGCGCCGACGGCGCCCGCCTCCACGGGGGAGGGGGCGCCGTCGGGCGGGTCCTGCGTCAGGCGGCGAGCTCGCCCGGTTCCTCGCCCTTGGCGATCGGCACGCGCACGGCGTTGCCCCACTCGGTCCACGAGCCGTCGTAGTTGCGGACGTTCTCGAGGCCGAGGAGGAAGTGCAGCGCGAACCACGTGTGGCTGGAGCGCTCGCCGATGCGGCAGTAGGTGATGACCGCGTCGTCCTCGGTCAGGCCCAGGCCGCCGGCCTGGTAGATGCCCCGGAGCTCCTCGAGCGACTTGTAGGTGCCGTCCTCGGCGACCGCCGTGGCCCACGGCACGTTGCGCGCCGTCGGGATGTGGCCGCCGCGCAGGACGCCCTCCTCGGGGTAGTCCGGGATGTGGAGGCGCTCGCCCGTGTACTCCGGGAAGGAGCGGATGTCGACGAGGGGGCCCTGGCCGATGTGCGCGAGGACGTCCTCCTTGAACGCGCGGTACGTGACGTCGTCGCGCTCGGTGGCGGGGTAGTCGACAGCCTCGGGCGCGGGGACGTCGGTCGTGAGGGCGCGGCCCTCCGCGACCCAGAGGTTGCGGCCGCCGTCGAGCAGACGGACGTCGGCGTGGCCGTAGATGGTGAAGAGCCACGCGGCGTAGGCGGCCCACCAGTTGTTCTTGTCCCCGTAGATGACGATCGTCGTGTCCGGGCCGATGCCCTTGGAGCCCAGGAGAGCCGCGAACTGGGCACCCGTGATGAACTCGCGGACCTCGGGGTCGTTGAGGTCGGTGTGCCAGTCGATCTTCACGGCGCCGGGGATGTGGCCCGTCTCGTAGAGCAAGACGTCCTCGTCCGACTCGACGACGACGAGGTCGGGGTCGTCGAGGTGCTCGGCGAGCCAGGAGGTGGTGACGAGACGCTCAGGATGGGCGTACTCGTTGATCTTCGGGGAGCTGGTGTCCAGTGCGGCAGGCATGAGGCCCACTGTACGGCGGGGGCTGGCCCGTTGACAGGGGGGCGTCTCAGTACGCGAGACGAAGTGTCCGCCGTCAGACGCCCCAGCCGAGCGCGCGCCCCAGCGCGACGAAGACGGCGGCGAGCAGCAGGAAGACGTTGAGCGCCAGGTTCTCGGTCTCGTGCCGACGCGCGTGCACCGAGATCGCACCCGCCTGCAGCGCGGCGAGGCACGCGGCGGCGATCGGCGTCAGGACCTCCGCCGTCCCCGTCGCCTCGGGGACGATCAGCCCGACCGCACCCAGCACCTCGGCGGCACCGATGAGCTTGACGCTCGTCGTGGAGAAGTCGTCGACCCACGGCATCTGGGCGTGGAGGCGCTCGCGCGAGTAGGAGAGCTTCGTGATGCCCGTGCCCAGGTAGACGGCCGCGAGAAGGCCGGCGACGATCCACAGCGCGAGGTTCATGGGGCTCCGATCGTGAGGTGCGAACGGGCTCGTGGTCCGCGAGCCTGAGGATAGCCGCAGAGCGGTACGGATCCGAGGAGACCCACGATGTCGAAGCACGAGAAGGACGGCGACGGACGCTGGTCCCAGGACGTCACCGAGCACTCCGACGCGCTCGACCTCGTTGACGGCGTGTTCACGTGGAAGGACCCGAAGCGGATCGCGCGCTCGCTGCGCGACTCGGCAGAGGCGAGCGGGCGCCGCAAGAGCTCGCCGTACCGGTCCGCGATGTCGATGCTGACGTTCTACGTCAACCGCGCCGGGAAGGACCTCGACTCCAAGCAGCGCGACGTCCTCGAGCAGGCCAAGGACGAGCTGCGCGCGCTCTACGGCAAGGAGTGACGCCGCCCGGACGGATCCCGGGCGGCGTCGTCGGGCTCAGCGATACCACTCCTCGTCGATCGAGGCGAGGCGCGACGGGTGCACCTCGCCGCCCAGACCGTAGAAGCGCTGGAAGCTCATCACGAGCGGGCGCCACCGGTCCGGGTCGACACGGTGCGCCGTGCCGGGCGTGCGGATCTCCTCGTGGACGTGCACGCGCGCGACCCGGACCTCGAACGCGACGGTCGATCCGGCGTCGGGCTCGTCGCGCTCGAGCGGGTGCCGGTGCACGAGGCGGGCCTCCAGGTTCACGGGGCACTCGGCGACCCGGGGCGCGCGCACGATGTCGGACGGGACCGGGGTGAGACCCGCCCGGCCGAACTTGTCCGGCTCGTGCCGGTACCCGGCCGCGGCCTTGCGTGCGGAGACGGGGTCACGACCCGTCGTGAGGGCGATCCGGTCGACGGCGTCCACCTGCGCCGACGACGGCAGGTTGAGGACGCACTCGCCCGTCGCCGTGAGGTTGAGGGCGGTCTGCGAGCGGGCGCCGAGCCCCAGGACCGCGGTCTTGCCCAACCAGAAGACCGACGACATCGGGGCGAGGTTCACGCGGCCGTCGGTGTCGACGGTGCTCAGCAGCACGACGGGCGTGCCGAAGTAGAGGATCGCGGGGTCGATCACGGTGTGCGTCGGGGTGCGGGCCGGCGCGGTGGTGGCTGCTGCGGTCGAGGTCATGCCCCCAGCGTCGTGGGGTCCGTGCCCGCGCGTCTGGCGGGGATCGGACACCTCACTCGGCGGCGGGGCGGCGCAGCACCATGACGTCCATCCGGCCCTCCTGGACGGTCTCGCCGCGCTGGTTGCGGAGCGTGACCTGCCGCTCGACGATCCCCGCCGTGCCCTTGCTCGTCGGGCGGGCCCCCACGATCTCGACCGTGCACGTCAGGGTGTCCCCGATGAACACGGGCGCCGTGAACCGCCACCCGTCGATACCCAGCAGCGCGACCGCCGTGCCCTCGAAGAGTCCCGTCCGGGCGATCAGCCCGAGGCACAGGGACGCGCCCAGCATGCCGTGCACGATCCGCTGCCCGAACCGGGTCCCCGCCGCGAACTCCGTGTCCGTGTGGACCTGGTTGTTGTCGTTCGTCCACGCCGCGAACGACACCACGTCGGCCTCGGTGATCGTCCGGCCCGGTGTCGTCAGGACCTGCCCGACGGCGAAGTCCTCCAGGTGGCGCGGGGCACCGTAGGTCGGGGGTGCGGGGCGGAACGGGGGCTCGGTCGCGGGGGAGGGGGCGTCGTCGGGCACGGTGCGACGGTACGCCGAGCGCTCGCCGCACCGCACCCGACCGCGCGTCCGGACTCGTCGTCGCTGATCACGTTCCGTCACTCGAGGCCGTCGAGGTACCGCAGGATCAGACCCTCTCGCAGGGCCCACGGCGACACGTCGAGCTCGCTCACCCCGAGAGCACGCATCGTCTCGGACAGCACGACCGCACCGCCGACGACCTGGTAGGCGCGGTCCGTGGTGATGCCCGGGAGCGCGTCGCGCGCGTCGACGGGGATGCGCGCGATCCGAGGGATCCAGTCGTCGAGCGCCTCCCGCGTCAGGACGGTACGGTCGCGCTCGCCGATGCCGTCCGTGCTGTCGCCGGCGAGGCGTGCGAGCGAGCGGATGGTCTTCGACGTCCCGACGACGTGGCCGGGGGCGGGCAGGTCGGCGAACTCCTTGGCAGCGGGCTCGAGCATGTCGCGGGCGTGCCGACGCAGGTCGTCGACCTGGGCGTCGGTGGGTGGGTCGTCGGGCAGGAAGGCCGCGGTGGTGCGCCCGGCCCCGAGCGGCAGCGAGACGGCGAGGTCGGGGTTGTCGGTCGCACCCGTGGCGACCTCGAGCGACCCGCCGCCGATGTCGATCAGCAGCAGCCGCCCGGCCGACCAGCCGAACCAGCGGCGGACCGCCAGGTAGGTGATGCGGGCCTCGTCCTCGCCGCTGAGGACCTGCAGCTCGACGCCGGTGCGTTCCGTCACGAGGGCCAGGAGGTCCGGCCCGTTCGGGGCGTCGCGCACCGCCGACGTCGCGAACGCGAGCAGCTCGTCGAGGCCGGCCTGCCGTGCCTGCGACGCAGACGCGTCGACGGCGGCGAGGACCGCCTCGACCCCGGCCGGGCTGATCGCCCCGGACGGCTCGAGCAAGCGCATCAGCCGCAGCGTGCTGCGGTGCGAGGACTGCGGCAGCGGCGGCGCGCCCCGGTACGCGTCGACGACGAGAAGGTGGACGGTGTTCGAGCCCACGTCGAGCACGCCGAGTCGCATGACGCGGACGGTAGCAGCGCGGCCGTCCTCGCGAGCGGCGTGACCGGTCGTCGACCGTCGGTCAGCGGCGCAGGACCAGGCGGGCCGTCCGGTGAGCACCGCTATCCACCGATCGGTGGATGGCCGCACCCACCGGACGGCCCGCCGGTGCACCCCCGCGGCCGATACCGCCTGACCTGCGCGGACGCGAGGCTGGAGGGGAACCGAGAGGAACCCCACCATGACCACGACCCAGCCGGTGATCGAGATCGACCACCTGCGCAAGTCCTACGGCGCCAAGCGCGCCGTCGTCGACGTCAGCCTGTCCGTCGAGGAGGGCGAGATCTTCGGCATCCTCGGCCCCAACGGGTCGGGCAAGACGACGACCGTCGAGTGCGTGTCCGGCCTGCGGCACCGGGACGGCGGCTCGGTCCGCGTCCTCGGTGCGGACCCGCAGACGCACCGCGACGCGGTCCGAGCCCAGGTCGGCGTGCAGCTCCAGGAGGCGGAGCTCCCGGCGAAGCTGACCGTGCGCGAGGCGCTCGCGCTGTACGCGTCCTTCTACCCGGACCCGGCCGACTGGCGTGAGCTCGTCGACGTCCTCGGGCTCGGCACGAGCCTCGGCACACGGTTCGGCAAGCTGTCGGGCGGCCAGCAGCAGCGCCTGTCGATCGCGCTCGCGCTCGTCGGGAACCCGCGCATCGCGATCCTCGACGAGCTCACCACGGGCCTGGACCCGGCCGCGCGCCGCGAGACGTGGGACCTCGTCGAGAGCGTCCGCGACCGCGGCGTCACGGTCGTCCTCGTGACCCACTTCATGCAGGAGGCCGAGCGGCTGTGCGACCGCCTCGCCGTGATCGACGCCGGTGAGGTCGTCGCGATCGACACGCCCGGGGGCCTCGTGGAGCGCCTCGACACCCGGCAGGAGCTCCGGTTCCGGCCGTCCCGCCCGTTCGACGACGCCCTGCTCACCGACCTCGACCCGGTCGACTCCCTGCTCCGGCGGGGCGGCGAGGTGCACGTGAGCGGCAGCGGCGACGTCCTGGGCGCCGTCGTCACCGCCCTCGCCCGGGCGGGGATCGTCGCCGAGGGGCTGCGTGTGCAGCAGCCGAGCCTCGACGACGCGTTCCTCGCCATGGTCGGGCACGCCGCCGCCGCTACTGCCACCGGCACCACCCCGAAGGAGCAGTCATGACCACCGCAGCCGTCCCCGCCGCCCCCGCGCCGCGCGTCGTCCGCGCGTCGTCCGGCCGCGTCTTCCGCAACCTCCTGCGCAGCGAGGCCGTCCTCGCCTGGCGCTCCGGCGCTGCCGTGTTCTGGTCGGCGTTCCTGCCGGTCGCCGGTCTCGTCGTCATCGGCTCGATCTCGGGCACCCGCACCCCGCAGGACGGACTCGGTGGCCGGAGCGTGCTGGACACGTACCTGCCGATCCTCATGATGTTCTCGCTGACGATCTCCGTCGTCACCCTCATGCCCCCGACGCTCGCGGTCTACCGCGAGAAGGGGATCCTGCGCCGCCTGTCGACGACGCCTGTGCCGCCGTCGCGCCTGCTCGGCGCCCAGGCGACCATCTACGCGGGCCTCGGGGTCCTCGTCTCGGTCGTCCTGCTCGTCGTCGGGGTCACCGCCTACGACGTGCGCCTGCCCGACCAGCTCGCGGGCTTCGTCCTGGCGCTCGTCCTCGTGGGCGCCGCGACGACCGGGCTCGGCCTGGTCGTCGCGGCCTTGGCGCCGAGCACGCGCGTCGCGAGCGCCCTCTCGACCCTCCTGTTCTTCCCGCTGATGTTCTTCGCCGGGCTGTGGATCCCGCGCGCGTCGATGTCCCCGGGGCTGCGGACGGTGAGCGACTGGACGCCCCTCGGCGCGGGTGTGCGCGCGATCCAGGCCACGGTCGACGGCCACTGGCCGCCCGTGTCGAGCCTGCTCGTCATGGCCGGCTGGGCGGTGGCGTCCGGCGTGGTCGCGGCCCGCACCTTCCGCTGGGAGTAGTGACACCATCGTCCTCGTGACCAGCAGCCGGGAGGTGGCGGTGCCGTACTCGACGGAGGACCCCTGGTGGTCCCGCATCGACCGGGTCGGCCGCCGCCTCCTCCTGCCGGCGCTCGCTGTGTCGGCGCTCCTCGCGGTGCTCTCGGAACAGTCCGGGTACGGGTCGGCGCGCCGCCTGCAGGTGGGGCTGGCGCTCACGGCGCTGACCGCGGTGTGGGTGCTGCTGTTCCCGGCCCGTCCCCGGCGCTACGGCGCGGTCGGCGACGGGGTGATCTTCACGATCCACGTCGTGCTGAGCGCCGTGCTCACCGGGTTCAACCCGTGGTTCGCGGTCTTCGCGTGGACGGGCTTCGTGATCGCGGACGAGCGGGTGCCGCGCCGTGCCCTGCCCTGGGCGGTGGTCCCGGTCGCGCTCGTGCTCGGAGCGTCCCAGGTCGGCGGCTTCCCGGACAGCCTCGGCGCCTGCCTCGTGTGGTTCCTCGTCGCCGCCGTGAACTACGGCATCGCGATGGCGCTGTACGTGAACATCGAGCGCGGGGTCCAGCGCAACGCCGAGCTGGCCCGGGCCAACCTGCGCCTCGAGGCCGTGATCGCCGAGAACGCGGGCCTGCACGCCCAGCTCGTCGCGCAGGCCCGGGAGGCCGGCGTCCAGGACGAGCGGCAACGCCTCGCCGGCGAGATCCACGACACCCTCGCGCAGGGGCTCGCGGGCATCGTGACGCAGCTCGAGGCCGCCGACGGCGCACCCGACGACGGCGCCCGCCTCGCCCACCTGGACCGCGCCCGCGCGCTCGCGCGAGAGAGCCTCACGGAGGCGCGCCGGTCGGTGCGGGCGCTGCGGCCCGAGCAGCTCGAGCGCGCCACCCTCGCTGAGGCGCTCGCGGAGCACGCCGTCGAGTGGACCCGGGCCTCGGGAGTCCCGGTGCAGCTCGAGGTCACCGGCGCCGTCCTGCCCCTGCCCGACGACGTCGGATCGGCGCTCTTCCGCGTCGCCCAGGAGGCGCTGACGAACGTCGCCAAGCACGCCCGCGCGTCCCGGGTGGGGGTGACGCTCACCTACCTCTCCGACGTCGTCGTGCTCGACGTCCGTGACGACGGCGTCGGCTTCGAGCCGGGGGAGCGCACGCCCGGGCGTGGCGGCACCACGCCCGCGTCGGACGGCGGCTACGGTCTCGTCGGCATGGTGGCCCGGCTCTCGCGCGTCGGGGGGACGCTCACCCTCGAGGCGGCGCCCGGCGAGGGTGTCGCGCTGAGCGCGTCGGTGCCTACACAGAAGGGAACGCTCTGATGACCACGTCCTCGGGGACCGTACGGGTGCTGCTCGTCGACGACCACCCCGTCGTCCGGGACGGGTTGCGCGGCGTCCTCGACGCGGAGCCCGGCATCGACGTCGTCGGGGAGGCGGGCGATGGAGAGGAGGCGCTCGCGCGCCTGGCCGCGCTCGCCCGTGACGCCCCCGACGACGACCCGGGCGTGGACCTCGTCCTCATGGACCTGCGGATGCCCCGGATGGGCGGGGTCGAGACGATCGGGCACGTCCGGGGGCGGTTCCCTGCGGTGCGGGTCCTCGTCCTGACCACCTACGACGCCGACCGAGACGTCCTCCCGGCCATCGAGGCGGGTGCGACGGGCTACCTGCTCAAGGACTCTCCGCGCGACGTCCTCGTCGACGGGGTGCGGGCCGCCGCCGCGGGCCTGCCGGTGCTGGCGCCGTCGGTCGCGGGCACGCTCATGGGGCTCGTCGGGGCGCCCGCGGCGGAGGAGCCCGTGCTCAGCCCGCGCGAGCTCGAGGTGCTGCGGCTCGTCGCGGCCGGGGCGACCAACCGGTCGGCGGCGCGCCAGCTCTTCATCAGCGAGGCGACGGTCAAGACGCACCTGCTCCACCTCTACGAGAAGCTCGGTGTCCGGGACCGCGCCGCGGCGGTGGCCGCGGCGTACGAGCGGCGGCTGCTCGGCTGAGCAGCCGCCGCTCGTACGTGCTCAGGAGAGGAACTGGTTGTACGCCGGGATCGTGAGGAACGTGGGGTAGTCCTCGTCGAGCGCGACGTGCCGGAACACCGCCACCGCGTCGTCGACCCGGTTCCCGGGCGTCCGGGGCAGGTCGTCCGCGACCTCGGCGATCAGGGCCTCGACCCGCTCACGCGTGATCCTGACCCCGGTCTCCGTGACGGTCCCGTTGTGCACCCACTGCCAGATCTGCGACCGCGAGATCTCGGCGGTCGCCGCGTCCTCCATGAGGTGGTCGATGGCCGCCGCGCCCACGCCCCGCAGCCACGACTCGAGGTAGCGGATCCCCACCGACACGTTCGCCCGCAGGCCCGCGGCCGTGACGCCGGTGGTGCCGTCGGACGGCTGGGCGGACGCGACGTCGAGCAGGTCCGCGGCCTCGACGTGCACGTCGGGGCGCTGCCGGTCGAGCTGGTGCGGCCGCTGACCGAGCACGGCCTCGAACTCGGCCCGCGCGACGGGGATGAGGTCGGGGTGCGCGACCCACGTCCCGTCGAAGCCGTCGCCGGCCTCGCGCGCCTTGTCGGAGGACACCTGCGCGAACGCCGTCGCGTTCACCTCGGGGTTGCGGCGGTCGGGGATGAAAGCGCTCATCCCGCCCATGGCGTGCGCGCCGCGCCGGTGGCAGGTGGCGACCAGCAGCTCGGTGTACGCCCGCACGAACGGCACGGTCATGGTGACGCGCGACCGGTCGGGGAGCACGTAGCGGGGCCCGCGGGTGCGGTAGCTCTTGATCACCGAGAACAGGTAGTCCCAGCGGCCCGCGTTGAGCCCGGCGCAGTGCTCGCGCAGCTCGTAGAGGATCTCCTCCATCTCGAACGCCGCGGGCAGCGTCTCGACCAGCACCGTCGCCCGGATCGTGCCCTGCTCGATCCCGACCAGCTCCTGCGCCAGCACGAACACGTCGTTCCACAGCCGCGCCTCGCGGTACCCCTCGAGCTTCGGCAGGTAGAAGTACGGGCCGCGGCCCCGCGCGACCAGCTCGGCCGCGTTGTGGAAGAAGTACAGCCCGAAGTCGACGAGCGACGCCGACGCGGCCTGCGGCCGACCCGCGCGGTCCGTGTACCGCAGGTGCTTCTCGGTCAGGTGCCAGCCGCGCGGCCGGAAGACGATCGTCGGCAGCCCCGCGAGGTCCTGCCCATCGTCGCCCGCGGTCACCCGGTACTGCTTGCCGGGAGCGCCGTCCGGCCCGGCCGGTCCGGCGAACTCGAGGCGCCCGCGGATCGCGTCGTGCAGGGCGAGCTGCCCGCCGACGACGTTCTCCCACGTCGGGCTCGACGCGTCCTCCGCGTCGGCCAGCCAGCAGTCGGCGCCCGAGTTGAGGGCGTTGATCGTCATCTTCGGGTCCGTCGGGCCGGTGATCTCGACGAGCCGGCGCTCGAGCCCGGGGGCACCCCGGTGCCCGGCGACCTCCCAGCTCGGGTCGTCGCGCACCGGCCGGGTCTCGGGCCGGAAGTCCGGGTCGATCCCGTCCGCGACCTGCCGACGACGGCGCTGGCGCTCCGTGAGCAGTTCGTGGCGGCGGGCGAGGAACGCGTCGTGCAGGGCGGCGAGGAAGTCGAGGGCCTCGGGGGTGAGGATCTCGTCGTGGCGGGGCCCGGGGGTCCCGGTCACGGTGAGCGCGCCGGTATCGGAGCTGGTAGGGGTGGGGGTCTCGATCGTGGTGGTCATGTCGGGCTCCTTCGGAGTCGCCGTCGGCGGTCTGGTCAGTGGAACTGGGCGGTCTCGGTGGACCCTGCGAGCGCGAGCGTGGCGCTGTCGGGGTTGAGGGCCGTGGCGACTCGGTCGAAGTAGCCGGTGCCGACCTCCCGCTGGTGACGGGTGGCCGTGTAGCCGTCGGCCTCGGCGGCGAACTCCGCCTCCTGGAGGTCGACGTAGGCGCTCATCGCGCGCTCGTTGTAGTCGCGGGCGAGCTGGAACATGGAGTGGTTGAGGGCGTGGAAGCCGGCGAGGGTGATGAACTGGAACTTGTAGCCCATGGCCGACAGCTCACGCTGGAAGCTCGCGATCTCGTCGTCGGACAGGTGCCGCTTCCAGTTGAACGACGGCGAGCAGTTGTACGCGAGCAGCTTGCCCGGGAACTCGGCGTGGACGGCCTCGGCGAACTTCCGGGCGAGCTGGAGGTCGGGCTCGCCGGACTCGACCCAGAGCAGGTCGGCGAACGGCGCGTACGCGAGGCCGCGGGCGATGACCGGCTCGATGCCGTTCCGCACCCGGTAGAACCCCTCGCTCGTCCGCTCGCCGGTCGTGAACTCCTGGTCGCGCGGGTCGACGTCGCTGGTCAGCAGGTCGGCCGCGAGCGCGTCCGTCCGGGCCACGATGATCGACGGCACCCCGGCGACGTCGGCGGCGAACCGGGCCGCGTTGAGCGTCCGGACGTGCTGCCGGCTGGGGATGAGCACCTTGCCGCCGAGGTGCCCGCACTTCTTCTCCGACGCGAGCTGGTCCTCCCAGTGCACGCCCGCCGCGCCGGCCTCGATCATCTGGTGCATGAGCTCGTACGCGTTGAGCGGGCCGCCGAACCCGGCCTCGGCGTCGGCGACGATCGGGGCCATCCAGTCCGTCGGGGCGTGCTCACCGCTCGGGTCGGTGGCCTCGACCTGGGCCGCGCGCAGCAGCGCGTTGTTGATGCGCCGCACGACGGCGGGCACCGAGTTCGCGGGGTAGAGGGACTGGTCGGGGTACGTCTGGCCGGAGAGGTTCGCGTCGGCGGCGACCTGCCAGCCCGACAGGTAGATCGCCTTGAGGCCGGCGCGGACCTGCTGGACGGCCTGGTTGCCGGTGAGGGCGCCGAGCGCGGCGACCCACTCGTTGTGCCCCGAGCGCTCGGAGGCGTGCAGCTCCTCCCACAGGCGCTCGGCGCCGCGGCGGGCGAGCGTCCGGTCCTCGCGGACGGGACCGCGGACCGCGACGACGTCCTCGGCGGTGTACGTGCGCTCGACGCCGGCCCAGCGCGGGTCGGTCTTCCAGGTGCGCTCGAGCTCGGCCGCGGTCTCGCGCTGGTCGCCGGGACGCGGCGTCGGACGGGGCTCGGGGCGGCGGGTCACGATCGTCGGGGTGCTCACGGTGGTCTCCTCTGGGCTGGGTGCCGGTCCGGTGGAACTTCTGCCGGAACTGCCTGTGGAACGACCTTCGCGCCACCGCAAGCCCCAGAGTGGCAATCGTGGCGAAGAAGTTTCGTGCTTCTTCTGCTGGACGGAAGGGGCGCGGGGTGTCAGCATGAGTCATGGCAGTCGCAGCTGTTTCGAACCTCCCGCTCGCCGACGAGCCCGACGCGCTCACGATCGGCCGCCGCATCCGGCACCTGCGCACGCAGCAGGGCATGACGCTCGACGAGCTCGCCGCCGCCATCGACCGCGCGCCGTCGCAGGTGTCGATGATCGAGAACGGCAAGCGGGAGCCCCGGTTCACCCAGCTCCAGCAGATCGCGCGCGCGCTCGGCGCCACGCTCGACGACCTGTTCTCGACCGAGCCCCCCAGCCGTCGCGCGGCGCTCGAGATCGAGCTCGAACGCGCCCAGCGCGGCCCCCTCTTCGACGCGCTCGGCATCTCGCCCGTCCGCGTCGGCAAGGGTCTGCCGGGCGACGCGCTCGAGGCCCTCGTCGGGCTCCAGCGCGAGATCGAGCGCCTGCACCGCGAGCGCGCCTCGACGCCCGAGGAGGCGCGCCGCGCCAACACCGAGCTCCGCGCATCGATGCGCGCGCAGGACAACTACTTCGCCGACCTCGAGCAGGCCGCGCGCGAGCTGCTCACCGCCGTCGGGCATGCCGGAGGACCGATCTCCCAGCGCGTCGCGTCCCAGATCGCCGAGCACCTCGGCTACTCGCTGCACTACGTGAGCGACCTGCCGCAGACCACCCGGTCGGTCATCGACCAGCGCCACCACCGGCTCTACCTGCCCGGCGGCTCACGGGGCGGCGGCTTCTCGCGCACCGCCGTCCTCCAGGCGCTCGCCGCCGAGGTCCTCGGCCACACCGAGCCTCACGACTACGCCGAGTTCCTCCGCCAGCGCGTCGAGTCGAACTACCTCTCCGCCGCCGTCCTCATGCCCGAGGACGACGCCGCGGCGCTCCTGAGCGAGCAGAAGAGCCGCCGGGAGATCTCGATCGAGGACCTGCGCGACGCCTTCGCCGTCTCCTACGAGGCCGCCGCCCACCGGTTCACCAACCTGGCGACGGCACGCCTCGGCCTGCGCGTGCACTTCATGAAGGTCCACGAGTCCGGCGTCATCCACAAGGCGTACGAGAACGACGGCGTCCGGTTCCCCGCGGACCCGCTCGGCGCCGTCGAGGGGCAGCCGGTCTGCCGGCACTGGACCGCCCGGACGATCTTCGACGTCGAGGACCGGCTCAGCCCGTTCTCGCAGTACACCGACACGCCCGCGGGCACCTTCTGGTGCACCACGCGCACGCAGCGCACCGCCGACGGCGAGTTCTCGGTGAGCGTCGGCGTCCCGTTCGCCGAGGTCAAGTGGTTCCTCGGGCGCGACACCCCGCACCGCGACGTCTCCCGCTGCCCCGACGAGACGTGCTGCCGCCGGCCCGAGGGCGTCATCGCGGACCGGTGGGACGGGCAGGTCTGGCCTGCGCCCGCCCCGCACGCGTCGATGCTCGCCGCGATGCCAACGGGCGCGTTCCCGGGCGTCGACACGTGGGACGTGTACACGTTCCTCGAGCGCCACCGGCCGCGCGCGGGGGAGTAGCGGGCTCAGGGAGTCGCGGTCAGCGCGCCGTCGGCGTCGTCCTCCGACGCGAGCTCGGCGACCTTGAAGTGCATCTTCTTGCCGGTGGCCGTCATCGGGAGCTCGTCGACGACCCGGTACGCGCGCGGCCGCTTGAAGTTCGCGAGGCCCGGGTGGTCGACCGCGTGCCGGTCGAGCTCCTCGGGCGACGGCGGGTCCGCGGGGTCGTGCGCGACGACGTACGCCACGACGCGCTGCCCCCACCGCTCGTCCGGCACCCCGACGACGGCCGCGTCCCGGACCTTGGGGTGCTCCGTGAGCACCTCCTCGACCTGCACGGGGTACACGTTCTCCCCGCCCGTGATGATCATGTCGTCCTTGCGGCCGAGGATGGTCACGAAGCCGTCGGCGTCCCACGTCGCGAGGTCGCCCGGGTACAGCCACCCGTTCACGAACTTCTCGTCGTCGTCGATCCCCACGTACGAGAACCCGGACTTGGGCGACCGCATGATCACCTCGCCGATCTCGGTGCCGTCGGGCGCGACGGTCTCGTCCGGCACCGCCTTGCGGTCCGGGAAGACCTTGACGACGCGGACGTCGTCGTCGGTGCAGGCGCGGCCGGCGGAGCCCGCGTGCTCGGGCAGGTCCTCGGGGCGCAGGAACGTGTTCCAGAACGCCTCGGTGGTGCCGTACCCGTTGAAGATCCGCGGGGTCAGGAGCCGCTGGTAGCGCAGGGCCGCGGCCCGGTCGAGCGGCGCGCCCATCGTCACGATGCCGCGCAGCCCCGACAGGTCGCGCGGGCTGCGCTCCTGCTCGTCCGCGAGCAGCTCGAGCGTGGTCGGCGCCCCGATCAGGAACGTGATCCCGTGCTCCGGGACCCAGTCGAGGACGGTCGCCGCGTCGAACGCCCGCAGCGGCACGACCGACCCGCCGACGTAGAAGACGGGGTTCGGCCCGCCCGAGTACAGGCCGCCGCGGTGGAACCAGGGCGTCATGTTGAGGGTGCGGTCGGTCGGGCCGAGCGGGAAGTGCATGATCACGTCGTGCGCGGACATCACCTCGACGATCGAGGGCAGCGACACGCCCTTGGGCAGCCCCGTCGTGCCCGACGTGTACAGGCGCGTCGTCTCCTCGTACGTGGAGAAGTCGTCGGGCAGCGGCGGCACGGGGGCGCCGGCCGAGGCGAGCGCGTCGTCGAAGCCGGTCGCGCCGTCGGGCCCACCCTCGCCGGGCTCGCCCACGACGACGACCGACGGCGCGACCCCCGCGATCTCGAGCGCCTGCGCGGCGGTGGCGGCGAGCGTCCCGTCGTAGACGAACACCGTGGGCGCGGACTCGCGCAGGATGTGCCCGGTCTCGGCGGGAGCGAGCCGGAAGTTGACGGGCACGCCGACCGCCCCGAGCCGCTGCGTCGCCAGGTAGAGCACGGCGAACTCGACCGAGTTGAAGAGCTGGTACACGACCCGGTCGCCGCGGCCGGTGCCCCGCTCGGCGAGCGCCGACGCGGTCCGCTCGACGACGGCGTCGAGCTCCGCGTAGGTGAGGGTCCGGCCGGTGGGCGGGTCCACGACCGCGACGTCCTGGCCGAAGCGCTGGACGTTGCGGCGGAAGCCCGCCTCGTAGGTGAAGTCGTGCTCGAGGTAGCGGCGGAGCCGTGAGGCGTCGTAGGCCATGGGTGGTGATCCTCTTCTCCGGGCGCCCTCACGGGCGTCCTCCCAAAGACACTTCCCTCCTGCGTCGCTCAGGTTACGCCCGCGTAGGTCGCGGTACAGCGGGGCCACAGGCTGCTACGGCAGCTGCTCGTCGTCCGGGATCCCGTCCTCGTTGACGTCCGCGGGGCGTGCGCGCGCCGCGTCCCGGCGCAGCAGGACCGACGCGATCCCCGCCGAGACCACCGACGCGACCAGGACGGCGATCTTCGCCTGCGCGACGTGCACCGCGCCGTCCGGGGTCGTGGCGTCGAACGAGAGCTCGGCGACGAGCAGCGCGACGGTGAACCCGATGCCGGTGAGCGCGCCGACGGGCAGCATGTCGCGCAGCCCGACGCCGGGCGCGAGACGCAGCGGGGTGAGCCGGACCGCGAGCCAGGTCGTGCCGAGGACGCCGAGCGGCTTCCCGACGACGAGCCCCACGAGCACGCCGACCGCGACGTGCGACCCGAGCACGCTGCCACCGCCGACGCCCCCGACGACGGTGACCCCGGCGGCGAAGAACGCGAAGACGGGCAGCGCGACGCCGTTCGCGATGGGCCGCCAGGTGTGCTCGGCCCGCTCGGCCCGGCCCACCAGCTCGCCGTGCACCGCGCGTGTGGGGACAGCGAACCCGAGCAGCACGCCGGCGATCGTCGCGTGCACGCCGCTCGCGTGCACGAGCGCCCACGCGGCCACGGCGAGGGGGACGAGCAGCCACCAGGGTGCGCGTCGCAGCCGTGCCACGACCCCGAACGCGACGACGCACGCGAGCCCGCCGAGCAGTGCGCCGACCGCGACGTGGGCGGTCAGCACGAACGCGATGATCACGATGGCCAGCAGGTCGTCGACGACGGCGAGCGTCAGCAGGAACGTCCGCACGGGCGTCGGCAGACCCCGCCCGAACACGGCGAGCACCGCGAGCGCGAACGCGATGTCCGTCGCGGTCGGGACGGCCCACCCGGCCCGGGCGCCCCCGTCGTGGTCGAGCAGCGTCGTCGCGACGTAGAGCACCGCAGGCGCGGCCATGCCGCCGACGGCCGCGAGCACGGGGACGGCGGCCCGACGCGGGTCGCGCAGCGATCCGGCGACGACCTCCTGCTTGAGCTCGAGCCCGACGACGAAGAAGAAGATCGCGAGCAGCCCGTCGGACGCCCACGTGGCGAGGGTGAGGTCGAGGTGGACCCCGGCGAGCGCGTCGCCCCCGGGCACGGCGCCGACGACCGTCGCGTACGTCGCCCGCCAGGGCGTGTTCGCCCAGACGACCGCGACCACCGCGGACGCGAGGAGGAGCGCCCCGCCTCGGCGCTCGTCGGTGACGAAGCGGCGGATGCGGGTGAGCACGGAATCGCTGGGCACGGGACCTCCAGGCGCGCGGGAACGGACGCCGACCAGACTTCCCGGCTCACCGCACGTCAGGCTATCGGGTCGGGCGCCGTCCGGTCGTGCCACGGCTCCGCCGACTCGAGCTGGGCGGACAGGGCGAGCAGCAGCGCGTCGTCCCCGAGCCTGCCGGTGAGCATGACGCCGACCGGAAGCGGATCCTCGGTCCAGCCGAGCGGGA
The DNA here is from genome assembly GCF_009429125.1 of Luteimicrobium xylanilyticum. Lineage (GTDB taxonomy): Bacteria > Actinomycetota > Actinomycetes > Actinomycetales > Cellulomonadaceae > Luteimicrobium > Luteimicrobium xylanilyticum. The sequence continues at coordinate 1,231,904 of NZ_CP045529.1, forward strand.
GGCTCACCGACGGCCGGCCCGTCAGGTTCGCGATGCTCGTCCACGGCGTGAACCGGCACTGCTCCGCGAAGTCGCCGGCGGGGTCGGTGTCGTCGCGGATCGACCCGATCGGGGCCGGGAGCTGCGCGAGCGTCGGCGTGAGGACGACGTCGAACGCGTCCCACGCCGTCGCGACCCGCTGCGTGACCCGCTGCATGCCGGCGAGCGCCTGCGCGTACGCGAGCCCGGTCTGCTCGCGCCCCGTCGCCCGCAACCAGCGGGTCAACGGGGTCAGCAGGTCTTCGGCCTCGGACGGGATCGGCGCCGACAGCGCCCCCACGGACCAGAGCGCGGCGAAAGCGTCCCAGTCGTCGGGCGGGAACGGCACGGGTGCCTCGGCGACGTCGTGACCGAGCGCGTCCAGGAGCGCGACGGCCTGGTCGACGGCGCGCAGGCACGCGGGGTCCACCTCGGCGTCGTCGGTGATCACCGGGGTCGTGAGCACCCCGACGCGGAGCGGCCGCGGCGGGGTGTCGCAGGCCGCGAGATAGCTCCCGGCCGGGCCCGGGCCGCCGGGGGCCACGAACGTGTCGCCCGGCCGGTTCACCGCCAGGACGCCGAGGAACGCGGCCGTGTCGCGCACGGTGCGGGTGAGGACGCCGTGCGCCGCCAGCCCGACGCCGTCCACCGCGTGCGGCCCCCAGCTCACCCGTCCCCGGCTCGGCTTGAGCCCGACGAGCCCGGTGGCGCTCGCGGGGATCCGCAGCGAGCCGCCGCCGTCGTTGCCGTGCGCGACGGGCACGATGCGGGCCGCCACGACCGCAGCCGCTCCGCCGCTCGACCCGCCGGCCGACCGGGCGAGGTCCCACGGCGTGCGGGCCGGCGGGGCGACGTCGGGCTCGGTGTAGGGCGGCAGCCCGAGCTCGGGGGTGTTGGTCTTGCCGACCATGACCGTCCCGGCCTCCCGCAGGAGCGTGACGACGCCGTCGTCCACGGGCGGGACGAACCCCTGGAGGGCGGCCGAGCCGGCTGCCATCGGTACCCCCGCGACCATCGTGAGGTCCTTGATCGGTAGGGGGACCCCGAGGAACCGGGGGAGCGCGCCGGTGGTGCCGTCGCGACGGGCGGCGGCGAGCGCGTCGTCGGCGGCGCGCGCCTGCGCTCGGGCGAGGTCGGGGGTGAGGGTGACGAACGCACCCACGGCCGGGCCGAGCCGTTCCGCGCGGTCGAGCGTGTGCTCGACCACGTCGGTCGCGGAGGTGTCGCCGCGGCGGAGCGAGGCCGCGAGGGCGAGGGCGTCGAGGTCGTGGAGCTCGGTCACGTCCCGACCCTAGCCGGGTGTGGGTGGGCGAGAGGAGGCTGGACGTCTTGACGGAGCCGGCCTCCGGATCTATATTCCTTGAGTCATTATTCCAACCGGAACACCCGCCGAACCCTTCGAGACTCCGCAAGGGGGTGACCGATGGCTCGCCGCGAGCTGTCCTCCATCGCGCTGATCGTGCTCGGCCTCCTCGACGAGGGGCCGCTGCACCCCTACGAGATCCTCCGGATCATGCGCAAGCACCGCGACGACCTGCGCGTCCCGACGAGCGTCGGGTCGATCTACCACGCCGTCGAGCGGCTCGAGCGCGAGGGGTACGTCGCACCCCTCGGCACCGACCGGGAGGGTGCGCGGCCCGAGCGCACCACCTACGAGATCACCGACGACGGCCGGGCCGAGCACCGGCGCCGCACGCGCGACCTGCTGCGCACCGTCACGTCCGAGTACCCGTCCTTCGACGTCGGGCTCGGCCAGGCGGACTCGCTCGGGGCCGACGAGGTGCAGGCGCTCCTCGGCGAACGCCTCGAGACCCTCCGGGACGGGCACGTCGCCGCCGACGCGGGTCTCCGCTCGGCCGTCGCCCGCGGCGTCCCGAGGCGCTTCCTGCTCGACGCGTTCTTCGAGCTCCACCAGCTCGGCGCGCAGATCGCCTGGATCGAGCGGACCGTCGCGGAGATCGCGTCGGGCGAGCTCGACTGGACGGCCCCGCACGTCGCGCCCGACGCGATCCCGGACCCCGACGGGCCCACCGGCACCGCAAGCAACCCGACCGACGACGCCGACGCGTCGTCCCCAGCGAAGGACCTCGTATGACCACCCCGCTCGTCGACCTCAAGGGTCGCAGCCCGTGGAGCGTGCTCCCGCCGCTCGTGATGGGCTTCTTCATGGTCATGGTCGACATGACCATCGTGAACATCGCCGTCCCCTCGATCCAGAAGTCGCTCGACGCCGACCTCACCTCGGTGGGCTGGGTGAACAGCGGCTACCTGCTCTCGTTCGCCGTCCTCATGCTGCCTGCGGGCCGTCTCGGCGACCGGTACGGCCCCCGGATGCTCTTCCTGTCCGGGCTCGTCGTCTTCACCGCCGCCTCCGCGCTCTGCGGCCTGGCCGACTCGATCAGCCTCCTCATCGCCGCCCGCGTCATCCAGGGCGTCGGGGCGGCGCTCATGACCCCACAGACGATGGCGGTCATCACGCGCGTCTTCCCCGCCAAGAGCCGCGGCGCCGCCCTCGGCATCTGGGGCATGGTCGCGGGCCTCGCCACCATCGCGGGGCCGGTCCTGGGCGGCTTCATCGTCGAGGACTGGGGCTGGGAGTGGATCTTCTACGTCAACATCCCCGTCGGCGTCGTCGCGATCGTCTACTCCGTGGTGACGGTGCCGCACCTGGAGACCCACAAGCGGTACTTCGACGTGGTCGGCACGCTGCTGGCGGTCGCCGGGCTGTTCCTCCTCGTCTTCGGCCTCCAGGAGGGCGAGAACTACGACTGGGGCAAGATCTGGGGCCCCGTCACGATCTGGGAGCTCATCGGCGCCGGGCTCGTCGTGCTGGGCGTGTTCCTCGTGTGGCAGCACCGGCTCGGCGACAAGGCGCTGCTGCCGCTGCGCCTCTTCCACTACCGGAACTTCTCGCTCGCCAACGTCTCGGCCTTCATGATCTCGTTCGCGATGCTCGGGATCTTCTTCCCGCTGACGATCTTCCTGCAGTCGATCCTCGGACTGAGCCCGCTCGCCGCCGCCATGGTCAACCTGCCGGCCTCGCTGCTGTCCGGCATCGTGGCGCCGTTCGCGGGTCGCCTGTCCGACCGCATCAACGGCAAGTGGGTCGTGGCGACCGGCTTCGGCTTCATCGCCGTCTCCCTGCTGCTCGTCTACTCGGTCCTCACCCCCGACGTCTCGGAGGCGACGCTGATCTGGTGCATGATCCCGTTCGGCATCGGCACCGGGCTGGTGTTCTCGCCCATGGTCAACCTCGCGACCGCGGGTCTCGACCACCGCACCGCGGGCGCCGGCGCGGGCGCGTTCAACACCATCCGCCAGGTCGGCAGCGTCGTGGGCTCCGCGGCCATCGTCGCGATGCTAACAGGACGGCTCGCGACCACCATCCCGAACGCTGCGCACGACGTCGCGGCGGGGCTGCCCGCCGACCTCCGGCAGCCCTTCGCCACGATCTTCTCGGGCGGCGACGTGTCGGCCGACACGATCCAGCAGGGCTTCCAGCCTCCCGCCGGGGTCACCGGCGAGGCGGCGAAGCGGATCGGCGCGGCCGCCCAGCAGGCCGTGGGAGACGGCTTCACCGTCGCGGTCAAGGACACGCTCCTGCTCGTCGTCGCCGCGCTCGTCGCCGGCGGCGTGGCCGCCCTGTTCATGTCGCCGACCCGGCGCGCGTCCGACGACGCGGTCCCGGCGGCCGGGGCCGGAGAGGCCTCGGAGGAGCCCGCGGCCGTCTGACCTGGGGCATCGTCCGACGGCCCGGTCCGCTCCCTGCGGGCCGGGCCGTCGGCGTACCCGGAGGCCCGGGTTAACTTCTCGTGACGGCTCGGCGACACGGGCGCCTCCTGCCGTGCCAGGCGAATCACACGGGCGTAGTTTGCCGACATGGGCGACGCCTCGTCGCCCACGGGAGGCCAGCCCATGAATCGTGCACCGCGAGCTCTCGCGGTCCAGGCGCGGGAGGGCCGGTCCCGGCCCGACGGCGTCGGGCACGGGCCGGCCGACCGCAGACCCGCATGAGGGAGCCTGCCGTGGACCAGACCTCGCCCGCCACGACGGAGATGTTCAGCACGACGGAGGCGCCAGGCGCGCCGGACGGTCGTCGGACGTTCGTCCTCGACACGTCGGTGCTCCTGTCCGACCCGCGCGCCATGCTCCGGTTCGCCGAGCACGACGTGGTCCTCCCGATCGTCGTCATCACCGAGCTCGAGGCCAAGCGCCACCACGCCGAGCTCGGGTACTTCGCCCGCAGCGCGCTCCGGCTCCTCGACGACTTGCGGGTCAAGAACGGGCGGCTCGACGCGCCGATCCCGGTCGGCGACGTGGGGGGGACGCTGCGCGTCGAGCTCAACCACACCGACCCGACGGTCCTGCCCGCGGGCTTCCGGCTCGGGGACAACGACACCCGGATCCTCTCGGTCGCGGCGAACCTCGCCTCCGAGGGTGCCGTCGTCACCGTCGTCTCCAAGGATCTGCCGATGCGGGTCAAGGCCTCGGCTGTCGGGCTGCGGGCCGAGGAGTACCGCGCCGAGCTGGCGGTCGACTCCGGCTGGACGGGGATGGCGGAGCTCGACCTGTCCGACGAGCAGATGAACCACCTGTGGGAGGCCGAGTCCGTCGAGCTCGCGTCGCTCGACCCCATGACCGTCGAGGCCGCGGCGCCCCTGCACTGCCACACCGGGCTCGTCCTGCACAGCCCGCGCGGCTCGGCGCTCGGCCGGGTCACCCCCGACAAGCACGTCCAGCTCGTCCGCGGGGACCAGGACGTCTTCGGGCTGCACGGGCGGTCCGCGGAGCAGCGGGTCGCGATCGACCTGCTGCTCGACGAGGCCGTCGGCATCGTCTCGCTCGGTGGACGCGCCGGGACCGGCAAGTCGGCGCTCGCGCTCTGCGCGGGCCTCGAGGCCGTCCTGGAGCGCGGGCAGCACCGCAAGGTCATGGTCTTCCGGCCGCTGTACGCCGTCGGCGGCCAGGAGCTCGGCTACCTGCCCGGGACCGAGAACGAGAAGATGAACCCCTGGGCGCAGGCCGTCTTCGACACGCTCGGCGCGATCGTGTCGCGTGAGGTCGTCGAGGAGGTCCTCGACCGCGACCTGCTCGAGGTCCTGCCCCTCACGCACATCCGCGGGCGCTCGCTGCACGACGCGTTCGTGATCGTCGACGAGGCGCAGTCGCTCGAACGGAACGTCCTGCTCACGGTGCTCTCGCGGATCGGGCAGAGCTCGCGGGTGGTGCTGACGCACGACGTCGCGCAGCGCGACAACCTGCGGGTCGGCCGGCACGACGGCGTCGCCGCGGTCATCGAGTCGCTCAAGGGGCACCCGCTGTTCGCGCACGTCACGCTGACCCGGTCCGAGCGGTCGGCGGTCGCGGCGCTCGTCACGGAGATGCTGGAGCAGATCGAGGTCTGAGCGTGGCGAGGAGCTGCTCGCGGGGCTTGGCGCCGTAGCGGGCGAGCTCGTCGGGCGTCGTGTCGTCGAGCCAGCCCCACCAGGTGCGCGAGCGGTTCACCGCGTGCACGACGCGCGCCGCGGACCAGAGCTCGTCGTCGACCTGGGTCTCCCACACCTCGGCCCACGCGTCCGTCACGACGGACGCGTGGGCACCGAGCCCCTGCTCCCGCAGCCAGAGGTGGGGCACGAGGAGGATCTCGAGCGGGTGGGACCACTGCCCGTCGCCGAGGTCGAAGAGCCGCATCGCGCCGGCCTCGGCGTACGCGTTCCCGGGGTGCAGGTCGCCGTGGTTCCAGGTGGCCGGCAGACCCGACGCGGCCAGAACCTCCGACGCGGCGACGACCTCGGCGCGGGCCGCGTCGAGCCGTGCGTCGTCCCGTGTCCCGAGGCGGCCCGGGTGGTCGGGCGGCAGCGCCCGCAGGAGCTCCCGCAGCTCGTCGAACCAGTCGACCGCCCGCTCGGGCGGGCAGTCGGGCAGCCCCGCGCCGAGGAGGAGGTCGCGGTGCGGGACGAGCGCCCGCTGGATCCGTCCGCCCTCGCGCACGAGCCCGCACCAGGCGTCGAGGGTCGGCGGGCCGTCGTCGCCCAGCGACGGTCCGTGGTCGGCCGTGAGCATCCAGCCGTGGTCCGGGTCGACGGCGAGCGGCGCCTGCACGGCGCCCGGGACGAGATCGGCCAGCACGTGCTGCAGGGCAGCCTCGAACGCGAAGTACGGCTGGTTCGCCTTGAACCAGACCGTCCCGCGGTCGGTCGGGAGGACGAGCTGGGTCGACCACGGCCGGACGCGCGGCTGCTCGGCCGGCCCGGTCACGGCCCGGCCCGCAGCCTCGAGGCGACCGGTCGCCCAGGCCACGGCATCGTCGCGCCACCGAGGGGTCGCGACTCGTTCGGAGAAGGCGGGCGTCATCGATCACTCCTGTCTCGGGCCGCGATTCGTCCGGGGCGGTACGGTGCGCGCATGCCCATCCTGCCCGGTCCGACCGTCGACCTCGCGGCGCTCTTCTCCGCGCCTGCGCCGCCCGTGCTGCGCGCTCGCGGCGGGCTGCGGCTGCGACCCTGGACGCCCGACGACGCCCCCGCCGTCCGCGCGGTATACGCGGACCCGGACGTCCGACGCTGGCACGCGCGCACCGTGGAGGACGACGATGAGGCACGAGAGCTGGTGGCGGGCTGGACGGGGGAGTGGGGCGCTCGCACCGGGGCGCACTGGGCCGTCGACGACGACGGTGGGGCGCTCGTGGGCCGCGTCACCCTGGTCGATGTCGACGGCCGCGACGGCACCGCCGAGATCGGATACTGGACGGCTCCGGACGCGCGGGGTCGCGGCGTCGCGACCGCCGCGGTCGAGGCGGTCGTCGGATGGGCGAAGGCGGGTGGCCTGCGGCGGCTCGAGATCGAGCACGCGGTGGGCAACGTGGCGTCGTGCCGGGTGGCGGCACGTTCCGGTTTCGCGTTGGAGGGCGTCGAGCGCGCGTCCGCGCTCCACGAGGACGGCTTCCACGACATGCACGTGCACGTGCTCTTCCCGCGGCCGGACGAGCGTCCGGGCTCGCCGGCGGCGCTGGGGTCCGCGGGCGTCGTCGTCCGGTCGGCGCAGTGCGGGGACGCCGCGGCGCTCTGGCCGCTGGTCGATGGCTTCGCCAGCACGGCGACGCCCACGCGCGCCGGCTTCGCGACGGCGCTCGCCGCGACCGTGATCCGTCCGGACGCACGTGTCCTGGTCGCGGAGGCGGGCGGCGCCGTCGTCGGCTACCTGCTCGCCCAGCTCCAGCCGACGTTCTTCGCCGACGCCCCGGTCGCGTGGGTGCAGGAGGTCGTGGTCGCCGCGGACCGGCGGGGGACGGGCGGCGTCGGGCGTGCGTTGGTGCGGGCCGTCGAGGCCTGGGCGGCCGAGTGCGGCGCGGCCTACGTGTCGCTCGCGTCGCGCCGGGCAGGGGACTTCTACCGCGCGATCGGGTACGACGCGTCCGCGACGTTCTACAAGCGCGCGGTCGAGGGCGCCTGAACCGGGCGCTCGCGGAACGGTACGACGAGCACGACGATCACCCCGACGACGACGCCCAGGAGGGTGTCGACGGCGCGGTCGGCGGCGAGCGTGCCCGCGTCGACAACGCCGCTGAGCGACGACATGAGCAGCGCCATCGGGGTGATGGTGAGCATCGCGACGGCGTAGTTGCGGACGACGATCAGCTCGGTGACGACCTGCAGCGCCGCGACGACGAGCGCGAGCACCCAGAACGACAGGTGCGCGTCGAGGACGAGCCAGGCGAGGACTGCACCGGCGGCTGTCCCGGCGCCGCGGTGGAGCGCCCGCACGACCATGTGGCTGCGGGACACGCCCTGCAGCACCGCGGTCGCGCCGACGGCGGCCCAGCCCGGGTGCCCGAGCCCGACGGACTGCGCGACCACCGCACCGACGAGGGAGCCGACGCCGGTCCGGAGCGCCTCGGCGTGCCACGCCGGCACGGGCGGGTGGGCGGGCAGCAGCGGCGAGCGCTCCTGCACCCGCCTGGCGACGGCGCGAACCGCCGGGATCGCCGCGACGAGGAGCGCCAGCACCACACCGGTGGCCGTCGCGAGGCTCCGTGCTCCGATGCCCCCCACGGTGGCCGGGGCGGTCAGGCCGCCGGCCGCGGCGAAGACCACGAGCGTGGGGCCGGGCGGGCCGGTGCGGAACCAGGCCGTGCCCGCGCACGCGAGCGCCGCGATCAGTCCCAGGGCGACGGGGACGGTCCACGCCTCGAGGGTCGCCGACCCGGTGCTCGCCACGAGCCAGCCGGTGCCGCTCGCCAGCGCCATGGTCGCGACCTGCAGGACGCCGGCGCCGCCCACGACCGTCAGGCGCGCGACCGGGTCCGCGAGCCGCCCGTACACGGCGACGATCGCCCCGAGCGCGGCGAACCCGGCGAGCTCGCGGTGCCCGATGGCAGCGAGGAGCGCGAGGGCGGCGAGGACCGTCAGGCCGGCGCGCAGGGCGACGCCGAGGTCGGCGCGCCCGTTCCCGGGGTTGACGGTGAGGGTGGCCTGCCACGTGCGCTGCAGGTGGTGGCGCGCCGTCGCGCGCGCGGTCGGCGGCGAGACGGTGCGGGAGGTGCGGTCGGCGGGTCGGGTCGGGGCAAGAGTCATCGGCACCAGTCTAGCCGTTCGTTCATCGATAATTTACTAGTGAAGGAACAAAGAATCGTATCCTTGCTCACATGGAGGCTCGAGAGGACGGTCACCACGACTACGTCGACCGGCTGCGCGCCCAGTGGGGCGAGCGGATCCCCGGCCTCGACACCTCGCCCGCCGAGGTCGTGGCGCGCGTCCTGCGGATCGGGGCCCTCGTCGGGCACGCTCACGACCGCGCGCTCGACGAGGAGGGGCTGACGCGCGGGGAGTTCGAGCTGCTTGCGGCCCTCCGGCGCGCCGACCACCCGCTGCGGGCGCGGGAGATCACGACGGTCACCGAGAGCCCGGGCGCCTCGATCACGAAGCGCCTCGACCGGCTCGAGCGCGCGGGCCTCGTCGAGCGGACCGTGCCCGAGCGGGACCGCCGCGGCGTCCTCGTCGCGCTCACGGCCGCGGGGATCGCGCTCGTCGACCGTCTCTTCCCCGAGCAGGTCGCGCGCGAGGCGGCCGCCGTCTCGGCGCTCTCCGTGGACGAACGGGATCAGCTCGGCGCGCTGCTCGGGGTGGTGCTGCGCACGCTCGACCCCGTGGCCTACTGACCTCGACCGCGCCGCCTCGACACCGCGCCGTCGGGGGGCTTGAGTTAGTAGTCACTAACTAGTAACTTCACCTCCTGTGACAGAGCGGATGACGAGGGAGGCGCGCCGCGCGCAGCTGCTTGCGATCGCTGCGAGAGAGTTCGCGGCGCACGGGCTGCACGGCGCCTCGGTCGAGGCGGTCGCGCGCGAGGCAGGGATCACCCAGGCGTACGTGTTCCGCATGTTCGGCACCAAGAAGGCGCTGTTCCTCGAGCTCGTCGGAGCCGCGTTCGACCGGTTCAGCGACGGCATGCGCGACGCCGCAGCCGCGCTGCCGGACGGGTCGGACGGCCTCGACGCGCTGAGCCGGATGGGCGCGCGCTACGACGAGCTGCTCGCCGACCGGACCACCCTGCTCCTCCAGCTCCAGGGCTTCGCGGCCTGCGGCGACGACGAGGTCCGCGACGTCGTGCGGTCCCGGTTCGCGCGCCTGTGGGACGCGGTCGCGACGACCGGGCTCGACGACGTGACCCTCAAGTCGTTCCTCGCCTTCGGGATGCTGCTCAACAGCGGCGCGGCGCTCGCTGCGGCGGACGTCGACGAGCCGTGGGCCCGTGGGATCCGGACCCGCATCCGGCCCGGGCTGTTCGAGCACGTCACGACGGCGACCAACCGGTGAGCGACCCGGCGCCCGGACGTCGGCTCGAGCGCTCCCTCGTGGCGGTCGCCCTCGGTATGGCCGTCGTCGGGAGCGTCGGGGCTCCGCTGATCACGTCGGTCGCGACGTCGACAGGGGTGTCACTGGCCGCCGCGCAGTGGACCCTGACCGTCACGCTCTTCACCGGTGCGATCGCGAGCCCGGTGCTCGGGAGGCTCGGTGCCGGGTCCCGGCGCCGGGCGACGGTCCTGCTCGGGATCTCGGCCGTCGTCGTGGGCGGCGTCCTCACGGCCCTGCCGTGGGGTTTCGCCCTGCTCCTCGTCGGCCGAGGGCTCCAGGGCCTCGGGCTCGGGGTCGGGGCGCTGCTCATGGGGATCGCCCGGGACCGGCTGCCCGCCGACCGGGCGGCGTCGACGATCGGCACCCTCGCGGTCGCGTCGACCGTGGGCATCGGGGTCGGGTACCCGTTCGTCGGGCTCGTCGACCAGCTCGCGGGGCTGCGGGCGGCGTACGGGGTCGGGCTGTTCCTCGCTCTCGCTGCCCTGCTCGTGGCCTGGCGCACGCTCCCGCCCGACACGCCGGGTCCGTCGGCCCGGGTGGACGTCGCCGGTGCCGCGTTGCTCGGGACCGGCACGGCCGGGGTGCTCCTGCTCGTCGCGGCCCCGGGCGTCTGGAGCGCGCCGCGGCGAGGGCTCGCCCTGCTCGTGGGCGCCGTCGTCGCGCTGGGGGCGTGGGTCGCCGTCGAGCTGCGGGCCGAGGCCCCGCTCGTCGATCTGCGGGTCGTCGGGCGCGGACCGGTCGTCCGCGCGAACGCGGCCACCCTCGTCTTGGGCGTCGCCATGTACCTGCTGTTCAGCCTCCTGACCCGCTACGCGCAGACGCCGGCCTCGGCGGGCTACGGGTTCGGCCTGTCCGGCGTCGCGGCCGGGGCCGCCCTCATCCCGTTCTCGGTGCTCGGCTTCGCAGCCGGGCGCCTGGTGCCCTGCTCCGTGCGGCGGGCCGGGGCGCGCGGCACCTTCGCGGTCGGGCTGCTCGCGGTCGCGGCGGCCGCGGCGCTGCTCGCGGTCGCGCCGGGCACGCCGGCCGTGCTGCTGGCCGCGATGGCTGTCCTCGGACTGGGCGTCGGCGGCGTGTCCGCCGTCATGCCGCAGCTCTCGCTCGTCGGGGTCCCGGTATCGGAGACGGCGAGCGTGCTCTCGGTCAGCCAGGTCGTGCGGGCCGTCGGCTTCAGCATGGGCAGCGCGCTCGCGGGCGCCCTCCTCGCGGCCGCGACGCCGACGGGTGCCCTGGTGCCGCCCGAGCACGGCTACGTGACCGCGGCCCTGTGGGGGCTGCCGCTCGTCGCGCTGAGCGCGTTGCCGCTCCTCGCCCGGCGGCGTCGCCCCCGTTCCGTCCGTGCCGGGTGACCGCACGGCGGCCGGAGGGACGACGAGAGCGGAGTCCGGTGGAAGGTCAACCCTGGCCCCGCTCTCGTCGGACCGCGCTCAGCCCTGCGGCGGCCTCGTCATGGAGAGCACGTCCAGCGCCGTGTCGAGCTGCTCGAGGGTGACCTCGCCCCGCTCCACGAACCCGAGGTCGACCACGGCCTGGCGGACGGTGACCCCGGACGCGACGGCGTGCTTGGCGACCTTGGCGGCGGCCTCGTACCCGATGACGCGGTTGAGGGGAGTGACGATGGACGGCGACGACTCGGCGTACGCGCGGGCCTTGTCGACGTTGGCCTCGAGCCCGGCGACCGTCTTGTCGGCCAGGACGCGGGACGCGTTGGTGAGGAGACGCAGCGACTCGAGGACGCCCTGGGCGATCACGGGGATCTGGACGTTGAGCTCGAACGAGCCGCTGGCCCCGGCCCAGGCGACCGTCGCGTCGTTCCCGACGACGCGAGCGGCGACCATCAGGACGGCCTCGGGGATGACGGGGTTGACCTTGCCCGGCATGATCGACGATCCCGGCTGCAGGTCGGGGATGGCGAGCTCGCCGAGCCCGGTGTTGGGGCCGGAGCCCATCCAGCGCAGGTCGTTGCAGATCTTGGTCAGGCTCACGGCGACGGTGCGCAGCGCGCCGGAGAGCTCGACGAGCCCGTCGCGGGCGCCCTGGGCCTCGAAGTGGTCGCGGGCCTCGGTGAGCGGCAGGTCGGTGTCCTCGCGCAGGAGCGCGATGACACGCTGCGGGAACCCGGCGGGCGTGTTGATGCCGGTGCCGACGGCGGTGCCGCCGAGCGGGACTTCGGCGACGCGGGGGAGCGCGGACTCGAGGCGCTCGATCCCGTACCGGATCGCGGCGGCGTAGCCGCCGAACTCCTGGCCGAGGGTGACGGGGGTGGCGTCCATGAGGTGGGTGCGGCCCGACTTCACGACGCCGGCCCACGCGTCGCGCTTGGCCTCGAGGGCCTCGGCGAGGTGGCCGAGCGCGGGCACGAGGTCGCGGACGACGCCCGCCGTCGCGGCGACGTGCACGGACGTCGGGAAGACGTCGTTGGAGGACTGCGACGCGTTGACGTGGTCGTTCGGGTGGACGTCGCGGCCGAGGCTGCGGGTGGCGAGCGTCGCGAGGACCTCGTTGGTGTTCATGTTCGACGACGTGCCGGAGCCCGTCTGGTAGACGTCGACGGGGAAGTCGCCGTCGTGCGCGCCGGACGCGACGGCGTCGGCGGCGGCGACGATCGCGTCGGCGACGTCCTGGTCGAGCACGCCGAGCTCGGCGTTGGCGCGGGCCGCGGCCTTCTTGATGCGTGCGAGCGCCTCGATGTGCGAGCGCTCGAGGGGCGTGCCGGAGATGGGGAAGTTCTCGACGGCGCGCTGCGTCTGGGCCCGGTACAGGGCGGCCGCGGGGACGCGGACCTCGCCCATCGTGTCGTGCTCGATGCGGTACTCGGGGGTACCCGTGCTGTCGCCCTCGACTGCGGTCGGTGAAGAAGTCATGCTCCCTATCGTGCCGCAGGCGACGGGGTGCCCCCGCGCGTGCGTCGGGTCGGTGTGAGCGGTGTCACACGGGCGGGCGCTGGGTCGTCCCCCGCTGCCGCAGCGACTCGTACAGCACGACGGCGGTCGCGCTCGCCATGTTGAGCGAGCTCGCCGCGCTCGCCCGCATGGGGATCCGGGCGACGACGTCGCACGCGTCGCGCCACTGCGCGCTGAGCCCGCGCGTCTCGTTGCCAGTCACGACGAGCGTCGGGAGCGTGAGGTCGACGTCGGCGAGCTCGACGTCGCCCGCCTCGTCGGTGCCGACGACCTGGAGCGGGGTCCCGGTGTCGAGCGCGTCGACGACGACGCCCGCGGACGCCGCGGTCACGACCGGCACCGCGAACACCGACCCGGTGCTCGCGCGGACGGCCTTCGGGTCGTACGGGTCGGCCGCGTGCCCGGTCACGACGACGCCGTGCCCACCGAACGCGTCGACGGACCGTGCGACCGTGCCCACGTTGCCGGGGCTCGTGGGCCGGTCGAGCGCCACCGCGAGGAGGGGCGCGCCGTCGTCGGCCGCGCGGGCGGGGAGGCGCGCGAGGTCGTCACCCGGCAGGGCGACGACGGCCAGCACCTCGGGGGCGGAGTCCTCCTTGCCGCCGAGCTCGCGCAGGAGCTCGGGTGCGACCGCGTACCGCGGGGCGCGCACGCGGGCCGTGAGCTCGCTGGCCCACGACGACAACGCGCGGTCGCCGTCGACGAGCCACTCGCGCACCGCGAGCCCCGACTCGACCGCGACCGTGAGGGGCCGCACGCCCTGGACCAGGACGTGCCCGGCGCGGTGCCGCTTGGTGCGGTTGGTCAGCAGCGTCTCCCACTGCTGGAAGGTCGCGTTGCGGACGGTGACGCGGCGCATCAGGCGACCGGGGTCTCGCCCACGTCGCCCGCGACCGCGACGAGCCGGGCCTCGCCCTCCCGCAGGTCGTACTCGACCCCGACGATCGCGCAGCGACCCTCGTCGACCGCGGTGCGCAGGGCCGCCGAGTAGGCCGGCAGCGCGGCGACCGTGTGGCGCACGTGCGCGCTCAGGAGCAGTGCCTCGTCCATCGCGGCGAACGCCTCGGGGCCCTGGGCGGTGAGGCCGACGATCGACGGGATCACGCCGTCCGTCACGGCGCGGACGAACCCGGGCGGTTCCTCGCCCGTCCGGAGCGTGCTGGCGGCGGCGGCGACCGCGCCGCACGAGCTGTGGCCCAGCACGACGACGAGGTTCGCGCCGAGGATCTCCACGCCGAACTCGATCGAGCCGAGCACAGCCGGGTCGACCACGTGGCCGGCGTTCCGGACGACGAACAGGTCGCCGAGGCCCTGGTCGAAGATGAGCTCCGACGCGACGCGCGAGTCCGAGCAGCCGAACACGACGCCGAAGGGGTGCTGAGCGAGCGCGGTCTCCTGTCGGCGCGTCGTGTCCTGGGACGGGTGCGCCATCTCGTCGCGGACGAACCGGGCGTTGCCTTCGCGCAGCGCGGACCAGGACTCGGCAGGTGTGGGCATGGGGCCCATCCTCGCGCACGAGCGCCGCAGGTGCGGCGTCGTCTCACGGGTGCCACCCTGGAGAAGGACCGGACCGGTGCCGGACGAAGGGGACGACACCGCCGTCGCCTCCGGGGGGAGTGGTGAGGGTGCACAGCTGGCAAGGCCGCACGCGGCGTCGTCGGTGGCTCGCCGTGGGGCTCACGATGGGGCTCGTCGCGCCGCTCGCTGCGTGCGCGTCGACGGGCTCGGGTGTGCCGACGCTCGACTGGTACATCAACCCCGACAACGGCGGGCAGGCGAAGATCGCCCAGCAGTGCTCCGACGCCTCGGACGGCAAGTACCGGATCGTGACCCAGCTCCTCCCGCGCGACGCGGCGTCGCAGCGCGAACAGCTCGCCAGGCGCCTCGCGGCGCACGACTCGTCGATCGCGCTCATGAGTCTCGACCCCGTCGTCGTGCCGGAGTTCGCCGAGGCGGGGTTCCTCGCCCCCGTGCCCGACGACGTCGCGTCCGCCTCGACCGACGGCGTCGCCAAGGGCGCGGTGGCCGCGTCCACGTGGCGCGACAAGATCGTCGCGCTCCCGTTCTGGGCCAACACGCAGCTCCTCTGGTACCGCAAGTCGGTCGCGAAGGCGGCCGGCCTGGACATGTCGAAGCCCGTCACGTGGGACCAGCTCATCGACGCGGCGAAGAAGACGGACAAGCTGCTCGCCGTCCAGGGCGCCAAGGCGGAGTCGCTCACGGTCTGGATCAACGCGCTCATCGCCTCCGCGGGCGGGGAGATCCTCACGAACCCGGAGGCGTCCGCCGACGACGCCAAGCTCGGGCTCGACACCCCGGAGGGCAAGGCCGCGGCGACGATCATGCAGAAGATCGGGACGTCCGGCGTCGGGGGGCCGGGCCTCCCGAGCGAGGACGAGCCCGCGTCGCTCACGCTCTTCCAGGGGACCAACGGCTCGTTCATGGTGAACTGGCCGTTCGTCTGGACCTCGACGCAGACCGCGGTCCAGAGCGGGTCGCTCGACCAGTCGGTGCTCGACGACATCGGGTGGGCCGAGTACCCGCAGACCACCGAGGGAAAGCAGGCGCGGCCGCCGTTCGGCGGGATCAGCCTCGGCGTCGGCGCCTTCACGTCGCACACCGACCTCGCGTTCGACGCCGCGCAGTGCATCGTCAGCCCCGAGCACCAGGCGCAGTACTTCATCTCGGACGGGAACCCGGCCGCGAGCCTCAAGGCCTATGACGACCCCAAGGTCCAGAAGGCGTACCCGATGTACGCGCTGATCCGGAAGTCGCTCGAGGACGCGGCCCCGCGGCCGCAGACCCCGTTCTACAACCAGATCTCCACCGGGCTGCAGCGCACCTGGTACCCGGTGAACCGGATCGACCCGGACACGACGCCACGCACGTCCTCCGACTTCATCACCGCCGTGCTGCGAGGGGACCGACTGCTATGACCGCGACCACCGCGCAGGCCCACCACAAGGCGAAGGCCAGCGACCGCGCGAAGGCCGAGGCGCGGCTCGGCTGGTACCTCGCCGGTCCGGCGTTCGTGGTGATGCTTGCCGTCACCGCGTACCCGATCGTGCAGGCCGTCTACGACTCGCTGTTCCGCGACCAGCTCACCGACCCGAGCGGCCGCAAGTTCATCGGCCTGCGCAACTACTGGGTGATCCTCACCGACCCCGTGTGGTGGCAGGCGTTCTGGACGACGATCCTCATCACCGTCATCACGGTGATCGCCGAGCTGATCCTCGGGTTCGCGCTCGCGTTCGTCATGCACCGCGCGGTCCGCGGCCTGCGGGGTCTGCTCCGCACGGCGATCCTCGTGCCCTACGGGATCATCACGGTCGTCTCGGCGTTCGCGTGGTTCTACGCGTTCGACATCACCTCGGGCTACGTCAACCACTGGTTCGACTGGGTGCCCGGCATCAGCCCGGACCTCAACTGGTTCGCGAGCCGCGGCACGTCGCTGTTCGTCATCATGGCGTCCGAGGTGTGGAAGACGACGCCGTTCATCTCGCTCCTCCTGCTCGCCGGCCTCGCGCAGGTGCCGGGCGACCTCGAGGAGGCCGCGGAGGTCGACGGCGCGACCGCGTGGCAGCGGCTCATGCGCGTGATCATCCCCAACATGAAGGCCGCGATCATGGTCGCGGTCCTGTTCCGCGCGCTCGACGCGTTCCGCATCTTCGACAACGTCTTCATCATGACGAAGGGCGCCAACGGCACCGAGGTGCTGTCGCTGCTCGCCTACCGACAATCGATCAGCCAGCTCCAGATCGGGCTCGGCGCCGCGGTCTCGGTGCTGCTGTTCCTGTGCGTCGTCGGCATCTGCTTCATCGCGATCAAGCTCTTCAAGGTCGATCTGGCCGGAGCGAGGGGGGAGTCCTGATGCGCACCGCGCTCACCGCCCGGCAGCGGTTCTGGTGGACGGTCATCGCCGTCGTCGTCATCGTGTTCGCGCTGTTCCCCGTGGCGTCGATCGTCGCGACGAGCTTCAAGTCGTCCTCCGAGATCAACTCCGGGACGTTCCTCCCGCCGCACTGGAGCACCGAGAACTACCAGCAGATCCTCTCGTCGGGAGGCAGCGCCCAGACGCTGTTCCTGTCGGCGCTGCGGAACTCGATCGGCATCTCGCTGATCTCGACGTTCGTGGCCGTCGTGCTCGCGACCGTCGCCGCGTACGCCATCGCGCGCCTCGACTTCCCGGGCAAGCGGATCATCCTCACCACTGCGCTCGGCGTGTCGATCTTCCCCGTGGTGTCGCTGGTCACGCCGCTGTTCAACCTCTGGCGCGAGATCGGCCTCTACGACACGTGGCTCGGCCTGATCATCCCGTACCTGTCCCTGACGCTCCCGATCTCCATCTGGACGCTCGCCGCGTTCTTCCGGCAGATCCCGTGGGAGCTCGAGCAGGCCGCCGAGGTCGACGGGGCCACGCCCTGGCAGGCGTTCCGCAAGGCCATCGTCCCGCTCGCCGCGCCCGGCGTGTTCACGACCGCGCTCATCGCGTTCTTCATCGCCTGGAACGACTTCGTCTACGGGATCTCGCTGACGTCGTCCGACCGCGCACGGCCCGTCCCGGCGGCGCTCGCGTTCTTCACCGGCGCCTCCTACTTCGAACAGCCCACCGGGGCGATCTCGGCGGCCGCCGTGGTCGTCACGATCCCCGTGGTGATCCTCGTCATCCTCTTCCAGCGCCAGATCGTGTCCGGCCTGACCCAGGGAGCGGTGAAGGGATGACCCACCCACGCGACCGAGGAGCTCAGTGATGGCATCCATCGACGTCAAGAACATCGTCAAGGAGTACGGCGACGGCTTCCTCGCTGTGAAGGGCATCAGCCTGGACATCGCCGACGGCGAGTTCATGATCCTCGTCGGGCCCTCCGGCTGCGGGAAGTCGACGCTGCTGCGGATGATCGTCGGGCTCGAGGACATCACCGACGGCGAGCTCCTCATCGGCGGCGAGCGCATGAACGAGAAGGCGCCGCGTGACCGCAACCTCGCGATGGTCTTCCAGAACTACGCGCTCTATCCCCACCTCACCGTGCGGGAGAACATCGCGTTCCCGCTCCGCCTGCACCGCGGAGAGTTCAGCGAGGCGGAGATCAAGAGCCGCGTGGAGCGCGCGTCGGACATGCTCGAGCTCAACGACCACCTCGACCGCAAGCCAGCGAACCTGTCCGGTGGGCAGCGGCAGCGCGTGGCCATGGGGCGGGCGATCGTCCGCAACGCGCAGGCGTTCCTGTTCGACGAGCCGCTGTCCAACCTCGACGCCAAGCTCCGCGGGCAGATGCGCACCGAGATCGCGCGGCTGCAGCGGTCGCTCGCCACCACGACCGTGTACGTCACCCACGACCAGACCGAGGCCATGACGCTCGGCGACCGGGTCGCCGTCCTGTCCGCGGGGGAGCTGCAGCAGGTCGCGAGCCCGCGGGCCCTCTACGAGCAGCCCGTCAACCTGTTCGTCGCCGGGTTCATCGGGTCGCCGCCCATGAACTTCCTGCCAGGGGAGCTCGGCGGCGGGAAGATCCGCCTCCCGTTCGGCGAGTTCGACCTGCCCGACCGGGTCGCAAGAGCCGCCGGGGACCGCTCGCTCGTCATCGTCGGGATCCGGCCCGAGGCGTTCGAGGACGCGAAGCTCACGCAGCCGCGCGACGGGTCGTTCCAGTTCGAGGCGAACGTCGACGTGACCGAGTGGCTCGGGTCGGAGCTCTACGCGTACGTGCCGTTCCAGACGCACGAGGCCGTCGAGGCGAAGCTCGCCGAGCTGGAGCGACAGCTCGACTCCGAGGCGCTGCGCACCCAGTTCGTCGTCAACCTCGACTCGGCGTCGCGCGTGCGGGACGGCGACACCGCGGCGCTGTGGTTCGACCCCGCGAAGATGCTCGTGTTCGACCCCGAGACCACCGAGAACCTCACCTACGACGAGGCCGAGGCGACGCGGCTCGACGAGGAGAACGAGGCCGACCGCAAGGCCTCGATCGAGCGCGCCCGGGCCCGGGCAGCGAAGGAGGGCGCGGCCGCGTAGGCCGCGGCCGGCGGTCGCTACAGCTCGGTCGCTTCCAGCTCGGCCCGCCGCGGGGGGTTCGCGCCGGCGCGCGAGACCGTGATCGCGGCCACGCGGACGCAGCGCGCCAGGACCCGCTCGACGGCGTCGCCCGAGATCGCGCGCAGCGCCGGCCGGTTGGCCGCGCCCAGCAGGCCCTCGTGCCACAGCCCGTCGATCAGCGCACCCATGAACGAGTCGCCTGCGCCGACCGTGTCGACGACCTCGACCCGCTCCGCCGGGACGCCCGTGACGCCCTGCGCGGTCACCGCGACCGCGCCCTCGCCGCCGAGCGTCACGACGACGAGCGACGGGCCGAGCGCGAGCCAGCCCCGCGCGACGTCGACCGGGTCGCGGCCGGGCGCCAGCCAGGCGAGGTCCTCGTCCGAGACCTTCACGACGTCCGAGCGGCGCACCAGCTCGTCGACGCGCGGCGCGACGGCGGCGGCCGAGCCCATGAGCGACGGCCGGAGGTTCGGGTCGTAGGTGACGGTCGCGTGCGCACGGTGCGCGTCGAGCACCGACAGGACGCCCGTCGCGCCGGGCTCCAGGACGGAGCCGATCGAGCCGGTGTGCACCACGGCGGTCTCGGCCGGGTCGAGCGTGACCGGGGGGAGAGCCCACTCGAGCTCGAACTCGTAGGTCGCGGACCCGGTCTCCGACAAGCGGGCCGTGGCGACCGAGGTGCGTGCCGCGCCGTCCGATCCCTCGACGACGCTCACGTCCGAGGCGCGCAGCCACGAGCGGATGCGGTCGCCGTAGGCGTCGCCGCCGAACGAGGTGAGCAGGCGCGCCGGGCGCCCGAGCCGGCCGAGCGTGAGCGCGACGTTGGCCGGGCTGCCGCCGGGGTGCACGTCGACGGTCCCGTCCGCACGGTGCACGACGTCGATGAGCGCCTCGCCGACGACGAGCGCGTCGCCCGCCACGGCCCGGGTCACAGCGACGCCTCCGTGTCCTCGGCGGAGTCGGCGTCGGCGGGTGCGCCCGTCGGTGCCGTGCTGCGCGCCGCCTCGAGGCGCTCGCGAGCGCCGTCGAGCCACTGCTGGCACCGGTCCGCGAGGGCCTCGCCGCGCTCCCAGAGCGCGAGGGACTCCTCGAGGGTGGTGGCGCCGGCCTCGAGCCGGGAGACCACGTCGACGAGCTGGTCGCGGGCCTCCTCGTAGCTCAGCGCCGCGACAGCGTTGTCAGTCGAAGGTCGGGGTGCTGTGGTGCTCACGCGATGGATCCTTCCACACGATCGGCGGTCTTCTTGCGCTTCGTCCGAGGGCCGGGCACGTCGTCCGACCGGGCATCGGCCCGCGGAGGAGCGGTGACCTCGGCCGAGAGCTCGCCCCCCGCGACCCGGACTCGGAGCGCGTCCCCGGGGGCGACGTCGTCGGGCGCGCGGACCACGCCGCCTCCCGGGCCCTGCACGACCGCGTACCCGCGCTCCAGCGTCGCGGCGGGGGAGAGCGCGCGGACCTGCGCCGCCAGGCGCCCCACCTCGCCCGACGCCCGGACGAGGGCGCCGTCGAGCGCCCGTCGGCCCGCGGCGCGCAGCCGTTCGAGCTCGAGCTCGCGGATCTCGACCATGGTCTCCGGCCGGGCGAGGACGGGGCGCGAGCGGAGCGCGGACAACCGCTCGCCCTCGTGGGCCAGCCGCGACCGCACCGCCCCACGCAACCGCGTCCGGGCCTGGGTCAGCCGCTGCCGCTCCTCGCGGACGTCAGGGACGATGCGCTTCGCGGCGTCCGTCGGGGTGGACGCGCGGTAGTCGGCGACGAGGTCGAGCAGCGGGCAGTCGGTCTCGTGGCCGATCGCGCTCACCAGCGGCGTCCGGCACGCGGCTGCGGCGCGTACGAGGGTCTCGTTGCTGAACGGCAGCAGGTCCTCGACCGCGCCACCGCCACGCGCCACGACGATCACCTCGACCTCGGGTCGCGCGTCGAGCTCGGCGATCGCCTCCGTGACCTGCGGGACCGCGCCCTGACCCTGCACCGCGACCTCGCGGATCTCGAACCGCACCTGCGGCCACCGCGCCTGCGCGTTCACGACGACGTCGTGCTCTGCCTTCGACTCCCGCCCGCACACGAGCCCCACGACCGCGGGCAGGAACGGCAGCGGAACCTTGCGGTCCGCGTCGAACAGGCCCTCGGCGGCGAGGATGCGCTTGAGATGCTCGATCCGCGCCAGCAGCTCGCCGACGCCGACCGCGCGGATCGCCGACGCCTGGAGCTGGAGCGTCCCGCGCTTGGTCCAGAACGTGGGCTTCGCGTGCACGACGACGTGCGCACCCTCGTGCACCGCGTCGCCCGGCGCCTCCAGCACGCGGGCGAGCATCGACACAGGCAGGGAGGCGTCGGCGTCGGTGTCGCGCAGGGTGAGGAAGCAGTAGCCCGATCCCGGGCGGCGGTTGAGCTGGACCACCTGGCCCTCGACCCAGACCGGCGACATCCGGTCGACGTAGGCGGCGATCTTGCTCGACAGCAGCCGCACGGGCCACGGGTGCTCGGCGCTCGTGTCGAGGGCGCGTTCGGGCAGGTCGGTCACAGCACCACCCTGCCCTATCCCGCCCACACGTCCCACCCGCCCGCCGAGTGCGACGCAGGGTGAGCCGAGTGCGACGCGGAGGTGCTGTGGCGGTGTCGCGGACGTGACGCCCGTCTCGGGGTCGCGCGCGGGCGCTCGCCTAGACTCGGGGCGTGACCTCTCCGACCACCACGGTCCCCTCCACCGGCCCGACGACGCAGCACCGCCGCGTCCTCCTCGCAGCCCCCCGCGGGTACTGCGCGGGCGTCGACCGGGCCGTCGTCGCCGTCGAGAAGGCCCTCGAGCACTACGGTGCGCCGGTCTACGTGCGCAAGGAGATCGTCCACAACAAGCACGTCGTGGCGACCCTGTCGGAGCGCGGCGCGATCTTCGTCGAGGACACCGACGAGGTTCCCGAGGGGGCGCGCGTCGTGTTCTCCGCGCACGGGGTCTCGCCCGCGGTCCGCGAGGCCGCGACCGTTCGCCGGCTCGAGACCATCGACGCCACCTGCCCCCTGGTGACCAAGGTCCACCGCGAGGCCGTGCGGTTCGCGCGCGATGACTTCGACATCCTCCTCATCGGCCACACGGGCCACGAGGAGGTCGAGGGCACCGCGGGCGAGGCCCCCGAGCACATCCAGGTCGTCAACTCGCCCGACGACGTCGACCAGGTCACCGTCCGTGACCCCGACAAGGTGGTCTGGATCTCGCAGACGACCCTGTCGGTGGACGAGACGATGGAGACCGTCCGGCGCCTGCGCGACAAGTTCCCCACCCTGCAGGACCCGCCCAGCGACGACATCTGCTACGCGACCCAGAACCGCCAGGTCGCGGTGAAGAAGCTCGCGCCCGAGGCCGACCTCGTGATCGTCGTCGGGTCGGCGAACTCGTCGAACTCGGTGCGTCTGGTGGAGGTGGCCCTCGAGGCCGGGGCGCGCGCGTCGCACCGCATCGACCGTGCCGCCGAGATCGACCCCGCGTGGCTCGACGGCGTCACGACCGTCGGCGTCACGTCCGGTGCGTCCGTCCCGGAGATCCTCGTCCAGGACGTCCTCGCCTACCTCGCGGAGCGGGGATACGGAGACGTCGAGGAGGTCCGCACCGCGACCGAGGACCTCATGTTCTCGTTGCCCCGCGAGCTGCGAGCCGACCTCGGGAGCGGCGAGGTCGCCGGTCGTCCGGAGCGCGGCGGGCGCCGGAGCCTCGGGGTCCAGCCGGCCTGACCGGGCTGTCGAGCTCGACGCGGCGCTCGACGCCGCCGCACGGATACGCGCCGAGCAGCCACCGGCCGAGGCGCTGCGTGCGTGGCTGCACCGGTATGCCGACTTCATCGCGGCCAAGCACGGCCTCGCCGAGTCGTTGCAGGCCGGGGCGCTCGCCGGGGCGGCCGAAGCGGCTCGGACGCGCGAGCGGGTGGTCGAGGTGGTCGCGGCGTTCCTCCGTGACGGAGAGGCCGCCGGCGAGCTTCGGTGGGGGCTCGACGCGGACGACGTGACGGCTGCCGTCGTCGGGACCTTCCTCGTGACGCGCGGCGTGCACGACACGGCCCAGGTCGGCAGGCTGCTCGACCTGCTCGTCGACGGCCTGGTCGCGCGCTGAGTCGACCCGGGGTCCGGCGACGACGGCGGGCGGCGAAGGTCAGCCGGCCGCGCGCGAACCCGCGTCGATCTCGTCGGGCTTGTCGTCGATCGCGACGACGTCCCCGGCCTCGGCGGGCAGCAGCTCGGCCTTGGTGATGGGCCGGACGGCGTCGTCGATGCCCTCGAGCTCGCCGATGACCTGCGACGGGTCGATGACCTCGAGCTCGGCGAACCGGCGCGCCGACGTGAGGACGTTGCGCTCGAGGGAGCCGATGAAGCCGTTGTAGCTCTCGGTCGCGGAGGTGAGCGACCGGCCCATCTTGGTCACGTGCTTGGTCATGGCGACGAGGCGGCTGTGGAACTGGCGGCCCAGGTCGAGGACCTGCTGCGCGTTGTCGGCCAGCGCCTCCTGCCGCCAGGCGTAGGCGACGGTCCGGAGGAGCGCGAGCAGCGTCATCGGGCTCGCGAGGACGACGTTGCGCTCGAGCGCGTACTGCAGCAGGGCGGCGTCCTGGTCCATCGCGGCCGACAGGAACGACTCGGCCGGCACGAACATGACGACGAACTCGGGTGCCGGGGAGAACTGCTCCCAGTACTCCTTCTTGTGCAGGTCGTCGACGTGCTGACGCATGTGGCGCGAGTGGGCGGCGAGCCGATCGGCGCGCACGGTGTCGTCCTCGGTCTCCTGCGCCTCGAGGAACGCGGCGAGCGAGACCTTCGCGTCGACGACGATGGACTTGCCGCCCGCGAGCCGGACGACGAGGTCCGGCCGCAGCGCGCCGTCGGACACACGGACCTGTTCCTCGAAGTCGACCCGGTCGAGCATGCCGGACGCCTCGACGAGCCGCTTGAGCTGCAGCTCGCCCCAGGCGCCGCGGACCTGCGACTTGCCGAGCGCGTTCTTGAGCTGGCTCGTCTCCTTGCGCAGGCGCTCCGCCTCGGCGCGCATCTCGACGACCTGGTGCTTGAGGTCCAGCGTCCCCGTGAGCCGCTGCTTCTCGGTCTCCTCGACCTGGACGCGGATCTTCTCGAGGTTCTCCGTGAGCGGGCCGACGAGCGCCTGGACGGCCTCCTGGCGCGCCTTGAGGTCCGCGGACCCGACGGTGGTGGCCTGCCCGAGCCGCTGCGTCGCGAGCTCGAGGAACCGCTCGTTGTTCACCGCGAGGACCTTGTTCGCGACGCCCTGGAACTGCTCGGCGAGCCGGGCCTGGTCGGCCTCGACCGCCGCGACGCGCTGCGCTGCCGCCTTCTCGGCGAGCGCGACCTTCTCGTCGGCGGCCCGCTGTGCCTGGGCGACCCGCTCGTCAGCCTGCTGGCGCAGCGCGGCGACCTGGGCCGCCGTCTGGCGGATCTGCTGCTCGACCTGCTGGTCCGCCGAGGAACGCGCGCCCTCGAGCTGCGCCGCGGCGGAACGCTGGAGCGCCGCCAGCGACTCCTCCGCGCGGACCGCCCGCAGCTCGAGATCGCGTCCGTGCGCGCCCGCGCGCACGACCTGGAGCAGGTAGCCGAGCACGACCCCGACCAGCAGGGCACCGAGTCCCACGAGAACCGTCGTCATACCGGCCAGGGTGCCAGCGGCCACCGACACGACCCGAATGACACGCCTGTCACTCGCGCATCGAGCGCGCCTCGAACAGTGCGCACGTCGTGTTGTAGTACGTGTCGCTGAGCCCGAGCGACGTCATCCCGATGCGCCGGCACACCGCCTGCGACGCGGCGTTGTCCGGGTGGGTCACGGCGACGACCCGGTCCAGCCCGGCCCCGAACGCCGCAGCGAGCACGACGGCCGCGCCCTCCGACGCGTAGCCGTGCCCCCACGCGTCGGGGTGCAGGTGCCAACCGATCTCGGTGTCGCCCGACGGGGCGAGCGGCTCGGTCGGGCCGGAGGCCGGGATCGACTTGAGCAGGATGCTGCCCAGGCGGGCGCCGTCGTCGGCTCGCGTGGCGGCCCAGATCCCGAACGGGGCCACGTCGCCGTGGCCCGCCCACGCCTCGGCACGGGCGAGGGCCTCGTCACGGCTCTCCATGACGCGCGGCACGCGCCCGATGAAGCGCTGGACGTCCCACCGGGCGTACATGTCGAAGAGGAAGTCGACGTCGTCGGGATCGGTCGGGTCCCAGTGGCGCAGGAGCAGGCGGTCGGTACGCAGGACGGGGGTGTCGGACGCGTGAGAGGACATCCGCCTGACGCTACCCCCGTAGACTCGTCTCCCGTGGCTCTCACCATCGGCATCGTCGGACTGCCCAACGTCGGCAAGTCCACCCTCTTCAACGCGCTGACCCGCAACCAGGTTCTCGCCGCGAACTACCCGTTCGCGACGATCGAGCCCAACGTGGGTGTTGTGCCCCTGCCCGACGCGCGGCTCGGCACGCTCGCCGAGGTCTTCGGCAGCGAGCGGATCGTCCCGGCGACCGTGTCGTTCGTCGACATCGCGGGCATCGTCAAGGGCGCGAGCGAGGGCGAGGGTCTCGGCAACAAGTTCCTCGCGAACATCCGCGAGGCCGACGCGATCTGCCTGGTCACGCGGGCGTTCGCGGACCCCGACGTCGTGCACGTCGACGGCGAGGTCGACCCGGCGAGCGACATCGAGACGATCACGACCGAGCTGATCCTCGCCGACCTCCAGACCCTCGAGAAGACGCTCCCGCGCCTCGAGAAGGAGAACAAGATCAAGCGGGGCGACGCGAAGCTCCTCGAGGCCGCCCGCGCCGCGAACGCGATCCTCGAGGCCGGCAAGACGCTCTCGGGCGGCGCCGCCGAGGCCAAGCTCGACCTCGACGACGTCGCGAGCCTCCAGCTCCTCACCGCGAAGCCGTTCATCTACGTCTTCAACACCGACGACGCCGGCCTCGCGGACGCCGACTTCCAGGCGAAGCTGCGGGCGCTCGTCGCGCCCGCGGACGCGATCTTCCTCGACGCGAAGTTCGAGTCCGACCTGGCCGAGCTCGAGCCCGAGGACGCTGCCGAGATGCTGGGGGAGGCGGGGCTCGAGGAGTCCGGCCTCGACCAGCTCGCGCGCGTCGGGTTCCACACCCTCGGCCTGCAGACCTACCTCACCGCCGGGCCCAAGGAGGCCCGCGCCTGGACGATCCACCAGGGCTGGACGGCGCCCCAGGCCGCCGGCGTCATCCACACCGACTTCGAGCGCGGGTTCATCAAGGCCGAGGTCGTGTCGTTCGAGGACCTCGTCGAGCAGGGCTCGGTCGCGAACGCCCGCTCGGCCGGCAAGGCCCGGATCGAGGGCAAGGACTACGTCATGGTCGACGGCGACGTGGTCGAATTCCGATTTAACGTCTAGCGTTATTGACGGATGTCGTTATAGACTGGCTCCATGATCAGATCGTTCGGCGACAAGGCGACCGAACGGCTGTGGCGTCGTGAGCGCGTGCGGTCCATCGATCCGAGGATCCATCGCGTCGCACTGCGCAAGCTGCGTCAGGTGGGGTCCGCGGAGACTCTCGAGGACCTTCGCGTCCCGCCCGGCAATCGGCTCGAGGCGCTCAAGGGTGATCGGGCCGGGCGGCACAGCATCAGGATCAACGACCAGTGGCGCATCTGCTTCGTGTGGACCGACGCCGGACCGGAGGAGGTGCAGATCGTTGACTACCACTGACAGGATCGAGCCGATCCACCCGGGTGAGGTCCTCATGGAGGACTTCATCGAGGGATTCGGCATCACGCAGAACAAGCTGGCGGTGTCGATCGGGGTGCCGCCGCGGCGGATCAACGAGATCGTGCACGGCAAGCGAGGCATCACGGCGGACACCGCGCTCCGGCTTGCGAAGTTCTTCGGGACGTCGGCGGAGTTCTGGATCAACCTGCAGAGCCACTACGAGCTGGACCGTGCCGAGGACCGGGCGGGAGAGCAGATCGCTTCGATCACCCCGTTGGCGGTCGCGTGACCGGTCGTCTCGTCGTGCTCTCGGGACTTCCCTGTGTCGGAAAGACGAGCGTTGCCGAGGCCATCGCTGCACGCACGGGGTCGGTCCACCTGTCCATCGACGCGGTCGAGGAGGCGATCCTCGCCTGCGGTTTGCCGTCGGGGTGGCGCGTCGGTGTCGCTGCGTATGAGGCCACGCGTGCGATGGCAGAGCAGAATCTGCGGCTCGGCCTCGATGTCGTCGTGGATGCTGTCAACGACAGCGAGGAGGCGCGGCAGACCTGGCGCACGGCGGCCGCGCGAACTGGTGCGCATCTCGACTTCGTGCACTTGGTGATCTCCGACGTGCAGGAGCATGAGCGGCGGATCGGCAAGAGGGATCGCGGTCTCTCCCATGTTGGTGAGCCGACCTGGTCCGACGTATTGCGTCGACGCACTGACTACGCGGCGTGGTCCGACGAGGTTCTGGAGTTTGACACGTCAGAGCAGTCTGTGGACGTGGTCGCAGCCGAGATCGCCGAACGTTTCGCCTCGTCATGAGGGGACTTCGTCCGTGATGGCCGTACGTGCCGGAACGCGGTGGAGTTTAGATTTTCGCTCGAACTTCTGCTAATGGTGGCCGTCACTGGTTCTTCAGTGCGCACTAGCGTTACCGCACGGTGCAGAAACTCGGTAGGGCAGGCCTTAGGCAAGATTGGATTCTTTGAATTCGCACCAGGGCAACGCTTCCTCGCGGGCGAGGACCGCGAGCGAACGGGCTCGGGCGAATGAGTTGTTCTGGTGGAGTGTCTCGGCGTCGTCGAGGAGGTCGGCGGCTTGGTGAGGAGGACGATCCACCAGCGGCGGGTGAAGTCGGCGGGGAGGGTCGGTTCGTCGGCCGGTTCGGCGGGAGTGTTCACGCGGCTGAGTGTGGCGCTCGCGGCCCGTCGCGGGCGTGAGCGGCGCGGGGCGTGTCGGCGTCTGACAGTCCAGTCCCGATTCTCTGCGAATTCTGGGGCTAGTGGGGTTTGGTCTGCCGGGGTGCGACTGGTCGGGAGGGTCGCTGTGGCGGGCGCCTCCCGTCGGCGCCGCGCTGGTCATCCGTTTCGCTCCTCGCCGGCCAGAGTGGCATTCACGCTTCACGGTAAGGTCGGCGGACTGGCCTGCCTCGTTCTCCCGCATCGTCTGCTGCGCTGAGCGGCTCCGAGCTGCGGTCTGTCAGTAGACGCGGCGGATCTGCTGCGGCCAGCCGCACGCCTCGGCGATCCTGCCGCCCCACTCGGTCGCCGCATCGTCGTCGGCGACGTCGACGATCGTCAGCCCGCCGATGTACTGCTCGGCCGGCGCGTACAGCCCGCTGGTGATCGCCACCGAGCCGCTGGTCGCGTCGGCGGTGACGGCGGCATCGACGTCCTCGTCCACGCCTGCCGCGAACACGAGGACCCCGGCGTCCCGCATCTCGGAGACGACGGCGTTCGCGAGGGGCCCGCGGCTGGCGAACCACTCGGCGGTGTGGTCGCCCACCCACTGCTGGTTGAAATAGATGATGTAGTGGCTCATCGTTGGGCCCTCCGTGTCGTCCGACTCCGTGGTGACTGATTGCAGTCTGCAATCTGTCTCGATACTGTAGGCCCAGGTGGTTTTCACTTGCAAGCACTAGGTGCCGGAGGCACAGGATGACACGGGCGCCGCGATCGGGGTGTGCGATCAACGCCGCCGTCGAGGTGCTCGGTGACCCGTGGGTGATGCTGGTGCTCCGCGACATCGTGTTCGGTAACCGCCGGTACTTCCGTGAGCTCCTCGCAGGGTCCGAGGAGGGCATCGCCTCGAACATCCTCGCGAGCCGGCTCAAGCGGCTCGTCGAGGCCGGTCTTCTTACCCGCGACGAGGCGCACCGCGGTCAACGGGCGAAGTACTCGCTGACCGAGTCCGGCATCGAGGTCCTCCCGGTGATGGCCGCCCTCGGCACCTGGGGGCTGGCGCACCGCTCGGGCGAGCAACGCCTGCGCGTGCGCGCGGAGCTGCTCCGTAACGGCGGCCCCGAGCTCCTCGAGGCCTTGATGGACGAGCTCCGCGAGCTCCACCTCGGCATCCCGCGTCCGGATCCGGACGCTCCCCGTCCCAGTGAACAGCTGGCGGCCGCCTATCGGCGGGCGGTCGGCGGCCCGGACCCGCAGATCGACGCACCGGGTGACCTGCCGGGATAGGTGCTGGCCCGTGCGGCAGGGTGTCGCGCGGTCCCGAAAGGTCGGATGAGATGGTGACGACCCAGCCGGTGTCCGGTGTGCCGGTGCGCCGCGTGCGCGGGCCGGAGGAGTACCCGCGGCTCGTGGCAGTCTGGCAGAGCGCCGTCGACGCCACGCACGACTTCCTCGCCGCCGAGGACCGCGACGCGATCGAGGCGCGACTCGCGTCCGACTACTTCCCGCACGTGGAGCTCTACGTCGCGGAGCGCGACGGGACCGTCGTCGGGTTCGCGGGCAGGGTCGAGGACCGGCTCGAGATGCTGTTCGTCGACGACGCCGAGCGGGGCCGCGGGACGGGTGCGGCGTTGCTCGCGTACGTCGTCGCGCTCGGCGTGACTGCCGTCGACGTCAACGAGCAGAACTCGCAGGCCCTGGCGTTCTACCGGCGGCGCAGGTTCGACGTCGTCGGCAGGAGCGCGCTCGACGGCGACGGGCGCCCCTATATCCGTTGCTCCACCTGACGCGTCGCCCGGCGGAGTGACGTAGTGCAGGAAGGCCGTGAACGGTAGCGCAGGGACGCCTCTCCGGTGACCGGCGCCGATCAGTTGATGATCTCCGCGCGGTCCTCGGCCACCATGGCGGCGAGCCGGTCCCGCCACGCCTGGAGCGCCTCGGGCGTGAGGCGGGTCCAGTCGGTGACCTCGCCGACGACGACGAGCGGCGCGGCGGTGCGGTAGGAGCGCGTCGGGTTGCCCGGGAACTTCTTGTCGGTGACGTTGGGGTCGTTCTCGAACTCGCCGGTCGGCTCGACCACGTACACCCGCGGCTCCCCGTCACCGGCGGCGAGCTCGGCGGCCAACCCTGCGCCGTCGGGCAGGGCGGTGAAGTAGACGTGGTTCATCACGACCTCGGGGCGGTAGTTGGACCGGAAGCCCGCGGTGAGGCGGTCCCCGACCTGCAGCTGCGCCTTCGTCCCGTGGTAGAACGGCCCCTCGTCCAGCACGTCACCCATCACGCCACCGTACCGAGCGCCGGGCATTCACCTCGCCCCGTCGGCGACGATCCGTCAGGCTGCACCCGTGGCCCTCGACGACGACCCCTTCGACTTCCAGGTGACCAAGGCAGGGACGGTGCGCGTCTTCCGCGGCGGCCGGGAGGTCGTGACGGTCGCCGGTCGGGCGGCGGAGAAGCTCGTCGCGAGCCTCGGCGTCGACGACGCGACCGACCAGCAGCTCCTCGCCCGCGTCACCGGGAACTACCGGCGCGGGAACGAGCGCACCGGGCGGATGCGGAGATGAGCGACCCGCGCCCGTCCTCGCGTCCGACGACGCCGGGCGCGCCTCGCGGCGAGACGCGCGCGCTCGTCGTGAGCATGGTGGGCTCGGGCATCCTGGGGCTCGCCGGCGTGGCGTGGGGCGCCGCGGTCGGATCCCAGCTCGTGCTGTTCGACGGCGTGGTCACGCTCGCGGGGATCGCGCTCGTCGCGGTGTCGATGGTCGCCGCGCGGGTCGCCGCGTCCCGTCCGACGGCGGACTACCCGTACGGGCGGCACGCGGCCACGCCGCTGGCAGTCGCGGTCCAGGGCGCCGCGCTGCTGGGTGCGCTGACGTACGGCGCGAGCGAGGCGGTGACCGTGATCGTCTCGGGCGGCTCGGACGCCGCCGGTGCGGCCGTCGCTGGCTACGGGGTGGTCGCTGCGGCGGCGAGCGTCACGGTCGCGCTGCTGCTCGCACGGTACGCGCCGAGCTCGGCCCTGGCCCGGGCGGAGCTGGTGTCGTGGCGGTCGGGCGCGCTGCTCAGCGGCGTCGTCGTGCTGAGCGGGCTCGCCGCCGAGCTCCTGATGCGGAAAGACCTCGATCGCGTCGCCGCCTACCTGGACCCGTCGCTCGTCCTCCTCGCCTCGCTCCTCATGCTGCCGATGGCGCTGGGCCTCGTGCGCGAGGGCGGCCGTGAGCTGCTCGAGGCCGCCGCGCCCCGCGAGATCGCCGACGCCGTCGCGGCGGCCGCGGAGCGAGTGCGTGCCCGGCACGGGCTGCCCGACCCGCTCGTGCGCACCACGAAGCTCGGGCGCCGGCTGTACGTCGACGTCGGGTTCGTCGTGCCGGATACCGACTGGGACGTGGCCGACGAGGACGCCGTACGCCGCGACCTCGGTGAGGAGCTCGACGGGCTCGGCTACGACGTCGTCGCCGGGGTCACGCTGACCCGCGACGGTCGCCTCCTCGGCTGACACGCAGCGTGCGCGACAGGGCGTCACCTCCGGCCGCTGCGTGAGACGTCCCTGATTTCCCGGGGACGACCGGCGAGCGCGGCGTCTACCGTCGATGCCATGAGCCCTACGACGCCGACCCTGTCGGACGACGACCGCACCGCGCTCTACGACGCCCAGAACGTCTGGGCGGCCGACGACGACTTCTTCCTCGCGCTCGTCGGCGGACGCGAGGGCTCCCGGGTGCTCGACCTGGGCTGCGGGACCGGTCGGCTCACGCTCGCGCTCGCGGCGGAGGGCCATCGGGTCACGGGCATCGACCCCGACGACGGCGCGGTCGCGGCCGCGCGGCGTAAGCCCGGGGCGGACGCCGTCGTGTGGGTGGTGGGGACGTCCGAGCAGATCCCACCCGGCGCGGGTTTCGACACGGCGCTCATGACGTCGCACGTCGCGCAGGCGATCACGGACGAGGGCATGTGGCACGGCACGCTCGACGATCTCCACGCTGCCCTCGTGCCCGGTGGGCTGCTGGCGTTCGACTCGCGCGACCCGGCGGTGCGCGCGTGGGAACGCTGGACCCCCGAGCGGTCGCGCGGCCGGGCGGCCCTTCCCGACGGGACGTCCTTCGAGGGCTGGCACGAGGTCATGCGTGTCGAGGAGACGGGGCCCGACGGCGGCCCCACCGACACGTGGCTCGTCCACCTCGCGGAGCACGCACTGCTGCCTGACGGGACGCACGCCGTCGACGCCGGCGAGCTGGTGTTCCGTTCGGAGGCGCGGCTGCGGGCCGACCTCGCAGCGGCCGGGTTCGTCGTCGAGCAGGTGCACGGCGGGTGGGAGCGTCAGCCGGTCGGCGAGGGCGTGGGCGAGCTCGTGGTGCTGGCGCGCCGCGTCTGAGCCCGGCCGGCCAGAAGAATTCCGGCGCGCCCGTCGGAGGCTCGTGCGACGGTGGGTCCATGACCGACGCGAACGAAGCAGCCCAGAAGGCGACGCTCCGGCACTACCTCGACAGCGGGCACCGGACGCTCGAGTGGAAGCTCGAGGGTCTGTCGGAGCGCGACGCGCGGCGGCCGATGACCCCGACGGGCACGAACCTGCTCGGGCTCGTGAAGCACGTCGCGTCCACGGAGGCCGAGTACCTGGGCCGGTGCTTCGACCGGCCGTTCCCCGAGCCCATGCCCTGGATGGACGACGACGCCGAGCCGAACTCCGACATGTGGGCCACGGCCGACGAGTCGATCGACGACGTCCTGGCGTTCTACCGACGCGTCCAGACGCACTCCGACGCCACGATCGAGGCCCTGCCGCTCGACGCGCCCGGCGTCGTGCCGTGGTGGGGCGCCAGGGAGGTCACGCTGCACCAGGTCCTGGTCCACGTGATCGCCGAGACCGACCGGCACGCCGGTCACGCGGACATCGTGCGTGAGCTGCTCGACGGCGCCGTCGGGCTCGGCGCGACGAACAGCAACCTCCCGGACCGCGACGCCGCGTGGTGGGGTGCCTACGTGGCGCACCTCGACGAGCTCGCCGCGCAGGCGGGCGACAGCCGCCAGGTCCCGGAGGCCGACGCGGACTGAACGGCCCGCCCGGACCGTTCCCCGGGGCTCCGGGGGGTCGTGCCATCATGCTCGGCGTGACCTCGACGACAGCATCCCGGCCCTTCGCGCGACGGACCAGCACCGCGGTTGCCGTCGCGCTCCTGTTCGCCCTGGTCCTGGGGATCTTCGGCGGCGTGCTCGTCGGTGTCTCGCAGAAGGACTACACGGCGTACACCGAGCGGGCGACGGCGACGATCAGCGACGTCGTCAGGAGGACCGGGGGAGGGGGGACCCACCACGGCAGCACGACGTACCGCATCTACCTCGACTACGAGGCGGACGGTCACAGCTTCACGCGCAAGCGCCTGCAGGGCGTGACCACCGGGACCCCCCACGTGGGCGACACGGTCGAGCTGCGGTACCCGCCGGGGCAGCCCGCCAAGGCGGTGACCGCGAAGACGACCTCGAGGACGACGGCGCACGTCGAGCTCGGGATCGGCGTGGGGCTCCTCGTGCTCGCGGTGGGGATCCTCGTGGGGCTCGCCGTCTGGGGACGACGGCGCCGGGCGAAGGCCCTGCCCGCGGCGCCGGAGGCCGCCGCCTTCGCAGTCCCGGCGCCTGCGCCGGTCGCGGACCCGCGTCTCCTGCCGGTCCCGTGGCCGTGGGAGCAGGTCGTGGCCCAGCTCGCGCGCGCCGCCGACGACGCGCCGTTCGCCGTCACGCCTCTGCAGGACGGCGGCGTCGACGTCACGTACGACGTCGCGAACGCCCGCTGGTACACGCTCTTCCAGGCGCACCGCCTGAGCTCCACCTTCGTGTGCCGGCTGCACCCGAGGAAGCCCGGCCGCTACGCCAGGAACGACACCCTGTACGACGTCGAGTGGGCGGCCGGCGTGGGTCGCCTCCGGGGCAGCGGCCAGGTGCAGTCGGGTCGGGTGTGGTCGCGGCGTCGTCGCGTGGACTACGGGATCGGCACCGACGGGAGCGTGGGGCGCCAGGTGGACGTCGACTTCTCGTCCTCCGACGTGCCCCGCTGGATCGACGGGGTCCTTGCGGGCTCCGGGTGGAGGTCGGCGCTCGACGCCAACGCTCGTGGCGGGCTGGTGGCCGCCGTCGTCGGCGGTGCGGTGGCCGTCGTGGGCGTGGGCGTGGTCGTCGCCGTCGTCGCCTCACGCTGACGACTCACGCCCGCTTCGTCCGTCTCGTCGGAACCGCTGTGTCCACGAGGCGCGACTGTTGTTACACGCATGTTTCTCTGGGCGGCCCCGTGTGAACGCGTCGTACCGGCCAGTATCAAATCAATAACGATCGAACGTACCAGCCAGTAGCCGTTACCGCCCGGTACCGCAACCGTGGGTACCGTGGCCCCACACGAACGACGGTCCTGCACGCTGGCGTGGAGCCCCGCCGCCCTCGCGGCGCGGCTTCCGGTGCAGGGCACGTCCACCCTCGAGGAGGAACATTGAAGATCAGGCGATATGGCGTCGCGGTCGCGGTCGCTGCCGCAGGTGCCCTGCTGTTCTCGGCCTGCAGCTCGTCCGACGACAGCCCCAAGTCGACGACGACCGGGGCGGCGACGGCGAAGACCGGCGGCACCATCACCGTGGCGGAGGTGAACGCGTTCTTCTCGTTCAACTCGCTCACCGCGAACGGCAACACGGACATCAACTCGAAGGTGTCGCTCGCGACGCAGTCGGGCTTCAACTACGTCGACGACAAGCTGACGCTCCAGAAGGACCCGAGCTTCGGCACGTACGAGGTCGTGAAGCAGGACCCGCTGACCGTCAAGTACACCCTGAGCGACAAGGCGCAGTGGTCCGACGGCACGCCGGTCAGCGCGGACGACCTGCTCCTCGCGTGGGCGGTCGAGTCGGGCTGGTACAACGACGGCACGACGAACGCCGACGGCAAGGTCACCAAGGGGACCAACTACTTCGACTACGCGGGCTCGACCCTCGGCCTGAACGACACCAAGTTCCCGACCGTGAGCGACGACAAGAAGTCGATCACCATCGAGTACACCAAGCCGTTCGCCGACTGGGAGAGCGCCTACTCGGTCCAGGGCATCCCGCCGGCCCACGTCATCTGGAAGCACGCCGGCCTCGCCAACGAGGACGCCTTCATCAAGCTGCTGCAGGACCAGCCCAAGGGTGACCCGTCCAAGCCGGCAAAGACGAACGCGACGCTGAAGAAGATCTCGGACTACTTCAACACCGGCTTCGACTCGAAGACGCTGCCGAGCGACCCGTCGCTCTACCTCTCGGACGGCCCGTACATCGTCTCGGCGATCGACCAGGGCAAGTCGCTCACGCTCGTGCCGAACACCAAGTACCAGGGCGACCACACCGCCAAGCTGGACTCGATCGTCATCCGGACGATCGCGGACCCGCAGGCGCAGATCCAGGCGCTCCAGAACGGTGAGGTCGACGTCATCGCCCCGCAGGCGAACGCCGACACGCTGGCCGCGCTCGACCAGGTCCCCGGCGTCCAGGTCCACAAGGGCAACCAGCTCTCGTACGACCACATCGACCTGAACTTCAGCGGTGTGTTCAAGGACAAGAACGTCCGTGAGGCGTTCCTCAAGACGATCCCGCGCCAGGCGATCCTGGACGCGATCATCACGCCGCTCGACTCGAGCGCCAAGGTGCTCAACTCGCAGCTCTTCGTCCCGGCCCAGGAGGGCTACGCCGACTCGGTCGCCAACAACGGCTCGAGCGCCTACGGCGAGCCCGACATCGACGGCGCCAAGAAGCTCCTCAACGGGGCGACGCCGACCGTCCGGATCCTCTACAACTCGGACAACCCGAACCGTGTCGACGCGTTCACGCTGATCTCGCAGTCCGCCTCCAAGGCCGGCTTCAAGATCAAGAACGAGGGCGACGTGAACTGGGGCTCGCGCCTGGGTGACGGATCGTACGACGCCTCGATCTTCGGCTGGATCTCCTCCGGCGTGGGCGTCTCGGGCGTGCCGCAGATCTTCGGCACGGGCCAGAGCTCGAACTTCAACGGCTACTCGAACAAGTCGGCCGACGCCGCGATGTCGAAGCTGATCCAGACGACCGACAAGTCGGAGCAGACCAAGCTCCAGCAGGAGATCGACAAGGACATCTTCAGCGACGCCTACGGCCTGCCGCTGTTCCAGTCGATCGGTGTGGACGCCGAGTCGTCGCGTGTCGGCGGCATCGACACGTTCAACCCGAACCAGAACGGCGTCTGGTGGAACGTCTGGGAGTGGACGGTCAAGAGCTGACGCTCGACGGCTGACCCCGGCCTCGAAGGCGCCGGGACCTCGCACGGGGTCCCGGCGCCTTCGGCGGTCCCGCGGTCGTGAGCGCGGGCTCCGCTAACCCGGACACGAAGGAACGAGGCGGACATCGACGTCCGCCGCGGCCCGAATCCGGATTCGGAGCACCCCGTTCGCTGACCTAGACTTCAAAGGCTGCCCATCGTCGCGGCGACCCCGTGGCGGCCGGCTCTGTTCAGACGGGAATCCCTCTCCGATGCTCTCGTACATCGTCCGGAGGCTCGTAGCCTCCTTCTTCATCCTGCTGGGTGCATCGTTCATCGTGTACCTGCTGATCGCCTACTCCGGTGATCCGCTCGCCGAGATCCGGTCGAGCAACTCGCCCAGCAAGGACACGCAGATCGCGGTCCGCACCGAGATGCTCCATCTCAACGTGCCCCCGGTGCTGCGGTACTTCATCTGGCTCGGCGGCGCGTCGAAGTGCCTCATCGGCCAGTGCGACCTCGGCGTGACGCTGCAGAACCAGCCCGTGACGGCTGCCCTCGGCCAGGCCATCCCTGCGACGCTGCAGCTCCTGACCGCGGCCACCCTGCTCGCGATCGTGTTCGGCATCGCGATCGGCGTCGTGACGGCCCTGCGGCAGTACTCGACGCTCGACTACGCCGTGACGTTCATGAGCTTCCTGTTCTTCTCGCTCCCGGTGTTCTGGGTCGCCGTCCTCCTCAAGGAGTTCGGCGCGATCAAGTTCAACAACTTCCTCGCGACGGCGACCATCTCTCCCGGGGTCATCGTGGCGCTGGCGCTCGTGTCCGGCGTGGTGTGGGCGGTGATCGTCGCCGGGACCTGGCGGCGCCGTGGCATCACCTTCGCGGTGGCCGCGGTCGTGACGGCGCTCGTCCTGGTGTTCCTGTCGGCCACCAAGTGGTTCCAGACCCCGTCGCTCGGTCCGGTGGTCATCGCGGTGACCGGCGTCGCGATCGCCTACGGCGCCACCGTGCTCTTCGCGGGACTGCGCAACCGCAGGGCCCTCTACTCGGCGCTGATCAGCGTCGGGATCGGGCTGGTCGCGTACTTCGCGCTGCAGCCCGTCCTCGACCGGACCGGCTTCTGGGGGCTGATCGGCCTGCTGGTGATCGCGCTGGCGGTGGCCTGGGCGATCGGTCACTTCATGGGCGGTTACGACCGCACGCAGTCGATCCGCGCGGCGATGCTCACGACGTTCGGCATGAGCCTGCTGATCGTGATCGACCGGTTCATGCAGTCGTGGCAGTCGTACTCCGACAACCCACTCGTCCGAGGACGTCCGATTCCCACCATCGGGTCGAAGATCCCCGGGCTCGACGGAGACTTCTGGATCACCGGTCTCGACACGATGACCCACCTCATCCTCCCGACGATCTCGATCATCCTCATCTCGCTCGCGTCGTACACGCGCTACTCGCGGGCCTCGATGCTCGAGGTGATGGGCCAGGACTACGTGCGCACGGCCCGCGCCAAGGGCCTGTCGGAGCGTGTCGTCGTGACCAGGCACGCCTTCCGGAACGCCCTGATCCCGCTCGCGACGATCGTCGCGTTCGACATCGGCGGCATGATCGGCGGCGCGGTGATCACGGAGAACGTGTTCTCGTTCCAGGGCATGGGCCAGCTCTTCCTCACGGGTATCAAGAGCATCGACCCCAACCCGGTCATGGGCGTGGCCATCGTGACGGGCATCACCGCCGTCGTGTTCAATCTGTTGGCTGATCTGGCGTACTCCGCGCTGGACCCGCGAGTGAGGGTGAAGGCATGACATCGCCACTGAGCAACATGGACGAGGTCTCCCCGGCCCCCGCGTCGCCGGAGCCCGAGGAGCAGGTCCGCGGCCTGTCGCAGGGCCGCATCGTCTTCAAGCGCTTCATGGACCACAGGGGCGCCGTCATCGGCATCATCGTGTTCCTGCTGGTCCTGGTCCTCGCGATCAGCTCGATCGGGCTCGGACCCATCCCGGGCTGGTGGAAGTACAGCTACAAGGAGACGCCGGACATCGTGAACGGCGGGCACCCCAGCCTGCAGTTCTTCCCCTTCCACCTGGGTGACCACCCGTTCGGCCAGGACCGCGTGGGCCGTGACATGTTCGCGATGACCATGCGCGGCACGCAGATCTCGATCTCGATCATGATCATCGTCGGCGTCGTGTCGGCTCTGATCGGAATCCTGATCGGGGCGTCCTCGGGCTACTTCCGCGGCAAGGTCGAGGCTGTCCTGATGCGCTTCACGGACATGATCATCATCATCCCGTCGCTCATCGCCGCAGCCGTGATCGCGAAGTCCTCGCAGCACCTCGGTGGGATCTGGTTCCTCGCGGTGTTCCTCGGTTTCGTGTCGTGGACGGGTATGGCCCGTCTGGTCCGCGGCGACTTCCTCACGCTGCGCGAGCGCGAGTTCGTCGACGCCGCGCGCCTCGCGGGCGCCTCGAACCGGCGGATCATCTTCAAGCACATCCTGCCGAACGCGATCGGCGTCATCACGGTCAACACCACGCTGCTGATGTCGTCCGCGATCCTCACCGAGACGGCACTGTCCTACGTCGGCCTCGGGGTCCAGGCGCCCGACATCTCGCTGGGCAAGCTCATCAGCGACAACCAGGCGGCGTTCTCGACGCGCCCGTGGCTCTTCTGGTGGCCCGGCCTGTTCATCGTGGTGATCTGCCTCTGCGTGAACTTCGTCGGCGACGGTCTGCGCGACGCGTTCGACCCGCGCCAGAAGAAGTTCCGCCTCAAGAAGGACAAGGACGACCAGCGAGTGGCGCCGGTGGCTCTCGAGGCGCCGATCGACGACGCGCTGGACGGCACGTCCGAGGCGCCGGGGCGGCCATGACGACCGGCGAGCAGGCGCGTGGTGGCTCAGACGAGCTGAGCCACCACGCCGAGCACGACGCACGCCGCCAGCACGGCCTGCGCCGTCCGGTCCCAGTGCGTGTCGACCGGGGTGG
Source organism: Luteimicrobium xylanilyticum (assembly GCF_009429125.1). Classification (GTDB taxonomy): domain Bacteria; phylum Actinomycetota; class Actinomycetes; order Actinomycetales; family Cellulomonadaceae; genus Luteimicrobium; species Luteimicrobium xylanilyticum. The sequence goes on from NZ_CP045529.1 coordinate 1,270,800, forward strand.
TGTCCGCGACGCCGAGCTCCAAGGCCTCCGTCTCGACGAGGCGCTGCCACCGCTCACGGACCAGCTCACCGGCCGTGCCGGACGCCGAGCCGCGCAGGTCGCCGATCCGGACCGCCTTGCGGGCGTCGTAGGCGTTCGTCGGAAGGTTCTCGACGGCGTCGGGCCCGCTCATGAGCGCCTTGTGCCGCCCGGGGCCGGGGGCCGCCCAGGCGCGGATGCTCAGGTGCGGCGTGACGAGCGTCAGCGCGAACTGCGTGCTCACGTCCACGAGCGCCGCGAACGGCACGCGCACCGTCCTGAACGGGTTCACCACCACGACGGCGTCGGGCGTGACCTGCACGCGGGGGCGCCAGAACACCAGCCACGCGAGATAGCCGGCGCCCAGCGCCCACGGTGCAGCACGCAGCAGGCCACCAGGCCCGTGCTGCTGCCACTGCGCCGCGGTGAAGCCCGCCACGAGAAGCCAGGCACCTCCCGTCAGCCACGGGCTGCTACGGGGCCAGAACGACTGGACGCTGCCGGCATCTCGACCCGAACTCATATGCGCATGATCCCAGGAGCGACACGATGACCCAAACGATCGGGACCGACCGTCAGGCGACGGCGACCGAGGCCGTGCTCGAGGTGCGCGACCTGTCCGTCGACTTCGGCGTGGACAAGAAGTGGGTGCCGGCAGCGATCGGCCTCAACTACACAGTGCACGCGGGCGAGGTGCTCGCCATCGTGGGCGAGTCGGGCTCGGGCAAGTCGGTCAGCTCGATGGCGATCCTCGACCTGCTGCCCAAGAACGCCCGCATCTCGGGGTCGATCAAGCTGCAGGGCCAGGAGCTCCGCGGTCTCGGCAGCTCGAAGATGCGCGACATCCGCGGCAACGACATCGCGATGATCTTCCAGGAGCCCATGACGGCCCTGAACCCCGTCTACACGGTCGGGTTCCAGATCATCGAGGCGCTGCGTCTGCACAACGAGATCTCGCCCGACGAGGCCAAGGAGCGCGCGCTCGAGCTGCTGCGCCTCGTCGAGCTGCCCGACCCGCAGAAGGCGTTCAACTCCTACCCGCACCAGCTCTCCGGCGGCCAGCGGCAGCGCGCGATGATCGCACAGTCGCTGTCCTGCGACCCGCTGCTGCTGATCGCGGACGAGCCCACCACGGCGCTCGACGTCACGGTCCAGGCCGAGATCCTCGACCTCATGCGCAACCTGCGCGACAAGCTGAACTCGGCCGTCATCCTCATCACGCACGACATGGGCGTGGTCGCGGACCTGGCGGACCGCATCGTCGTCATGCGCAAGGGCCTGATCGTGGAGGAGGGGACGGCGCACCAGATCTTCTCCTCTCCGCAGCACCCGTACACGCAGGAGCTCCTGGCCTCCGTGCCCCACCTCGGTGTCGCCGAGTCGGGCGAGGAGATCGACGTGACGGCCGCGCTCGCGGCGGCCAGCCACCACGAGGACCTCGTCTCGGACGTCTCGGCCGAGGAGCTCGCGCGGCGAGAGGCTGAGAACCGCCGGGCCCTCGAGGCGGCGGCGAAGGCCGCGCGCGACTCCCAGAACGGGGGATCGGCACCCATCCTCGAGCTGCGCGACGTCGCGATCGAGTACCCCAAGCAGGGTCGCGTCGCCGCGTTCCGCGCGGTCGAGGGCGCGAACCTCGTGATCCGCCCGGGCGAGGTCGTCGGCCTCGTCGGGGAGTCCGGCTCGGGCAAGACCACGATCGGTCGCGCAGCCGTCGGGCTCCTCCCGATCGTCGAGGGCCAGCTCACCGTCGCGGGGACGGACCTGACACAGCCCACGAGCAAGAAGCTCAAGTCCCTCCGCCGCCGGGTGGGCATGGTCTTCCAGGACCCGTCGTCGTCGCTCAACCCGCGCCTTCCCATCGGCGAGTCCATCGGCGAGCCGATGTACCTCGCCGGGGTGGCCAAGGGTGCTGCGCTGCAGAAGAAGATCGAGGAGCTGCTCGACCAGGTCGAGCTCCCGCGCAGCTACCGCAACCGGTACCCGCACGAGCTCTCCGGCGGTCAGAAGCAGCGCGTCGGCATCGCCCGTGCGATCTCGCTGTCGCCCGAGCTCCTCGTCGCCGACGAGCCGACCTCTGCGCTCGACGTGTCCGTGCAGGCGCACGTGCTCGAGCTCCTGCAGGACCTGCAGCAGCGCCTGCAGTTCGCGTGCCTCTTCGTGACCCACGACCTCGCCGTCGTCGACGTCCTCGCACACCGGATCGTCGTCATGCAGCACGGCCGGATCGTCGAGCAGGGCACGCGCGACCAGATCCTGCGCAACCCGCAGGAGGCGTACACGCAGCGCCTCATCGCGGCCGTCCCGCTGCCCGACCCGGAGAAGCAGCGCGAGCGCCGCGAGCTCCGCGCCGCGCTCCTCGAGAAGGTCTGACCCGAGGGTCACGGGTGGGCATCCGTCCCGCTGATCCGCGCTTCGCGGAGACGGCGGGGCGGGTGCCCACACGCATGTCCGGCTACGGCCGGTAGAATGGAGTCGAACGACGCGCCCCCAGGCTTGCGGGCGCCGTCACGCCAGCGCCGCTCCGGCCCGTGACGCCTCCCTCTTCGAAGATTGGTTCCTCCATGCCTGAGGCCACCGTGACCGCCGCCGTGCGTCCCGACCTGCGCAACGTCGCGATCGTCGCGCACGTCGACCACGGCAAGACGACCCTCGTCGACGCCATGCTCTGGCAGTCCGGGGCCTTCGGCGAGCACGCCCACGTCGACGAGCGCGCCATGGACTCCGGCGACCTCGAGCGCGAGAAGGGCATCACCATCCTCGCGAAGAACACCGCGGTCCGGTACGCCGGCCCCGCGGCGGCCGCCGTCGGGCAGCCGGGCGGCATCACCATCAACGTCATCGACACCCCCGGGCACGCCGACTTCGGCGGCGAGGTCGAGCGCGGCCTGTCCATGGTCGACGGCGTCGTCCTCCTCGTCGACGCGTCCGAGGGTCCGCTCCCGCAGACCCGGTTCGTGCTCCGCAAGGCCCTCGCCGCGAAGCTCCCCGTGATCCTCGTCGTCAACAAGGTCGACCGGCCCGACGCGCGCATCGACGAGGTCGTCGCCGAGTCCACCGACCTCCTCCTCGGCCTCGCGTCCGACCTCGCCGACGAGGTCCCCGACCTCGACCTCGACGCCGTGCTCGACGTCCCCGTCGTCTACGCCGCCGCGAAGGTCGGCCGCGCCAGCCTCGACCAGCCCGAGGACGGCGGCCTGCCCGACAACGAGGACCTCGAGCCGCTCTTCCGGACCATCCTCGACAAGATCCCCGCGCCCACCTACGACGAGGACGCGCCCCTCCAGGCGCACGTCACCAACCTCGACGCGTCGCCGTTCCTCGGCCGCCTCGCCCTCCTGCGCATTTTCAACGGCACGCTGCGCAAGGGCCAGACCGTCGCCTGGGCCCGCCACGACGGCTCGCTCCAGAACGTCCGGATCACCGAGCTCCTCGAGACCAAGGCCCTCGAGCGGGTCCCCACGGACTCCGCGGGCCCCGGCGACATCGTCGCCGTCGCCGGCATCGAGGACATCACCATCGGCGAGACGCTCACCGACCCCGACGACCCGCGGCCCCTCCCGCTCATCACGGTCGACGACCCCGCCATCTCCATGACCATCGGGATCAACACGTCCCCGCTGGCAGGCAAGGGCGGCAAGGGCCACAAGGTCACGGCGCGCCAGGTCAAGGACCGCCTCGACAAGGAGCTCATCGGCAACGTGTCGCTCCGCGTCCTGCCCACCGACCGCCCCGACGCGTGGGAGGTCCAGGGTCGCGGCGAGCTCGCCCTCGCGATCCTCGTCGAGCAGATGCGCCGCGAAGGCTTCGAGCTCACCGTCGGCAAGCCGCAGGTCGTCACCAAGACCATCGACGGCAAGGTCAACGAGCCCATGGAGCGCATGACCATCGACGTCCCCGAGGAGTACCTCGGTTCCGTCACCCAGCTCATGGCGCAGCGCAAGGGCCGCATGGAGACTATGTCCAACCACGGCACCGGCTGGGTCCGCATGGAGTTCGTCGTCCCCGCCCGCGGCCTCATCGGCTTCCGCACCCGGTTCCTCACCGACACCCGCGGCACCGGCATCGCGTCGTCCATCGCCGAGGGCTACGAGCCGTGGGCCGGCCCCATCGAGACCCGCAACAACGGGTCCCTCGTGGCCGACCGCGCCGGGTCCGTCACCCCGTTCGCCATGATCAACCTCCAGGAGCGCGGCGCGTTCTTCGTCGACCCCACCCAGGAGGTCTACGAGGGCATGATCGTCGGCGAGAACTCCCGCAACGAGGACATGGACGTCAACATCACCAAGGAGAAGAAGCTGACGAACATGCGTTCGTCGACGGCCGACAACTTCGAGAACCTCGTCCCGCCGAAGCACCTCACCCTCGAGGAGTCCCTCGAGTTCGCACGGGAGGACGAGTGCGTGGAGATCACGCCCGAGGTGGTGCGCATCCGCAAGGTGATCCTCGACCAGCAGGAGCGGGCGCGCGCGACGGCGCGGGCGAAGCGCTCCTGATCGTCGTGGGCGGCGGCGTCGTGGTCGGGTTCGCGACACACCCCCGTGGCGTCGCCCGCTCCGACGGGTCGTGGTTCGCTCGGGGGCGCGCGTGACGCTCGGGGGCGGCAGGGAGAGCCGGGCGGTGGCGCCGGAGGGCGGGCTCGTCGTCGTGCACGCGCACCCCGACGACGAGACGCTCGCGACCGGCGCGCTGCTCGCCACGTGGGCCGCGGCCGGGCAGGCGGTGACCGTCGTGACGTGCACCCGGGGGGAGCGCGGCGAGGTCATCGACACCGCTGAGCACCCCACCGGCGTCGGCGCGCTCGAGGGGGACGGGGCCGGTCTGGCCGCGTACCGGGAGGGCGAGCTCCGCGCGGCGCTCACGGCGCTCGGGGTGCGCGACCACCTGTTCCTCGACACCGTGCCGCTGCCGGGCGACGCGTCCGACGACGGCCGCACCGGCGTGCGGTACGAGGACTCCGGGATGGCGTGGGTCGCGCCCGGGATCGCCGGCGCCGCGTCGGACGGGTCCGGTGCGCGGCCCGAAGGGGCGTTCGTCGGGGTCGGTCTCGACGAGGCCGCCGCCCGGCTCGCCGCGGTGCTGGGGGAGCGGCGGCCCGCCGTCGTCGCGACCTACGACCCCGACGGCGGGTACGGGCATCCCGACCACGTCCGCGCGCACCAGGTGACCGTGCGGGCGCTCGAGCTGCTCGCCGCCCGGCCCGGGACGGGCACGCCCCCGCTCTGGTGCGTCGTGCAGCCCCCCGACCAGGTGCGTGCCGCCCGGCGGGCGCTCGCCGCCGCTCCGGGACTGCCGGACCTGGCGCTGCCCGACCCCGACGAGGCCGTCCTCCCGCCCGTCGCGACCTGGTGGCACGGCGCCGCCGACGCGCTCGTCGTCGTGCCTGCCCGGCCCGTGCAGGACCGCGTCGCCGCCGCGCTCCGCGCCCACGCCACCCAGGTCCAGGCCGTGACCGTCACCGAGCCGGCCGAGGGCGAGGCCCTGGTCGGGTGGTACGCGCTCAGCAACGACGTCCTCGCCCCGCTCCCGGCTGCCGAGCACTATGCCCCGTTCCGGCCCGGCACAGGCTCGCCCGGTACGGTGGCACCGTGAGCGCGACAGTTCCCCCCGACGACGGTCGAGGACAGGTACCCCCGCCGGCGACCGGTCTCCCGGTCTCGCCGGTGCGCTTCACGCCCGCGCCGCCGCGCGCGCGGACGAGCTGGGTGCGGATCGTGCTCTCGGGGCTGCTGGGCGTGCTGGTCGGCGCCGTCGGGACGTTCATGTTCGCAGCCCTGCTCCCGTCCGGGATCACGGACCACGTGAGCGCCGCCGGCTCCTGGCCCGTAGGGCTCGTGCTGACGCTCGCCCTCAGCGTCGCCGCCGCGATCCTCGCGCGCGCCTGGGGCGGGTACGGCGCGTACACCGCGTACGCCGTCGGCTGGCTCGTCGTCGTCATCGTCCTGTCCGGCATGCACGGTCCCGGCGGGGACGTCGTCGCGGGTGCCCACCAGCGCTGGGCCAGCCTGTGGATGTACGGCGGGTTCCTCCTCGTCGCGGCCAGCGCGTTCGCGCCGCGCGGCTGGTTCTCGGACGAGCCTCGAGACCGTCGGCCCACCTCGTAGAATCGCCGCACGCCGACCCACGGCGCACGCCCACCAGGTCCGTCGAGCCGTCGGCCACGGTCAGCGCAGGAGCACCCAATGGACGAGCACGCCACCACCGGCACCGGACAGCGCCCCGACGAGGCGCCCGTGCCTCCGCCGCCCCCGCCCGGCGGGCCGACCGGCGAGCCCCCGACCGACGACATCCTGCAGGGGCTGGGTGAGGAGCCCGCGCCCAGCCGCACCGGGCGCACGCTGGTCGCCCTCGGGGTGGTCGTCGTCGCGCTCGTCGGCGCGTACGTCGCCGCGCAGTGGTTCGTCTCCGACAAGATCGCGCACGGCACCACGGTCGCGGGCGTCGAGATCGGCGGCCAGACCGTCGACGACGCCGTCGCGACCCTCGACGACCGGCTCGGCGACCGCGCGACCGAGCCGATCGCCGTCGTCGCCGCGGGCAAGAAGGCGCAGCTCGACCCCCGCAAGGCCGGCCTGACCTTCGATGCGCGCGCGACCGTCGAGCCGCTCGTCTCCTTCACGCTCGCGCCGTCGCGGCTGTGGCACGCGGTCTTCGGCGGGTCGGAGGTCACGCCCGTCACGACGGTCGACGGCACGAAGCTCACCGCGGCCCTCGGCACGGTGGGCGACGCGGTCGAGGTGAAGGCGCGGAACGGGTCCGTCGCGTTCTCCGACGGCGCGGCCACGAGCGTCGCGCCGCGCAACGGGACGGCGCTCGACCGCCGCGCGGCTCGGAAGGTCGTGACCGACAGGTGGCTCACGGCGAGCGATGCGCTCGAGCTGCCGACGACGACCGTCCGGCCCGAGGTCGGGTCCGACGCCGTCCAGAAGGCGATGGTCCTCGCGGGGACGGTCACCTCGTCGCCCGTCGACCTCACCGTCGGCGGGCAGAAGGTCCGCCTGCCGGGCGACGTCCTCGCCGACGCGGCGAGCTTCGTCCCGGACGGGGCGGCCCTCACGTTGAAGCTCGACCCCCAGACCCTCCGGGCCGACGTGCTCACGCGCACCACCAAGCTCCTGACGTCCGCGAAGAACGCCCGCTTCACGTTCACCGACGACAAGCCGACGATCGTGGACGGCAAGAACGGCACCGGTCTGGACGCCGACGCCCTCGCCGCGGCGGTCGCCACCGCCGCCGCGAAGGACAGCGGTCGGGCCGCGACCGTCGGGCTCACGACCGTCGAGCCCTCGACGACGACCGCCGACCTGCGGAAGCTCGGCGTGAAGGAGAAGGTCTCCGAGTTCGCGACCGCGCTCACCAACGAGCCGATCCGCACCAAGAACCTCGAGGTCGGCGCCAAGAAGATCTCGGGCGACCTCGTGAAGCCCGGCCAGACCTTCTCGATGGTCGACGCGCTCAGCCCCATCACGTCGGAGGCGGGCTACTACAAGGCGCACATGATCGAGAACGGGCAGTTCGTGGACGCCGTCGGCGGCGGTCTGTCGCAGGTCGCGACGACGACGTACAACGCGGCGTTCTTCGCCGGGCTCGACATCGTCACGCACCAGCCGCACTCGTACTGGTTCGCGCGCTACCCGGAGGGCCGCGAGGCGACCATCGCCGTCGGCGTGATCGACATGAAGTTCACGAACGACACGCCGTACGGCGTCGTCGTCCAGTCGTGGGTCGGCGGCGGGAAGCTTCACGTCGTCTTCTGGAGCACGAAGTACTACACGGTGCGCACGACGACGAGCCCCCGCTCGAACGTCGTGGAGCCGACCACGGTGAAGGACTCGTCGCCGAGCTGCATCGCGGACTCGGGCGGGCAGCCCGGGTTCCACGTGAGCGTGCGGCGCCTCGTCTCCCGGGACGGCTCGGTCGTCAAGGACGAGACGAACCAGTGGACCTACAAGCCGCAGAACCGCAGGGTCTGCACGTCTGGTGGAGGTGACGGGTGACGCTCGTGCTCGGGCGCAGCGAGAGGGAGTCGGGGCCCCACGCGCGGGCCGCGGCGCGTGCCGTGGGCTGGGGCGAGGGCGGTGACCTCCTCGACCTGGGCTCGACGACGGCGACCCTCGAGACGGTGTCGCAGCTCGCCGACCTGGCGGCCGTGATGTACCTGGACCACCCGCAGCAGCCCGGTCCGGAGCTCGAGCGTGCGCTCCTCGCTGCACCGCCCGACGTCGTCGTGACGGCGAGCGTGGGCGTGGCCCGCGAGTGGGCATGGGTCGGTCGCGTGGGCGGGCGCGTGTCCGCGCCCCCCGGCGCGGTGGTCGTCGACGAGGCGGGCATGCGGGACTGCCGGCACCGGCTGCGGGCCCTGGGCGCCAGTCCGCGCTTGGTGCCGACGCGCACCCCCGTCGCGGAGCGGATCGCCCTGGCCGGGCCCGCGGGCACGCTGCTGGTCGAGCGCTCCGCGATCCCGGACGGCTTCGCGGAGCTGCCCGAGTCCGAGCGGCTCGCCGACCCGACCCCCCTCTGGTACGGGCTGGTCACGGCCGACCGCCGGCCCGAGCCGTTCGACCGCCCGGCCCAGGTATGGCTCGCGTTCGGCCCGCGCGACGACCACCGCGGGTCGCTCCAGCACACGCTGGGCGTGATCGCGGGTGCCGGGATCGACCTCCAGCACCTGCGCTCGCACCGCTCCGAGGCCGGGCCGCACGTCTTCTTCAGCTCGTTCTCCTGCCCGTCGAGCGACGTCCTCGACGCGCTCACGAGGGAGCTCGCCGCGCGGGCGGTCGCGCACCGCGTGCTCGCCGTCCTCCCGGGGGCGAGCTTCGAGCCCGGGCCCGACGCCGTGACGCCCCGCTGGGCGCGGACCGAGGTGCCCGCATGACGACGGTCGCCTACCTCGGCCCCGAGGGCACGTTCACGCACGCCGCGGCGCTGGCGTGGCCGGGCACGACGCCGGTCGCGCTGCCCACCGTGCAGGACGTGTACCGCGCCGTCGAGGAGGGCCGCGTCGACCGTGGCGTGGTCGCGATCGAGAACACCGTCGAGGGGTACGTGGTGCCCTCGCTCGATGCGCTGCTCGCGTCCCAGGACGTCGTCGGGATCGACGAGGCCGTGCTCGAGATCGCGTTCGACGCGTTCGTCCGGCCGGGAGCCACCGACCTCACCGAGGTCTGCGCGCACCCGCACGGGCTCGCGCAGTGCCAGGGCTTCGTGGCCCGCACCGGCCTCGCGCCCGTGCCCGCGGCGTCGAACGCGGCCGCGTGCCGCGACGCGACGCCCCACCAGGTCGCGCTCGGGCCGCGGCTGTGCGGCGAGCTGTACGGGCTCGAGACGTACGAGCGCGACGTGCAGGACTTCGCGGGCGCGCGCACCCAGTTCCTCCTCCTCGCGCGGCGGTCCGACGCGCGGGCCGCCCTCGCGGCGGCGGAGCACACGGCACCCGGCGCGCGGTGGCGCACCATGGTCGCGGTCACGCCCGTCGTCGCGGGTCCCGGTGTGCTCGCCCGCATCCTCGCGGCCTTCGGCACCGGCGGTCTCAACCTGTCCAGCCTCATCACGCGACCGCTCAAGGTCGCGGGCCGCTACGTGTTCGTCCTGACCGTCGACGCCGCGCCCGTCGACCCCGCCCTGCGCGCGGTGTTCCAGGGCCTGCTCGACGACGGCCACCTCCTCAAGACGCTCGCCGCCTTCCCCGAGCGCGCGGACCGCGCCGAGGTCCTCGACCTCGAGCACGTCCCGTCCGGCTCGGTCGACGGGACGGCGGCGACCGCCGACGTGGCGCGGGAGCTGCTGTGGTGACCGGGGTCGAGGCCCCGCTCACGGTGACGCGCGTGGGGGTCGTCGGGCTCGGCCTGATCGGCGGTTCCGTGGCGCGCACGCTCGTGGCCGCGGGACTCGACGTGGTCGCGACCGACCCCGACGGCGCGACCCGTGCTCAGGCGTGGGACGCGGGGGTCCGGACGGTGGGCAGCGCGGCCGAGGTGTTCGTCGAGCGCCCGGATGTACTGGTGCTCGCGCCGCCGCTCGCCGCGCTCCCGGCCGTGCTGGCCGAGCTCGGCGCGGAGGTGCCTCGGCTCGTCGCCGACGGCGGTCCGCTGCCCGTGCTCACCGACGTCGGGAGCGTCAAGGCACCCGTGCGGGTCGCGGTCGAGGCTGCGGGTCTCGGGGAGCGCTACGTGGGCGCGCACCCCATGGCAGGCACCGAGGAGTCGGGCTTCGCGGCGTCCCGCGACGACCTGCTCCCGGGCTGCACGTGGGCCGTGACGGTGAGCCCGACGACGGCGGCGGACGACCTGCTCCGGGTCCTCTCTCTCGTCACCGGCCCCCTGCGGGGGACGGCGCGCTTCGTCGAGGATGCGACGCACGACGCCGCCGTGGCGCTCGTCTCGCACGTCCCGCACGTCCTTGCGACCGAGCTGCTCAACCTCACGACGGCCGCGCCCGCCGGGGCGCTCGCGCTCGGTCTCGCGGCCGGCTCGTTCCGCGACGGCACGCGCGTCGCCCGGACCGACCCGCGCCGGACGCAGGCGATGGTCGCCGGGAACGCGGGCGCCGTCGTGGGGGTCCTGCGGGACGCCGTCCGACACCTGGACGCTCTCGCCGACGCTCTCGAGGCGGGCGACGACGCGGCCGTCACGGCGTACTTCGACGACGCCGACCCGGTCCGGGCGGCGCTCGTCGGGGAACCGGCGCCGTCCCGCGCCGAGGCCGTGCGCCTGGACGACCCTGCGTGGCGCGAGCGTCTCGTCGAGCTCGGGGCCGCGGGCGCCGTCGTCGGGCGGGCCGGGCGCGACTCGATCACCCTCGCCCTCCCACCCGCCTGACCGCGAAGTAGTACGGCCGCCGGTATACCTCGCGAAGTAGTACGGCCGCCGTACTACTTCGGCGATGCCCGTCAGGCGCCGAGGACGTGCGCGAGGTACGGGTTCGCGAACAGGCGGCCCGGGTCCAGCTCGTCTCGCGCGCGGACGAAGTCGTCGAAGCGGGGGTACAGCTCGGCGAAGTCGTCGGCGCCCAGGAAGTGCAGCTTGCCCCAGTGCGGACGCCCGCCGTGCGCGCGGAAGATGTCCTGCGCGGCGGTGAAGTACCGGTGGTAGTCCTCCCGGAAGTACCGGTGGATCGCGACGTAGCCGGTGTCCCGGCCGTGCGCCGTCGACAGCCACAGGTCGTCCGCGGCGGCGGCCCGGACCTCGACGGGGAACGAGACGCGCAGGTCCTTGGCGCGGATCATGGCGTCGAGCTCGCGCACGACCGACGGCACCGCCTCGCGCGGCACCGCGAACTCCATCTCGCGGAAGCGGACGGTCCGGGACGTCGCGAAGACGCGGTACGACAGGTCCGTGTACTCACGGCGCGCCATGAGCCGGGACGCGACCTTGTTGGCGACCGGGACGACGCTGCGGGCGCGGGTCCCGACGGCGCAGATCGCCCGGTACAGGCCGTTGGCGAGGAGCTCGTCGTCGACCCAGCCGCTGAACCGGGGGACGGGGGAGAGCGGAGCGTCGCCGGGCAGGCGGGTGTTCGTCTTGGTGGAGGCGACTGTGGTTCCGGGGAACCAGTAGAACTCGAAGTGGTCCGCCTCGGCGCAGCGCGCGTCCCACTCCTCGAGCACCTGCGCGAACGGTGCGGGCGCCTCGACGGCGTGCAGGACGAACTGGGGGACGCACTGGAGCGTGACCTCGGTGAGCACGCCGAGCGCGCCCAGCCCCACCTGGACGGCGCCCCAGTACTGCGGGTTCTCCTCCGCGCTCACGGTGAGGTGGCGGCCGTCGGCCGTCAGGAGCCGAACCTGGACGAGCTGGGTCGCGAGCCCGCCGAAGCCGGCGCCCGTGCCGTGCGTGCCCGTCGAGACGGCGCCGGAGATGGTCTGGCGGTCGATGTCGCCCAGGTTCGGCATCGCGAGCCCGTAGGGCTCGAGCAGCGCGGGGATCTCGAACAGCCGGGTCCCGGCGCCGAGCGTGACCTGCGCGGACGCCGTGTCGACGGCGCGCAGGCCCGAGAGGCCGGTGAGGTCGAGCTGGACGCCGGGCGCGACGGCGATCCCGGTGAACGAGTGGCCGGAGCCGACGGGCTTGACCGTGAGCCCTTCGCCCCGCGCCGCCTCGAGGACGTCCTGCAGGGCGTCTTCCGACGTGGGGCGAGCGACGCCGCGCGGCACGACCGACTGGTTGTGACCCCAGTTCTGCCAGGTCGTCGCGGGGCGCCAGGGAAGCGTCGTCGGCGCTCCGGCCGTCGTCTCGTGCGTCACAGGAACACCTTTCCTTCGCCCCGGTAGGTCGGGACGGTGCCGAGGACCGTCGCCGGTCGCTCGGGGTCGTACGGGTGGTCGTCGGTGCCTCCGACGACCACGAGCCCGGTCACGTGCTCGGCGATCTCGCCGGCCTTGGTGTGGCGCAGCCACGCTCGGTCGCCGGGGCGCAGGCCGGCGGCCCCGGGACCGCGCAGGGGCGTCTGCACCTCGCCCGCGGCCTCGTTGCCGACGTACCGCGTTCCCTCGGGCCAGACGACGCGCGGCAGCCGGTCCGCCGCGGGCGGGCCGGACGCGACCCAGCCGCCGCCGAGGAGTGTCGCGACGCCCGGCGCGGGGTTGCGCACGACCGACAGCGCGAACGCGACCGCGGGGGCGGGCGTGAACTGCACGTAGTTGTCGAACAGGTGCGGCCCGAAGAGCCCGCTGCCCGCGGCGACCTCGGTCACCGCCGGGTCGGCCGAGGTCGTCTCGAGGGACCCGGTGCCGCCGCCGTTGACGAACTCGAGGTCCGCGACCTGACGGACCGCGGCGACGGCGGCCCCGCGCCGGTCGCGCAGCTCGGCCCCCGAGAGCGCCTGCAGGCGTCGCACGACGGCGGAGCGTGCGGCCCGCCCGGGCGTCGCGTTCGCGAGGCCCGCGATCTGTGCCTCGTACGCCATCACGCCCACGAGCCGGAACCCGGGCCGTTCGACGACGTGCCGGGCGAGCGCCTGCGCGCGCTCGGGCGAGTGCACCGGCGAGCGGAACACGCCGACGTGCGCGGAGCCGCCGACGAGCGCGCTCAGACCGGGGACGTCGTACGAGGCGTCGAGCTCGAGGCAGACCCGCACCTCCTCGCGGCTGCCCGGCGCGGCGACGGCGTCGACGAGGTCGAGCTGGGCGACGTCGTCGACCATGATCGTGACGCGCGAGGCGAGCACGGGGTCGCTCGTGAGGCGGCGCAGGGCCGCGCGGTCCGCGGTGGGATAGCCGACGACGACGTCCGTCACGCCGCTCCCGCCGGCCGCGGGGTCCGCCGGGTCGGGCTCGGAGGCGAGCCAGAGCGCCTCGGGGAGGGTGTACGCGAGGACGCCGGCGTACCCGTCGAGCGCGAGCACCGCGTCCAGGACGGGGCGCACGCGGACCGACTTCGACGCGACCCGGATCGGCATGCCGCCGGCACGGCGGAGCATGTCGTGGGCGTTGTGCGCGAGGGCCCGCAGGTCGAGCGTCGCGTAGGGCGGGTCGAGGTCGACGGTCGCCGCGGTGAGCGACGGCCAGTACGACGCGGCCGTCGCCCAGGGTGCGCGGGCCGGGTCGCCCACGGTCGCGGGCGGCAGATCGGGCAGGGCGGGCAAGGCGGGGTCGGTCATCGCACGCTCCGGACGGGGGCGACGGCGAACGCGCCGCCGATCGCAAGGACCCCGGCCGCGAGGAACAGCGGGGTGAAGCTGTGGGTCTGCGCCACGAGCCAGCCGCCGACGAGCGGCGCGAGGGCCTGCGGGACGGCGTAGGCGACGTTCATGATGCCGAGGTCCTTGCCGCGGTCGGCGGCGCTCGGGAGCACCTGGGTGGCGAGCGCCTGGTCGACGGACAGGAACGCACCGAACCCGAACCCCAGGAGCGCGGCGCCGACGAGCGCCGCCCCGAACACGGGCACGAACGCCAGCAGCAGCGCGGCGAGGCCCTGGAGCGCGGCGCACACCACGACCATGATCTTGCGGCGGCCCATCCGGTCGGACAGGCGCCCGAGGACGAGGGCCGCGACGATGACGAAGACCATGTAGACGAGCGTGAGGAGCAGCAGGCCGTTCTCGGCGTCGTCCTTGCTCTGGTGCATCGGTCCGTACTCGAGGAAGTAGAGCAGCAGGACGGTGCCGAAGCCGTTGCCCGTCATGACGAGGATGCGGCTCGTCAGCGTCCAGGCGAAGTCCGGGTGGTCGCGGGGGCTGATCCAGAACCCGGTGACGATCGTGCGCAGCGAGAGAGGCTGGGCCGAGCCCGGCGCGAGCGGCGGGTCCTCGAGGCGGAGCAGGAACGGGACGACGCACACCAGGAGCGCGGCGGCGACCAGCACGTAGCCCGCGACCTGGCTCAGCGCGAGCAGCGCGACGAGCGCGACGCCGACGAGGATCCCGAGGGCCTGCGGCGCCGACATCCAGCCCGAGACGGTGCCGCGCTGGTCGACGGGCACCCGGTCGCTGATGGTCGCGGTGAGCGCGGCCGTCAGGACGCAGAAGCCGACGAGCGTGATCGACCACCACACGGCCACGCCGACGATGGTGTGCTGGACGGACAGGAGGACGAGCGCGACGGCGAAGAGGACGGCGCCGCCCGCGATCCAGGGCCGACGGCGGCCGAAGCGCGAGGTGGTGCGGTCCGAGAGCGCACCGGCGAGGGGGTAGGCGACGAGCGCGCAGACGCCCGCGATCGCGGACACGATCCCGAACCCGCGGACCGACGCGACCCAGTCGACGGGGGCGATGATGTCGTCGACCTGCTGGGGGAGCAGGAGCTGGATCGGGGTGAGCTGCGCCATCCAGACGCCGAACCAGGCGGTCGCGAACGCGGCGATCCACGCGCCGGGGACGAAGGTGCGGGGCTCGAGGGTCCCGGCGGCGGTGCTCACGGCGGGCGCGGTCATGCGTCGGGGTCGGGTTCGGAGAACTGGAGGATCCCGGCGACGGCGTACTCGCGCGCCGCCGAGATGCGTTCCGGGTCCCGGAACGACAGCCACGAGGTGGTGAGCCCGTCGGTGAGGGTCACGACGTACCGGGCGAGCTCCTCGACGGGCCGCGTCCACCGGGTGCCGGTCGCGGCCGCGGCGGCCGTGAGCACGCCCGCGGCGGCCTCGTCGTAGGCCTCGTACTCGGCCCGGACGAGGTCGGCGAGCTCGGGCTCGCGCAGGGCGTACTGGTGGAGCTCGAGGATCGCCTGCTCGCGTGCCGGGTCGGCCTCGACCGCGGCGACGAACCCGTCGAGCGCGGCACCGAGGAGCTCCGGCAGCGTGACCTGCCCGTCGGTGAGCTCGGCGGCGCCCGCGAGAACCTCCGTGACCGAGTGCACCTCGTCGACGAGCACGCGCTCGACCACGTGCCGCATGAGCTCGGTGTGGGACTCGAAGGCGTAGTGGAAGCTCGCGAGCGACATGCCGGCCTCGCGGACGATGGCGCGGGTGCTGGCCGCCCGGACGCCGTCGCGCGCGATCACCGTGGTGGCGGCGTCGAGCAGGGCCTGGCGCCGCTCGGCGACGGGCATGCGCACGGTCCGCGGAGCCGGTGCGGCGGCGCGGGGCCGTCGTGTGCGCGGAGGGGCCGCCGGCGTCGTCGCCGACTCCTCTGGGACGCTCGTCTGGGACATGTGCCCCACTGTAGCGCCCGTCACACTCTCGTCCGCGCTCCGGCCGGACGAACCCTCTGCTGCGTGCGACGACGTCATGGCGCGATGGTCCCACCCCGGAGGCACCCCGCGCGCGTGCAGGCGCGCGCGGGCGCCGCTGCGCGGACACCTATGGACGGCACGGCCGCACACCCGACATCATGGCGCCGTGAGCTCACCACGCCGCCTCCTCGGCGAACCCGACGGCGTCCACCTCGTCCTCATGCTGGCGCTGACCTTCACGACCGGGATCGTCGACGCGGTCGGCTACCTCGGCCTCGACCGCGTCTTCACCGCCAACATGACCGGCAACGTCGTCATCCTCGGGATGGCGCTCGCGGGCGGCGACGGCCTGCCCGTGCTCGGCCCGACGCTCGCCCTCGTCGGCTTCGCGCTCGGTGCTGCCCTCGGCGGGCGCCTCCTGCGGGGGCGGCCGTCGCGCTGGAACGAACGGTCCACCCTGGCGTTCGGAACGACGGGCGTCGTGGCCACGACCCTGGGCGTGTGCGCCGCGGTCGCGGTGCCCGTCGAGCACACCGTCTGGGCGTTCGTCATCACGGTCCTGCTCGCGGTCGCGATGGGGCTGCAGGCGGCCTCGGCCCGCAAGATCGGCGTGAAGGACGTGACGACGGTGGTCGTCACGTCGACGCTGACCGGGCTCGCGGCGGACTCGAGGCTCGGCGGAGGCGGGTCGGAGAACTGGCCGCGCCGGCTGCTCGCGGTCGTGCTGATCCTCGCGGGTGCCGCCGTGGGGGCCCTGCTGCTGCGCGGAGGCGGCCAGCACGGCGTCGGCATCGGGATGGTCGTGGCCGGCGTGCTCAGCCTCGCGGTCGCGGTGACGGGGCACCGGCTCCGGGTCCGGGAGACACGGGGCTGAGGTCGCCGGGGCGGCCGGGCGGGGCCTGCAGGCCGAACGGGGCCAGCAGCCCCGCGACAGGCTTCGTCGGCGGTGCCGCGTACTCGCCCGCCCGGCTCGTCGTGAGCCGCTGGGCGACGAGGCCCTGGACGAGCGCGGTCGCGGCCGCGACGCCGTCGACCACGGGCACGCCGATCGCGGCGCCGACCTCGTGGCACAGGTCGGCCATCCCCGCGCACCCGAGCACGACGGCGTCGACCCCCTCCGCCGTCGCGGCCAGGCGGCAGTGCTCGAGCACCGTCTCGCGGGCGCGCGACCCGGGCCGGTCGAGCTCGAGCACGGGCAGCTCGCACGCGTACACGGCCGCGCAGGCCTCGGCGAAGCCGTAGCGCGTCGCGAGCTCGCGGGCCCGCGGCACGGTGCGTTCGAGAGAGGTCACGACCGCGAAGCGGCGCCCGACGAGCGTCGCCGCGTGCATGGCTGCCTCGGCGATGCCGACGACGGGCCCGCGCGCGAGCTCGCGGGCCGCGTCGAGCCCGGGGTCGCCGAAGCAGGCGACCACGTAGGCGTCGGGACGCGCCACGGGCGGGAGGGCCTCGGCGAGGGCGACCTGCTCGAGGATGCCCGGCACGGCGAGCGCCTCCTCGTAGTGGCTCTCGACCGACGCCGGCCCCATGGTGGGCTGGACCGCCTCGACGGTCGTGCCGGGGAACGCCACCGCCCGGGCGGACCGACCCACGAGGTCGGTCATCGCCCGGGTGGTGTTCGGGTTGATGACCCGGATGCGCATCAGACCGCCGTCGTGACGGTCTCGGGCTCGTCGACGGGCGGGTGGTGGCTGACCACGGCGCGAGGTGCGTCACCGGTGCCGACGGACACGTGCGGGTCGGCCGGGTCGAGGACCTTCATCTGCGGGCGCCGACGCTCGAGGGCGGTGAACAGGACCAGGCCGAGGCCGCAGCCGATGAACCACGAGTAGCTCGAGACCTGCGTGACGTCCACGACCCCAGCGTTCGCGAGGATCTCGGGCAGGACGGCCGAGGCGACCGAGACGACCCCGGCGACGGCGACCGTCCAGACCGCGTTCGGGTTGTAGCCCTTGCGGTACCAGTAGGAGGCGGAGGGGGCGAGCGTGAACATGTCGTCGACGTGCACGCGCTGCTTCCCGACGAGGTAGTACCCGGCGATGAGGACGCCGAAGAGCGGGCCGATCAGCGCGCCCAGGACCCCGAGCGTGTAGAGGATCGCCTGGTCGTTGTCGTACCAGTTCCACGGGGTGAGGAGCACCGAGCCGACGGCGGCGATCATGCCGCCCATCCGCCAGCTGATCCGCCGGGGGGCCACGTTCGAGAAGTCGAAGGCCGGCGAGATGAAGTTGGCGACGATGTTGATCCCGACCGTCGCGGTCACGAAGGTGAGGCCGCCGAGCAGGATCGCGAAGGTGGAGTCGATCTTCTGGACGGTCTCGATCGGGTCGGTGATGAGCTCGCCGAAGACGGGCACGGTGGCGGACGCGCAGATCACGGTCAGCAGCGAGAAGACGACGAAGTTGACGGGCAGGCCGAGGAAGTTGCCGCGGCGGACGGCACGGGTCGAGCGGGCGTAGCGCGCGAAGTCGCCGAAGTTGAGCATCGGCCCGGAGAAGTAGCTGACGACGAGCGCCACCGCGCCGATCCAGATCGGGATCGAGGCCCCGAACGAGAGCTGCTTGGTGGACAGGTTGAACGAGATCGCGCCCCAGCCGGCGCGGCTCACGAGGTAGATCGCGAGCGCGAACATCACGACGTAGACGGCGGGACCGGCCCAGTCGATGAAGCGGCGGATCGTGTTCATCCCGGTCCAGAAGAGGGCACCCTGGGCGACCCAGAGGATCGCGTACGAGATCCAGCCGAGCGCGCTGAGGCCGAGGAACGAGTGGTGCAGGAGGTTCTCCGAGGGCGGGAAGAACTTGAGGAAGAGGATGTTCAGGGCCTGCGCGGCGAGGAAGGTCTGCACCCCGTACCAGGCGACGGCGATGAGCCCGCGGATGATCGCGGGGATGTTGGCGCCCAGGACGCCGAACACGGCCCGGTTGATCACGGGGTAGGGCACTCCCGTCTTCTGGCTGGGCTTCGCGACGAGGTTCGCGAAGACGTTGACGATGACGATCCCGACGACGAGCGCGACGAAGACCTGCCAGCTCGCGATCCCGAGCGCGAATAGGCTGCCCGCGGTGACGTACCCGCCGACGCTGTGCACGTCGGACATCCAGAACGCGAAGATGTTGTAGGACGACCAGGTCTGGTCCTTGAGGGGCGCCAGGTCCTCGTTGGTCAGACGGGGGTCGTAGGTGACCTTGATCTCGCCGGCGCCGACGGGCATGCCGGCGGCCTCGACGAGGTCGTGGGGCTTGGTGTCGTACGGGGCGGAGTCGCTCGGGGTGGTCATGATGGCCTCGCAGGGGTCCGGTGGGCGGGGGACGTGCTGGAGCTGACGCCGTGAATCTATGGCTTCACACACGGGGGCCGGTTTCTGTCGTGTAAAGCCTTCGTGACGTTCGCTCGACGGCGTCCGGGCGCCGACCGGGCGGCCCGCGCCCTCCGCCCGGGGCCCGTAGGCTGCCGGTGGTCGGCCCCGCCGACCTCGCGCCGCTCGTCGTCCTCAGAACCAGGAGCCCGCATGGAGCCGCAGCTGCTGCTCGACCAGGCCTCGGGCGCCGTCGAGTCCTTCGACGCCGAGGTCCTCGGGGCGCGCCTGCGCGCGCTGCGGACGGCGCGCGGTCTGTCGTTGCGCGAGACCGCCCGGCGTCTCGACATCTCGGCCAGCGCGCTCTCGCAGATCGAGCGCGGCGTCCTGCGGCCCTCCGTGCACCGCCTCCTGGCCATCCTCACGACCCTCGGCGGCTCGGTCCTCGACGTCTTCGCCGACGAGCCGCGGGGGCCGCTGGACCCGGGCCCGAGCGACGCCGACGGCGGGGACGCGGCTCCCCACGCGCCGCCCGTGGGGAGCCACGCGATCCGGCGCGCCCACGACGACGAGACGGTCCGGTTCCAGGCGGGGGTCACGTTCCGCCGCCTGTCGCCCGGTCCGACGCGCGGGGTCGACTTGTTCGAGTCGACCTACCCGCCGGGCTCGCGGGGCGGGAGCGAGCACGAGCTCATCACGCACGCCGGCTACGAGGTGGGGACCGTCACGCAGGGCGAGCTCACGATCGACTTCCCGGACGAGACCGTCCTTTTGGGGCCGGGAGACTCGATCACGTACGCGTGCGAGACACCGCACCGCTTGTCGAACCGGGGGCAGCGGACGGTCGTCGCGACGTGGCTGATCGTGCACGGCTGAGGCGGCCGCGGTCGGGCTCACCCGCGGGACGGGCGGCGGACCGGACGCGGCGGGACACGCTTGGCGGCGACCACGTCGGCGGCCCCGACCCGCACCGTGGGAGGTGCGGGGGCGCCCTCGGGCCGTGGGCGCGCCCGGTCGGGCTGCAGGGTCACGCCCGCGTCGTCGAGCGCGAGGACGACGCCGATCACGTCCGTCCAGAGGTGGTCCCCGGCTTCCGCGCCGCGAAGGCGCCGGCGCACGACCACGCGGTCGCCGACCGTCCACGCGGGCGTCCCGTCCGGCCATCCCTCGGACACGCGTCCGTCCTTCCTCTCGACTGCGCGATACTAGACCTCGACCGCGCCCCCATGCGGCCCTCCCCGAAAGGACTCGTGCAGTGACCTACGTGATCGCTCAGCCGTGCGTCGACGTCAAGGACAAGGCGTGCATCGAGGAGTGTCCCGTGGACTGCATCTACGAGGGCAAGCGCTCGCTGTACATCCACCCCGACGAGTGCGTCGACTGCGGTGCGTGCGAGCCGGTGTGCCCGGTCGAGGCCATCTACTACGAGGACGACGTCCCGACGGAGTGGAGCGACTACTACCGCGCCAACGTCGAGTTCTTCGACGACCTCGGCTCGCCGGGCGGCGCCGCGAAGCTCGGCCAGATCGACAAGGACGACGCCATGATCGCCGCCCTGCCGCCGCAGGCCTGACCTCCGGCGCAGCGACCCTCATGGGCTTCCATCCGCTCGACGACCCGTACCCCTGGGACACGCTCGCGCCCGTCGTCGAGGCCGCACGCTCCCACCCGGGCGGCCTCGTCGACCTCTCGATCGGCACGCCCGTCGACCCGACGCCCGACGTCGTCCGCGACGCGCTCGCCGCGGCGTCCGACGCGCACGGCTACCCGACGACGCACGGCACGCCGGCGCTGCGCCAGGCGGTCGCCGGCTGGTTCGCGCGGACCCGGGGCGTCCCGGACCTCGACCCGGACGCCGTCCTGCCGACCGTGGGCTCCAAGGAGCTCGTCGGCCTGCTGCCGTCGCTGCTCGGTCTCGGCCCGGGCGACGTCGTCGTGCACCCCGCGACGGCGTACCCGACGTACGACGTCGGTGCCCGGCTCGCCGGGGCCTCGCCGCTGGCGACCGACGACGTCGACGCCTGGGCCGGGCGCACCGACGTCCGGCTCGTGTGGGTGAACTCGCCGAGCAACCCCACGGGTCGCGTCGCGTCGGTCGAGGAGCTGCGCCGCGTCGTCGAGGCGGCGCGGGAGATCGGCGCGGTCGTCGCGAGCGACGAGTGCTACGCGCTGCTGCCCTGGTCCGAGCCGTGGGCGTCGCACGGTGTGCCGAGCATCCTCGACCCGCGCGTCAGCGGCAACAGCCACGAGGGCCTGCTCGCCGCGTACTCGCTGTCCAAGCAGTCGAACCTCGCGGGCTACCGGGCGGCGTTCGTGGCGGGCGACCCGGCGCTCGTCGGGTCGCTGCTCGCGACGCGCAAGCACCTCGGCATGATCGTCCCGGCGCCCGTCCAGGCGGCCATGGTCGCCGCGCTCGACGACGACGCCCACGTGGCCGCGCAGCGGACGGTGTACGCGCGGCGCCGCCGGCTCCTCGAGGGCGGGCTGATGGCGGCCGGGTACCGGATCGACGACTCCGAGGCCGGCCTCTACCTGTGGGCGCGGCCCGCCGCGGCGCCGGGAGGCGACGTGCAGGACTGCTGGCAGACGGTGAACGACCTCGCCGGGCTCGGCATCCTCGTCGGCCCCGGGGCCTTCTACGGCTCCGCCGGTCTGTCGCACGTCCGGGTCGCGCTGACCGCGTCCGACGAGCGCGTCGCCGAGGCCGCGGCGCGGCTCTCGGGGGAGTGACGCGGCGCCGGTGAGCGCTTGGTGCAGGGCTGGGGGCGGGCGCCGTCGGGCCGTGTGACGCAGGACACAGTGCCATGGTCCGGTCAGGTGCGGGCCGCGGCTTGGTCACGACGGAGTCCGGCGCGTAGTCTCGGAAGACAGGCCTGTGCTGCTGCGAGGCCGCCGCGTGCCCGGGCGTCGATGCTCGCGCGAGCGGCCACCGCGCCACCCGCCGTCCGAGCGTCCAGGAAGGAAGTCATGACCCAGACCCCCAGCGCCCCCGCGCCCGACGCCGTGGAGCTCACCGTCAGCGGCACCAGCCGTGAGCTGCCCGTCGTCCACGCGACCGAGGGCAACGACGGCATCGTCGTCTCGTCGCTCCTCAAGGAGACCGGGCTCGTCACCGTCGACCCGGGCTTCATGAACACCGCGTCCTGCACGTCCGCCGTCACCTACATCGACGGGGACCAGGGGATCCTGCGCTACCGCGGCTACGCAATCGACGAGCTCGCGGAGCAGTCGACCTTCCTCGAGGTCGCCTACCTGCTCATCCACGGCGAGCTTCCCGACCAGCCGACGCTCGACGCCTTCACCGAGCGCGTCAACCGCCACACGCTGGTCCACGAGGACTTCCGCACGTTCATGGGCACCTTCCCGCGGAACGCGCACCCCATGGCGGTCATGGCCTCGGCGGTGAACGCGCTCGCGACGTTCTACCCCGAGTCGCTCGACCCGTCCGACCCGGAGACCGTCGAGCTCGCGACCGTCCTGCTCCTCGCCAAGACGCGCACCATCACGTCGTACCTGCACCGTCGGCGCGTCGGCGAGCCCCTGCTCTACCCGGACTACTCGCGCGGGTACGTCGACGACTTCCTCCGCATGACCTTCGCGCGGCCCTACGAGCAGTACGACGCCGATCCCGCCGTCGTCGAGGCCCTCGACAAGCTCCTCATCCTCCACGCCGACCACGAGCAGAACTGCTCCACGTCGACCGTCCGGATCGTCGGCTCCGCGCAGGCCAACCTCTTCGCGTCGGTCTCCGCCGGCATCAACGCCCTCTCCGGCCCGCTCCACGGCGGCGCCAACGAGGCCGTGCTCCTCATGCTCGACAAGATCCAGAACGCCGAGTACGACGTCGACACCTTCATGAAGAAGGTCAAGGACAAGGAGGACGGCGTCCGCCTCATGGGCTTCGGGCACCGGGTCTACAAGAACTACGACCCGCGCGCCGCCATCGTGAAGAAGTCCGCCGACGCCGTCCTCGCGACGCTCGGCAAGAACGACGAGCTCCTCGACATCGCCAAGCGCCTCGAGGAGATCGCGCTCAACGACGACTACTTCATCCAGCGCAAGCTGTACCCCAACGTCGACTTCTACACGGGCCTGATCTACAAGGCGCTCGGGTTCGAGCCGGCCATGTTCACGCCGCTCTTCGCGCTCGGCCGGATGCCCGGCTGGATCGCGCAGTGGCGCGAGATGATGAACGACCCGCAGACCAAGATCGGTCGGCCGCGTCAGGTGTACGTGGGGGAGACCGAGCGGGCGTACGTGCCCGTCGGGTCGCGCTGACCGGGATCTCGCGAAGTAGTACGGCCGCCGGTATACCTCGCGAGGTATACCGGCGGCCGTACTACTTCGGCGGGGTCGCCAGCGTGATCGCCACCCGGCCCGTCGCGAGCTTCGACGACGACGTCGCGCCCTTCGTGGCCGTGACCTTCGACCAGGTGGCCGACGCGCGGGTCCAGCGCCGGTCGCCCACGCGGACCTGCTCGACGTCGTAGGCGCGCGCGACGGCGACCGTCCACTGCGCGACCGCCCACGCGTTCGTGCCGTCCGCGCCGGGGAGGGCGCGCGCGTCGAGCGTCAGGGTCGGGGCCGTGCCCGACGACGTCACGGCCGTCGCGAAGTCACGCGCGACCCGCGCCTCCAGCTCGCGGGCGTCCGCGGCGGTGTCGACGTCGTCGGGCACCGGGCGCAACGTGCACGTCACGACGCCCGGGGAGTGCCCCGTGAGCGCGGACGCCCAGGCGCGCGACTGCGTCTCGTGCTGCCCGTAGGCGTCCGGGAACGCCGAGCGCTGCACCTTCTGGGCCGCCTCCGTGACCGCGAGGTCCTGCCAGCCGTCGACCTTGACGAGGACGTCGAGGAACGCGTTCGTCGCATACACGGGGTCCTGGAGCTGCTTCGCGGTGCCCCAGCCCTGCGAGGGCCGCTGCTGGAAGAGCCCCACCGAGTCGCGGTCGCCGTACGACAGGTTCCGCAGCTTGGACTCCTGGAGGGCGGTCGCGAGCGCGATCGTCGCCGCGTGCGCGGGCAGCCCGCGCCGCACGACGACGGCCGTCACCGTGGCCGCGTTGTCCGCCTTCTCGGGGGCGAGCCACCAGCGGGTGCCATCCAGCTCGGCCGTGCACCCCTCGGTAATGGTCCGCACGTGCCGCACGTCGAGGTGGTCGAGCAGCGTGACGATCCCGGCCACGGCACCACCGAGCAGCAGGGCGGCCACGACCAGGCCGACGACGGCGCGGCGCGCGCGGCGCCGTCGTCGGCGGGAACGGGACGCCGTCCACGGGCGCGCCGCCGTCGTGGACGACGCAGAATGGTCGTCACGCCCCACGGCACGGCCTCCCGAGAGGAGCCGCGAGATGACCGCCGACCCGGATACCGAGCGCCCCACCGTGCTGTACGTGCTGCGCCACAGCCCGGGGCGCGCGGTCGCCGCCGGCACGAGCGTCTTCGACCACCCGGGCATCGGAGAGCACTATGCGTTCCTGCGTCGTCGCGCCCAGGACGGCACGCTCGTGGCCGCCGGGCCACTCGAGAAGGAGAGCGGCGAGGGCATGACGGTCCTGGCCGCGCCCGGCATCGACGAGGCGCGACGGCTCGCCGAGACCGACGACCGGAGCGTGGCGACCGGCGTGCTCGCGGTCGAGGTGCGGGAGTGGCACGTGGTGCTCGGCCCGGGGCTCAGTTCGCGTGGAGCGCGGCGTTGAGCTCGATGCCCACGCCCTCGCGGCCCACGACCTCGACCCGACCGGTGAGCGAGTTGCGGCGGAACAGCAGCCCGTCGCGACCCGCGAGCTCGCTGGCCTTCACCACGACGTCGTCGGCGCCGTCGCGCCCGACGACCGTGACCTTCGTCCCGGCCGTCACGTAGAGCCCGGCCTCGACGACGCAGTCGTCGCCGAGCGGGATGCCGAGGCCCGCGTTCGCGCCCAGCAGGCAGCGCTCGCCCAGCGAGACGACGGTCTTGCCGCCGCCCGACAGCGTGCCCATGATCGAGGCGCCGCCGCCCACGTCCGAGCCGTCGCCCACGACGACGCCCGACGAGATCCGGCCCTCGACCATCGAGGTGCCCAGCGTGCCGGCGTTGTAGTTGACGAAGCCCTCGTGCATGACGGTCGTGCCGGACGCGAGGTGGGCGCCGAGGCGGACCCGGTCGGCGTCGGCGATGCGCACGCCCGACGGCAGCACGTAGTCGACCATGCGGGGGAACTTGTCGACGCCGTGCACAGTGACGTGCTGCCCGGCGGCGCGCAGGCGCGCCCGGACCTCCTCGAAGCCGTCGACGGCGCACGGCCCGGCGCTCGTCCACACGACGTTCGCGAGCAGGCCGAAGACGCCGTCGAGGCTGACCTCGTGCGGGCGCACGAGGCGGTGGGAGAGCAGGTGGAGGCGCAGGTACACGTCCGCGGTCGAGGCGGGAGCGGTGTCGAGGTCGATCTCGGTCAGCACCAGCGCGGTGCGCACACCCCGGAGCGCGTCGGTGCGCTCGGCGGCCGCGAGAACGTCGGGCGGCGTCGTGTCGGCCGGGCGCGCGCCGAGTCGCGGCGACGGGTACCAGGCATCGAGAACACGGTCGAGGTCCGTCCCGGAGTCGGTGACGGTGGTGAGGCCGTAGCCCCATGCGGTGCGTGCGGTCATGGGGACCAGCGTAGGAGATTCTCAGCAGCCCGACGGCAGCCGCCGGTAGGGTCGGGGCGTGACCGGTACCCCGCTCTCCGCCCAGCCGTACCCGACGTTCCCGCTCGCCCTGCACGACCCGGTCGTGCTCACGCGGCAGATCTGCGACGTCGAGTCGGTCAGCGGCAACGAGAAGGCCCTCGCCGACGTCGTCGAGGGCGCGCTCTCCGCGCTGGCGCACCTCGAGGTCGTGCGGGACGGCGACGCCGTCGTCGCGCGCACCACGCTCGGCCGCGACCGGCGCGTCGTCGTCGCGGGCCACCTCGACACCGTGCCCGTGGCCGCGAACCTCCCGGTGCGCGTCGTGGGGGAGGGCGCGCACGCCGAGCTGTGGGGCCGCGGGACCGTCGACATGAAGGGCGGGGTCGCGATCATGCTCGCGCTCGCCGCGGAGCTCGCCGAACCGTCCTACGACGTGACGTGGGTGTTCTACGACCACGAGGAGGTCGCGAGCGACCTCAACGGTCTCGGGCGCCTCGCGCGCACGAGCCCCGAGCTGCTCGCGGGCGACTTCGCGATCGTGGCGGAGCCCAGCAACGCCGGGATCGAGGGCGGCTGCAACGGCACGCTCCGCGCCGACGTCGTGCTCACGGGCGTCGCGGCCCACTCCGCGCGCGCGTGGATGGGCGTCAACGCCGTGCACGCCGCGGGCGAGGTGCTGAGCAGGCTCGCGGCCTACGAGCCCCAGACCGTCGAGGTCGACGGTCTCGCCTACCGCGAGTCGCTCAACGCCGTCGGGGTGACCGGCGGGATCGCGGGCAACGTCATCCCGGACCGTGCCGTCGTGACGGTCAACTACCGCTTCGCGCCCAGCCGGAGCGTCGAGGACGCCGCCGCCCACGTGCGCGAGCTGCTCCACGGCTTCGACGTGACGGTGACCGACGCGGCGCCCGGCGCGCGCCCGGGTCTCGACGCCCCCGCCGCGGCCGACTTCGCGAAGACCGTCCT
The DNA here is from genome assembly GCF_009429125.1 of Luteimicrobium xylanilyticum. Lineage (GTDB taxonomy): Bacteria > Actinomycetota > Actinomycetes > Actinomycetales > Cellulomonadaceae > Luteimicrobium > Luteimicrobium xylanilyticum. The sequence goes on from NZ_CP045529.1 coordinate 1,297,334, forward strand.
CGAGCGCACGGGCGGCGAACCTGCCCCCAAGTACGGCTGGACCGACGTCGCCCGGTTCAGCGAGCTCGGCGTGCCCGCCGTGAACTTCGGCCCCGGCGACCCGCTGCTCGCCCACAAGGACGACGAGCACGTCGCGGCCGCCCAGATCACCCTCTGCCACGACGCCCTGCGCGCCTGGCTGACACGCTGACCGCCCCGTCGCGCGTCCGACCCCCTGACCGTCCGCACCGCCGCACCGGAGAGTCCCATGGCCAGTCCCGCCGTCCCCACCGACCCGGCACAGCCCGAGCCCGACGAGGCGCCCGATGCGTACCGCAAGGGACCCGTGATGCTCCGCGGGAACCAGGTCCCCCGGGAGACCACCGACCAGCGTCTGCTCGAGTCGCGCGGCGACGCGGGCTGGGTGCACCAGGACCAGTGGCGCGTGCTGCGCATCCAGGCGGAGTTCGTCGAGGGGTTCGGCGCGCTCGCCGAGCTCGGACCCGCGATCTCCGTGTTCGGGTCCGCCCGCACGCACCGCGAGCATCCCGACTACGCGCGCGGCGTCGAGATCGCCCGCGGGCTCGTCGAGGCCGGCTACGCCGTGATCACCGGCGGCGGCCCGGGCATCATGGAGGCCGCCAACAAGGGCGCGTGCGAGGCCGGCGGGGTCTCCGTGGGCCTCGGCATCGAGCTGCCGTTCGAGCAGGGCATGAACCGCTGGGTCGACCTCGGCGTGAACTTCCGGTACTTCTTCGCGCGCAAGACGATGTTCGTCAAGTACGCGCAAGGTTTCGTCGTCCTGCCCGGCGGCTTCGGCACGCTCGACGAGCTCTTCGAGGCCGTGACCCTCGTGCAGACCCGCAAGGTGACCCGGTTCCCCATCGTCCTCGTCGGCAGCGACTACTGGACGGGGCTGGTCGCGTGGCTGCGCAGCGCCGCCGTCGAGCACGGCACGATCAGCGCCTCCGACCTCGACCTCCTGCACGTCGTCGACGACCCGGCCGAGGCCGTGCGGCTCGTGACCCGGGCCCACGACGAGCCCGCTGCGACCCCCGAGTCGCAGTCGTCCGCGACGTGACGCCCGTCCCGCCGTCGTCGGCGCCGCTGGTCCTGCGGGGTCGGGAGCTGGGACGCGACGCCCCCGTCGTGATGGCGATCGTGAACCGCACGACGGACTCGTTCTACGCGGGCGCCCGCCACGCCGACGACGCCGCCGCGCTCGCGGCCGCCGAACGTGCGGCCGAGGAGGGCGCCGAGATCCTCGACGTGGGCGGCGTGCGCGCGGGCGTCGGGCCGGACGTCACGGTCGCCGACGAGATCGCACGCGTCGTGCCGTTCGTGGCGCAGGTGCGACGCGAGCTGCCCGACCTGCTCGTCTCGGTGGACACGTGGCGCGCGGAGGTCGCGGACGCCGCGATCGACGCGGGCGCGGACCTCGTGAACGACACGTGGGCGGGCCACGACCCGCGCCTCGTCGAGGTGGCGGGCCGTGCGGGCGTCGGGGTCGTGTGCTCGCACACCGGCGGCCAGCCGCCGCGCACCGACCCGTGCCGCGTCTCGTACCCGCTGCCCGAGCCGCTCCCGGACCCCCTGCCGGACGGCGTGGCCCCGGTCGACCCGCGCGACGGCGTCGTGCTCGACGTCCTCGCGACCCTGCGGGCGGGCGCGGAGCGTGCCGTCGCGTGCGGGGTGCCGCCGCGCAGCGTCCTCGTCGACCCGACGCACGACTTCGGCAAGAACACGTGGCACTCGCTCCACCTCGTCCGCCGCACGGAGCCGATCGTCGCGCTCGGGTACCCCGTGCTCGTGGCGTTCTCCCGCAAGGACTTCGTGGGGGAGACGCTCGACCTCCCGGCCGAGGAACGGCTCGAGGGGACGCTCGCGTCCACGGCCGTGGCCGCGTGGCTGGGCGCCACGGTCTTCCGCGCCCACGACGTGCGGGCCACCCGTCGCGTGGTGGACATGGTCGCCGCGATCCGGGGCGAGCGCCCGCCGTCGGCTGCCGTGCGAGGGATCGCATGAGGGGCCGCGTCGACCCCCGCACCTGGCCGTGGTGGGTCCAGGTGCTCGTCGTGTACGGGCTGGCGCGTGCGTTCTCGGCCGCGGTGTTCGTGCGGGTCGCGACCCACCAGGTCGCCAACGGCTGGACGGGCGCCGACCCGTCGTACGCGGACTACGTGGGCCGCATGTTCGACGCGACCTGGTACCTGCACATCGCCGAGAACGGCTACCCGCACACGCTCCCGCTCGGCCAGGACGGCGCCGTCCAGCAGAACGCGTGGGCGTTCTACCCGCTGTTCCCGCTGGTGCTCCGTGCGCTCATGGCGGTGACGGGGCTGTCGTGGACGTTCCTCGCTCCCACGGTCTCGCTCCTGCTCGGCGCGGGGGCCGTGCTGGTGATCTACCGGCTCGTCCAGCGGGGCGGCCACCGGGCGACGGCGCTCGTGCCGGGGCTGCCGCTCGCGACGGTGCTGCTCGTGAGCGTGTTCCCGTCGTCCCCCGTCCTGCAGACCGCGTACACCGAGGCGCTCGCGCTGCTGCTCATCGCGTCGGCGCTGTACCTGCTCGCGGTGCGCCGGTACTTCTGGGCGGTCCCGGTCGTCGTCCTGCTGGGCTTCACGCGCGCGGTCGCGCTGCCGATGGCGTGCGTCGTCGTCTGGCACGTGCTGTGGCGGGTGTGGGGCGCGTGGGGGCCGACGGCGCGGCGGCACCCGGACCGCGCGGCCCGGGACCGGTTCTCGGTGCGCGACGTCGGGGCGCTCGGGACGCTGCTGGGCACCTGCCTGGTCGCGGGGGTCGCGTGGCAGGTGATCGCCGGCCGGGTCACGGGGCGCAGCGACGCGTACTTCGCGACGCAGGCGGCCTGGCGCTCCGGCTCCGTCCACTACTTCACGCCGTGGGTCACCAACGCCAAGATCCTCTTCCACGACCGCGGCCCGCTGGTGCTCGCGGTGGTGCTCGTCGTGCTCGGGCTCCTCGCGCTCAGCCCGGTGGCGTTCCGCCTCGGTCCCGAGCTCCAGGGCTGGACGATCGCCTACACCGCGTACCTGGTGCTCGTGACCGACCCGTGGACGTCGACGTGGCGATTCGCGCTGCTCGCCTTCCCGTACCTCGCGATCCTCGTGGGGTGGGCGCGGCGCCGCTGGGTGTTCGGGAGCGTGCTCACGGTCCTCGTCCTGCTGTCCCTGTACGGCCAGGTCGACTGGGTCTGGGAGCTGTGGCGGTTCAAGCCGCCGGCCGACTGGGCGCCCTGACCGGGCACCGGCCCGTATGGAGGACGGGTGCGTCGGTGGTGTGGGTCACGTGAACTAGAATGTCCGTGGCCCTTTCGCACCATCCCGGGCCGGTACGTCTTTGATGACCACGACGAACGGAGAGCCGCTCATGGCCGCGATGAAGCCACGTACGGGTGATGGACCCCTCGAGGTCACCAAGGAAGGGCGTGGCATCGTCATGCGGGTTCCGCTCGAGGGTGGTGGCCGTCTCGTCGTCGAGCTCAACGCGACCGAGGCCTCGGAGCTCGGAGAGGCTCTCCAGGCCGTCGTCGGCTGATGTCGCGCGACCTCCCGGAGGTCGTCGGTGCACTCGGGAGCCTTCCCGGGTGCACCTTCCTGACCGACGACGACGTCAGTGCCGTCGTCGTCGCGGTCGCGCCCCCGCCCGAGCCGGGCGAGGGGCCGCAGCCCCGCGCGGGCACGGTCGATGCCTCCGCGCTCTACCACGTGGACCTCGGCGAGATGGCCGAGCGCCAGGGCCTCCAGGGCCGCGCGGGTGACGCCGCCGTCGTCGACCTGCCCCGGCCGCACCGCGGTGCCGCCGAGTCCTTCCCCTGGTCCGAGCTGCCACGGCGCATCGTGCTCCTCGGCATCGGGGACGGGTCGCCCACCGACCTCCGCCGCGCCGGCGCCGCGCTCGCCCGCCGCACCGCGGGTCTCGAGCGGGTCGTGTCGGTCGCGACCGCCGGCGCGTCCGACGACGGCCTGCGAGCGTTCGCCGAGGGGTACCTCCTCGCCGCCTACCGCCCCGAGCGCTGGAGCGGCACGCCGGACGAGCGCCCCCGCCCCGCCGAGCAGCTCGTCCTCCTCGACCCCGCGCTCGACGCCGAGCCGGTGCTCGTCCGCGTTCGGTGCGCGGTCCGTGCGACCTGGCTCGCGCGCGACCTGACCGCCACGCCGTCGAGCACCAAGGACCCGGCGTGGCTCGCGGACCGTGCCCGCGACCTCGCGACGTCCGCCGGGCTCGACGTGCGCGTGCTCGGGCCGCGCGAGCTCGCGGCCCAGGGCTTCGGCGGCATCCTCGCGGTCGGCGGCGGTTCGGCGCGGACGCCGCGGCTCGTCGTCGTGAGCCACGACCCCCGGCCCGACGGCGCCGCTCCCGGCCGGCACGTCGTCGTCGTCGGGAAGGGCGTCACCTACGACACGGGCGGCCTCTCGCTCAAGCCGCGCACCGCGATGGTCCCCATGAAGACGGACATGGCGGGCGCGGCCGTCGCGCTCGCCGTGGTGCTCGCGGCCGCGGAGGCCGGCTCCCAGCACCGGGTCACGGCCGTCCTGCCCCTCGCGGAGAACCACCTCGGCGCGGCCTCCTACCGGCCGGGGGACGTGCTGCGCCTGCACGGCGGCACGACCGTCGAGGTCGCCAACACCGACGCCGAGGGGCGGCTGCTGCTCGCCGACGGTCTCGACCTCGCGGTGCGCGAGCTGGCGCCCGACGTGCTCGTCGACGTCGCGACGCTCACCGGCGCGGCGGCGGTCGGGCTCGGGGACGGGCACGCCGCGCTCTACGCGACCGACGACGCCGTGGCTCGCGCGCTCGAGCGGGCCGCGGCGCGCACGGGGGAACCGGTGTGGCGGATGCCGCTCGTCGCGGACTACGCCGACGCGCTCCGCTCCGAGGTCGCGGACCTGCGCAACGTCCCCACCCAGCCGCCCGGGGGCGCCGGGTCGATCACCGCTGCGCTGTTCCTGCGCGCCTTCACCGGCACCGTGCCGTGGGCCCACCTCGACATCGCGGGCACGGCTCGCTCGACGAAGAACCGGCACGAGGTCGTCGAGGGCGCGACGGGGTTCGGCGCACGCCTTCTGCTCGACGCGCTCGACCTCCTGCCCTGAGAGGCCGTGCGACGGCTCAGCGGCGCACGCCCAGCAGCAGCCCGTCCCCGGACGGCAGGAGCGCGGGGACCAGGCGCTCGTCGTCCCGGACCGCGCGGCCCACGTCCCGCAGGAGCGTCGTGACCTCGTCGCGGCGGGCCGGGTTCGCGACCCGGTCGTGCCCGAGCGCGGCGTCGACGGCGAGCACGCCGCCCGGGCGCAGCAGCCGCAGGCCCTCCTCGACGCCCTGGGGGTACCCGTGGACGTCGCCGGAGACGAGCACGAGGTCGTAGGCGCCGTCGGCGAGGCGGGGCAGCACGTCGGCGGGGCGCCCCGCGATGGCGCGCAGCCGCGCCGGACGCACGCCCGCCCCTGAGAGGATCTGCTTCGCGGCCCGCTGGAGCGCGACGTCGGGGTCGATGGTCGTCAGGACCCCGTCGTCGGGCATCCCGCCCAGCAGCCACAAGGCGCCGATGCCGGTGCCCGTGCCGATCTCGACGACGGAGCGCGCCTGGAGCGCGGCAGCCAGCACGCGCAGGACGCTGCCCGTGCCGGGGAGGATCGCGGGACGGTCGAGCTCGAGCTCGAGGGCGAGCTCGCGGGCGCGAAGCTGGTGCTCGTCCTCGGGGACGAACTCCTCGCAGTAGGTCCACGTGAGCGCGCGGCCCGACCCGTCCGTGCCCGTCGCGGTGGCGGAGCCCCTGCCGCCCGTCCGGCCTCTGCCCTCCGGACCACCGAACCGTTCGCCCGTGATGGTGACCTCCCGCGCTCCGCCGGGCGGTCCTGCCGCCGGCATTCCGCCTGCGGCGCGCGTGCGGCGCAGGTGCCACGGCGATGCTACCGGGGTGGGTCCGACGTGCCTTGGACGGCAGGATCGGGCGTGGACGGACTTCTCGGGCATCTCGACGCCGCCCCACCGCGAAGTAGGCCTCAGCGCGGGTACTTCGCGGGCTCCTCGGGCGCCCAGGTCCGGGCGGTACCCTGACGGACGTGTTCGACATCAACGGCGGCGAGTGGCTCGTGCTTCTCGTCGTCGCCGTGATCGTGATCGGACCCGAGCGCTTGCCGGGCTACGCCGAGCAGCTCGCGCGCCTCGTCAAGCGTGGCCGGGAGTTCGTGACCTCGACGCGCTCGCGTCTCGACGAGGAGCTCGGAGACGGGGCGGGCGTCGACTGGCAGGCGCTCGACCCGCGCCGCTACGACCCGCGCCGCATCGTGCGCGACGCCCTGCTCGACGACGACACACGCGGCACGCTCTCCGACGTCGCGAACGCCGTCGGGCTCGGTGGTGCCGGCGCTGCCAAGGCCACGGCGAACCCGTCCGCCGGTGCTCCCGCGGGGGTCCCCGCGGGCACGCCGGCGTCGGCTGCCCTCGACCCCGCGGCGTCGATGCCGTTCCGTGCGGGCGCCACGTACGTCCCCGGCTCGGGGCCTGTGCCGTGGGACGACGAGGCCACCTGAGCGTGCCCGCGGACCTGCGTGCTGCGTCGGACCCCGGTTTCGGAACAGGTCCCGGAGCCTGTCAGAATGTGGGGATGCCGAACCTACCGGACCGGACGGACGCACAGGTGCGTATCGGCGTCGCGATCGCGGTGCCCCCGCCGTTCGGCGCCGAGCTGGGGGAGTCCCGGCGCCGTTTCGGGGATCCGCAGGCGGACGCGATCCCGCCGCACATCACCGTGCTCGGCCCGAGCGTGGTCGAGCGGGACGAGCTGGCGGACACGATCGAGCACCTGCGCAAGGCCGCGGCCAGCCAGGAGCCGTTCCACGTGGTCCTGCGGGGAGCCGGGACGTTCCGGCCCGTGTCGCCCGTGGTCTTCGCCCAGGTCGCCGTCGGGATAGCAGAGTGTGAGCGGCTCGAGGCCGCGGTCCGCACCGGCCCCCTCGACTTCCCCCTGCGGTTCAACTACCACCCGCACGTCACGGTCGCCCACGAGGTCTCCGATGAGCTCCTCGATGCGGCCTTCGACGGCATGGCGGACTACGAGGCCACGTTCAGCGTCGACGAGGTGCATCTCTTCGAGCACGGGGACGACGGGGTCTGGCGTCCGGTCCAGGGCTTCCCGCTCGGAAGCGTGGACGCAGCCTGAACCGCTGCGAGGACGCGCTGCGCCCCCTACGGTCAGGGCTATGAGCCGCCAGGTCGAGCGCCCGCGCCCCGGGGCGCGCGCCGCCCGGCCCGACGACGCCGGCGGGATGCGCGTCGCGGGCCGTCGTCCACCCGGAGCACGGCGGGACCAGGGCGAGGAGCGGCACCGCCGCACGCTCGGTCGGTCGCTGCGGGAGCTCCGGGTCGCGCTGCTCGCGCGGCCCGCAGCGGGCGAGCGCCCGGGCTGGCTCCCGGCGTTCCTGCCGTCCTCGACGGCGCAGCTCGTCACGACCGCCGTGCACCGCGAGGAGGCCGTCCTCGCGTGGTGGAAGCAGACCCGGATCGCGCGCGCTCAGGCCCGGTTCAGCGTCTCGCGGGGTGGCCTGCTGTGCGGCGGCCTCGCCTACACGGCCCTGTTCGCGCTCTTCGCGGCGCTCGCGATCGGCTACACGATCTTCATGGCGGTGCTCGGCGGACGGGAGCGTCTGCGTGACGACCTGCTGAAGGAGATCAACAAGGCGGTGCCCGGCCTCATCGACCTGGGTGACGGCAAGGGCGTGATCAAGCCCGACGACCTGCTGCTGAGCGCGAGCTCGCTCGCCGGCGTCGTCGCGGCGCTCGTCCTCCTCTGGACCGTCATGTCCTTCATGAGCGCGCTCCGGGGCGCGGTGCGGATCATGCTGGGGCTGGCACGCGAACCGGTGAACTTCGTCGTCGGGAAGCTCAAGGACCTCAGCGCGTTCTTCGTGCTGCTCGTCGCGGTCGTGGCCTCGTCCGTCGTCAGCGTGGTCGCGACGGCGGCGTCGTCCTGGCTCGTGCGCACCCTGGGCCTGCCCGACGAGGTCAGCGGCCTGGTCTCGGGCCTCGGGCTCGTGGTCGCCGGCGTCGTGGACACGCTCGTCGTCGTCTACGTGCTCCGTGTCCTCGGGGGTTCGCGCGCGGGGTGGTCCGAGACGCTCCGTGGGGCGGTCGTGGCGGCCGTCGTCCTGGGAGGGCTGCGCTACCTCGGGACGAGCGTGATCGTCGGGAGCGCGTCCAAGAACGCACTCCTGGGCTCCTTCGCGGCCCTCGTCACGGTGCTCCTGCTCGTGAACTTCGTGGCGCGGGTGCTCCTGCTGGTCGCTGCGTGGATCTCCGACCCGGCGCCCGACGACGTGTACCCGAGCCGGGCGCGCCGCCTCGCCCGGCCGCGCGAGGTGGCGCGGGTGGCGAGCGCGGCCGACGCGTCGGGCACCGCGGGGCAGGTGCGGTACCTCGCCGGCGCGCGGCGCCCGCCCCGGGGGTCGGCGCCGGGCCCGGGCACGACGACGGGCGACCGCCTCCCGCAGGAGGACGGCCGCCCGTCGTGGTGGTCGCGCGTGCTCGGCACGCTGCGGCCGGGGAGGCTCAGAAGGCGCGCGTGATCATCGCGCGCTTGACCTCCTGGATCGCCTTGGTGACCTCGATGCCGCGCGGGCAGGCCTCGGTGCAGTTGAAGGTCGTGCGGCAGCGCCACACGCCCTCCTTGTCGTTGAGGATCTCGAGGCGCTGGCTCGCGCCCTCGTCGCGGCTGTCGAAGATGAACCGGTGCGCGTTGACGATCGCCGCCGGGCCGAAGTACTGGCCGTCGTTCCAGAACACCGGGCACGAGCTCGTGCACGCGGCGCACAGGATGCACTTGGTGGTGTCGTCGAAGCGGGCGCGGTCCTCGGCCGACTGGAGGCGCTCCTTGGTCGGGGTGTGCCCGTCCGTGACCAGGAACGGCATGATCTCGCGGTAGGACGCGAAGAACGGCTCCATGTCGACCACGAGGTCCTTGACGACCGGCAGGCCCTTGATGGGCTCGATCGTGATCGGCTTGTCGGGGTTGACGTCCTTGAGGAGCGTCTTGCACGCGAGCCGGTTGCGGCCGTTGATGCGCATGGCGTCCGAGCCGCACACGCCGTGCGCGCACGAGCGGCGGAACGTCAGCGAGCCGTCGTGGTCCCACTTGATCTGGTGCAGCGCGTCGAGCACGCGGTCCGTGCCGTGCACGGTGACCGTGAACTCGTCCCAGTAGGACTCGGTGCCGTGGCTCGACTCGGGCAGGTACCGGCGGATGCGCAGCGTGACGTCGAAGCTGGGGATCGCGCCGGCCTTCGGCTCGGCGTCCGTGGCGGCGGGGCGGTCAGCGAGGGCAGTCATCAGTACTTACGCTCCATCGGCTGGTAGCGGGTCACGGTGACCGGCTTGGAGCCGAGCACCACCTGGTAGTCGTCGAACTCCTCGGCGTGCGAGAAGTACTCGTCCGACCCGTCGAAGACCTCCGCCGCCTCGCCGTCCTGGGCCAGGGGCCGGCGGTAGATCATCGTGTGCTTCATGTAGTTGACGTCATCGCGCTTCGGGAAGTCCTCCCGGAAGTGGCCGCCGCGCGACTCCTTCCGGTTGATCGCCGCGACCACCGTGACCTCGGCGATGTCGAGCAGGAAGCCGAGCTCGAGCGCCTCGAGGAGATCGGTGTTGAACATGCGGCCCTTGTCCTGGACGGACACGTTGCGGTAGCGCTTCTGGAGCGCCCGCACGTCGTCGAGGGCCTCGGTGAGCGACTCGGCGGTCCGGAACACCTGGGCGTTGCGGTCCATGGTCTCCTGCAGCGCCTTGCGCAGGTCCGCGACGCGTTCGCCGTCGGGACGCGACCGCATGTTCTCGAGCTCGGCGACGACGCTCGCCGTCGGGTCCTCGGGCAGCTCGCGGAACTCGGCGGTCAGCGCGTACTCGGCGGCCGCGCGGCCCGCGCGCTTGCCGAACACGTTGATGTCGAGCAGCGAGTTGGTGCCCAGGCGGTTGGAGCCGTGCACGGACACGCAGGCGCACTCGCCGGCGGCGTACAGGCCCTTGACGACGTCCTGGTCGTTGCGCAGCACCTCGGCCTGGATGTTGGTGGGGATGCCACCCATCGCGTAGTGCGCCGTCGGGTAGACGGGCACCGGCTCGGTGTACGGCTCGACGCCGAGGTAGGTGCGCGCGAACTCGGTGATGTCCGGGAGCTTCGCGTCGATGTGCGCGGGCTCGAGGTGCGTGAGGTCGAGGAGCACGTAGTCCTTGTTCGGCCCGCAGCCGCGGCCCTCGCGCACCTCGTTGGCCATGGACCGGGCGACGATGTCGCGCGGCGCGAGGTCCTTGATGGTCGGGGCGTAGCGCTCCATGAAGCGCTCGCCCTCGGAGTTGCGCAGGATCGCGCCCTCGCCGCGGGCCGCCTCGGACAGCAGGATGCCGAGGCCCGCGAGGCCGGTCGGGTGGAACTGGAAGAACTCCATGTCCTCGAGCGGGAAGCCGCGGCGCAGCGCGAGGGCCATGCCGTCGCCCGTGAGCGTGTGGGCGTTCGAGGTGGTCTTGAAGATCTTGCCCGCGCCGCCGGTCGCGAAGACGATCGACTTCGCCTGGAAGACGTGGATCTCGCCGGTCGCGAGGTCGTAGGCCACGACACCGGTCGCGTTGACCTCCTCGCCCTCGGGCACGTGGCCCGCGGACAGGTCGTGGTCGACGATCAGGTCGAGGACGTAGAACTCGTTGTAGAACTCGACGTTCTGCTTGACGCAGTTCTGGTAGAGCGTCTGCAGGATCATGTGGCCGGTGCGGTCCGCGGCGTAGCACGCGCGGCGCACGGCGGCCTCGCCGTGGTTGCGGGTGTGGCCACCGAACCGGCGCTGGTCGATCCGGCCCTCGGGGGTGCGGTTGAACGGCAGGCCCATGTGCTCGAGGTCGAGCACCGCGTCGATGGCCTCCTTGGCCATGACCTCGGCCGCGTCCTGGTCGACGAGGTAGTCGCCGCCCTTGACGGTGTCGAACGTGTGCCACTCCCAGTTGTCCTCCTCGACGTTCGCGAGCGCGGCGCACATGCCGCCCTGCGCGGCGCCGGTGTGGGAGCGCGTGGGGTAGAGCTTCGAGATGACGGCCGTCCGGGCGCGGCCCGAGGCCTCGAGCGCTGCGCGCATCCCGGCGCCGCCCGCGCCGACGATGACGACGTCGTACTGGTGGGTCTGCATCGGTGCCGATGCCTCCTTGGCGAGTGTTCGGGGGAGTCCTGTGGTCCCGGGCGTGCAGGCGGCGCCGGGACGGGCCCGTCGCGCCCGCGGCCTCAGGCGGAGCAGAAGGCGGGCAGCAGGTCCGCGGGCTCGCCCGTCGGGCACGGGGTGAAGGTGAAGATCACGAGGGTGCCGAGGACGACGGTGATCACGGCCGCGAGGTACAGCAGGACCTTGAGGGTCATGCGCACGGCGTCGCGCTCCGCGTAGTCGTTGATGACCGTGCGCACGCCGTTGGTGCCGTGGAGCATCGCGAGCCAGAGCATGAGGAGGTCCCAGACCTGCCAGAACGGCGAGGACCACTTGCCGCCGACGAACGCGAAGTCGATCGCGTGCACGCCGTCGCCGACCATGAGGTTGACGAACAGGTGGCCGAAGATCAGGACGATCAGCAGCACGCCCGACGCCCGCATGAACACCCACGAGTAGAGCTCGTAGTTGCCGCGCGTCGTCTTGCGGCGCTTGTAGGGGTCGCGCGGCGAGGAGATGACCGGCTTCTCGGTGGTGGTCTCGGCCATGTCAGTTCCCCCCGAAGACGTTCATGAGCTGGCGCGGCAGGAAGCCGGCCATCGCGACGACCCACAGCGCGAGCGCGATCCACAGCATCCGCTTCTGGTACTTGGGGCCCTTGGCCCAGAAGTCCACGAGGATGATGCGGATGCCGTTGAAGGCGTGGAAGACGATGGCGGCGACGAGGCCGGCCTCGCCGAGGCCCATGATCGGGTTCTTGTACGTGCCAATGACGTCGTTGTACGCCTCGGGCGAGACGCGCACGAGCGACGTGTCGAGCACGTGCACGAGAAGGAAGAAGAAGATCAGCACGCCGGTCACGCGGTGCGCGACCCAGGACCACATGCCTTCATGGCCGCGGTAGAGCGTGCCTGCGGGTGCACTGGGCACTTCGGGGGCCTCCTGTGGCGAGTTCGTCCGAGGGCTGGGTGAGCGTTCTCGGTGAGCGGTGCCCGGAGTCCGCCGCACACCCCACGAACACTCGGCGAATGCTCGACGACGCCGTCGGGACGAGGGTCAGGACACCACCCCACTGCGCCCCACTGTAATGACACGACGCCAGGTCCGAGCGCCGACCACGGGGTGTCGGCCGCCGATCGTGAAGGTTTTGTGACGCATCGCACAGGCTCCGCGCTCACTATGCTCGGTGCATGCCGCAGTCCACCTCCCCTGGCGGGGCGCCGAGCGCGCCCGGCGCCGACGGCCCGATCCCCGGCTTCTACGCCGTCGTCCCCGCGGGAGGTGCCGGCACCCGCCTGTGGCCCTTGTCACGCGCGGGCGCGCCCAAGTTCCTGCACGACCTCACGGGCTCCGGCCGGTCGCTCCTGCAGGCGACCGTCGACCGGCTCGAGCCCCTCGCCGGACCGGGCCACGTCGTCCTCGTCACCGGCCGCGCGCACGTGGCCGCCGCGCGCGAACAGCTGCCCGGGCTGCCCGACGACGCGGTGGTCGCCGAGCCGTCGCCGCGCGACTCCATGGCCGCCATCGGGCTCGCGGCGGCGATCCTGCAGGAGCGGCACGGGGACGTCGTGCTCGGGTCGTTCGCGGCCGACCAGGTCATCGCGGGCCGCGACGCCTTCGAGCAGGCGGTCCGGGAGGGCGTCGAGGCGGCACGCGCCGGCTACGTCGTGACCGTGGGGATCGCGGCCTCGCGCCCGTCGACGGCGTTCGGGTACGTCCGCAGCGGCGCGTCCCTGGGCGTCGAGGGTGCGCCGACGGCGCTGCACGCCGTGGGCTTCACCGAGAAGCCCGACGCCGCGACCGCCCGCGCCTATCTCGCGACAGGGGACTACCGCTGGAACGCGGGCATGTTCCTCGTCCGCACCTCCGTGCTGCTCGGCCACCTGCAGCGCCTGCGCCCCGCCCTGCACGACGGCCTCGTCCGGATCGCCGCGGCCTGGGACACCCCGGAGCGCGACGCCGTGCTCGAGGACACCTGGCCCGGGCTCGAGAAGATCGCCATCGACCACGCCGTCGCGGAGCCCGTCGCAGCCGAGGGCGGCGTCGCGGTCGTGCCCGGGACGTTCGGGTGGGACGACGTCGGCGACTTCAACTCGCTCGCCGCGCTCCTGCCGTCGCTGGACGGCACGGGCACGAAGATCCTCGGCGACGAGGCGAACGTCGTGCGCGTCGAGTCCGCGGGCTCCGTGCTGGTGCCGGCAGCGGGCCGGCCGATCGCCGTCCTGGGCCTCGACGACGTGGTCGTCGTGGACACGCCGGACGCGATCCTCGTGACCACGCGCGCCCGCGCCCAGCAGGTCAAGGACGTCGTGCAGGAGCTGCACGAGCGCGGGCTGGACGACCTCCTGTGACGGCGGCGACCCCGTCGACGGCCCCGGTGCCCGCAGCGGACGCGCTCGCGGCCCGCGTCGCCGCGCTCGTCCGGGAGCTCGAGCCCGAGCTCGTGGCGGTCCGCCGCGACGTCCACGCGCACCCCGAGCTCGCGCGGACCGAGGTCCGCACCACGCGCGTCGTGGCCGACCGGCTGCGTTCCGCCGGCCTCGAGCCGCGGCTCCTCGAGGGGTCGGGCCTCGTGTGCGACGTCGGCCGCGACGGCCCCCGCGGCTCCGGCCCGGAGGTCCCGGCGGTGGCGCTGCGCGCCGACATCGACGCGCTGCCCCTGGACGACGCGTGCGGGCTGCCGTTCGCGTCCACGGTGCCCGGCGTCGCCCACGCGTGCGGGCACGACGTGCACACCGCCGTCGTCCTCGGCGCGGGCCTCGTCCTCGCTCGCCTGCACGACGACGGTCTCCTGCCCCGCCCGGTGCGCCTGATCTTCCAGCCGGCCGAGGAGGTCATGCCCGGGGGCTCGCTCGACGTCGTCGAGCAGGGTGGTCTGGACGGCGTGGAGCGGATCTTCGCGGTGCACGCCGAGCCGAAGATCGACGTCGGCCAGGTCGGCACGCGCATCGGGCCGATCACGTCGGCGTCGGACGCGATCACCGTCACCATCACCTCGCCGGGCGGCCACACGTCGCGCCCGCACCTCACGGGCGACGTCGTCTATGCGCTCGGCCAGGTCATCACGCAGGTGCCGGCGGTGCTGGGCCGGCGGCTCGACCCGCGGTCGGGCGTCAACCTCACGTGGGGTGCCGTGCACGCCGGCGTCGCGCACAACGCGATCCCCGGCACCGGGACGGTCGCGGGCACCATGCGCTGCCTGGACGTGCGCGCCTGGGAGCGGGCGGGTGAGGTGCTCGACGAGGCCGTCCAGCAGGTGGTCGCGCCGTACGACGTGGAGGTCGAGCTCGAGCACGTGCGCGGGGTGCCGCCCGTCGACAACGACGAGGCGTCCACGGCCCGGCTCGAGGCGGCCGCGCGGGACCTGCACGGGCCGGACGCGGTGCTCCTGACGGAGCAGTCGCTCGGCGGCGAGGACTTCGCCTGGTACCTGACCAAGGTGCCCGGGGCGATGGCCCGGCTCGGCACCCGTACCCCGGGCGGGCGCACGTTCGACATCCACCAGGGCGACCTCGAGGTGGACGAGCGTGCGATCGGCGTCGGCATGGGCCTCCTCGCCCGCGCGGCGACCCTCTGAGGACCCTCGCCGACGGTGACGTTCCGTTCGCCGAGTGCGACGCGGGGCCCGCCGAGTGTGACGTTCCACCTCTGCGGGGGCGTGTCCCGCGCGCGGCGACCGGTGCCCGTTGACCATGCAGGCGTCCACCCCGGGGCTCGTCGACCGTCCGATCGGCCACACTCTCGACGACGGGAGCGCGCACAACCTCTGCTCGGTGCGGGACATCGTGGACAGCCCCGTGGTCGAGCCGGCCCACCGACGACGGCGCCCGCGTCCGCCGACGGCGAAGTGGCCGGCCGAAGAGACCGAGGCGCCCGCGAAGCAGCACGATTCGCGTCAGGCAGCGCGAATCTGGCGCCGCCTCGGAGGGTTCGTGCTGCCTGGCGCCGGGGACGCCGACTGCGAGGATGCGCCGACGGAGAGGTAGGCCCACACCGGCGGTGAGGGTGAGGCGACGGCCGAGCGGGCTGGTCGCGGGGAGCTGAAGGACGTCAAGGAGGGCGCGCGGCCCCTTGGTCGGCGCACGGGAGCCCGGACCAGCTCGCCGCATCCACCCGCGAGCCCGACTACGTCGCACTCGGCGGGTGGGCGGCGCCCCCGATCGTCACACTTTGGTATCGGTACCTCCGGCGTTACCCGCCGGTAACGTGCGGTGACCTTCCGGGTGCTTAGAGTTCACCTGAAGACCCGGGGCCGGTCCGTCCGACGACGTGCGAGCCGGTCTCGGCACACCCGCGGGGTGCGGGTGGGGGAGTCTCAACCAGGACGACGGAGGGGTTCGACAGTGTCGACATCGAAGAGGTTCATGCAGCTGGGCGCGCTGGCGGTCGCCGGGGTCCTGGCGCTCGCGGCCTGCGGCCAGGCGCCGGGCGACGACAAGGGCAGCGGCACGGGGAGCGCCGCGGCCAGCAACTTCAAGGCCTGCATGGTCTCCGACTCGGGCGGCTTCAACGACAAGTCGTTCAACGAGTCCGGCTACGACGGGCTCAAGAAGGCGGAGTCCGACCTCGGCGTCAAGATCGCGACGGCCGAGTCGAAGCAGGAGTCCGACTTCGCGCCCAACATCGCGAACATGGAGCAGCAGAACTGCAACCTGATCATCACGGTCGGGTTCCTGCTCGCGACCGCGACCGGTGACGCCGCGAAGCAGCACTCGGACACCAAGTTCGCGATCGTCGACTCCACCGCCCAGGACGCCAACGGCAAGACCATCACGCTCGACAACGTCAAGCCGATCAGCTTCGACACCGCCCAGGCCGCGTACCTCGCGGGCTACCTGGCCGCGGGCATGACCAAGACGGGCACGGTCGCCACCTACGGCGGCATCCAGATCCCGACCGTCACGATCTTCATGGACGGCTTCGCCGACGGCGTCGCGAAGTACAACGAGGACAACGGCAAGAGCGTCAAGGTCCTGGGCTGGGACGTGAAGAAGCAGAACGGCTCGTTCACCGGCGACTTCGAGGACCAGTCGAAGGGTCAGCAGCTCACGCAGACCTTCATCTCCCAGGGCGCGGACATCATCCTCCCCGTCGCCGGGCCGGTCGGGGCGGGCACGCTCGCGGCCGCGAAGGACGCGAACTCGGACGGCAAGGACGTCTCGGTGATCTGGGTCGACTCGGACGGCGCCGTCGCCAACCCGGACTACGCGAGCATCATCCTCTCGTCCGTCGTGAAGGAGATCGGCGCCGCCGTCGAGGACGTCATCAAGACGACCAAGGGCGGATCGTTCTCCAACGACCCGTACGTCGGCACGCTCGAGAACAAGGGTGTCGGCCTCGCGCCGTTCCACGACTTCGACTCGAAGGTCCCGCAGGACCTCAAGGACAAGATCACCCAGCTCCAGCAGGACATCATCAGCGGCAAGATCAAGGTCGAGTCCAAGAGCTCGCCGGAGTGAGCCGAGACTCGGTGATCTGACCGACCGTGACGGCGACGGGTCGGGGCCCACGCAGGGTGCCCGGCCCGTCGCCGTCCGCGGGCGCGACCGGCACGAGATGGCTAGCGTGAGGCTGCCGACGTTCCGGTCGGCCCGCGCCCCGACCCGAAGGAGGCCCGGCGGTGAAGCTGGAGCTGCGCGGCATCACCAAGCGGTTCGGACCGCTCGTCGCGAACGACCACATCGACCTCGTCGTCGAGCCCGGACAGGTGCATGCCCTGCTCGGTGAGAACGGCGCGGGGAAGTCGACCCTGATGAACGTCCTGTTCGGCCTCTACCAGGCCGACGAGGGCGAGATCCTCGTCGACGACGCGGCCGTCGCGTTCAAGGGCCCCGGCGACGCGCTCGCCGCCGGCATCGGCATGGTCCACCAGCACTTCATGCTGGTCCCGGTCTTCACGGTCGCCGAGAACGTGATGCTCGGGCACGAGCCGACGCGCGGGGGAGGGCTGCTCGACCTCGACGCCGCCCGCCGCACGGTCCGCGAGCTCTCCGACCGGTTCGGGTTCGGGCTCGACCCCGACGCCGTGGTCGAGGACCTCCCCGTCGGCGTGCAGCAGCGCGTGGAGATCGTCAAGGCGCTCGTGCGCGACGCGCGCGTGCTCATCCTCGACGAGCCCAC
The DNA here is from genome assembly GCF_009429125.1 of Luteimicrobium xylanilyticum. Classification (GTDB taxonomy): domain Bacteria; phylum Actinomycetota; class Actinomycetes; order Actinomycetales; family Cellulomonadaceae; genus Luteimicrobium; species Luteimicrobium xylanilyticum. Next base: position 1,314,628 of record NZ_CP045529.1, read on the forward strand.
CGCCGTGCTGACGCCCCAGGAGACCGACGAACTGATCGCGATCATGCGCGAGCTCAAGGCCCAGGGGACGTCGATCGTCTTCATCACCCACAAGCTCCGTGAGGTCAAGGCCGTCGCCGACGTCATCACGGTCATCCGGCGCGGTGCCGTGGTCGGCGAGGCGTCCCCGGACGCGGCCGAGACCGAGCTCGCCGCCATGATGGTCGGCCGCTCGGTCAGCCTCGGCGTGGACAAGGAGCCCGCGCAGCCCGGCGAGGTGACCTTCCGGGTCGAGCACCTCACCGTGCGCGACCCGAACGGCATCGCGGTCGTCGACGACGTGAGCTTCGCGGTGGCCCGCGGCGAGATCCTCGCGGTCGCGGGCGTCCAGGGCAACGGGCAGACCGAGCTCAGCGAGGCCGTCGTCGGGCTGGTGCCGGCGACGGGCTCGATCACGCTCGAGGGTCGCGAGCTGGTCGGCCTGAGCCCGCACGAGATCCTCGACGCGGGCGTGGGCTTCGTGCCCGAGGACCGGACCGTCGACGGGCTCGTCCTCGACTTCACGGTCGCCGAGAACCTCGTCCTCGACGTGTACGACCGGCGGCCCTTCGCGCGCGGCATCGCGCTCGACCTCGGCGCGATCCGCGACAACGCCCGGGCACGCATCGAGGAGTACGACATCCGCACCCAGGGACCGTCCCAGGAGGTCGGACGCCTCTCGGGCGGGAACCAGCAGAAGGTCGTCATGGCGCGCGAGCTCTCGCGGCCGCTCAAGGTGTTCGTGGCGAGCCAGCCGACGCGCGGCGTCGACGTCGGGTCCATCGAGTTCCTGCACAAGCGGATCGTCGCGGAACGCGACGCCGGGACGCCGGTGGTGATCGTCTCGACCGAGCTCGACGAGGTCGCCGCGCTCGCCGACCGGATCGCGGTGATGTACCGCGGCGCGGTCGTCGGGATCGTCCCCGCCGACACCCCGCGCGCGGTGCTCGGCCTCATGATGGCCGGCGTGAGCGCCGAGGAGGCGCACGCGCAGGCCACGGAGACCGAGCTGGACCAGCTCGCCGACGAGCACACGCACGAGACAGGAGCGCAGCAGTGAGCCAGCCCGAGGAGCCGGGCACCGCCCCGGAGGCCGCCGAGCCCGGCGCCGACCTGACGGGCCGCGGCCCCTCCCAGCCGGACGGCCCGCCCGGCGACACCGGCGAGGCGCGCGCGTCGCGCGCCCTGCGCGACGCGGCGACCGGGACGTTCGGCGTGACCGTCCTGGCGTTCGTGCTCGCCCTCGTGATCGGCGCGTTGCTGATCGTGTTCACGACGGACTCGGTGACGTCGACGCTGAGCTACTTCTTCTCCAGGCCCGGCGACTTCTTCTCGGCCGCCTGGTCGGCGGTCAGCGACTCGTACGTCGCGATGTTCCGGGGCTCGATCATCAACGACCGCGGCTGGAGCTTCACGACGGTGTTCCACCCGCTCACGGAGACCATGACGGTCGCGACGCCGCTCATCATCGCGGCGCTCGGCGTCGCGGTCGCGTTCCGTGCCGGCCTGTTCAACATCGGCGCCCAGGGCCAGGTCATCCTCGGGGCGACGTTCGCGGGCTACATCGGCTTCACGTGGCACCTGCCGGTCGTCGTCCACGTGGTGGTCGCCATCGTCGGCGGCATCCTCGGCGGTGCGATCTGGGCCTCGATCGCGGGCGTGCTGCGTGCCCGCACGGGGGCGCACGAGGTGATCGTCACGATCATGCTCAACTACGTCGCGCTCTACTTCCTCGCGTACCTGCTCACCACACGGTTCTTCACCCACTCGAGCTCGAACCAGCCGAAGAGCCCGGCCGTCGGCCCGAACGCCAACCTGCCGCTGCTCCTCGGCGAGCAGTTCCGGCTGAACGCGGGCTTCCTCGTCGCGATCCTCGCCGCAGTGTTCGTGTGGTGGCTCATGACGCGCTCCACCTGGGGCTTCCGGTTCCGCGCGGTCGGCTCCAACCCGAACGCCTCGCGCAACGCGGGCATCGGCGTGGCGACGACGTTCATCGCCGTGATGGCGGTCTCGGGGGCCCTGGCCGGCCTCGCGGGAGCGGTCCAGGTCCTCGGGACCGAGAAGTCGGTGACGGGTGGCATCGCCGGGTCGCTCGGCTTCGACGCGATCACGGTCGCGCTGCTCGGCCGGTCCAAGCCGATGGGGATCTTCTTCGCCGGCCTGCTGTACGCGGCTCTCGACGTCGGCGGGAGGTCCATGGAGGCGGCGACCGGCACCCCGATCGACCTCGTGCTCGTGATCCAGTCCCTGGTCGTCCTGTTCATCGCGGCGCCGCCGCTCGTGCGGGCGATCTTCCGCCTGCCGGCGCCGCGCCCCGACGCGAAGGGAGCGCACGCATGAGCGCCGCCACCCTCGAGCCCACGGGCTCGCCCGCAGCCACGGCCCGCGCCGCGACCGGCGGGAAGGCCTGGCGGCTCCCGATCACGCTCGGCGTGCTCGGCGTGCTCGCCCTCCTGCTGTTCGGTCTCCTGCCCGCCGGCGGCCGTGACACCACGTTCGGGCTCTCCACCTCGACCGACTTCGTCCATCTCGGGCCGGTGACCGTCCCGTCGAAGGCCACCGCCGCCGTCCTGTCGGTCCTCGCGATCCTCGTCGCCGCGTACGCCGGCTGGTGCGTCTCGCGGGCGCGCCGCATCAGCCGCTGGGTGCCGATCGTCTTCGCGGTCCTGTGGGTGCTCGCGTTCCTCACCTGGGCGGTGGCGGGCAAGTCGACCTCGCTGGTCTCGCTCCTCGCGGGCTCGATCTTCCTCGCGGTCCCGCTCGCGTTCGGCGCGCTCGGCGGTCTGATCGGCGAGCGCGCGGGCGTCGTGAACATCGCGATCGAGGGTCAGCTCCTCACGGGCGCGTTCGGTGCGGCGGTGTTCGCGTCGATCGTCTCCAACGCCTACCTGGGGCTCGTCGCGGCACCCGTCGCGGGTCTCGTCATCGGGGCTCTCCTGGCGTTGTTCACGGTCAAGTACCACGTCAACCAGATCATCGTCGGCGTCGTGCTCAACGTGTTCGCGGTCGGTCTGACGAGCTTCCTGTACTCGTCGGTGCTCAAGGAGAACGCGGCGACGCTCAACAGCCCGCCGCGCCTGCCCACGCTCGCGATCCCCGTGCTCGGGGACATCCCCGTGATCGGCCCGGTGCTGTTCCGCCAGACCCTGCTCGTCTACCTGCTGTACGTGGCGATCGTCGTGGTCGCGATCGCGCTGTTCCGCACCCGGTGGGGTCTGCGCGTGCGCGCCGTGGGCGAGTACCCGGCCGCCGCGGACACGGTGGGCATCGACGTCAACCGCACGCGCTGGGGCAACGTGCTCCTCGGCTCGATGGTCGCGGGCCTCGGTGGCGCGTTCTTCACGGTCGGCTCCGTCGGCGCGTTCTCGCAGGAGATGACGGCCGGCAAGGGGTACATCGCGCTCGCCGCGATGATCCTCGGCCGGTGGTCGCCGTGGGGCGCGCTCGGCGCCGCGCTGCTGTTCGGGTTCTCCGACAAGCTGCAGCAGGTCCTCGGCGTGCTCGGGACCGCGATCCCCAACCAGTTCATGCTGATGCTGCCGTACGTGGTGACGATCTTCGCCGTCGCCGGGCTGGTGGGGCGCGTGCGCGCGCCCGCGGCCGACGGCGAGCCGTACGTCAAGGAGTGAGCGTGACGCCATCGATCGACTGGGACGCGCTGCGCGCCGAGGCGGCGTCGGTCGCCCGGCGGGCGTACGCGCCCTACTCGCGCTACCCCGTGGGCGCGGCCGCGATCGTGGACGACGGCCGCGTCGTCGTCGGCTGCAACGTCGAGAACGCGGCGTACGGCGTGACGCTGTGCGCGGAGTGCTCGCTCGTGTCGGCGCTCGTCGTCGGCGGGGGCGGGCGGCTCGTCGCGTTCACGTGCGTCGACGGCGCGGGCCGCGTGATCATGCCGTGCGGGCGGTGCCGCCAGCTCCTGTGGGAGCACGGGGGGCCGGAGCTCCTCGTGGAGACCGTGTCCGGCGTCCGCCCGATGACCGAGGTCCTGCCCGACGCGTTCGGGCCGGACGACCTGCGCCGAGGAGAATGATGAGCACCACCCCCGCGACGGCCGAGAAGTTCGACGCCGTCGACGTGATCCGTACCAAGCGCGACAAGCAGCGCCTCGAGGGCGGGCAGATCGACTGGGTCGTCGACGCGTACACGCGCGGCGTGGTCGCCGAGGAGCAGATGGCGGCGCTCGCGATGGCGATCCTGCTCAACGGGATGGACCGCGGGGAGATCTCGCGCTGGACGTCCGCGATGATCGCGAGCGGCGAGCGCCTCGACTTCTCGGGCCTCGACCGGCCGACCGCCGACAAGCACTCGACGGGTGGGGTGGGCGACAAGATCACGCTGCCGCTCGCGCCGCTGGTCGCGGCGTTCGGGGTCGCGGTGCCGCAGCTCTCGGGGCGCGGCCTCGGGCACACGGGCGGCACGCTCGACAAGCTCGAGTCCATCCCCGGCTGGCGCGTCGCGCTCAGCAACGACGAGATGATGGCCCAGCTCGGCTCGGTCGGCGCCGTGATCTGCCAGGCGGGGTCGGGACTCGCGCCCGCCGACCGCAAGCTCTACGCGCTGCGCGACGTCACCGGGACCGTCGAGGCGATCCCGCTGATCGCGAGCTCGATCATGAGCAAGAAGATCGCCGAGGGCACGGGCGCGCTCGTCCTCGACGTCAAGGTCGGCTCGGGCGCGTTCATGAAGTCCGCCGACGACGCCCGCGAGCTCGCGCGCACCATGGTCGACCTGGGCACGGACGCGGGCGTGCGGACGGTGGCGCTGCTCACGGACATGTCGACGCCGCTCGGCCTCACCGCGGGCAACGCGCTCGAGGTCCGCGAGTCCGTCGAGGTGCTGGCCGGGGGCGGGCCCTCCGACGTCGTGGACCTCACGGTCGCGCTCGCCGTCGAGATGCTCGCCGGGGCCGGCCGGCCGCAGGCCGAGGACGACGTCCGCGCGGCGCTCGGCGACGGCCGTGCCATGGACGTGTGGAAGGCCATGATCCGCGCCCAGGGCGGCGACCCCGATGCGCCGCTGCCGTCCGCACGCGAGTCGGAGATCGTCACGGCGCCGTCCGACGGCGTGCTCACCCATGTCGACGCGCTCGCCGTCGGCGTCGCGGCGTGGCGTCTCGGTGCCGGACGCGCCCGCAAGGAGGACACCGTGCAGGCGGGCGCGGGCGTCGAGCTGCACGCCAAGCCGGGGGACGTCGTCGTCGCGGGCCAGCCGCTCGCGACCCTCCACACGGACACGCCCGAGCGGTTCGAGCGCGCCGCCGCGGCGCTCGACGGCGCGTTCCGCGTCTCCGACGTGAGCCTCGTGACCGAGCGCACGTCCGTCGTGCTGGACCGGGTGGCGTGAGCGGGCGGGACGAGCCGGACGCCCGTCGCCCGCGCTCGGTGTACGGCGTGGGGAGCGACCCCGACGTGCGGTACTCCCTCGCCAACGAGCGCACCGCGCTCGCGTGGCTCCGCACGGGCCTCGGGCTCGTCGCGGGCGGGATCGCGCTCACGTCGTTCGCGTCGTTCGCCGACCTGTCCGTCCTGCTCGACGTCGTGGCCGCGGTCGCCTGCGTCGGCGGCGGGTGCCTCGCCGCGTACGCCCTGGTCGCGTGGCGCCGCAACGAGCGTGCGATGCGTCTCGGCCGGCCGCTGCCCCCGCCCAGCGCGCTGCCGGTGATCGTCGTGGGCATCGTCGCGTTCGCGGCGCTCGTCGGGGCGTACGCGATCTGGAGCGGGTCGACCCGGTGACCGGCGAGCCGGACACCCGCGTCCCGCACGACGAGCCCGCCGAGCGGACCGCCCTCGCGTGGCAGCGCACCGCGCTCGGCGTCGCGCTCGGCTGCGCCGTGCTGGCGCTCGCGGCCCTGCGGCAGGGCGACCCGACGCTCGCGGTCGTCGGCGTGCTGCTCGGCGCGACCACGGTGACCGGGGCGGTCCGGGCGCGCAAGGGCCGCTGGCCCCGGCCCGACCGGCGGCCCTGGGGGATGCTCGCACCCGGCGCGGGCGCCGTCGTGCTGCTCGCCGCGCTCGGGCTGGCCGCGTCCGTGCTGGGCGCGCTGCGGTAGGCCGCGTGCAGCTCACGAGCCTGCTCCGGCGGGCGGGCCTGTGGACGAGGTTCCCGACGGCGCCGGTCCGCGACACCTCTCCATCGCCGCGCCCCGTGGACCGGGCGGCCGCCGACCCGCTCGGGCGCCGTCGGGCAGGGCGGACGGACGCGCCGTGGCCCGTGCTGCTCGGCCCCGAGCGGGCGCCGGCGATCCAGGTCGACGGCACGACCTGCGGCGCCGCGGTGCTCGTCCTCCTCGCCGCCGACGGCGACCCGGCCGTGGCCGCGTGGCTGGACGCCGGCACCGGGCGGTTCGACGCCCTGCAGCGCGCCGTTCAGCGCCGCACGACGCGCACGGCGCTCCTCGGCCTGCCGTGGCCGCGGGCGCTCGGCACCCCGCCGTGGGCCGCGGCCCGGACCGCCCGGTGGGGCGCGGTGCGCTACGGGCACCGTGTCGTCGACGACACCGACCCGGCCGACCTCGCGCGCGTCCGCGCCGCCGTCGACGCGGCGCTCGCGCGCGGGATCCTGGTCCCGCTCTACACGGGCGGCGACACGGCCGGGGGCGTGGGAGCCGCGGTGCCCCGCCACGTCGTCCTCGCGCTGCCGGGCGGGCCCGACGGCGTCCACCTGGTCTACGAGCCCGGCTCGGGCGCCGTCCACGCGGTCCCGCGCGCGGCGCTCTGGGCGGCGGAGCGACCCCTCGACGCGCTCGGCCGCTGGACCCACGTCGTCTGGGCCCTCCTGCCGCGCTGACCCTCCCGCCGACGACGGCGCCCGGCGCCCGTGCGCACCGCCGCCCGGCGCGCGACGATGGAGGTGCCCGCACCGCACGTCGAGGGAGGCCCCCATGAGCACCACGCCCGGCGACGAGACGCTCCGCGACGCGGGGCTGGTCCCCGACGACACCGGGACCCGCGACGACGTCGACCACCTCACGCACCGGCGGCTCCCCGAGCCCGACGCCCTCGACGAGGCCGACTACGAGCCCGACGTCCCCCGCCCCGACCTGGACGGCGAGGCGGACGAGGCGGACGTCGTCGAGCAGGCCGACGAGGTCCCCGCGGACGACGACGACGCCCGCGGCTGACGGACGCGGACGACGCGGCTCCGCTACCGTGGGAGCCATGACATCCCCCACCTCCCCGGCGGCCACGAGCACGCCGGGTGACGGCACCGACGAGCGCGTGTCGCACCTGCCCACGACGCTGCGCGAGCAGATCGCGCAGCTCCCCAAGGTCGTCCTGCACGACCACCTCGACGGCGGCCTGCGGCCCGCCACGATCGTCGAGCTGGCGGCCGAGGCCGGCCACGAGCTCCCGACGACCGACCCCGACGCGCTGGGGACCTGGTTCGTCGAGGCTGCGACGTCCGGCGACCTGCCCCGGTACCTCGAGACGTTCGACCACACGATCGCCGTCATGCAGACGGCGGACCACCTGCGCCGCGTCGCGCGCGAGTCCGTGCTCGACCTCGCGGCCGACGGCGTCGTGTACGCCGAGCAGCGGTGGGCACCCGAGCAGCACCTGCAGGGCGGGCTCACGCTCCAGGAGACCGTCGACGCGGTCCGCGAGGGGCTGGCGGAGGGCGTCGCCGAGGCCGCGAAGGACGGCAGGACCATCTGGGTCGGGCAGCTCGTCACCGCGATGCGGCATGCCGACCGCTGGGAGGAGATCGCCGACCTCGCCCTCGCCAACCGCGTGGAGGGCGCGCTCGCGGACTCCCCGGGCGCCGTCGTCGGGTTCGACATCGCGGGCGCCGAGCTCGGCTTCCCGCCGGACCGCTACCCGGCGGTCTGGGCCACCCTCGACGACGCCGGGTTCCCCGTCACGATCCACGCCGGCGAGGCCGACGGGGTCGACTCGATCTCGCAGGCCGTCCACCTGGGGCGCGCGGCGCGCGTCGGGCACGGGGTGCGGATCGTCGAGGACATCGCCTTCGACCCGAGCGGTGACCGCGACGAGGACGCCGAGCCGCTCGCGACGCTCGGCCGCGTCGCGACGTGGGTCCGCGACCGCCAGGTGCCGCTCGAGCTGTGCCCGACGTCGAACCTCCAGACGGGTGCGGCGGCGTCGATCGCGGAGCACCCCATCACGCGGCTGCTCGAGCTCGAGTTCGCCGTCACCGTCAACACGGACAACCGGCTGCAGTCGGGGACGTCGATGACGCGCGAGATGACGCTCCTCGTCGCCGAGGCGGGCTGGACGCTCGACGACCTGTACGAGGTCACGGTCACTGCGGCCTGGAACGCGTTCGTCCACCACGACGAGCGCCGCCGCCTCGTCGAGGACCTCATCGCACCGAAGTACGCGGAGATCGAAGGAGCGCAGGTATGAGCACGACGACCGGGGGACTGGACCGGGCGGGCCTCGCGCAGTTCATCGACCACACGCTCCTCAAGCCCGAGGCCACGCGCGCCGACGTCGAGGCGCTCGTCGCCGAGGGCGCCGCGCTGGGCGTGTACGCGGTGTGCGTCTCGCCGTCGTTCCTCCCGCTGACCGTGCCCGACGCCGGCCCGGAGGGCACCGCGCTCAAGGTCGCCACGGTGTGCGGGTTCCCGTCGGGCAAGCACCACAGCGACATCAAGGCCGCCGAGGCCGCGCGGTCCGTCGCCGACGGTGCCGACGAGGTCGACATGGTGATCGACGTCGGCGCCGCGAAGGCGGGCGCGTGGGAGTACGTGCAGCTCGACGTCGCGGCGGTCCGGGCGGCCGTCCCGCAGGGGCGCGTGCTCAAGGTCATCATCGAGTCCGCGGCCCTCACGGACCACGAGATCGTGGAGGCGTGCCGCGCCTCGGAGGCGGCGGGCGCCGACTTCGTCAAGACGTCGACGGGCTTCCACCCGGCCGGCGGCGCGTCGGCGCGCGCGGTCTCGATCATGTCGGAGACGGTGGGCGGGCGCCTCGGCGTCAAGGCGTCCGGGGGGATCCGGACGCTCGCCGACGCGCTGACGATGATCGACCACGGCGCGACCCGCCTGGGGATGTCCAGCGGCGCCGCGGTGCTCGCGGAGCTCGACGCCCTCGGCTGAGGACGGACCCACCGCCGAGCAAGCACGAACCCGCTCGAGCAAGCACGCTTCGGCCGCTTGCTCGGGCGGGTTCTCGCTTGCTCGGCGCGAGGCCGGCCGCGCGGACGGGTCAGCGCGCGCGCTCGACGAGGAGGGCGACCTGTACCCGGTTGGCGAGCCCGAGCTTCGTCATGACGCGGCCCAGGTGGGTCTTCACGGTCGCCTCGCTCACGTAGACGCGTTGGGCGATGTCGGCGTTGCTGAGCCCCTCGGCGACCAGGCCCGCGATGTCGCGCTCGCGGTCGGTGAGCTGCGCGAGCGCGTGCCGGGCGCCGACGGTCTCCTCGCCCACCCGGGAGGAGGCGACGTGCGCGACGACGAACCGGGCGACCCGGGGCGCGAGGACGGCGTCCCCGCCCGCGACCGCGCGCACGCCGTCGACGATCTCCTGCGGAGCGGCGTCCTTGAGCGGGAAGCCGCTCGCACCGCCGCGAGCGTCAAGCAGGTGGGGGACGAGTTGCTGAACGAGAAGGCGCAGGGCCAGTTTGTCGGCTCAACGCAGATGAGGGTGTAGCGCTGGCTGGCTGATCTTGCCGGGGGCGGGTCGAGGTCCCCCAGGATGGAAGTTCTCACACTGCCCATCCGGAAGACCTCGACGTGCCTGACGCTACCTTCGATCCTCCTGACCTGACGATCTTCGCGCGGCTGGACGAGCTCGGTCTCGTCGTGGTCGGACAGCGCCTGGAACCGGGCCGGGCGGTGCTGGAGTGCCGCGTGGTCGCCCGCGATGACGACGCGTTCTGCCGCAGGTGCGGCGCCGAGGGCGCGCCGCGAGGGACGGTGATCCGGTGGCTGGCGCACGAGCCGTTCGGGTGGCGGCCGGTGACGCTGCTGGTCCGGGTGCGCCGCTACCGTTGCGAGGGCTGCGGGCGGGTGTGGCGCCAGGACACCACGGCAGCTGCGGAGCCGCGGGCGAAGCTGTCGCGGGCAGCGGTGCGCTGGGCGCTGGTCGGCCTCGTCGTTCAGCACCTGACAGTGGCACGGGTGGCCGAGGCTCTCGCCGTGGCGTGGCACACCGCGAACGACGCCGTTCTGGCCGAAGGGCAGCGTGTCCTGATCGATGACCCGGCCCGGTTCGAGGGTGTGGCCGTGATCGGCGTCGATGAGCACGTGTGGCGCCACACCCGCCGCGGCGACAGGTACGTGACCGTGGTGATCGATCTGACCCCGATCCGCGACGGGGTCGGCCCAGCGAGACTGCTCGACATGGTCGCCGGCCGCTCCAAGAGTGCGTTCAAGACCTGGCTCGCGGCCAGGGCGAAAGCGTGGCGTGACGGCGTCGAGGTGGTCGCGATGGACGGGTTCACCGGGTTCAAGACGGCCACCGCCGAGGAACTGCCCGACGCGGTCGCAGTCATGGACCCCTTCCACGTGGTCCGTCTCGCCGGTGACGCGCTGGACCGGTGCCGCCGCCGGGTCCAACAGGACACCCGCGGCCACCGAGGCCGCGCCGCCGACCCGCTCTACCGAGCCCGGCGGACCCTGCACACCGGCACCGACCTGCTCACCGCCAAGCAGACGGCCAGGATCGAGGCGCTGTTCACGGTCGATGAGCACGCCGCCGTCGAGGCGACCTGGGGCGTCTACCAGCGCATGATCACCGCCTACCGCCACCGCGACCGCGCCCAGGGCCGTGCGCTGATGAACTCCGTCATCGACTCCCTGAGCCGCGGCGTTCCAGCCGGCCTGAGCGAGCTCGTCACCCTCGGCCGGACACTGACCAAGCGCGCCGCCGACGTGCTGGCATTCTTCGACCTGCCCGGCACGAGCAACGGACCGACCGAGGCGATCAACGGCCGTCTCGAGCACCTGCGTGGCTCCGCCCTCGGATTCAGGAACCTGACCCACTACATCGCCCGATCCCTACTCGAGGCCGGCGGCTTCCGACCCCAACTACACCCTCAAGTGCGATGAGCCAGTTTGTCCTCGTGCACGTGATGGTGAAGAACATCGGCAAGGAGGCCCAGACGTTCGACGACGGCAACCAGACGCTCCGCGACACCGACGGCCGGGAGTTCGACGCGGACAGCGAGGCGGGGGCCTACCTCGACGACTCGAACGTTCCTCAACGACATCAACCGTTCGAGGAATCTCGGCGATTCTCTCTTCCTGTTTCGTTGGCCTGTGCCTCACGGGGTGAGGGCTTAGTGGGCCTCGGCAGGCGTTTCGGGTCTCCGGGGAACTGCCCGGCGACGGTGTGGTTGGTCTACGCGGCGAGGCGTAGGAGGTTGATCGCTGCTGTCCGGTCGCGGTCGTGGATGGTGCCGCATGGGCAGGTCCAGGTCCTTTCCGCGAGAGTCAGGTCGCGGTTCACGGCCCCGCATGAGCTGCACGTCCTGCTCGACGGGAACCACCGGTCCGCGACGACCACCGTGGAGCCGTACCAGTCGGCCTTGTAGGTCAGTTGGCGTCTGAACTCGGCCCAGCCGGCGTCGGCGATGTGCCGGGCCAGCCGCCGGTTCTTCACCATGCCAGCTACGGACAGGTCCTCGATCACGATCGTTGACTTGGTTCTCGTCAACGACGTCGAGAGCTTGTGCAGGAAGTTCGCCCGCGCGTGCGCGACGTCCAGGTGGATCTTCGCGACAGCGGCGGCGGCCGTGCCGCGGTTCTTCGACCCCTTCTGCTTACGCGCCAGGGCCTTGTTCGCCCGCCGCAGCCGGCGCAGCTTGTGCTGCAGGTGCCGCGGGTTCGGGACCTCGACGATGGTGCCGTCGTCAGCGGCGATCGTCGCGAACGTCTTGATCCCGAGATCGATCCCGACCGCCGGGCCGCCCACGGGTGCGGCGCGGCGGGCGTTGACGTCGGCGCGGTCGACCTCGACCTGGAAGGACACCCACCACCGGCCGGCACGCCGTTCGAACCGGGAACCCAGGACGCGGGCGCGTCCCTCGGCGATGCGGTCGGTGAGCCACCCCATGTCCTCACGTGTGGGCACCTTCCCGATCCTCGGCACGTGCACCAGCCGAGACGTCGCGGGGTGGGCGGTGTTCGCGTCGAACCGGCAGGTCGCACCGTTCTTACGGCGCCGAAACCGCGGGAACCCGACCCGCCGCCCCTTCCGCGCACCCGTCCTCGACCTCGCCCAGTTCGACAGTGCGGCCGCCAGCGCACGGCACGCCTCCTTCGGCACCCGCGAGGACAACCCTTCATCACCGAACCACGGGTACGCCTCGCGATGCGTGGCCCGCCAGTACCTCTCCAGCGCGGGCGCCGACCACCCCACCGCGGGCGTCAGCTCGTCGTCCGCGATGCCGTAGGTGCGTTCCGCAGCGCGCTGCCCCATCACCGCTTTGACGTGTGCGAGGCAGTGGTTGAACACGACCCGGTGCAGGCCGGCGTGCTGCGCCAACCGATCCGCCTGCCCAGCGTCGGGTGCGAGCTCGACACGGAACCCCTGCAACGTCACGCCCTCAGGCTCCCACCCGGTGCTGACATCGCCGCCACCGCGGCATCCGCACGCCACTTGGCCGAACGCCGACCGTACAGACGGGAGCACAACGAGGTCAGGGTCTCGGTCAGGTCCCGCACGAGGTCGTCAGCGACCTCACCGTCGCCGGCGACCACGACCGAGCGGCACGGAGCGCAACGCCGCCTGCAGGTGCCCCAGCTCGACCGTGCCCCACGGTCACGACGCTCAACCACGATCGTCCTCACCTGCCGGTCCGCGAGCAGCCGGGAGAACTTGACCCGTCGGCGTTCAACCCGGACCCGACGTCGGAAACCACCGTCCCGGCGCAGCCCGCGCTCCAGCGCCCCGAGAGTGACGCGGCCGACCTGACACTCCAGATCGGCCGTCTGATCCGCACCCGAAACCCGGCAGTACCCCGCCGTCCGGCCCTCGCGGCCCGCGACCTTGGTCGGGACGAGATACCGGCCCGTCGCCGTCTTCACGACCCGGACAGGCACGTTCTCTCACCCCCTCCACGCGTCTGATAGTTACCGCATTGCTCACGAGACCAATCGACAACTTCACATGACTGAGACCGCCACACGACTGAGAAGCAATGACAAACACGCGAACCGTTCACAACCCCGGCAACACGGTCAAGGGGATCGTGGTGTTCGACGTCCCGAAGGACGCGAGGCTCGCGTCGCTCGAGCTGCACGACTCGGCGTTCTCGGGCGGCGTGAAGGTCGCCCTGAAGTAGCCGACGAGGTGGCCGAGCAAGCGGGGCCCGCTTGCCCGGCCGCCGTCGTCAGGCGAGGCCGAGCGCCGCGCGCACGTCCGTCGCGACGTCGTCGAGCCGCTGCCGCGCGACCCAGCGGGCGCGCCCGACCTGCTCGTCGTCGTCGTCCTCGCCGACGGGCACGACGACCTCGAGGTAGGCCTTGACCTTGGGCTCGGTGCCCGACGGGCGCACGATGACGCGCGTCGAGTCGGCGCAGAGCCACAGGACGCCGTCGGTGGGGGGCAGGCCCTCGTACCCGTCGGCGAGGTCGGCCGTCGAGGTCACCGCGGCGCCGGCGATGGTCGCGGGCGGCGTCGCGCGCAGCCGGACCATGGTGTCGTCGATCTCGCTGAGGTCCTCGAACCGGGCCGAGACCTGGTCGGTCAGGTAGAGGTCGTGGCGGCGGGCGATCGCGTCGAGCTCCTCGACGAGGCTCGAGCCCTCCGCCTTGAGCCGCTGCGCGAGCTGCGCGATCGCGAGGGCGGCGCTCAGGCCGTCCTTGTCGCGCACGGACTCCGGGTCGACGCAGTAGCCCAGCGCCTCCTCGTACCCGAAGACGAGGCCCTCGGTGCGGGCGATCCACTTGAACCCCGTGAGCGTCGTCGCGTGCCGCAGGCCGTGCGCGGCGGCGATCCGGCCGAGCAGCCTCGACGACACGACCGAGCTCGCGAACACCCCGCCCGTGCCCTCGGCCCGCCGCGCCGCCTCCTGGCCCAGCAGCGCACCCACCTCGTCGCCGTGCAGCATGCGCCAGCCCTGCGACCGGGCCGTCTCCTCGCCGCGGTACGATCCGCCGCGCGCGTCGTGGACGGCGACGGCGCACCGGTCGGCGTCGGGGTCGTTCGCGATGACGAGGTCGGCTCCCCAGTCCTGCGCGAGCGCGAGCGCGAGGTCGATGGCGCCCTTCTCCTCGGGGTTCGGGAACGCGACGGTCGGGAAGTCGGGGTCGGCTCCGGCCTGCTCCTCGACGACCGCGACGTCCCGGAAGTGCGCCTCGGCGAGGACCTGGGCGAGGACCGGGCCGCCGACGCCGTGCAGCGGCGTGGTCGCGATCCGCAGGTTCCGGTCGTCGCTGCCGTCCCACAGCCGGTGGACGGCGTCGAGGTAGGCGCGCAGGAGGTCGTCGCCGAGCGTCGTCCACCCGTCCGTCGCGACCGGGATCTCGGTGACAGGGCCGACGGCCGCGATCTGCGCGGCGATCTCGGCGTCGAACGGAGGAACGATCTGCGCGCCCTGGCCCGACCCCTCGACGACGCGGCCGCCCAGGTACACCTTGTACCCGTTGTCGGCCGGCGGGTTGTGGCTCGCGGTGACCATGACGCCCGCGTCGGCGGCGAGGTGGCGGACCGCGAACGCGAGCACGGGCGTCGGCAGCGGGCCGGGCAGCACGAGCGCCTCGTGACCCGCGGCCGTGAGGACGCCCGCGGTGTCGATCGCGAAGTCCCGCGAGCGGTGCCGCGCGTCGTACCCGACGACGACGCGTGCCGCCTCGCCGGGCAGGACCTGCGCCAGGTAGCCCCCCAGCCCGGCCGCTGCGCGCCGCACGACGGCTCGGTTCATCCGGTTCGGGCCGGCCGCCATCTCGCCGCGCAGCCCGGCGGTCCCGAACTGGAGCGTCGCGGCGAAGCGGTCGGTGAGCTCGGCGCGCGCCGTGTTCGCCCGGACCGTGGCGCGCAGCCCGTCCGGGGTGCTCCGGGCCAGCTCGAGGAGGCTGCGGAGCTCGTCGCGGTCGACGTCGTCGACGTCGTCGGCGATCCACGCCTCGACGCGCTCGACGAGCAGGTCGTCGAGGGGTGCGGACGGCTCGGCGACGGCGCCGGGCTCGGTGAACCGGCCGTCCTCGGCCGGGCGGACGTCGTCGGCGTGCGCGTGCGCCCGCTCGCTGAGGTGGGGCCCGGTCGCCGGGTCGGTGGGGTTGCTCATGTCGTGCTCCTTCGGACCGGCGGGTTCAGACCAGGGCGACCACGGACGCCAGCAGGGCGGAGATCCGCGGTCCTGCGGCGGCGCCGGCCTCGAGCACCTCGGCGTGCGACAGGGGCTCGGGGCTGATCCCGGCGGCCAGGTTCGTGACGAGCGAGACGCCGAGCACCTCGAGGCCGGCGTGGCGGGCGGCGATGGCCTCGAGCGTCGTCGACATGCCGACGAGGTCGGCGCCCATCCGCCCGGCCATGCGGACCTCGGCGGGCGTCTCGTAGTGCGGGCCGCGGAACTGGGCGTACACGCCCTCGGGGAGGTTCGGGTCGACGGTCCGGGCCAGGTCGCGCAGGCGCGAGGAGTACAGGTCGGTCAGGTCGACGAACGTCGCCCCCTCGAGGGGGCTGGTGGCCGTGAGGTTGATGTGGTCGGAGATGAGCACGGGCGTGCCGGCGGTCCAGTCGAGGTTCAGCCCGCCGCACCCGTTGGTGAGGACGACGACGCCGGCCCCGGTCGCGGCGGCCGTCCGGACGCCGTGCACGACGCGGCGGACCCCGCGACCCTCGTAGAGGTGCGTGCGCGAGCCGAGGACGAGCGCGTGCTTGGGCGTGCCGTCGTCGTGCGTGGACCCCTCGATCCGGATGGAGCGCGTGGTGGCGCGGTGGCCTGCGACCGCGGGAGCGGAGAACCCGGGGATCTCCTCGGACGGGATCTCGGCGACCGTCTCGCCGAGCAGGTCGGCGGCGCCGCCCCAGCCCGAACCGAGGACGAGCGCGACGTCGTGCCGCTCGACGCCCGTCCGCTCGGCGATGAACGTGGCCGCCTCCTTCGCGACGTCGAAGGGGTCGGTCGCGGGGTCGTCGAGGCGGTCGCCCGGGGTGGCGGCGACGGAAGAGGGGGAGGTGAGAGCCATGCCCCCGAGGCTAGTCGGCGCGCGGGGGCTCCGCCGTCCCGGTGGGGCCCTCGGCGCGTCCGCCCAGCGCGGCCGCGGCCAAGGCGAGCGCCTCGTCCGTGAGCCGGGCGAGCGCGTCCGCGGGGCTGTCACGCCACGCCCACTCCTCGACCGCCACGCGGAGCGCCGCGTTGACGACGGCGGCCGTCGTGCGGGTGCCCAGGCCCGGCTCGGTCTCGCCACGGCTCGCCGCCAGAGCGTCAGCGAACACGGCCTCGGCGCCGTCGTGGACGTCGAGCCAGACGGCACGGATCGCGGGCTCGGTCCGGGTGAGGCGCACGAGCGTGCGGACGGGCTCGACGGACGACAGCGGCTCGTCCGGGACGGGGGCTCCGTCCGCGCGGAACCCGGCGACGCCGCGGGCACGGACGTTCGCCGCGACGGTCGCGACGCCGTCCTCGAGGAGCGGCCGGACCACGTCCTCCTTGCGGGGGAACAGGCGCCAGAACGTCCGCACGGACACCCCGGCGGCGCGAGCGACGTCGTCGGCGGACGTGGCGGAGACGCCGTGCAGCGCGAAGAGGCGCAGCGCCTCGTGCGCGACGCGCCGACGCTCGCCGGCGAGCTCGGCGGCGGTGCGGCGGGGCCGTCCGGGGCGGGATGTCGGGCTGGTCACAGGACCTCCAGGTGGGGTGTCGCGGCCCATCCTTCCCGATCTACAATAGTGGCACGACGTGACAATAATCCGTCGGCCGACCACGGAAGGACCACCATGAGCAGCACAGGACTCGCAGGCAAGACCGTCGTCGTCACGGGCGCCGGCTCCGGCATCGGCCGTGCCACCGCCCTCGCGTTCACCGCCGAGGGTGCCAAGGTCGTCGTCGCCGACATCGCCGCCGACCGTGCGGCCGCCGTCGTCGAGGAGATCGAGGCCGCCGGCGGCGAGGCCGTCGCCGTGACCGGGGACCTCGCGGACCAGGCCGTCGTCGACCAGGTCGTCGCGACCGCCGTCGAGACGTTCGGCAGCCTCGACGTGCTCGTCAACAACGCCGGGATCATGGACCGCATGTCCGCCGCGGCGGACACCACCGACGAGGAGTGGGACCGCGTCCTGCGCGTGAACCTCTACGCGCCGTTCCTCCTCACGCGCGCCGCCCTGCCGCACCTCCTCGCCACCGGCAAGGGCGCCATCGTCAACACCGCGTCCGAGGCGTCGCTGCGCGGGTCCGCCGCCGGGACGGTGTACACGGTCTCCAAGCACGGCGTCGCCGGCCTCACGAAGTCCCTCGCCGTCATGTACCGCGACCAGGGCGTGCGCACCAACGCGATCGCCCCCGGAGGCACGGCGACGAACATCCAGGTCGACGCCGACCCCACCGCCGGCGGGCCCGCCACGCTCGGCCGGTACATGGGCAACGTCGGGCAGCCGGCGGCCGCCGAGGAGCAGGCTGCCGCGATCGTCTTCCTCGCGTCCGACGCCGCGAGCAACGTCAACGGCGTAATCCTGCCCGTCGACAACGGGTGGTCCGCGGTCTGACACCGCATGAACGGTCGTGCCCCGCCCCCGCCTGACGGTCGGGTGCGGGGCACGTGCTGCGTCGGTACGGATTGCGGTGGCACGGGCGGGGGCGTCTGCTCTGCTGCGTCGCGCCCCCGCCGTGATGACGCCGACGGGGGGTGTCCTCTGATCGGGCCGAGCTCACCACCTGTTGACACGAATCTCCTAACGCGCGTAAGGTCGCCGCAACGTCGCATTAACGCGCGTTAGGACGAGCATCAGGAGACGGGCAATGGGGACCGCCGGCACTTCGCGCGGCATCACGATGGGCGACGTCGCCACGCACGCGGGCGTGTCACGGACCGCCGTGTCGTTCGTGCTCAACGGGCGCGAGGACGCGGGGATCGCCCGCGACACGCGCGAGCGGATCCTCGAGTCGGCGCGCGTGCTCGGCTACCGGCCCAACGCCGGCGCGCGGGCCCTCGCGAGCCGGCGCAGTGACTGGTACGGCCTGGTCACCGAGATCGTCACGGCGCCCTTCGCAGTGGAGATCATCAAGGGTGCGCAGGACCGCGCGTGGGCCGACCACAAGTTCCTGCTCATCGCGTCGAGCGAAGGGCGGCCGGACATCGAGGAATCGGCCATCGAGAAGCTGCTCGAGCAGCGCGTCGAGGGGCTGCTGTACGCCGCTACCTGGCACCGGGCCGTGACGATCCCCGAGGCCGCGGCGGAGGTCCCGACCGTCCTCGTCAACTGCTTCGACGCCGAGGGGCGCTACCCGTCGATTGTCCCCGACGAGCGGTCCGGCGGATATCGCGCGACACGGCGCCTCATCGAGGCGGGGCACACGCGCATCGGCTTCATCACGCTCGACCCCGACATCCCCGCGACCGTCGGTCGCCGGGAGGGATATCGGCAGGCGCTCGTCGAGGCCGGTATCGACCTCGACGACGACCTCGTCGTCTCCGGTCATGCGACCGCGGACGGTGGCTACGCCGCCGCCGCGGAGCTCCTCGATCGCGCCGATCGACCCACCGCCCTCTTCTGCGGCAACGACCGCATGGCGATGGGAGCCTACGACGCGATCAAGGAGAAGGGACTGACCATCCCGGCCGACGTAGCCGTCGTCGGCTTCGACAACCAGGAGCTCATCGCCGCCTACCTGCGGCCCAAGCTCACCACGGTCGCTCTGCCCTTCGAGGAGATGGGTGAACGCGGCATCGACATGCTCGCGTCGCTCACAGCAGGGCAGCCGATCGCCACCCGACAGGTGACGGTCGACTGCCCGCTGCTCGAACGCTCGTCGGTCTGACTGCGAATCTCCCGACGAGCTCCACCCCCACTTCGCTTCAGCGTGGAAGAGAGGAAGAGAAAACGATCATGTCACGCTTCACACTCAGGTCTCGCCTCGGAGGTGTCGCGGCGCTCGCCGTGGCGGCGTCCTTGGCGCTCAGCGGATGCACCTCCTCCGGCGGCCAGTCGGCGGCCGGCGGCGGTGCCTCCGCCAACGGCAAGCAACTCCTGACCATACCCCGTGAGGACATGGGGACGTTCACGCGGAACTTCAACCCGTTCTCCCCGAACGTCGCTCCGATGACGCAGCAGGCGATCTACGAGTCGCTGCTCGTCTACAACCCCGCCAAGGGCAATACCGTGCCGTGGCTGGGCACCAAGTGGACGCCGGCCGCCGACGGCAAGAGCATCACGTTCACGCTGCGCGACGGCGTCACCTGGTCCGACGGCGAGCCCTTCACGGCCGCCGACGTGGTGTACACCTTCGAGCTCCAGAAGAAGCTCCTGGGCGGCTACGACTACCTCGCGAAGGTCGTGGCGAAGGACGACCACACCGTCGTCTTCCAGTTCAACCGCGCGTTCTCACCGGGCCTGTACGAGGTTGGCCAGCAGATCATCGTCCCGAAGCACGTCTGGGAGAAGATCTCCGACCCATCCAAGGACACCAACCCCGACCCCGTCGGCACCGGCCCGTACACCCAGGTCGCTAACTTCAGCAGCCAGTCGTACGACCTCCTCAAGAACCCGCACTACTGGCAGCCGGCCAAGCAGAAGATCACCGGCATCCGGATGCTCGCGTTCGCCGGCAACGACGGTGCGAACCTGGCCGCCGTCAACGGCGACGTGGACTGGGCGCCCCAGTACATGCCGAACATCCAGCAGACGTACGTCGCCAAGGATCCCGAGCACCGGCACTACTGGTTCCCTCCGACCGGGTCGGACATCAACTGGCAGCTCAACACGACCAAGGCTCCGTTCGACGACGTCGACGTCCGCAAGGCGCTCAGCATGGCGATCGACCGGGGAGCCATCACGAAGATCGGCATGTCCGGCTACACCTCGCCGGCCGACTGCACCGGGCTGTCGGGCAACTACGACACCTGGCGCGACGCGGACGTGGTCGCCACGTGCGACTGGACGAAGCGTGACGTGAGCGCGGCCAACGCGCTGCTCGACAAGGCCGGCTACGCGAAGGGCTCGGACGGCAAGCGCACGCTCAAGGACGGCAAGCCGTTCACGTTCAAGATCTCGGTGGGCTCGACGTCGTCGGACTGGCTGTCGGTCGCGAACATCATCGCGCAGAACCTCGCCGACGTCGGGATCACCGCCAAGGTCGACGCGCCCGACTGGTCCGCTGTCACGTCGAGCTACGAGCAGGGCACCT
This sequence comes from Luteimicrobium xylanilyticum, assembly GCF_009429125.1. GTDB lineage: Bacteria > Actinomycetota > Actinomycetes > Actinomycetales > Cellulomonadaceae > Luteimicrobium > Luteimicrobium xylanilyticum. The sequence goes on from NZ_CP045529.1 coordinate 1,334,902, forward strand.
TCGACACCGGGATCGTCTGGGCCAACAACGCCCCGACGCCGTACCAGCTCTACCGCGGTCTCATGTCAACGACGACCGTCAAGCCGGTCGGCATCCAGACGACCGACAACTACCACCGGTTCGGCGACAAGGCGGCGGACACGCTCCTCGACCAGTTCGCCTCCACCGGTGACGCCACGACGCAGCACACGCTCGTCGACCAGCTCCAGGCGCTCTTCGCGAAGGAAGCACCGGTGATCCCGCTCTTCTCGGGACCGCAGTGGGGCGCCTACACCACCGTGCGCTTCACGGGATGGCCGACCGAGGCCGACCCGTACGCCACGCTCGACACCCGGGCGCCGACGACGGTGCTCGTCCTGACGAGCCTCACCCCCGTCACCAAGTGACCGAGCCGGCCCCAGGCCGCCGCGGCGGGGCGACGTCCTCGCCGCGGCGGTCGGCCGGCCACGACCGCCGGTCCCGCACCCGCACGAACGGAGCACCACCGTGCGTTTCATACTGAGGCGACTGGGCTTCTACCTGCTCGCATTCTGGGTGTCCATCACCCTCAACTTCCTCCTCCCGCGCGTCATGCCAGGTGACCCCGTGTCCCGGATGTTCGCGCGGTCCCAGGGCCAGATGACACCGGAGCAGGTCGACCAGCTCCGCAAGCTCTTCGGGCTCGACCACCGGCCGCTGTGGCAGCAGTACACCAGCTACGTCCACGACATGCTGACCGGCCACATGGGCATCTCGATCTCCCGGTTCCCGAGCCCCGTGTCCGAGGTCATCGCGAGCCAGATCGGCTGGACGCTGCTCCTGGGCGGCACCGCGCTCGTGATCGCCGTCGTCGTCGGGAACCTGCTCGGGATCCTCGCCGCATGGCGCCGCGGCGGCGTGCTGGACTCGGTCCTGCCGCCCCTGCTCGTCTTCATCGGCTCGTTCCCCTACTTCTGGCTCGCGATGGGCGCGCTGTACCTCTTCGGGGTCGTCCTGGGCTGGTTCCCGACGGGGCACGCATTCAGCGTCGGGCTGACGCCCGCGTGGACGTCGGAGTTCGTGTCCGACGTCGCGACCCACCTGGTGCTGCCCGCGGCCACCATCGTGCTCGTCTCGATCGGCGGCTGGATGCTCGGCATGCGGAACACCATGATCGCGACCACCTCCGAGGACTACATCGTCATGGCGGAGGCGAAGGGGCTACGACCCCACCGCATCATGTTCCGCTACGCCGCGCGCAACGCGATGCTCCCGGCGGTCACGTCGCTCGGGATGTCGCTCGGTTTCATCGTCGGCGGCGCCATGCTCACCGAGGTCGTCTTCGCCTACCCGGGGGTCGGCTACCAGCTCCTGGCCGCGGTTCAGGGCCTCGACTACCCGCTGATGCAGGGCATCTTCCTGACGATCACCGCGGCCGTGCTCCTGACGAACTTCCTCGTCGACATCGTCTATGTCCGTCTCGACCCGCGCGTGCGGGTCGCCTGAACGGAGGAAATCCCATGTCTGCCACCGATCCAGCCGTCGAGGTCCGCGAGAGCGCCGTCGTCGCGCCGGGTGCCGCCACGACGCCCGGCACGCCGGCCCAGCCGCCGCCGCGCGTCCGGACCCGGGGCCTGTTCCGGTCCCTCGGCCGCAACCGCAAGGCCGTCGTCGGCCTGGCGATCCTCGTCGTGTTCGTCGCTCTCGCGGTCCTGGCGCCGGTCGTCGCACCGGGTAAACCGTCGCTCATCACGGACGTGGCGTCGCTGCCGCCGTCCTCCTCCCACCTGCTCGGGACGACTGCGAAGGGCCAGGACGTGCTCGCCCTCACGCTCTGGGGCGCGCGCAGCTCGCTGCTCGTCGGCTTCCTCGTGGGCGTCGCGGCGTCGTTCCTCGGTGTTCTGGTCGGTCTGGCCTCCGCCTACTTCGGCCGCGCGGTGGACGACCTCCTCTCGCTGCTCACGAACGTCTTCCTGCTCATCCCCGGCCTTCCCCTGCTGGTGATCCTCGCGGCGTTCCTGCCGCCCGGCACCGCGACCATCGTCGTCGTGCTCGTGATCACGGGTTGGGCGGGCTCGGCGCGTGTGCTGCGGTCGCAGGCCCTGTCGATCCGGGGCAAGGACTTCGTGGCGGCGTCCGTCGTGACGGGCGAGCGATCGGGCTTCATCATGTTCCGCGAGATCCTCCCGAACATGGCGTCGATCGTCATGACGACGTTCCTCGGCTGCGTGATCTTCGGCATCGGGTCCCAGGCCGGCCTCGAGTTCCTCGGGCTGGGAGACGTCAGCACCGTGAGCTGGGGTACCAACCTGTACTGGGCGAGCAACGACGGCGCCCTGCTGACGGGCGACTGGTGGGCGTTCGTGCCCTCCGGCCTGTGCATCGCGCTCGTCGCGTTCGCGCTGGCGCTCCTCAACTACGCCGTCGACGAGATCACGAACCCGCGTCTGCGCTCGCCGCGTGGCCGCCGCGACCGAGCCGCCGCCGCGCGCGGCCGGACGACCGACGAGAGCCCGACGACGCCGACCGTCGTCGCCGTGGAGGGAGCACGATGAGCACCGACCACACCGCCGACGTCCCCGTGCTCGAGGTGGAGGGGCTCACGGTCGAGTACGTGGGCGCCCACCGCTCGGTCGTCGCCGTGAAGGACGTGAGCTTCCGGATCGGCGCGGGGGAGGTCTTCGGCCTGGCGGGAGAGTCCGGCTGCGGCAAGTCGACCGTCGCGAACGCGCTGATGCGCCTGCTCCGGGACCCCGCGGTGATCACCGCGGGGACGATCCGTTACCGCGGTCGGGACGTGCTCGCGATGCGCCCCGAGGAGCTGCGTGCCTTTCGCTGGAAGGAGGTGGCGATGGTGTTCCAGTCCGCGATGAGCTCGCTCAACCCCGTCATGACCGTCGGCGACCAGATGGCCGACATCTTCACGACCCACGAGGGCCTACGTCGCGGCGAGGCCCGGCGCCGGGCCGCGGAGCTCCTCGAGCTCGTGAAGATCGACCCGTCGCGTCTCCGTGCCTATCCCCACCAGCTCTCCGGCGGGATGCGCCAGCGTGTCGTCATCGCCATGGCGGTCGCGCTCCGGCCGGGCCTGCTCATCATGGACGAGCCGACCACGGCGCTCGACGTCGTGGTGCAGCAGGAGATCATGGCGCAGATCGGCGAGCTGCAGCGCGAGCTCGGGTTCTCGATCCTGTTCATCACGCACGACATGTCGCTGATGATCGAGATCTCGCACCGGATGGCCGTGATGTACGGCGGACGACTCGTTGAGACCGCTCCGTCGCGCGAGCTGTTCGCCCACCCCGAGCACCCGTACACCCACGCGCTCATCAACGCGTTCCCGCCGCTGACGGGCCCCCGCCGGGAGCTGACCGCCCTGGCCGAGGAGCTCCGCCTCGGCCCGATCCCCGACCTCGAGGACCGGGGGAGCGGCCACTGGGTCGCGCCGACCGTCCTCGCCACCACGCCAGGAGGTGGCGCATGACCACCGAGACCGTTCCCTCGCCCGTCGCACGGGCGCAGGCGTCGCCCGTCATCAGCCTGCGGGGCCTGACGAAGGACTTTCCGCTGGGCGGGCTGTTCGCCCGCCGCAGCGTGCGGGCACTCGACGGTGTCGCCCTCGACGTGCGCCGCGGCGAGATCATGGCCCTCGTCGGCGAGTCCGGGAGCGGGAAGTCGACGATCGTGCGCTGTCTCGCACGGCTCGAGAAGCCGACCGCCGGATCGATGGTCGTCGACGGCGAGGACGTGCTCAAGACCCAGCCCCGGCACGCCACGCGCGCCTACCGGGGGACGGTCCAGATGGTCTTCCAGGACCCGTTCGGCTCGCTCAACCCGGTCCATCCCGTGTCGCACTTCCTGGAGCGCGCGCTCCGGCTGCACGGGGTGACGCGCGGGCAGGAGGAGACGCGGGCGGCGCTCGACGAGCTCATGACCACGGTGGGCCTGTCGCCCGAGCTGCTCTCGTCCTACCCGCACGAGCTGTCGGGCGGGCAGCGGCAGCGCGTCGCGATCGCGCGCGCGCTCGCGGTCGAGCCCAAGGTCGTGCTGGCCGACGAGCCGACCTCCATGCTCGACGTCTCGGTGCGTGTCGGGATCCTCAACCTCATGCGTCGTCTGCGCGACCAGCGGGGACTCACGATCCTGTTCATCACGCACGACCTCGCGTCGGCTCGCTACGTGGCCGACCGGACCACCGTGATGTTCGCCGGCGAGCTCGTGGAGTCGGGCGAGTCGCTCGACCTCATGGCCCGACCGTCCCACCCGTACACCCGGCTGCTGCTCTCGGCGGTCCCGGAGCCGAACCGCTCGACCGGGTACGACCCGGTCGAGCGGGCGCGGCTGCGCAGCGCCGTGCTCGAGTCGTCCACCTGTCCCTTCGACGGCGACCCCGACAGCCCGTGCTCCGAGACCGAGCCCGTCCGCCACGTCGTCGACGCGGTGACGGACCACTGGGTCCGGTGCCACCGGTACCGGCCCTCGCTCGAGGTCGCCCGCAGGGCGCTCGCCACCGACATCGCGCGTGGGACCGACGCGCCCGACCAGGATCGAGGATCCCGATGACCGAGACCGCGACGACCCGGATCACCGAACGCCCCGCGTCGGTGCGGGCCGACACGGACCCGCACCGCCCGCGCTTCCACTTCGTGCCGCCGTCGGGCTGGCTCAACGACCCGAACGGCCTGACGCAGCGCGACGGCGTCTATCACCTCTTCTACCAGCACAACCCGGAGGCTGCGGTGCACCACCGCATCAGCTGGGGCCACGCGACGAGCCGCGACCTGGTGCACTGGCAGGACGAGCCGGTCGCGCTCGTCCCGGGCGACTCCGGCCCGGACGTCGACGGGTGCTGGTCGGGCGTCCTCGTCGACGACGGCGGCGTCCCGACCATCGTCTACTCGGGCCGGCACGGCGAACGGGAGCTGCCCTGCGTGGCCACCGGCTCGGACGACCTGCGGGCCTGGACGAAGGACCCGAGGAACCCTGTCGTCGCTGCGCCCCCAGCGGGGCTGGACCTCGTAGCGTTCCGCGACCACAGCGTCTGGCGCGAGGGCGGGAGGTGGCGGCAGCTGATCGGCTCGGGGATCCGTGGCCGAGGCGGGACTGCCCTCCTGTACGAGTCGGTGGACCTGCGCAGCTGGGACTACGTCGGGCCTCTCCTCGTGGGGACGGGTGCGACCGACGACCGCTCACGCCCCGACTGGACCGGGACGATGTGGGAGTGCGTCGAGCTGTTCGGGCTGCAGGGCGGGTCCGGTGCCCGGGACGTCCTGGTGTTCTCGGCCTGGGACGAGGGGCAGACGCACCACGCGCTCTACTTCACCGGCGAGTACGTCGGTGACACCTTCGTGCCGGACGGCACCCACCGGCTCGACCTCGGTGGACGCTACTTCTACGCCCCTCAGTCGTTCACCGACGACGCCGGCCGACGGGTCATGTTCGGCTGGCTGCAGGAGGGGCGTCCGGACGCGGCTGCCGTCGCGGCCGGATGGTCGGGTGTCATGTCGCTGCCCCGGGTCGTCACCCTGGCCGAGGACGGTGGACTCAGGCTCGCCCCCGCCCCGGAGATCGCCGACCTGCGCCGCGACCGGGTGACGCTGACAGGGCGGGAGATGCTCGCAGGAGAGCCCGCGGCGCTCGCGAGCGGCGACCAGCTCGACGTCGAGCTGCTGATCGCCCTGGAGCCGGGTGCCAGCGCTCGGCTCGTGCTCCGCGCGACTCCCGACGCCAGCGAGGAGACGGTGCTCGAGATCGCCCGGGAAACGCGAGGACGTGGGGACGCGCGGGTCCGGATCAGGCTGGACCGCAGCCGGAGCAGCCTCGATCCCGCGGCGGACCGGGGCGAGCTGACGGGGGATGCGCCGGCTCGCGCCGACGGTCTCGTGCACCTGCGTCTGCTCGTCGATCGTTCAGCGCTTGAGCTCTTCGTCAACGGCCAGGCGCTCACGGCGAGGGTGTACCCCACGCGCGCCGACGCCGTGGCCGTGCGGCTCGCGGCCACGGGTGGGCGCGTCCGGATCGAGGACGGCGCCGCCTGGCGCATGGAGGACGCGTGGCAGGCCGGTGCGCCGGACGAGGGGGCGAGCCGATGAGCGGCGCTGAGCCCACTCGCCGTGGGGTGCTCCTCGGTCTGGGAGGCGTCGCCATGGCCGCCGCCGGCCCGTTCCACGACCCCTCGGCCGCCGCCACAGCCCAGAACCGCAGGCCAGGGCACCCGCACCAGGAGCCGCACGTGACCCAGACGTACCGTCCCGCGTATCACCTCAGCGTCCCGGACAACTGGAAGAACGACCCCCAGCGTCCGATCTACCTCGACGGCGAGTACCTGTACTACTACCTGTACAACGCCGACTACCTCAACGGGGGCGGCGGCACGGCGTGGCGACTGGCGACCACGAAGGACCACGTCGCGTTCACCGATCACGGGGTCGCGATCCCGAAGTTCTCGAACGGCAACGGCGACTGCTGGTCCGGATCCGTCGTCGTCGACACTCGCGGCACTGCGGGGTACGGGCGCGGGACCGTGATCGCGCTCGTCACGCAGGCGCCCGACGGCCGTCAGGCACAGTACCTGTGGTATTCGACCGACAAGGGGCGCACGTTCCGTGCGGGCGGGACCGACCCGGTGCTCGCCAACCCGGGCGTGGCCGACTTCCGCGACCCCAAGGTGATCTGGGACGACGAGCGCGCGCACTGGGTGATGGCGAACGCCGAGGGGCAGCGGATCGGCTTCTACGTCTCCGAGGATCTCCGCACCTGGAACGAGGTGGGGGAGTTCCGGTGCGACGACCTCGGGGTCCTGGAGTGCCCCGACCTCTTCCGCATGCGGGCAGAAGACGGCACCTGGCGATGGGTCCTCGGTATGAGCGCGAACGGCAAGGCGCGCGGCCTGCCGGCCACGTACGCGTACTGGACTGGTGCCTTCGACGGCGCCGCCTTCGCTGCCGACTCCGGCGAGCCGCAGTGGCTGGACCACGGCTTCGACTTCTACGGCGCGGTGACCTACGCCCACCACGATGCGCACGGCGCCGAGGACCCGACGCTGCGTCACGCGCTGGGCTGGGCCAACTTCTGGGACTATCCGGACAACGCGCCGTCCATGGTGACGGACGGCTACAACGGCGACGACATGATCGTCCGCGACGTGCGTCTGAAGCACCGCGGCGGCGCGTACCGGCTCGTGTCCTCACCGACGTCTGCGCTGCGTGACCACGTCCGCCGCACCCGTAGCCTCGGAGACGTCCACGTGGACGGTGTCCTCGATCTGGACGTCTCCGCGCGGTCGTACGAGCTGACGTGCGAGCTCGTGTGGGATCCGGCCGCGCCTCCGACCAACATCGGGATGGAGCTGTGCCGTGCGCCACGCGGTGGCCGCCACGTCGCCGTCGGCGCCTTCCTCGAGGGCGGCTACGCCTACGTCAACAGGCGTCCCACATTCAGCCCTACCGGTGGCGAGTCGCAGACGTTGATCGACTCGGCCTCAGGCCGGCTGCAGGTCCGGGTGTTGGTCGACCACGCGAGCGTTGAACTGTTCGTGGGCGAGGGCGAGGCGGTCCACTCCCACCGCGTGTTCCCCCTCGCGACGGACGACCGGATCCGGCTGTTCACGAGCGACGGCGAGGCGACCTTCGCAGAGCTCAGGATCGCGGAGCTGGCTGTTCGCACGTGAGGAGCCGACCGGCAGAGCGACCGCCGGCACCCCGCCGGCGGGGCGCTGCCCGTCCGCGGTCGTACCGGCTCCGGTCACGCCGTGACGTTGGCGCTGTCGCCGCCGGTGGCGGCGAAGCTCGTCCCGCTGACCATGCGAGCCTCCTCGGACGCGAGGAACACCACGAGCGGTGCGACGTCCTCCGGCTCGATCCATGGGATGCCGAGCGGCAGCTTCTTGCGCTGCGCGTCCGCGGCCGTCCGCTCGTCCTCGGTGTCGTCGCCCGTGGGGTCGTTGCCCCCGGTGCGGATGATCTGCGCGTAGCGGTCCTCGTGCCGGGTCAGCGCGGTGTCGATCAGGCCGGGGACCAGGGCGTTGACCGTGATGCCGTACCGGCCGAGCTCGAGGGCGGCGGACTTCATCAGCCCGATCAGCCCCCACTTCGAGGCCGAGTAGCCGCTTCCGTCGAGGGTGCCGTGCTGGCCCTGGGTGGAGGAGGTGATGATGATGCGCCCGCCACCGCGCTCGACCAACAGGGGTGCGGCGACGCGCAGCACGTTCGCCGTGCCGGTGAGGTTGATGTCGATCTGGTCGTGCCAGAGCGCGTCGCTCATCTCCAGCAGCGGAGCGAATCCTTGCACGCCCGCGTTCGCGAAGACCACGTCCACGCCGCCGAAGCGTTCGACGACCTGTGCGAAGCCGGCACGCACGGCCGCCTTGTCCCGCTGGTCGAAGACGACCGGCAGCCACTGCCCGCCGGCCTCGTGGACGAGCTCACCCGTGCGGTCGAGGTCCTCACGGGTGGCGGGCTCGTAGTCCATCGCGGCGCTCGCGAGCCCTGCGATGTCGGCGCCGGCGACCCGGTAGCCTGCCCGCGCGAACGCGACAGCCGTCGCACGCCCGATCCCTCGTGCCGCTCCCGTCACCACGGCCACCCGACCGTCGCTCATCTCGCACTTCCTCTCTGGGCGTTCGTCGCCGCCCTGCCTTGCCGCTCGCGAGGGTGGTCCTCGCCGTCTCCTTGGAGGACCGCCCGGGTGCGGTGCTACGGATCCGCAACAGCCGTGGCCTGCCGGTCAGGTGTGCCGAGTACTCGCGCGCACCCGCAGCTCGACGGGTGCTGTCACACCGCTCGGCAGCGCGCCCGGCCGGTCGCCGAGGGTGGAGAGCACCATCTGTCCGGCGACGGCGCCCTGGGCGGCGACGTCCTGCGCGACCGTCGTGAGGTCGAGCAGCTCGGCGAGCGGGTGGTCGTCGATGCTCACCACAGAGACGTCGTCCGGCACCCGCAGGCCCCGGTGACGCAGCGCCTGGAGGGCGCCGAAGGCGAGCTCGTCGCTGTGCACGAAGACGGCAGTCGGCGGGCCGTCGGGGTTCGCGTCGAGGATGCGGTGCATCGCGGCCGCACCGTTGGTGGGGCCCCACTCGACCTCGTGGACCAGCCGGGGGTCCGGTTCTACCCCGACCGACTTCAGTGTGTCGTCGTACGCGCGCGACCGCCCCGACACGACCGGCCAGCCCGGCTGGTCGGGGTCGAGGCCGCCGATCATGGCGATCCTGCGGTGCCCCAGGTCGACGAGGTGACGCATGGCGAGGCTCCCCGCCTCGTAGTCGTCGATGCAGACGTAGGGGTAGTCGGCGGACTGGCCACCGGCCGCGATGATGGCGGCACCGATGAGCTCGAGCCGCTGACGCTCGTCCTCGTCGACCGGGAAGGCGACCACGATGACGGCGTCGACCTTGCGCCGGGCCGGGAGCCGGGTGAGGAAGTCGCGCCGGTCGGCCTCGTCGCCGACGTGGTAGAGCAGCACGTCGAGGTCGGCGGCCGCGAGGACTCGCTCGAGACCGCCGACCATCTGCCCGAAGAACCAGCGCTCGATGTGTGGCACGACGACGGCGACCCGACGGGTCGCGCCGCTCGCCAGCCGGGTCGCGTCGGGCGAGGCGACGTAGTCGAGCTCGGTCGCCGCGGCCAGGACCTTCGCCCGCGTGGCCGTCGAGACGCCGTAGGCGTCGTTGAGGGCACGGGACGCGGTCGCCAGCGACACGCCGGCGTGCCTGGCGACGTCGGCGAGGCTGGCTGTGGGAGAGGCCATGGCCCGATGCTACGGCGAAGGGCTTGACTTCGGAAGCGCTTCCGACGATGCTCGTTTCGGAAGCGCTTCCGAAGCGCCCACCTCAGAGCGGAGGACACCATGGAGAACACTCGCCGGGCACAGCGCACGTGGCGCGCGCTCGCCGTCGCCGGGACCGCGGCCGCAGCGCTCGCGCTCACGTCCTGCAGCGCCCCCGGGAGCGGGAGCGGCGCGAAGGACGCGGCCGCGCCCCAGAGCGCCAGCACGGACGTCGGGTCGGACCCGGTGACGCTCACGCTCTACGACGGCGCCGGGCTGAAGACCGTCGACGACGCCCTCATCGCTGCCTTCACGAAGCAGCACCCGAACGTCAAGATCGAGACGCGCTACGACCCGGACAACGTGCAGGCCGTCAACGCGCCGCGCGTCCTCGCGTCGGACGACCCGCCGGACATCGCGCGCATCGTCGCGCTGTCCGACATCGTGAAGAGCGGGCTCCTCACCGACCTGTCGCCCTGGGCCTCGGCCTACGGCTGGAGCGACCTGCCGTCGGGGCAGCTCGCGCAGTACACGGTCGACTCGAACGGGGTGCGCGGGTCGGGCACGCAGTACACGCTCGCGTCCGGGTTCACCGTCACCGGCTTGTACTACAGCACCACGCTCCTCGAGAAGCTCGGCATCGACCACGCCCCCACCACGACGAGCGAGCTCGAGGCGGACCTCGCTACCGCGAAGGCGCACAACATCACGCCGATCATGGCGGGCAACCAGACCGGCGGCGTCATGACGTCCCTCCAGTTCCTGATGAACGACGCCATGGGACGCGACGCCGTCAACGGGTGGGTGTTCGACGAGCCTGACGCGACCGTCGCGAACCCGCAGGCCGAGGCCGCCGCCACGACGATCCAGGGCTGGGCGAAGGACGGCTACTTCAACGCCGACACCAACGGCACCGACGGCACGGGAGCGCTCGGCCGCTTCGCCAAGGGCGAGGCGCTGTTCTACGCGTCCGGGAACTGGGACGCGGCAGCGCTGCAGAAGCAGATGGGCTCGGACGTCGGGTTCGTCCTGCCCCCGAGGTCGGCGGACGGCAAGACGCTCGCGATGTCCGACCCCGTCTCCAACTTCGGGATCCCGGCCAAGTCCGAGCACAAGGACGCGGCCGCGGCGTTCCTGAACTTCCTGACGACCCCCGAGGCGCGCCAGATCCTCGTCGACAACGGGTTCGCCCCGACCGGCTCGGGCACGCAGCCGACGACGAACGGCGAGCTCTCGGCCCAGGTGCAGGCCGCGTTCGCGGACCTCGTCAAGGCGGACGGCCAGGTCCAGTACGTCCAGAACGCCAGCAACGGGGCGTCTGCCACCTGGAACGCCCAGGTGCAGCTCCTCGTCGCCGGCAAGACGACCCCGGCGGCCATGATGAAGGCCGTCCAGGCGCAGTACGTGCAGGACCTGGGACGATGACGACCGTCGGTCCGGTCCCCGCGGCGCAGCCCGTCGGGCGCGTCGCGGGGACCCGCCCGCAGGGTGCGAGCACACCCGCCCCACGGCGACGCCGCCGGCAGCGCGGGTGGGTCGTCGGGTGGCTCTTCGCGCTCCCGGCGCTCCTGTTCTACGCCGTGTTCGTGCTCCGACCGCTCGTCTCCGCGGTCCAGTACTCGTTCTACGACTGGAACGGCATCGACCTGGCCCGCTTCGTGGGCATGGCGAACTACACGAAGGTCCTGACCGACCCCCAGCTGCTCTCGTCGATCTGGCACGCCTTCTTCCTGATCATCTTCTTCACCGTGCTGCCGGTCGTCGGGGGCCTGCTGATGGCGGCCCTGATCCGCGAGCTGCGGTCGAAGGGGTTCGGGACGCTCGCGCGGACGGTCCTGTTCTTGCCGCAGATCATCCCGGGCGCCGCCGCGGCGATCGCGTGGGTGTGGATGTACTCGACCGACGGGACGGTCAACCAGGTCCTGTCCGCCATCGGGCTCGACGGCGTCACCCGGGCCTGGCTCGGCGACTTCACCTGGGCGCTGCCCGCCGTCGGGCTCATCGGCACCTGGATCAACCTCGGGTTCTGCACGATCCTCCTGCTGTCCGGGATCGGGAAGATCGACGGCACGATCTACGAGGCGGCCAGGCTCGACGGCGCCGGGTTCCTGCAGACCTTCCGGGCCGTCACCGTCCCGGGCCTCAAGCAGGAGATCGGGGTCTGCGTGACGATGTCGGTCATCTCCGCCCTCGCGAGCTTCGACATCGTGTTCATGTCGACCCAGGGAGGACCGGGCTACTCCACGATGGTGCCCGGCGTCCTCGTGTACCAGCTCGGCTTCACGCAGTCGCAGGTCGGGCTGGCGTCCGCGCTCGCGCTGCTGCTCACCCTGCTCATCCTGCTGGTGGTGCTCCCGCTCCAGCGTGCGTTCCGGTCGGAGGACTGACCGATGAAGACCTCGATGAAGGAACGCGTCCCGGGGATCGCGCTGCTCCTCGCAGCGATGGTGTTCTCGATCGTGCCGCTCGTGAGCATGCTCTCGGCAGCGCTACAGCCGCAGGGCACCACGCCCACCGGGATCTCGTGGCCCAGCCACCCCCACTGGCACAACTTCGTCGACGCGTGGCAGGTCGCCGACATCACCCCGCTCCTCGTCTCGAGCCTGATCCTCGTGGCCGGCGTCGTACCCTTCGCGGCGCTCTTCGCGACCATGGCCGGCTATGCGCTCGGCGCGCTGAAGATCCCCGGCGGAGTCGTCTTCTTCGTGCTCCTGCTGCTCGGCCTGACGCTCCCGCGCGAGGCCACGATCGTCCCGATCTACTACCAGATCCGGGACATGGGTCTCCTCAACACCCGCCTCGGCCTGATCCTGGTGCTCATCGGGTCGTTCATGCCGTTCGCCGTCTACTGGATGCGGGCGCACTTCCTGTCCATGCCCAAGGAGCTGTCCGAGGCGTCGTCGCTCGACGGCGCGGGGCCCTGGCAGTCCTTCGTGCGGATCCAGGTGCCGCTCGCCGTACCCGCGATCGCGTCGATGTGCCTGCTGCTGTTCCTGTGGACCTGGAACACGTTCCTCCAGGCGATCGTGCTGATCGACGACCCGAGCAAGCGGACCATGGCGGGTGCGCTGCAGAACTTCGTCGGCCTGCACTCGACCGACGTCGTCCTGCTCAACGCCGGGTCGCTGCTCATCATGGCGCCGACGATCGTCGTGTTCCTGGTCTTCCAACGGCACTTCGTCAAGGCCCTCATCTCCGGGGCGGTCAAGGGATGACGCGCGCACGCGACGAGCGCGACTGGTGGCGCCACGCCGTCGTCTACCAGGTCTACCCGCGCAGCTTCGCCGACTCCGACGGCGACGGGATCGGTGACCTGCGCGGCATCACCTCGCGGGTCCCGTACCTCGCGGCCCTGGGCGTCGACGCCGTCTGGCTGAGCCCGTTCTACCCGTCGGCGCTCGCGGACGGCGGGTACGACGTCGACGACCCGCGCGCCGTCGACCCACGGCTGGGCACGCTCGACGACTTCGACGAGCTCGTCGCGGCGCTGACGGACGCCGGGATCAGGGCCGTCGTCGACATCGTGCCGAACCACACGTCGGACCGGCACGCCTGGTTCCGCGAGGCGCTCGACGGCGGTCCCGGGCACCCGGCCCGCGCGCGCTACCACTTCCGCGACGGTCGCGGGCCGGACGGCGACCTGCCCCCCGCGGACTGGCGGTCGGGCTTCGGCGGACTCATGTGGACGCGGGTCCCGGACGGCCAGTGGTACCTGCACGTCCACGCGGCCGAGCAGCCCGACCTCGACTGGGACCACCCCGAGGTGCGCGCCGACTTCGAGCGGACCCTGCGGTTCTGGGCTGACCGCGGCGTCGCGGGGTTCCGGATCGACGTCGCGCACCTGCTCGCCAAGGCGCTGCCCGAGGACCTGCCGGGCGAGGCGGAGCTGGAGCGCCTGGCCCCGGGGGAGCACCCGTTCGTCGACCGCGACGAGGTGCACGAGATCTACACCGGCTGGCGAAAGGTCTTCGACGAGTACGACCCCCCGCGGACCGCGGTGGCCGAGGCGTGGGTCGAGCCGCACCGGCGGACGCGCTACGCCGACCCCGCCGGCCTCGGGCAGGCCTTCAACTTCGACCTCCTGCGGGCCGACTGGGACGCGGCGGAGTTCCGGGCCGTGATCGAGCGGAACCTCGCACTGGCCCGGCTCACCGATGCGAGCTCGACGTGGGTCCTGTCCAACCACGACGTCGTCCGGCACGCCACCCGCTACGGCCTGCCGCAGGGGACGTCCGAACGCCCCCAGGACGGTCGGGACTGGCTCCTGTCGCGGGGCACGACGCCGTCCCTGGACCGGGCGCGCGGGCTCCGGCGCGCCCGGGCGGCGACCCTGCTGCTGCTCGCCCTGCCGGGGTCCACGTACCTCTACCAGGGCGAGGAGCTGGGCCTCCACGAGGTGCCGGACCTGCCCGACGAGGTTCGCCAGGACCCGACCTTCCGTCGCACCGCAGGCACCGACCCCGGGCGGGACGGGTGCCGCGTGCCCCTCCCGTGGCGGACGAGCGGACCGTCCCTCGGTTTCGGCCCGGGCACGGCGCACCTGCCTCAGCCCGCGTGGTTCGCGCAGAGCTCGGTCGAGGTGGAGCAGCAGGACCCCGCGTCCACGCTCTCGCTGTACCGCAGCGCGCTGGCGGCCCGGCGCTCGTTCCCGGCGTCCGACGAGGTGGTCTGGCACGTCGCCGGCCCCGGCGTGCTCCACCTCGAGCGCGCAGGCCTGCACTGCGTCACCGCGTTCGACCGCGCCGCCTGGCTGCCGGCCGGCCGGGTGGTCCTCGCCAGCGAGGACCTGCAGGGCGCGCGCACCCTCCCGCCCGACACGACCGCCTGGATCGACGCCCGCCCCCGACGAAGCGAGGACACCCTGTGACACCCGGCACCACCCTGCAAGCCTCGCGAGGCGCCGAAAGGCACGGCGGGACGTCGGAGCACCCGGCGGCTCGCCCCGCCCCACGACGACGGCCGTGGTGGGCCGACGCCGTGGTCTACGAGATCTATCCCCGGAGCTTCGCGGGCACGACCCGCTCGGGCGAAGGCGACCTCGCCGGGGTCCGGGCGCGGTTGCCGTACCTCGAGAGCCTCGGGGTCGACGCCGTCTGGCTGACCCCGTGGTACCCCTCGCCGATGGCCGACGGCGGCTACGACGTCGCGGACTACCGGGACATCGACCCCCGCTTCGGCACGCTCGCCGACGCGGAGACGCTCGTCGCCGACGCGCACGCGCGCGGGATCCGCGTGATCGTGGACCTCGTCGCGAACCACACCTCGGACCGGCACCCCTGGTTCCGTACTGCCCTGGCCGCGCCCGTCGGCTCGCCCGAGCGGGCCCGCTACCACTTCCGCGACGGGCGGGGCGCGGGAGGCGACGAGCCGCCGAACGACTGGATCAGCGGTTTCGGTCAGTCGGCGTGGACACGGGTGGTCGAGCCGGACGGACGCCCGGGACAGTGGTACCTCCACACGTTCGCCCCCCAGCAGCCCGACCTGAACTGGGACGACCCGGACGTCGTCGCCGAGTTCGACGACGTGCTGCGGTTCTGGCTCGACCGCGGGGTGGACGGCGTCCGCGTGGACGCCGTCCCCGCGATGGCCAAGGTTCCCGGGCTCCCCGACGCCGGCTACGACCCGGCCGCGGGCTTCCAGAGCGGGTCCTGGGTCGACGTGCCCCACTGGGACACCGACGCCGTGCACGACATCCTCCGGCGCTGGCGCACCGTCGGCGACGAGTACGACGGAGACCGGCTGTTCGTGGCCGAGGCCGTGGTCTCCAGCCCCGAGCGCCTCGCCCGCTACGTCCGGCCCGACGAGCTCCACAGCGCGTTCGTCTTCGACGTCGTCCGCGCGGGCTGGGACGCCGCTCGCCTGCGCGAGGCCGTGGACACGACGCTCGAGAGCCTCGGTGGGGTCGGAGCGGTGCCGAGCTGGATGCTGTCGTCCCACGACGAGACGAGGCACGTGACGAGGCTCGGGCGGGCCGAGACCCGCCCGCAGCTTATGGCCTTCGACTCCGACCTGCCGTCCGACCTGCTGCTCGGGACCCGTCGAGCGCGCGCCGCCGTCATGCTGCTGCTCGCGCTGCCCGGCATGGTCTGCCTCTACCAGGGCGAGGAGCTCGGCCTCCCGGAGGTCACCGACCTGCCCGAGGACGCGCTCCAGGACCCCACGTGGGAGCGCTCGGGCCGGACCAGCCGCGGCCGCGACGGGTGCCGCGTGCCCCTGCCGTGGTCGGGCAGCCGCCCGCCGTACGGCTTCGCGCCCGACGGCACGCCGACCTGGCTCCCGCAGCCGGCCGGTTGGGAGCACCTGACGGTCGACGCGGAGGAACGGGACCCGGGCTCGATGCTCCGGCACTACCGGCGCCTGCTCGCGACGCGTCGTGGGCACGCCGAGCTCCGGGAAGGCGGGTTCGCGTGGGAGCCGTCGCCGGCCGGCACGCTGCACCTCGTCCGCGGCCGTAGCGTGCACTGCATGGTCAACCTCGGGAGCTCGGAGGTCCCCCTGCCTCCCGGTCTCGTGCGGGTCCTCGCATCGAGCGTGCCCCTGCCCGACGGCGTCCTCGAGCCCGACGCAGCGATCTGGTTCACGACCACCGTCGAGAACACACCCGATGCTCCTGCTGCCTGACGCCTGGACCTGGGACTGCTGGTTCGTCGACGACGGCGAACGGTGCCACGCCTTCTACCTCAAGGCGTCGCGCGCCCTGCACGACCCCGAGCTCCGGCACCTGCACGCGAGCGTCGGGCACGCCGTCTCGGACGACCTGCGCACCTGGACCGAGCTGCCCGACGCCCTCGTCCCGTCCGACGAGCACGGCGCGTTCGACGACGTCGCCACGTGGACGGGCTCCGTCGTGCGGGACCCGCAGCATGGCTGGCGTCTGTTCTACACCGGCCGCGGATCGCGGGAACCGGTCGAACGGCAGCGGATCGGTTCCGCCGTCTCCGCCGACCTCGTCACCTGGCACCGCGACCTGTCGTCCGGCCCGGTCGAGGCGGACCCGCGCTGGTACGAGACGTGGGGCTCCGCGGGCTCACCGTCGGGCTGGGGCGACGAGGCCTGGCGGGACCCCTGGGTCTTCCCTGACGCGGGTGGGCGCGGCTGGCACCTGGTCGCCACCGCGCGGTCGGTCGCGGGGGACAGGCTCGACCGCGGCGTCCTGGGCCACGCCGTGAGCGCCGACCTGCGGACCTGGACCGTGACGGAGCCCTGGACGCGGCCGGGGGAGGGCTTCGCGCAGCTCGAGGTGCCGCAGCTCGTGCAGGTCGAAGGACGCTGGGCGCTGGTCTTCAGCTGCTTGCCGCCCGAGCTCGCGGGCGCGCGGCGCGGGACCGTGCCGAGCTGTGGCATGTGGGCCGTGGCCGTCGACGGGCCGACGGGGCCCTTCGACCTCGCCGGCGCGGCGCCGCTGACCGACAGCTCGCTCTACGCGGGGCGCGTGGTCGAGGCGCGTGACGGCTCGGCCCAGCTGCTCGCGTTCGTCCAGCGCGACGACGCGGGCCGGTTCGTAGGCGGCATCTGCGACCCCCTCCCGGTCCGCTGGTCCGGCGACGTGCTCGTCGTGGGCCCATGACGGGCGGCCGGTGCGTGAGCAGGTCGCGCGCCGTCACCGGGCACAATGGTCACCGTGACTTCACAGGGACCTGACCTGCAGGCGACGCGCATCGTCATCCTCGGCGGCGGACCCGGCGGCTACGAGGCCGCCCTCGTGGCCCGCCGGCTCGGCGCCGAGGTGACCGTCGTCGAGCGGCAGGGGCTCGGCGGGTCCGCGGTCCTCACCGACGTCGTCCCGTCCAAGACGCTCATCGCGGCCGCCGAGTGGATGACGTCCACCGAGCGCGCCGCTGGCCTCGGGATCCGCTTCGGGGTCCCGGCCGCCGACGCGCGGCCCGGCGAGGCGGGCGACCTGGTCGCACCCGGGATCAGCGTCGACCTCGCCGCCGTGAACCAGCGCGTCATGGCGCTCGCGGCCGCGCAGTCCGCGGACATCCGGGCCCGGCTCGACCGCGAGGGCGTCGTGACGGTGCTCGGCGAGGGCCGGCTCGACGGCCCCCGCCGCGTCGTCGTCCGGCCGCGGGGCGGGGAAGCGGACGTCGTGCTCGAGGCCGACGCCGTGCTCGTCTCGGTCGGCGCGACGCCGCGCGAGCTGCCCGGCTCTCCCGCCGACGGCGAGCGGATCCTCACGTGGACCCAGCTCTACGGGCTCCAGGCGCTCCCCGAGAAGCTGATCGTCGTCGGCTCGGGCGTCACGGGCGCCGAGTTCGCCGGCGCCTACAACGCGCTGGGCGTGGACGTCACGCTCGTCTCGAGCCGTGACCGCGTGCTGCCCGGCGAGGACGCGGACGCCGCCGAGCTCCTCGAGGGCGTGTTCCGCTCGCGCGGCATGACCGTGCTCTCGCGTTCGCGCGCGGCCGGGGCCGAGCGCACCGCCGACGGCGTGGCCGTGAGCCTCGCGGACGGGCGCGTCGTCGAGGGCTCGCACGTCCTCGTCGCCGTCGGGGCCATCCCGGCCACGCGCGGCATCGGGCTCGAGGAGGCCGGGGTCACGCTCGCGCCGTCGGGCCACGTCGTCGTCGACAAGGTGTCCCGGACGACGGCGCGCGGCGTGTACGCGGCCGGCGACTGCACCGGCGTCCTCCCGCTCGCGTCGGTGGCCGCCATGCAGGGGCGCATCGCCATGCAGCACGTCCTGGGCGACGCGGTTCGGCCCATCCGGGTGCCCGACGTCGCCGCGAACATCTTCACGTCGCCCGAGATCGCGACCGTCGGCAAGTCCGAGGCCGCGCTCCAGGCCGCGGGGTCCAAGTACGTGACGACGACGCTGCCGCTGTCCCGCAACCCGCGCGCCAAGATGCTCGGGATGCGCGACGGCTTCGTGAAGCTCTTCGCGCACCCCGAGGCGGCGGTCGTGCTCGGGGGCGTCGTGGTCTCGCCGCGCGCGAGCGAGCTGATCTTCCCGATCACGCTCGCCGTCTCGCACCGGCTCACCGTCGACGACGTCGCCGAGGCGTTCACCGTCTACCCGTCGCTGTCCGGGTCGATCGCCGAGGTCGCGCGCATGCTCCATCACCCCGTCGACTGACCGGCGGCGCACGTCCCGGCGGACGTCCGGCCGGTGCGCGAGGATGGTCACCATGCGCATCGACCTGACGTTCGACGAGGCCCGGATCCTCGCCCTGCACGGTGAACCCCTGCCGCCCGTGCTCACCTCGCTCACGTGCGAGGACGACACGGTGTACGCGACGCTCGACCTCCGCCGGGTCCCGGACCCGCCCGCGGCGCTGCGGTTCGCGGTCGCGCTCACCCCGACGGTCCGGGCGGCGCTGCGGTACGAGGCCTACGGCTCGGGCGTCCTCGACCTCCGCGCGACGGCGACGGCCGCGGGGCTGCCGGTGCAGCGGCTCCTCGGCTTCGTCGAGGGACCGCTGCGTTCGGCGCTCGTCAAGCAGGGCCTGCCCGCCGACGCCGTCGCCGTCGTCACGGGCGACGGCGACCCGCTCGTGCGGGTCCAGGTCGCCGAGGTGCTCGCGCAGCGGGCGCCGGGGCTGCACGTCACGGCGCTGACGTTCGCGGGCGGGCGGATCGTCGTCGAGGGCGACGTGGACCCGTCGTTCCGGCTGGCCTGACCGCACCGCCCGACGGTTCAGACGTCGACGCCCTCCTCCTGCGCGAGTGCGAGGAGGGCGTCGAGCGCGTCGGCGAACGCCGGGAGCAGCGGGAGCGCGTCGAGCTCGTCGAGCGCGACCCAGCGCACCTCGATCCCCTCCGGGTCGGTCGCGCGCGGGTCGACGTGCGCGCCGGCGCGTTCGCGCCCGACGACCGTCGTGTAGGACCACGGGCCGTGGTCGAGGACGTGCGTCCCGACGACGTCGACGTCCGCGGGGTCGATCCCGGCCTCCTCCTGGGCCTCGCGCAGCCCGCCGTCGACCGCGGTCTCACCGGTCGCGACGGCACCGCCCGGGATGCCCCAGGTGCCACCCTGGTCGGACCAGACGGCGCGGTGCTGCAGCGCGACGTGCGTCACGGGCGTGCCGCGCTCGCCACGGGCCAGGAACAGCCCGCCGGCGCCGTGCAGCCCCCAGTGGCGGTGGTCGCCGCACGTCACCCAGCCGTCACCGGGCTGGCGGTGGAGGAGGCGGCGCGGCGGCGCCTCGTCGGACGCAGACACCGTCAGTCGACGATCTCGCAGATGACGGTACCGGAGCTGACGCCGGCGCCGACCGCGGCGCTGAGCGACCGGACGGTGCCCGAGCGGTGCGCGACGAGCGGCTGCTCCATCTTCATGGCCTCGAGCACGACGACGAGGTCGCCCGCCTCGACGACGGCGCCGTCCTCGACGGCGACCTTGACGATCGTGCCCTGCATGGGCGACGTGAGCGACGTGCTGCTCGCCGCGGGGCCGGCCTTGGCGCCGTTCCGGCGTGCGGGACGTCGGGCGGCGTTCGCAGTCCGGGCGCGCGACCCGACCATGCCGAGCCCGGCCGGGATGACGACCTCGAGACGCTTGCCGGCAACCTCGACGACGACGCGCTCGGTGAGCGGCTCGTTCTCCTCCTGCTCGGCGGGCGCGGCCGGGGTGGCGGGCGCGAGCGAGGCGAGGCGGTCTGCGAAGCCGGTCTCGATCCAGCGGGTGTGGATCGTGAAGGGCTCGTCGTCGTTCGCCGGGACGAACTCCGGTGCCTCGAGCACGGCACGGTGGAACGGCACGACCGTCGGGATGCCCTCGACCTCGAGCTCGGCGAGCGCGCGGCGGGCGCGTTCGACGGCCTGGCGGCGGGTCGCGCCCGTGACGATGAGCTTCGCGATCATCGAGTCGAACGCGCCCGAGACGGTGTCGCCCTCGACGACGCCCGAGTCGACGCGCACGCCCGGCCCGCTGGGGAAGCGCAGCCTGGTGACCTTGCCGGGGGCCGGCAGGAAGTTCGCGGCCGGGTCCTCGCCGTTGATGCGGAACTCGATGGAATGACCTCGTGCGGCCGTCCGCGTGTAGCCGAGAGGCTCGCCCGCGGCGATCCGGAGCTGCTCGCGGACCAGGTCGATGCCGGTGACCTCCTCGGAGACCGGGTGCTCGACCTGGAGGCGCGTGTTGACCTCGAGGAACGACAGCGTGCCGTCGAGGCCCACGAGGAACTCGCACGTGCCGGCGCCGACGTAGCCGGCCTCGGAGAGGATCGCCTTGGACGCGCGGTCGAGCTCGGCCTCCTGCTCGGCCGTGAGGTAGGGCGCGGGCGCCTCCTCGACGAGCTTCTGGTGCCGGCGCTGCAGCGAGCAGTCGCGTGTCGAGACCACGACGACGGTCCCGTGCTCGTCGGCGAGGCACTGGGTCTCGACGTGCCGCGGGCGGTCGAGGTAGCGCTCGACGAAGCACTCGCCGCGTCCGAACGCGGCGGTGGCCTCGCGGACCGCGGAGTCGTACAGCTCGTCGATCTCGTCCTCGGTGCGGGCGACCTTGAGGCCGCGCCCGCCGCCGCCGAAGGCGGCCTTGATGGCGATGGGGAGCCCGTGCTCCTCGGCGAACGCGCGGACCTCCGCGGCGCTCTCGACCGGGTCCGGCGTCCCGGGGACGAGGGGGGCTCCGGCGCGCTGCGCGATGTGGCGGGCGCTCACCTTGTCGCCGAGCGACGCGATCGCGCTGGGCGGCGGGCCGACCCAGACGAGCCCGGCGTCGATGACGGCCTGCGCGAACTCCGCGTTCTCCGAGAGGAAGCCGTAGCCGGGGTGGACCGCGTCGGCGCCGGCGCGGCGGGCGACGTCGAGCAGCTTGGCCGGGTCGAGGTACGTCTCCTGGGCGCGGGCTCCGCCGAGGGCGTACGCCTCGGTCGCGAGGTGGACGTGCGGGGCGTCGCGGTCCTGGTCGGCGTACACGGCGACGGACGCGATCCCGGCGTCGGTGCAGGCCCTCGCCACACGGACGGCGATCTCCCCGCGGTTCGCGATGAGGACCTTGGTGAGGGCCTTCGTCACGGGACGGGTGGCGGCGGCGGACGCGTCAGGCAGAGTGGGCACGGCTTACCGTAACGCGCGCCCGGCGGCGGGTCCGGGCTGTGCGGGCACCACCGGGCAAGATTGGCGAAGGTTCCAAGCCCGCCCGACGCGCTTTGTAGGCTCCCACGAACGCAGCCCCCGCAGGCAGGCTCTGCGGGGGCGTGCGTTGTGGTGGCCCGACAATCAGCGGGTCTCCGTGGTCACCGTGGTCTCCGTGGGCTCTGCCCACAGGTCGGTCCACGCGACGCCGCGCGCGAGCAGGAGCCGGCGCAGCGTCGGCAGGCTCAGCCCGACGACGCCGTGGTGGTCGCCGTCGACCCGCTCGACGAACGCGCCGCCGAGCCCGTCGATCGTGAACGCCCCGGCGACGTGCAGGGGTTCCCCCGTCGCGACGTACGCGTCGATCTCCGCGTCCGTGACGTCCGCGAACGTCACCGACGTCGAGCTCGTCTCGCCGGACTCGGGCCGTCCGTCGTCGCGCAGGTCCACCAGCCAGTGGCCGGTGTGCAGGACGCCGGTCCGGCCCCGCATCGCACGCCAGCGGTCGCGCGCCTCGCCCGGCGACGCCGGCTTGCCGAGCACCTCGCCGTCGAGCTCGAGCATCGAGTCGCAGCCAAGGACGAGGTCGGGCGCGGGGTCCGCGCCGCCGCCCCGCACGCGTCCGACGACGTCCCGCGCCTTCGCCTGCGCGAGGACGAGGACGGCGTCGGCGGCGGAGAGCGGCCCGGCCGCCCGGGCGGCGTCGAGCACGGCGGGCTCGTCGACGCCCGACACCAGCACGGCGGGCTCGACGCCCGCGGCCCGCAGCGTGGTGAGGCGGGCGGGCGACGCGGACGCGAGCAGAAGGTGGAGGGGCACGCCCCCAGCGTACGAGCCTGAGCGAGGCGACCAGCGAGGTCAGGGCACGCGCAGCTCGCTGAGGGGGTCGCGCCGCGAAGCTGCGATCGCCGGGACCACAGCGCCCGCGGCCGCAGCCGCCAGGGCGAGGATGCCCAGGCCCAGGCAGAACCCAACGTCGGGCAGCGGGTCGCCGAGCGCGCGCAGGACGACGACGGCTCCTCCGGTGCCGGCTGCGGCCCCCGCTGCCGCGGGGATCACGGTCCGTGCCACGACGAGGCCGACGACGAACCTGCGCGTGGCGCCCAGCGCACGACGACGGCCGTAGTCCTTGCGGCGCATCATGATGAGCCCGTAGAGCAGCGCGGCGACGACGACGGAGAGGATGACGAAGACGAGCGCGACCAGCGCGCGCGAGAAGCCGCCGAGCTGACCCTCGACGAGGCGGTGCAGCACGACTAGCTCGTGCGAGGTCTGGATGCTCACGAACTTCGCGTCGGAGGCGTCGAGAACCGCCGGGAGCTGCGTCGCGACGGGCTCCACGTCTCGCGCGCTGCGTGCGAGCACCACGATCACGGCGGCTGGACCCACCTGGTCCGAGCGGGTCCGCTGGACGACGAGCGGCTGCAGGAATGCAAGGAACGACGGCACGTCGAGCCGACCCGTGACGGCCACGTCCTCGCCGTCGGTAGTGGTCACGTCGCCGGACGGGTCGAGGAGCCCGAGTGCGCGGAGCGCGTCGGCCGAGGCCTCGCCCGAGGGCCCGTCGATGGTGAACCGCCCGAGGTGGAGCCGGCCGTCGTCCGTCGACGCGAGCGTCCGCATCGCGACGGGGGCGGGCTCTGGGAGGGTGCTCACCTGCACGTCCTGCGCCGGGCCGAACGCGCCGACCCACTCGACCCCCGAAAAGGTGCGGATCCGTCCGACGACGGTGCTGTCGATCTCGGCCTGCGGGTCAGCACGGACGACGATTGTGCGGACGCCCTCGCCGTCGATGCTCGACAGCACCGCACGTTCAGAACCGATCGACCGCCCCGTCGTGAGAATGACGGAGACGCACATCGCTACGACGACCACGAGGATCAGAGCGGTCCCGACCCGCTCGGCACGGGTGACGGCCCACGCTTCGCGTACGAGGGTCCGCGGTCCCCGCATCACAGGGTGACCACTACGTCACAACGGGCGACGACGCGCGTGTCGTGCGTCGCGATGACAACCGTGCCGCCCTCGGCGGCGTGCTCCAGCAGGCCGTTCATGACGACGGTCGCGGCCGCGTCGTCGAGGTTTCCGGTCGGCTCGTCCGCGAGGACGATCGGCGGCGCGAGGAGGAGGGCGCGGCAGAGTGCCAGTCGCGCGGCCTGGCCCCCGGAGACCTGTCCCGGTCGGTGTCCTGGCGGGAGGTCGACGTCGAACCTGCTCATGAGCGCCGCGGCTCGTGCGACGGCGTCCACGCGGTCCATCTCCCCATAGATCGCGGGCTCGGTCACGTTGTCGAGGACGCTGCGCGTCGGGTCGAGCGCTGCGTCCTGGAAGACGAACCCGAAGTGGTGCGCGCGCACGCGTGCCCGCTGCGCGTCGCTGAGGTCGGACGCCCCGTGCCCCGCGACGAGCACACGGCCCGACGATGGTCGCACCATGAGTCCGAGCAGGTACAGCAGGGTCGACTTGCCCCGACCCGACGGTCCGGTGAGTGCCGTCGTGGAACCGCGGAGCACGTCGTGGTCGAAGTCGACGATCACTGGCCGGGGTTGGCGTTGGTACGCGAAGGTGAGGTCGCGTGCAGCGAGGACTGCCTCGGTCACGGCGTGTCCTGGGTCGAGGCGTCGGTCGGTGCTGTCTCACCATCGACGCGCACCTGCGTCCCGGCCTCGACCCCGGTGACGACGCACATCCCCTTGGCGGTGGCGACCACCGTGACCGGTACGCGCTCACCGGCCTGGGTGACGACGACGCTCCTCCCTTCGGCGTCCGCGACGACGCTGCCCGCAGGGACGACGAGCCCGGAGGTGCGAGGCACGATCGGCGCCTCGCCGTCGAGCGCCGTCGCGCCGGAGACCGGGATCGCGCCGCACGTCGTCCCGCACACCGGGGTGCCCCCCTTGCCCACGAGGGTGAGGGTCGTCGTACCGTTCGACGACCGAGCAGACCCCACGACGGCGTGCCAGGTGGCGTTCACGCCTTTCGGTGGCGTGATGGTGACGTTCGTCCCGGGGGTCAGGGACTGGCTCTGTCGGTCGGTGACGTCGGTCGTGAACGCAGGGGCCGCCTTGAGGCCGCCGACGACGTCCTCGCCGCCCGCCAGCCCCGCTCCGACCTTGACCCTCTCGGTATCGAGCGCAATCTTGGCGGGCAGATGATCGACGAACACGACGTCGCCCACGCGGACGATCCCGTCGTCGCCGACGCCGAGGTCGCGCTGCCAGGCGCGGACCGCGGTCGCGGTTGCGCTGTCGAAGGTGTCGTCCGGCGTGCGGTGCAGGTAGCCGAGACGGTCCAGGAGTCGCTCGAGCTGGGCGACGTCGCGTCCGTGGAGCCCGGACCTGAGCTCCCGGAAGGCCGGAACCTTGCCCGTCGCGATGACCACGGGCCGCTCGTCGACGAGGTAGAGGGTGTCGCCGGCCCGGACGGTGTCGCCGCGTCGAACCGACACCGCGGTGACCGTTCCCGTCGCTCGGTTGGTGCCGAGCGGTGTGGTCGACCACTGGGCGACGACCTCGAGCGGCAGCGCCGACTCGACGCTGCCCTGGGCGGCCGTCGCGTACTGGACGTCCGGTGCGGCCGCCTCGGTCGCGGGTGAGCGGAACACCGCTTCGGCGCTCCAGCCGACGACGGCACCCACGACGAGCGCACCGACGACGGAGAGTGCGAGGGTGCGGCCGCGATGGGCTCGGGCGACGCCCGGGATCGTGGTCACGGTGCGGCGACTCATGCCTACCACCAGGCGTTGGGGTTAGGCGGACATGCCTTCTGAGCGCGGTCGAAGTCTTCCTGCGGCACGAGCCCTGCGGGATCGGATTCCAGGTTCCCGGCGCGATAGGTCTCAGCGAAGCTCTGGTACGACGGCTTGCTACCGGGATCGAATCCGGCGTCGACGAGGCACTGCCAGTGCGTGATCCAGTGGTCGTAGAACTCGTGCAGCTGGGCGTCGGTCTGCACTTCGGGCCTGGGTGGCAGTGACTGCTCGCATGTGGTCACCTGCGTCGAGAAGGCCTCGAGCTGCTTGGACGAGTAGCGCGGGGCCAGGATTTCCGGTCCGCCGCCGGGCGCGGAAGACGTTCCCATCTCCACGTCGTAGCCGGCGGCCTTGAGGCAGCGAGCCACCGCTTCGTTGTACTCGGTCGGTGTGCCGGCGAAGACTGCCGGAGCGCTCGTCGTGGGGTGAGGATCGTGCGCATGCGACGAGCAGCCACCAAGACTGACGATTGTCGCAGTGCAGGCCGCGAGATAGGCGACGGTTCGTCGCTTTGCGTACATCGGGTCTCCGTCAGAGTTGGGGACGTCACGGACATGCAAGTAGTGGTCTGGGTGGAGCTCCGCACTGAGCGAAGCCCCACCCACAGCCAGTCAGCCCGCGGCCGAGCAGGTCACGTTCGTGTACCCGGTGCTGACGTCCCCCGTGGAGTAGACCTCCCAGGAGCCACCGTAGGCAACGCCTTCGAGCTGGCTCGTCGTCCAGCTCGTCGTTGAGAGCCCAGCTGTGAGGTGGCTGCGGGAGTCACCGGGCGGGAAGATGACCCGGTGGTCTCCCTTGGTCTTGAAGTGGATGGTGGGGTAGGGCTTGGTGCTGCCGCAGCCGGTGCTCCCGGTCTGCATGACCTCGGCCTCAGCGGCGATCGCCGTCGTTCCGATCAGCACGCCGGCGAGCACGACCGGCGCCACGAAGCGCGTGACCCGTCCCCCCCACGATGAACCTCTTCATGTGCGTTCTTCCTGCCTCTAGCGGATTGGTGCATCGGGCATCATTACCCAATGGCAGAGACCGTACGGGGTGTGGGATGCGATGACAGGCAAATCGGGGCACAGGGGGGTCACAGTCCGATAACAAATCGCCCAATATGGACCTGCGCCGCGTGGGCGAACTCGCCGACAGTCAGGCCTGCCGGGCGAGCTCGTCGGTGAGGACGCTGAGCGGCACGCTGCCGAGCGCGAGCGCGCGGGAGTGGAACCGCTTGAGGTCGAACTCCTCGCCCCGCGCCTCGGCTGCGCTCTTCGACGCGTCGCGGGCCTCCTCCCACAGGCGCTGCCCGATCTTGTACGACGGCGCCTGCCCGGGCCAGCCCAGGTAGCGGTTGTACTCGAACCGGATGAAGCCCTCGGGCATGTTGACGTTGCTCTTGAGGAAGGTCCACGCCTTGTCGGCGTCCCACGTGCCGCCGCCCCACTCGGCCGGCGCGGGCAGCCCGAGGTGCACCCCGAGGTCGAACACGACGCGCGCCGCGCGCATGCGCTGGCCGTCGAGCATGCCGAGGCGGTCGCCCGGGTCGTCGAGGTAGCCGAGGTGCTCCATGAGCCGCTCGGCGTACAGGGCCCAGCCCTCGCCGTGGCCGGAGACCCAGCAGCCGAGGCGACGCCAGTCGTTGAGCACGCCGCGCTGGGCGGCCGCCTGCCCGAACTGGAGGTGGTGGCCGGGGACGCCCTCGTGGTAGACGGTCGTCTTCTCGCGCCACGTCCCGAACTCGGTCACGCCCGGGGGCACGGACCACCACATGCGGCCCGGCCGGGACAGATCGTCCGACGGCGGGGTGTAGTAGATGCCGCCCGTCTGGGTCGGCGCGATCCGGCACTCGAGCGTGCGCAGCGCCTCGGGGATGTCGAACTGCGTGCCGTTGAGGGCCTCGACGGCCGCGTCCGAGGTCTCCTGCATCCAGGCACGCAGCGCGTCGGTGCCGCGGACGATCCGGGCGGGGTCGGCGTCGAGCGTCTCGACGGCGTCGGCGACGGTCGCGTCCGGGCCGGCGATCTCGCGGGCCACGGCCTCCTGCTCGGCGACGACGCGCGCGAGCTCCTCGAGGCCCCACCGGTACGTCTCCTCGAGGTCGACGGCGGCACCGAGGAAGTAGCGCGAGTCGCGCGCGTAGCGCTCGCGTCCGACGGCGTCCTCGGCGCGCGCGACGGGCGCGAGCTCGGACTCGAGGAAGTCGGCGAGGGTCGCGTACGCCTCGCGGGCGGCGGTGGCGCCGAGCTCGAGGTCGCGGCGCACGAGCGAGCATGCGGCCGACTCGTCGAGGACCGCGTCGGCCTCCTTGCCGTGCACGAGCGCCGTGAAGAAGGACTCGTCGCCCGCGAGCTCGCGGGCCTGGTCGATGCCCTCGCGGACCTGGCGCACCGCGGGGACGTTCCCGCTCGCGATCCCGGCGCGCAGGGTCTCGACGTACCCGGCCATCGCCCCCGGCAGACCGTTGAGCCGCGCCCCGACGTTCTCCCAGTCCTCGATCGTCCCGGTGGGCATCAGGTCGAGCACGTCGCGCAGCGCCTGCAGCGGTGAGGCGATCACGTTGAGGTCGGAGAGGTCGTCGCCGGCCTCGTGCTTCTCGAGGTCGAGGCCGAGGCGCTCACGCATCGCGGCGACGGTGACCCGGTCGACGTCGTCGAGCGGCGCGGCGGCGGCAGCCGCCTCGACGTCCCGCAGCGCGGCCCGCGTCGCGTCGGCGCGCGCACCGTGGCCGGCGGGGGACAGGTCGGGCAGCTCGTGGTCGTGGCCCTTGATGCCCACCTCGGTCGCGAAGAGGGGCTGGAGCCGCGCCATGGTCTGCACGTAGGCGTTCGCGACCGCGTCGATCGCGGTCGGCTCACGCGTCGCTGCGGGCGTGGATGAGGGGTCGCCCGCGGTGCCGGGCGTCGTCGCTGTGGTCACCCGAGCAGGCTACCGGGTAGTACGCACACGCCGGCCGCGGGAGGGCGGGTCGCGGCACCGTCCGTTCACCTCCCGGACGGAGACGTTCGTGTCGCGGTCACGCCCGGGCCATGGTCGCGACACCCCGTCTCCCTAGCGTCACGGCCGTGTCCGAAACTGCAGCGTCCGGTACCGCGGACCCGGTCGTCCCTCGCGTCGTGGCCGTCGTGCCCGCACGCGGCGGCTCCGTCGGGGTCCCGCGCAAGAACCTCGAGCAGGTCGGGGGAGTCCCCCTCGTGGAGCGCGCCGTCCGCGCCGCCCTGGCCGCGCCGGCCGTCGACCTCGTGGTCGTCTCGACCGACGACGAGGAGATCGCCGCGGTCGCCGCGGCCGCGGGCGCACGCGTCGTGCAGCGCCCCACGGCCATCTCCGGCAGCACCGCGAGCTCCGAGGCCGCCGTCCTGCACGCGCTCGACGTGATCGGGTGGCCCGACCCCGTGGTCACCGTGCTCGTCCAGTGCACGTCGCCGTTCATCGACCCCGACGACGTCGACGTGGCCGTGCGCCGCGTCCTCGCCCGGGTCGAGGGCGGGGAAGGCCCGGACGTCGTGCTGTCGGTGGCCGCGACCCACGAGTTCTGGTGGCGCACCGACGACGACGCCGTGCGCGCCGTCGGGCACAGCGTCCTGCACCGTCCGCGCCGCCAGGACCGCGACCCGCACTACCGCGAGACGGGCGCCTTCTACGCCATGCGCACGTCGGGCCTGCGGGCGACGGGCCGACGGTTCTTCGGCGAGATCGGCCTGCACCTCGTCGACCCGCGCACCGCGATCGAGATCGACGACACGCACGAGCTGTGGCTCGCACGCCGCCTCGCGGGCGTCCTGCCGACGCCGTCCTGGGACGAGCCCGTGGACGTCGACGCGATCGTCACGGACTTCGACGGCGTGCACACCGACGACCGGGCCTGGATCACCGCGGACGGCACCGAGCACGTCGCGGTCCACCGTGGCGACGGACTCGGCGTTGCAGCTCTGCGCACCGCGGGCGTGCCCGTGCTCGTGCTGTCGACCGAGCGGGACGGCGTCGTCGCTGCGCGCGCCCGCAAGCTCGGCGTCGACGTGCTGCACGGCGTCGACGACAAGGAGGCCGCGCTGCGCGAGTGGCTGTCGGTCAACCGCCTCGACCCCGCACGCGTCGCCTACCTCGGCAACGACGTCAACGACCTGCCCGCCCTGCGGCTCGTCGGCTGGCCGCTCGCCGTCGCCGACGCGCGGGACGAGGTGCGGTCCGTCGCGCGGCGCGTGCTGGCCCGGCCGGGCGGCCACGGCGCCGTCCGCGAGCTCGCCGAGCTCGTCCTGGCCGCGCGGGGTGAGCCGGGCCTCGGCGAGAAGGACGCGCCGGCGCCCGCCCGCACGACCCGGCGGCCCGCGTCCCACCTCGAGCCGACGCACACCGCGTCCCACCTCGTCTCCACCCGCACGACCCGCTCCACCACCGGAAGGAACACCATGAACGCGCGAGTGACCGAGAGCACCGCCCCCGCCGTCGAGATCGGCGACCTCGTCGTCGGCGACGGCCGACCCGTCTACGTGATCGGCGAGATCGGCATCAACCACAACGGCGACCCCGACATCGCGCGGCAGCTCATCGACGTGGCCGCCGACGCGGGCGTCCAGGCCGTGAAGTTCCAGAAGCGCACCCCCGAGCTCGCGGTGCCCCCGGAACAGCGTGACGTCATGCGCCAGACGCCCTGGGGCGAGATGACGTACCTCGAGTACAAGCACCGGGTCGAGCTCGACCGTGGCTCGTACGAGAAGATCGCCCAGCACGCCGCCGACCGCGGCCTGCAGTGGTTCGCGTCCCCGTGGGACGTGCCGAGCGTCGAGTTCCTCGAGGACCTGGGCGTGGTGACGCACAAGGTCGCGTCGGCGTCGGTGACGGACAAGGAGCTGCTCCGTGCGCTCGCCGAGACGGGCAAGCCGATCATCCTGTCGACCGGCATGTCGACGCTCGAGCAGGTCGACGAGGCCGTCGAGATCCTCGGCACCGACCGGCTCGTCATCCTGCACGCGACCTCGACGTACCCGCTGCCGCCCGAGGAGACGAACCTCCGGGTGATCGCCGCGCTCAAGGAGCGCTACGGCGTGCCGGTCGGGTACTCGGGCCACGAGCGCGGCCTGCAGATCTCGGTCGCCGCGGTCGCGCTCGGCGCGGTCGCCGTCGAGCGGCACATCACGCTCGACCGCACCATGTGGGGCTCGGACCACGCGTCGTCGCTCGAGCCGCAGGGCCTGCAGCACCTCGTGCGCGACATCCGCATCCTCGAGCAGGCCATGGGCGACGGGGTCAAGCGCGTCATGCCGGGCGAGGTCGCGCCGATGCAGCGCCTGCGCCGCGTCACCGACTGACCCGCCGACCGAGAGAGCTCCCGAGGTGATCGCACGCGACCCGGGCGGTGCCGAGAGGCACGCGCTCGCCCTCGCCGAGTCCCCGCTCCAGCTCCTCATGACGGTCGAGGCGGTCGACGCCGGGCACGTGCGGGGGCCCGTGGCCGTGCACGCCCGGCGAGGTGTGCCGGGTCTCGAGGACGCGGTCCGCGCGTTCGGGACGCTGCCGCTGCCCCCGACCCTGGACCTCGACGTCCGGGGGCACGTCCGCTCGACCGTCGGGGGCCTCGGCGCGACGACGCTCGTCCTGGGTGACGCGTTCTCGGGCCGCGCCCAGGCGCTGCTCGCGGCCCGGGACCGCTGGGGCGGGCGCTCCTCCGGCAACCAGTGCCGGGTCGTCGTCGTCGACGACGGCCTCGCGACCGCGCACCTCGCGCGGGTGCTCGCGTCGCCCGGTCGCCTGCCGCTGGTCCGGCTCGGGACGCCCGCGACGCAGCGCCGCGACGCCCTGGGGCTCGCCGCCCGCGACGGGCTGCTGCGGCGGGCCGAGCTCGGGCGGCTGAGGCTCGTGACCGCGTTCGAGCCACCGCACGACGTGCGGGAGGCACTCGAGCGCGCGGGCGTCCGCGTCGCGCGGGCCCGCCTGCAGTGGGCCGCCCGGGTCGCGCCCGCGGTGGGTGGGCGGATCGGTGAGCCGGTCGTCGTCGTCGGGTCCGCGCTCGTCGTCGACGGGTTGCTGCGCCGCGAGCCCTACCTGGCCTGGGTCCGCGCGCAGGCGCAGCACGGCAAGGTCCGGTACCTGCCGCACCGGCGCGAGGACGCCGGCGCGCTCGCGCACGTCGCCGCGATCCCGGGCGTCGTCGTCGACCGGGTCGGGCTGCCGATCGAGCTGCGTCTCGCGGGCCTGCGCCCGCCGCAGCGGGTCGCGGCCCTCCCGACGTCGGCGATCGCGCTGCTGCCCGCGACGCTCGCCCCCGGCGTCCGGCTCGACGCGACCGTCCCCGAGGCGGGCTGGTGGGCGCCGGGCGTCGACGACGACCTGCGTGAGCACCTCGTGAGCATCGTCCGGGTCGCCGGATGACGGGCGGCGCACCGTGAGCGTGTGCGTGCTCGCCGTCGCCGACTCCGACTCGTACCTCAAGTGGGCGGCGGCGACGCTCGACGCGCTGGGGGACGGGTTCGCGGGCCGGCTCGCGCTCGTCGCGTCGCCCGTGCTCCCCTCGGGTGCGCAGGTCGCCGCCGCCGTCGCGGGGACCGCGCTCCGTCCTCCGGTCGTCCGCCGGGTCGGAGGGCTCGTGCGGCGGCTTCGCCGGGACCCGCCGGACGTCCTCCTCGTCGCGTGCACCGGCCCGACGGCGCGCGTGGTCCTCGCGCTCGCCGGCCGCGTCCGGCCGCGTCCGGTGACCGTCGTCGGGCTGCCGGGCTGGGCGCTGCCCGCGTCGCCCCGGGCCGTCGCGCTGCGGCGCGGCGCCGACCTCTTCGTGGCCCACTCCCGGGCGGAGCGCGCCGCGTTAGAGCGCGTCGCCGCGCAGCTCGCGCCGGGCACGCGCGTCGTCCTGTCCCGGCTGCCGTTCCTGCCCGACGGCGACCGCCCGGGCGGCGTGGACCGGAGCCCGGTCCGCCGGGTCGTCTTCGCACCGCAAGCCCTCGTCCCGGCGGCCCGGCCCGAGCGCGAGCGCCTCCTCGACGGCCTGGTCGGGCTGGCGGCGGCGGGCTACGAGGTCGTGGTGAAGCTCCGGGGCCGGGCCGCGGAGCGACAGACCCACGACGAGCGCTGGCCCTTCGACGAGCTCGCCGCGGCCCGCCCGGGTGGAACCCCGGGCGTCCGGTTCGAGACCGGCCCGCTGGCCTCCTGGCTCGGACCCGGCACGGCGCTCGTGACGGTGAGCTCGACGGCCGCGCTCGAGGCGCTCGCATCCGGGGTGCCGGTCGCGCTCGTCGACGACTTCGGGGTGCGCGACGAGCTCATCAACACCGCCTTCCGCGGCAGCGGGCTGCTCGTTGGTCTCGCCGAGCTGCCCGCCGTGCTGGCCGTGGGCGGACCCGTGCCCGACCGGGCCTGGCTCGCGGGGCACGGCCTGCACCCCGAGCCGTCGGAGCTTCCCGGGGCGCTGCACGGGCTCGTCGGCGCGGCCGCACGCTCGGGCGCTGCCGGCGCGGGCGCCCCGGCGCTGCGGGGCCCGGCGGACCTGCGGGCGCTGGCGCGGCTGCTCGCCCCGGCGCCCGTCGCGCAAACGGTTCGTCGGCGCTGACGCGGGGTGCTAGAACTGCGTCCATGACCGCGACCCCGCAGGACCAGGAACCCCGAGTCGTCTCCGCGAGCCGGGTCGTGCGCGCCCCCGCCGACGTGCTCTTCGAGCTGATCGCCGACCCCGCGCAGCAGCCGCGGTGGGACGGCAACGACAACCTCGCCGAGGCGGCCCCGGGCCAGCGGGTCCGTGCCGTCGGCGAGGTGTTCGTCATGGGCATCACGTCGGGCGCGACGCGCGAGAACCACGTCGTCGAGCTCGAGGAGGGCCGCCGGATCGCGTGGATGCCCGCCGAGCCGGGCGGCGAGCCCATCGGTCACGTCTGGCGCTGGGAGCTCGAGCCCGCGGGCCCGGGCGCGACGACCGTCACCCACACGTACGACTGGACGCGCCTCACCGACGCGAAGCGCCTCGTCCGGGCCCGCGCGACGTCCGCCGACCGGCTGCAGGCGTCGGTGGACCGGCTCGCCGCGCTCGCCGAGCGCGAGGGATGACGCCCGCCGCCCTCGTCGAGCGGCTGCGTGCCGCGGGCTGCGTGTTCGCGGAGGACGAGGCCGCGGTCCTGGTCGAGGAGGCGGCCGGCTCCGACGTCCGGCTGGAGGAGCTGGCGGCCCGGCGGGTCGCGGGCGAGCCGCTCGAGCTGGTCGTCGGGCACGTCGACTTCGGCGGCCTGCGCCTGGCGGTCGCGCCGGGCGTGTTCGTCCCGCGACAGCGCACGGTGCTCCTCGCCGACGAGGCCGTGCGGCTCGCCGCCGACGTCGAGGGTGCGGGCCGGGCCCCCGTGGTCGTCGACCTGTGCTGCGGCGCCGGCGCGGTGGGCGCGGTGGTCGCCGCCCGGGTGCCTGCCGCGGTCGTCCACGCGGCCGACGTCGACCCTGCCGCCGTGGCGGTCGCCCGGACGAACCTGCCGAGCGCCCGGGTCGCGGCGGGCGACCTCTTCGACGCGCTCGACGACGCGATCCGGGGACGGGTCGACGTGCTCGCGGCCAACGCGCCCTACGTCCCGACCGAGGCGATCGCGACGATGCCGCCCGAGGCCCGGCTCTTCGAGGGCGCGGTCGCGCTCGACGGCGGCGCCGACGGGCTCGACGTCCAGCGCCGGATCCTCACCGGCGCTCCGGCGTGGCTCGCCCCGGGCGGGCACGTGCTGATCGAGACCTCGGAGCGGCAGGCCGCCACGAGCGCCGCCGCGTTCCGTGCGGCCGGGCTCGAGGGCGTCCGGGTCGTCCGTGACGACGAGCGCGACGCGACGGTCGTCGTCGGGCGCCGGCCGGCCCGGGCGTCACGCACGCCGGAGCCGGTCGACCAGCGGCCAGTCCTGCCACCCGCTCGGCAGCACCGCGTGGCACGCGAGCAGGACCCGACCGCGGACCCCCTGGCGCCGTCGGCCGGGTAGGGCCGGCACGACGGCGCTCACGGGGCCCGGCCGATGGCCCGCCAGGGCGACCCGGGCACGGAACGCCGGGGTCGCCGTCGTGCGTGCGAACGGACGACCGGCCGGCGGCACGTCCGCGAGCTCGGCGACCCGGTCGACGATGCGCCGGGCGGGCGGACGGGGGTCGTCGTCGCCGACGAACCAGTCCCGCAGCCACGCGGGGTCCGGCTCGGGCAGCTCCGCGTCCGGGCCTTCGAGGACGTCGAGGGTCCGGACGAGCCCCGACGGCAGCAGCACGTGGTTGCCGAGGCTCTCGTGGACGCCGAGGTCGGCGACGAAGACCGTCCGGACCCCGGCGCCCACCGCCTCGAGCCCCGCCGTCGAGGACACGGTGAGGACCACGTCCACCGACCGCAGCAGCTCCGGGAACGGCTCGTACACGAGCTCGAGGTTCGGCGGCAGGTCGTCGCCCGCGAGCAGCTCGGCGGGATGGTGGCGGGCGGTCCGGAACGGGTCCTCGTCGGGCCGGTGCCGCGGCTTGACCAGCACCCGGCGCTCAGGGTGCCGGCGGGCGTGCTCGACGAGCCGCCCGTACAGGTACGAGCGGTCCGCGCGCGACGCCGGAACGGCCGGCTGGTCGGCGAACAGGACCGTACGGACGGGACCGCGTCGGGGCGCGGCTGGACGCCCGGGCAGCAGGGGCAGGCCCGAGAGCATGAGGTTGTCGGTCGGCAGCCCGAGCTGGGCGCCGGCCGCCCGGAACGTCCGCAGGTCCTCGCGCGAGTTCACCGCGACGACGTCCGACGCGAAGCGCTCGAGGTACCCGGCGACGAGCTTCTCGACGATCACCCCGACCCAGCCCGTCACCACCACCGGCCGGATCCCGTCCCGGCCCCCGTCGGCGTGCCCGGCGTCGGCCGCGACGTCCTGCACGAACCGCGACGTGAGCGGCCCCTGGAGCGCGAGCACGAGCACGTCGGCGCCGGCCGCGCGCCGGACCAGCTCGGCCCACGGCGCCCGCTCCAGCCTCACCCCGAGCTCGCGCTCGAGCTCGGGCGTGACGAAGCTCCGCACGTCCGACGGCGCCGCGTACCGGCAGTCCCAACCCCGCGAGGCCAGCTCCGCGCCGACGCCGGCCGCCCACCGCAGCTGCGAGTCGTAGGCCACCAGCACCAGGGCCGTGGCCGCAGGGTTCGTCACTGTGCTCTCCTTCATGTCCGGTGCTCCGTCCTCGCGTGCCGCGACACCCCGCGCAGGAACCCGATGCCCCACGCCACGTGCATGACGACGAGCACCACGGGCAGCCGGATCTTGACGGCTCGCGGTTCGCGCAGGCCCGCGTGCGCGCTCGCGGTGAGGACGACGAGCGCGTAGAGGACGGGGCCGAGCAGCGCCAGCCCGAGCCAGGCGGTGGGCGCCGGGGGGACGAGCACGTCCACGAGCCCGACGACGCCGAGCACCAGCGACGCGACCAGCCCCAGGACCAGGGCGGGCGGTGCGAGGTAGCGCAGGGACGCCGTCGTCGGGTGCCGTCGGACGATCTCGCGGCGCCACATCCCGGTGCGCCAGAACTGGCGCGCGAGGTCGCGCGCCGTGCGGCGCGGGTGGTAGACGACCTGCAGCCCCGGGTCGAACCAGACGAGGCCGCCGCCCGCGCGGATCCGGCGGTTGAGGTCCCAGTCCTCGGCGCGCACGAGCGTCGGGTCGTACCCGCCGGCGCGCTCGAGCGACGTCCGGCGGAACACCCCGAGGTAGACGGTCTGCGCCGGACCCGCCTCGCCGCCGGTGTGGAACGACGTCGCCCCGATGCCCGCGGGGTGCGCCATCGCCCGGGCGACGGCGCTCTGGAACGGCGTGCGGCCCACCGGGACCATCATCCCGCCGACGACGTCCGCGCCCGTCCGGCCCATGACCCGCACCGCCTGACGCACGTAGCCGACCGGGAGCACCGCGTGGCCGTCGAACCGGACGACCACGACCTCCCGGCTACCGGAGGGCAGCGCGCGGAACGCCAGGTTGAGCCCCTCGCTGCGCGAGCCCGACGGGTTGTCGACGACGTGGACGCGCGGGTCGCGGGCGGCGAGCTCGTCGGCGATCTCGCGGGTCCGGTCGTGCGACGGGCCGACCGCGAGGACGACGTCGAGGGGCCCCGTCCAGGTCTGGTCGAGGACCGCGTCGACGGCGGTGCCGAGGTAGCGCTCCTCGTCCCGGACGACCGCGACCGCCACGACGTGGGGCGGTGCGGGCACCGGGCCGCCCTCGCGACGCGGGCGCGTGGCGGGGCCGGTCGTGGTGGCGCCCGTGGTGGCGGCGCCGGCCCGGTCGGCGCCGTCGGACGTCGCGCGGGTCGTGGCGAGCTCGGTCATCACGGGTGACGGTAGGGACGCCCGGTGCCGGGCGGTCGGCGGCCGGACGGCCGCGCGGGGAACGCTGGGTGAACGGCCGAGGACGCGCGCCGACCCGCTTGACCCTCCCCTCGGGGGAGGGTCGAGAACGGAGCCATGACCACCACCGGAGCACCTGACGCCCTGTCCA
The DNA here is from genome assembly GCF_009429125.1 of Luteimicrobium xylanilyticum. Taxonomy (GTDB): domain Bacteria; phylum Actinomycetota; class Actinomycetes; order Actinomycetales; family Cellulomonadaceae; genus Luteimicrobium; species Luteimicrobium xylanilyticum. The sequence continues at coordinate 1,371,820 of NZ_CP045529.1, forward strand.
CCGCCGACACCGGTCTCCCGCTCGCCGGGCCGGAGCCGGCGCCACCGTGGCGCGCCCTCCCCGTGCTGCTCGCCGGGACGTTCCTCGTCGTCCTCGACTTCTTCGGGGTGAACGTGGCGCTGCCCTCCCTCGCGGCCGAGCTCGGCGCCGACCCGAGCGCGATCGTGTGGGTCGTCGCCGGGTTCGCGCTCGCGACGGCCGCCACCCAGCTCCTCGCAGGTCGGCTGGGCGACCACGTCGGGCACCGCCGGGGGTTCGCCGTCGGCCTGGCGGTCTTCACCGCCGCGTCGTTCGTGTGCGCGGCCGCCCCCGGTGCGACCGTGCTCGTCGCGGCACGCGTCGTCCAGGGCGTCGGGGCCGCGTTCATCGGGACGAGCGTCCTGTCGATCGTGGGCGTGAGCTTCGCCGGTGGGGCTCGCGCCCGGGCGCTCGCCTGGTACGGCGCGGTGCTGGGCGTCGCGGCCGCGGGCGGACAGCTCGTGGGCGGCGCCCTCATCGCCGCGGACGTCGCCGGCCTGGGCTGGCGCGCGATCTTCGCCGTGAACGTCCCCGTGGGCGTGCTCGCGCTCGTGCTGACGCCGAGGCTCGTCCCCGTCACCCGAGGCACGCGGTCCGGGCGCCTCGACGTCGCCGGCATGGTCCTCGGGGCGCTCACCATGGTCCTGCTCGTGCTGCCCCTCGTGCAGGGCCGGCAGGCCGGCTGGCCCCTCTGGACCTGGGTGAGCCTCGCCCTCGTGCCCGTGCTCGGCACGGCGACCTACCGGCACGGGGACCGCGTCGAGCGGGCCGGCGGGCAGCCGCTGCTGCCGCCCTCGCTCCTGCGTCGCCCCTCGATGTCGCTCGGTCTCGTCGCGCAGCTCGTCTACTGGTGCGGCCAGGCGTCCTTCTACTTCGTGCTCGCGCTCTACCTCCAGGACGGCCTCGGTCTCACGCCCCTCGACGCCGGTCTCGTGTTCGGGGTCCTCGCCGTCGGCTACCTCGCCACGTCCTTCCGGGCGCCCGGCCTCGCCGTGCGCCACGGGCGCCGGGTCGTGGTGGTGGGGCTCGTCGCGATCCTCGCCGCGTACGGCGCGCTCGGGCTCGCCCTGGTGGCCGCTCCCGACGGCACCGGTTCCACCGTCGCCGCCCTCGTCCCCGGGCTCCTGCTCGCGGGGGCGGGCCAGGGACTGTGCATCGTGCCCCTGACGGCGCAGGTCCTCGCGCACGCCGACCCCCGGCAGGCGGGGTCGGTGTCGGGGGCCCTGCAGACGGCGCAGCAGGCCGGGAACAGCGTGGGCGTCGCCGTCGTCGGTGTCGTCTTCTACGGTGTCCTGGGAGCCGCGGGCGGGACCGTGGGCCACGCGTTCGGCGCGAGCCTCGTCGCGCTCGCCGCGGTCGGCGCCGCCGCGCTCGCCGCCGTCGGGCTGCCGGCGCTGGTCCTCACCCGCTCGCGGGCCGAGGCGTGACGGCAGGGCGCGTGGCGACCGAGCACGACGGGACGAGGGAGCACGGATGGTCGGCAGCGGACGCGGCTCGCGGAGCGGGCTCGTGACGATCGGCGAGTTCTCCCGGATGACCCACCTGACCGTCAAGGCGCTGCGCCACTACGACGCCCAGGGCGTGCTCGTGCCCCACCACGTCGACGACGCGACCGGGTACCGCAGCTACAGCGTCACCCAGGTGCCGCTCGCTCAGGTCGTCCGCCGGCTGCGCGCGCTCGGGATGCCGCTCGACGAGGTGGGGTCCGTCGTCGGCACCGACGACGTCACCGAACGGACCGCCCGGATCGCCGAGCACCTCGACCGCATGGAGAAGCAGCTCGACGAGGTGCGCGGCGCCGTCGACACCCTGCGGGCGCTCCTCGGGATCGAGGCCTCGCCCGACGACCCCGCACCCGCGTCAGGACGCACCTTCGACCACCTGCTCGACGCCGACACCACCGACGCAGCAGGAGGCGAGGTCGAGTTCCGGCTCGAGCCCGCGACGTGGGCGCTCGCGGCCCGGGCGCGTCTCTCGCTCGCGATGGCGGGCTGGACCGCCGACGCCTACGCAGCGATCGACGCGACGGTCCAGGCGGTCGGAGCGGAGCAGTCCGGCGTGCACGGGGCGCTGTTCTACCCGGACCTGTTCGAGCGCGAGCAGGGCACGCTCGTCGCGTACGTGCCCGTCACCGAGCGGCCCGCGCCCGACGCCCTCGCGGCGCTCGCGGGCACGGGCGACGGTTCCGTCGAGGTCCGGCCCGTGCACCTGCGCGCGACGGAGGTCGCGGTCATGCTGCACCGCGGCACGTGCGCCGACATCGACTGGACGTACGGGGCGCTCGGCAGCTACGTCGCCCGGCGCGCGCTCGGTGTCGACGGGCCCATCCGGGAGACGTTCGTGGTGTCCGCGGTCCACACGCCCGACGTGGGGCTGCACCGCACGGAGGTCGCCTGGCCCGTCTTCCGGACCCGCGCCGCCTGAGGGCGGCCACCCTTCGGGCACCGGCTCTACGAGCGCAGGCTCCAGCGCCACGCGTCGGCGTTGTGCCGGCCCGCGCGCCCGCCGAAGTTCTTGGCCGTCCCGCCGTTCCCGCGCATCGTGCGCGTGCGGTTGACCCACTCGTCCACGGGTGCGGCGTCCGCGGGGACGCTGACCCCGGCCGCCGCGGCGGCCAGCCCGGCGACGAGCGCCGCGACCTCGATCTCGTCGGGGGCGCCGCGCACGACCCGGACCTGCGCGGGAGACGGTGTCGTCTCGCCGGACCTGCTGTCAGGACTCGTCATCGTCGTCGTCCTCGTCGTCGAACAGGCCGGGCTCGCCGCGGGACGCCGCCCACTCGACGACGTCGAAGCCCGCGCCGACGAGCTTCGTCACGGTCTCCTCGCCGGCCTCGTCGAGCAGGTCGATGACGGTGCCCATCGACGCGTCGGTGGGTCGGGTCGGGGGAGTGACGACGAAGCCCAGGTAGAAGACCTCCGCCGCCTCGGGCTCGCCCGCCGCGTGCTCGTGGTCGTGCTCGGCCACCTCGTCCTCGCCCCAGGTGAGCGTCGTGAGGTCGGGGTGCATGCCGAGCGTGCCGTGGAGCGCGTCGAACACGTGCGCGTTGTGCGTGGCGATGCGGGTCTCGAGCGCGAGGATCCGGGGGTCCTCGTCGGCCTCGGCCGCCCCGAACTCAGCGCGCACGCCGACGGCTGTGTCCACGTACTCGTGCAGGGCGCGCGCGAGCTCGTCGACGGCGTCGTGGAGGGGGGCCGCGTCGACGGCGCCGAGCGGGGCCGGGCCGTGGGTGATGTCGTCGTGGTCGCTCATCGGACCCTCCTCACAGGGGGATGTTCCCGTGCTTCTTCGGGGGCAGGCTCGCGCGCTTGGTGCGCAGCGCGCGCAGCGCCCGGACGACCTGCACGCGCGTCTCGGACGGCGCGATGACGCCGTCCACGTAGCCGCGCGCGGCCGCGTCCCACGGGTTGACGATCGCCTCCTCGTAGTCGTCCACGAGGCGCAGGCGCTCCGCCTCCACGTCCTTGCCGGCCTCCGCGGCGGCGGTCAGCGTGCGGCGGTGGAGGATGTTCACCGCGCCCGACGCACCCATGACGGCGACCTGCGCCGTCGGCCACGCGAGGTTCACGTCGGCGCCGAGCTGCTTGGACGCCATCACGATGTACGCGCCGCCGTACGCCTTGCGCGTGATCACGGTGACGAGCGGGACCGTCGCCTCGCCGTACGCGTAGATGAGCTTCGCGCCGCGCCGGATGATGCCGTTCCACTCCTGGTCCGTGCCGGGCAGGAAGCCGGGGACGTCGACGAGCGTCAGCACCGGGATGTTGAACGCGTCGCACGTGCGCACGAAGCGCGCGGCCTTCTCGGCGGCGTTGATGTCGAGCGTGCCCGCCATCGCGAGCGGCTGGTTCGCGACGACGCCGACGCTCTGGCCCTCCACGTGCCCGAAGCCCACGAGCACGTTCTTCGCGAACAGCGGCTGGACCTCGAAGAAGTCGCCGTCGTCGAGCACGTGCTCGATCACGGTCCGCATGTCGTACGGCTGGGAGTCCGAGTCGGGGATCAGGGCGTCGAGCTCGAGGTCGTCGTCCGTGACCTCGAGGGCGACGTCGTCGGGGATCCACTGCGGCGGGTCCGCGAGGTTGTTCTGCGGCAGGTAGCCGACGAGGTGGCGGACGTAGTCGATTGCGTCGTCCTCGTCGGCGCCCAGGTAGTGCGCGACGCCGGAGCGCTCGTTGTGCGTCTGGCCGCCGCCGAGCTCCTCGAACCCGACGTCCTCGCCCGTCACGGCGCGGATGACGTCCGGGCCCGTGATGAACATGTGCGACGTCTTGTCGGCCATCACGACGAAGTCCGTGAGCGCGGGGGAGTACACCGCGCCGCCCGCGCTCGGGCCCAGGATCAGGGAGATCTGCGGGACGACGCCCGAGGCCGCGACGTTGCGCCGGAAGATCTCCGCGAACTGCGTGAGGGCCGCGACGCCCTCCTGGATGCGGGCGCCGCCGCCGTCGGAGATGCCGATGATCGGGACGCCCGTGCGCAGCGCGAGGTCCTGCACCTTGGTGATCTTCTGGCCGTGGACCTCGCCGAGGCTCCCGCCGAAGACCGTGAAGTCCTGGCTGTAGACGCAGACCTGGCGGCCGTCGATCGTCCCGTACCCGGTGACGACGCCGTCGCCCGCGACCTTCTTCTTGTCGAGCCCGAAGTTCACGGAGCGGTGCGTCGAGTACGCGTCGAGCTCGACGAAGCTGCCCTCGTCGAGGAGTGCCTCGATGCGCTCGCGCGCCGACTTCTTCCCGCGCGCGTGCTGCTTGGTCCGGGCGTTCTCCTCGGGCTGCTCGACGGCGGCCCGACGGCGCTCCGCCAGGTCGGCCAGCTTGGCCGCGGTGCCCGTCGGGCGGGCCGGTGGGGTGGCGGTCGCCACGTCGGAGCCGAGGGCTGCAGGGTCCTGAGTCACCCTGCGAGCCTAGTTGGTGGTTGCCGCCAACTCGACGGTGACGACGCGCGGGGTCGGAGCGGTGGTTTGGAGGAACTCGACAAGGCTGGGGGTCGCGGTCCGACGGGCGGCGTCACGGCGGCACCCGGTCCCCGGCCGCAGACTGGTGGCATGACCGACGCCATCGCTCGCCCCGCGCTCGACGCCGACGCCCTCGCGTCCGCCCTCCTCGCGCCGCGGGGCCCGTTGGCACGCCTCGACGTGGTGGCGACGTCCGGCTCGACGAACGCGGATCTCGTCGCCGCCGCGTCCCGCACCCCCGACGCGTGGCCTGCGCCGTCGCTCCTCGTCGCCGACCACCAGACCTCCGGGAAGGGGCGGGCCGGTCGGACCTGGGAGACGCCGCCGCGGGCGGCGCTGACGTCGTCGCTGCTGGTCTCGCCGGGAGTGCCCGGCGACCGGCTGCCGTGGCTGCCGTTGCTCGCCGGCCTCGCGGTCGTGCGCGCGCTGCGTTCCGTGACGGGCCTGCGTGCCGTGCTCAAGTGGCCCAACGACGTGCTGCTGCCCGCGGCCGACGGCGTCGACGTCGCAGGCTGGGGACCGTACCGCAAGGCTGTGGGCATCCTCGTCGAGGGGCTCGCGGGCGGCAGGGCCGTCGTCGGCGTCGGGGTGAACGTGACGCAGACCGCCGACGAGCTGCCCGTGCCGAGCGCGACGTCCCTCGCGCTGTCGGGGGCCGCGACCACCGACCGCGCCACGCTGCTGGTCGCCCAGGTCGGCGAGCTCGTGCGGATCCTCGACGCGTGGCGCGGCGCCGCCGGGGACGCACGTGCCGCCCGGCAGCCCGATGACGGACCGGACCTGGCGTCCGCCGTCGCCGACGTGTGCGTCACGGTCGGTTCGCGGGTCACGGTCGACCTCGTCGACGCGACAGGCCTCGAGGGCGACGCGTACGGGCTGGGTGCCGGCGGGGAGCTGCTGGTCCGTGCCGACGACGGCACCCGGCACGCCGTCGTCGCCGGTGACGTACGCCACGTCCGGACAGGCGGCGCCGCTACCCTGGGCGGGTGACGACGGACCATCGGGACCCGCACGGCGACGTCGCCGGGACACCGGACGGGGCACCCCCCGGACCCGGTCTCGACGACGAGCTCCTCGGCGGCCCCGCGGCCCGCACGGCCGCCGAGGTCGCCCACGACCTGGGCACGGGCGTCGAGTTCGTCCACGAGGCGTGGCGGGCGCTCGGGCTGCCCGCCGTCGACGAGGACGAACGGATCTTCACCGCCGAGGACGTGCGTGCCCTGCGCGAGATCCTCGAGCTCGCCGGCGAGCAGCACCTGAGCGACGGCACCGTGACCACGCTGCTGCGGTCGACCGGCCACACCATGGACCGGCTCGTGCTCTGGCAGGCGGAGGCGCTCGTCGGAGACCTCGTCGAGCAGCAGGGCTACGAGCCCGTGGCCGCACGGCTCGAGCTCCTCGACCGGCTGCCCGGCATCGCGCCCGTGCTCGAACGCCAGCTCACCCACGCGTGGCGGCGCCAGCTCGCCGCCTACGCGGGCCGCTACGCCGTCGAGTTCTCGCACGCGCTCGAGCAGGGGACGTACGGGCAAGGGGCGTCGGGGCACGGGACGTCCGGGCAGGGGGAGCTCCGGCTCGCCCGCGCCGTCGGGTTCGCCGACATCGTCGACTTCACCAAGCGCACCGCCGGGTTCGAGTCGATCGAGCTCGCCCACTTCGTCCAGGACTTCGAGTCGGGCGCGCGGGACGTCATCTCTGCCGCGGGCGCACGCGTCGTGAAGACCATCGGCGACGCCGTGCTCTACGTCGCCGACGACGTCGGGACCGGTGCCGAGGTGGCGCTCGGCCTCGCGGAGGCGCCCGCGACGCGCGGGGAGAACGGCGTACCCGTGCGCGTCAGCCTCGTCTGGGGGCGCGTGCTCGCGCGGTTCGGCGACGTGTTCGGGCCGAGCGTCAACCTCGCCGCCCGGCTCGTCGACATCGCCGACCCCGGCAGCGTCCTCGTCGACCGCGAGACCGCCGGTCTCCTCGCGGACGACGCACGGTTCGCCCTCACCGCGCGGCCCGGCGTCGAGGTGCAGGGACTCGGGATGATCGAACCCGTGCAGCTCCAGCGCGCGTACCGGGGCTGAGCGGTCGCGCACGAGCTCGCCCGGCACGTCCGTGTCGTCGGCGTGGGTTGTCGTGCGTGGGTTGTGGTGCGTGGGTTGCGGTGCGTGCTCGCCGACGTCATGAGTCAGGACACCGAGGGAGTGGAAAACGCCTGGGGAGTGGAAAACACCAGGGGAGTGGAACTCGAGGTCGCGTTCAGCCGCCCGGGACAGCTCGCCGAACGGCTCGAGCGTGCGAGGGGCGGGCAGCCTGCGGCGGCGGTGCGACCTTGCCGCAAGGTGGCGCGAGGATGGTGAACCGCTGCACGCGGGTGACTGGCGTGCGGATGACAGGCACGGGCGGGTGGCGGGCGCGCGTGGACGACGGGCGCACGCGGGTGGGGGCGCGCGTGGACGACGGGTCGACGTGAGCTCGGAGCCGGGGATCGGCGTGTGCGAACGACCTCGTGAGACGACGGAGCGCGTCAGAAGGGTGGGTCGCCGTCGTCTCCTGGATCGACGTCGTGTCCACGGCTCGCTGGCCTCCTCCCGCGCAGGGTCGGGGCGGTCGGCAGGGTCGGGTCGGTGGGTCTGGCGGGGACGGTGTACCGGTGCCCGGAGGGGGCGGTCCAGGTGATCGCGCCGCTGCCGGGGTCGCGGTGGGTGGACCATCCGCCGTGGGTCTTGGCGTTGTGGTGGGCGCGGCACACGGGGTGCAGGTTGTCGGCCCGGGTCTGCCCGGGGGTGGACCGTCTCGGGTCGAACGGGTCGACGTGGTCCAGGTCGCACCGGGTGGCGGGGACCTGGCAGCCGGGGAAGGTGCACGTGGTGTCGCGGGTGCGGACCAGGTCGCCCAGCACGACGCCGGGCCGGTAACCGGTCCGCGACACGTCGGTCGCGGCACCGGTGACGGGGTCGGTCAGGATCCGGCGCCAGGTCGGGTCGCCGTCGGACGCGAGCACCCGGGCGACCGTAGCGGGGACGGGCCCGTAGCCGGCCAGGTCGGCCGGGGACTCGTCCAGCCCGAGCAGCGTGCTCGCCGCGACCGTGACGTTGACGACGGTGCGCACTCCTGCGGCCGGTGCGCTGCCTTCGGTGACGAGGTCGGTGAGTGTGTCCGCCCGGACCTGCGCCACCGTGCGCGTCTCCCCGGCCGCCCGGACCCTTTCTCGGGACGCCGCGTCGAGCCGCGCCCACACGCGTGCGGCGTCGGCGGCAGGCAGGAGCGCGGTCAGCCAGGCCATCTGGTCCGGTGCGGGGTCGATCCACACGTGCCGGCGTTCCGCGGCCGCTGCGGCACGCTCGACGGCGCCGTCGGGGTCGGCCTCGATCGCTGCCCGGCGGAGGCGGTCACGCAGCTGGGCCGGGGTCAGCCCGGTCGCCGGGCCGGGCGCGGCGGCGGTGCCGACCAGCTCACCGGCGACGCGTTCGCGCACCGCGGCCGGGACCGCGTCGTAGCAGACCAGGACGTCCGCGCGGGCGGCGTCGATCCGTCCCTCGGCCAGAGCGTCGGCGACCTCGGGTGCCCGGCCGAGCCCCGTCGCGCGGCCCACCAGGGCCGTCGCGGTGCGCCGCGAGGTCACCAACGCTGCCGTCAGCTCGTGCACGACGGCGTCCGCGGCCTGCGAGGAGGACCCGCCCCGCGCGAGGAGCTCGCCGACCACCCGGGCCTGCTCGGCCGCCGCCCACGACGCGACCTGCTGCCACGCCACGACCGCGTCGACGAGAGCGTCGTCCGACATCGACGACACGTCCGCCCCCACGAGCCGACGCACCACGTCCAGGACGGCCTCGTCGGCAGACGAACCGCCCGAGGCCCGCGACGAGAGGCCGCCCTGCTGGGCCGACCGCGTCACGCGAGCGTCGGTGGCGTCGGGATGATGGTGGTGCACCGCGTTGGTCACTTCGAGCGCCTTCAGCATGACGCTGGCCAACGCGAGCTCGACGAACGAGGTTCGTGCCGCGATGGGGTCCGCCGAGCGAAGCTCGCCGGCCGGTTCGACCGCGGCCGCGTGCAGCGAGGCGACGACGGGATGGGTCGCCACCTCGGGAACGTCGCGCGATTCGAACATGTGTTCGATTCTAGCAGTCGAACGCGCTCGCCACCAGGGCCTGCATGCCCGCGGTGGGCGACGTCCGAACCCGCGTCGTCCGAGCCCGCGACGACCACTCCGCGGCGCGCCCGGACGGGTCGTCGTTCCGATCCTCCGGCGTCCGAGGCTCCACGCGCCTCGGCGTCCGCGGAGGGCTCAGCGCCTGCGCAGCCGGGAGAAGAAGGTGTTCTTCGGGGCGTCGGGGTGCCCGTCGCACCACTCGGACGCTGGCACGCTCCGGCGCACGTCGTCGACGTGCTGGCCGCAGCCCTTCCAGGTCGTCTTGCCGCAGGTGGAGCAGGTGGTGGGGTAGCACATGGTTCGTTCGTCTCCTCGGTGTCAGGGTGGGGGCGTGTGGTTCGTCAGGCAAGCATGAGGAAGAGCTTCTCCAGCTCCTCGGTCGTGAGCCCGTCCGCTGAGCCGTCGGGGTCGCCGAGGCAGTCCTTCATCGCGGACGACACGATCGCGAAGCCCGCCCGGTCGAGCGCGCTCGACACGGCGGCGAGCTGGGTGACGACGTCGCGGCAGGGCGCGTCGTCCTCGATCGCGGCGACGACGGCGTCGAGCTGGCCGCGCGCGCGGCGGAGGCGGTTCACGATCTTGCGCCGGGCGTCGGCGTCGGGTGTGGTCATCGGGGCTCCTCGGTCAGGGCGGGTGGGGTCGTCACGCGGCGCGGTCGTCCGCGCCGGTGGGCTCGGCGTCGGCGCCGTCGCCGGGCTCGGCCTCGGCGGGGGCCCCGACGCGGGGCGCGGTGCCGGTCGCTGCGTCGTCCGGCCGCGCCAGGACGACGGCGGCGCGAGGCCCGAGCGCGGCGCGGAGGGTGAGCATCCCGCCCGACAGGGAGGCGCTGTCGAAGCCGTGCTGGGCGAGGATCCGGTGCGCGAGGTAGGAGCGGACCCCGGACGCGCACAGGACGCGGACAGCCCGCCCGGCCGTCGCGGTCCGGACCTCGTCGAGGCGGTCGCGGAGCTCGGTGTGCGGGACGTTGAGCGCCCCGGGGAGGTGCCCCGTCGCGAACTCGTCACGGCTGCGGACGTCGAGCACGAGCGCCTGGGCGGACACCTCGTCCACCTGGTCCGCGTACCAGAGGCGCAGGGTCCCGTCGACGACGTTCGACCCGAGCAGGCCCACCATCGTGACCGGGTCCTTGGCGGCGCCGTACGGGGGTGCGTAGGCGAGGTCGAGGTCGACGAGGTCGTGCACGGTCAGATGGGCGCGCAGCGCGGTGGCGAGGACGTCGATGCGCTTGTCGACCCCGTCCGGGCCGACGGCCTGGGCGCCGAGGACCCGACCGTCGTCGGCGCCCGCGTGCACGACGAGGTGGAGCTGTGCGGCGCCGGGGAACCAGCCGGCGTGCTGGGTGGGGTGCAGGTGGAGCGTGCGGTACGGCACGCCGAGGGCGTCGAGGTCGGCCCGGTTCGCGCCGGTCGTGGCGGCGGTGAGCGTCCCGACGCGGACGATCGCCGTGCCGAGCGGGCGCGGGACCGGCCGGGCGGTGGGGTGGCCGACGATGTCGTCGGCGACGAGCCTTCCCGCGCGGTTCGCCGGGCCGGCCAGGGTGACCGGCCGTCGCGCCCCCGTGACGGCGTCCGTGCTGGTGGTCGCGTCGCCGGCGGCCCAGACCCCCGGCAGGGACGTGCGGCCCCGGTCGTCCACGACGATCGCGCCGTCCTCGCAGCGGACGCCGGCCTCCTCGAAGACGTGCGTGTCGGGTCGGACGCCCGTGGCGACCAGGACGACGTCCGCCTCGAGGCGGGTCCCGTCGGCGAGCACGACGACGTCGTGGTCGGGGAGGTGCTCGACGGCGGTGGCGCCGGAGCCCGCATAGACGTCGACGCCGAGCCGGACGAGCTCGTCCGTGACGAGCTGCGCGAGCTCGGGCTCGAAGGTCGCGAGGACATGCTCGGACCGCTGCGCGAGCGCGACGTCGAGCCCCTGCAGCGTGAGAGCCTCGGCAGCCTCGAGCCCGACGTACCCGCCGCCCAGCACGACGGCGCGGTGGGCGGTGCCGACGAGCGCACGGAGCGCGGCGCCGTCGGCGACGGTGCGCAGGGTGTGGACGCGAGGCGAGCCGAGGCCGGGCAGGGCAGGGTGGGCGGCGACGGCTCCGGGCGCGAGGACGAGCGCGTCGTACCCGAGGTCGGTCTCGCCGTCCGCGGTGCGCACGCGGACGGTGCGGGCGTCCGCGTCGAGCCCGACGACGTCGTGCGCCGTGCGCACGTCGAGGTTCAGCGCGGCGCGCAGGCTCTCCGGCGTCTGGACGAGAAGGTCGTCGGCGTCGGCGATCTCGCCGCCGACGAGGTACGGCAGCCCGCAGCCTGCGAACGACACGTGCGGGCCGCGCTCGAGCACGACGATCTCCGCCGTCTCGTCGAGGCGACGGAGGCGCGCGGCGGCGCTCGCACCGGCCGCGACCCCGCCGACGACGACGTAGCGACGGGTGGGGGCGTCCGGGTGCGCGACCGGGTTCGTGCGGGTCTCGAGCATGGACCGAAGATACCCCCGGGGGTATCCGGGTGTCAGGCCGACGCCGGCTGATGTGACCCGCCCGACAGTGCGGTCCGCACCCGGGGCCCGAGCGGCGACCCGTCAGCCGACGGGAGCCAGCAGCGCGGGGGAGTCGTTGTTCACGTTGCTGACCAGCGACGACACCTCACGGAACCGCAGGGGCTCGGGTTCCCGGCTCAGCAGGGCCGCCGCTCCCTCGGCCCCGACGGACGGGTCGAGCCACGCGTCCCACGCCGACCGGGGCAGCACGAGGGGCATGCGGTCGTGGATCGAGGCGAGGTCCTCGCTGGCGGGCATCGTGACGATCGTCGTCGACACGAGCCAGCGGCGGGGATCGTCGGCCGCCCGGGAGGGGTCGCGCCAGAACTCGTAGAGCCCGGCGAGGGCGGCGACGTCGTCGTCGGCGGGGGCGATGTAGTACGGCTGCTTGGGGACGCGCGCCCGGCCCGAGGGACTCGATCCCGGCGCGGGCTCGAGCTTCTTCCACTCGTAGTAGCCGTCCGCCGGGACGATGCAGCGCCGGGCGGCGAAGGGCTTGGCGAACGCCGGCTTGTCGGCGAGCGACTCGACGCGCGCGTTGATCATCCGGTTGCCGACCGACGGGTCCTTGGCCCAGCTCGGGACGAGCCCCCACCGGGCGAGGCGGAGCGACCGCTGGGGGGCGTCGCCGGGCTCGGTGGAGTCACGTCTCGGCGCGCGCTCGACGACGATCCGTACGTCCTGCGTGGGGGCGACGTTCCAGCTCGGGGCGAGCTCGCGCACGGCGGGCTCGACGAGGGCGGCGTCGATCGCGAAGGCGTCGGCGAGGTCCTGGGCTTCTCGGAAGGAGGCGTAGCGGCCGCACATGGCTCCATCGTCGGGCACGCCACCGACATCGCGCCTGGCGCCGAGATCGCGCCTGCCGCCCACCTCGCCCGCCGCGCGCCGGGCGCGGGCCCGCACGCGATCGTCACATCCTCCGGCGGCAATCGGCTCGGCACGCTCGAAACGATTCGATATGATGACGGTCGTGACGCGTGCCGACGACCCCGATGATCCGAACCCCACCGCCGACCTCACCCCCACCACGACGGACGCCCCGACGCGGCTCCCCGCCCCGGCGCCCCGCACGAGCCTGCGCTCGCGGGTCCTGACGGGCCCCCGCACCGGACCCCGCTCGACCGCCGCGTGGATCCTCCTGCTCGGCTCCCTCTCCGCGCTCCCGGCCTTCACGACCGACATGTACCTCCCGGCCCTGCCGGACGTCGCGCGCGACCTCCACACCACGGACGCCGGTGCCCAGATCACCATGTCCGCGATGCTCGTCGGCGCCGCGCTCGGCACCCTCGTGATCGGTCCGCTCTCGGACCGGTTCGGCCGCCGCGGCCCGCTGCTCGTCGGGCTCGTGGGTCACGTCGTGACCTCGGTCCTGTCGATCATGGTCCCGAACATCACGCTCCTCATCGCGCTGCGCGTGGTCCAGGGCTTCTTCAACGCGGCCGCGTCGGTCACGAGCATGGCGATCATCCGCGACCGGTTCAGCGGTGCCGAGGCTGCGCGCATGTTCTCCCGGCTCATGCTCGTGATCGGTCTGTCGCCGCTGCTCGCCCCGACGGTCGGCTCGCTCGTCGAGGGCTGGGGGAGCTGGCACGGGATCTTCCTCGTGCTCGCACTGATGGGCGCCGTGCTCGGCGCGGTCGTGCTGCGCGCCCTGCCCGAGACGCTCCCCGTCGAGCGGCGCGTCACCGGCGGTCTGCCCGCCGCGCTCCGCGGGTACCGCACGCTCGTCCGGGACCGTCGCTTCCTCGCGCTCGCCGTCGTGCCGGGCCTCGGGATGGCCGTCGTGATGAGCTACGTCTCCGGGTCGCCGTTCGTGTTCCAGGAGCACTTCGGGCTGTCGTCGGGGGCGTTCTCCCTGCTCTTCGCCGTGAACGGGCTCGCGCTCGTCGCGTCCGCGCAGGTCAACGCCGCGCTCGTCCGCAAGGTCGCGCCGATCCGCCTGCTGCGCACCGCGCTCGTGGTCCAGCTCGTCTTCGCGGTCGGGCTCGTCGCGTTCGCCGTGACCGGCGTCGGCGGGCTGCTCGGGGTGCTCGCCGGGCTCTGGCTGGTCCTCGCGATGCAGGGCATGGTGCCGTCGAACGCGTCGGCGCTCGCGCTCACCCGGCACGGCGAGATGGCGGGCACCGCGTCCGCCGTGATCGGCGCGCTCCAGACGGGCATCGCCGGCGTCGTGAGCCCGCTCGTCGGGGTGCTCGGCGCGACCGCCGCGGCCATGAGCTCGGTCATGCTCGGTGCGATCGCGGTCGCGATCCTCGTGCTCGCCGTCGCCACGCCGGCGTTCCGGCGCGAGGGCGGGTTCCACGCGGGCGTCCCCGCGTCGTCCTGACGCGCTGCGACCGACGGCGTCAGCGCGTCGGGCGCAGCGCCCGGGCCGCCGTCTCGCGCACCGAGGCCGCGAGCGCGTCGAGCGCCGACGAGCGCAGCCGCCACTGCTGCCAGTGCAGCCGGACGTCGTCCGCGCCGTCGGCATCCAGCACGACGACGTCGCCGCGTGCCGCGAGCTCGTCCGCCTGCTGCTCGGGGAGCATCCCCCAGCCCAGGCCGAGCCGCACGGCCTGCGCGAACGCCGTCGAGCCGGGGACGTGGTGGCGCGGGGGGTCGATCCTCCGTCGCGTCCGACGGCGCAGGTAGCGGTCCTGCAGGTCGTCCTTGCGGTCGTAGACGACGACGGGCGCGGCGGCGAGCGCGTCGGGGGTGACGGCCGGTGCGGTGCGCGAGCCGAACCACCGCCGGGCGAACGCGGGCGACGCGGCGGGCAGGTAGCGCATCGCCCCGAGCGCGGTCACGGTGCACCCCTGGACGGCGCGCGCCTGCGTGGTGATCGCGGCCATGACCTCGCCGTCGCGCAGGAGCTCGACCGAGTGGTCCTGGTCCTCGCGGCGCACGTCGACGTACACGCCGTCCCCGACCCCGGCGAGCGCCGGGACCGCCCACGTCGTGAGCGAGTCGGCGTTGACGGCGACCGGGAGCACGACGCGCGGAGCAGCGTCCCCGCCGCGGCTCCCGCCGCCCGTGGCGCCCGTCCCGGTCAGCGCGGCCTCCGCCTCCGCGACGAGCAGGGAGACCTGGCGTGCGAGCCGGAGCAGCTCCTGACCGTCCTCGGTCGCGGTCACCGGCTTGCTCCGTCGCACGAGCACCCGTCCCGCCTGCGCCTCGAGCGCCTTGATCCGCTGACTCACCGCCGACGGCGTCACGTGCAGCGCGCGGGCGGCCGCGTCGAAGGTGCCGTGGCTGACCACGGCGTCGAGCGCCCGGAGCTGCGCGAGGTCCCAGTCCATGAAGCGATGCTAACGACTGATGAGGAATCGTCGTGGCGCTTCAGGCAGCCAGCGGGGTCTCGAGGCTCTCCGGGTGGCTAGCGTGGTCGTCCGTGACCTCGTTGACCGCCGCGCTCTCGGGCCTCGCGTCCGGTCTGTCGCTGATCGTGGCCATCGGCGCGCAGAACGCGTTCGTGCTGCGCCAGGGCGTGCGCCGCGAGCACGTGGGGGCGGTCGTCGTGATCTGCGCGGCGAGCGACGTGGTGCTCGTCGCGGCGGGGACGGCCGGGCTCGGCACCCTCGTGGCGCGGTCCGGCACGGTGCTCGAGGTGGTCCGCTGGGTCGGCGCGGCCGTCCTCGTGGGGTACGGCGTGCGGTCGGCCCTGCGCGCGCTGCCGCGACGCGACCCGGGCGCGCTGCACCCGGCGGGCGAGCGGCCGCCGTCGGCGCTCGGAGCCACCGTCGCGACGACGCTCGCGCTCACGTGGCTCAACCCGCACGTCTACCTCGACACGGTCCTGCTGCTCGGCTCGGTGGCGGCCGGCCACGGCACGCTCCGCTGGGCCTTCGCCGCCGGCGCGTGCGTCGCGAGCTGGCTGTGGTTCAGCGGCCTCGGGTACGGGGCACGCGCCCTCGTGCCCGTCTTCGCGAGGCCCGCGGCGTGGCGTGTGCTCGACGGCGTGATCGCCGTCGTCATGGTGCTCGTCGCGGTCTCGCTCGTCGCGCGCTGAGCGCTACCCGGCGAGCGCCGCGAGCCGCGCGACCGCGTCACGCAGCACGTCCTCGCGCTTGACGAACGTGAACCGCACCCACGACCGCAGAGCGCGCGCCGTCGGCGATCCCGCCGTGCAGAACGCCGCCACCGGCACGCCCACCACGCCCGCGAGCCCGGGGAGCCGGCGGCACAGGTCGGTGCCGTCGTCGAACCCGAGGGGGCCGGCGTCGGCCAGCACGAAGTACGTGCCCTGCGGGCGCACGACGCCGAACCCCGCGGCCTCCAGACCGTCGCAGAGCAGGTCGCGGCGCGAGGCGAGCGACGCGGCGAGCTCGCGCGGGTACGCGTCGTCGGCGAGCGCCCGGGCGATCGCGGGCTGGAACGGCGCACCCGACACGTAGGTGAGGAACTGCTTGACCGTCCGTACGGCCGTCACGAGCGGCTCGGGCCCGGTCACCCAGCCGATCTTCCAGCCGGTCAGCGAGAACGTCTTGCCCGACGACGACACGGTCAGCGTGCGTTCGGCCATGCCCGGGAGGGTCGCGAGCGGGACGTGGGCCGCGCCGTCGAACGTGAGGTGCTCGTAGACCTCGTCCGTCACGACGACGGCGTCCGCCGCACGCGCCGCGGCGGCCACGGCCTCGAGCTCGGTGCGCGTGAGGACCGTGCCCGTCGGGTTGTGCGGCGTGTTGAGGAGGATCACGCGGGTCCGGGGCGTGACGGCCGCACGCAGGGCGTCGGTGTCGAGGCGGAACCCGTCCGGGCCCGGGACCAGCGGCACGGTGACGTGCCGCGCACCCGCGAGCGCGATCCCCGCCGCGTACGAGTCGTAGCACGGCTCGAGGGTGACGACGTCGTCGCCGGGGCCCGCGAGCGCGAGGAGCGCGGCCGCGATCGCCTCGGTCGCGCCGGTGGTGACGAGGACCTCGGTGTCCGCGTCGAGGTCGAGGCCGTAGTGCCGCCTCTGGTGGGCGGTGACCGCCCCGCGCAGCTCCGGGATCCCCGGGCCGGGCGGGTACTGGTTGGCGCCGTGCTCGGCGTCGGGCGCGATCGCGTCCGCGGCCGCGCGGCGGACCCAGGACGGGCCGTCGACGTCGGGGAAGCCCTGGCCGAGGTTGAGGGCGCCGGTACGGGTCGCGAGCGCGCTCATCTCCGCGAACACCGTCGACGCGACCGCGCCGTCGGGGGCGAGGAGGCCGGTCGCGTGGGCGACGTCGCGCCAGCGGCCGGACGGCGAGGGCGGGGGAGCGGAGGGCATGGCGGCAGCGTAGCGAGCGGGCGGACGGCCGGACCGACCGGTGCGTTCCCGGCTCGCACCCAGGTTCCCAGGGAGCGGGGAGGGGACTCACAGGGGACGCAGGGGCGCGGCCGACGTCGGGCTCACCTCGGGGGCGTGGTCTAGGGGTCGACGGCACCAGCAGGCGCCGGGACCCGAGGAGGACACGATGAGCACCGAGCGCGAGAACGACCAGCAGCACGAGCCCACGGCCGCGGGCGTCGGCCCCGTCCCGCAGCCCCCGACGGCCGGGCAGGCGCCGACCCCTCCTGCGCCCCCGTACGCACCGGACCCCGCCGCGTACGCCCCCGCTCCCGACGCGTACGCCTCCGCTCCCGACGCGGGCGTGGCGGCCGACGCGTCCGACGCGACGCGCCCTGCGGGACCCGGAGCCGCCACTGTCCCTGCCGCCACTGTCCCTGCCGCCACCGTCCCTGCCGTCGCGGACGAGCCGGTCGTCGGCGCTCAGGCGACGCGTCCACGCGCCTCGCGACGCGTCCTGGCGGGCTCGGTGGCCGGCGCGCTCGTCGTCGGTGCGCTCGGCGGCGCCGGGGTGACCGCACTGCTCGCCGGCGGTGGCCAGTCGGCTCAGGCGGCCGGCGGGTCGTCGGCGTCAGGCCAGACGGGCGGCCGGACGGGTGGTCAGTCGATGGGCGGGCCCGGCGGCACGACGTCCGGCGAGGGCGGCTCGACCGGTGGCCAGGGGTCGTCGGGCGGCTTCGGCGGTGGACCGAGCCAGGACGGCGGCTCGGCCGGCTCGTCGGGCGGCACGGGCTCGAGCGACGGGACGGGCTCGAGCGATGGGACGGGCACGGGCTCCGGCACGGCGTCGGGCACGTCCACCGCGCTCGAGCAGCAGACCAGCGCGACGTCGTCCGAGTCGAAGGGTGTCGTCGTCGTGGAGGCGCTCCTCGACGACGGCCGCGCGGAGTCGGCGGGCACCGGCATCGTGCTGACGTCGAGCGGCGAGGTGCTCACGAACGCGCACGTCGTCGAGGACGCCCAGGTCATCCGCGTCGTCGACACCTCCACGGGCACCACGTACACGGCCTCGCTGGTCGGGGAGTCCACCACGTCGGACGTCGCCGTGCTGAAGCTCGCCGACGCCTCCGGGCTGACGACCGCCACGATCGACTCCGACGACGACCTCGCCGTCGGGGACGACGTGACCGCCGTCGGGAACTCGGGCGGCACGGGCGTGCTCCGGGCCGCGGACGGCACCGTCTCGGCGCTCGACCAGACGATCACCACCGCCTCCGAGTACGGCGAGTCCGGCGAGACCCTCACCGGGGTCATCGCGGTGGACGCCGACGTCGTGTCCGGCGACTCGGGCGGCGCGCTGCTCGACTCCGACGGCGAGGTCGTCGGGCTGACGACCGCCGCGACGAGCGGGACCGCCGACGTCGAGGGCTACGCCATCGACATCGAGGACGCGCTCAGCGTCGTCCACGACATCCTCGGCAGCTCGACGACGGCCAGCGACACCTCGTACGTCGTCCTGCCGGGCGGGGAGCTCGTGACCGTCGGCCGTCAGTTCCAGGAGTCCTGAGATCTCGGGCCTCCCGGCCCTCGATCAGGGGTGTCGCAGCCACCCCACAGCCGCGACACGCGTCCCGCCTGACGGGCTACCTACGGTGCCGAAGCCTACGGAGGGGTAACCTCCCGTCTCAGCCAGGCTGGACGTGCGACGACGCCGCGCCAGACCTCCACGACGAACGACGGGGAACCGTCCCTGCCCGTCCGCCGCGCGTCCGACGCGGGCCGCCCGTCACGTCCGCACCACGTGAGAGCGGAGGGTGTCGACGATGCAGCTACGGGTCGCGGGGACGAACGACGCGGTGGTCGGGGAGCTCGAGGTCCCCGTCTCGAAGTACCACGCGCACCGCGCGCTGGTCCTGGCCTCGCTGGCTCCCGGGCGCAGCGTCGTGACGGGGGTGTCGCGCACGCGCCAGGTCGAGTGGACGATCGGGGTGCTGCGCGCGCTCGGGACCCGGATCGAGATCGAGGGCGACGACTACGTCGTCGACGGCGGGCCCTACGCCACCAGCCGCGCCGGGGACCTCGTGGACCACGGGTCCCGGGCCGAGGACGGCATCCTCGACGTCGGGTCGTCGGGAACGACGCTCTACTTCATGACGGGCCTCGCGGCGCTCGCGGACCGGCCCGTGACGCTCACGGGCATGAAGTACTTCCGGCGCCGGCCCATCAAGGCCCTGCTCGACGCGCTGCGCGAGCTGGGTGTCGAGCTCGAGTCCGACGCCGACCGGCCACCGATCACCGTCCAGCCGCGCCGGCCGCGGGGCGGTGAGACGCACATCGCCGGCACGCTGTCGCAGTGGCTGTCGGGCCTCCTGCTCGTGGCGCCGTTCGCCGAGCACGACACGACGATCCACGTCACGGGCGGCACGCTCAACGAGCGGCCGTACGTCGAGCTGACCGTGCGGATGATGCGCCACTTCGGCTTGGTCGTGGAGCCGTCGGACGACTGGCTGACCTTCCACGTCCCCGCGCACCAGACCCCGACGCCCGCGCGGTACGAGCTGCCGCCCGACATCGGGTCTGCGGCGTTCGGCATCGCCGCCGCGGCCGCGCACCCGTCCGACGTCCTGCTCCGCGGCCTGCGTGCCACGCGCGCCGCGGACACCGACCACCCCGAGGCCGACTTCCTCGATCTCGCGACCGCGATGGGCGTCCCGCTCGAGCGCGACCGGGAGACGGGCTTCGTGCGGGTGCGGCACGACGGGTCGCCGCTCGCGCCGGTGGACGTGGACTGCGGCCCCATCCCCGACCTGCTGCCCGTGCTGGCCGCGATGGCGTCGTTCGCCGAGGGGACGAGCCGGTTCCGCAACGCCGGTCACGTCCGGCTCAAGGAGTCCGACCGGGTCGGCGCGATGCTCCAGCTCGGCCGGCTCGGTGCCGACGCGGGGCTCGTGCGCGGCGACGAGCTGCACGTGACCGGCGCCCGGCGCCTGCGCGGGACGCCGCTGTCGTCCTTCAACGACCACCGCGTCCTCATGGCGCTGTCCGTCGCGGCGACCCGCGCGGAAGGCGTCTCGACGCTCACCTACCCGCACGCGTACCGCATCTCCTACCCGGAGTTCCTCACGGCGATGACGTCGGTCGGGCTCGACCTGTCCGTCGTGGACAGTGCGCAGGCGGCGTCCGGGCTCGACGAGTGGGCGTCGTCGGGCCGGGCGACGGACGACGTGTCGGAGGCCGAGGCGGGCGCGCTGGGCGCACCCGCGCCACCCGACGACGGCCCGCTCGTCCTGCCCGACCGCGTGCGCGAGCTGGCCCGGACGCAGCCGGACGCGACCGCCGTCGTCGAGGTCGGGGCCGCCGGACCGGTGGCGACGACCTGGCGCGAGCTGCAGGACGAGGCGGACCACGTCGCCGCGCTGTTGCTCGACCTCGGGGTCGAGCACGGCGAGCCCGTGGCGCTGCAGCTCCCGAACTGGCGCGAGTTCGTCGCGATCGCGCTCGGGATCATGCAGGTCGGTGGCGTCGTGACGCCGATCATGCCGGTCTTCGGGCCGCGCGAGACGTCGATGACGCTCCAGCGCTCGCGCGCCCGCGTCGTCTTCCTCCCGACGTCGTACCGCCGCCGTCGCCCCCCGCTCGAGCTCCTCGAGGCGGCCGACGAGGCGCGGGCGGTGGGCCGTCCCGTGTCCGTCGAGCACGTCGTCGTGCTGCGCACCGAGGCGCGCCGCAGCCCGGGCGCTCGCGTCGGGGAGCCGCCGCTGCCGCTCGAGGCCGCGGAGTCGCGTCAGGCGCAGGAGTGGACGTGGCGTTACTACGACGCGGCGCTCGCATCCGTGGGCCGCGCGGCGGCCGAGCGGGTCGAGTCGTCGGGCCGCGCCGTGCGCCCCGACGACGGCTGCCAGCTCCTGTTCACCTCGGGTACGACGGGCGAGCCCAAGGGCGTCCAGCACCGGCACCGGACGCTCGCTCGCGCGACGTCGATGGAGGTCGCCCACCTCGGCCTGACGGGCGACGACCGGGTGTACGTCCCGTCGCCGCTCGCGCACCAGACGGGCTTCCTCTACGGGATGCTGCTCGCGTGGCGGCTCGGGGTCGCCGCGGTGATCCAGCCCGACTGGGACGCGGGGGTCGCCCTCGACCAGGTCTTCGGCGCCCGCGACGACGCCGGGCGCGCGACGTTCGTCCAGGCGGCGACGCCGTTCCTGACCGACCTGGTCACCGCCGTGGAGGCGGGCGCGCCCGCGCCGTCGACCCTGCGGATCTTCGTGCCGACGGGGGCCGCGGTGCCCCGGGCGCTCGCCCGCCGGGCGAGCGAGGTGCTCGGTTCGGCGATGCTCGGCGCCTTCGGGACCACCGAGACGTGCCTCGGCACGCTCGCGGCACCCGGCGACCGGCCCGAGGACGCCTGGGGCACCGACGGGCGCCCGTTGCCCGGCATCCGGGTCCGGATCGTGGACGACGACGGCCGCGAGCTGCCGGCGGGGACGGACGGGAACTACGAGCTGCACTCGCCGACCATGTTCGACGGCTACCTCGACCGCCCCGACCTCACCGCCGACGTGTTCACGCCCGACGGCTGGTACCGCACGGGCGACCTCGCGCACGTCGACGACCACGGGTTCCTCCACATCACCGGCCGCGTCAAGGACGTCATCAACCGCGGCGGCGAGAAGGTGCCGGTCGTCGAGGTCGAGAACCTCCTCTACCAGCACCCGCACGTCGCGGACGTCGCGATCGTCGCCATGCCCGACGCGCGGCTGGGCGAGCGGGCGTGCGCGTTCGTGGTGCCCGCGCGGGCGGGCGAGCGGCTGGGGTTCACCTCGATGCAGAAGTTCCTCGAGGCGGCGGGGTTGTCGAAGTACTACTGGCCCGAACGGCTCGAGCACGTCGACGTCCTGCCACGCAACGCCGTCGGGAAGATCCAGAAGAATGTGCTGCGGGAGCGCGCTGCCGCGCTCGTCGCAGCCGAGAGCGAAGGAGGACGTGCGTGAGCGCCGTCGTCGAGAAGCCCGCCGCTCTGGACGAGGCCGCGTTCGCGGACCTCAAGGCCGAGCTCACCGCATGGGTGACCGGACCGGGGGAGGAGTGGGCCGAGCGCATCGAGGCCACCGGGGACGTGCCCCCCGAGCTGTTCGCCGAGCTTCGCGAGCGCGGGTACCTGTCGCTCGCGGCGCCGCCCGCGCTCGGGGGCCGGGGCATCCCGTTCCCGCGGTACCTCGAGCTCATGGAGATCGTCTCGCGCTCGCACGCGTCGGTGAGGATGCTCGTGCACGTGATCAACGGGACGTGGCGCGCCATGGCCCCGTACGCGACGCCGCAGCAGCTCGACGAGATCGTGAAGCCGTCCGTGGCCGGCGACGCGCTCGTCGCGTTCACCCTCACCGAGCCCACCGCCGGGACCGGTGCGGACCTGCGGACCACGGTCCGGCGCGAGGGCGACACGTACTACCTGAACGGCGAGAAGCACCTCATCACGTTCGGCGTGAAGTGCGACTACTGGCTGCTCGCCGCCCGGCTCGAGGGCACGCGCGGGCACGAGGGCACGGTCGCGCTCCTCGTGCCGAACGACGGTCTCCCGGGCGTCGAGGTGGTCGACGACTCCGAGACGATGGGCGTGCGAGGCACCGACCACGCGATCCTCCGGTTCCGCGACGTGCCCGTGCCCGTGTCCACGCGCCTCGGTGACGAGGGGCAGGGCCTCGAGGTCGCGCTCGGTGGGTTCCTGCTGCCGTCGCGCGTGTCGGTCGCGATGAGCTGCGTCGGGCTCGCCGAGCGTGCCCAGGAGCTCGCGATCGAGTACGCGAACCGGCGCGAGACCTTCGGCAAGAAGCTGCGCGACCGGCAGGCCGTGCAGTTCTACCTGGCCGAGAACTACGCCGACATCGCCGCCGCGCGGGCGCTCGTCCTGCAGGCCGCCCGCGCGTACGAGGACGGCGCCCCCGACGCTGGCGCCCTGTCGAGCGCGTCCAAGATGGTCGCCGTCGACATGCTCGCCCGCGTCACGGACAAGGCCCTGCAGATCCACGGCGGCCAGGGCTACTGGCACCGCAACGCCATCGAGCGCGTGTACCGCGACGCCCGCGCGCAGCGGTTCGAGGAAGGCACGAACGAGATCCAGAAGCTCGTCGTCGCGCGGGCCGTCCTCGACGGCACCGCCGGCTTCTGAGCACCCGCACCCGCCCACCCGAGGGAGAACACCAGGCATGACCACCCCGAACTCGGCGCCCGTCGCCGTCGTCACCGGCGCGTCCCGCGGCATCGGCAAGGTGCTCGCGCTCAAGCTGGCGCAGCGCGGCGTCGACGTCGTCGTCAACTACAAGACCAACGAGGACCTCGCCGAGAAGACCCTCGCCGAGGTGCGCGCCGCCGGGGCGGACGGCCTCGTCGTCCGCGCCGACATGGAGTCGCCCGACGACATCGACGCGCTCTTCGACGCGGTCCGCGAGCGCTACGGGCGGATCGACCACTTCGTCGCGAACGCCGCCGCGTCCGCGTTCAAGCCCGTCGCGGCGCTCAAGCTGCACCATCTCGACCGGTCGTACGCGATGAACGTCCGCTCGTTCGTGCTCGGTGCGCAGCGCGCCGCGGAGCTCATGACGGGCGGCGGTCGGATCGTGTACCTGTCGAGCTACGGCTCGCTGCGTGCGTTCCCGACCTACGCCGCGCTGGGCGCCGCCAAGGCCATGGCCGAGTCGTACGTCACCTACATGGCGACCGAGTTCGGGCCGCGCGGCATCACCGTGAACGCGGTCAACGGCGGGCTCATCGACACCGACTCGCTCGAGTACTTCTACGAGCGCGTCCCCGGCATGGCGCCCATGGAGTCGGTCCTCGAGAAGCTGCCGCTCCAGCGCCCCGGCACCGCGGAGGACATGGCCGACGCCGTCGACTTCTTCCTGTCGGACAAGGCGGGGTACATCACCGGGCAGGTGCTGTCCGTCGACGGCGGGCTCACGGTCGTCGCGCCGCCGTTCTGGGCCGACACGACCGGCGACCTGCGGGCCGCCGTGTTCGGCGCCGACGACGCGCTCGACGCCCACGGCACCGCCGCGCCCGAGCAGGCGTGAGCGCCGACCCGCTTGCGCTGACCCGTCGACCGTGGCGGCTCGGGACCCTCGAGCTGCCGCACCGCGTGCTCCTCGGCTCCATGCACACCGGGCTCGAGGCGGCGGGCGTCGCCGTGCCGGGCGCCTGGTCGGCCGTGCCCGACTCGCGGGCCCTCGCCGCGTTCTACCGCGAGCGCGTCGAGGGCGGCGCGGCGCTCGTCGTCACGGGCGGGCTCGCGGTCGACGGGCCGGGGCGCGGGGGAGCGGACTACGCGGTCCTCACCGCGCCCGGCGTCGGCGAGGCGCTGGCGGAGGTGACCGCCGCGGTCCACGAGGCGGGCGGGCGCATCGCCGCCCAGCTCTTCCACGCGGGGCGGTACGCGCTGTTCTCCGAGGTCGTGGGGGAGTCCGGGGAGCCCGCGGAGGCGGTCGCACCGTCGCCCGTGCCCTGGCGGGCGGCACGCGGAGCCGTACCCCGCGAGCTCACCCACGACGACGTGCTCGCGACCGTCGAGCACTTCGCCGACGCCGCCCGCGTGGCCGTCGCCGCCGGGTTCGACGCGGTCGAGGTGATGGCGTCCGAGGGGTACCTACTCAACCAGTTCTGCTCGCCCCTGACGAACCTGCGCGACGACGCGTGGGGCGGGGATCCGGTCCGTCGCCGGGCGTTCCCCCTCGCCGTCGTGCGGGCCGTGCGCGCCGCCGTCGGGCCGGGCGTCCCCGTGCTCGTCCGGGTGTCGGGCGACGACCTCATGCCCGGATCCTCGACGCCCGACGACGTCGCTGCGCTCGTGCGTGAGCTCGTCGGGACCCCGGACGAGCCGCTCGCCGACGCCGTCAACGTCGGGGTGGGCTGGCACGAGTCCACCGTCCCCACCGTCCAGTCCGCCGTCCCGCACGGCGCCTGGATCCCCGTAGCCGAACGCGTCGCCGCCGCCGTCCGGACCAGCGCCCGGCCCGACGTCCCCGTCATCGCCAGCAACCGCTTCACCGACCTGCGCGACGTCGAGACCGTCCTCGCCCGCGGCACCGTCGACGCCGTCGCGCTCGCCCGGCCCTTCCTCGCCGACCCCGCCGTCGTCGCCAAGTCCCTCGCCGGCCGGTTCGACCTCGTCACCACCTGCCTCGGCTGCGACCAGGCGTGCATCGACCGGTCGCTCGTCGGGGAGCGCGTGTCGTGCCTCGTCAATCCCCGGGCCGGACGTGAGGTGGAGCTTCCGTTGCCTGCCGACGGCGCATCCACCTTCGCCGAGCAAGCGGGTTCTGCGCCGAGCAAGCGGGGGAATCAAGCTTGGTCGGTGCGGAACCCGCTTGCTCGGCGGGGTGCGGAGGTCGGACGGGGGCTCGCCGTCGTCGGGGGCGGGCCCGCCGGGCTGGCTGCCGCCGTCGACGTCGCGCGTCGCGGGCATCCCGTGACGGTGTTCGAGGCGCGGGAGGTGCTCGGCGGGCAGCTCGAGCTCGCCGCGCGCGTGCCCGGCAAGGAGGACTACGCCGCGGCGGTCGCGGGGCTGACCGCCGAGCTCGACGAGCTCGGGGCCGACGTGCGGCTCGGGGTGCGGGCGCGGGTCGAGGACCTGGTCGGGTTCGACGGCGTCGTGGTCGCCACCGGGGTCCGACCGCGTCGGCTCGACGCCGGGCCTGGCGGGCTGCCCGGCGCTGACCTGCCGCACGTCGTCGACTACGAGACCGCCCTGCGCGACGGCATGCCCGCCGGGAGCGTCGCGATCATCGGCGGGGGAGGTGTCGGCGTCGACGTCGCGACGTTCCTCGTCGAGGAGCACGACGAGGCGGCGCGCGCCGCGCGGTTCGCCGACCGGTTCGGGCTCGAGCTCGACATGGCACTCGTCGGCGCCGGACACGGCCAGCGCTGGGCCGCTCCGCCGCCCGCCCGGTTCCCGACGGCGCAGCCCCGGCCCGGCGGCCAGGTCACCGTGCTGCGCCGGTCCGGGAAGATCGGGACCGGCATCGGCGTGACGTCGCGATGGGTCGTGCTCGGAGCTCTCCGGCACGCCGGTGTACAGATGTTGACCGGCGTTTCGTACACGCGAATCCGGCCAGGCTCGCTCGAGATCGTGGACGCCGACGGCGCGGCTCGCGAGGTCCCCGCCGACACCGTCGTCGTGTGCGCCGGCCAGGAGGCCGTCACCGGCCTGGCGGGCGAGCTGGACCGCCTCGGGGTTCCGTGCGCCGTCGTCGGGGGAGCGCGCGACTCCCGCACGCTCGACGCGGTCCGCGCGACCCGCGAAGGCCTCGCGGCGGCTCGTGCGCTCCTCCCCGGAACCCCTCCAGACAACTCCGCTCGCTGACCCCATCTGATCTCGCATCGTGGACAACAGATGGATCGTAACGGTTTGCACCGATTGTGTGGGTGCTGGTTTGCGCGCCGACGTGCGGATTCGAGGGTGGCAGCGCTGTTCGCAGCGGTGTCGGTGCCGAGTGGGAGGGTGACCTTGTGACGTTGCAGGGGTTCCGAGTCGAGCTTGCGCCCAATCCTGTTCAGGCGGACCGCCTAGCGCAGCACGCTGGCCTACACCGGGTTGTCTTCAATCACTGCCTGGCCCACGTCAAAGCTGTGATGGGGCAGCGGGCCGCTGAGCGCACCTACGGGCTGGCGGAAGGTGAACTAACGCCCGCGGCCTCATGGTCGGCGCCCGAGCTGGAGAAGTACTGGCGCCGGACACACGCCCAGGTCTACCCGTGGTTCACCGGCGAGGGTTTGTCCTCACGGGTTCCGAAGGAAGCGTGCCGGGCGTTGGCGTCGGCGTTGTCGAACTGGGCTAAGTCAAAGGCCGGCGCCCGGAAGGGTCGGCGCGTCGGGTTCCCCAGGTTCAGGCGGCGTAAGGATGGCGCGACCTGCCGGTTCGACGCCCGCACCGCCTACCCCGCCACCGCGCGGTCGGTGCACGTGCCCACAGTCGGGAAGGTCGCTGTGCGCGAGGATATGGGCTGGTTGACCGATCGGATCGCCGACGGGCGGGCCCGGGTTCTGGGTTCACGGTTCGAGCGCCGGGCCGGGCGGTGGTGGCTCTCCTTCCAGGTGGAGGTCGACCGCGCCGACCTCAACACTCGCCGGGCTGTACCCACGGGCGCCGCGGTCGTCGGGATCGACCTTGGGATCAAGACGTTCGCCACGGTCGCCGACGGTGACGGGAAGGTGACCAAGGTCGCGAACCCGCGCCACCTCGGGCGCGAGCTCCGCCGGCTGCGACGGGCGAACAAGGCCCTGGCACGCAAACGGAATGGCTCCGCGAACCGCGCCAAGGCTGCCCGCACGGTTGCGCGCGTCCATCTGGACGTAGCCCACGCCAGGGCCGACTTTCTGCACAAGCTCACCACGACACTGACGAGAACCAACTCAGTGCTCGTGATCGAGGACCTGTCGGTCGCGGGCATGGTCCGTAACCGGCGACTGGCCCGGCACATCGCCGACGCCGGGTGGGCCGAGTTTCGCCGGCAGCTTGAGTACAAGGCCAAGTGGTACGGGTCGAAGGTAATCGTCGCGGACCGGTGGTACCCCTCCACCCGCACCTGCTACGCCTGCGGGCACGTCCATCCCGGTCTCACACTGGCCGACCGGACCTGGACCTGCCCGTGCGGGACTGCCCACGACCGCGACCACACAGCCGCCCTCAACCTCCTACGACTCGCCGCCTGACACACAAGACTCACGGTCGCCGGGCAGTTCCCCGGAGACCCAAAACGCCCGTGGAGGCCACGTCAGACCCTGAACCTTCAGGGCAGAGGCCAAGGAAGCAGGAAGAGAGAATCACTTGAGATTCCTCGAACGGTCGAGTGAACGGCGGGACCGACCGCGCGAGATGCGCGAGCTCGTGCGCTGCCGGCGCATCGCCCCCACGGGCGACGCGGCGGCTACACGGCAGCTCGTCGCCGACGCGCTGAGCGACAATGACGAGCCCATCGCGCAGGGCTTCGTCCCGGCGCTGGGCGACCCGCGGGGTCGCCCAGCGGGTACTCGACGTCGTCGCCGGCTTCGGCCCGCTCCGACCGTACGTCGACGACCGGGAGGTCGAGGAGGTGGTCGGTCACGCAGTAGTTGTGGGCTCCCAGGGCCACCACCACACGTCGCCATCGCGCCAGGCCTCAAGGCCGGAATTTGCGTAGCTGCGGCGTAGCGAGTGCAGTGCCGCGTCCCGTTTGGCCCCGTCGTCGTACGGCCCTCCGGACGGCTTCTGGGGCTCGGGCTGGAGGACGAGGACTGTGGAGTCGCGACCGAGGCGAAGCAGGTCGATGAGATCCGCCAGAATCCGCCCGCTGAGGCGCTGATGCCGCCACCGCGGCTCAAGGTGCATCCGGTCGACGAGCACAACGGAGTCGACCCACTGCTCGGGATGGGCGCCGATGATCTGGGCGGCAGTGGCCCCCAGTGCCTCGGCGTCCGAACTGATGGCATCGGCAGCGTCTTGGACGTCCTCGTCGAGCGCGCCCCAGCCGATCCAGCCGCGGACCATACCGATCTCAACCATCTGCAACGGGCTGCAGGCGTCGACGACGGCAGAGAACGTCCGAAGGAAGACGTCGGCGTCGGCCTCGGTGCGATCGATGCCGGTGATGCGCACCTGAAGGTCAAAGCCCTCGCGGGCGAAGGCGTCCGGGCCGACCTCTGTGTCCGTGCTCATGCCATGCAGTGTGCCCCTCGAACGCCCGCGGAGCAGCGTGTCACCCCTGTCTGATGCCAGCACTAGGGTGAGCGGGTGCCTATCGAGTACGGAGAAGTCTTCACACGCCGCTGGGTCGTTGAGACCCTCCTTGACCTCACCGGATACACCGTTGACCGCGACCTCGGCACGATGCATCTGCTGGAGCCGTCCTGTGGGTCGGGCGCGTTCCTCGGGCCCGCTGTCGAGCGCCTCATTGAATCGGCGCAAGCTCACGGCCGCGTGCTTGCCTCACTCACCGATGCAGTGCGGGCCTACGAGCTGCAGGCAAGCCACATCGCAGCCTCTCGCGAGCTGTGCCGTCGGCTCCTGGTTGACGCTGGGATGAGCGATCGCTCTGCTGCGAACCTCGCTCGCACGTGGGTGCGGCACGCAGACTTCCTGCTCGATCAGGTGGAGGACCGGACAGCGGACGTGGCCATCGGTAACCCTCCGTACATCCGCTACGACGACCTCGATGATGACACGGCAGCGACCTACCGGGCCACATGGTCGTCCATGAAGGGTAGAGGCGACATCTACGTCGGTTTCATCGAGCGCAGCCTGGCGATGCTAAAGCCCGGAGGGCGGGTTGGCTTCATCTGCGCCGATAGGTGGATGCGCAACCAGTACGGGGCGGGGCTGCGCGGTCTCGTCGCCGAGCGTTATGCGGTCGAGCACGTCTGGACCATGCACGACGTCGACGCTTTCGAGTCCGAGGTGTCCGCCTACCCGGCGATCACGGTGCTGGCCAACCGTCGCCAGGGCTCCG
The DNA here is from genome assembly GCF_009429125.1 of Luteimicrobium xylanilyticum. Taxonomy (GTDB): domain Bacteria; phylum Actinomycetota; class Actinomycetes; order Actinomycetales; family Cellulomonadaceae; genus Luteimicrobium; species Luteimicrobium xylanilyticum. The sequence goes on from NZ_CP045529.1 coordinate 1,401,168, forward strand.
CAGTCGTCGCTGACACGACTGCCGAGTTCAGCAAGAGCTCGGCCTCCGCGCTGGTCAAGTGGTCGGGCGACGAGTCGCTAACGGACTTTACCGACGTCGGCGTCCAGGCCCACAGGTTGCCCCATTGGTTCGCGGGCGACGATCTGTGGCCGACCGGGTCGCCAGCGCGCCTGGCCCTCGTGGAACTGCTCACTGACCGATTCGGTTCGCTCCACGATCCCGAGACCGGCACAAAGGTCTCGATCGGAGTCGCCACCGGCAACGACAGGGCGTACGTGACCAAGAACCCGAAGGCCGCTGAGGCCGACCGGATGCTGCCGCTGGCCATGCGCAGGGACCTTATGTCGGGAACCTTCGACTGGCAGGGCAACTACCTGGTCAATCCGTGGGATGTCGACGGAAACCTCGTCGATCTAGCCGACTACCCGCGTATGGCGGAGCACTTCGCCGGTCACCCGGAGCTCAAGCAGCGCTTTGTCGCCCGCAACAACCCCAACCGGTGGCACCGCACAATAGACAAGGTTCACGCCGACCTGACCGCCCAGCCGAAACTGCTGCTTCAGGACATGAAGGCCCACATCCACCCCGTCCTGGAGCCGGGGGGCTTCTACCCGCACCACAACCTGTACTACGTCGTGTCGACGACCTGGGACATGGAGGTGCTCGGGGGCCTGCTGCTCTCCCGCGTCGCGCAAGCCTTCATCGAGGCCTACTGCGTTCGCATGCGTGGTGGGACGCTGCGCTTCCAGGCGCAGTACCTCAAGAAGATCCGTGTCCCTGGCCCGGAATCGATTTCCGACGATCTCGCCGGACGGCTGCGCACAGCGTTTGCCGACCGCGACGTCGACGCAGCCACGGTGGCCGCCGCCGAGGCATACGGGATCGACCCGGCCGCGTACGACGTCCTGACTTCGTCCGACACGGAAGAGTGACCATGACGACCTTTGAGGACTATGACGCTGCGATCCGCGCATTATGGGCGGGACGCGACCTGCAAACACAGAAGCAGATCGAATCCGGCAGGATCGACGCCGGCACACGGGGATCGACCACGGGGGGAAAACACCTCGATCCGCTTCAGGAGCTAGTTGCTGAGCAGTTCGAACCGCTCCTGCAGATTGGTGCGAAGGTGCGCTCCACGGGCGTCCTCACGCTTCCCGGCTGGTATCGGCGCGCGAAGAACTGGGACATCGTCGTGACCTACGGCGACACCCTGATCGCGGCAATTGAGTGCAAGTCGCAATCCGGCTCGTTCGGCAACAACTTTAACAACCGGACCGAGGAAGCCATCGGCAACGCGGTGGACCTTTGGCGCGCATACGAGGCTGGGCACCTCGGCCGCGTGAGGCCGTGGCTCGGCTTCATCATGGTTCTGGAGCGGTCACAAGGATCGCTGGAGTCTGTCCGGGACCGCGGCGTGCCGATCTTTCCGGTCGATGAGCGCTTCCGCGATACGTCTTACACAGACCGCTACGCGATCCTGTTCGACCGGCTGGTTAAGGAGCGGCTCTACGACGCGGCCTGCCTCATTTCTGCCGAGAAAGGCAAGGGGATCCACTCCGAGCCGCTGGAAGAGGTTTCGACGAAGAATCTGACCGCCGCCATCGCGGGTCGCGTGGAATACATCAAGGGCCTCGCGTAGTCTCGGGGCCGCGCGAAGTAGTTGCGAACCGCTTGCTGGTTGTGGCTTTCGAAGTACCGATGACGTCCGGGCAGTGCCGATCAGGTCACTTACCTGGCCCCACATGCCGCCAAGTCGTTACCGAGTAGCGGACGCGCTCGGTCGAGTGCGCCTTGGAACATAAAGTCGATATGACCGTGCCAATCACGGTAGCCGTGGGCGCAGCTCTGGGGTGCCAGACGAGCACGCCCTCAGGGCGACCGTCGCCGTGCAGGTCCAAGCAACGCAGCAACGTGCGCCCCTTGGAGCGACCATGTGGGAGCTCCTTACACACGCCGGTCGACGAAGCCAAACCGCCGGGGGTGAGCTTTCGCTGATCCTTCGTTCGACGGCGTTGGTCTTGTCGAGCCAGCTCCTCGCGCGACGACGGGGTACGCGACGACGGTTGTGGCAGGCGCTTGATAGGTCGCCAAACTGCCGACGCGCGACCTGTGACATGCTTGCTCACTGTGTGGACGGTGCGGCAGCTGACGGAGGAGCTGGGCGTTCGCGAACACCGGATCGCACGACTCGCGCGCACCTGGGGATGGAAACGCGGCGGCCCGGCATGGAGTTTGACGGACGAGCAGGCCGATCGGATCCGGGAGCACGTTCGCGGATGGGATGCGAGGACCCCAGTGGTGTGCAGCGTGGACGGGTGTGACACGCGCGCGGCGGCGAAGGGGATGTGCCATGCTCACTACCTTCGTGTCTGGCGGCACGGGTCGACCGAGGCGCGGACAGGTGGCGAGCACCAGCGCGCGAAGACCCACTGCCCCCACGGTCACGAGTACACGCCCGAGAATACGTACCGATTCGCGGACGGGCGGCGACGGTGCAGGGCGTGCAGGCTGAAGACAGCGAGTGTGTCAGCTCATGTCGGAGTGGCACTCGGGTGAAATTGCCCTCCTGGCTATGGCGCAACTTGGTTGCCCCTGCTACGTTCCGGCGTCAGACGCTTCGACGACGAGCAGGGGGGACATGTACGGGTTTCGCGTGTATGAGCTTTGGGCTACCCAGGGTGCGACAGGACGGGCGCACCTCGAGATTGACGGCCCGTTGGCGCCGCAAGAGCACCTCATTGATGTCTTGGTCGCGCTCACCGCGGACCTCGGCGCTCGGGGCTTGTTGACCGACATCCCCAAGTTGCAGCATCCTGAGGAGTGGGAAACCGCGCCATTCCCCGATCTTCGGACGCCTCAGATGCAGATAGTGGAGGCTCGCGAGCTTGACAGACGCCGTCTGTTTCTAAAGTTCAAGTTTGGACGATATGGAGAGTATGGCGAGGCCATTGGCCCATCAGGATCGATCGATCTCCATGACGCAGCGGCGGTCCATGAGTACCGCGCCATGTTTTTTCTGCCCGAACATGGGAAGGTTGGGCGGATCGCTGTTGAGGCCATCGGGACAACTTGCCCTGATGTGATGCTCCTGCCCTGGCTTGGTTACGCGTCGTACCAGCGGGACAAGAACGCGTGGTTCCGGCTGAAGTGGAAGCAGGTCGCCGACAGGGCGCGGATCATCGCGATGCTCAAGAACGCCGAGAAGGTTCAGGCCGAGCTGACCCAGAAGCGGCCGGCTGAGCCTGGACGTGGTGCAGGAGTAAAGGCGAAGCTTAGAGCGTTATTCAGCGGCTGTGGTCGGGTCGTGTGGCTGCTGGCGCCTGACCTGCGTCGGTGCTGGTCAGGGTCAAGTTCAGGCAAGTAGCGCAACGGTCCTCGCGTCCGGTTTGATCCAGGTTGTCTACGCCAGGATCGAGCACGAACGAAGGACCGATGCGCTACCACTCTACGTGCGGGCTGACCCCCGCCCAGACGACCGAGCTGATCGCCCGCGCCTGGCAGGTCCACACCGGCCGACCCCGACCCGAGCGGTACGAGTTCGAGCTCGGGTTCGGACGCGCCGTCACGATGATCCTGATCAAGGTGCGTCACAACCTGGCCCAACAGCTGACCGGGGACCTGTTCGGGATCGCCCAGCCCACCGTCTCGCGGATCTGGCGGTACCTGATGCCGATCATCGGGCAGGTCACCGCGATGGACCGTCGACACCTGCGCGACGCCCTCGAACGCGGCACGGTCTTGATCGACGGCACCCCGATCCCTACCGGAAACAGGGCCGGCACCGGCACGACCAACTTCAACGCGAAGCACCGCAAGCAGGCCCTCGGCGTCCAGGTCGCCGCGTTCTTCGACGGCACCCTGGCCGACGTCTCGGCCCCCGTGCCCGGATCACGGCACGACTCCCGCGCCCTGGACGAGGTCGGCTGGGCCGAACAGATCACCGCCGCCCGCACGCGCCGCACGGTCGCGGTCCTGGCCGACACCGCCTACGTCAAGCACACCCGCCTGACCCCGCGCCGCAAGACCAGGGGCGCGCCCCGCACCGACGCGGACCGCGAGCACAACCGTCACATCTCGTCCCTGCGCGCCCCGGTCGAACGCACCATCGCGCTGCTCAAACAGTGGAAGACCCTGTCCGCCGGCTACCGCGGACGCCTGACCGAACTACCAAGCGTGATCCACATGATCGTCAACCTCGAGTTCTACCGCCAAGCCACGTGAATAACGCTCTTACCTACAACGTCGAGGGAAAGTACGCACTTGACGGCATCATCAACGTGGCACTGGGCTGGACGGAGCGTGCGAGTGACTCTGACTACGTCGTCCGTATCGAGCGGATTGCCGGATATGATCCTGAGACGCTCGACGCCGGCGGCCTTCGGTTTGACGATGCATCGATCCGTGTGACAGAAGACGGCAGATCCAAGACGATCCGGCCCGATTCGATCCGGGCGCTCTTCACTTATCCACTGGCTGCAGATGTTCAGCCGGCGGACGATGCATGGATCGACGGGGTGCGGCTCGGGCTGGCCGGGACTCTGTCGGATGGCACTGATATAACGATCTGAGTCGGGAGGAGGCCTTATGCTGCGAGCGCTCGTCGAGCTCTTCGCCCGTCACTGGCAGGGGTTGAGCAACCTCCAGAACCACAGTGGCGGAGCGCCGCGGTGGGTGACACGCGCGGTGCTATACGGAGCACCGGTGATGGCGGCGGGTGTTGCGATCTGGCAGAGTTGGGGTGTTCGAAGTGTCGCGGACACCCTCATTGCGGCTTTCTCGCTCCTGACCGGCGTTCTAATCGCGGTGTTCGCGCAGATCGCTGGCTGGCGAACCCGTCTCGATGACCGTGCGTCGGATCGCCCGGTCTCCGAGGCGCCCGCTCGGCGCGCCGTCGATGCCACTGCGGCCCATGCGCTTGTGGGCGTGGTGGCCTGTTGTCTCGCGACCGGGACGAGTGTGTTGGCGAAGGTTGAGATTCCGCCAGAGCGTGTCTGGAGCGGCCTGTCGGTCGGCCTTGCGCTGTACGTTGCTCTGCTCATCTTGCTCATCGTCGGTACGGTCTTCGGCGCCTACCAGGACAACGTCGATCCGGCCGTCCGGGAGGCCGATGACGACCTTCAGCGGCCCGAGAGTCGAGAGCTTCGGATCGCCGCCTAGGCGTGGTCCGGTCGATGCGGCATTACCCCCGGCGGGCGAGCTCGTGCCATATCCCGGGTGTCCTGCTTTGGCCCCGACGGGCCAGGCATCGGCGCGTCCGGGAGTGGATGGCGAAGAGCCAGTCGAAGGTCTGGGAGCCATCGCCCGTCAGCGGTCGCCACTAAGGTGCTTCCATGATTCTCGTTGCCGCCTCGCACGGTCCCTGGTACAACTGGCTCACGCCAGCTGTTGCCGTGTCGATCCTCGCCCCCCTCCTTGCTTTGGTCGGCGTGATTCTCACGGTGTGGCGAAGCGGGGTCAACGCGATCAACGCCGAGAACGCCCGTGCCCAGAGCGCGATTCACGCGGAGAACGTCCGCGCATCGAATGCGATTGCTGCGGAGGATCGACGGGCAGCCGCAGCTATAGAGGCCGAGGACCGTCGGCATGCCCATGACCTCGAACTCGATTTGGCGCGGCGGCTACGGGACGATCAACGGGTCGCGTACGAGAGGCTTGCTGGAGCACTGACCAGTGTCGCCAGCCCGTTGGGCTATTTTGCAATGGGAGTCGAGGGTACTACGTTGGGCAATTATGGTGAAAGGCAACTGGAATTGCTGGAAGCGGCTGTTCGGGCAATCGACGACGCTCTAGAGGGCCATGCTCTCTACATCCCAACGGATATACGGCTCTCCGCGGGTCTTGTCTCATCCGACGCCTTCATGGTCCAGGTCTATGCGGGAAATCTCCGCGATGACGAAGGGGGCTTGGAGAAGCGCCGGGAGTACGCAAGGAAGGCGCGCAATCTATCAGTTGAAGTGATGACCACGTTGCGCGCGGGTGTCGGCCTCTCCGACAAGAGAGTCGACAAGTAGCTATGGCGGCGTTGTGGTCCATCGTCGGTGTGATCGTCGGTGCGGTTCTTGGGTCACTCGGTCAGGCATACCTTGAGGACCGACGCTACGAACGCGACAAGGCAGATAGAGAGCGTGAAGAGCGCAAGGCGGCGTATGGTGCGCTGCTAGCAGCGACAAGCCAGTACGCTATAGCTCTCAGCGCGGTTAGCAGTGCGCTTCAGTCTGAACCACGCGGTCTCATGATGTTGGCGTCCAGCACACAAAAGGAACCGTCAGGTGCCTTTGTTGAAGCGGCGGATCACCTTCAGGATACCTTTGTCCAGACTCTTGACACCGCGGGCATGGTGTCCCTGCTTGGCTCGAAGGAAGTTGATAAAGCGGTGAACCAAATGCTCCGCCGCTCCACACTGCCGGACCGCGGCAAGACCAGCGTCGTCCTATGGGCTTCGTCGATTCAGGTCCGGTCCAGCAACGTGATTAGCGAGCGCCGGAACATTCTGACGGCGATGAAGGCGGACCTGGCGTCAGCCGATGATGTGAAGCGAGACCGCAAGCGCAATAAGAGCAGCGAGATCTGACACCACGGCCGTCCACGGGATGCGTCGGGTCTCCTGGGCCGTCCTGACGCTTCTCCCGCCACGTGGTTCGGCGCTCCTGGTCTGTCCGGTACTGGTCCCACTCGGTGCGCTGCACGTAGTCCTTGGACATGGCCTCCAACTTTTCCAGGATGGCCCGCTGTCCGTCGTCCATGCGCTGAAGCCACCTGACCAGGTCACCAGCGTTCGGAAGCAACTTCCACACAGACCACGTCCTGTGTGAGTGTCGTACCCGCCCTGCGAGCGCCGCAGGGAACCATCGGCCGCTCGCACCGACGTCGAGGACCAGTGGCGCTGCCGCTGGTGCCGGCGTTCGTGCGCGCCCACGTGCCGCTCGCGGTGCCCGTCGAGGCGACCGCGCACGGCACCTTCCCGCGCTACGCGGACCTGTCGGGGTGGCCGTGAACCGCGGGGAGGACCGGGAGTCCGGTCAGATCATGCTGCTCACGATCGGCGTCGTGGTGCTCGCGCTCGCGCTGGTCTTCGCGGTCGCGTCGGCGTCGTCGGTCCACCTGGAGCGCAAGCGCCTGTACGACGCTGCCGACCAGATCGCGCTCGATGCCGCCGACCGGCTCGACCGTGGCCGGTACTTCGACCAGCTCGACGCCGGGGTGACCCCGCAGGTCGTGATCTCGGACGCGGACGTCCAGGCTGCGGTCGACGCGGTCCTCGCGGACTCGCCCGAGCTGTTCGACGGATACCAGGAGGTCCGGGTCGTCGACGCGCCGACGCCGGACGGCCGGACCGCGGAGGTCGTCCTGCGGGCGCGCGTCCGCCCGACTCTGCTGACGTGGGCGACCGCGGCGTCCTCCGGTGGCGTCGTGGTGACCGCGGACGCCCGCGCCCGCGCGGACTGACGCGCGCTCCCGACCGTCGATACCGACCGGACCCGGATATTCGGTGCGAGCCGTATGTGAACGCGGTGTTAACTTGGTCCTGGCATCCCGTTCGAGGGTGCGGCCCGGCGTCGGCGGTCCGACGTCGTTGGCCCGGCAGTTCACCGGGGCCAGTGCAGCCGCACCGCGCCGGATGGTCGCAACGTCGCGCGGCCCGCACCTCGTCCTGCAGAGCTGTCCCCAGAGCTGACGCGTCGGTGGCGTGTGCGGCTGCGTCGTGCTGTGCGGTTCCTGAGGGCGTCGGATGTCGGCGGTGACGTGACGAGATCGCATACGCAACTGACGAAGGAGCCCGTTCCCATGAAGAAGACAGCCCTCATCGCACTGCCCCTCGCCGCCCTGATCGGGTTCGGCGCCGCGGCGTGCAGCTCCGACGACGACTCCTCGTCCTCGTCGTCGACCACGACCTCCGCCGCGTCCACCGAGAGTGCGACCCAGCGCCCCGCCGACGTGAAGGCGCAGGAGCTGAGCGACGCGATCGCGGACAAGTTCCCCAACGCGAAGGTCACCGCGTACCACGGCCAGGTGAGCCTCAACGTGTCGAAGGACGAGAAGGACGTCGTCGCGTTCGTCGAGAAGCAGACCGGGATGTCTGCCGAGGCGAAGAAGCAGATCGAGGACGCGGGCAAGGACCCGTCGTCCGTCACGTACGACGAGTGGCTCGTCAACGTGACGCCGGACGACCAGGGCGGTTCGCAGTGGCGGATCGTGTCGATCGCGCCCAGCAACTGACCGACGCACCGCCCCCACGAGGGGTGGACGGGCCGTCTCTCGTGCGTGGGGAGGGCGGCCCGTCCGCATCTCGTGGTCGCGTAGGGTAGAACCTCGTGGCGACCATCGACTTCCCGGCTGAGATCAGGGCCCTCCGTACCACCCTCGAGTCGATCGAGTCGGTGAGCGACCCCGCGGCGCTCGAGAAGAAGGTCGCCGAGCTGTCCGAGCAGGCCGCGGCCCCCGACCTGTGGGACGACCCCGAGGCCGCCCAGAAGGTCACGACTGCGCTGTCGCAGACGCAGGCCGAGCTGGACCGCGTCACGAACATGGCGAGCCGGATCGACGACCTCGAGACGCTCGTCGAGATGGGGACCGAGGACGGCGGGGACGCGGAAACCCTTGCCGAGGCGGAGGGCGAGCTCGCCGCCATCCGCAAGGACCTCGATGTGCTCGAGGTCCGGACGCTGCTGAACGGCGAGTACGACGCCCGCGAGGCCGTCGTCACGATCCGCGCCGGCGCGGGCGGCGTCGACGCCGCGGACTTCGCGGAGATGCTGCTGCGCATGTACCTGCGCTGGGCGGAGCGCCACGGCTACGGCACCCAGGTCCTCGACACCTCCTACGCGGAGGAGGCCGGCCTGAAGTCGGCGACGTTCGAGGTCAAGGCGCCGTACGCGTACGGCAACCTGTCCGTCGAGGCCGGCACCCACCGCCTGGTCCGCATCTCGCCGTTCGACAACCAGGGCCGTCGGCAGACGTCGTTCGCCGCGGTCGAGGTCATCCCGCTGATCGAGCAGACGGACAGCATCGAGATCCCCGAGTCGGAGATCAAGGTCGACGTGTTCCGCTCGTCGGGACCCGGCGGGCAGTCCGTCAACACCACGGACTCCGCGGTCCGGATGACCCACATCCCGACCGGGATCGTCGTGTCGATGCAGAACGAGAAGTCGCAGATCCAGAACCGCGCCGCCGCGCTCCGCGTGCTCCAGTCGCGCCTCCTGCTGGTCCGCCAGCAGGAGGAGGCCGCGAAGAAGAAGGAGCTCGCGGGCGACATCAAGGCGAGCTGGGGCGACCAGATGCGTTCCTACGTCCTGCAGCCGTACCAGATGGTCAAGGACCTGCGGACGGAGCACGAGGTCGGGAACCCGTCTGCCGTGTTCGACGGCGACATCGACGACTTCATCGAGGCCGGGATCCGCTGGCGCCGGGGTGCGTCGCAGGCCTCCTGACCGCCGTCCAGCCGCCGTTCAGGCAAGCGCCGCCCCGGCGTGTCGCCGTCGGGCGGGCTCGGGGCCGTGCTTAGTGTCGAAGCCGCCGTGCGCGGGCAGCGCGCGGTGAAGCGCGCCGCGGGGCGCCGGCGACGACAGCACGGGAGGGGTGATCGGGTGTGATCCGCTTCGACGACGTCACCAAGGTGTACGCGCGTGGCGCCCGTCCGGCGCTCGACCGGGTCAGCGTCGACATCGAGCGCGGCGAGTTCGTGTTCATCGTCGGTGCCTCAGGCTCCGGCAAGTCGACGTTCTTGCACCTGATCCTGCGCGAGGAGCGCCCGACCGGCGGTCACGTGTACGTCGCGGGACGTGACCTGTCGCGTCTGTCGAGCTGGAAGGTCCCGCAGCTGCGGCGGGGGATCGGGGTCGTGTTCCAGGACTTCCGCCTGCTGCCCAACAAGACCGTCTTCGACAACGTGGCGTTCGCCCTGCAGGTGATCGGCGAGCCGCGGCACTCGATCCGGCTCCGGGTGCCCGAGGTCCTGGAGCTCGTGGGCCTCGACGGCAAGGAGAAGCGGCTGCCCGAGGAGCTGTCGGGTGGCGAGCAGCAGCGCGTGGCCATCGCCCGCGCCATGGTGAACCGCCCGCCGATCCTGTTGGCCGACGAGCCGACCGGGAACCTCGACCCCACGACGTCCCTCGGCATCACCCGCCTGCTGGACCGCATCCACCGCAACGGCACCACGGTGGTCATGGCCACCCACGACGACGAGATGGTCGACGAGCTGCGCAAGCGGGTCATCGAGCTCAAGACGGGCGAGGTGGTGCGCGACGAGTCGCGCGGCGCCTACGGATCGGAGCGCATCGCGTGAGGTTCCAGTACGTCCTGTCGGAGATCGGCCAGGGGCTGCGCCGCAACGTGACCATGGTGGTCGCGGTGGTGCTCGTGACGTTCGTGTCGCTCACGTTCGTGGGCGCTGCCGCGCTGCTGCAGATGCAGATCGGCAAGCTGCAGGACGACTGGTACGGCAAGGTCGAGGTCTCGGTCTTCCTGTGCCCGCAGGGCTCGACGGAGGCCGGCTGCTCGAGCGGCGAGGCCACGCAGCAGCAGATCGACGCGCTGTCGGCGCTGATGAAGTCGCCGGACGTGGCGCCGCTCGTCGAGAAGGTGACGTTCGAGTCCAAGGCAGACGCCTTCAAGGAGTTCCAGACCCGCTACCCCGACGGGTACAACGGGACCCAGCTCACCAAGGACGACATGCAGGCGTCGTTCCGGATCAAGCTCAAGGACCCGTCGCAGTACCAGGTCGTCGCGGACGTGGTCACGGGCCGGCCCGGGGTCGAGTACGTCCAGGACGAGCGCCGGATCTTCGACTCGCTCTTCCTCGCGCTGAACCGCGCGTCCTACCTGTCGGCGGGCCTCGCGGCCGTCATGCTCCTCGCGGCCGTCCTCCTCACGACGACGACGATCCGCCTGTCCGCGATGAGCCGCCGTCGCGAGACGGGGATCATGCGCCTGGTGGGGGCGAGCAACTGGTTCGTGCACCTGCCGTTCATGCTCGAGGGGGCGATCTCCGCCCTCCTGGGCGCGGGCCTGGCGATCGGCGGCCTGTGGCTCGCCGTGAAGTACCTCGTCGACGACTGGTTGGCCCGGTCGGTGACCTGGGCGCCGTACGTCACGGAGCGCGACGTCCTGACGATCGCGCCTGTCCTGCTCGCGATCGCCGTCGTGCTGGCGGCACTGGCGAGCGTCCTGACCCTGCGGCGCTACACGAGGGTGTGAGATGCGAAGCCTGATGACGTCTCCCCGACCGGCCGCGCGCCCGCGGCCCCGCCCGACGGCGCGGCTGTGGTTCGCCCGTGCCCTCGCGGGCGCGGTCGGCGCGGCCCTGCTCGCGGGTTCGGCCGTCGCGGCGCACGCCGACGACCTCGACGACCGGCGTGCTGCGGCCGTCGCGAAGCAGAAGGCGCTCGAGGCGAAGAACGAGAGCCTGAAGTCGGAGCTCGAGGACACGTCCGCCGCCCTGTCGAAGGTCTACCTGGAGCTCAAGGACGTCGAGGCGAAGATCCCCGTCGCCCAGGCCGACCTCGACGTCGCCAACGGCAAGGTCGAGGCGACCCAGCGGGCTCAGCAGCTCCTCGCGCAGCGGCTCGCGGACGCGCAGGCGCAGGAGAAGGCGCTCGAGGGTCAGGTCGCGAAAGGCGCCACGCAGGTCACGCAGGCGCACGACGACGTCGCCGCCATGGCTCGGCGCGCGATGCGGGGCGACGGTGCCCTGACGAGCCTGGGTGTCGTCACGGGCGCGCAGAGCACGCAGCAGTTCGTCGACGACTACGCGCTCGCCAAGACCGTCTCGCGGACCCAGTCACGCGAGCTACGGTCGCTCCAGGACACCGAGGCCGTGGCGAAGAACCGGTCCGTCCGGCTCGAGGCGGTCCGCCAGCAGGTCGCCGACCTCAAGGCTCAGGCCGACGAGAAGGTCAAGGAGGCGAAGGCCGCCCAGCAGGCGGCGGCAGAGCGCCGGTCCGCTCTCGACGACCTGCAGGCGCAGAAGAAGACCAAGGCCGCAGCGGTCGAGAAGGAGAAGAAGGCCGCGCAGACCTCGCTCGACCAGAACGAGTCGGACACGGCCTCGGCGCAGCACCAGGTCGCTGTGATCGCCCAGCAGATCAAGGCGCGCAACGCCGCGCGAGCGGCCGCCGAGAAGAAGCGCCAGGAGGAGCTCGCCAAGAAGCAGGCTGAGCAGCGGAAGAAGAACGGCTCGGGGAAGTCCTCGGGCGGTGGCTCGTCCGGTTCCGGTTCCAGTTCCGGCTCGGGGTCGTCCGGCGGGTCGTCGGGCGGGAGCTCGAACGTCGCCGCAGGACGCCTCGCCTGGCCGGTCGACAACACGTACGTGACATCGCCCTACGGCATGCGTCTGCACCCGATCCTGCACGTGTGGCGGCTCCACTCGGGTGTTGACCTCCACGCCCCGTGCGGCGTGCCGATCAAGGCCGCAGCGTCGGGCACGGTCGTCTACGCGGGCTGGCTCGGCGGGTACGGGAACCGTGTCGTCGTCGACAACGGCGCCTACGGCTCCAAGGAGCTCTTCACCACGTACAACCACATGGTCAACTACGTGGTGCGGGACGGGCAGCACGTCAGCCAGGGCCAGGTCGTGGGGCACGCCGGCACCTACGGGCTCAGCACGGGCTGCCACCTCCACTTCGAGGTCATGCTCGACGGGAGCTTCACGAACCCGATGCCGTTCCTGCCCTGACCGCGTCGTCCCGGGCCCGTTCGCCGACGACAAAACCTGCGCTCGACGGGGGACAGGTCACGTAGGCTGGTCGGTCGGATCGGACGGCGCACCCGGCGTCGTCGGGCCACACCACGTCAGGAGCTGAGCACGGTGCCGAAGGACACGGGCCGCCAGGTCGTCGCGAGCAACCGCAAGGCCCGTCACGACTACGTCATCGAGGATGTCTTCGAGGCCGGGATCGTGCTGAGCGGGACCGAGGTCAAGGCGCTGCGGCAGGGGCGGGCATCGCTCGTCGACGGCTTCGTGCTGGTCGACCGCGGCGAGGCGTGGCTCGAGAACGTGTACGTGCCCGAGTACTCGCAGGGAACCTGGACGAACCACGCGCCGAGGCGCAAGCGCAAGCTCCTGCTCCACCGCTCGGAGATCGACCGGCTCGAGGCGCGCACGCGCGAGAAGGGCCAGACGATCATCCCCCTGCAGCTCTACTTCCTCGACGGCCGGGCCAAGGTCGAGATCGCGCTCGCGCGAGGCAAGAGGGAGTACGACAAGCGCCAGACGCTGCGTGAGCGGCAGGACAACATGGAGGCGCAGCGGGCCATGCGGCACCGCGAGCTGACCTGAGGTCGCAGCGGGTGACGAATCGGGCGCGGCGCCGTACGTTGGCTGCATGATCAAGCTGCACCAGCTCTTCCCACGGCTCGCTGCCGGCGCGTTCATCCTCAGCTCGGGGCTCGACAAGCGCAGCGTCGACGACGAGCACGCCGCGGCGCTCCACAGCCAGGCCGCGGCCGCCTACCCGTTCCTCGCGGACTGGGAGCCGGCGAAGTTCGTCCGGACCTTGTCGAACACGGAGATCGCGCTCGGTGTCGCGCTCATCGTGCCGTTCATCCCGACGGTGCTCGTCTCGCTGGCCCTGGGCGCCTTCTCCGGCGGCCTCGTCGGGCTGTACGTCAAGACGCCGGGGGCGACGCGCGACGGGAGCGTCCGCCCGTCGCCGCAAGGGATCGGCCTGGCGAAGGACACCTGGCTCGTCGGGATCGCCGCCGGCCTGTTCGTCGACTCCGTGAGCCGCGGCAAGCTCTGAGCGCGGCGCGCGGCACCGCTCGGCGGCGACGGGCTCTCCGCCGGCCGCCGCCGAGCGTGCGCGCGTCAGACGAGGCTGCAGCTGATCGAGATCGAAGGCTTCGAGGCGGGTCCGGCGGTCGACGCCGAGTAGTGGGCCGTCGACGAGCCTGCCTTGATCGTCACGACGGCGCCGCCGGTGGCGACGGACTTCGACGCGGTCCTGCCGTTGACCGTCAGGGTGACCTGCCAGGTGGCGCTCGCGGTGACGATCGCCTGGCCCCCGTTGGGGCAGGTGAAGGTCTTGGACCCGGTGCTGCCGCTGGCGTTCGCTGCGGCGACGGGAAGGGCGGTCAGGCCTGCGGCCAGGCCGACCGCGAGGAGCGCGGAGCTGATCGAGCGCTTCATGGTGTTCTCCTACCGGGCGACCCGCGCGCACCCTGGTTGCGCTGTCGACGGACCCCCTGAGGGAAGGCTGTGGTATCCCCCGACGGCTGGTCTATCGGGGTAATTGCGTAGATATCGTTCGCCATCGTCTCGCTGCGGGGGAATACCTTCGCTCGGGGTCCCGTTGATCGCTTAGGCTGGTCACGCACGCCGAGGCGTGCGTCGTCGTCGGGCTTCTCCGGGAGCCGGACGTTGACAACTGCACACGGGGGTGATCGGTTTCGACGGTGGTCGTGCTTCGAGGAGAAGCGGGCCGAGGACGCAGGCTTATCTCGTTAACGATGCCTGCAAACCCATAGGTGCCGATTCCAAGCGCACCGACTTCGCCCTCGCCGCCTGAGCGAGGCTTCGAAGTCCGTCAGCCCGGGGATGCTCTCGCCCCGGTTCCTGGCGTCATCTAGAGAGCCACTGCTTGCTGCGCACGTCAACGGCGTAGCAGGGACTTTTAGTTGACTGAGCCCGTCAGCACCTTGTCTGCGTGAGTGCTGGGGCCGAGAAAAACGACAGCAGACTGCGCCCGGAGAAGTCCTGGATCTGCGTCACCGGACCGGGGTTCGATTCCCCGCACCTCCACCCGTGTAGAAGGGCCCGTCCGAGTTCGCTCGGACGGGCCCTTCGTGCGTCAGCCGCGGGGATCTGCGCGGTACGTGCTCACTGCTCGATGAGGCGCCAGGCCTTGGACGAGGGCGCCTTGTAGGTCCAGACGGTCGTCGACGAGGACTTCTTGCCGGTGACGAGCGACTGCACCGTCTTCACCGTCTTGCCCTTCACGGTGTAGTAGTAGATGCCGCGCTGGCACAGCACCGTTTTGTGAGGCTTCACCTTGACGCCCACCTCGATGGACTTCTCCGTGCTGACGGAGCCCGAGAGGGTCGTACCGACCTCTGCCTTGGCCTCGGCGACGATGCCGGCCTTGACGCTCGCCGAGACCGAGGTCGACAGGGACGCGCTGACGGTCGCCCGTTTCGTGATCGTGCACTTGAGCGTGGCGGTGGAGCTGGTCTTGTTGTAGACGCCGTCCGAGTCGGCGACCTTGAAGTGCTTGCTGGACCCCGTCGCATAGGAGCAGTACGTGACGCGCGCACTTCCCGAGATCGTGGTGGAGGTGCAGTGACCCGAGGCGGCCTCGGCCGCGGGCACGGTCAGAAGCGAGCCGGCAAGGGTGAGCGCGCCGACCAGTGCGGACGCGGCTGCGCGGTGGATGGACTTCATCGTCGTGATGCCTCCTGCGTGGTGGAGTTCGGACAAACGTCGGGACCCGAGCAAAAGTAGCAAAGGGGCATGAGGGAAGCCGAGTCTGATGGCCACTTGGCTACCAGCCGAGCGTGCGCCAAGCTCTCGCCGCGGCGTCGCCGTCGAGCCAGGTGACGTGGAGGTCCCTGTCGCCGAGGCGCAGGTGCCCGTCGCGGAGCGCGTCGAGCGCGGACGTCCCGCAGACGCTCGCGTCGTCGCAGAAGAGCTCGGGCTCGGCGTCGTCGAAGTGGACGCGCCACTCGAGCCGTTCGACCGGGTTCACGTGCGTGGGCGCGCGGTGGGGACCCAGTGCGTCCCAGTGCGGGGCGACGCGCGTCACGACGTACCCGACGGGGAGCCCCGGCCGAGGGTCTCGAGCCGGGTCGGTGAGCCGACCGATCCGGCGGCGATAGGCGGCGAGCTCGGGGACGGTGCGGGGGAGGGCGGGGGCGTGGGGCACGGTGCTCCCTTCCGGGTCGTGGCCGGCGACGGCGCCGACGGGGCCGCGTCTGGACCGCCAGCGTAGGCAGATCGCGTGCGCCACACACCCTTGGGAGCGTGCCCACGCGTGCCTTGTGAGCAAGTCGTGATGTCGGCGGGCCGTCCCGTGCGGGCAGGGGTCGCCCGCCATGCGGACGTGCGTCGTCGGGCCTGCATCCAGGGCGGAAGGTTACGGAATGGACACAGTCACCGGTGAAAAGTTGACGGCGCTTCGTAAGGAGGGTCTACTAACCGCTATGACGACGACGGTCACCGGCGCAGGAGCGCCCCGGAGAGGGCTCGGAAGCTCGCTCCGCCCGAGCACGAAGGTGCTCCCCGAGCATGCTCGGGCCCACAACCGGTCGCTCGTCCTGCGCCACCTCTTCCACGAGGGTCCGACGTCGCGGGCGGACCTCGCGCGAGCGACCGGCCTCACCCGCGTCACCATCTCCGACCTCGTCGCGGCGCTCATCGCCGAAGGTCTCGTCGAAGAGCTCGGGGTGCGCCCCGGCCAGCGGGTCGGCAAGCCCGCCATCCTCGTGGGAATGCGCACCGACGCCTTCCAGATCGTGTCTGTCGACCTCACCGACGGCGCCGTCATGCACGGCGCGGTGTCGACCCTGACCGGCGACTTCGTGCACCGCAACGAGCTCCCCATCGAGGGTCGGACCGGCTCCGACATGGTCGACCTCCTCACTCGTTTCGTCCGCCTCCTGCTCGCAGCTGCGAGCCAGCCCGTCATCGGCGTCGGCATCGGCTCGCCCGGCGTCATCGACGCGGACGGCGTCGTCGTCGAGGCACCCAACCGCCGCTGGTACGGCGTGCCGCTCGCCGCCGAGCTCTCCGAGCGGCTCGGCCTGCCGGTCCACGTCGCGAACGACGCCAACATCGCCGCGCTCGGCGAGTACACCTTCGGAGGCGCCGACGGCGACGGGCTCCTCGTCATCACGGTCGGCGAGGGTGTGGGCGCCGGCGTCATGATCGACGGTGCCCCCCTGCGCGGACGGCGCAGCGCCGCCGGTGAGATCGGCCACATCACCGTCGTCACCGAGGACGGCGAGCGGTGCGCCTGCGGGCGTACCGGCTGCCTCGAGAC
Source organism: Luteimicrobium xylanilyticum (assembly GCF_009429125.1). Classification (GTDB taxonomy): domain Bacteria; phylum Actinomycetota; class Actinomycetes; order Actinomycetales; family Cellulomonadaceae; genus Luteimicrobium; species Luteimicrobium xylanilyticum. The sequence continues at coordinate 1,418,141 of NZ_CP045529.1, forward strand.
CGTCCTGGCCGCGCCCGCCCTGCGCCGCGCCGTCCACGGTCTCGACCCCCAGTCTGCCGAGGCGGCCCTCGCCTCGGTCGGCGTGCTGCTCGGCTCCGCGCTGGTGCCGGTGATCAGCACGCTCGACCTCGTGGACGTCCTGCTGAGCGGTCCCGCGGACCTGCTCGACGGGCCGTTGCGCGAGGCCGCTCTCGCGACCATCCGGGAGCGCACGATGCCCGCCATCACCAGCGAGCTCCGGCTCGAGATGGCGTCGCTCGGCGAGGACGACGTGCTCGCAGGCGCGGCCGTCCTCGTGCTCGCGAACCAGATGGGGGTCGCATGACCCCCTCGCTGGTTCACTCCTCACGACCCGGGCCCGAGGCGCCCGGGGCGTGGACCACGCCCGGCGGACGGCCCATCGCAGTGGGAACCGCCGGACACCCTGGAATGCGCACCCGCGCACAACTCAAGGAGACGCGTTGAAGAAGACACGCACCCTGGCGATCGGCGCCTTCACCGCCGTCGCCGCGCTCAGCCTGGCTGCCTGCTCCAGCAGTGGCAACGGTGGCAGCGACGACAAGACGGGCGGCGCGAGCGCCCAGAAGACGATCGGCACCGTCGACGGCTCGGGCAAGACCATCACCGTCTGGGCCATGACGGGCGACCTCTCGGACAAGTCGCTCGCCGCGATCAACGCCGAGTTCGAGAAGGAGACCGGCGCCAAGGTCAAGGTCGAGACCCAGCAGTGGGCTGACATCGCGACCAAGATCACGACGGCTCTGTCCACCTCCACGCCGCCGGACGTCATCGACATCGGCAACACGCAGGTCTCCACCTTCGCGGCCACCGGCGGGCTCATGGATCTGACCGCCTACAAGGACGAGCTCGCGCAGGGGCAGAAGTGGCTCGGCGGCCTCGTCGACCCCGCGACGGTCGACGGCAAGCTCTACGGAGTCCCGTCGTTCGGTGCGACGCGTGCAGCCATCTACAACAAGGACGTCTGGGAGAAGGCCGGCGTCACGGCCGCGCCGACGACCTACGACGAGCTCAAGCAGGACCTCGACAAGGTCAAGGCTGCCAGCTCGGCGTCCGACTTCTCCTCCTTCTACCTGCCCGGGCAGTACTGGTACGCGGGCATCCAGTGGCTCTGGGACGCGGGCGGCGACCTCGCCACCCAGTCCGACGGGACCTGGACGTCCGGCTTCGGCTCCGACAAGTCGCAGCAGGGCCTGACCAACTGGAAGGAGTTCCAGAACGCGTACTCCTCCAAGGCGAGCCAGACCCTGAACACCGACAAGCCGGACCAGGACCAGGTGTTCGCGGACGGCAAGGCGGCGACGATCATCGGCAACAACTGGGAGATCGGCGCGATCGAGAAGGCGAACCCGAAGCTCACGGGCAAGCTGGGGACCTTTGCCATGCCGAGCCAGGCGGGCAGCGGGACGCAGCCGGTCATGCTGGCGGGTTCGGACTGGGGCATCGCCGCGAAGAGCCAGAACCAGGACCTCGCGCTGGTCTGGGCCAAGATCGCTGCCAGCCCTGACATCCAGAACACCTACGTGTTCGGTACGGACCACTGGATCCCGAACAGCCAGGAAGGCATCGACGCCGCCACGTCCAGCGGCAAGCTGTCGGACACGGACGGTGCGTTCTTCACCGCCGCGAAGAACTCGAAGGCCACCCCGCCGTCGGCCGGGTGGGCGCAGCTCGAGGACCCGGGCATGAAGCAGTTCTTCCAGTCGATCGCTTCCGGCAGCAAGTCCGTCGCCGACGCCACCAAGGACTGGGACGCCACCGTGAACAAGTCGCTCAACGGCTGATTCTCGGGACCTCGCTCCACACCTCGACAGGAAGCAAGTGATGAGTTCCTCAACTGCGACTGTCGCGGACGAGGGTGTGGCCGCCGCCCCGCACGGGCGGCGGCCACATGCCCCTCGCCGTGACACCAAGCGTTCACGCTGGGCACCGCTCTGGCTGATCTCCCCGGCCGGGATCGTGATGATCATCGTGATCGTCGCCCCGATCGTGTTCCTCGTGTACACGTCGTTCACCGACTACGACCAGCGTTCGCTGTTCACGGGCGCGTACGACGCTGTCGGCCTGCAGCAGTACACCGACATCTTCAGCGACCCGGACTTCTATCGCTCCCTGTTCCTGACCCTCTGGTTCACGGCCGCCATGGTGCTCGGGAGCGTCGTCGTCGGCGTTGCGGTGTCGGAGCTCTTGACCCGGCTCGGCACAGTCATGAAGTACGTCGTGACAGTCGTCCTGATCTTTGCCTGGGGCATGCCGAACGTCGCGTCGTCGCAGGTCTGGAACTGGCTCTTCCAGCCGGGGTACGGGATCGTCAACTGGCTGCTGAAGCAGCTCCACATCTTCGGGGACACGACCGACCTCTCGTGGTCGAACAACAAGTGGCTCGCCCTGCTCTGCATCTGGATGCTGGTGGTGTGGCAGGCGGTGCCGTTCATCGCGCTCACGACCTACGCCGCGCAGACGCAGATCGACCCGGCTTACCGCGAGGCTGCCCGGATCGACGGGGCGAGCGAGCGACGGATCTACTTCTCGATCACGCTCAACTTCCTCAAGCCGACGCTGCTGCTCATCACAGTCCTGTCGATCATCTGGGACTTCAACGTGTTCAACCAGATCTGGCTCATCACGCAAGGCGGTCCTGACAACGGGACGGCGACGCTGGGCGTGTGGACCTACATGACCGCGTTCACCAACTTCAAGATCGGGACCGGCGCCGCGATCTCCGTGGTGACGACCGTTCTGCTGATGGTTATCAGTGGTTTCTACGTGCGCCGCCTGCTCAAGTCAGGGGAGGACCTGTGACGTCTCTCGCCGCCGAGTCGAACGCCGCCGCGGAGGCGGGCATCGTCGCATCTGCCGGCCCCACGCCCCGCACCCTGAAGAAGCGCCGCAAGCGGCCTCGCTTCTGGATCAATCTCGTCGCTCTGGTCTTCAGCGTGGTGTGGATCTTCCCGGTCTACTGGATGATCAACACCGCCTTCAAGCCCCGGACCGAGCTTCTTACGGTCGACCCCCTGTTCGTGCCGAAGCATCCGACGCTGCACAACTTCGACGTCGCCATCAACGACACGACGTTCTTCACGAACCTGAAGAACAGTGTGATCGTGGTCTTCGCAGCGATCATCTTCGCGGTGATCCTGGCTCTGTTCGCGTCGGCTGCGCTCAGCAGGTTCCGCTTCCGCGGCCGGCGGACCATCATGGTGCTGATCCTCGTGGTGCAGATGCTGCCGGGTGCGGCGCTGCTCATCCCGCAGTTCCTGATCTTCAACCAGGCGAACCTGCTGAACAACTACTTCGGCCTGATCCTCGCGTACGTCGCGGCGGTCCTGCCGTTCTCGATCTGGGTCATGCGCGGGTTCTTCGTCGCAATCCCCGTCGAGGTGGAGGAAGCGGCCTGGATGGACGGTGCGAGCACGTGGCGCACGCTGCGGAGCATCTTGTTCCCGCTGGTGCTGCCGGGAGTCATCTCGACCAGCATCTTCGGCTTCATCACGGCGTGGAACGACTACATCGTCGCCTACACGTTCATGAAGGACTCCAGCAAGTACACGCTTCCGGTCTGGCTGAACTCCTTCTCGACCCCGACCGGAGGAACCGACTTCGGTGGGCAGATGGCGGCCTCGGTGCTCTTCGCCCTCCCGGTCGTGGTCTTCTTCCTGATCATCCAGCGCAACCTCGTCGCCGGCATGTCCGCAGGTGCGGTGAAGGGCTGACGTGAGCATCTCTGCCTCGTTCGACGAGACCTACGCGGAGACGATCGGGGACGGCGGGGCGGAGCAGCGGCCTGGCACGTTCGCGGTCGGGCTGGACATCGGCGGCACGAAGGTGCTCGGTGTCCTGCTCGCCGCGGACGGGACGGTCGTGGACTCCGTCCGCCTCCCGACGGTCCGCGGTGGGGACGGAGTGGTGCGATCGGCTTCCGACGTCGTCCGCCGCCTCGCTGCTGCGGCGGACCTGAACCTGGAGGAGATCGGCGCGGTCGGTGTCGGCGTGCCGGGACTGGTGGACCCCGAGACCGGGTCCGTCCACCACGCGGTCAACCTCGGCATCCACGCGGACCAGTTCCCCCTGGCGGACAGGATCAGCCGCGAGCTCGGGGGTACCCCGGTCCACGTCGACAACGACCTGAACGTCGCCGCACTAGGCGCGTCGTTCGCGCTCGGACCCGACGCCGACGACCTCGCCTACCTCGCCCTCGGGACGGGGATGGCGGCGGGCGTCGTCATGGGCGGCGAGCTGCGTCGGGGCGCGAGTGGCGCGGCGGGGGAGGTCGGGCACATCCCGATCCGTCCCGACGGCCCCGTGTGCGCGTGCGGCCAGCGCGGCTGTGTCGAGCTCTACGCGAGCGGCAGCGCCCTGGCCCGTCGGTGGCCGACGACGTCCGACGTCCCGGCACCTCTGCTCGTCTTCCAGGCCGCCGCCGAGGGCGACCCGCGGGCCCTGGAGATCCGGCACGACTTCGCGGTCGCGCTGGCCGAGTGCCTGCGCATCGTGGTGCTGTCGTACGACGTGCGCCGCATCGTCATCGGGGGCGGCGTGACGGGTGTCGGTCCGTCGCTGCTCGAGGTGCTGTGCGAGGCTCTGGCGGAGCAGGCGGCGACGTCGGCGTTCCTCGAGAGCCTCCACATCGCCGACCGCGTCTCGCTGGCGCCGTCGGACGTGCCCATCGCGGCCGTCGGGGCCGCGCTCGCCGGGCTGCGCAGCGAGTAGCCGACCCCGCCGACCACCGAGCTAAATGGAGTAGTCATGGAAGTTGTCATCGCACCGGCCGAAGAGCTCGCGCGGCTCGCGGCCGACGCCATCGAGAAGCTGGTCCGGTCGAAGCCGGACGCTGTGCTCGGCCTTGCCACGGGATCGAGCCCGCTCAAGGTCTACGACGAGCTGGCGCGGCGCCACACCGAGGACGGCCTGTCCTTCGCAGCCGCGCGCGCGTTCATGCTCGACGAGTACGTCGGGCTCCCCGCCGACCACCCCGAGCGCTACCGCAACGTCATCGAGAAGGAGATCGCCTCGCGCGTCGACTTCGCGCCCGGCGCGGTCCAGGGCCCGGACGGCCTCGCGGACGACCTCCCGACGGCGTGCGCGGCGTACGAGCAGGCGATCGTCGAGGCGGGCGGCGTGGACCTGCAGATCCTCGGCATCGGGACCGACGGTCACATCGCGTTCAACGAACCCGGCTCCTCGCTCGCGTCGCGCACGCGCATCAAGACGCTCACGCAGCAGACCCGCGAGGACAACGCGCGCTTCTTCGAGGACGACATCGACAAGGTCCCGCACCACTGCCTCACGCAGGGTCTGGCGACGATCATGTCGGCGCGTCACCTCGTCCTCCTCGCGACCGGCAAGGGCAAGGCGGAGGCCGTGCACCAGCTCACCGAGGGTGCCGTGAGCGCGCTCTGGCCCGCGACGATCATGCAGATGCACCCGCACGCGACCGTTCTCGTCGACGACGCTGCGGCCAGCCGCCTGCAGCTCGCCGGCTACTACCGGCAGACCTTCGCGTCGAAGCCGGACTGGCAGGGTCTCTGACCACTCCCGCCGGCCGGGCCTCGCGCCCGGCCGAGCCCCGTGGGATCGCTCCCACGGTCGGCCGGGGCCACCTTGTAGGCTGTGCCCGCCACCCGTTCGCGCGCGGACGGGGCGGGCACAGCCGGAGCACGATCGAGAGGACCGTCCGTGTCGTCCCACCACCCCACCTCGCGACGTCGACGCGCTGCCTTCCCGCTGGTCGCGGCGCTCGCCGCCTCGGGACTCGTGCTGTCGGCGTGCTCCTCGGGCAAGGCCGACGCCGGCGACGACGAGTCGACCTTTCCCACCGGCCAGACGATCACCGTGACCCTCATCGCACCGTCCGCGGCGCAGGCTCAGGCGAACGACTACCTCAAGGCGACGTTCGACGAGAAGTTTCCCGGCAACAAGCTCGTCTTCAAGGACGAGGCGTGGGGTACCTACCAGGCCGACTACGCCAAGGAGCTCATCGACGGCGAGGGCGACATCCCCGACGTCGTCGAGATGGGCAACACGCAGACCCCGGGCTTCACCGCGACGGGCGCGCTGCTGGACCTCACGGACAAGAAGGACGACCTGGGCGGCGACGACCTCCTGCCGGGCTTCGTCGACATCGGCTCCTACGACGGCCGCTTCTACGCGCCGCCCTACTACTCGGTCGGGCGCGTCGTGATGGCGTCGAGCGCGATCGCCGGCCAGACCGTCCCCCAGACGCTCGCCGACTACGTCGCCACGGGCGAGGCCCTCAAGAGCAAGAGCAAGAGCAAGGACAAGCTGTCCGGCATCTACCTTCCCGGCAAGGACTGGTACGACGTCATGCCGTTCGTGTGGGAGAACGGCGGCTACATCGCCAAGCAGGAGGCCGACGGGAGCTGGAAGGCGGGCTTCTCGTCGTCGGGTGGGATCGTCGGCCTCGTGCAGGCGCAGAACGTCATGCGCAAGGCCAACGACCAGAAGGTCGGGCCCGCGAACAAGGACGAGACCAAGGGGGCGGAGATCTTCTGCAAGGGTGAGATCGGGTATCTCGCGGGCCCGTCCTCGCAGGGCGTGGTGCTCCAGTCCTCGAAGAAGGACGGCGGGTGCAAGGACACGTTCGGCAGCCCGGACACGTTCGTCGCGTTCGCCTTGCCCGGCAAGGACAAGGGCACGGTCGCCGCGACGTTCGCGGGCGGCTCGAACCTCGGCGTGGCGGCGAAGTCCAAGAACCCCGAGCTCGCCTACCAGGTGCTGAAGATCATGACGTCTCCCGGCTACCAGGACCTCATGGCCCTCAACGGCTTCATCCCGGCGCGCATCTCGTCGTCGACCAACCTGCCGCAGGACGCGCTCACGCTCGCAGGTGCGCAGGCGGCCCAGAACGCCGTCCTGACGCCGGCGTCGCCCCGGTGGGCGACGGTCGAGGACAAGCACTACCTGCAGAAGGCGTTTGCCAAGATCGCCGCCGGGGGCGACGTCCCGACGATCGCCAAGAAGCTCGACCAGGAGATCGAGGAGACGCTCAACGCGAAGTGAGCGTCGGCGCCCCGACGTAGGATCGGGATCATGACCGAACCGCTCTCCAGCCCCCAGCCCGCGTACGACGACCCGTCCGGCGGGTCGTCCACGGCGGTGCTCGAGCGGGAGGAGACCCGCGAGCTCACGGAGCCGGGGGACCACGAGCGGTTCGCGCACTACGTGCGCAAGGAGAAGATCCTCGAGTCGGCCGTCACGGGCGCGCCCGTGATCGCGTTGTGCGGCAAGGTCTGGGTGCCGGGGCGCGACCCGCAGAAGTTCCCCGTCTGCCCGATCTGCAAGGAGATCTACGAGGGCCTGCGCGAGCCGCAGGACGGCGACGGGGACGGCAAGGCCTCCGGCGGCGGCAGCGGCTCGGGGCGCAAGGGGTTCTTTGGGGGCAGAGGCGGCAAGTGACGGCGAACGAGAGCTCCCGCACCCGCCCGTCCTCTCGTCCCGCAACCGAGCAACCGTCGCTCTTCGCCCCGCACCCGCCTGCCGGCCCCCAGGCCGCGTCCACGTTCGCCGCGGAGCAGCTGAGCCCGGCGTACCCGCGGCGTGCCCCGTGGGGTACTGCGGGCAAGCTGCGGGCCTGGCAGGCGGCCGCGCTCGAGCTGTACCGCGAGCAGTCGCCCCGTGACTTCCTGGCGGTCGCGACACCGGGGGCCGGCAAGACGACGTTCGCGCTGCGGATCGCGACCGAGCTGCTGGAGCAGCGGGTCGTCCGGCGCGTGACGGTGGTCGCGCCGACCGAGCACCTGAAGCACCAGTGGGCCGACGCGGCGGCCCGGGTGGGCATCCACCTGGACCCGTCGTTCAAGAACAGCCAGGGCCGGCACGGCGCACACTACGACGGCGTCGCGCTGACGTACGCGCAGGTCGCGAGCAAGCCCGCGCTCCACCGGGCCCGGACCGAGGCCGCATCGACGCTGGTGATCCTCGACGAGGTGCACCACGGCGGCGACGCGCTGAGCTGGGGCGACGCGGTGCGTGACGCGTTCGACGGGGCGTCCCGGCGTCTCGCGCTCACGGGGACGCCGTTCCGCTCGGACACCGCGCCGATCCCGTTCGTGCGTTACGAGCAAGGGCCCGACGGCGTCCGCCGCTCGCGGGCCGACTACACGTACGGGTACGGGGAGGCGCTGCGCGACCACGTCGTGCGGCCCGTGATCTTCCTGTCGTACTCGGGCCAGATGCGGTGGCGTACCCGGGCCGGCGACGAGGTCGCGGCGACGCTCGGCGAGGCCCTCACCAAGGACATGACCGCGCAGGCGTGGCGGACGGCCCTCGACCCCGAGGGGGAGTGGATCCCGTCGGTGCTCCAGGCGGCGGACACGCGCCTCACGGAGGTCCGCCGCGCGGTCCCCGACGCGGGCGCGATGATCATCGCGACCGACCAGTCCGACGCCCGCGCGTATGCGGCCCACCTGCGCCGCATCACGGGCCAGGCTCCGACGGTCGTGCTGTCCGACGACGACGGCGCGTCCGCGCGGATCGAGGAGTTCTCGTCCTCGGACTCGCGGTGGATGGTCGCGGTCCGCATGGTCTCGGAGGGTGTCGACGTGCCGCGCCTCGCCGTCGGGGTCTATGCGACGAGCACCGCGACGCCTCTGTTCTTCGCGCAGGCCGTGGGCCGGTTCGTCCGGGCCAGGCGGCGCGGCGAGACCGCGTCCGTCTTCCTGCCCAGCGTGCCTCAGCTCCTCGCCCTCGCGGGCTCCCTCGAGGACGAGCGCGACCACGCGCTCGACCGGCCGTCGTCGGGCGAGGACGAGAACGGCCTCGAGGACGGCCTCCTCGCGGAGGCGAACCAGCAGCGCGACGCGCCGGACGCCGTCGGGCCGGACGGGCTCGAGGCGAGCTTCAAGGCGCTCGAGGCGCAGGCCACGTTCGACCGGGTCCTGTTCGACGGCGGCGAGTTCGGGACGGGGGCCGAGGTCGGGTCCGCGGAGGAGCTCGACTTTCTCGGGCTCCCGGGTCTGCTCGACGCCGACCAGGTCACGACGCTGCTGCGGGAGCGGCAGGCGGGGCAGGCCGGGGGGCGCGCCGCGGCACCGGACCCCGAGGCCGCCGCACGCGAGCGGGCCGCGTTCGACCACCGCCGGGCGGCCGAGCTCCGCAAGGAGCTGCAGAAGCTCGTCTCGGCGTGGGCGCGCAAGAGCGGCCAGCCGCACGGCAGCGTGCACACCGAGCTGCGACGCCGCTGCGGTGGTCCCGAGGTGCCGCTCGCGACCGTCGACCAGCTCGAGGCGCGCGTCGAGCTCGTCCGGAACTGGTTCGTCGGCAGGCGCTGAGACCGGCTCGACGCGAGCGCGTCAGCGCAGGCGGAGGGTGACCGTGTCGAGCGCCGGGTCCCCGGCCGACAGCCGGCGGGCGCCGCGCGGCAGCTCGGCCCGCGACTCGGCGTGACGGCGCACGGCCGCCTGCACGCCGCTGGGACCGGTCCACCGCGTGTCGACGGCGCCGTCGGTGACGAGCGGGACGTGCAGCGGCCGCGCGTCGTCGGGCATCTCCCACGAGCGGAGGGCCAGGTCGTCGCCCGTGACCACGAGCTCCTCGACCGCCCGGCCGTCGCCGTCGAGGCGTCGCGCCGCGACCTTGCGCCCGCCCGACGACGTCTTCAGGGTCGACGCCTTCGCGACGGGCTCCAGCAGCCCGCCGCTTCCCTCGCGGGCGACCAGCTTGTAGACCATCCCGCACGTCGGGGCGCCCGAGCCGGTCACGAGCGAGGTGCCCACCCCGTAGGTGTCCACGGGCGCCGACGCGAGCGCCGCGATGGCGTGCTCGTCGAGGTCCGACGTCACGACGATCTTGGTGCCCGTCGCGCCGAGGTCGTCGAGCTGGCGGCGCACCTCGACGGCGAGGCCCATGAGGTCGCCGGAGTCGAGGCGCACGGCCCCGAGGCCGGTCCCGGCCGCCGCGACGGCGTTCGCGACGCCCTCGCGGACGTCGTAGGTGTCGACGAGCAGCGTGGTGTCGTTGCCCAGCGAGGCGACCTGGCTCGCGAAGGCCGACCGTTCGTCGTCGTGCAGGAGGGTGAACGCGTGCGCGGCGGTGCCGATGGTGGGCAGCCCGTACCGGCGGCCCGCCTCGAGGTCGGACGACCCCGCGAAGCCCCCGATCACGGCGGCCCGCGCCGCGGCCACGGCGGCCTGCTCGTGCGCCCGGCGAGCCCCCATCTCGAGGCAGGGTCGCTCGACGGCGGCGCTCGTCATGCGCGAGGCGGCCGCCGCGACCGCGGAGTCGTAGTTGAGGATCGACAGCACGAGCGTCTCGAGGATCACGGCCTCGGCGAACGTCCCCTCGACCACGAGCACGGGGGACTGGGGGAAGTACGTCTCTCCCTCGGCGTACCCGGTGATGCTGCCGGTGAACCGGTAGTCCGCGAGGAACGCGAGCGTCCGCTCGTCGACCACCCGTTCGCGCCCCAGCCACTCGAGCTCGTCGGCCTCGAACCGGAACGCACCGAGCGCCTCGAGCACGCGTCCGGTGCCCGCGAGCACGCCGTACCGGCGACCGGCGGGCAGGCGGCGGGTGAAGACCTCGAACACGCAGTGGCGGTCGGCGGTGCCGTCCGCGAGCGCCGCCTGGAGCATCGTGAGCTCGTACCGGTCGGTGAGGAGCGACGTGCGGCCCGGGGCGTACGTCGGGTGGGGGACGAGGCGGGGAACGTCGGCGAGCCCCGGGAGCGTGGCCATGAGCACAACCTAGGGCACGGGCGAGGGGGCGGCACGCGCGGCCCCGGCTGCTGGACGGCCGAGCCGTGCGGCCCGGCCCGGCCCCTAGCATGGGGGAGTGCACAGCATCACGCTCGCGGCGGCCGTCCCTGAGGCGGAGCTGCGTCCCGACGACGCCGCGCTGCGGGTCGCGGACGCCTGGTCCACGATCGTGTGGAACGATCCGGTGAACCTCATGAGCTACGTCACGTACGTGTTCGAGAGCTATTTCGGCTACCCGTCGGCGCGGGCCAACGAGCTGATGCTCCAGGTGCATCACGAGGGTCGTGCGGTCGTTTCCCACGGGGGCCGCGAGCGCATGGAGGTGGACGTGCGGGCCATGCACGACTTCGGGTTGTGGGCGACGCTCCAGAAGGACGGCGCGTGAAGCCGTTCAGGGCGACGCGGCGGGGGTACGTGGCCCAGCTCGACACGCCGGAGCGGGTGGTGCTCGCGCACGTGGTGGGTGACGTCGTCGAGCTGCTCCAGGATGCCGTGCCCGACGCCGACGGTGCCCCGTGGGGGGCGATCGAGGCCGACGCGCCGCCCGCGCCGCGCGACGCCGCGCTCGCGCGGCTGCTGCCGGAGGCGTCCACGGACCCGGACGTGTCGGCGGAGTTCCGCCGGCTGACGCAGGGCGAGCTCGCGGGGGCGAAGGCGAAGCGGCTGCTCGCGTTCGCGGAGCGGCTCCTGGACGACGAGGTGGCGCGCGCCGCCGCGACCGGTCGGCACGTGCGGCCCGAGCGCACCGACCTCCTGGTGCCGCGGGACGCGGCGCGGGACACCGCGGCGGCGCTCACGGACGTGCGGCTCGTCCTCGCGTCGCGCCTGGACGTGACGACCGACGACGACGCGGAGAGCCTCTACGCGGAGATCGAGGCCGGAGCGAACGGCAGTGCGGCGCCGGACGCCGACGACGACGCGCGGGGTGCCGACGCGCCGCGGCAGTTCCTCGGTGCGGTCTTCGTGACGGCCGGGTGGCTCCAGGAGTCGCTGGTCGACGCGATGCTCACGGACCTGCGCCGTCGCCCCCCGGCGGCGCCCGGGCGGGCGGGATGAGTCCGCAGCCGGGCAAGCCGGCGTTGCTGCGCACCCTCAACGACCGCCGCGCCCTCGAGCTGCTGTTCGCGCACGGGCCGCTGACGCGCGGGCGGATCGGCGAGCTGAGCGGGTTGTCGAAGCCGACGGCGACGCAGGTCGTCCAGCGGCTCGAGGCGCTCGGGCTCGTCGGGCCGGTCGCGCGCGTCTCGGGCGGGCGCGGGCCCGACGCCGTCGCGTACGGGCTGGTCGCGGACGGGAACGTGGGCGTCGCGATCGACGCGCGGGCGCACCGGCTCGCGGCGGTGGTCATCGACGTGCTGGGCACGGAGCTGGCGCACGTCGAGGCGTCGCGGACGGTCGACGGACCCGTGCCGGCGGGGGCCGCGGGCACGGGAGGGCCCGAGGAGCTCGCGGCGCTCGTGGACCGGGCGTGCGAGGCTGCGGGTGCCGCGCGGCGCGACGTGAGGCTCGCGGTGATCGGCGTCTCGGCGGCGGTCGACGAGGCGGGCGACACCCTGCGCTTCGCCGAGGACTTCCCGCGGTGGCCGGTGGGCGGCGTGCGCCGTCGGCTCGTCGACGCGCTGGCGTGCGACGTCGTGCTCGACAACGACGTGAAGCTCGCCGCGGTGGCGGAACGTGACCACGGTGTCGCACGGGACGCGAAGAGCTTCTCGATCCTGTGGATGGGCCAGGGTGTGGGCCTCGCGACGGACCTGGCCGGGGAGGTCGTGCGGGGGTCCGACGGCGCGGCGGGAGAGATCGGCTACCTCCGGACGCCCGCGGCGACCGAGGCGGACGACCCCGTCGAGCCCCCGACCTTCCACCACCTCCTCAGCGCGTCCGCGGTGCTCGAGCTCGGTCGGCGCTGCGGGATCTCACCCGCGGCCGGGACCGGCACCGACGACGCGCTCGCGGAGGTCCTGGCGGACGACCGGGTGGTCGAGACCCTCGCGCGGCGCGTGGCGGAGTGCGCCGCGCCCGTCCTCGCGGTGCTCGACCCCGAGATGCTCGTCCTGGCGGGCCCGGTCGCCGTCCGAGGCGGGGACCGGCTGGCGGCACGCGTCGACGAGCTCGTCTCGGTGTCGTCGCCGTGGCGGGCGCGCGTCGCGCCCACGGGTCTGCCGTCCGGCGCCGTGCTGGAGGGTGCGCGGGTCGCGCTCCTGCGCAGGCTGCGCGCGGGCGCGCTCGAACGGGCAGGCACGCTCGACTGAGCGCCGCGGGACGCGCGCCGGTGCCGACCGACGGCCGGCGCCCCGTTAGGCTCGGACCGTGAACGACGCGCCCATCGGGATCTTCGACTCCGGTGTCGGCGGACTGACCGTGGCCCGGGCGATCCTCGACCAGCTGCCGAACGAGTCCCTGCACTACATCGGTGACACCGCCAACAGCCCGTACGGCCCCAAGCCGCTCGCCGCGGTCCGCGCCCTGTCCCTCGCGATCATGGACCAGCTCGTCGACGAGGGCGTGAAGATGCTCGTCATCGCGTGCAACAGCGCGTCGTCCGCCGTCCTGCACGACGCACGCGAGCGCTACACGGTGCGCCGCGGCGTCCCCGTGGTCGAGGTGATCCTCCCCGCGGCGCGGCGGGCGGTCGCGGCCACGCGCACGGGTCACGTCGGCGTGATCGGCACCCGCGCCACCGTCGAGTCCCGGGCGTACGACGACGCGTTCGCGGTCGCGCCCGGCATCACGCTCGTGTCGCGCGCGTGCCCCCGGTTCGTGGAGCTCATCGAGGCGGGCGTCACGTCAGGGCCGGAGGTCCTCGACGTCGCGCACGAGTACCTCGACCCGCTGCGCGCCGTCGGGGTCGACACGCTCGTGCTCGGCTGCACCCACTACCCGCTCCTGGCGGGCGCCATCTCCTACGTGATGGGCGACGACGTCACCCTCGTCTCGTCCGCGGAGGAGACCGCGCGCGACGTGTACCGCACGCTCGTCGCGCACGGGCTCGAACGCTCGCCGTCGGCGGGGGCGCCGGAGCACCGGTTCGTCTCGACCGGCAGCGCGCAGACGTTCGAGCAGCTCGCCCGCCGGTTCCTCGGGCCCGAGGTGCGCGCCGTGGAGACCGTCTGATGCGGCTCGTCGTGGTGGGGTGCGCCGGCTCGTTCGCCGGGCCCGACGGGCCCGCGTCGTCGTACGCGGTGCAGGCGGAGGACGGCTCGGGCCACACCTGGACGACGGTCCTCGACCTGGGCAACGGGTCGCTCGGGGCGCTGCAGCGCGTCGTGGACCCGTTCGAGGTCGACGCCGTCGCCCTCAGCCACCTGCACCCCGACCACGTCGCCGACCTGTGCGGCCTCTACGTGTACCGGAAGTACCACCCCGGGCGCGGGGTCGTCCGCGACCCCGGGCTCGGGCCGCTGGCCGTGTGGGGGCCGCCCGGGACCGAGGCCCGGATCGCCGAGGCCTACGGCTCGCACGACGACGAGGACCTGCGCTCCGTGTTCGCGTTCCGGACCTGGGCCCCCGAGCGTCAGGTGCGGGTCGGGCCGTTCGTCGTCGAGGTCGTGCCGGTGCGCCACCCCGTCGAGGCCTACGCGATCCGCGTCACCGGACCGTCGTCCGAGCGTCCCGGCGAGCAGGCCACGCTCGTCTACTCGGGAGACACCGACGCGTGCGCAGGTCTGGTCGAGGCGGCGCGCGGAGCCGACCTGTTCCTGTGCGAGGCCGCGTTCCAGGAGGGGCGCGACCTCGTCGACGGCATCCACCTGACCGGCTACCGCGCGGGTCGCGCAGCCCACGCGGCCGGGGCCCGCCGGCTCGTCCTCACGCACCTGCCCGCGTGGAACGACCCGCAGGTGGCCCTCGCCGAGGCGACGGCCGCGTACGCCGGCCCCGTCGAGCTCGCAGCGCCGGGCGCGACGTACACGCTCTGAGCCGCACCTAGGCTGGGGGCATGCCGAACGACACCGCCCCCACGACCGACGCCCGGACCCCCGCCACCACGACCACCCGGGCCGACGGACGCCGCACGGACGAGCTGCGTCCCGTCCGCATCACCCGCGGCTGGCTCGACTCCGCCGAGGGCAGCGTCCTCGTCGAGTTCGGCGGCACCCGCGTGCTCTGCGCGGCGTCGTTCACCGAAGGCGTCCCGCGCTGGAAGAAGGGCTCCGGCGAGGGCTGGGTCACCGCCGAGTACGCGATGCTCCCGCGGGCCACGTCCACGCGCAGCGACCGCGAGTCCGTCAAGGGCCGCGTGGGCGGCCGCACCCACGAGATCTCGCGCCTCGTCGGCCGCTCGCTGCGCGCCGTCGTCGACGTCAAGGCGCTCGGCGAGAACACGATCGTCCTCGACTGCGACGTCCTCCAGGCCGACGGCGGCACCCGCACCGCGGCCATCACCGGTGCCTACGTGGCGCTCGCCGACGCCGTCGCGTGGGGACAGCGGTCCGGGCTGATCAAGCCCACGCTCGTGCCCGCCGGCACGCCCGTGCTCACCGACTCCGTCTCGGCGGTGAGCGTCGGCATCATCGACGGCACCCCCATGCTCGACCTGCCCTACGTCGAGGACGTGCGGGCCGAGACGGACATGAACGTCGTCGTCACCGGGTCCGGGACCTTCGTGGAGGTGCAGGGCACCGCGGAGCACGCGCCCTTCGACCGGGCTGAGCTCGACACCCTCCTCGACCTCGCCGTCGCCGGCAACGCGACCCTCGCCCAGCTCCAGCGCGCCGCGCTCGCCGCCGAGCCGCAGGGCCACCGGTGAGCGCCGCGGCGCACGTCCCGGGCGGCGTCCGTCTCGTCCTCGCGACCCACAACGCGCACAAGGTCGGCGAGCTCCGCGACATCCTGCACGCGGTCCCGGCGCTCGCGGACCTCGATCCCGCGTCCGTCGTGGGGGCGGGCGACGTGGGCGCGCCCGAGCCCGTCGAGGACGGCGTGACCTTCGAGGAGAACGCCCTCATCAAGGCCCGCGCGCTCGTCGCGTTCACGGGCCTGCCGGCGGTCGCGGACGACTCGGGTATCGCCGTCGACGTGCTCGGTGGCGCGCCAGGCGTCTTCTCGGCGCGGTGGAGCGGCCGGCACGGCGACGACGCGGCCAACCTGGACCTGCTGCTCGCGCAGGTCGCCGACGTGCCCGACGTCCACCGCGGCGCCGCGTTCGTGTGCGCGGCGGCACTCGTGACGCCTGACGGCGAGGAGGTCGTGCGCGTCGGGGAGCTGCGGGGGAGCCTGCTGCGTGAACGGCACGGCGACGGCGGGTTCGGGTACGACCCGGTCTTCCGGCCCGACGGCGAGACGCGGTCGACGGCGGAGCTCTCGCCCGCCGAGAAGAACGCCGTCAGCCACCGTGGCCGGGCGTTCCGCGCGCTCGCGCCCGAGGTCGCCCGGGTCCTGGCCGCCGGCCGCGGCTAGGACCCGCGCGGCCCCGACGCCCGGGCACCGGGCTGCGCCTGCCCGATGCGGACGCCCCACGCGGCTTGCCCGACGACGACGAGGACGGGGCACGCGAGCAGCACCAGGATCACGGCGATCCCGATGACGTCGCTGAGCATCAGGGGCGCGCCTGGGTGGCGCGTCGCCGCGACGCGAGCCGGACCACCGCGCGCCACCCGACCAGCCCGAGGCCGAGGAACACGGCCGCGACGACCTGGAAGCTCGGCGCGATGCCCTGGTCGGTCGCGAGCCGCAGCAGCATCCCGACCGCCCAGGCACCGGCCCACACGGCCACACCCGTCGGCCACAGCGCGAGCGGTCGGCGCCAGGCACGGGTCACCAGCCACCCCACGGCCACGCCGGCGAGGAACGGCCACGCGGTCGCGAGGACCGCGACGGCCCCCTCGTGCTCGTCGTGCGAACGGCGTCCGATCGCGGCGAACACGATCACCCACACGACGTCGGCCGCGGCGGCCCAGGCGGCGGCCCGGCCCCTCACGGCAGCCGGCCGACGTGCGCCATGGCCTGGCGCAGGAGCGTGCCCTGGCCACCGTGCATCTCGAGCTGCACCTCGTCGCTGCACGCCTGCTCGGGCGTCAGCCAGGCCAGGTCCAGGGCCGACTGCTGGGGCTGGGCGTCACCCGAGATCGGCACCACGTACGCGAGCGACACCGCGTGCTGACGCGGGTCGTGGTAGGAGGTGATGCCCGGCGTCGGGAAGTACTCCGCGACCGTGAAGGGCTGCGGCGACGGCGGGACCAGGGGCAGCGCCATCGGTCCGAGGTCCTTCTCGATGTGCCGCAGGAGCGCGTCCCGGATCCGCTCGTGGTACATCACCCGCCCGCTCACCAGGGCGCGGGTCATGGCGCCCGTCGGGCTCACGCGCAGCAGCAGCCCGACCGCGACCACGTCACCCGACTCGTCGACCCGCACGGGCACCGCGTCGACGTAGACGAGCGGCAGCTGGGCGCGTGCCGCGGCGATGGCCTCCGGCGTGAGCCAGCCCGCGGGGTGGGGGCGCTCGGGCGGGAAGTCGTCGTCGGGCGGGAGGTCGGCGGTGTCGGTCACGGGTCCAGTTCTACCGTGTCCGTGCCCGACGGCGCACGGTCGCCGCCGGCCGGCAGCCGTCCCTCGCGCGGGAATATCGTGGGTCGTAGGACCGCTGTAGCGTGCGGAAACCCTTCAGGAAGGAAGCCAGATGGCTACCCAGGCACTGACCCAGGACTCGTTCGAGAAGACGGTCCTCGACAACGACATCGTCCTCGTGGACTGGTGGGCCGACTGGTGCGGTCCGTGCAAGATGTTCGCGCCGGTCTTCGAGAAGTCCTCGGACGAGAACTCCGACATCGTCTACGGCAAGGTCGACACGGAGGCCGAGCAGGGTCTCGCGGCCGCCGCGCAGATCACGTCGATCCCGACGCTCATGGCGTTCCGTGAGGGCGTGCTCGTATTCTCCCAGCCCGGTGCGCTGCCCGCGTCGGCGCTGCAGCAGGTCATCGACCAGGTGCGCGGCCTCGACATGGACGACGTGCGCGCCCAGATCGAGAAGGCGAAGGACGCCGCGCAGCAGAGCTGAGCCGGCCATCAGCTGGGCCAGCCGGACGGTGCGCGAGGCGGGATTCGAACCCGCACGCCCGAAGGCACCGGAACCTAAATCCGGCGCGGCTGCCTGATTACGCCACTCGCGCGCGAGCGTCAGTCTACGCACGACGGCCGGCCACCCCGCGGGGCGGCCGGCCGTCGTCGTCGGTGCGCGCCACGCGGGCGCGTCACGTCAGCGCGGGTCGATGCCGAGGTCGCGGCGCAGCTTCGCGACGTGGCCGGTCGCCTTGACGTTGTACTGGGCGAGCGCCACCTTGCCGTTCTCGTCGACGACGACCGTCGACCGGATGACGCCCGTGTAGGTGCGGCCGTAGTTCTTCTTCTCGCCCCACGCGCCCCACGCCTCGAGGGTCGTGTGCTCGGTGTCGCTCACGAGCGGGAACGTGAGCTGCTCGTCCGCGACGAACGTGGCGAGCTGGGGGACGGTGTCGGGCGAGACGCCGACGACGTCGTAGCCGGCGCCCTGGAGCGAGGCCAACGAGTCGCGGAAGTCGCACGCCTCCTTGGTGCAGCCCGGCGTCCCTGCGGCCGGGTAGAAGTACACGACCACGCGGCGGCCGCGGTGGTCCGCGAGGCGGTACGTGCCGCCGTCCGCGGTCGGGAGCGTCAGGTCGGGCGCGTCGTCGCCGACGGCGAGGCGGTGCGCGGTCATCGGGTTCCTCCTGGGCGGTCGTGGGGTTCGTTGCGACTCTATGCGAGTTGCGCGCCGGCGACGGCACCCGTCGGCTCCTCGCGCTCGCCGGGGGACGCCTTCCCTGGTGGCTCGCCCCCGGATCTGTCCCGGCCCGAGACCGGGCCGGCGATCGAGTACGACGGCGAGCACCACGTCGACCGCCGTCACGTCGCGCGCGACACCGCGCGGCGCGACGCGATGGACGCGATCGGGTGGCGCTGCGTCGTCCTGTACCAGGAGGACGTCGGGACGATGCGGCCGAGGGCTGTCCGGAGGTGGCGCGGCGCCTTTGCGGACCAGGCATGCGTCGAGCCCGGCCGGTCCGACGGGGGCCGGTAGCGTTGACCCGTGAGCAAGACCCGTGCCGCCGCCGAGACGCCCGACCGCCCGCACCTGCCCATCCGCATGCTGCACGACCGGCTGCTCGTGCTGCCCGAGGCCGACGCGGCCGAGCGCCAGACGTCCGCGGGCCTCGTGATCCCCGCGACCGCCGTCGGGCCCAAGAAGCTCGCCTGGGGTGGCGTCGTCGCGGTCGGCGAGAACGTCCGACGTGTCGAGGTGGGAGACCGGGTGCTGTTCGACCCGGACGAGCGCGCCGAGGTCGACCTGGCGGGCAAGGACTACGTGCTGCTGCGCGAGCGCGACGTGCACGGGGTCTTCGAGGAACCGGCCGCAGGGGAGCGGACCGGCCTGTACCTGTAGCCCGGGGAGCCGATTTCAGGGTCCGGGCCGGAGGCTGCTAGCCTTCTTCTCGCGCGCCATTAGCTCAATTGGCAGAGCAGCTGACTCTTAATCAGCGGGTTCGGGGTTCGAGTCCCTGATGGCGCACCACCACCGACCAGGCCGCACCTCCCTTCCGGGCGGGCGGCCTTCGTCGTGGCGGGTGGCGTCGTGGTCCGGACCGGGGCCGCGGGCTGCTACTCTTCTTCTCGCGCGCCATTAGCTCAATTGGCAGAGCAGCTGACTCTTAATCAGCGGGTTCGGGGTTCGAGTCCCTGATGGCGCACCACCACACCACACGGCGAAGGCCGCCCGCTCGACGCGGGCGGCCTTCGCCGTTCCTGCCGACTCGCGTCGGTCAGCGTCGCTTCACGACCGTGAAGGCCTGCTTCCTCGTGACCAGCGAGGTGGCGGAGCCCCCGAGGTATGCGACGTCGAGCGTGTGCCGGCCCGCGCTCAGCGTCGCGGGCAGCGCCACGACGGTCGTACCCAGGAGCAGGGTCGCCGTGCGTACGGGCGCGCCGTCGACGGCCACACGGACCGCCCCGCCGAGCGGCTCGCCGCGCGAGCTCACGTGGACGCCGACGAGCCCGGGCAGGCCCTGGACGGTCCGGTCTGACGCCGCCACCGTGAGCGTCGGGACGGGCTCCTGGGTGGCGCCCGCCGGCACGACGCTCAGCGAGGCGAGGCCGGCGTCGCCGTCCTTCCACCGCGTGGAGACGGCGACGTAGCGGGTGGTGGCGTCTACGCGGACGACGCCGGTCGAGGCACCCTTCGAGGTGCTGCCCACGTCGTGGAACGTGAGCCCGTCGTCGCTGACGGAGACGACGGAGGCGGGCACCTTGGTCCCGTCCCACTGGAGCACGACCGAGCCCACGGCGTGCGCGGCACCGAGGTCCGTGACCATCCGGCCGCTCGGGCCGGGCGTCCACGACGTGGCGGGGTCGCCGTCGACCGCGCGCGCGGGAGAGGTCATCCCGTCCGGCAGCACCGAGCCCGGGAAGGTGATCGTGCTCAGCGCGAGGTCCTGCACCGGGAACGGTGATGCCGTGGCGAACGCGACGGTGCTCGCGCGCCGCGACGTGACCAGCGTGGTCCGGTGGGCCCCGGTCTCGACGTTCGTCACGCCGAGCATCGCTGTCGCGCCCTGCACCGTCAGCGTCCGGCCGTCCCCGACGGTCGCCTCGAGCCCGCGGCGAGCTGCCGAGACCGGAACCTTGAACCGCGGCGCGAGGACGGCGGCGGTACCGGCGGGCACGGTCACGGTGAGGGTGGAGGCGTTCGACCCGAGCTTCTGGGTTCCCTCGAAGAGCGAGACGTCGGCACCGGCGTAGGGCAGCGTGACCTGCGTGGTGACTTCCGAACCCGTCAGGTTGAACAGCGAGAGGTAGCCGTCGAGCGTGCTGGCGACCAGTCCCGCGTCGCCGGTCGCCGGCTGGGGGAGCGCCGCGTCCGCCTTCGTGGCGGCGGCGTCGCCCGGCAGCATCTCCACGAGGAACGGCGACGTCGCGCCGTCGGGGGAGTCCACGAGCTCCACCGCGTGGTGCGCGTCGTCCTCGCGTGACACCGTGATCGGCGCGTCGGACCCGCGGACGACGAACCCCGCCTTGCCGTCCACGTCCAGCCAGCGACCGTTCGTGCTCGTGATCTCGTCCCCCGTGTACCGGAAGGTTGCGGCGTCGGTCCACGTGGTGCCGTCGAGCGACGTCTGGATGCGGTACCGGCGTCCCGCGGCCGCCTCCCAGGCGAGCTGGACGGAAGTGACCTGGGTGGGCGCGCCGAGGTCGACCTGGAGCCACGAGTCGTCGCGCCTGCGGTCGGCCACCGAGACGGCCCATCGGGTCGTCGCGCTGGCGTCCGTGACGGCGCTCGCGGGGTTGCCCGAAGCAGCGCTGGACGCCGTGGCCGGACGCCCCGCCGCGGCGTCGACCCCGGTCGGCGTGTACGCGCGGAACGAGTACAGCGAGTAGCCGTAGCTCGCGTCTCCCTGGACCCCCTGCATCCGCACGTACCGCGCGTCGACGGGCGACGGCGACGACGCGCCCGGCGGCGTGAGGTCGACCGAGTCGACGCGCTTCGCGTTCGCGTCCAGCGGGTTCGTCGCCCCGTACGCCGTGCGCGTGGTCCACGTGACCCCGTCGGTCGAGGTCTGCACGAGGTAGCGCGACCCCGCGGCGGCCTCCCACGCGAGCCGTACGGCGCCGACGGTGCGCTCCGTGCCGAGGTCGACCTGGAGCCACGAGTCCGCGCGCGTGCGCTCGGCCGTCGACACCGCCCAGCGGGTCGCGGGGTCGCCGTCGGTCGCTCGAGCCGCCGTCCTGCCGTTCGTGGTGTCCTCGCTCGATGCCGTGGCGGGCCTGCCTGCGGCCAGGTCGGTCGTGGCGCCGGCGCCGTAGACGTGCAGCGCGTACAGCGAGTACCCGTACTTCGCGTCGCCCTGCTCGCCCAGCATGCGCACGTAGCGCGCCGACACAGGAGTGGTGAGCGCGAGGTCGTCGATCCGCGCCGCCTTGGCGTCCGCGGGGTCCGCAGCGGGAGTGACCGGCAGGCTCTCGGTGGTCGTGCCCTCCGCGGTCGTGTAGGTGCGGGAGCCGTCGAGCCCGTCGTAGCCGCTCATGTCGAGGTTGCGGACCGTCACGGTGCCGTCGCCGCGCCCTGCACCGCTCGAGGCGTACACCGCCGCGCCGGTCGGGAGCGTGACCTGTCCCGCGTAACCGCCCCCGAGCCGGAACATCGACGCAGTCCCCTCGAACCCGTCGCGCGGTGAGGTGTAGGTCGCCGTGGTCCGGCCGTCGACGGGCGTGCTGGTGCGCGGGTAGAGGAACGGGGTCGTGTCGGACTCGTAGAACAGCCAGCTGTCGTGCTGCGGCGCCCACGGGAACTTGACGTAGCCCGTGCGGCTGGATGCTCCCGCCCAGGCGTCGGCCGACTGCTGCACGGTGAGGCCGGCCTCCTCGCCGTAGTCGCGTACTCCGGACAGGTGCGAGAAGAACTCGGACTCGGAGGTCGGCTGGACGACACCGTCCGCGGACTCGGCCGCGTGGACGTGCAGGAGGTAGGCGATGCCGATCTCGGCGCGCGCCTCCGGCTCGTACTTCGGTTCGCCGGAGAACTTCGTGAGCCGGTCGGTCGGCGCGTACGCCTGGTAGTCGGCGAGGGCGGCAGCGAGGTTCGCCTCCGCACGCACCGCGTCCGGGTCGCGCAGCACCTGACCGACGAACGCCACCGGCAGCACGTCCCGGCCGTAGAGGAACTCGCGGTCGTTCTTCATCGGCATGAACGGCTCGCCCTGGTCCGACATCAGCAGCTCGAGCGAGCGCCACAGCTCGGCCGAGTTCGGCTGCTGGGTCAGGATCGCGGGCAGCGGCTGGTCGTTGAGGATGAACTGGATCGCGTTGCGACCGCCGGACCGCCAGATGTCGGACTGGTAGTGCGGCTCGACCGACCCGTGGTTGTCGACGACGTACGTGTCGTAGATGTTGTGGGTCGTGTTGCTCGAGATCGGCTTGCCCCCGACGACGGCCGGGTTGTTGGCGTCGGCTGTCGGCTGGCCGGCGGCGTTGCGCAGCCAGTCGCCGAACTGGGTGGACCAGCGTCCGGCGTCGGCGTCGTCGGGCGCCCACGCGAGCCCCGGGGCGAGCGACTGCCCGTAGACGCCGGACTCCTCCTGGGCGGTGTCGCCGTCGTACTTGCCCGTCGGCCAGTCCGCCGTCCAGCTGCCGGAGAGCGGGTCCTGCCCGTAGTCGAGGTCGGCGGTGTACGTGGCCTGCCCGACGGCGATGGTCCTGAGGTTGGCTCGCGTCTGCGCGTCGAGCTCGTCCCAGAGCAGGCGGCCCGCGTCGAGGAAGTAGGACTCGAACGTCGAGTCCCAGAACAGCTGCTTGCCCCAGGTGCCCTTCGGGTCGACGAGCCGGTTGGTGGCGGCGAAGTGTTCGATGGTCGCGACGGTCTGCCGGCGCAGGACCTCCTTCGAGACGCCCGCCAGTGCCGCGTCGTAGTCGCCGTGGGTGAGGAGGACGGCGTTGCCGAGCACGACGTCGAAGTCGAAGTCGGCGGCCTTGAAGTATCCGGCGTCGGCGTCCCAGACCGTCTCGGCCCACCGGGTGTGGCGCAGCAGCGCGGCGTAGTACTGCGCCGCGATCGGGTCGGGGGCACCGTAGGCGACGGCCTGGCCGGGGGCGGGGGCGGGGGCGGGGGCGTCCGCGGCGGCGGCGGATGCGGCGGCGGTGGCCGGGATCGCGAGGGCGGCTGCCACGAGGCCCACGACGGCTCGTCGGACGAGGCCGCCGGGGGTTCGCTGCCGGGATGACGACGTGGTCTCCATACTCGATTGCTTCCTCGGAATCGGGTGGAACGGCGAACCTGCGGCGCGGGTCCGATGGCAGTGTCGTCCCGATATGGCAACGCTGTCAATCAGTGTCGGCTTCGGCCGTCCACCTAGACTGGGCCGGTGCCCGAGCCCGTCGTCACAGCCTCCGGACCGGCATCGTCCCACCGGACGGTGCCGGTCTCGTTCGTCCGTCGCAGCCGTCGACTGAGCGACGGGCAGCAGCGTCTCTGGGACGAGCAGCGGCGCCGCTACCTCGTCGACGTGCCGCGGGCGGCGGCCTCGACGTCCGTGGACCCCGCGTACCGGCTCGACCTCGGGGCCGTCCCGCCCGGACAGGGGCCCGTCGTCGTCGAGATCGGCTCGGGGCAGGGCGACGCGGTCGTCGCAGCCGCCGGGGCGCGCCCGGGCACCCGTTTCGTCGCCGTCGAGGTCTACGAGCCCGGGCTCGCGCACACCGCCCGGCAGGCCGCCGAGGCCGGCGTCGAGAACCTGCGCCTCGTCCAGGCGAACGCGCCCGAGGTGCTCGCCTCCGCGCTGCCCGAGGCGAGCGTCGACGAGCTGTGGGTCTTCTTCCCCGACCCGTGGCGCAAGGCCCGGCACACCAAGCGGCGCCTCGTCGACCAGGCGTTCCTCCCGCTCGCCGAGCGTGTCCTCGTGGACGGCGGTGTGCTGCGGTTCGCATCCGACTGGGAGCCGTACGCCGAGCAGGTCCGCGAGCTCCTCGAGGCCGCGTCCGGGTTCGTGCGCGACGGGGCGACGACCGAGGACGGGTGGGCGCCGCGCTTCGAGGGGCGCGTGCTGACGGGCTTCGAACGCAAGGGCACCGCCGCGGGCCGGGTCGTCCACGACCTCGCGTACGCGCGCGCCCCGCGCGGCTGACGCGCGACGGCTACGCTCGGTCGTGTGACCGACGACCTCGCCCCCAGCCGTCTTCGTGCCGCACTCGTGACGTGCGCGGAGCTGCCCGATCTCGACCCCGACGACGTCCCGCTGATCGCCGCGCTCGCCGACCGACGTGTGGCCGCGAGCCCGGCCGTGTGGGACGACCCGGACGTCGACTGGGCGGCGTACGACCTCGTCGTCGTGCGTTCCGCCTGGGACTACGCGCCGCGGCGCGACGAGTTCGTCGCCTGGGCGCGGACGGTGCCCAGTCTCGTCAACCCGGCGGACGTCATCGCCTGGAACAGCGACAAGGCGTACCTGCGCGAGCTCGCGGAGCACGGCGTGCCCACCATCCCGACGGTGTGGCTCGATCCCGAGCGGAACCTCAGCGCGCGGGCCGTCCACACGCGGATGCCGGCGCACGGCGACTTCGTGATCAAGCCCACGGTGAGTGCCGGGGCGCAGGGCACCGGGCGGTACGAGTCCGGGGACGCGACGGAGCGCGGGCTCGGGATCCGGCATGCGCTCGAGCTGCTCGAAGAGGGTCGGCACGTCATGATCCAGCCGTACCAGCAGGCCGTCGACACGACCGGCGAGACCGGGCTGATCTACGTCGACGGGCGGTTCTCGCACGCGGTCACCAAGCGTGCCCTGCTCAGCGGGCCCTACGACGCCGACGACGCCGCCCTGTACGTCAAGGAGCAGATCGAGCGCGCCGTCGCCACGCCGGAGCAGCTCGCCGTCGCGGAGCGGACGCTGGCCGCGGCCGCGGAGGTGCTGCCCGGTGCGACCAAGCCTCTCTATGCACGGGTCGACCTCGTGCCTGACGCGCTCGGCGCACCGCAGGTCATCGAGCTCGAGCTCACCGAGCCGTCGCTGTTCCTGGGGTACGACGGCGACGCGCTCGACCGGTTCGCCGACGCGATCGCGCTCCGGGCGCTCCGGGCCCGGGTGTCGTAGGCCTCGTCCCGCGGCGGCCTCGTTCGCCGGCGCCGGGATGGTCACGAAGACCCGTGGCGACCGGGTACACTTTTCGTCGGCCCCTGGTGTGGCAAGCACCGGGGTCGAAGCGTGGGAAGCGTGTCAGCACGCCCCGCATGGTGGGTATAGCTCAGCTGGTAGAGCACCTGGTTGTGGTCCAGGGGGTCGCGGGTTCAAGTCCCGTTACTCACCCCGGCACGAAGGCCCCGGCCGATCCTCGAGGATCGGCCGGGGCCTTCGTCGTGCTCGGGGGCCTCGGCGTCGGCCCCGGCGTCACGCCTCGGCGTCGGAGGCGCTCGT
Source organism: Luteimicrobium xylanilyticum (assembly GCF_009429125.1). Classification (GTDB taxonomy): domain Bacteria; phylum Actinomycetota; class Actinomycetes; order Actinomycetales; family Cellulomonadaceae; genus Luteimicrobium; species Luteimicrobium xylanilyticum. The sequence continues at coordinate 1,443,777 of NZ_CP045529.1, forward strand.
CGCGCCTGCCCGCGAGGGGGTCGCGAGCACACGAGCGGCGACGGCCTTGGCGGACTTCGAGTCGGGACCCGGCTGCGGGACGAACAGCGCTTCACGGTAGTAGCGCAGCTCGTCGATGGACTCGAGGATGTCCGCGAGGGCCCGGTGTCCGCCCTGCTTCTTGGGCGCCTGGAAGTACACGCGCGGGTACCAGCGGCGCGCGAGCTCCTTGATGGAGGACACGTCGACGATCCGGTAGTGCAGGTGCTCGACGAGCTCGGGCATGTCGCGGTCGAGGAACGTCTTGTCCGTCCCGACGGAGTTGCCGGCGAGCGGTGCCTTGTTGGGCTCGGGGACCCAGGTGCGGACGTAGTCGAGCACCCGGGCCTGCGCGTCGGCCATGGTGGTGCCGTCGGCGAGCTCGTCGAGCAGGCCGGACGACGTGTGCATGGTGCGCACGTAGTCGCCCATCTGCTCGAGGGCCTCGGCAGGCGGCGTGATGAGGACGTCGATCCCGTCGCCGAGCACGTGGAGCTCGGAGTCCGTGACGACCGCGGCGACCTCGATCAGCGCGTCGTCGGTGAGCGACAGGCCGGTCATCTCGCAGTCGATCCAGACGATCCGGTCGGTGCTGGGGCTGGGGGCGGGCGTCAGTGGGCTCACGACCACAGGGTACGTGCCGCGGCCGACGGTGTGCTGTCCGTCACCGCCCCCGGACAGGCGAGTGCCCCGCCGCTCCGGCCGGGTGGGCCGGTGCCGACGGGGCACTCGGGATGGTGCGGGCTGCGACGGGACCGTCGCCGGTTCTGCTCCGGTGCGGGCTCCCGCTGACGCGTGTCATGCGGCCCTGCGGTGCGGCACGCGGGTGCGTGCCGGGACGCGGGAGGTGACGAAACGCATGGCCTCGCGGCGTCGCGTCGCCTCCTCGAGCCTCTCTCTCCTGGCGATGTCCGCGGCGCGGAACATCATCTCGGGATGCATCGTGTTCTCCCTGCTGTGCGTGTGACGTGCGAGCCGGCCGGGCTGATCAGACCTGGTCACGTGCTGCGGGCGACCGCAACGTGCTCGTGGTACCTCACCGCGGTGATGGCTCAAGCCTCCCAGCAGGGTGTGACACAGCGCACTCTCTTTTCGGCACGCTCTCGTCGGCACCCGTAGGGTGCGGGCATGGGGGAGCCTCGCGGGACGGCGCGCCGCGCCTGGCTGCTGTCGGCGGCAGCCGTCGTCGTGTTCGTGGCGGTGCTCGTGCAGGTGGCCACGGGCACGGGGCTCGCGCACGCCGACGAGCCGGTGCTCGCGTGGTTCGTGGCGCACCGGACGGCGGCGGTCACGTCCGTGATGACGGCCGTCTCGACGATCTTCGGCTCGACCGTCCTCCCGCTGGCGGTCGCGGTGGGCTGCGCCGCGTGGTGGTGGCGCACGGGACGCGGGTGGCGACCCGTGCTGCTGGCCGCTGCGATGGTCGTGCAGCTCGTCTGCTCGCTGGTCCTCAAGGCGGCGGTCGCGCGGCCCCGGCCGCCCGACCTCTCGCAGAGCGTGCCCGGCTCGGTGGTCACCCACTCGTTCCCCTCGGGCCACACGATGGGTGCCGCGACCCTGGTGACGGCCCTGGTCTGCCTGCTCGGCGTCGCCCAGGGAAGGTCTGCGACGTGGTGGTGGGTGGCGTCGTCGGGCGCGGTGGTGGTGACGGCGCTCGTCGCGCTGAGCCGGCTGTACCTCGGGTACCACTTCCTCACGGACGTGGTCGCGGGGGCCGCGCTCGGGTTCGCCGTCGGGGTGCTGGTGCTCGTCCCGCGACGCCCGGCCGGGGCGGGCTGACGGCTGTCAGTCGTCGACGCCGCGCGCCCGCAGGGCGTCGCCGAGCGCGTCGGCCCGTCGCAGGGTCCCGACGACGAGCGGCACGGCGAACGCCCGGAGGTCCCGCTCGCGCCCCCGGGCGCGCTGGGCGTCGCGGACGTCGTCGGCGAGCGCCGCGAGCACGGGCACGGAGCGGATCGCGAGCGCGAGGACGAGCGCGACCCGCTCGGGCCGGACCCCCACGACCCGCAGGGGCCGGGCGCCGCGCTCGATCGCGGTGAGCACGTCGGTGGTGCGGGTCGTCAGCACGACGAGCGCCGCGAGCGCGACGAGCAGCACGAGCCGCGCGCTCAGCACCGCCGCGCGCGCCGGGCCGTGCGCCCACCACTGGAGCGCGAGGACCGCGGGCACGAGCCAGACGAGGGGCCGGAGCTGCACGAGGAGCGCCCGGGCGCCGACCCGGGACGCGGCGGCGACGGCGACGACGAGGACCGCGAGCGTCCCGACGCCCCACCAGGAGCGGACCAGCAGCACGGCGACCGAGACGACGGCGAGCGCGACGAGCTTGAGCCCGGCGGGGGCGCGGTGGATCGCCGAGTCCCGTGGCACGTACGCGCCGAGGAGCCCGGCGCCCGACCGGAAGCGGCTCATCCCGCCCCCATGAGCCGGCGGTAGAACGCCAGGGCCGGAGCAGGCTCGTCGTCGGCGACGACCCGGCCGTCGTCGACCACGAGGACGCGGTCGTAGCCGTCGAGCAGGTCGAGGTCGTGCGTGACGACGACGACCTGCTGGTCCACGGAGCGCAGGAGCCGCCCGACGGCCCGGGCGTTGCGCAGGTCGAGGAGCGTGGTCGGCTCGTCGGCCACGAGCAGGCGCGGGTTCGTGACGAGGACGGACGTGATCGCGAGGAGCTGCTTCTGGCCCCCCGAGAGCAGGTGCGCGGGGTGGTCCGCATGGTCGGCGAGCCCGCGCTCGGCGAGGGCGGCGTGCACGACGGCGGCCCGCTCGGCGGCGGGCAGGCCGGGCTCGCCGCGGCGGGGGCGCAGCGAGTAGGCGACGTCCTCGGCGACGGTCGGCATGACGATCTGGGCGTCCGGGTCGGTGAACACGAAGCCCACGCGCCGGCGGACCGCGGCACCCTGCGAGCGGGTGTCGAGCCCGTCGACGACGACGTCGCCGCGGGTCGGGACGACGAGCCCGTTGAGGAGCCGGGCGAGGGTCGACTTGCCCGAGCCGTTCGCGCCGACGACGCCGATCCGGTGCTCGGTGAGCTCGAGGTCGATCCCGCGCAGCACGTCGCGCTCGCCGAGGCGGACGTGCACGTGGTCGAGCGCGATCCTCACCGGCGCCGGGCGGCCGGGCCTGCCGGCGGGTACGCGCGCACGACGGCGGCCACGACGAGCGCGGTGAGGACGGCCTTGAGCAGGTCGCCGGGCAGGAAGACCCACGACCCGGTGATCGCGGTGGACAGCGGGATCCCGGCGACTGCCGCGGAGACGGGGATGCCGACGGCGTAGATCACGGCGACGCCGCCGACGAGCGCGGCGCCGAGGACCTTCGGCGCGGTGACGCGGCCACGGATCCGGTCGACGAGCCACCCGGTCGCCGCCGCGCCGAGGACGAACCCGTAGAGGTAGCCCGCGGTCGGACCCACGAACGGCTCGACGCCGCCCGTGCCGCCGGCGAGCACCGGCAGCCCGGCGAGCGCGAGGAGCAGGTAGGTCACGGCGGCCAGGGCGCCGCGCCACCAGCCGAGGAGCGCACCGGCGAGCATGACGCCGAGCGTCTGCAGGGTGATCGGCGCGAGAGCCGAGCCGACCGAGATCGCCGGGGTCAGCGCGAGCACGCAGATCAGGGCCGCGAACGAGGCGATGCGGGCGGCGTCGGGCGCCGTCACGGTGAACCGCCGACGTGCGGACGGGGCCGAGGGGTCGGGCGTGGCGTCCGTGGTCGTGACGGGCTCGGTGGCGCTCATGGGTCTCCCTGGCTCGCGGTCGGTTGGTGCGTCGTCGACAACTGTCTCGCACCGTCCGCCACGGGGGGAGCGCAGTTGACGTGCGAGTTCGGGGCCGGTCGTTGGTGGGTGTCGACAAGGCGTTGTCGACATCCCACGAACGACCGGGCGCGACCCTCACGGTGTCCGGGACCGCCACGCGCGCGAGCGCGGCGGTGGCGCCTGCTCGGGGCCGGTCCACGGAACGGGTCGGGGTGCCACGGGTTCGTCTCGCCGCCGATGAGCCCGCCGGACCGGTCGTAGCCCGTGGACGACGGCCGCTCCGGCTGCCGCCGCTCGCGACGTCCTCGTCGGGGACGTCGTGGTCCCTGCTCGTCCAGAAGGTCGAGCGTCCGCGACCACTTTGGGCGGGCTTCCTATGCTGGCGGGGTGGACCTCACCGAGCTCGTGACTCTGCCGGGCGGGACGTTCCGGATGGGCTCCGACCGGCACTATCCCGAAGAGCGGCCCGCGCACGAGCGGGAAGTCGAGGGGTTCGCGATCGAGCGTCACCCCGTGACCGTCCGTCAGTTCGCGGAGTTCGTGGCGGCGACCGGGTACGTGACGGTGGCCGAGCGCGAGCTCGATCCGGGGGACTTCCCCGGCGCGGACCCCGCGGACCTGGTCCCGGGCGCCCTCGTCTTCACCCCCACCGACGGGCCGGTGGACCTCGGGGACTGGCGGCGATGGTGGCGCTGGGAACCCGGTGCGTGCTGGCGTCGCCCGCACGGTCCGGGCTCGGACGCCCTCGACACGCCCGACCACCCGGTCGTCCAGGTCGCCTACGCCGACGCGGCCGCCTACGCGGACTGGGCCGGCCGCCGTCTGCCGAGCGAGGCCGAGTGGGAGTACGCCGCGCGCGGCGGGCTCGACGGGGCCGAGTACGCGTGGGGCGACGAGCGCACGCCCGACGGCGCGGTGCTCGCGAACACCTGGCTGGGTGCCTTCCCGTACCGCAACGAGGGTTGGGGCGGGACCTCGCCGGTCGGCAGCTACCCGGCCAACGGGTACGGCCTGGTGGACCTGATCGGCAACGTCTGGGAGTGGACGTCCGACCTCTTCGCGCCACGCCACTTCCCGCCCGGTTCCCGGGCGCCGGAGCCGGGCGGCCGGGCGGGTCTGCTCGCGCCGACGACCTCACCGCGGGTCGCGCGGGCGACCAAGGGCGGGTCGCACCTGTGTGCGCCCGAGTACTGCCGCCGGTACCGGCCCGCGGCTCGGTCGCCTCAGTCCGACGACTCCGCGACCTCCCACCTCGGCTTCCGCTGCGCGAGATGAGGGTCGTCGTGCCCCGAGCAGGACTCGAACCTGCAACCTACGGATTAGAAGGCCGTTGCTCTATCCATTGAGCTATCGAGGCGCGCGCCCATCGTAGTCACCCGGCACGCTCCGGCGCGGCGCGGTTTGCGCTGGCGCGGTGAGCAGCAAAGATGATGGACGTGACCCAGCGACCACCGTCAGGCGCCGACCGGGGCGCGCCGGAGGCCGCCGAGGCGTTCACGCCCACGCTCTACGACGTCGTGCGCGACCTGCGTCGCGACGTGGCGGCGGTGCGCCTGCCGCTCGACCTGCCCGGGCGCGACGACGCCCTCGGCTCCCGCGAGCGCCTGCTCGGCCAGCTCGACCAGCACCTGCTGCCGCGGCTCAAGGAGCTGAGCGCACCGGCGGTCGTCGTGGTGGCGGGCTCGACGGGCGCCGGCAAGTCGACGCTGTACAACTCGGTGCTGGGCGCGGAGGTCTCGCCGGCGGGGGTCCTGCGCCCGACGACGCGCGAGCCCGTCTACGCGCACCACCCGGCGGACGCGGAGGTGGTGCCGGCCCAGGCGCCGGCCACGACGCAGTCGCGCGTCGCGGTGAGCGAGGCGGTGCCGCGGGGCATCGCGCTGCTCGATGCGCCGGACCTCGACTCCCTGGAGGAGTCGAACCGCGACACCGCCCGGCTGCTGCTCGAGGGCGCCGACCTGTGGCTGTTCGTCACGACGGCGGCCCGGTACGGGGACGCGCTGCCGTGGCAGACGCTCGAGCTCGCCACCGAGCGCGGGGCGAGCGTCGCGATGGTCCTCAACCGGGTGCCGCGCGACACGCTCCCGACGATCCGCACGGACCTCATGGCGCGGCTCCGCGAGCACGGCATGGAGTCGACGCCCCTGTTCGTCGTGCCGGACCTGGGCCCGCACGAGGGCCTGCTCGACGACGCGGTCGTCGCACCCGTGCGCCGCTGGCTCACGTTGCTCGCGGGCCGGGAGCGTTCGCGGTCGGTCGTCGTGCGCACGCTCCAGGGCTCGCTCGACGCGCTGCCCGCCTGGGTGGCACGGCTGGCGGAGGCGGTCGAGGCGCAGGTCGCGGCCGGGGCCGAGATCCGCTCGGCGGTCCGTGCGGGCCTGCCCGAGGTGAGGTCCGCCGCTCGGAGCGGGGTCCTCGCGGGCGGCGTCGCGCACGGCTCGGTGGCGTCGGGCTGGGCGCAGCTCGCGCACGCCAGGGTCGATGCCGTGAAGGTCAAGGACGGCGTCGCCCGCTCCACCAAACGGGCCGGGCGCAAGCGCGAGGCGGCGATCGAGCCCGTGCTCGCCGACCTGCTGGCGTCCGTCGGGCACACCTGGGAGAGCACCGCCGACGCGGCGGACACCGCCCTGCAGGCCGCGCTCACCGGGGACGGTGCCCCCGCGGGCGGCCCGGACGTCGCGCCCCTCGTCAGCGAGAGCGCTGCGGATCGTCCGGCTCAGGCCCGCGCGGTGGCGAGCGCGTGGGAGGACGAGGCCCGGTCCGCCGTCCGGGCGCTCACGGGAACACGGGCCGAGGCTGCTCGGCAGGCGTACGGGGAGCGGGGCCTCGCGGCGCTCCTCCTGCTCGGGGCCGCGGGCCTCGACGACGCCGCCCGGGCGGCCTCGCGGGTCGTCGCTGACGACGCGGGCACGATCGTGGAGACGCTCCGGACCTCGCTCGCCGACCGGGTGGCTGCGGTCCCCGACGCCGTGGCCGAGGGTGTGCTCGCGCGCGTCGACGGCCGGGCCTTCGCCGACGACGCGGCCTCCGGGCTCCGGTTGCGCCGGGCCGAGCTCGTGCGGCAGACCCGCCACGCCCGCGCGATGCGCGGTGGCGGCGCACGGACGCCGTCCGGACCGGCCGCCGTCGGGCGGGGGACGGGGCGCGAGGCCGGCGAAGCCACGCACGGGAAGGAAGGAGCGGCATGACCGACGACGCTCGCCTGCGCGCGCGCACCGACGACCTCGAGAACGCGCTGCGGATCGCGCACGACCGGGTCGACCCCGACGTGGTGTCCGACGTGGAGACCGCGGTCGGCTCGGTGCGCGAACGGCTCGCGCTCGGCGTCGACCACACGGTCGTGGCGCTCGCCGGGGGGACCGGCTCGGGCAAGTCGAGCCTGTTCAACGCGATCTCGCGGCTCACGTTCGCGGACGTCGGGGTCAGGCGTCCGACGACGGCCGAGGTCACGGCCTGCTCCTGGAGCGACGACGCCGAGCCGCTGCTCGACTGGGTCGGCGTGAGCCGGGAGCGCCGGATCACGCGCGAGTCGCTGCTCGACGGCGACGCCGAGGAAGGGCTGCGGGGCCTCGTGCTCCTGGACCTGCCCGACCACGACTCGATCCAGCCCGCCCACCGGCAGGTCGTCGACCGGGTCCTGCCGCTCGTGGACCTGCTCGTGTGGGTCGTGGACCCGCAGAAGTACGCCGACGACGCCCTGCACTCGGGCTACCTGCGCGAGTCCGTGGGCATGGAGGCGTCCATGGTCGTCGTGGTGAACCAGGTCGACACGATCCCCGAGGGGCGACGCGAGTCCCTGCTCGCCGACGTCGGCCGGCTGCTCGTCGAGGACGGCCTCCACGACGTCCCGGTCCTGGGTGTCTCGGCGCGGACGGGCGAGGGGGTGGGCGAGCTGCGGGACGTGCTCGAGCAGGCGGTCGCCCGGCGCTCCGTGGCCGCAGGCCGGGCCGCGGCCGAGCTGGACCGCGCCGGCCGCGTCCTGCTCGACTCGACGCCGCCCGGTGCGCCCTGGGACGCCGACGCCGCCCTGCACGAGGAGGTCGGCGCCCTGGTGCAGGCCGTCGGCCTCGACGGGGTCGGCGCGCAGGTGCAGAGCGTGATCCGGCGCGGCTACGGCCGGCCGGAGTTCGGGGAGATCCAGACCGACGCGGTCGCGGGCTCGCGGTCGCGGTGGCTGGCCCGGGCCGGCAAGGGGCTGCGGCGCGGGTGGGCGGACGCGCTCGCGTCCGGTCTCGCGACACCGAGCGAGATCGTCCTCGCCTGCCGGCGTGAGCTCGAGACCATCCCGCTCGACACCCGTGGCCCGTCGTCGGCACGGCCGCTGCGGCGCACGGCGCTCGTCCTGCTCGTCGTGGCGGTCCTGGCCGGCGTGGTCGCGATCCTCGCGAGCCTGCACGTGATCGACGTCGGGGAGCCGTTCGGCGAGGTGTTCGCGTTCGTCGCGGTGGGGGCGATCGTGGTCGCGCTCGCCCTGTTCCTCGTCGCGTGGCGCACCCGCCGGACCCTCGCCCGACGACGCCGCGAGGCCGTCGTGCGGTCCGGCCGGATGGCGCTCGAGCGCGTCGTGCGGGGCGGGCTGCTCGCACCGACGGAACGCATCCTCGGGCAGCGCGACGAGGTGCGCCGGCTCGCCGGGCTCGCGCAGGATGCTTCGCGCGGAGCCCCGCTCACCGCGGCTCGAGGACTACCCACAGTTGCCGCCGAAGCCGAGCCGTCCACACCCTGAGGTCGCGGCCCGTCGCGGGACGGGCACCGCGCGGCACGCTGTGCGGGACGTGGTCGGCGACGGGCCGGCCCACGACCCGAGGAGACAGCGATGAGCGAGGCCCTGACCACCCTGACCGGATTCGTGGGAGACGACCCGCGCCAGTTCGTGTCCGCGACCGGCACGTCGTTCACGACGTTCCGGATGGCGACGACGCGGCGGTTCTTCGACCGGACCAAGGGCGAGTGGGTCGACGGCCAGACCCTCTGGTTCACGGTCAAGTCGTGGCGCGACATGGCGCGCAACGTGGCGGAGTCGCTGCGCAAGGGCGAGCCTGTCATCGCGACGGGGGTGCTCGGCGTCGACGAGTGGATCAGCCCCGACGGACCGCGGACCTCCCTCGTGCTGGAGGCGCGCGCCGTGGGCCACGACCTGTCGCGCGGGCAGGCGAGGTTCGCGCGGACCGTCCACCGCAGCACGCCGGACGAGCGCGACCGGACCGCACCGGGGACCGGGGGACCGGCCGACGGTGCGGAGGCCGAGCCGCCGGTCTCGGACGACCCCTGGGCGGCGGGGCTGCCGGCGCTCGAGGACGACCCCGAGGCGACCGGCGGGCAGGCGGACGGTGCGGGTCTCGCCGGGTCGGGCGACGAGGAGCGCGAGCCGGTTGCCGCCGGCGTGTAGCGCCTGGTGGCGGACGTGGGGCGCGGCACGGCGCCCCGACCGCGTAGGCTGGTGGGTCGCGGGCGCCCGGCCCGCGCCGGGCAGGTTCTACCGAAGCCGCCCCGGTGCCGCGGCGGGCGGCGCCCCACGTCCTCCCGAACGATCGTGACAGGCGGAACACAACCGGTGGCTGAGTTCATCTACTCCATGTACAAGGCGCGCAAGGCGCACGGCGACAAGGTCATCCTCGACGACGTGTCGCTCAACTTCCTGCCCGGCGCCAAGATCGGCGTCGTGGGCCCCAACGGGGCGGGGAAGTCGACGATCCTCAAGATCATGGCGGGGCTCGACCAGCCGTCGAACGGCGAGGCCCGGCTGTCGCCCGGCTACTCGGTCGGGATCCTGCTGCAGGAGCCTCCGCTCAACGACGACAAGACGGTCCTCGGCAACGTCGAGGAAGGCGTCGCCGAGATCAAGGGCAAGCTCGACCGGTTCAACGAGATCTCGAACCTCATGGCCGAGCCCGACGCCGACTTCGACGCGCTCATGGCCGAGATGGGCACGCTGCAGGAGGCCATCGACGCCGCCAACGCGTGGGACCTCGACTCGCAGCTCGAGCAGGCCATGGACGCGTTGCGCTGCCCGCCGCCGGACGCCGACGTCAAGCTCCTGTCCGGTGGTGAGCGCCGCCGCGTCGCGCTGTGCAAGCTGCTGCTCGAGCAGCCCGACCTGCTGCTCCTCGACGAGCCCACCAACCACCTCGACGCCGAGTCGGTGCTGTGGCTCGAGCAGCACCTCGCGAGCTATCCGGGCGCCGTCCTCGCGGTGACCCACGACCGCTACTTCCTGGACCACGTCGCGGAGTGGATCTGCGAGGTCGACCGCGGGCGCCTGTACCCGTACGAGGGCAACTACTCGACGTACCTGGAGAAGAAGCAGGCGCGCCTCGAGGTCCAGGGCAAGAAGGACGCCAAGCTCGCCAAGCGCCTCAAGGACGAGCTCGAGTGGGTCCGGTCCAGCGCCAAGGGCCGCCAGACCAAGTCGAAGGCCCGCCTGGCCCGGTACGAGGAGATGGCGGCGGAGGCCGAGCGGACCCGGAAGCTCGACTTCGAGGAGATCCAGATCCCGGCCGGCCCGCGCCTCGGCGGTGTCGTGGTCGAGGTCAAGGACCTCGAGAAGGGCTTCGACGACCGCACCCTGATCGACGGCCTGTCGTTCACGCTGCCGCGCAACGGCATCGTCGGCGTCATCGGCCCGAACGGCGTGGGCAAGACGACCCTCTTCAAGACGATCGTCGGCCTCGAGCCCGCGGACGGCGGCGAGGTCAAGGTCGGCGACACCGTGCAGATCTCGTACGTCGACCAGTCGCGCGGCGGCATCGACCCCAAGAAGACGCTGTGGGAGGTCGTGTCCGACGGCCTCGACTTCATCAAGGTCGGCAACACCGAGATCCCGTCGCGCGCCTACGTCGCCTCGTTCGGCTTCAAGGGGCCGGACCAGCAGAAGCCCGCCGGCGTGCTGTCGGGTGGTGAGCGCAACCGCCTCAACCTCGCGCTCACGCTCAAGCAGGGCGGCAACCTGCTGCTCCTCGACGAGCCGACCAACGACCTCGACGTCGAGACCCTCGGCTCGCTCGAGAACGCGCTGCTCGACTTCGCGGGCTGCGTCGTCGTGACGAGCCACGACCGGTGGTTCCTCGACCGCATCGCCACGCACATCCTGGCGTGGGAGGGCACCGACGAGGATCCTGCGAACTGGTACTGGTTCGAGGGCAACTTCGCGGCCTACGAGGAGAACAAGGTCCAGCGCCTCGGCGCCGACGCGGCGCGGCCGCACCGCGTGACGTACCGCAAGCTCACGCGCGACTGAGCTTCCCGGCCCACGCGCGTCGGTGGGGCGGGCACGGTCCCCCTCGGGCAGACTGGCCGCATGAGCAGCGACGACGCGGGCGCGGACGCACGTCTCGCGGCGGCCGTCACGGCCGCGCGCGGGGCGCTCGACGCGTCGTCGTTCCCGCTCGCCACCGACGACGCGGCGGACGCCCGGAGCACCCGGGCCGAGCTGCTCGGCCAGCTCGACGACTACCTGCTGCCGCGGCTCCGGTCGCGCGACGCACCGCTCCTCGCGGTCGTCGGCGGGTCGACGGGTGCGGGCAAGTCGACGCTCGTCAACGCGCTCGTGGGGCAGGTCGTGAGCGCGCCAGGCGTCCTGCGCCCGACCACGCGCGCCCCCGTGCTCGTCCACCATCCCCTCGACGCCGCGTGGTTCACGTCCGACCGGGTGCTGCCGGGGCTGGCGCGGGTGCGGTCGGACCGGCCCGGCAGCGCGGCCACGCCCCCGTCGGACCTGGGAGCGCGCGCGCTGCGGCTCGTCGCGAGCGACCGCGTGCCCCGCGGCCTCGCGCTCGTCGACGCGCCCGACGTCGACTCGGTCGCGACCGAGAACCGCGAGCTGGCCCACCAGCTCCTCGCGGCGGCCGACCTGTGGGTCTTCGTCACCACCGCCGCCCGGTACGCCGACGCGGTGCCGTGGGACCTGCTCGCGGCCGCGGGACGCCGTCGGGCGCAGGTCGCGCTCGTGCTGGACCGCGTCGATCCCGGCGCCGAGGCCGTCGAGGCGGACCTCGCCCGCCTCGCCGAGGCCGAGGGGCTGGGCGACGCGCGGATCTTCCTGGTGCCCGAGACGGCGCCCGGGGAGGACGGCCTGCTGCCCGAACGGGTCGTCGCCCCCCTGGCCCGCTGGCTCACGCGCCTCGCCGCGGACGAGGGGGCGCGCCGCGGCGTGGTCGACGCGACCTGCGACGGTGTCGTCGACGACCTCGTCCGACGGCTGCGTGGGCTGGCCCGGGCCGCGACCGGGCAGACCGCCGCTGACGGGGAGCTGCGCCGCGCCGTCGACGACGCCTACGAGGCCGCCGCGCGGGAGATCGTCGAGGCGACCGCGGACGGCACCCTGCTGCGTGGCGAGGTGCTGGGCCGCTGGCAAGAGCTCGTCGGGGGAAACGAGCTGTTCGCCGGCTTCCAGCGCGCGGTCGGCCGGGCCCGGGACCGGGTGGCGGCGTTCTTCCGGGGCAGGTCGGAGGCGGTCCCTCGGCTCGAGCGGGCGATCGGCTCGAGCCTCGAGGGCCTCGTGCTCGATGCCGCGGAGACCGCGGACCAGCGCGCCGCGGCGGCCTGGCGCGGGACGTCCGCGGGGCGCCCGCTCGTCACCGGGCCCGACGGCACCGTCCCGCCGACCGCGCACGTCGCGCTGCGCGAGCGGACCGCGGCCGAGGTGCGGGCGTGGCAGGAGGACGTGCTCGCGCTCGTTCGCGACCGGGGCGCCGCGAAGCGGGGGACCGCGCGGGCCCTGTCGCTCGGCATCAACGGCGTGGGCGTGGTCCTCATGGTCCTGGTCTTCGCGTCGACCGCCGGTCTCACGGGCGCCGAGCTGGGCATCGCGGGGGGCACCGCAGCCGCCTCCCAGGCGGTGCTGTCGGCCGTGTTCGGCGACGAGGCCGTCCGCCAGCTCACCCGCGCCGCGCGGGACGCGCTCGAGGCCCGCGTCCGCGCGGTCCTCGCGACCGAGGCGGACCGCTACCTCGCGGTCCTCGACGCCCTGGGCGCCGCCGACGACGCCGGTCCGGGTCTGCTCGTGGCCGCGGACGGCGTCGAGCGCGCCGCCCGGGACGAGCGCACGGCGCGCGAGGCGGAGGTCGCGCCCGCGGCGGAGCGGGCGACGACGGGTCCCGGACCGGGGCTGCGGGGTGCCGACCTCGCCGACGAGGGCCCGGCCGGGCGGACCGCCGCCGGCGACACGCACGAGACCGAACCCGAGCGGGGCCGGGGCGGGTTCTGGCGCCGCGTCCTGCGGGGCGGCCGCACGTGAGCCCGCGCCGCCGCGGGGCGACGCTGGGCCTGCCGCAGCGTGCGAGCGCGCTCGAGGCCGCGCGCCAGGCCGGCGCCGGGCGTCTGGACCCGGACCTCCTCGCACGGGTCGACGCGGTGCTCGGCGGCAGCCGGGCGCGTGCCGCGCTGTCGAGCGAGCACACCGTGGTCGCGCTCGCGGGCGGGACGGGCGCCGGCAAGTCGTCGCTGTTCAACGCGCTCGCGGGAGGCGCCGTGCAGGACGTCGGGGTGCGGCGCCCGACGACGTCCGACGCCGCCGCGTGGGTGCGGGGGGACGGAGCGGGCCCGCTGCTCGACTGGCTCGGCATCCGGGAGCGGCACGAGGGGGACGGCCGCGGTGACGCGCCGGCCGAGACGCCCGCGCTGCCCGACGCCCCCGAGGGACTCGTGCTCCTGGACCTCCCGGACCACGACTCGGTCGTCGTCGAGCACCGGGAGCGCGCCGAGCGCCTCGTCGAGCGCGCGGACCTGCTCGTCTGGGTGCTCGACCCGCAGAAGTACGCCGACGCGGCGCTGCACGAGCGGTACCTGCGGCCGCTCGCGGGGCACGCGGACGTCATGGTCCTCGTCCTCAACCAGGTCGACCGGCTGACGCCCGCCGACGCCGCCGCCTGCCTCGCGGACGTCCGGCGGCTCGCGCGCGAGGACGGGCTGGGCGACGTCCCGGTGCTCGGCGTCTCGGCCCGCACGGGCGCGGGTCTCGCCGAGCTGCGGGCACTGCTGGCCGACGCGGTGCGGCGCCGCGAGGCGGCCACCGCGCGGCGCACGGCCGACGTCCGCGCGGTCGCCCGCGACGTCCTCGCTGCGTGCGGGGACGACCTGCCGGACCGCGCGTCGAGCGCCGCCCAGGCCGAGCTGTACCGCGCGCTCGAGGCGGCGGCCGGGGTCGACACGGTCGTCGACGCGGTCCGCGCGTCGGCGCTCAAGCGCGCGCGGGCGGCCACGGGCTGGCCCGTGACGCGCTGGCTCGGTCGCCTGCGCCCCGACCCGCTGCGCAGGCTGCGCCTGGACCACGCGGGCGGACCTGACCGCGACCCCGACCTCGTGCGCTCGTCCCTCCCGTCGCAGTCACCGGCGGTCGCCGCGCAGGCACGGGTCGCCGTCCGGGGCTACGTGCGCACCGTCACGCATGGCGCGCCCGAGGCGTGGGCGCGGGCCGTGGACCAGCGCGCCGCGGACGCCGTCGCCGGCCTGCCCGACACGCTCGACCGTGCCGTCGTCGCGACGCGGCTGTCCGCGGCCCGCCCGCCGCGGTGGTGGCGCGCCGTCGACGTCGTCCAGTGGGTGCTGCTCGGGGTCGCCGCGGTCGGGCTGCTCTGGCTGGGCGTCCTCGCGGTGCTCGGCTACCTGCAGCTCCCGCGCGGCGGGACCCCCACCTGGCACGGGATCCCCGTGCCGACGGGCCTGCTGGTCGTGGGCGTCGTCGCCGGCCTGCTGCTCGCGCTCGTGGCGCGCGCCCTCGCCGGGCTCGGGGCGCGGCGTCGGGCGCGGGCCGCCCGGTCCCGGCTGCGGGACGCGGTCGCGACCGTCGCGGACGAGCGGGTGCGGCTCCCGGTCGGGGAGGAGCTCGCGGCCCTGTCGACGTGCCGCGCGTCCGCGGCGATCGCCGCGTCGTGAGGATCACACCCGGGCGCGGGGCCGGATGCGTCGGACGGCCCGACGCGTGGCGGTAGGTTCGGGAACCATGACCCGACTGCACGTGCCCGTCTCGCTGCGCTGGTCCGACCTGGACGCCTACCAGCACGTCAACAACGTCGAGATGTTCCGCCTCCTCGAGGACGCTCGCATCACCGCGTTCTGGCAGCACCCCGGCGCCGGCGAGGACGCGTGGCCGACCGCCGTGATCGAGAACGGGCCCGGCGCGACGTCGCACACGTTCGTCGCGCGCCAGGAGATCGAGTACCTGCACCCCCTCGCGTTCACGCGCACACCCGTCCGGGTGGAGATGTGGATCGGGAAGATCGGTGGCGCGAGCCTCGAGGTCTGCTACGAGGTGCACGACGGCGCGGCCCGGTTCGAGCGCGTCGGCCCGACCGCGGGCGGCGAGCCGTACGCACGGGCCGCCACGACGATCGTCGTGGTGGACGCCGCGAGCGGACGTCCGCGTCGCATCTCGCCCGACGAGCGCGCCGCGTGGGAACCCTTCGTCGAGGAGCCGATCGCCTTCCGGCGGCGCGGGTGAGCGGCGCGGCGGGGCCCACGATGCGGGTCGCGTCGCTGCACGTGTACCCCCTCAAGGGCTGCCACCGGATCGACCTGGACGAGGCGGTCGTCGAGCCGTGGGGGCTGGCGGGGGACCGGCGCTGGCTGCCGGTCGACGCGGACGGCAAGCTCGTGAGCCAGCGCGAGGTGCGCGCCCTGGCGACGGTGCGTCCGCGGCTGACCGAGGCGGGCGTCCAGCTCTCCGCACCCGGCCTCGACGACCTCGACGTCGAGGCCGTGCCCGGTCCGTCGGTCGAGGCGGACGTGTGGGGCAACCGCTTCCAGGCCACAGCCTGCGGCCCCGAGGCGGACGCCTGGTTCTCGAAGGTCGCGGGTCGGGACCTGCGGCTCGTCTGGATGGACGACCCGACGCGCCGTCCGGTCGAGCCGGGGTGGTCCAGGCCCGGCGACGTCGTCAGCGCCGCGGACGGCTACCCGCTGCTCGTCGCGAGCGCGTCGTCGCTGGACGCGCTCAACGGCTGGATCGCGGCGGAGTCGTCGCCCGACGAGGTCGTCCCGATGACGCGCTTTCGCCCGAACCTCGTGCTCGAGGGGGCGCCCGCCTGGGCGGAGGACGCCTGGACCGGGCGTCGGCTTCGCGTCGGCGACGTCGTGCTCCGGGTCGCCAACCCGTGCGCGCGCTGCGTCATGACGACGACCGACCAGGAGTCGGGCGAACGACGTCGCGAGCCGCTGCGCACCCTGGCTCGGCACCGCAACGTCGACAGGCAGCTGCTGTTCGCCGTCAACGCCATCCCGGACGGCCCCGGCACCGTGCGCGTGGGCGACGAGGTCGCGCTCGTCGACTGACGCGCGCTCAGCGGTGCGCCCTCCGGGCCGCCTCGGCGGCGACGTTGCGCTGCATGCCGCCGAACACGACGCCGTGGAACGGCTTGACCGACCACCAGTAGAGCTGGCCGAGCAGGCCGTGCGGCGAGAAGAGCGCGCGCTGGGCGAAGTAGGTGCGACCCGGCCCCGCGGCCTCCTCGGGTCCCGGGCCGGCGACGTCGGGCGTGTGCTCCGCGAGCTCCTCGGCGGCGGTGTCCACCCGCAGCTCGAGCCACGCGAGGCCGGGGAGGCGCATCTCCGCGCGCAGCAGCAGCCGCCTGCCGGGCTCGATCGCCTCCACCCGCCAGAAGTCCAGCGCGTCGTCCACGCGCAGGTGCCGCTCGTCGCGGCGGCCCCGGCGCAGCCCCGGTCCGCCGGCGAGCCTGTCCATGAGGCCACGGACCTGCCACGCGAGCGACCACGAGTACCAGCCCCGGTGGCCACCGATCTCCTCGACGACCTCCCACAGCACGTCGGCGGGGGCGTCCACGACCGTCCGGCGCTCGTCGACGTAGAACGACCCGCCCGACCAGTCGGGGTCGGTCGGCAGCGGGTCGCTCGGCGCGCCCGGGAGGGCCGCCGACGACCACCGGGTGGTGACCTCGCCGTCGTGGATGCGCTCCAGCGCCAGCCCGATCGCCCGCTCCACGCCGACGAGCCCCTCGGGCGGGTCGGGCACGAGGGCGCGGACGTCGTGCTCGCGGCACACCGTCTCGTGCTCGAGGGACTCGACGAGCGGCTTCGCGATCCCGGCGGGGACGGGTGTCACGAGCCCGACCCAGAGGCTGGACAGGCGCGGGGTGAGGACGGGGACCGGGACGATGACCCGGCGCGGGAGCCCGGCGACCCGGGCGTACGTCTGCATCAGCTCGCCGTACGTCAGGACGTCGGGGCCACCGACGTCGAACGTGCGCGAGACGTGCGCGGGCATGTCCGCGCTGCCGACGAGGTAGCGCAGCACGTCGCGGACCGCGATCGGCTGGATCCGGTTCGACACCCAGCGCGGCGTCGTCATGACGGGCAGCCGTTCCGTGAGATAGCGCACCATCTCGAACGAGGCCGAGCCCGAGCCCAGGACCACCGCGGCCTGGAGCACCGTCGTCGGGACCCCGGAGGCGAGCAGGATCTCGCCGACCTCGCGCCGGCTCGCCAGGTGCCGCGACAGCTCCACGCCCGACGGCGCGAGCCCGCCCAGGTAGACCAGGCGCCCGACCCCGGCCTCGCGGGCGGCCCGTCCGAACGTGCGCGCGAGGTGCCGGTCCCGCGCCTCGAAGTCGCGCCCGGAGCCGAGGGAGTGGACCAGGTAGTAGGCCACGTCGACGCCGTCGAGCGCGGTGCTCAGCTCGTCGGCGTCCCCCACGTCGCACCGGACGAGCTCGACGTCGTCCGCCCACTCGCGCCCCGCCAGGCGTGCCGGGTCGCGCGCGAGCGCGCGGACGCGGAAGCCGGCGGCGAGGAGCTCGGGGACGAGCCGGCCGCCCACGTAGCCCGTGACCCCGGTCACGGCGGCGAGCCGGGGCATCGACGTGCGGTCGGCTGAGGTCGGGGACGTCGAGGGCATCCCTCAGTCTGGCCCGGGCACCACGGCTAGCGCCTGTCGAACAACTACCTGGGGGTCGAGGCGGGGTAGTAGGAGCCTGGTCTGGGAGAGCAGGATGAAGGCCTCGTGGGCGGTCAGGGTGGCTTCGTGCTGGCGCACGAGGCGGCGGTGCCGGTTGATCCACCCGGTGGTGCGTTCGACGGCCCACCGCCGTGCTTGGACGACGAAGGTGCCAGCGAGTTTGGGGCCGCAGACGATCTCCAGCTTGATCCCTACGGCTGCTGCGGCCGCGGCGGGCCCCTGGCCTGTGTAGCCCCTGTCGGCCCACACGTGCGCCACAGTCGTGCACGGGTTCTCGCCGAGGAGGTCTGCAAACACGGCCCGGTCCTGGACTTTCGCGGCGCTCGCGTGCATGGCCAGGAGCCGCCCGCCGGCATCGACGAGGATGTGGCGTTTGAGGCCGTCGACCTTCTTCGCGCCGTCGAACCCGCGCTCACCGGCCACAGGTGTGAGTTGAGTCCCGCAGAGTGGTGTAGCGCGGTCGCCGGGATCGTCTTCGACGAGACGTACTGCGGCCAGCGCGTCGACGTACTCGCGCCAGCGGTGTTCGCAGCATGGTCGGCCGCCGCGGGTGTGGGCCGAGGATGACCAGATGACGGATGTGCCCAGGCGGTATCGGTCTGGTCGGACGGGTACGGGCGTCGGATGGAGTGTTCACACGGGCTCGACCGGCGTGACCAGCACTGACGTCCGCGTGCGTGTCGGTGGCCGCCGATAGCGTCCGTGGCGTGTCGAGGCACACCACGTTCCAGTTCACCGCGGACCCGTCCGCGGAACAGGCACGTGCGCTCGCCCGGCACGAGGGCGCGGCCCGGTTCGCGTTCAACCAGGGCCTGCGGCTGCACCTGAACGCCCGCGACGCGTCCAAGGGGGGCACCGACGACGGTGCGGTGAAGATCCCGTGGACGGGGTTCGACCTGATCAACGCGTTCAACGCGTGGAAGAAGACCGAGAACGCCGGCCGCCGCTTCGTCGTCGACGGCTCGGGTGTCGCCGAGTTGGAGGTCACGGGCCTGGCCTGGCGCTCGGAGGTGTCCGCGCAGGTCTTCGAGGAAGCCGTTGTCGATCTCGGCAAAGCGTTGAAGGCGTGGACCGACTTCCGGCGGGGCAAGCGCACGGGGAGGCAGGTCGGGCACCCCAGGTTCAAGAAGAAGAACCACGAACGGGGTTCGTTCCGGATCCGGAACAAGACTTCCAAGACGAAGACCGGTGAACGGGCCATGATCCGTCTCGGGGAGAACGGGCGGCGGTCGGTGACCCTGCCCGGGATCGGTCCGGTCAAGGTCCACGACGACACTCGCCGGCTGCGTCGGATGCTCGCCACGGGCCGAGCACGGATCCTGTTCGCGACAGTCTCGCGGCGCGGGGGCCGGTGGCGCATCAGTTTGAACGTCGAAGCCGCCGAGCTCCACCCCGCCGCCCGCCATCGCGTGCGTGAGGGCACCGACGGCGGCGGTTGGGCCGGGGTGGACCGTGGCCTGCACACGCCCGTGATCGCAGCTCTCGCCGACGGCACCCCCAGCGTGCACATCACCGAGGCACCCAAGGCGCTGTGCACCGCACAGCCCACGACCCGCCGGCTGCAGAAGTCGGTCTCACGCAAGGTGAAGGGCTCACAGAGCCGTCGGGCGGCCGTTCGGCGACTGGCCCGTCATCACGAGCGGGTCCGTGCCCGCCGTCACCACTTCCTGCACCAGGTCTCGAACGTGTTGGTCAAGACCCACGACCGCCTCGTCCTCGAAGACCTCAACATCGCCGGGATGCTCGCCAACCACCACCTCGCTGCCGCAATCTCGGACGCAGCGTGGGGTGAGCTCGCCCGCCAGATCACCTACAAGCAGGCATGGCGTGGCGGGCAGGTGCTGAGTGCTGACCGGTGGTTCCCGTCGTCGAAGACCTGCTCCGCCTGCGGCAGCGTGACGGCCCAGCTCACGCTCGCCGACCGTGTCTTCGTCTGCGATGCGTGCGGGCTCACGATCGACCGTGACCTGAACGCCGCGGTCAACCTCGCCACCTGGGGCGAGAAGAACTTCTCCCAGGTCCTGGACCCCGAAGCACGAGGCCAGGTCACCAACGCCCACCGACCGGACGGCTCTGGCCCGCGCACCCGCGCAGGCGAAACCAGCCGGGACGACGTGGGAACCCTCACCGCCACCGCGGCATAGGGACGTCCGAGAAGGACGCTGCCGAACACCCCACCAAGGTTGCTCGACAGGCTTTAGGCAGCGGGGAGGCGGATCATGCCCTCCTGGCTCATCGACGCCACGAGCACGCCGTCCCGCGTGAACACGCGCGCGGACGCGAGCCCGCGCCCGCCCTGCGCGCTCGACGCCTCCTGCTCGAACAGGAGCCAGTCGTCGACGCGCACGTCACGGTGCCACCACATGGCGTGGTCGAGGCTCGCCATCGAGAGGCCGGGGCTCGACCACGCGTGCCCGGCGACCCGCAGGACGGGCTCGAGCATGAGCTGGTCGCACGCGTACAGGAGCAGGGCGCGGTGCAGGAACTGGTCGTCGGGGACCTGGCCGCGCGAACGGACCCACACGTGCTGGCGGTCGGAGCGCTCGGCCGCAGGGCCGAGGAAGAGTGCTCCCTCGACGTGCCGCACCTCGAAGGCGGAGTCGTGCGACCAGTGCCGGGCCTGCGGATGGTCGATGAGGCCGAGGGTCTCGAGCGCCCCCGGGACGTCCTCGGGCGGCGGCACGTCCCGGGGCGCGTGCGCCTGGAACTCGATGCCGTCCTGCTGCTCCTGGAACGACGCGATCATCGACAGGATCGGCCGGCCGTGCTGGATGGCGTGGGTGCGGCGCGCGCTGAAGGAGCGGCCGTCGCGCAGCCGCTCGACCGTGAGGTCGACCGGTACGTCGAGGTCGCCGGCGCGCAGGAAGTAGCCGTGCAGCGAGTGGGGGAGCCGGGCACCTGTGCGCTCGCCGTCGGGCCCGCCGACGGTCCGCCACGCCGCGGTGAGGGCCTGGGCGAGCACCTGGCCGCCGTAGACGCGGCCGTTGGGCTGGTGCAGGGTCTCGCCGGTGAACAGGTCGTCGCCGACGTTCGCGCCCGACCCGGCCTCCGTGACCGTGCCGTGCGCGGTGACGTCGAGCACGTGCAGCAGGTGGGCGAGCCGGGCGGCGCCCTGGTCGCGGGCGGTGTCGGCCACGGCTACTCCTCGAAGGTGTTGACGAGCGAGTGGGCGGCGCGCTCGAGGTAGTCCCACAGCGTGGCCTCGTGCAGCGGCGACAGCTCCAGCGCGTCCACGGCCGTGCGCATGTGGGCGAGCCAGCGGTCCCGCGCGTCCGGGTTGACCTTGAAGGGGGCGTGCCGCATGCGCAGACGCGGGTGACCGCGGGTCTCGGAGTACGTCGTCGGGCCGCCCCAGTACTGCTCGAGGAACATCGTCAGGCGATGCCGTGCGGGCCCGAGGTCCGCCTCGGGGTACATCGGGCGCAGCACCTCGTCGGTCGCGACGCCCTGGTAGAAGACGTCGACCAGCCGGACGAAGGTCGCGTGCCCACCGATCTCGTCGTAGAAGGAACCGGGGGTGGTCGGTGCAGCGCTCACCGACCTAGTATCGCCGGAGCGGGGGGCCGTTCTGCGTTCCCCCGGCGCGCGCGGCCTGCGCGGTCTAGGGTGGGCGAGGTTCACCACGAGACGGGAGGCTGCATGACGTCGCCGCACGAGGACGTCGTCACCGCCGTCCCCGCGACCCGGCTCGTCCTGTCGGCCCCGCTCGACGGCGTCGTGCACGCGATCGAGGACGTGCCGGACCACGTGTTCTCGGCCGGGATCGCCGGCCCCGGCGTCGCGATCGAGCCGGACCGTCCCACGCACGGCCCCGCCCTCGCGCACGCGCCTGTCGCCGGGCGGCTGGTCACGCTGTTCGCGCACGCGTTCGCGGTCGAGCCCTCGCCCGGGACGACGGTCCTGGTGCACCTCGGCATCGACACCGTCCGGCTCGCGGGCGAGGGTTTCGCGCTGTACGCGGCGGAAGGCGAGCAGGTCGCCCAGGGCGACCCCGTGATCGGCTGGGACCCCGACGGCGTCGAGGCACGTGGCTTGGGCGTGCTCTGCCCGGTCGTCGCGCTCCAGGCCGAACCCGGCAGCGTCGAGCTCCTCGTGGAGCCGGGACGGCAGGTCACGGCGGGGACCCCCCTGCTCGCGTGGACGCCGCCGACAGCAGCCTGACCTTCGTGGCACGATGTCGGCCATGCCTCGGCTCATTCGACGAACGTGGAAGCAGACGGCGCCCCTCGGGTTGGCGCTCGCGACGGGTCTGGTGCTCACCGGGTGCTCGACGACCTCCGGGCCCGACCAGGGCGGGGCGCCCCCCGCCTCGTCGGCGACGCCCACGAGGGCGGACGGCGGTGCCGACGCGGCCGACGCCGCCGGCGGGGGCGCCGACGGCGGACGTGGGTCCGGCTCGTTCGAGGTGACCGGCGACGTCGCGCTCTCCGGTGACCTCACCGACGTCCTGTGCATCGAGGCGAACGAGGACGACTACGTCGCCCAGGGCCACGCGACGGTGCACGGCAAGGACGTCACCGTGGGCGCCGAGGTGCCGTCGGGCCGGGCGGACGCGGGCGACGAGCAGGAGTCGAACTCGCTCTCCGTCGGCGACACGCTCTACAACCGGACCAGCATGGCCGACGAGCTGCTCTCGGGCTCCCGCGACGGCCAGAAGCTCACGGTGAAGGCCAAGCTCGTCGAGTCGCACGACCCCTTCGACGCCTCGAAGATCGACGACCACGCGTCCTGGCGGACGGTCGTCCTCACGACCCACTGGGACTGCGGCGGCCAGCTCCCCGGCTGACGGCCACGATCACGCCGAGACCAGCGCGACGTCCGCGTCGTGGAGCTCGTCGCGGACGGCGAGGCGCACGGCCCGCTGCACGTCCCACTGCATCGCGGGGCGCGTGCGCACCGAGACCGAGAGCTGGACGCCGTCGGCCGTGATCGCGTCGCCGACCTCGATCGACGGCGGCTCCAGGAAGGCCCCGCCGAGGACGGCGTCGGCCTGGACCGAGTCGACGGCACGCCGGACCGCGGCCTGCGCCGCGCCGAGGTCCGCGTCCGCCGCGACGACCACGGGCACGACGGCGTTGGCCCACTCCTGGGTCTGGTTCCCGACGCGGGCGATGTCGCCGTTGCGCAGGTACCACAGCGTCCCGGCCGAGTCACGGACCTTCGTCACCCGGAGCGCGACCTCCTCGACGGTGCCGCGCACCACGGCGAAGTCCACGGTGTCGCCGACGCCGTACTGGTCCTCCAGCAGCATGAACGTGCCCGACAGGAAGTCCTTGACCAGGCTCTGCGCGCCGAAGCCGAACGCCACGCCCACGATCCCCGCGGACGCGATGAACGGGGCGAGGTCCACCCCGAGGTCGCCGAGCACGAGCAGCACCGCCAGCGTCCCGACGACGATCGAGGACGTCGAGCGCAGCACCGTGCCCAGGGTCCGGGCCCGCTGGGCGCGGCGCTCGGCCACCACGGGATCGACCTTGAGCAGCCCGCCGGTCAGCGACTCGGACTGGTAGCCGCGCGCGATCCGGTCGATGGTCCGGTGGATGAGCCAGCGCAGCAGCACCAGCACCAGGATCGACACGACGATCGTGACCGCGATCCGCAGCGGGACGCCCACGAACCAGTCCCACCACTGCGACGGCTCGGCGGGCGGGATGATCGACGGCTCGCTCGGTGACGGGCTCGGCGTCGGCGTGGTGGCGGCGTGGAGCATGGCCCCCAGGGTAGTGGGCGGGCATGAGCACTTGCCGGGCGCGCCGGGCCACGTCGAGGCAGGTCGCCGACCGTTCTGGCAGGATCGCGGGTGTGAGCGACTCGTCCACCACTGCCCCGGCCGGCGCGGCACCTCTGCGCGAGCTCGCGGAGGCGTACGGCGTCGCGTCGGAGTACTGGAGCTTCTTCGGCGAGCGGGTCGTCGTCCCCGACGAGACCCTGCGCGCGGTGCTCGGCGCCCTCGGCGTGCCCGCGACGACGCCCGACCTCGTGCGCGTGCACCTCGCGCACCGCCACGACGACCCGTGGCGCCGCATGCTTCCGGCGTCCGTCGTCGCCCGGCAGGGCCGCACGACGCCCTTCCCCGTGCACGTGGACCACGGCGAACCGGTCGAGGTGTGGCTCGAGCTCGAGGACGGCGGCCGCCTCGACCCGGCCCAGGTCGACCACGTCGTGGAGCCGCGCACGGTCGACGGGCGGCTGGTGGGAGAGGCGACCTTCGAGGTCCCGGCCGACGCGCCGCTCGGCTGGCACGTGCTGCACGCGTCGAGCGGGACGCGCACCGCGCACGCGACGCTCGTCGTCACGCCCGACCGGCTCGAGCTGCCGGACCTCGGCCCGGACGGACGGGCCTGGGGCCTCATGGCGCAGCTCTACTCGGTGCGCTCCAGCCAGTCGTGGGGGGTCGGCGACCTGGCCGACCTCGCGGACCTCGCGTGGCTCGCTGCCCGCCGCGAGGGTGCCGACTTCGTGCTCGTGAACCCGCTCCACGCGGCCGAGCCGAGCGCGCCGCTCACCCCGTCGCCGTACCTGCCGACGACCCGGCGCTTCGTGCACCCGCTGTACGTCCGCGTCGAGGACGTGCGCGAGACGGCCTACCTGTCGGCCGCGGACCGGTCGCTCGTCGAGTGGTCGTTCGACACCGTCCGCGACCTCGACGAGGACCCGGGACCGATCGACCGCGACACCGCCTGGAGCGCGAAGCGCTCGGCGCTCGAGGTCGTGTTCGCCCAACCGCGCTCGGCCGCGCGCGACGCGGTGTTCGCGCAGTTCCGCGCCGAGCAGGGCAAGGGGCTCGAGGACTTCGCGCTGTGGTGCGCGCTCGTCGACCACTTCGGCGGCGCCGAGTGGCCCGAGGAGGCGCAGGACCCCGCGAGCCCCCTCGTGGCGGAGCTGCGCCGGGAGCTGGCCGACCAGGTCGACTTCTGGTGCTGGCTGCAGTGGGTCGCCGACGAGCAGCTCGCCCACGCGCAGGAGCAGGCGACGAGCGGCGGGATGCGGATCGGCGTCGTGCACGACCTCGCCGTCGGCGTGCACCCCCACGGGGCCGACCGGTGGGCGCAGCGCGGGGCGCTCGCCTCGGGCGTCGGCGTCGGTGCGCCACCCGACATGTACAACCAGCAGGGGCAGAACTGGTCGCAGCCGCCGTGGAACCCGCTCGAGCTCGAGCGGCTCGGCTACGCGCCCTATCGCGACATGCTGCGCGGCGTCCTGCGGCACGCCGGCGGGCTGCGCGTCGACCACATCCTCGGCCTGTTCCGGATGTGGTGGGTGCCGGACGGCATGACCCCCGACCAGGGCACCTACGTGCGGTTCGACCACGAGGCGCTCGTCGGGATCCTGTGCCTCGAGGCACAGCGCGCGGGTGCGCTGGTCGTGGGGGAGGACCTGGGCACGGTCGAGCCCTGGATCCGCGACTACCTCGCCGACCGCGGCGTGCTCGGGACGTCCGTCCTGTGGTTCGAGAAGGCCGACGACGGCGCCCCCCGGGCACCCGAGGACTACCGCGCCGCGACCCTCGCGAGCGTCACGACGCACGACCTGCCGCCGACCGCCGGGTACCTCGCGGGCGAGCACGTCGAGCTGCGCGACCGCCTGGGGCTGCTCACCGAGCCCGTCGAGGAGGTCCGTCGCGACGCCAGGCGCGAGCGCGAGGCGATGGTCCGGGCGCTGAAGGCCCGTGGCCTCGTCGGCGACGACCCGTCCGAGCGCGAGCTCGTCGAGGCGCTCCACCGTTACGTCGCGCAGAGCCCCGCGGCGCTCGTCGGGGTCTCGCTCGCCGACGCGACGGGGGAGCGTCGCGCCCAGAACCAGCCCGGCACCGACCAGGAGTACCCGAACTGGAAGGTTCCGCTCGGCGACGCGTCGGGCCGGCCCGTCCTGCTCGACGACCTGTTCGACTCGGCTCGGCTGCAGTCCCTGCTGCAGGTCGTCGACGAGGCCGTCCACCCGGAGGACTGAGCCTCCGGGCGGACGGTCCGCGCGTCAGGCGCGCGCGTCGGCCGCCTGCGCCGCGAGCGAGCGCTCGGTCGCGGCGAGGTTCTCGGTGACCAGACGGCGCAGCGCCGGCGGGGCGTCGACGTTCGCGTCGAGCCAGGCCCGCCCGGCGTCACGGAGCGCCGTGTTCGCGAGCGGCGCCGGGTACAGGCCGTGGATGATCTGGTCGGCCATGTGGTAGCTGCGCTGCGTCCACAGCGGGACGAGCGCGGCGAAGTACGGCTCGACGAGGCCCTCGAGGACGGCGGGGTCCGTGACGTGCGTGAACCCGAGGCCCGTCGCGCGGACGATCGCGTTCGGCGCGTCGGTGCTGTCGACGAGGCGGTCGAACGCAGCGCGCTTCGCCTCGGCCGTCGGGGTCGCCGCCGTCGCGCGGGCCGCGGCCTGCTGGCCGTTCGCCGTGTTGTCGGACGCGAGCGCCGCGTCGAGCTCGGCCTGGTCGGCGCGGCCCGTCACGACGAGCCCCTCGAGGAGCTCCCAGCGCAGGTCGGTGTCGATCTCGAGGCCGTCGAGGCGCGTCGCGCCGTCGAGCAGCGCGCGCAGGACGTCCGCGTGCGCGTCGGTGCTCGCGACGTTCGCGAACGACTTCACGAACTGGAACTGTGCGTCCGAGCCCGCCTCGGCGGACTGCGCGAGCTCCCACAGCGCGTCACCCACGTGGACGAGCGTCTCGGCGCGCCGCTCGGGTGCCACGTACGACGACGCCGCGAGCCCGAGCTGGGCGAGCGTCGTCCGGATCGTGGTCGACTCCGTCTCGGTGGCGATGTTGCCGAGGACGAGGCGCACGTAGTCGCTGGCCGGCATCTCGCCGTCGCGCGTCGCGTCCCACGCGCTGCCCCACACGAGCGAGCGCGCGAGCGGGTCCTCGATCTTCGCGAGGTGCTCGATCGCCGTCGTCAGCGACACGTCGTCGAGGCGGATCTTCGCGTACGCGAGGTCGTCGTCGTTCACGAGGACCAGGTCGGGCCGGGCCACGCCCACCAGCTCGGGGACCTCCGTGCGCTCGCCGTCGACGTCGAGCTCGACGCGGTGCGTGCGCACGAGCCTCTGCGTCCCCGCGCCGCCCTCGCCGTCGACCAGGTCGTAGAAGCCCACCGCGAGCCGGTGCGGGCGCAGCGTGTCGTGGTCCGCGGGCGCCGTCTGGACGATCGCGAACGCCGAGACGGTCCCGTCCTTCACCTCGACCTCGGGGCGGAGCGTGTTCACGCCCGCCGTCTCGAGCCACAGCCCCGACCAGCCCGACAGGTCGCGGCCGCTCGTCGCCTCCAGCTCGACCAGGAGGTCACGCAGCTCCGTGTTCCCGTGCGCGTGCTTGCGGAAGTAGCTGCCGACCCCCGCGAAGAACTCGTCCACGCCCACCCACGCCACGAGCTGCTTGAGCACCGACGCACCCTTGGCGTACGTGATGCCGTCGAAGTTGACCTGGACGTCCTCGAGGTCGTTGATCGTCGCCACGATCGGGTGCGTCGAGGGGAGCTGGTCCTGCCGGTACGCCCACGTCTTCTCCATGGCGTTGAACGTCGTCCAGGCGCCCGTCCACTCGGTGGCCTCGGCCGTGGCGATCGTCGACGCCCACTCCGCGAACGACTCGTTCAGCCACAGGTCGTTCCACCACTTCATGGTGACGAGGTCGCCGAACCACATGTGCGCGAGCTCGTGCAGGATCGTCACGACGCGCCGCTCCTTGACGGCGTCCGTCACCTTCGACCGGAACACGTACGTCTCCGTGAACGTCACCGCGCCCGCGTTCTCCATCGCGCCCGCGTTGAACTCCGGGACGAAGAGCTGGTCGTACTTGGCGAACGGGTACGGGACCCCGAACTTGCCCTCGTAGTAGGCGAAGCCCTCGCGCGTCTTGTCGAACACGTAGTCGGCGTCGAGGTGGGCCGCGAGGGACTTGCGGGCGTACACGCCGAGCGGGATCGTCCGGCCGTCCGACGACGTCAGCTCGCTGTGCTCCGACACATAGGGTCCCGCGACCAGCGCGGTGATGTAGGACGAGATCACGGGCGTCGGCTCGAACGCCCACGTCGAGGCGTCCTCGCGGCCGTCACCGGCCGGTGTGGGCTCCGGCGTCGGGGAGTTGCTCACCACCGCCCACGACGACGGCGCCGTCACCGTGAACGCGAACGTCGCCTTGAGGTCGGGCTGCTCGAAGACCGCGAACATCCGCCGCGAGTCCGGCACCTCGAACTGCGAGTACAGGTACACCTCGCCGTCCGCGGGGTCCACGAACCGGTGCAGGCCCTCACCCGTGTTCGTGTACGCGCAGTCCGCGTCCACCACCAGCTCGTTCGTGGCCTCCAGGCCGTCCAGCGCGATCCGCGAGTCCGCGAACACCGACGCCGGGTCCAGGGAACGGCCGTTCAGCGTGACCGCGTGCACCGTCGGCGCCACGAGGTCCACGAACGTGCTCGCCCCCGGCGTCGCGTCGAACCGGATCGTCGCCGTCGAGCGGAACGTCGTCGGGCCGGTCGTCAGATCGAGCACGACGTCGTACGAACGGGACTGCACCACCCCCGCGCGCTCCGTAGCTTCGACACGGGTGAGGTTCTCTCCGGGCACGGACGACTCCTTCGTAGCAAGCGGTCGGTCGCGCGCGGGCCGGGTACGGTGCGCGCGAACGGCGCGGCGGGTGGGCCGCAGCCACGGTCGATCATCCCACGCTGGCCGTGGGGTGACCGAGGGGATTCGCCGACGGTGACGCTGGCCGCGCCGACGGTGACGTGGTCGGGTCGAGCACGCGATCACGCACCGTCCGCTGCGCCGAGCACGCGGAGCACCCCCTCTTCGACGGCGGGACAGGTGGTGGGCGCCGGTCGCTGCGCTGGGTGGAGCGCCGCCGTCGGTGGAATACGTGGATGCGGTGGGGATGTTGCGAGCGTTGCGGGTGGCTTGGTGGCCGCCCGCACCGTCCCGCACACCTCACTCAGCGAGGAGCCTCCCGTGACCGAGACCACCACCGTCGACCCGACGACCATCGCCGACTTCTGGTTCGACCCCGTGTGCCCCTGGGCGTGGATGACGAGCCGGTGGATGGGCGAGGTCGAGCAGGTGCGCGACGTGCAGGTGCGGTGGCACGTCATGAGCCTCGCGGTGCTCAACGAGGGGCGTGACCTGCCCGACGGCTACCGCGAGCTGATGGACAAGGCGTGGGGGCCAGTGCGTGTCGTGATCGCCGCTCAGGCCGAGCACGGCGACGACGTCGTCAAGCCCCTCTACGACGCGATCGGCACCCGGCTGCACCCGGGCGGACGCAAGGACTACGACGCCGTGGTCCGTGAGGCCCTCGCCGAGGTCGGCCTGCCGGAGTCGCTCGCCGACGCGGCGACTTCCGACGCCTACGACGAGCGCCTCCGCGCCTCGCACACCGACGGGATCTCGCGCGTCGGCGAGGACGTCGGCACCCCGGTCGTCGCCTTCGGCGGCGTCGCGTTCTTCGGACCCGTGGTGACGCCCGCGCCGAAGGGCGAAGCCGCAGGTCGGCTGTGGGACGGTGCCGTGCTCGTCGCCTCGACACCCGGCTTCTTCGAGCTCAAGCGCACCCGCACCCAAGGGCCCGTCTTCGACTGATCCGTCCGGGGTGTCCCACCCGTCGGCGCCTCACCGGTCGGTACCACTTGTCCGGTAGCGACCATTTGGCGCCGGTGGGTGGTCGCGTGTCATGCTGCCCGGTGACCCCGCCAGGAAGGAGCGTGGATGTCGGGCACCGACCCCACCACCCCGCACCCGACCGAGACCGCCGCGCCTGTGCCCCCGCCACCGGCGCCGCCGGTCGCCGTGCCGCCGGCACGGCGGACCGCGCCGGCCGTGCCCGTCGGCGGGTCGGCGCAGGCCGCCCCCGACGACGCCCCCACGAGCCTCATGCCGGCGCTCGCGACGCGGCCCCCGTCGTCGACCCAGGACCGGGCCGACGCCACCCGCGTGGCGGCCCCGCTGCGGCCCGTCCCTGGTGACCCGGACCCGACCAGCCACCTGGCGCCGACGCCGAGCACCGCGCCGGCCGCCGCCCCGGTCCCCACCCGGACGCCGTCGTACTCGGCACGCCGTGCGCCCGCGACGCCGCCCGCCGGCCCATATGGAGGGCTGTACGCGGACCCGCTGGGCGTCCAGGGCGGGACCGTGCCGCCACCGGACGAGCAGCCCGACGCCGAGGCGACCCGGGTCGCCGGGCCGCTCCCCGTCCCCCCGGCCCCGGCCGCGGCGACGCAGCCTCCGGCACCTCCGACCGCGGCGACGCAGCCTCCGGCCCCTCCGGCCGCGGAGCCGCAGCCGGCGCTCGCCGCGGCTCCCCGCACGCCCCCGGCCCGCGCCACGGCCACGACCCGCCGCGCCGAGCCGCGCGTGGTCGTCCTCGGCGGTGTCGTCGGGGTGCTCGTGGTGGTCGCGGTGGTCCTGGGCTTCACCCTGTTCGGCGGTTCCGGCTCACCGGCGGCGACGCCCTCGGCGGCCGCGACGTCGGACACGGGCAAGAACACCGAGCCGGTCGTCACCGAGCGGTTCGCGGCGCCCAGCCGCAACATCACGTGCTCGATGACCGCGACCGAGGCCAGGTGCGCGATCGCCGAGCTCGCGAAGAAGCCGGCGCCCGTCGACGGGTGCGACGGCACGGTCGGCTACGTCGTCACGCTCAACGCCGAGGGCAAGGTCGACACCCCGTGCGTCGCGCCCTCGGACCAGCCGAAGGCGGCGTCGTCCGGGACCGAGCCGCTGGCCTACGGCAAGTCCGTCCGCATGGGCAAGCTCGTCTGCTCGAGCTCGGAGACCGGGGTGGAGTGCCGCTCCAAGGGGACGGGCGGCGGCTTCACGATCGCGCGGGCCGGCATCAGGACGCTCTGACCGCGCGGACGCGGCCCTGACGCACGATGCGGGACCCGGCGGCGTGGCCGGGTCCCGCATCGTGCGTCCTGACGGCGGCTACCAGATCCGCACGCGGTCCGCGGGGTCGAGGTAGAGCGCATCCCCGGGCACGACGTCGAACGCCTCGTAGAACTCGCCCACGTTCCGCACGACCCCGTTGCAGCGGAACTCGTCGGGGGAGTGCGGGTCCATCGACAGGCGGCGGCGGACCTCCTCGTCGCGTCCCTTGGTGCGCCACACCTGCGCCCACCCGAGGAAGACGCGCTGGAGTGCGGTGAACCCGTCGATCGTGGGCGCGCCGGCAGCGTCGTCGAGGTCGCCGTCGGGCTGTCCGGTGACCGCGATCCGGTACGCCGTGATCGCGATCGACAGGCCGCCGAGGTCGCCGATGTTCTCGCCGATCGTGAGGCCGCCGTTGACGTGCGGCCCGTCGGGTCCGAGCTGCTGCGGCACGAAGGCGTCGTACTGGGCTATCAGCGCCGACGTCCGCTTCTCGAACTCGACCCGGTCCTCGTCGGTCCACCAGCTCTCGAGCCGGCCCGCACCGTCGTACTTGGAGCCCTGGTCGTCGAACCCGTGCCCGATCTCGTGCCCGATCACGGCGCCGATGCCGCCGTAGTTGACGGCGTCGTCGGCATCGGGGTCGAAGAACGGCGGGCGCAGGATCGCTGCCGGGAACACGATCTCGTTCATGCCCGGGTTGTAGTAGGCGTTGACCGTCTGCGGGGTCATGAACCACTCGTCGCGGTCGATCGGCTTCCCGATCTTGTGCAGCTCGCGGTCCTGCTCGAAGGCGTGCGCCCGGCGGACGTTCCCGACGAGGTCGTCCCGCTCGACGACGAGCGACGAGTAGTCGCGCCACCGCGCCGGGTAGCCGATCTTCGGGGTGAACGCGTCGAGCTTCGCGAGGGCCTTGGTGCGGGTCTCCTCGCTCATCCAGTCGAGCCCGGAGATCGACGCGCGGTACGCCTCGACGAGGTTCCCGACGAGGGCGTCCATGCGGGCCTTGTGCGCCGGCGGGAAGTGCCGCTCGACGTAGACCTTGCCGACGGCCTCGCCGAGGGCCCCCTGGACGACCGTGACGCCGCGCTTCCAGCGGTCGCGGACCTGCTCGGTGCCCTGCAGGACCCGGCCGTAGAACGAGAAGTTCTCCTGGACGAACGCGTCCGACAGGTAGGGCGCGCGAGCCGAGGCGACGTGGAACGCCGCCCACAGCTTCCAGTCCTCGAGCGGGGCGTCCTGCCACACCGTGGCGAAGCCCTCGAGGAAGCTGGGCTCCCGGACGACGAGCCGGTCGAACGCCCCTGGCGGGACCTCGAGCGCGCGAGCCCAGGCGTCCCAGTCGAAGTCCCCGGCGGTCCGCGCGAGCTCGGCCCAGGTCGTCGCGTTGTACGTGAGGTCGGCGTCACGGTCCTTGACGACGTCCCAGTGGTGGGACGCGAGCGACGTCTCGAGCGCCACGACGCGCGCGCCGGCGTCGGCCTGCGCGTCGGCGTCCGCGTCCGGGCCCAGCCACCCGGCGAGTGCCAGCAGGCGCCCGACGTGCGCCGCGTACTGCGCGCGGATCTCCGCGTACTGCTCCTCGCGGTAGTAGGCCTCGTCCGGCAGGCCGAGGCCGGACTGCGTGAGGTGGACGACGTAGCGCTCGGGGTCCTTGGCGTCGTTGTCGACGAAGAACGCGACGGCCGACAGGGCGCCCGTGCGCTGGAGCGCGCCGAGCGCCCCCGTGAGCTCGGCCTGGGTCGTCGCCTCGGCCACGAGGTCGAGGTCGGTGCGCAGCGGGGTGGCTCCGAGGCCCTCGACGGTCTCGGTGTCCATGAACGCGGCGAACAGGTCGCCGACCTTGCGCTCCTCGTCCGAACCGGCCCGGTCGGCCCGGGCGGCGGCGTCCTGGATGATCTCCCGGACCTGCTCCTCGGCCTCGTCGAAGAGGCGGCGGAAGGTGCCGTCCATCGCGCGGTCGGCCGGGATCCGGTGGGAGGCGATCCAAGGCCCGTTGACGTGGCGGTAGAGGTCGTCCTGGGGTCGGGTGGCGGGGTCCAGCCCGTCGAGCTCGATGCCCGACGGCGCCGCGCCCGCGGCGGGGGAGGTGTCGGTCGTCATGCGCACACGCTATGCCACGGTCGTCCCGGGGGCGGGCGCCCCCGGACGTACCGGGTCCGGGTGCGGCATGATGAGGGCATGCGCGTCCACATCGCCTCCGACCACGCCGGATACGAGCTCAAGTCCTACCTCGTCGCCCACCTGCAGGCCTCGGGCCACGACGTGGTGGATCACGGGGCCCACGGGTACGACCGCGAGGACGACTATCCGTCGTTCTGCATCGAGGCCGGCGAGGCCGTGGTCGCCGACCCGGGGAGCCTCGGCGTCGTGATCGGTGGGTCGGGCAACGGGGAGCAGATCGCTGCGAACAAGGTCACGGGCGTGCGTGCGGCCCTGGCCTGGAACACCGCGACGGCCGAGCTCGGCCGTCAGCACAACGACGCGAACGTCATCGCCGTGGGGGCCCGCCAGCACACCGTGGAGGACGCCACGGGCTTCGTCGACACGTTCCTCGCGACCCCGTTCTCGGGCGACGAGCGTCACGCGCGCCGGATCGGTCAGCTCGCCGACTACGAGGCGTCCCGCTGACGGCGCGCGGCTGACCCGGCCGGACCGACCGTGCCCGAGGGCCATACCGTCCACCGGCTCGCGCGCGCCCTCACGGACCTGTTCGCGGGGCAGCGGCTGACCGTGACGAGTCCGCAGGGTCGGTTCTCGAGCGGCGCTGCTCGGCTCGACGGCCGGGTGCTCGCGGGCGCGAGCGCGTGGGGCAAGCAGCTTTTCGTGGACTTCGTGCCCGCCTCGGGCGTCGGCGCCGAACCCGAGCACGAGCCCGACGACGTCCGCACGCTCCGTGTCCACCTGGGGCTCTACGGGGCGTGGACGTTCGCGGGGGACGGGAGCGCCGTCGTCGTGCACGCGATCGGGGCGCCGCGCCGCAGGATCGGGGAGACCGAGACGGTGCCCGTCGCGGCGGACGACGCGCCCGCCCCTCTGCCGCGGGGCGAGGGGTCGCCCGCGTCGGCGTCGGGCCCCGAGGGCGACGTGGCGCTCGAGCCCGTCGCCGACGAGCCCGTCGCGGACTGGCAGCCTCCCGCACCGCGGGGAGCCGTGCGGGTGCGCCTGCGCGGCGTCCACGCGGTCGCCGACCTGACGGCACCCACGACGTGCGAGGTCCTCACGCCCGCCGAGGCTCGCGCCGTCGTCGAGCGTCTGGGCCCCGACCCGATCCGCTGGGGCGACGCCGTCCGCGCGGGCGCCGAGCCGGACCCGCACGACGACCCGCAGCGGTTCGTCGACGCCGTGCGCCGGTCGCGTACGCCCGTCGGCACGCGGCTCATGGACCAGGCCGTGGTCGCGGGAGTCGGCAACATCTACCGTGCCGAGGTGCTGTTCCGGGCACGCCTCGACCCCTTCCGGCCAGGCACGTCGGTGCCGGCCGAGGACCTGCGGGCCGTGTGGGACGACCTGGCCGGGCTCATGCTCGACGGCGTCCGGACCGGCGCGATCGTCACGACCCTCCCCGAGGACCGGGTCCCGGGCGGCACGACCGGGCGCCACCGGGTCCGGCAGAACAGCGACGCCGTGCCGGGCGCGGTCCCGTCGGACGCGTCGTTCTACGTCTACCACCGCGACGGGCTGCCGTGCCGCGTGTGCGGGAACCCGGTGCTCGTCCGCGAGGTCGCGGGCCGCAACCTCTACTGGTGCGCGACCTGCCAGCGTTGACGACGGCGTCGGCGGGACGGCGGGCTCGGCGCGCCGCGGAAAGGCCGTGCGCGGGCCACCGTCGTCTGCCAGAGTCGACGCCATGCCCCACCGCTCCGCACGCGCGCCCCTGCCCGACGGCTACGACTTCCGGCAGCTGACCGCGGACGACCTGCGCGACGTCCTGACCCTCGACGCCTGGGCCTTCCCCACCGGCAAGGACGTCGAGGCGCTCGCGGCCGAGCCGTCACCGCTGAGCTGGGACCGCGCCGTCGGCGTGGTCGCGGAGTCCGACGACTCGGATGCCGTGCCCGTGGACGGTGCTGTCCCCGTGCGCACCGAGCTCGTCGGGATGCACGCGTCGTACCCGTTCACCCGGTTCCCCGTGCCCGGCGGCGTCGCCCCCGTCTCGGGGCTCACCTGGGTGGGCGTGCACCCCGCGCACCGGCGGCGCGGCATCCTCACCGCGATGATCGACGAGCACTTCCGCCGCTCGCTCCGGCGCCGCGAGCCCGTCTCGGCGCTCTTCGCGGCCGAGGCGGCGATCTACGGGCGGTTCGGCTACGGCAAGGCCGCGGACGACCTGCGCGTGACGATCCCGCGCGGTGCCGCCCTCCGCGACGTCCCCGGGGCGTCCGAGCACACCGTCCGCATCGAGACGAGCGACTTCGACCGGCACGCCGCGCTCGTCGAGGACCTGCACGAGCGCGCCGGCGCCGACGTCGGCGGCTCGGGACTGAACCGGCCGGGGTGGGTCGGGCGCGAGACGCCCGAGCTGCAGCGCTACTTCTGGGCCGACACGCCGCTGCGCCGCGACGGCCGCGAGCCCGAGCGCATCGTGATCGTCGAGCGCGACGGAGAGCCGCGCGGGTACACGACGTTCCGTCGCAAGCTCGACTGGGAGCTCCAGGGGCCGCGCGGCCACGTGAGCGGGGGAGAGGTGGTCGCGCTCGACGCCGCCGCCGCCCGAGCGCTGTGGGACGTCCTGCTCGACCTCGACCTGACCGACGACGTCCACCCCTTCATGATCCCGACCGACGACGTCGTCGCGCAGTGGCTCGTCGACCGGCGCAAGGCGACCCCGACGGCGTTCGACAACCTGTGGATCCGGGTCCTCGACGTCCCCACGGCGCTCGCCGCCCGCCAGTACGCGGCCGACGTGGACGTCGTCCTCGGCGTGCACGACGCGCGGCTCGCGGGCAACAGCGGGAGCTGGCGGCTGCGTGCCCGCGCGTTCACCGGGGGTGCAGAGGTCGTGCGCACGGACGAGCCGGCCGACGTGACGCTCGACGTGCGCGAGCTCGGCGCCGCGTACCTGGGGGGCGAGACGCTGGTCGCGTTGGCCGCGGCCGGGCTCGTCGCCGGACACCGGCCGGGGGCGCTCGCCCACGCGTCTGCGGCGTTCGCGTGGCCCGTCGCGCCGTGCTCGAGCTGGGTCTTCTGATCATGCGCGACTACGACGACCTCGTCTCGGAGGCCGCGGCCGCCGACGTCGACGGGTGGGACTTCTCGTGGCTCGCCGGCCGCGCCACGGAGGAGCGCCCGTCGTGGGGATACGCGAGCCGTCTCGGGGCTGCGCTGCGCGGGGCCCGGTCGGCCCTCGACCTCCAGACGGGCGGCGGCGAGGTCCTCGCGACGGCGGCACGCTTTCCGCAGGTCATGGTCGCCACCGAGGGCTGGCCGCCCAACGCGGCCCGCGCGACGGCACTGCTGCACCCGCTCGGCTGCGCCGTCGTGACCGTCGACGACGGCGCGCCGCTCCCGTTCGCCGACGGTGCCTTCGAGCTCGTCACCAGCCGTCACCCGGTCGCGCCGCCGTGGGCCGAGATCGCGCGCGTGCTCGCACCGGGCGGCCGGTACCTGGCGCAGCACGTCGGGCCCGCGAGCGCCTTCGAGCTCATCGAGGTGTTCCTCGGCCCGCTCGGTGAGGACCATCGGCGCGGCCGTGACCCCTTCGCGGAGGCCGCCGAGGCGCGCGCCGCCGGGCTCGAGGTCACCGAGCTGCGGACCGAGCGGCTCAGGATCGAGATCGCCGACGTCGGCGCGGTCGTGTACCTGCTGCGCAAGCTCGTGTGGTGGGTGCCCGGGTTCACCGTCGAGCGCTACGCCGCGGAGCTCCGCGCGCTCGACGCCCGGATCCGCCACGACGGGCCGTTCGTCGCGCACTCGAGCCGCACGCTCGTGGTCGCCGTCCGGGCCTAGGCTGCCCGCGTGGACGACGCCTACCTCGACGCGGTGCTCTCGGTCGTCGAACGGGTCCCGGCCGGCCGCGCGACGACGTACGGGCTGATCGCCGAGTACCTGCGCGACCACTCCGACCCCGACCTGGGTGTCCGGGACCGCGGGGGCCCGCGTCAGGTCGGGACCGTCCTGGCCCGGGCGGGCAGCGGCGTGCCCTGGTGGCGCGTCGTCGATGCGACCGGACGCCCGCCCGTGCGGCACCGTGTCCGCGCCCTCGACGAGCTCCGTGCCGAGGGGTGCCCGCTCACCGCCGACGGCGCCCGAGTCCGCCTGCGTGACGCCGTCTGGCTGCCGGACTGAGCGAGGATCAGGTGAGCTTGCGCGCGCGCCCGGCGAGCGTCCCGAAGACCGCCTGCCCGCCGGACACGCCGAGCAGCACGACGAGCGGCACCCGCCAGGACCCGGTGGCGTCGTGCAGCGCACCGAACGCGATCGGCCCTGCGGCAGCGAGCAGGTAGCCCACGGACTGTGCCATGCCGGACAGGCTCGCGGCCTGGTGGTGGTCGGTCGTGCGCAGGCCGAAGAGCGAGAGCGCGAGGACGATGCACAGGCCGCCCGCGACGCCGGCGACGCAGGCCCACGCGGCCGCCGCACCGGGCGCGCCCAGCATGCCGGCGACGGCCGCCGCGAACAGGAGCGGACCGGCGAGGCCGAGGGGCCGCTGGTCGGGCACGCGGTGAAGCAGGGCGGAGCAGCAGAGGCTGCCGACGATGCCGCAGCCGTTGAGGAGCAGCAGGTGGACCCCCGCGGCGGACGCACCGACGCCATGGTCGTGCTCCACCGATGGCAGCCACGTGATGAGCACGTAGAACGTCACGGACTGCAGACCCATGAACAGCGTCACCTGCCAGCCGAGGGCTGTTCTCCACGGCGTGCGGGCCGAGCGCGTCCCGGCGGCATCGGGCAGGATCTCGGGCGCGGTGTCGTCGAGGGCCTGGGCGTCCTCTGCTGCGGCGACGACGCTCGGCCGGCTCGGCTGGGGCAGGACGAACGCCAGGGCCACGACCGCTAGCCCGGCCCAGATCCCGAGTGCGAGGCGCCATCCGGACGTGGCGGCCCCAGCGACGGGGACGGCGAGGCCGGCAGCGAGCGCTGCGAAGCTGGCCTGGACGGCGGAGTAGGCGCCCGTGAGCGTGCCGATGCGCGTCGGGTGGTCACGCTTGACGACGGCGGGGAGAACGACGTTGAGGACTGCGATCGCGACGCCGAGGAGGACGGTGCCCACCCACAGCAGCCCGGGCCCCGGCACCGACCGAAGGACGATGCCGGCCGCCAGGAGCGCGAGGGCGCCGGCGAGCGCGCGCTCGAGCCCGAGCCTGCGCGCGAGCGCCGGTGTGACCGGTGAGACGACCGCGAACGCGACCAGGGGCAGGCTGA
Source organism: Luteimicrobium xylanilyticum (assembly GCF_009429125.1). GTDB lineage: Bacteria > Actinomycetota > Actinomycetes > Actinomycetales > Cellulomonadaceae > Luteimicrobium > Luteimicrobium xylanilyticum. The sequence goes on from NZ_CP045529.1 coordinate 1,481,666, forward strand.
TGAGCGCCGAGCCCGCGGCCGACGAGAGCCGCAGGTCGCGCTGCACGTCGTCGAGCACCGGCCCGACCGTGGTGATGGAGGCGCGGAGGTTGGCCGCGACGAGGAGGACCCCGACGAGGGCGAGCCAGCCGCGGGGTGCGCGGGCGACAGCGGTCGGCCGGTTCATCGAGTCCCTCCCGCGACCGGGCCGTGGGCTGCGTCGGCTCGGCCGGCCAGCGTCTCTGCCAGCCCGATCATGGTCTCGACGGCGTCGGCTGCTCGCTCGGGGTCTCGCGCCTTGATCGCCGTGACCACGGCGGCGTGCGCGTCGTCCAGCGGCCGGGTGGTGACGCGATAGGTGGTGAACTCCGCGTCGAGAGGGGTCGTCCGGAGCAGGCTGTCCTCTACCCCGCCGGTGCCGCGGTGCAGCTCCCCGAGCAGCAGGTTGCCGCTCGCGTCGAGGAGCCGGTGGTGGAAGTCGAGGTCCGCGGCTGCGTAGCTCGCGCCCGTGCCTGCGGCCTCGCGGGCGGCGAGGGCGTCGTCGAGCGCCCCGAGGTGCTCCGCCGTCGCGCGGGTAGCGGCCAGGCGGGCGGCCTCGCGCTCGAGCACGAGCCTCACCTCGGCGACGTCGGCTGCTCGGGCGTGCTCGAGCTCCCGGTGCAGGGCTGGTGCGAGCTCGCTGGTCGCGGTGACGTAGGTGCCGTCCCCGGCTCGGGCGCGCAGGAGGCCGGCGTGGACGAGCGAGCGCAGTGCTTCTCGGACGCTGTTGCGGCTCACGCCGAGCTCGTCGGTCAGCCGTGCCTCGGTCGGGATCCGTGAGCCGACCGGGAACTCGCCGTCGGCGATCCGGTGGCGGAGCTGGTCGGCGACCTGGGTCGACAGAGGAACGTTGGGCAAGACCTGGGGCATGGGTGCCACTCTAGGCTAAGAGCCATTTGTAGGACAATAGGCGAGCTGAGCGGAGGGAGAGGCCGCGGGGCGGCCTCCGGTCTCAGCGCTCGAGCAGCCCGAGCGTCGCTGCCACGCCGACGACGGTCCGGACGGCGTCGGCGTCGGCCTGGAGGAGCATCGTCGTGACGGCGCTGGCCTCCCAGCGCGGCAGCTCGGCGGCGATCTTCTCCGCCGGCCCGACGAGCGCGACGTCCTCGACGAGGGCGGTCGGGACGGCCTTGGCGGCCTCGTCCTTGCGGCCGGCCAGGTACAGGTCCTGGATCTCGTCGCAGGCGTCGGAGTACCCGAGCATGTCCACGGCGTTGCGGTGGAAGTTGGCGCCCTTGGCGCCCATCCCGCCCACGTAGAGCGCGATCCACGGGCGGAGGCGGTCGGCGGCCCGCTCGACGTCGTCGTCGACGCTGACCGGGACGCTCGCGGCGACCTCGAACCGCTCGGCCGGGGCGAGCTCGGGGGAGCGGGACGCGAACCCGTCGGCGAGGAAGCCGCGGAACATCGCGTCGAGGCGGGGCGCGTAGAAGACCGGGAGCCAGCCGTCGCAGATCTCGGCCGCGAGCGCGATGTTCTTGGGCCCCTCGGCGGCGAGGAGGATCGGCAGGTCGGCTCGCAGCGGGTGGACGGTCGGGCGCAACGGCTTGCCGAGCCCGGTGCCGCCCCGTTCCTCGGCCAGCGGGAGCTGGAAGAACTCGCCGTCGATCGTCACCGGGGCGCCGCGGCGCAGCACCTGGCGCACGATCTCGACGTACTCGCGCGTGCGGGCGAGAGGGCGCCGGTAGGGCTGCCCGTACCAGCCCTCGACGACCTGCGGGCCGGACGCGCCGAGCCCGAGGACGAAGCGCCCGCCCGAGAGGTGGTCGAGCGTGAGCGCCTGCATCGCGGTGGCGGTCGGGGTGCGCGCCGACATCTGCGCGATCGCGGTGCCGAGCCGGAGGTGGCGAGTCTGCGAACCCCACCATGCGAGGGGGGTGAACGCGTCGGACCCGTACGCCTCCGCGGTCCAGACCGAGTCGATGCCGAGCCGGTCGGCCTCGAGGATCGCCTCCTGCGCGCCCGCGGGCGGCCCCGCGGACCAGTAGCCGGTGGTGATGCCGAAGCGCATGGGGACTCCTCCGCGTCGAGGTGGGTGCGCAGGCCGCGCAACTTCCTGAGACCGTCCGTCTCAGATACTTCGGCACTCTACCGTGCCGCCCGCGCCCGTTCCGCCATCGTGTTGAGCAGCGCGGCTGCGTCGGCCGCGTCGTCGACCGTGACCACGAGCCGACGTCCGCCGGTGCGCGTGACCTCGAGGGCCTCGCCCGCCCGCACGACGATGCCCGTCCGGCCTTCGCGCCCGAGCCGCCAGCCGTAGCCGCCGAAGTCACGGGTCGGGCTGACCTGCACGACGTCGGCGCGCTCGACCTCGTCCGCGGGCACCGTCGTGCGGGGCCACCCGAACACGGACCGGACGGTGAGCCCGCTCGCCGACACGCGGACGTGGAACGCGCCCATCGACAGCAGCAGCACGAGGAGGAGGACGGCGACGGCGAGCAGGAACCAGAGCTGCGAGGCGACGGCGACCGCGACGACGACGATCGTCGACCCCAGGACGACGGCGGGCAGCGCCCGGCCCGTGGCCCGTCCGACCCAGGCGGCGCGTTCGTCGGGGCGCAGCGCCGTCCGCCGTGCGTCGGCCGCGACGGCGGTGGTTGCCGGCAGCGGCGGGTCCGGATGCACGAGGAGCGCGGCCGCCGCGGCCGGGAGCAACGGCAGCAGCACCGCCAGGAGGACGACGCCGCCGACCGACCCGGCCTCGTGCGCGTCGGCGAGGCCGCGCTGCTGGTCGAGCATCCCGACGAGGGTCAGCGAGACCAGGCCGGCCAGCCAGATCGTCGTCGACGCCATGATGCGGCGCGTCGAGGCCGCGCGTCCCCAGAACCAGGTGATCGCGGAGAACACCACGACGCAGAGGGCGCCCACGCCGAGCCCGACCGCAATCGCGCCGCCGAGCGACGAGAACCCGTCGGGGCCGCCGCTCCCGCTCCAGTGCGTCGCGACCGGGTCGGGGAGCTCGTCGGCCCAGGATGCGGCGACGAGCGCCGCGGCGACCAGGAGGGCGAGCGCGATGCCGCCGCTCCAGAGCGCCGTCGCGCGGGCGTGGCGGCGCCAGCCCCCCGGAGCGGGTGCCTCTGGACGGAGGTTCGGTGCCGGAAACCGGTCGGGCCGTGGGGTCGTCGTCATCGCTGGAACGCCTCCTGGACGAGAGTCGTGGTGGTGGTGGCGGACAGGTGGGCGGAGCGGGCGGCACGCACGAGCGCCGCGACGGCGTCCTGCACAGCGTCGAGCTCGGCCGGCGGTCGTCCTGCGACGACCGCGCCGCGCCCGCGACGGAGCTCGACGAGCCCTTCGTCACGCAGCTCCTGGTACGCGTGCAGGACGGTGTGCATGTTGACGTCGAGCGCCTCGGCGAGCTCCCGCGCGGCGGGCAGGCGCTCGCCGGGCCGGAGCCCGCCGCGCAGCATCGCGAGCCGTGCCTGGGCGGCGAGCTGCGCGAACAGGGGTTCGCCGCTCGTGACGTCGAGTCGGAAGATCACAGCGCCACTCTAGTAGTTCTATGACTACTAGAACAAGTGGGAGGCGGGCGAGTCTCGCGCACGGCTGTGTCGGCCGCGGCGACGAACAGGATCAGACGACGAACAGGATCAGATCACGTACTCGATCAGCTGCGACGGATCCTCGACGGACTGCGGGTGGCGCGCCGGGGGCTGCGGCAGGCGGATCGTCGCGGGCACGCCGACGGCCACGGCACCCGGTGGCACGTCCTTGACGACGACCGCGTTCGCGCCCACCTGGGCGTCGTCGCCGACCCAGATGGGGCCGAGCACCTTGGCGCCCGCACCGACCGTGACCCGGTCGCCGATCGTCGGGTGGCGCTTGCCCTTGGTCATCGAGCGACCGCCGAGGGTCGTGCCGTGGAAGAGGAGGACGTCGTCGCCGACGACCGTGGTCTCGCCGACGACGACGCCCATGCCGTGGTCGATGAACAGGCGCCGGCCGATCGTCGCGCCGGGGTGGATCTCGATGCCCGTGACGAAACGGGCGAGCTGGGAGACGAGGCGTGCGGGCAGGCGCAACGCGGGGTTGCGCCACATGGTGTGCGCGACCCGGTACGCCCACACGGCGTGCACGCCGGGGTACGCCAGGGCCACCTCCAGCAGGGAGCGCGCCGCGGGGTCGCGCTGGCGCGCCACCTCGAGGTCCTCGCGGACGGTGGACCAGACGCTGCGCAGACGGCTCACGCGACTCCTTCCCGAGGGGGCGACGTCACGGCCGCCCGCGCGCTTCCTGGCGGGTGCCCCGCCGTCGTCGGCGGGGCCCGCCGCGCGCGTCGAGGCCCCCGCCCCCTGCAGGGGCGGGACGGGGCGCGACGCGCGCGGCAGGACACCGGTCATGGCGGGCTCAGTCCAGCAGGTCCGAGTAGAGCACCGTCGACAGGTAGCGCTCGCCGAAGTCGGGGACGATCGTCACGATGAGCTTGCCCTTGTTCTCGGGCCGCTTCGCGACCTGCAGGGCCGCCTCGATCGCCGCACCGGACGAGATGCCCACGAGGAGGCCCTCCTCCTTGGCGGCCGCGCGCGCGGTGGCGACAGCGGTGTCCGCGTCGATGTCGACGACCTCGTCGTAGATCTCCGTGTTGAGGATCTCGGGGACGAAGTTCGCGCCGAGGCCCTGGATCTTGTGCGGGCCGGGCTGGCCGCCCGTGAGGATCGGCGACTCGGCCGGCTCGACTGCGACGATCTTGACCTCGGGCTTGCGCTCCTTGAGGACCTCGCCCACGCCGGTGACGGTGCCGCCCGTGCCGATCCCGGCCACGACGATGTCGACCTCGCCGTCGGTGTCGGCCCAGATCTCCTCGGCCGTCGTCTTGCGGTGGATGGCCGGGTTGGCCTCGTTCGCGAACTGGCGGGCCAGGATCGCCCCGGGGCGCTCCGCGGCGATCTGCTCGGCGCGGGCCACCGCACCCTTCATCCCCTCGGCCCCGGGAGTCAGCACGAGCTCGGCACCGTAGGCGCGCAGGAGCGCCCGGCGCTCCTTCGACATCGTCTCCGGCATGGTGAGCACGACGTTGTAGCCGCGGGCCGCGCCGACCCACGCGAGCGCGATGCCCGTGTTGCCCGACGTGCCCTCGACGATCGTCCCGCCCGGCTGGAGCTCGCCCGACGCCTCGGCGGCGTCGATGATCGAGACGCCGATGCGGTCCTTGACCGAGTTCGCCGGGTTGTAGAACTCGAGCTTGACGACGACGGTCGCCTCGAGGCCCTCGGTGAGCTTGTTGAGACGCACGAGCGGCGTGTTGCCGATGAGCTTCGTCGCGTCCTCGTAGATGCGTGCCATGTGTTCCTCTTCGGTGGGCTGGCCCGTGACAGGGCGGGGTGGGGTCAGGTGCCCGGGGTGTGCCGGGTGGCCCGCACAGGCAGCACGAGAGGCCGCCGGCAGGCGTGGGGGAGAAGAGCGTTGACGCGCTCGGGCGAGCCTTCCGGGGGACCGGAGGTCAACGCTCTACCGACAGCAGCGACAGGTGGGGGTGGCGGCACGCAGGACGAGGTCGCGCGTCGTCGCGCGGTGACCGGTCAGGGCCTCGCCCATGAACGGATCCCTCCTGGTGCGGGTGGTGCGGTTGCGGGTCGAGGTTATCGCCGCACGTCCACCCGCTGCAACGCCGTGCCGGCAGGTGGAACGGTCCGTGCGGAGCAGGCCCGTGAATCCGGTAGCGTTCCGGCCAGCAGTCGAGCCCGGGTCAAGAAGCGGCCGGTGAGACGCCGACGGACCGGAGGAGCCCGTGACGACCGCGGCCGAGGAGGCTCAGACCCTGCGGCGTGCCTCCGACGAGAGCGCGATCCGCATCCTGCTCGTCGAGGACGACGACGGAGACGCGCTGCTCGTCCACGAGCACCTCGTGGACGCCGCGATCCAGGTCGAGGTCACCCATGTGCGGACCCTCGAGGACGCGCTCGACCACCTCGACGTCGACTGCGTGCTCCTCGACCTGGGGCTGCCGGACAGCGTCGGCATCCCCGCCCTCGAGCGCATCCTCGCGGCAGGAGCCCCCGCGGTCGTCGTCCTCACGGGTCTTTCGGGCGACGAGGCGGGCGTGGGCGCCGTGGCGGCGGGCGCTCAGGACTACCTCGTCAAGGACGAGGTGGACGGCCGGATGCTCGCGCGGTCGATCCGCTACGCGGTGCAGCGCCGGCGGCTCGAGGACACGGGTCGCGAACTGTATCGCAGCACGGTGCGGATGCAGGAGGCGAACCGGCTCGAGCGGGCGCTCCTGCCGCGACCGGCCGTGGGGTCGGCTCCCGTCGAGGTGGGGGTCGCGTACCGCGCGGGCCGCGACGGTGTGCTGGGCGGCGACTTCTACGACGCGGTCGAGCGCCCTGACGGGTCGGTCGTCGTGGTGGTCGGCGACGTGTGCGGGCACGGACCGGACGAGGCGGCGCTCGGCGCGACGCTGCGGACCGCCTGGCGCACGCTCGTGCTCACCGGGACCGAGTCGGGGGACCTGTTCGGGTTGCTCGAGCGCGTGCTCGAGACGGAGCGCGCCGACCCGTGGGTCTTCACGACGCTCGTGATGCTCGAGATCGCGCCCGACGCGAGGTCGGCGGACCTCTACCTGGCGGGGCACCCGGAGCCGGTGCTCCTCGGCGCGACGGCCCGGTACCTGCCGACGCAGGCTCGCGGACGTGTCCTCGGGCTCGCGACGCCAGGGCGCTGGGAGGCGCGGCGGATCTCCCTCGACCCCGGCTGGCGGCTTGCCCTCTACACGGACGGCGTGTTCGAGGCCACGATCGACGGATCCCGCGAGCGGCTCGGCAGGGCCGGCCTGCTCGAGGTCATGAGCGAGCTCGCCGCGCGGGACGACGGCGCGCCCGCCGACCTGGCGGAGGCCGTCCTGCGGGCGGTGCGCGCGCTCCACGGGTCGGAGCTCCTCGACGACGACGCCGCCGTCGTGGTGCTCTCCGAGGCGCGGCGGGCGGCGTCGTGACGGCGAGAGCTCCTGGCGCCCGCCGCGCGGTCACCCTGCGTCGCCGCATCTCGTGGCTGCTCGCCGCCGCGGCCGTCCTGCTGGGGATCGTCCTGGTCGCCGACGGTGTGGCGCTCGGCCGGCTGCTCGCGGTGCAGCACCAGGTCACGGACCAGCTCTTCGACGCGCGCGTGGCCGCCGACGACCACTTCGCCGCCCTCGTCGACGCGGAGACCGGCCTGCGCGGGTACGCCCTGACGGGCGACCCGGCCACGCTCGAGCCGTACGACCAGGCCCGCGCCGGGAGCGGCTCGACCTTCACCGAGGTCGCCGACCGGATCGCCGACCTGACCCACGACGACGCGCTGCGGTCGAGCGCGGTCCGCGCCGACGACGTCGCCCAGGACTGGTTCGTCTCCTACGCCGAGCCGCTCGTGGCCCAGGTGCGGAGCGACGGTCCCCAGTCGGTGACGAACGCCCAGGTCGAGCACGGCAAGGAGAGGTTCGACGAGGTCCGTGCCGCGGTGGCCGCGTTCTCCGACGAGCTGTCGAACGTACGTGACCACGAGGCGGCGGAGCTGGACCGCTGGACGCGGGTCGCGCTGGCCTCGCTCGTCGTGATGGGCGTCGTCGGGCTGGTCGCGGGCGTCCTCGTCTGGGTCGCGCTGCGGCGGTGGGTCACGCGGCCGGTGGACGAGCTCGCGCGCGACGCGCGGGCGGTGGCATCGGGTGCCCTCGACTCCCCGGTGACGGCGCACGGACCGGGCGAGATCGCGGACCTCGCGGGCGACGTCGAGGCGATGCGACGCGCGCTGCGCGACCAGGTCGCCGCGGTCGAGCGCTCGCACGCCGAGCTCGTCTCCGTCAACGAGAGGCTCACCGCGCAGACCGAGGAGCTGAGCCGCTCCAACCGGGACCTCGAGCAGTTCGCCTACGTCGCGTCCCACGACCTGCAGGAGCCGCTGCGCAAGGTGGCGTCGTTCACCCAGCTCCTGCAGAAGCGGTACGGCGGCCAGCTCGACGAGCGCGCCGACCAGTACATCGAGTTCGCGGTCGACGGCGCCAAGCGCATGCAGCGGCTGGTGCACGACCTGCTCGGGTTCAGCAGGGTCGGCAGGCTGGGCGGCGAGGTGACGGACGTCCCGCTCGACCGCGTCCTCGACCGCACGCTCGACGACCTGGGCGAGCTCGTCCGCGAGACCGGTGCCCGCGTCGAGGCGGACGGGCTCCCGGAGGTCCGTGGCGAGGAGCCGCTGCTCACCCAGCTCGTGCAGAACCTCGTCGGCAACGCGATCAAGTTCCGCTCGCCGGACCGCGCCCCCGTCGTGCGCCTGTCGGCGCGCCGCACCGGCGACCTCTGGGAGCTCGAGTGCCGGGACAACGGGATCGGCATCGACCCGCAGTACGCGGACCGCGTGTTCGTGATCTTCCAGCGGCTGCACCCCAAGGACGTGTACGAGGGCACCGGGATCGGGCTCGCCCTCTGCAAGAAGATCGTCGAGTTCCACGGCGGCGAGATCTGGATCGAGCAGCCCGACGGTCCCGGAACCAGCATCCGGTGGACCCTGCCCGCCGTGGGTGCCACACCCCTTCCCCCGACCCTCGTACCGGACGGAGCCCTGCAGTGAACCAGTCCCGCAAGACCATCGACATCCTCCTCGTGGAGGACGACCCGGGCGACGTCCTGATGACCCGGGAGGCCTTCGAGGACCACAAGGTCAGCAACCGTCTGTCGGTCGTCCCGGACGGCGTGAGCGCGATGGAGTTCCTCCGCAAGGAAGGGGAGTACGCGGACGCGCCGACGCCCGACCTCATCCTGCTCGACCTCAACCTGCCGCGCATGGACGGGCGCGAGGTGCTCGCCGCGCTCAAGGAGGACCCGGCGCTCCGGTCGATCCCCGTGGTCGTGCTGACGACCAGCGAGGCCGAGGAGGACGTGGTCCGTTCCTACTCGCTGCACGCGAACGCGTACGTGACGAAGCCGGTCGACTTCGACCGCTTCATCAACGTGGTGCGCCAGGTCGACGAGTTCTTCGTCGAGGTCGTCCGGCTGCCCTCGCGCGGGTACTGACCGCCGGTACGACGACGGCCCAGGCCCCTCGGGGCCTGGGCCGTCGTCGTGCACGGGTGCTGGGAGCGGATGACGGGAATCGAACCCGCGTCATCAGTTTGGAAGACTGAGGCTCTACCATTGAGCTACATCCGCGAAGGAACGTCGGCCACCGCCAGGGTGGCCGGGCCGACGTGCGGGCCCCACCCTAGCAAAACCACCACCCGGTCCCGCGACCTGGGTAGACTCGGGCGGTCGCGCTGCTTCGCAGCGTGGCGGCGGGGTGTAGCGCAGGTTGGTAGCGCATCCGCTTTGGGAGCGGAAGGTCGCAGGTTCAAATCCTGTCACCCCGACTGTCCCCCGAACGGCACGGCACGACGGGCGGAGGCGCTCACCTCGGCGCCGGAGGAATCCCTCGGTCGGCACCCCGCGACGCGGCGGCAGGTCGTCGCCGTGGTGTCCGGTGCGGCGCGCGTGCCGGTCGACGACGAGGCCCCCGTCGACCTCAGGGCCGGGCAGCGAGGGGCCGGGCGCCTTGGTGGCGCACGGCCACGATGACGTAGGATCGACGGGTTGCCCGTACGCCCGTGCGGCGGCTCCTGCCGCCCGACACGAGCGTCCGGCCCACATGAACCCCGCGTCGACGTGACCGTAGGCGCGCGCCCACCGGTTGGAGATCATCGAAGTGAAGAGCGCCGTCGAGAGCCTGGACCCCACCAAGGTCAAGCTGACCGTCGAGGTGGAGTACGACGAGCTCAAGCCGAGCATCGACCACGCCTACGAGCACATCGCCCGCGAGGTGCAGGTCCCCGGCTTCCGCAAGGGGAAGGTGCCGCCGCGCGTCATCGACCAGCGTGTCGGTCGGGCCGCGGTGCTCGAGCACGCCATCAACGACGGCCTGGGCGGCTTCTACAGCGAGGCCGTGCGCGAGAACGACCTGCGCCCCCTCGGCCAGCCCGAGGTCGAGGTCACCCAGGTGCCGGACCCGTCCGAGAAGGACGGTGAGCTCCACTTCACCGCCGAGGTCGAGGTCCGCCCCGAGATCGAGCTGCCCGACCTGTCCGGCCTGACGGTGACCGTCGACGCGGCCGAGGTCACCGACGAGGACGTCGCCGAGCGTCTGGACGCCCTGCGCGAGCGCTTCGGCACCCTGGTCGGCGTCGACCGCCCCGCGAAGGACGGCGACTTCGTCGTGCTCGACCTCAAGGCCGAGATCGACGGCGACGAGATCGACTCCGTGTCGGGCGTCAGCTACCAGATCGGCTCGGGCACCATGCTCGACGGCCTCGACGAGGCGCTGGCCGGGCTGTCCGCGGGCGAGACCACGACCTTCCGCTCCCCGCTGGCCGGCGGCGAGCACGAGGGCAAGGACTCCGACATCACCGTCACCGCGACGCAGGTCAAGGAGCGCGACCTGCCCGAGGCCGACGACGACTTCGCGCAGCTCGCCAGCGAGTTCGACACCCTCGACGAGCTCAAGGACGACCTGCGCGAGCAGGTCAAGGGCATCAAGACGCAGAACCAGGCCGTCGCCGCGCGCGACCTCCTGCTCGAGGCCATCCTCGAGAACCTCGAGGTCCCCGTCCCGCAGGGCGTCGTCGACGCCGAGGTGCACCGCCACCTCGAGTCCGAGAGCCGCCTCGAGGACGACACGCACCGCGCCGAGGTGACCGAGGAGACGCAGAAGGCCCTGCGCAACCAGATCGTCCTCGACACGCTCGCCGAGCAGCTCGAGGTCCAGGTCGCCCAGGAGGAGCTGCTCGAGTACCTCGTGCAGTCGTCGCGCCAGTACGGCATGGACCCGAACGAGTTCGTGCAGACGATCGACCAGAACGGCCAGATCCCCGCGATGGTCGGCGAGGTCGCGCGCTCCAAGGCGCTCGCGGTCGCGCTGCGCCGTGTCGAGGTCAAGGACTCCGAGGGCGACGTCGTCGACCTGTCCGAGTTCATCGGCTCCGACGAGGCCGACGCGGACGCCGCGGACGCCGACGCCCTGGCCGACTCGGCCGCCGCCTCCGCGGTCGCCGACGCCGCCTCCGAGGCCGCGTCCGACGCGGCAGACGAGACCACCGACAAGGCCTGAGCCGCCCGCCGGGTACCCGGCACCCACGCACGGCCCCCGCCTCCTGCCCGAGGCGGGGGCCGTCGTCGTCGGTGCGCGCGACGTGCGGCGGGGCCCGCGGACGCCCGCCGGGACCGTCGTCGTGCGCCGTCAGCGAAAAGGCCGCCGGCCGGGACGTGGCAGGCCCGCCGGGGACGTTAGGGTCACATCAGCCGGACGGACCGCGGGGCCACCGCAGGGACGACCGGACGGACGACGACGAGGAGCGACGAGAACATGGCCGAGCACTCCGCCAGCACCACCCACGACGCGGCGGCGCCCGCCCTGCGCGCCGAGGGCCAGGGCTTCGGGCTCAACGACTCGATCTACAACCGGCTCCTGCGCGAGCGGATCATCTGGCTCGGTTCCGAGGTGCGCGACGAGAACGCGAACGCGATCTGCGCCCAGATGATGCTGCTCGCCGCTGAGGACCCCGACAAGGACATCTGGCTGTACATCAACTCGCCCGGCGGGTCGATCACGGCCGGCATGGCGATCTACGACACCATGCAGTACATCCAGCCCGACGTCGCGACCATCGCGGTCGGGATGGCGGCGTCGATGGGGCAGTTCCTGCTCTCGTCGGGCGCCAAGGGCAAGCGCTACGCGACCCCGCACGCGCGCGTCATGATGCACCAGCCCTCGGGCGGCATCGGCGGCACCGCGACCGACGTGCGGATCAACGCGCAGCTCATCATGCACATGAAGAAGGTGCTCGCCGAGCTCACGGCCGAGCAGACGGGCCAGCCGCTCGAGAAGGTCCTCCAGGACAACGACCGTGACAACTGGTTCACGGCCGAGGAGGCCCTCGAGTACGGGTTCGTCGACCACGTCGTGACGAGCTCCGAGGCCGTCTCGGGCGGCGGCGGCACGGCCAGCGACTCCTGACCGCGGTCCCCGCACCCATCGACCTTCCGAGGAGGACCCAGTGAGCACCGAATCCCAGTACCTGTCCACCGCGCAGCGCCTCGCGGGCGCCGGCGGCCTCGCGCTCCCGTACGGGGCGCCGTCGTCGCGCTACGTGCTCCCGCAGTTCGAGGAGCGCACCGCCTACGGTTTCAAGCGCCAGGACCCCTACACCAAGCTGTTCGAGGACCGGATCATCTTCCTCGGCGTGCAGGTGGACGACGCGTCGGCCGACGACGTGATGGCGCAGCTCCTCGTCCTGGAGAGCCAGGACCCGGACCGCGACATCATCATCTACATCAACTCGCCGGGCGGGTCGTTCACCGCCATGACGGCGCTGTACGACACGATGCAGTACATCAAGCCGGAGATCCAGACTGTCTGCCTCGGGCAGGCGGCCTCGGCCGCGGCCGTGCTGCTCGCCGCCGGCACGGCCGGCAAGCGCCTCGCCCTGCCGAATGCGCGCGTGCTCATCCACCAGCCCGCGATGGAGGGTGGCGGCTACGCGCAGGCGTCCGACATCGAGATCCACGCCAACGAGCTGATCCGCATGCGCGAGTGGCTCGAGGAGACGCTGGCGCGCCACTCGGGCAAGTCGGTCGAGGAGGTCCGCCAGGACATCGAGCGCGACAAGATCCTCACCGCCGCGCAGGCCAAGGACTACGGCCTCGTGGACGAGGTCCTCGAGAGCCGCAAGGCGGCAGCGCTCACCCGGGCCTGAGCCCGGCGCGAGCATCGGTCCGGCACCGGCCTCCTGGCCGGTGCCGGGCTCCTGGTCCCGACACGGAACCGGAACGCGGCTGACATCCGACGCTCCGGTGGTGTCCAATGGGACGATGAGGGACCGGCGGGGGGACCGCCGGTGCCAGCCCCCGCACGCGGGGGGTCCGACGGACGGAGGCAATCCGTGGCCCGACTCGGTGATGGTGCGGACCTGCTCAAGTGCTCGTTCTGCGGGAAGTCGCAGAAGCAGGTCAAGAAGCTCATCGCAGGCCCAGGGGTGTACATCTGCGACGAGTGCATCGAGCTGTGCAACGAGATCCTCGAGGAGGAGTTCACCGAGGCGGTGGAGCTCGGCATGTCCGAGCTGCCCAAGCCGAAGGCGATCTTCGAGTTCCTCGAGCAGTACATCGTCGGGCAGGAGGCCGCCAAGCGGTCGCTCGCGGTGGCGGTCTACAACCACTACAAGCGGATCCAGGCGGGCGAGGCAGCCGGCGGGTCGGCGTCGGGCAAGTCGGGCGAGGACGCCGGGCCGGTCGAGATCGCGAAGTCGAACATCCTGCTGATCGGCCCCACGGGCTGCGGCAAGACGTATCTCGCGCAGACGCTCGCGAAGATGCTCAACGTCCCCTTCGCCCTGGCGGACGCGACCGCGCTGACCGAGGCCGGGTACGTGGGCGAGGACGTCGAGAACATCCTCCTCAAGCTCATCCAGGCCGCGGACTTCGACGTCAAGAAGGCCGAGACCGGCATCATCTACATCGACGAGATCGACAAGATCGCGCGCAAGGCGGAGAACCCGTCGATCACGCGCGACGTCTCGGGCGAGGGCGTGCAGCAGGCGCTGCTGAAGATCCTCGAGGGGACGCAGGCGTCGGTCCCGCCGCAGGGCGGACGCAAGCACCCGCACCAGGAGTTCATCCAGATCGACACGACGAACGTGCTGTTCATCGTGGCGGGGGCGTTCGCGGGCCTCGACGAGATCATCTCCTCGCGCGCCGGACGGCGAGGGATCGGCTTCGGCGCGAAGGTGGACCGGGACGACACCGCGGACCTGTTCGCCGACGTCATGCCGGAGGACCTGCTGAAGTTCGGGCTCATCCCGGAGTTCATCGGCCGCGTGCCCGTCATCACGACGGTGGCGCCGCTCGACCGCGCGGCGCTCGTCCGGATCCTCACCGAGCCCCGCAACGCGCTCGTCAAGCAGTACCAGCGGATGTTCGAGATCGACGGCGTCGAGCTCGAGTTCGAGGACGAGGCCCTCGACGCGATCGCGGAGCAGGCGCTCCTGCGGGGCACGGGTGCGCGCGGCCTGCGGGCCATCATGGAGGAGGTCCTCCAGCAGGTCATGTTCGAGGTGCCGAGCCGGGACGACGTGGAACGGGTCGTCGTGAGTCGCGAGGTCGTCCTGGACAACGTGAACCCGACGCTCGTGCCGCGCGCGGTCTCGCGGCGCACCCCGCGCGAGAAGAGCGCCTGACCGGGCCTGCGCCGTCGTCGGGACCGGGACGGACGTCCCAGGCTGCCGTGGGAGGATCGGGACATGCCCGAGATCCCCTCCGAGATCCTCACGCTGCGCGCGAGCATCGACAACGTCGACGCCGCGCTCATGCACCTGCTGGCCGAGCGCTTCAAGTTCACGCGCCGCGTCGGCGAGCTCAAGGCGCAGGGCGGGTTGCCCCCCGCTGACCCCGACCGTGACCGTCAGCAGATCGCGCGGCTGACGGCGATCGCCGACTCCGCCGGGCTCGACCCGGAGTTCGCGGAGAAGTTCCGCGAGTTCATCGTCGCGGAGGTCATCCGCCACCACGAGCTGATCGCCGCCGCGCACGCCGGGGCCGCGGTGCCCCCGCTCGACACCTACGCCTGAGCGACCGCCCGCTCGACCGCGTCGAGCGACGCGAGGGCGGCGTCCACGCTCGCGGTGCTCGCGGGGAGCAGGGGGAGTCGGACCGCGGCGGTCGGGATGCGTCCCTGCGCGTGCAGCACGCCCTTGACGACGACGGGGTTCGGCTCCGCGAAGCATGCGGCGGACAGCCCGGCGAGCCGTGCGCCGAGGGCGCGGGCGTCCGCGGTGTCGACGCGCGGGGCCGCCCACGCGTCCACCAGCCGGGCGTACGCCGCGGTCGCCAGGTGGGCCGACGCGAGGACGCCGCCCGAGGCGCCCAGCGCGAGCATCGGCGCGAGGACGGTGTCGTCGCCGGCCAGCACGTCGAAGTCGTCGGGCAGGTCTCCCAGCAGCGCGACGGCACTGCCGTCGGCGGGGATGCTCAGCTTCGTCCCGACGATCCCGTCCACCCGGGCGAGCCGGTGCAGCGCGGCGGAGCCGAGGTCCTGGCTCGTCCGGTGCGGGACGTGGTAGACGACGAGCGGGACGGGGCTCAGCCGCGCGAGCGTTGCCAGGTGAGCGACCGCGCCGTCCTCGCCAGGGCGCACGAACGGCGGGACGAGCGTGAGGGCAGCCGTGACCCCGGTCCGGCCGCGCAGCGCCGCCAGGTCCTCAGCGGTGCTCGCGCCGACGAGCAGCGTGGTCCGGCGCTCGGTCGCGACGCGCCCGACGACGTCGAGGACGGCCTGCCGTTCGACCGCCGAGAGCGACGAGGGTTCCGCGGTGGTGCCGAGCGCGACCAGCCCGGCGGCGCCGTCGTCGAGCACCTGGTGGGCGAGCGACTCGAGGGCGCCGAGCGCGACCGCCCCGCCCCGGTCGAACGGCGTGACGAGGGGGACCAGGACTCCGGTGAGGGTCATGCGTCCCAGCCTGACGACGAGCGAGCATCAGTGTCGAGCGCGGAAAACTGCACGGGTACGTAAGATCGGCTGATGCTCGATCCCCGCCGGCTGCGGCTGCTCGACGACCTGTCCCGGCTCGGCACGATCGTGGCCGTGGCCCAGCTCCGCGGGTACACGGCGTCCGCGGTCTCGCAGCAGCTCTCGACGCTCGAACGCGAGGTAGGCGTCCCGCTGCTCGAACGCACGGGCCGGCGCGTCCGTCTGACGAGCGGCGGGGCGGCGCTCGTGGCAGCGACCGAGGACGTGCTCCGCGCGATCGAGCAGGCCGAGGCGTCCGTGCTCGCGGCCCGCGCGCGGCCGTCGGGACGCTACGGGTCGCCGCCTTCCCGACAGCCGTCCGCACCCTCCTCCCGACGGCGCTCGTCCGGGTCGCGGCGCAGCACCCGGGGCTCCGGCTCCACGTCCTGGAGCTCGATCCGGCCGACGTGCCCGGGGCGCTCCGCGACGACCGTGTCGACGTCGGCCTCGTGCAGGACTACGACGTCGTGCCCCGGGCGGTGTCGCAGGGCATCCAGAGCGTGCCCCTGCTCGAGGAGGCCGTCCACCTGGCGTCCTGCGGCCGGGCGCCGCGCACCGTCGCGGACGTCCGTGACGAGCCCTGGATCCTGGCCGGACCCGGCACGCTGTGCCGCGCTGCGGCCGAGCACCTGTGCCGCGCCGCTGGCTACGAGCCCGTCGCCCGGCACGTCGTCGACGACTTCGGTACCGTGCTCGCGCTCGTCGCCTCGGGCCAGGGCGTCGCGATCGTGCCCCAGCTCGGCGCGCTCGACGTCCCGTCGCAGGTCCGGCTCGACCCGGTCGGGACCACCCGTCGCACCCGCGTCGCGCACCGCGCCGGCGCCGGCCGCCGCCCCGAGGTGCGCGCGTTCACGGACGTCGCGCGCGCCGTGGCCGCGGAGCTCGGACGCCCCTGACGCGGTCCGGTGGCGGGCTCGCCCGATCAGGACGACGCTGGGGAGAACCCGGGGCGCCGGCCCGCGCGATGGGATCGTCGGGCGACTCCGCCGAGCGGCCGGCGCCCGTCGTCGTCGCACGGAGGTACCTCAGTGAAGATCGACTGGCTGCGGCCCCTGGCCGGAACCCCCGGCCCGTTCGCGACCGTCTACCTCGACGCCACGCGAGGCATCGAGGCCGCCGACCCGGACGTCGAAGGGCGGTGGCGCGTCCTCAGACGCGACCTCGCCGCACAGGGGGCGCCGCAGGGCGTGTGCGACGCCCTCGAGGTCCGCGTCCTCAAGCCGCTCCGGATCGCCGGGCCCCACGGACGCGTCCTCATCGCCACCGAGGACGAAGGCGTTCTCCTCGAACGCGTGCTGGCCGTGCCGCCGACCGTCTCGCGCGCCGAGTACGGCCCCGTGCCCGTCCTCCTCGACGCGGCCCGCTCGGCTGACGAGTCCGTCGACTACCTGGTGGTCGTCGTCGACCGTGTCGGTGCCGACCTGACCTGGTCGTGGGGCGGGGATCCCAGGCGCCAGCCCGAGCCCCTCACCGTCGAGGCCGGGCACGACGTGCTCAACAAGGTCCGCACCGGCACGACCGCCGACAAGCGCATCGACCACCGCGTCGAGGACTCCTGGGAGCGCAACGCCGAGGCTGTCGCCCACGAGGTCGACGCGCAGGTGAGCGAGCACAGGCCCGAGCTCGTCGTGCTGACCGGCGACGTCCGCGCGCTGGCGCTCGTGCGCGCCGAGCTGTCGCGGCAGACCCTCGACCTCGCCGTCGACGTGCCGGGCGGCTCACGCGGTGCCGGCGCCAAGGAAGGCGTCTTCGCGGGCCGTCTCGCCGAGGCGGTCGCCGCCTGCCGCGACCGCCGCCGCGCGCGCGTCGTCGACGCCTACCGCACCGGCCAGGGCCGCGACGACGGCAGCGTCACCTCCCTCGGCGACGTCGTGACCGTCCTGCAGCGAGGACAGGTCTCCGACCTCCTGCTCGCCGAGGGCTTCGGCGGCGAGGGCGAGCTCGACGACCGCGAGATCTGGGTCGGGCCCGAGGCCCTCCAGGTCGCGCTCGACCGCAGCGACGTGGAGGACCTCGGCGCCACCGACGGCATCCACCCCCTGCCCGCGTCGGTCGCGCTCGTGCGCGCCGCGCTCGGTCAGGACGCCGGCCTCACGTTCGTGCCCGACGGTGCGGCGGAGCTCGTCGACGGGGTCGGCGCGGTGCTGCGGTGGCACGACGCGGGCACGCCGAGCGAGGCGGCGCCGACGATGTCGGCGGACCGCACTCGCTTGCGCGACGTCGTCTGAGGTCAGGTCAGGCGCGGGGCTTCTTGGGCTCCGGCTCGCCCAGCTCCGAGCTCACGACGACGATCCCGCCCTGCACGGCCGGGTCGCCCTGGCCGTCGGCCGGGTCGACGATCTCGAGCGGCCCCGTGACGCGCCCGGCGCCACGGACGTCGCCCGCGGCGGAGCGGACGCCCGGCTGGAGGCCGGCCGGGATCGCGACCGTCGCCGCGAGGATCGGCACCCGCATCGAGACCTTCGCCTCGGACTTGACCTTACGGAGCGCAGCGAGCGCGTGGCCGGCGGCCGTCAGGACGACCGGGTCGGCGCCGCGAGCGGCGTCGCGCAGCGGGGCTGCGACGGGCCACGCGGCACGGTGGATCGAGCCCGCGCGCCACCACGACCAGACCTCCTCGGTCGCGAACGGCACGAACGGTGCGAAGAGGCGCAGCAGCGTGTCGAGCGCGATCGCGAGCGCGGCCCGGGCCGACGCGGTCTCGGGCGAGGCGTCGGCGGTGGTCGCGCCGGCGCCGTACGCGCGGTCCTTGACGAGCTCGAGGTAGTCGTCGCAGAACGTCCAGAAGTACGTCTCGGTGATCTCGAGCGCGCGCGTGTGGTCGTAGGCCTCGAACGCCTCGGTGGCCTGCTCCACGACGGCCGCGAGCCCGGTGAGCATCGCCCGGTCGAGCTCGACCGTGACGAGGGACGGGTCGAGCGAGACGGTGTGCGACTCCTCGGCTCCCTCGCCCTGCGACGCCCCGAACGACAGCGCGAACTTGCTGGCGTTGAGGATCTTGATCGCGAGTCGGCGGCCGATCTTCATCTGGCCGACCTCGAACGCCGCGTCCGTACCGAGCCGCGCCGATGCCGCCCAGTAGCGGACGGCGTCGGACCCGTGCTCCTCGAGCAGCCCCATCGGCGTGACGACGTTGCCCTTGGACTTCGACATCTTCTTGCGGTCGGGGTCGAGGATCCAGCCGCTGATCGCGGCGTTCTTCCACGGCAGCGTGCCGAACTCGAGGTGCGAGCGGACCACCGTCGAGAAGAGCCACGTGCGGATGATGTCCTGGCCCTGGGGGCGCAGGTCCATCGGGAACACGCGCTCGAACAGCTCGGGGTCATCGAGCCAGCCGCCCGCGATCTGCGGGGTGAGGGAACTGGTCGCCCAGGTGTCCATGATGTCCGGGTCGCCGACGAAGCCGCCGGCGACGCCGCGCTGGTCCTCGGTGTAGCCGTCCGGGACGTCGGCCGACGGGTCGACGGGGAGCTGCGCCTCGGCGGGCACGATCGGGGCGTCCCAGCGGGGCTCGCCGTCGTCGCCGACCGGGTACCAGACGGGGATCGGCACCCCGAAGAAGCGCTGGCGCGAGATCAGCCAGTCGCCGTTGAGGCCCTTGACCCAGTTCTCGTAGCGCACCCGCATGAAGTCGGGGTGGAAGCTCAGCTCCTCGCCGCGGGCCAGGAGCTCGGCGCGCAGGTCACGGACGACGTGTGCGCCCTCGCCCGCGTCCTGCGCCAGCCACTCGCGCCCGCCGTTGCGGATGTACCACTGGCGGCTCGTCACGATCTCGAGGGGCTTGTCGCCCTTCTCGTAGAAGTTCGCCTTGCGCTGGGTGGCGACCGGCTCCCCGACGAGGTCGCCGCTCGCCCGGAGCGCGTCCACGACGGCCGTGCGGGCGGAGAACGTCGTCTTGCCCGCGAGCTCCGCGTACAGCGCGCGCCCGGCCTCGGCGGTCACCCAGTCGGGGGTGTCCTCGACGATGCGGCCGTCCCGGCGCACGATCGAGCGCGTGGGCAGCTGGAGCTCGCGCCACCACTGCACGTCGGTCAGGTCGCCGAAGGTGCAGCACATCGCGATGCCGGCGCCCTTGTCGGGCTCGGCCGCCGGGTGGGCGAGCACGGGGACCTCGACGTCGAACAGCGGCGTGCGGACGGTCGTGCCGAACAGGTGCTGGTAGCGCTCGTCGTCCGGGTGGGCGATCAGGGCCACGCACGCGGGCAGCAGCTCGGGGCGCGTCGTCTCGATCTCGACCGTGTCACCGACGCCCGGGCCCTCTGCTCGACTGAACGAGATCGTGTGGAAGAAGCCCGGGTAGTCGCGCGCCTCGAGCTCGGCCTGCGCGACCGCCGTCTGGAACGTGACGTCCCACAGGCCCGGCGCCTGCGCCTGGTACGCCTCGCCCCGGGCGAGGTTGCGCAGGAACGCGGTCTGCGCGACGCGCTGCGAGGAGCCGCCGACGGTCTGGTAGTGCTGCGCCCAGTCCACCGACAGCCCCAGGTGACGCCACAGCGCCTCGAACTGCTTCTCGTCCTCGGACGTCAGGCGCTCGCACAGCTCGACGAAGTTGCGGCGCGAGACGGGCTGCTGGTCGGCGGCGCGGCCCTTGCCCGTCGACGCGTCGCCCTGCTGCGGCGGCTCGTAGCCCTCCACGTAGGGCAGCGACGGGTCGCAGCGCACGCCGTAGTAGTTCTGCACGCGGCGCTCGGTGGGCAGGCCGTTGTCGTCCCAGCCCATCGGGTAGAAGACCTCACGACCCTGCATGCGCTGGTAGCGCGCGACGAGGTCGGTGTGCGTGTAGCTGAAGACGTGGCCGACGTGCAGCGAGCCCGAGACGGTGGGCGGCGGGGTGTCGATCGAGAAGACCTGCTCGCGCGTCGCGGACCGGTCGAAGTCGTACGTGCCCTCCTCGCGCCAGCGCCCGCCGAGCTTGTCCTCGAGACCGTCGACGGAGACCCGGTCCGGTACGCCCCGCACCACCGCGTCTACGACGTCGCCCTCGCCTACCGTGGCGGCCACGGTCGGTGCGGGGGCGTCGGGACGGGGGGACGTCGGGTCGAGGTCACTCATGCCCGTCATTCTTTCAGATCTGCGGCGCACCTCCGACGGTGCTGACCGGGGTGAACAGGTTCACGAGGTTCCCGTCGGGGTCGCGCAGGAGGAACGAGCGGTTGCCCCACGGCATGTCCCGGGGCTCGCCCACGACGTCGGTCAGCACGGGCCGCAGCCGTGCGTACTCCTCGTCGACGTCGCCGACGAGGAAGTCGAGCACGAGCGAACGGTTCGCGCCGGCCTCGGCGACGCCGGGGCCCATCGCGGGCACCGTGCGCGAGCTGGCGACGGCGAGCGTGCCGCCCGACGTCCGCAGCTCCGCGAAGAGCTCGTGCAAGCGCGTCACGGACGCGCCCGTGACGGTCTCGTAGAAGGCGACCAGACGGTCGACGTCGTCGGTGACGATGCGGGTGGCGGACAGCTCCATGGCGTACCTCCGGGTGTCGTGCGCGGCAGCTCCCGCGCCTCTGCCTCGACGATAGGGAAGATACTGGACACAATTAGTCCAGTTGTTCGGAGGAACATGGGAGCCGTCGACACCACCGGCTCGGGTGCCCGCCTGCTCGTGCTGCTCGAGCTGTTGCAGTCCGGGGGGATGCGCGGCCGGCTCGACCTGGCCCGTGCGCTCGGGGTCGACGAGCGCACCGTCCGGCGCGACGTCGTCCGGCTCGTCGACGCGGGAGTCCCGGTCGAGTCCGTCCGCGGCCGGTACGGCGGGTACCGGCTCGGGCGCGGCTACCGCCTGCCGCCCCTCATGCTGACCGACGACGAGGCGGTCGCCGTCCTGGTCGCCCTCGCCGAGGCGTCGCACGAGGGGGAGGGCGACGTGCCGGCCGCGACCGCCGCGGCGAAGATCGGGCGCGTCCTGCCGGAACGCTCCGCCGACCGTCTGGGTGCGCTGCTCGAGGCGGTCGTCGTCGCCGGCGACGCGACGGGCGGCGTCGACGCGGACGTCCTGCTCGTGGTGGCGCGCGCCGTCCGCGAGCACCAGCCGCTCGAGATCGTCCACCGTCGCCGGGACGCCGCCGACGCCGCGACGAGCACGCGGACCGTGCACCCCTACGGCCTCGTGCGGCGGGACGGCCGCTGGTACGTCCTGGGGCTCGCGCTCGACCGCGGTGCCGAGCGCACGTTCCGCCTCGACCGGGTGGCGCGGGCACGAGCGCTGCCGGGGCACTTCCGGCCGCCCGTCGGCTTCGACCCCGCGGCCAGGCTCGAGGAGATGCTGAGGAGCGGGTACCGGTACACGGTCCGTGTCCGGGTCCGCACCACCGAGCAGGAGGCGCGGCGCTTCCTTCCCGGCACGGTGGCGCGGCTTCGCCCCGTGTCGCAGGGGTCGGACGACGGCTGGCTCCGGGTCGAGCTGGGTGCCGACCGCCTCGACTGGCTCCCCGGGGTCCTGTGCGCGCTCGACCGGCCGTTCGTCGTCGAAGAGCCCGCGGAGCTCGTCGGACTGCTGCGCGAGTTCGCGGCGCGGCTGCAGTCTCGCGTGAACGCGGCGTCGTCGGACGTAGGCTCGTGACCATGGGTCTGACGATCGGATACGTGGCAGAGCTCGAGCAGTTCCACCCCACCGAGGCCGTCGAGCTGTCCGCCTACGCGGAGCAGCACGGCTTCTCGGGCGTCATGGCGGCGGACCACTTCCAGCCGTGGGTCCCCGCGCAGGGGCAGTCGCCGTTCGTGTGGAACGTCCTGACGGCGCTGGGGGAGCGGACGACGGGAGACATGGGTCCCGGCGTGACGGCGCCGACGTTCCGCTGGCACCCGGCGATGGTGGCGCAGGCGTCGGCGACGCTCGCCGCGATGTACCCGGGTCGGCACTGGCTGGGACTGGGCTCCGGCGAGGCGCTCAACGAGCACATCACCGCGCAGTACTGGCCCGAGGCGCCCGAACGCATCAACCGCATGTTCGAGGCCATCGACATCATCAAGAAGCTGTTCTCCGCGTCGCTCGCGGGCAAGGACGCCAAGCACGCCGGCCAGTTCTACAAGCTCGAGTCGACGCGCCTGTGGACGATGCCCGAGGAGGCGCCCGAGATCCTCGTCGCGACCGGGGGACCGGTCACCGCCAAGCGCGCGGGCAAGGTCGCCGACGGCCTGATCACCGTGGGCGCGCCCCTCGAGAAGATCTCCATGCTGTTCGGGAAGTTCGACGAGGGCGTGCGCGAGTCCGGGCGCGACCCCGAGAACATGCCGCGCGCGCTGCAGATCCACCTGTCGTGGGCGCCGACCGACGAGGAGGCGCTCGCCAACGCGATGCACGAGTGGCCCAACGGCGGCATGAAGTTCCCCAAGGCGGACATCCGCTCGCCGTTCGAGTTCGAGCAGATGGCCAAGCTCGTGCGCCCGGAGGACTTCGAGGGCCGCATGGTCATCTCCTCCGACCCCGACGTGCACCGCGAGGCGATCCAGAAGTACGTCGACCTCGGTTTCGACCGGGTCTACCTGCACAACGTGGGGCGCAACCAGCGGGAGTGGATCGAGGTCTTCGGGCGCGACGTGCTCCCGAAGCTGAGCCGGTGAGCCCGCTCCCGGCCGACTGGGTCGCCCACCGCCGGCCGGACGACCGCGAGATCCTCGGCTGGCTGCGGCCCGAGGGCGACGACTGGGTCCCGGTCTCCCTGCTCGGACGCGACCTTGCCGGGCCACTCGACTGGACGGCCGCCGAGGAGGCGCTCGAGGAGGCGGGCCTCACGTGGCTCGGCGACGTCTGGACGCTCGAGCAGGACGGCGACCGGCCGCTGCGCGTGCGCCTCGTCGAGGTCACACCCGAGCGGGTGGTCGTCCAGACCGACGACTTCGGTGCGGTCGACGCCGTCGTCGAACGACGTGTGCTCCCGTGGCCCGCGCCGCCGCAGCTCCGGCCGCGCCGCGCCGGCGACCCGGACGCCCACGTGCTGTTCGCGGGCTGAGGCACCCGGCGGGACGCGCCCCCGCCGGGCTGGACAAGGACGGCACAATGGTCGCAGACCCGGCGACGGCCGGGCCGGCGGCACGGAGAGATGAGGGGCATGACGACGAGCGGGCTGTGGGTGCGGCCGGTGCAGGGCATCGGCGAGGTCGAGGCCGGTGACGACGTCGCGCGCGTCCTGCTCGACGCGCTGGACGCCGCGGTCCGTGAGGGAGATCCGGCGGCCGCGCTCGAGGACGGGGACGTCGTCGTCGTGGCGAGCAAGATCGTCTCCAAGTCCGAGGGTCGGCTCGTGCGCGCGGACGACCGTGAGCAGGCCATCACCGACGAGACCGTGCGCGTCGTCGCGACGCGCGAGCACCCGGGCGGCGTCACCCGCATCGTCGAGAACAAGCAGGGTCTCGTGCTCGCGGCGGCAGGCGTCGACGCGAGCAACGTCCCGCCGGGGACGGTGCTCCTGCTCCCCGAGGACCCCGACGTCTCGGCCCGCCGCATCCGCGCCGGCATCGCGGAGGCGACCGGCCGCACGGTCGGCGTGGTCGTCGCGGACACCGCCGGTCGGGCGTGGCGCCAGGGGGTGACGGACATCGCGATCGGCGCCGCCGGGGTCGTCGTGCTCGACGACCTGCGAGGCTCCGCCGACCGCGAGGGTCGTCCGCTCACCGCGACCGTCGTCGCGGTCGCCGACGAGCTCGCCGCCGCCACCGAGCTCGTGCGCGGCAAGAGCGCAGGCGTGCCCGTCGCCGTCGTGCGTGGGGTGGCTGCGTGGGTCACCGCCGAGGACGGGCCGGGCGCCCGTGCGATCGTGCGCGCCGCGGAGGACGACATGTTCCGCACCGGCAGCGCCGAGTCGTACGACGAGGGCTACGATGCCGGATACGACGAGGGCGTCGAGGCGGGCCGCTCCGAAGGCTTCTCGAGCGGCTACGAGCAGGGGTACAGCGACGGCGAGTCGCGCGTGGAGTCCAGCGCGCTCTGAGGCGTCCTGGCGAGGGAGGGGGCGACCCGATGGTGGAGCCAGACCTCGCTGCCTGGTTGCTCGACCAAGATCCGGCCCTGCGTTGGCAGGTCGAGCGTGACCTCCTCCACGAGCCCGACGACGTCTGGCAGGCCACGCGTGCCCGCGTCGCCACCGAGGGCTTCGGGGCGCGGCTCCTCGCGCTGCAGGACGACGACGGGCAGTGGGCGGGCGGCGCGTTCTTCCCCGCGGACTTCGACTTCCACGGTCCGGAGGCTGCTCCCGGCGCGGGCCAGCCGTGGACCGCCACGACCTGGTCGCTGAACGCGCTGCGCGCATGGGGTCTCGACGCGGACGTGCTGCGCGCGCGGCACACCGCCGAGCGGCTCGACGAGAGCTGCCGGTGGGAGTACGACGGGTCGCCCTTCTGGGGCGGCGAGGTCGACTGCTGCATCAACGGGTTCACG
This sequence comes from Luteimicrobium xylanilyticum, assembly GCF_009429125.1. Taxonomy (GTDB): domain Bacteria; phylum Actinomycetota; class Actinomycetes; order Actinomycetales; family Cellulomonadaceae; genus Luteimicrobium; species Luteimicrobium xylanilyticum. Next base: position 1,506,549 of record NZ_CP045529.1, read on the forward strand.
CTCGCGAGCGGCGCGTGGCTCGGCGCCGACGTCGACGGGGTCGCTGCGTGGTTCGTGGAGCACGCCACCGACGAGGGCGGCTGGAACTGCGAGTGGGTCGATGGCTCGACGCGGTCGTCGGTCCGGTCGACGCTCAACGCGCTGTACGGGCTGCTCGAGCTCGAGGAGCGCGGCGGCGGCACGGACGAGAGCCGGGACGCCCGGCGCGCGGGCGAGGAGTACCTGCTCCGTCGGGGGCTGTTCCGCCGGCTCTCCACGGGCGAGCCGGTCGCCGAGGACGTCGACGGCTACGCCTATCCGTTCCACGGGCACTACAGCGTCCTGCGCGCCGCGGACTACTTCCGTCGGGCCGACGCGCTCGACCGGCGGGGGCGGGATCCGCGCATGGCCGACGCCGTCGAGCTGGTCCGCGCCGCGCGGCAGCCCGACGGGACCTGGCTCCAGCGGGAGCGGTATCCCGGACGGGTGTGGTTCCACGTCGACGTCCCGCCCGGCGAACCGTCGCCGTGGCTCACGTTGTACGGCACCCGGGTGCTCGACTGGTGGGACGTCGTCTAGGTGCCCGTACCGTCGCTCGAACAAGTGTTCGAGCGAGTGTCGGTGGCACGGTGTTGGCTGAGTTCATGACCTCCCAGGAGCGCCACGACCGCATCGACGACGTGCCTCGGGCCGTCGCCGACGGGAGCGGTTCCGAGGCCGTGCCCGCGGGCGCGTCGGTGCTGGATTCCGCGATCACCACCGTCGTCGAGGTGGAGCACGCGATCCGGCGGCTCACCGCCCTGAGGACGGTCCTGCTGCACGGAGCGGTCCGCCTGGTCCCGCTGGCGGAGGAGGCCCTGCTGCGGCCCGCGTCGTCGGCGGCTCGCTCGCCGCTGACGGGGCAGGAGCGCGAGCTCGCGCGACGCGCCCTCGTCGCGGACCTCGCGGCGGCGCTGCAGCTGCCCGAGTCCACGACGTCGGGTCTGGTCGCCGAGGCGGAGGTGCTGGTCGAAGACCTGCCGCGCACGCTCGCGGTCGTCGCGGACGGGACGATGTCCTACCGGCACGCGCAGGTCGTCGTCGAGCACACCGCGGACCTGGACACCGACGCGCGTGGCGCGGTCGAGGCAGCGGCGCTGCCGTTCGCTGCGACGTCGACGCCGACGGGCCTGGCGAGGCGGGTGCGGCGGGTGCGTGAGGTCGTGCACCCGGAGCCCGCGGTGGTGCGACACCGGCGTGCCGCCGCCGACCGGAAAGTCCGGATCGACCCCGCTCCCGACGGGATGTCGTGGCTGAGCGCGTTCCTTCCTGCCGCGCAGGGTCACGCGATCTGTGACCGGCTGGACCATGCGGCGCAGACCCTGGCCGGCCCGGACGAGCCCCGGACGGTGGACCAGCTGCGGACCGACGCGTTCGTCGCGCTCCTGCTCGACGACGCCGACGGGACCGCCGCGCGCTCCCTCGCCGGGTCCGGTGTGCCGGGCGCCGACGAGGCGGACGACCGCCCCGGCCCGGACGCCGCGCTGGCGAGCCTCGTCCGCGCGGTCGTGCCGCGTGTGGCGGTGACGGTCCCCGCGCTCACGCTGCTCGGGCACGACGAGGACGCCGTGCTCGAGGGATACGGGCCGATCGACCCCGAGACGGCGCGCCTGCTCGCGGCGGGGGCGCCGTCGCTGACGCGGATCCTCACCCATCCCGAGACGGGTGCGGTGCTGTCGGTCGGCCGCGACACGTACCGCGTCCCTGCGGACCTGCGCCGTCATCTCGCGGTCCGCGACGGGACCTGCCGCTTCCCGGGCTGCGGGCGACCCGCGCGTCGCTGCGACGTCGACCATGTCACCGCGGCGGCCGACGCCGGCGCCACCGACGCGTCGAACCTGATCCATCTGTGCCGGCACCACCACCGGCTCAAGCACGAGACCTCGTGGCGCGTTCGTCTCGACGCCATGACACAGGACGCCGTGTGGCGGTCGCCGAGCGGGAGGGTTCACGTCGTGCCGCCCGCTGAACCCGGGCCGGTGTGGTCACCTCCGGCAGGACGCCGCTCTCCCGGAAGGGCGTCCGTCCGCCTCGAGCGTGATGGTCTTGATGGTCGCGCCGGCGGCTCCGCTGGTGGGCCCGGCGGGACGGGCCTCGTCGACGACCCTGGGCCTCCGCCGTTCTGACCGAGCCTCCAGTACCGCCCGCACGCCCCTGCTCAGACAACGTGATGCGGGCGCGCCAGGACGACGTCCTCGGTGCCGAGCGCACCCAGGAAATACCGCGGGAACCAGGGGAGCAGCGCGATCGCTTCCGGGCCGTGGACGAGCCTGAGGGCGTCGAGCCGGTAGCGCACGCCCTTGCGGACGAGCGTGAAGCCGCCCGCCGCCTCGCCGTTGCGGACCCAGTCCACCCGCGGGCCGTAGGGCAGCGCGAAGACGACGTCGACCCCGCCGTCGAGCCTCCGCCGCGCCATCGCGACCACGGGCGTGCGGAAGGCTCGCCCGCTGCGTCGTCCGACGTGCTCGACGACGGCGAACGGCGGGAACCGCTCGGCCACCGGCATGATCCGCGGGTTGAACCAGCGCTTCGCGGCCTGCGGGATCGCGGACGGCAGCGGCATCAGCGCGCCTTCCGTTTCGCGGCCGCCTCGGCCTTGACGGCCTTCTTCGTCGCGCGGACCTCCTGGAGCGTGGTCTCGTCGACGACGTCCGCGACCGAGCGCCGCGAACCCGGCTCCCCGTAGGGGCCGGCGACCTCGCGCCAGCCGTCCGGCTCGACGCCGTACTGCTTGCCGAGGAGCGCGAGAAAGATCCGCGACTTCTGGGCGCCGAAGCCGGGCAGCGCCTCGAGCCGCGCGAGGACCGTCTTCGCGTCGGGCGTGCCGCCGGACTCGTCGACCGCGGTCCACAGGCGCGACGCGTCGCTGTCGTACCGCTCCACCAGGAGCCGGGCGAGAGCCTGGACGCGCTGCGCCATCGACCCCGGGAACCGGTGCACCGCGGGCGGCTGCGCGAACAGCGCCGACAGCTCGTCCGGTCGGGCGTCCGCGACCGCCCGGACGCTCAGCCCGCCCATCCGGTCGGCGATCTTCGCGGGACCCGCGAACGCCGACTCCATCGGCACCTGCTGGTCGAGGAGCATCCCGACGAGCAGGGCGAACGGGTCCTTGGTGAGGAGCGCGTCGGCGTCGGAGTCCCCGGTGAGGTGCAGCGCAGCAGCCATGCCTTCCACCGTAGCCGCGCGGCGCTCGCCGCGAGATGCGGTGATCTGCAGCGTGCCGGCCTGACCGCAGACCGCCGCGTCACGGCGCCACCTGCGTCAGCCGATGCGCGGGTCGGCAACCGTCGGCCGGCGTGGACAGGAGAATGGGGACATGACCCCGCGTGCGCCCGGCTGGACCGTCGTCGTGCCCGTGAAGGGCGGGCCGGGCGCCAAGTCGCGGCTCGCGGGCTCGTTGGACGACGGCGCCCGGCGAGCGCTCGCGGACGCCCTCGCCCTCGACACCCTCGACGCGGTGCTCGCGACGCCGTCGGTCGGCTGCGTCGTGGTGGTCACGAGCGAGGCGCGGTTCGTGCCCGCCGCCGACGACGGACCGCGCGTCGTGCACGTCGACGACCCGGGCCGCGGGCTGAGCGCCGCCGTGCGGGCGGGGATCGATGCGGTCTCGCAGGGGCCGTGCGCGGTGCTCCTCGGCGACCTCCCCGCGCTGCGACCCGCGGACCTCGAGGCGGCGCTCGCGAACGCGACCGCGCACGAGCGCGCGTTCGTGCCCGACGCCGACGGCACCGGCACGACCCTGCTGACCGGGCGCACGCCCGGCGCTCTGCGCCCGAGATTCGGCACCGGCTCGGCGGACGCGCATGCCGCGGAGGGTCACGTGCGCCTCGACGCGGGGGCCAGCCTGCGGCGCGACGTCGACACGGCCGCCGACCTCGAGGCTGCGGTGGCGCTCGGCGTCGGCCGGCGCACGGCCGCGTTCCTCGCCACGCGCGTCGCCTGAGTCGTCGGCGGAGTCGGACGTCGTCGGCCGGAGACGTCGAGACCAGGAATCCGCGCGCGGGAGCGCGGCAGAGCACCATGGGGCGACTTCCCGCGACGCCGGCGGCAGGCCGGGCGCGAGTCCGTCAGGCCGCGGTGGGCGCGACCCGCGACCCGACGCCGGCCAGGTCGAGCGCGGCGAGGACGATCGCGTCGGTCGCCGTCAGCCCGTCCGGCCCGACGCCGTCGCCCATGAGCAGCGGCAGCGCCCGAGCCTCGATGCCGGCGACGGCGAGCGCGGGGACCGAGTCGGCGTCGGCCGTGTCCACGAGCCACCCGTCGAGCAGGCCGCCGCGCGACCGCGCGCCGTAGTGCTCGCCCACCGCGAGGGCCGTCGTCTCGACCCCGATCGTCGTGAGGCAGGCGTCGGCCATGCCGCGCACCGGTGCGCCGCCCACGATGGGCGCCACCCCGACCACGGGAGCCGAGGTCGCGCGCAGGGCCTCGCGGATCCCAGGCACGCCGAGCACCGTCCCGATCGACACCACGGGGTTCGACGGCGGCAGCAGCACGACGTCCGCCCCGGCGATCGCCTCGAGCACGCCGGGCGCGGGCCGCGCGTCCTCGACGCCGACCTGCACGAAGCGCCGGGCGGGAGTCGCGGCGCGCAGCCGCACCCACCACTCCTCGAAGTGCACGGTGCGGCGCCCGTCCGACGCGCCGGACCCGCCGTCGAGCTCGACGTGCGTCTCGACGCTCTGGTCGCTCATGGGCAGGAGCCGTGCGCCGAACTCCCAGCGCTCCGAGAGCCTGGCGGTCACCTCGGACAGCGGCAGCCCGCGCCGCAGGAGCTCCGTCCGCGCCACGTGCGTCGCGATGTCGAGGTCGCCGAGCGTGAACCACGGCCAGCCCAGGCCGTACGCGTGCAGCTCGGCGGACACTCGCGCCGTCTCGCTGTCGCGTCCCCAGCCCTGCCCCTCGTGCACGACACCCGCGAGCGTGTACATGACGGTGTCGAGGTCGGGGCACACGCGCAGGCCGTCGAGCCACATGTCGTCGCCGGTGTTGACGACGACGGTCAGCTCGGCGGGCACGTCGCGCCGGGCGAGCAGGTCGCGCAGCCCCCGCGTGAATCGCGCGCCGCCGACGCCGCCGGCGAGCAGGGCGATGCGCAGGGGCGCGGTCGCGGACGAGGTCGGACTCACAAGGCCTCCGGGCGGTGGGCGGGTGGGGGAGCGGGCTCAGGACTCGGTATAGGCGAGGACGGGCCGGCCGGTGCGCGGGTGGCGGAGCACGTCGACCCGCACCCCGTAGACGGGTTCGAGCACCTCGGGGACGAGGACGTCCTCGACGGTCCCCGCGGCGACGACGCGGCCGCCCGCGAGCAGCACCACGTGGTCGCACGCGTGGGCCGCCATCGTGAGCTCGTGCAGCGCGGTGACCACGGTGACGCTGTCGGCCGCGAGCTTGCGCAGCACGGTCATCGTCTCGAGCTGCGCGCGCACGTCGAGGTGGTTCGTGGGCTCGTCGAGCAGGAGCAGGCGCGGCTCCTGTGCGAGCGCGCGGGCCAGGTGGACGCGCTGGCGCTCGCCGCCCGACAGGGTCGTGACCTCGCGGTCCCGGAGGGCGGACGCGCCGGCGGCGTCGAGCGCGTCCAGGGCCGCCGTCCGGTCCGACGCGCGGGGGCCGGCGAGAAGAGAGCGGTGCGGGATCCGGCCCAGCAGGACGGCGTCGAGCACGGTGATCGGCAGGTCGGTCGTCGCGTCCTGCTCGACGAGCGCCACGGCCCGCGCCCGCGCGCGCGGCGAGGCGGTGTGCAGGTCGGTGCCGTCGAGCCGGACCGTGCCGTCCTCGGGCCGCCGCACCCCGGCGAGCAGCCGGAGCAGCGTCGTCTTGCCGGAGCCGTTGGGGCCGAGCAGACCCGTCACGGTGCCGGGTGGGGCGGTCACGTCGACCCCGTCGACGAGGAGCCGCCCGCCCGCACCCCAGCGCAGCCGTTCGGCCCGCAGCCCGTCCGCCGTCATGCCCGACCTCTCCCTCGCCACAGCAGGAACGCGAACACGGGCGCGCCGACGGCCGCCGTCATGACCCCGACGGGGATCTCGCGGGGCGCGAACACGGTCCGCGCGGCGGTGTCCGCCCAGACGAGGAAGCTCGCCCCCAGCAGGCCGGACAGCGGCAGGAGCAGCCGGTTGCGGGTCCCGACGACGAGCCGCACGGCGTGCGGCAGCACGAGCCCCACGAACCCGATGGAGCCGGACTGCGACACGAGCGCGCCGGTGAGGACCGCGACGAGGACGAGCAGGATCCGGCGCGCCCGCTCCACGGGCACGCCCAGCGCGGCGGCGGCGGTGTCGCCGAACGTGAAGGCGTCGAGCAGCGACCCGGTCGCGGCGAGCACGCCCCCGAGCACGAGCGTCGCCCCGCACGTCACGGCGACGGACGTCCACGTCGCGCCGGCGACGGACCCGAGCAGCCACGACAGGATGTCCTGGTAGGAGTCTCCGGTCGACGTCCAGAAGATCACGAAGCTCACGCCCGCGGCGGCGAGCTGGCTCACCGCGAGCCCGGCGAGCACCGTCCGCGACGGCGTCAGGCCGCCCGCCGCCCCGGCCAGCCCGAGGGTCGCGAGCAGCGCGAGCAGCGCGCCCGCGAACGCGGCGACGGGGAGCACCAGCGCGACCCCCAGCCCGAGCACGCACACCGCCCCGAGCGACGCCCCCGACGACAGCCCCAGCAGGTACGGGTCCGCGAGGGGGTTGCGCGTGAGCGACTGCATGACGACGCCGCACACCGCGAGACCCGCGCCCACGCCCGCGGCGGTCAGGACGCGCGGCAGGCGGAGCTCCCAGACCAGCCCGTCGGGCAGGGGTGCGAGCCGGTCGAGCCCGAGCGGACCGTCGAGCCCGAGATGCTGGGCGACGGAGCGCCAGACGTCGGAGACGGGCAGGTGCGCGGGGCCGAGCGTGACCGCGACCGACACGCTGACCGCCAGCACGACGGCGGCGCCCACGAGCCAGGCGGCGGTCCGTGGGCCGGACGACGGCCGCGACGCCGCGGGCACGCCCGACCCCGGCGACGTGCGCGACGTCGTCGGGCGCTGGGTCGAGGCGGGGGCGGTCACGGCGTCACGACCAGTCGAGCTGCTTCAGGTCGGCGGCGAGCTGGGCCGCGGCGTCGACGTTGCGGACCCCGGCCTCGGTGCTCGCGAACGGGAGCACCACGTAGCGGTGGTGCTGGACCGCCTGGAGGTTCTTGGTCGCGCCGTTCGACTCGAGGAACTTCTCCTTGGCCTGCGCCGTGTTCCACGACGCGTCGACGAGGACGATGACGTCGGGGTCGGCGGCGACGATCTTCTCCCACGACAGCGACGTCCACGTCATGGGCACGTCGGCCGCGACGTTCTTCAGCCCGACGGCCTTCATGATCATCTCCGGCGCGCCAATGCCTGCCCCGACGTACGGGGTGCCGTTGCCGGACGACCACCACAGGACGGTGTGCCCGTCGCCGTCCTTCGGGACGGTGGCGAGCTGCTTCTTCTGCTGGGCGACGAGCGAGGCCGCCCGGTCCTGGACGTCGAAGATCTGCCCGACCTGGGCGATCTCCCCGAACACGTCGTCGAACGTCAGCGGGTCGGGCTGGTACGCCTTCTCCTGGCACGCGGACGGCGAGACGTACGTGTTCACGCCGAGCTTGGCGAGGGTCGGGCGGGCGCCTGCGCCCTGCGCCGAGACGTTCGACTCCCAGCCCGCGTAGACCAGGTCGGGCTGGAGGGCGAGCACCGCCTCGGAGCCGGGGACCTGCGCGGCCATGGGCGAGGTGATGGCCTTGTTGCCGTCGGCCGCGGCCTGGAGCGAGTCGGGCAGCGGTCCGTCGAGGAACGCCGACCCGACGACGTGGTCGCCGAGCCCCAGCGCCAGCATCATCTCGGTGGTGGACGACTTGATCGTCACGACCCGGTCCGGTGCGGCCTGGAACGCCACCTTCGTGCCGCAGTTGTCGAGCGTGAGCGGATAGGTGGTGCGGGGGCCGGCGTCGGCGGACGCCGTGGCGGGCGCCTGCGAGCCGTCGGCCTCGCCGGAGCCCGACGAGCAGGCGGCGAGGGTGACAGCGGCGAGCCCGGCGGTCACGAGGGCGGCGGCGGTACGGGAACGGGGACGAGACAGAGCGGTCGACAAGGACGGGCCCTTCCGGCGTGCGGGAGCGGTGCGGTGCGCGGGTGCGTGGCGGCGGCGAGCCCGATACGGGCGCCGGGCGCGCGACGACGGCGCGCGCCGGGGACATGCGGTCCAAGTCCGGGCCGCCGCGACGAGCCAGGCACGGCTCGCGATCCCACGGCCAGCCTAGTCGCGGTGCGGCCGTCCGGGTACACGGGAGGGTGCACGAGTAGCGTTCCTCTCATGACCGAGGATCTGGCGGCCGGGCGGGCCGCGAACGCAGGGGGCGGCACGGCGACGACGGGATCCGGTGGAGGCGCCGGCCCCTACGGGCGCGCGCGTCGCGCCGTGGTGACGGGGGCGTCGTCGGGCATCGGGGCGGCGAGCGTCGCGGCGCTGCGCGCGGACGGCTGGGCCGTGGTCGCGGTCGCGCGCCGGGAGGACCGGCTGCGTGAGGTCGCGGACCGCACCGGCGCGACCTACGTCGTCGCGGACGTCACGAGCGACGACGACGTCGCGCGCCTCGTCGAGCAGGTCGTCACCGCGGGTCCCGTCGACGCCCTGGTGAACGTGGCGGGCGGCGCGCTCGGCGTCGACCCGGTCGCGCAGGCGGACCTCGACCAGTGGCGCCGCATGTACGAGCTGAACGTGCTCGGCACGGTCCGCATGGTCCAGGAGTTCCTGCCCGCGCTCCGCGACGCGGAGGGGACGGTCGCGGTCATCACCTCGACGGCGGCGCACGAGCCGTACGAGGGCGGCGGCGGGTACGTCGCGGCCAAGACCGCGGAACGGGTGGTCGCCCGCACGCTCCGGTTCGAGCTGGTCGGCGAGCCCGTGCGCGTGATCGACATCGCGCCCGGCATGGTGCAGACCGAGGAGTTCTCGCTCGTCCGCTACGGCGGCAACCAGGCCAAGGCCGACGCCGTGTACGCGGGCGTGCCGGGCCCGCTGACCGCCGAGGACGTCGCCGAGGCCGTGCGCTGGACGCTGTCGCTTCCCCCGCACGTCGACGTGGACGAGCTCGTCATCCGGCCACGCGCCCAGGCATCGGCCCAGCGCGTCGACCGCCACCCCTGAGCCCGGGGCCGTCCGGGGCCTCACACGCCGGTCCGCGCCACCTTCGTGTTGTGCGCCTGCGCCCGCGGCCGCACCACCATGAGGTCGACGTTCACGTGGTCCGGCCGCGTGAGCATCCACACGATCGCGTCCGCGACGTCCTCGGCGACCAGCGGCTGGTAGCCCTCGTACACCGCGGCCGCGCGGGCCTCGTCGCCGTCGAACCTGACGAGCGAGAACTCCTCGGTCGCGACGTTGCCGGGGGAGATCTCGAGGACGCGGACGGGCTCGCCGACGAGCTCCCAGCGCAGGGTCGTGGTGAGCATCCGCTCCGCGTGCTTGACGCCCGTGTACCCCGCGCCCCCCTCGTAGGCGCCGTGCGCCGCGGTCGACGTCACCACCAGGACGTCGCCGCCGCCGTCGGCACGCAGGAGCGGGAGCACCGCCTGGGTGACCCGGAGCGTGCCGAGGACGTTGAGCTCGTACATCCGCCGCCAGCCGTCGACGTCGGCCGTCTCGACGGGGTCGAGACCGAGCGCCCCGCCCGCGTTGTTCACCACGGCGTCGAGGCCGCCCGTCGCACCCAGGTGCTCCGCGAGGGCCTCCACCTGCGCGCCGTCGGTCACGTCGAGCGGGTACGCCAGAGCGCCCGCCTCGTCGGCCAGCGCAGCGAGCCGGTCGGCCCGGCGAGCGGCGGCCACGACATCCCAACCCTGCGCCGCGAGCCCGCGGACGGTCGCGGCCCCGATGCCCGACGACGCGCCGGTGACGAGCGCGCGCCGCGTGCGGCCCGGCCGGCTCATGCGCGCTCCCCGGCCACGTCGTCGAGCACGGTCGCGAGGATCGCGAGGCCCTCCCGGGCCTCGTCGGGGGTGACGACGCACGGCGGGACGACGTGCACCCGGTTCTCGCTCGTGAAGGGCAGCAGCCCGCGCTCCAGGCAGCGGCCGCGGACGTCGGCCACCCGGTCCGGCGCCAGGGGGACCCGTGTGTCGGGGTCCTCGACGAGCTCGACCGCCCAGAAGACGCCGCTGCCGCGGACCTCCCCGACCAGGGGGTTGCGTCGGGCGAGCTCGTCGAGCGCCGGCGCGATGACCCGTGCGCCGACGTCCGCCGCGTTCTCCACGATGCGTTCGTCCTCCATCGCCTCGATCGTCGCCACGATCGCGGCCATCGCGAGGGGGTGGCCCGAGTACGTGAGGCCGCCCGGGTAGACGCGCTCGTCGAACGCGTGGGCCACCCGACCGGTGACGGCGACCCCGCCGGCGGGGACGTAGCCCGAGTTGACCCCCTTGGCGAAGGTCACCAGGTCCGGGACGACGTCGTGGCGGTCGAACGCGAACCACGACCCGGTGCGCCCGAAGCCGGCCATGACCTCGTCGAGCACGAGCAGGATGCCGTAGCGGTCGGCGATCTCGCGCACGCCCGTCAGATACCCGTCGGGCGGTGTGAGGACGCCCGCGGTCCCGGGGACGGTCTCGAGGAGGATCGCAGCCACCGAGTCGGGCCCCTCGGACTGCACCACGCGCTCGAGGTGGTGCAGCGCACGCTCGCACTCCTCCTGCGGCGTCCGGGCCCAGAACTCCGAGCGGTACAGGTAGGGACCGAACACGTGCACGTGCCCCCGTGCGTACTCGTTCGGCACGCGGCGCCAGTCACCCGTCGCGACGACCGCCGCGCCCGTGTTCCCGTGGTACGAGCGGTAGGCCGACACGACCTTGTCGCGGCCGGTCACGAGGCGCGCCATGCGGATCGCGTTCTCGTTGGCGTCGGCGCCGGCGTTGGTGAAGAAGATCTTCTCGAACGTGCCGGGCAGGTGCGCGAGCACCTTCTCGGCGGCCCGGGCCCGCGTGAGGTTCGCGGTCGCGGGGTTCACGGTCGTCAGGACCCCGGCCTGCTCCTGGATCGCCGCCACCACACGAGGGTGCTGGTGCCCGACGTTCGTGTTGACGAGCTGGCTCGAGAAGTCGAGCCAGCTCGTCCCGGCATGGTTCCAGACGCGGCAGCCCCGGGCGCCCGCGACGACGAACGACGGCAGGTGCGCCTGGGCCGACCAGGAGTGCAGGACCCGGGCGTGGTCGGCCGCGATCACCGCGGCGTCGAGCTCGGACCCCGCGAGGTCGTCGAAGGTGGTCATGACTGGGTCCTCCCGTGGGCCGGGGCCGCCGTCGACGGCCCCGGCCGGTCGCTACTTGTGCAGGGTGGGCGAGGTGGGACGGCTACTTGCCGCCCTCCTTGAGCTCGACGTCGATCGGCGTGAAGTCCTTGCCGACGACGTCGACGCCTTGCGCCTCGAGGTTCTTGAGCGCCTTCGTGACGTACTCGTTGCTGTACGCGGTCGACGGCGGCTCCTTGGTGATGATCGTCGAACCCGTGTCGTCCTTGGTGTGGAGCGCGATGTCGACGGTCCGCTTCCACGCGGCGGGATCGATCGTCCCGATGCCCCCGGACGTGCTCGGCCAGATCAGCTTGTTGACCTCGTTGGCCATCCACAGCTGGTGGCTCGTCCCGAGGGTCGAGCCTGCCGCCGTGACGATGTCGGCGGCCTCCTTCGGGTGGTCGCGGACGTAGACCCAGCCCTTGATGGAGGCCTCGACGAACTTCTCGGTCTCGGTCGCGTAGGAAGGATCGTCGGCGAGCTTGTTCGCGTCCGCCCAGATGGCGTCCTGGAGCATGGCCGTGCCCTCGTCGTTCCAGTCGATGATGTTGAGGTCGCTCTTCTGGTAGAGCTTGCCGGTCTTCGGGTTCTTGGTCTCGAGGACCTGGGCGAGCTCGTTGTACGTCATGGCCTGCGCGGCGTCGATGTCGCCCGAGAGGAAGCCGTTCATGTCGAACGCCTGCTGGACGAGGTCGATGTCCTTGTCGGTGTCGATGCCCGCCTTCTGCATCCCGGCGAACAGCTCCCACTGGTTGCCGTAGCCCCAGCTGCCGACCTTCTTCCCCTTGAGGTCGGCGGGCGTCGTGATGCCCTTGTCCTTGAACGAGATCTGCGTCGTGCCGGACCGCTCGAAGATCTGGGCGACGTCGGTCACGGCGGTGCCCTGCTCGATCGAGCCCAGCACCTTCGGGACCCAGGAGATCGCGTAGTCGGCGTCGCCGGCCGCCAGCACGTCGATGGGGACCGTGTCGGTGCCGGCCTCCTGGATGGTGACGTCGAGCCCGGCGTCCTTGTAGTAGCCGAGCTTGAGCGCGGCGTAGTAGCCGGCGAACTGGGCGTCGGCGACCCACTGGAGCTGGAGCCGGACGGGCGTGAGCCCGCCCTTCGTCGACGACGCGTCGTCGTTCGCGCCCGACGACGAGCTCGAGCAGCCCGCGAGGGCCAGGGCCGCGACCGTGGCGGTCGCGGCGAGGGCCCGGCGATGGCGGCGCGGCTCGTGGGGGCGGGGCGAGGCGGTGCCGGTCGGTGGAGTCATGGTCGTTCCTCTCGGGTGGCGCTGCTGGTCGGGCGGGTTCGGAAGGGACGAAGGGAGGGCGCGGGCGCGTGGCGGAGGTTCAGGGGCTCGATGCGGAGCGTCGTGCGACGAGGCGCTCGAGGCCCGCGGCGGCGCCGAAGAACACGAGACCGATCACGACGGCGCCCACCACGTACGCCCAGGCCAGGGCGTACTGGCTCGACGAGACCGCGGACGTGATGGCCTTGCCGAGCCCGTCGACCGGCCCACCGAAGTACTCGGCGACGAGGGCCGAGATCACGCTGAGCGAGGACGCGATCGTCAGGCCGGCGAACACGAGCGGCAGCGCGCCCGGGAGCGTCACGGTGCGTGTCGCCTGCCACCGGGACGCGGAGAACGCCCGCATGAGGTCGCGATGCACGGGGGCGACGGTGCGCAGCCCGCGCAGCGCGTTGACGTACACGGGCACGAACGCCGCCAGCGCTGCGACGACGACGCGGGCGGTCTGCGCCCCCGTGCCGAACATCGTGTAGAGCACGGGCGCGAGCGCGGGCACGGGCATCACCGAGACCGCGGCCACGAGCGGGGCGGCCGCCCCCGCGACGCTGCTGACGGCGGCGGCGACGCCGGCGCACACGAGCGCCAGCACGACGCCGATCAGCAGCCCGACGGCGGCGTTCTGGGCCGTGGTGAGGGCGCCTGACCAGACCGCGTCGACGTGGTCGCCGAGGGCGGTGGCGATGGCGCGCGGCGCGGGGAGCACGTACGGCTTCACGTCGAAGCGGTCGACGGCTTCCTGCCACACGACGAGGACGAGCGCGCCGAGCGCGAGCGGCGCGACGACGGCGCGCACGCGGAGCGACCTCGAGCGCCTCATCGCAGGTCCATCCCACGGGTCGCCGGGACCCGGGCCGGAGCCGCCGCGCCGGCGAGGTCGTCCGTGCCCGGGTCGTCGTCGTCCGGACCGTGCAGCGCTTCGCGCACGCGGGCCACGTCGGCGAAGAACGCCGCGTCCTCGCGCGCGTCGACACCGTCCGGCACCGCCGGACGCGAGACGGGGACGATCGTCCGGACCCGACCCGGCCGGGCCGACATCACGACGACCCGGTCCGACAGGTAGACGGCCTCCGGGATCGAGTGGGTCACGAACACGACCGCCGCACCGGTCTCGGACCGCACGCGCAGCAGCTCGGTCTGCATGCGCTCTCGCGTCATCTCGTCGAGCGCGCCGAAGGGCTCGTCCATGAGGAGCAGGCTCGGCTGCTCGGCGAGGGCACGCGCGATGGCGACGCGCTGCTGCATGCCGCCGGAGAGCTGGTGCGGGTAGTGGCCGGCGAACGGCGTCAGGCCGATCAGGTCGACGAGCTCGCGGGCCCGCTGCCGTCGGGCGGCCCGCGGAGTCCCGTGCAGCTCGAGCGGCAGCTCGACGTTCGCGAGCACGGTCCGCCAGGGCAGGAGGCCCGCCTGCTGGAACGCGATCCCGTACTCGTGCGCCTCGCGGGCGACGTGCGCCGGCCGGTCGAAGACCTCGACGGTCCCGGACGTCGGGCGGTCGAGGTCCGCGACGAGGCGCAGCAGGGTCGACTTGCCGCAGCCCGACGGCCCGATCAGGGACACGAACTCACCTGCGGCGACCGTCAGGGAGACGTCGTCGAGCGCGACCACCTGCCCGGTGCGGCTGCGGAACTCGCGGCGGACGGACGACACCCGCACGGCGGGGGCGGGCGTGGGGGCGGAAGCTGTGTCGGGGCTCACGACTGGACCTCCGAGGACCGGTAGCGGGACAGGGGGACGGCCAGCAGCGCGACGGCGGCCGCCGCCACGAGCCCGACCAGGACCGCGCCCGCGATGGGCGACCACTGCTTGGCGGGATCGGAGCTGCCGGTCGCCCCGAACTCGACGATCATCCGGCCGACGCCTCCGCGCAGGCCGATCGAGACCTCCCCGACGACGGTCCCGACCACGGCGCTCGCCGCAGCGAGGCGCAGGGCGGGCAGCAGGTACGGCACGCTCGCGGGCAGCCGCAGCCGGCGGAACGTCTGCCACCAGCCGGCGCCGTACGCGCGCATGAGCTCGACGTGGACGGCGTCCGGCGAGGCGAAGCCACGCAGCGCGCCGACGGACACGGGGAAGAACGCGAGGTAGGAAGCGATGACGGCGACCGACCACCAGTCGGGCCAGGCGAGCGTGCCGACGTGGAGCTGCGACCCCCAGCGCCGGACCAGCGGGGCGAGCGCGATGAGGGGCACGGTCTGGCTGAGCACGACCCACGGGAGGACGGCGTCCCGAGCGGTGCGCAGCCCTTGCATGAGCATGCCCAGCAGGAGTCCGACCACGACGCCCACGACCCAGCCCGTCGCCGCCGTGCGCAGCGTGAAGCCGCACGCGCCGAGGACCGCCTGCCACAGCGGAGGAGCGTCCGGCGCCCCCGTCACGGGCTCGAGGGCGCGCGACCACATCTCCCACAGGTGAGGCATCGCGAGGTCGCTCGTGCGCGGGAGCACGAGCGTGCTGCCGATGCTCACGCCGGTCTCCGGGGCGAGCGCCTTGTAGCCCTCCCAGACGACACCGAGCCCGACGACGCCGGCGGCACCGAGCAGCACGGCCTTGACCTGCGTGCGGCTCGGGCGGGGCAGGCGGAGCCCTTCCGTGCTCGTGCGCTCGCCGCTCATGCGCTCGCCGTCACGTGGTCGGCGAGGGCAGGGATGACGCGCTCGCCGTAGCCGAGGAGCGTGCCCTCCTTGTGGTCGTGCTGCAGGTAGGCCGCGAACTGGTCGACCCCGAGGGCCCGCAGCGCCTCGAGCTTCTCGACGTGCTCGCGGGGCGAGCCGAGAAGGCAGAACCGCTCGACGATCTCGTCCGGCACGAACCGGGTGTGCGAGTTCCCGGCGCGACCGTGCTCGTTGTAGTCGTAGCCCTCGCGGTCGCGGATGTAGTCGGTCAGGGCCCGGGGGACCGCGGCGGAGGTGCCGTAGCGCGCCACGATGTCGGCGACGTGGTTGCCCACCATCCCGCCGAACCAGCGGCACTGCTCGCGCATGTGGGCGCGGGCCGCGGGTGAGTCGCCGTCGCCGAGGTAGGCCGGAGCCGCGACGCAGAACCGGATGGCGTCGGGATCGCGGCCCGCCGCCTCCGCGGAGTCGCGGACCGCGCGGATCATCCAGGCCGCGAGGTCGGGGTCGGCGAGCTGCAGGATGTAGCCGTCCCCGACCTCCCCGGTCAGGCGCAGCGCCTGCGGCCCGTAGGCGGCGACCCAGACCTCCAGGCTCGAGCCGGTGCTCCACGGGAACCGCACGGTCGCGCCGTTGATCTCGACCGCGCGCGAGTTCGCGAGCTCGCGGACCACGTGGACGGCGTCCCGCAGCGTGGCGAGGTTCGACGGTCGGCCGTTGAGCGTGCGCACCGCGGAGTCACCCCGGCCGATGCCGCACACCGTGCGGTTGCCGTACATCTCGTTCAGCGTCGCGAACATGGACGCGAGGACCGTCCAGTCGCGCGTCGCGGGGTTCGTGACCATCGGACCGACGGTGATCTTCCTCGTCGCGGCGAGGATCGCGGAGAAGACGACGAAGGGCTCCTCCCAGAGCAGGTGCGAGTCGAAGGTCCAGGCGTGGGTGAACCCGTGGTTCTCCGCCTGGCGTGCGAGGTCGACGACCCGCGAGGCGGGCGGGTCGTTCTGCAGGACGATGCCGAAGTCCATGTCGCTCCCGGGGTGAGGGGTGGGCGCTGGGGGCCGCGTGGCCGCGCTCAGATCAGGTACTGGCTCAGGTCGCGCCGGACGAACCGGCCGTTGCCGGGGCGCCCGTGGAAGGCGCCGTCGGCCACGACGACCTCGCCCCGCAGGAGCACCGTGTCGACGTGCCCGTCGACCTCGAACCCCTCCCAGGCGGAGTAGTCCATGTTCATGTGGTGGGTCGCCTCGAGGCCGATGCTCGTGCGGCCCGCAGGGTCGTAGACGACGATGTCGGCGTCCGCGCCCGGCTGCACGACCCCCTTGCGGCCGTACATGCCGAACATGCGCGCCGGTGTGACCGAGCAGGTCTCGACCCACCGCTCCAAGGAGATGCGTCCGTCGACGACGCCCTGGTAGATGAGGTCCATGCGGTGCTCGACGGACCCGATGCCGTTCGGGATCTTGGTGAAGTCGTCCCGTCCGAGCTCCTTCTGGCCACGCATGCAGAAGGGGCAGTGGTCGGTCGAGACGAGCTGCAGGTCGTTCGTCCGCAGCGCCTGCCACATCGCGTCCTGGTGGCCCTCGGCCCGGGCGCGCAGCGGCGTCGAGCAGACCCACTTCGCGCCCTCGAGGTCGCCCCACTCCTCGCTGCGGGCGGCGAGCTGCTCCTCGAGCGACAGGTACAGGTACTGGGGGCACGCCTCGCCGAAGACGTTCTTGCCCCGGTCGCGCGCCGCGGCGATCTGCTCGACGGCCTGCTTGGCCGACACGTGCACCACGTAGAGGGGCACCCCGGCGAGGTCGGCGAGCATGATCGCGCGGTGCGTGGCCTCCTCCTCCGCCTGCCACGGTCGCGTCGTCCCGTGGTAGAAGGGCGTGGTGTGCCCGGCGGCGACGGCCTGCTGCTGCAGCACGTCGATGACGGAGCCGTTCTCGGCGTGGACCATCATCAGCGCGCCGTTCTCCGCGCCCTTCTGGAACGCCCGGAAGATCTGGCCGTCGTCGGACAGGAACACGCCCTTGTAGGCGGTGAAGAGCTTGAAGCTGGTCACGCCCTCCGCGACGAGCTCGTCCATGGCGACCAGCGAGTCGTCCTGGACGTCGGAGAGGATCTGGTGGAACCCGTAGTCGACCGCGCACCTGCCCGCCGCCTTCTCGTGCCAGCGGTGGTACTGGTCGAGGACGTTCTGGTCGGGGTACTGGACGACGAAGTCGATGATCGTGGTCGTGCCGCCCCACGCGGCCGCGACCGTCCCCGTCTCGAAGGTGTCGGAGGCGTACGTCCCCCCGAACGGCATCTCCATGTGGGTGTGGGCGTCGATGCCGCCGGGCACCACGTACTTGCCGGTCGCGTCGATCACGCGGTCGACGCCGGCCGCGAGGTCGGCGGCGAGCGCGGTGGAGCCGGGGTCGACGAGCGCGGCGACGGTCTCGCCGTCGACGAGGACGTCGGCCCTGCTCCGGCCGGTCGCGTTGACGACGGTGCCGCCGGTGATGAGAGTCTTCACGGTGCTCCTCCCTGGGGGCGCGCGGGCGGGGTCAGGGCTCGACGATCGGCCCGTAGGCGTCGGGCCGGCGGTCGCGGAAGAACTGCCAGCGCTCGCGGACCTCGCGGATCTGGTCGAGGTCGAGGTCACGGACCAGGAGCTGGTCGTCGCTGCTGGAGCCCGTCTCGCCGACGATGTTGCCGTCGGGGCCGACCGCGTAGGACGACCCGTAGAACGTGACCGCCTCGTCGCCGTACTCGTTGTCCTCGCGCCCCACGCGGTTGTTGGCGACCACGAAGACGCCGTTGGCGGCGGCCGCGGCCGGCTGCTCGATCTCCCAGAGCCGGTTCGAGACCCCGGGCGCGGTCGCGTTGGGGTTGAAGATGATCTCGGCGCCGTTGAGGGCGGCGACCCGCCAGCCCTCGGGGAAGTGGCGGTCGTAGCAGATCGTGACGGCGATCTTGCCGACCGCGGTCTCGAACACGGGCCAGCCGAGGTTGCCGGGGCGGAAGTAGAACTTCTCCCAGAACTTCGGCAGGTGCGGGATGTGGTGCTTGCGGTACTTGCCGAGCACGGTGCCGTCCGCGTCGACGACGACGGCCGTGTTGTAGTACACGCCCGGCTGGTCCTCCTCGTAGATCGGCAGGACGACGACGATGCCGAGCTCGGCGGCGAGCGCGGCGAACCGCTCGGTGGTGGGGCCCGGCACGGTCTCGACGTACTCGTAGTACTTGGGGTCCTGGGTGATCCCGAAGTAGGGCCCGTAGAAGAGCTCCTGGAAGGCGATGACCTGTGCGCCCTGGGACGCGGCCTCACGGGTCCACCGTTCGTGGAGCGCGATCATCGACTCCTTGTCACCAGTCCATCGTGCCTGGGTGAACGCGACGCGCACGGTGCTCATGCGGCTCCTCCGTCTCGATAGCGGCGGGCGGCGCGTCGGTGGTGCTCGACGCGCCGGCCCCGGCGGGTGTGGAATGTGACTCTGACGCTTGGACATTTCTTCGGCGTAACCCCGCTCCGCCCAGCCGTGCCGGTGCGTGTCCGTCGTGTAAAACCTGAGGAGCGCCGCCGTGACGGAGCCCAGCACCACCCGCCGGACGCCACCCGGCCGGCCCCGCGTCGTCTCGGCCGACGCGCTCGCCGCGCACCTGGACGGGCGCAGCCCGCGCGCTGTCGCGGCGTCCGTCGCGCGCCTGCTCCGGGCCGGCGAGCTGCGCCCCGGGGACCGGCTGCCGACCGTGCGAGCCCTGGCCGCCCGGCTCGGCACGTCACCCGCGACCGTCGGCTCGGCGTGGCGCGCGCTCGCCGACGTCGGGATGGTGGCCCCGCGCGGACGCGCGGGAACCTTCGTGCTGCCCGAGCCCGCGAGCTGGCTGCCGCCCGGCTACCGTCGGCTCGCCGACGGCGCCCGACGGGAGCTCGACCTGTCCGCGGGCACGCCGCACCCGTCCCTCCTGCCCGACCTGACCGCGGCGCTCACCCGTGCCGGCAAGGAGGCGGGCGCCACCGCGGACAGCTACCTGGCACCGCCCGTGCTGCCCGAGCTCGAGACCCTCCTGCGGGCGAGCTGGCCGTTCGCCCCCGAGCGCGTCACCGTCGTCGACGGCGCGATGGACGGGGTCGCGCGGACGCTCGAGCAGGTCGCGGGATTCGGGGACAGGGTGGCCGTCGAGGACCCGGGCTTCCCGCCGGTCTTCGACCTGCTCGACCAGCTCGGCTGCGAGCGCGTCGCGCTCGAGCTCGACGGCGCCGGGGTCACGCCCGGGTCGCTCGACGCGGCGTTGCGGGCGGGCGTCGTGGCGGTGGTCCTCCAGCCGCGCGCGCACAACCCGACCGGAGCGAGCCTCACGCCGACCCGCGCGCGCGACCTCGCCGCCGTCGTCCGCCGGCACGACCCGGGGGTCCTGGTCGTCGAGGACGACCACGCGGGGGAGATCGCCGCGGTGCGGGACGTGAGCGTCGGCACGTACCTGCCCGGCCGGGTCGTGCGTGTGCGCTCGTTCTCGAAGTCGCACGGGCCCGACCTGCGGATCGCGGCCCTCGGCGGTCCGGCGAGCGTCGTCGACGCCCTCGTGGCCCGCCGCATGCTGGGACCCGGTTGGACCAGCCGCCTCCTGCAGCGGGTCCTCGCGCACCTGCTCACCGACGCGCACGCCGTCGACGCCGTCGCCCACGCGGCCCGCATGTACCACGCGCGCCGCCGTGCCCTCGTCGACGCGCTCCGGGCCGAGGGCGTGGCGCTGCCGGACGGTGCCGGCATCAACGTGTGGGTGCCCGTGGACGACGAGTCGCGCGCCCTCGAACGCCTCGCGGCAGCGGGCGTCCGCGCGGCGCCGGGGTCGCCGTTCCAGCACGGCCGAGAGGACGCGCCGCCGCACCTGCGGGTCACGATCAGCGGGCTGGACGGCGACGCGGAGCGGCTGGCTCGGCTGCTCGCGGTCGCGGCGAGGCCGGACGGCGCGGCGGCGACCCGGTGAGAGCGACCGTGACCCTCGACGCCCGTTCACCGTGAGTTCACCGCGTGGTCGAGGGGGGCGGGTTGGATACCTCACACCCGACCGGCCCTTCGTGAGACAGGCGAGATGAACCGCAACCTCAAGAACGTCCCGCTCGTGCGCGCCGCGGCCTGGCGTGTCCGCGCCCTCGACAAGCGGCTGTTCGGCCGCGCCTCCCGGCTCGCGGCCGACCGCGACCGTGGTGCCGGTCGGGGCCGCTACGCCGACGACCTCGCGCTGGCGCGCGCCGAGTGGCGCGACCAGGGCCCGACCCCGGCCCTGGTCGAGCGGGCGCGCTCGGCGACCCGGAACTCCGTCGCGTGGACGCTGCTCCCCACGAAGCTGTGGCTCGTGCTCTGCGGGGTGCTGCTCGAGGCGGGGGACCGCGAGACCGCCGGGCGGCTCGTGCGCACCCTCCTCCTCAAGCGGCCCGACGACGCCGACCTCCTCGCGGCCTGCCTTCCGGTGGCGCGCTTCGCCCGCGAGCTCGGGGTGCCGAGCGGCGATGTCGCGCGCGCCGCGGAGACGGCGGACGTGCTGGCCGCGAACCTCGAGGCGGACGTCTTCGGCGCGCTCGTAGCGGGGCGCACGGTCGCCGTCGTCGGCAACGGGCCGGGCTGCCTCGGTCGCGGACTGGGGGCCGAGATCGACGCGCACGACCTCGTCGTCCGGTTCAACAACTACCCGTCGGGGTACGAGGCGGACTACGGCGCACGCACCGACGTCTGGGTGCGCGGCGCGCACCGGGACGTCCGCGACCGTCCGGAGATCGAGAGCCTCCGGCTCGTCGTCTGGGAGATGGACTTCTTCCGCAACCTCCTCGAGCTGCCCGAGCACGGCGACGTCCTCCACCGCGACACGCAGTTCTCTCCCGACAAGGTCACGCACGTCGGGACGGCGTCCAAGCAGGCCCTGCGCGAGGCGTCCGGTCTGCTCCTGCCGACGAGCGGTGCGCAGCTCCTGTGGCGGCTGCACGAGGCACGGGGGGGCCTGGAGGGTGTCGACGTGTACGGCTTCTCGACGGTCGACGGCAGTGAGGAGCTCGGGCACTACTTCGACTCCCTCGGGGACATGGGCAACCGGCACGACGCGGACGGCGAGGGCGCGTTCCTGCGGTCGCTCCTGTCCGGCGAGCCCGGGGCGGACGATGCCGACCTCGGCCCGGACGAGGTCACCGTGGTGAGCTGCGCCTACCGCCGGTACGACCCGGCCACCGGGAAGACGGGGGGCCCGGGCGGCGTGCTCGCCACCCAGCGGCTCGCGCTCGGCGAGGAGCACCGGGGCCGACGCCTCGCGTACGTGTTCGACGAGGGCGGCAAGGGGGCGCTGCGCGACCGCCTGTCCGTCCAGCTCACGGGCCTGAGCGCCAAGGTCGCCGACGTCGTGCTCGGTGCCGAGCACGTCCGCGTCGCTCCCGAGGTCCTCCGGGCCCGCGCCGAGGGCCGGCGGCTCCTGCTCGTCTGCCACGAGCTCGGCAGCGCCTACGGTGCCTACCTCCTCGGCGTGCCGTACGTGCTCGTCTACCACCAGCAGGGCAGCACGCTGCAGGAGATGCGGTCGCTCGGCCGGCTCCCGACGCCGCACGAGACGCACGTCGCCGACCGGCTCGAGCGGCTCGTCCTCGAGAACGCGCAGAAGGTCTACTTCCCGAGCCTGGGGGCACGCGAGGCCTACCGGTCGACGTCGCGCATCGACGACGCCGGGCACGTCGCCTTCGCCGACACGGCCCTGTACAACACGGTCTCGGCGGTGGACCACGGGGACCGTCCCGCCGACCGCAGGTCGCTCCTGACCGAGCTGTCGCGCGAGCTGCACCTGCCCGCCAAGGACGCGTCGACCGACGTCTTCGTGAGCGTCGGCGACTACAACAGCGACAAGGGGCTCGACCGCGTCCCCGCGCTGCTCGACCGTTACGCCGAGCTCACCGGGCGCACCGTCGTCTGGGTCGCGGTGGGTGCCGTCGGCGACCGGGCGCAGTTCCTCGCGTTCCGCGACGCGCAGAAGGGCCGGCGCTTCACGGCCCGGCTCGTCGGTGAGCGCATGGAGCACGACAAGCTCCTCGCGCTCCTCGACTACGCCGACTACTACGTCATGCTCCACCGCAGCTCGATCTTCGACCTCGCGACGCTCGAGGCGATGCGGGCCGCCAAGCCGCTCGTGCTCTCGCCCGTCGGGGGGAACCTCGAGGTCGACCTCGACGGGAACGTCCTGTTCGTCGACGAGGGCACGCTCGACGACGCGTGCCGGGTCCTCGAGCATCGCGACCGCGTCGCGTGGGGCGAGCGCAACCGCGCCGTCTTCGAGGAGCACTTCTCGCTGGAGCGCTTCGCCGAGCGCTACCGGGCGATGCTCGACGAGCAGCTCGACGCGCTGCTCGACCCGGTCGCGTCCGACGCGGCCGAGGGGCGGGCGTGGTGAAGCGCGCGCTCTGGATCACGTGCGGACCCCGCGGCAACGCGGGCGACGCCCTGCTCCACGAGGTCACGCGCGCGCTGTTCGACGGGCTCGTCGAGCTCGACTTCCGGCACGTGAGCGACGCCGCCTACCTGCGCCGCGGGGACAAGCGCACGGACAACGTGATCATCGGACCGGGCGGCCTGTTCGTGCAGACGAACTCGTCGCGCCACCTGCACGCCAAGCTGGCGAAGCAGTGGGACGAGTTCGAGCGCAAGACGTTCTTCCTGTGGTCCACGGGCGTGCTCCAGCAGCCGACCGAGGACGAGGCGGCCGCCGTCCGGAGGGTCACGTCCCGCGCCCGCCGGATCGTCGTCCGGGCGACCAAGGAGGCCGAGCTGCTCCGCAAGATCGGCCCGGTCACGGACCCCGAGTGGGCGCCGTGCGCGTCCCTGTTCACCGACCGTCTCCTGGACGTCCCGAACCGGACCCGCGACGTCGTCGTCGTGAACCTCGACGGCTTCCTCTTCACGGCGGAGAACGCGGCGACCCACCCGCTGCGACGGTTCGCCCGCCACGCGAACGCCCAGGGGCTCGAGGTCCGCTCGATGGTCAACGCATCCGGCGACTTCAACCCGTGGCTGCTCGACCTGTTCCCCCCGATCGAGATCGACGCCGCCCGGTTCAAGGCCGCCCTGGACCCGTCGCTGCCGGGCCCCGAGTTCCACCGGCGGTTCAACGAGGCCCTCGCCGCGCACCCCTCGTACGGCGCCCGGTACACCGACTGCCGGTTCGCGTTCGGCAAGCGGCTGCACGGCTGGCTGCCGTTCCTCGCGTTCGACAAGCCCGCGGCGTTCGTCGGGATGCAGGCGCGCCGTGGGATGCCGCGCGACTACTTCGGCGACGACACGTTCCTGTGCGCCGTCCCGCGCCGCAACCCGATGTCGCAGGCGCAGCTCGACGCCACCGCCGACGGGATGATCGCCAAGCTGGACGAGTTCGTGGCCCACGAGGACGTGCTCGCCGCGCGCGTCGCGGAGCGTCGCGAGGAGCTCTGGGTCCAGCTCCAGGGACAGGCGAGGGCGCTCGCGGACGCACTCGTCTGAGCCGACCCGTTCTACTCGGCGTGGAGGTCTGCGGTCGTCGTGCGGATCCGGGCGCCGAGGGCGCCGGCGACTGCCACACCGAGCGTCCCGGTCCCAGCGAGCGCGACGGCCGCAGCCAGTGGCGGCCAGTACAGGCCTTCCTGCAGCCCGGACACGGTGAGGTAGGTGGTTCCGAGCAGAAAGCTGACGACAACGGCCGACCCGAGACCGATGGCCGCAGGCAGGACGAACTCCACGACCTGCGCGAGGGTGAGCACCTTCTGCCCGACGCCGAGCGCGCGAAGCATCGCGACGTTCCTGCGCCGCTCGCGCGCACGGTCGAGGACGGCGATGACGAAGCCTGCCGTCGCGAGCAGGAAGCCCGTGAGCACGCCGTACCGGATGATCCCGGCTTGCACGTGGTACGTCGCGAGCTTGTCGAGATCACGTGTCTCGACTTGGGCGACGGCGGTCGGTCCGAGTCGGGCGACCGCGTCCTGGAAGTCACGGATCGCGTGGTCGTCTGTCGGCAGCGCGTAGACGAGCTGGGCTCCAGCCGGCCAGCCTCCTGACGGTGGCCCGGTGACGACGAGCGCATCGTTCTCGAGCGCCGCGATGCCCTGACCCATGAGATGCGGAAACCGCAGCTCGGCGGCGGGGATCGTGATGCGCGTGGTGCCTGCACCGGTGGCGACGGTGATGGCGGTGCCCACCGGCAGCTGGTTCGACCAGAGTGTGTTCTCGGTCGACGCCGTGCGGTAGACCTTGCCGTCGCGGCACTCTCCTGCCGTCGTGGGCTCGATCGTGGTCAGCGTCGCGCACGACACGAAGTAGACGGTGACGCCGAGCTGGATCGCCGCAGTACCGGGGTCGCTCGACGGAGCCTCGTCGGGGGCGAGGCGTGGCGTCGAACGGATGGAGCCGATCATCGCGGTTGCCGGCAGATGGACGACAGCCTGCCGAGACGCGGCTGTGAGGGTCGAGGTATCGAGGGTTGCGACCTGGACAGGCGATGGCGAGCCCGCCGACAGCTTGACGTCGCGGAGGACAGCGAAGCCGGTCCCTGCGACGAGGACGAGCGCGATCGCCGCGCTGAGCGCCCGTACGGTGCTCGAGGCTTCGGCAGCGAGCCGCCGCGCGCCGAGCCGCACGGACAGTGTCCGGGTCTGCTCCGCGAGCTGGTCGGCGGCTCGCTCCGCGATCGGCCTCAGACCGAGGACCAGCCCGGTCACAGTGAGTGCGCCGACGCCCAGCAGAAGGACGGACGCGTGCCCGATGCGGGGGTCGAGCCGTGCGGCGACGAGATAAGCCGCAGCCAGGACGCAGCCGGCGACGAGCGGTGCGGCACGCCACAACGACGTGTGGTCGGCGCCCCTCGTCCGACGCGGCGCGCGCCTGGGAACAGCTCCGGCCCGGCACAGCCGGCCGACCGCCCAGGGGATGACCACGAGCAGTGCGACTCCGGCCCACCGGGGTACCGCCCCGTCGCTGACGAACCACCGGAAGCCGGGAAGGTTCGACCCGGCGAGCGGACCCTGCAGGGCGTGGTAGGCGAGCAGGGCGAGCGTGGTTCCCACGATTCCTGCGAGCCAGCCTTCGAAGGCTGCGACGAAGGCCAGCTGACGCGATGACACTCCGACCAGCCGGAGTGCGCGGGTGCGGCGTGCGCGCGTCGCAGAGCTGAGCCGCGCGGCGATCGCGAGGAAGACGAGCGCGGGAACAGCCACGAGGAGGAGCATCTCGACGAACGCGGTCGTACCCGAGACCTCGGACGCCCCTTGGCTGCGCGGTGCACCCCATCCCGCTGCGGGTTGCTCGTCGGCGGCGATCGAGGTCTCGTCGACACCCACGTAGGCGATGAGGTCGTCCGGGTCTCGCAGGCCCGCGCTGGTCATGAGACTGGGATCGGACTCCAGCCCGAGGCGCTCGGCGAGGTCCGGGTCGGACCGGACCAGGCGTGCGAGCGCCGGTGAGATGCACGAGCGGCCGGTCGCAGGGAGCAGGGCGCAGCCCGGTGGGGCGAGTGCCGCCAACGTGCGTCTTCCGGCGTGCTCCGGTGCAGCGACGAGGACGCGGTCGAGTGGTCGCAGGCCGATCGAGTCGTCGATCTCGTCGAGATGGAACGCCGCGGGTCCGTGGAAGACCGCGATCGACTGGCGCTCCGCGACACGCGCGGAACGCTCGCCCAGCGCATTCGTGACCGCCCAGCTTCCGAGCAGCGCGAGCAGGGCGAGGGCGACGCCGAGCACCATCAGCGCCAGGCGGACGACGGACGAGCGCCCGCCGCCGCGCAGCAGCCGGAGACTGAGGCGGAACGTCATCGAGAGAGCACCTCGTCGGTGCAGAACCCGTCGCGCACGAACACCCGTCGGTCCGCAGCAGTCGCGACCTTGTCGTCATGGGTGACGAGCACGATCGAGCTTCCGGTGTCGCGCGACAGCTCGACGAGGGCGGACAGCACGGTGTCGGTGTTCGCGCTGTCGAGCGAACCCGTGGGTTCATCGGCGAAGACCACGGCCGGTCGGTGGACGAGGGCGCGCGCGACGGCGGCGCGTTGTGCCTGCCCACCGGACACCTGAGCCGGGTAGCGGCCTCCCAGGTCGCCGATACCCAGACGTTCGAGGAGCTCCGCGACCCGACGGCGGGTGTCACGTCGTCCGGCCTTGAGGAGCTCCAGCGGGAGTGCGACGTTCTCGGCGAGCGTCAGCTCGGGGACGAGCTCCGAGAACTGGAACACGAACCCGAAGTGCTCTCGCCGTACCGCCACGAGGCCCGCGTCGTCGAGAGCAGTGAGCTCGATATCGCCGACGAGCACCTGTCCCGAGCTCGGCCGGGCGAGTCCGGACAGGCAGTAGAGCAAGGAGGTCTTGCCTGACCCGCTCGGGCCGACGAGTGCCACCACCTCGCCCGGAGCGACGGTCACGCTCGCGCCGGCGAGCGCGACCGTCGCGCCGTAGGTCAGGGTGAGACCTGTGCCGCTGAGACTCACGAGTTCACCGATGGCCTTCCGTCAACGTGGTCAGCGCTCGAGCTTGTCGCTGGCCTTGCAGAGGTCGGAGACCAGGGTGCCGCGGTCCTGGCAGGCCTGCACCCAGCCGTAGTTCACGTACAGGTCGCCGGGTGCATAGGAGTACATGTTCTCGGACTGGCAGGAGCTGTTGCCCTTCTTGTCGTACGTCTTCGAGCCGTAGCCGTAGCCCTCGACTTTCGCGTGCACGAACACCGAGTTGCCGTCGGCCGATGTGTCGCAGATGTTGCCCGGATATCCGAGCCCGCCGTCGTTGGTGCCCGATGCGTAGAACACGTAGCTGCCAGAGAACTTGACTCCCGTCGTCGAGAGCGTGAGCGGGTGCGAGGTCGCCGCCACCGCGACCACGGTTCCGACGGCCAGGCACGCGGCTGTGGTGACGGCGACGAACGCACCGCGCTTGAAAAGAGACTTCATTGTCAAACCCCCTAGATCGCTGCTGCCTCGCTCAGGATCCGATGCCCTGAGCGTCCTTACGGGGGGGGGGACTATACACACGCTGTGCAGTGGTCCGTGCCAAGTGTCCGTAATCGGCGCTGTGGCCCGATGGTTGTCGGCGCTCAGAGGCGCACCACGCCCGGTGCCAGGCACACGATCCCGACGACGGCGCCCGCGCAGATCACGGCCAGCCCGGCGAGCTCGCCGCGCGTGAAGGCGCGGCGGCCGGCCTCGTGGCAGGCGCGCGCGAAGAGCACGCTCGCGGGTGCGTACACGACGAGGACCACGAGCAGGTATGCGGGCCCCACGGCGACCAGGAGGAACAGGGTGTAGGCGGTCGCGAGGACGGCGACGACGGTCTCGGCGCGGCGTGCGTCGTGCACTCCGACGCGGACCGCGAAGCCAGTGGCGAGCACGTAGGAGACGATCGCGAGCGTGGTCGTGAGATCGAGCGCGAAGTCGAACGCGTCGGCGGACAGGAGCGTCACGAGGAGCAGCACCTCCGCGGCCATCCGGGTCCAGGCGAGGTACGCGCCCAGCACCGACACCACGAGCCCGACGCTCACGAGGACCGAGCCCCGGCCGCCGACCGCGGCCTCGAGCACCCCGGCCATCGACGGCTGCCGCAGCCCCGCGAGCTCCTCGCGCGGCAGAATCCCGTACGACACGACGGACACCGACGCGAACAGCGCGAGCACCGACACGAACCCGAGGACGGTCGCGCGGCCGACGTCGCGCCGTCGACGGGCGTGGCGGGAATAGACGCTCGCGCCCTCCACGCCGAGGAACACGAACACGGTGACGAGGGTGACCCCGCTGAGCTGTGAGAAGAACGACCCGGGGACGGTGGCGCGGACAGATTCTCGGCGAGCACGTGCGGGTCGGGCAGCATGGCGCACAGGACCACGAAGACCACGATGGGCACGACCTTCGCGACCGTAACCACGCGGTTCACGACGACCGCCCCGGTCACCCCGCGGCGCACGAGCGCGAACACGGCCCACAGACCGACGCTCGCGAGCGCGACGGCGAGCACCGAGTCGCCCTGCCCGAGCGCGGGGAAGGTGGCGCCCAGCGTCGACATCACGAGCACCTAGTAGGTGACGTTGCCCGTGCACGCGATCGCCCAGTAGCCGACGACCGACAGGAAGCCGGGGTACTCGCCGAAGCCCGTCTTCGCGTAGGCGTAGATGCCGGCGCCGAGGGCGGGCCGCCGGACCGCGAGCGTCTGGAAGACGAGCGCGAGCGTGAGGGTCCCGGCGCCCGCGACGGCCCACGCCCCGAGCGTGCCCCAGACGCCGGTCCGCTCCGTGAAGCGGGCCGGGAGCGAGAACACGCCCGCGCCGACCATCGAGCCGACGACCATGGCCGTCAGAGCGCCGAGCCCGACCGTCACCGTCTGGCTCCCGGACGACGAGGCGCCGTCCATCAGACCTCCCTGCGCGGGACGCCCGCCCGTCCCCCAGTCCGGTCCGGAAGGTGACCGGGGGCACGACGGCGAGGGTCAGGACGTGCGGTCGGCGCCGATCCGCCGCACGACGAGCAACGTCGCGTCGTCGGTGGACTGAGGGTCACGGACCTGCGTGACGAGCTCGTCGATCGTGGCGGCGCTGCGCTCCGACACCGCCCGAGCGAGCCGGGACATGCCCTCGCGGACCGACTCGGTGCGGCGCTCGACGAGCCCGTCGGTGAACAGCGCGAGGAGGCCGCCCGGTGGCACCTCGCCGGTGCCGACGGCGACAGCCGAGGACCCGACGCCCAGCGGACGCGTCCCGAGCTGCCCCAGCCACTGCGGCCGCCGCTCCGCGTCCGCGACGAGCCCCGGCAGGTGACCCAACGAGGCGTACTCGAACGTGCCGTCGTCGGGACGGAGCAGGACGACCGCGAGCGTCGCGACCTGGTGCGGCATCGTCCATCGGGCGAGAGAGACGAGGTCTTCGAGGGCGCCCCGGAGCGAGGTCGCCGTGATCAGCGCCGTCCGGAGGCCGCTGCGCAGCTGTCCCATCGCGGCCGCGGCATGGAGCCCGTGACCGGTGACGTCGCCGACGACGAGTCCGAGGCGACCGTCCGGCAGGCCGAGGGCGTCGTACCAGTCGCCGCCGACCAGACCGGTGCCGGCGGCGTCGTAGCGGGCGTCGAGGGCCCAGCCGGCCGGCTGCGGCAGCACGTCGGGAAGGAGGCTGCGCTGGAGCGACTCCGTCGCGCGGACCTCGCGTCGTCCGCGGCGGTAGAGCACCTCGACGAGGTGCCGGCGCAGTGCCCGGGCCGACTCCAGCTCGGACGTCGACCAGGCGGCGCTGCGCCCGCCGACGATCTCCCGCCACCGCTCGAACGACTTGCGGGGGCTCAGACGGACCTCCGCGCCCTCACGTCGTGCGATCGCCTTGTTGTGCGGGTCTCCGCCCCAGTCGACGGTCCGCTGGACCTCGCCGCGCAGCCACATCACCGCCTGCCCGTCGGGGAGCGCGACGGCGAGGACCCCCGCCACGCCGGGGAGCGCCGCCGCGACGTCGGGGGCGTCGCGAGCGAGCGAGTCGGTGGCGACCACCTCGCCGCCGTTGCGGGCGACCCACGCGAGCAGGGGCGCCGCGCCGTCGGCGTCGGGAGCCTCCCCGCGGCCCGTCACCCGGCCCTCCGCCGCGACGACGGCGCCGTCCGCGCCGAGCGCGTCGACCAGCCGGTCGTCCTGCGTGAGCAGCGTCGCGAGGGGAGCGTCCTCGTCGGTGCTGGTGGCGACCAGGTCGGCGAGGAGCGCTGCCGACCTCGTGGTCGCGGCGGCACGCTCCTCCTCGGCCTGCGCGACGAGCCGCACCGACAGCGTCGAGCCGAGGAACTCCGCGGCGCTGCGGACCTCGTAGGACGGCTCGTGCGGTCCTGCGTAGTGGTGGCAGGCGATCAGGCCCCACAGCCTCCCGTCCCGCAGGAGCGAGATCGACATGGAGGCGCGGACCCCCATGTTGCCGAGGTACTCGAGGTGGATCGGTGAGACGCTGCGCAGGGTCGAGTAGGTGAGGTCCAGCGGCTGACCGGTCGTCGGCAGGTCGGTGGGCACGACCGGCACGGCCTCGTAGCCCACGTCCGCGATGAGCCGGATCCAGTTCTTCTCGTACAGCGCCCTCGCCTGGGCGGGGATGTCGGACGCCGGGTAGTGCAGGCCGAGGAACGCGTTGAGCGCCGGTGTCCTGGCCTCGGCGACCACCTCGCCGTTGTAGTCCCGGTCGAAGCGGTAGATCATCACGCGGTCGAAGCCGGTCAGGGCCCGCACGTGGCGTGCGGTCGCCTCGAACAGGGCGTCGAGGGTCGCGGCCCGCTCGAGGTCCGCGAGAGCCCCGCGCACGCGTCGGTAGCTGTCGGAGAACCCGAGCGTCCGGTCCGCGTCGCCGGGCTCGAGCTCGACGACGAGGACGCCGCCGCTGCCGTCGGGCAGCGGCGGCCGGTGGAGGACGGCGTCGAGCCGGCGTCCAGGCGCGTGCGGCGTGCCGACCTGCACGGGGTTGTGGGACGCGAGGTCGCCGCGGCCGCGTGCGTGCTCGAGCAGGGCGTCTCCGTCGTCGCCGAGCACGTGGCGCAGCGGCCGGCCGAGGGCTTCCTCGTGGCCGGTGCCGGTGAGGTCCCGCAGGTTGGCGGAGGCCTGGAGCACCGCGCCGTCGGTCTCGTCGACCACGACCAGCGCGCCCCGAGGCTGGATCAGCCCGGGGATGTGGATCGGTTCGCGCTCGCAGTTGTCCAGGTCGACCGGTTCGCCGGGAGCCAGGAAGGGTCCCGGCTCGGCGTCCGTCGGAGAGGTCACGAGGCCTGCCGCTCGGAGGCGTCGAACCGGGCCCACACGTGCTTGTCCTGTCCGGTCACGTACGACCCGACGTCCTGCGCGAGGCGCTGGACGAGCACGAGCCCGAAGCCGCCCTGCCCGGGGTCGCGCCCGACAGCCACGCTGGGCGGAGAGTCCGCCGCATGGTCGACCGCGTCCACCAGGTACCCGGAGGCGTCGGCGAGGAGGCGCAGCCGTGCGGGCTTGCGACCATGTCGGAGCGCGTTGGTCGCCAGCTCGCTCGCGGCGATCACCAGGCGCTCGACGTCGACGGCCGGCCGGCCGGCCAGGACGCCCTCCTCGAGCTGCTCGCGCAGGCCCGCCCGGGCACGCGCGAGGTCCGCCAGGGTGTCCAGCTCCCAGGCGCCGATCTCCCGGAACGGCGCGGGCGCCGTCCGGGTCGCGATCGTCACCGTGCCTGCCTCAGGCGTCGAGCACGAACAGCTCGGTGACGTTCGCGAGCTCCAAGAGGTCGCGGACGTTCTCCCGTGCGCCGACGATCCGCGGGCGCTCCTCGCACGACGCGGCCGCGAGGTAGAGGAGCCGCAGGCCCCCCGAGTCCATGAACGTGACGTCCGACAGGTCGAGCGACACCGTCGTGTGCCTGCTGAGCGCGGTGGCCACCGCGGGGTCCGTCGCCTCCGCGACCGCCGCGTCGACCTCCCCCCACATGACCCAGTGGGCGCCGTCGCGCTCGATGCGGATGCCACCGGTGGTGGGCTGCGGCATGGGTGTTGCTCCTCGGTGTGTGCGACACGTGGACCACGGTTCTCGAGTCCTCGTCGCGCCGCAACTCTAGCGGCCCTCGCCGTCGTCGAGCGGCTAGGATGGTGGGACAGGCGTCGACCCGGCCATCACCGGCGAGCCTCCGGAAGAACGGCCCGCCCCGCGCGGCGCGGCCCAGTAGAACCGGACGGGAGGGCCCGTCACAGCCTTGAAGGAGCGGTCGTCGGAGCGCCGGCGACAAGCGGGGTGGTACCGCGGTCCGCCGCGCCGGGTCACCGGTCGTCGGGTCGTCCTCGCACGAGCACGACCCAGGTCCACCCAGGCTTGCCGCCCTTCGATCGTCCAGGAGCCGAACCCCATGGCCCACTACCCCCAGCACCGTTCCGGTGACGACGCGCGCGTCCCGGCGTCCCCGAACCTGCCCGACGTCGAGCGGGGCACCCTCGCCTTCTGGAAGTCGGACGGCACGTTCCAGGCGTCGATCGACCAGCGGCCGGCGGGCGACGAGGGCAGCAACGAGTTCGTGTTCTACGACGGACCGCCGTTCGCGAACGGCCTGCCGCACTACGGCCACCTGCTCACGGGCTACGTCAAGGACGTCGTGCCGCGCTACCAGACGATGAAGGGCCGCCGGGTGGAGCGGCGCTTCGGCTGGGACACCCACGGCCTGCCCGCGGAGCTCGAGGCGGAGCGGATCCTCGGGATCACGGACAAGTCGCAGATCGACGAGATGGGCGT
Organism: Luteimicrobium xylanilyticum; assembly: GCF_009429125.1. Lineage (GTDB taxonomy): Bacteria > Actinomycetota > Actinomycetes > Actinomycetales > Cellulomonadaceae > Luteimicrobium > Luteimicrobium xylanilyticum. Next base: position 1,538,965 of record NZ_CP045529.1, read on the forward strand.
CGCCGCGTTCAACGAGGCGTGCCGCACGTCCGTGCTGAAGTACACGAAGGAGTGGGAGGAGTACGTCGAGCGGCAGGCCCGCTGGGTGGACTTCGAGCACGACTACAAGACGCTCGACGTCACGTTCATGGAGTCGGTGCTGTGGGCGTTCAAGCAGCTCTACGACAAGGGCCTCGCCTACCAGGGCTACCGCGTGCTGCCGTACTGCTGGCGCGACGAGACCCCGCTGTCCAACCACGAGCTGGGCATGGACTCCGACGTGTACCAGTCGCGCCAGGACCCGGCCGTGACGGTCGGCCTGCGCCTGGCGGGTGCGCGCGAGGGCTCGCCCGCGGCCGCGCTGACGCCCGACGTCCGCGCGGCCGTCGACGGCGCCCTCGTGCTGATCTGGACCACCACCCCCTGGACGCTGCCCTCCAACCTGGCGGTCGCCGTCGGGCCGGACGTCGACTACGTCGTCGTGCAGCCCGAGGACGGGTCACCGTTCGCGAGCGAGCACCCGGGGGAGCGCGTGCTGCTGGCTCAGCCGCGGCTCGGGGCGTTCGCGCGCGAGCTCGGTGAGGAGCCGGCGGTCCTCGCGACCGTGCGCGGCGCGGACCTCGCGGGCGCGGCGTACCACCCGCCGTTCGACTACTTCGTCGGGCACGACAACGCCCACCAGGTGCTCGTCGCGGACTTCGTCACGACCGAGGACGGCACCGGCGTCGTGCACCTCGCGCCCGCGTTCGGCGAGGACGACATGGCGGCGTGCGACGCGGCGGGGATCCGGCCCGTCGTCCCCGTCGACTCGCGCGGGCGCTTCACGACCCAGGTGAGCGACTACGCGGGCGAGCAGGTCTTCGACGCGAACCCCATGATCATCGCGGACCTCAAGCGCGTCGCCGGCCCGGTCGGCCGTCGCGCCGCCGACGAGCGTCCCGTGCTCGTGCGCCACGAGACCTACCAGCACTCCTACCCGCACTGCTGGCGCTGCCGAAACCCCCTGATCTACAAGGCCGTCTCGAGCTGGTTCGTGCGCGTGAGCCAGTTCCGCGACCGCATGGTCGAGCTCAACCAGGAGATCTCCTGGACGCCCGAGCACATCAAGGACGGGCAGTTCGGCAAGTGGCTCGAGGGGGCGCGCGACTGGTCGATCAGCCGCAACCGCTACTGGGGCTCACCCATCCCGGTCTGGCAGAGCGACGACCCGGCCTACCCGCGCACCGACGTGTACGGGTCGCTCGCCGAGCTCGAGCGCGACTTCGGGCGCCTGCCCACGAACGGGGCGGGCGAGCCCGACCTGCACCGCCCCTTCATCGACGAGCTCACCCGCCCCAACCCGGACGATCCCACCGGCCGCTCGACGATGCGCCGCATCCCCGACGTGTTCGACGTGTGGTTCGACTCGGGCTCGATGCCGTTCGCCCAGGTGCACTACCCGTTCGAGAACACCGACTGGTTCGAGCACCACTTCCCGGGGGACTTCATCGTCGAGTACGTCGGGCAGACGCGCGGCTGGTTCTACCTGCTCCACGTCCTGTCGACGGCGCTGTTCGACCGGCCCGCGTTCCGCTCGTGCGTCTCGCACGGCATCATCCTCGGCGACGACGGTCGCAAGGCCAGCAAGTCGCTGCGCAACTTCCCCGACCCGATGGAGATGTTCGACGCGTACGGGTCCGACGCCGTCCGCTGGTCCCTCATGAGCAGCCCCGTGCTGCGCGGGGGGAACCTCGTCGTCGCCGAGGAGAACATCCGCGACGCCGTCCGCCAGGTCCTGCTGCCGCTGTGGAGCACGTACTACTTCTTCACGCTGTACGCCGGGGCCGCGAACGGCGGGGACGGGTACGTCGCGAAGACGGTCGGGGCCGACGGCGGCAGCTCGTCCGCGGGGCTGGGTGCGCTCGACCGGTACGTCCTCGCGCGGACCAGGTCGCTCGTGGCTCGCACCACCGCGCTCCTCGACGCGTACGACGTCGCAGGCGCGTGCGAGGCGGTGCGCGAGCACCTCGACGTGCTCACCAACTGGTACGTGCGCACCCAGCGGGACCGGTTCTGGGCCGAGGACCCCGCCGCGTTCGACACCCTGTACACGTCGCTCGAGCTGCTGACCCGCGTCATGGCGCCGCTCGCGCCGCTCGTCACGGAGGAGGTGTGGCGCGGGCTCACGGGCGGGCGCTCGGTGCACCTCACCGACTGGCCGACCGTGGAGGAGCCGGCGCTCGCGGGCGTCGGTGACGAGGCCACCGACGCGCTCGTCACGTCGATGGACGAGGTCCGTGCCGTCGTCTCCGCCGCGCACGGTGTGCGCAAGGCGCACCAGATGCGCGTGCGTCAGCCCCTCGCGACGCTGACCGTCGTCGTCGCCGACCCCGAGGCGCTCGCCCCGTACACCGACCTGCTCGCGACCGAGCTCAACGTCAAGGCCGTCGAGCTCGGCGGGACGTCGGACACCGGGTCCGGCGCGCCTGCGGCCCGCTTCGGGATCAGCCAGCGGCTCGCGGTCAACGCGCGCGCCGCCGGCCCGCGTCTCGGCCGCGGCGTCCAGGCCGTCATCAAGGCCGCGAAGGCGGGGGACTGGTACGTCGCCGACTCGTCGGACGACGCACGCGTCGTCGTCCGCACGCCCGACGGCGAGGTGCCGCTCGAGCCGGCCGAGTACGAGCTCAGCACGGTCGTCGGGGGTGGCGAGGACGGTGGCGCCGCGGGCGAGGACAGCGTGGGCGCCGCGGTGCTGCCGGGTGGCGGGTTCGTCGTCCTCGACCTCGTGCTCGACGACGCCCTGCGCGCCGAGGGCTACGTCCGCGACCTCGTGCGTGCCGTGCAGGACGCCCGCAAGGCGGCCGGGCTCGACGTCGCGGACCGCATCGACCTGCGCGTCGAGGTCCCCGCCGAGCGCCTGGTCGACGTCGAGAAGCTCGGCGAGTTCCTCGCGTCCGAGACGCTCGCGACGAGCCTCGACCTCACGTCGCTGCCGGACGCCGCACAGGACCGGACCCCGGTCGTCGTCGTGAGCCGGGCGGTGCGGGCGTGAGCAGGCGCAAGGGCGGCGACGCGGCCGACGCCGTCGACGGTGCGGCCGCCCGGGCCGACCTCGACCGGATCTGGGCGCACATCGTCGCGCGGGCGCCCGAGCACGAGATCAACCCGTCCCTCGACCGGGTCCAGCGCGTCATGGAGATCCTCGGCGACCCGCAGCGTGCGTTCCGGGCCGTCCACGTGACCGGCACGAACGGCAAGACGAGCACGGCGCGCATGGCCGAACGGCTCGTGCGCGAGCACGGCCTGCGGACCGGGCTGTTCACCAGCCCGCACCTGACGAGCGTGACCGAGCGCATCCAGATCGACGGGGAGCCCATCAGCGCGCAGCGCTTCGTCGACACCTGGAACGACGTCTTCCCGTACGTCCAGATCGTCGATGCCGAGCTCGTGGGCGAGGGGCGCGCGCGGTTGTCGTTCTTCGAGGTGCTCGTCGTGCTCGCGTACGCGGCGTTCGCGGACGCGCCGGTCGACGTGGCCGTCGTCGAGGTGGGCATGGGCGGCGAGTGGGACTCGACGAACGTGCTCGACGCGGAGGTCGCGGTCATCGCGCCCGTCGCGCTCGACCACCAGGCGTGGCTCGGCGACACGATCGAGGAGATCGCCCGCACCAAGGCGGGCATCATCAAGGACGGGGCCACCGCGGTTGTCGCGACGCAGGTCGAGGAAGCCGCGGAGGAGATCGCCGCCGTGGCGCAGGCGCGTCACGCCCGCCTGCTCCGCGAGGGCGAGGAGCTCGCCGTCGTCGAGCGGACCGTCGCCGTCGGGGGGCAGCTGCTCACCCTGCGCACCGCGGGCGCCGTCTACCAGGACGTGTACCTGCCGCTGTTCGGCGAGCACCAGGCGCACAACGCGCTGCTGGCGCTCGCGGCGGGCGAGGCGCTGCTCACGGGCGGTCGTGCGCTCGACGGCGCGGTCGTCGAGGCCGCCTTCGGGGACGCGACGTCCCCGGGGCGCCTCGAGGTCGTGCGGTCGTCGCCGACGGTCGTGGTCGACGCGGCGCACAACCCGGCCGGTGTCGACGCCCTCGTCGCGGCGCTCGACGAGGCGTTCGCGTTCACGCGGCTCGTGGGCGTCGTCGGGATCCTGGGCGACAAGGACGCCGAGGGCGTCCTCGCGGCGCTCGAGCCGGTGCTCGCGGAGATCGTGGTCACGCAGTCGTCGTCGCCGCGCTCGACGCCGCCCGACGAGCTGGCGGAGATCGCGAACGACGTGTTCGGCGAGGACCGCGTGCACGTCACCGAGACGCTCGCCGAGGCGCTCCAGGTCGCCGTCGACCTCGCCGAGGCGGGCGACGAGACAGGGGTCGGCACGGGCACGGGCGTCCTCGTCACGGGCTCGGTGATCATGGCCGCGGACGCCCGCATCCTCCTGGGCCGCGGCTGACGGCTGCACGTTCTCCCAGGCGTCGCGCGCGAACGCGCGCTCCGGTGTTTGATGGAGGCAGACGGCGGGCACGGCGGGGGCGGCGCGCCGGCGAGGTCGCCCTGGGAGCCTCCGGGGCGCTGGACCACTGCCACGGAGGGCGAGCACAGTGAAGAAGCTGCTGAACGATCCTGCTGACGCCGTCGTCGAGTCCGTCGAGGGCTTCGTCGCGGCGCACTCCGACATCGTCGAGGCGCACTACGACCCGATCTACGTGAGCCGCGTCGGCGGCGCGGTCGAGGGCAAGGTCGGGCTGGTCTCGGGCGGCGGGTCGGGACACGAGCCGCTGCACGCCGGGTTCGTCGGGCAGGGCATGCTCGACGCCGCCGTGCCGGGCGCGGTGTTCGCCTCGCCGACGCCGGACCAGATCGCCCCCGCGCTCGTCGCGGCGAACGGGGGAGCGGGCGTCCTCGCGATCGTGAAGAACTACACGGGCGACGTCCTGAACTTCGAGACCGCGGTCGAGCTGGCCGAGGCGGAGGACGTCGAGGTCGCGACCGTCATCACCAACGACGACGTCGCCGTCGAGGACTCCCTGTACACGGCGGGCCGGCGCGGGGTCGCGGGCACGGTGTGCGTCGAGAAGATCGCCGGCGCCGCGGCGGACCGGGGCGACGACCTCGCGGGGGTGGCCGCCGTGGCGACCCGCGTCAACGCGAACGTGCGGTCGATGGGGGTCGCCCTGACCGCCTGCACGGTCCCGGCGAGCGGCAAGCCGAGCTTCGACCTGCCCGACGACGAGGTCGAGATCGGCATCGGGATCCACGGCGAGCCGGGTCGGCACCGCATCAAGCTCGAGCCCGCCGACGCGATCACGCAACGCCTCCTCGACCCCGTCGCCGAGGATCTGCACCTCGCCTCGGGCGAGAACGTGCTCCTGTTCGTCAACGGCATGGGCGGGACGCCGTCGTCGGAGCTGTACGTCGTCTATCGTCAGGCGCGCAAGCTGCTCGAGGCACGGGGCGTCGTCGTCGCCCGGTCGTTGGTCGGCAACTACGTGACCTCGCTCGAGATGCAGGGTGCGTCGGTGACCGTCCTGCGGCTGGACGACGAGCTGACCGGCCTCTGGGACGCCCCCGTCCACACGGCCGCGCTGCGTTGGTGACGCCGGCGGGCCAGGCTGTACCCGGGGGCGCGCGAGCGGGGACGACGAGAACGAGGAGGGCGGCATGGCGGCCGACGTGGCATGGGCGCAGCGCTGGGTCCGGGAGACGGCGCGCAGCATCGCGGCGAACAAGGAGGAGCTGACCGAGCTCGACCGGCAGATCGGCGACGGCGACCACGGGGAGAACATGAATCGCGGCTTCACCGCGGTCGTCGCGAAGCTCGACGCGCTCCCCGAGCCGCCGGCGCACGTCTCCGACGTGCTCAAGCTCGTCGCGACGACGCTGATGTCGACGGTCGGGGGCGCGGCAGGCCCGTTGTACGGCACGGCGTTCCTGCGGGCCGCCAAGGTGGCCGACCTGCCCGAGCTCGACGGCCGTGGCGTGGTGGCCGTCCTCGAGGGTGCCCTCGAGGGTGTCCAGGCGCGCGGCAAGGCGACGGTCGGCGAGAAGACGATGGTCGACGCGCTCAGCCCCGCCGTCCAGGCCGCGGTGCAGGCGGCCGACGGGGGCGGGGACGCGCGCGCCGTGTTCGCTGCGGCGGCCGAGGCCGCGCAGAAGGGCGCCGAGGGGACGATCCCGCTGCTCGCGACCAAGGGCCGTGCGAGCTACCTGGGCGAGCGGAGCATCGGCCACCAGGACCCGGGGGCGACGTCGACGGCGCTCATCCTCGCGGCGGGTGTCGTCGCGTCGGAGACCGCGCCATGACGGACCCCGACACAGCCCGCACCGCGACGGCGCTCGTCCTCGTCTCGCACTCCGACGAGGTCGCGCGCGGCACCGCGCGCCTGGCCGCGCAGATGGCTCCCGCGGTGACCATCGAGACCGCGGGTGGCCTGCCCGACGGTGGCTTGGGCACCGACTTCGACCGCGTCCAGGAGGCGATCGGCCGGGCCCTCGCGGCGGCCGACGGCGTCGTCGTGCTGGCTGACCTGGGCTCGGCGATCCTCACCGTGGAGTCGGTGGTCGAGTTCCTCGAGCCCGACGACGCAGCCCGCGTCCACCTGGCGACGGCGCCGTTCGTGGAGGGAGCGGTGGCGTCGGCCGTGGCGGCGAACGGGGGAGAGGACGCGGACGCCGTCCTGCGCGTCGCCGAGGACGCGGGACGGTCGTTCGGCCCGACGGCGAGCTCCGGACCGCCCTCGAGCAGGGAGGCCGGTCCCGGTCCCGGTACGTCCGAGGTGCTCCGGCGGACCGTGACGATCCGCAACCCGCTCGGCCTGCACGCCCGCCCGGCCGCCGAGCTCGCGCGCACCGCGTCGGGCTTCGACGCCGAGGTGACGGTGGGCGGGGTCGAGGCTGCGAGCGTGCTCGAGCTCATGGGGCTCGGTGCGACCGGCGGGCAGGAGGTCGAGGTCACCGCCAGCGGGCCGCAGGCGCACGAGGCCCTCGACGCCGTCGCCGGCGCGATCGAGGGCGGCTTCGGCGAGGCCTGACCCCGCGCCGAGGCAGTCCTCCGCCCGGGGTGGGGGTGCTTCGCGGGTGGGCACCGGCCTCGTGTCGTCCCGCCCGTATCCTGGAGGGGTGAGCAGCGCCCCCTCCGACGGTCCCGCACGGCCCGAGCCCCAGCGTCGCACCCTGCCCAAGGACGTGCCGCTGCCGGGCGACCGGATCAAGCCGCGCGCCGCCGCCAAGCCGCAGTTCACGCAGACCGTGCTGCTGCTCGAGGCGTTCGTCGTGTTCTTCTGCACCCTGGTGGCGTACGGCCTGCGGACGGTCCCGAACGCGTGGCCGCTGTTCGACCCGCCGAGCGGCGCCGTGATCTGGACGGTCGGCCTCGTGCTGTCGGTGGCCCTCCTCGTCCTGTCCCGCCTTGTGACGGCCCCCGGCGGGTACCTCGCGGGCACCCTTGTGCAGCTCCCGGTCATCGCGGGTGGCCTCGCCGTGCCGTTCATGTTCCTCGCGGGCGGCATCTTCGCCGTGCTCTGGGTGGCCGCGCTGCGGCTCGGTGGCCGCGTCGACGCCGAGCGTGCGGCGTACGACGCGGAGCACCCCGAGACGGCCCCGAACGTCGAGCCGAAGGCCCGCGGGCGCCGTCGGGCGGGCGCCCGCCCGGAGGCCTGAGCAGGCCGGGAGCCGCGCGGGGCGCCGTCGTCGCGCCGGTAGGGTGTGGCCCATGAGCACGCCGAACAGCACCGAACGCACCCTCGTCCTCGTCAAGCCCGACGGCGTCCGCCGCGGCCTCGTGGGGGAGGTCCTGCGACGGATCGAGACGAAGGGCTACACGCTCGCCGCCGTCCAGCTGCTCACCGCCTCCGACGACCTGCTCGCCGCGCACTACGCCGAGCACGAGGGCAAGCCGTTCTACGGCCCGCTCGTCGAGTTCATGAAGTCCGGGCCCGTGGTCGCGGTCGTCGCCGAGGGCCAGGGCGTCATCCCGGGCTTCCGCTCGCTCGCCGGCGCCACGGACCCGACGGCCGCCGCACCCGGCACGATCCGCGGCGACCTGGGCCGCGACTGGGGCCTCAAGGTCCAGCAGAACCTCGTCCACGGCTCCGACTCGGTCGAGTCGGCCGAGCGCGAGATCGGGCTCTGGTTCCCCGGCCTGTGACGGGCTCGCACGAGCCGACCCGGCGTGGGGTCGGCGTCGAGGTCCCCGGAATCCCGCGCCTCCCGAACTAGGCTCGGCGTCGTGCACCTCAAGACCCTCACGCTGCGCGGGTTCAAGTCGTTCGCGTCGGCGACGACGCTGCGGTTCGAGCCCGGCGTGACGTGCGTGGTGGGCCCGAACGGCTCCGGGAAGTCGAACGTCGTCGACGCGCTCGCCTGGGTGATGGGCGAGCAGGGGGCCAAGTCGCTGCGCGGCGGCAAGATGGAGGACGTCATCTTCGCCGGGACGGCGGGGCGCCCGCCGCTGGGCCGGGCCGAGGTCTCGCTCACCATCGACAACGCCGACGGCGCGCTGCCGATCGAGTACTCCGAGGTCACGATCAGCCGCACCCTGTTCCGCAGCGGGGGCAGCGAGTACGCGATCAACGGCTCGTCGTGCCGCCTGCTGGACATCCAGGACCTCCTCTCCGACTCGGGGATCGGTCGCGAGATGCACGTCGTCGTCGGGCAGGGGCAGCTCGACGCCGTGCTGCGAGCCACGCCCGAGGAGCGCCGCGGGTTCGTGGAGGAGGCCGCGGGCGTCCTCAAGCACCGCAAGCGCAAGGAGAAGGCGGTCCGCAAGCTCGACGCGATGCAGGGCAACCTGACGCGGCTCGCGGACCTCACCTCCGAGGTGCGGCGTCAGCTCGGCCCGCTCGGCCGCCAGGCCGAGGTGGCACGCAAGGCGCAGTTCATCCAGGCCGACGTGCGCGACGCGCGGTCCCGGCTCCTCGCCGACGACCTCGCCCAGGCGCTCGCGTCGCTCGAGCAGGACCTCGCGGGAGAGACGGCGTTGCGCGAGCAGCAGGCGCGCGTCGAGGGGGACCTCGGCGCCGCGCGCGAGGCGCTGACCGCGCTCGAGCAGCAGGCCGCCGCGGCGAGCCCGGCCGTCACCGAGGCCAACGACACGTACTACCGCCTCTCGTCGCTGCGCGAGCGGCTGCGGGGCACGCAGACCCTTGCGGCCGAGCGGCTCCGGCTGCTCGGCACCGCGGAGCCCGTCCAGCGCGGCACCGACCCCGACGACCTCGACGCGCAGGCCGCCCGCGCCCGCGACGCGGAGCGCGAGCTCACGTCCGAGGTCGAGCTCGCGCGGGCGGCGCTCGAGGCCGCCGTCGCGGCACGGTCCGAGGCCGAGGAGGTTGCGGCGGCCGGCGAGCGCGCGCTCGCGGCGCTGCAGCGTGCGTCCGCCGACCGGCGCGAGGGGCTGGCCCGGCTGTCCGGCCAGGTGGCCGCCCAGCGGAGTCGCGTCGAGGCCACGCAGGCCGAGCTGGGGCGGCTCCGTGAGGCGGTCGCCGAGGCGGAGCGGCGCGGCACGGAGGCCGGTGCGCGCTTCACGGAGCTCGAGGCGAAGGTCGTCGGCGACGAGGCCGGCGAGGTCGACCTCGACACCGAGCACGAGGAGGCGGCCAGGGACCTCGAGGCCGCGGTCGCGCGGGTCACCGGGCTCAAGGAGCAGGCCGCCGAGGCCGAGCGTGACCGGACGCAGTGGTCGGCGCGCGTCGAGGCGCTCGAGCTGAGCCTCGACCGCAAGGACGGTGCGGGCGCCCTGCTCGCCGACGACCGTCCGGGCACCCTCGGCTCCGTCGCCGCCACCCTCGCCGTCGAACCCGGGTTCGAGGACGCCGTCGCGGCCGCCCTCGGTCCCCTCGCCGACGCCGTCGCGGTCGAGTCCCTCGACGCCGCGGTCGACGCTCTGCGCTGGCTGCGCGAGCAGGACGCCGGACGCGCGGCGCTCGTCGTCGGGGAGCCCGGCGCCGCAGGCCCCTCCCGCCCCGACGGCGTCGCCCTGCCCGACGGCGCACGGTGGGCCACCGAGGTCGTCACCGCGTCACCAGGGGCGCGGCCGGGTCTGGACGCGCTGCTCGCGGACGTCGTCGTCGTGCCGGACCTCGCCCACGGGCGGGCCCTCGTCGCGGCGCACCCCGCGGTCCGCGTCGTGACGCTGGGCGGCGACCTGCTCGCGGGCGCGCACGCCGCGGGCGGGTCGGCGTCGTCGCCGGGCGTCCTGCACCTGCAGGCCGCGCTCGAGGAGGGGCGCCACGCGCTCGAGCTCGCGGTCGCGGCGGGGGAGCGGGCGCGGTTCGAGCTGGCCGGTGCCGCCGACGCGGAGGAGTCCGCGCGTGCTCGCCACGACGAGACCCTCGCGCGCCTCAACGAGTCCGACGCGCGCCTCGCGGCCGTCGCCGAGGAGCTCGGGCACCTGGGCGCGACGGCCCGTGCGGCGCGCGCCGAGGCGGAGCGCGCGGGCGAGCGGCTTGCGACCGCGGAGGCGTCGCTCGTCGAGCAGGAGGAGGCGCTCGCGGCGCTCGCGGCCCGGCTGGAGGCCGCCGAGCTCGCCCCCGAGGAGTCCGAGGACGCGATCGACGCGGCGACCGACGAGCGTGACGCCCGGGCGCAGGCCGCGACCGCCGCACGCCAGCAGGAGACTGAGGCGCGCCTGGCGCTGCGCACGAGCGAGGAGCGGGCTCGGGCGCTGTCGGGGCGTGCCCAGTCGCTCGCCCGGGCGGCCGCCGCCGAGCGCGAGGCCCGCCGCGTCGCCGCCGAACGGGAGCAGGCTCGTGCGGTCCAGGCCGCCCGCGCCCAGGCCGTCGGCACCGGTGCCGGCCTCGCGCTCGCCGCCGTCGAACGCGCCGTGGCGCAGGCCGCCGACGAGCGCGCGGCGGCCGAGGCGGCCCGCGCCGAACGGGAGGCGGGTCTGGTCACCGCGCGGGCCGACGTCGAGCGGCTCACCGCCGAGCTCCGGGAGCTCACCGACGTCGCGCACCGCGACGAGGTCGCCCGCGCCCAGCAGCAGCTCCGCGTCGAGCAGCTCCAGCAGCGCGCCGTCGACGAGCTCGGCGTCGACCCCGAGGTGCTCGTCGACGAGTTCGGCCCGCACCGGGCGGTCCCCGTCCTCGACGCCGCGCCCGCGCCCGACGACGACCCCGACGCCCCGCCGCGCGAGGTCCCGTTCGACCGGGCCGAGCAGGAGAAGCGCCTGCGCACCGCCGAACGCCGTCTCGGGCAGCTAGGGCGCGTCAACCCGCTCGCCCTCGAGGAGTTCGCGGCCCTCGAGGAGCGCCACACCTTCCTGACCGAGCAGCTCGCCGACCTGAAGAAGTCCCGCGCCGACCTGCTCGAGATCGTCAAGGAGATCGACGAGCGCGTCGAACGCGTCTTCGCCGAGGCCTACGCGGACACCGCCGCCCAGTTCGAGCAGGTGTTCCCGCGGCTGTTCCCGGGCGGCGAGGGACGGCTCGTGCTCACCGACCCGTCGGACATGCTCGCGACCGGCATCGAGGTCGAGGCGCGCCCCGCCGGCAAGAAGGTCAAGCGGCTGTCGCTGCTGTCGGGCGGCGAGCGGTCGCTGACCGCCGTCGCGCTCCTCGTGTCGATCTTCAAGGCGCGGCCCAGCCCGTTCTACGTCATGGACGAGGTCGAGGCCGCGCTCGACGACACCAACCTCGGGCGGCTCCTCGAGATCTTCGCCGAGCTCCAGCGCGACTCCCAGCTCATCGTGATCACGCACCACAAGCGCACCATGGAGATCGCCGACGCCCTGTACGGCGTGACGATGCGCGGCGACGGCGTGACGACGGTCATCTCGCAGCGCCTGCGCTCCGAGGAGCCCGTCGGCGCGTAGGCGGCCGGCCGAGATCACGGTGCGGTCACGGATACGGAGCAGTTGTGTGCCCTGGGTGAAGGTCGATATCGATTCGGAAACGCACAGGGTGCCCGGCGTGCGGCCCCAGGGTAGGCGCCGATGCTTAAGAGCGTGGTGCAGCTCTGGTTCTGGATGGTCGTCGCTCTCGTCGCCGCGGTCGCGGTGCTCTACGCCGTGCTCCGGGTCGAGCGGCGGGACAACCCCGAGGTGCCCGCAGGCGGCATGCGGGGGTTCGTCGCCGACTTCCGGGCCGGCTGGCAGGACATCCGCGCGGACCGGTTCGCGCGCCGCCACCCGGACCGCGCGCCCAACGTCGCCGCGCACCTGGCCCCGCCCGTCGTCGACACCCAGCTCGACGACGTCTTCGAGTGGGCCGAGCAGGACGACACGAGCCGCGACTGGCACGACTGGCGGCACGCCACTCGCGGCTGATCCCTCTCCGACCCGCCCCGTCGGGTAGGCCGGGACCGTCCGGCCTGGGAGACTGGTCCGCGTGAAGGACCTCTGGCTGTGGATCGTCATCGCTGTCGTGCTCGTCGCCGTCGTGGCGGGCCTCGTCGGGAACCGGGTCGGCGCATCGCGCCGACGTCGCGCGGGCGGTGCACCCGCGGCCCCGCCGGTCGCCGAGGCGCCACCGTCCCCGGAGCCGTCATCGTCGACGGCCACGGCGCCGGAGGCCCCGGCGGTCGGACGCGCGGTCGCCGAGCCCGACGTCGCCGAGGCCGAGGTCGCGCCCCAGCTCGAGCGCCCGGAGCCTGTCGCCGGCCGGCTCGCCCGGCTCCGAGGTCGCCTGGCTCGCTCCGGCTCGCCGCTCGGTGCGCGCCTGCTCGCGGTCCTGTCCCGCGACCACCTGACCGACGACGACTGGGACGAGCTCGAGGAGACCCTGCTCCTCGCGGACGTCGGCGCGGGCCCGACGGGCGAGATCGTCGAGGCGCTGCGGACTCGTGTCCGCGTCGAGGGCGTCAAGGACCCCGCCGCGGTGCGCGAGCTCCTGCGCTCCGAGCTCCTCGCGATCGTCGACCCCACCCTCGACCGGTCGCTCTCGACCGAGCGGCACCCCGGGCCCGACGGGAGCGGGGTGCCCGCCGTCGTGCTCGTCGTCGGGGTCAACGGCACCGGCAAGACCACGACCATCGGCAAGCTCGCCCGGGTGCTCGTCGCGGAGGACCGCAGCGTCGTCCTCGGAGCGGCGGACACCTTCCGTGCGGCCGCCGCGGACCAGCTCGAGACCTGGGGCTCACGCGTCGGCGTCCCGACGGTGCGCTCCGACCGTGACGGCGCGGACCCTGCCGCGGTCGCGTTCGACGCGGTCCGCCAGGGGCGTGCGGAGGGCGTGGACGTCGTCGTCGTCGACACCGCGGGACGCCTCCAGAACAAGGCCGGCCTGATGGACGAGCTCGGGAAGATCACGCGCGTGATCACCAAGGAGGCCCCGCTCACCGAGGTGCTGCTCGTGCTCGACGCCACCACGGGCCAGAACGGGCTCACGCAGGCCCGCGTGTTCGGCGAGGTCGCGGGCGTCACGGGCATCGTGCTGACCAAGCTCGACGGCACGGCGCGCGGGGGGATCGTGGTCGCCGTGCAGCGCGAGCTGGGGGTGCCCGTCAAGCTCGTCGGCCTCGGCGAGGGCCCCGACGACCTCGCGCCGTTCGACCCCGAGGCGTTCGTGGACGGCTTGCTCGGAGACTGAGCCCAGCTGCGCTCAGGCACCCCGACCCGGACTGTGAAACCCAACATTTACGCCCGCGCGGTGCATGTCACCTGCCTGTAACACGCTCAGCGACCGGGCGAAACCCGCCGCCGAGAATGTTGTCCCCGACCGGCCGACCAGGGTCGGCGGAGGGAGAGACGGGCACATGGCAACAGGAGCCTTGTTGGCGCAGGACGCCTTCAAGCTGGACACGGGCAACACGGCGTGGATGATGACGTCGGCCGTCATCGTCCTGATGATGACGGTCCCCGGGCTGGCGTTCTTCTACGGCGGCATGGTCCGCTCGAAGTCGGTCCTCAACATGATGGTGATGAACTTCGTCGCCGCCGGGGTCGTCGGCTTCATCTGGATCCTCTACGGGTACTCGATGACGTTCGCGGGCAACACGAGCGGCATCAACGAGATCTTCGACAACCCGTTCAAGTACTTCGGCCTCGTCGGGCTGACCGACGACAACAGCCTCCTCGGCGGCAGCGGCGTCCCGGCGCTCGTCGCGGTCGGGTTCCAGGCGACGTTCGCGGTGATCACCGTCGCGCTCATCACCGGCGCGATCGCGGACCGTATCAAGTTCGGCAGCTGGATCGCGTTCTCGGCCGTCTGGGTCACGGCCGTCTACTTCCCGCTCGCCCACATGGTCTGGGGCGGCGGGCTCCTCAGCGGCGACGGTCCGATCGCGAGCGCGCTCTCGACCCCGATCGACTTCGCCGGTGGTTCCGTGGTCCACATGAACGCCGGTGCTGCGGGCCTCGCGCTCGCGCTCCTGCTCGGCCGCCGCAAGGGCTGGCCCAAGGAGCCGATGCGACCCCACAACCTGCCCTACGTGATGCTCGGCGCCGCCCTCCTGTGGGTCGGCTGGTTCGGCTTCAACGCGGGTTCCGAGGGCGCCGCGGACGGGACCGCCGGCCGCGCGTGGATCAACACGTTCGTCGCCACCTGCGTCGCGATGCTCGCCTGGATGGCGACGGAGAAGTTCCGCGACGGCAAGGCCACCTCGCTGGGCGCGGCCTCGGGCGTCGTCGCCGGCCTGGTCGCGATCACCCCGGCCGCGGCCGCGGTCGACTCGTACGGCGCGATGCTCATCGGCCTCGTCGCGGGCGTCGTCTGCGCCCTCGCGGTCGGTCTGAAGTTCAAGTTCGGCTTCGACGACGCGCTCGACGTGGTCGGCGTCCACCTCGTGGGCGGCTTCGTCGGGACGGTGCTCATCGGCTTCGTCGCGACCGACAAGCAGGGTGGTTGGTTCCCCGACGGGGCCGAGAAGGGTCTGTTCTACGGCGGCGGGGTGACGCAGCTCGCCACGCAGGTCGTGGTCGCGGTCATCGCCATCGTCTTCTCGTTCGTGCTGACCTACGTGATCGGGTCCATCATCAAGGCCATCACCGGTCTGCGGGTCGCGGAGGCCGACGAGGTCGGCGGCGTCGACTTCGCGATCCACGGCGAGACCGCGTACGACACCACCCCCGCCACCGGCGGGCGCGTCAAGGAGGGCATCTCGGCATGAAGCTCGTCACCGCAATCATCCAGCCCCACCGGCTCGACGACGTGAAGTCGGCCCTCGAGGCCGCCGGCGTCAAGGGCATGACCGTCTCGGAGGCGAGCGGCTACGGGCGTCAGAAGGGCCACACCGAGGTCTACCGTGGCGCGGAGTACACGGTCGACCTGGTGCCGAAGGTCCGCGTCGAGGTCCTCGTCGACGACCCGGACGCGTCGGCCGTGACCGAGGCGATCGTGTCGGCGTCGCAGACCGGCAAGATCGGCGACGGCAAGGTCTGGACCGTTCCCGTGGACGCGGTCACCCGGGTCCGTACCGGCGAGACTGGCGCGGAGGCGCTCTAGCCGATGACGGAACCACGACAGCCTGCCAGGGGGCAGCAGCCTGTCGAGGAGCAGCACGCACCGCAGGTCCCGGGCCCCGTGGGGGTCCGGGACCTGCGGTCCGCTCTCCTCGAGACCGGGACCCACCTGTCCGGGCCCGGTCGTAGCGGCGTCGCGCGGCGGGCGTCGCTCGTCGCGCTCGTCGACGGCGCGCTGGGGACGCTCTGGGCGGAGGCGACCGCAGGTCTCGAGGACGACGACGGCGCGGTACCCGGCCTCGCGCTCGCGGCGGTGGGGAGCCTCGGGCGGGGCGACCTGGGGCCGGCCAGCGACCTCGACCTCGTGCTCGTGCACGACGGTCGGAGCCACGACGCGGAGACCGTCACCCGCGTGGCCGAGGGGCTCTGGTACCCGCTGTGGGACGCGAAGATCGAGCTCGACCACGCCGTCCGTACGCTCTCGCAGTGCCGTCAGGTCGCGTCCAAGGACCTGCCGGCCGCGGTGGGCTGGCTCGACGTGCGCCCGGTGGCGGGCGACGCCGTCGTGGTGCACCGGGCGGCGTCGGCGGTGCTGGGGGACTGGCGGTCGGCGTCGCGCCGCCGCCTCCCGGAGCTGCTCGCTTCGACGAAGGAGCGCGCGGACCGGTTCGGCGAGCTCGCGTACCTGATCGAGCCCGACCTGAAGGAGGCGCGCGGCGGGATCCGCGACGCCGTCGTGCTGTCCGCGCTCGCCGCGACCTGGCTCACGGACCGTCCCCACGGTGAGGTCGACCGGGCGGCGACGCACCTGCTCGACGTGCGCGACGCCGTGCACGTCGTCGCGCGCCGGCACACCAACCGGCTCGTGCTGCAGGACCTGGAGGAAGTGGCCGACGTCTCCGGCTACGAGGACGGGGACGCGCTCCTCGCGAGCCTCGCGGAGTCCGGGCGCGAGGTGAGCTACGCACTCGACACGACCGTGCGTCGGGCGCGGCAGGCGCTCCAACGGCCTCGGCTCGCGCGACCCGTGCTGGTCCGCGGGCGGCGCGCAGCCCCCCGGCTGCGCCCCGTGGGCGACGGGCTGGTCGAGCACGACGGCGAGCTCGTGCTCGCGGTCGACGCGCACCCCGAGGCGGACCCGGTGCTCCCGCTGCGCGCCGCGGCGACCGCAGCACGCACGGGCCTGGTGCTCTCGCCGGTGTCGGTCGCGTCGCTGGCCCGGTGCCCGGCGCCGCCGGAGCCGTGGCCCCGGGCCGCGCGGCAGGCGTTCCTCTCCCTGCTGGGCAGCGGCCCGGCCCAGATCCCCGTCTGGGAGGCCCTCGACCTGGCGGGCGTCGTCACCACGTGGATCCCCGAGTGGGCGGGCGTGCGGAACCGTCCGCAGCGCGCGGCGATCCACCGGCACACGGTCGACCGCCACCTCGTCGAGGTGGTCGCGCGTGCGGCGCGCGACAGACGCCAGGTCGCGCTGGGGGACACCCTGCTCCTCGCGGCGCTCCTGCACGACATCGGCAAGCGGGCGGGTGCGACGGACCACTCGGTGGAGGGCGCCCGGCTGGTGCCCGCGATCCTCGACCGGATGGGCTTCGAGCCGGCCGTGCGCGACGACGTCACCCTCCTCGTGCGCGAGCACCTCACGTTGTCCCGGCTCGCGGTGGGGTCGGACCCGGACGACCCGGCGACGGTCGCGGAGCTCGCGGCGGCGGTGGACCACCGTGCGGACCTGCTGGAGGCGCTCCGCGCGCTGACCGAGGCCGACGCGTCCTCGCTCGGGCCGGGTGCGTGGACCGCGTGGCGCCGGAGGCTCGTCGACGACCTGACCGGGCTCACCCTGCGCTCGCTGCGCGGCGGGCCGGACGGGGGCGCGGGCGCCCGCGAGGCCGAGCCCGCCGGGTAGGCTGGGGGCGCCCTGGCAGACCGGGCTCCGTCCCCGCGCTCCACGTTCCCGAACCACTGAGGTCCCCTGGTGTTCAACACGCTCTCCGACCGGCTCGCGCAGACCTTCAAGAACCTGCGCACCAAGGGTCGTCTGTCCGAGGCGGACATCGACGCGACCATCCGCGAGATCCGCCGTGCCCTGCTCGACGCCGACGTCGCGGTGCCGGTCGTGCGCGAGTTCACCGGACAGGTGCGCGAGCGCGCGCTCTCGGCCGAGGTGTCGGGCGCGCTCAACCCGGCCCAGCAGGTCGTCAAGATCGTCAACGAGGAGCTCGTGGGCGTCCTCGGCGGCCAGACGCGCACGCTGCGCTTCGCGAAGACCGCACCGACCGTCATCATGCTCGCGGGCCTCCAGGGCGCCGGCAAGACGACGTTCGCGGGCAAGCTGGGCCACTGGCTCAAGGAGCAGGGGCACACGCCGCTCCTCGTCGCCGCGGACCTGCAGCGCCCCAACGCGGTCACCCAGCTCTCGGTCGTCGCCGAGCGTGCGGGCGTCCCCGTCTTCGCGCCGCACCCGGGCAACCAGAGCGGAGCCGACGCGGAGTACGGCCCCGTCATCGGGGACCCGGTCGCCGTCGCGCGCGACGGCGTGGAGACCGCGCGCCAGCGCCAGCACGACGTCGTGATCATCGACACCGCGGGCCGCCTCGGCGTCGACGAGCTGCTGATGCGCCAGGCCGCGGACATCCGCGACGCGACGCAGCCCGACGAGGTCCTGTTCGTCATCGACGCGATGATCGGCCAGGACGCGGTCGCGACCGCGAAGGCCTTCGAGGAGGGCGTCGACTTCACCGGTGTCGTCCTGTCCAAGCTCGACGGCGATGCTCGCGGTGGTGCCGCGCTGTCGGTCACGGGCGTCACGGGTCGTCCGATCCTGTTCGCGTCGACGGGCGAGAAGCTCACCGACCTCGAGGTCTTCCACCCGGACCGGATGGCGTCGCGCATCCTCGACATGGGCGACGTCCTGACGCTCATCGAGCAGGCCGAGAAGGCGTTCGACGCCGAGCAGGCCGCGCAGATGGCCGCGAAGGTCGAGTCCGGCCAGGACTTCACGCTCGCCGACTTCCTCGTCCAGATGCAGCAGCTGCGCAACATGGGCTCGATGAAGAAGATGCTCGGGATGCTGCCGGGCATGGGCCAGATGCGCGACGCGATCGAGAACTTCGACGAGCGCGAGGTCGACCGCATCGAGGCGATCGTGCGGTCCATGACGCCGGCGGAGCGCGAGAACCCGAAGATCATCAACGGGTCGCGGCGCGCGCGCATCGCCCGCGGTTCCGGCTCGACGACCACGGACGTCAACCAGCTCCTGGAGCGGTTCGAGAACGCGCAGAAGATGATGCGTCAGGTCGCGCGCGGCGGCGGCGTCCCCGGCATGCCGGGGATGGGCGGCATCCCGGGTCTCGGCGGCGGCAAGAAGGCGCGCGGGCGCCAGGCGCCGCAGCGCAAGGTCAAGGGCAAGTCCGGCAATCCCGCCAAGCGTGCTGCGCAGGAGCGTGCCGCCGCCGCGCGTGCCGCGGGCCAGACCGTCGCAGGGCCGAGCACGCCCGGCTCCGCGTTCGGCGTCGGGGGTGGCGCCGCGTCGTCCGCCCCGGCGGGCGACGGTTCGGGTGGTCTCGAGCTGCCGCCGGACCTGGAGAAGTACCTGGGTCGATGACGGCTCGTCGAGCCGCTATCGTTTCGTCGCCGGGCCGTTCGCGTCGCTGACCGCCCGTCCCAGCGGCCCGTGTCGGGTCGCGAGTCGTGAAGGAGCCAGATGTCCGCGCTCGAGGGACCGTCGCTGCACCTCCGCGGGCGCGTGCTGCTGGGGGACGACCGCGAGCTCACGGAGCTGTGGGTCAAGGACGGCGTCGTGACGTTCACCCGCCCGTCCGCTCCCGGCACCCACCAGCGGACCATCGAGGGCTGGGTGCTCCCCGGCCTCGTGGACATGCACGCGCACGTCGGGCTCGGCCCGGACGGTGCCGTCGGGCTGGCCGAGGCCGAGGAGCAGGCGCGCGCCCACCGGCGCGCGGGCGTCCTGGCCGTGCGCGACGCGGGCTCCCCGACGGACACCTCGCCGCTCGTCCACCGCCCGCACCTGCCCCGCATCGTGCGCGCGGGCCGCCACCTCGCCCGCCCGAAGCGGTACGTCCGCGGCCTCGCCCACGAGCTGGCCGACGTCGCCGAGCTGCCCGAGGCGGTGCGCCGGGAGGCCCGCGCGGGTGACGGCTGGGTCAAGCTCGTCGCGGACTGGATCGACCGGGACCTCGGCGCGGACGGCGACCTCACGCCCCTGTGGCCCGACGACGTCCTCGCGGAGGCGGTCGCCGTGGCTCACGGCGAGGCGGCCCGCGTCACCGCGCACACGTTCTCCGCGGAGGCTGTTCCCGGCCTGCTCGCCGCCGGCGTCGACTGCCTCGAGCACGGCACGGGCGTGCCCGCCGAGCTCATGGGCGAGCTCGCCGGGCGTGGGATCCCCGTCGTGCCGACCCTCCTGCAGGTCGCGCAGTTCGACCGGTTCGCCGCCCAGGCGGACGGGAAGTATCCCCGCTATGCCGAGCGCATGCGCCGGCTGCACGAGAACCGGTACGCCCACGTACGCGCGCTGTTCGACGCGGGCGTCCCGCTGCTCGTCGGCACCGACGCAGGCACGACGATGGAGCACGGCCGGCTCGCCGACGAGTGCGTGGAGCTCGTGAAGGCGGGCGTCCCCGCGTCCGAGGTCGTGGCCGCGGCGAGCTGGCGCGCCCGCCAGTTCCTCGGCCTCGGGCACCTCGTCGAGGGCGCGGTCGCCGACCTCGTCGTGTACGACGCCGACCCGCGCGAGGACGTCGCGGTGCTGCGTTCGCCGCGAGCCGTGATCGTCGCGGGGGAGAACCCGCGCCGGTAGTCGCTGTCGACGCGGTCGCGGTGCGAGGGCCCGGCTTGGAGCAGGTTGTCGTCGTCTGGCACAATGGACCCGTACTCGGCGTGCCCGGCCCCTCTCTCCGCGCACCGCCGCGTCCCTGGTCCACCACCCTCCCCGGCCCCACCGGGTGCGGGCGCGGACCTCACCCCACGAACCAGGAGAGACCACCACTGTGGCCACCAAGATCCGTCTGAAGCGCCTCGGCAAGATCCGGGCCCCGTACTACCGCGTCGTCGTCGCCGACTCGCGCACCCGTCGTGACGGCCGAGCGATCGAGGAGATCGGCAAGTACCACCCGACCGAGGAGCCGTCGTTCATCGAGATCGACAGCGAGCGCGCGCAGTACTGGCTGGGCGTCGGCGCGCAGCCGACCGAGCAGGTCCTCGCCCTCCTCAAGATCACGGGCGACTGGCAGAAGTTCAAGGGCCTGCCGGGTGCCGAGGGCACGCTGAAGGTCAAGGGCGAGAAGGCCGACGCCGCCACCGCGGTCGCCGCCGCCGCCGCGGCCGCCGAGAAGCACAAGGCCACCGTCGCCGAGAAGGCCGCCGCCAAGGCGACCGAGCCGGCCGAGGAGCAGGAGCCCGGCTCCGACGAGCAGGCCTGATGCTCGCCGACGCGCTCGAGCACCTCGTCCGGGGGATCGTCGACAACCCGGACGACGTGCGTGTCGCGTCGCGTGCGACGCGTCGCGGCGACCTGCTCGAGGTCCGGGTCCACCCGGACGACCTCGGGCGGGTCATCGGCCGCGGCGGGCGCACGGCGCGTGCGCTTCGCACCGTCGTCGGCGCGCTCGCGGGCGACGAGCCGGTGCGAGTCGACGTCGTGGACGTCGACCGGCGCTGACCGTCTCCGGCTCGACGCAGCCCGCAGCCTGAGCACGACGCGTGAGGCCCGGTCCCGATGGGACCGGGCCTCACGCGCACCACCACCACAAGGAGACCGGACGTCATGGAGCTGACCGTCGCACGCATCGGGCGCGCCCACGGGCTGCGCGGCGAGGTACGCCTCGACGTGCGTACGGACGACCCTGCGTCCCGGCTGCAGGTCGGCGCGCGCCTGGCGACCGTCCCCGCGTCCGCGGGGCCGCTCACGGTCGACGCCGTCCGTACCCAGAACGGCGCGTGGTACGTGCGGTTCACCCAGGCCACGGACCGGACCGCGGCGGAGGGGCTGCGCGGCGTCGAGCTCGTCGTCGAGGTCGACGCCTCCGACGAGGAGGACGCCTGGTACCCGCATGAGCTCGCGGGCCTGCGAGCCGAGCTCGGGGACGGGACCGTCGTCGGGACCGTCGAGGGGCTGGACCCGGCGCCCGCCCACGACCTCCTCGTGATCCGCGAGACGGGTGGCGAGCGCACGCCGGTGCCGTTCGTCCGCGCGATCGTCCCCGTCGTGGACGTGCCCGGCGGGCGGGTCGTGCTCGACCCGCCCGGCGGACTGCTGGCGCGCGACGCGGACCGGCTCGACGTCGATCTCCCCGACGCGGGCGCGGCCCCCGAGGGCGGGGCCTGACGTGCGCGTCGACGTCGTCTCGATCTTCCCCGACTACCTCGCTCCGCTCGAGCTCTCGCTCGTCGGGAAGGCGCGGCGCACCGGTCTGCTGGACCTGCGCGTGCACGACCTGCGGGACTGGGCGACCGACCGGCACCGGACCGTCGACGACACCCCGTTCGGCGGCGGCGCGGGCATGGTCATGCGGCCCGACGTCTGGGGGCGTGCGCTCGACGACGTCCTCGGCGACGCGGACGACGGTCCGGTACGCCTGGTGATCCCGACGCCGTCGGGCGAGGTCTTCACGCAGCGCAC
This sequence comes from Luteimicrobium xylanilyticum, assembly GCF_009429125.1. Classification (GTDB taxonomy): domain Bacteria; phylum Actinomycetota; class Actinomycetes; order Actinomycetales; family Cellulomonadaceae; genus Luteimicrobium; species Luteimicrobium xylanilyticum. Next base: position 1,560,878 of record NZ_CP045529.1, read on the forward strand.
GGCCGAGGCGTGGGCGCAGGACGAGCGGCTCGTGATCGCGTGCGGGCGGTACGAGGGCATCGACGCCCGCGTCGCCGAGCGCTACCGCGAGCGCGGCGTCGCGGTGAGCGAGGTCTCGATCGGCGACTACGTGCTCAACGGGGGAGAGGTCGCGGCGCTCGTCGTGGTCGAGGCCGTCGGACGGCTGCTGCCGGGCGTCGTCGGGAACCCGGAGTCGCTCGTCGAGGAGTCGCACGGCGCGGCCGGGCTCCTCGAGTACCCCGTGTACACCAAGCCGCCGGCGTGGGAGGGGCTCGAGGTGCCGGAGGCGCTGCTGTCCGGCCACCATGCCCGGATCGCGCGGTGGCGGCGCGACCGGGCGCTCGAACGGACCGCCGCGCGTCGTCCGGACCTGCTCGACGCCCTCGCGGCGGACACGCTCGACGCGCACGACCGTGAGGTGCTGCGCGCGGCGGGGTGGGAGCCCCCCGCCTGACGGTGTCCCCGCGGCGCGGCGACGCTCCTGCGATTGGTCGCGGCGAGCCGGCCTGTGGCAAGATTGACCCTTGGTGCGCGCCCGGCGCAGCCGTCCCACCCGCTCTGCCACGGGGGAGCAGGGACGCACGGGCACCTCGCACCGCACCCGCATCCCGCACCGGACCGTCCGCGGCACGCTCGCCGACGGCCACGAGATCGGACCTGACCCGTGGCAGGCCAGGAGACCGACATGCACACGCTCGACAGCGTCGACGCAGCCTCGCTGCGCAGCGACGTCCCGGAGTTCCGCGCCGGCGACACCCTCAAGGTCAACGTCAAGGTCGTCGAGGGCAACCGCTCCCGCGTCCAGGCGTTCCAGGGCGTCGTCATCGCCCGCCAGGGCGGAGGCGTCGGTGAGACGTTCACCGTCCGCAAGATCAGCTTCGGTGTCGGCGTGGAGCGCACGTTCCCCGTGCACTCCCCGCAGATCGACACCATCGAGGTCCTGACGCGCGGTGACGTGCGTCGCGCCAAGCTGTACTACCTGCGCAAGCTCCGCGGCAAGAAGGCCAAGATCAAGGAGAAGCGCGAGACCACGCCTTCGAAGTAAGGCCCTCGCTGCACCCTGGCAACGCCTCAGACGGGCGGTCGTCCTCACCGGACGGCCGCCCGTCGTGCGTCTTCCCGGCGGGCTGTGCCCGCCGTGCGAGCCGCGTTTCGTCGGTCCCAGGTGGAGGTGGCACAGTGGGCGCGTGAGCGCACCCACGTCGTCCGACGACGCCCAGCCCGCCGAGGGCCCCGACCTGACCGCCGCACCCCGGACGACCGGCCAGGGTGGCTCGGACGACGGCGCGGGGGCCGTCACTCACCAGGGCGGCGCCGCGACCCGTCCGGCCCCGCGCCGGTCGTCGGTGCTGCGGGAGACCGCGATCATCGTCGTGGCCGCGCTCGTCCTCTCCTGGCTCATCAAGACGTTCCTCGTCCAGGCGTTCTACATCCCCAGCGAGTCCATGGAGGACACGCTCCAGATCGGCGACCGGGTCATGGTGTCCCGGCTCGTCCCGTCGCACCTCGACGTGCACCGCGGCGACATCATCGTGTTCAAGGACCCGGGCCACTGGCTCCCGGAGCAGGAGAAGGCCGACCACGGGCCAGTCGGCAACGCCGTGGTCGACGCGCTGACGTTCGTGGGGCTGCGGCCCAACGACGCGGTCGGTCACCTCATCAAGCGGGTCATCGGGCTCCCGGGCGACACGGTCGCGTGCGCGGGCCCCGGCAAGCCCGTCACCGTGAACGGGGTGGCGATCTCCGAGCCCTACCTCAAGCCCGGGTCCGAGCCGAGCCAGGACGCGTTCAGCGAGAAGGTTCCGGCGGACATGCTGTTCGTCATGGGCGACAACCGGCAGGACTCCAGCGACTCGCGCTACAACACCGGCAAGCCGGGTGGCGGCTTCGTGCCGATGGACGACGTCGTCGGCACGGCCTTCATCAAGGTCTGGCCGCTGTCCGACGCGGGGCTCCTGCGCAACCCCGGCGACACCTTCAAGGACGTGCCGAACCCGTGACGACGGTGCCGTCTCGACCCGTCCGGGCTTCCCGTACCGACCGGACGACCGCGCGTCGTCCGGCGGCCCGCGTGCGCACCGCGCACCTCAAGCGCGAGACGGCCTGGTTCGAGACGGGCGCGCGGACGGTCGCCGGCATGGACGAGGTGGGGCGCGGCGCGCTCGCCGGTCCGGTGACCGTCGGGGTGGTCGTGGTCGACGCGACGACGCGGCGTGCGCCACGCGGGCTGACCGACTCCAAGCTCCTCGCTCCCGCGCTGCGCGAGGAGATGGTGCCGAAGGTCCAGCGGTGGGGCGTCGCGTGGGCGGTCGGGCACGCGAGCAGCGCCGAGATCGACGACGTCGGGATCATCGGGGCGCTGCGGCTCGCGGGCAGGCGTGCCCTGGCGACCGTGGCGTCGACGGGCGTCGAGGTCGATGCCGTCCTGCTCGACGGCTCGCACGACTGGCTCTCCGACCCGCAGCCGGACCTGCTCGACGTGCTCGAAGACCTCGAGCCCGAGGCCGACGCCGCTGCCGTCCCTGTCGCTCCCGGTGTCCGCGCCTACCGGCCGATCGACCCGGCGTCGCTCCCCGCCCCCGTGCCGTCGCTCGGGGTCCGGACGCTCGTGAAGGCCGACGTGCAGTGCGCCTCGGTCGCCGCCGCGAGCGTCCTGGCGAAGTGCGAGCGCGACGCGCTCATGCGCGAGCTCGCCGTCGAGCACCCCGCGTACGACTGGCACCAGAACAAGGGCTACGCGACCGCTGCGCACGTGCGGGCGCTCGGGGAGCACGGACCGAGCGTCCTGCACCGCACGAGCTGGAACCTGCCCGGGGCGGGCGCACGGCTCGATGGTCCATGATGGACGCGTGAGTGCCGAGGACCTCGAGAACTACGAGACCGAGATGGAGCTCGCGCTCTACCGCGAGTACAGGGACGTCGTCGGACTGTTCTCGTACGTGGTGGAGACCGAGCGACGCTTCTACCTGGCGAACCACGTCGACCTGCAGGTGCGGTCGGCCGCGGGGGAGGTCTACTTCGAGCTGCGGCTCGCGGACGCGTGGGTGTGGGACGTGTACCGGTCGGCACGCTTCGTGAAGTCGGTGCGCGTCGTGACGTTCAAGGACGTGAACGTCGAGGAGCTCGCGAAGGCCGAGCTGCAGCTCTAGCCCGAGCGGCACGGTCGCGCGCCGCGTGGCCCACGCACAGGCGAGGCGCCGGCGGCGGCGTGCACACCGGCCGTACCGGCCTCCGCAGCGTCACCTGCTCGCCGGGCAGGGTGGCCCGCGGAGGTGAGGCCCATGCGGGCGAAGGACGCGGTCGGGCGGTACGGCGAGAAGGTGGCGGCACGCCACGTGGAGGGGCGCGGCTGGCGGGTCGTGGATCGCAACTGGCGAGGACCGGGCGGCGAGCTCGACCTGGTGGCGTTCGACGGCGACGTGCTCGTGGTCGTCGAGGTCAAGACTCGTCGCGGTGTGGGTTTCGGCCACCCGGCCGAGGCGGTGACGCCCGTCAAGCTCGCTCGGCTGCGCCGGCTCACGGCGGGCTGGCTGACGGCGCATCCGGAGGTGCGCTACCGGTCGGTGCGGATCGACGTCGTCGCCGTCCAGCTCCCGCGCGCCGGGGCCGCGCGGATCGAGCACCTCGAGGACGTCGCGTGAGCCGGCTCGGGACGACGCGCGCGGTCGCGCTCGTCGGCCTCACCGGGCACGTCGTCGAGGTCCAGGCGCACCTCGCGGCGTCCGTGCCCGGGTTCACGCTCGTCGGCCTGCCCGACGCCGCCCTGAGCGAGTCGCGCGACCGGGTGCGGGCCGCGGTGACGTCGTCGGGCCTGGACTGGCCGAACAAGAAGATCACGGTCAACCTGTCGCCCGCGTCGCTTCCCAAGACGGGCTCGGGGTTCGATGTGTCAAGCATCTAGACTGACAAGCACTATGAAGGCCGCGATCTACTGCCGAATCTCATCAGACCCAGAGGGTCGCGAGCTTGGCGTGCGCCGGCAAGAACAAGACTGCCGCGCGCTCGCCAAACGCCTTGGCCTCAAGGTGGGTGAAGTCTTCACCGAGAACGACGTCAGCGCCTCTACACGCTCGCGCAAGACGCGCCCACTCTTCGACGACATGGTCCAGCGCGCGCGGGTGGGAGAGTTCGGCGCGATCCTCGCCTACTCCAACAGCCGTCTGACGCGACGCCCGCGCGAGTTCGAAGACCTGCTGGAACTCGCTGAGGCACACGGTGTTCGAATCGCCACCGTGGCATCGGGAGAGGCCGACCTTTCGACGGCTGACGGCCGAGCCATTGCACGGACGCTCGCGGCCTGGGACGCAGCGGAGGCGGAGCGAACATCGGAGCGTGTCCGTCGCGCCAAGCTTCAGCGCGCCCAGGACGGCGGCTATCGAGGCGGACCACGCCCGTTCGGCTACGAGTCAGACGGGGTGACCGTCATGCCTACGGAGGCCACCGCGCTGCTCGAGGCTGCCCGTGGGATCCTCGCCGGCAGATCTCTGGAAGGGCTCACGCGGGACCTCGCCGCTCAGGGCATCACGACGACGCAGAACCGCCCGATCGACGGCACGGCACTCCGGCGCATCCTCCAGCGACCGCGCAACGCCGGGCTCATCGAGGCACACGGGGAGATCGTCGGCCCCGCGTCCTGGCCCGCGATCATCCCCGAAGACGTCTGGCGCGGCGTCCTGGCCGTCCTGAGCGACCCGTCTCGCCGGACGACGCCAGGGCCGGAGCGGAAGTGGTTGGGGAGTGGCCTCTACCTCTGCGGCGTCTGCGACTCGACCCTCGTCGCGCACTCCGCGAGCCGTCAGCGTCAGAGCTACCGGTGCCGGGATCATCACGTGCACCGGACTGCCGCTGACGTCGACGACCTCGTCCTCGGCATCGTCGCCGGTGTCCTGCGACGGAGCGACCTGCACAAGATGCTCGCCCCGTCGGACGGCGGCCGGACTGAGTCGCTGCGGACCCGCTCAGAGGCGCTACGTGCCCGCCTGACGGCCTTTGAGGCGGACTATGCCGCTGGGCACGTCACCGGCCGTCAGCTCGCCTCAGCGACCGCGCGCGTTCAGGCCGAGCTGGACGATGTCGCGGCCGAGATCGCGTCAACTATGCGACGGACCGCCCTGGGCGATCTCGCAGACGCGGCGGATCCAGGCGCGGCATTCCTCGGCGCGAGCCTGGACCGCCAGCGCGCCATCGTCGATGCGCTCGCCGTCGTGAAGGTCTACCCGGGTCGCAAGGGGCGTCCATCGGGTTGGAAGCCCGGGATGGCGTACACGGATCTGGATAGCGTGAAGGTTGAGCCGAGGGGAGAGCACGGGTGACACACGGGGGAGAAGGTTCGAAGCCGACGCGTCGACCTCACCGACGCCAGGAATTCATACGAGATCCGCTCGCGAACCCGGAAGCGCTCGAGGCTCGGGCACAGGGGCTATATGACCCGCGGAAGGTCTCTGGCCGGAGAATCCGGGTCCTCGTCCGATTCCACTGCGTCCGATGCTCGGCGCGGCTGGGCGAGCTAGTCCAGTTTGAGCAGCGCGACCTCTGGCACTCGCTCCGCGAAGAGCAGTGGACTCAGGAGCCATCGGGGCTCAAGTGCCAGAAGTGCTATGGACCGTTCGAGCCATTCGGCGTCGACCTCGACGCGATTGCGAAGAGGGCCGAAGCGGCGCGGACTGACGGACGTGCCCGCTCGCTGGGCCTGGGCGACATGCCGGAGTCGCTAGGCCGTGGCCCGTCGCACTAGGCGGTCTGCTACGCTATGTAGTAGCCATCCGGTGATGCTGCGGCACCATCCGGAAACGAATTCGAGGGGCGCTCGACAACTTCGCTTTTGCGGAGGTTCGAGTGTCCCTCGATTCGTATTCGTGGACCCATGAGCGAGCGCGTGTCGCCTCGCTAAGCCGCTCCCGAACTCCTGACGACCCTGAGCTGGTCGACGCACGGCGCAACCTGCGTGCCGAAAGACTGGCCGAGCATGTCGCCCGTGTCGTCGCCGAGTGGCCGCCACTGACGACGGACCAACTCGACCGGATAGCCGGTCTGCTGCGGGGCGGTGGGGCCGTTGCCTAGCCTCGCTCTCTCCGGACTCATCCCCGGGCGCCACGAGACGGGAGGCCGGCCAGAGGACACGCTGACGGCGAACCTCGTCTCTGCCGGTCTCAACCCTGCGAAGGCGCGCAAGATCGCCCGGCGAGCACTCAGGACCCCGGACCCCACCGGCACGGCCGCGGACCTCCTCGAGCAGGCGCGCTTCTACCGAGAAGCCCATGCGTTCGTCCTCGCCCGGGGAATCTCTGCCCGCGACGCCCACCGGATGACGGCACGTGCGATCGCGGCTCACGGGGTCCTCACTGCCGACCTGGAACACGGGCGCACCCTCGACCACACCGACAGAACCGGCGAGACCGCTGCCTGGAACGTCGACGTTCAGCGTGCGAGCGGTGGTCGGTGATGGGAGCGCGCCTTCTCGTCGAGGTCTCCAAGTTCCTGACCGACGGCCCCACCCTCGAGCCCGCCGAACGTCTCGTACTCCTGGCTGTTGCAGACCGCGCAAGTGAGAAGAAGCACGGGAGGTGGAACGCGCGCCAGTGCTACTGGTCTGCCGAAGCCCTCGCCGGCTATGTCGGTGTCTCACCCCGTTCGCTCAGTCGCATCTACCGCCAGCTCGCGGCCGTGGGTCTCGAGGTCCGTGTTCCCATTGGCGTCGACCGACGGGGGCACCTGCGCTTCACTCAACCCGGCCGAGCGACGACGTTCGAGCTGCCCGACCTCGCCGCCTACTCCGGTGAATGGTGCGCGCCCACGCGCACCGAATGCCGCGCGCCAGAGCGCACCGAATCCGAGGAATGGTGCGCGCCTGAGCGCGGAATGGTGCGCGAATCCAGCAAGAATGGTGCGCGCCCACGCGCACTCCAACCTGTAAGAGCGTTATTCAGCGGCTGTGGTCGGGTCGTGTGGCTGCTGGCGCCTGACCTGCGTCGGTGCTGGTCAGGGTCAAGTTCAGGCAAGTAGCGCAACGGTCCTCGCGTCCGGTTTGATCCAGGTTGTCTACGCCAGGATCGAGCACGAACGAAGGACCGATGCGCTACCACTCTACGTGCGGGCTGACCCCCGCCCAGACGACCGAGCTGATCGCCCGCGCCTGGCAGGTCCACACCGGCCGACCCCGACCCGAGCGGTACGAGTTCGAGCTCGGGTTCGGACGCGCCGTCACGATGATCCTGATCAAGGTGCGTCACAACCTGGCCCAACAGCTGACCGGGGACCTGTTCGGGATCGCCCAGCCCACCGTCTCGCGGATCTGGCGGTACCTGATGCCGATCATCGGGCAGGTCACCGCGATGGACCGTCGACACCTGCGCGACGCCCTCGAACGCGGCACGGTCTTGATCGACGGCACCCCGATCCCTACCGGAAACAGGGCCGGCACCGGCACGACCAACTTCAACGCGAAGCACCGCAAGCAGGCCCTCGGCGTCCAGGTCGCCGCGTTCTTCGACGGCACCCTGGCCGACGTCTCGGCCCCCGTGCCCGGATCACGGCACGACTCCCGCGCCCTGGACGAGGTCGGCTGGGCCGAACAGATCACCGCCGCCCGCACGCGCCGCACGGTCGCGGTCCTGGCCGACACCGCCTACGTCAAGCACACCCGCCTGACCCCGCGCCGCAAGACCAGGGGCGCGCCCCGCACCGACGCGGACCGCGAGCACAACCGTCACATCTCGTCCCTGCGCGCCCCGGTCGAACGCACCATCGCGCTGCTCAAACAGTGGAAGACCCTGTCCGCCGGCTACCGCGGACGCCTGACCGAACTACCAAGCGTGATCCACATGATCGTCAACCTCGAGTTCTACCGCCAAGCCACGTGAATAACGCTCTAAGAGACCCTGTTAGTGATCCAGTCATCTCGCCTGAGGTGAGTAAGTCACCTGAGCAGAGGCTCGCCGACTACGAAGACGCGATGAAGTCCGCAGTCGCCAAGTTCGGCCTCGAGGCCACCCAGCGCCGCGTGAACGCGGCGCAGGTGGCAGATCCCGACCTCTCGGCCGTCGACGCCGTGATCAACCTCGCGAAGGAGCCGGACTGATGCCCACCACCAAGCCGTTCGCCCCGAGCTGCATCTACGAGGAGTACGTCGCGCTCGAGATCCGGCGGCGGGGCGCAGCGGCGACCTGGCCCGTCATGTACGCGGCCGTTCTCCGCGCTGCCGAACTGCTCGAGGTGTCGGGAGACGGCGACCCCTTCGCGGCGGTCGAGCTGGCCGTCGACATGGCCGTGCGCGTCTGCGAGGACCACGAGAGGGAAGGGCGGTTGTTCTGATGGGCGCTCACACCCTCGCCATGTGCCGGTGCGGCCACGTCCTGCGCCTGCACGCCGAACGCTGGTGGATCGGCCCGGGCGAGCACTGCCACGCAACGGGCTGCACCTGTGACGACTTCGAGGAGGCGCAGGCATGAGACACCACAGCCGAACCCTGCGCCACGCACCGACCACCCAACCCGAGATCACTCTCAGCGAGCCCCAGGCGGTCGACGTCGACCCGACGCCAGCACCGGCCGACCTCCCGCACCGAGGCGACTGCACGCGCCCCGTCATCATCCGCATCGAGCCCATGCGCGGATGGCAGGTCACACGATGCCGATCATGCGGCGCGGCGACCGCGGCGCGTCGGACGTCTCGAGATTCCACGTGAACGCCGCAGCAGGCAGCTTTCTGGTCGAATGGCGCGCCGGTCGGCCGGTCTTGGTTGCCACCGATCCAGACGCGCTCCTCGAGCTGGCCGCGATCGTCGACCAAGCCAACGCCGTCCGGGTGTATCGGAGACAACTCCCAGCCCCTTCAGCGGTGCCCTTTGTCGACTCTGCGAGAAGGGTTGCCCTTCTCTCATCGATGGTTGCGGAGAAACAACCCGAGTTGGAGAAGGACGAGCCCGCCGCGGGACGATGGATATCAGTCAGGCAAGCCGCGACTCTCCTGGGTATCTCCGACCAGGCAATCACGAAGCGAGCACGCGCCCAGACACTCCCCGCCCGCAAGTTCTCCGGACGGTGGCTCATCGACTCGAAGGGAATTTGACGATGGCACAGCAGGTGACCAGCCCCATGCTCAACGCGCTACGACAGGTGAGCGCGACAGTGATCAACACCGTGAGCGGCGCGCTTCCGGATGCACCCACGTCGTACCCCTCCACGGACCGTGGCAAGGAGGCGCTTCGTCAGGCCGGTCTCGCCTGGGCTCCGGTACCAGGGTTGATCTCTCAGATGGAAACGGCACTCTCGAGTGCCGCCACGGACATCCTGGCCGTGGCGACGAACCGCGACCTGACACCGGAGGCCAAGTCACGGCAGGTCGGCCAACTCGTCGACACCGCCCGGTCCAACATCAACGGACTGGCTGACTCAGCCGTGAGCGCGGGAGCCCGTGTGCTCGACGTCCTGCGCGCTGCTGCCTACCCCCCTCGCCCTCAGCCAGAAGACGCCATCCAGGAGGCACGCCTCGCCGGCATCAAGGCGGACCTGCGGATGGTGCTCGATCCCGTCAGCGCCAACGGCGACGACCTCGCCAGGCGCCTCGGTGACCTGCTCGGCCGAGCGGTCGCTGACGGTGACGACCTGACGACCTGGGTGCTCGCCTCCTCGCACTGGCCTGACGACTACCTCGCGTCGCGCGGTGCCGACATGGCTATGAGCACGTGGCCGTCGCTCGTGTCGTCCCAGCTCGACGGCATCACCTCCGACACCGGACTGAGGGACGTCCGTCGGGCCTACGCGAGGGTGAGCCAGCCGCAGCGTGGCATTCCGGCACTCGAGGTGACGCTGCGAGTCGCGGTGCCAAGCGTGCTCGGCGATCTCCAGTCCAGCCCCGCGCCGTTCATGCGGTGACGAGGGCGGCGAGTCGAGTCCGATCGCGCACGCTTTCCAACGGTCGGAACGGCGGGCATCGGACATAGGTAGGGGGTAGGTCCCCCATCCCGCCCTCCTGGCTGACCCAACTAGGTATAGGCGCTCCCCTCCTGCGTGCGAGACGCGCGCTCGAACACTTAGGCCCGAGGAGGCCAGATCCCAATGATTGCAACGAAAGCGCCCCGCGGACTGGGGTCGGAAGGGCGCCGTCTGTGGCGCGAAATCGCCGGTCAAGTGGCAGAAGACGGCCTCCAACTCGACAAACGAGAGCTTGAGTGGCTCCGTGCGGCGTGCCGAGAGGCCGACATGCTCGCGGACATCGACGTCGCGCTCATCGACGCTCCGATGGTCGTTCGCGGCGCACAGGGCCAGCTGGTCGCGCACCCCCTGCTATCCGAGGCGCGCCGGTCCCGAGCCCAGATCGCGACGCTGCTCGGCAAGATCGGCCTCGAGGATCCCGCCGTTGCGACGGGTCGCGGTGGCCGCACGACGTCGACCTCTGCCAGGCGTGCCGCGCTCGCCCGCCACTACGGGGGCGTGTGATGGCGCGCCGCCCAGGAGGCCGCGCAGGACGCAGGTTCATGCCGTCGATCGGTGACGGGCTACGCGCTCAGGCCCTCAGGACGTCCCCGTGGAGGCCGAACGGCGACCTCGAGAGACTCGCGGACCTCGATGCCGGGAACGTCATCCTGCTCAGCTCCCAGGCCGTCGATGAAGCGCTCATCACGTCGCGCGACGAGGGCACGTGGAAGCAGTGGCGCCGCGAGGAGATGTCCCGACAGCACGGCTGGGAACCGAGAGACCCGGAAGCCGTGTGGGAGTACGACCCGGTCACCGGCTCGCTCTCGGCGTCCGAGTCGAAAGTGTCCGACTTCCCGGACCCGATGACCGAGTACTACGCCGAGATGCGTCGGCTCACTGCCACCGGGCAACTCGACGACCGTAGCGTCGCCTCCCGGTTGGGAGACGTGTCGTGACCCGGCTGCGCCCCCGCTGAATAGCACCTCTTCCCACGCACCCCCCAGCCCCGTCGGACCTCGGCCCACGGGGCTTTGTCATGCCCGAACGGAGCACCCCGATGGATGACAACCCCCACCAGGCCGCCAGCGGCGTCGTACTCGCTCGCCGCATGATCCTGGCGTCACTCGACAGCGACTCGGCCCTGATCGAAGCAGTCAACGCCGCAGAGAGCGTCCCGCAGCTCGGGTATGCGGCTACATACCTGACGAACGTCCTTTCGGCGCTCGCCACGGCTCAGGCGGACGGAAACCCTGCCATCGCCGAGCAGGCGCTCCGTGAGGCGGCTGACGCGATCCTCGCCGACGCCGCCTTGACGGAGGCCCAGGCCGTCATCGAGGGGGCCTCATGGGCCTGATCACTGTCGGTTCGGTCGGCGTCAACCTCTTCCCCGTCGCGACCCGCTTCGCCGCTGACACGAAAGCAAAGCTCAAGAACCTCAACGCCGACGTCCGGCTCATGGTCGGCAACGCCGAAGCGTTCCGCACCGAGATCCAGCGCCTGACGTCTGGCCGCACGACCACGGTGAACGTGGACGCGGACACCGCTGAGGCGAACGCGCAGATCGACGAGGCAGCGCACAACCGTGACGCGACCATCAACGTGGACGCGGACACGGGCGCGGCTGAGGCGAAGATGGCTGCGCTCAGCAGCACGTCACGCGGACCTGGTGGGCTGCTGACGTCGGTGCTGGCTCTTGGTCCGGCGCTGATCCCAGTTGCGGGTGCGACGGCTGGTCTTGCTGCGGCACTCACCGCCCCGCTTGCTGCGGCGACGGTAGGTGGCGGCCTGTTCGCGATCTTCGCGAAGGACTCGATCGACCGGATCAAGAAGACGACGGACGAGATTGGCAAGGTTCAGAAGAAGCTGGACACGGCCGAGGCTGGGCCGAAGACGGATGCGAACAAGGCGAAGATCAAGGAGTACCGCGCCGAGATCGATGCGCTCAATGCCTCCCTGACCGGGGCCACGGGTGCGTTCGTGGAGGAGAAGTCCGCGTTTTCGGCGGCGGTTGGCAAGTTCGAGAAGCAGAACGACAAGGCGATTCTCGGCCCGCTGACTCTGGGCATGAAGATCCTCGAAGGAGTCCTGCCGAAGCTCAAGCCGCTCATCACCGCGATGGGTGCAGGGCTCACGGCGATGTTCACGGCCATCGGCAAGGGTCTCAAGTCGGACGGCTTCGGGCACTTCATCTCGGTGCTCGCGTCCATCGCCGGCCCGCTGTTCGCCGCCCTCGGTCCGGTCATCGTGAACATCGGCAAGGGTTTCGCGTCCCTGGTCGAGGCTGTCGTCCCGCTGACCGGACGCGGGCTCACCCAGGGGCTCATCCGGGTGTCGCAGGGCTTCGCGAACATCGGGCAGTCCAAGGGCTTCACGTCGTTCCTCGGTTACATCAAGACCGAGGGGCCGAAGGTCTGGCAGCTCGTCAAGCAGCTCGCCGGTGCGGTGGTGAACCTCGTCAAGGGGCTCCTGCCGCTCGCCGGTCCCGCGCTCGGTGCCATCACCGTCTTTGCGACCATCCTCAAGTCGCTGGACCCGGGCGTCATCACGGCCATCACGTCCGGCATCCTCGGCGTCGTTGCGGCCATGAAGACGTGGCGCCTGGTGCAGCTCGCGCTGAACCTGGCGATGAACGCGAACCCGATCGGCCTGGTCATCACGGCCATCGGGCTCCTGGTGGCGGGGCTCGTCTACGCCTACCAGCACTCCGAGACGTTCCGGAAGATCGTTCAGGCTGCGTTCCGGCTGGTCAAGGACACCGCGAAGACGGTCGTCGACTGGTTCACCAAGACCGCGTTCCCTGCACTCAAGACGGCGTTCTTCGCGGTTCGTGACGCGTTCAAGACTGGCTGGCAGTTCATCAGCGACCATGTCTTCTCCCCGATGAAGACCGGCTTCAAGGCCGTGAAGGACTTCTTCGCGGACCGCATCCAGAACCTCAAGGACGGCTGGACTGGTCTGCGAACCGCTCTCCGCAACGGGTGGACGTGGATCAGCGACCACGTCTTCTCGCCCATCAAGACGGGCGTCGATGCGGTCAAGGGCGCGTTCTCCAAGGCCAAGAGCGGCATCGGTGACGTCTGGTCGGCCCTTCGCACGATCCTGAAGAACGACTGGGACTGGATCTCCAAGCACATCTTCACCCCGTTCAAGACGGGCGTCAGCAAGATCAAGGACGCCTTCTCGACCGCAAAGACAGGCATCGGCAAGATCTGGGACGGCCTGAAGTCCGTCGCCGCCAAGCCGATCAACTTCGTGATCGACACGGTCTACAACAACGGCATCCGCAAGTGGTGGAACACGGTTGCGAAGGCTGTGCACCTCACCGACCTGACGTTGGATCCTGCAAAGACGGTCGCCTACGCGAACGGCACCGAGGATCACAGGGCGCAGATCGCGCCGGCTGGTTCGATGCGTCTGTGGGCTGAGCCGGAGACGGGTGGCGAGGCGTACATCCCGCTGAGCGCGGCCAAGCGGCGTCGTTCGACCTCGATCCTGTCGGAGGTGGCTTCCAGGTTCGGTTACGGTCTGACCAGGTTCGCCGATGGGGGATGGCTCGACGGCATCACAGACACAATCGGGTCCGGCTGGTCCAAGTTGTGGCACGGGGCAGCGAGTCTCGCCACGATGCCCTTCAAGGACGCATGGAAGGCGATCCTCGGCCACTTCGGGAACCCGCTCGCCAAGCTCTCCCAGATCGGCGGTGGCAACCTCGGCAAGATCGTCGGGCAACTGCCAGGCCAGGTCTTCGACGGGCTTAAGAGCAAGCTCAGCGGCTTCTTCAAGGCTGGCGGTGGCGGTGACCCGTCGAAGGCCGGCGGGCTCGTCGGCAACGGCAACCGTCTCGACCTGGCGTCGGGTCCGTTCCTCGGCTACCGCAAGATGGAGCAGATCGCCCAGCAGCTCATGCCGGGCGTCCGGGTCACCTCGGATCTGCGTCCGGGCTCGGTGTCGGTGACGGGCTATCCGTCGCTCCACGCGGCTGGTCGTGCGGTCGACTTCGGCGCAGGCAACGGGTACACGCTGCCGCAAATCTGGAACACCTTCAACAAGGCGTACGGGACGCGGTCGTATCAACTCCTGTATTCCCCGATGGGTGCCAACCAGATCTGGTGGGACCACAAGCGCGCGATGCCCCCGGCGTCCATCGTGGCCCAGCACTACAACCACGTGCACTGGGCGATGAAGGACGGCGGTGTGCTCGGCAGCGTCCCGCCGACCCTGTACGACAAGGGTGGCGTGCTGCCGACGGGGACGTCGCTCGTGGCGAACCACACGGGCAAGCCGGAGATGGTGTTCACGGACGAGCAACTTGCGAACCTGGCGGGCGTGCACATCGAGAACCTCGTGGTTCGTGACGAGCGCGCGGCGTTCCAGGAGGCCGAGTCGGTTCGCCGGCGTGCGATCGCCAGGGCAAACCTGTTGCGGAAGGGGTGACGCATGACGTTCGTCATCTACGCCACCCCCCCGGTCGTCGCTGTGTGGCAAGATCGTCCGCCATGTGGACCACACGTCAGCTCGCGGACGAGCTAGGAGTGGACCCGCACCGGATCAGCAAGATCGCCCAGCGACGCCGATGGCGTCGCTGGGAGGGGGAGTGGCTGTTCACGGCCGAGCAGGCGGACGAGATCCGCCGCACCATCCGTGCCTACGACGAACACGTCCCTGTCGCTGCCTGGACATGCACCGTCGAGGGCTGCGAGACGCCGGCGAAAGTGAGGGGCATGTGCAACGCCCACTACAGGCGCGTCTCCCGTCACGGGTCGACCGAGCGGCGCGACGGCTCGGACTGGCAACGATCCAAGACCCATTGCCCGAACAACCACGAATACACTCCCGAGAACACGTACCGGTTCGCGGACGGGCGCCGGCGGTGTCGAGCGTGCCGCCTGGAACGGGCTAGCCAGCAGGGCGCACGGGAGGAGGCCCGAGGCGACGACGCCGTCAAGAATTCACCCGAACTGGGCGCTGTTCGGCAGGCGGGCCGCGCGGAGGCGCGTCCCGGCCCCGTGTAGCCTCCTGCCATGTCCGTCGAGACTTCGCTGGGGAGTCCCACCCACGACCTGTTCGCCGACGACATCCCCGTCTCGGCACTCAAGGAGCGCCTGAGTAAGGGCGTCATCCAGATGATCGCCTCCGCGGCCGGACTCGACGTGGGCGAGTGGGGGACGGACTACGACGGTTACGACGGAACGATCCGCTCCATTCATAACTTCGATCCATATATGGCAAGCCCCGGCTTTGACCTCCAACTCAAGTGCACGGGTCAACGCCGTGTGGAACGCGTCGATCATCTGGCATGGAAGCTGGATCGACGAACATGCGAGCTTCTGTCCCGCCCTAACAGGGCACTGATGGGCGCCTTCTGTGTAGTAACCGTCCCCGAGCTTCCGGGACACTGGCTTAACAGGCACGACGAGGGCCTTCTCGCTCGCTGCCACGCCTACTATCTGCGCGGTCAGGACATCCCGCCCGTCCCGGACGGCAAGAAGTCGCAAGTGCTGCACATACCGCGATCTAACCGTCTGGACCCAGTCTCGATGCGAGATCTTATAGAACAAGCGGCTCGTTGGAGGTGGGACGAGTGACTTTGGTGCAGCGGGAACTTGTCGAGTTCCAGGACGTTCTAACACCGCGCGCCATCTCCCAGTTCCTCGGAACAGAGGCCTGGGCACTCCATTCGCGACGCTCATTCATGGAGACTTGGGTCCATGATTCGGGGGTCGGGCGGAGCCTAGAGTATGTCCACATCCCGACCGACCGGGATGCGCCCGACTTTAGTCGGCGACTACAGGAGACTGCGTCTACGCTGTCACGGGTCTACGCCATTTCGATGGGGGAGCTTGCGGAGCGTGTCAGTGCGATTCGGGCTGACTTGTTCTTTGTTCGCATCGCGCGAGACAGTGCCGATGGCACGATTCCGCTTCGCCAAGCAAGCGGGTTGATCGATTCCATCGAGAAGATGATGAAGGCAGCCGCGATCGTCACCGCGAACCCTTTGGCCAAGGGCACCGGGCGCACGTCTGAACGGGTCCGAAACTTTCTCGACGATGACCTGCGAATGGGGCACACCAAGCGTGGCAGCTTCATCATCACTATTGCGGCCCGGCTTCACGATGACGACATCGGACACGGCGCGGATGATCCTGGCGCTCCTGAGCGGGAGGGTCCCGCCGCGGCTAATCGCGTGACCCGCCGCGAGGGGCGGGCCGACGAGCCGACCATTGACTTTTCGCGACGTGTGATGACCACGTTATCTCGGAGCCTCGCGGTGACGCGCCGCCACCTTGATCACTCTGACGACTTCGTCGAGTTCGAGGAAGCACGGGAGTCTGGCATGACAGCTCCGATCGTCGAAGCGATTGAGGAGATTGCGACAGACTCGGGCGGGGCTCGGGTTGACATGCGTTTCTCTTGGACCTCCGCCCTTCCGCATGAGGGACTTTCGGAAGAACCCGTTATCTTCACCCCGACGGCGATTGAGCGGGCCCCCCGTGTTATTGAGAGGTTCGCTCGATCCGCTGGCGTGCCCGCAAACACCGATGTTGTTGGCCCTGTCATCGGTCTCTCGCGCGACACGCGTGCGGCGGGCGAAGAGGAAGGCGACGTCATCATTCAGGCCGACGTTCGCGGGAGCGTCAAGAAGGTCGGAGTGACCCTCTCGGGAAATGACTACAACTGGGCGATATATGCGCATCGCCACCGGCTCCCGTTCACAGTGTCAGGGATACTTGGCAAAAAGTCTGGTCGATGGTGGCTCCTCGATGACGTCGAGGTGGATGCGTCGTTCTTGATTGCTCGGCAGCATGACCGGATCGAGCGCTTGGGTGGCGACGCGCCTGAGGACCCGGCCGCCCCCGTCGATGTCTAGTGGACCTCTAGCGAGCAGCCGCACCACGCGGGCGACCCGGTTGGCTCGAACATGTGTTCGAACTGCGACGTCCGCTTAACGAGGACAAGCCGTGGCGCATCCCGACCCGACCCCAGGGCAACATCCCCGTGATCGTGCGGCTACTGTTCCACGAGCGGGAGGAGCTGGTGCCGGCGCGGGCGATCCGCTGGGCCGAGGGGCGCGT
Source organism: Luteimicrobium xylanilyticum (assembly GCF_009429125.1). GTDB lineage: Bacteria > Actinomycetota > Actinomycetes > Actinomycetales > Cellulomonadaceae > Luteimicrobium > Luteimicrobium xylanilyticum. The sequence continues at coordinate 1,577,886 of NZ_CP045529.1, forward strand.
GCTGGTGCTGTGGCTGGCTGACGGGGAGGACCCGAAGTCGGAGCAGCTCTTCTGGCTGCGGGCAGAAGACGTGTATCGGACGATCCCAAGACGAGGAGCGCTCCGGTGACGGCCCGGCGGCCCCTCACTCGGTCAGTGATGACTTGGGTTCGACCGGCATCGCCTGGTCCCATAGGTTCGCCAGACGCCGCTTGATGGTCGCGGCGCCTGGCGCTGGCACGCGCATGATGGCGGTGTCGTTGCGGTGCACGCCGTTCAACGACGCGCCGATCATCGATAGGTCGCCGTTCTCGGCGACGAGGTAGCGGTCGTGCATCCGATCAGGTGGCAGGTACCGAACCGAGAGCCCGCGCCCCATCTTGGCCGCGGCGCCGGCGATGAACGGCAAGCTGCCGAGCTTGGTCGCCTTGCGCCCGAGCAGTACACGATCGATCGACGTCGAACTCATGAGCCACTCGAACATGTCGTCCTGAAAGTACGGATCGACAAGCATTCCTGCGCCCGCTCCCGCGATCGAGCGCGTGAGAGTCGCCAGGTTCAGTGGGTCGTCCGGCGAGAGGATCACGAGGCCGACTGGCGCCGGCGCCTCGGCCAGGACGCCGGTCGTCCCAGACTTCGCGACGGCCCGACCGAGCGCAGTGAGCCGCACGGTGCCATCCTCCAGGGTCAAGATCCAGCCGACTCGGCGCATGTACGGCACCGCGTCCACAAGGGCGCCGCGGCCCCCGAAGATCCCAAGTCGCGCGAGGTCTGTCGTCCTACGCGGCAGCGGCGTCTCAGCGTATGTCCACAGCTGGCGTTCCGAGAGCGGATAGCCAGCGTCTTCAGCGAGGCCGACGTACTGTGCGATCCGGAGCAGGTCATCTGGGACCGGGGTGGCCATGCAACGAGAGTGTGCCATCAACTCCCGTGGTCAGCAGCGCCCGGCAACTTTCCCCGCCGCACCCCAGCCCGAGCGAACGCCGGTCGACGACCTCCCGCCGTTCGATAACCGTGTACAAGGGCTACCGCCAATCCTCCGCGCGTGCTACTAATTGACTCGCTGCCGGGTGGCCCGTCAGCTCCTGCGGACGAAGATTGGAGGTGAAGATCATGATTCAACAAGCACCCAAGCAAGTCAGAGCGCATTGCGATATCCATGACAAGGTCGAAGATGCATGGTTGACTACGACCAAAGTTGGCGACGTCTACCGCTGTTCCGTCAGTGGCGCCATCATGCAAGCAGTGCCTGAAACCCTGGTAGCAGCTCCGCGTTACAAGATGGTTCGGCTTCAGACCGACGCTGGCGAGCAGCTGGTTCAGATCATCGATGATGGTCGACCGGTGGTCCTCCACGGCGATGAGTATTGCCCTAACGGGTTCGCGCGTTCGGTTTTTCGTGACCGGCTTGTACCCGCTTATTCGCGCGCGTAGGCGCCGACACGAAGGCCCCCGCAGACTCATCTGCGGGGGCCTTCGTTCTACGACAGGCCCTCCGTGAGCCTCTCGACGGGTACGCAGAGCGCTGCTGCCACGTCCACGATGACATCCGGCTCAAACGCGACCTCGCCGAGCATCCGAACCGACAGGGCCGTGGGGTCGAGCCCGCACGAGAGAGCCAGCTCGAGCTGCCGGACGTCGCGTTCAATGCAGACGGCGCGGATGTTCTCGATGAGTTCACGCCGGGCGGTCGGGACCCCACGGCTCTTGAGGTCGGCGAAGGGCATCGTTCAGCGCCAACCCATGCCGACCCAACGCTCGACCTCGCGCCACACGTCCGAGGGCTTGCGTCCGACCGCCTGGCAGGCGCTCTCGAACTCGCTCGGGGAGTTGCAGTCCTCGGGAAGGCCGACGAGACGGTTCGCGTAGGCGATGCTGTCAGTCACGCTCACCTGGCTGCCGTCGATGGCGGCGGCGGCCTTCATGAGCGCCTTGGCGAGGCTACGTGCCTCGGGTGCCGTCATCTCGTTGGGAGTGGCCGGCAGGATCTCGACCCGAGGCCGCGCGTCGGGCTCGTCGATCAGGCGCGCACCGACGACGCGCACCGGGAAGTCGTCAGGCGCGAAGTCCTCGGTCTCGTAGAAGTCCTCGGTGGCGTGGTGCGCCCAACGCGGGGCTCCAGCGCCGATCGTCTCGTTCGTGGTCGTGGTGGTCATGGTCGTGCTCCTTCGTCCGAGCCCTCGTCGTCGTGGGCTTTGCTTGTGTGGAGGGCGGTTCGCGTCGCCCCGTGACATCTAGAAGTGTCGTCCCTTGCTCCTAGACGTCGCGATCGCCGTCGCCATGCTCGCGGGGGCGCGGCTCATCGACCACGTCCGACCGCAGCACGTCGTCCACCTCGGCGAGGTCGGCCTGGACGGGCGTGTCCACCGGGTGCGCGGGGTGCTGCCCGCGGTCGCTGCGGCCGTCGCCGCCGGGTACCGGCGCGTCGTGGTCCCCGCCCAGGACGCCGACGAGGCGCGGCTGGTCCCGGGGGCCGACGTGCTGGGTGTCCGGCACCTGGCCGAGCTCGCGGCGCACTACGGCGCCGACCTCGACGAGCTCCCTGAGCCGCCCGACGACGGCCCTGCCGCGCAGCGCCCGCCGGTCCGGTCCGGCGGCGACCTCGCGGACGTCCTGGGCCAGACCGAGGCGAGGGCGGCGCTCGAGGTCGCGGCCGCCGGGGGTCACCATCTGCTCATGGTCGGGCCTCCGGGGGCCGGGAAGACGATGCTCGCGTCCCGCCTGCCCGGGATCCTGCCCGACCTCGACGAGGCCGCGGCCGTCGAGGTGACGGCGATCCACTCGGTGGCCGGGACGTTCGACGCCGCCGACGGGCTGCTGCGGCGGCCGCCGTTCGAGGACCCGCACCACACGGCGACGCCCGCGTCGGTCGTCGGCGGAGGCTCGGGGCTCCCGCGCCCCGGGGCAGCCTCGCGCGCGCACCGCGGCGTCCTGTTCCTGGACGAGGTGCCCCACTTCGGGTCGCGCGTCCTCGAGACGCTGCGCCAGCCGCTCGAGCACGGCGAGATCGTCATCCACCGGGCCGCGGGCACCGCGCGCTACCCGGCACGGTTCCAGCTCGTGCTCGCCGCCAACCCCTGCCCGTGCGGCAAGGCCGTCGGCAAGGGCCTGGACTGCACGTGCACCCCGATCGAGCGACGCCGGTACCTCGCGCGGCTGTCCGGCCCGCTGCTGGATCGCGTGGACGTCCAGGTCGAGCTCCCGCGCGTCAGTGCGGTCGACCGCGACCAGCGGGGCGAGCCGAGCGTGGCCGTCGCCGCCCGGGTCGCGGCGGCGCGCGCCGCGTCCGCCGACCGGCTCCGGGGGACGCCGTGGACGCTCAACGGCGAGGTGCCGGGGGCATGGCTGCGCGAACGGCTCGGTGCCGACCGCGAGCTCCTCGTCGACGTCGACCGGGCGCTCGAGCGGGGCAGCATCAGCCTGCGCGGCGCGGACCGCGTGCTCCGGCTCGCGTGGACGCTCGCCGATCTCGCCGGCCGGGACGCCCCCGGACGCACCGACGTCGGGCGGGCCCTCGCCCTGCGGACGCGGGGTCACCGTGGCTGACGCGCACGCGATGGTCGACACGGACGACCCCCGGGTGGTCGCAGCCGCGTGGAGCCGGTTGGCCGAGCCGGCCGACCCGGCCGCGGGTCACCTCGTGAGGGCGCTCGGCGCGGACGCCGCGCTGGCCTGGGTGCTCGACGCCGCGGCCGGACCCGACGTCGCGGAGCGCGCCATACGGCGCCTGCACGGTGCCCGCCCCGGCCTGCCCGACGAGCTCGCCCCCGCCCGGCTCCTGCGTGCGGTGTCGCGTTGGGCGCCGCGGACGCGCGGCCTCGACCCGCGCCGCGAGCTGCGTTCTCTCGATCTGCTCGGGGGCACGCTCCTCCTGCCTGGCGACCCGCGGTGGCCGCGTGCCCTCGACGACCTCGGCGTCCTCGCGCCGCACTGCCTGTGGGTGCGCGGCGAGCCGGACCTCGGGGGAGCGTCCGCGGGCTCCGTCGCGCTCGTCGGCGCCCGCGCGTGCACCGAGTACGGGCGACACGTCGCCGCCGAGCTCGCGCACGGGCTCGCGAGCCGCGGCGTCACGGTCGTGTCGGGCGGCGCGTACGGGATCGACGCGGCGGCGCACCGGGCGGCGCTCGCGGGCCGCGGGACGACCGTCGCCTACCTCGCGGGCGGGATCGACCGGCTCTACCCGGCGGGCAACGCCGACCTGCTCCGGGGCGTGCTCGACGCCGGCGGCGCGGTGGTCGGCGAGGTGCCGCCCGGCTCGGTGCCCAGCCGCGTGCGGTTCCTGCTGCGCAACCGGCTCATCGCAGCCACGGCGCGGGCGACGGTCGTCGTCGAGGCGGCCTGGCGCTCCGGGGCGCTGTCGACGGCCGCCCGGGCCGCCGAGCTCCTGCGGCCGGTGGGTGCCGTGCCCGGGCCGGTCACGTCGATGGCGTCGTCCGGGTGCCACCGGCTGCTGCGCGACGGCGCCGCCGTGTGCGTGACGGACGTCGACGAGGTCGCCGAGCTGGCCCTGCCCGTCGGCGACGGGCTCCCCGACGGAGGGTCGGGCGACCGGGCTCGCGGCGGGACGGCGTCCGGCGCCGGCACCCCTGACGGCCTCGACGGTGTGGGGCGGAGGCTCTTCGACGCCCTGCCTCTGCGTCGCGCCGCCGACGTCGCGTCGATCGCCCGCACCGCCGGGCTCGCGCTCGACGAGACGCGCGGCGCGCTCGGGCTGCTCGAGCTCGCGGGGTTCGCCGTCCAGGAGGCGGGTTCGTGGAGGCGGGCGTCGAGCGGCAACCGGTAGCGCACGCGGCGCGGGCCGTGTCCGGGGAGGGCGTTCTGCGCGGTGCCCGTCCACGGCCCGCGCGGCGCCTTGCCCCGAGCCGGAGACTTCGTGACCCTGGGGACGTGACCGCACCGCACGCACGCGACGACACGGCGCTCGACCCGTCGGTGCCGAGCCCGCGGACGCCGGCGTTCGACGACGCGATCGAGGCGTTCGTCCGGCACCTCGACCTCGAGCGCGGTGCCAGTGCGCACACCGCGCGCGCCTACGCGGGCGACGTCGCGGGCCTCGCCGCGTTCGCCGTCGGGCACGGGGCACGTGAGCCCCAGGACGTCGACCTCACGCTCCTGCGGGCCTGGCTCGCCGACCTCGCCGCGACCGGGCACGCCCGCTCGACGCTCGCGCGGCGCAGCGCCGCCGCGCGAGCGTTCTTCGCGTGGACGCACCGGACGGGCCGCACGACGACCGACCCCGCGTCGCGCCTCGGCTCGCCCAAGGTCGACCGGCACCTGCCGCAGGTGCTGTCGATCGACGCGGCACGTGCGCTCGTCGAGCATGCGCAGGCGCTCGCGGCCGACGGCGAACCCGCGCGCCTGCGCGACTGGGTGACGGTCGAGCTCCTCTACGCGACGGGCCTGCGGGTCGGCGAGCTCGTCTCGGTGGACGTCGACGACCTCGAGCTGACCACCCGGACCGTGCGGGCGCTCGGCAAGGGGCGCAAGGAGCGCGTCGTGCCGTTCGGCGTGCCCGCCGCGCGGGCCGTCGAGCGGTGGCTCGGGGCGGGCCGTCCGGCGCTCGCGACAGCGACGAGCGGACCTGCGCTGCTGCTCGGCGATCGCGGGGGCCGGTGGGACCAGCGGCGCGCGCGCGAGGCCGTGCACTGTCTGGCCGAGGGCGCAGGCGTGCCCGACGTCGCTCCGCACGCCCTGCGGCACACCGCCGCGACCCACCTGCTCGAGGGCGGCTCGGACCTGCGCAGCGTCCAGGAGGTCCTGGGGCACGCGAGCCTCGCGACGACGCAGCGGTACACCCACGTGAGCGCGGAGCGGCTGCGGTCGTCGTACGCCCAGGCCTTTCCTCGGGCGTGAGCGGCGAGCCGTCAGGCGCTCGCCGGCGCAGACCCCCGCGGCTGCCTGACAGGGTGCCGGCTCACGACACCGGCAGGAGCACGATCGGGTCGGTCGCGACGAGCGCCATCGGGTCCAGGTAGGTCTTGCCGCGGCGGACGCCCCAGTGCAGGCAGGACGCCGGCAGGCAATGACCGCCGGCCCCGGGCTCGTCGAGCGTGGCGACGGCGTCGTCCTGGGCCACCCGGTCGCCGACGCGCAGGGTCGTGGTGACGGGCTCGAACGAGCTGCGGAGGCCGTCGTCGTGCAGGACCGTGAGCACGCCCCGGCCGGCGACCGTGCCCGCGAACGCGACCACGCCGGCCGCGGGCGCCCGGACCACGTCGCCCGCGCTCGCCGCGAGGTCCACGCCGCGGTGTCCCGAGCCCCAGCGCACGGCCGGCGGGTCGAACGCCCGCACGACGGCGCCGGGCACCGGCACGCGGTAGCGCGCGTCGGGCGCCGGGGCCGGGTCGCCACCCGCGCCCGACGCGTGGGCGGCTCCGACCCCCGGTGCCTCGGCGGCCGCCGGTCCGCTGTCCGACGCGCCGGTCGCGAGGACCAGGACGAGCGCGACCAGGGCGGCCGACCGGCGGGCGGGCGGGCGGGAGTCGAATCGACGGGCCGAGAGCGTGCGGGGGAGCGGCATGGACCGAGCCTGCCCGGCGAACCCGGTGCCCCGGGGAGGGCGGTACCGTCCCTGTGCACGGACCGCGGCCGTGCGGGCCGGTGGACGACGCTCGGACAGCACGGAGCGGCGGCCCGGCGCGGCCCCTCGATCCGGTAGACTTGTCGGCGCATGCGCCCTGCGCATGACATCGCGCACCACCTCACGCTCCCCGCGCTCGTCGCACCGGGGCTGCGGCGTGGGCGACGGTCTTCCGGTCGACCCCCCTCGGGGCGACGCCGGTGGCGTCCCGCCGCGTGGTGCCAGGGACGACGGCCGACCGGCCGGCGTCGACAACCGGAACAGCGGTCCTCCTGACGGGAGGCCGCGCAACCCGTGCGCGCAGCGAGGGACTCGCGGCGCACGACGAAAGGACGTGCCATGGCCGTCGTGACCATGCGCCAGCTCCTCGAGAGCGGTGTCCACTTCGGGCACCAGACCCGCCGTTGGAACCCGAAGATGAAGCGCCACATCCTCACGGAGCGCAACGGCATCTACATCGTCGACCTGCAGCAGTCGCTGTCCTACATCGACCGCGCGTTCGAGTTCGTCAAGGAGACGGTCGCCCACGGTGGGTCGATCCTCTTCGTCGGCACCAAGAAGCAGGCGCAGGAGCCCGTGGCCGAGCAGGCCGCGCGCGTCGGCATGCCGTACGTGAACCACCGCTGGCTGGGCGGCATGCTCACCAACTTCACCACGGTGCACAAGCGCCTCCAGCGCCTCAAGGAGCTCGAGGAGATCGACTTCGACGACGTCGCCGGCTCGGGCCTGACCAAGAAGGAGCTCCTGGTCCTGCGCCGCGAGAAGGACAAGCTCGCCCGCACGCTCGGCGGCATCCGCGACATGGCCAAGGTCCCCTCGGCCGTGTGGATCGTCGACACGAACAAGGAGCACCTCGCGGTCGACGAGGCGCGCAAGCTCGGGATCCCGGTCGTCGCGATCCTCGACACCAACTGCGACCCCGACGTCGTCGACTACCCGATCCCGGGCAACGACGACGCGATCCGCGCCGTGACGCTCCTGACCCGCGTGGTCGCGGACGCCGTCGCCGAGGGCCTGCTGCAGCGCCACTCGGGCCGCTCGAACGCGGAGGCCGGCCCCGACGCCGACGCCGAGCCGCTGGCCGAGTGGGAGCGCGAGCTCCTCGCGGGCGCCGAGAAGCAGCTCGAGCAGGACGAGGCCGCCGCGGCGACCGCCGTCGCCGAGGCCCCGGCTGACTCGCCGGCCGCCGAGGAGGCCGCTGCCGAGCAGACCGCGACCGAGGCTCCGGCCGAGGACGCCGCCGCGGCCGAGGCTCCCGCCGAGGAGAGCGCCGCTCCGGCCGAGGGCGACGCCGACGCGAAGTGACGCAGCGGGACGTGCCGCGCGCCGGTGACCGGTGCGCGGCACGTCCCCCGTCTCGCGGGCACGTCCCGCCACCCGCACCGCCCGGTTCGATCCGGGCACCCCACCAGCCGAAGGAATGACCATGGCGAACTACACCGCCGCTGACATCAAGGCGCTGCGTGAGCGCACCGGTGCCGGCATGCTCGACGTCAAGAAGGCACTCGACGAGGCCGACGGCAACGCCGACAAGGCGATCGAGATCATCCGCAAGAAGGGCCTGGCGCGTGCCGCCAAGCGCGAGGGCAACGCGACCACCGAGGGCCTCGTCGCCGTCAAGGTCGAGGACACCCGCGCCGGCCAGGTCGCGACGCTGATCGAGCTGGACGCCGAGACGGACTTCGTCGTCAAGAACGAGAAGTTCGTCGCGCTGGCCGACGCCGTCCTCGAGGCCGCCGCCGCGGCCGGCGCCACCGACGCGGCGTCCGCGCTGGCCGCGCCGGCCGGCGAGGGCACCGTCGCCGACGCGATCGCCGCGCAGGGTGCGACCCTCGGCGAGAAGATCGTCCTGAACCGCGTGGCGCGCGTCGAGGCCCCCAAGGTCACGACGTACCTGCACCGGACCGCCAAGGACCTCCCGCCGTCGATCGGTGTCGTCGTCGCGACCGACGAGGCCGCCGAGCCGGTCGCCAAGGACGTCGCGCAGCACATCGCCGCGCTCGCCCCGCGCTACCTGTCCCGCGAGGACGTCCCGGCGGACGTCGTCGACAAGGAGCGCGAGATCGCGCGCGAGGTCTCGATCGCCGAGGGCAAGCCCGAGGCCGCGCTGCCGAAGATCGTCGAGGGTCGCCTGAACGGCTTCTTCAAGGACGCCGTGCTCGTGGACCAGCCGCTCGCGAAGGACACGAAGACGACGGTCGCCAAGCACGTCGCCGCCACCGGTGGCAACCTGCTCGGCTTCGTCCGGTTCCGCGTCGGCAGCTGAGGCTCGACGACACACGGTCCGTACGTGCACCCCGGGGCCCGGGTCGCCGCTGTCGCAGCGGCCCGGGCCTCGGTGCGCACCGGCGGACGCGCGGCGGACCAGCGCCGCTAGGGTGGGACGGGTGCTCGTCCGGGGACGAGCGCAGACGACGAGAGAACGGGTGAGCTCGTGACGGACGGTGTCGAGACGGACGGTGCGGTGGCCGAGGAGGCTCCCACCAGGAGGCGGGTCCTCCTCAAGCTCTCGGGCGAGGTGTTCGGGGGCGGCGAGGTCGGCCTCGCGGTCGACGTCGTCCAGGAGACGGCTGCCCAGATCGCGGCGGCGGTGGCCCAGGGCGTCCAGGTCGCGATCGTCGTCGGCGGAGGGAACTTCTTCCGGGGTGCCGAGCTCTCGCAGTCGGGCCTCGACCGTGCGCGTGCGGACTACATGGGCATGCTGGGCACCGTGATGAACTGCCTGGCGCTGCAGGACTTCCTCGAGCAGCAGGGCGTCAAGACGCGCGTCCAGACGGCGATCGCGATGGGGCAGGTCGCCGAGCCGTACATCCCGCTGCGTGCGATCCGGCACCTGGAGAAGGGCCGCGTCGTGATCTTCGGCGCCGGCGCCGGCATGCCGTACTTCTCGACCGACACGGTCGCCGTGCAGCGGGCCCTCGAGACTCACTGCGACGAGGTCCTCATGGGCAAGAACGGCGTGGACGGCGTCTACACCGCGGACCCGCGGACGGACCCGACGGCGCGGAAGCTCGACCACATCACCTACACGGACGCGCTCGTGCAGGAGCTCGGCGTCATGGACACGACGGCGCTGAGCATGTGCCGTGACAACGACGTCGAGATGCGTGTCTTCGGGATGAACGAACCCGGGAACGTGACGCGCGCCCTCGTGGGCGAGAAGATCGGCACGCTGCTCACGACGAGCTGACCCGGCCCGACGGCGTCGCCCGCGGCGCCCGAGACGGCCGGACGACGGACCACAACCGCGACAGACCGAACCAAGGAGCACCGGTGATCGACGACACCCTCCTCGAGGCCGAGGACAAGATGGACAAGGCGATCGAGGTCGCCAAGGAGGACTTCGCGGGGATCCGCACGGGCCGGGCGAGCGCTGGCATGTTCGCGAAGATCTCGGTCGACTACTACGGCGCGCCGACGCCGCTGCAGCAGCTCGCGTCGTTCAACAACCCGGAGGCGCGCACGATCCTCGTGTCGCCGTTCGACAAGTCGGCGACGCCCGCGATCGAGAAGGCGATCCGCGACTCGGACCTGGGCGTGAACCCGGCGACCGACGGCAACGTGATCCGCGTCGTCCTGCCTGCGCTCACGGAGGAGCGCCGCCGCGACTACGTGAAGCTCGCGAAGGGCAAGGCCGAGGACGCCCGCGTGTCGGTCCGCAACGTGCGCCGCCGCGCCAAGGAAGAGCTGGACCGCATCGCGCGTGACGGCGAGGCCGGCGAGGACGAGGTCGCGCGGGCGGAGAAGGAGCTCGAGTCGCTCACCAAGAAGCACGTCGACGTGATCGACGCGTTGCTGGCGGGCAAGGAGAACGAGCTGCTCGAGGTCTGATGGCGGCCGCGAAGCGTAAGAAGTCCGCGCGTCCGACACCGTCGTACCGGCGGAAGGGCGAGGACCTCCGGGCCGAGCTGCGAGCTCCGGTCCCGGTGGGCGACGCCGACCCCGAGTCGGTGGTGGCGGAGGACGGCGTGCCGTTCGCCGACCCGATCGTCGCCGCGGACCTGCCGGTGCCGCCGAAGGCGGGCCGGAACCTGCCGGCCGCGATCGCGGTCGGTGTGCTCCTGCTCGCGGTGGTCGCGGCGTCGCTCGTGTTCCGGCCCGAGTTCTTCGTGGCGTTCGCCGTGCTCGCGGTGGGCGGCGCCGTCTGGGAGCTCGCGCAGGCCTTCAAGCGCAGAGGCATCCGGCTGCCGCTGCTGCCGCTCCTCGTGGGCACGGCCGGGATCCTCGTGTCGTCGTACTACTCGGGTTCCGAGGCCCTCATGGTCTCGTTCCTGCTCACGGTGGGCGGCGTGGTCGTGTGGTGCGCGCTCGACGAGTCCGGGGCGGCTGGCGTGCGCGACGCCGCCGCGGGCGTCTTCGCGACGGCCTGGCTCCCGTTCATGGCCGGGTTCGTCATGCTCCTGCTCGCCGAGCCGCAGGGCGAGCTGCGGGTCGCGCTGTTCGTGCTGCTGGCGGTGGCGAGCGACACGGGCGGCTACGTGGCCGGAGTCCTGTTCGGCCGGCACCCGCTCGCGCCGACGGTCAGCCCGAAGAAGAGCATCGAGGGCCTGATGGGGTCGTTCGTGCTCGCGATCGCGGTCGGCCTCGTGGGCGCTCACGTGCTCGACGCCGACCCGTGGGTGGGCGTCGCGCTCGGTGTGCTCGCCCCGCTGACGGCGACGCTCGGGGACCTCGCCGAGTCGCTCCTCAAGCGCGACCTAGACTTGAAGGACATGGGACGCCTGCTGCCGGGCCACGGCGGCATCCTCGACCGGCTCGACTCGCTGCTCATCACGGCCCCGCTCGTGTACGTGCTCCTCGCGACGGCCGTCCCGGGCTGACAGCCCACCCGCTCACGCCAGGCCGCGGGAGAACCCCGCGAGCCGCACCACGCCGACCGACCCCGATATCGTCTGGACCCGACATGCCGACCGTCACCCCGCCCGCGGGCCGCACCCCGCTGCAGCTCGCCGCCCCCCGCCGGGGCAAGCCTCCGCGCCACTTCGCGGACCTCACGCCCGCCGAGCGGGCGCAGGCTGTCGTCGACCTCGGGGAGAAGCCGTTCCGGGCCAAGCAGCTCGCGACGCACTACTTCACGCACCTCACGTCCGACCCGCAGGCCATGACGGACCTGCCCGCGGCGACGCGCGACGTCCTCGCCGAGACGCTCTTCCCGCCGCTGCTCGAGAAGGCGCGCGTCCTCGAGGCCGACGGCGGCACGACCGTCAAGACGCTGTGGCACCTGTTCGACGGTGCCAAGGTCGAGTCGGTGCTCATGCGCTACCCGCACCGCAGCACGCTGTGCGTGTCGAGCCAGGCGGGGTGCGGCATGGCGTGCCCGTTCTGCGCCACCGGGCAGCTCGGCCTGACCCGCAACCTGTCGACGGCGGAGATCGTCGAGCAGGTGCGGTCGGCGGCGCGCTCGCTGGCCGACGGCGAGATCCCCGGTGGTCCTGCGCGCCTCAACAACCTCGTGTTCATGGGCATGGGGGAGCCGCTCGCCAACTACAAGGCCGTCATGGGGACCGTGCGCACGCTCGTCGCCAAGGAGCCCGAAGGGCTCGGGATGTCGGCGCGCAACGTCACCGTCTCGACCGTGGGCCTCGTCCCCGCGATGCGCAAGCTCGCGGACGAGGGCATCCCGGTCACCCTCGCGCTGTCGCTCCACGCGCCGGACGACGAGCTGCGCTCCGAGCTCGTGCCGATCAACACCCGCTGGTCGGTCGACGAGGCGCTCGACGCCGCCCGCCACTACTTCGGGGTGACCGGTCGTCGCGTGAGCATCGAGTACGCGCTCATCCGCGACATGAACGACCACGCGTGGCGTGCCGACCTGCTCGGGCGCAAGCTCAACGCGCGCGGCCGCGGCTGGGTCCACGTCAACCCGATCCCGCTCAACCCGACGCCCGGTTCCATCTGGACCGCGAGCGACCCCGCGGTCGAGGCGGAGTTCGTGGCACGATTGCGCGAGCACGGGATCCCGACCACGATCCGGGACACCCGTGGCAGCGACATCGACGGCGCGTGCGGTCAGCTCGCCGCGGAAGAGGAGTGACGTGTCCAGGTTCAGCACCGTGGGGAAGCTCACGACCGGCTACGACCCCGACGAGGTCGACGACTTCTTCGACTACGCGAGAGCGGTCTACGAGGGCCGGGAAGCCGGGCCGTTCGCGGCCGCGGACATCCAGGCCGTGTCGTTCGAGCTCGTCCGTGGCGGGTACGACACCCACGAGGTCGACGCCGCGCTCGACCGGCTCGAGGCGGCGTTCTCGGTCCGGGACCGTGGCGCCTTCGTCGCGCAGCACGGGCCGCAGGCCTGGATGGACCGGATCGCCGAGGACGCGCGGACGCTGTACCCGCGTCTGAACCGCCCCTCGTGCGAGAAGTTCGCCCCGGCGGGCCGCGGCGAGGCCGGCTACGACATGGACGACGTCGACGCGCTGCTCGACCGGCTCGTGGACTACTTCGACCGGCAGGTCCCGATCACGGCGTCGGAGATCCGCGCGGCGACGTTCCGGCGGCGCCGGGGGGCCGACGCGTACGCGGAGGGCCCGGTGGACGCCTACCTGTCCCGGGCCGTCGAGGTGCTGCTCGGCGTCGAGTGAACGGCTCCGCCCGGGCATGAACCACCGCACGACGTCGGCGCCGTGGGTGCGCGGCGTGGCGCGCGGCCTGACCTGGGTGAACACCCGCCACCCGTGGAGCCACAACGACCACTTCCACGGCTGGCTGCTGCGCCGGCTGCCGCGCCGTCGTCGGACGGTGCTGGACGTGGGCTGCGGGAGGGGTGCTCTCGTCTCGCTCCTGGCGGACCGGTTCGACCGGGTCGACGGGATCGACGCGGACCCGGCGACGGCGGCATGGACCGCCGCGCGGTTCGCCGCGGACGGCCGCGTCCGGATCCGCGAGCTGGCCTTTGCCGACGTGCGCCCGCCGGACGGCCTGGACGGCTACGACGCGATCACCATGGTCGCGGTGCTGCACCACCTCGACCTCGTCCCGGCACTCGAGCACGCGCGCGAGCTGCTCGCGCCGGGCGGACGGCTGCTCGTGGTCGGGCTCGCGCGGGTCGCGACCCGTCGCGACGTCGCGGTCGACCTCGTGTCGGCGGTCGCGAACCCCGTCGTCGGGTTCGTCAAGCACCCGCGGGTGGTCCGCGCCGCGCTGCCCGACGGCGCCCCGCCGGTCTCCCGTCCCGCTGCCGGCTGCGAACCGCCGGTGGTCCTGCGCGACGCGGCCGTCACGTTCGACGAGGTCGTTCGGGCCGCCCGGTCCGTGCTGCCGGGCGCACGCCTGCGCCGTCGGCTGTTCTTCCGCTACACGCTGGAGTGGACCGCGCCGCAGTGACGACGTCGTCGGCGGAGGGGCCCGGGCCTGGGAGGATGGCGGGCATGGCCGTCAGCACCCCTCCCCGCACCGTGACCCTGCTCGGCTCAACCGGGTCGATCGGCACCCAGGCCGTCGACGTGATCGGGCGCAACCCCGAGCGGTTCGTGGTCGAGGCGATCAGCGCGGGCGGCACCGACCCGGCGCTCGTCATCGACCAGGCGCGGGCGCTCGGCGTCCGCGCCGTCGCCGTCGCGGACCCGGAGTCCGCGCGCGTCGTCCGGGACGCGCTGGGGTCGGTCGAGGTTCTCGACGGGCCGGACGCCGCCGCCGAGGTCGCGGGGCGGGGGAGCGACGTCGTCCTCAACGGGATCACCGGCGCGGTCGGGCTGCGCCCCACGCTGGCCGCGCTCGGCGCCGGCTCGACCCTCGCGCTCGCCAACAAGGAGTCCCTCGTGGTCGGCGGGCGGCTCGTCACGGGCGCCGTCCGGCGACCGGACCAGGTCGTCCCGGTCGACTCGGAGCACTCCGCGATCGCGCAGTCCCTGCGGTCGGGCGCGGCGGGGGAGGTCCGCCGCCTCGTGCTCACCGCGTCCGGCGGGCCCTTCTTGCGGCGGTCGCGGGACGAGATGAAGACGGCGACGCCCGCCGAGGCGCTGCGCCACCCGAACTTCGCGATGGGTCGCGTCGTCACGACGAACTCCGCGACGCTCGTCAACAAGGGCCTCGAGGTGATCGAGGCGCACCTGCTCTTCGACGTCCCGTTCGACCGCATCGAGGTCGTCGTGCACCCGCAGCAGATGATCCACTCGATGGTCGAGTTCCAGGACGGCTCGACGATCGCCCAGGCCGGTCCGCCGCGCATGCTCGTGCCGATCGCGCTGGGGCTGTCGTGGCCGGACCGGCTCGCCGACGTCGACGTGCCCGTCGACTGGACGCAGGCGGCCACCTGGGAGTTCGCGCCGCTCGACGAGCAGCGGTTCCCCGCGGTCGCGCTCGCCCGGCGAGTGGGCGCCGAGGGCGGGGTGGCGCCCGCCGTCTACAACGCCGCCAACGAGGTGTGCGTCGACGCGTTCCACGACGGCGCGATCGGGTTCCTCGACATCGTCGACACGGTCGCGCAGGTCGTCGACGCGCACGTGGACGCGGACCTGGACGCGTCGAGCGTCGAGGGCGTGCTCGCGGCCGACGCGTGGGCGCGCGACGAGGCGCGCGCGGTCCTCGCACGCCGTTGACGGATGCCGTCGCCCGACGTCAGCGCGACGCGCGGCCCGGCACGTCGATCCGGGCCGCGGAGCCGACGACGAGCCGGTCGCAGCCGGACCGCTCGACGACGGCCCCGCGCGGGGCGACGAGGGCCACGGCGAGGTCGTCGCGCTGCGTCGGCCGCCCGTCCCCAGGGCGGGTTCAGCGCTCACCCAGGTGCGCCGTGCATGCTGGGCGTCCCGTCCGACCGTCCCCTCTGGAGGATCGAAGCGCATGGCCGTCGTGATCGCGGTGCTCGTCGTGGTGGTGGGCGTGCTGGTGTCCATCGCCCTGCACGAGGTGGGCCACATGGTCCCGGCGAAGCTCTTCGGGGTGCGGGTGAGCCAGTACATGGTCGGCTTCGGGCCGACGCTGTGGTCGCGGACCCGCGGCGAGACGGAGTACGGGCTCAAGGCGATCCCCGCGGGCGGGTACGTGCGGCTCGTCGGGATGTACGCGCCTGCTCCTGAGGGCCACCGCCCGCGCAAGGGCTGGTTCGGGGAGATGACGTCCGCGGCCCGCGAGGCGTCCGCCGAGGAGATCCTCCCGGGCCAGGAGTCCCGGGCGTTCTACCGGCTGTCCGCGCCCAAGAAGGTCGTGGTCATGCTCGGCGGCCCCGTCATGAACCTGGTCATCGCGTTCGTCCTGACCCTGATCGCGCTCACGGCCATCGGGGTGCAGACCCCCACGACGACCGTCGGCACCGTCCCCGCCTGCGTGCCGACGTCGTCCGACGGCGTGTGCCGGGCAGGAGACCCGGCGGCGCCGTCGTCGGCCGCGGGGCTCCGGGCCGGGGACACGGTCCTCAGCTACGGCGGGACGGCGGTGACGAGCTGGGACGAGCTGGCCGACGCCATCGCGCACGGCGGCACGGACGCCACGACGCTCGTCGTCGAGCGCGACGGGCACGACGTCACGCTCGACGTGACCCCGGCCGAGCGGAAGGCGCAGACGACGGCCGACGACGGGACCGTGACGACGACGACCGTGCCCTACGTCGGGATCGAGCCGACGTTCGCGCGCGAGCACCAGTCGCCCGCGACGGCTGCGAGCCAGACGTGGGACATCACGACGCAGACCGTCGGGCTCGTGGCCCAGCTCCCCGTCAAGGTCGTCGACGTCGCCCGCGCCACGTTCGGCGACGAGCCCCGCAGCGCCGACTCCGTGATGAGCGTCGTCGGCGTCGGCCGGGTCGCGGTCGACGTCGCGGGCGCGGACCAGGCGTCGGTGATCGCCCGCGTGCAGGCGATGCTCCTGCTGCTCGCGAGCCTCAACGTCGCGCTGTTCGTGTTCAACCTCATCCCGCTCGTCCCGCTCGACGGCGGCCACGTCGTCGGCGCGCTGTACGAGGGTGCGAAGCGCACGGTCGCCCGCGTACGGAGGCTGCCGCGGCCCGGCCCGGCGGACACGGCCCGCATGATGCCTGTGGCGTACGCCATGTTCGGGCTGCTCACCGTCATGGGCGTGCTGCTCATCTACGCGGACATCGTGGATCCCGTCCGCCTCACATGAGCATCTCCACGAGATCCGACGGGTCTGCACCGCTCCCGTTCGCGCCGCCGCGCCCGACGGGCGTCGCGGGCGGGAGATACTAGGGGTGTGAGCGTCCCGATCAACCTCGGCATGCCCGAGGCCCCCGTACCCGTCCTCGCCCCCCGCCGCAAGACGCGCAAGATCCGTGTCGGCAAGGTGGAGGTCGGTGGCGACGCCCCGATCAGCGTCCAGTCCATGACGACGACGCTGACCTCGGACATCAACGCCACCCTGCAGCAGATCGCCGAGCTGACCGCGTCCGGCTGCGACATCGTGCGCGTCGCCGTGCCCAGCGCCGACGACGCCGCGGCCCTCCCCGCGATCGCGAAGAAGTCCCAGATCCCCGTCATCGCGGACATCCACTTCCAGCCGAAGTACGTGTTCGCCGCGATCGAGGCCGGCTGCGCGGCCGTCCGCGTCAACCCGGGCAACATCCGCAAGTTCGACGACCAGGTCAAGGAGATCGCCCAGGCGGCGAAGGACCACGGCACGTCGCTGCGGATCGGCGTCAACGCCGGCTCGCTCGACCCGCGCCTGCTCGCCAAGTACGGCCGGGCCACGCCCGAGGCGCTCGTCGAGTCCGCCGTCTGGGAGGCGTCGCTCTTCGAGGAGCACGACTTCCACGACTTCAAGATCTCGGTCAAGCACAACGACCCCGTCGTCATGGTGCGCGCCTACGAGCTCCTGTCGGAGCGCGGCGACTGGCCCCTGCACCTCGGCGTGACCGAGGCCGGGCCGGCGTTCCAGGGCACCATCAAGTCGGCGACGGCGTTCGGAGCGCTTCTCAGCAAGGGCATCGGTGACACCATCCGCGTGTCGTTGTCCGCGCCGCCCGTCGAGGAGGTCAAGGTCGGCATCCAGATCCTCCAGTCCCTCAACCTGCGGCCCCGCAAGCTCGAGATCGTCTCGTGCCCGTCGTGCGGCCGCGCCCAGGTCGACGTGTACTCGCTCGCCGAGCGCGTCACCGCCGGGCTCGAGGGCATGGAGGTGCCGCTGCGCGTCGCCGTCATGGGCTGCGTCGTCAACGGCCCGGGCGAGGCCCGCGAGGCCGACCTCGGCGTCGCGTCCGGCAACGGCAAGGGCCAGATCTTCGTCAAGGGCGAGGTCATCAAGACCGTGCCCGAGGCGATGATCGTCGAGACCCTCATCGAGGAGGCCATGCGCATCGCCGACTCCATGCCGGCCGAGGAGCGCACCCCGTCAGGTCCCGTCGTCACCGTGAGCTGAGCCCGCCCGCACGCCTGACGGCGCTCGTGAGGCGCATGGGGGAGAATCGGCGCATGGTCCGCCTGTTCGCCCGCGACGACGCGCACGGCTTGCGCGCCGCCCCCGCGCGCGTCCTGGGGCGGCACGAGGCTGCCGCAGCGCTCGCGGTGTGCGCCGTCGACCCGGTGACCGCGGCTCTCGCGGCGGCCCGGGTCGCCGACTGGCCCGAGGCCGACGCACGCGGCGGCGGGAGCGTCTGGGCGTACCCCGCGGCCGGCGCGCCGACCGCGATCTGCTGGTCCGGTGCCAACCTGTTCCCCGTGGTCCCCGAGACGGGACCCGAGCGCGAGGCCGCCATCGACGCCTTCGCTGCCGCCGCGCGGCTCGAAGGGCGGCGCAGCTCCTCGATCGTCGGCGACGCCCCCGTGGCCCTGGGCCTGTGGGAGCGCCTCGCGCCCACCTGGCCCCGGCCGCGCGAGATCCGGGCCAGCCAACCGTCCATGGCCATCGCCCGCGACCCCGACGTCGCCCCCGACCCCGCCGTCCGGCGCGGCCTGGGCGAGGAGCTCGGTGCGATCCTGCCCGCCTGCGTGCGCATGTTCGTCGAGGAGGTCGGGTACTCGCCCGTCGTCGGCGGCAGCTCCGCCTACGAACGGCGCGTGCGCCAGCTCATCGCGACCGGGCGGTCCTTCGTCCGGATGGAGCGCGGCGCGGACGGGAGGCCGTTCGTCGCCTTCAAGGCCGAGCTCGGCGCCGTCACCGATCACGTCGCCCAGATCCAGGGCGTCTGGGTCGATCCCGGCCGCCGCGGCCACCGGCTGTCCGAGGCGGGCGTCGCAGCCGTCGTGGTCGCCGCGCGCCGCGAGGTCGCGCCGGTCGTGTCGCTGTACGTCAACGACTACAACGCCCCGGCGCTCGCCGCGTACCGCAGGGTCGGCTTCGAACAGGTCGGGACCCTCGCGACGGTCCTGTTCTAGCGACCGTCCCGCGCCGTCAGGCGCGGGTGGACCAGCCGTCGAACGACGCGACGAGGCGGCGGACCGCCCGGTCGAAGCGCGTCGCCGGGTCCGGGAACGACAGCCGGCCCGCGGCCGTGACCAGCGGGAAGCGCTCGGCGTCGAGGCGTCGTTCGCGCTCGGGCAGGTCGTAGCGCGCGTCGCCCGACGAGCGGGCCTGGCGGACCGCCTGCTCCTCGATCGTCGCGCCGACGGTGAACGCGTACAGCACGGTCGAGACCTCGACGGCGGTATCGAGGTCGACGCCGCCGTCGACGAGGGCTGCGAGGAGGGGCTCCTGCGCCTCGAGCACGGTGACGTCGGTGAGGTAGGTGCCCGCGAAGAGACGCGCGCCGTCGCGATGGGACAGCAGGGTGGCCCGGAGCGTGCCGGCGAAGGCGACGAGGAGGTCGTCCGGGCGGTCGGCGGGGGAGCGCGCGGGAAGCGCGCCGAGGGCCTCTCGCCAGAGCGCGGTCCCCATCTCGTCGACGAGGTCCGCCTTGCTCCGCACGTGCCAGTAGAGCGCCGCCGCCTTGACGTCGAGTCGCGCGGCGAGCGCCCGCATCGTGAGGTCGTCGAGGCCTACCTCGTCGAGGAGGTCGAGCGCCGCGCGCACCACCTGGTCGCGTGTCAGCCCCTTGCTCACCCGGCCCACCTCCCGACGGATCCATGCCCTTGCATCCTTAACGATGTTAAGTCACGATGGGGCCATCGGTACTGAACAGCGTTAAGGAGAGGTCATGCTCGCCGCCGTCGTCACCGGACCGAGGGTCGGCCCGGTCGCCGCGTCCTTCCCTGACCCGCCTGCCGCCGAAGGCCGCGAGCTCGTCACCCTGGTCGCCGCCGGGCTGCATCCCGTCGTGCGCCAGCTCGCCGCGGGCGAGCACTACGGCAGCACCGACGCACGGCCGTCCGTGCCCGGGGTCGACGCCGTCGCCCGGACCGCCGACGGCGCGCTCGTGTACACGGGCTTCACCGCCCACCCGTACGGGACGTTCGCCGAACGGCTCGCGGTCCCGATGAGCTTCCCGCTGCCCGACGGTACGGACCCGCTGCAGGCTGCCGCTGCCCTCAACCCGGGCATGGCGTCGTGGCTGCCGCTGCGCGAGGCCGCGCGGCGCGGGCCGCTCGGCACCGTGCTCGTCGTCGGGGCGACGGGGGTCGCGGGCTCGCTCGCGGTTCGGAACGCCCTCGCCCTCGGTGCAGCGCACGTCGTCGCCGTCGGCCGCGACACCGCGGCGCTCGACGTCGCCGTCGACGGCGGGCGAGGGGCGGTCACGGCCGTCCCCCTGTCGTCCGTGCGCGACGACGACGTCCGCACGCTCACGGACGCTCTCGCCGAGCGCCGCCCCGGCCTCGTGCTCGACTTCCTCTGGGGCGCGCCGGCCGAGTCCGTCCTCGACGCGCTCACCGGGTCGGGTCTCGACGAGGACGAGCACCGGACCGAGTACGTCGAGATCGGGCAGGCCGCCGGGCCCCGCGCGTCGGTACCCGCCGCCCTGCTCCGCTCGACCGCGCTCACCCTCCGCGGCTCCGGCGCGGGCTCCGGCTCGGTGCAGGAGGTCCTCGCGGAGATCCCCGTCTACCTCGGCCGGCTCGCGGACGGCAGCGTCCACGTCGACGTCGAGGCGTACCCGCTCGAGCGCGTCGCCGACGCCTGGGGCGCGACCTCCCGCGGGCGGCGTGTGGTCGTCACCGGCCCCGCGTACGACGGCCCGCGCTGACCGCTCAGGCCGCCGTGGTCAGCGAGAACGTCGCCCGGTACTCGGACGGGCTCACGCCGAGGGTGCGGCGCAGGTGGAGCCGCAGGTTCGCGGGCGTGCCGAGGCCCGCGGCCTGCGCGACGCGGTCGACGCCCCAGTCGGTCGTCTCGAGGAGCTCGCGCGCCCGGTCGACGCGCGCGGTCGTGAGCCACCGGAGCGGCGACAACCCGGTCTCCGTGGCGAACGCGCGGGCGAGCGTGCGCACGGACACGTGCGCGTGCCGGGCGAGGTCGGCGACGGTGAGCGGCTCGTCGAGCCTGCCCAACGCCCACGCCCGGGTCGCGGCGAGCACGTCCTGCCGTGCGGGCTCGTCGGCCCGCGGGACGAACTGCGCCTGACCGCCGTCGCGGTGCGGGGCGGCGACGATGGACCGCGCGACCTCGTTGGCGGCAGCCGCGCCGTGGTCCGTGCGCAGCAGGTGGAGGCACACGTCGATGCCGGACGCGACGCCCGCCGCCGTGACGACGTCGCCGTCGTCGACGTAGAGCACGTCCGGGTCGACCGTCACGCGCGGGTAGGTGCGCGCGAGGCGGTCGGCGTGCTGCCAGTGCGTCGTCGCGACACGGCCGTCGAGCAGCCCGGCCTGGGCGAGCGCGAACGCGCCGACGCAGATCGACACGAGCCTCGCGCCGCGCGCGTGCGCGGCGCGCAGGGCATCGAGCACGGGCGGTGCCAGCGGCCGGTCGACCTCGTGGAACGCGGGCACGACGATGGTGTCCGCCCGGTCCAGCGCCTCGAGCCCGGCGCCGGCGAGCAGGGGGAAGCCTCCTGTCGTCGGGACGGGGCCGGGCCGCTCGCCGCAGAGCTCGACCTCGTAGGGGTAGCTGCGCCGCTGGAGCACCTGGAACGGGATCCCGACCTCCATCGGCAGGGCGTCCGCGAGCGCGAGGACGGCGACGCGGTGGGCTCCGGTGGTGGAGGGAGTGGTCATGGCAGAAATCTAGCGCAGCGCGGCATTCCTGCCTCTCGTGCGCGTCCCCGCTTCCCGCGACGCTTGCTTCGTGACCACCACCAGCCCCCTGTCCCCGCCCTCCGCCCCGACCGCTCCGCCGCAGCCCGGCCCGGCCGTGCGGCGCCTGGTGACGGCCCAGGGCCTCGCCGTGCTCGGCACCACCGTCGACCTGACGCTCACGGGCGTCGTCGGTGCCCACCTGGCCCCCAGCCGCGTCCTCGCGACGGTCCCGTTCAGCCTGATCCCGCTCGCCGCCGCTGCGTCCACCTTCGCGTGGTCGCGGCTGGTCGGGCGTGCGGGCTACCGGCGGGCGTTCGGCGTCGCCCCCGCGTTCGCCGTCGTCGCCGGGCTCGTCTGCGCGCTCGCCGTGCAGCTCGACCAGTTCTGGCTGTTCTGCGTCGGGACCGCGTTCGTCGGCGTCTACCAGGCAGGAACCGGCTACTACCGGTTCGCCGCAGCCGAGTCGTGGCCCGACGCACGGGCCCGGGCCGTGAGCACCGTCCTCGCCGGCGGCCTGGTCGCGGCGCTCGTCGGACCGTTCCTCGCGACCGCGCTCACCCACGCCACCCCGACGCCGTACGTCGCCTCCTACCTGCTCGTCGCCGCCGCGGGCCTCGCCGCGCTCGCGTGGAACGCGTTCCTGCCGCGCAGCCTCGCGGTCCTCGGCCGCACAGACGGCGTCGCCGCCGCGACGGTGGTCTCAGCTGCCGACCAGGCCCACCAGGCCGACCAGTCCGACCCGGCCGACGACGGCGTGCGGTCCCGCGCGGTGCTCTGGCGCCAGCCCGTGCTGCTGGGCGGCGTGGCCGCTGCGGCGCTCGCCGCGTTCGCGATGATGTCGATGATGACGGCGGGCCCGCTCGCCGGGACGGACCTGGGGCACAGCGAGGGTCAGGCGGCGCTCGCGGTCCAGCTCCACATGGTCGGCATGTACGCGCCCGGGTTCGTCGTCGCCCGGTGGATCGGCCGGTTCGGCGAGCGACGGGTCGCGCTCCTCGGCACGGCGGTGATCGTGGTCGCGGGCGCCGCGGCCCTCGTCAGCCCGTCCCTGCCGGCGTTCGTCGTCGCGATGGCGGCCGTCGGGGTGGGCTGGAACCTGGCCTTCAGCGGTGGCAGCGCGATGGTGGCGGCCTCGTACGGACCGGCCGAGCGGGGTCGCGTGCAGCCCGTCTCCGAGGTCCTGACCACGGCGGCCCAGGTCGCGGGCGCGCTGAGCGCCGGGGCGCTCGCGACCGCGTCGGGCTGGCCGGCCCTCGGCGGCGGCGTGGCGGTCGCGTCCCTCGCGGTGGGCGTCGCGCTCGCCTGGTCGGGACGCGGTCAGCGCAGGAGCCGCGACATCCGCCGGTCCGCGAGCACCTGACCACCCGTCTGGCAGGTGGGGCAGTACTGCAGCGAGCGGTCCGCGAACGACACCTCGTGGACCGTGTCGCCGCACGGCACGCCGTCCCAGCCGGGGCACGGCTCGCCCGTCCGCCCGTGCACGCGCATCCCGCGACGCTTGGCGTCCTTGAGCTCGGCCGCGGGCCTGCCCGACGACGCCGCCACGGCCTCGCGCAGCACGTCCCGGATCGCGGTGTGCAGGGCCACCACGTCGTCCGACGGCGGCCCGTCGGCCCCGCCGTAGGTCTTGGTGAGGCGGAACGGGCTCGTCCGGGCGACGAGCAGGATCTCGTCCGAGTACGCGTTCCCGATGCCCGCGATCGCACCCTGGTCGCGCAGCAGTCCCTTGATCTGCTGGTTCTTGCGGGCGAGCAGCTCGGACAGGACCTGCGGCGTGAACGCGTCCGACATCGGCTCGACACCGAGCGTCGCGACCTGCGGGACCTCGGCCGGGTCGGCGACGACGTACACGGCGAGCCGCTTGCGCGTCCCGGCCTCGGTCAGGTCGAAGCCCCCGCCGTCGTCGAACCGCACGCGCAGCGCGAGCGTGGGCCGGTTGCCCCCGCCCCCGCCCGCGCGAGGCCGCACCGGCGTCGTCGGCGCCTGCTCGGACCAGCGCAGCCACCCGCCCCGGGCGAGGTGGAAGACGAGATGGAGCGCTCCGCCGTCGGCCCCGTCTGGCGGGACGGCCACGACGTCGAGCCACTTGCCGTGCCGGACGACGTCGCCAACGCGCCGGCCGACGAGCGCGTCCAGCGGCGGGGCGTACGTCTTGAGCGCGGAGATCTGACCCAGCGCGACGGACGTGATCTGGTGCCCGCTCGTGCGGTCCCGCAGGAACCCGACGAGCGCCTCGACCTCGGGCAGCTCCGGCATCGTCCCATCCTGGCCCGCCGGTAGGCTGTCCCGCATGTCGCACGACCTGACCTCCTCGTCCCCTGCCGTCCTGCGGATGTCCACGCTGTTCGTCCGGACCCTGCGCGAGGACCCGGTCGACGCCGAGGTCGCGAGCCACAAGCTGCTGGTGCGCGCCGGCTACATCCGCCGCGCGGCGCCCGGCATCTACACGTGGCTGCCGCTCGGCCTGCGCGTCCTCGCGAAGG
Organism: Luteimicrobium xylanilyticum; assembly: GCF_009429125.1. Classification (GTDB taxonomy): domain Bacteria; phylum Actinomycetota; class Actinomycetes; order Actinomycetales; family Cellulomonadaceae; genus Luteimicrobium; species Luteimicrobium xylanilyticum. The sequence goes on from NZ_CP045529.1 coordinate 1,601,927, forward strand.
TCGAGGCCGTGGTCCGCGAGGAGATGCAGGCGGCGGGCGCGCAGGAGGTGCACTTCCCGGCGCTGCTGCCGCGCGAGCCCTACGAGGCGACCGGCCGCTGGACCGAGTACGGCCCGGGCCTGTTCCGGCTCAAGGACCGCAAGGAGGCCGACTACCTGCTCGCGCCCACGCACGAGGAGATGTTCACGCTCCTGGTGAAGGACCTGTACTCCTCGTACAAGGACCTGCCGCTCACGCTCTTCCAGATCCAGACCAAGTACCGCGACGAGGCCCGGCCCCGTGCCGGCCTGATCCGCGGGCGCGAGTTCATCATGAAGGACGCCTACTCGTTCGACGTCGACGACGCCGGCCTCGACGCCTCCTACGCCGCCCAGCGCGCCGCCTACCAGCGGATCTTCGAGCGGCTCGGGCTCGAGTACGTCATCGTCGCCGCGACCAGCGGCGCCATGGGCGGTTCGCGGTCGGAGGAGTTCCTCACGCCGACGCCCATCGGTGAGGACACGTTCGTGCGCTCCGCCGGCGGCTACGCGGCGAACGTCGAGGCCGTCGTCACACCCGTCCCGGACGCCGTCCCGTACGACGACGCCCCCCCGGCCCACGTCGAGGACACCCCCGACACCCCGACCATCGAGTCGCTGGTGGCGGTCGCGAACGAGCGCTTCCCGCGCCCCGACCGCGCCTGGACGGCGGCGGACACGCTCAAGAACGTCGTGCTCGCCGCGACGCACCCGGACGGACGCCGCGAGGTGCTCGTCGTCGGGCTGCCCGGCGACCGTGAGGTCGACCTGAAGCGCCTCGGCGCCTCGCTCGAGCCGGCCGAGGTCGAACCCGCGGGCGACGGCGACTTCGCCGCGCACCCCGAGCTCGTCAAGGGCTACATCGGCCCGGGCGCCCTCGGGCCGCAGGGCGCGCAGGTGACCGTCGGCGCAGGGCCGGACGCGTCCACCGTCTCGGCGGTCCGCTACCTGCTCGACCCGCGCGTCGTCGAGGGCACCCGCTGGATCACCGGCGCGAACCAGCCCGGCCGGCACGTCTTCGACCTCGTCGCGGGTCGCGACTTCGCCGCCGACGGCACGATCGAGGCGGCCGAGGTCCGCGCCGGCGACGAGGCCCCCGACGGCTCGGGTCCGCTCGAGCTCGCCCGTGGCATCGAGATCGGCCACATCTTCCAGCTCGGCCGCAAGTACGCGCAGGCCCTCGGCCTGACCGTGCTCGACCAGAACGGCAAGCAGGTCGTCGTCACCATGGGGTCGTACGGTGTCGGCGTGACGCGCGTGATGGCGTCGCTCGCCGAGGCGAACCACGACGAGAAGGGCCTCGCGTGGCCGGCGCACGTCGCGCCCGCCCACGTCCACGTGGTCGCGACCGGCAAGAGCCAGGACGTGTTCGACGCGGCCGACACGATCGCCTCCGGGCTCGCCGCGCGCGGCATCGAGGTGCTGTACGACGACCGCCCCAAGGTCTCGCCGGGCGTGAAGTTCGCGGACGCCGAGCTGATCGGCGTGCCGGTCGTCGTCGTCGTGGGCCGAGGGCTCGCGGACGGCGTCGTCGACGTGCGTGGCCGCGCGGGCGACGACGCCGAGCAGGTGCCCGTCGCGGACGTCGTCGAGCGCGTGGCGGAGCGGGTCGCCGCGCTCCTCTGAGGCGCCCTCTTCCGCCGAAGTAGTACGGCCGCCGGTATACCTCGCGAGGTATACCGGCGGCCGTACTACTTCGGGGTGCCGCCCGGGAGCGCGGTGATCGCGGCGCCCGCGTCGACGGCCGCCCGGGCGCTGTCCGCCAGGAGGTCCGCGACGGCGGCCCGACCCTTCGGGTCGAGCGTGTCGAGGAGGGCCGCGTAGCCGGTCGTCAGGCGCGACTCGACCGTGCGGGCGACCGACTTGGCCGGCAGCGCGTACGCCGTCCGCCGGGGGTCGCCGTCGGTGCCGGCGACCCCGGCCGCGGTGGCCCAGTCCTGCGCCCGGGCGCGGTGCACGGCGGCACGGGCGGCGGTCTCCTTGCGTGCCGCACCGCTCGACCGCGCGGCGACGACCTCGAGCAGGTATCCCGCGGCGTCCTCGTCCTCGATCACGGTCGCCGCGACGGTGGCCCGTGCGCCCTCGGGGAGCGTGGCCGGGACGGTCACCCGGGCGGCCTGCGTCGCGGGAGCCTTGACGTGGGCGACCGCGGCGAGCGCCCGCGCGCTCAGGTCCTGGGACGTGCCGACCTGGGCGACGAGCCGCGCGAGGTGGGCGTCGTCCGCGTCCGCCAGGCGTCCACGCGCCGCGCTCGACGCGGCGCCGAGCCGGCGGACGACGGCGGCCGCCGTGGGCTTGGTCGTTGTCGTTGTCGCCGTCGCCGTCGCCCGTGCCGAGGCGGTCGGGCTCGTCGTCGGCGCCGGGCCGTCGTAGACGCCGCCGAGCGCGGTGACCTGCGTGCCCGCCTGCTTCACGATCGCCCGGAGCCGGGTCGCGACCGCCCCCGTCGCGCCGTCGTCGAGGGCTGCCCGGGCGAGATCACGGACCCCGACGACGTCCGCGACGGTCGCGGCCCGCACGAGCTCGTCGGCAGTCGGCGTCAGGGGCGGCGGCGGGTCGGACTCGAGGCGCACGCCGCAGCCGCTCAGGACGAGCGCGAGCAGGACGGCGGCCGCCGCGGCGAGGAATGCAGGCGGCCGGCGGGGCAGGGCGCGGGCGGGGGACGGGTGCGGTTGCATCGCGCCCGATGATCCCACGACCGGGCTGGCGACAGCGCCACGACGCGGACGCCGCGCCGGACGTCGGGACGCCGACCGCCCGTCGAGTCGGTAGTCTTGACCCGCACAACAGCACACCGGTCGAGACGATCTCGATCGCTGCCCGGCGCACCCGGCTCGCGGTCCTCAGAAGCTCGCGTCCCGCAGGTGGGCCGTGAGAACCGACAGGAGAACGCATGCCCAGGCAGCAACCGGCGGACACGGTCCGCGAGGTCGTCGCGCCGGTGGTCGATCGCGCGGGTCTGTACCTCGAGGACGTCGTCGTGTCCCGCGCCGGCAGCCGCTCGGTCGTGCGCGTCACGCTCGACCTGCCCGAGGACGTCCTCGGCAGCCTCGACCTCGACGCCGTGGCCGACGTCTCGCGCGAGGTCTCGGAGGCGCTCGACGCCGCGTCCGACGTCCTGCCCGGGCAGTACACGCTCGAGGTCTCGACGCCCGGGACCTCGCGGCCGCTCACCGAGGCCCGGCACTTCAAGCGGGCGCGCGGACGGCGCGTCAGCCTGGCGCTGCGCGACGGCCGTACGTACGAGGGCCGGCTGTCCGACGTCGAGGGCGACGAGCTCGTCCTGACGGAGGTCCCTGCCGGGCAGCCCGAGCGGGTCGACCGCTCGGACGTCGCGCGCGGCAGCATCGAGGTCGAGCTCTCACGGTCTGCTGGAACCACCGACGACGAGGAGGCCTGATGGACATCGACATGAGCGCTCTGCGCGCGATCGAGCGCGAGCGGGACATCAGCCTGGACGTCCTGGTGGGGGCGATCGAGCAGGCCCTGCTCTCGGCCTACCACCGCAGCACCGGGGCGCAGCCGCACGCGCGCGTCGAGCTGGACCGCACGTCCGGACGCGCGGCCGTGTGGGCGCGTGAGGAGGTCGTGGACGAGGACGGGGTGCACAGCTTCGGCCCCGAGTTCGACGACACGCCCGCCGACTTCGGCCGGATCGCCACCGCGACCGCACGCCAGGTGATCGTCCAGCGGCTGCGCGACGCCGAGGACGACGCGATCCTGGGCCAGTTCCGCGGCAAGGAGGGCGAGGTCATCGCCGGCGTCATCCAGCAGGGCCGCGACCCGCGCGTCGTGCTGGTGGAGGTGGGCGGCGTCGAGGCGGTGCTCCCGCCGCACGAGCAGGTGCCGACGGAGGAGTACGTCCACGGCGAGCGGCTGCGCGCCTACGTCCTCGAGGTGACCCGCGGAATGAAGGGCCCGCAGATCACGTTGAGCCGGACGCACCCGAACCTCGTGCGCAAGCTGTTCGAGCTCGAGGTGCCCGAGGTCGCGGACGGCTCGGTCGAGATCGTGGCGCTGGCCCGCGAGGCCGGTCACCGGTCCAAGATGGCCGTCCGCACGACGGTCTCGGGGCTCAACGCCAAGGGCGCCTGCATCGGCCCGATGGGGGCGCGCGTGCGGGCCGTCATGGCCGAGCTGCACGGCGAGAAGATCGACATCGTCGACTACAGCCCGGACCCGGCGCGCTTCGTCGGCAACGCCCTGTCGCCGGCGAGCGTGAACGAGGTCACGATCGTCGACGAGGACACGCGCTCGGCACGGGTCGTCGTGCCGGACTACCAGCTCTCGCTCGCCATCGGCAAGGAGGGCCAGAACGCCCGTCTCGCCGCGAAGCTCACGGGGTGGCGCATCGACATCCGGTCCGACGAGGGCGCGCCCGAGGGCGGCTCGGCCCGCCCGACGGCGGGGTGACCCGGGGCCGACGGGGTAAGATGTCCGACAACGGGTCTCAGGCCCGGCCGATGTCGCACGTCCTCCCCGTATCCTCGTCACCGAGCGAGCCCCCAGGGGCACCGGTGCGGACGTGCGTCGGCTGCCGGTCCCGTGACCTTCGGTCCGACCTCGTGCGCCTCGTGGCGCGGACGGACGACGGCCCGGCGGGTGCCGCCCAGACGGCGGTGCTCGTGGTGGACGTCCGACGCTCGCTCCCGGGGCGTGGCGCGTGGCTGCACCCGCGGATGCGCTGCCTGGAGCTGGCCGAACGCCGCCACGCGTTCCCCCGGGCGCTGCGCCTGCGCAGTGCGCTCGACGCGAGCGGAGTCCGTCAGTTCCTCGTCGGCCTCGGTGCCGAGTGACGACCACGTGCGAGAGCACGACATGCCAGACACGTCTATCAGGAAGCGGGTCAGAAACACATGGGCACGCGATGAGCACCCTGCGATGAGCACCCCTCAGTACTAACGACGGTCCTCCCTGTCCGGGCGGGCCGAGACAGGAGAGTTGTGGCCAAGGTCCGCGTCTACGAGCTCGCCAAGGAGCTCGGTGTCGAGAGCAAGACGATCATGACGAAGCTCACCGAGCTCGGTGAGTTCGTCCGGTCGGCGTCCTCGACGATCGAACCACCCGTCGTGCGCAAGCTGCGCGACGCCTTCCCCGCCGGTGCAGGTGCCGGCGCGTCCGCCACCGGCAAGGGTGGCGCGGCGAAGCCTGCCGCGAAGCCCGCGGCAGCGAAGCCTGCGGCCCCCCGCCCCGCCGCGCCCCAGGCGCCGGCCGCGGAGGAGACCCCCGCACCCGCTGCCGAGCGCCCCGCGCCCGCCGAGCGGCCCGCGCCGCGCCAGTCCGCGCCGACGCCCGGCCCGAAGCCCGCAGCGGCGCCCAAGCCCGCCGCGGGCAACGAGTCGACGGCCCCGCGGCCCGGCGCCCCGCGCCCGGGCGGCGCGGCGCCGCGACCCGGCAACAACCCGTTCGCGTCGAGCCAGGGCATGCCCCGGCCGCGTCCGGGCAACAACCCGTTCGCGTCGCAGCAGGGCATGCCCCGGCCGCAGTCGCGCCCCGACCGTGGTGAGGGCTCGGCCGAGCGGTCGGGCGGTCCGCGTCCCGCGGCCCCGCGCCCCGGTGGCGCACCCCGCTCCGGTGGCGCCGCACCGCGTCCCGGCGGCGCCCGCCCGAACCCCGGCATGATGCCGGGCCGCACGTCGCTCGGCCGGCCCGGTGCCGGTCAGGGTGCCGGCGGCGGTGGTCGCCCGGGTGGCGGCGGTCGCGGTGGCTTCGGCGGCGGTGGCGGTGCCGGTGGCGCCGCGCGTCCCGGCGGTGGCGGTGGCTTCGGCGGTCGCCCCGGTGGCGGCGGTCGTGGCGGCGCCGGTCGTGGCAGCACGCAGGGCGCCTTCGGGCGCGCCGGTGGGCGTCCCGTGCGCGGACGGAAGTCGAAGCGCGCGAAGCGCCAGGAGTTCGAGCAGATGCAGGCGCCGTCGCTCGGCGGCGTCACCGTCCCCCGCGGCGACGGCTCGACCGTCGTGCGTCTGCGCCGCGGCGCCAGCCTGTCCGACTTCGCGGACAAGATCGACGCGAACCCCGCGAGCCTCGTGACCGTCCTCTTCCACCTGGGCGAGATGGCGACCGCGACGCAGTCGCTCGACGAGGACACCTTCGGCACGCTGGGCGCCGAGCTCGGCTACGTCATCGAGATGGTGTCGGCGGAGGACGAGGACCGTGAGCTCCTCGGTGCGTTCGACATCGACCTCGAGGGCGAGCTGGAGGCCGAGGGCGACGACGTGCTCGAGCCGCGGCCCCCAGTCGTCACCGTCATGGGTCACGTCGACCACGGAAAGACGAAGCTCCTCGACGCGGTCCGTTCCTCGGACGTCGTCGCGGGCGAGGCCGGTGGGATCACCCAGCACATCGGCGCCTACCAGGTGCACCACGAGCACGAGGGCGTCGACCGGGCGATCACGTTCATCGACACCCCGGGTCACGAGGCGTTCACCGCCATGCGTGCCCGAGGTGCACAGGTCACCGACATCGCGATCCTCGTGGTCGCGGCGGACGACGGCGTGATGCCCCAGACCATCGAGGCGCTCAACCACGCGCAGGCGGCGAACGTGCCGATCGTGGTCGCGGTGAACAAGGTGGACAAGGAGGGGGCGAACCCCGACAAGATCCGCCAGCAGCTCACCGAGTACAACCTGGTGGCCGAGGAGTACGGCGGCGACACGATGTTCGTCAACGTGTCCGCGAAGAACCGCGTCGGCATCGAGGACCTCCTCGACGCCGTCCTGCTCACCGCGGACGCCGCCCTCGACCTGCGCGCCAACCCTGACAAGGACGCGCGCGGCGTCGCCATCGAGGCCAACCTCGACAAGGGCCGCGGCTCCGTCGCGACCGTGCTCGTGCAGTCCGGCACGCTCGCGGTCGGCGACTCGATCGTCGCCGGAACGGCCCACGGCCGCGTCCGCGCGATGTTCGACGAGCACGGCGAGAACCTCGACGTGGCGCTCCCGTCGCGTCCGGTCCAGGTGCTCGGCCTGACCTCGGTGCCCCGCGCCGGCGACACGTTCATCGTGGCCCCCGACGACCGCACCGCACGGCAGATCGCCGAGAAGCGCGAGGCCGCCGAGCGTGCCGCGACGCTGGCCAAGCGCCGCAAGCGCATCAGCCTCGAGGACTTCACGCAGGCCCTCGAGCAGGGCAAGGTCGAGACCCTCAACCTCGTCCTCAAGGGCGACGTGTCCGGTGCCGTCGAGGCCCTCGAGGACGCGCTGCTCAAGATCGACGTCGGCGACGAGGTCGAGCTGCGCATCATCCACCGCGGTGTCGGTGCGATCACGCAGAACGACGTCAACCTGGCGACCGTGGACAACGCGATCATCATCGGCTTCAACGTCAAGCCCGCGGACCGCGTCCGCGACCTGGCCGACCGCGAAGGCGTCGACATCCGCTACTACACGGTCATCTACCAGGCCATCGACGACGTCGAGGCCGCGCTCAAGGGCATGCTCAAGCCCGAGTACGAGGAGGTCCAGCTCGGGACCGCGGAGATCCGCGAGATCTTCCGGTCCTCGAAGGCGGGCAACATCGCGGGAACGATCGTCCGCTCGGGCGTCATCACGCGAAACTCCAAGGCTCGCGTGCTGCGTGGCGGTGTCGTCGTGGGGGACAACCTCCAGATCGACTCGCTCAAGCGGTTCAAGGACGACGCCACCGAGGTCCGCGAGGGCTACGAGTGCGGTATCGGGCTCGGGTCGTTCAACGACATCCAGCTCGAGGACGTCATCGAGACCTTCGAGATGCGGGAGAAGCCGCGTTCGTGACGCTCCTTCCGCCGGGGTGACGATCCGTCGTCGCCTCCGCCCTGCCCGTCCGGGAGAGGGGTGGCGGGTCTGCCGCGGGCCTGGCGGCCCGTGCCGGCCCCACCACGACCCGCCACACCTCTCCCTCCGGGCAGGGCTCTGTTCGTTCTGTCACCATGGCGCGAGCGTCACGTTCGCGGGCTTGGGTGGACCAGGGGTTGCTTCGCAACCCCGGAGATGAGGGTTGATGGCTGAGAGTGTGCGGGCCAGGAAGCTGGCCGAGCGGATCCAGCAGGTCGTCGCGACCATGCTGGACCGGCGGATCAAGGACCCGCGGCTCGGTCACGTCACCGTGACCGACGTGCGCGTGACCGGGGACCTGCAGAACGCCACGGTGTTCTACACCGTGCGGGGGACGGAAGAGGAGCGGGCCGGGACCGCCGCGGCGCTCGAGAGCGCCAAGGGAGTCATCCGGTCCGAGGTCGGCAAGCAGACGGGGATCCGGCTCACGCCGACGCTCGAGTTCCAGCTCGACGCGATCCCGGAGAACGCCGCCCACCTCGAGGACGCGCTCCGCGCCGCCCGCGAGAAGGACGCCGAGCTCGCCGCGCTGCGCGAGGGCAAGGACTTCGCGGGAGACGCCGACCCCTACAAGCGTCCCGAAGAGGACGCCGCAGACGACGAGGACGACGAGGCCTGACGGCGCGAAGCGCACCAGACCCCGCGTCGAGAACGGGCTCGCCGCCCGTCCGGTTCTCCGGACGAGCGGCGAGCCCGTTCTCGTGGGGCGGCGAGCCCGTGCTCGACGGCGCAGCCCGGCCGGGCGGTCAGCGCTCCTTGCCCGTGGCGCGCGGCATGAGGAAGGCGGCCACGGCACCGGCGGCCAGGATCGCCGTCCCGACCCACAGCGCCGGCTGGAGACCGTCGGCGAAGGACTCGGGTGTGAACGCACCGCCCGCGGCGAGGAACACCGCCGTCACCACCGCGACGCCGAGCGCGACGCCCACCTCACGGATGGTCGCGTTGACGCTGCTCGCGGTGGCGTGGTCGGACTCGGGCAGACCCGCGAGCACCGCGGTGGCCACGGGCGCGAACGTCAGCCCCATCCCGACCCCCGCGAGCACGAACGCCGGGACGAACGAGGGGTAGTCCACGGTCGGCCCGACGAGCGCGGCGATCCAGCCGAGCGCGACCGTCTGGAGGACGAGTCCGCCGGCGACGAACGGGCGCACGCCGAACCGCGGTGCGAGCATCCCGGCGACCGGCGCGACGACCATCGGGGCCGCGGTCCACGGCAGGGTCCGCAGGCCCGCGGCGAACGGGGAGTACCCGCCGCCGATCTGCAGGTACTGCGTGAGCAGGAAGACGGCCCCGAACATCCCGACGGAGAACGCGAGGCTCGTCGCGTTCGAGACCGAGAAGCTCCGGGACCGGAACAGCCGCAGCGGCACGAGCGGGTGGTCCGTGCGTCCCTCCCGTACGACGAACGCCACGAGCAGGGCGACGGCGGCCACGAGCATCCCGACGGTCGTCACGGAACCCCAGCCACGGTCGTTGGCGCCGACGATCGCCCAGACGCCGAACAGGACGCCTGCGGCGGACAGGACCAGGCCCGTCACGTCGAGGCGGACCGAGGCGGGCTCCGACTCGCGCAGCGCCCGCAGCGCGAGCGGGATCGCGACGGCCGCTACGGGGACGTTGAGCCAGAAGATCGCCTGCCACGACAGCCCGTCGACGACGGCGCCGCCCACGACCGGCCCGAGCGCGACACCGAGGCCGGACACGCCACCCCAGACGCCGATCGCCATGGCCCGCTTCGCGGCCGGGACGGCTCCGGCGAGCAGGGCCAGCGACAGCGGCATGATCGCGGCACCGCCGACGCCCTGGAGCGTGCGGGCCGCGATGAGCTCGGTGGGTGTGCCGGACAGGGCGCTCCCGATCGAGCCGAGCGCGAACACCGCGATGCCGACGACGAACGTCCGGCGTCGCCCGAGCCGGTCGCCGAGGGTGGCGAGCGGGATCATCAGGGTCGCGAACGCGAGGGTGTACGCGTTCACGAACCATTGGAGCTGCTCGACGCTGGGGGACAGGTGGCGGGAGATGACGGGCAGCGCGCCCGTCATCACGAGGTTGTCGAGAGTCGCCATGAACATCGGCAGGGACGCGGCGACGAGCGCGAGCCAGACGGGCGCGGTGCGCTGCCGCCGGGCATCGAGGTCGGGTGCCGGCGAGGGCCGGCGGGTGGGGACCGCGGTGGACATCAAGACCTCCGGATGAGGTGGGCCGAGGACGGGAGGGCTGCGCGGCGCGCGAGCCGAGGAAGAAGATGGAAGGCATCGACTGATTACTTCGACTCGTCGCACGCTAGTAATCGACTGATAACCTGTCAAGCATGAGTACGCGCATGACCGCGGACGAGCGCCGCGAGCAGATCCTGGACGCCGCGACGACGGCGTTCGCCGAGCACGGCTACGCCGGCACGACGACCGACGAGGTGGCGCGCGCCGCCGGCGTGTCCCAGCCGTACGTCGTGCGGCTGTTCGGCTCCAAGCACGACCTGTTCGCCGCGGTGCTCGCGCGGATCTGCGGCGCGATCATCGCGAGCTTCGAGCGCGTCGAACCCGGGCCCGACGCCGCGCGTGCGCTCGGCGACGTGTACGTCCGGCTGCTCGCCGACCGGGACAAGCTCCGCGTCCTCATGCACGGCTTCGTGTCCGGGTCCGACCCGACGTTCGGCCTCCAGGCCCGCCGCACCCTCGTCCGCGCGTTCGAGATCTTCAGGGAGCTCACCGGCCAGGGCGACGAGGCCGCCCGCAACTTCGTGGCCTCGGGGATGCTCATCAACGTGCTCCTCGCGGCCGAGGCGCCCGAGCACGCCTCCGAACCGGGAGTCGGCGAGCTGCTCGCGTGCGCCGTCGGCGCGGACGCGGCCGCCGAGCTGATCACGGACGCCGCGTGACGACGTCGGCCGGGCGCCCGCTGCGCGCCGAACGCCCGCCCCGCCGGCCCACCGCACCCGACGGCCTCGTCGTCGTCGACAAGCCGCAGGGCTGGACGAGCCACGACGTCGTCGGGCGGATGCGCCGCCTCGCCGGGACCAAGAAGGTCGGTCACGCGGGCACGCTGGACCCGATGGCGACGGGCGTGCTCGTCGTCGGCGTGGGCCGTGCGACGCGGCTGCTGACCTACGTGGTCGGGGCCGAGAAGGAGTACGTCACGACGGTCCGGCTCGGCGTCGCGACCACCACCGAGGACGCGGAGGGCGAGGTCACCGCGACCACTGACGCGGGCGCCGTCACGGCCGACGCCGTGCGCGCCGCGGCGGCGACCCTCACCGGGGACGTGCTGCAGGTGCCGAGCGCGGTGTCCGCGATCAAGGTCGACGGCGAGCGCGCGTACGCCCGCGTCCGCGCGGGGGAACAGGTCGAGCTGGCCGCGCGCCCGGTCACGATCTCGGCCTTCGAGATCGAGGACGTCCGGCCGGGCCCTGACGTCCCGACGGGCGGCGGCGCCGTGCACACCGTCGACGTCGACGCGCGCGTCGTGTGCTCGTCGGGCACGTACGTGCGTGCGCTCGGGCGTGACCTCGGCGCCGCGCTCGGCGTGGGGGCGCACCTCGTCGCCCTGCGCCGCACGCGCGTCGGTGGGTACGACCTCGCGGGCGCGCGCACGCTCGAGCAGCTCGAGGCGCAGGCCGACGCCGACGGCGTCCTCGCGACGCTCCCGCTCGCCGACGCCGCCCGCGCGACGTTCCCGGTCCGCGAGCTCGACGACGACGACGCCGCGGCGCTCGGCCACGGTCGCGCCCTGCCGGCGGCCGGCGAACCCGGGGTGCACGCCGCGATCGGCCCGGACGGGACGCTCGTCGCGCTCGTCGAGGACTCGAAGGGCAAGGGCGGCCTCCTCGCGCGTCCGGCCGTCGTCTTCGCGGCAGCGGGGTGAGCGTCCGACCGGTCGCCGCCCCGACCCGGGCGCCGATTCCGCGCGCACCCCGGCGAGGTGGCAGGCTGGTCCCCGTGCTGCGCTGGACCGACCTCGCCGAGGTGCCCGCCGACTTCGGCCCCACCGTCGTCACCATCGGCAACTTCGACGGGGTCCACCGCGGCCACGTCGCGGTCTGCCGGGCGATCGCGGAACGCGCGCGCGAGGAGCACGCCCGCGCGGTGGCGGTGACGTTCGACCCGCACCCGGTCGCGGTGCACCGGCCGGACGAGGCGCCCGAGCTCCTCACGGGGGTCGCCGACCGGCTGGAGCTGCTCGCCGAGACGGGCCTCGACGCCGTGCTCCTGCTGCCGTACTCGCTCGAGTTCGCGCAGCAGACGCCCGACGAGTTCGTCCGCCGCTACCTCGTCGAGGGCCTGCGGGCGCGGCGGGTCGTCGTCGGGCGGGACGTACGGTTCGGCCGCGGCAACGCCGGCACGCTCGACACGATGATCGAGCTGGGGGAGCGGTACGGGTTCGTCGTGGAGGTCGTCGGCGACGTCGGGCAGACCCCGCACGACGGGCACGCGCGCTGGTCCTCGACCTACGTGCGCGAGCTGCTCGCCACCGGCGACGTCGCGGCCGCGGCCGCGGTCCTGGGCCGGCCGCACCGGCTGCGCGGCGTCGTCGTGCACGGGGACGCGCGCGGGCGCGAGCTCGGCTTCCCGACGGCGAACCTCGGCCCCGCCGCGGACGGCACCCCCGTCCAGGGCATGGTCCCGGCCGACGGCGTCTACGCCGGCTGGTTGCGGCGTCCGGGCCGCGAGACGGACGCCGTGCTCCCGGCGGCGGTCTCGATCGGCACCAACCCCACGTTCGACGGCGCCGAGCGCCGCGTCGAGGCGTACGTCCTCGACCGCACGGACCTCGACCTGTACGGCGAGGAGGTCGTGCTCGAGCTCGTCGAGCGACTGCGCCCGACGCTGCGCTTCGACGGCCCCGACGCGATCGAGCGCCTCGTCGCGACCATGCACGACGACGTCGCCCGCGCACGCGTCGCGCTCGGCGTCGCCCGGCCCGCGTCGCCCGCCGCCGGCTGAGCGGACCGTGGCCGACGGGCTGAGCACGGGGGAGATGGTCCGCGCGTCGGGGCTGTCGCCCAAGGCGCTGCGCCTGTACGACGCGAACGGGCTGCTCGTCCCGGCGCGCGTCGACCCGGTCACGGGGTACCGCACGTACGAGCCGTCGCAGGTCGCGCGGGCTCGCGCGATCGGCCTGCTGCGCCGTCTCGACCTGCCGCTCGCGCGGATCGGCGAGCTCCTCGACGGCCCGCCCGAAGCGCTGCGGCCCGCGCTGCTCGCGTGGTGGGACGAGCGACGCCTGGCGCTCGAGAGCCAGCGCGGCGTCGTGGACCTGCTCGCCGCGCCGTCCGACCCTCGGGCCGGAGGCGCCGCCGACCCGGGTGAGCGGCCGGACCCGTCGCGGCTCCGCGCCGCCGTCGGACGCGTCCAGCGCGAGGCACGGACCGTGGCGTGCGTGACCGACGTCGTCGAGCAGGCGGCGCTCGTCCCGGCGTTCACGTCGGCCGTGCTGACGGTCCGCCAGGAGCTCGCCCGCCAGGGTGTCGCGTTCGGCGCCGAGTTCTGGGTGGTGTTCCACGAGCGGGTGCACCCCGGGGAGGCGGGCCGGATCGAGACGTGCGTGCCGTACGACGGCGCGGCGCGGCCCGCCGGGGACGTCGCGTTGCGGCTCGAGCCCGCCCGGCCCGTCGCGAGCATCCCGGTGCCCCCTGCCGACTGCCGTTACCCGGCGATCCTCGCCTACTACGACGCGCTCCTCGCCGCGGGGCCCACCGGGGGCGGTCCCGTCGGGCCGCCGCGCGAGGTGTACCCCGTGCCCTGGTCCGACGACGTCGCCACGGTGGCGCGGATCGAGGTCCCCGTCGCGGGGTGTTGACCCTGCCCCAGGGGCAGGGCCCAGCCTGGGGCGCATGGACATCCTCGACACCCTGGAGAGCCTCGGAGCCCCGTCGGGCGCGGACGGCGTCACGCCGCCGAGCCTCGGCGACTGCGCCACGCACAGCCCCTTCAGCGAGCCGGGCGCCCATGCCGCGCTGCTCGACGCGGTCGGCACGGAGCCGGAGTCGCTGCACCGGGCCGTGACCCGCACGATCCTGCACTACCGCGGCGAGGCCGACCGGCTCACGGACACCCAGCTCCGCGACGTCGACTCCCGCTGGGTCGCCACGATCCTCGACCGCGCGACCGAGCGGCAGCCCGGGCCGCTCGACGCGGTGCGCCCCGACGCGTGCGTCGTCGGCGGCTGCTGCCGCGACCACTCCCTGCTGTCGGTCGCGATCCTGCGCCAGCACGGCATCCCTGCGCGTACGCGGCTCGGGTTCGCGGGGTACTTCGAGGCGGGGTACTCGCACGACCACGTGGTCGCCGAGCGCTGGGACGGCGAGCGCTGGGCACGGTTCGACCCCGAGCTCGGGCAGGACGGCTTCCCCTTCGACGTGCACGACCTCCCGACCGGCGAGGGCTCTGTGTTCGAGACGGCCGCCGAGGCGTGGCTGGCATACCGCGCCGGCCGGACCGACCTGGCGACGTACGGCGTCGCGCCCGGTGCGGTGGGCCTCGAGGGACCGGCGTTCGTCCAGCGGTACGTGCTCGCGGACGTCGCCCACCGGCACCGCGTCGAGACGCTGCTGTGGGACGGGTGGGGCGCCATGGTGCTGCCGGGCGAGGAGCTCGGCGACGCGCAGCTCGCGCTCGCCGACGAGCTCGCGGTCCTCACCGTCGAGGCCGACGGCGACCCGGACCCGGCCGGCGACGCCGCGACCGCGCTCGCGCGGCACTGGGCGACGGACCCGCGCGTCAACCCGCGGGGCCACGTCCGGACGTACTCGCCCCTCGATCCTGCGACCGCACCTCGGCAGGTGGACCTGACGACCCGGTAGGTGGGCGGCCTCACCGCCCGCTCGGTTCGGAGCGGCGCCGTCCCTGCTGGTAGACTCGGGTTGCCGTTTCGACCGGCCGCGGACTGAGAGCGCCCAGGTGGACATGCCCTGGTGCACCGCGCAACGAACATCCAAGGAGAACTGTGCCCCTCGACACCGCCACCAAGCAGCGCATCATTTCCGAGTACGGGACGTCCGAGGGCGACACCGGTTCGCCGGAGGTTCAGATCGCGCTCCTCACGCAGCGCATCAACGACCTGAACGAGCACCTCAAGACGCACAAGCACGACCACCACAGCCGTCGTGGTCTGCTCCTGCTCGTCGGCCAGCGCCGTCGTCTGCAGGCCTACCTGCGCAAGACCGACATCGACCGCTACCGCAGCCTGATCGAGCGTCTCGGTCTGCGCCGCTGATCCACCCCGGCCCGGCCCGGTCCCTCGCGGACCGGGCCGGACCGGTATCGGGCCCGCTCCCGCGGGCCACCACCATCCCGCCGCCCCGACGCCACGTTCGGTCCTCGGTAGTGGGCCCCGGACCCGCCACTCGTCCTCGGACGGGTCGCCGGCTCCGTGGACCTCGATCGAAGACCGCCTGGCACCGGCCGGGAGGAGGGCGCGCGTCGTGCGTGCCCGCCGTCCGGCCAGGGGTGGCCTTCGAAGATGAGGAGGGCACCCGTGGAGGGTCCCGAGATCCAGTTCGCCGAAGCCGTCATCGACAACGGCCGCTTCGGCACCCGCACCGTCCGCTTCGAGACCGGGCGCCTCGCCCGCCAGGCCGCGGGCTCCGTGGCCGCCTACCTCGACGGCGAGACGATGATCCTGTCGACCACGACGGCCGGCAAGCACCCCAAGGACCAGTTCGACTTCTTCCCGCTGACGGTCGACGTCGAGGAGCGGCAGTACGCCGCCGGCAAGATCCCCGGCTCGTTCTTCCGCCGCGAGGGCCGCCCGTCCACCGAGGCGATCCTCACGTGCCGCCTGATCGACCGCCCGCTGCGCCCGCTGTTCGTCAAGGGTCTGCGCAACGAGGTCCAGGTCGTCGAGACCGTCCTCGCCGTCCACCCGGACGACCCGTACGACGTCGTCGCGATCAACGCGGCCTCGATCTCGACGCAGATCTCCGGCCTGCCGTTCTCCGGCCCGGTCGGCGCGGTCCGCATCAGCCTGATCGACGGCCAGTGGGTCGCCTTCCCGCGCTACTCGGAGAGCGCGCGCGGCGTGTTCGACATGGTCATCGCGGGCCGCATCGTCACGAACGAGGACGGCGAGTCCGACGTCGCGATCGCGATGATCGAGGCCGAGGCGACCGACGAGTCGTGGAAGCTCATCAAGGAGCAGGGCGCCACGGCCCCGACCGAGCAGGTCGTCGCCGAAGGCATCGAGGCCGCCAAGCCGTTCATCCGCGCGCTCGCGGAGGCTCAGGCCGAGCTCGCCGCGAAGGCCGCCAAGCCGACCGCCGAGTTCCCGCTCTTCCCGGACTACCAGCCCGACGCCTACGCCGCGGTCGAGGCCGCTGCCGCCGCACGCCTGGGCGAGGCCCTGTCGATCGCGGACAAGCAGGACCGCGAGAACCGCCTCGACGAGATCAAGGCCGAGGTCCAGGGCGAGCTCGCCGAGGAATTCGCGGGCCGCGAGAAGGAGATCTCCGCCGCGTACCGCTCGGTGCAGAAGGCGCTGGTCCGCCAGCGCATCCTCACCGACGGCTTCCGCATCGACGGCCGTGGCCTGCGGGACATCCGCACGCTGTCGGCCGAGGTCGAGGTCGTCCCCCGCGTGCACGGCTCGGCGCTGTTCGAGCGGGGCGAGACCCAGATCCTGGGCGTCACCACGCTGAACATGCTGCGCATGGAGCAGCAGATCGACTCCCTCGGGCCGGTCACGCGCAAGCGCTACATGCACAACTACAACTTCCCGCCGTACTCGACCGGTGAGACGGGCCGTGTGGGCTCGCCCAAGCGTCGCGAGATCGGTCACGGCGCGCTCGCCGAGCGGGCCCTCGTGCCGGTGCTTCCGTCGCGCGAGGAGTTCCCCTACGCGATCCGCCAGGTCTCCGAGGCGCTGGGCTCCAACGGCTCGACGTCGATGGGCTCCGTCTGCGCGTCGACCCTGTCGATGCTCAACGCCGGCGTCCCGCTGCGCGCGCCGGTCGCCGGCATCGCGATGGGCCTCGTCTCCGACCAGGTCGAGGGCAAGACCCGCTACGCGGCGATGACCGACATCCTGGGCGCCGAGGACGCGTTCGGCGACATGGACTTCAAGGTCGCCGGCACGAGCGAGTTCGTCACGGCGATCCAGCTCGACACGAAGCTCGACGGCATCCCCGCCTCGGTGCTCGCGGACGCGCTGACCCAGGCCCGTGACGCCCGCCTCACGATCCTCGAGGTCCTCGCCGAGGCGATCGACGTCCCGGACGAGATGTCCCCGAACGCGCCCCGCGTCATCACGGTGAAGGTCCCGACCGACAAGATCGGCGAGGTCATCGGCCCGAAGGGCAAGATGATCAACCAGATCCAGGAGGAGACGGGCGCCGACATCTCGATCGAGGACGACGGCACCGTCTACATCGGCGCGACCGACGGGCCGTCGGCCGAGGCCGCCCGGGCCGCGATCAACGCGATCGCGAACCCGCACGTACCCGAGGTCGGCGAGCGCTTCGTCGGCACGGTCGTCAAGACCACGTCGTTCGGCGCGTTCATCTCGCTCTCCCCGGGCAAGGACGGACTGCTGCACATCTCGCAGATCCGCAAGCTCGTGGGCGGCAAGCGCGTCGAGGCCGTCGAGGACGTCCTGTCGATCGGGCAGAAGGTCCAGGTCGAGATCGGCGAGATCGACCCGCGCGGCAAGCTGTCGCTCCACGCGGTCGTCGAGGAGTCCGCGGACGAGAAGTCCGAGGGCGCGTCCGACGACGCGGCCGCGGCCGAGAGCACGAACGACTGACGTGCCGTACGCACTCCCGCTCGTCCCGTCCGGCGCCCCCGGCACGGACGGCGAGCTGATCGCCGGGCAGGACGGCGCGACCATCCGTCGCACCGTCCTGCCCGGCGGCGTGCGCGTCATCTCCGAGCACCTGCCCGGCCAGCGCTCCGCGTCCCTCGGGGCGTGGATCGGGGTCGGGTCGCGCGACGAGACGGACGGGCACTACGGCTCCACGCACTTCCTCGAGCACCTGCTGTTCAAGGGCACCGTCCGGCGCACGGCGCTCGACATCGCCGAGGCGTTCGACGCCGTCGGCGGCGAGGCCAACGCGGCCACCGGCAAGGAGCACACGTGCTACTACGCGCGCGTGCTCGACACCGACCTGCCCATGGCCGTCGACGTGATCGCCGACATGGTGACCTCGGCGGCGATCGACGCCGACGAGCTCGAGACCGAGCGCGAGGTCATCCTCGAAGAGCTCGCGATGAACGACGACGACCCGTCGGACGTCGTGCACGAGCGCTTCTCCGAGACGGTCCTCGCGGGTCACGCGCTCGGCCGCCCCATCGGGGGCACTCCCGAGACGATCCGCGCGGTCCCGCGCGACGCCGTCTGGGAGCACTACCGCTGGCACTACCGGCCCGAGACCCTCGTCGTCTCGGCTGCAGGCGGCGTCGACCACGACGCGCTCGTCTCCCAGGTCGCCGACGCGCTGGTCGCCGGCGGCTGGGACCTGGATCCCGCGCGGGCGCCCCGGGCACGACGGTCGAGCGATGCCGGTGACACGTCGGGCATCGGCACCGAGCCCCGCGAGCTCACCGTGCGCCGTGCCGTCGAGCAGGCCAACGTCGTCATCGGCTCGACGGGCATCTCCGCGACCGACGACCGCCGCTTCACGCTGTCCGTGCTCAACGCCGTCCTCGGCGGCGGCATGAGCTCGCGCCTGTTCCAGGAGATCCGCGAGAAGCGGGGCCTCGCGTACTCCACCTACTCGTTCGCGTCCGCGCACGGCGGCCTCGGGACGTTCGGTCTGTACGCGGGCTGCGCGCCCGCGAAGGTCGACCAGGTCACGAAGATCCTGGGCGAGGAGCTCGACCGGTTCGCCGACGACGGCATCACCGACGCCGAGCTGCAGCGCAGCGTCGGGCAGCTCTCGGGCGGCCTCGTCCTCGGGCTCGAGGACTCGGGCTCGCGCATGAGCCGGCTCGGCAAGGCAGAGCTCGTCTACGGCGAGCTCATGACGCTCGAGGAGTCCCTCGAGCGCATCCGTGCCGTGACGGCCGACGACGTCCGCGAGCTCGCGGCGGACCTCGCGTCCCGCCCGCGCTCCGTGGTGCGCGTCGGCCCGTTCGGCGACTGAACTCCAGGAGGCGGGCTCCGACCGTGTCCGCCGAGATGCCCGTAGAGACCGACCGGAAGGTGACCGCGTGACCGACCATGTGACCGACGAGGGCACCCCGGCGACGTACTCTCCGCTGCGCGTGGCGGTGCTCGGAGCCGAGGGCCGCATGGGCCGCACCACGTGCGACGCGGTCGAGGCCGCCGCCGGCCTCGAGCTCGTCGCCCGCGTGACCCGCGGGGACGACGTCGCGCAGGCGCTGGCCGACTCGGGCGCGGACGTCGCCGTCGACTTCACCCGACCCGACGTGACCGAGGAGAACGTGCACGCCGCGCTCGACGCGGGCGTGCACGTCGTCGTCGGGACGACCGGGTGGACGGCCGAGCGGCAGGGGCGGGTGCGCGAGCACCTGGCCCGCCGGGCGGCAGAGGGCCTCGACCTCGGCGTGATCGTCGCCCCGAACTTCGGGCTGTCCGCGGTCCTCGCGATGACGTTCGCCGCGAAGGCGGCGCGCTACTTCGAGTCCGTCGAGGTCATCGAGCTCCACCATCCCGACAAGCTCGACGCGCCGAGCGGAACCGCGACCCACACGGCGCGCGCCGTGGCCGCGGCCCGGGCCGCCGCGGGTGTCGCTCCGAGCCCGGACGCGACCGAGTCGGGCTTCGGGGCCCGGGGCGCCGACGTCGACGGGGTGCGCGTGCACGCGGTGCGCCTCCGTGGGCTGGTGGCGCACGAGGAGATCTTGCTCGGCAACGTGGGGGAGCAGCTCGTGATCCGTCAGGACTCGTTCGACCGGGTGTCCTTCATGCCGGGCGTCGTGCTCGCGGTGCGCGAGGTGGGCCGACGGCCCGGGCTCACGGTCGGCCTCGAGCACGTGCTCGACCTGGACTGAGGGGCCCGACGTGCGCAAGGGACTGCTCGGGGCGCTGCTCGCGACCGCGGTGCTGGTGATCTACGCGTTCGCGATCGGGCGCGCCGTCGTCGCCCTGCTCGGCTCGGGCAGCGCGGTGGGGATCGTGATCGGCGTGTGCCTGATCGTCATCCCGTTCCTCGCGCTCTGGTACATCGGGCGGGAGTGGTGGTTCGCCGTCCAGGTGCAGCGGCTGGCGAACGAGCTGCACGCCCAGGGCGGGCTCCCCGTCGACGACCTGCCGCGCTCGCCCGGCGGCCGGATCGACCGTGCGGCCGCCGACGCGCAGTTCGTGCTGCGGCGGGCGGAGGCCGAGGCGGCGCCGGACGACTGGCGGACCTGGTTCAACCTGGGGTTCGCCTACGACGCGTCGGGGGACCGCCGTCGGGCGCGCGAGTCCCTGCGTCGCGCGGTCAAGCTCCACGCCACCGCGGCGTCGTCCGCGACGTAGGCCCCGGCGCGGTACTTCGCGCCTCAGGGCATGCCCGCGGCGCGCAGCAGCGCGGCGGTGAGGGCGGCGAGCACGACGACGACGATGAACGGCGCCCGCAGCAGCAGCGCCACCGCAGCCACGCCGAGGGCGGGGAGGCGGGCGTCGACGACGAGCTCACGCCCGGACGCGACGGTCTGGACGGCGACGAGCGCTGCGAGCAGGGCGACGGTGACGAGCGCGGCGGTTCGCGCGACCCGCGGGTGCGCGGCCCACGACCCGGGCACGACGTGCCCCGCGAGCTTGAGCGCGAGGCACACGGCGCTCCCGGCGAGGACGGTGATCCAGATCGTCGTCGGGCTCATCGGGACCCACCCTCGGCCGTGGCGGGGTTCGCATGCGAGCGACCGCTCCACCACCCGACGACGACGGCGAGCACGGCTGCGACCAGCACGGGCACCCCGCTGGGAACCGCGGGCGTGAGGATCACCGCGACGACGACGGCGCCCGCCGCGACGTAGCGCGCGAGGGCCGTGCGCAGGCGCGGCCAGAGCAGGGCGAGGAACGCCGCGGAGGCGGCGGCGTCGAGCCCGTAGCGTTTCGGGTCACCGAGCGCGTTGCCGGCGAGCGCACCGGCGAGCACGAACGCGTTCCAGAGCACGAACACCCCGGCCCCGGTGAGCCAGAACCCGACGCGCGCGAGGCGCACGGTGGGCTGCGCGGTGGCGACCGCGGTGGACTCGTCGATGGTCAGGTGCGCGGCGAGCACCCGCCGCCACGACCGGACGGCGAGGAGCGGCGAGAGCTGGACGCCGTAGAACCCGTTCCGGATGCCCAGCAGCCCCGCCGTGGCGATCGCTGACGCGGCCGAGCCACCGGTGCCGACGATCCCGACGAGCGCGAACTGCGAGCCGCCCGAGAACATGAGCAGGCTGAGCACGACGGCCTGCCACACGGACAGCCCGGCCACGACCGCGAGCGCTCCCAGCGAGATCCCGTACAGCCCTGTCGCGACGGACACGGAGAGCGCCTGCCGGACGACGGCCCGCTCGTCGGGCGGCGTCGTCGGGCGGGCGGAGCGGGGCACCCGCCGAGCCTACCCAGCGTGGTGCGAGCTCCGTGCGCCCCACGGCGACCGTCAGTGCTCGGCGTCCGCCTCGTCGCCGCGCTGCGCGTTGGCGGCGCGCTGGTGGGCGGTGAGGGAGAGCCGGTCGATCCACGCGAGCGCGAGCGCCGAGAAGACGAAGGCGAGGTGGATGATCGTCTGCCACATCATCTGCTCGGCGCTGTACTCCTTGGAGCTGATGAACGTGCGGAGCAGGTGGATCGAGGAGATGCCGATGATCGACATCGCGAGCTTGGTCTTGAGCACGTTGGCGTTGACGTGGCTCAGCCACTCGGGCTCGTCCGGGTGGCCCTGGACCTGCAGGCGGGACACGAAGGTCTCGTAGCCGCCGATGATCACCATGATGAGCAGGTTGGAGATCATCACCACGTCGACCAGGCCGAGGACGGCGAGCATGATGTCGGACTCGTCGACGCCGTGGTGACCCACGAACACGCCCTCGGCGAGGTGCCAGAGCTCCTTGAGGAACTGCCAGACGTAGATGGCCTGCGCGACGATCAGGCCGAAGTAGAGCGGCGCCTGCAGCCAGCGCGACGCGAAGATCGCGTAGCCGAGCCCGATGGTGGGCGGACGGCGGCGGGCCGGGGCGGGGGAGTCGGGGGTCGGGCGGTCGAGGACGTCGGCCACGGGGCTCTCCTGGTCTCGGGGAGGCGCGAGTGTAGCAAGGTGAGCCCGGCCTTCCCTGGGGGCATCAGTCGGCGCGGATCGCGAGGGCGGGGCTGACGCGGCCCGCGCGCCACGCCGGGTACGCGGAGGCTGCGATCCCGACGACGGCGCCCAGGACCGGTCCGACGACGGCCAGCCAGGGTGCGAGGCGGGCTGACCAGTCGTTGGCTGCTGCTACAGCGACGGTGGCTGTCAGCCCGAAGGCGCTTCCGGCGACGCCGCCGAGGAACCCGGTGACCGCACCCTCGCACCAGAACACCGCCGACACCGCGGGCCGGGAGGCCCCGAGTGCTCGCCGCAGCCCGATCTCGGGCGTGCGGGCGACGACGGCGACGACCATGGCGTTGGCGATGAGCAGCGCGGTCAAGGCCAGGAGGAACGCCCCGATCCACGCGCCGAGTCGGCCGAGCTGGTTGGAGACCCCGCGTCGCAGCGAGGCCAGCGACTCGACCTGGGAGGCGGCGAGCCGTTCGGGGGCGTCCGGCCGGACGGCCACCCGCACGACGCCCGCGACCCCCGCCCCGGCGCCGGGTGCGGTCCGCACCAGGAGCTGGGTGTCGCCGTCGGACCCGACGGCGGCGAGCACGCGCGCGTAGGGGAGCAGGACGGTGCCGGACACGTCCGCGCCGCCGTCCTCGGGGCGTGCGAAGCCCGCGACCCGGTACGTCGTGCCGCCGACGGAGATCGCGTAACCCGTCGGGTCGGTGGTGACCGGGACCCCGAGCGCCTTCGCCGCATCGACGCCGAGGAACGCGACGGTCTGGTCCGTGCCGAGCAGCCATGTCCTGCCGGGGTCGACGGTGTCTTGTGCGGCGTCGAGGTAGCCGGGGACGACGCCCGCGACCGTGAGATGGCGGATGGCGTCGGTGTCCCCGCCGCCGCCCTCCGCGGTCCCGGCCGGGGTCGCTGCCGGGGTGACGGTGTCGGGGCCGTGCCCCGACAGGTCGAGCCGGCGCCCGGCAGCCACGACACCCTGAACGGCGGTGGCGCGCGCCTCGGCGTCGCCCGGGAACACGCCGGCTGGGGCGTCCGGGGCGGCGCTCCCGTCGGCGGAGCTGCCCGCGTCGGCGTCCGCCGCCCCCTGCGCGACGGACACCGTGACCTGGTCGAGCGTGGACGCGGCGAGGTCCGCGCCGATCTGGTCGGCCGCCGTCGTCGACACCCCGACGGACGCGACGAGCGCTCCCGTGGACAGCGCGACGGCCGCGAGCATCAGCAGGCTGCGAGACCGGCGCGCGGACAGCTCGACGACGACGTCGCGCACGAGGTCGCCCCAGCGTTCGGTCGCCCTCATGCCACAGCCACCGCGGACGCGAGGTGCCCGGCGTCGAGCACGAGGGCGCGGTCGGCCCAGGCCGCGAGGCGTGGGTCGTGGGTGATGACGACGACGGCCGTGCCGCGGGCGGCCTGCTCGTCGAAGAGCCCGAGCACGGTGTCGGCGTTGGCGCCGTCGAGGTTGCCGGTGGGCTCGTCGGCGAGGAGGACGGGTGGCTGCGTGACGATCGCGCGGGCGATCGCGAGCCGCTGCTTCTCGCCCCCGGAGAGCAGGCGTCCGAGCGCCCCGGCGCGGTGGGTGAGCCCGACGCGTGCGAGGACGTCGGTGACGAGCGCTGCGCGGTCGGCCCGGGGCACCCGCGCGACCGCGAGCTTGAGCTCGACGTTCTCCGCGACCGTGCGGTGCCCGAGGACGTGCGAGTCCTGGAACACGAAGCCGAGCACGTCGGCGCGCAGTGCGTCGCGACCGGCGTGGGTGACGTCCGCGGTCTCGTGGCCGGCGAGCGCGTAGCTGCCGGACGACGGCTCGTCAAGCAGCCCCAGGATGTTGAGCAGCGTCGACTTGCCGGCGCCGGAGCGACCGACGATCGCGACCCGCTCGCCCGCACGGACCTCGAGGTCGACGCCGCGCAGCGCGTGGACGGGCGGGACGTCGCCAGCGGGCGCGTACGTCCGGGTCACGGCGGCGGCACGCAGCACGGGCGCGGTCATGACGCACCTCCGACGACGACCTGCTCGCCCTCGGCGATCCCGTCGCCTGTGACCATGGCGTACCCGTC
Organism: Luteimicrobium xylanilyticum; assembly: GCF_009429125.1. GTDB lineage: Bacteria > Actinomycetota > Actinomycetes > Actinomycetales > Cellulomonadaceae > Luteimicrobium > Luteimicrobium xylanilyticum. Next base: position 1,625,991 of record NZ_CP045529.1, read on the forward strand.
GAGCTCGGCTTCCACGGTGACGGTGAGGTGGCGAAGCGAGCTCTTCTCGGAGCCTGAAGCTGAGGTCGAGGCTGAACCTGCGGTCGCGAGGACGTAGGTGCCGTCATGATCCTGGCGCAGCGCGACGACGGGCACGGTGAGGCCACGCGCCGCCTTGGCCTTCGCGCCCGCGGACCGGATCACGACCTTGTCGCCGTCCTCGAACGAGGCGTTCTTTTCCACGGGGAGCTTGATCGCGACGTCGTAACCGGGGGTCGAGTCGCTGTCGTCGGCGCTGGCCTTCTTGAACGCGCTCACGCTCGTGACCGTCGCGTGGACGGGGTCGCCGGTGGCGGCGACGTCCGCGACCGTCACCCTCGCGCCCTCGGCAAAGGTCTCAGCCTGCCCGACGTCGACGCGCGCCTTCGCGGTGGGCGCGCCGACGCGCAGGGTCGCGACCGAGCCGTCGACGAGCGTGCCGACCTTCTTCACGGCCACGACGCGCGCTCCGGCGGTCGGGACGTCGACGATCTCCGCGTAGGGGAGCGGAGTGTCGGCGGCGCGGCGCGCGGCAGCGAGGTCGGCGCCGGAGGAGTGGGCGCCGGACGTGCCGGCGTCGTTCTGCGCGTCGTCCCCGGCCCCGCCGCCGTCGCTGGTGCCTGCGCCGTCCGCCGCGCCCTGCTGCGCCGATCTGGCGGCCTGCTCCGCGTCGTCGAGCGCGGACTGCGCGTCGGCGGAGGGGGCGGGCGCCGTGACCCCGGCGCGGGAGTAGAGGGCGCGGACGGCTGCGGACGTGCCGGTGCCGTAGGTGCCGTCGGGCGTGCCGCGGTAGAGCCCGAGGGTCGCGAGCGCGTGCTGCAGCGCCTGGACGTCGGGGCCGCTCATCCCGGGGGTGAGGTTCCGGTAGAGGGTGAAGGGCAGCGCGAGCGCGATCACGGGCCGGCCCGAGACCTCGACGAGCGCGTCCCCCGGTTCCAGCAGCGAGCCCGCCTTCGCATCGACCCGCGTGACGACGCTGCGGCCGCCGTCCGAGGCCGGGACGCTGACGTCCAGGGTCGAGCCGGCCGACACGGTGCCGGTCAGCTCGGGGACCTGGGCGGGGAACGAGCGCGTCGCGACCGCCGCCGTCACGACGGGGTCGATGCTCGCGTTGCGGGTCGCCTCCTCCCAGGGGGAGCGGACGAACGTCCCGGCCGCGAACGCCGCCGCCATGGCGACGACGCACATGCCGACCCAGATGGCGATCCAGCGGGATCGCGAGCGAGCGCCCGGCAGCCGAGCGGCGCCGTCGCGGGCATGGTGGCGGGTCACTTGAAGTCCGGGTGGTCGCGCTGGTAGTCCGCGATGACATTCTTCGCCTTCACGAGCGCGGCGTCGATGCGCCGCCGCTGGGCGACGAGCTCCTTGTGGTACTTCGCGACGGTCGGTGCCTGCGCGTCGGCGACGAGTTCCGACAAACTCTCTACGTAATGGACCTGTGTCTTGCAGGAGACGACCTTAAGTGCGAGAGCGATCTGCTGGGGTGAGATGACGTTGACGTCGGAGCCCCTGACAAAGCCGGGGTTGCCAGGGTCGGGCTCGAGATCTGCTGCCTTGAGGCAGGCGTCGTAACTCGACTCCACCTTTTCGGCTGCCTCGCTCGCGAGAGCGCTGTTCGTGGCGGCGTTCGCGGCCTTCGCCCATGGGCCATTTGGAGCGATTGTGCGCGAGTCGAACGCCTTGGCGTGCGCGTGGCAAGCGTCAACCACGTTCCATTCCTCGTCGGTTAGCTTGCCGTTGTTTCGGGACGCAAGCGTGCCGCGGTGGGTGACATGTGGAGCTCCCTTGATGCCGTTTGCGACGAGGTCGGCGTCCGACTGGGCGCCAACAAAGCCATACTTCTCGGCGTATTCTTTGACCCAGACTCCAAAGTAGTTCGACGTGATGTTTGCGATATCGTGGGTCGGTGCAGACGGGTAGAACCGTACCCCCTGCTCGTTAGCGCATTCAGCGACTTTAATGGTGTAGGCCGATGTGAGAGTGTCATCTTCATCCGCGGAAACCGAGAACTGCTCGACTGGAAAGTGGATTATCCCGAGCTTCTTGTCGAGTCTCGTCTCTACGCTGTTCTGTCCATCAGCATTCGAGTCATGGGCTGAACACGAACTGAGGGCAATGCTTGCCAGAGATGTCATGACGATTGTCATGACGAGCCGCTTGTGGAATTTTGGCTGCACGGTGTGTATCCAATCTGCGCCTGAGGAGAACGTTCTCCGGGGCCTGAGGCACTGGACCTCGGGCCCCGGAAACGTGTCAGCTGCTGCAGCCGCTGAACTTGTAGCTGCTGATCCGGTTGTCCCAGTTCTCGCCCGCGTTGGTTCCCTTGCCTGCTCCGTTAGTCAGGTTGGGGTCTTGATAGTTTGCGGTCACAAGGGACTTGCTGTTGAGGTAGAAGTAGGCGCCGCTCCTCGTCGAGGTGTCGTAGTAGTAGGTCGAGCTGCAGGAGCCGCCGTTCGCCTCCGCGGAGCTCGCCGTGTCGTTGAGCTTGGTCCCGACGAGGCTGTCGTAGTCGGCCGACTTGCCGATGTACGTCCCCGAGGAGTTGTCCTCCATCCAGAGGCACGTGTAACCGACGTTGCAGTCCGCTGCCGCCTGCGCCGGCACGGCCGCACCGATTCCAGCGAGCAGCATGCCCACGAATGCGACGGCCAGTGCCACCGCCTTCTTGCTGATTCCCATTGCTGTCCTTTCGTGACGCCCGACCGGCTGCTGCCGGTCCTTGAGGCGCACGACAGATCCTGGCGTCAGATGATTGGCTGAGGTAACCGCCGATGGGGGGAGTTGTTCGTGGGGTCAGGGGATATCAGAGGGCTCGCTGGTGGGAACTTCGCCCCCCCCCGACTGGGTGACGGCTACTCACCCGGTCGGTCGCACGTCAGGATTCCTCGCCAGGTACTTCTTCGCGTCGGCGACGACGGCGTCGATCTTCGCCTTGCGTGCCGTGAGCTCGTGGGCGTACTTCTCGACGATCGGGGCCTCGAGCTGCGCCTCGATGTCGGCGAGTCGCTGGGCGTAGTGCACCTGCGTCTTGCATCGGACCACCGTCAGGGCGAGGGCGATCTGCTGGGCGTCGAGCACGTGCGCGTCGGCGCCCTTGGCCCAGCCGAGCCGCTCAGCGCCGGGCTCCGCGCCGGCGGCGCGGAGGCATGCGTCATAGTCGTCTTCCACCGGTCGAGTGAGGTCGGAGGTGGCGCTGTGATCGTCCTCGGTGGAAAGGATCTTCTCGTGTGCGGTTTGGCGAGCGAGGTCCCACGGGCCTTGCGGAGTGAGTCGGCTCAGGTCGAACCGCGTCGCGTCAGGGCCGGCCGCGCAGGCCTGGACGACCTTCTGCTGGGCGTCGTCGAGCGTGGCGTTCGGAGAGCCCTTCTCGCCGGGCAGCCGCTGGGCTTCGGGGGTGCCGGGGTGCGTCTGGCGTTGGACGTCCGTGGGTGACGATGGCTTCAGGAATCCGAACTTCTTCGCGTTCGCTTCGACCCACGGACCCTCGACCGGCCCCACGCGAAGGTCGTACGTGGAGTCCGCGAAGTAGGGGTCCCACGTCACCCCATGCTTCCCGGCGCACAGTGTGGTGGCGACCTGCTGCGCGTCCTGGGTGACGGCGTCGTCCTCCGGGCTGTCACGGAACCGGTCCATCGGCTCGACGACGGTCCCGCGCACGAGGTCCACGTCGGCGGTCAGGTCGAGGCCGCTCACGGGGGCGGGCGCGTCGTGCGAGCAGGCGCCCAGCGCGCCGGCGAGCGCGATCGCGAGGATCGCGGCGAGCGCGGACGCGGCAGGACGGGTCGAGGTCATGGCTCGAGCCTCGCGTCCGGGACCGGCTGGGTGACACCCGCGGCGGCGGGATCTTGGGCCGCCGCCCGGGGGAGATCACCCCCGCGTTCTTGGGGAGGGGCAGCCTACGAGACGAGGCCGCTGCGGTAGGCCGCGATGACAAGCTGCATGCGGTCCCGCTGCCCGGTCTTGCGGAGGATCTCGGACACGTGGGACTTCACGGTCTGGTCGCCGATGAACAGCTTGCGCGCGATCTCCGGGTTGGAGAGGCCCTCGGCGACGGCGAGGAGCACGTCGTGCTCGCGGGGCGTGAGGTCGTCGAGCCCGGGGAGTGCCGCGCGTTCGGGTTCGCGGGCGACGAAGTCGTGCACGAGCCTCGTCGTCACCCCTGGTCCGAGGAGCATCGAGCCCTCCGCGACCAGCCTCACGCCCTCGACGAGGCGTTCGGGTCCGACGTCCTTGAGGAGGAAGCCGCTCGCCCCGGCCCGCAACGCGTCGTAGACGTACTCGTCGAGGTCGAACGTCGTCAGGATGAGCACGCGCATGCTCGGGTGCCGCTCGGCGAGGAGCTGGGTGGCGCCGATGCCGTCGAGCACGGGCATGCGGACGTCGACCACCGCGACGTCCGGCTTGGTGCGTCCGACCAGCTCGAGCAGGCTCGCGCCGTCGGGCGCGGTGCCGACCACGTCGAGCCCGTTCGCGGCGTCGATGATCGCCGCGAACGCCGCGAGGACGACGGGCTGGTCGTCGGCGACCACGACGGTCGTCATCGCGAGATCACCGCCTGCAGGTCGAGCGGGATCGTCGCGACGACCCGGAAGACGCCGTCGCTCGCGCCGACCGCGAGCGCGCCGCCGAGCGCCTCGACGCGCTCGCGCATGCCGATGAGCCCCCGTCCGCCACCGTCACCGTGGGTAGGCGCCGAGCCTGGAGAGACCGGGTTCGTCACAGTCAGACCGGCGACGTCGCCGGCTCGCGTGAGCGCGAGCTCGACCGGCTGGTTCGGGGCGTGGCGCCGCGCATTGGTCAGGGCCTCCTGCGCGGCGCGGTAGAGCGCGTAGCCCGCAGGCACGGGGAGCGAAGCCGCGACATCGGAAGTGCCCTCCGCGAGCGTGACCTGTTGGCCTGCCTCGCGCGCCTGCTCGACGAGCGCGAGCGTGTCCGCGGCGGTCGGCTGGGGTGCGCGCGTTGCAGGGTCGGCGTCCTCGCTGCGGCGCAGCACCGCGAGCACCTGGCGCAGCTCGCCGAGCGCGCCCCGCGCGTCCTCGCCGATCGCCTTGAGGACGGTCCGCGCGTCGTCGTCGATGCCGGGGTACTGGAAGGGTGCGCCGTCCGCCCGCGCGACAACGAGCGAGATGTGGTGGGCGACGACGTCGTGCAGGTCACGCGCGAGCCGCGCCCGCTCCGCCGCCGCGGACTCGACCTCGGTGGCGCGCTGCATGAGCTCCGTCGCCGCGTCGCTGCGAGTCCGGGTGCGGCGGGCGAACCCGAGCAGCGACGAGGCACCGACGGCAACGACGACGACGCCCAGGTAGGTGCCGAGCGTCGCGAACCGGTCGCCCCAGTTGTAGCCCGCGATCGTGGCCGACGGATGGGACGGCACGAGTTCATAGACGTTGAGGGTCGCGAACACCACACTGACGACGACCGTGACCGCAACCGCGGGCAAGGCTTTGCGTGGTGCGTCGTAGGAGATCACGACGGCGACCGCCAGACAGGCCACGAGCCAGGCGCGCTGGAAGGAGTCGGTCATCGGGATTGTCAGGAACGGGAGGATGACGAGGACCGTGGCGAGCGCAGGAAAGCGCCGGGCGACGACGACACCCGCGATGGCGACGATGCTGGCCAACGCGGAGAGCGCATAGAAGCCTCCGCGGCGGTCCCCGAGGATCCAAGCCGCCGGGCCACGCAACCCCGAGAGCGCGTAGCCGACGGGTGTGCCCACGACCGGGATCAACGGGGTCAGCACGACGAGCTCGCCGACGGCGAGCGCGAGCAGCCCGGGCACCAGCCACGTCCAGAGGCTGCGGGCGCTCGGACGCGCACGAGCAGTGGTCGCGGTGGTGGCACTCACGCCTGACATGATCCGGCATCGCGCGACCGCGCGACCACACCGCACCGGTGGGCACATCTCCCCCGATCGGGGGAGCGTTACAGCTGGACGGCGGCGTACACCGTCTCCTGGTACTCCTCGATCCCGGCCTCGCCGCCCTCGCGCCCGAGCCCGGACTGCTTGAGCCCGCCGAACGGCGCGCTCGCGTCCGAGACGAGCCCACGGTTGATCCCGATCATCCCGGCCTCGAGCTCCTCCGTGAGGCGCAGCGCGCGCCCGACGTCGCGCGTGTACGCGTAGGCGACCAGCCCGTACTCGGTGCCGTTCGCGAGGCGCAGCGCCTCCTCGTCGGAGCCGAACCGCGTGACGGGCGCGACGGGCCCGAAGATCTCCTCGCCCAGCATCGCGGCGTCGGCGGGGACGTCCCCGAGCACGGTCGGCGCGTAGAAGAACCCGCGCCCCGCGGGGGCCTCGCCGCCGACCAGGACGCGTGCGCCGTCGTCGACGGCGTCCTGGACGAGGCCGCCGACCTTCTCGACGGCCTTCTCCTCGATGAGCGGCCCGACGTCGACACCGTCCTCGGTCCCACGCCCCAGCCTGCGCTTCGCGACGGCGGTGGCGAGCCGGGACGCGAACTCGTCGGCGACGGCGTCGTGCACGAGGAACCGGTTGGCCGCCACGCAGCTCTGCCCGGTGTTGCGGAGCTTGGCGACGAGCGCGCCCTCGACGGCCGCGTCGAGGTCCGCGTCCTCGAACACCAGGAAGGGCGCGTTGCCACCGAGCTCCATGGAGGTCTTGAGAACCTGCCCGGCCGCGGCCTCGAGCAGCGTCCGGCCGACGGCCGTCGACCCGGTGAACGAGAGCTTGCGCAGCCGGGGGTCCGAGAGCAGGGGCCCGGTCACCGCCGACGCCGACGACGTCGGGACGACGTTCACGACGCCCACCGGAAGGTCCCGGTCGGCGAGCTCGGACCGCAGGATCTCGGCGAGCGCGAGCGTCGTCAGCGGGGTGAGCCGCGCGGGCTTGATCACCACGGGACACCCGGCCGCGAGGGCCGGCGCGAGCTTGCGGGTGAGCATCGCGATGGGGAAGTTCCAGGGGGTCACGAGCAGCGCCGGGCCCACGGGGCGCCGCGACACGAGCTGGCGCGCACCGCCCGCGGGCGCCGGCCGGTACAGGCCCTCGAACCGGACGGCCTGCTCGGCGAACCAGCGCAGGAAGTCGGCGCCGTAGTCGACCTCGGCGCGCGCCTCCGCGAGCGGCTTGCCGCACTCCGCGGTGATCAGCGCGGCGAAGTCCTCGCGATGGTTCGTGACCCGCTGGTAGACGGCGCGCAGGAGCTCGGAGCGCTCGCGCGGGGCGACCGCACGCCAGGCCGGCCAGGCGTCCCACGCAGCTCCGAGCGCACGGTCGGCGTCCTCGGGCGTCCCGTCGGCGACGTCGAACAGGACCTCCTCGGTGGCGGGGTCCGCGACCTCGAACGTCTCCCCGGACGACGACGGCCCCCACGTCCCCCCGACGAGGAGCCCCGTCGGGACGTGCGCGGCGACGTCGGGCGGCAACGGGGCAGAGCCGGACGCGGGCAGGAGCGGGGCAGGGACGGACATCGTGGGCGCCTCCTCGACGGGTCTCGTGATCGTCGTCACCGGGCCTCCCAGTATGGGCACGGCGCGTCGGCGTAGGCAGTCCGGGACGGCGTCGGAGCACGGGTCTCAGGCCTCGTCGCGGTAGGTTTGGCCCATGGCCACCAGCACCGCGCTCGCCGCGCCGCGTCGACCGTTCGGCGCCGTCCTGACCGCGATGGTCACGCCCATGACGCCCGACGGCGAGATCGACCTGGACGCGGCGCAGAGCCTCGCCCGCCACCTGGTCGACGACGGCAACGACGGGCTCGTGCTCAACGGCACCACGGGCGAGGCGCCCACGACGCACGCCCAGGAGAAGGCCGACCTGATCGCCGCGGTCGTCGAGGCCGTGGGGGACCGGGCGCACGTCGTCGCGGGGGCCGGCTCGAACGACACGGACCACGCCGTCCGGATGGCCGAGCAGGCCGCCGACGCCGGAGCGCACGGGCTGCTCGTCGTCACGCCCTACTACTCGCGCCCCACGCAGGAGGGCCTCTACCAGCACATGGTGAAGGTCGCCGACGCGACCGACCTGCCGGTCATGGTCTACGACATCCCGGGCCGCGCGGGTCTCCGGATCGCGCCCGCCACCTACGAGCGGCTCGCCGAGCACGAGAGCTTCGTGGCGTCCAAGGACGCCACAGGTGATGTCGCGTCCGCGCTCAAGCTGATCGAGGCCACCGGCTGGGCCTGGTACTCCGGCGACGACGGCCTCCTCCTGCCCTTCCTGGCCGTCGGCGCGTCCGGCATCGTCGGCGTGAGCACGCACGTCGTCGCGCCCGAGTACGCGGCGGCCGTCCGCGCGTACGACCACGGCGACCACGCCGCGGCGCTCGGCCTCGCCCGACGGGTCGTGCCCGTGGTCGACGCGCTCAACGGCGGCGGTGCCCAGGCCGTCATGGCCAAGGCCGCCGTCGAGGCCCTCGGCCTCCTCGGCAACCGCCACCTGCGTCTCCCGAACGTCCAGGCCACCGACGCGGAGGCCGCCGCCGTGCGGGCCGCGCTCGAGCAGGCCGGCGTCTTCGACCGCGCCGCGCGCCCCCAGAACACTGCCCAGCACGAACCGGCCCCGGAGGTCGCCCGATGACACACCTGCACACCGAGCTCGCCCCGCCACCGCCCCTGCAGAAGGGCGCGCTGCGGATCGTCGCGCTCGGCGGCCTCGGCGAGGTCGGCCGCAACATGGCCGTCCTCGAGTACGACGGCAAGCTCCTCATCATCGACTGCGGCGTCCTCTTCCCCGAGGACAACCAGCCCGGCGTCGACCTGATCCTCCCCGACTTCGGGTACATCGAGGACCGCCTCCACGACGTCGAGGCCATCGTCCTCACGCACGGCCACGAGGACCACATCGGCGCCGTGCCCTACCTGCTGCGCCTGCGCCGCGACATCCCGCTCGTCGGCTCGCAGCTCACGCTCGCGTTCGTCGAGGCGAAGCTCAAGGAGCACCGCATCCAGCCCGTGACCCTCGCGGTCAAGGAGGGGCAGGTCGAGCAGCTCGGGGCGTTCCGGTGCGAGTTCGTCGCCGTGAACCACTCCATCCCGGACGCGCTCGCGGTCGCGGTCACGACCGGCGCGGGCACCGTCCTGCACACGGGCGACTTCAAGATGGACCAGCTCCCGCTCGACGGCCGGATCACCGACCTGCGTGCCTTCGCGCGCCTCGGCGAGCGCGGCGTCGACCTCTTCATGGTCGACTCGACCAACGCCGAGGTCCCCGGCTTCGTCACGCCCGAGCGCGAGATCGGCCCCGTCCTCGACTCGGTCTTCGCGGCCAGCGAGAAGCGGATCGTCGTCGCGTCGTTCTCCTCGCACGTCCACCGCGTCCAGCAGGTCCTCGACGCCGCGTACGCGCACGGCCGCAAGGTCGCGCTCGTCGGACGCTCGATGGTCCGGAACATGGGAATCGCCGCCGACCTCGGCTACCTGCGCGTCCCCGAGGGCGTCCTGGTGGACCTCAAGCAGGTCGACCAGCTCCGCGACGACGAGATCGTCCTGATGTGCACCGGCTCGCAGGGCGAGCCCATGGCTGCGCTCTCGCGGATCGCCAACCACGACCACCGCGTCAGCGTCGGCCCCGGCGACACGGTGATCCTCGCGAGCTCGCTCATCCCCGGCAACGAGAACGCCGTCTTCCGCGTGATCAACGGGCTGACCCGCCTGGGCGCGCGCGTCGTGCACAGCGGCAACGCACGCGTGCACGTCTCCGGCCACTCGGGCGCCGGCGAGCTGCTCTACTGCTACAACATCGTCAAGCCCAGGAACGTCATGCCCGTGCACGGCGAGGTCCGCCACCTCGTCGCGAACGCGGCGCTCGCCGTCAAGACGGGCGTGCCGCCGGAGCGCGTCGTGCTCGCCGAGGACGGCGTGGTCGTGGACCTCGTCGACGGCAAGGCGTCCGTCGTCGGGGCCGTGCCCTGCGGGCTCGTGTTCGTCGACGGGTCGAGCATCGGCGAGATCACCGAGGCCGAGCTCAAGGACCGCCGCATCCTCGGCGAGGAGGGCTTCGTGTCCGTCTTCGCCGTCGTGGACTCGGGCACCGGGAAGGTCATCGCCGGCCCGCAGATCCTCGCGCGCGGCCTCGCCGAGGACGACAAGGTCTTCGACGGGATCCTGCCGCAGGTCTCGAAGGCGCTCGAGGAGTCGATCGCGTCCGGCGCGAACGACACCTACCAGCTCCAGCAGGTCATGCGCCGGGTGGTCGGCCGGTGGGCGGGCACGAAGCTGCGCCGGCGTCCGATGATCGTGCCGGTGGTCGTGGAGGCCTGAGCGCCCTCGCTCGTGCGTGCGCGGCGCGCCTGACCGGCGATGACGCACCCGGGGGCTAGCGTGGGGCGCACCATGGCATCACGTACGCCCTCCTCTCGCAGCTCGTCCCGATCGAGCGGTTCGTCCGGCGGACGCCCGACGGCGACGCGTGCGACCGGCGCGCCCACGCGCGCCCGCACCGGCACGTCGTCGGGCCGTGCGTCGTCTTCGAAGTCGTCGTCGTCGCGCGGGACGTCCGGGGCCGCGGCCTCCAAGGGCGCGCCCAGGGGTCGCACCACGGCTCGCCGCCCGGCGTCCCGTCAGCCGGCCTGGCCCGTGCGCGCCGTCCGCGGGACGTGGATGGGCATCGCGCACGGACTCGGCGGCATGACACGCGGGATCTCGCACGGCGCCAAGGACCTCGACCCCGCCCACCGCCGCGATGGCGTCGCGTTCTTCCTCGTGGCCCTCGCCGTGGTCGTCGCCGCGCGCGAGTGGTGGGGGATCGCCGGCGGTTTCGGCGACGGCGTGCACGCGGTCGTGGCCGGGACGTTCGGGGTGGTCGGCGTCGCGGTGCCCGTGCTGCTGCTCTGGCTCGCCGTCCGGCTCATGCGTCACCCGGAGCGGGCGCAGGCCAACGGCCGCGTCGCGATCGGGGTCACGTTCGTCGTCGTCGCTGTCTGCGCGCTCGTAGCCATCGCCGACGACCTCCCCGCTCCGCGCGACGGGTTCGCCGCCGTGCGGGACGCCGGTGGCGTCGTCGGCTACCTCCTCGCGACGCCCGTCGCGACCGCGCTCACGCCCTGGTTCGCCGTCCCGATCTTCGTGCTGCTCGGCCTGTTCGGGCTGCTCGTCGTGACCGCGACCCCGGTCCACGCGATCCCCGAGCGATTCCGCTCGGCGTACCACATGCTCACGGGTTCGCCGCGGGACGAGGAGGCCTGGGACCCCGACGGCGACGGCCTCGAGCTCGCCGACGGCGTGTCCCGCCACGACGGGACCGACGACGACGCCCGTCCGGTCCGCAAGAAGTGCGAGACCCGGGCGCAGCGCAAGGAGCGTGAGCGCGAGGAGGCCGAGGAGACGGCGCGCCTGGCGGGGTACGCGGGCGACGAGGCGTTCGAGCAGGCGGCCGAGGTCGAGCGGACCCCCGAGCCCGCGAAGCGCCGGCGCGGCGCGGCCCGGCCTGCCGAGGCCGACCCGCACGACGCGCCGACCCAGGCGATCTCGGCGCTCGTGCCCGACGAGCCCGCCGAGGCCGCTCCGCCTCCTCCTCCGCCCGGCCCGCCGGCGTCCCGCGGGCCCGTGCCGAGGGGCGAGCAGCCCATGCTCGACGGCGAGACGGTCTACCTGCTGCCCAGCGAGGAGGTGCTCGTCAAGGGCGCGCCGCACAAGACCCGCTCGGCCGCGAACGATCGCGTCGTCGAGTCGCTCACGGGCGTCTTCGAGCAGTTCGACGTCGACGCCCAGGTCACGGGCTTCACGCGCGGCCCCACCGTGACCCGCTACGAGGTCGAGGTCGGCCCCAAGGTCAAGGTCGAGCGCATCACGTCGCTCTCCAACAACATCGCCTACGCCGTCGCCAGCGCCGACGTGCGGATCCTGTCGCCGATCCCGGGCAAGTCCGCGATCGGCATCGAGATCCCCAACACCGACCGCGAGACGGTCGTGCTCGGCGACGTCCTGCGCTCGAGCGCGGCTCGTCGCACCGAGCACCCCATGGTGATCGGTGTCGGCAAGGACGTCGAGGGCGGGTACGTCGTCGCGAACCTCGCGAAGATGCCGCACATCCTCGTCGCGGGCGCGACCGGAGCCGGCAAGTCGAGCTTCGTGAACTCGATGATCACGTCGATCCTCATGCGGGCCACGCCGGACCAGGTGCGGCTCGTGCTCGTCGACCCCAAGCGCGTCGAGCTGACGATCTACGAGGGCATCCCGCACCTCATCACCCCCATCATCACCAACCCGAAGAAGGCCGCTGAGGCTCTCGACTGGGTGGTGCGGGAGATGGACGCCCGCTACGACGACCTCGCCACGTTCGGGTACAAGCACATCGACGACTTCAACGCGGCCGTCCGGTCCGGCAAGGTCAAGCCGCTGCCGGGATCCGAGCGCAAGATCGCGCCCTACCCGTACCTGCTGGTCGTGGTCGACGAGCTCGCCGACCTCATGATGGTCGCCCCGCGCGACGTCGAGGCGTCGATCCAGCGCATCACGCAGCTCGCGCGAGCCGCGGGCATCCACCTGGTGCTCGCGACGCAGCGCCCGTCCGTCGACGTCGTCACCGGGCTCATCAAGGCCAACGTGCCGTCGCGCCTCGCGTTCGCCACCAGCTCGCTCGCCGACTCGCGGGTCGTCCTCGACCAGCCCGGCGCCGAGAAGCTGATCGGGCAGGGCGACGCGCTCTTCCTCCCCATGGGCTCCGCCAAGCCGATGCGCGTCCAGGGCGCGTGGGTGGGCGAGTCCGAGGTCCACGCCGTCGTCGAGCACGTCAAGACACAGCTCAAGCCCACCTATCGCGAGGACGTTACCGCTGCGGCCGCGTCCAAGAAGCAGGTCGACGAGGACATCGGTGACGACCTCGAGCTGCTGCTCCAGGCCGCCGAGCTCGTCGTCACCACCCAGTTCGGCTCGACGTCGATGCTGCAGCGCAAGCTGCGCGTCGGGTTCGCGAAGGCAGGACGGCTCATGGACCTGCTCGAGTCGCGCGAGATCGTCGGACCGTCCGAAGGGTCGAAGGCGCGCGAGGTCCTCGTCACGCCCGACGACCTGCCCGGGACGATCGCGATGCTGCGCGGCGAGCCCGCACCCGGCGGGGGCGTGTACGACCAGGCCGGAGAGGACGCCGTCGAGGCGTCGCGGCCGCCCGTCGCGCACGACTACGGCGACGGGGCGGACGACGCGTCCGACGACGACACCGACGCCTGGTCGCTGACCGGCCGAGGCTGAACGCGTCCCGTCGCCGACGGTGACGTGGTCGGGTTCGCGGGCGGACGCGGCGAGGTGACGCCCTTCACCACCTCCCCGCACCCGCCCGCCCGACGTGCGGCTCGCCGCGCTGACTCGGGGGCGGCGGCCGGTGCCGTGGTGCCGGGCGCCGTCTTCGGGAGGCCGAGCATGCGTTCCCACGCTCTCCGCAGCGCCGAGCATGCGAACACACCCCCGTTCGGCGCGCAGAACGGGGACGTTCGCATGGTCGGCGCGTTCGGGGGTGGCCGACCGCATGGTCGCCGCGGCGTCGCCGACGGCGGAGGCGTCCTCAGCCGGTTGAGGTGCTTGTCGAGGTCGAGATCTTCGGCGCCCCGGCGTGTGCGACGACCACGGGCGGTGCGCCGGTCGCCGTCGGGGGAGCGGTGCGTTCGGGCGCGGCCTTGCCGACGGCTTCCTTGACTCGGAAGAGCCGTGCGGCCAGCTCGGCGTGCGAGAGGTCGCCGACACCGCCCTTGCGGTTCAGGACGTCCGGGATCGCGTAGACGCGGTGCCCCCCGGTGCGGTCCACGGTGACGGGCGTCCACTCGAAGTCGGTGACCTTCGCCTTGCCGTGCGCCGGTGCAGTGACGGTGAGCGTGATGAGCAGGCCCGAGTCGGTCTGCGCGACGCAGCAGTCGGAGTCCTGGTTCGACAGCATGTTGCCCATCCCGTAGGCGACCCACATGCCCCGGCCTCCCACGCCGCCCGACAGCTTCACGACCGGTTGCGGGACGTGGGCGTGCGCCCCGAGGACCGCGTCGATCTGGCCCGACTTCGCGAGCGCCTTCATGACCTTCTTCTGGTCGGCGGTCGGGGTCGCGTCGTACTCGGTGCCGTCGTGGATCGACGCCAGGACGATGTCGGCGCCGGCCTTGCGCGCCGCCTTGGCCTCGGCGACGAGCTTGGTGGTGTCGTTGCGTGCCACGGCCCAGCCCTTGTCACCGACGTCGGCGATGCTGTTGAGCCCGAAGGTCGACGACAGGTGCGCGACCGTGATGGTCCGGCCGTCGCGCTGGAGACGGTAGAGCTGCGGGCTCGTGGCCTCCGTCTTCGTGCGGCCTGTCCCCGCATGTCCGAGGTGGTCGGCGTCGAACGTCGCGAGAGTCGCCGTCAGTCCGGCGAAACCGCGGTCCATCGAATGGTTGGACGCCGTCGAGCAGCCGTCCCAGCCCTGTTCCGCGAGGTCCTTCACGAGCACCGCGGGTGCCCCGAAGCTCGGGTACGTGCTGATGGCCGTGCCGGGCGGTGCGACGGGAACCTCCATGTGGCACAGGGCGAGGTCGGCGCCCTCGACCCAGGCGTCGAGCCCGGACAGCTCTTTCGAGAAGTCGTAGGTGCCGGTGCCGGTCTTCGCGTCGGCGATCACGTCGTTGTGGGGCAGTACGTCCCCGGCCGCGACGATGGTGAACACGGCGTCCTGCGGGGTCGGCGTGGGCGTCGGAGTCGACGTGACCGTCGCCGACGGCGTCCGCGTGGGCGTCGGGAGGACCGCAGGGTCGTGGGTGCCGCCGCCGTGGGCGGAGATAGCGAGGGTGACGAGGACGACGGTCGCCAGGAGGCCGACGGAGCCGGCGAGGAACCGCTGTCCGGTGCGAGAGGGGGCACGTCGCACATGTCGGGGCACCCGCAGACTCTACCCGGGTGAATCACCCTGCTCCCAGCTGCCTCCGGACGCCGGCACGGCCGGAGGCTGCCCTCGCCTAGGCTGTCGGGGTGAGCAACTCCGTCCGTGCGCAGTGGAACGTGGCGAACGCCATCACGGTCGTGCGGATCCTGCTGGTCCCGGTGTTCGTGCTGCTCCTCGTGACCGGCGGGTCCGGCGCCGACGAGCGCCCGGGCTGGCGGTGGGCGGCGTTCGCGCTGTTCGGCGTCGCAGCGCTCACCGACCGGGTGGACGGCCAGATCGCTCGTGCGCGCGGTCTCGTCACGGAGCTCGGCAAGCTGCTCGACCCCATCGCCGACAAGGCCCTCATGGGCGGGGCGCTCGTGACCCTGTCGGTGCTCGGCGACGTGCCGTGGTGGGTCACGGTCGTGATCCTGGTGCGCGAGGTCGGCATCACGGTCATGCGGTTCGTCGTGATCGACGAGGGCGTCATCCCCGCGTCGCGGGGCGGCAAGATCAAGACGTTCGTGCAGACGGTGGCCATCGGTCTCTTCGTCGCGCCCCTCGACCACCTGCCGTACGCGGTCACGGTGGTGGCGTGGTGCTTCATGGTCGTCGCCCTGGTGCTCACCGTCGTCACGGGCGTCGACTACGTGGCGGGTGTCAGGCGGGCGCACCGTGATGCGCGCGGGAGCGCGGTGTGAGCGGCGGACCCGACGCCGCACGCGTCCTCGAGCTGTGCCGCGTGCGCGGCTGGACGCTCGGCGTCGCGGAGTCCCTCACGGGCGGTGGGCTGACCAGCGCGTTCGTGGAGATCCCCGGCGCGTCCCTCGTGCTCCGCGGCGGTGTCGTGGCGTACGCGACGGACCTCAAGGCCCGCCTGCTGGGCGTCGACGGCGAGCTGCTCGGCCGGCTGGGCCCGGTCGCCGGGCCGACGGCGCTCGCGATGGCCGCGGGCGTGCGCCGGGCGACCGGCTCGGACGTGGGCCTGGCGACGACGGGAGTCGCGGGGCCGGACCCCCAGGACGGGCACGAGCCCGGGCTCGTCTTCGTCGCGTTCGTCGCTCCCGGCGCGACCGTGGTGCGTGAGCTGCACCTCCACGGTGACCGTGCCGCCGTGCGGGCGGACGCGGCGGCGGCGGCGCTCACCCTCGCGCTCGACGTGCTTCGCGGGCCGCGGCACGGGGCCGGCGAGCCGGAGATTTCGCCCCTGGCGTAGCGGAGACCGGGGGAAATGCGTGAGCGCCTCGTGTTCGCGGAACAACGGACCAGCCCTGTGCGTTAGATTGACCGTGATCAGTAAAAGGCCGATGAGCAGCAACAGGCCGAAGGGCCGTCCGGTCGCCCCGGTGAGCGTCATCTCCGGGTCGCACGGGCACCAGACGAGAGGGGGCCGCCAGATGATCGTTCTCCGCCGTGAGATCGGTGACGTCCTCCGCGACGTACGTCAGCGTCAGGGTCGAACCCTGCGTGAGGTCTCTTCCGACGCGCGAGTCTCGTTGGGATATCTCAGCGAGGTCGAGCGCGGCCAGAAGGAGGCCTCGTCCGAGCTCCTCGCGTCGATCTGCGACGCGCTCGACGTGCCCCTGTGGCTCGTGCTGCGCGAGGTCAGCGACCGCGTAGCCGTCGCCGAGGGCTTCTCCATCCCCGACACCGTCCCCGCGGACCTCACCATGTCCGCGCTCACGACGCCCGCCGGGCGCCCCGAGGCGCGCGACGACCTGGTCCGCGAGCTCCTGTCCGACGCCTCCCGTGCGTGCTACGGCGCGCCGGAGGACCTCGCCCCGGTCGGCTGACCGGGCGCCTGGCAGACCGGGCACCAGAACACCGGCCGCTCGTACGGCGGCCGGTTCGCGACCCCCACCTGGACGGCCGTGCCGCAGATGCGGCACGGCCGTCCTTCGCGTCCGTGGACGTACCGCTCCTGGAACTGAGGTCCGCTCGCGACGGCGTCGAGCTCGAGGCGGCGCGCGGTCAGCAGGAGGTCGCGGACGCCGTCGGGCCCGACGGCGCGTGCCGCGGTCCACGGCCACAGCCGGTGCGCGAACAGGGTCTCGGCCGTGTAGATGGTGCCGAGCCCGGCCACGCCGCGCTGGCTCAGCAGGAGCTCGGCGAGCGGCGCGCCGTCGGCAGCGTCGTGCTCGCGGCGGAAGCCGCCGGCGGCGTCGGCGGCGAGGATCCGCTCGGCGGCGACGTCCACGCCGGCCGGGCCGGAGGCGTCGTCGGAACCCGGCAGGGGCCGGTCGAAGCCGTCCGCCAGCAGGTCCGGCCCGAGGTCCCCCAGCAGCGTCCGCTCGTCGCGCGTCCGGACGACGTCGAGCATGCCGAGGTCCGTCCCGACGCACGTCCAGGTCGCGTTCGCGAGCACCGCCCGGACGCGCGGGTTCCGGGCTCGTGCCTGCGGCGACCCGCTGCGGGCGATCCGCCACGTCCCGTCCATGCGCAGGTGGGTGCGGAGCGTCCGGGCGTCGTCGAACCGGGTCAGCAGGTGCTTGCCGTACGCGGCGACCTCGAGCACCGTCCGTCCCACGAGGTCCACCTCGAACGCGGTCGGCCAGCGCAGCTCGGCCCGGTCGAGCTGGCGCCCACGCAGGGCGGCGTCGAGCCGGCGGGCCGTGAGCAGGACGACGTCACCCTCGGGCACCGCGCCCCCGACCGGGTGACCGGCGCAAGCCGCCGGGCGTGGGCGAGAACCCTGCGGCGAGGAGCGCACGGGCCGCGGGGGTGGTGCCCGAGCCGGACGCGACGGCGTCGAGCGCCGGCGCGCCGTCGAGCCGGACGACGGTGAGCCGCCCGAGCCGGCCGTCGTCGGTCGCGGCGGCGAGCTCGCGGGCGGCCGACGCGAGCGCCGCGTCGTCGGACGTGAACGTGAGGACGGAGCGTCCGCCCCGCTCGACGTACGCGACGAGCGCGCCCCCGACGAGCACCACCACGGCCCCGGCCTTGCGCCCCGGCCGGGCGCCGGCCGCGCGCCGACCGCCGTCGGCGGGTTCGGCCGTCGTGGCCGCGATCGTGCCCGGCCACGGGAGCGCTGCCCCGTACGGGTTCGCCGGGTCGGTCGCGGCCAGCAGCAACGACCGGGCCCGCTCCGGGTGGTCCGCGAAGCCCTCGAGGTCGTTCGCGTGCGCGCGCAGCGCGTCGACCGCGCCGGGGACCGCGAACTGCGAGCCCCCCAGGTGCTCGACGAAGTACCCCCGGCGCACGCGCCCGAGCGACTCCTGCTCCGCGAGCACCCGGTACACGCCCCGGAAATAGTCGACGACGCCTTCGGCGCTCGCGACGCCGCGGGTGAGGACGCCGTACCGGTCGAGCAGGACGGAGGCGAGCGCCGTCGTCCGGCGGGTCGGGTCGGGCTCGCGTGCCGGCAGTGCCGTCCATCGCCCTCCGCCGCCGCGCAGCTCGGCCGCGGCGGCCGCCCGCGCGCCGCCCGCTCGGCCGCCGAGCGTGCCGACGCCGAAGCCCCCGAGGCCCGCGCGCCGGACCGGGCGCGCGCGGCCGGCGGCCCGCGGAGCGCGGTGCGCGCCGCCCGCGGGGCCGAGGCGCGAGCGCAGCGCCGCGAGCCCGTCGTTGGTCACCCGCCCCGCCCAGACGAGGTCCCAGAGGGCCTCGAGCACTGCGGACTGCGGTGCCTCGGCGAGCTCGGCGACCCGCCCGAGGAACAGGCCGCCCGCGTGCTCGAGCACGTCCAGGACCGCGAGGTGCAGCGGAGTGCCGGCACCCGTCTCGGCGAGCGGTTCCGTCGCGGGCAGGGTGAGGTGCGCCGTCTCGGCGAGGTGCAGGCTCACGAGCCCGTCGCCGCCCCCCGACCCCGGCAGGGCGGCGTGCCCGCACCACAGGACCTCGCCCGACGTCGTCAGCTCGTCGAGCAGCGCGGGCCCGTAGTCCCGGACGCGCGCGGGCAGCACGAGCGTCTCGAGCGCCGACGCCGGGACCGCGGCGCCCGAGAGCTGCTCGACGGCGCGCAGCAGGCCGTCGAGCCCGCGCAACGAGCCGTGTGCCCCGCTCGTCCCGGCGCCGCCCGTCACGCCCTGCCACGCGGGCAGGAACAGCCCGAGCGCCCGCCCCGGCACCGGCTCGACCTCGGCCCGCAGCGCGGCGAGCGAGCGACGCCGGAGGGTGCGCAGCACGTCAGCGTCGCAGAACTCGTCGCCGACCCCGCCCAGCGACGGCGGCCGCAGCCGTCCGCGCACGAGGGCGCCCGTCGCCGCGAGCCGGGTCAGCACCTCGACGACGACCGCGCGTGCCAGCCCGTAGCGCGCCGCGACGTCACCGGCGGGGAAGGGCCCGTGCGTGCGTGCGTGGCGCCGCACCAGGTCGCCGAGCGGGTCCGGGACCGGTTCGAGGAAGACCTCGGGCAGCCCGACGGGCAGGGCGACGCCCAGTGCGTCGCGCAGCCGGGCGGCGTCCTCGACGACCGCCCACTGGTCCTGCTCGCCGTCCGGCGCCCCGGCCACGCGGACCCGCATGATGCGACGCGCGGCCTCGAGCCCGGCCAGCCACGACGGCGTCTCCGTACGCCCGTCGGGCACGGTGCGCTCCACGAGCGCCGCCGTGGGGAGCGGCCCGAGGCGGCGCAGCACGTCCCACACCCCCTCGGCGTCCCTCGCCTGGCGGCCGGGCGCGAGCGCCTGGAGCTCGGCCTCCGTCCGTTCGACCTGCTCGGGGTCGAGGAGGTCCGCGAGCTGGCTGGTGCCGTCGCCGCCGAGCAGCTCGGACAGGAGCGCCGGGTCGAGCGCGAGCGCCGCCGCGCGCCGCTCCGCGAGCGGGGCGTCGCCGTCGTACAGGAACTGTGCCGTGTAGCCGAAGAGGAGGGACTGCGCGAACGGCGACGGCGTCGGGGTGGTGACCTCGACGACGCGGACCCGCCGGCCCTGGACCGCGCGCATGAGGTCGGCGAGCGCCGCGGTGTCGAAGTCGTCCTGGAGGCACTCGCGCGCGGCCTCGAGGACGATCGGGAACTGCGGGTACCCCGACGCGACCGAGAGGAGCTGCGCCGAGCGCTGCCGCTGCTGCCACAACGGCTGGCGCTTGTCGGGCTGACGGCGCGGCAGCAGGAGCGCGCGGGCCGCCGCCTCCCGGAAGCGGGCCGCGAACAGCACCGAGCCGCCGAGGGCGTCACGGACCTCCTCGACGACCTCGTCGGGCTCGAGCAGCAGGTCCTCGAGCGTGACGGCAGCACCCGCGGCGGGGCCGGACGACGCGCCGTCGTCGGGCCCGCCGAACGTCACGTCGAGCCCGGTCACCGTCCCCTCGACGTCCGGCAGCCGCAGGACGATGCCGTCGTCGGAGTGCATCGCGGCGACGTCGACGCCCAGCCGCTCGCGCAGGCGCCGCGCCACCACGAGCGCCCAGGGCGCGTGCACGCGCGCCCCGAACGGGGAGTGCAGCACGACCCGCCAGTCGCCGAGCTCGTCGCGGAACCGCTCGACCACCACGGTCCGGTCGTCGGGCACGGCGCCCGTCGCGGTGCGCTGGTCGGCGAGGTACGCGAGGAGGTTGTCGGCGGCCCAGCCGTCGAGGCCGGCGTCGCGCAGGCGGGCGTGCGCCGCGGCGGGGTCGCCCGCCGCGGTCCCCGCGGTCTCGCGCACCCACGCGCCGATCGCCGCACCGAGCTCGGCGGGACGGCCGGGGGAGTCGCCCTTCCAGAACGGCAGCCGTCCCGGGAGCCCCGGCGCGGGGGACACGAGCACGCGGTCGGGCGTGATCTCCTCGATCCGCCACGTGCTCGACCCGAGCGTGAACGTGTCGCCGACGCGCGACTCGTAGACCATCTCCTCGTCGAGCTCGCCCACGCGGCGCGGCGCGCGCCCGGTCCCACCGCGGGGCCCGGACGGGCCCGTGACGGGATCGCCGAGCTCCTCGGCCGTCGCGTCGTCGCCCGACCCGACCAGGAACACCCCGTACATGCCGCGGTCGGGGATCGTGCCGCCGCTCGTGACCGCGAGGCGCCCGGCGCCCGGCCGCCCGGTGAGGGTGCCCGACGCGCGGTCCCAGACCACGCGCGCCCGCAGCTCCGCGAACTCCTCGCTCGGGTAGCGGCCCGCCAGCATGTCGAGGACCGCGGTGAGCGCGCCGTCGGTGAGGTGCTCGAACGGCAGCGCCCGACGGACCACGGTCGCGAGGTCGTCCACGGTCCACTCGTCCATCGCGACCATCGCCACGACCTGCTGCGCGAGCACGTCGAGCGGGTTGCGCAGGACGTGCACCCGCTCGATCTCCCCGGCGAGCATGCGCTGCGCCACGACGGTCGCCGGCACGAGGTCCCCGCGGAACGTCGGGAAGATCACGCCGTGGGACTCGGCCCCCACCTGGTGCCCCGCGCGCCCGAGCCGCTGCAGCCCGCTCGCGACGCTCGGCGGCGACCCGACCTGCACGACGAGGTCGATCGCGCCCATGTCGATGCCGAGCTCGAGCGAGCTCGTCGCGACGACGGCGGGCAGGCGGCCCTCCTTGAGCTCGGTCTCCGTGCGCGTGCGCTCCGCGCGGCTCATCGACCCGTGGTGGGCGCGCGCCACGACCGGCTCGATCCCCGCGCTCGCGCCCGACTGCGCCTGCACCTGCGCCGCCCGGATCGTCCCCGGGTCGGGCACGTCCTCGCCCTGGCGCTCGGCCCACAGCTCGTTGAGGCGGGCCGTCAGACGCTCCGCGCCCCGGCGCGAGTTCGTGAAGACGAGCGTCGAGCGCTGCACGCGGCCCGCCGCGTGGTGCACGACCGCGGCGTGGGCACCGGGGTCCGCGCCCGTGTCCGTCTCGATGAGGTCGACGATGCGCTCCTCGACGTGCGGCCAGATCGAGGCACGCGGCGCCGACCCCGGCCCCGCGCCCGCCGCATCCCCGGGCAGGGGGAGCGGGACCGCCGCCGGACCCGACAGGTCCGGTTCGCCGTCGGGCAGGGGCGGGAGGCCGCCACCGGCGCCGACGGGCACCGCGAGCGGGGTTGCGCGCAGGTCGGCGAGGTCCGGCACGGGGACCTCGACGTCGATCCGCAGCCGCTTCGTGGCCGGCGGCTGCACGACGACGACGTCCCGGCCCCCGTCCGCGGGCGACCGCGCGCCCGCGAGGAAGGCGGCGACGGCGTCGACGGGTCGTACGGTCGCCGACAGGCCGACGCGCTGCGCGGGCCGGTCCAGCAGCGCGTCGAGCCGTTCGAGCGTCATGGCGAGGTGCGCCCCCCGCTTGGTCCCGGCGAGCGCGTGGATCTCGTCGACGATGACGGTCTCAACGCCCGCGAGCCCGTCCCGCGCGCCCGACGTCAGGACGAGGAAGAGGGACTCGGGCGTCGTGACCAGCACGTCCGGTGGTGCCGTGGCGAACGTGCGGCGCTCGCGGGCCGGGGTGTCGCCGGTCCGCAGGCCGACGCGCACCTCGCGCGCGGCCTCGCCGCGCCGCGCCGCCGCGTGGCGGATTCCCGTGAGGGGCGAGCGGAGGTTGCGCTCGACGTCCGCGGCCAGCGCCTTGAGCGGGGAGACGTAGACGACCCGGCAGCGCCGGGCGGGCTCGGGTTCCGGCTCCGCGGCGCGCACCAGACGGTCGATGGACCACAGGAACGCGGCGAGCGTCTTGCCCGACCCGGTCGGCGCGACCACGAGCGCGTGCCGGTCGGTGCCGATCGCGTCCCACGCCCCGGTCTGCGCGGCCGTCGGCGCCTCGAACGCGCCGGCGAACCAGTCGCGCGTCGCCGCGCCGAAGCGGTCCAGACCCGTCCCGGCGGGGCCGGGACCGGGGGCGGCGGAGGAGCGGGGCACCGTCCCATTGTGGTGGTGGCGTCCCACACCCGCCCGGGTGGGCGGCTCGTGGCAGGCTGGTGCCGTGCGGTACAGCGAGTTCTGGTCCCTGGTGGACGACGTGTTCGGCGACGCCTACGGGCGCACGCTCGCGGGCGTCCAGGTCCTCACCGAGCTGGACTCGCGCACCGCGGTCCAGGCGCTCGACGACGGCGTCGACCCGCGCGTCGTCTGGCACGCGTTGTGCGACGCGATGGACGTGCCGGACGAGCGGCGCTGGGGCTCGGACCGTCGCCGACCCGCGCCGCCCGCACGCTGATGGCCGCCGGGGACCCCGCGCGGCCCACGCCGCCCCCCAAGGACCGTGGCTCGCGTGTCGCGGACCTGCGCGAGTCGGTGTGGTCGCTCGTCGCGACGACCGCCGGGCTGGCCGTCGCGCTCCTCGTCGTGCCGGGGATCTCGGTGTCCTCGCCGTGGGCCGTGCTGGCCGTCGCGCTCGCCGTGACGGTCGGCGACGCCCTCGTGCGCCCCGCGCTGCGGGTGCTCGCGGCCAGGTTCGGTCCGCTCTCGGCGCTGCTGCTCGGGCTCGCGGCGCAGGTCCTGATCGCGTGGGCGGCCCTCGTGCACGTGCCCGGCCTGCACCTGACCCACGGCACCGACGTCGTCCCGGTCCTCGTCGTCGCCGCGGTCGTGATGGCGGTCGGGCGCTGGCTGCTGGGCCTGCGGGACAACGACTACGTCCTCGGCGACCTGCGCCGTCGGGCCCGACGCGGTGCCCGACGGCGCGCCCGTGCGGCCGAGCGCGCGGGCGGGGCGTCGACGCCCGCACCCGGTGGTGACCGCGGGGTCCTGATCGTCCAGCTCGACGGGCTCGCCCAGGACACGCTGGAGTTCGCGGTGCGCGCGGGTCTGGCGCCGACTCTCACGCGTTGGCTGCGGGAGGGCACGCACCGGCTCGAGCCGTGGTGGGCGCAGGTGCCGTCGACGACGCCCGCGTCCCAGGCGGGTCTGCTGCACGGCGCGGCGGACCGTGTCCCGGCGTTCCGGTGGTGGGACCGCGAGCTGGGCCGGCTTCTCGTGACCAACCACCCGCGCGACGCCGCCCTGCTCGAGGAGCGGCTCGCGCAGTCGGGTCCCGGGCTGCTCGCCGGGGGTGGCGTGGCCGTCTCCACGATGTTCAGCGGCGGCGCCGCGACGAGCCTGCTCGTGGTCAGCCGCGCGCGCCGCGGGATCGGACCGGGGGCCACGTTCGTCGAGTTCTGCTCCAGCCCGTTCGTGCTCGTGCGCGCGGTCCTGCTCACCGTCGGCGAGCTCGTCAAGGAGCTCTACCAGGGCTGGCAGCAGACGGCGCGTCGTGTCGAGCCCCGCGTCTCGCGCCTGGGCGCCTACCCGGCCCTGCGTGCGATCACCAACGTGCTGCTGCGCGACCTCAACACGTCGTTGGTCGCCGAGCAGATGGTCCAGGGTGCACCGGTGATCTTCGTGGACTTCGTCGACCACGACGAGGTGGCCCACCACGCCGGGCCGCTCCGGCCCGAGTCGCTGCGGTCGCTCGAGGGTCTCGACCGCGTCGTCGGGCTGCTCGAGCAGCTCGGCCGGCAGACCGCACGGCCCTACGACGTCGTCGTGCTCTCGGACCACGGCCAGTCGCTCGGCGAGCCCTTCGCGAAGACCTACGGGCTCACGCTCGACGCCCTCGTGCGGCGGCTCACGGGTGCAGCGCCCGGGCCGGCCTCCGCCGACGACGAGCGCCCCGGCCCGCGACGGGACGTCGCCACCGCGCAGGCGCGCGGGGAGCGCGGCGAGCAGTGGCACGAGGTGGCCGAGGCGCTGCGTGCGCTGTCCGGCACGGCGCGGGGCCACGACGCCGTCGGGCCGGAGAGCGGGCGCGTCGCGGGCGACCGGCCGACGCGGGGCTCCGAGACCGATCTCGCGACGGAGCAGGACCTGGTCGTCGCCGCGTCGGGGAACTTCGCCGGCGTGTGGGTCACGGGCTCCGACGAGCCGTTGCGGCTCTCGCGCCTCGTGGAGCGCTGGCCCGACCTCGTGCCCGGCCTGGCGGCCCACCCGGGCATAGGCGTGGTGGTCGGCCGCGACGACGACGGCCGGCCCGTCGCGCTCGGCGCGCACGGGCTGCGCCACCTGGTGACAGGCGCGGTCGAGGGCGAGGACCCGACGGCGGTCTACGGGCCGCGCGCGGCCGACGACCTCGCCCACGCCGCCGGCCTCGACTCGGCGGCCGACCTCCTGGTGGTCTCGTCCGTCGACGACGCGGGCCTCGTGCACCCGTTCGAAGGGCTCGTCGGGTCCCACGGCGGGCTGGGCGGCGAGCAGAACCGTGCGGTGCTGCTGCACCCCGCCGACTGGGAGGTCGACGACGCGCTGCGGACCGGCTCCGACGATGCCCGGCTGCTCGTGGGCGCGGACGCCGTGCACCGCCAGCTCGTGGCGTGGCTCGCCGCGCTCGGCCTCGGGCCCGCGGCGCCCCCCGCCGGCGGGGGCACCTCGACGTCGGCCGCGCGCACGCCCGACGAGCCCCCGGCCGGCCACGCCGAGGAGGTGGCGTCGTGAGCGATCTGCGCGTGACCTGGCTGGGCCACTCGACGGTGCTCCTCGAGCGCGACGGCGTCCGGGTGCTCACGGACCCGCTGCTGCACCGGCACGCCGGGGTCCTGCGGCGCCGGGGTGGGCGGCCGGCGGAGGTCTGGCGAGACGTCGACGCCGTCCTGCTCTCGCACCTGCACCACGACCACGCCGAGCTCGGCTCGCTGCGCCTGCTGGGAGACGTCCCGGTGCTCACCGCGCCGGCCAACGCCCGGTGGCTGCGCGCGCACGGGATCGCCGGGGCACGTGGGCTGGGGCCCGACGACGTCGTCGAGGTCGCCCCGGGCGCACGCGTCCGGCTCACGCCCGCCGTCCACGGGCACCGGCCCATGCCCCACCGTCCCAACGCGGCCAACGGGCACCTGCTCCTGCTGGACGGCGCGGGAGCGGGCGACGAGCTGGCGGTCTGGGCGGTCGGCGACACGGAGCTCGCCCCCGCGCTGGCCGGTGTGCCGGAGCTCGCCGGCCGTGCCCCCGACGTGGCCCTCGTGCCGATCGCGGGCTGGGGGCCGCGGCTGTCGGGCGGCCACCTGGGCCCCTTGCAGGCGGCCGAGCTGTGCGCCGTCGTCGGGGCGGGGACGGCCGTGCCGGTGCACTGGGGCACCCTGCACGCGCCGGGCGGGCGGCACGTGCCGCCGGGCTGGATGGACCGCCCGGGCGCGCTCTTCGCGCACGAGGTCGCGCGCCGCGCTCCCGGCACACGAGCCCTCGTGCTCGCGCCCGGCGAGAGCGCCGAGCTGCCTCGGTCGGCACCCTGAGCCGTGCCGACACGCCCGACACGGCGTGTCGGCACGGCATGCGGAAGATCGAACACCTGTTCGGGTAAGGTGATCCACGTCCTCGCGACCACGGGGTGTCGTGCACAGCCGGGGGACCGGCCGGTGACGATGTCGGTGGCCGCACGTAGCGTCTTCACCGATGGCAACGACGAATACGCGCCGCACGGGCGCGAGAAGCGCAAAGGTGGCTGACATGCCCGCACCTGCAGACCGCGAGAAGGCGCTCGAGGCCGCCCTCGCCCAGATCGACCGAAACTTCGGCAAGGGCTCGGTGATGCGCCTCGGGGAGGAGGGCCGGGCCCCGGTCGACGTCATCCCGACCGGTTCCATCGCGCTCGACGTCGCGCTGGGCATCGGCGGGCTCCCGCGCGGCCGCGTGATCGAGGTCTACGGTCCGGAGTCCTCCGGCAAGACGACGGTCGCCCTGCACGCGGTGGCCAGCGCCCAGCGGGCCGGCGGCATCGCGGCCTTCATCGACGCCGAGCACGCGCTCGACCCGGAGTACGCCAAGAAGCTCGGCGTCGACACCGACGCGCTGCTCGTCTCGCAGCCGGACACGGGGGAGCAGGCGCTCGAGATCGCCGACATGCTGATCCGCTCCGGTGCGCTCGACATCATCGTCATCGACTCGGTCGCGGCTCTCGTGCCCAAGGCCGAGATCGAGGGCGAGATGGGCGACAGCCACGTCGGCCTCCAGGCCCGCCTCATGTCGCAGGCGCTGCGCAAGATCACCGGCGCGCTCAACGCGTCGGGCACCACCGCGATCTTCATCAACCAGCTCCGCGAGAAGATCGGCGTCTTCTTCGGCTCGCCTGAGACGACGACCGGTGGCAAGGCGCTCAAGTTCTACGCGTCGGTCCGCCTGGACATCCGCCGCATCGAGACCCTCAAGGAGGGCACCGACGCGGTCGGCAACCGTACGCGCGTCAAGGTCGTCAAGAACAAGATGGCGCCGCCCTTCAAGCAGGCCGAGTTCGACATCCTCTACGGCGTCGGCATCTCGCGCGAGGGTGGCCTCATCGACATGGGTGTGGAGCACGGGTTCGTGCGCAAGTCCGGCTCGTGGTTCACCTACGACGGCGACCAGCTCGGTCAGGGCAAGGAGAACGCTCGGTCGTTCCTGCGGGACAACCCCGACCTCGCGAACGAGCTGGAGAAGAAGATCAAGGAGAAGCTCGGTGTCGGCGCCCGCGTCGACGCGCCCGCGGACGAGCCGGGCGGTGCGGCTGACGCCGCGGCGCCGAAGGTGGCGGCCGCGAAGGGCGCGGCGGCACCGTTCTGACGGACCCGGCCATGTCCTTCCCCCAGGGGAGCTTCTCCCCAGGCCGGTCCAGCACGTCTCGCGGCGGCGCGCGCCGCCGCGACACGGCCTCGTCCGCACGTGGCGAGGTTCAGGCCCGGGCCCCTCGAGAGCGTTCGGACGCGGAGCACGCCCCTGCTTCGCGTGACGAGCAGCTCGAGGCGGCTCGGGCCGTCGCTCTGCGCATGCTCACGGGCGCGCCGCGCACCCGCCGCCAGATCAGCGACGGGCTTCGGCGCCGTGACTACCCGGACGACGTGATCGACGAGATCGTCGAGCGGTTCACCGACGTCGGCCTGCTCGACGACGCCGAGCTCGCCGGTATGATCGCCCGCAGCCAGCTCGCCGAGCGTTCGCTGTCCCGCCGCGGCATCGCCGCCGAGCTGCGCCGGCGGGGGATCGACGACGACGACGCGCAGGCCGCGCTCGAGACCATCGACGACGACGCCGAGGACGCCGCCCTGCGTGAGCTCGTCCGCAAGCGTCTGGCGCGCACCGCCGGGCTCGAGCGCGACGTCCGCGTGCGCCGCGTCATGGGTGTCCTTGCCCGCAAGGGCTACGCGCCAGGTCCGGCGCTCGCCGCGATCAGCGCCGAGCTGGGGGCGGAGAGGGACGAGCTCGCGGCGCGCGACGACGTCGAGGCCTGGGCCGACTGACCCGATCCCGCCGGGCCGCCGGGGCGGAACTTCCTGATCTCGTTCGCGAGGTACCCCGCGTGGAGGCCTACGTCGGTGGCGTGCTCAGTGCCGGAGCAGGTCGAGCGCGGTCAGATGCGGCCACCCTCGCCCAGACCCGTGATGGGGGTGACGCCCACATCGGTGGCGACCGCGGTCGTGGCACCGTTGGCGCCCTGGCCGCTGTCCGAGCGGCGTCGGCGTCGGCGGGCCCGGCCGGCGACGAGCGTCAGCAGGTAGTTCACGACGATGAAGATCACGGCGGCGACGAGCAGCGACTGCAGCATGTTTCCGTCCTTGGCGCCGAGACGTCGCGCCTGCTGGAGCAGCTCGGTGTAGCCGATCGCGGACCCGAGAGCCGAGTCCTTGAGCACGACGACGAGCTGGCTCAGCAGTGCGGGCAGCATGGCCGAGAGGGCCTGCGGCACCTCGATGGACCGCAAGGACTGGCCCGAGGTCAGCCCCGTCGCGAGTGCCGCTTCGCGCTGCCCTCGCGGCAGTCCGTGGACGCCGGAGCGTACGAGCTCGGCCACGACGGCCCCGTTGTACAGCGTCAGCGAGACGACGACGGCGGCGAGAGGCACGTACGCGCTCTGGAAGACGTTGTACACCGCGAAGACGTAGAAGAAGAAGATCATCATCAGCAGCACGGGAACGGCGCGGAAGAACTCGACGATCGTGCCCGAAACCCACCGGACGGCCCTGCTCGAGGCCAGGCGCCCCAGGCCGAAGACCAGGCCGAAGACGAGGGCCAGGACGATCGACATCGCCGCAGCCTCGAGGGTGTCGACGAGGCCGGGGATCAGGAAGTTCGTCCAGGCGTCGGCGTGCACGAGGGGAGTCCAGAGGTCGGCCGCGAACTGGCCCTTGTCGGCGAACCGCCGTGCCACGACGGCGAGCACCGCGAGAACGACGACGACACCGACGACGTTGCCGACCATGATCGCGCGCCGGCCCCGGGGGCCGGGGGCGTCGAAAAGGACGTTCTGGGTGCTCATCGCTTCACCGCCAGGCGTCGGGACAGGGCCGTCGTCGCGAGACCGACGGGAATGACGAGGATCACGTATCCGAGGGCGAAGGTCAGGAAGATCGCGACCATGAGGCTCGAGTGGAACTCGATCATGTTCTTCAGGAGGCTCGAGGTCTCGGTCGAGACGCCGACGACGGACGCCACCGTCGAGTTCTTGGTGAGGGCGATGAGCGTGCTGCCCAGCGGGGCGATCGAGCCGCGGAACGCCTGCGGCAGGATGATCAGCCGCGCGGCGGGCAGGAACGAGAGGCCGACGGACCGAGCAGCCTCGGCCTGGCCGATCGGGACCGTGTTGACGCCCGAGCGGATCGACTCGCAGACGAACGACGCCGTGTAGATCGACAACCCGACGACGCCGAAACGGAAGAAGTTCGTCGCGAAGTCTCCCGACAGCTTGACGCCGAGCTGCGTCCAGACCCCGAGGCTCAGCAGGACCATGATGATCGTGAGCGGCGTGTTCCGGAACACGTTCACATACGCCGTCCCGGCCCACCGCAGGCTCGGGACGGGCGAGATCCGGAACAGGGCGAGGATCGTGCCCAGGATCGTCGCGAACAGCGCGGACCACAGCGTGAGCTGGATGTTGACCCAGAACGCGCCGAGCACGTCGTACTCGTCGAACAGGTCGGCGAACTGCGAGACGAAGCCGTCGGTTCTCATCGCTGGTCACCTCCGTCGGTGTCGTGAGGGACCGTCGAGGTCCCGGCGGGGGATGGGCTGCAGACAGGCGCCGGGGCCCGCGCGGTGTGCGCGGGCCCCGGCGGCAGCGTCAGCCGCAGGCGGCGGGCGTGGGCGGGTTCTTCGAGGAGTCGGGCTTGTACCCGGTCCCCTCGAGGTTCGTGTCGAGGAACTTCTGCCACGAGCCGTCGTCGATCATCGACTTGATCGCGTCGGTGACCTTCTGGCAGGTCTTGTTGTCCTTCGGCAGGCCGACGCCGTAGTTCTCGGTCGTGAACGGCTTGCCGACGACCTTGACCTTGCCCTTGTTGGCGGGCTGCGCCGCGAGCCCGGCGAGGATGATGTCGTCGGTCGTGACGGCGTCGACGGCACCGCCGTTGAGGGCGGTGACGCACTCGGCGTACCCCGGGTACTCGACGAGGTTCACCTTGTTGGCGTAGGTGTCCTTGATCTTCTGCGCGGACGTCGAGCCGGTCACGGAGCACAGCTTCTTGCCGTCGAGCGACTCGGGACCGGTGATGTCGGTGTTGTCGTTCTTGACGAGCAGGTCCTGCCCGGCGACGAAGTACGGACCCGCGAACGCGACCGTCTTCTTGCGCTCGTCGGTGATCGAGTACGTCGCGACGACCATGTCGACCTGGTGCGTGGACAGGAGGGTCTCGCGCTGGGCGCTCGGCGACTCCTTCCAGGTGATCTGGTCGGCGGAGTAGCCGAGCTTCTTGGCGATGTAGGTCGCGACGTCGACGTCGAAGCCCGAGTACTTGTCGCCGACCTTGAAGCCGAGGCCCGGCTGGTCGAACTTGATGCCGATGGTGATCTTCTTGCCGCCACCACCGCTGCCGCTGTCGTCGGAGCCGCAGCCGGCCAGCGCGAGTGCGGAGGCGGCAGCGAGGGCGATCGCCCCCAGGAGTCGTGTACGCATCGTGTGTTCCCCTTCTGGTTGGTGGGTCTGCGTGTGGTGGCCGGTCCCCCCGGCCGCGGGCACGCCTAGTGCGGGAGGATCTTCGACAGGAAGTCCTTGGCCCGGGTGCTGCGGGGGTTCGTGAAGAACTCCTCGGGAGTGGCCTGCTCGACGAGCTGGCCGTCCGCCATGAAGACGACGCGGTTCGCGGCCTTGCGCGCGAACCCCATCTCGTGGGTGACGACGACCATGGTCATGCCGTCGCGCGCGAGCCCGACCATGACGTCCAGCACCTCGCCCACCATCTCGGGGTCGAGCGCGGACGTGGGCTCGTCGAACAGGATGACCTTGGGGTGCATGGCGAGCGCGCGAGCGATGGCGACGCGCTGCTGCTGGCCGCCGGAGAGCTGCGCGGGCAGCTTGTCGGCCTGGTCCTTGACCCCGACCCGGTCGAGCAGCTCGAGCGCCTCCTTGCGCGCGTCGGCCTTCTTGGCCTTACGGACCTTGAGCGGTCCGAGCGTGACGTTCTCGAGCACCGTCTTGTGCGCGAACAGGTTGAACGACTGGAACACCATGCCGACGTCGGAGCGGAGCCGCGCGAGGGCCCGGCCTTCCTCGGGCAGGGGCTCGCCGTCGAGCTCGATGGTGCCGGAGTCGATGGGCTCGAGGCGGTTGATCGCGCGGCACAGGGTCGACTTGCCGGAGCCCGACGGCCCGATCACCACGAGCACCTCGCCCTTGTCGACGTCGAGGTCGATGTCACGGAGCACGTGCAGGTCGCCGAAGTGCTTGTTGACACCGCTCAGCCGGACGAGCGGGGCGGTGGCGGGCGTCACATCCATCCCAAGAACATAGGTGGTGCACTGGGCGGATGTCGGTAACGAAAGGTCACAACCCGGCAACAAGTCGGCGGATGCCCCGTCTTCGTTCAGGGCCGGACAGATCTCGGGCGCCGCGGCAGCAGTGCCCGGGCGCCCGACGGCGGCACCGTACCCTGGTGGGGATGTCCACGCAGTCCTCGACCCAGCCCGTCGCCGCGCCGACCCTCGACGCCGCGGCGTCCCACCCACGCACCTACACGGTGCGGACGCTCGGGTGCCAGATGAACGTCCACGACTCCGAGCACATGGCGGGGATGCTCGAGCAGGCCGGGTACGCCCGCGCGTCGGCGGATGCGGAGGCCGCGGGCGAGGTGGACGTCGTCGTCATCAACACGTGCGCGGTGCGGGAGAACGCGGCCACGCGCCTGTACGGGAACCTGGGTCAGCTCGCGTCCGTCAAGGCGCGCCGGCCCGGGATGCAGATCGCGGTGGGCGGCTGTCTCGCCCAGAAGGACCGGGGCACGATCGTCGAGAAGGCCCCGTGGGTGGACGTCGTGTTCGGCACGCACAACCTCGACGCGCTGCCGGTGCTGCTGGAGCGCTCGCGCCACAACGAGGCGGCGCAGGTCGAGATCCACGAGTCGCTCCAGGTGTTCCCGTCGACCCTGCCGACGCGCCGCGAGTCGGTCTACGCGGGCTGGGTGTCCATCAGCGTGGGCTGCAACAACACGTGCACGTTCTGCATCGTGCCGCACCTGCGCGGCAAGGAGCGGGACCGCCGCCCGGGCGAGGTGCTCGCCGAGGTCGAGGCGCTCGTCGCGGCCGGCGCGGTCGAGGTCACGCTGCTCGGGCAGAACGTCAACTCCTACGGCGTCGAGTTCGGCGACCGCGGCGCGTTCGCGAAGCTCCTGCGCGCGTGCGGGCAGATCGAGGGGCTCGAGCGCGTGCGGTTCACCTCGCCGCACCCGGCCGCCTTCACGGACGACGTCATCTCGGCCATGGCCGAGACCCCGAACGTCATGCCGCAGCTCCACATGCCGTTGCAGTCCGGCTCGGACCGGATCCTGCGGGCGATGCGCCGCTCGTACCGTTCGGAGCGATTCCTCGGGATCATCGAGAGGGTCCGCGCCGCGCTGCCGGACGCCGCGATCACGACCGACATCATCGTCGGGTTCCCAGGCGAGACGGAGGAGGACTTCGCCGAGACGCTGCGGGTCGTGGAGGCGAGCCGGTTCAGCTCGGCGTTCGCCTTCCAGTACTCGCGCCGCCCGGGGACGCCGGCGGCCGACCTGCCGGAGCTCCCGAAGGACGTGATCCAGGAGCGTTTCGAGCGGCTGCTCGCCCTGCAGGAGCGGATCAGCGCCGAGGAGTCGGAGCGTCAGGTGGGTCGCACCGTCGAGGTGCTCGTCATGGAGGGCACCGGGCGCAAGGACGGTGAGACGCATCGGATCAGCGGGCGGGCGGCCGACAACCGGCTCGTGCATGCCGCGCTCCCGCCCGCGCTCGCGGACCTCGCCCGTTCGTCCGACGACGGCGCGGACGACCCGCGCCTCGCCGACGGCTCCCCGCTGCCGCGTCCGGGCGACCTCCTGACCGTCCGGGTCACGCACGGCGCGCCGCACCACCTGATCGCGGACTCGGGGCTCGACGGCGGCCCGTTCGCCGTCCGGCGGACCCGCTCGGGCGACGCCTGGGTCGCGCGGGAGCGCGCACGCCTCGGCCTGGCCGGTGACGAGCACGCGCACGGCGGGGACTCCTGCGGCACGGACGCGGCCCCAGGGCCGGTGCTGCTCGGCATGCCCTCGCTGTCCGCCCGCTGACGGCGAGCGCTGCGCCCGGTCGCGCCGGGCGCGCCGTGGGGTGCCCTACGCCTCGGGACCGGGCTCGTCGTCGGGTGGCGGCAGGAGCGAGCCCAGCGACGAGAAGACCTGGACGCCGGTGCCGAGCCCGCACGAGATCACCTGGCCGAGCTGCGCGTCGGTGGCGCCGTGCTCGAGGTCGACCGACACCTCGGCGTAGACGGCGAGCCGGTCGTCCTCCTCGCGCGTGTAGACCTTGGGCCAGATCCGTTCGCGGTTCCAGTCGTTCATGGCCTGCAGGAGCGCCAGCCGCGCGTCGGGCGGGACGGATCGGTCCCACCGGCCACGGACCTGCAGCACGTGCTGCTCGGGGCCGAGCAGCATGAACCAGAACCGGTGCCCCTCCCAGGTGCCCGTGATGTCGCCGTCCTCGTCGACCCGGAACCGGTAGCCCCGGCGGGTAAGGAACGTCCCGACACGGTCCATGGTGGCGGCGGCCGGGAGCTCGGCCGCACCGCGCACGCGCGGGACGTCGGGCGCCTTGGGCCGGTTGCCGAACAGCCGGGCCAGCCACCCGGTCTGGCCCGGGCCGCTCACGGCGCGCTCCGCAGCGGGTCGGGGTAGGCCTCGTCGAGCGAGTCGAAGAACACCGACGCCGTCGAGAGCCCGCACTGCAGGACGTCACCGAGCTGGTCGTCGTTGGCGCCGAACTCGAGGTCGACGGTCACCTCGGTGTACACCTGCACGAGGCCGTTGTCGCGCACGCGCGTGTACGCCTTGGGCCAGATCCGCTCGGCGTTCCACTCGTTGCAGAGCTCGAGGACCTCCTCGAGCCGCTCGATGGTGATGTCGCGGTTCCACTGACCGCGCACCTGCACGATCTCGTCGTGCTCGCCGAAGAGGAGGAAGTAGAACAGCCGGCCCTGCCAGAGCCCGCCGACGTCGCCCTCCGAGTCCACGAAGTACGAGAAGCCGTTCGCGAGGAGCCAGTCGACGACGCGCGCCCGGTCCACGGGCGCCGGCGCGAGATCCGCCACGGCCACCTGCGCGGGCTCGTGGTCGAGCGCGGGCACGGCGCCCGTCCGGGCGCTGTCGGCGGGCACGTGCGGGGAGCTCGCGCCCGCGCCGTCGAGCCCGAGGCGCGTCGCCGTCTCGTCGTCGAGGCGGGTGCGCCGCAGCCGGCGCGAGCCCGAGCGGGCGCGGCCGCCGGACGAGCCGGGACCGCTGTCCTTGCGACCGAACGGTCGCCACCACTCGAAGTGCCCCACGGATCCACCGTACCCGTCAGCACCCTCACCCTGCGCTCGGCGGGCGGCCGGGAGCGCGCCGTGTCGTAGTCTCGCGCCATGACGACCGAGCACGCCCCGGCCCGCCTGTCCGGCAGGGGCGCCCAGCCCCGGCCGACCGGCGTCGAGGTGCCCGGCGACGCGAGCCTCGTGCCGGGCGTCTCGGGACGCGCGCGCGACGCCGCAGCCTCGGCCGCGCTCGTCGCCTCGCTGCGGGAGGCGCTGCACGGCGCCGTCCGGGTACGGGTCGTGGTCGACAGCGCCCCGGACGGGTCCGCGCGCTCGTCGTCCCGAGCCGTGCCGGACCTCGGCGCGCTGGGCGTCGACGCCGCCCGGGTGGGGTGGCGCTTCACCGGCAACGACGACGACGCGCGCCCGCCGCGCGCGGGCGTGGCCGCGACGGTCGCCCTGCTCGCGCTGGGCGCGGCCGGCTGGGACGGCCCCGTGGAGGTCGACGACGTCGCAGCCGTGCGGGGCACGCCTGCCGGGCGCGCGGGCTCGACCGTCCTGGTGGAGCGCACGTGCTGATCGTCGCCGTCGTCGGCCCGACGGCGACCGGCAAGTCCGACCTCGCCCTCGACCTCGCGCAGCGGCTGGGGGAGCGGGCGCCCGGCGGCGCCGAGATCGTCAACGCGGACGCCTACCAGCTCTACCGTGGCATGGACGTCGGCACCGCGAAGGTCCCGGTCGCCGAGCGACGCGGGATCACGCACCACCAGCTCGACGTGATCGAGCCCGAGGACGACGCCTCGGTGGCGCGCTACCAGGAGGCGGCACGGGCCGACCTCGAGGCGATCGCCGAGCGCGACGCACGCGCCGTCGTCGTGGGTGGCTCGGGGCTCTACGTGCGCGCGCTGCTCGACGCGATGGACTTCCCCGGCACCGACCCGGAGGTCCGGGCGGCGCTCGAGCGGCGGGCCGAGCGCGAGGGCGCCCGCGCGCTGCACGACGAGCTCGTGAGGGCGGACCCCGCGGCGGCGGAGTCCATCGGCCCGCGCAACGTGCGGCGGCTCGTGCGCGCGCTCGAGGTGATCGCGATCACCGGACAGCCGTACACCGCCAACCTGCCCCGCCAGGAGTACGTCCGGCCGACCGTGCAGGTCGGGCTCGACTGCGACCGCGCGACGCTCGACGCGCGCGTCGCCGGCCGCGTCGCCCGGATGTGGGACGAGGGGCTCGTCGACGAGGTGCGCGACCTCGCGCCCCGCCTCGGCCGGACCGCCGCGCGTGCGGTCGGGTACGCCGAGGTCCTGCCGCTCCTGCGCGGCGAGACGGGCGAGGACACCGCGCGCGAGGCCGTCGCCGCGAACACGCGCCGCCTCGCGCGCAAGCAGATGGGCTGGTTCGGTCGGGACCCCCGCGTGCACTGGCTCGACGCCCAGGCGCCCGACCTGGTCGAGCGCGCGCTCGCCGTCGTCGACGCGGCCGACGCCGGCGCGATCGCCGCTCCGGGGGACGCCCCCGTGCGCCGTAGTCTGGGGTCATGACCGAACCCGTGGAGGCCGCACCCGACGAGCTCGCCTTCGTCAAGGGTCACGGCACACGCAACGACTTCGTCCTCGTGGCCGACCTCGACGGCCGACTGGACCTCACGCCGGACCTCGTCAGGCGGCTCGCCGACCGCCGTGCCGGCGTGGGCGCCGACGGCGTCGTCCGCCTCGTGCCGTCGTCGCGCCTGCCTGAGGGCGCGGCCGTCCTGGCCGAGGATCCCGCCGCCGTCTGGTTCATGGACTACCGCAACGCGGACGGCTCCGTCGCCGAGATGTGCGGCAACGGCGTGCGTGTCTTCGCGGCGTTCGCCGAGCTCCTCGACCTCGTCGACCTCTCGGACGGGAGCACGCTCTCCGTCGGCACGCGCGCAGGCGTCAAGCGGGTCGTCCGCGAGCCGAACGGCTGGTACGCCGTCGACATGGGGCCGTGGACGTTCCCCGGCGGCGACGACGCGGTCGCGCGCGGGGCGGACGCCCAGGTCGCCGTCCACGGCTGGCGCGCCGCCCGTCCCGCGCTCAGCGTCGACCTCGGCAACCCGCACACCGTGGTGGCGCTCGCGGACGCGACCGAGCTCGAAGGGCTCGACCTCACGGTCGCCCCGCAGGTGCACCCCGTCCCGCCGCACGGGACGAACGTCGAGCTCGTGGTGCCGCTCGGCGAGCAGGGCGGCAGCGCCGACGACGCGGGCGCGAAGGTGGGCCGCGTGCGCATGCGCGTCTTCGAGCGGGGCGTGGGGGAGACCGAGTCGTGCGGGACCGGTACGTGCGCGGCGGCGCTCGCCGTGCGCGCGTGGGCGGGGCCGGGCGCCCCCGACACGTGGCTCGTCGACGTCCCCGGCGGGACGCTGCGCGTGCGTGCGCTGCCCGGCGGAAGGGTCGAGCTCGCCGGCCCGGCCGTGCTGGCCTACGCGGGTCGGTTCCCGCTGGTCGGCGGCCCCGACGCCCCGGCGCTGGTCGAGCCCATCGCGGCGCACCTCACGGCTGGTGCACCCGCAGCACCCTGAACCCCTTGGCGGAGGCGGCGCGCTCGACGGTCGCACCCTCCTGGTGCCCGGCGAGCCAGTCCGCGAGCCACCCCTGCAGCGAGTCGGCGCCGAGGTTGCGCTGCACGACGAGCCAGGCGTCGCCGCCCGGGCGCAGGCGCGGGAGCCACCGGGTGAGCAGCCCGTGGAGGGCCTCCTTGCCCACGCGGATCGGCGGGTTCGACCAGATCGTGTCGAACCGTGCGTCGTCGGGGACGTCGTCGGGCAGGCGCGCGTCCACGTGCGCCAGGCCCAGCCGGGCTGCGTTGCGTCGCACCAGGTCGAGCGAGCGTTCGTTGACGTCGACCGCCCAGATCCTGGTCCCCGTGAGCGCACGGTCGCGCGCCTCGAGCGCCATCGTCAGCGCCACCGGGCCCCAGCCGCAGCCCAGGTCGAGCACGTCGGTCGCGTGCGCCGGCAGCTCGGGGACCGTGCGGAGCAGCACCTGCGTCCCCAGGTCGACGCGGCCCGGCGAGAAGACGCCGCCCGCGGTCTCCACCTCGACGTCGCGGCCCGCGAGCCGGACGGTCAGCGTGCGCCGCTCGCCCGACGACGCCGGCCGGGCCGTGAAGTAGTGGTCCGGCTGCTCGCTCATAGCGGACGAGTCTACAAACGGCTGGCACGGCGACCGACGCGCGTGGGATCCTTGGGGGGACGAGAGGACTGCATGACCACCACCCCTGAGAGCACCCCGGCGAACAGCCCCGACGACGTGGACGCCACCGCGCGCGCCGTCGTCGCCCGGGTCCTGGCCCGTGCCGGCACCGCCGTCGACGAGGGCACGACCCGTCACACCGCCGCCGACGGCGAGCAGCTCGACCTCGAGGAGCGCAGCGCGCTCCGCCGTGTCG
Organism: Luteimicrobium xylanilyticum; assembly: GCF_009429125.1. Taxonomy (GTDB): domain Bacteria; phylum Actinomycetota; class Actinomycetes; order Actinomycetales; family Cellulomonadaceae; genus Luteimicrobium; species Luteimicrobium xylanilyticum. The sequence continues at coordinate 1,663,738 of NZ_CP045529.1, forward strand.
CCGGGCTGTCGACCGAGCTCGAGGACGTCACCGAGGTCGAGTACCGCTCCCTGCGGCTCGAGCGTGTCGTCCTCGTCGGCCTGTACTCCCGTGACGCCGCCGACGCCGAGGTGTCGTTGCGCGAGCTCGCGGCGCTCGCCGAGACCGCGGGCTCCCAGGTGCTCGACGGCGTCCTGCAGCGCCGCCACAACCCGGACCCCGGCACCTACCTCGGTCAGGGCAAGGCCGCCGAGCTCGCGGCGATCGTCCAGGCGACCGGCGCCGACACCGTCGTGGTCGACGGCGAGCTCGCCCCGTCCCAGCGCCGTGCGCTCGAGGACATCGTCAAGGTCAAGGTGATCGACCGGACGGCCCTGATCCTCGACATCTTCGCCCAGCACGCGAAGTCCAAGGAGGGCAAGGCCCAGGTCGAGCTCGCCCAGCTCGAGTACCTGCTCCCGCGCCTGCGCGGCTGGGGCGACTCGATGTCGCGGCAGGCCGGCGGACAGGTCGGTTCGGCCGGTGCCGGCATGGGCTCGCGCGGCCCTGGTGAGACGAAGATCGAGCTCGACCGCCGTCGCATCCGCAACCGGATGGCGAAGCTGCGCCGCCAGATCGCGGCCATGGCGCCGGCGCGCGTCGCCAAGCGTGCGTCGCGCACGCGTAACGCCGTCCCGTCCGTCGCGATCGTCGGCTACACCAACGCCGGCAAGTCGTCGCTGCTCAACGCGCTCACCGGCGCGGGCGTGCTCGTCGAGAACGCGCTGTTCGCGACGCTCGACCCGACGGTCCGCCGGGCACGCACGCCCGACGGCCGTGCGTACACGCTCGCCGACACCGTCGGGTTCGTGCGGCACCTGCCGCACCAGCTGGTCGAGGCGTTCCGCTCGACCCTCGAGGAGGCCGGCGACGCCGACCTGCTGCTGCACGTGGTCGACGCGAGCCACCCCGACCCCGAGGGGCAGATCGCCGCGGTGCGGGAGGTCCTCGCCGACGTGCCGGGCGCGCTCGACGTGCCCGAGATCGTGGTGCTCAACAAGGCGGACGCCGCGGATCCCGACGTCGTCGCACGCGTGCGTCGCCGCGAGGCCGACGCCGTGCTGGTGTCCGCGCACACCGGGCAGGGGATCGACCACCTGCTCGACCGGGTCGCGTCCGCGCTGCCGCAGCCGGGCGAGCACGTGGACGTCGTCGTGCCCTACGGCCGCGGGGACCTGGTGAGCCGCGTGCACGCGGACGGCCAGATCGAGCACGAGGAGCACACGGCCGACGGCACGGTGCTGCGCGCCCGGGTCGACGCGCCGTTGGCGGCGGAGCTGCGTGCCGCGAGCGTCGCGGGCGTGGCCGGCGTCCCGACGCCCGCCGAGTAGCGGCGTCCGGCCGACCACAGGGCGTCGGCGGCCCGCGCCGGTGCACAGCCTCCGGCGCGCCGGTGTCGGGGTCGGTGGGCGCTCGTAGACTCGCCGGGTGCCCCCGACCGTGCCTGCCGACGTGACGCCCAGCCCGACCACCCGCCCGGCGCCGTCGGCCGTGCCCACGGAGGCCACCGACCCGGAGATCGACGCGTTGCTCGACCTCGCCGTCGGCGCGCTGGGCGGGGCGCCCCGGGAGGGCCAGAAGCGTATGGCGCAGGCCGTCGCCGCGGCCGTGCGGACCGGGGAGCACCTCCTCGTCCAGGCGGGCACGGGCACCGGCAAGTCGCTCGGCTATCTCGTCCCCGCCGTACGGCACGCCGTCACGACCGACGAGCGCGTCGTCGTCTCGACGGCGACGCTCGCGCTGCAGCGCCAGGTGCTCACGCGTGACCTCCCGCTCGTCGCGGACGCGCTCGCGCCCCGCCTCCCGCGGCCGCCGCGCATCGCGCTGCTCAAGGGCTGGCACAACTACGCGTGTCGCCACAAGGTCGAGGGCGGCTACCCGGCGGACGAGGGCGGGACCCTCTTCGACCTCGAGCCCGCCGGGGCGGCGGACCACCCCGCCCCTGCGGCAGGCGCCGCCACCGTCGGCCCGCCGGCCCCGGGGCGCACCCGGCGTGGTGGCCGTTCCCTCGCGGACGAGGTCCGGGCCGCACGGGCGTGGATCGAGGAGAGCGAGACCGGGGACCGCGACGAGCTCGTGCCCGGGGTGAGCGACCGCGCCTGGCGGCAGGTGTCCGTGACCGCGCTCGAGTGTCTCGGCGCGCGTTGCCCCCTGCTCGCCGAGTGCTTTCCCGAGCGTGCGCGCCAGGTCGCGCGCGAGGCCGACGTCGTCGTGACGAACCACGCGATGCTCGGCGTCGCGGCGTCCGGCTCGCCCGGGGCGCTTCCCGAGCACGACGTGCTCGTCGTCGACGAGGCCCACGAGCTTGCGGACCGGGTGACCGCGAGCGCGACCGTCGAGCTGTCGGTGCCCGCGATCGAGCACGCCGCACGGCTCGCGCGCCGCCACGGCGGCGTGGCGACGGAGGCCCTCGACACGGCGATCCAGACGTTCGGCGCCCTCGTGGCTCAGCTCCCGGCCGAGCGCTACCCGCACGGCCTGCCCGACGACGCGAGGCTGGCCGTCGCGGCAGTCCGCGACGCGCTGCGGACGCTGCAGTCGGCCCTCAAGCCTGACCCTCAGGCCAAGGGTGAGGCAGGCTCGGGCGTCAAGATGGCGCAGGCCGCCGTGCTCGCGGTCTTCGAGGTCGCGGAACGGCTCGCGGCGGATCCCGACGGGCACGACGTGGTCTGGTGCGCGCGGGCGGGCGACTTCGGCTCCGGTCCGGCGGTCTCGACGCTCTATGCCGCGCCGCTCGGCGTGGCGGGGCTGATCCGCAGCAGGCTCCTGGCCGAACGCACCGGCGTGTTCACGTCGGCGACGCTCGAGCTGGGTGGCTCGTTCGACCCGGCAGCCCGCTCGCTGGGCCTCGCCGCCGACGACGTCGTGTGGCGCGGGCTCGACGTCGGCAGCCCGTTCGACTACCGGCGGCAGGGGATCCTGTACGTGGCGCGCCACCTCGACCCGCCCGGTCGGCAGGCGAGCGAGGCCCACCTCGCCGAGCTCGAGCGGCTGGTCCGTGCCGCGGGGGGCCGGACGCTCGGGCTCTTCTCGTCGCGGCGCGCGGCCGAGGAGGCCGCAGACGCGCTGCGCGACCGGCTCGACGTGCCGATCCTGTGCCAGGGAGACGACCAGCTCCCGACGCTGGTCCGCGAGTTCGCTGCCGACGAGGAGACGTGCCTGTTCGGGACCCTCTCCCTCTGGCAGGGCGTCGACGTGCCGGGGCGGTCGCTGTCGCTCGTCGTGATCGACCGGATCCCGTTCCCGAGACCCGACGACCCGGTCCGCTCTGCTCGCTCCGAGGCCGTGGACGCCGCGGGCGGCAACGGGTTCATGCAGGTCTCGGCCACGCACGCCGCGCTCCTGCTGGCGCAGGGCGCCGGCCGACTGGTGCGCACCACCACGGACCGGGGCGTCGTCGCCGTGCTCGACTCCCGGCTCGCGCGGGCGCGCTACGGCACCTTCCTGCAGCGGTCGATGCCCGCGTTCTGGCCGACGCAGGACCCCGCGGTCGTTGCTGCTGCGCTCGAACGCCTGCGCTCATAGTCTGAACCCGCACACCCGAGCGGCACCGGATCGAGAGGCGGCACGATGGCACCGAGCGCAGCACCAGGGATCACCGGCGGACACCCCGAGAACGCCGCGGCGTCGGGCACCCGGCCCGAGGGGCGGCCGTCGAAGGTCTCGATCGTCGGGGCCGGCGCCGTGGGAGCCACGACGGCGTACGCGATGCTCATGAGAGGTGCTGCGCGGAACGTCGCGCTGCTCGACATCAACAAGGCGAAGGTCGACGCCGAGGTCCTCGACCTGCAGCACGGCATCCAGTTCATGCCGCAGGCCAACGTCGAGGGCTCGGACGACGTCGCGGTGTGCGCGGGCTCGGACGTCGTCGTCGTGACGGCCGGGGCGAAGCAGAAGCCGGGCCAGACGCGCATGGACCTGGCCGGCGACACGATCACCCTGATGAAGCGGATCCTGCCGGGGCTCCTCGAGGTCGCGCCGAACGCGATCTACCTCATGGTCACGAACCCGGTCGACGTGGTCACCTACGCCGCGCTGCGGTTCTCGGGACTCCCGGCCAACCAGCTCTTCGGTTCGGGGACGGTGCTCGACTCGTCGCGGCTGCGGTTCCTCGTCGCGGAGCGCGCGGGCGTCGCGGTCCAGAACGTCCACGCGTACATCGCGGGCGAGCACGGCGACTCCGAGATCCCGCTGTGGAGCTCCGCCACGATCGGCGGCATCCCGCTGCGCGACTGGCCCGGTGTGGGAGGCCTCTCCCCGTTGACGGACCAGGACCTCGAGCGGATGCACCACGAGGTCGTGCACTCGGCGTACGAGATCATCGCCGGCAAGGGAGCCACGAACTACGCGATCGCGCTCGCTGCGACGCGCATCGTGGAGGCGATCCTCGACGACCAGCACACCGTGCTGCCGGTGAGCTCGCTGCTCGAGGACTACGACGGCATCAGCGACGTGTGCTTGTCGGTCCCGTCGGTCGTCGACCGTACCGGGGTGCGCGAGACCATCCCCACGCCGATGTCCGACGAGGAACGTGCCGGTCTGCGCGCGTCCGCCGACGCGCTGCGGGCCGCGGCGCAGCAGTTCGGCGTCTGAGCGGGCGGGGCGCCAGGCGCGTCAGACGCTGCGGAGCACGCTGACGACGCGCCCGAGGATCTGTGACTCGTCGCCCGGGATCGGCGCGTACGCCACGTTGTGGGGCAGGAGCCACACGTGCCCGTCGGCGCGCTTGAAGGTCTTGACCGTCGCCTCGCCGTCGATCATCGCGGCGACGATCTCGCCGTTCTCCGCGACGTTCTGCCGACGCACGACCACCCAGTCGCCGTCGCAGATCGCCGCGTCCACCATCGAGTCGCCGACGACGCGCAGGAGGAAGAGCTCGCCCTCGCCCACGAGCTGGCGGGGGAGCGGGAAGACGTCCTCGACGACCTGCTCGGCCAGGATCGGCCCACCGGCTGCGATCCGCCCGACGACGGGCACGTAGGCGGGCGTCTGCGGGAGCTCCGTGACGTCGGCGACCGCGAACGCCGAGTCCTGCGTGAGGGGCGGGATGGCCCGCGAGTCGTCCGGCTGGACGACCTCGATCGCGCGTGGACGGTTCGGGTCGCGCCGCAGGTAGCCCTTGCGCTCGAGCGCTGTGAGCTGGTGCTTGACGCTCGACGGGCTCGTGAGCCCGACGGCCTCGCCGATCTCCCGCATGCTCGGCGGGTAGCCGCGCTCCTCGACGGACGCGCGGATGGTGCCGAGGACCAGGCGCTGACGCTTGGTCAGCCCGTCCGGGCCGGTGGGGGTCTCCGCGAGGGAACGCACCGTGGCGAGGGCCCCGTCGTCCGCCTTGTCCGGTCCGGGCGTTGCGCCCGTGGTGCTGGCCATGCCGTCCTCCTCGTTCACGCTGTCCGCCCTGCCTCGACGCGCAGCTCCGATGGGCGCTGCCCGTCATACCCGGGGCCGCCTCGCGTCGCGTCCGACCCTGTGCCCCACCGTAGGCCACCTGACGTGCAGTTTCAAACATGTGTTCGAGCGTGTCTCGACATCTGTCGGACCGTCGTGCTACAACTCGTACAGGTGTTCGACGTACAGGTGTTCGAAGATCTGACGAGCCCGGTGCGGACGGACGGGACGAGCGACACGGTCGGTACGAGCAGTGAGGTGCAGCATGAGTGCGACGGTCAGTTGGACCCCCGCGGTGGCTCCGGCGCGGAGACGGGCGGAGCGTGTCGGTGCCGTGTCTGCGCCCGGACGGCTGCGGCTCACGCGACGTGGGCGCGTGGTGATCGCCCTGGCCGCGTTCGTGCTCGCCGTGACGGGCTTCGTGGCGACCGGGCCCGCCCAGGCCGGGTCCCCGTCACGCGGCATCGAGGTCACGCGGCACGTGGTCGAGCGCGGGGAGACGCTGTGGGGTCTCGCCGGGACGGTGGCGAGCCCGCGGGAGGACCTGCGTGACGTGGTGCAGGAGATCGAGCGGCTCAACGGCCTCGACGGTGCCGGCCTGCGAGCGGGCGACGTCCTGCTCCTCCCGGTCGAGCGGGGCTGAGGGCTCGTCGTGGTCCGGTGGGTGAGGTTGCCGCGCCCTCTTGCGCCGAACGGTTAGGTTCGCCTAAGTTAGTCGTGCCTCACCTGCTGGCTGGGGGGTCAGGAGAGAGGTGTCGGTCCACGGACCGGCGTGCACGTCCGTGTGCCGCGAGGCGAGTCGCGGTACGCGCAGGGGACGGGGGCGTCCCGACGGGGACGGTCGTTTCGGCGACCGTCCCCGTTCTGCTCCCTGCCCCGTCCCTCTCGTGCCCGCGCGGCTCCTTGCAGCCTGGCATCGGCGCCGCCTAGGTTGAGCAGCGTCCCCGGCCTACCTGGAGCTCGCATGCACTGCCCTTTCTGTCGGCACCCCGACTCGCGCGTCGTCGACTCGCGGACCTCCGACGACGGGCAGTCCATCCGGCGCAGGCGCCAGTGCCCGCACTGCGGGCGCCGCTTCACGACCATCGAGACCGCGAGCCTGTCGGTCGTGAAGCGCTCGGGCGCGACGGAGCCGTTCAGTCGCGACAAGATCGTCGGCGGCGTCCGTAAGGCGTGCCAGGGGCGGCCCGTCTCGGAGGACGACCTGGCGATCCTCGCCCAGCGGGTCGAGGAGACGCTGCGCAGCTCGGGTTCGGCCGAGCTCGACGCGTACGAGATCGGCCTGGCCATCCTCGGGCCGCTGCGCGAGCTCGACGAGGTCGCGTACCTGCGGTTCGCCAGCGTCTACCAGGGCTTCGACTCCCTCGAGGACTTCGAGGCGGCGATCACGTCGCTCCGCGTCGACCGGGAGCGCCGCGGTGCGACCGACGAGGACGGTGCGGAACAGGTCGAGAGCAGGCCCGAGACGGAGACGGCGCGTTCGTAGCGAGCGGCCTTTTCCCGTGGCGCCGTCGTCGGCACCACGGCAGGCTGGGAGGATCCGACACAGGAGGAGCACCATGAGCGACCCCGCACACCGGCCCGACGAGGACGTCGACGCGGTCAAGGCCAAGTTCCGCGAGGCACTCGACCGCAAGAAGGCGGCCCAGCACACGAACACCTCAGAGGGCGCGCGCGACCACGGGGCCGTGCACGGGTCGGAGACCCAGGGGCCCACACGCCGGGAGTTCCGGCGCAAGTCGGGCTGACGATCGGACGACGAGGGCCCCGGACCTGCAAGGTCCGGGGCCCTCGTCGTGTCGCGGTGCCTCAGGCGAGCACGCGCAGCCGGACCGTCTGGTCCATCGCCGCCAGGGCCTCGGTGACGCCGTCGGGCAGCGGCGAGCCGATGTCGGTGACGACGTAGCCGAGCTCGCCGCGCGTCGCGAGGAGCTGCCCCTCGATGTTGACGCCGTGCTGCGCGAGCGTGTTGTTGACCGCGGCAAGGACGCCCGGGGTGTTGCGGTGCAGGTGTGCGATGCGGGCGACACCGGTCGTCTGCTCGAGCGCGAGGTTCGGCAGGTTGACGGACAGGGTCGTCGAGCCCGTGCTGACGTAGTCGCGCAGCTTGTTCGCGACGAACGTGCCGATGGCCTCCTGCGCCTCCTCGGTCGAGCCGCCGATGTGGGGCGTCAGGATGACGTTGGGCAGGCCACGCAGGTCGGACTCGAAGGCGTCGCCCTTGCGCTTGGGCTCCTGGGGGAACACATCGATCGACGCGCCGCCGAGGTGACCCGAGAGGATGGCCTCGCGCAGGGCCGCGGTGTCGATGACGAACCCGCGCGAGAGGTTGAGGAACAGGGCGCCCGGCTTCATTCGCGCGAACTGCTCGGCGCCGAACAGGCCGGCGTTGCCCTTGCGGCCGTCGACGTGGAGCGTGACGACGTCGGCGACCTCGAGCAGCTCCTCGAGCGAGCCCATGCGTCGGGCGTTGCCGAGCGCGAGCTTCTCGGACGTGTTGTAGAACGCGACCGACATCCCGAGGCTCTCGGCGACGACCGAGAGCTGGGTCCCGATGTTCCCGTAGCCGACGATGCCGAGCGTGCGGCCGCGCACCTCGTGCGCGCCCTCGGCGGACTTGTTCCACACGCCTGCGTGCATCTCCGCGTTGCGGTCGGTGAGGCGTCGGGTCAGGGCGATGATCTCGGCCAGGGCGATCTCGACGACCGAGCGCGTGTTCTGGAAGGGGGCGTTGAACGTCGCGACACCGCGCTCCGCGGCGGTGCGCAGGTCGATCTGGTTCGTCCCGATGCAGAACGCGCCCAGGGTGATGAGCGACGGCGCCGACTCGAGGACCCTCGCGGTGACGTTGGTCTTGGAGCGGATGCCGAGCAGGTGGACGCCGTCGAGGGCGTCGATCAGCTCGGACTCGTCCAGGGCCCCGGTCCGGGTCTCGACCTCGAAGCCGGAGGCTTCGAGGATCGTGCGGGCGTGGGGATGCAGGTTCTCGAGGAGGAGGGCGCGTAGCACGCGTCTATGGTGCGCTGCCGTCTCGCCTGGTGTCGAACGAGTTCCGTCAGCCGGACAGATGCGCCCGAGCCGCGGCGGGGGCGTGCTCATCCGGCGTCGACGAGCCCCGCGGGCAGGTCGGCGTGGTGGACGGCGACGAGCCGTCGCGTCGGCCGGGTCAGCGACACGTACAGGTCGGACGCGCCCGAGCGGCCATCCCCGACGATCTCCGCCGGCTCGACCACCACCACCGCGTCGAACTCGAGGCCCTTGACCTCGACGGGCGTCAGCACGACGACGCGTGCGTCGGCGCCACCCTGCAGCAGCTCGCCCGCGCGCTCCGGCCCGACGGCGCCCGCCAGCGCGGCTGTGAGCGCGTCGGTGACCGCGCGGCGGCGGCCCGGCTCCACGACGACGGCGACGCGTCCCGTCCCGTCGGGGCGCACGACCTCCCCGACCTGCTCGACCGCGTGCGTCGCGGCGGCCGGGGCGAGCTCGTCCGTGCGGGCGACCCGGACGAGGCGGAGCGCGTCGTCGACGTCGCGCGCCGAGCTGAGCCGCGAGACGGGCAGGTGGGCGGCGCGGGCGAACCGCAGCGCGCTGTCCGCCACGGTCGCGGGCGTGCGGTAGTTGACGGTGAGCTCGGAGACCGACCACGCGTCGCGGAAGTGCGGCCGCAGGGCGGCGGCCCACGAGCGCGCGCCGCCGAGCGCCGTCGTCTGCGCGACGTCCCCGACGACCGTGAACGAGCGGGTGGGGCAGCGGCGCACGAGCGCGCGCCAGGCCATCGGCGTGAGCTCCTGGGCCTCGTCGACCACGACGTGGCCGTACGCCCAGGTGCGGTCGGCGGCGGCGCGCTCGGCGGTGGTGAGGACGGGGCCGCCGTCGGCGAACCGCCCGGCCAGGGTCTCGGCGTCGACGAGGCCGCCGCCCGCGCCGGACGACTCGAGGACCTGACGGGCGTACTCGAGGTCGGCCGCGGCCTGCTCGGCGCGCTCGCGGGCCTCGGCGCGGTCGAGGGCGTCGTCCTCGCCGAGGAGCTCGGCCGCCTCGTCGAGCAGGGGCACGTCGGACGCGGTCCACCCGGAGCCGGCCGGACGGGCGAGCCGCGCGCGGTCCTCGGCCGTGAGCTCGGGTGCCGCCTCGGCGAGCCGGTGCGGCTTGGTGAAGAGGTCCTCCACGAGCCGGGCCGGCGTGATGGGCAGCCAGGCGAGGTTGACCGCGACCCTGACGTCGCGGCTGCGGCGCAGGTCGTCCAGGAGCTCGGCGCGGTCCGCCTCGGGGTCGCCCAGGGCCTCGGCGTACTGCGCGGCGATGCGACCCAGCACGTCGCGGGCGAACCCGGCGCGGGCCTCGTTGTGGGGCCGGTGCGCGCGGCGGGCGCGGCCGAGCGCGTCGCGCACGTCGCCCCGGCGCAGGACGAGCTCCTGGCCCTCCACGACGAGCCGCACGTCCTGCGCGGGGACGCGCTCGCGGGCCCGGACGGCCCGCGTGAGGATCCGGGACCAGACGGCCCGGCCCTTGATCTCCGCGACCTCGGCGTCCTCGGTCGCCGTCACGGTCACCCCCGGGAGGAGGTCCGCGATCGTCGTCGAGACGACGCCCGTCTCGCCGAGCGAGGGCAGGACCTGGTCGATGTAGTGCAGGAACGCCCGGCTCGGCCCCACCAGGAGCACGCCCGTGCGCTCGAGCTGACGGCGGTGCGCGTACAGCAGGTAGGCGGTGCGGTGCAGGGCGACCGCCGTCTTGCCCGTGCCCGGGCCGCCCTGGACCACGAGCGTGCCCGCGAGGGGGGCGCGGATGATCTCGTCCTGCTCGCGCTGGATGGTCGCGACGATGTCGTGCATGCGTGCGGTGCGACCCGCTCCCAGCGACGCGAGGAGTGCGCCCTCGCCCGCGAGCGCCCGCAGCCCGAGCTGCTCGGTGGCCGCGAGGTCGAGCACGTCGTCCTCGATCCCCAGCACCTGCCGGCGCCGGGTCGTGAGGTGACGGCGTCGGGCGACGTCGTCGGGGTGGGCGGCCGTGGCCCGGTAGAACGACTGGGCCGCGGGGGCGCGCCAGTCGGTCAGCAGCGGCGTCTGGTCGGGGTCCGTCAGGCCGATGCGGCCCACGTAGCGCGTGGTGCCGTCGGCCAGGTCGAGCCGTCCGAACACGAGCCGGTCCTCCACGGAGCGGAGCTGCGCGACCCGGTCCTCGTAGAGCGTCGCGAACGCGTCGCGCTCGGACCGGTTCTGCGGCGACCCGCTCGGGCCTTCGCGGCGGACGGCCCGCAGCCGCTCCCAGGTCGCCTCGCGCAGCTCGTCGAGCCGTCCGTAGAGCGTGTCGACGACCCCCTGCTCACGCGCCAGCTCGGCTTCGAGGGGGTCGCCTGCCTGGGGTCGGGCCGGTGTGCCGGTCCGGGGTGCGGCGTCCTGCGGCGTGTCCGGCACGAGCCCTCCGTTCCTCGCCGTGCGGTCGCGCGCGGCGGCCATCAAGTATGGCGCACCGTGGGGGCGTCGTCGGCCCGGGAAGCGGCGGCGGCCTCCGTGTGTTGGGGACGGAGAGAGAGCGGAGACGGGCGCAGACGTCCGCGTTTCCGCGACGACCGACGCTGGAGGACGACGCGTGCTGGATCCCCGAGGCATCTACGAGATCGACGAGCAGGCCGTCGCGGAGCTGCTCGGCGCTCCGGGCGAGCGTGGGACGGGACCGGTGCTCGTGCACGTGCTGCACGGGTTCATCGACGCGGGGGGCGTCGGGGAGGTGGTGCGCGAGCACCTGCTGGAGCGCTCCGAGCCGCGCCGGCTCGTGACGTTCGACGTCGACCAGCTCCTCGACTACCGGTCCAAGCGCGCGTCGATGACGTTCGAGAGCTCGCGCTGGACCGCGTACGACGAGCCGACTCTCGCGATCGACCACCTGCGCGACGCCGAGGGCACGGGCTACCTGCTCCTGCACGGCCCGGAGCCCGACCTGCAGTGGGAGCGGTTCGTCGCGGCGGTCCAGGACGTCGTCCGGCAGCTCGGCGTCTCGCTCGTCGCCACGGTCCACGGCGTACCGATGGCCGTGCCGCACACGCGCCCCAGCACGCTCACGGTGCACGCGACGCGCGGCGAGCTCGTCGGGTCGCACCCGTCGTGGTTCGGGAAGGCGGAGGTACCGGCGAGCGCTGCCGCCCTGCTCGAGTACCGGCTCGGCCAGGCCGGCCACGACGCCGTCGGGTACGCGGTGCACGTGCCGCACTACGCCGCGCAGACGGCGTACCCGCCCGCGGCCTTGCACGCACTGCGCATGCTCCAGGGCGCGACGGGCCTCGAGCTCGCGAGCGAGGACCTCGAGCCGGCCGCGCGCGAGGCCGCCGAGGAGGTGGCCCGCCAGGTCGGGGAGTCCGACGAGCTGCGTGCCCTCGTCCGTGGTCTCGAGCAGCAGTACGACGCGTTCGCGCGGTCGCTCGGGGCGACGAGCCTGCTGGCCGACGACGCCCCGCTGCCGACCGCCGACGAGCTCGGCGCCGAGTTCGAACGCTTCCTCGCGCAGCGTTCCGACGACTGACGAGGCGCCCGCTGGTGCGACCGTGGAGGGCTGACCTGCGGTGACGTCCGGGTCGCGACACTCCGGCGGATCTGTGGCCGCCTCGACCGGTTCGTGCCAGACTGTCCGCGTTGCCGTGCTCGGCACGGCGGCACGAGGGCGGGCGCAAGGTCCGGCCACCGAGGTCCCGGACGGGCAGAAGGACAGAGGAACAGCATGGCGCAGGGTTCTGTGAAGTGGTTCAACGCGGAGAAGGGCTTCGGCTTCATCGCCCAGGACGGGGGAGGTGCCGACGTCTTCGTGCACTACTCGGCGATCGAGACCCAGGGCTACCGCTCGCTCGACGAGGCGCAGCGAGTCGAGTTCGAGATCACCCAGGGCCCCAAGGGCCCCCAGGCCGAGAAGGTTCGTCCGCTCTGACGGACCGCTGACCGCCGCCCCGCGGTGGCTCACTCGACGCCGCGTCCTCCAGGAGAGGGCGCGGCGTCGTCGCGCGTGGGACGCGCGGCCGCCCGGAACGACGCGAGCTCCGCGCCGCCCAGGACGTGCGCGGGGACCGGGAGCGACCGCAGTCGGCGGGCGAGCACGGCGTCGTCGGCCAGGGGGACGGCTGTGTCGTCCCCGGCGGCGGCCCCGCCGTCCCTGGGCCGTCGCGCCGCGAGCACGAGGTTCCCGTACCGCCGCCCCCGCAGGAGCGCGGGCTCGGACACGACGACGACGTCGTCCGCTCCCGCGGCCGCGAGGGTCGCCGCCTCCGCCCGGGCCAGGGGCAGCGGGGGGCGGTCGGCGCAGTTGGCGAGGTAGAGCCCGCCGGGCCGGAGCACCCGCCAGACGTCGGCGAGGAACTCGACGGTCGTGAGGTGGGCGGGCGTGGTGTCCGGGGCGAACACGTCGCGCACGACGACGTCGGCCCAGCCGTCGCGGAGCGTGCCGAGGACCGCGCGGGCGTCTCCCGGGCGCAGGCGCAGGCGCGGGGCGCGGGGGAGCGCGAACCACGTCCGCACGAGCTCCAGCAGACGCGCGTCGAGGTCGACCGCGACCTGCTCGGAGCCGGGGCGCTCGTGCTCGACCCAGCGGGCGAGCGAGCAGCCTGCCGCGCCGAGGTGCACGACGCGCAGCGGCCCGGCCGGGAGCGTCTCGACGACGGCGGCCATCTCCTGCATGTACTCGAACGTCAGCAGCCCGGGGTCGTCCAGGTCGACGTAGGAGCTCGGGGCGCCGTTCACCAGCACGGTGACCGCGTTGCGGTCCGGGTCGGGCTCGAGCTCGACGACGCCCGTCGTCGTCGGGACCGGGCCGGTCGGCAGCCCTGCGGGGAGCGCGGGCGTGCCTCGGGCCCCGCGCCGACGACGCCCGCCCGGCTCCGTTCCCTCGTCGTGCCCCGGTGTGGGTGGCTCGGAGGATCGTTGGTCCTGTCGGGTCCGTCGGGTCCGGCGTGCGCTCACTGCCCCAGTGTGGCAGCGGTTGACAGGTTCGAACATGTGTTCGATCCTGGTGCTCGGGGAGGTACGAGTGATGGAACGGACGCAGCGGGACGCCCAGGCCGGGGACGCGCGGCGCGCACGAGCCGTCGCGGGCTCGTCGCCTGCGCCCGCTCCCGTCGAGGCCTTCCGGCTGCTGTCGCGTGCCGACCACGAGCTGGCCGCGGCCTACGCTGCGACCGATCCCGCCGAGCGGTTCGTGCACGCGCACCTCGCGGCTCTGCGCTCGGCCGCGGCGGTCGTGGCGCTGCGCGGACGGCCGTCGGGCAGGCGGAGCGGCCGGTCGGTCTGGGCGCTCGTCGAGGTCGTCGAGCCGGAGCTCGCCGCGTGGTCGGTCTACTTCGCGGGCGGGGCGCGCACCCGGGCCGCGATCGACGCCGGCCGGTTCGACGTGGTCGACGCGGCGCGAGCCGAGGAGCTGGTGCGGTGCGCAGAGGACTTCCGTGACGAGGTCGGCATCCTCGTCGACCCGGCCGCAACCTTCAGCTTGCTCCCCGGCTCCCGGGCGAGGGCCTCGTGAGCCGTGGCCCCCGGGCGGCGTCGGCACGGCGGGACTGGGGCGAGGAAGAGGACGGCTGCGGCGTCCTGCACGTCGACATGGACGCCTTCTTCGCGTCCGTCGAGCTCGCCCGCAGGCCCGAGCTGCGTGGGCTGCCCGTGATCGTGGGCGGCCGGTCGCGGGGTGTCGTGCTGTCCGCGACGTACGAGGCGCGCGCCTTCGGCGTCCGGTCGGCGATGCCCATGGGCCGGGCGCTCGGGCTGTGCCCGCAGGCCGTCGTCGTGGCGCCCGAGCACACCGCGTACCGCGACGTGTCCCGCGCGGTCATGCAGGCGTTCCGGGACGTCACGCCGATCGTCGAGCCCGTGAGCGTCGACGAGGCGTTCCTCGACGTCTCGGGCGCGCGTCGCCGGCTCGGGCCGCCCACCCGGATCGGCGCCGCGCTGCGCGAGCGGATCCAGGCCGAGCACGGCATCACGTGCTCGGTCGGCGTGGCGTCCACGAAGCTCGTCGCGAAGCTCGCGTCGACGCACGCGAAGCCCGACGGCATGATGCTCGTCCCCGCCGCGGCGAGCGTCGACTTCCTGCGGTCTCTCCCGGTCGGCGCGCTGTGGGGCGTCGGGGAGCGGACCGAGGAGTCGCTGGCGCGCCGCGGCATCCGCACGGTCGCGGAGCTCGGGGACGCCGACGTCGCGTGGCTACGCTCCTTCCTCGGCCCGAGCCTCGGCGGTCACCTCCACGACCTCGCGTGGGGGCGCGACCACCGCTCGGTCACCCCGCTGCACGAGGACAAGTCGATCGGCAACGAGACCACCTTCCCGCAGGACGTCCGCGACCGGGAGGTCGTCGCCAGGACCGTGCTCGAGCTCGCCGACCGGTGCGCGGCGCGCCTGCGCGCGCAGTCCCTCGTCGCGCGCGTCGTGACGGTGAAGGTCCGCACGAGCGACTTCCGGACGGTGACGCGGGCCCGCACGCTCGTCTCCCCGACGGACACCGGCCAGGAGATCGGCACCGTGGCGCGGGAGCTCGTCGCAGCCACCGACCTGCGCGGCCTCGCCGTACGGCTCGTGGGCGTACGGGCCGAGCAGCTCGAGGAGCGCCGGCGCGCGGCCGTCCAGCTCACGCTCGACGACGCGACCACCGAGGCGACGCAGGTCGTGCGTGCCGCGGAGGAGGCGCTCGACGCCGTGCGGGCGCGGTTCGGCGCGGCCGCGGTACGTCGCGGCTCGGCTGTGACGCGCTCGACTACCACCCGGACCACAGGGGAACTATCCTCGGAGTAACAACACGTCAAGCGAGCGACCGGAGGTCGTCATGCCTCTGTCCGAGTACGAGCAGCGAGTCCTGGAGCAGATGGAGCAAGCTCTGACCTCGGACGATCCACGGCTCGCGAACACGCTGCAGTCCGCCGAGCGGCATCCGCTCTGGCGCTACGTGGTCGGCTTCCTGGCTGCCGCGGTCGGTCTGCTCGTGCTCGTGCTGGGCGCCGCAGCCTCGCAGTGGTGGCTGGGCGTCGGGGGGTTCGTCCTGATGTTCGCGGGCGTGGCGTTCGCGCTGCTGCGCCGCCGCGCCAAGCCGGGGCCGATCGGCGTCGTCGGCGGCTCCGCCCGGGCGTCGGGCCCGTCGCGGCCCACGGCCCGTGCTACGAAGCGCGAGTCGTTCCTCGCCCGCCTCGAGGAGCGCTGGGAGCGGCGCCGCCACGAGGGCGGCCGCTGACCTCGCGCTGAGCGGCCGCGACGACGTCGTCGACCAGGTTCGCCCACCGCACTGCGGCTGAGTCAGTCGCGGCAGACGTGGGTCCGCCCCGCTCCGCCTCGTCCTCCACCCGCGTCGTCGGCCGTGCATAGCGGTCCGCCTCGACGGCAAGCGCCAGCTCGCGCAACGTCGCGTCGGGTACACCCGTCCAGGTGCCGCCCGCCTCACGGACCGCCGCGGCCACGAGGTCCGGCACCTGTCGCGGCGTGGCCGAGTCGGGCCATGTGACGCCGGCCGACGCGAGGCGCCGGCGCAGGCGGGACCACGCCTCCTCCGCTCCGTCGATGGGCCGGGCGCGCCGACGTCGCGCCAGGACCAGCGTGGTGGCGGCCGCTGCGAGCACGAGCAGGAGTGCCACGCTCACGACCACGACGAGATGGCCGTCGCGCCGCGTCGCCGCGGTGCCGATGCTCTGCGGCTGGGGCGTCGCGGTGTCCTCGGGCGCAGCGACCTCCGGGTCCGAGGTGGCGCGGGTGGTCGGGACGTCGTCCTGCTGGGAGCTCGACGACTGCGAGCTCCCGTACACGTCGGTGTAGCTGGGCGCGATGCCGGACTGGACGGCCGGCGTCGGCTCGAAGCGCACCCAGCCGGACTGCTCGAAATAGACCTCGGGCCACGCGTGCGCATCCTGGCCGGTGACGTTCGTGACGCCGTCGGCGCCGGGTGCCCGGGTCAGGTAGCCGACACCGACGCGTGACGGGATGCCGAGGGTCCGCAGCATGACGGCCATCGCCGTGGCGAACTGGACGCAGTAGCCCTCCTTGGTCTGCAGGAACGACCACACCGCGTCGGAGCCGCCCTTGGGCGCCTTCGCGGAGTAGGTGAAGCGCTGCGCGTCCCGGAAGTACGTCTGGAGGTCCAGCGCCTTCTGGTAGTCCGTGGTGTCGCCCGCGGTGATCTTCTTCGCGAGCGCGCGGACGTCGGCGAGGTGAGCCGTGTCGGGCAGGGCGAGCGATTGCTTGCGAAGGTTCGCCGGCAGCCCGCTGTCGGAGCCGAACCTGGCGTCCTCCTGCTCGAGCTGACCGGCCGTGAGGTCGCGGGGGTGGACCGTCAGCGTGTACGGCGCGCGTGCGTCACCCGAGACCCGGTACACCTCGTCGCGGTCGGCGTCGTAGCGCAGGGGGCCCGTCGACGAGCTGTGCACGCTGCGCGGGTCCGTGGTGACCGCGAGCCGGTACCGGGGGAGCAGCTTCGGCGAGACGCGCACGCTGACCGTGTCGTCGCCGGGCGCCGCCGACGAGTCCGGGCCGAGGAGCTGGCCCTGGGCCACGTCGTCCGCGTCGCTCAGCACGTCGTCGGGCTTCCACGCCGAGCCGTCGAAGGTCGTGAGCGTGTACACGCGCAGGGGTCCGACCTCGGGGCTCGAGTCGTCCGGGTCGGCCGAGGAGGCCTTGACCGTCATGACGACCGTGTCGGGTCGATCGCCGAGGTCCCTGAGCACGTCGAGGTTGTTGCCGAGCCGGCCGGACGACCCGCCGGAGCCGAGCAGCTGCGACAGGGGCCGGGTCCCGCTCGCCTGCACCGCGACGGCCCCGGCCCCGACGACCAGCGACACGACCGTGACGACGGCGGCGACACCGACGGCAGCCGCCGTGGTGGTACCGGCGTCGCGTGCACCGGGCCGGACGTCGACGCGCGAGACCGCGAGCAGGACGAGCAGGGCGAGCACCGTCACGGCCACGCACGCGATCGGCACCCGCCCGACGATGACGAGCGACGGCAGCCACAGCACGAGCGCGGGGACCGCGGCGCCGACGGGTGCGCGGAGGGTGACCGCGAGGACGTCGCCGAGGAGGTACAGCACGAGGGTGGCGCCCAGGACCGCGCTGAGCACAGGGGCGGACGCGTCGACCGGCGCGACGGACTGGGCGGCGAGCTCGTGGAGCCGGCCGAGCGCGGTGAACGCGGCAGAGACGGGGTCGTCGGGCAGCGGCGCAGCGGCGGGGTCCTCGACGGCCTGCGAGGTCGCGAGCGTGACCCACAGGAAGCCCGCGACAGCGGCGCCGACGACCGTGGGTGCCACGGCGACGAGCGCAGCCGAGCCCCGGGTCTGGGCGGCCCAGCGCGCGCCGCACACCGCCACCGCGACGAGCGCGAGGCTCCCGAGCACGACCGCGACCCACGAGCCGGGCCAGACGACCTTCGTGAGGGTGAGCGCACCCGCGCCCACGGCGACGGCGACGAGCGAGCTCTGGGCGAGCGAGCGCCGACGCACGGTGTCGGGGGTCATGACCAGACCGCCTCCTCCACCAGGTTGAGCCAGGTCGCCTCGAGCCCGCTGCCCTCGACGACGGCCAGCGCACGCCACCGGGCGGCGCGCAGCGCGGCGACGGTGTCCTGCGCCGCCCGGTGCTGGACAGGTGGAGCGGTCCGGCCGACCACGACGACGGCGGCGTGGTCCCCCTCGCCGCCCAGGTGGGCCAGGGCGTGGAGCGCCGCCCCGGACTGGGGGCGGAGCACCGCGAACGTCAGCTCGTCCGCGTGGCGGTCGGTCCGCAGCGCCGCTGCGGTCGTGGCGACGGCCCGGTCGGCGTCGGCGGCGTCCTTGAGGCCGACGAGGTCGACCGCCTGCTCCAGGATGCCCGAGCGGCCTTCGCCGCGGCCGCCGGGGACGTGCGTGACCGGTGCGACGGCCTCGTCGGAGGACGTACCCACGATCCGTCCCGCGTGCCCCGCCTCGACGAGCGAGACGGCGATCGACGCGGCGCACTCCACGGCCCACTCACCCCGGTCCGTGCGCGCGTGGTCCCAGCTCTTCCCGCCGTCGTGCGGCGGCAGGAGGCCACGGTCGAAGAGGACGGTCACGGGCGGCAGCCCCGCCCCCTCGTCGGAGCGCACCATGAGCTGCCCGCGGCGTGCCGCGCTGATCCAGTGGACCCGGCGCGGGTCGTCGCCCGCGACGTACTCGCGCAGGACCGCGTCGTCGGGCGAGGCCGCGCGGGTCCCGCTGGCGGCGTCGCTGGCGACGGCGAGGCTGCGGGCCGCGCGCACCGGGAGCGGATAGGTGCTCGGCCACACGGTGACCGTCGTCGTCGAGCCGAAGGGCTGGACGGTGCGCACGAGCCCGAAGGGATCCTCGACGGTCGCGCTCGCGGGGCCGAGCGGCCAGCGTCCGCGCGCGGAGGGGTGGAGCTGGTAGGTCACGACGATCTCGTCGGCACCGGTGCGCTGGGTCCCGCGCGGTGGCCGGTGCGAGAGCTGGGTCGAGACGTTCTCGGCGACGCGCGTCCGTGCGAGCTGCGCGGTCGCGGCGGACGACCGGTGAGCGGGGCGGACGGCGAGCCGGGCCTCGGTGACCTGGCCGCGGACGACCGGGTTGGGCAGGACGCGGCGCGTCGTGGTCAGGGCGGTGCGGCCGCGGTCGACGCCCACGAGCCGCATCCACACCGCCGCCGCCGCGACCGCGACGAGCGGCGCCACCCCGACCCCGACGACGTCGGGCAGGTGGAGGCCGACGCCGGCGAGCGCGAGGACGCCGCCCCCGACGACGAGCACGATCCCCCGGTCGGTGAGCCGGACCCGTGTGGTGCGCGTCCTGGCCATGGCGCCCTCAGCGCCGGTCGGCGCGCGCGGGGACGGCGGTGCGCTCGACGATCGCGGTCACGACGTCGGCCGGGGTCTGGCCGGCGAGCCGTGCCTCGGTCGTCGTGATGAGCCGGTGGGCGAGGACGGGCACGGCGAGTCGCTGGACGTCGTCGGGCAGCACGTGGTCGCGCTGGTTCATGGCGGCGACGGCCTTCGCGGCTCGCAGGAGCTGGATGGTCGTGCGCGGCGAGGCGCCGAGGCGGAGGGCCGGGTGCTCTCGCGTGGCGGACACGATCGCGAGCACGTACTGCTTGACGGCGTCCGAGGCCCAGATCCCGCGGACGGTGGTGACGAGGCGTTCGACGGTCGCGACGTCCACGACCGGCGTGACCTCGCCGAGCGGGTCGCGCGTCTCCATCCGGTCGAGCAGCTCGAGCTCGGCCGCGGCCTCGGGGTACCCCACGGACAGGCGGGCCATGAACCGGTCGCGCTGCGCCTCGGGCAGCGGGTAGGTGCCCTCCATCTCGACGGGGTTCTGGGTCGCGACGACGAAGAACGGCCGGGGGAGCGGGTGCGTCACGCCGTCGACGGTGGTCTGACCTTCCTCCATGCACTCGAGCAGGGCCGACTGCGTCTTGGGGGAGGCGCGGTTGATCTCGTCGCCGATCACCACGTTCGAGAACACCGGGCCCGGCCGGAACTCGAACTCGTGGGTTTGGTTGCGGTAGATGCTGACGCCGGTGAGGTCGCTCGGCAGGAGGTCGGGCGTGAACTGGATGCGTCCGACGCTGCCGTCGATCGCGCGGGCGAGCGCCTTCGCGAGCGTCGTCTTGCCGACGCCGGGCACGTCCTCGATGAGGAGGTGCCCACCGGCGAGGAGCACCGCGAGCGTGACGTCGACCGCGTCGGAGCGTCCGGTCACGACGGACTCGACCGCGGCACGGATCCGTCCGGTGACCGTGACGAGGTCGTCGAGGGCGGTGCGGGGGAGGGTGGTGGCGTCGTCCGTGCTGGAGCGGCCAGTGGAGTCGAGGAGCACGCGGGACCTCCGTCGGTCGAGAGCGGCGGACCGCCCGGGCGGGACGACCGTCGGGCGGAGCGCGGCGGCACGGGGGCCGCCACGTTCCGCGACGTCGTAGCACGAGCCTAGAGCACGCGTTGCACGTCACTCCACATCGCTCCACGGTCAGCCTCGGCGGGTCCCGCTCGGGGGCCGCGACCGGGCTCGTCGACGACGGCGCGTGGCGCGCGACCCGCCCGGGAGGCCCCGTGCCCTCCACCTCGCTCCACCGCGCTGACCTGCGACGACGGTGCCGACCCGGGGTGAAAGACGCGTTTCGACGAGCGAACGGTGGAGGGAAGTGGAGTAATGTGGGGGCAATGGGAGGCAGGAGGAGGTGCGTGCCGTGCTCGAGTCGTTCAGCGGGGTCCCGAGCCTTCTTCTCGGCACGTACACGCCCCGGCTCGACGACAAGGGACGCCTCATCCTCCCGGCCAAGTTCCGAGGCCAGCTGGCACCGGGGCTCGTCCTCACCCGAGGGCAGGAGCGCTGCCTCTTCCTGCTCCCGATGGACGAGTTCCGCCGCATGTACGACCAGATCCGTGAGGCTCCCGTGACGAGCAAGCAGGCGCGGGACTACCTGCGGGTGCTGCTGTCCGGCGCGAGCGACGAGGTTCCGGACAAGCAGGGCCGGATCTCGATCCCGCCGGCGCTGCGTGAGTACGCGGGCCTCGACCGGGACGTCGCCGTGATCGGCGCCGGCACCCGGGTCGAGGTCTGGGACCTCGCGGCCTGGCAGACCTACCTCGCCGAGCAGGAGAGCGAGTACGCACGCACCGCGGAGGAGGTGGTCCCGGGGCTGCGGCTCTGACTGCGCGCGCAGGAGGAGCAGCAAGCACGGCCAGACCAGACGTGTTCGGACGGCCCGCACGACCAGGCCTCCTCCCGCCCGTTCTGACGCCACTTCCCCGGCGTCAGAGGGGACGCGGAGGGAGACCTGACCGGGTGGCCCGACCGGGCACCACCAGCACGCAGCGCGAAGGAGGGGGGACCGATGGCCGGCACACGACCGACACAGCCGACGCAGCGCGACGGCGACGCGGCAGGTCGTCACCTGCCCGTCCTCCTCCAGCGGTGCGTCGACCTCCTGGCGCCCGCCCTGCAGGAGCCGGGGGCGACGCTCGTGGACTGCACCCTCGGGATGGGCGGGCACACCGAGGCCGTGCTCGAGCAGATCCCGACGGCGCACGTGGTCGGGATCGACCGCGACCCCGAGGCGATCGCGCTCGCGTCCCGGCGCCTCGCGCGCTTCGGCGACCGGTTCACCGCCGTGCACGCGGTGTACGACGAGATCGAGGACGTCGTCGCCGGCCAGGGCCGCGGCGCCGTCCAGGGGGTGCTCATGGACCTCGGCGTCTCGTCGCTCCAGCTCGACGAGGTGGACCGCGGCTTCTCGTACGCGCACGACGCGCCGCTGGACATGCGGATGGACCCCACGACGGGGCCGACCGCGGCGGACGTGCTCAACAGCTACGACGAGGCCGCGCTCGTGCGGATCCTGCGGGAGTACGGCGAGGAGCGGTTCGCCCCGCGCGTCGCGCGGGCGATCGTCCGGCGTCGCGAGCAGCGACCGTGGGAGCGCAGCGCCGAGCTCGTCGACGCCGTGCGGTCCGCGATCCCCGCGGCGACCCGTCAGACGGGCGGCAACCCCGCCAAGCGCACCTTCCAGGCACTGCGCATCGAGGTCAACGGCGAGCTCGCCGTCCTCGAGCGCGCGGTGCCGGCCGCGGTCGCGGTGCTGGCGGTGGGCGGGCGGATCGTCGTCGAGTCGTACCACTCGCTCGAGGACCGGCTGGTCAAGCGCGAGCTGGGGCGGGGCGCGACCTCGAGCGCCCCGCCCGACCTGCCCGTCGAGCCCGAGACCCACCGCCCGTACCTGCGGCTGCTGACCCGTGGCGCGGAGGAGGCGGACGCCGCCGAGCTCGAGCGCAACCCGCGGTCCGCGTCCGTCCGGCTGCGAGCGGCAGAGCGGCTCCGGCCCACCCCCGAGCACGTGCTCCGTGAGCTCGCCGCCCGCGACCGAGCGCCGCGCCGCGGCACCGGGCCCCGAGCCGGCACCACGTCAGTCCTTTCGTCCCCCTCCCACCGTCCCGCTTCGTCCCACCGTTCCCAGGAGGCACGCCCATGACCGCGTCCGCCGGCGCGACCGCGCGTGTGCTGCGCCAGTTCGAGCCCGCCACCGACCCGAAGGCCGGCGCCCCCCGCCCGGCCGACGCACCCCGCCCGCGCCTGCGCGTCGTGCGCGCCCCCGCGACGGGGCGCTCGCGTGTGCCCTTCGTGGCCCTGTGCGTCGCGATCGTGGCGGGCGCGCTCGTCACGGCGCTCCTCCTGAACATCCAGATGGCGCGCGACTCGTTCGAGCGCAACACCCTCAACGCGCAGCTCGCCCAG
This sequence comes from Luteimicrobium xylanilyticum, assembly GCF_009429125.1. GTDB lineage: Bacteria > Actinomycetota > Actinomycetes > Actinomycetales > Cellulomonadaceae > Luteimicrobium > Luteimicrobium xylanilyticum. The sequence continues at coordinate 1,686,353 of NZ_CP045529.1, forward strand.
ACGGCCCAGGACACGCAGGACCTCACGTCTCGGCTCGACGCGGCCTCGGCGCCGAGCGCACTCGCCCGCACGGCCCGGTCGCTCGGCATGGTGCCGGGAGCCGGTCAGGGCTTCCTGCGGCTGTCGGACGGCAAGGTGATCGCGACGCCCGAGGTGGCAGGGGCCAAGGGATGAGCCCGCGCCCGTCCGAGCGACCCAGCGCGCGGACCGCCTCGGGTGCCACGACGGGGCGCGCGACGTCGGGGCGCCCGACGGCGTCCACCCGGGCGGGGAGCACCACGCACCGAGCGCGCACGGCGTCGGGCGGGCTGCCCACGAAGGGCAAGCCGCCCACGAAGAGCAAGACGCCGACGAAGAGCAACGCCAACCCGCCGCGTCCCGGCACGCGGGCGGCGGCGCCCCGACGGCCGGCGCCGGCGGCACGCCGGCCCGCGCCACGCCCGTCACGCTTCCGCAAGGCGGGCCGGCCCGAGAAGCGGCTGCGCTGGGTCGCAGCGCTGGTCGCGCTCGTGCTCGTCGCCTTCGTGGTGCGGCTCGGGTTCGTGCAGCTCTACGACGGCCCGGCGCTCGCGGCCCGCGGCCACGACGCCAGGTTGGTGACGACTGAGCAGCCCGCGACGCGCGGGCAGATCACCGACACGAACGGCGTCGTGCTGGCCACGAGCCAGACCCGGTACACCCTGGTCGCCAACCCCAAGAACGTGGCGACGTTCGTCCCCACGGACGCCCAGGACGCGGCCTACGAGGGCTCCGGGGAGCTGGGCACCGGAGCCGTCGCGGCGGCCAAGCTCATCGCGCCGCTGATCCACCAGGACGCCAGCACGCTGGGCGCCGCCCTCAACGCGTCGTCGAAGGGCGCGCTCCTCCAGTACAAGGTGCTCGCCAAGGACCTGCTGCCGGAGACCTGGCGAGCGATCGACGCGCTCGGGATCACGGGCATCTCGTCCGAGCAGACGTCGGAGCGCGTCTACCCGGCGGGCGCGACCGGCGGGAACCTCCTGGGCTACGTCGACGCGAGCCAGCAGGGAGCCGGAGGGCTCGAGAAGGTCCTCGACGACGAGCTCTCGGGCACGCCCGGCCAGGAGACGTACGAGCGCGGCGTCAACGGGCAGCGGATCCCCACGGGGACGGACCAGGACAAGGCTGCGGTCCCCGGCTCCGACGTCGCCCTGACGATCGACCAGGACATCCAGTGGTACGCCCAGGACGCGGCCGACAAGGCCAAGAAGGACACGGGCGCGACGTGGGCGGTCGTCGTCGTCCAGGACGTCAAGACCGGCGCGGTCTACGCGCTCGCGAACTCCGGCACGGCGGACCCGAACGACTCGTCGGTGCCCGTCTCCGAGCGCGGCTCGGTCGCCGTCGAGGGCACGTTCGAGCCGGGGTCGACGGGCAAGATCATCACGATGGCCGGCCTCCTCGAGTCCGGGCTGGCGAAGCCGACCTCGCAGTACAAGGTCGGGTACACGTACGAGACGCCCAACGGCCAGGTGTTCCACGACTCCCACGAGCACGGCCTCGAGAAGCTCACGCTCGCCGGGATCCTCGCGGAGTCCTCGAACTCGGGCACCGTCCAGGTCGGCTCCAAGATGACGGCCCAGACCCAGTACGACAACATGCGCGCCTTCGGGCTCGGGCAGCACACCGGGGCCGGCCTGCCGGGGGAGTCCACCGGCATCCTGCGCCAGCCGCAGGACTGGGACGGGCGCACGCGCTACGCCGTCCTGTTCGGCCAGGGCGTCTCGGTGAACGCGCTCCAGGTCGCGGGCGTGTACTCGACCATCGCCAACGGCGGCGTGCGCCCGTCGACGCACGTCGTGAAGTCGGTGACCGCGGCCGACGGCACGACCACGCCCACGGCCGTGGGCAGCGGGAAGCGCGTCGTCTCGAAGAAGACCGCCGCGCAGCTCACCCGCATGCTCGAGGGCGTCGTGAAGGACGACGGCGGGACCGGCGCGAAGGCCACGGTGCCCGGGTACCAGGTCGCGGGCAAGACGGGCACCGCCGAGGCCGCAGGCTCCGGCGGCGGGCTGACCTCGATCGTGGCGTCGTTCGTGGGCTTCGCCCCGGCGGACAACCCGCGGTTGACGGTCGGCGTGTTCGTGAAGGACCCGAAGACCTCGATCTTCGGCGGCGAGACCGCCGCGCCGGTGTTCAGCAAGGTCATGGGCTTCGCGCTCCACGACCTGGGCGTCGCGCCGAGCTCGGGCTCCGCCAAGCCGTACAAGCCGACGTGGTGACGGTCCAGGCCGGCCCGGTCGCCACCCGCCCGCACGATAGGTTTCTTCCCGTGACGTCCCCCGCTCCTCGGCTGCGCCCCCGCACGTCCGCCCGGCTGACGCTGGAGCGGCTCATCGAAGGAATGGCGGCGGTCGACGGCACCGCGGGGCCCGGCGGGGCGACCGCGACGGGTGACGTGGTCGTCACGGGCGTCGGCGCGGACAACCGGACCGTGGCGCCCGGTGACCTCTTCGTCGCGCTGCCCGGCGCCCACGTGCACGGAGCGCGGTTCGTGGCCGACGCCGTGGCCGCGGGCGCCGTGGCGGTCGTGACGGACGACGCGGGAGCGCGGCTGCTCGCCGACCGTGGGGCCACCCCGGCGGTACCGGTCGTCGTCGTGCCTGATCCGCGGGCGGCGCTGGGCGTCCTCGCGGCGCGGGCGTACGGCGAACCGACCGCGCGCCTGGCGACGTTCGCCGTGACCGGGACCAACGGCAAGACGACGACGACGTACGCGCTCGACGCCGTGCTTGCGGCCCTGGGCCGCACCACGGGCCTCGTGGGGACCGTGGAGATCCGCTCCGCCGGCCGGGTCGTGCCGAGCGCGCTCACGACCCCCGAGGCCGCGGACCTGCAGGCGATCCTCGCGACCATGGTCGACGACGGCGTGGACTCGCTCGCGATGGAGGTCTCCTCGCACGCGCTCGCGCTGCACCGGGTGGACCCGGTGGTCTACGACGTCGCCGGCTTCACGAACCTGAGCCAGGACCACCTCGACTTCCACGGCACGCTCGACGCGTACTTCGACGCGAAGGCCACGCTCTTCACCCCGACCCACGCGCGGCGCGGCGTCGTCGTCGTGCCCGCCGACGGGCCGGGACGCGCGTGGGCGCTGCGGCTGCTCGACCGCGCGACCGTGCCCGTCGTGCCGCTGCGGCTCCCGGGTGCGCAGGCCCCGGGCGACGGGTGGACGGTCGAGGACGTGGCGGACGCCCCCGACGGGCAGCACCTCGTCCTCGTGCACGACGACGGGCGCCGCCTCGCGGCCCGCACCACGCTCCCGGGCGCCTTCAACGTCGCCAACGTCGCGCTCGCCCTCGCGATGGTCGTGGAGTCGGGGGTCGGCACGGACGTCCTCGCGGACGCCGTCGAGCGCGCCGGAGGCGTCGCGCCCACGGTGCCCGGTCGCATGGAGACGGTCTCGGACGGGGTGGGGCCCCGCGTCGTCGTGGACTTCGCGCACAACCCGGACGCGCTCGCCCTCGCCCTCGACGCCCTGCGCCCGACGACGACGGGTCGGCTCGTGGTGGTCTTCGGCGCCACCGGGGAGCGTGACACCGGCAAGCGCCCGACCATGGGTAGGGTTGCCGTCGAGCGTGCGGACGTGGTCGTCGTGACCGACGACGACCCGCACGGTGAGGACCCCGCCCCCATCCGCGCGGAGGTCCTGGACGGGGCCCGAGGCGCGCGGGACGCGCAGGCCCGGGTGACGCTCGTCGAGGTGGCGCCGCGCGCGGCCGCCATCAGGCAGGCCGTGCTGGGCGCGGCCGACGAGGACACGGTGCTCGTGGCGGGGCGGGGCCACGAGATCTGGCAGGAGATCGACGGCGTGAACCATCCGTTGGATGATCGCGTCGAGGCGCGCGCGGCGCTCGCAGCCCGGAAGGCCGAGACCCGGCCGGTGGGCGGCGACGCCGCGCCGACAGGAGAGCAGGACGCATGATCGAGCTGACTGCGGCCGACGTGGCCGCAGCGACCGGCGGCGCCGTGAGCGCCGCTCACGCCGGAGCCCGTGTGACGGGCCCGGTCGTCATCGACTCCCGGGCGGCGACCGCCGGGTCGCTGTTCGTCGCGCTGCCCGGTGAGCACGTCGACGGGCACGACTACGCCGCGTCGGCCGTCGCGGCGGGCGCGAGCCTCGTGCTCGCCGCGCGCGAGCTCGAGGACGTGCCGTGCGTCGTCGTCGAGGACGTGCAGGCGGCGCTCGGCGAGCTCGCGCGCTTCGTGCTCGCCACGCTGCGGGCCGAGGCCGACGTGCGGGTCGTCGCGGTCACCGGCTCGGTCGGCAAGACGACCACCAAGGACCTCCTCGGCGCGCTCGTGACGCCGCTCGGCCCGACGATCGTGCCGCGCGGCTCGTTCAACAACGAGATCGGGCTGCCGCTCACCGTGCTCGGCGCGGACCGCGGCACGCGGTTCCTCGTGCTCGAGATGGGCGCCGACCACGAGGGCAACCTCACGTACCTCACGCGGATCGCGCCGCCCGACGTCTCCGTCGTGCTCGTCGTGGGCTCGGCCCACCTGGGCCGCTTCGGGTCGGTCGAGGCCGTCGAGCGTGCCAAGGGCGAGCTCGTCCAGGGGCTGCGCCCCGGCGGCGTCGCGGTCCTCAACGCGGACGACCTCCGGGTCGCGGGCATGGCGCGCCTCACCGAGGGCCCCGTGGTGACGTTCGGCACGATCCCGTCCGCGGACGTGCGCGCGAGCGACGTGAGCCTCGACGTCGAGGGCCGCGCGTCCTTCACCCTGCACGCGCCGGGCAGCGACCCGCTGCCGGTGACCCTGCGGCTCGTCGGCGAGCACCACGTGACCAACGCGCTCGCGGCCGCGGCCGGCGCGCTGCAGCTCGGTGCGAGCGCCGCCGACGTCGTGCGCACGCTGTCCGAGGAGGGCCCCGCGAGCCCGCACCGCATGCACGTGGTCGACCGGCCCGACGGCATCCGCATCATCGACGACTCGTACAACGCCAACCCCGACTCGATGCGCGCCGGCCTGCGCGCGCTCGCCGTGATGGCCAAGCAGACGGGCCGCCGCTCCGTCGCGGTGCTCGGCGAGATGCTCGAGCTCGGGCCCGACTCGCGGGCCGTGCACGACGAGCTCGGCGAGCTCGTCGTCCGCCTGAACATCCGCTGGCTGGTCGTCGTGGGAGCAGGCGCGGGCGGCATCGTCGACGGCGCGCGCCGCGAGGGGTCGTGGGGGAGCGAGGTCGTGCACGTCGCGGACGTCGAGGAGGCGGCCGCGCTGCTGCGCGAGGAGCTGGAGGAGGGTGACGTGGTGCTCGTGAAGTCGTCCAAGGGGGCGGGCCTGTGGCGGCTCGCGAACGAGCTCACGGGTGAGCAGGTGCCCGCATGATCGCGATCGTCCTCGCAGCGCTCGTCGCGCTCCTCGTCTCCCTGTTCGGGACGCGGACCTTCATCCGGTTCCTCGTCCGGCACCACTACGGCCAGTTCATCCGCCAGGACGGCCCGACGTCGCACCTGACCAAGCGCGGGACGCCCACCATGGGTGGCGTCGTCATCCTGGTCGCGGCGCTGCTCGGCTGGGGAGCCGGGTCGCTCGCGACCGGCCGCGCGCCCAGCGCGAGCGCCTGGCTCGTCATGTTCCTCACCTGCGGGCTCGGGTTCATCGGGTTCCTCGACGACTACACGAAGATCCGTCGCCAGCGCAGCCTCGGGCTCTCGCCGCTCGCGAAGATGGTCGGGCAGGGCGTCGTCGGCGTGGTCTTCTCGATCCTCGTGCTGCAGTTCCCCAACGGGAACGGCCTGAAGCCCGCCTCGACGAAGATCTCGTTCCTGCGGGACACGCCCGTCGACCTCGCGTTCGCGGGGACGGCGCTCGGGGTGATCCTCTTCGTGGTCTGGGCGAACTTCCTCGTGACCGCGTGGTCGAACGCGGTCAACCTCACCGACGGCCTCGACGGTCTGGCGACCGGCGCCTCGATGATCGTGTTCGGCGCCTACCTCATGGTGACCGTCTGGCAGATCAACCAGAACTGCCAGCGCTTCGTGGAGTCGACGACGGCCTGCTACGAGGTCCGCGACCCGCGCGACCTCGCGATCATCGCCGCCGCGCTCATGGGCGCGTGCTTCGGGTTCCTGTGGTGGAACGCGAGCCCCGCGAAGATCTTCATGGGCGACACCGGCGCGCTCGCGCTCGGCGGTGCCCTCGCCGGTCTGTCGATCGTGTCGCGGACCGAGATCCTCGCCGCGATCATCGGCGGCCTCTTCGTCATCGTCCTGATGTCCGACGTCATCCAGATCGGGTACTTCAAGGCGACCGGCAGACGCGTCTTCAAGATGGCGCCGCTGCACCACCACTTCGAGCTCACGGGCTGGGGCGAGGTCACGATCGTGATCCGGTTCTGGCTCATCGCCGCCCTGTGCGCGGGGCTCGGGATAGGGCTGTTCTACGGCGAATGGGTCGTGACGTGACGGTCCTCCCGTACGACCCGGCCGGGACGCGCGTCCTCGTGGCCGGGCTCGGGGTGAGCGGGCGGGCGGCCGCCGAGGTGCTGGCCGCGCACGGGGCCGACGTCGTGACGGCCGACGCGCGCGTCGACGACGCGGACGAGCGCGAACCGGAGAGCATGAGCCTCGACGGCTTCGGGCTGGTCGTCGTCAGCCCCGGCTGGCGCCCCGACCACCCCCTGCTGGTCCGGGCGCAGGACGCTGGCATCCCGGTCTGGGGGGAGGTCGAGCTCGCCTGGCGGATGCGGGTGCCGCGCGACCACGGGGACGGCGCGGGGACGCCCGCGCCGTGGCTGGCCGTCACCGGGACGAACGGCAAGACCACGACCGTCGAGATGCTCGCGGCGATCCTCGCAGCGGCCGGACTCGACGCGCCGGCCGTCGGCAACGTCGGGGACGCGGTCGTGCGCGCCGCGACCGACCCGTCCCACGACGTCCTCGCGGTGGAGCTGTCGAGCTTCCAGCTCCACTTCACGCAGTCCCTGTCGGTGCTCGCGGGTGCCGTGCTCAACATCGCCCCGGACCACCTCGACTGGCACGGCTCGCTCGACGCCTACGCCGCGGCGAAGGGCCGGATCTACGAGCGGGCCCAGGTCGCGTGCGTCTACAACGTGTCCGACGCCCGGACCGAGCGGCTCGTGCGCGAGGCGGACGTCACCGAGGGTGCGCGCGCCGTCGGCTTCACGCTCGGTGCTCCCGGACCGGGTCAGCTCGGCCTCGTCGAGGACGTCCTCGTGGACCGCGCGTTCCACCTGCCTGCCGACGACCCGGCGCGGACGGCCTCGGCCGCGGAGCTCGGCACGCTCGCGGACCTCGAGCACCTCGCCGGCCCCGGCGGCGCGGTCGCGCCTCACGTCGTCGCCGACGCCCTCGCCGCCGCGGCGCTCGCCCGGGCGGCCGGCGTGCCCGCACGCGCCGTGCGGGACGGGCTCCGGGCGTTCCGCCCGGGTGGGCACCGGATCGAGTCGGTCGCCACCGTCGACGGCGTCGCGTACGTCGACGACTCGAAGGCCACCAACGCGCACGCCGCGGACGCGTCGTTGGCCGCGTTCGCGCGCGGGACGGTCGTCTGGGTGGCGGGGGGCCTCGCGAAGGGCGCGACGTTCGACGAGCTGGTCCGACGGCGCGCGGACCGGCTCCGCGCCGTCGTCCTGATCGGCGTCGACGCGGCTCCGCTCGGCGAGGCGCTGGCACGACACGCGCCGGAGATCCCCGTCGTCCGGGTCGACCCCGGCGAGACTGGGACGGTGATGACCCGAGCCGTCGACGCCGCCCGCACCCTCGCCCGTCCGGGCGACACGGTGCTGCTCGCGCCCGCCTCGGCGTCGATGGACCAGTTCCGGTCCTACGCCGAGCGAGGAGAGCTGTTCGCGGCCGCGGCCCGTGCGCTCGCGCCCGGAGAGGCCGGCCGCAGGGGGTCGGTGGCATGACGGGAGCGCCGGGCGTCACGCGGGCGCCGCGTGCCACCGGCGCCCGTGCCCAGGCGGTCCCCGCCGCCAAGCCGCGGGCCGCGGCACCCGGGTCGCGGGCCGCGACCCGCCCCGCGAAGGCCGCGAGCAAGGCCACGAAGCCGAACCGCTCGACGCTCGCGACGGTGTGGGACAGCCCGCTCGCGACGTACTACCTCGTGGCCGGTGTCACCGCTACGCTGCTCGGGATCGGGCTCGTCATGGTGCTCTCGAGCTCGGCCGTCACGCAGATCGCCAAGGGCCACTCGCCGTTCGGGGTGTTCCTCCAGCAGGCGCAGTACGCGCTCATCGGGATCCCTCTCCTGCTCGTGGCCGCACGCACACCCGTCCGGATCTACAAGCGTTTCGCCTGGGTGGGCCTGCTCGGGGCGCTCGCGCTGCAGTGCCTCGTCTTCGTGCCCGGGCTCGCGCACGAGGTCGGCGGCAACAACTCCTGGGTGTACCTGGGTCCGCTGCGGTTCCAGCCTGCCGAGGTCGCGAAGCTCGCGCTGGTGGTCTGGCTCGCGACCGTCCTCGGCCGCAAGCAACGTCTGCTCGGTCAGGCGCGTCACGCGATCGTCCCGGCGGTCCCGGGCGCGTTGCTGGTGATCGGCCTCGTGCTGGTCGGCAAGGACCTGGGCACTGCCATGGTCGTCATGATGCTGGTGATCGGCGCGTTCTTCGTCGCGGGCGTCGCGCTCCGGGTGCTTGTGACGGGGGTCGGCATCGGCGGCATCTTCGTGTGGCAGCTGTTCCTCAACGGGAACTCCAACCGTGGTGGGCGGATCTCGGTCCTGCTCAAGGGCTGCGACCCGAACGGCGCCAACGCCCAGGAGCTCTGCTACCAGACGATCCACGGGCTCCAGGCGCTGGGCTCGGGCGGCCTCACGGGCGTCGGCCTCGGGGCGAGCCGTCAGGCGTGGGGGTACCTGCCGGCGGCGTCGAACGACTTCATCTTCGCGATCATCGGTGAGGAGCTCGGGCTCCTCGGCGCGGGGCTCGTCCTGGTGCTCATCGGCCTGCTCGGGTACGCGTGCTACCGGATCGTGCGCCGACACGAGGATCCGTTCGCCAAGGTCGCCGCCGCGGCGATCGGCTGTTGGATCGTCGGGCAGGCGCTCGTCAACGTCGGTGTGGTGATCGGCGTCATCCCCGTCATCGGCGTCCCGCTCCCGCTCATCTCGGCCGGCGGCAGCGCGCTGGTCACCACGCTCATCGCGATGGGGGTCCTCCTCTCGCTCGCGCGGACGGAGCCGGGCACGGCGGACGCCCTCGCGGCCCGTCCGTCGGTCGCGCGCCGAACGCTCGGCGTCGTCGCCGGGGCAGGACGGAGAAGCCGCGGAGGGCCCGTAGCATCGGGCCGAAAGCCTCAACCAGGACGCAAGGCGCACCGTGGGCGTGAGCGGGCGGCGCGCTAGCCGCACCACCACCGCCACCGGCCCGCCCCGTCAGAACCGTCAAGCCCGAACCAGGAAGCACCAAGGTCCTCGTGGTCATCACCTCCTCACCGGTCCAGTCCGTCGTCCTCGCGGGCGGCGGGACGGCCGGGCACGTCAACCCGCTGCTCTCCGTCGCGGACGAGCTGCGCCGTCGTCGGCCCGACGCGAGCATCGTCGCGCTCGGCACCCGCGAAGGGCTCGAGTCGCGGCTCGTCCCGGAACGCGGCTACCCGCTCGAGTTCCTCCCGCGCGTCCCGCTGCCGCGCCGGCCGTCCGGCGAGTGGGCCCGCCTGCCCGGGCGGCTCAAGGCGGCCGTCGACGCCGCGGGCGAGGCGATCGACCGGATCGGCGCCCAGGCGGTCGTCGGGTTCGGTGGGTACGTCTCGACGCCCGCGTACCTCGCGGCCCGGCGACGCGGCGTGCCGGTGGTCGTGCACGAGCAGAACGCCCGGCCGGGCCTCGCGAACAAGCTCGGGGCACGCTGGGCCGCCGAGGTCGGGGTGACGTTCCCGGGGACGCCGCTCGCGGGCGCCGTCGTGACGGGTCTGCCGCTGCGCCGCGAGGTGGCGGAGCTCGTCGAACGACTGGGCCACGACCGCGCTGGCACGCGGGCGGCGGCCACCGCGGCCCTCGGCCTCGACCCGGCGCTGCCCACGCTCCTCGTGACCGGGGGCTCGCTGGGCGCGCAGAGCCTCAACACGGCCGTGTCCGGGGCGGCGCGCGAGCTGCTCGACGGCGGCGTGCAGGTGCTGCACCTCACCGGCACCGGCAAGGCGGAGCCTGTGCTCGGCGCGCTCGCGGGCCTCGCGGGCACCGAGCGGTACCACGCGCTCGAGTACCTCGGTGAGATGCATCTCGCGTACGCGGTCGCAGACCTCGTGCTGTGCCGGTCGGGTGCCGGGACCGTCAGCGAGCTCGCGGCGCTCGGGATCCCCGCGGTCTACGTCCCGCTGCCGATCGGCAACGGCGAGCAGCGGCTCAACGCGGCGCCCGTGGTCGACGCGGGCGGCGGCCTGCTCGTCCCCGACGCCGAGCTCACCCCGGCGTGGGTCGCGCGCGACGTCCCGGGCCTGCTGTCCGACGGCGGCCGGCTCGGCGGCATGGCGCAGGCCGCCGCGACCGCGGGCGTGCGCGACGGCGCGGCGCGGGTCGCGGACCTCGTCGAGCGCGCGGCCCGCCGCGCGGCGCCGAGCGGGGCGACGGCGTGAGCGCCGCCGACCGGTACGACGCCACGCCGGACCTCGAGGAGCTGGGGCCGACCCACCTGGTCGGCATCGGCGGCGCGGGCATGTCCGTCGTCGCCGAGCTGCTCGCGGCGCGCGGCGTCCCGGTCCAGGGCTCGGACGCACGGGACAGCGCGGTCGTGGCGCGGCTGCGCGAGGCCGGCGTCCCGGTGACGGTCGGGCACGACGCCGCAGCCGTCGGCGACGCCCGGACCGTGGTGCTGTCGAGCGCGGTCCGGGACGACAACCCGGAGCTCGTCGCGGCTCGCGCGCTGGGGCTGCGCGTGCTGCACCGGTCCCAGGCCCTCGCCGCGCTCATGGTGGGGCGCCGCGGGGTCGCGGTCGCGGGCGCCCACGGCAAGACGACCACGTCCGCCATGGTGGCCACGATCCTGCGCGAGCTGGGCGAGGACCCGTCGTTCGCCGTCGGCGGCAGCGTCCTGACCGACGACGGCGCGCTTCCCGGCGGGCATCTCGGTCGGGGCGACGTGCTGGTCGCCGAGGCGGACGAGTCGGACGGCTCGTTCCTCGCGTACGCGCCGACCGTGGCGCTCGTGACGAACGTCGAGCCCGACCACCTCGACCACTACGGCACGCGCGAGGCCTTCGACGACGCGTTCGTGGCGTTCGCAGCCCGCGTGGTGCCGGGCGGGGCGCTCGTGGCGTGCGCGGACGACCCGGGCTCGGCGTCGCTCGCAGCGCGGCACCGGGCAGGTGGCGGGACGGCCTGGACGTACGGGACGGACCCGACGAGCGACCTCGTCGTCGAGGACGTGCGCACGGCTGCCGGCGCCACCGCGACGCTCCGCGTGCGCGCCTCGGGGCTGGGCGGGAGCCCGGAGCTCGTCGACGGCGCGGCCGCGCGGCTCGTGCTGCGCGTGCCCGGCGCCCACAACGTGCTGAACGCCGCCGGCGCCGTGCTCGCTGCCGTCGCGCTCGGCGCCCCGTTCGAGGGCGCCGCCGCTGCCGCCGAGGCCTTCCGCGGGACCGGACGCCGCTTCGAGGCGCGCGGCGAGGCGGACGGCGTGCGCGTCGTCGACGACTACGCCCACCACCCCACCGAGATCACCGCCCTGCTGACGGCCGCGCGCGACGTGGTGGGCGACGGGCGGATCGTCGTGCTGTTCCAGCCCCACCTGTACTCGCGGACCCGCACGTTCGCCCGCGCGTTCGCGGACGCGCTCGCGCTCGCGGACGAGGTCGTCGTGACGGGCGTGTACGCGGCCCGCGAGGATCCCGACCCCACGACGACGGCCCGCTCCATCACCGACCTCCTCCCGGAGACCCGGTCCGGCGCTGCGCCGCACGCGGTGGAGGACCGGGTCGCGGCGGCACACGCCGCGGCGGCGCTGGCCCGTCCCGGAGACCTCGTGCTCACCGTCGGCGCGGGCGACGTCACCGAGCTCGGCCCGGTCGTCCTCGACGCGCTGCGCGGCCGGGTGGGGGAGTAGCCCGTGCCGTCGCGTCCGCCGTCCCGACCGTCCCGCCCGCGGCCCGCGCCGCTGCGGGACCGTGGTCGTCCCCCGGGCCCGGACCCGGTCGAGCCGGCAGCGCGCGACGACGAGCAGCGGAGCGCTCCGCCGACCGCGCCGACGCCCTCGCCGGGCCGGCGGGCGCCGGCGACGTCGTCCGTCCCGGTCCGACGCGAACCGCCGAGCGCGCCGGACCGGGCGCGGCGCGACCCGCCGAGCGCGCCCGTCCCGGCGGTCGGGGGGCGCGGCGCCGTCGTCTCGACCGGCATGGTCGACCGGCTGGCCGAGCGCGCGGCGATGCGTCGGCACCGGCGGTGGCGCCGGCTCGCCTGGACGCTGCTCGTCCTCGTGCTCGTCGGTGCGCTCGCCTGGCTCGCGTTCTTCTCGCCGGTGCTCGCGACGCGTGCCGACGACGTCCGCGTCGTCGGAGCGGGCAGCCTCGTGGACACGTCCGAGGTCGAGCGGATCGCGGCGGAGGCGGACGGCGTCCCGTTGCCGCGCCTCGACACGGTCTCGCTGCGCACGCGGATGCTCGACGTGCGCGGCGTCAAGGACGTGGCGATCGTGCGCGACTGGCCGCACGGTTTGACGGTGCGGGTGACGCCGCGCGAGCCCGTCGCGGCGGTGCCGGAGCAGAACCGGTACGCGCTGCTCGACACGGACGGCGTGCGGGTCGCGACGGTCACGAAGGCGCCGAAGGGCGTGCCGGTCGTGACCGTGCCGGTCGACGGCGCCGACCACCATGCCCTCGACGCGGTCCTGGCCGTTCTCGGGGCGCTGCCCGAGAAGCTCTCGGCACAGGTCACGGCCGTCGAGGCGGCCACGCAGGACACCGTCGAGCTGACCCTCAAGGGCGGGGCCCGGGTGGTCTGGGGCAGCGCGCAGGACTCGGCCCTCAAGGTCCGGGTGCTCGAGGCGCTGAGGGCGGCGAAGCAGACGAGGGACGCGCACGTGTTCGACGTCTCGGCGCCCACGTTGCCGGTGACCCGGTGAGCGTCGGGCACCCCGCCGGACGGGTGGTTCGGCACGGATCTCGCGACACGCGCGGGCGGGTCGTTGCCGACGCAGCCCGCGCCCCCTACGTTCGCAGCAAGACGAGGATGACATAACTCTAACCCTCAACTTGAGGGTGAAGGTTGAGACCCGGGCCACGGCGCGGGGGCAGCGACCGCACGACACCACACGCAAGGATCGAGAGGCACACCGTGGCAACTCCGCAGAACTACCTGGCAGTCATCAAGGTGGTCGGCATCGGCGGTGGCGGCGTCAACGCCGTGAACCGGATGATCGAGGTCGGTCTCAAGGGTGTCGAGTTCATCGCGATCAACACCGACGCGCAGGCCCTGCTCATGTCCGACGCCGACGTCAAGCTCGACGTCGGCCGCGAGCTCACGCGCGGGCTGGGCGCCGGCGCCGACCCCGAGGTCGGGCGCAAGGCGGCCGAGGACCACCAGGACGAGATCGAGGACGTCCTGCGGGGCGCCGACATGGTCTTCGTCACCGCGGGCGAGGGCGGCGGGACGGGCACGGGCGGCGCGCCCGTCGTGGCCCGCATCGCGCGGTCGCTCGGCGCGCTCACCGTGGGCGTCGTGACGCGGCCCTTCACCTTCGAGGGGCGCCGCCGCTCGGTCCAGGCCGACCAGGGCATCGACACGCTGCGCAGCGAGGTCGACACGCTCATCGTCATCCCGAACGACCGGCTGCTGTCCATGTCGGACCGCGCGGTGACCGCGCTGCAGGCGTTCCACTCGGCCGACCAGGTGCTGCTCTCCGGTGTCCAGGGCATCACCGACCTCATCACCACCCCGGGTCTGATCAACCTCGACTTCGCCGACGTGAAGTCCGTCATGCAGGGCGCGGGCAGCGCGCTCATGGGGATCGGCTCGGCGCGCGGCGAGGACCGCGCGGTCCAGGCCGCCGAGTTTGCGATCTCCTCGCCGCTGCTCGAGGCCAGCATCGACGGCGCCCACGGCGTGCTGCTGTCCATCCAGGGCGGATCCGACCTCGGGCTGTTCGAGATCAACGAGGCCGCGCGCCTCGTGCACGAGGCGGCGCACCCCGAGGCGAACATCATCTTCGGTGCCGTGATCGACGACGCCCTCGGCGACGAGGTGCGGGTGACCGTGATCGCGGCCGGGTTCGACGGCGGCGGCCCGCAGACGCGCAAGGAGGGGCAGGCGCTCGGCCAGGTCCAGGGTGCGGTGTCGGGCGCGGTGCCTCAGGTCCCGTCGGTCCCGGTGCTCGGCTCGTCGTCCGCCGCCGCTCCTGCGGCCTCCGCACCGTCGACGTCCGCGGCGACGCCGCGGCCGCTCGTCCCGCAGCCGGCACAGGCCGGAGCCGCCCGTCCGCTCGTCCCGCTCGACGCGGACGACGCCGAGGACGACGCCGCCGTGATCGTCGAGACCGAGACCACGGCGTCGAGCTCTCCGGTCTCGGTGCCGCGCCTGGTCGAGGAGGAGCCGCTGCGCCGCGCCGTCGACGAGCTCGACGTGCCGGACTTCCTCAAGTAGTGGGGCACGACCCGGGCACGGGCGGCCGCGTCGGTGCGACGCGGCCGCCCGTACCGCTGCTCGAGGTGGATCTCGGGCCGGGTGTCCGGGCGGGGTTCACGACGCGCACCGGCGGGCTGTCCCCGGCGCCCTGGGCGAGTCTCGACCTCGGGCTGGGCGTCGGCGACGACCCGGACCGCGTCCGCGCCAACCGTGCCGCGGTGTCCGCGACCGTCGGGACGCCCGTGAGCTTCATGACACAGGTACACGGCCGCGGGGTGATCGTCGTCGAGCGCGCTCCCGACGACGAGGCGCCCGCGCGCGACTCGGTCGGCGAGGCCGACGCGCTCGTCAGCGCCGACGGGCACGCGCTCGCCGTGCTCGTGGCCGACTGCGTGCCGGTGCTCCTGGCCGACCCCGAGCGCGGCGTCGTGGGCTGCGCGCACGCGGGCCGGCGCGGCGTCGAGCTGGACGTCGTCGGTGCCGCCGTCGACGCGCTCGTCGACCGGGGCGCGCGGCGCGGGTCGCTGCGCGCCGTCGTCGGGCCGAGCGTGTGCGGCGCGTGCTACGAGGTCCCGGAGCAGATGCGCGAGGACGTCGCGGCGGGCGTCCCGGCCACCTGGGCGCAGACCCGCGCCGGGACGCCCGCGCTCGACCTGCCCGCCGGCGTCGCCGCCCAGCTCGCCGCCGCCGGGGTGGGTCGCGTCGAGGTCCTCGGGATCTGCACGCTCGAGGACGAGCGGTTCTACTCCCACCGGCGCGACGGGCGCCGGACGCCCACGGGGCGGTTCGCGGGCGTCGTCGTGCACCGACACGCCGGGCGTGTCGCTGCACGGCTGTCGCGCGGGCTGGGCTAGCGTGAATCACACGACGGTCGTTCGACCGGGGGAGGAGCTCAGGCCATGGCTGGAACGCTGCGCAAGACCATGCTGTACCTGGGGCTCGCCGACGACCGCGGCGAGGCCGAGGAGCAGGAGTACATGGACGACTACGACGACGCCGACGGTGGCGTGGGGGAGGACTTCGCACCCGTGACCCCGATCGGACGGGCGCCCGCGTACTCGCCGGTGCGCGAGGTCCGGGAGTCTCGCCCGACGACGTCGCAGGGCGTCGACCTCAGGCGGATCGTCACGGTGCACCCGCGCTCGTACAACGACGCGCTCGTCATCGGCGACGCGTTCCGTGCGGGCACCCCCGTGATCATCAACCTGTCGGACATGGACGACGCGGACGCCAAGCGGCTCGTCGACTTCTCCGCCGGCCTGACGTTCGGTCTGCACGGTGCGATCGAGCGGGTCACCAACAAGGTGTTCCTGCTGTCGCCCGAGCACGTCGAGGTCACCGGCGAGGAGCGTGCCGCCGCGGGCCAGCCTCGCGGTGCCGGCATCTACAACCAGAGCTGATCGCGTGAGCGTGAGCCGCGCACGCGCCGAGGGCGCGGGAGATGGCACAGTTCAGCCGTGGTGATCTTCTCCGTCATCGGCATCCTGCTCTTCGTCTACCTGCTGCTCCTGATCGGGCGCCTGATCCTCGACTGGGTCCAGGTGTTCGCCCGGGACTGGCGACCACGCGGCGTCGTGCTCGTGGTGGCCGAGGCCGTGTACACGGTCACGGACCCACCGCTGCGGCTGCTGCGGCGCATCATCCCGCCGATCCGGCTGGGCTCCGTCCAGCTCGACCTCGGCTACATCATCCTGTTCTTCGTCGTGTCGTTCCTGTGGCGGCTCTTCACCAGCCTGGGGCGCTGACGCGCCCTCGGGCCGTGGGTGCCGCGTCGGACCGGGCACGGCCTCTTTGGCGGTCCCCGGCCTGACTCCGCTACCGTGGAACGCACGACCCTGCCCGACTGCCCAACTCATCGAGGTGACGCGATGGCACTGCTGACCGCCGAGGACATCCTCAGCAAGACCTTCTCGACCGTGAAGTTCAAGGAGGGCTACGACATCGAGGAAGTCGACGACTTCCTCGACGAGGTCGTCCGGACCCTCAACTCGGTCCAGGAGGAGAACGAGTCCGTCAAGGCCAAGCTGGCCGCCGCCGAGCGCCGGATCGCGGAGCTCAGCCGGGCCGACGCGGCCACGGGCTTCCAGCCCGAGCCGGTCGCCGCGCCCGAGCCGCAGCCCGAGCCCGTGGCCGCCGCCGAGCCGCAGCAGCCCGCGGAGCCGGCTTCCGCGACGGGCATGCTCCAGCTCGCCCAGAAGGTCCACGACGACTACGTCAACGCGGGCAAGTCCGAGGGTGAGCGCCTGCTCGCCGAGGCCCAGGAGGAGAGCACCCGCATCGTCCGCGAGGCGGAGAACCAGTCGCAGCGCACGCTCTCGCAGCTCGAGCAGGAGCGTTCGCTCCTCGAGCGCAAGATCGACGAGCTGCGGATCTTCGAGCGCGACTACCGCACCCGCCTCAAGAGCTACCTGCAGAACCTCCTGGGCGACATCGACGCCCGGGGCAGCGCGCTCCCGGCACGCGGCGGGTCCAGCTCGGACATCACCGCGGGCATCTGAGCCGTCAGGGCAGGGTCGGGCAGACCGGAGACCGTCACCGGACCGTCGGGCACGCTCCTTCGGCGCCATGAGCCGCCACCCGCCTTCGGGCGGGTGGCGGCTCGTCCGTCTCCGGGTGACGTCGCAGGTCGAGCGCGCGTTCGGCGAGCGGAATGTTCCGGCGTGGTGTGTTGTAGTACCTCGCGCGGGCGTCTAGCCTCGCGTGAGTCCGAACGAGGGAGGTTCATGATGGCCAAGCGTGACGTCGCGGTCCGTGCCGCGACCCGCAAGCAGTTCCCCCACCTCGTCCGGGACGTCAAGTCGTTCCCGGTCCGTGACGGCGAGGAGCCGTGGACCGTGGAAGAGGTCGAGGAGCTCGCTCACGGCCTCATCGAGGAGAACGCCCGGCTCCAGGTCGAGTTCGCCGCCGCCGACCAGGAGCTCTCCGCGCTCCTGAGGGACTCGGGCGACGGCTCGGGGGACGACCAGGCGGACTCGGGCTCGAGCGCGCTCGAGCGCGACCAGGAGCTCACGCTCGTCAACAACACCCGAGACCTGCTGGCGCAGAACTCGCGTGCGTTGGACCGGATCGCCGCCGGCACGTACGGCGTCTGCGAGTCGTGCGGCAAGGCGATCGGCAAGGCGCGGCTCCAGGCGTTCCCGCGCGCGACGCTGTGCATCGACTGCAAGCAGCGCGAGGAGCGTCGGTAGTCCGACCGGGAGGCACGTCGCCGCGTGAGACACTGTGCGGCGATGAGCAACCCACCCGAGCGAGCCGCGTCCGACGGCCGCGAGCCCGAGCACGTGCCCGCCTCCGAGCCCGGCGAGGTGCCCGCAGCCGCGCACGCGGCGGCGACGCGGCCGAGCCGCCGTCTCGTGGTCCTCCTGGCCGCGATCGCGGCCGTCGTCCTCGTGCTCGACCAGCTCACGAAGGCGTGGGCGCAGCACGCGCTGCGGGACGGCAAGACGGTCGACGTGCCCGGCGGGTTCTTCCATCTTCGGCTCGTCTACAACCCCGGGGCCGCCCTCTCGATCGCCACCGGAATGACGTGGCTGCTCACGATCATCGTCGTCGTCGTCGTGGTCTTCATCGTCCGGTCCCTGCGGCGCCTGCGCTCGACCGGGTGGGCCGTCGCGCTCGGGCTGCTCCTCGGCGGGGCCGTGGGCAACCTGGCCGACCGCCTGCTGCGGGCCCCCGGCGTGGCCCGGGGCTACGTCGTCGACTTCATCGGCTACGGGCACTGGTTCGTCGGGAACGTCGCGGACATCGCGATCGTCGTCGCAGCGGTCCTGATCGCGTTGCTGGCGCTGCGCGGCATCGGCATGGACGGGCGCCCGATCGCCGACGACGCCGCGGCTCGGCCGCGCCACGAGGCCGACGGCGAGAGCCCCGAGCGCGCCGAGGGGCGCTGACGGTGGCGAGCCGCAGCTTCCCCGTGCCGGACAAGCTGGCCGGCGAGCGCGTCGACGCTGCCCTCGCGCGCATGCTCGGGCTCTCTCGGACGCGCGCAGCCGAGGCGGCCGCCGCGGGCGGCGTCCTTCAGGACGGTGTCGCGCTCGGCAAGTCGGACCGGCTGCGCGCCGGCGCGTGGCTCGACGTCGAGCTGCCCGACGAGGACCGGGACGAGGTGCAGGTCGTGGCCGAGCCGGTGCCCGGCATGCGCATCGCCTACGAGGACGACGACGTCGTGGTCGTGGACAAGCCGGTCGGGGTCGCGGCGCACCCGTCACCGGGCTGGGCCGGGCCGACGGTGGTCGGTGCGCTGGTCGCGGCCGGGTACCGGATCTCGACGTCGGGTGCGGCCGAGCGGCAGGGCATCGTCCACCGGCTCGACGTCGGCACGAGCGGGCTCATGGTCGTCGCGAAGAGCGAGCGTGCGTACACGCTCCTCAAGCGGGCCTTCAAGGAGCGCACCGTCGAGAAGGTCTACCACGCGCTCGCGCAGGGTCACCCCGAGCCGACGACGGGCACGATCGACGCGCCGATCGGGCGGCACCCGGGCGCCGACTACAAGTTCGCGGTGACGGCGGACGGCAAGCCGTCGGTCACGCACTACGAGGTCCTCGAGATGGTGCCGTCGGCGTCCCTCGTGGAGGTCCACCTCGAGACGGGGCGGACGCACCAGATCCGGGTGCACTTCCAGGCGGTCCGCCACCCGCTCGTGGGCGACCTCACGTACGGGGCGGACCCGCGGCTCGCCGCGCGCGCCGGGCTCTCGCGCCAGTGGCTGCACGCGGTCCGGCTGGGGTTCGAGCACCCCACGACGGGCGAGTGGCTCGAGGTCACGAGCGACTACCCGGACGACCTGCAGCACGCGCTCGAGGTCGTGCGCGGGGCCGACGCAGGCCGCTGACGGAGGAGCACGCATGAAGATGTCCGAGGGCTCGGCGGGGCAGCACGTGACCGTGGAGCGGGTCCGGACGCCGGACGGGCTCGCCGAGGCGCAGGCCCTGCGGGTCCGCGTGTTCGTCGACGAGCAGGGCGTGCCGGCCGAGGAGGAGGTCGACGCGCTCGACACCGACCCGACCACCACGCACCTCGTGCTGCGCGACCGGGACGGCGTCGTCGTCGCGACGGGACGCCTGCTCACCGACCCCGCCCGTCCGGGCGAGGTGCACGTGGGCCGCGTCGCAGTCGACGCCACCTGGCGCGGCACGGGCCTCGGTGCGCTGCTCATGCGCGAGCTCGAGGCCGTGGCGCTCGCCGAGCACGCGGACACGGGCCGGTGCCGCGTCGTCCTGAGCGCGCAGCTCCAGGCCGTGGGGTTCTACGAACGGCTCGGTTACGCCGTCGAGGGCCCGGTCTACCTGGACGCGGGCATCGAGCACCGCGACGCCGCGAAGACCCTGCGGCCGACCACACGCCGCTCGGGGTGACCGGTGATGTCGGTGCACGCACCTAGACTCGACCCATGCCGACCGGGGAAGACTTCGTCCACCTCCACGTCCACACCGAGTACTCGATGCTCGACGGCGCGGCCCGCCTCGACTCGTTGTTCTCCGAGGTGGAGCGGCTCGGCCAGAAGTCGATCGCGATCACGGACCACGGGTACCTGTTCGGCGCGTTCGAGTTCTGGAGCAAGGCGAGGTCGCACGGGATCAAGCCGATCCTCGGCGTCGAGGCGTACATCACCCCGGGCACGAGCCGGTTCGACCAGACGAGGGTGCGGTTCGGCCAGCAGGGCCAGGAGTCGGACGACGTGTCGGCGCGCGGCGCGTACACGCACATGACGATGTGGGCGCGGAACAACGAGGGTCTGCACAACCTGTTCCGGGCGAGCTCGCTGGCGTCGCTCGAGGGCCAGATGGGCAAGTGGCCGCGCATGGACCGGGACCTGCTGGAGACGTACGCGGGCGGGATGGCGGCGTCGACGGGGTGCCCGTCGGGGGAGATCCAGACACGGCTGCGGCTGGGCCAGTGGGACGAGGCGGTCCGGGTGGCCGGCGAGCTGCAGGACATCTACGGCAAGGAGTACTTCTACGTCGAGCTGATGGACCACGGGCTGGACATCGAGCGACGCGTGATCAAGGACCTGCTGCGCCTGGCGGAGGCGATCGACGCGCCGCTGCTCGCGACGAACGACCTGCACTACGTGCGCCAGGAGGACGCGACCTCGCAGGAGGCGCTCCTGGCGATCAACTCGGGCTCCACGCTGGACGACCCGGACCGGTTCAAGTTCGACGGCGACGGCTACTACGTGAAGTCGGCGGAGGAGATGCGCCGGGTGTGGGCGGAGCTGCCGGAGGCGTGCGACAACACGCTGCGGCTGGCGGAGCAGTGCGAGGTGTCGTTCGACACGTCGGCGAACTACATGCCGCGGTTCCCGGTGCCCGACGGCGAGGACGAGACGAGCTGGTTCGTCAAGGAGGTCGAGGCGGGCCTGCACCGCCGGTACCCCGACGGCGTGCCTGAGGCGTCGCGCAAGCAGGCGGAGTACGAGACCGAGGTCATCCTGCAGATGGGCTTCCCGGGGTACTTCCTCGTGGTCGCCGACTTCATCAACTGGGCCAAGTCGCAAGGCATCCGGGTGGGGCCGGGCCGTGGTTCGGCGGCGGGCTCCATGGCCTCGTACGTCATGGGCATCACCGAGCTGGACCCGCTGCAGCACGGGCTGATCTTCGAGCGCTTCCTCAACCCGGAGCGCGTCTCCATGCCCGACGTCGACGTGGACTTCGACGAGCGTCGGCGCGGTGAGGTCATCAAGTACGTCACGGACAAGTACGGCGACGACCGCGTCTCGCAGGTCGTCACCTACGGCACGATCAAGGCGAAGCAGGCGCTGAAGGACTCGTCGCGCCTGCTGGGCTTCCCGTTCGCGATGGGGGAGAAGCTCACCAAGGCGATGCCGCCCGCGGTCATGGGCAAGGACATCTCGCTGGGCGGGATCTTCAACCCGCAGGACCCGCGCTACGGCGAGGCCGAGCAGTTCCGCCAGGTGCACAGCGCGGACCCGGAGGCGCAGCGCGTCGTCGAGCTCGCGCGGGGCATCGAGGGGCTGAAGCGGCAGTGGGGCGTGCACGCCTGCGCGCTCATCATGTCGAGCGTCCCGCTGACGAACGTCATCCCGACCATGCGTCGCCCGCAGGACGGCGCGATCATCACCCAGTTCGACTACCCGACGTCGGAGACGCTCGGGCTGATCAAGATGGACTTCCTCGGGCTGCGGAACCTGACGATCCTCGACGACGCGCTCGGCAACATCGTCGCGAACGGCAAGGAGCCGGTCGAGATCGAGTCGGTCCCGCTCGATGACGAGGCCGCATACGCGCTGCTGACCCGAGGCGACACGCTGGGCGTGTTCCAGCTCGACGGCGGCCCGATGCGCGCGCTGCTCCGGCAGATGCGTCCCGACAACTTCGAGGACATCTCCGCCGTCATCGCGCTGTACCGCCCGGGCCCGATGGGCATGAACTCGCACACGAACTACGCGCTGCGCAAGAACGGGCTGCAGGAGATCACCCCGATCCACCCGGAGCTCGAGAAGCCGCTCGCGGAGGTGCTGGGCGAGACGTACGGCCTGATCGTCTACCAGGAGCAGGTCCAGCGCGCCGCCCAGATCCTCGCGGGCTACTCGCTGGGCCAGGCGGACCTGCTGCGTCGCGCGATGGGGAAGAAGAAGAAGGAGATCCTCGACAAGGAGTTCGTGCCCTTCCAGACGGGCATGCGCGAGCGGGGCTACTCCGACAAGGCGATCCAGGCCGTCTGGGACACGCTGGTCCCGTTCGCGGGCTACGCCTTCAACAAGGCGCACTCGGCGGGCTACGGCCTGGTGTCGTACTGGACCGCCTTCATGAAGGCGAACTACCCGACGGAGTACATGGCGGCGCTGCTGACGAGCGTGCGCGACGACAAGGACAAGTCGGCGCTGTACCTGTCGGAGTGCCGCCGGATGGGGATCACGGTGCTGCCGCCGGACGTGAACTCGTCCGCCGCGAACTTCACGGCGGTCGGCGACGACATCCGGTTCGGTCTGACCGCGGTCCGCAACGTGGGCGCGAACGTCGTCGACGCGATCACCGCGACCCGCGAGGACAAGGGCGAGTTCACCTCGTTCACGGACTTCCTCGACAAGGTCCCGGCCGTCGTGTGCAACAAGAGGACCATCGAGTCGCTCATCAAGGCGGGTGCGTTCGACTCGCTCGGGCACACGCGCCGCGCGCTGCTCGCCGTCCACGAGATGGCCGTCGACTCGGTGATCAGCGTCAAGCGCAAGGAGGCCGAGGGGCAGTTCGACCTGTTCGCGGACTTCGCCGCCGACGACGACGGCGCCACCGTCGGGTTCAGCGTGGACGTCCCGGACCTCCCGGACTGGGAGAAGAAGCAGCGGCTCGCGTTCGAGCGCGAGATGCTGGGGCTCTACGTCTCGGACCATCCGCTCTCCGGCCTCGAGCACGTGCTGTCGCGCGCCGCGGAGACGACGATCGCGGCGCTGCTGGCCGACGAGGAGCGGGCCGACGGCTCGACCGTGACGATCGCGGGCCTGCTGACCAACGTCCAGCACCGGTGGTCGAAGAACGGCAACCCGTGGGCGTCCGTCGCCGTGGAGGACCTCGAGGGCTCGGTCGAGGTCATGTTCTTCGGCGAGACGTACCTCGCGTACTCGACGATCCTCGCGGAGGACACCGTCGTGACCCTGCGGGGGCGCGTGCGCCGTCGGGACGACGCGATGCAGCTCCAGGCGATGGAGGTGTCGCTCCCGGACGTCTCGGCGTCGCCTGACGGCCCGGTGACGGTGAGCCTGCCGTCGGTGCGGTGCACGCAGCCCGTGGTGGAGCGGCTGCGGGAGATCCTGCGCACCCACCCGGGGGCGTCGGAGGTGCACCTGAAGCTCACCGAGCCCGGCCGGGCGACGGTGATGCGGCTCGAGGACACGCTCCGCGTCGAGCGGACTCCCGCCCTGTTCGGCGACCTCAAGGCGCTGCTGGGCCCGAGCTGCCTGGTCTGACCACGCAGGACGACGGCCGCCCCGGAGGGTTCCGGGGCGGCCGTCGTCGTGTCGGCCGGCACGAGGTCGGCGTCAGCGACCCTCGAGGGCCTTGACGTTGTCGCCGAAGGTCCAGCCCTTCGACCCGTCCCAGTTGATCGACCAGGTCATGAGGCCCTTGAGCTTCCCGCCGAACGCGTTCCACGACTGGCTCACGAGCGACGGCGCCATGTACCCGCCTCCGGCACCGGACTGCGCGGGGAGACCCGGGACCTGCTTGTCGTACGGCACGGTGATCGTGGTGCCCTGGATGGTCAGCCCGTTCGCGAGGCACGTGGTCTGCGCGGTGAACCCGGCGACGGTGCCGGCGCCGTACGAGTCGCCCGAACAGCCGTACATGGACCCGTTGTAGTACTGCATGTTGAGCCACCACAGCCGGCCGTTGTCGACGTACTTCTTGATGATCGGCAGGTAGGACCCCCAGATGGAGCCGTAGGTGACCGAGCCGCCGGTGACGTACGCCGTCTCGGGGGCCATGGTGAGCCCAAACCCGGCGGGCATCTGGGCGAGCACGCCGTCGATGATGCGCTCGAGGTTGGCCTGCGACGCCGACAGCGTCCCGATGCTGCCGCTGCCCGACAGCCCGGTCTCGATGTCGATGTCGATCCCGTCGAAGTGGTACGTCTTGAGGATCGGGACGATCGTCGAGACGAACTTGTCGGCGACGGTGGACGAGCTCAGGTCGATCCCGGCGGTCGCGCCGCCGATCGACATGAGGAGCGTCAGGCCGTTCGCCTTGGCGGCGCACATCTCGGCGGGCGTGGCGACCTTGACGCCGGAGTCCATGCCGTCCTGCCACAGGACGGTCCCGTCGGAGAGGATGACGGGGAACGCGAGGTTCACCACGTTGTAGCCGTGCTGCGCGATGCGCGCGTCGGTGATCGGGATCCAGCCGAGCCCCGGGTGCACGCCGTTCGACGCGCCGTCCCAGTTCTCCCAGTACCCCTGCAGGACCTTGCCGGCCGGCCGGGGCTTCGTGGCGCAGCCGTCGTCGGGCGGGGTGGTGGGGCTGGTGGTCTGGGTGGGCGTCTGCGTCGGGGTCGGGGTGGCCGTCGAGGTCTGTGTCGGCGTCTGGGTCGCGGTCGGCGTTCCCGTGCCGGTGGGCGCCCCGGTGCAGGCGCCGCCGTCCTTCCACAGGGTCGGGGTCGCGGCGGGCGTCCAGCCGGCGCCCACGTACGCGGTGTGCGTGACGAGCGCGGTGTAGGTGTGCCCGTCGAAGGTGACCTGCGTGCCCGCGGTGTAGGTCGAGCCCTCGGCCCACGCGGGAGCGGTGCAGGTGGCGGTCGCTGCGCCGGCGGCCCCCGCGACGGCGAGGGGGACGGCCGCGACAGCGGCGGCCGCTGCGACGGTCACGGCGGCGAGCAGGGCGGACGCACGGCGTCGTGCGGTCATGGGTCACCTCCAGGTAGGTGGCACCGACGGTAGGCACCCCGGCGCACGACCGGCATCAGGGGAGTCCGCAGGGTTCGCCCGACGGTCGCGTGGGGAACCCGTACGCGCTCGTAGAGTGGGGCTTCGTGGTCCACCTCAACCCCGAGCAGCGCGTCTTCGTGACGGAGCGGCACCTCGCGACCCTGACGACCCTGCGCGACGACGGTTCGCCGCACGTCGTGCCCGTGGCGTTCACCTGGGACGACGACGCGGGCGTCGTCCGCATCACCACCAACCGGGGATCCGTGAAGGCGCGCAACGCGGCACGCCGCACCCACGGGGCCGCCGCGCCCCGGGCGTCGGTGTGCCAGGTCGAGGGCGGCCGGTGGATCACCCTCGAGGGCCCGGTCGAGGTCGTGCCCGACCTCGAGGAGATCGTCGACGCCGTGGCTCGCTACGCCCGCCGGTACCGTCCGCTCGAGCCCAACCCGGACCGCGTCGTGCTCCGTATCGCGGTCGACAAGGTGATGAGCTCCGCCTACATGGCGGGCTGAGGGGCGCCGCGTCAGCCGACGACGGCGCTGCGCTCGCCCTGCGGGGTCGCGACCACGACGACGTCGCCGCGTCCCAGGCGCCGGCCACGACGCAGGTCGACCTCCCCGTTGACCCGCACCTCGCCGTCGGCGACGAGCTCGCGGGCCTGCGCGCCGGACTCGGCGAGGTCCGCGAGCTTGAGGAACTGGCCGAGGCGGATCTCGTCGTCGGCGATGGGCACGTGCAGGGCTTCGGGGCTCACGTGCCCATCCTCCCGCACCCGGTGGCATCCGCCTGCTCGCGCCCTGGACGCCGGGCCGGTGCGCAGGACCGCCGCACTATGCTCGACACGTGATCCAGCGCATCGACCTGAGGGGCCGCACGCTGTCCCGCCGCGAGCTGACCGACGCCCTGCCGCGCGCCGAGGTGCGCGTCGAGGACGCCGCCGAGCGCGTGGCGCCGATCATCGCGCAGGTGCGTGAGCACGGCGCCGCCACGCTGCGTGACCTCGCGGAGCGGTTCGACGGCGTCAGGCCCGAGCATCTGCGGGTCCCGACGGCAGCGCTCGCCGACGCGCTCGAGGGGCTCGACCCCGACGTCCGCGCCGGGCTCGAGGAGGCGATCCGCCGCGTCCGCGCCGTCCACGCGGCCCAGCGCCCGGCCGAGCACACGGTCGAGCTCGCCGACGGCGCCCGGGTGCGCCAGCGCTGGGTCCCCGTGCGCCGCGTCGGCCTCTACGTGCCGGGCGGGCTCGCCGTGTACCCGTCGACCGTGGTGATGAACGCCGTCGCCGCTCAGGAGGCGGGCGTCGCCGAGCTCGTCGTGACCTCGCCCCCGCAGCGCGAGAACGCGGGGCTTCCGCACCCGACGGTCCTGGCCGCGTGCGCGCTGCTCGGCGTCGACGAGGTGTACGCCGTGGGCGGGGCGCAGGCCGTCGCCATGCTCGCCTACGGTGCGCGCGGGACGGAGCCGCAGGACGGCGGGGTGCTCTGCGAGCCCGTCGACGTCGTGACCGGCCCGGGCAACGTCTACGTCGCCGCGGCCAAGCGCCTCGTGCGCGGCGTCGTCGGCATCGACGCGGAGGCCGGCCCCACGGAGATCGCGGTCCTCGCGGACGACACCGCGGACGCGGACCACGTCGCGGCCGACCTCGTCAGCCAGGCTGAGCACGACCCCATGGCGGCCGCCGTCCTCGTGACCCCGAGCGAGGCGCTCGCCGACGCCGTCGAGGACCGGGTCGCAGTCCGCGCCGGCGCCACGAAGCACGCCGAGCGCGTGGCCGAGGCGCTCGCGGGCTCGCAGTCGGCGATCGTGCTCGTGGACGACGTCGAGCAGGGTCTCGAGGTCGTCGACGCGTACGGCGCCGAGCACCTCGAGCTCCAGACCGCCGACGCATCCGTGCTCGCGGACCGGGTCCGGAGCGCGGGCGCGATCTTCGTCGGGCCCTACGCCCCCGTGTCGCTCGGTGACTACATGGCCGGGTCGAACCACGTGCTGCCCACCGGCGGGGCGGCGCACTCGTCGAGCGGGCTCGGGGTGCACAGCTTCGTGCGGGCCGTGCACGTCGTCGAGTACTCACGCGACGCGCTCGGCGAGCTCGCGGACCGGATCGTCGCCGTGGCCGACGCCGAGGACCTGCCCGCGCACGGCGAGGCCGTCCGTGCTCGCTTCGAGACCACCGCGACCGACGGGGGACACGCATGACCGAGAAGCCCGGTCCTTGCTGCGGCGGGGTCTCCCGACGCGCCGTGCTCGCCGGGGCCGGCGCGGGTGCGGCGGCCGTCGCGCTCGCGGCGTGCAGCCCGGGCGGGACCGGCGACGTGCAGATCACGGCACCGTCCACCCCGGCGCCCGTGGCGCAGCTCGCGGACGTCCCCGTCGGAGGCGCGGTCTCGGCCAAGCTCCCGGCGGGCGCGCAGATCCTCGTGACCCAGCCGACCGCCGGCGACGTGCACGTGCTCTCGGCGATCTGCACCCACATGGGCTGCGGCGTGGTCCCGGGCCAGGGCGACCTCGAGTGCCCGTGCCACGGTTCGACGTTCGACCTGACCGGCAAGGTGACGCACGGGCCCGCGAAGAAGCCCCTCCAGGTGCTGAAGGCGTCGGTCCAGGACGGGCAGGTCGTCGTCGGCTGACCGTCGCCGGCGCGGGCGGCGCGTCAGCCCACCGCGAGCACGAACGGCAGCACCGCGGTGGCGCCAGCGCGGCGCAGCGCCCGCGCCACGACGGTCAGCGTCCAGCCGGAGTCGGTGCGGTCGTCGACGAGCAGCACGCGCTTGCCGGTGACGTCGAGCCCCTCGTCGGGGCCGAGGCGCCGGACCACGCCCGCGAGCCGCGCGGCGGAGTTCACGTCGTGGCTGCCGGGCTCCTCGCGCCCGACGACCGGACCGACGGACCCGGCGACGGGCACGCCGAGGTACCGGGCGAGCCCGCCCGCGAGGTGCGCGACGAGCTGGGG
The DNA here is from genome assembly GCF_009429125.1 of Luteimicrobium xylanilyticum. Taxonomy (GTDB): domain Bacteria; phylum Actinomycetota; class Actinomycetes; order Actinomycetales; family Cellulomonadaceae; genus Luteimicrobium; species Luteimicrobium xylanilyticum. The sequence continues at coordinate 1,714,216 of NZ_CP045529.1, forward strand.
TCGGGTCGCCGAACGGATCCCGACGACGCAGTCGACGGTCCCCGCGCCGTCGGGCACCAGCCAGTCGTCGAGCACCCGGACGGCCGCGGTGCGCAGCGGCACCGGCGTCTCGCCGTCGGACGTCGTGGGCGTGAACAGGTCGCGCAGCGGGCCGGACCAGCCGAGACCGTCGAGGCGGGCGACCGCGCGCCCGGTCTCGGCGCGCTCGTCGGGGTCGATCCGCCCGCGCAGGTCGAGGCCCAGCGCGTCCATGCCGCTGGGCCACTGCCGGCGCGCGACGATCTCGACGCCGGGCCGGTCGAGGTCGTGGCGTGCCTCGGCCACGGCGTCGGGGTCCGGCGCGCCCGGGAGCTCGACGCCGCCGCACCGGTCGCAGCGGCCGCACCGCCACCCCGGCTGGAGCTCGGGGTCGTCGAGGACCGCGCGCAGGAAGGCCATGCGGCAGCCGGTCGTGCGCTCGTAGTCGACCATCGCCCGCTGCTCGTCCGCGCGGGTCTCCGCCACCCGCGCGTACCGGTCGGCGTCGTACTCCCACGGCCGTCCGGCCGCGACCCAGCCGCCTTGGACGCGCCGGACCGCGCCGTCGACGTCGAGCACCTTGAGCATCTGCTCGAGGCGCGAACGCTTGAGGTCGACGTGCGTCTCGAGCTGGGCGACGGACATCGGCCCGCCCTCGGGTGCCGAGGCGAGCGTGTCGAGCACGACGCGCACCTTCGGCTCGGGCGGGAAGCCGAGCGAGTCGAAGTACTCCCAGATGCGCTGGTCCTCCGTGCCGGGCAGCAGCACGACGACGGCCCGCTCCACCCCGCGTCCCGCTCGCCCGACCTGCTGGTAGTAGGCGATGGGCGACGACGGTGCCCCGAGGTGGATCACGAACGCCAGGTCGGGCTTGTCGAAGCCCATGCCGAGCGCGCTGGTCGCCACCAGCGCGGTGACGCGGTTCTCCTTGAGGTCGGCCTCGAGGGCCTCGCGCTCGGCGGGGTCGGTCTGCCCCGTGTACGCGGCGACGGCGAGGCCGGTCGCGCGGAGCTGGCTCGCGACCTGCTCGGCCTGCGACACGGTCAGGCAGTAGACGATCCCGGAGCCCGGCGCGTCCTGCAGGACCTCGGCGAGCCACGCGAGCCGGGTCGAGGGGTCGGGCAGGTCGACGACCGCCAGGTGGAGCGACTCGCGGTCGAGCGCGCCGCGCAGCACCAGGACATCCGCTCCCGGCCCCGGAACCGTGCCGTCCGCGCGCACGCCGAGCTGCTCGGCGACGTCCGCGACGACCCGCGCGTTCGCGGTCGCGGTGGTCGCGAGCACGGGGATGCCCGCGGGCAGGTCGGCGAGCAGGGTGCGGATGCGCCGGTAGTCGGGCCGGAAGTCGTGGCCCCAGTCGGAGACGCAGTGCGCCTCGTCGACCACCACGAGCCCGGCGTCGGCGGCCAGCCGGGGAAGGACGCCGTCGCGGAACCCCGGGTTGTTGAGGCGCTCGGGCGAGCAGAGCAGCACGTCGACCTCGCCCGCGGCGATCGCCGCGTGGATCTCGTCCCACTCGGTGACGTTCGAGGAGTTGATGGTCACGGCCCGGATCCCCGCTCGCCGCGCCGCGCCGACCTGGTCGCGCATGAGCGCGAGCAGCGGGGAGACGAGCACGGTCGGCCCGGCGCCGCGGGCGCGCAGCAGCGCGGTCGCGACGAAGTAGACCGCCGACTTCCCCCAGCCGGTGCGCTGCACGACGAGCGCGCGCCGCGCGTCCGCGACGAGGGCCTCGATCGCGCGCCACTGGTCCTCGCGCAGCGCCACGTCGTCGCGCCCGACGAGCGCACGCAGGACGCCCTCGGCCTCCTCGCGCAGGCCGGCGCGGTCGGTGCCGGGGGCGGTCGGGGCGGCGGGCGTGGGCTGCGTCGTCGGCTCGTTCACCCGGTCGACTCTACGGGCGGCCCCCGACGTGCCCGCAGTCGTCCACAGCCCGAGGGGAGGGCAGCGGCGGGCGGCGGTGGTCAGGACATGTCCATGACGACTCGCCCGTCGATGCCGCCTTCCTCCATCGCGGTGAAGACGGCGTTGACGTCGTCGAGCGGCCGGACCGTGTACGTGGGGTGGATCTGCCCGCGCGCGAAGAAGTCGAGGGCCTCGCTCATGTCCTTGCGCGTGCCGACGATCGAGCCCCGGACGGTCAGCCCGAACAGCACGGTCGTGAAGATGTCGAGCGGGAACTGGTCCGGCGGCAGCCCGACGAGCGACACCGTGCCCCCGCGGCGCAGCGCCCCGACGGCCTGCGGGAACGCGTGCGCGTTGACGGCCGTCACGAGCGCGCCGTGCACGCCGCCGCCCGTCTTCTCCTGGAGCTCCGCGGCGGCGTCGGGCGACGTGGCCGCGTTCACCGTGCCCTCGGCGCCGTGCTTGCGCGCGAGCTCGAGCTTGTCGTCGGCGACGTCGACGGCAGCGACGCGGCGCCCCATCGCGACGGCGTACTGGACGGCGATGTGCCCGAGCCCGCCGATGCCGGAGATCAGCACCCACTCGCCGGGCTTCGTGTCGGTCGTCTTGAGGCCCTTGTAGACCGTGACCCCCGCGCAGAGGATGGGCCCGACGGCGGACAGGTCGACCCCGTCAGGGATGACCGGGCAGTACCGCGAGTCCACGAGCATGTACTGGCCGAACGAGCCGTCGACCGAGTAGCCGCCGTTCTTCTGGTTCGGGCAGAGGGTCTCCCAGCCCGTCTCGCAGTACTCGCACTCGCCGCACGCCGACCACAGCCACGCGTTGCCGACCGTGTCGCCGACCTTCACACGGGTCACGGAGTCGCCGACGGCGACGACCGTCCCGACGCCCTCGTGCCCGGGGACGAAGGGCGGGCTCGGCTTGACGGGCCAGTCCCCGTGCGCGGCGTGCAGGTCCGTGTGGCACACGCCGGTGTAGTCGACCTTGACGAGCGCCTCGAACGGTCCGGGGGTGGGGACCTCGATCTCGTCGATCGAGAGCGGGTCGGTGAAGCCGTGCACGACGGCGGCACGCATGGTGGACACGTCGACCTCCTTGGATCGGGCCACCCGGCCGCCGGGGGCCCCGTCTCCGTCGGCCGCCCCGTCCTTCGGAGGGCCCTCGTCCACGGTGGCACCGTGGCCGACCTTCCGCGCGGCGTGACCCCGGTGCACGGGCAGGTGAGGTGCCCGCGTGCCGGACGTCACGTCGGTGCCCCGGGGGTCCTCCGTAGACTGGCCTCGTGACTCCTACGCTGCCTGCGCCGTCGTCCGTGCCGTCCGCCCCGGGCGCGCGGCGCCACGACGCGACGCGCGACGCGGGCGGCGGGCGGCTGCCCCTGCGTGCCGACCTCGCGGACGAGGTGCCGTACGGCGCTCCGCAGCTCGACGTGCCGGTGCTGCTCAACGTGAACGAGAACCCGTACCCGCCGTCGGACGCCGTGGTCGCGAGCGTCGCGCGGCGGGTCACCGAGGCGGCGCACGGGCTCAACCGCTACCCCGACCGCGAGTTCCTGGATCTGCGCGCGGATCTGGCCGACTACTTGGCCGTCGAGTCCGGGGTCCGGCTCGAGCCCGAGCAGCTCTGGGCCGCGAACGGCTCCAACGAGGTCATGCTCCAGCTCCTCCAGGCCTTCGGCGGCCCGGGCCGCTCCGTCCTGTCGTTCGCGCCCACGTACTCGATGTACCCCGAGTACGCGCGCGACGCGATGACCGGCTGGGTCGCGGGCCGGCGCGAGGAGGACTTCACGCTCGACCCGGTCTACGCGGCGGAGACGATCGCGGAGGTCCGGCCCGCCGTGATCCTGCTCGCGAGCCCCAACAACCCGACCGGCACGGCGCTGCCGCTCGCCACGGTCGAGGCCGTGCTCGACGCCGCCGCCCGCGTCGAGGTCGACGGCGCGCGGGGCGCGTCGCCCGTGGTGGTCGTCGACGAGGCCTACGGCGAGTTCCGGCGCCGCGGCGTGCCGAGCGCGCTCGAGCTGCTGGCCGACCGACCGAACCTCGCGGTCGCCCGCACCATGTCGAAGGCGTTCGGGATGGCCGGCGCGCGCGTCGGGTACCTGGCGGCGTCGCGGGAGCTGGTCGACGCGCTGCGCGTCGTGCGGCTGCCGTACCACCTGTCGGCGGTGACCCAGGCGGTCGCGCGCGCGGCGCTCGAGCACTCCGACGAGCTCATGGCCCAGATCGGGTCGCTGCGGGCCGAGCGTGACGCGACCGCCGCGTGGCTGCGCGGACGTCTCCTCGACGGTCGTCCGCTCGACGTCGCCGACTCCGACTCGAACTTCGTGCTGTTCGGGCGCTTCGCCGACCGCCACGCCGTCTGGCAGGGGATGCTCGACGAGGGCGTGCTGATCCGCGAGGTCGGGCCCGAGGGATGGCTGCGGGTGTCGGTCGGCACGCCGCAGGAGATGGAGACGTTCAAGGCCGCCCTCGTGCGGGTGGCCGGACTGGAGGAGGCACGATGAGCGCACCGACCACGGACGCGGCCGGGACGGTGCCCGGCGCGCCGCAGCCGGGCGGGCCGGGGCACCGCGCCGCGCGCGTCGAGCGTGCGACGAGCGAGTCGAGCGTCGTCGTCGAGCTCGACCTCGACGGGACGGGCCGGACGGACGTCTCGACGAGCGTCCCGTTCTTCGACCACATGCTCACGGCGCTCGGCAAGCACGCGCTCTTCGACCTCACGGTGCGTTCCACGGGCGACACCCACATCGACGTGCACCACACGGTCGAGGACACGGCGATCGTGCTCGGGGAGGCGCTGCGCCAGGCGCTCGGGGACAAGCGCGGCATCGCGCGCTTCGGCGACGCGACCGTCCCCCTCGACGAGGCGCTCGCGCTCGCGGTCGTGGACGTGTCGGGCCGGCCCTACCTCGTGCACTCCGGCGAGCCGGAGGGCCAGGAGTACCACCTGATCGGCGGGCACTTCACCGGCTCCCTGACCCGGCACGTCCTCGAGTCGCTCGCGTACCACGCCGGCATCTGCGTGCACGTGCGCGTGCTGGCGGGCCGCGACCCCCACCACATCGTGGAGGCGCAGTTCAAGGCGCTCGCCCGTGCGTTGCGGGCCGCGGTCGCTCTCGACCCCCGCGTCGAGGGCGTCCCGTCGACGAAGGGTGCGCTGTGAGCGCGGAGAGCGTCCCCGAACCCGCCGCGGAGTCCGCCGCCCAGCCGGTGCGCGCCGTCGTCGTCACCCAGCTCGGCGCCGCGGAGCCCGTGGCCGCGATCTGCGCGATCGCCGGTCTCCCCGTCGACGCCGTGCTGTCGGGCGTCGGGGTACTGGTCTGGTGCCGTGACACGTCCGTCGACGGCCCCGAGCAGGTGGCCGCGACGATCACGCGCGCCACGCCCGGGCTCCCGGCCGTGCTGCTCGTGCACCGCGACGGCCAGATCGCCGCCCACACGTGGCGCGACGGCGCGGTCGGGGACGAGCTCGCCGCGGGTCTCGCGCTCGACGGCGCCCCCGAGGGGCTCACCAACCTGCTGCTCGGCACCGAGACCGTCGACGACTTCCCGGACGTGGTCACGAGCGTCGGGGTCGGCCGGCTCAAGGCCATGCGGATGATGACCAAGGCCGGGCGCGCCGCGCGCCGCGACCGGAAGAAGGCCGAATGAGCGGCCCGAACGAGCGCCCGAGCGTCGTCGTCCTCGACTACGGCTTCGGCAACGTCCGTTCGGCCGTGCGCGCGCTCGAGCGCGTGGGCGCTGACGTCGAGCTGACCGACGACCGTGCGCGTGCGCAGGAGGCGGACGGGCTCGTCGTGCCCGGTGTCGGCGCGTTCGCCGCCTGCATGGCGGGGCTGCGTGCGGTGCGCGGCGACGAGGTCGTCGGACGACGGCTCGCGGGCGGCCGGCCCGTGCTCGGGATCTGCGTGGGCATGCAGATCCTGTTCGAGGCGGGCGACGAGCACGGCGTCGTGACCGAGGGCATGGGGGAGTGGCCCGGGACCGTCCGGCGCCTCGACGCCCCCGTCGTCCCGCACATGGGCTGGGCGAACGTCGAGGCCGCAGAGGGCTCGCGGCTCTTCTCCGGCGTCGAGCGCGAACGCTTCTACTTCGTGCACTCGTACGCCGCGCACGAGTTCCCGCTCGAGGCCGACATCCCCGAGGACTCGCCGTTCGCGCGCAGCACGATCCGGCCGCTCGTCACCTGGGCCACGCACGGCGACCGGTTCGTGGCGGCCGTCGAGAACGGTCCGCTCGCCGCGACGCAGTTCCACCCGGAGAAGTCCGGCGACGCCGGCGCGCACCTGCTCGAGAACTGGGTCGCGACCCTGCGTTGACGGGCGTCGCCCCGTCCCTCGCTCGTGCCCTCCGACCGATCCCCCCGAAGCACCCCGACCGGTCCGCCGGTCCCGAAACCCCTGGAGCACCCTCGATGACCGATCGCCTCGTGCTGCTGCCCGCCGTCGACGTCGCGGACGGCCAGGCCGTGCGCCTCGTCCAGGGCGCGGCCGGCTCGGAGACGTCGTACGGCGACCCGTTGACCGCCGCGCTCGACTGGCAGACCGGCGGCGCCGAGTGGGTCCATCTCGTGGACCTCGACGCCGCGTTCGGCCGGGGCTCGAACGCCGAGCTCCTCGCCGAGGTCGTCGGGCGCCTCGACGTCCAGGTCGAGCTCTCGGGCGGCATCCGCGACGACGCGAGCCTCGAGCGCGCGCTCGCGACCGGCTGCCGTCGCGTCAACCTCGGGACTGCGGCCCTCGAGAACCCCGAGTGGACCGCGCGCGTCATCGCCGAGCACGGCGACCGCGTGGCCGTCGGCCTCGACGTGCGCGGGACCACGCTCGCCGCCCGCGGCTGGACGCAGGAGGGCGGGGACCTGTGGGAGGTCCTCGACCGGCTCGAGGCGGCAGGCTGCTCGCGGTACGTCGTGACCGACGTGACCAAGGACGGGACGTTGCGCGGCCCGAACCTCGACCTGCTGCGCGACGTCGCGGCCCGCACGGCGTCGCCGGTCGTCGCGTCGGGCGGCATCTCGAGCCTCGCGGACCTCGAGGCGCTGCGCTCGCTCGTCCCCGCCGGGGTCGAGGGTGCGATCGTCGGCAAGGCCCTCTATGCGGGCGCCTTCACGCTGCCCCAGGCGCTCGACGTCGCGGGCCGCCCGTGAGCGCCGCGGGGCGGGCGCTCCCGCCGTCGTCCGGGTTCGCGGGCGACGACGGCTCCGCCGACCCCGAGCTGGCCCGCCTCCTCGCGGGCCACGTCGCGGGCCGGGAGTCCCTGCGCGACGTCGTCGCGCGTCTGGCCGCGACCCGGGTGCTCGTGCCGGTGCTGGCCGAGCTCGGCGAGCTCGGCGAGACCGAGGACGGCCTCCACGTCGACAAGGAGGCGTCCGCCGGGGTGGTGGCGCTCGAGGCTCCCGACGGCCGTCGCGCGCTTCCCGTCTTCACATCGGTGGCGGCGATGACGTCGTGGCGCCCCGACGCGCGCCCCGTGCCCGTCGAGGCGCCGCGGGCCGCGCTCTCCGCCGTCAGCGAGGACTGGTCGCTGCTCGTCGTCGACCCGGCGGGGCCGGCGACGGTCCTGGTCCCGCGGCCGGCGGTGTGGGCGCTCGCGCAGGGCAAGCCCTGGAGACCGGCCGTCGAGGACGGCGTCGTCGACGCGGAGGTCGTCCAGGCGGTGACGTCCGCTGTGGCGCCTCTCCAGCACGTGGCGAGCGTCGACGCCGTGCCCGGCCGGACGGCCGAGGTCGCGGTCGTGCTGCGCCTCGACCCGGGCCTGGACCGTGCCGGTCTCGACGCCGTGCTGGCCGCGGTCAACGCGCGGCTCGGTGCGAGCGAGGTCGTCGGCGAGCGCGTCGACTCGCTCGAGCTGCGGATCGGCGCGGCGCGCGGCTGAACGCGCTGCGCTCGCGGCCTCAGCGTCGACGGCGCCCGATCGCCCAGGCGAGCGCGACCGCGGCGACGGCAGCGACCGCCTGGCCGCCGACGATCGTCCGGTTGAGGTCGAAGACCGGGATCCAACGGGTGGACCCGTTCTCCACGACCACGACGCCGACGGGCTTGACGCGGACGCCGTAGGCGCCCCCGCCGGCCCCGCCCTCACCACGGGCGTCGCCTCGTGCCTCACCGGTGGCCTCGCCTCGCGCCTCGGCCTGCAGGTCGCCCTTCGCCTCGGCGTGGGCGTCACCGTTCGCGCCGCTCTCGTTGCCGGGGCGGACGTCGCCCGTGCCCAGCGCCTCGGGGGCGTCCACCGACTCGCTGGCCGGGTCCTCGGTGGGCGCGTCCTCGGCTGAGCCGATCCGTCGGCTCGCCGCCACGGAGCCGTGGCGAAGGAACGAGAAGCTGCCGCGCCCCGAGCCTCGCCCGGTCCCGTCCCCGGACCCGTGGCCCGTGCCGTGCCCGGAGCCGTTGCCGCTCGCCGCACCGGAGCCGTTGCCGGCACCGCCGCCCGCGCCGGTGCCGGCCGCGCCCAGGACGCGTGCCACGGGGATGACGAGCGTCCCCTGGTGCTCGTAGGCCTGGCCGAACACGCGTCCGACCGTGAAGGCGTCGTCGGCGGCCTGCGTGAGGCGGCCGAGATCAGGGGTCCATTCGCGCTCGTCATCGCTCATGGCGCCCACGCTACGAGCAGCCGGGCGCAGCGGCGCGCCGACGCGCGCGGCGACCGCCCACCTCGAGTCTGAGAGGGCGTCGTGGGGAGGCCCGGAAGCGACGCCCACGTCTCGACGGGGGTCGGCTCGTGCTGGACGGAGGGCTCCGGCGGCATGCTCGTGCCCGTGCGCTGCTCGCACGGCCACGCGTATGGCGGGTCCGTCTCGACCCCGCCCGAGATCGTCCGGGTCGGGCGGCTCAGACCACCGAGCCCGTGAACTTCTCGCCCGGGCCCTCGCCCGGCGCGTCCGGGTAGACCGACGCCTCGCGGAACGCGAGCTGGAGCGAGCGGAGGCCGTCGCGCAGCGAGCGGGCGTGCTGGTTGCCGACGTCGGGAGCGCTCGCGGTCACGAGCGCGGCGAGCGCGTTGATGAGCTTGCGGGCCTCGTCGAGGTCGAGGTGCTCCTGCGCGTCGGCGTCCTCCGCGAGGCCGCACTTCACGGCGGCGGCGCTCATGAGGTGGACGGCCGCGGTGGTGATGACCTCGACGGCGTTGACGTCGGCGATGTCGCGGGTGGCCTGCGCGACGTCGTCGGCTGGGCGCGGGGAGTCGGTGCTCATGGCACCATCGTCCCACCCGGGAGGCGGGCGTCCGACGACGCAGCCCGGGGCTCGGCCGGGCGTCCGGACCCTCCTCGTCCTCTGGTAGACTCGATGGCTGACCGACTCGTGCGCGGCTCCGGCAACGGATCCGAGGTGCGAGTGCGCAAGTGGATTCGTCCCACCCGGGTCTCGACCGACGGCTTCGGCCGCGACGGAGGCCGGGTCAGTCGCCGGGCAGCTTCCTCGAGGAGCGGCCCGGTTCCGTGCTGCGGCCCCCGTCGGGAGCCGGCGGCTCGGCGACGGCTCCCACCTGTGTCCAGGTTCGGGGGCCTTTCCCGTTCCTGGGGGTCGGCCATCACGACTGCCAAGGAGCCAGACATCAGCGAGCCTCGCATCAACGATCGGATCCGTGTCCCCGAGGTCCGACTCATCGGTCCCGACGGGGAGCAGGTCGGAGTCGTCCGCACCGAGGTTGCCCTGCGTCTTGCGCAGGACGCCGATCTCGACCTGGTCGAGGTCGCCCCCGACGCCCGCCCGCCCGTGTGCAAGCTCATGGACTTCGGCAAGTTCAAGTACGAAGCCGACATGAAGGCGCGCGAGGCCCGGCGCAACCAGGCGAACACGGTCCTCAAGGAGATCCGGTTCCGCCTGAAGATCGACCCGCACGACTACGAGACGAAGAAGGGCCATGTCGTCCGCTTCCTCTCGGCCGGCGACAAGGTCAAGGTCATGATCATGTTCCGCGGTCGCGAGCAGTCGCGCCCGGAGATGGGCATGCGCCTCCTCCAGCGTCTCGCGCAGGACGTCGCGGACCTGGGCTTCGTCGAGAGCTCGCCCAAGCAGGACGGGCGCAACATGACGATGGTGCTCGGCCCGGTCAAGAAGAAGGCCGACGCCAAGACGGAGCAGCGTCGCCGCTCGACCGAGATCGACGCGGGTCGTATGACGAAGTCCGAGCGCAAGGCTGCCGAGCGTGCGACCGACGCGACGGACCAGGAGGTCGTGGACGAGGCGCCGAACGAGCCCGTCGCGCCTGCCGCTGCCGCTCCTGTCGCGGAGTCCGCGGCCGTCGAGCCGACCTCCGAGCCGGTCGCGCCCGTCGCAGCCGAGCCGGCCGTCGCCGAGCCCGCTGCCGCGAAGCCCGCTGCTGCCGCGAAGCCTGCCGCTGCTGCGAAGCCCGCTGCTGCTGCGAAGCCCGCCGCGACGACCCCGAAGCCCGCGACACCCAAGCCCACGGCCACACCGAAGCCCGCCGCCCCGGCTCCCCGGCCGAGCGCGCCGCGCGCGGCGGCGCCCAAGCCCACGCCGCGCCCCGGCGCACGTCCGGGCGGCGGAGCAGCCAAGGGCTGAACCCATGACATGGGTCGCGTTCGCGCGGCCCGCACCCGTCGGGCACCGTCCGGTGCCCGGCCAGACCCGAGGAGAGACGGCAGCCATGCCGAAGAACAAGACGCACTCCGGCGCGAAGAAGCGGTTCCGCAGCACCGGGAGCGGCAAGCTCATGCGCGAGCAGACCAACGCCCGGCACTACCTCGAGCACAAGTCGAGCCGCCGCACCCGCCGTCTGGCGCAGGACCAGGTCGTCGCCCCCGCCGACGCCAAGAAGATCAAGAAGCTGCTCGGCAAGTGAGTCCCGGGCCGGCGTGACCCGCCGGCCGGAGCTCGAGCCCCGCCGGGCTCGACCCTCACACCCTGAGCCCCGAACCCCAAGGAGCATCACGTGGCACGCGTGAAGCGGGCGGTCAACGCCCAGAAGAAGCGCCGTACGACCCTCGAGCGCGCCAGCGGCTACCGCGGCCAGCGCTCGCGTCTGTACCGCAAGGCCAAGGAGCAGGTCACCCACTCGCTCGTCTACTCCTACCGCGACCGCAAGGCGCGCAAGGGTGACTTCCGCAAGCTGTGGATCCAGCGCATCAACGCTGCGTCCCGCGCCCAGGGCCTGACCTACAACCGCCTCATCCAGGGCCTCAAGGCCGCTGGTGTCGAGGTGGACCGCCGCGTGCTCGCGGACCTGGCCGTCAACGACGTCGCGACGTTCAACGCTCTCGTCCAGGTCGCCAAGGACGCCCTGCCGGCGGACGTCAACGCGCCCAAGGCTGCGGCCTGACCCGCGGACCTCAGGGGCGCGCGCCGGGCGCGCGCCCCGCGGACGCCCGGTCGGCGTCCGTCCCTGCCCCCGCGCTGCGCAACCCGCGCAGCGACCGGGTGCGGCAGGTGCGGGCGCTGGCCGGGCGTTCCGTGCGTTCGCGCACGGGGCGGTTCCTCGTCGAGGGCCCGCAGGCCGTGCGTGAGGCGGTCAGGTTCGCGCCGGAGCGCGTCGTCGACCTCTACCTCACGGATGCCGCCGCCGAGCGTTACCCCGAGATCGTCGACGCGGCCCGCGGAGCGGGCCTGTGGCTGCACGAGACCGCCGATGACGTCCTGGCCGCGATGAGCGCGGACGCCCAGGGTGTTCTCGCCGTCGCGCAGACCTGGCAGTCGTCGCTCGACGACGTGCTGCGCGGCGCGGTGGGCCAGGCGCCTCACGGACGTGCGGCGTCCACGCCGCGGCTCGTCGCACTGCTCTCGTCGGTCCGCGACCCCGGCAACGCCGGCACCGTGATCCGCGCCGCCGACGCCGCGGGGGCGGACGCCGTCGTGCTGACGGAGGGTTCGGTCGAGCCGTTCAACCCCAAGGTCGTCCGGTCCACGGCGGGTTCCCTGTTCCACCTGCCGGTGGTCACGGGTGTCCCGGTGGACGAGGCCGTCGCGGCGCTGCGCCGGGCGGGCCTCACGGTGCTGGCCGCCGACGGCGGCGGCGACCACGACCTCGACGACCTCGCGGACCGTGCCGTCGGGATCGGGGGACAGCTCGCCCCCGCCGACGGGGGCACCGACCTGCGCGCGCCCACGGCCTGGCTGTTCGGCACCGAGGCGCAGGGGTTGTCGGACGCCGAGCTGTCGCTCGCCGACGCGAGCGTCCGGGTGCCGATCCGTGGGCACGCGGAGTCGCTCAACCTCGCGACGGCTGCGACCGTCTGCCTCTACGCGTCGAGCCGCGCCCAGCGCTGAGCCCGGATAATGGCGACGTGCGCATCTCCTCGAAGACCGACACGGCAGTCCGCGCCTGCGTAGAGCTCGCTGCGCGGCACGAGGCGGGGACGCCGTACATCAAGGCGACGACGGTCGCCGAGGCGCAGGAGCTGTCGCTCTCGTTCGTCCTCGTGCTCCTCAACGAGCTCAAGCAGGCAGGCCTGGTCGAGAGCCGTCGCGGGTCCGACGGCGGGTACCGGCTGGCCGCCTCGCCGGACCGGATCGTGGTGGCGGACGTCGTCCGCGCGATCGACGGTCCGCTCGCGAACGTCGCGGGCAGCCACGTGGAGGACGTCGCCTACGGGGGAGCGGCGGGTTCCGTGCGCGACCTGTGGGTCGCGCTGCGGGCGTCGATACGGACGGTCCTGGACGAGGTGACCCTGCACGACCTCGCGGCGGGGACGATGCCGCCGGACGTCGCCGCGCTGATCGACGACGAGGATGCCTGGCGGACCCGCCCGAACGGTCGCCGGGTCGGGGCGGGGATCGGCCGCACGCCGCCGCGTCCCAGCGTCCCTGGAGAGGCTTCGTAACGTTCCCCAGATCGTGAGACAAACGTCCGCCTGCTGGACTCATTCTTGATCGAAGCGGTCAAGAACGGTTGAGTGGGGGCACCCCGGCGCCGCCGGGGCGATCCCCCGAGTCCGAAGGACGAACTTCCATGAGCCGCACGCCTCTGCGCCCCGCTGCCCGAGCCGCCGTCGTCGCCACGACGGCCGCCCTCGCACTGGGACTCGCCGCGTGCTCGGGGTCGAGCTCGGCGGCCGACAAGGTCGCCGTCGTCGGGTACTCCGTGCCGCAGCCCGCCTACGACGCCCTCGAAGCCGCGTTCCAGAAGACCGACGCGGGCAAGGGCGTCACCTTCACCTCGTCGTTCGGCGCGAGCGGCTCGCAGTCGAAGGCCGTCGCCGCCGGGCAGAAGGCCGACTACGTCGCCTTCTCGGTCGGGCCTGACGTCCAGAACCTCGTGCCCGCCAAGGTCGACGCGGGCTGGAGCTCGGACGCCACGCAGGGCAACGTCTCCGACTCCGTGGTCGTGATCGTGACCCGCAAGGGCAATCCGCTGCACATCACCGGCTGGGACGACATCGTCGAACCCGGCGTGAAGATCGTCACCGCCGACCCGGCGTCCTCCGGCTCGGCCAAGTGGAACCTCCTCGCGGCCTACGAGCACGAGCTCGCCATGGGCGGGACCGAGGCCGACGCCAAGGCCTACCTGACGAAGTTCTTCGCCAACACCGTCTCGCGCGCGTCGAGCGGCGCGGTCGCACTGACCCAGTTCCTCGGCGGGACCGGCGACGTGCTCATCTCGTACGAGAACGAGGCCATCGCCGCTCGCCAGGCCGGCAACGACGTCGACTACGTCGTCCCCGACGACACCTTCCTCATCGAGAACCCGGCGGCCGTCACCAAGACGGCGCCCAAGGCCGCCAAGGACTTCCTCGCGTTCGTGAAGTCCGACGCCGGCCAGAAGATCTTCGCGAGCAAGGGCTTCCGGCCGGTCTCCACGAGCGTCGACGCCGGCACGGTCCAGGGAGCCAACGACCCCGCGCACCCGTTCCCCAAGGTCGCGAAGCTGACGACCATCGCCGACCTGGGCGGCTGGGACGCGGTGAACAAGAAGTTCTTCGGCGACAGCGGCCTCGTGACCGCGATCGAGGGCGACTCGTGACGGTCGTCGCCCCGGCGCCGCAAGGGCCGGCAGTCGTCTCCACCGAGACGACGGCCGGCCCCCGGCCGCGCCCCGAGCGCGAGCGGCGCGGGCTGCGCGTGCTCCGGCCGGCGTCAGCGGCCGGTCTCGGGCTCGTCACGCTGTGGCTCAGCCTCGTCGTCCTGATCCCGCTCGCCGCCGTCGTGGTGACGGGAGCGCAGGGCGGCTGGTCGGCGTTCGCCGACGCGGTCACGACGCCCGTCGCGCTCTCCGCGCTGGCGCTCTCCGCGGGCTTGGCGCTCGCGGTGGCCGTCGTCAACGGCGTCGTCGGCACGACGATCGCCTGGGTGCTCGTGCGAGACCCGTTCCGGGGCTCCCGGCTGCTCGACCACGTGATCGACGTCCCGTTCGCGCTCCCGACGATCGTCACGGGCGTCGTGATGATCGCCCTCTATGGTCCGGCGTCGCCCGTCGGGGTCGACCTGGTGGGGACCCGGGTAGGGCTGTTCGTCACCCTCCTGTTCGTGACCCTGCCGTTCACGGTCCGGACCGTCCAGCCGGTGCTCGAGGCGCTCGACCGTGACGCCGAGCAGGCCGCTGCGTCGCTCGGGGCGTCCGGTCCGACGGTGTTCCGTCGTGTCGTGCTCCCGGTGATCGTGCCCGCGATCGCGTCCGGGGCGTCGCTCGCCTTCGCCCGCGCGCTCGGCGAGTACGGCTCGCTCGTGCTCATCTCGAGCAACATCCCGAAGCAGACCCAGGTCGCCTCGGCCCTGATCTACGGCAAGCTCGAGGACGCCACGAACCCGGTGACCTCGACGCAGCAGGCTGCGTCGCTCGCGATCGTGCTGCTCGCGGTGAGCGTCCTCGTGTTGGTCGCGGTCGAGCTCCTCCACCGCAGGGGGGCGCGTCGTCATGGCTGAGACCACCACCGCCGCGCCCGTCGGCGAGCGCAGGACGGGGCGCCGGGTCGTCCGGACGCTCGTCGTCGCGTACGTGGGAGTGCTCGTCGTCCTGCCGCTCGGCGTCCTCGTCTGGCGCACGTTCAAGCCCGGTCTCGGCGCGTTCGTCACGGCCGTCACGGACCCGCTGGCGGTCCACGCGTTCCGCATGACAGGGGAGGTGGCGCTCGTCTCGGTGGCGCTCACGACGGTCTTCGGGACGGTCGCCGCCTTCCTCATCACGCGTTCAGGGCTCCCGGGCATGCGCATCCTCGACGCGCTCCTCGGCCTCCCGGTGTCGGTCTCGCCGATCGTCGTCGGGCTCGCGCTGATCCTCGTCTACGGGAGCACCGGCTGGTTCGGGCCGGCGCTCGAGTCGCTCGGGCTCCAGGTGATCCTGTCCGTGCCCGGCATGGTGCTCGCGACGATGTTCGTCTCGATGCCGCTCGTGACCCGCGCCGTCGCCCCCGTGCTGGTCGCTCGGGGGACGGACCAGGAGCAGGCCGCCGAGTCGCTCGGCGCGAGCGCCCCGGTGCGGTTCTGGCGGATCACCCTTCCCGGGATCCGTACGGCGCTCGTGACGGGCGTCGTGCTCGCCCTCGCGCGCAGCATCGGCGAGTACGGAGCGGTCCTCGTGGTCTCGGGGAACGTCCAGGGCCAGACCGAGACCGCGACGCTCCGCGTCGACACGCTCTACCAGACCCTCCTGCAGCCCGACGCGGCGTATGCCGTGACCTTCGTCCTCGTGGCCGTCGCGATCCTCACCATCGTCGCGACGAGCCTGCTCCGCCGCTCCCAGGGAGGAACCCGATGAGCATCCAGGTCCGCGGGCTGACCAAGCGCTTCGGCTCGTTCGTCGCGCTCGACGACGTCGACCTCACCGTCCGTTCCGGCACGCTCACCGCGCTGCTCGGCCCCTCCGGCGGTGGCAAGACGACGCTGCTGCGCGTCGTCGCCGGCCTCGAGCAGGCCGACGCCGGGACGGTCGTGATCGACGACCGGGACGCGACCCGGGTGCCCGCGAGGCGGCGTGACGTCGGCTTCGTCTTCCAGCACTACGCCCCGTTCGGCCACCTGAGCGTCGCGCGGAACGTCGCGTTCGGCCTCGAGATCCGCAAGCGGCCCAAGGCCGAGATCGCGGCGCGCGTCGACGAGCTGCTCCACCTCGTGCACCTCGAGGCGTTCGCCGACCGGCTGCCGTCCGAGCTGTCGGGCGGCCAGCGTCAACGCATGGCGCTCGCCCGGGCGCTCGCCGTCGAGCCGAAGGTGCTGCTGCTCGACGAGCCGTTCGGCGCCCTCGACGCGACCGTCCGCAAGGAGCTGCGGCAGTGGCTGCGGCGCCTGCACGACGAGGTCCACGTCACGACCGTGTTCGTGACGCACGACCAGGCGGAGGCGCTCGAGGTCGCGGACGAGATCGTCGTCGTCAACGGGGGACGGGTCGAGCAGGTCGGCACGCCGGACGAGATCTACGACCGTCCCGCGAACGAGTTCGTCATGCGGTTCCTCGGCCCGACGACGGCGCTCGGCGGGGGCCTGGTCCGCCCCCACGACGTCGAGGTGCTGGGCTCCGCGGAGCCGGGCGCCGTCGAGGCGGAGGTCGGGTCGCTGCGCCGGGTGGGCTTCGAGGCCCGGCTCGTCGCACACGTCCCCGGCTCTGGCGACGTCGACGTTCTCGGCTCCCGTTCGGACCCGGCACTGCGCGACCTGCGTCCCGGCGACCGGGTGTGGCTGCGCGCCGTCGGGCCCGTGGTGGATCCGTCGCCGCCGGTACCGGACGCCGAGGGGTCGGAAGCTGCCGCACCGGGCGAGCCGGTCGGCGTGGCAGCATCGTCGCGTGCGCCTGTTCGCGGCGGTGTTCCCGCCTGACCCGGTCCTCGACCACCTCGCCCTCGCGCTCGACGCGGTGGGGGCGGGGCGCACCCTGCCCGACGCTCCCGACGGCCGCCGCGGGTCGCCCCGCTGGGTGCCGCGCGACGCGCAGCACCTGACGCTCGCGTTCTACGCGGACGTCCCCGAGGGCGCGATCCCGGAGCTGTCGGAGGCGCTGCGGGACGTCGCGCGCGCAGCCGCGCCGTTCGAGCTGCGGCTCCGCGGCGCGGGCTCGTTCGCGGGCCGGGTGCTGTGGGTCGGCGTCGACGGCGCCACGGACGCGCTCCGTGAGCTGGCCGAGGGTGCCCTTGCGGCGAGCGTCCGCGAGGTGCCCGACGACGTCCGCCCGCACCGCGCCCACCTCACCGTGGCCCGGGCCCGATGGGGCAGGAGCAAGGTCAGCCGGTCGCGCGACGCCTACCGCTCTCAGCTCGATCCTGCGGCCCGGGCGCTCGCGGTCTACGCCGGCCCGGCGTGGACGGTCGACGGGTTCTCGCTCGTCGAGTCGCGCCCGGGTGAGGGGCCGCAGGGCGGCCCGCTGTACCGCGAGCTGGAGCGCTGGGCGTTCGCCCCCTCCTGACGCGCGCGCCGAGTACGAGGGTTTCCGCCGAGTACGAGCCATCTGCCCTCGTACTCGGCGGAAGCCCTCGTACTCGGTGGAGCCTGACGTCTCAGCCGACTCGCCGGCTTGCCAGCGCGGCGAGCAGGGCGAGGACGGCACACGCGAGGAGGAGCACCACGACCGCTCCACGCCCGGACGAGCCGGCCGATAGGGCGCTGCCGGCGATCCCGGCGCTCGCGCTCGTGGCGAGCGCCGTCGCGACGGCCTCTACGGTGCTGGCCGCGGTCGCCGCGTCCGCAGGGGTTGGCGCGCCATCGACTCCCGCGGTGTCCAGGGCGCGTCGAAGCGTGTCGAGGTACAGCATGCCGGTGCCCGCGCCGGCCGCGGCCCAACCGACCGTGGTCACGACGAGCAGGTCGGGCGCGCGTCCTGTGGCCGTGACGGCGGTGGACGCTGTGCCGCCGGCGACCAGTAGCGCTCCGGCCGCGCACCGCGCCACGTACGCGGCGCCGTCGGCGGGCCTGGCGCCGCACCAGACACCGGCCAGTGCCCAGCCGAACCCGCCGGCCGCGGTCACGACGGCGACAGACGTGACGCCGGCTCCCGCGAGCACGTGCAAGGTCACGGGCAGGACGGCCTGGGCCCCGAAGTACGCGGCGGTGACGAGCCCCAGCACAGCCAGGAGCGCCGGTCGTCCAGGCCGCGGGAGGAGGACGCCCGGTGGCAGCAGCCTGGCGGCCGCGACCAGCACGGTCGTCGCGGCCGCCGCGCCAACGACGAGGGGACGGGCTGGGGATGTAACGCCCGAGGCCGAGGATGCCGCGAGCGCGAGGGCCGCGACGCCCGTCGCGAGGAGCGCGGCTGCGCCCGGCCGGTAGCGGCCCCCGGGTGCACCGCGCGGCGTCGACCTCAGACGTCGCGCAGCGACCCCGCGGGCGACGACGAGCAGGGGGAGGTGGGCCACGAACGCCCAGCGCCACCCCCACGCTCCCGCGACGACGGCCGTATAAGCGGGTCCGACGAGGGCGGCTCCGACCCAGACGACGCTGTACCCCGCAAGGACGAGGCGACGGAACCGGTCGGGCAGTGCGAGCGAGACCGCGGACAGCGACACGCTGGCCAGGGCGCCTCCTGCGAGCCCGACGACGACCCGACCGGCGACCAGCGTTGCCGGCGTGCGGGCGGCGGCGCACAGCGCGCTGCCTGCGACGCTCGCGAGGGTCAAGGCCCAGAACAGCCGGTCCAGCCGGAGCCTTGCGACCAGGGCTGCCCCGGCGGGCAGGGTAAGGAAGGTCGCGGCGGGTGGCGCGGCCACTACGGCGCCGTACCAGCGAGTGGCGCCCAGGTCCGCGACTGCCGTCGGGATCACGGCGGTGAGAGCGATGGATTGGACGCCGCCGACGAGCTCGAGCGCGAGGAGCGAACACCCCAGCAGGAGGTCGCCTCGACGGACGCTGTGGCCCGTGCGCACCTGGTCAGGACCGGGTGTAGCCGTAGAGGTCGGTCTGCGTCTGGTTGACCCAGATCTCGGTGCCGGCCGGGACGGCGGGCGCCACGCCGGCGTCGGGGTTCGGGATCCGCAGGCTGAAGCCGTAGCTCTCGTCGACCACGGTCGCGGCGATCCCGGCTACCTCGAGCCGTTCGGGCAGCGCGTGGACGTCCGGGTGCTCGAAGGAGATCTGCACGCCCGGCCGGTCGGCGCGGTGCGCCGCGACGAGGCCGCCGCCCGGGGCGACGAGGTCCACCCAGTCGCCGACGTCCGAAGCGATCCGACGGCGCAGGCCGAGCCGTTCGAGCGTCCCTGCAGCAGCTGCGACGGCGGGGGAGTACCACAGCGGCAGCACGATCGTCCGCTCGTCCGGCGCCGCGCCGTCGTCGGGCGATCCGGGCGTCGTGCCGTGCACCCGGAACCGGAGTCCGTCCGCTCCGGTCACGCTGACTCCGGGTCCGTCGGCGTCGGCATCGACGGGACGGCCGACGGCGGCCGCGACGGCGTCGAGGTCGTCGCTCTCGAAGCCGAGGACCTGGGTGCCGTCGAGCGGGTCGCCGGGCGGGACGGCGTGGACGGCCAGGCGCCCGGACGCCAGGGCGAGGACGTGCCAGTCGCCGTGGTCGACGAGGGGGTGGGCACCGAGGGCGGCGGCGACGGCGAACCAGGCACCGGGGCGGCTCGTGAAGACGATCGGGCGGACGACGAGTCCTGTGGCGGTGGTCATCGGTCCTCCTCTGTGGTGGGCGTCGCCAGGTAGTCGCGCAGGGCACGCTCGACGAGGGCCGACAGGCTGAGACCCTCGTCGATGCTGCGGTGCTTGACCTCGCGGACGAGCTCCGGGGGTAGATAGACGTTGAACTGCGCCTTGGGGTTGGTGTGCATGACGTCATGCTAGCAAGCGAGCATTGTGGCGGAAAGAGCGGCCGCCCGGCGTGGTGGTGTGGGACGATGAGGTCGTGCACACGGGAGCGGATCGTCGATTTCCGTGGCCCGTTCGCGGGCCGCGTCGCTGAGCTGCGACGCCGGAGGCGCGAGCGGGCCGCATAGAATCCCCCAGCACCCCCGCCGACCCCGATGGTCCAGCCACGGACCTGTCACGAGAGGCACGCATGCCCAGCCCTGACCAGGCAACCGAAGCCCAGACGGCTGCGTCCGCGGACGCGCCCGCAGCCCCGTCGCCCCTCGACGAGACCGCCCTCGACGCGGCCCTCGACGCGGCGCTCGCGGACGTCGCCGCCGCGCCCGACCTCGAGGCGCTCAAGGCGGTGCGCACCACCCACACCGGTGACCGCTCCCCGCTCGCGCTCGCCAACCGTGCCATCGGAGGCCTGGAGCCGGCCGACAAGGCCCGCGCCGGCAAGCTCGTCGGCCCGCGCCGCGGCCGGCTGAACCAGGCGCTCGCCGCCCGC
The DNA here is from genome assembly GCF_009429125.1 of Luteimicrobium xylanilyticum. Taxonomy (GTDB): domain Bacteria; phylum Actinomycetota; class Actinomycetes; order Actinomycetales; family Cellulomonadaceae; genus Luteimicrobium; species Luteimicrobium xylanilyticum. The sequence goes on from NZ_CP045529.1 coordinate 1,734,312, forward strand.
CAGACCGAGCTCGAGGCCGAACGTGCCGCCCGGGTGCTCGTCGAGGAGGCCGTCGACGTGACGCTCCCCACCGAGCGCGCGGCCCGCGGCGCCCGGCACCCCCTCGAGCTCCTGTCGGAGCGCATCGCCGACCACTTCGTCTCGATGGGCTGGGAGATCGCGGAGGGGCCCGAGCTCGAGTCCGAGTGGTTCAACTTCGACGCCCTGAACTTCGGCCCGGACCACCCGGCCCGCCAGATGCAGGACACCTTCTACGTCGACTCGGGCGAGCCGGGCGTCGCGTCGAACCTCGTGCTGCGCACCCACACGAGCCCCGTCCAGGCGCGCACCCTGCTCGAGCGCGGCGTCCCGGTCTACATCGCGTGCCCCGGAAAGGTGTTCCGCACCGACGCGCTCGACGCGACCCACACCCCCGTGTTCCACCAGGTCGAGGGCCTCGCGATCGACAAGGGCCTCACGATGGCGCACCTCAAGGGCACGCTCGACCACTTCGCCCGCGCGATGTTCGGCCCGGAGGCGCGCACGCGCCTGCGCCCCAGCTTCTTCCCCTTCACCGAGCCCAGCGCTGAGATGGACCTGTGGTTCCCCCAGAAGAAGGGCGGTCCGGGCTGGATCGAGTGGGGCGGCTGCGGGATGGTCAACCCGAACGTCCTGCGTTCCGCAGGGATCGACCCCGAGGAGTACTCGGGCTTCGCGTTCGGCATGGGCATCGAGCGCACGCTCATGCTGCGCCACGCGATCGCTGACATGCACGACATGGTCGAGGGCGACGTCCGCTTCTCGGCCCAGTTCGGGACGGAGATCTGATGCCGTACGTCGTCACCGAGTGGCTCGGTGAGCACACCGAGCTTCCCGAGGGCCTCACGGCCGAGCAGCTCGCCGCGGACCTCGTGCGCGTCGGGCTCGAGGAGGAGGCGATCCACGGGACCGACGTGACCGGTCCGGTCGTCGTCGGGCGCGTCGTCGCGATGTCGCCCGAGCCGCAGAAGAACGGCAAGACGATCAACTGGTGCCAGGTCGACGTCGGCGAGCACAACGCGGTCGAAGGTGCTGGGACCGACGACGAGCGACGCGTCCCGCGCGGCATCGTGTGCGGCGCCCACAACTTCGTCGTCGGCGACGAGGTCGTCGTCGCGCTGCCGGGCGCGGTGCTCCCGGGCCCGTTCCCGATCGCGAGCCGCAAGACGTACGGGCACGTCTCGGACGGGATGATCTGCTCCGCGCGCGAGCTCGGCCTCGGGCAGGACCACGAGGGCATCATCGTGCTCGAGAAGCACGGCTTCTCCGCGGAGCTGGGGCACGACCTCACGCCTGGCTCGGACGCGATCGCGCTGCTCGGCCTCGGCCAGAAGGTCCTGGAGATCAACGTCACGCCGGACCGCGGCTACTGCTTCTCCTACCGGGGCGTCGCGCGCGAGTTCTCGCACTCGACCGGAGCACGCTTCACGGACCCCGGGCTCCCGGGCGCGCTCGACGCGCCGCTCCCGTCGCCGACCCCGGACGGGTTCCCCGTCGAGGTGTCCGACGACGCCCCGGTCTACGGGCAGGTCGGCTGCGACCGGTTCGTCACGCGGATCGTGCGGGGCATCGACCCTGCGGCGGTCAGCCCCCAGTGGATGCAGCGTCGCCTGACCCTCTCGGGGATGCGCCCGATCTCGCTGCCGGTCGACGTGTCGAACTACGTGATGCTCGACCTGGGCCAGCCGACCCACTGCTACGACCTCGCCACGGTCGAGGCGCCGATCGTCGTGCGTCGTGCGCGCCCGGGCGAGCACCTCGTCACGCTCGACGACGTCGACCGCGCTCTCGACCCGGAGGACCTGCTCATCACGGCCTCGCCGGGGCTCGCGGACGGCGACGAGGGCACGCACGTCCTGGGGCTCGCGGGCGTCATGGGCGGAGCCTCGACCGAGGTCACCGCGTCCACGACGGACGTGCTCGTGGAGGCGGCCCACTTCGACCCGGTGACGATCGCTCGCGCCGCTCGGCGGCACAAGCTGGCGTCGGAGGCGTCCAAGCGGTTCGAGCGCGGGGTCGACCCGCAGCTGGCACCCGTCGCGGCGCAGCGCGTCGTCGACCTGCTCGTGCGCTACGGCGGCGGCACCGCGGACCCTGCGGTGAGCGACCTCGACCGCACGACGGCGCCCGCCCCGATCCTCTTCCCGGTCGCCGAGGCGGAGCGCCTCACCGGGGTCGCGTACGCGCCCGAGCGCGTCGGGGAGCTGCTCGCCCTGATCGGCTGCGGCGTCGAGAACGCGGGCGAGCCCGGGGTGCTGCGCGTCGTCCCGCCGACCTGGCGCCCCGACCTCGGTGCGCCCGCGGACCTCGTCGAGGAGGTCGCGCGGCTCGACGGCTACGACAACATCGACTCGGTGCTGCCGTCGGCGCCCGGTGGGACCGGCCTCACGTCCGCCCAGCGCGGGCGTCGCGCCGTCGCGCGCGCGCTGGCCGACGCCGGCTTCACCGAGGTCCTGACATACCCGTTCGTCGCGGACGCGCAGCTCGACGCCCTGCTCGTCGGCGCGGACGACCCACGCCGGGGCGCGGTCCGCCTGCTCAACCCGCTGTCCGACGAGCAGAACGCCATGCGCACGTCGCTGCTGGTCACGCTGCTGCAGGCCGTGCGGCGCAACGTCGGCCGGGGGCTGACGGACGTCGCCGTCGTCGAGCAGGGCCTCGTGACCCGGCCGGGCGACGGCCCGCTGGTCGCGCCGTCGCTGCCCGGCGGCACGCGCCCGACGCCCGAACAGCTCGCGGCCCTCGCGGACGCGCTGCCCCACCAGCCCCGCCACGTGGCGGGCGTCCTGGCCGGCGAGCACGTCCCGACGGGCTGGTGGGGCGGGGGCCGCCGCGCCGACTGGGCCGACGCGGTCGAGGCCGTGCGTCTCGTCGCGGGCACGCTGCGCGTGCCCGTCGTCGTCGCCGCGGGCCCGGACGAGCGCCCGTGGCACCCCGGCCGGTGCGCGAGGGTCACGCTCGCGGACGGCACGCTCGTCGGGCACGCGGGCGAGCTGCACCCGCAGGTCGTGGAGAACCTCGACCTGCCGGCGCGCACGGTCGCGTTCGAGCTCGACCTCGACGTGCTGCTCGCAGCCGCACCCGCCGAGCCGGTCGAGGCCACGCCGGTCTCGGCGTTCCCGGCCGCGAAGGAGGACGTGGCGCTCGTCGTCGACGACACCGTCCCCGCCGCGGACGTGCACGCCGCGGTCGCGCAGGGCGCGGGAGAGCTGCTCGAGGACCTCCGGCTCTTCGACGTCTTCACCGGGCCGCAGGTCGGCGAGGGCAGGAAGTCGCTCGCGTTCTCGCTGCGGCTGCGTGCCGCCGACCGCACGCTGACCGCCGAGGACATCGCCGGGGTGCGCGAGGGCGTCGTCGCGGCGGCTGCCGAGGCGGTCGGGGCGACGCTCCGCGCCTGACACGGAGCGGAGAGGAGCGCCGTGGCGCGCGCGACCCGGCTCGAGGTGGCTACCGCCAAAGGACCGGGGGAGCTCGTCCTCGAGCGGCCGTCCGGCGTCCCGCGCGCGGTGCTGCTGCTCGGGCACGGGGCGGGCGGCGGCGTGGACGCGCGCGACCTCCTCGCCGCGCGTGACACGGCGCTCGCCTCCGGGCTGCTGGTCGCCCTGTTCACGCAGCCCTACCGGGTCGCCGGACGGCGCGCCCCCGCCCCGGCTGCCCAGCTCGACGACGCCTGGCTCGACGCCGTCCGCGCGGTGCGTGGACGACGGGGGCTGCGCCGTCTCCCTCTCGTCGTGGGCGGGCGTTCGTCGGGCGCCCGGGTCGCCTGCCGCACGGCGACCGCGGCCGGGGCGGTCGCGGTCGTCGCGCTCGCGTTCCCCGTCCACCCGCCGGGCAGGCCCGAGCGCAGCCGGCTGCCCGAGCTCGACGGTGCGGGCGTCCCGGCGCTCGTCGTCCAGGGGGAGCGCGACCCGTTCGGTCTGCCGCCGGACGCGCCCGGCCGCCGGGTCGTCGTCGTGCCGGGTGCCGACCACGCCCTGCGCCGGGGCGAGGGGCTCGTCACCCAGGCGCTGCCCACCTTCCTCGACGACGTGCTCGGGACGTGAGGAGGTTCCGCGTTTCAGGACATGTCGCATAGTCTCCTGGGGACACGATCCACGACACAGGGGGGGGCGACGGTGCCGCAGCCCAGCACGCGAGCCACGGTCCGCAGGGCACGACGACAGGGACGCGGCGCACCGGTGCTGCTCGCGGTGACGGGCCTCGTGCTCGTCGGGAGCCTGGCAGGCTGCACCCACAAACCGGACGACACGTCGCTCCGGGACGCCGCGGCGCAGCTCGCGACGTCGCTGGCGGGCGGCTCCCTCGACGGCGTCGCCCTCACGGGTGCGACGCCCGCCGACGCCACGGCCGAGCGCAAGGACGTGTTCGCCGCCGTGCCCGTGCGTCCGACCGTCACGGTGAAGGAGGTGGCACGCGTCAAGGACCACGACGACCAGGCGACCGCGACCCTGGCGTGGTCGTGGCCCGTCGCATCCGGGCACCCGTGGTCGTACATCACGACCGTCCACCTCGCGCAGGGCGCGAAAGGCGCGACGGCGACGTCCACCGGGAGCCCGGCGCCGACGTCGTCGGCCGGGGGCTCGGCCGGGAACAAGGACGCCTGGTCGGTGCGGTGGGAGCCGACCGTCCTCCTCCCGGACCTCGCGGACAACCAGCACGTGGCGTTCTCGCGGGTGCGCCCGCAGCGCGCGAAGATCGTGGACGGCGCGGGGAAGGCGATCGTCGAGGACCGCGCCGTCCACGTGATCGGCGTCGACAAGACGCGCACCGACGAGGGGAAGTGGGAGTCGTCGGCGCGCTCGCTCGCCAAGGCCCTCGACCTCGACGCCGACGCGTACGCGAAGCAGGTCAGCGCCGCCGGTCCGAAGGCGTTCGTCGAGGCCATCACGCTGCGCGCCTCCGACCCGACCGACGTGTCGAAGCTCACCGCGATCCCCGGGGTCGTCGCCCTGGACGAGAAGGAGCCGCTCGCGCCGACGCGCGACTGGGCGCGGCCCCTGCTCGGGACGGTCGGCGACGCGACCGCCGAGATCGTCAAGTCCTCGGACGGCCGCGTCCAGTCGGGCGACCAGACCGGGCTCTCCGGCATCCAGAAGCAGTACGACGCCCAGCTCGCGGGTCGGTCGGGCGTCTCGATCCGCCTGGTCGACGACGGCGACGGAGGACTCAGCAGCGGGAGCGACGGTTCGGACGACGGGTCCGACGAGGGCACCGAGCTCTTCTCGGTCAAGGTCGTCGACGGCACCCCGGTGAAGCTCACGCTCGACAGTCCGCTCCAGACCGACGCCGAGGACATCCTGGCGGACCAGAAGGTCGCGAGCGCGATCGTGGCGGTCACGACGTCGGGGAAGGTCCTCGTGGCGGCGAGCGCCGCGGCGGGCAAGGGGCTGTCCACGGCGACGACAGGCAAGTTCGCGCCGGGCTCGACCATGAAGACCGCGAGCTCTCTCGCGTTGCTGCGCGACGGCGAGAAGTCCTCGACCACGGTCCCGTGCACGCCCTCGATCACGGTCGACGGCCGGAAGTTCACCAACGACGCGGACTACCCGTCCGCGCGCCTGGGCGACATCCCGCTCAAGACGGCGTTCGCGAACTCGTGCAACACGGCCTTCATCTCGCAGGCCGGCAAGGTGTCCCAGCAGCAGCTCCACGACGCCGCCGCCGACCTGGGCTTCGGCGTCCCGTCGGACCTCGGCGTGCCCGCGTTCTTCGGGTCCGTCCCGACGACGGGCGGCGGCGAGACCGACCATGCGGCCTCGATGATCGGGCAGGGCCGGGTCGAGGCCTCGCCGCTGACGATGGCGACGGTCGCGGCGAGCGTCGCCGCGGGCAAGCGCGTGTCGCCCGTGCTGGTCGAGCCCTCGAAGGATGCGACCGCGAGCCCGACGGCGACCGCGAGCCCGACGGCGTCGGTGGCCCCGAGCAAGCTCACCAAGGCGGAGGCGTCGACGCTGCACGGCTTCATGCGCGCCGTGGTCACCGGGGGCACCGGGACGATCCTGTCCTCGCTCCCGGGCGACGTGGGCGCCAAGACCGGCACCGCGCAGTTCGGCGACGGCGACAAGGCCCACGCCTGGATGATCGCGACCGACGGCGACGTGGGGGTCGCCGTGTTCGTCGACGAAGGGGAGTACGGCGCGACGACCGCCGGCCCGCTCCTCAAGGAGTTCCTGCAGGACCTCGCGAAGGACCGCACGTCGAAGTGAGCACGAGCACGGGCACGAGCCGATGACCGTCGGCAGCAGACCCCGCGTCCTGACGATCGCGGGCACGGACCCGACGGGCGGCGCGGGCGTCGCGGCGGACCTCAAGACGTTCGCCGCGCACGGCGCCTACGGGATGGCGATCGTGACGGCGCTCGTCGCGCAGAACACGCGCGGCGTCCGGTCCGTGTACGACCCGCCGGTGCAGGTCCTCGCCGCGCAGCTCGACGCGGTCTCGGACGACGTCACGATCGACGCGGTGAAGATCGGGCTCGTCGGGAGCGCGGCCTACGCGCGCGCCATCGGCGCCTGGCTCGACCGGGTCGGCCCGCCGCACGTGGTGCTCGACCCGGTGCTCGGCGCATCGGCCGCGGGCCGGCCCCTGCTCGGCCGGGGCGAGCGCGCCGACGAGACGCTCGCCGCACTGCGGGAGCTCGCGGCACGCGCTGACGTCGTGACCCCGAACGTCGCGGAGCTCGCGGCCCTCGTAGGCGCGCCACCGCCGGCGTCCGGCACGGAGATCCTCGGGCTCGCCCGGACCCTCGCCGGCAGCCTGGGGACGCGCGTGGTCGTCACGGGCGGCCACCTGGGCGGGCGACGGTCCCCGGACACGCTCGTCGCGCCGTCGGGCGCGGTCGTGACCGTCGACGGCGAGCGGGTCGAGACCGCCCACACGCACGGGACGGGCTGTGCGCTGTCGAGCGCGCTCGCGGCCCTGCGCCCCGTCCGGCCGTCGTGGGAGGCGGCCCTGCGCGACGCGAAGACCTGGCTCACGGGCGCGCTCCGCGACGGTGGCCGGCTCGACGTCGGGCGTGGTCCGGGTCCGGTCGACCACCTTCACGGCGTCCCCGTCCCGCTCCGTGTGCTGTCGACCGTCCCGACGCCTCCGGACGGGGACTGACCGGCCGATGACGGTGGAGCCGCGTCGCGACGTCCTCGCCGAGCCGGCGTTCGCCCGGCTGTGGGCGGCCGCGACCCTCAGCGGGCTCGGCTCGGCCGTGACGACGGTCGCGGTCCCGGTGCTCCTGGTGAGCGTGCTGCACGCGACGCCGGTCCAGCTGGGGGTCGTGAACGCGGTGCAGCTCCTCCCGTACCTGCTGTTCGGCCTCGTCGTCGGCGTCGTGCTGGACCGGGTCCGACGCCGGCCCGTGCTCGTCTGGACGAGCGTGGCCCGCGCGGCGGCGCTCGCCGTCGTCCCTGTGGCGTGGTGGGCCGACGCCCTGTCGCTGCCGCTGGTGACGGCGACGCTCTTCGTCTTCGGCCTGCTCTCGCTCGTGGGCACGGCCGCGAGCCAGGCGTTCCTGCCGAGCGTCGTGGCGCCCGACCGGCTGCTGCCCGCCAACGCGCGCCTCGACCAGAGCGCGGCCGTCGCGCAGACCGGCGGCCCCGCCGCCGGGGGTGCGCTCGTGGGGTTGCTCGGGGCGCCGGTCGCGTTGCTCGTCGACGCCGTCAGCTACCTGGTCGATGCCGTCCTGGTCGCTCGGATCGCGGTCGAGGAGACGGTCGTGGCGCCTGTCGTGCGGGAACGGGTGCGCGACCAGGTCGCCGACGGCCTGCGGTGGGCCTACGGGCACCGCTCGCTGGCGCCGATGGCATGGTCGACGCACGTGTGGTTCTTCGGGAACGCGGTCGCGCTCACGGTCTTCCCGCTGCTCGCGCTGCGCGAGCTGGGCCTGTCCTCGCTCGGCTACGGACTCCTGCTCGCGGGGACGGGTGTCGGCGCTCTCGCCGGCGCGTCCGGTGCCGCCACGGCCGGGCACGCGTGGGGTCCGGGCCGCGTCGTCGCGTCGGCGCGGCTCGGCTACCCGGTGGCCTGGGCGCTGATCGCGCTCGCACCAGCCGGCGGTGGGGCTCGCACCTGGACCGTGCTGGCGGCCGGCTCGGTGCTCGGGGGAGTCGTCGCCGGGCTGGAGAACGCCAACGAGATGGCGTACCGGCAGGTCGTCACCCCCGCCCGGCTCCAGGGTCGGACCAACGCCACGCTGCGCTCGGCCAACCGCTCGGCCGCGGTCGCCGGCGCGCTGGTGGGCGGTGTCGTCGCGTCGGCGTGGGGCTACCGCGCCTCGCTGTGGCTCGCGGTCGCCGTCTTCGGCGCGGCCGCGCTCGTGGTGGTGCTGTCGCCCGCGCGGACGGCCCGCTACGACGACGTCAACTGAGCGCCGTCAGGGGACGAGCAGCACCTTGCCCGTCGTCCGCCGCCCCTCGAGCGCGCGGTGGGCCTCGGCGGCGTCGGCGAGCGGGTAGGTCGCGCCGACGCGGACGTCGAGCGTGCCGTCCTCGACGGCCGCGAAGAGCTCCGAGGAGCGCGCCAGCAGCTCGTCGCGCGTCGCGACGTAGTCGGCGAGCGTGGGTCGCGTGAGGAACAGCGAGCCGGCGTGGTTGAGGCGCTGGATGTCGAACGGCGGTACCTGCCCGGACGCGCCGCCGAACAGGACGAGCATCCCGCGCCGTCGCAGCGACGCGAGGGAGGCGTCGAACGTGTCCTTGCCGACGCCGTCGTAGACGACGCGCACGCCCGCCCCGCCGGTGAGGTCCCGCACGACGCGCGGCAGGTCCGTGGCGAGGTCGTCGAGCTCCCGGTAGCGCACGACGTCGGACGCCCCGGCCTCGCGGGAGAGCGCTTCCTTCTCCGCGCTCCCGACGGTCGTGATCACGCGCCCGCCGCGCGCGACGGCGAGCTGGGTCGCGAGCAGCCCGACGCCGCCCGCGCCCGCGTGCAGGAGGACGTCGTCGCCGTCGTGCACGGCGCACGTCGAGGTGACGAGGTAGTGGGCGGTCAGGCCCTGCAGCATGAGCGCGGCGGCGGTCGTGAGGGGCACGGCCCCCGGGACGGGGACCGCGCGGTCCGCGGGGACGACGACACGCTCGGCGTACGACCCGGGTGCGGACTCCCACGCCACCCGGTCGCCCTCGGACACGCCGGTCACGCCCTCGCCGACGCCGACGACGACGCCCGCTCCCTCCGACCCGGGCACGTGCGGGTAGTTGGCGGGGTAGACGCCCGAGCGGCGGTAGGTGTCGATGAAGTTGACACCCGCGGCGGCGAGCTCGACGACGAGCTCGCCGGGCCCCGGCTCCGGGCCGGGGCGGTCGGTGACGGTGAGGACCTCGGGTCCTCCGGCCTGGGAGGCGACGACGGCGCGCATGGGCCCACGGTACGACGCGCGGCTTCGACCGTGGCTTTCTCTCGGCGGCTTTGGCTCGGCACGCATAGGTATGTAAGATCATGCATATGACGATCAGAGTGGCGGTCGCCGGCGCCAGCGGCTACGCGGGAGGTGAGACCCTCCGCCTCCTGGCCGACCATCCGGAGGTCGAGGTCGGCGCACTCACGGCGCACTCCAACGCCGGCACGCTCCTCGGCGAGCACCACCCGCACCTGCGGTCGCTCGCCGCCCGCGAGCTCGTCCCCACGACCCCCGAGAACCTGGCCGGGCACGACGTCGTCGTGCTCGCGCTGCCGCACGGCGCGAGCGGTGCGATCGCCGCGCAGCTCCCGGACGACGTCCTCGTGATCGACCTCGGCGCCGACCACCGCCTCGCCTCCGCCGACGACTGGCAGGCCTACTACCGCTCCGAGCACGCGGGCACCTGGCCGTACGGGATGCCCGAGCTCCTCCTCGCTCCGGGCGCCCGGACGGCACCGACCGAGGACACGCCCCTCACCAAGCAGCGCGAGAACCTCACCGGCGCCCGTCGGATCGCCGTGCCCGGCTGCAACGTCACCGCGGTCACGCTCGGCCTGCAGCCGGGCATCGCGTCCGGGCTGCTCGACCCGGCCGACCTCGTCGCCGTCCTCGCCGTCGGCTACTCGGGCGCAGGCAAGTCGCTCAAGCCGCACCTGCTGGCCGCGGAGGGCCTCGGCTCGGCCCAGCCCTACGCCGTCGGCGGCTCGCACCGGCACATCCCCGAGATCGCCCAGAACCTTCGTGCCGCAGGCGCGCACGACGTCTCGATCAGCTTCACCCCCGTGCTCGTCCCCATGTCGCGGGGCATCCTCGCGACCGCGACGGCGCGCCTCGCACCGGGCCACGCGGGAACCACGACCCGTGCGCTGCGCGAGGCGTGGGACGAGGCCTACGTGGGGGAGCCGTTCGTCGAGCTCCTTCCCGAGGGCCAGTGGCCGACGACGGCCATGACGCTCGGCGCCAACACCGCCCTCGTGCAGGTCGCGTTCGACGAGCGGGCGGGCCGCGTCGTGATGGTGACCGCGATCGACAACCTCGTCAAGGGCACCGCGGGCGCCGCGGTGCAGTCCATGAACATCGCCCTGGGCCTCCCGCAGACCCTCGGCCTGACCGTGCAGGGGGTCGCCCCGTGACCGACGTCGTCGCCTTCCCGGACTCGCCCGGCACCACCGCCGCCGCGGGCTTCCGCGCCGCGGGCATCACCGCGGGCCTCAAGGCGTCGGGCAACCGCGACCTCGCGCTCGTCGTCAACGACGGCCCGCTCCAGGTCGGGGCCGCCGTCTTCACGACGAACCGCGTCGTCGGGGCACCCGTGCTGTGGTCGCGCCAGGCGGTCAGCGACGGCGTCGTGCACGCCGTCGTGCTGAACTCGGGCGGCGCGAACGTGTGCACCGGGCCGGAGGGCTTCCAGGACACGCACGCGACCGCCGAGAAGGTCGCCGAGGTGCTGGGGGCCTCGGCGGCCGACGTGCTGGTCGCGTCGACGGGCCTGATCGGGGAGCGGCTGCCGCTCGGCGCGCTCCTCGCGGGCGTCGACCTCGCGGCGGCGGCGCTCGCCGTCGGCACCGAGGCGGGCGAGGCCGCCGCCGACGCCATCCGCACCACCGACACGGTCGCCAAGACCGCGCACGTGGTGGTCGAGACCCCGTCCGGGGCGTTCACGGTCGGCGGCATGGCGAAGGGCGCGGGCATGCTCGCCCCGGCGCTCGCGACCATGCTGTGCGTCGTCACGACGGACGCCGTCGTCGACGCGAGCACCGCCGACGCCGCTCTGCGGGCCGGCACGCGCTCCACGTTCGACCGGGTCGACTCCGACGGCTGCATGTCCACCTCGGACACCGTCGCGCTCCTCGCGTCGGGCGCGAGCGGCGTCACGCCCGACGGCGCAGCGTTCGCGGAGGCCGTGCAGGCGGTGTGCGCGTCGCTCGCCCGCCAGCTCGTGGCCGACGCCGAGGGGGCGACGCACGACATCGCCGTCACGGTGACCGGAGCGGAGACGGAGGACGCGGCGCTCGCCGTCGCCCGCGCCGTGACCCGGTCCAACCTCTTCAAGACGGCCGTGTTCGGCAACGACCCCAACTGGGGCCGCATCCTCGCCCAGGTCGGCACGGTGCCCGTCGAGGTCGCCGCGTTCGAGCCCGACCGGCTCGACGTGAGCGTCAACGGCGTCCAGGTCTGCCGGGCCGGCGGGGCGTACCGCCCGCGCGACGAGGTCGACATGGCCTCGCAGCGTGAGGTCCGCGTCGACATCGACCTGCACGCCGGCGACGCGAGCGTCACCGTCTGGACCAACGACCTCACGCACGACTACGTCCACGAGAACAGCGCGTACTCCACATGAGCGACCAGACCGACTCGACGACCTCCGCGCTCGACCCGGACTTCGTCTTCGACACCCGGACCGACCTGCGCCCCGACCAGAAGGCCGAGGTCCTCATCGAGGCGCTCCCGTGGCTGGAGCGGTTCCGCGGCGCCCTCGTCGTCGTCAAGTACGGCGGCAACGCGATGGTCGACGACGAGCTCAAGCGAGCCTTCGCCGAGGACATGGTGTTCCTGCGCAGCGTCGGGCTGCGCCCGGTCGTCGTGCACGGCGGCGGGCCGCAGATCTCCGCGATGCTCGACCGGCTCGGCATCGAGTCCGAGTTCCGCGGCGGCCTGCGCGTCACGACGCCCGAGGCGATGGACGTCGTCCGGATGGTGCTCACCGGGCAGGTCTCGCGCGAGCTCGTGGGGTTGATCAACGCGCACGGCCCGTTCGCCGTCGGGCTGTCGGGGGAGGACGGCCGCCTCTTCGAGGCGGAGCGGCGGACCGCGACCGTCGACGGGGAGCAGGTGGACGTCGGCCAGGTCGGTGACGTGGTCGCCGTGCACCCGCGGGCCGTCCAGGACCTGCTCGACGCCGGCCGCATCCCCGTCGTCTCGACGGTCGCCCCGGACGTCGACGACCCGACGCAGGTGCTCAACGTCAACGCCGACACCGCGGCGTCGGCGCTCGCGGTCGCGCTGGGGGCGCGCAAGCTCATCGTCCTCACCGACGTCGAGGGCCTCTACACGCGCTGGCCGGACCGTGGCTCGCTCGTGAGCCAGATCAGCGCCGACGAGGTCGAGGCGCTCCTGCCGTCCCTCGCCTCCGGGATGATCCCGAAGATGGAGGCGTGCCTGCGCGCGGTGCGCGGGGGCGTGCGCTCGGCCACGATCATCGACGGTCGGGTCCCGCACTCGGTGCTGCTCGAGATCTTCACGCCCGAGGGCAACGGCACGATGGTCGTGCCCGAGCTGCTCGGCGACCCCGCGACCACCCCGACCCCGGAAGGCGGACCCGCATGAGCGAGCTGCTCGCCGCGTCAACCGGCGACCTCACGCACCCCGAGCCCGGTTCGGTGGCCGAGTGGACGGACCGCTACACGCACGCGGTCATGGACACGTTCGGGCCGCCGCAGCGTGTGCTCGTGCGCGGCGAGGGCGCGTACGTGTGGGACGCCGACGGCAACCGCTACCTCGACCTGCTCGGCGGCATCGCCGTGAACTGCCTCGGCCACGCGCACCCGACGCTCACCGCGGCGATCAGCGCGCAGCTGGGCACGCTCGGGCACGTGTCGAACTTCTTCGGCTCGCCCACGCAGATCGCGCTCGCGGAGAAGCTGCTCGGCCTGGCCGGCGCGCCCCAGGGTTCGCGCGTCTTCTTCACCAACTCGGGCACCGAGGCCAACGAGGCCGCGTTCAAGATGGCGCGCCGCAACAACCCCGAGGGCACGCGGACGCGCGTCCTCGCGCTCGAGGGCTCGTTCCACGGCCGCACCATGGGGGCCCTCGCGCTCACGTCCAAGGCCGCGTACCGGGAGCCCTTCGAGCCGCTGCCCGCCGGGGTCGAGTTCCTCCCGTTCGGCGACACCGACGCCCTCGTGGCGGCGTTCTCGCCGGAGGTCGTGCGTGAGCGCGGCGAGGTCGCGGCGTTCGTCCTCGAGCCGATCCAGGGCGAGGTCGGGGTGCGTCCGCAGCCCGCCGGCTACCTCGCGCTCGCCCGCGAGCTGACCGCGCGCCACGGCGCGCTCCTGATCCTCGACGAGGTCCAGACCGGCTCCGGCCGCACCGGCGCGTGGTTCGCGTACCAGCTCCCCGAGCTCGCGCCGGAGGGCTTCCTGCCCGACGTCGTCACGCTCGCCAAGGGCCTCGGCGGTGGATTCCCCGTCGGTGCGGTCCTCGCGTACGGCGACCGGGCCGCGCACCTGCTCGGACGGGGGCAGCACGGCACGACCTTCGGCGGCAATCCCGTGGCCGCGGCGGCCGCGTTGGCCACGATCGGTGTGATCGAGCGCGACGACCTGCTCACCAACGTCCGCGCCGTCGGCGACCACCTCGCCGAGACGGTGACCGGGCTCGGCCACCCGCTCGTGGCGGGGGTGCGCGGCGCCGGGCTGCTGCGCGGCATCGGCCTCGCGTCCCCGGTCGCGGCGGACGTGGCGCAGCGCGCCCTCGCCGCCGGGCTGATCGTCAACCCCGTCGCCCCCGACGCGATCCGCGTCGCGCCGCCCTACCTTCTGACGCGCGACCAGGTCGACGACCTCGTCGCGTTCCTCGCGGAGCTCCCGCACGACCTCGGACAGGAGCAGTGACCATGTCACCCACGGCCCCCTCGCACACTCCACGGCACTTCCTGCGCGACGACGACCTCACGCCTGCCGAGCAGCGCGAGGTCCTCGAGCTCGGGCTCGCGTTCCACGACGACCGCTTCGTCCGCACGCCCCTGTCCGGGCCTCGGGGGGTCGCCGTCATCTTCGACAAGCCGTCGACCCGCACCCGCGCGTCGTTCTCGGTCGGCATCGCCGAGCTCGGCGGCTACCCGCTCGTCATCGACGCCCAGACCAGCCAGCTCGGCCGCGGCGAGCCCGTCGCGGACACGGCCCGGGTCCTGGGCCGGATGTGCTCGGCGATCGTCTGGCGGACGTTCGGCCAGGAGCTCATCGAGGAGATGGCCTCGTTCGCCCAGGTCCCGGTCGTCAACGCGCTCACCGACACGTTCCACCCGTGCCAGATCCTCGCGGACCTCCTCACCGTCGCGCAGCACCGCGGCGGCGTCGGGTCGCTCCCTGGCACCACGCTCGCCTACCTCGGCGACGCCGCGAACAACATGGCCCACTCGTACCTGCTCGGCGGTGTCACCGCCGGGATGCACGTGCGGATCGCCGGCCCGGCCGGGTACCTGCCCGACCCGGCGATCGTCGCCGACGCCGAGCGGATCGCCGCGCAGACCGGCGGCTCCGTGCTCGTGACCACCGACCCCGGCTCCGCGCTCGACGGCGCCGACGTCCTCGCGACGGACACCTGGGTCTCCATGGGCCAGGAGGACGAGAAGGGCGAGCGCGAGGCGCCGTTCGTCCCGTTCGCGATCGACGCGACCGCCCTCGCCAAGGCCGCCGACGACGCGATCGTCCTGCACTGCCTGCCCGCCTACCGCGGCAAGGAGATCTCCGCCGACGTCATCGACGGGCCGCAGTCCGTCGTGTGGGACGAGGCGGAGAACCGGCTGCACGCGCAGAAGGCGCTGCTGACCTGGCTCCTGGAGCGGTCGTGACGGACCTGGGAGCCGGGACCGTCGCGCCCGGCCCCGGGGCGTCGCCGACTCCAGCCACCAGCCCCGCGACGAAGGCGGCCCGCCACGCGCGCATCGTCCAGGTGATCGCGCACGGCGAGATCCACTCGCAGGCGGAGCTCGCGCGCGAGCTCGCCGCGGACGGCCTGAGCGTCACGCAGGGCACCCTCTCTCGTGACCTCATCGAGCTGCGAGCCGAGAAGGTGCGCAGCACGTCGGGGGCGCTCGTCTACGCTGTGCCCGGCGAGGGTGGGGACCGTTCCGTCCAGGCCGCGGCCGACGCGGGCTACCTCTCGGCTCGCCTGGCACGGCTGTGCGCGGAGATGCTGGTGTCGGCGGAGGCGTCGGGCAACCTCGTCGTCCTGCGCACGCCACCGGGCGCCGCGAACTTCCTCGCCTCCGCGATCGACCACTCGGTGCTGCCGGACGTGCTGGGCTGCATCGCAGGGGACGACACGATCCTCGTCATCGCGCGGGGCGGCGACGCCTCGGGCGACGCCGTCGCACAGCGCTTCCTGTCGCTCGCGGGCGACTGACCACCGACTTCCTCCACGTCTTCCCACGAACCAGAAAGAGATGAACGTCATGACTGATCGCGTCGTGCTCGCCTACTCCGGCGGCCTGGACACCTCCGTCGCCATCGGCTGGATCGGCGAGGCCACGGGCGCCGAGGTCATCGCCGTCGCGGTCGACGTCGGCCAGGGCGGCGAGGACCTCTCCGTCATCCGTCAGCGCGCGCTGGACTGCGGCGCCGTCGAGGCCTACGTCGCGGACGCCCGCGACGAGTTCGCGGCCGAGTACTGCATGCCCGCGCTGCGTGCGAACGGCATGTACGAGGGCCGCTACCCGCTCGTCTCGGCGCTCTCGCGCCCCGTCATCGTCAAGCACCTCGTGCGCGCGGCCCGCCAGTTCGGCGCGGACACCGTCGCGCACGGCTGCACCGGCAAGGGCAACGACCAGGTCCGCTTCGAGGTCGCGACGACGTCGCTCGCCCCCGAGCTCAAGTCGATCGCGCCGGTGCGCGACCTGGCGCTCACGCGCGAGAAGGCCATCGACTACGCCGAGAAGCACGACCTGCCGATCGCGACGACCAAGCACAACCCGTTCTCGATCGACCAGAACGTGTGGGGCCGCGCCGTCGAGACGGGCTTCCTCGAGGACATCTGGAACGAGCCCACCAAGGACGTCTACTCCTACACCGACGACCCGACCTTCCCGCCGGTCGCGGACGAGGTCGTCATCACGTTCGAGCAGGGCGTCCCCGTCGCGATCGACGGCACCGCCGTCACCCCGCTGCAGGCGATCCAGGAGATGAACCGCCGTGCGGGCGCCCAGGGCGTGGGCCGCATCGACATCGTCGAGGACCGCCTCGTCGGCATCAAGTCGCGCGAGATCTACGAGGCGCCGGGTGCCATCGCGCTCATCGCCGCGCACCAGGAGCTCGAGAACGTGACGCTCGAGCGCGAGCAGGCCCGCTACAAGCGCCTGATCGAGCAGCGCTGGTCGGAGCTCGTCTACGACGCGATGTGGTTCAGCCCGCTCAAGCGCTCGCTCGAC
Organism: Luteimicrobium xylanilyticum; assembly: GCF_009429125.1. GTDB lineage: Bacteria > Actinomycetota > Actinomycetes > Actinomycetales > Cellulomonadaceae > Luteimicrobium > Luteimicrobium xylanilyticum. The sequence goes on from NZ_CP045529.1 coordinate 1,750,868, forward strand.
GCGTTCATCGACGACACGCAGAAGTACGTCTCCGGCGACATCCGGATGGTGCTGCACGGCGGTCGCGCGACGGTCACGGGCCGCCGCAGCGAGGCGTCGCTGTACGACTTCAACCTCGCCACCTACGACGAGGGCGACGCGTTCGACCAGTCGCAGGCCCGTGGCTTCATCGAGATCTACGGCCTCCAGGCCAAGCTCTCGGCCGCTCGTGACGTGAAGTTCGGCAACGGCGTCGACTTCGGCACCGGGGCGCTCTGAGCCATGGCTGACGAGACTCCCCAGGGCACTGCGGACGACGGCGCGGCCGAGGTCGCGCCGTCGTCCGGCGGCACGGTGGCGGGGCGGGAGGAGCGTGTGAGCCTCTGGGGCGGCCGGTTCGCCGGTGGCCCGTCGCGCGAGCTCCAGGCGCTCAGCCAGTCGACGCACTTCGACTGGCGCCTCGCGCCGTACGACATCGCCGGGTCGAGGGCCCACGCCCGGGTGCTCGCGCAGGCCGGGCTCCTGACGAGTGACGAGCTCACGGGCATGATCGACGCCCTGGACCGGCTCGAGCGCGACGTCGCGGCGGGGGAGTTCCTCCCGGTCCTGGCCGACGAGGACGTGCACACGGCGCTCGAGCGCGGCCTGATCGAGCGGGCGGGCCCCGAGCTGGGCGGCAAGCTCCGCGCCGGCCGGTCGCGCAACGACCAGATCGCCACCCTCGTGCGGTCCTTCCTGCGCGAGCAGGCGCGCACGCTCGCGAACCTCGTGCTCGACGTCGTCGACGCGCTCGTCGAGCAGGCCGCCGCCCACCCGAGCGCGCCGATGCCGGGGCGCACGCACCTGCAGCACGCGCAGCCCGTCCTGCTCGCCCACCAGCTCCTCGCGCACGCGTGGCCGCTGCTGCGCGACGTCGACCGCTGGATCGACTGGGACGTCCGCGCCGCGCGCTCCCCGTACGGCTCGGGGGCGCTCGCGGGCTCGTCGCTGGGCCTCGACCCGGTCGCGGTCGCGACGGACCTCGGCTTCGACGGTCCCGTCGAGAACTCGATCGACGGCACCGCGTCGCGCGACGTCGTCGCGGAGTTCGCGTTCGTCTCGGCGATGACGGGCATTGACCTGTCGAGGTTCTCCGAGGAGATCATCCTCTGGAACACCAAGGAGTTCGGCTTCGTCCGCCTGGACGACGCGTACTCGACCGGTTCGAGCATCATGCCGCAGAAGAAGAACCCGGACATCGCGGAGCTCGCGCGGGGCAAGGCCGGTCGCGTGATCGGCGACCTGACGGGCCTGCTGGCCACCCTCAAGGGCCTGCCGCTCGCGTACAACCGCGACCTGCAGGAGGACAAGGAGCCGGTGTTCGACCAGGTCGACACGCTCGCGGTCCTGCTGCCGGCGTTCGCGGGCATGGTCAGGACGCTCACGTTCGACACCGATCGCATGGCGGCGCTCGCACCGCAGGGCTTCTCGCTGGCGACCGACATCGCCGAGTGGCTGGTGCGCCAGGGGGTGCCGTTCCGCGTGGCCCACGAGGTCGCGGGCGCGTGCGTGAAGTTCTGCGAGGACCGCGGCATCGAGCTGTGGGACCTCACGGACGCCGAGCTCGCGGAGATCTCCGAGCACCTCACGCCCGACGTGCGCGCCGTGCTCAGCGTCGAGGGCTCGCTCGCCTCGCGCGACGCCGTCGGCGGAACGGCTCCCGCCCGGGTCGCGGAGCAGCTCGACGCGGCCCGCGCCCGCTCGGCGGAGTACCGCGTGTGGGCGCAGGACTGACCGCCCGCGCCGCAGGACGCCGGGGCCTGAGCGCGTGAGCGTGTCCCCGGTGGTCCTCGCGGAGCTCGTGACCCGCACCCGTGACGGCGAGCCGCGTCTCGGCCCCGCGGGGGACCGTGCGCGGCTCGTGGTCGTGGACGGCCCGGCGGGCTCGGGCAAGTCGACGCTCGCCGCGCAGCTCGGCGACGCGCTGCCCGCGCAGGTCGTGCACATGGACGACCTGTACGAGGGCTGGTCCGGTCTGCGTGCGGGGACGGACCGGCTCGCCCGGCAGGTCCTGGCGCCGTGGGCGGACGGTCGCGACGGCCGCTACGCACGCTACGACTGGGAGGCCGGCGCGTTCGCCGAGGAGCACGAGGTCCCGCGCGCACCCTTCCTCGTCGTCGAGGGCTGTGGCGCCGGCGCCCGACGGCTCGCGCGCCTCACGACGCTGCTCGTGTGGGTCGAGGCGCCCGACGACGTCCGCCTGGCCCGCGGGCTCGCACGCGACGGCGAGGACGCGCGCGAGCACTGGCTCGCGTGGATGCGCGAGGAGCGCGACGTCTACGCGGTCGAGGGCACAGCCGAGCGTGCCGACGTCCGGTTGGACGGCTGGGGCAGGGCCGCATGACGGCCCTCGACCCCGCCACCGTCCCTCGCCGCGCCTGGTTCGAGCGGGACGTGCACGACGTCGCCCGCGACCTCCTCGGAGCGTTCGTCACCCGGCGGAGCCCGCTCGGCGACGTGACGCTCCGCGTCACCGAGGTCGAGGCCTACGACGGCGAGCGCGACCCCGGGTCGCACGCCTTCCGCGGGCCCTCGCAGCGCAACCGCGCGATGTTCGGCGCGGCCGGGCGGCTCTACGTGTACCGCCACCTGGGTCTTCACCACTGCGTCAACGTGGTCTGCGGACCCGAGGGCCGCGCGTCGGCGGTGCTGCTGCGGGCGGGGGAGATCACCGACGGCGTCGACCTGGCCCGGTCGCGTCGCCTCGCTAAGGGACGCTGCGACACGGACCGGCAGATCGCCCGCGGTCCCGCGCGGCTCGCCGTCGCGCTCGACCTCGACCTCGACGAGTACGGTGCGGACCTCGCCGACCCCGCGGGCGCGATCGTCGTCCACCTCCCGGTGCCGGACGGCGCAACGGCAGACGGCGCCCGGCGCACGGCCGGGGAGATCCGCACCGGTCCGCGCGTGGGGGTCTCCGGCGACGGGGGCGACGCCGCGCTCTTCCCGTGGCGCTACTGGCTGACGGACGAGCCGACGGTCTCGGACTACCGCGCAGTGCGCGCTCGGAAGCGCTGATGCCCACGGCGGTCCGGCGACCGGCGCCCTCCGTGGAACGCCGCCGCGCGGAACGGCGCCGCGTTCCGGAGCGCCGACACGGCACACTAGGAGCGCGGCCCGTCCGGGGCCGCCCAGCGCGCGCCCCGGTGGGGCGCCGGACGAAGGAGTGGTTGTGAGCGACGTTCTCGACGAGCTGCAATGGCGGGGCCTGGTGGCGCAGTCCACCGACGAGGCCGCGCTGCGCGACGCGCTGGGAGCAGGTCCGGTCACCTACTACTGCGGCTTCGACCCGACGGCGCCGAGCCTCCACCACGGCAACCTGGTCCAGCTGATCCTGCTGCGCCACCTGCAGCTCGCCGGGCACCGGTGCATCGCTTTGGTGGGCGGTGCGACGGGGATGATCGGGGACCCGCGCCAGTCGGGTGAGCGGGTGCTCAACGACAAGGAGACGGTGGCGGCCTGGGTGGAGCGGCTGAAGGCACAGATCGCGCCGATCCTGGACCTGGAGGGCGAGAACCCGGCGACGTTGGTCAACAACCTCGACTGGACTGCGCCGATGTCGGCGATCGACTTCCTGCGTGACGTCGGCAAGCACTACCGGCTCGGGACGATGCTGGCCAAGGACACGGTGGCGCGGCGGTTGTCGTCGGAGGACGGCATCTCCTTCACGGAGTTCAGCTACCAGATCCTGCAGGGGATGGACTACCTGCAGCTGTACCGCGACCACGGCGTGACGCTGCAGACGGGCGGCAACGACCAGTGGGGCAACCTGCTCTCGGGCGTCGAGCTGATCCGCAAGGTGGAGGGCGCCCACGTGCACGTGCTGACGACGCCGCTCATCACGAAGGCGGACGGCACGAAGTTCGGCAAGACGGAGGGCGGGGCCGTGTGGCTCGCGCCCGACATGATGTCCCCGTACGCCTTCTACCAGTTCTGGGTCAACGCCGACGACGCCGACGTGGTCCGCTTCCTGAAGGTGTTCACGTTCCGCTCGCGGGAGGAGATCGCCGAGCTGGAGCGGTCGGTCCAGGAGCGTCCGGCGGCGCGCGAGGCGCAGCGCGCCCTGGCATCGGACGTCACGACCCTCGTCCACGGCCCGGACGCGACGAAGGCGGTCATCGCGGCGAGCCAGGCGCTCTTCGGCCGCGGTGACCTCGCGGAGCTCGACGAGTCGACGCTCGCGTCAGCCGTGGCCGAGCTCCCGCGCGTGGACGTCGCGCCGGGGACGCCCGTCGTCGAGGCGTTCGTCGGCGCGGGCCTGGTGGCGGGGCGCTCGGCGGCACGACGAGCGATCGCCGAGGGCGGCGCCTACGTGAACAACGTCAAGGTGACGGGGGAGGACGCGACCCTCGATCCCGCGGAGCTGCTGCACGGGAGGTACGCGCTGCTGCGGCGCGGAAAGCGCACGCTCGCGCTCGCGGTGGTCGATCCCGAGGCGGCCGGCCGGCCGTAGGGACACGTTCACCGTCAGGCTGACGTCGGACGGGCACGACCATGAGGGCCGGGGCGGTGCACGCCCCGGCCCTCATGCGTCGGTGTCCCACCGGTCGAGGGCGGAGCAGCGCTGGCCGGCGGAGAGCGCAAGGGCCCGCGCCCAGCCGTCTGACCTGCGACGACGTGGTCGTCCGCAGGTGAGTCGGCCGACCCCGTGGGTCACGTCGGGCCCGAGCGCAAGGGGATTTGACCTCCGCCCCGTGCTCCCCGTAGTGTTCTCGACGTCGCCCGGCAGGGAGGAACGGACAGGCCAGTTTCGACTGGCGTGGCTGGTCCCCCGGGTACAACCCCTGAAGTCGATTCCACGGTCGCTCTGCGTCCGGAGACGGCCAGGGGCCTCGTCTCCCTCGCGGATCGCGGTTCGAGTCTTCCCCGGAAGATGCCGAGCTCGGTTTGCTGGTGGGGTGGGGGTCGGGTAAGATGGAGAAGTTGCCCCAGTGAGAGCCCGGGAGGGTTTGAGCGGGTGAGCGTCCGTTTCTTGAGAACTCAACAGTGTGCTTGATAGTCAATGCCAATGAACTCTTGTCGGGTTGCTGGTGCTGCTTCGGTGGTGTTGGTGGTCTGGTGGGGGTGTTTTTTGGACGAGAATCGAACCAGTTGGTTTGGTTCTGGCCAGTTTGATTGATCGCCTGCAGTTTTGTGGGTGTTCTTCGTATGGTTTGTTGACTGTGTCTGGCTCCTTGTGGGTTGGGTGTGGTTGGCGTTGAAACATTTACGGAGAGTTTGATCCTGGCTCAGGACGAACGCTGGCGGCGTGCTTAACACATGCAAGTCGAACGGTGAAGCCCAGCTTGCTGGGTGGATCAGTGGCGAACGGGTGAGTAACACGTGAGTAACCTGCCCCTGACTTTGGGATAACTCCGGGAAACCGGGGCTAATACCGGATATGAGCTCTTGCTGCATGGTGAGGGTTGGAAAGATTTATCGGTTGGGGATGGGCTCGCGGCCTATCAGCTTGTTGGTGGGGTGATGGCCTACCAAGGCGACGACGGGTAGCCGGCCTGAGAGGGCGACCGGCCACACTGGGACTGAGACACGGCCCAGACTCCTACGGGAGGCAGCAGTGGGGAATATTGCACAATGGGCGCAAGCCTGATGCAGCGACGCCGCGTGAGGGATGACGGCCTTCGGGTTGTAAACCTCTTTCAGCAGGGAAGAAGCGCAAGTGACGGTACCTGCAGAAGAAGCGCCGGCTAACTACGTGCCAGCAGCCGCGGTAATACGTAGGGCGCAAGCGTTGTCCGGAATTATTGGGCGTAAAGAGCTCGTAGGCGGTTTGTCGCGTCTGCTGTGAAATCCCGAGGCTCAACCTCGGGCTTGCAGTGGGTACGGGCAGACTAGAGTGCGGTAGGGGAGACTGGAATTCCTGGTGTAGCGGTGGAATGCGCAGATATCAGGAGGAACACCGATGGCGAAGGCAGGTCTCTGGGCCGCAACTGACGCTGAGGAGCGAAAGCATGGGGAGCGAACAGGATTAGATACCCTGGTAGTCCATGCCGTAAACGTTGGGCACTAGGTGTGGGGCTCATTCCACGAGTTCCGTGCCGCAGCTAACGCATTAAGTGCCCCGCCTGGGGAGTACGGCCGCAAGGCTAAAACTCAAAGGAATTGACGGGGGCCCGCACAAGCGGCGGAGCATGCGGATTAATTCGATGCAACGCGAAGAACCTTACCAAGGCTTGACATATACGAGAATCCGCTGGAGACAGCGGCCTCTTTGGACACTCGTATACAGGTGGTGCATGGTTGTCGTCAGCTCGTGTCGTGAGATGTTGGGTTAAGTCCCGCAACGAGCGCAACCCTCGTCCCATGTTGCCAGCGGGTTATGCCGGGGACTCATGGGAGACTGCCGGGGTCAACTCGGAGGAAGGTGGGGATGACGTCAAATCATCATGCCCCTTATGTCTTGGGCTTCACGCATGCTACAATGGCCGGTACAAAGGGCTGCGATACCGTAAGGTGGAGCGAATCCCAAAAAGCCGGTCTCAGTTCGGATTGGGGTCTGCAACTCGACCCCATGAAGTCGGAGTCGCTAGTAATCGCAGATCAGCAACGCTGCGGTGAATACGTTCCCGGGCCTTGTACACACCGCCCGTCAAGTCACGAAAGTCGGTAACACCCGAAGCCCATGGCCCAACCCTTGTGGGGGGAGTGGTCGAAGGTGGGACTGGCGATTGGGACTAAGTCGTAACAAGGTAGCCGTACCGGAAGGTGCGGCTGGATCACCTCCTTTCTAAGGAGCTTTTGCTTCTGTCGAGCGCTGCCGGCTACTGGTCTGGTCCCCATTGGTGGGGTCGGGTGGTGGTTGGTGGTCATGCCGGTGCCGAGCGTGTGCCGGGTGGTTGCTCGTGGGTGGAACATTGACGAGGTCGTGCCCTGGGGTGCGGTCGCTGCTAGTACTGCTGGTGTCTTCCTTCGGGGGGGTGCGGGTGTGGAAGGTGGTGGCCGGCTGCGGGGTGGGGCCGGTGAGCACACTGTTGGGTCCTGAGGAAGCGGCCGCGTGTCGCCTGGTTGGTCGTGAGGCTGGTCGGGTGGTGGTTGTTGCCTTGTGGTGCGGGCCGTGGCGAGATCTCATGCCTGGGGTGTGGGTGAGCTGCGGGATCGTCGGTTGCTTGAGAACTGTACAGTGGACGCGAGCATCTTTGTGAAACACGAAGCATGCCTGGGGGTCATCCTTCTTTTTGGGGGGGTGGCCCGGGGGTGTGCGACCGTGGTTTCTGCAATTTTGTTGTTGAGTTAAGTTTTTAAGGGCACAGGGTGGATGCCTTGGCACCAGGAGCCGAAGAAGGACGTTGTAGCCTGCGATAAGCCTCGGGGAGTTGGCAAACGAACCGTGATCCGAGGATGTCCGAATGGGGAAACCCGGCCGCAGTCATGTGCGGTCACCTGCACCTGAATATATAGGGTGTGTGGAGGGAACGCCGGGAAGTGAAACATCTCAGTACCGGCAGGAAGAGATATTCCGTGAGTAGTGGCGAGCGAAAGCGGAGCAGGCCAAACCGTGCACGTGTGAAAGCTGTCAGGCGTTGCGTGTGCGGGGTTGTGGGACCTTTCTGGATCTGCTGACACGGGTCCGGGGAGTCAGAAAGCCGCGTTATAGTCGAAGGGCATTGAAAGGCCCGGCACAGAGGGTGCGACCCCCGTAGACGAAATGGCGTGGCCTCCCGAAGGGGATCCCAAGTAGCACGGGGCCCGAGAAATCTCGTGTGAATCTGGCAAGACCACTTGCTAAGCCTAAATACTACCTGGTGACCGATAGCGGACTAGTACCGTGAGGGAAAGGTGAAAAGTACCCCGGGAGGGGAGTGAAATAGTACCTGAAACCGTGTGCCTACAATCCGTTGGAGCCTCCTTGGCAGGGGTGACAGCGTGCCTTTTGAAGAATGAGCCTGCGAGTTAGTGCTCAGTGGCGAGGTTAACCCGTGTGGGGAAGCCGTAGCGAAAGCGAGTCCGAACAGGGCGACCATAGTCGCTGGGTCTAGACCCGAAGCGAAGTGATCTAGCCATGGGCAGGCTGAAGCGCGGGTAAGACCGCGTGGAGGGCCGAACCCACCAGGGTTGAAAACCTGGGGGATGACCTGTGGTTAGGGGTGAAAGGCCAATCAAACTTCGTGATAGCTGGTTCTCCCCGAAATGCATTTAGGTGCAGCGTCACGTGTTTCTTGCCGGAGGTAGAGCTACTGGATGGCCGATGGGCCCTACAAGGTTACTGACGTCAGCCAAACTCCGAATGCCGGTAAGTGAGAGCGTGGCAGTGAGACTGCGGGGGATAAGCTCCGTAGTCGAGAGGGAAACAGCCCAGACCACCAGCTAAGGCCCCTAAGCGTGTGCTAAGTGGGAAAGGATGTGGAGTTGCACAGACAACCAGGAGGTTGGCTTAGAAGCAGCCACCCTTGAAAGAGTGCGTAATAGCTCACTGGTCAAGTGATTCCGCGCCGACAATGTAGCGGGGCTCAAGTACACCGCCGAAGCTGTGGCATTCACATATTGCTAGGCCTTCGTGGTCCAGGCGTGTGGATGGGTAGGGGAGCGTCGTGTGGGCAGTGAAGCTGCGGGGTAACCCAGTGGTGGAGCCTACACGAGTGAGAATGCAGGCATGAGTAGCGAAAGACGGGTGAGAAACCCGTCCGCCGAATGACCAAGGGTTCCAGGGCCAGGCTAATCCGCCCTGGGTAAGTCGGGACCTAAGGCGAGGCCGACAGGCGTAGTCGATGGACAAGGAGTTGAGATTCTCCTACCGGCGAAGAACCGCCCATACCGAGCCCGGTGATGCTAAGCGCCCGAATCCCCCCGCCGTTCCTTCGGGAACACTGGGTGGGCCTAGCGCGCGACCCGATCCGGTAGTAGGTAAGCGTATTAACAGGGGTGACGCAGGAAGGTAGCCCGGCGTGGCGATGGTTGTCCACGTCCAAGGTCGCAGGGTGAGCAGCAGGCAAATCCGCTGCTCGTGGAGCCCGAGGGCCGATGGTGACCGCATCAGCGGGATAACAGGGTGATCCTATGCTGCCAAGAAAAGCCTCGGCGCGAGGTTCTAGCCGCCCGTACCCCAAACCGACTCAGGTGGTCAGGTAGAGAATACTAAGGCGATCGAGTGAATCGTGGTTAAGGAACTCGGCAAAATGCCCCCGTAACTTCGGGAGAAGGGGGGCCCCAAGCGTGAAGCCGCTTGCCGGCTAGCGTGGAGGGCCGCAGAGACCAGGGAGAAGCGACTGTTTACTAAAAACACAGGTCCGTGCGAAGTCGCAAGACGATGTATACGGACTGACGCCTGCCCGGTGCTGGAAGGTTAAGAGGACGGGTCAGCCCCCTTGGGGGCGAAGCTCAGAATTTAAGCCCCAGTAAACGGCGGTGGTAACTATAACCATCCTAAGGTAGCGAAATTCCTTGTCGGGTAAGTTCCGACCTGCACGAATGGCGTAACGACTTCTCCGCTGTCTCAACCGCGAACTCGGCGAAATTGCACTACGAGTAAAGATGCTCGTTACGCGCAGCAGGACGGAAAGACCCCGGGACCTTTACTATAGCTTGGTATTGGTGTTCGGTGCGGCTTGTGTAGGATAGGTGGGAGACGGTGAAGCGCACGCGCCAGCGTGTGTGGAGTCAACGTTGAAATACCACTCTGGTCGCTCTGGACTCCTAACCTCGGTCCGTGATCCGGATCAGGGACAGTGCCTGGTGGGTAGTTTAACTGGGGCGGTTGCCTCCTAAAATGTAACGGAGGCGCTCAAAGGTTCCCTCAGCCTGGTTGGCAATCAGGTGGCGAGTGCAAGTGCACAAGGGAGCTTGACTGTGAGACTGACAGGTCGAGCAGGGACGAAAGTCGGAACTAGTGATCCGGCGGTGGCTTGTGGAAGCGCCGTCGCTCAACGGATAAAAGGTACCCCGGGGATAACAGGCTGATCTTGCCCAAGAGTCCATATCGACGGCATGGTTTGGCACCTCGATGTCGGCTCGTCGCATCCTGGGGCTGGAGTAGGTCCCAAGGGTTGGGCTGTTCGCCCATTAAAGCGGTACGCGAGCTGGGTTTAGAACGTCGTGAGACAGTTCGGTCCCTATCCGCTGCGCGCGCAGGAAACTTGAGAAGGGCTGTCCCTAGTACGAGAGGACCGGGACGGACGAACCTCTGGTGTGCCAGTTGTTCCGCCAGGAGCACCGCTGGTTAGCTACGTTCGGAAGGGATAACCGCTGAAAGCATCTAAGCGGGAAGCCTGCTTCAAGATGAGGTTTCCAACCCCGTAAGGGGGAGAGGCACCCAGCTAGACCACTGGGTAGATAGGCCGGATGTGGAAGCGGGGACCAAAGACCCGTGGAGCTGACCGGTACTAATCAGCCGACAACTTACCAACAACATGTCATGTTTCGCGTCCACTGTGCGGTTCTAGAGCCACCGGCACACCCACCCCCGGGACACACACCCCGGGGGCAGGGCCCCGAACAGGTTCATAGAGTTACGGCGGTCATAGCGAAGGGGAAACGCCCGGTCCCATTCCGAACCCGGAAGCTAAGCCCTTCAGCGCCGATGGTACTGCCCTGGTGACGGGGTGGGAGAGTAGGACGCCGCCGAACACCCATTCAACCGAAGGCCACCCCACCCGGGGTGGCCTTCGGCATATCCGCACCCGACCAGACCGACGGGCTCCACCGCGAGGCCCGGCTCGACGGGGACGCGTACGGCTGTCGGCGTCGTCGATGGCCTGAGAGGGCGTCTGGGAACTCGGTCAGCGGGTGAGGCGTCGGCTCAGTTGCCAGGTCGATGCGGCCCAGATCATGGCTTCGTGGACCTCGGGCAGGGTCTCGTAGTCGCGCACGAGGCGGCGGTGCTTGGTCAGCCATGCGAAGGTGCGTTCCACGACCCAGCGGCGGCGGAGCAGGACGAAGCCTTTGGCGGCCTCGGGGCGTTTGACCACGCCGATCGCGAGGTTCCAGATCTTCTTCGCGTCGGTGACGAATCTGCCCGCGTACCCGCCGTCGGCCCAGACCAGCTCGATCGTGGAGAACGCCTCGCGCAGGCGTGCGGTGATGCGGAACGCGCCGTCACGGTCCTGCAACGACGCGACCGTGACGACCACCGCGAGCAGGAGGCCGCCGGTGTCTACCGCGAGATGTCGCTTGCGGCCCTTGGTCTTCTTGCCTGCGTCATACCCGCTGGAGGCGTTCGGGACGGTGTCGGCACCGCGCACGGTCTGGGAGTCGATCACTGCCGCGGTCGGCCACGGCCCGCGACCGTCCCGGGCTCGGGCTCGTTCACGCAGTGCGGCGTAGACCCGGCACCATGCCCCGGCCCGTGACCAGGCCCGGAACCGGGCATACACCGTCTGATACGGCGGGAAGTCGGCCGGTAGCTGACGCCAGGAGATCCCGCCCCGGATCAGGTAGAAGACCGCGTCCAGGACCAGACGCCGGTCCCACTTCTCGGCCCGTCCGCCCTTGCCTGAGTGTGGTCACCTGAAGTGGCCCCACCTGGTGCCGGTTTCGTCGCGGATTCTGGCCCCGTTTGGGGTCGTGGGTGCGCGGGTCGGGTGGGTTCGCGTGTCGTCACGAATGTTGGCCCCACCCCGGGGTTCAGATCTTCTCGACAAGGGTTGTCGGGGAGGTCGGGATGGTCAGGTCCAGGGTGGAGCTGTTCGAGGAGATCCGTGTTGATCACCGCCGGGAGGGGCTCTCGATCCGGGAGCTCGCTGCGCGGCACAAGGTCCACAGGCGCACGGTGCGGGCGGCGTTGGCCTCGCCGGTCCCGCCTGCGCGTAAGGAGTACTCGCCGCGGGGCCGGCCCGCGGTCGACCCGTTCCGGGACGTGATCGACGCCTGGCTGGTCGCGGACGCGGCGGCACCTGTCAAGCAGCGGCACACGGCCCGGCGGGTCTGGCAGCGGCTCGTGGCTGAGCACGGGGCGGACGTGTCGGAGGTCAGCGTCTCGCGGTATGTCGCCGTGCGGCGCCGTGAGTTGGGCTTGGACAAGGTCGAGGTGTTCGTCCCGCAGGCCCACGACCCGGGCGCGGAGGCCGAGGTCGACTTCGGGGAGTTCCACGTCTTGCTCGCGGGAGCGGACGTGAAGGTCTGGATGTTCGCGATGCGGCTGTCCGCGTCGGGCAAGGCGTTCCACTACGGGTTCGCGAACCAGGCGTCCGAGGCGTTCTTGGAGGGGCACGTGCGTGCTTTGGCCTACTTCGGTGGAGTGCCGGCCCGGGTCCGGTATGACAACCTCAAGCCCGCGGTGGTCCGGATCCTCAAGGGTCGTGACCGGGAGGAGAACGACCGGTTCACCGCGTTGCGCAGCCACTACGGGTTCGACTCGTTCTTCTGTATCCCGGGCAAGGAAGGGGCCCACGAGAAGGGCGGCATCGAGGGCGAGATCGGCCGGTTCCGCCGCCGCCACCTGACGCCCGTGCCGCAGGTGGCCTCGATGGGCGCCCTGAACGATCTGATCGCCGCGGGTGACGACGCGGACGACGACCGGGTGATCACCGGGCACCACGCATGCGTGGGGGTCGAGTTCGCCGCCGAGGCCCAGGCGCTGTTGCCGCTGCCCGGTGAGGGGTTCGACCCGGCGACGATCTTGTCCGCGAAGGTCGACTCACGGTCGCGGGTGTGCGTGCGTCAGGCCTACTACTCGGTCCCGGTGCGTTACGTCGCCCGGCGCCTGACCGTGCGCCTGGGCGCGACCAGCGTCGAGGTCTGCGACGGGGCCCAGACCGTGGCCACCCACGAGCGGGCCACCGCGAAGTACGTCGATGTCCTGGACCTGGACCACTACCTGGAGATCCTCGCAAGGAAGCCCGGCGCGCTACCGGGCGCGAGCGCTCTCGAGCAGGCCAAGAAGGCCGGGGTGTTCACGCTCGCGCACCAGGCCTACTGGGACGCGGCCCGGGCCAAACGCGGAGACGGGCCGGGCACGAGGGACCTGATCGAGATCCTCCTGGCCCAGCGCACCCTGCCCGCCGCGGCACTCGAGGCCGCGATGCGCACCGCCGTTGACACCGGGGTGATCGAGGCGGCCTGCGTGATCATCGATGCCCGCCGCGGCGCCGAACCACCCGTCGCGCCCGTGATCGACCTCGGCGCCGTGGCCCGTTACGACCGGCCCGCCCCGACCCTGGACGGCTACGACACCCTGCTCACCGGGAGCGACCGATGACCAGCGAGGACGCCGCCCTGGCCGCGATCAACGTCGCCACCAGGGACCTGTTCTTGCCGACCGTGCGCGCCGAGGCCGGGCCCCTGGCCGCCGGCGCGCTGCGTGAGCAGCGCACCCACCTGGCCTACCTCGCCGACGTGTTGACCGCGGAAGTCGACGCCCGCGCCGAACGCCGCCGCGCCAGGCGGATCAAGGAAGCCAAGTTCCCCCGCACCAAACGCCTCGCGGACTTCGACACCTCCCGTTCCGCGGTCGACGGTGCGACCCTCGCCGCCCTGGCCACCGGAACCTACCTCGACGCCGGCGAACCCGTGGTCCTGCTCGGTGACTCGGGCACTGGCAAGACCCACCTGCTCATCGCGCTCGGCATCGCGGCCTGCGAGCTGGGCAAGGCCGTGCGCTACACCACCTGCGCGAACCTCATCAACGAGCTCGTCGAAGCAGCCGACGACCGGCAACTGGCCCGCACCGTGGCCCGCTACGCGCGCCTGGACCTGCTCTTGCTCGACGAGCTCGGCTACGTCCACGCCGACCCCCGCGGCGCCGAGTTCCTCTTCCAGATCATCACCGAACGCGAGGAGAGGTCCTCCATCGCGATCGCCACCAACCTGCCCTTCAGCGAATGGGGCACCGTGTTCCCCGACCCCAGGCTCGTCGCCGCGATCGTCGACCGCGTGACCTTCAACGCCCACATCCTGCAAACCGGGACCGAGTCCTACCGCCTCCGCATCACCAAAACACGCGCCCCACGCAACAAGTAGCACTACCGTGCAGGGGCCAGAATTCACGACGACAAGTGGGGCCAGAAGACTTGACTACACGCACTTGCCGCCCGTGTTCCCCGGCGCCGGCAACCAAGGCTCGATCAGTGCCCACTGGGCGTCCGTGATCGACGACGACGGGTAGAAATGGCGCCGGCCCGGCGTGCCCGGGCGCCCGCGGTGGGCCGGGCACGACGAACAACCACACTTCGGGGATACTGGCACGCGAACTCCTGGTAGCAGCGGTCGGTCTCGACAACCCCACTTCTACCAGGAGTTCCTCACATACCGGACATCACACCCACCCTGGTCACGAGTTCACAGACGCCCTCTGAGAGGGATTTCGGCCGGGCGCGCAGGTCCAGGTCGCGCGCCATGGGAGAATGGCTCCTGCATGTCGATTCCCTGAGCTCCGCAGGCATGCGAGTGCCCCGGGCGTCTCTGCGGAGTTCTCGGGACCGTGCCGGGGCGCGGTCCGGGCGGGCCCGGTAGGGAGGAACGTCATCCCCTCGTAGCGACCGAGATCATGCGTGCCTCTCGGCCTGCGGAACGCCCCCGGCGCGCGGCGCCACCAAGCGCACGACAGGATCAAGAACAGCGAAGCGCGTCGGGGTGACCCGCGGACACGCGCACGGAACGAGGAGCTACCCACGTGAGCGATCAGCCGGCCAGGTCGGACCGAGGCGAGGACGAGCGCCGTCGACGCGAGGGATCCGTAGAGCGTCGAGAGTCTGACGGACGAGAGCGGCGTGGTCGTGACGGGCGCGGCGCCGGGCGGCCCGACGCGGCGGGACGGCGCGACCGTTCCTCGTACGATCGCCGGGGCGGCGACGCGCGCGGACGCGGTCAAGGAGGTTCGTCGTACGCGCGTGAGGGGAACGGGCACGCGCGGACGGGCGACGGGTCCGGATCGCGGGGTGACGGCGCGCGTCGTGGCTACGGCCGGGGCGACGGCGACCAGCCGGGCCGCGGGTCGCGCTCGGCCGCTCGACCGCAGTACGGACGAGGCGACGGCGATCGTCGCCCTTCCTACGGGCGGGACGACCGTGCGGATCGGCCGGCGTGGCGGCGCGACGACGAGGGTCGCCGGCCCGACCGCGGCGCACGCTCGGGCGACGAGCGTGGAGACCGTGGTGGCGACCGTCGAGGTTCGTACGGCGACGACAGGCGGTACGGCGGAGGGAACGCAGACCGTCGCGGACCGGGTGCTACCGGCTCGAGTGCACGTCGCGGCGAGCGCGGAGCCGGCACCGGACGCGAACGCCGCCCGTTCGACGCTGAACGAGGGCCGCGACGCGGGACCGGCGCATTCTCGTCCTCACGAGACGACCGTGGCGCGGCCGATCGGCGGAGCGAGGGGCAACGATTCGACCGGCCGCGCCGTGAGGGTGAGCGAGGCGGGGACGATCGCCAGGCGAGAGCCGGGGCATACGAGGGGGCTCGCGGCGGGGGCAGTCGTCCGAACCGCGGCACGTCCTACCCGAGCCGTGGTGGCGCCCACGACCGTGGTGCGGCTGACCGCCGGGGTGGACCCCGTCGGGACCGCGACGACCGCTCGTCGCGCGAGTCCCGCCCGCCCCGTGCCTTCGAGGACCGGCCGCGCGGTCCCGAGCTCCCGGACGACGTGACGATCTCTCAGCTCGATCGTGACGTCCGTGGCCGCCTCCGCGGGCTCACGAAGGACAACGCGGAGACCGTCGGGCGGCACCTGGTGATGACGGGGCGACTGCTCGACACCGACCCGGAGCTCGCCTACGAGCACGCGCAGGCTGCCGTGCGCCGGGCCGGGCGCATCGACGTCGTGCGTGAGGCTGCCGGCCTCGCCGCGTACCGTCTCGGCAACTACGCGGAGGCGCTCCGCGAGCTGCGGACCGTCCGCCGGCTCAACGGCTCGTCCGAGCACCTTCCGGTGATGGCCGATGCGGAGCGCGGGCTGGGGCGTCCCGAGCGCGCGCTCGACCTCGCACGCTCTCCCGAGGCCGAGACGCTCGACGCGTCCGGACGGACCGAGCTCGCGCTCGTCGTGGCGGGCGCCCGCCTCGACCTGGGCCAGGCGGAGGCCGCCCTCGCGGTCGTCGACTCGATCCCGGCACGCGATGTGCCGAGCGTCGAGCTGCGGCACCGGGTGGACGAGGTGCGGGCGGACGTCCTCGACGCGCTCGGGCGCACCGACGAGGCGGCGGCGCTCCGGCTCGTGCTCGGCGAGCCCGACGACGAGATCGTCGTCGTCGACCTCGAGGAGGACGATGACCAGGCCGACGCGGACGAGGAGCGTGCCAACGAGGAATTGACCGCGGACCCGGAGCCCGGTGACGCGGAGGTCGCGGTCGACAGCGGGCCTTCCGACGACGCATCCTCCGACGAGGGCGCTCGGTGAGCGCCGGGCTCCGTGGCTCGGACCGGCCTCTCGTCGAGCTCCACGACATCGCGCTCGTGGACCTGGACGGCGTCGTCTACAAGGGGCACGAACCGGTGCCGCACGCTGCGTCTAGCCTGACGCGGGCGCGAGAGGGCGGGCTCGCGCTGCAGTTCGTGACGAACAACGCCTCGCGCGAGCCGGAGACGGTCGCCGAGCAGCTGACCTCGCTCGGGATCGCGACCCGGCCCGACGAGGTGTTCACGGCCGCGCAGGCGGGTGCTGCGCTCCTCACGACGCGGCTCGCACCCGGCGCGCGCGTCCTCGTCGTCGGCGGCGCCGGCCTGCACACGGCTGTCCGGGCCGCGGGCTACGTCGTCGTCGAGTCGGCGACCGACCGGCCCGACGCCGTCATCCAGGGCTTCGCGCCGACGCTCGGTTGGGCGGATCTCGCCGAGGCCGCGTACGCGGTGGCCGGCGGGGCGTGGTTCGTGGCGACCAACCTCGACTTCTCGCTGCCCACGGACCGGGGCTACGCGCCCGGGAACGGGGCGTTGGTCGGTGCGGTGCAGGCGGCGACGGGCGTGCGGCCGGACAGCGCCGGCAAGCCCGAGCCCACGATGTACCGGCTCGCGGTCGAGCGCACGGGTGCACGGTCGCCGCTCGTCGTCGGGGACCGGCTGGACACCGATCTCGCGGGGGCGCGTGCCGCCGGGTACCCCGGCCTGCACGTGCTCACGGGTGTCAGCTCGGCGCGCGACGCGGTGCTGGCGCGCCCGGGCGAGCGCCCCGACTACCTGGGCGCGGACCTCCGCGCGCTCACCGAGGCCCATCCTTTGCCCACCCGCGCCGAGGCGTGGTGGGCGTGCCGTGGCGCCGGCGCGCGCGTCGTCGACGGCGCGCTCGAGGTCCGCGGCGACGGTGTCGACGCAGCCCGTGCCGCGTGCGCGGCCGCATGGGACGCGGTGGACCGCGGCGAGGCCCTCGACGCCGACACGGTCCCTGCGCTGGCTGTGGGTTCCGCCCGCGAGGGGGCATCGGACGGGTAGCGTTGTGCCGCCGGAACCGTTGCCGTCCGCTCCCTCGGAGAGCGGACGCAGGGCGCACGGCAGCGTGACAAGGAGCAACGCCGCGGCCCGGCCGCGGCCACACCGACGGGAGAGCAGATGACCAGCGACGCCGTGTACGACGCCCCGACCGGGGACGAGACGGTCGACGGCGCCGTCGGCCGGCTGCGCGAGGTGGGCGAGCTCCCCCTGCGCGAGCAGGTCGCGGTCTTCGAGGCGGTGCACGCGGCCCTGCAGGATCGCCTGTCGGAGACCGAGGGCTGACACGTGGCGGCAAGGCTCGACGCCGAGCTGGTCCGCCGCGGGCTGGCGCGGTCACGGCGTGAGGCCGCGGCGTTGGTGGCTGCGGGACGGGTGCGCGTCGGCGGTGCGACCGTGACGCGTCCTGCGGCGCGCGCGGACGGCGACCTCGAGGTCGACCGGCCCGCGGGAGACGCCGGTTGGGCCTCGCGCGCCGCGCACAAGCTCGAGGGTGCCCTCGCCGCGCTCGACGCGGCGGGGATCGAGGTGCCGGTAGCCGACGCCGCCTGCCTCGACCTCGGCGCCTCGACCGGTGGCTTCACCGACGTGCTGCTGCGCCGCGGGGCGCGCCGTGTCGTGGCCGTGGACGTCGGGCACGACCAGCTCGTCGACCGGCTGCGGACGGACGACCGCGTCGACGTGCGCGAGGGCGTGAACGCTCGCGACCTCGAGAAGGCGGACCTGGGCGAGCCCCCTGCCGTCGTCGTGGGTGACCTGTCGTTCATCTCGCTCGGGCACGTGCTGCCCGCCGTGGGGCGGGTGGCCGCAGCCGACGGCTCTGCGCTGCTCCTGGTCAAGCCGCAGTTCGAGGTCGGGCGCGACCGGCTCGGTGCGGGCGGCGTGGTGCGTAGCCCTGCGCTGCGCGAGGACGCGGTGCTGGGCGTCGCCGAGGCGGCGGCGCGGTCCGGGTGGACCGTGCGCGCCGTCGTGCCGAGCGCACTGCCGGGCCCGCACGGCAACCGCGAGTTCTTCCTCCTGCTGGTGCGTCCGGCATCGGTCCTGGGCCGGGCGCCTGGAGGCCCGGACGAACCCTCGCCTGGGTTGCGTGATGCCGTCCGCGCTGCGGTCGCGGCGCGCGTGGAGCCGGCGACCGACGACTGGAGCGCACCGCCGACGCCGACGGCCTACGCCGTCGGCACCGAGCTCGACCACGACGACAACGACGAGGGGGTGGGCGCGTGAGCGCACGCAAGGTGGTCATCGTGGCGCACGGCGGGCGGCCGGAGGCGCTCGCGGCCCTCACCGAGACGATCCGTGAGCTGCAGGCGGCGGGCTTCGAGGCGGTCCTGCACGACGACGACCTCGCCGAGGCGTTCGGGGACCCCGTCGACGTGGTGCGCTCGCGCGAGGGCGTGGGCGACGCCGAGCTGGTCCTCGTCCTGGGAGGCGACGGGACGATCCTGCGTGCGGCTGAGCTCACGCACGGCACGGGCGTGCCGCTGCTCGGGGTGAACCTGGGACACGTCGGTTTCCTCGCCGAGTTCGACCGGGAGGATCTGCGTCTGGCGGTACAGCGGCTCGCCGCAGGGGAGTACACGGTCGAGGAGCGCGGTGTCCTCGAGGTGACCGTGACACGTCCGGGGGAGGACGAGCCGCTGCGCGGCTGGGCGCTCAACGAGGCGACCCTCGAGAAGGCCGACCGGTCGCGCATGATCGAGGTGGCGATCGCCGTCGACGGGCGACCGTTGTCGTCGTTCGGGTGCGACGGTGTCGTGCTGTCCACGGCGACCGGTTCGACGGCGCACGCGTTCTCCGCGGGGGGACCGGTCGTCTGGCCCGACGTCGACGCGATGCTGCTCGTGCCGATCGCCGCGCACGCGCTGTTCGCCCGCCCGCTCGTCGTGGGGCCGTCGTCGTCGCTCGGGCTCGAGATCCTCACGACGTCGGTGTCGCCTGGCATGCTCACCTGCGACGGGCGGCGACGGGTCGACATGCCCGTCGGGTCGCGGGTCGAGGTGCGTCGCGGCCCGCAGCCGATCCGGCTCGCGCGCCTGAACCGGGCGCCCTTCACGGACCGGCTCGTCGACAAGTTCGCGCTGCCCGTCGTGGGCTGGCGCCAGCTCGCGGCGTCGCGCGCGGCGCACGAGAGCCCGACGGCAGGGAAGGAGGACTGAGTGCTCGAGGAGATCTCGATCGAGAACCTCGGCGTCATCGACTCCGCCCGGATCGGGCTCGGCGCCGGCCTCACCGTCATCACGGGGGAGACCGGGGCAGGGAAGACGATGCTGCTCACCGGCCTGTCGCTGCTCATGGGTGGGCGTGCGGACCCGGCGACGGTGCGTCCCGGCGCCGAGAAGGCCGTCGCGGAAGGGCGGCTGCGCGTCCCGGAGGGCTCGCCCGCGGCCGCCGTCGTCGACGAGGCGGGCGGGACGCTCGACGACGACGGCACGGTCGTCGTCGTGCGCACGGTCGCCGCGGAGGGGCGGTCACGCGCGCACGTGGGCGGTCGCGGGGTGCCGCAGGCCGTCCTGGCGGACCTGGCCGCGGAGCTCGTGACCGTGCACGGCCAGGCCGACCAGCTGCGCCTGCGGGCACCCGCCCAGCAGCGCGGGGCCCTCGACGCGTTCGCCGGCGCAGCGCACGCGGCGACGCTCGGGCGGTACCGCACCGCCTGGACCGAGCGTGCCGCGGTCGCGGCCCGGCTCGAGGAGCTCACGGGCGCGGCGCAGGACCGCGCACGCGAGGCCGAGCTGCTGCGGCTCGGGCTCGCCGAGGTCGAGCGGGTCGACCCGCAGCCCGGCGAGGACGGGGCGCTCGACGCCCAGGTCGCGCGCCTCACGAACGTCGAGGACCTGCGCACGGCCGCCCAGCTCGCGCACGACGCGCTCACCGGGCTCGAGGAGGCGGACGCCCAGGCGGGCGCCGTCGTGCTGCTCGACCAGGCATGGCGCGCCCTCGACGGAGCCGCCGGCCAGGACCCGGCGCTCGCAGGGCTCGCGGCGCGCGTCCACGAGGCGGCGTACGCGCTGCAGGATGCCGCGACCGAGCTGGCCTCGTACGTCTCGGACCTCCAGGCCGACCCGGCGGCGCTCGAGAGCGCGCACGAGCGTCGCGCGGCTCTGACGGCGCTCACGAGGTCCTACGGCACGACGATCGACGAGGTCCTGGCCTGGGCACGTGACGCCGGCCTGCGCCTGCTGGACCTCGAGGACGACGGGAGCCGCGTCGAGGAGGCCAGGGAGCGCCTCGGCGCGCTGGACGACGAGCTGCAGCGCCTCGCCGCGGAGCTCACGGCCGGACGGCGCCGAGCCGCGGACGAGCTCGCCGAGGCGGTGACCACGGAGCTCGCGGGCCTCGCCATGGCGGGCGCGCGACTCGAGGTGCGGGTCGCCGAGGCGGACGAGCTGGGGGCGTGGGGCGCCGACGTCGTGACGCTCGAGCTCGTGCCGCACGCCGGCGCGCCCGCGCGGCCGCTGGGCAAGGGCGCGTCGGGGGGCGAGCTGTCGCGCGTCATGCTGGCCATCGAGGTCGCGCTCGCCGAGCGGCACGGGGACGGCACGGACGCGCCTCTGCCGGCCTTCGTGTTCGACGAGGTCGACGCCGGCGTCGGCGGTCGGGCGGCGGTCGAGGTGGGCCGCAGGCTCGCCGAGCTGGCACGCCGGGCGCAGGTGATCGTCGTCACGCACCTCGCCCAGGTGGCGGCCTTCGCGGACACCCACGTCGTCGTCGCCAAGTCGACGAGCGACGACCCGTCCGCGGGCGAGTCGCTGCCGGTCACCGCCTCGGACGTGCGCGCCGTCGTCGGAGATGAGCGGGTCCGTGAGCTCGCGCGCATGCTCTCGGGCCAGGAGGACTCGGACGCCGCACTGCGGCACGCCGCCGAGCTGCTGGAGGCCGGGCGGCCGGCCGCCGCGCCGGACGTGGGACGATAGCCCCGATGAGACTCACGCTGCGCAGGCCGCCGTCCGACCAGGACGCGAGCGACGTCCAGGGCCCCGCGAGGATCGACCGGCGCACCAAGGCGCTGACGAAGCGGCTCGCACCGGGGGACGTCGCGGTCATCGACCACGAGGACATCGACCGCGTCGCGGCCGACGCCCTCGTGTCGGCGCGCCCGGCCGCCGTCCTCAACGCCGCGCGTTCCATCTCGGGCCGGTACCCGAACCTCGGTCCGCAGGTGCTCGTCGAGGCGGGCATCCCGCTCGTCGACGACCTGGGTCCCGCGATCATGGCGCTGCGCGAGGGCACCCGGGTGCGCGTCGACGGGGACGACGTGTACGCGGGCGGCGAGCTCGTCGCGTCCGGGAAGGGTCAGGACGTCTCGAGCGTGCTCGAGGCGATGGACGCCGCGCGCGAGGGGTTGTCCGCCGAGCTCGAGGCTTTCGCGGCCAACACCATGGAGTACCTGATCCGTGAGAAGGACCTCCTGCTCGACGGCGTCGGCGTGCCCGAGATCAGCACGCCGATCGACGGTCGGCACGTCCTCATCGTCGTGCGGGGCTACCACTACCGCGAGGACCTGCAGATCCTGCGCCCGTACATCACCGACTACCGCCCGGTGCTGGTCGGGGTGGACGGCGGGGCCGACGCGATCCTCGACGAGGGGTTCAAGCCCGACCTCATCGTCGGGGACATGGACTCCGTCTCCGACCGCGCGCTCGCGTGCGGCGCGGAGATCGTCGTGCACGCCTACCGTGACGGCCGCGCACCCGGCCTCGAGCGCGTCCAGGAGCTCGGCGTCGACCCCGTCGTCTTCCCGGCGACGGGCACGAGCGAGGACATCGCGATGCTCATCGCCGACGACAAGGGCGCCGAGGTGATCGTGGCGGTCGGCACCCACGCGACGCTCGTCGAGTTCCTCGACAAGGGCCGCGCCGGCATGGCCAGCACGTTCCTCACGCGCCTGCGTGTCGGCAGCAAGCTCGTCGACGCCAAGGGCGTGTCCCGGCTGTACCGCTCGACGATCTCGAACGTCCAGCTCGTCCTGCTCTCGCTCGCGGGCCTCCTCGCCGTCGTGGCGGCGCTCGCCGCGACCGCCGCGGGGCAGACCCTGCTCGGCCTCCTCGGGGCGCGGTTCGACGACGTCTGGTCGTGGGTCCGCTCGCTCTTCGGCGGCTGAGCCCCCCTGGGACGGCAGGTCGAGCGAGCCTGCCGCCCCTGCCCCGGACCCGAACCCTCGTCGGCGCCGCCCGACCGTGACCCAGAAAGCGCTCCGTGATCAACTTCCGGTACCACGTCGTCTCCCTGATCTCCGTGTTCCTCGCGCTCGCGGTGGGGATCATCCTCGGCGCCGGCCCGCTCAAGGAGTCCATCGGCAACCAGCTCAGTGGGCAGGTGTCGTCGCTGCGCGCCGAGAAGGAGCAGCTCCGCACGGACCTCGACGACGCGCGGACCTCCGCGGACCGCGGCACGACAGCCATCGGAGCGCTCGCGCCGACGGTCCTCGACGGGGTGCTCGCCGACGACCAGGTCACGGTCGTGGAGGTCAGTCCGGACCTCGACGACGAGTTCAAGGCCGTCTCCACCCAGCTCAAGGCCTCGGGTGCCGACGTGCGCGGCCGGATCCGGCTCGAGTCCGCGTGGCTCAGCGAGTCCGGCGCCGACGCGCGCAAGCAGGGCGTCGAAGCCGCGCTCGCGGCGGGCCTGCCGCTCGACACGACGGCGTCCGAGGAGCAGCAGCTCGCCCAGGCGCTCGCACTGTCGTTGACGATGTCGACGAGCGCGACGGACCACCAGCTCGCGGCGGCGGCACGGACGACGCTCAAGGCGCTCGCCGACGCGAAGCTCGTGACGGTCGAGCGGACGCCGACCGTCGCCTCGACCGCGCTGCTCGTGCTCGCGGGATCGGCCGACTCCCAGCCCGACACGGACGGCACGACCGCGCCGACGGACGCGAAGAGCCTGGCGTTTGCGCAGGCACGCGAGGAGGAGGTGGTCGTGGCGCTGCACACGAGCGTCCCCGGCACGATCGTCGCCGGGCCCGCGGGCGAGTCGGACAGCCTGGTCGCCGCGGTCCGTCACGACGGCGACCTCCAGGTCCTGGTGAGCACCGTCAGCGGCGTCGCGACCCTCATCGGTCAGGTCAGCGTGCCGCTCGCGCTCGCCGACCAGGCGCAGGGCACCGTCGGTCACTACGGCTTCGACGACGGCGCCACACAGGCCCTGCCTCCGCGCCCCGCCGCCACGACCGACTCGAAGAAGGGCTGACGGTGGCGCGGGCAGGGTTCGGCCGGGCGCTCGCGGGCGCCGCGACCGCCGCAGCGGCGACCGTCGCGGCCCGTGCGCTCGTCGCGCGGCGCGTGCCGGGCGGCGCCGAACGCTGGGAACGGACCAACCACCGCGGCGAGCCCGTGAGCATGCTCGAGGGCCCGTCGGTCGCGGCGGGGCTGACGGCGGGAGCGGTGACCGCGCTCGACGGTCGTGTCGGCGCGGCGGCCGTGCTCGCGACGGCCGGGGGAGCGGCGTTCGGCGTGGTCGACGATCTCGCGGAGGACACGTCGCGCCGGACCAAGGGCCTGCGCGGTCACCTGGGGGCGCTCGCGCACGGTGAGCTGACGACCGGTGGCCTCAAGGTCCTGGGCATCGGGGCGACGGCCTTCGTCGCCGCGTGCGTCCGGGGCTCCCGCGGGCGAGAGGGGGCAGGCGGCCGCGCGTTCGACATCGTCGTGGACACGGCCCTGGTCGCCGGGACGGCGAACCTGCTCAACCTGCTCGACCTGCGCCCCGGGCGGGCGCTCAAGGCTGCCGCCGGTGCGTCCGTGCTGCTCGCGCCGCTCGCGCCGTCGACGGCGGCGGCGGCCGGACCGGTCCTGGGCTCCGCCGCGGCTGCCGCGTCCCGCGACCTCGCCGAGCGCGACATGCTCGGCGACGGCGGTGCGAACGCGCTGGGCGCCCTCGTGGGGGTCCAGGCGACCGGGTTGCCGCGCGCCGCCCGGGTCGCGGTCCTCGCGGGCGTCGTCGGGCTCACGGTCGCGAGCGAGCGCGTGAGCTTCTCCGCCGTGATCGACCGGACGCCCGCGCTCCGGGCCCTCGACCGGCTCGGGCGCCGGGGGTGAGCGTCCCCGCACGGCTGCGGGGCGCGACGCAGAGCCTGGCGGGCGCCGCGCTGCTCATCACGGTCGTGACGATCGCGAGCCGGCTGCTGGGCTTCGCACGCCAGCTCGTCCAGGCCTCCGAGGTCGGTACCGTCGGGGTCGGCACGGCCTACGCGAGCGCGAACCTCCTGCCCAACATCCTGTACGAGGTCGCGGCGGGCGGTGCGCTCGCCGGAGCCGTCGTCCCGGTCCTCGCGGGGGCCATCGCGCGCCGGGCGCGGCTCGACGTGAACCGCTCCGCGTCGGCTCTTCTGACGTGGGCGCTCGTGGTGCTCGTGCCCCTCGGGCTCGTGATGCTCGTGTTCGCCGGCCCGATCGCCTCCCTGATCCCGCACGTCGGACACGGCGAGACCGCCGCGACGACGACCTACTTCCTGCGGGTGTTCGCGCTCCAGATCCCGCTGTACGGCGTCGGGTTCGTGCTCTCGGGCGTGCTGCAGGCGCACAAGCGGTTCTTCTGGCCGGCCGCCGCGCCCATGCTCTCGAGCGTCGTCGTGATCGGCGCCTACCTGGTGTTCGGCCACCTCGACGCCGACCCCACGGACGTCGCGGCGGCGTCGCGGTCCGCGCTCGCCTGGCTCGCGTGGGGGACCACGGCGGGTGTGGCCGCGATGTCGCTGCCCCTGTTCGTCCCCGCGTGGCGCACGGGCACGTCGCTCCGCCTCACGTTCCGGTTCCCGCCGGGCCAGGCGGCACGGGCCCGCCGGCTCGCTCTGGCGGGCGTCGGGGCCGTCGTCGCGCAGCAGGTCGCGTCGCTCGCCATCCTGTGGGCGGCGAACCGGTGGGGCGGCGACGGCGCGTTCCCCGTGTACCAGTACGCGCAGGCCGTCTACGTCCTCCCGTACGCCGTGCTCGCCGTGCCTCTCGCGACGAGCACGTTTCCGCGCCTCGCGGAGCGTGCGTCGCTCGGCGACCACGCCGGGTTCTCCCGGCTCGTGGCACCCACGACCAGGATCGTCCTCACCGTGACCGCGGTCGGGGTGGCGGCGCTCGTAGCGGCGAGCGACGCCGTGCAGGCGTTCTTCGCCACGTTCACCCCGGGCGGGGTCGCGGGCATGGCCGCGACCGTCGCGTGGCTCGCGCCCGGCCTGCTGGGCTTCGCGCTCGTCTTCCACCTGTCGCGGGTCCTGTACTCGCTCGACCACGGCCGCGCCGCGGTGCGGGCGACGGCGCTCGGGTGGGGCGTCGTCGTCGTCGGGGCGCTCGTGCTCCCGCCCGTGCTCGCGCGGGGGGCGTCGGACGCCGTCCGGACGCTCGAGGGCATCGGGGTCGCGTCGAGCCTCGGGATGACGGTCGCGGGCGCTGCACTGCTGTGGGCGGTCCACCGCTACGCGCCGGGCCGTCCGCTCGCCGGCGTGGCCCGGACCGTGGCCGTGCTGGCCGTCGGGGCGGCGCTGGGCTCCCTCGCCGGGCTCCTGACGAGCAACGTGCTCCTGCCCGACGACGCCGGGTCCCTCAGGACGCTCGCCTCCGGCCTCGAGTCGCTCGGCGTGGGTCTCGTCGCCGCCGTCGTCGGGGCGGTGGTCGTCGTGGTCGCCTCGCTCGTGGGGGACCGCCCGACGCTGCGGGGCCTCGCGTCCCTGCGCGGCAGCGACGCGGCCGTCGTCCCGCCCGACGGCCAGGGGACCGGGGACGAGGAGGACGCATGAGGGTGCTGCAGATCCTGGGATCGAGTGCGGGCGGGGTCGGCCGGCACGTGGGACAGGCCGCGGACGCGCTCCGGGCTGCCGGGCACGACGTGGTGGTCGCGGGGCCCGCCTCGGTGCGCCCCCTCGTCGGCGAGGACGTCGCTTTCGAGGCCGTCGAGATCACGGACCGGCCGCGCCCCGGCGACGTGGCCGTCGTCCGGCAGCTCGCCGCGCTCCGACGCGGCGCCGACGTCGTGCACGCGCACGGGTTGCGCGCCGGGGCGCTCGCCGTGCTCGCGGTGCGCGGTCTCGGCCGCGCGCCCGACGACGGGGCGCGCACGCCGCGGGTCGTCGTCACGCTGCACAACCTGCCCGTGGGCGGGCGCGCCGTGCGCGGGGTCTCCGCGGTCCTCGAGCGCGTCGTCGGACGGGGCGCCGACGTGGTCCTGGGGGTGAGCCCCGACCTCGTCGCGCTCGCGACGGCCCGGGGCGCGCGGCGGGCCGAGCTCGCGCTCGTCCCCGCGCCCCGCGCCGTGGCCGCTGCCGACGGCGCAGCACGGGCTCGCCGCACCCGCGAGGCGCTCGGCGTGACCGGTGACGAACGCCTCCTCGTCACGGTCGGGCGCCTGGCACCGCAGAAGGGCCTCGGCGCCGCGGTCGCGGCGGCCCGGGAGCTCGCACGGACGCCGCACGCGTTCCGCTGGGTCGTCGCGGGCGACGGCCCGCTCCGCGGCGAGCTCGAGGCCGAGATCCGCGCGTCCGGGGTACCCGTCGAGCTCCTGGGCGCGCGCGACGACGTCGGGGCGCTCCTCGCCGCCGCCGACGTCGCCGTCAGCACCGCGCGCTGGGAAGGCCAGCCCCTGTGGCTGCAGGAGGCGCTCGCGCAGGGCGCGGCGATCGTCGCGACCGACGTCGGTGGCACGCGTGCCGTCGTCGGCGACGGGGCCGTGCTCGTGCCGTCGCAGCCCCGGGCCGCGCTGGCGGGCTCGCTCGCGGCGTCGATCGCGGGACTGCTGTCCGACGACGCGGCGCGCGACGCGCTGCGCGCCCGCGCCCGGGCGCGGGCGGCACGGCTGCCCACGGGTGCGGACGTCGTCGAGCAGCTCGAGGCCGTCTACCGGCCCGGACGCGCGCACGGCTGAGGACCGCCGCGCGCGGGACGGAACTCACAGCGCGCCCTCCCGGCACCGCTCCCGGCCGCTGTTAGGATGGAGTTCCGTGGCAGATCACTCGAGCAGGCTCCCCAACCGCCCCGGAACCGCGCACCGACTCCGCGCGGACTCCCCGACCCGACACATCTTCGTCACGGGGGGTGTGGCCTCCTCCCTCGGCAAGGGCCTGACGGCCTCGAGCCTCGGGCGCCTCCTGCGGGCCCGCGGTCTGCGGGTCAAGATGCAGAAGCTCGACCCGTACCTCAACGTCGACCCGGGCACGATGAACCCGTTCCAGCACGGCGAGGTGTTCGTCACCGAGGACGGCGCGGAGACGGACCTCGACATCGGGCACTACGAGCGCTTCCTCGACGTCGACCTCGAGGCGTCGGCGAACGTCACCACCGGCCAGGTGTACTCGAACGTCATCGCGAAGGAGCGGCGCGGGGAGTACCTCGGCGACACCGTCCAGGTCATCCCGCACATCACCGACGAGATCAAGGCCCGCATGCGTGCGCAGGCCGGCGACGACGTCGACGTGATCATCACCGAGATCGGCGGCACCGTCGGCGACATCGAGTCGCAGCCGTTCCTCGAGGCCGCGCGCCAGGTACGCCACGACGTCGGCCGCGACGACGTGTTCTTCCTGCACGTCTCGCTCGTCCCGTACATCGGCCCGTCGGGCGAGCTCAAGACCAAGCCCACGCAGCACTCGGTCGCCGCGCTGCGCAGCATCGGCATCCAGCCCGACGCGATCGTCCTGCGGTGCGACCGCGAGGTTCCCGAGTCCACGAAGCGCAAGATCGCGAACTTCACGGACGTCGACGAGGAGGCCGTCGTCACCGCCAAGGACGCGCCGAGCATCTACGACATCCCGCGCGTCCTGCACTCCGAGGGCCTCGACGCGTACGTCGTGCGCCGCCTCGGCCTGCCGTTCCACGACGTCGACTGGGCCGGCTGGGACGACCTGCTGCGTCGCGTGCACGAGCCCGCGCACGAGGTCGAGGTCGCGCTCGTCGGCAAGTACGTCGATCTGCCCGACGCCTACCTGTCCGTGACCGAGGCGCTGCGGGCCGGCGGCTTCCACCACGACGCGAAGGTGCACGTGCGCTGGGTCGCCTCGGACACCTGCGAGACGCCCGAAGGTGCCCGCAAGCACCTCGGCGGCGCGGACGCGGTCCTGATCCCCGGCGGTTTCGGGGTCCGGGGGATCGAGGGCAAGCTCGGCGCGCTGCGCTGGGCCCGCGAGAACAAGGTCCCGACGCTCGGCATCTGCCTCGGCCTCCAGTCGATGGTCATGGAGTACGCCCGCACCGTGCTGGGGCTGGCCGACGCGTCGTCGTCCGAGTTCGACCCCGACACCAAGCACCCCGTGGTCGCGACCATGGAGGAGCAGCTCGCGATCGTCGGCGGCGACGGCGACCTGGGCGGGACCATGCGGCTCGGCTCGTACGAGGCCGCTCTGACCCCCGGCTCGGTCGTCGCGACGGCGTACGGGACCGAGCGCGTCTCCGAGCGGCACCGGCACCGGTACGAGGTCAACAACGCCTATCGCAAGCAGCTCGAGGACGCGGGCTTCGTCATCTCCGGCACGAGCCCGGACGGGTCGCTCGTCGAGTTCGTCGAGCTGCCCGCCGACGTGCACCCGTACTACGTCGCGACGCAGGCGCACCCCGAGTTCAAGTCGCGCCCGACGCGCTCGCACCCGCTGTTCGCGGGTCTCGTCGGTGCGGCGCTCGCCGTCCGCTCGGGCGCCGCGGAGCCCGCCGAGGACGTCGCAGCCGAGGCGCTGTGAGCACCCCTCGGGAGGCCGCGGGCCACGAGCCCGTCGTGCGGGACGTCGTCGCGCCGCGACCCGTCGTGCGGCGCGAGCTCGTCCACCACGGCCGGATCTGGGACGTCGTCGCCGACGACGTCGACCTCGGCGGCGGGACCGTCGTCTCGCGCGAGATCGTCGACCACCCGGGCGCGGTCGCGGTCGTCGCGCTCGACGACGACGGCCGGGTCCTCCTGCTGCGCCAGTACCGGCACCCCGTCCGACGCGAGCTGTGGGAGGTCCCGGCCGGGCTCCTCGACGTCGCAGGCGAGCCGGCCGACGTCGCGGCGGCGCGCGAGCTCGGCGAGGAGGCGGACCTGCGGGCCGCCCGCTGGGACGTGCTCGTGGACTACTACACGAGCCCCGGTGGGAGCTCCGAGGCGCTGCGGGTGTTCCTCGCCCGCGACCTGTCGGCCGTGCCCGACGCCGAACGGCACGTCCGCGAGGACGAGGAGCGCGACATCGAGCTCCGATGGGTCGCGCTCGACGACGCCGTGGACGCCGTCCTCGGCGGTGCGGTGCACAACCCGTCGGCCGTCGTCGGCGTGCTCGCGGCGCACGCCGCCCGGGCGGCCGGGTGGTCGACGCTCCGCCCCGCCGACTCCCCGTGGCCCGAGCGGCGCACCGCGACGATGACGGAGCGCGCCGCGACCGACGTGCGTGGCGCGGGCGCGGCTGACCAGGGATGACGCGCACGCCGTCGGGACGCGGGGTACCGACGGTGTGCGCCGTGCGCCGCTAGGGTGGTCGTCGTGCCGGGCACCCCTCCCTCTTCGGACGCCGTCGACATGACGGCCGCCGTGCCGGCGCACCCTTGCGACGCGGCGGTCCTCGGTGCCGTCCAGGCCAGGGGAGCCGACGGCACCCTCGTCGCGCCGGGCGGCGTGCGCTCCCGCGAGCTGCTCGTGGCGCTCGTGCTCGCGCACGGGCGCCCGGTCTCGTCGCGAGCGCTGCTCGACGACCTGTGGTGGGACCACGACGACCTCGCCGACCCGCGTGCCGCGCTCCAGACCCTCGTCTCGCGCACCCGGCGGATCGTCGCGCCCGGCCTCGTGAGCTCGGGGCCCGCGGGCTACGCGTGGTCGGGGAGCAGCGACCTCGCGGCCGCCCGGAGCACGCTCGAGGCCGCAACGGCTGGGCTCGCCGCGGACGACGCCGGCGCGGCGCTCGCGGCGGCGCGCGCCGGTCTGGCGCTCTGGCGTGGCGAGCCCGGAGCTGATCTGAGCCCTGGCTCCCCGCTCGCCGACGCTCTCGCAGGCGAGGCCGGCCGCCTCGCCGGGGCGCTCGAGGAGGCCCTCCTCGCGGCCCTGGTCGCGGCCGGCGAGGACGAGGAGGCGGTCGCGCTTGCGGGCCGCCGGCTCGCTGCCCTGCCCTCCGACGAGGCGGCCTGCCTGGCGTACATGACCGCAGCCGCCCGCCTGGGCCGCGTGAACGACGCGCTGCGCGCGTTCGCGGGGCTGCGGGAGGCGCTCGCGGACGAGCTGGGCGCCGACCCGGGCGCAGGCGTCGTCGAGCTGCACGAGCGGCTCCTGCGCGGAGAGGTGCCGGGCGCTTCCGGCGTGGGCTCGGCGCCGCCCGCACCCCCGGGGCCGGCGAAGACCGACGCGAACGGCGCGACTCACGTGGCGTCCGACGGCCCCCGGCCAGCTCCGTCCCTCACGGTCGGCCTGCGTGCCGCGCCCAACCCGCTGGTGGGACGTGACGGCGACGTCCTGGCGCTCGAGGAGGCGCTGGGACGCTCCCGCCTCGTGACCGTGCTCGGCCCGGGAGGACTCGGCAAGACACGCATCGCCCAGGAGCTCGCGCATCGCGCCGCGGGGCGCGGTGAGCCGGTCGCCGTGGTCGAGCTCGCGAGCGTGCGCACCGACGACGACGTCGAGCTCGCTCTGGCCACGACGCTCGGGGTCCGGGACGTCCAGGGTTCCCAACGGCTCGGTGACGGCATCCCGCGCCCCGACACGCGCGCGCGCATCCTCGACCGTCTTCGCGCGCCGGGGACCCTCGTCGTGCTCGACAACTGCGAGCACGTGCTCGACGGTGCCGCCGCGTGGGTCGCCGACGCGCTCGCGGAGACGTCCGTGCGGGTGCTCACGACGAGCCGTGCCCCGCTCGCGCTGGCCGCGGAGACGGTCCTTCCGCTACCGCCGCTCGCCAGTCGGGCCGCCCTGGAGGGGACGGCCGGCGCGCCCGACGCGGGACCCGCGGTCGTCCTCTTCGAGCAGCGCGCCAGGGCGGCGCGACCGGAGGCGCCGCTGCCCCGCGACGTCGTCGAGCGGCTGTGTGACCGCCTCGACGGGCTGCCGCTCGCGATCGAGCTCGCTGCGGCGCGGGTGCGGTCGATGTCCGTGGTCGAGATCGAGCGGCGGCTGGCGTCCCGCTTCGCACTCCTGACCTCCGGCGACCGCGCCGCACCCGAACGCCACCGCACGCTGCGTGCCGTGATCGAGTGGAGCTGGAACCTTCTGGGTACCGCCGAGCAGGCGCTCCTGCGGAGGGCGTCCGTCTTCCCGGGGACATTCGGTTCCGAGACGGTCGAGGCCGTCACCGCCGCGGTGGACGGGCGTGCGAGCGACCCGACCGCGCTCGGGACGCTCGACGACCTCGACGGGCTCGTCGGGCAGTCGATGCTGGTCGTGGTCGACGACCCGGCCGCCGGGACGACCCGGTACCGCATGCTCGAGACCGTCCGTGAGTTCGGCGGGCTCGAGCTGGAGCGCGCCCGGGAGGGCGAGGCCGTGCGCGAGGCTGTGTACGCGTGGGCTACTGCGCTGGGGCACGACCTGGGTGGGCGGCTGGCCGGCCACGAGCAGCTCGAGACCATGCGGCGCGTCCGTGCCGAGCAGGACATCCTCGTGCAGGTGATCCGCTGGGCGATCGAGGACAGGCGGCGCGACGTCCTCGGGCCGGTCTTCGCGCTCCTGGGGCACTTCTGGATGCTGCGCGGGCAGTTTGTCGAGGCGGTCTCGTTCGGGCTCGACGTCGCCGACGTGTTCGTCGGGCACGAGCCGACCGCCGAGGACGCCAGCGACCTCGCCTGGGTGTACTTCGCGGCGGGCTCGCCGATCGCGGTCGTCCTCGACCGAGCACGGTCGGTCCGCTCGTCGGCCCGGCTGCGACGTCTGGCCCGCAGCGGGCTCCCGCTCGCGCCCGAGGCCCGCTCGTTCGTGGAGCTCGCGGTCGGCGTCGGCGACCTCGCTTCGTTCCCGGCGCTGCTCGAGCGTCAGCGCGAGGACGACGACTGGACCGTGTCGATGATCGCGCACGTCATGTCTGCGCAGATCGGCGAGAACATGGGCGAACTCGGCACCGCGGAGGGGTACGCCCGGCGCGCCTACGAGATCGCGACGCAGCACGGAGACGCCTGGGGCGCGGCGATGGCCACCCAGAGCCTCGCTGAGATCGCCGCCGAGTCGGGGCGACCGGAGGACGCGCTGCGCTGGGTCGAGATCACCCGAGCCGGGATCGCAGGCCTCGACCTCGACACCGACGTCTTCATGTTCCAGGTCGGTTCGATCGAGGCGAACGCGCTCGTGGCGCTCGGCCGCGGCGACGAGGCCCGTGCCATGCTGCAGAACCTCGCCCGGACGCCCGACGATGTCGGCACGTCCTCGGTGCTGCCGGGCGCGGAGGAAGTGTTCAGTGCCTCGGACCGACGCATCATGGGCCTCGGCGGCCTGTCGCACGAGGCGTACGTGCGCGGCGACGTCCGCGAGGCCCTCGAGCTCTCCACCCTGACCTACGACGAGCTCCGCAACCAGCGGCGGGGAGGATTCCAGGGCGGCCTGGTGCAGGCCGCGAACCGGCTGGCCATGGCCGTCCTCGACGCCGAGGACGCCCGTGCGCAGGGACGCGAGCCCGCCTCGAGCGCCGACGAACGCGACGCGTGGGTGCGCGAGCTCACGACGGCGCTGCGGATCTCGCTCCGCGGCCAGGGGGCGGGCGGGTTCGTGGACCGGCCGGTGCTGGGCGCCGCGGCGCTCGCCCTCGGCTCCTACCTCTGGTCGGCCAAGCCGGACGCGGCGGATCTCGGGCTCGAGCTCGTGGCGCTCGCCGACCGGGTGAGCTCGCGCCAGGACTATGTGGTGCTCGAGCGTGCGCGTCACCGGGACGCAGCCGTGCGCGCGGTCGGCGAGGGCCCCGTCGTGGCCGCGGAGCAGCGCGCCCAGGCGTCCCCGGACCCCGTCGCGAGGATCCGTGAGATCGTCGGAGAACGGCCGTGGCGGGGGCACACCGGCTGAGCCGGGGACCCCCGCCACGGGAGGGCGGTGCAGGACGGCGGGTGCGCCGTCGGGCTCATGCCTTGCGCATGTACGCCTTCACGGTGAGGGGCGCGAAGACCGCGACGATCACGGCGGCGCCCACGAGCGAGATGACGGCGTCGTGGCCGAACGTGCCGGCGTTGGTGAGCTCCCGCACGGCCGAGACCAGGTGCGAGATCGGGTTGACCTTGACGAACCCCTGCAGCCAGCCCGGCATGGTGTCCACGTTCACGTAGGCGTTCGACAGGAACGTGAGCGGGAACAGGATGACCAGCGAGAGCCCCTGCACGCTCGAGGCCGTCCGGGCGATCACGCCGAAGAACGCGAAGATCCAGCTCACGGCCCACGAGCACGCGATCACGAGCAGGCCGGCGAGCACCACGTGACCGAGGCCGCCGTCGGGCCGGTACCCCATGACGTAGCCCATGACGAAGGTGAGCGTCGTCGCGATCGCGTAGCGCAGCGTGTCGGCGAGCAGGGCTCCCGAGAGCGGCGCGATGCGGGCGATCGGCAGCGACTTGAAGCGGTCGAACACGCCCTTGTCCATGTCCTCGCGGAGCTGGACACCCGTCACGACGGACGTCGTGATGACCGTCTGGACGAGGATGCCGGGGATCAGCGTCGGCAGGTAGCTCTTGACGTCGCCGGCGATCGCGCCGCCGAAGATGTACGAGAACATCAGCGTGAAGAGGATCGGCTGGACCGTCACGTCGATGAGCTGCTCGGGCGTGCGCTTGATCTTGAGCAGCCCGCGCGCGGCCATCGAGACGGTGTTGGCGATCGTCTGCCTGAGGCTCGTGCGGTTCTTCAGCTCGCGGTCGACGCCGGGGACGATCGTCGTGCGGTGATCGAGGGTGGGGGAGATCGTGGTCATCGCAGGGCCGCCTCTCGGGTGGTGGTCGTGGACGGGGTGGCGGCGACGTCGGGCTCGGTGCCGACCTCGGGCGCCTGTGGTTCGTCGTCGACGCCGTGGCCGGTGAGCGTGAGGAAGACCTCGTCGAGGCTCGGCTTCTGCATCGACAGCGACGCGACCTCGATGTGCGCCTCCCGCAGCCGGACGAGGAGGTCGGTGACGGCGTCGGGACCGGTCACGGGGACCGTCAGTCGGCGGGCCTCGGGCGACGGCGTGGCGGGGACGCCGAAGGTCGTCTCGGCGAGCGTCATCGCGGGAGCGAGGTCCTCCGGGCTGACGAGACCGACCTGCAGCGACTGGCTGCCGACGGTGTCCTTGAGCTCGTCCGACGTCCCCTCCGCGACGACGCGGCCGCGGTCGATCACCGCGATCCGGTCCGCGAGCTGGTCCGCCTCGTCGAGGTACTGGGTGGTGAGGACGACGGTCGAGCCGGTCGCGACGAGCCCGCGGATGGTGTCCCACATCTGGGTGCGGGTGCGTGGGTCGAGGCCGGTGGTGGGCTCGTCGAGGAAGATCAGAGGCGGTTGCGCGATGAGGCTCGCTGCGAGGTCGAGCCGGCGGCGCATGCCGCCGGAGAAGTTCTTCAGCGGGCGCTTCGCCGCCTCGGTCAGGCCGAACGCCTCGAGGAGCTCGGTGCTCTTGCGCCTCGACTGGGCGCGGGACAGCCCATTGAGCCGGCAGAACAGCATGAGGTTCTCGGTGGCGCTGAGCGCCTCGTCGACGGACGCGTACTGGCCCGTCACGCCGATGAGCTGACGGACGACGAACGCCTCGCGCTGCACGTCGTGCCCGAAGATCCGGGCCTCGCCGCCGTCCGGGCGCAGCAGCGTCGCGAGCATGCGGATGGTGGTGGTCTTGCCGGCGCCGTTCGGGCCGAGGACGCCGTAGACCGTGCCGGTGCGGACCGACAGGTCGACGCCGTCGACGGCACGGTTGTCGCCGAAGACCTTGACGAGACCGCTGGCCTCGACGGCCCAGTCTCCGGTGCTGCGGGTGGTCATGCCTACCTCCTGGGTGCGGGAACGTGCCCAGCATCGTCGGAGGTGCTTTCACGGCGCTGTCATGTCGCTGACGGGGGTGTGCCGAGGACGCCGCGGGCGTGGCAGCACCGCCCGGCGTACGCCCCGCCCGCACGCCCGTCGGAGGTCTCCCGGTAGAACCGCCTCGGGCGAGTCCCGGCCGCGCCGGCTACGAGGCCGGCGTGCAAGGGCACGGCGTCAGGCCCGGGCGGGGCCTCCGTCAGGGGCGGACGCGGCGACGGGCTCGCGCTCGCGCATCGTGAGCAGGGCCCACGTCGTGGCGGCCGTGAGGCAGGCGGCGAGGAGCATGTGGATCGCGACGAGCCCGATCGGCAGACCCGTGAAGTACTGCACGTAGCCGACGACGCCCTGCACGACGACGAGCCCGAGGACGATCAGCAGGGCCCGCCGAACCCGCTGCGGAGTGGGGAAGCGGTGCGCGCGCCACAGGAGCCACGCGAGCAGGACGACGAACAGCCAGACGGCGCCGGCATGGAGCCGCGCGACGGTCTCGGGGTCGAACGGGAGGCGGTCGGCATGGACGTCGTCACCGCCGTGCGGACCGGAGCCCGTCGTGATCGTGCCGAGGGCGAGCACGGGCACCAGGACGAGGCCGAGCACGCGCGACAGCGTCCAGGTCCCCGGGTCCACGACGCGGCGGGGCGGGCCGTCGCCCTCGTCGATCCGGACGAGGAGCAGCGTCGAGAGCCACACCAGCGCCATCGAGACGAGCAGGTGCACCGCGACCATCAGCGGGGCGAGGTCCGTCAGCACGGTGATCCCGCCCAGCACGGCCTGCACCAGCACGCCGACCAGGGGGGCGACGCCGAGCCGACGGACGAAGCGCGCCCGGGTGCGCCGGCGCCAGACCAGGACGGCGGTCACGACGGCGACGACGACGAGCCCGAACGTGACCATCCGGTTCCCGAACTCGATCGCCTGGTGGTACCCGGTCGCTGCGTGCCGGACGGGGACGAAGGAGCCGGGGTGGCACTCGGGCCAGGTCTCGCAGCCGAGGCCGGAGCCGGTGAGACGGACGAAGCCACCGGTGACGATGATCGCCATCTGGCCGACGAGGTTCGCGATCACCGCGGCTCGGGTCCATCGCCCGGCGCGGTCGAGGACGCGGCCGAGCGCGCTGGTGGCGGGTGGCGCGTCGTCGCCGGTCCGGGTCGCGGTGCTCACGCGACCACGGTAAGCGACAGGGGGCTTCCCGCCGGAATCCCGGAGCTGTGAGATCGTGCGGGCGTTTTCACTGCCACCGGAACCACCGCCGCGTCGCCCAGCCGAGGACGACGGTCCACGCGAGCAGGACGAGCACCGGCCCGACGGGGACCGATCCGTCGAGGAGGGCGCCGCGCATCGCGTCGCCGAGGGCACCCGACGGCAGCAGCGCCGCGACGTGGCTCCACCCGCCGGCGAGGTGAGCCGGTGGGACCAGCACGCCGCCTGCCACGATCAGGACGACGAGCAGCAGGTTGGCGAGCGCGAGGACACCCTCGGCACGCAGCGTCCCGGCGACGAGCAGCGCGAGCGCCGTGAACGCGGCGGTGCCGAGGAGCGCCGAGACGACGGCGAGCGGGATCCCGGCCGCGTCGGGGTGCCAGCCGAGCACCAGGGCTGCGACGACCAGCACGACCGCCTGCACGACCTCGACGGCGAGCACGCCCAGCACCTTGCCGGCGAGCAGGCCGCCGCGGCCGAGCGGTGTCGTCGCCATCAGACGCAGGACCCCGTTGCGCCGGTCGAACGCCGTCGCGATGGCCTGGGAGGTGAGCGCGGTCGACATCACGGCGACGGCGAGCACGCCGGGCGTGAGGAAGTCGATCCGCGTGGCCCCCGACGTGTCGAGCTCGACGGCGTGCACGCGGTCGAGCCCGACGAGCAGGAACAGCGGGAGCAGGACGGTGACGAGGATCTGCTCGCCGTTGCGCAGGATCGCGCGGGTCTCGAACGCGGCCTGGGCGGCGATGCGGCGCCGCGTGGGCGCGGGGCCCGCGTGCGGCGCGCCCGTGTCGGGCGGCGCGGTGGCGGCGTGCGAGCTCATCGCAGGTTCCTCCCCGTGAGGTCGAGGAAGACGTCCTCGAGCGTGCGGCGTCCGACGCTGACGCGCGACGCGAGCACGTCGCGCGCCGCGAGCGCCTGCGTCAGCGCGACGAGCGTGCCGGGATCGACGACGCCCTTGGTGACGTACTGGCCAGGCGCGCGTTCGCGCAGCTCGAGGCCGGGCAGCAGGTCGGCAGGCAGCCCGGCCGGTGCCTCGAGGCGCAGGGTCTGCTCGTGCTCGCGGCCGTCGGCGCCGCCGTCGGTGACGAGCTCGCGCACGGAGCCCTGGGCGATCACCTTCCCGCGGTCGACGATCACGACGTCGTCGGCGAGCGCCTCCGCCTCGTCCATGAGGTGCGTGGTCAGAACCACCCCGACGCCGTCGGAGCGCAGCTCGGCGACGAGGTCCCAGACCGCGCGCCGGGACTGCGGGTCCATGCCGGCGCTCGGCTCGTCGAGGAAGACGAGCTCCGGCCGCCCGACGACGGCGACCGCGAGGGCGAGGCGCTGGCGCTGGCCTCCCGAGAGGCGCCGCACGGTGGTGCGGGCGAACGAGCCGAGGCCCAGACGCTCCGTCAGCTCGCCGACGTCGCGCGGGTCGGCGTACATGCGGGCGACGTGCTCGAGCATCTCGAGCGCACGGACCCCCGTGGGCAGGCCGCCGTCCTGGAGCATGACGCCGACGCGCGGGCGCAGGGCTGCGGCGTCGGCGAGGGGGTCGAGGCCCAGGACCTCGACGGTTCCGCCGTCGGGGGAGCGCAGGCCCTCGCAGCACTCGACCGTCGTGGTCTTGCCCGCGCCGTTGGGGCCGAGGACCGCGGTGACCGCGCCACGCCGTGCGACGAGGGAGAGCCCGTCGACGACGGCGGTCCCGGCGTACCGTTTGACGAGACGGTCGACGCGCAGCGCGACGTCGTCGGCGCGGGCACGGCCCGGACCGCCCTCGTGGGGCGTCGTCCGGGGGGGCGCGGCGGGGTCGGTCGCGGGGGTGCGGGACACGAGGGCCCAGTGTAGGAGGCCTGCCTGACCGTCGGGCCGCCCCGGGCGGCCGGCGAGGGGTGTTCGTCTCGTCACGTAAGGGACACCTTGCTTGCACCGCCCGATTTTGGCAACGAGAATGTTTCCTAACGTCCGGCGACAGGTGAGGGAGGTGACGGGGTGGCGACGATCCACGCCGCGGTGGCGACCGACGAGATCACTCCAACCGACGCCTCGACCCGTGAGCGGGTCCTCGCCCTCATCGCCTCCGAGGGACCGGTCAGCGCCGCGAGCCTCGCCGCCGACCTGGGTCTCACGTCGGCCGGAGTGCGCCGTCACCTGGCGTGCCTCGAGCAGGACGGCCTGATCGCCGTCCACGACGCGGGTGCGCACGGGCCGGGCAAGGCCCAGCGTGGCCGTCCCGCGCGACGCTACGTCGCGACCCGGCGCGGGCAGTCG
This sequence comes from Luteimicrobium xylanilyticum, assembly GCF_009429125.1. Classification (GTDB taxonomy): domain Bacteria; phylum Actinomycetota; class Actinomycetes; order Actinomycetales; family Cellulomonadaceae; genus Luteimicrobium; species Luteimicrobium xylanilyticum. The sequence goes on from NZ_CP045529.1 coordinate 1,789,523, forward strand.
CGCATGGCGGGCGAGTATCCCGAGCTCGCCAGCGCCGCGCTGCGGTTCCTGCGCGACCACGTCGGCACGGAGGCCGTCGAGACCTTCGCGGCCGAGCGCTTCGCCGGGATGGCCGAGCGCTACCGCGAAGGCGTCGACGCCCCCGACGTCGCCGGTCGCGTCGAGCAGCTCGCGGCCCTGCTGGCGGCCGACGGGTACGCCGCGAGCGTCCGGCCCGTCTCCGCGGGCCTGCCCGGCGCGAGCCTGCGGCTCGTCCAGCTCTGCCAGGGGCACTGCCCCGTGCAGCAGATCGCCGCCGAGTTCCCGGAGCTGTGCGAGGCGGAGGCCCAGGTCTTCACCGAGCTCCTCGGCACGCACACGCAACGCCTCGCCACGCTGGCCGCGGGCGGCCACGTGTGCACCACGAACGTCCCGGTCGTCGCCCCGGCGGCGACCGCATCCCCCACCGAGCACGTCACCCCGCCCCCCGCGGAAGGAAGCAGATGAGCGCCCCCACCCAGGAAACCCGCCGCACCGACGACGAGATCATCGCCGAGATCGGTGGCTACGGGTACGGCTGGCACGACTCCGACGACGCCGGCGCCACCGCGCGCCGCGGCCTGTCCGAGGACGTCGTCCGGAACATCTCGGAGCTCAAGCACGAGTCCGAGTGGATGCTGAAGACGCGCCTGAAGGCTCTGCGGCTCTTCGAGAAGAAGCCCATGCCGCACTGGGGTGCTGACCTGTCCGGCATCGACTTCGACTCGATCAAGTACTTCGTGCGCTCGACCGAGAAGCAGGCGGCCTCGTGGGAGGACCTGCCCCCGGACATCAAGGCCACGTACGACAAGCTCGGCATCCCGGAGGCGGAGAAGCAGCGGCTCGTCGCGGGCGTCGCCGCCCAGTACGAGTCCGAGGTCGTCTACCACCAGATCCGCGAGGACCTCGAGGAGCAGGGGGTGCTGTTCCTGGACACGGACACCGCGCTCCGCGACCACCCGGAGTTCTTCGAGGAGTACTTCGGCTCCGTCATCCCGTCGGGCGACAACAAGTTCGCCGCGCTCAACACGGCCGTCTGGTCGGGCGGTTCGTTCGTCTACGTGCCGCCGGGCGTGCACGTCGAGATCCCGCTGCAGGCCTACTTCCGGATCAACACGGAGAACATGGGCCAGTTCGAGCGGACGCTGATCATCGCGGACGAGGGCTCGTACGTGCACTACGTCGAGGGCTGCACCGCCCCGATCTACTCGTCCGACTCGCTGCACTCGGCGGTCGTCGAGATCATCGTGAAGAAGAACGCGCGCGTCCGGTACACGACCATCCAGAACTGGTCGAACAACGTGTACAACCTCGTGACCAAGCGGGCGACGGTCGCCGAGGGCGGGACCATGGAGTGGGTCGACGGCAACATCGGCTCGAAGGTCACCATGAAGTACCCGGCCGTCTACCTCATGGGCGAGCACGCCAAGGGCGAGACCCTGTCGATCGCGTTCGCCGGCGAAGGCCAGCACCAGGACACGGGCTCGAAGATGGTGCACCTCGCACCGCACACGTCGAGCTCGATCATCTCCAAGTCGGTCTCGCGCGGCGGCGGCCGCTCGTCGTACCGCGGTCTCGTGCAGGTCATGGACAGCGCGCACCACTCGAAGTCGAACGTCCTGTGCGACGCGCTGCTCGTGGACACGATCTCGCGGTCGGACACCTACCCGTACGTCGACGTGCGCGTCGACGACGTCGAGATGGGCCACGAGGCCACGGTCTCGAAGGTGAGCGAGGACCAGCTCTTCTACCTGATGTCCCGCGGGCTCGAGGAGACGGAGGCCATGGCGACGATCGTGCGCGGCTTCATCGAGCCCATCGCGCGCGAGCTGCCCATGGAGTACGCGCTCGAGCTCAACCGCCTCATCGAGCTGCAGATGGAGGGCTCGGTCGGCTGACCCCGCCCGCGGCGCCGGGCCCTCCCGGCGCCGCGCCCCCTCCGTCCCGTTCCCCGCCCTGACCCTCCGGAGCCCTTCGTCGTGACCACCTCGACCGACCTGTCCACCGACCACAGCCGCGCCCAGCTCGACGGCGCGCACAGCCACGGCGTCCCCGGCGCCGGCGTGCCCGAGCGCGACCGTGCCGAGCGCCTCACCTCGTTCGACGTCGCCGACTTCCCCGTGCCCACCGGCCGCGAGGAGGAGTGGCGCTTCACGCCGCTCGCGCGCCTGCAGCGCGTCTTCACCGCCGAGGCGTCCGACGCCCGGCTGGCGACCACCACGTCGCTGCCCGACGGCATCACGCTGACCACCCTCACGCCGGCGGAGGCTCGCGAGCGCGCCGTCCTCGCGCCCGCCGACCTCCCCGCCGCCGCCGCGTCCACCAACACCCGCGACGCCGTCCTGCTCTCCGTGCCCGCCGGTTTCACGACGGACGAGCCGGTCGTCGTCGACCTCGCGGGGGCCGGCGTGGGCGACCTCGTCTGGGGCCAGGTCCTCGTCGAGGTCGGGGCGAACGCCGAGGTCGCCGTCGTCGTCACGCACACCGGCTCCGCCACGTACTCCGCGCAGCTCAGCGTGAACGTGGCCGAGGGCGCGCACGTCACGTTCGTCTCGATCCAGGACTGGGACGACGACGCCGTGCACCTCGCGGAGAACGACCTGCGCCTGGCCAAGGACGCGACGCTCAAGCACGTCGTGATGACGTTCGGCGGCGCGCTCGTGCGCATCCCCGTGAACGCCCGCCTCGAGGGCGAGGGTGCGAACCTCGAGCTCGTCGGTGCGTACTTCACGGACGCGGGCCAGCACCAGGAGCACCGCCTGTTCGTCGACCACGCGACCCCCCGGGCCCGCTCGCGGGCCACCTACAAGGGCGCGCTGCAGGGCGAGGGTGCGCACGCGGTGTGGGTGGGCGACGTCCTGATCCGCGCCGAGGCCGAGGGCACCGACACCTACGAGCTCAACCGCAACCTCGTGCTCACGCAGGGCGCGCGCGCCGACTCGGTGCCGAACCTCGAGATCGAGACCGGCGAGATCGAGGGCGCCGGCCACGCGTCCGCGACCGGGCGCTTCGACGACGAGCAGCTCTTCTACCTGCAGTCGCGCGGCATCCCCGAGATCGAGGCACGACGCCTCGTCGTGCACGGCTTCTTCGCGGAGCTCGTCCGCGAGATCGGCGTGCCGAGCGTGGAGGAGCGCCTCCTCGCCTCGATCGAGAAGGAGCTGGCCGTGACGCCCGCCGCCGGCGAGGCGGAGCAGGCGTGACCGCACAGCTCGCGTGCCGCGTCGACGCGCTGGAGCCCGCCGAGGCTCTGCGGGTCGAGCTGCCGGGCGCCGACGGCGCGCTCGTCGAGGTCGCCGTCGTGCGTGACGAGGACGGCGACTGGCACGCGATCTCCGACGTCTGCTCGCACGGGCAGGTCTCGCTGTCCGACGGCGAGGTCGAGGGCTGCACCGTCGAGTGCTGGCTGCACGGGTCGACCTTCGACCTCGTCACCGGCCGGCCGCTGTCGCTGCCCGCGACCCGTCCCGTGCCCGTCTACCCGGTGACGGTCGACGGCGAGCAGGTGCTCGTCGACGTCGACGCCCTGGCCAACTGACCACCCAGACCGCATCACCCCCGAGGAGCCACCCCCGATGTCCACTCTTGAGATCCGCGACCTGCACGTCAGCGTCGAGACGAAGGAGGGCCCCAAGCCCATCCTCCGCGGCGTCGACCTGACGATCGGCAGCGGCGAGATCCACGCGATCATGGGCCCGAACGGCTCGGGCAAGTCGACGCTCGCGTACTCGCTCGCCGGCCACCCCAAGTACGAGGTGACGTCCGGCACCGTGACGCTCGACGGCGAGGACGTCCTCGCGATGACCGTCGACGAGCGCGCCCGCGCCGGCCTCTTCCTCGCCATGCAGTACCCGGTCGAGGTCCCCGGCGTCTCCGTGTCGAACTTCCTGCGCACGGCCAAGACCGCGATCGACGGCGAGCCCCCCGCGCTGCGCACGTGGGTCAAGGACGTGAAGTCCGCGATGGCGAACCTGCGCATGGACTCCACGTTCGCGGAGCGCTCGGTCAACGAGGGCTTCTCGGGCGGCGAGAAGAAGCGCCACGAGATCCTTCAGCTCGAGCTGCTCAAGCCGCGCTTCGCGGTGCTCGACGAGACCGACTCCGGCCTCGACGTCGACGCGTTGCGCATCGTGTCGGAGGGCGTGAACCGCGCGCACGAGGCGACCGACCTCGGCGTCCTGCTCATCACGCACTACACGCGGATCCTGCGCTACATCAAGCCCGACTTCGTGCACGTGTTCGTCGACGGCCGCGTCGCCGAGGAGGGTGGCCCGGAGCTGGCCGAGCGTCTCGAGAACGAGGGCTACGACCGCTTCCTGCCTGCCGGGACGGTTGCCTGAGATGACGACGACGTCCGCCGCGCAGGGCGCGCCCGCGCACCCGGGTGCCCGCCTGACCGACGCCGAGCTGGCGGCGGTCCGGGCGGACTTCCCGCTGCTCGGACGCACCGTGCGCGGGGGGCGTCCGCTCGTCTACCTCGACTCGGGGGCGACGAGCCAGAAGCCCGACCCGGTGCTCGACGCCGAGCAGGACTTCTACCTGCAGCGCAACGCCGCCGTGCACCGCGGCGCGCACCACCTGGCCGAGGAGGCCACGGAGGCCTTCGAGCAGGCCCGCGCGGACGTCGCGGCGTTCGTCGGGGCGGACGAGGGCGAGCTCGTGTGGACGTCCGGGGCCACGGCCGCGATCAACCTCGTCGCGTACGCGCTGGGCAACGCGACCGCGGGCCGGGGTGGTGACGCGGCCAAGCGGTTCCGGCTCGCGCCGGGCGACGAGATCGTGGTCACCGAGGCCGAGCACCACGCGAACCTCGTCCCGTGGCAGGAGCTCGCGGCACGTACGGGCGCCGTCCTGCGCTGGCTCGGGGTCGACGACTCCGGCCGTGTGCGCGTGGACCAGGCCGCCGACGTCGTGACGGAGCGCACGCGCGTGCTCGCGTTCACGCACGCCTCGAACGTCACGGGTGCGGTCACCCCGGTGGCGCCGCTCGTCGCACGTGCCCGCGAGGTCGGAGCGCTGACGGTCCTCGACGCGTGCCAGTCGGTGCCGCACCTGCCGGTCGACCTGCACGCGCTGGGCGTCGACTTCGCCGCGTTCTCGGGTCACAAGATGCTCGGCCCGACCGGCGTCGGCGCGCTCTACGGGAGGCGCGAGCTGCTCGAGGCGCTGCCGCCGTTCCTCACGGGCGGGTCGATGGTCGAGGTCGTCACCATGGCGGAGACGACGTACGCGCCGCCGCCCCAGCGGTTCGAGGCCGGCACGCAGCCCGTCGCGCAGGCCGTCGCCCTCGGCGCCGCCGCCCAGTACCTCGGCGAGCTCGGGATGGACGCCGTCGCCGCGCACGACCACGAGCTCGCACGCGAGCTCCTGAAGATCTCCGAGCTCCCGGGAGTGCGCGTGCTCGGCCCGACCGAGCCCGGCGCGGTGGGGGAGCGGCTCGCGATCGTGTCGTTCGTCGTCGACGGGGTGCACGCGCACGACGTGGGCCAGGTGCTCGACGCCGCCGGGATCGCCGTGCGGGTGGGCCACCACTGCGCGCAGCCGCTGCACCGCCGGTTCGGGGTCGCCGCGACCGCGCGCGCGTCCGCGTCCGTCTACACGACGGTCGACGAGGTCGCCGCGTTCCGGGAAGCCCTGGCGGGGGTCCGGGCGTTCTTCGGGGCGGAGGGAGCGTGATGACGAACCAGCTCGACCAGCTCTACCAGCAGGTCATCCTCGACCACGCCCGGTCGGCGCACGGCCGGGGGCTCGCGGTGGGCGACGAGAACGCCCGCTCTGCCCAGGGGGAGTCGCACCAGGTGAACCCGACCTGCGGCGACGAGGTCACGCTGCGCGTCGCCCTGTCCGGAGCCGACGACGGCGCAGCCACGGTCGAGCGGGTGACGTGGGAGGGCCAGGGCTGCTCGATCTCGCAGGCCTCGCTCTCCGTGCTGACCGACCTCGTGACGGGTCGCAGCGCCGACGAGGCCGAGCAGCTCGGGGAGACCTTCCGCGCGCTCATGGCGTCGCGCGGGCAGGGGCTCGACGAGAGCCTCGAGGACGAGCTGGGCGACGCCACGGCGTTCACCGGCGTGTCCCAGTTCCCGGCACGCATCAAGTGCGCGCTGCTCGGCTGGGCCGCGCTGCGCGACGCGCTCGCCAAGGCGGGTGCCGCGTCGGCGACGTCGGCACCCCAGACGCAGGACCTTCCGAAGGAGGACGCATGACCACCGACGCCGAGAACGTGCCGGCCGTGACGCCCGAGGCGGCCGCTGCCGCCACCCCGGCGACCGTCGAGGAGATCGAGGAGGCGCTGCGCGACGTGATCGACCCCGAGCTCGGGATCAACGTCGTCGACCTGGGCCTCATCTACGGCGTGACCGTCGACGCGAACAACCACGCCGTGATCGACATGACTCTCACGTCCGCGGCGTGCCCGCTGACCGACATGATCGAGGACCAGTCCGCGCAGGCGCTCGAGGACGTCGTCGCCGACTTCCGCGTGAACTGGGTCTGGATGCCGCCGTGGGGCCCGGAGAAGATCACCGACGACGGCCGCGAGCAGCTGCGGGCGCTGGGCTTCAACGTCTGAGAGGGCGTCTGTGAACTCGTGACCAGGGTGGGTGTGATGTCCGGTATGTGAGGAACTCCTGGTAGAAGTGGGGTTGTCGAGACCGACCGCTGCTACCAGGAGTTCGCGTGCCAGTATCCCCGAAGTGTGGTTGTTCGTCGTGCCCGGCCCACCGCGGGCGCCCGGGCACGCCGGGCCGGCGCCATTTCTACCCGTCGTCGTCGATCACGGACGCCCAGTGGGCACTGATCGAGCCTTGGTTGCCGGCGCCGGGGAACACGGGCGGCAAGGGCGGACGGGCCGAGAAGTGGGACCGGCGTCTGGTCCTGGACGCGGTCTTCTACCTGATCCGGGGCGGGATCTCCTGGCGTCAGCTACCGGCCGACTTCCCGCCGTATCAGACGGTGTATGCCCGGTTCCGGGCCTGGTCACGGGCCGGGGCATGGTGCCGGGTCTACGCCGCACTGCGTGAACGAGCCCGAGCCCGGGACGGTCGCGGGCCGTGGCCGACCGCGGCAGTGATCGACTCCCAGACCGTGCGCGGTGCCGACACCGTCCCGAACGCCTCCAGCGGGTATGACGCAGGCAAGAAGACCAAGGGCCGCAAGCGACATCTCGCGGTAGACACCGGCGGCCTCCTGCTCGCGGTGGTCGTCACGGTCGCGTCGTTGCAGGACCGTGACGGCGCGTTCCGCATCACCGCACGCCTGCGCGAGGCGTTCTCCACGATCGAGCTGGTCTGGGCCGACGGCGGGTACGCGGGCAGATTCGTCACCGACGCGAAGAAGATCTGGAACCTCGCGATCGGCGTGGTCAAACGCCCCGAGGCCGCCAAAGGCTTCGTCCTGCTCCGCCGCCGCTGGGTCGTGGAACGCACCTTCGCATGGCTGACCAAGCACCGCCGCCTCGTGCGCGACTACGAGACCCTGCCCGAGGTCCACGAAGCCATGATCTGGGCCGCATCGACCTGGCAACTGAGCCGACGCCTCACCCGCTGACCGAATTCCCAGACGCCCTCTGAGTCGGCCTTCAACGTCTGAGCGCGGGCGCCGCGTGCGTCACGGCCAGTAGTCACGGCCAGTAGGCGTCGAAGCTCTTCGCGAACTCGTCGTTGCCGTAGTGGTCCCAGTTGATCGACCACGTCATGAGGCCGCGCAGGCCCGGCCACGTGCCGTGGGTCCGGTAGCTGCCGCAGCCCGTGCCCTTCGTCAGGCAGTCGAGCGTCTTGGTCACCTCGGACGGCGCGGTGTAGCCGTTGCCGGCGTAGCTGCTGGCCGGGAGCCCGATCGCGACCTGGTCGGGGCGCAGCGCCGGGAACATGTTCGCCGTGTTGCCCGCGACCGGGAAGCCGGTGAGGAGCATGTCGGTCATCGCGATGTGGAAGTCGGCGCCGCCCATCGAGTGGTACTGGTTGTCGAGCCCCATGATCGAGCCCGAGTTGTAGTCCTGGACGTGCAGGAGCGTGAGGTCGTTCCGCAGCGCGTAGATGACCGGGAGGTAGGCGCCGCAGCGCGGGTTCTGCCCGCCCCAGGGGCCCGAGCCGTAGTACTGGTACCCGTTCTGCACGAAGAACGTCTCCGGCGCCATCGTCAGCACGAAGCCCGCGCCGTACTTCGCCTTGAGCGTCTTGAGTGCGGAGATCAGGTTGACGATGACGGGGGTCGTGGGGTTCTTGAAGTCCGGGTCCCCGGTGTTCAGGGACAGCGAGTGGCCCTCGAAGTCGATGTCCACGCCGTCGAGCCCGTAGGTGTCGATGATCGAGCTCACCGAGCTGACGAACGCGTCACGGGCGGCCGTCGTCGTGAGCTGGACCTGTCCGTTCGCGCCGCCGACGGACAGCAGGACCTTCTTGCCGGCGGCGCGCTTCGCCGCGATGGCGGCCTTGAAGTCCGCGACGGACTCGACGTCGGCGCACTCGGTCTGTGGGCAGAGCGAGAAGTGGATCTCGCCCGACGTCGCAGACGTCGGCTCGCCGAACGCGAGGTCGATGATGTCCCAGCTGTCGGGGACGTCGGCCATGCGCATGTACCCGGCACCGTTCGCGAACGACGCGTGCAGGTAGCCGACCAGGGCGTGCGTCGGGAGGCCCCCGGCGGGCGGCGTGGTGCTGCCGCTCGCGGTGGTGGCGCTCACGGCGGACGACCTCGCGGACTCGCCCGCGGCGTTGGTCGCGGAGACCTGGAAGGAGTACGCGGTCGACGCGGTCAGGCCGGTCACCGTGGTCGACGTCGACGTCACCGAGGCGACCCTGGTGCCGTCGCGGTAGACGGTGTAGCCGGTCGCGCCGGTGACGGCCGTCCACGACAGGGGGACCGTCGTGGTCGTCGGTGCGCCCGCGGTGAGGCCCGCGGGCACGGCCGGGACCCCGGGCGTCGTCGAACCGCCGCCGGACGGGCCGACGAGGCTGACGTCATCGGCGAGGAACGCGGGCTGTCCGTACCAGCCGTGCAGGAAGACCGTCGCGGACGTGGCGGTCGACGACGTCGTGAACGTGAGGCTGAGCTTCTGCCACGTGGAGGCTGACGGCGTCCACGTGGTCGCTGCCTGGGCGGTCGCGCCGCTCTCGCCGAGGTACACGTACGAGCCCTGGACCCACGCGCTCAGCGTGTAGGTGGAGCCCGGCTGGACCGACACGGTCTGGGAGCACTGCGCGCTGTCGAGACCCGACGGTGTGGCGCGGAGGGCGCCGCTGCCGCGGGAGCGGCGAGCGCCACGGCCGCGAGGAGCGGGATCGCAAGCAGGGCCGCCGCTCTGACCAGTCTCGAGTGCCGGGGGAGTGCGGGGCGCATGGTCGCTCCTGTCGTCGACGGTGGGGACGAGGAAACCGTCGGACGAGTGGCGGCCATGGGTCAATGGGGGGCGACCACACCGTCGGGATGTGCCGAACACGTACGCGCGTCCGATGCCTACGCCCTGTCGGGACCCGATGGGCCGTCGGGGCGTCGGCGGGCGGCACGTCGGAGCCGCCGGGCTGCGGCGGCCGCTTCCTGCGCGGCGGCGACGTCCTCCTCGCGGCGAGCGACGTCACGAGCGGAGTCCTCCGAGGCCGCGCGTGCTCGGTCGGCGTCGGCGGCGCGGGCTGCGCGCGCCGGACGCAGGCGGGCGAGCTCCGCCTCGAGCGCGGCGACCGCCGCGTCCGCCTGTTCGAGAGCGTCCGTGGCCGTGTCCAGGGTCGCCTGACGCTCGTCGTGGGTCGCGCGCGCCGCGTCGAGCGCCTCCTCCGCGCGGTCGAGCGACTCCTCGGCCTCCGCCACCGCCTCCTCGCTGGCGTCCGCCTCTTCCACAGCGTCATGACCGCTCCCGTCCGGGGCGGGCACGCGAGGTACCCGTGTCCGCGCGTCGGGCACCGGCGGGCCCGCCTCCAGCTCGACCGGCTCACCCGACTCGTCGACGAGCCCGAAGCCGACGTGCTCGAGGCCACGCGACAGGCGGCCCGCGCGCACGGCGCCGGCGGCGCCCGGGTCCGCGACGGCGGCCACGAACGTGTCACGCACCGTGCGCAGCGCCGCGTCCGTCAGGGGTCGCCCGCCGGGGCGCACGCCGTCCGCGACGCCGTCGAGCAGGGCGTCCAGGACCCGGCGGCGCTCGCGGTCGAGGGCGACGAGGCGCTCCCGGTCGCGCTGCGCCGTCGCGTCGCGCAGCGCGTCGCCGATCGCCAGCACCGCGGCCACGGCGTGCGGCACGGTCCGGACGGCCCGGTTCACGGCCCAGGCGCCGACCGTCGGCTTGGGCAGCCCACCGAGCCGGCGGCCGAGCGCCCGGTCGCCGGCGGCCCGCGCCTCACGCGCCGCCGCGTCACGCGCGGCGACGAACTCGTCGAGAGGGAGCCCGTACAGCCGGTCGGCGAGGTCGGCGGGCACGGCGCCGTCCGGCGCGTCGGGCGACGGCTCGTCGGAGCTCATGCTCCCAGCCTGCTCCGGCAGCGGCGTCCGGTCCTGACGGGCGAGCGAGGGTAGCCGAGCAGCTCCTTGCTCGCAGCGTGAGTTCGGCCGTGCGAACTTTGCTCTGTCGTAGCCCTAAGATTGACCCATGACGGAGGAGACCGGCGTCCAGACGCCCACCAGCGCCGCCACCGACTCCACCGAGCGGCACACCCGGCACTCGCTCGGGCGCGGCCTCCTGCCCCTCCTCGGCCCTGCGTTCGTCGCCGCGATCGCCTACGTCGACCCCGGCAACGTGGCGGCGAACATCACCTCGGGGGCGCGCTACGGCTACCTGCTCGTGTGGGTGCTGGTGCTCGCGAACGCGATGGCCGTGCTCGTCCAGTACCAGTCCGCGCGGCTCGGGATCGTCACGGGCCGCTCCCTGCCCGAGCTCCTCGGCGAGCGGCTGCCCCGAGGCCGGCGGATCGCGTTCTGGATCCAGGCGGAGGTCGTGGCCGCAGCGACGGACGTCGCCGAGGTCATCGGGGGAGCGATCGCGCTGAACCTGCTGTTCGGCCTGCCCCTCGTCGTCGGCGGCGTGATCGTCGGTGTCGTCTCGCTCGGGCTCCTCGCCGTCCAGGGGCGTGGCCAGCGCCGGTTCGAGGCCGCCGTGGTCGCGCTGCTCGCCGTGATCACGATCGGCTTCGTCACCGCGTTGTTCGTCGCGCCCCCCGACGGGGGAGCGGTCCTCGGCGGGCTCGTGCCGCGCTTCGCCGGGACCGACTCCGTCGTGGTGGCCGCCTCCATGCTCGGCGCCACCGTGATGCCGCACGCCATCTACCTGCACTCGGCCCTCGCGCGCGACCGGCACTCGCGAGGCGCTGCGACCGGTCCCGACGCGACGCCCGCCGACCATCGCCGCACCCGTCGCCTGCTGGGCGCGACCCGGTGGGACGTCGTCGGGGCCCTCGTGCTCGCCGGCGCCGTCAACGTCGCCCTGCTCCTGGTCGCGGCCGCCAACCTCCAGGGCGCGGACGGCACCGACACCATCGAGGGCGCGCACGCCGCGATCACGGCCGCGCTCGGACCCACCGTGGGCGTCGTCTTCGCGGTGGGGCTGCTCGCCTCCGGGCTCGCCTCGACGTCCGTCGGCGCCTATGCAGGCGCCGTCATCATGGGCGGGCTGCTGCGCGTGCGCGTCCCGCTCGCGGCGCGACGCGTCGTGACGCTCATCCCCGCGCTCGTGCTCCTCGCCGGTGGCGTCGAGCCGACCTGGGCGCTGGTGCTGAGCCAGGTCGTCCTGAGCTTCGGGATCGCGTTCGCGCTCGTCCCGCTGCTGTGGCTCACCGGGCGGCGCGACGTCATGGGCCAGTACGCCGACGGGGCCTGGATGCGCGTCGGCGGCTGGACCTGCGCCGTCCTGATCGTCGGCCTCAACGTGGCGCTGCTCGTCCTCGGGATCTGACGAGCGCGCCGCTCAGAGCCGCTCGGTGAGGATCCGCGCGCACTGGTCGTACTGCCCGCTCTGGTACCCGAGGCGGAACGCCGCGTCGCGCTGCGCGCTCGAGCCGTGGGTCCACGAGTCCGGGTCGACCTGGCCGGTCGCAGCCTGCTGGATCCGGTCGTCGCCGACGGACGCCGCGGCCGACAGCGCGTCGGCGATGTCCTGCTCCGTGAGCGGCTCGAGGAACGTGGTCCCCGACGCGTCGAGCGTGGTCGCCGCGCCCCGGGCCCACATCCCGCCCAGGCAGTCCGCCATGAGCTCGGTGCGCACCGAGCCCTCGCCCGCCCCGACCTGCTGGCCCCCGGACCGGTCGAGCACCCCGGTGAGGTCCTGGACGTGGTGCCCCACCTCGTGCGCGACGACGTACTCCTGCGCGAGCGGGCCGCCGCTCGACCCGTACTGGCTCGTGAGCTGGTCGAAGAAGCCGACGTCCAGATACACGGTCTGGTCGGACGGGCAGTAGAACGGCCCTGTCGCGGAGCTGGCGGTACCGCACGGCGACGAGGTGGAGCCGCTGAAGCTCACGGCCGTCGGCTCGGTGTACCGGACGCCCGTCTGGGCCGGGAGCGTCTGTGTCCAGTAGGAGTCGAGGGACTCGACCGTGGCGACGTAGCGGCACTCCGCGCTCTGGTTCGCGTCCGCGCCCGTGAGGCACGTCGAGGCGGCCTGGGCGTTCGCCGACTGGTCCTGGTCGGTGAGCGACGACAGGTCCAGCGTGCCCGTCCCGGTGAGCGCGGCGAACAGCGCGACGAGGAGCGCGCCGATCCCGCCGCCGACAGCGACACCCTTGCCGGGTCCGCGCCGCTGCACGCGGTCCGGGTCGAGCTGGGACCCGCTGTTGAACGTCATGGGACCACGGTAGGACGGCGTGACGCGCATCACCTGCCCGGCATTCGCTTCGTGGCGTTCCGGGCCGCGCCCGTAGGATGGTCCGTCGTGATCTCAGCCCAGAACGTCGAGCTGCGCGTCGGCGCACGCGTCCTCCTCGAGGACGCCTCTTTCCGCGTCGGCCCCGGCGACCGTGTCGGGCTGGTGGGCCGCAACGGCGCCGGCAAGACGACCCTGACCAAGACGCTCGCGGGCGAGACCCAGCCGACCGGCGGCCAGATCGTCCGGTCGGGCGACGTCGGCTACCTCCCCCAGGACCCGCGCAGCGGCGACCTCGACCAGCGCGCCATGGACCGTGTCCTGTCGGCGCGGGGCCTCGACGACCTCGTCCGCCGCATGCGCGAGACCGAGGGCGAGATGGCGAGCGCGGACACCGACACGATGGTGGCGGCCCTCGACCGGTACCCGAAGCTCGAGGCCCGGTTCCTCGCCGCGGGCGGGTACGCGGCCGAGTCCGAGGCCGAGCGCATCACCGCGAACCTGGGCCTCGACGAGCGGATCCTCAACCAGCCGATGCGGACCCTGTCGGGTGGCCAGCGCCGCCGGATCGAGCTCGCGCGGATCCTGTTCTCCGGCGTCGACACGCTGCTGCTGGACGAGCCCACGAACCACCTCGACGCGGACTCGATCATCTGGCTGCGCGACTACCTCAAGTCCTACTCGGGCGGCTTCGTCGTGATCAGCCACGACGTCGAGCTGCTCCGCGCCACCGTCAACCGCGTGCTCTACCTCGACGCGAACCGGTCGGTCATCGACACGTACGCGATGGGCTGGGACGCCTACCTGCAGCAACGCGAGTCGGACGAGCGCCGTCGTCGCCGAGAGCGCGCCAACGCGGAGAAGAAGGCCGGCGCCCTCATGGCGCAGGCCGAGAAGATGCGCGCCAAGGCCACCAAGGCCGTCGCTGCCCAGAACATGATCCGGCGCGCGGAGAAGATGCTCGGCTCGCTCGAGGGGGAACGCGTGAGCGACAAGGTCGCGCACCTGCGGTTCCCGACGCCGGCGCCCTGCGGCAAGACCCCGCTCACCGCGTCGGGCCTGTCGAAGGCCTACGGGTCGCAGGAGGTCTTCACCGACGTCTCGCTCGCGATCGACCGCGGCAGCCGCGTCGTGATCCTGGGACTCAACGGCGCCGGCAAGACGACGCTCCTGCGCATGCTCGCGGGCGTCGAGAACCCGGACACCGGCGAGGTCGTGGCGGGCCACGGGCTCAAGCTCGGGTACTACGCGCAGGAGCACGACACCCTCGACCTCGACGTGAGCGTCGTGGAGAACCTGCGGCACGCCGCGCCGGACCTCACCGACACCCAGGTGCGGTCGGTCCTCGGCTCGTTCCTGTTCTCCGGGGACGACGCCGACAAGCCGACCCGGGTCCTCTCCGGCGGAGAGAAGACGCGTCTCGCGCTCGCCACGCTCGTCGTGTCGGCCGCGAACGTCCTGCTGCTCGACGAGCCGACCAACAACCTCGACCCCGCGTCCCGCGCGGAGATCCTCGGCGCGCTGCGCTCGTACGAGGGCGCCGTCGTGATGGTGACCCACGACGACGGCGCGGTCGACGCGCTCACCCCCGAGCGTGTGCTGCTGCTCCCGGACGGCGACGAGGACCTCTGGAACGACGGCTACGCGGAGCTCGTCTCCCTGGCCTGAGCGGCCGCCCCGGGCGCCGCCTCCGCGGGCGGGGCGCCGTCGCCGTCGGCCTCGCCCGAGGTCCAGCCGTCGGCCGCGAGCTGGGCGTCGACGATCGCGTCCTCCTCGTCCTCGAGGGAGACCTTGCGCGGACGGGCCGAGCGCCGTGCCGCCTCGCGCGCGGAGCGGGCGGCGTCGACGTCGTCGTACCCGGCGAGCAGGTCACCGGCGGTGAGCCGGGGTCCGCGCTCGCGGCGCCACAGCACGGCGTACGCCGCGAACATCCCGACGGCGAAGATGACCCACTGCACCGTGTACGACAGGTTGGTGTCGGGGTCGGGCGGGTCGGGCGCGGGCAAGGCCGTGATCGGGTCGGTCGCGGCGGGGGTCTCCGAGCTCATCACGCCGTACGCGGACGTCGTGCGGCCGTCGGCCCACGAGCCGCCACCCGGCGCGGCTGCGAGCACCGCCTGCGTGTTGATGGACTGGACCTGGCCGCTCGGGGCGGACTTCGTGGGTGCCGGCTCGTCGGCACGCAGCCGGGCGACGATCGTGACCTCGCCGGAGGGCGGCGCCGGGAGGTCCTCCGGTCGTTCCGCACTGGTCGAGGACAACGGCACCGTGCCGCGGTTCACGACGAGCACGACACCGTCGACGGGCGTGCCCGGAGCGTCGACCACGAACGGGACGAGCACGTGGAACACGGCCGCGCCGTCGACGGGGCGGTTGCGGAGCAGCACGGTCCGGTCGGACTCGTAACGACCGTGGACCGTGACGGAGCGCCACACGTCGTCGGCGGGCAACGGCTCGCCCGGGGCGGGAAGCAGGTCGGCGACGGGCACGGGGTCGGCGCCGTACGCCGACGTGATCTGGTCGGCCTGGGACTTGTGCAGGTCGTACCGGGACCACTGCCACTTCGCGGCGAGCAGGCAGACGGCCGCGAGCAGGACCGCCCCGATCGCGAGCACGACCCACTGCCGTCGCGTGCGGGCGCCGCGCACCTCGCTCATGCGCCTGCTCCCGCGGGGCTCTCGTCGACCCGGTCCAGCTCGTCGACCGGCACGACGTCGCGCAGGAAGCCCCGCAGCTCGAGGAACTCCGACAGGGTCGGCCGGTGCGCGTCGCAGGCGAGCCAGACCTTGCGCCGCTCCGGGGTGTGCAGCTTCGGGTTGTTCCACAGCAGCCCCCAGGACGCCGTCTCCCAGCAGCCCTTGGCACTGCAGACGAGGTCGCCGACGGCGTCGGGCCGCGGCTCTGCCCCGTTCACGCGGCGTCCCCGTGGTGGCGTGCGTGCGGTTCCTGGTCGTCGCCGCGGTCGGGCGCGTCGTCGCGAGAGTCCTGAGCGCCGTCGTCGGGCTGCTGCTCGAGCACGACGCCGGGCGCGATCGCCGGGCGCTCGGGCTCGTCGGCCGCCCCGGGGAGGTTCGGGTACTCCATGCCCACGGAGTCCGCGCTGCGGCGCTGGCCGCTCGCGTTCGCGAAGATGACGGCGGTGTACGGCAGGACGACGGCGCCCACGATGAGCACGATCCGCACGGGCCAGCTCGGGATGAGGATCGCGCCCACGAAGCACAGGACGCGGACCGTCATCTGGATGGCGTAGACGCGCATCCGGCGCGACTGCTCGTCGTGCCGTGACTCGGGGGCGGAGGTGATGGAGACGACGTCGTCGTCGTTCGCCCCGCGCGGATCGTGCCCTGGCGTCCTGCTCACCGAACCAGTCTAGGTGCGGCGGCTGGGAGCGACGGGCTTGTCGGGTTCGCACAAAACCGGTAGGGGCCGCTGGCGCGCGGCGCCAGCCCGCCGAAGGCCCAGGACGGGATAGGTTGTACGACGGCCACCACAGGTCCGGCGCCCGCGGGGCCGGACGGCCGGCGGGGCACCCGGCCGGCGGCTGGGCCCCACCGACCCCGACGATCGAGCGGAGCAGCAGTGAGCGAGACGACGAACCACGCGACCCCGGAACCCCGCACCGTGGTGGTCACCGGCGCGAACCGCGGCATCGGCCGCGCCATCGCGGAGCGTTTCGTCGCCCAGGGCGACCGGGTGGCGACCATCTACCGGGGCGGCGACCTGCCCGACGGCGTCTTCGGCGCCGTCGC
The DNA here is from genome assembly GCF_009429125.1 of Luteimicrobium xylanilyticum. GTDB lineage: Bacteria > Actinomycetota > Actinomycetes > Actinomycetales > Cellulomonadaceae > Luteimicrobium > Luteimicrobium xylanilyticum. The sequence goes on from NZ_CP045529.1 coordinate 1,806,074, forward strand.
CGACGTGCGCGACTCCGACGCCGTGGACGCCGCGTTCACCCAGATCGAGGCCGAGCTCGGCCCGGTCGAGGTGCTCGTCGCGAACGCGGGCGTGACCAAGGACGGCCTGCTGCTGCGCATGCGGGACGAGGACTTCACGGACGTCCTCGACGTCAACCTCACGGGCACCTTCCGGTGCGTGCGGCGTGCGTCGAAGGGCATGATCAGGCTGCGCCGCGGCCGCATCGTCCTCATCTCGTCCATCGTCGGGCTGTACGGCGGACCCGGCCAGGTCAACTACGCCTCCTCCAAGGCCGCGCTCGTCGGCATGGCCCGCTCGATCACGCGTGAGCTCGGCGGCCGCGGGATCACGGCGAACGTCGTGGCACCCGGCTTCATCGAGACCGCGATGACCGCTGAGCTCACGGGCGCCCGGCAGACCGAGATCAAGGCGCAGATCCCCGCGGCCCGCTACGGCACGGCGCAGGAGGTCGCGGGCGTCGTCGCGTTCCTCGCCTCCGACGACGCGGCCTACGTCAACGGCGCGGTGATCCCCGTCGACGGTGGCCTCGGCATGGGCCACTGAACCACCCCAACCTCCTCGACCCGCCCGGCCGGGCCCGCCCCGGTACGCTCAGGTCGAGCCTTCTGTAGAAAGGACACCGATGGGCCTGCTCGACGGCAAGAAGATCCTCGTGACGGGAGTCCTCACGGACGCCTCGATCGCTTTCCAGGCTGCGCGTCTCGCGCAGGAGGAGGGCGCGACCGTCCTGCTCACCTCGTTCGGCCGCCAGGCGAAGCTGACGCAGGCGATCGCCAAGCGCCTGCCCGCCGAGGCGCCGGTGCTCCAGCTCGACGTCCAGGACGCCGACGACCTGGCGAACCTCGACGCCGCGGTGCGCGAGCACGTCGACTCGCTCGACGGCGTCGTGCACTCGATCGGGTTCGCGCCGCAGTCCGTGATGGGCGGGAACTTCCTCGCGGCCGAGTGGGCCGACGTCGCGACCGCGCTGGAGATCTCGGCGTTCTCGCTGAAGTCCCTCGCCGTGGCGACGCAGCAGCTCCTCAAGGACGGCACTCCCGGCGGCTCGGTCGTGGGCCTGACCTTCGACGCGACGCTCGCCTGGCCGGTGTACGACTGGATGGGCGTCGCGAAGGCGGCCTTCGAGTCGACCGCACGCTACCTGGCGCGCGACCTCGGTCCCGACAACATCCGCGTCAACCTCGTGTCGGCCGGGCCGATCAAGACGGTCGCCGCGAAGTCCATCCCCGGCTTCGAGAAGCTCGACGCCGAGTGGCCCGAGCGCGCCCCGCTCGGCTGGGACAACTCGACCGCCGAGCCCGCCGGCCGCGCGATCGCCGCGCTCCTGTCCGACTGGTTCCCCGCGACCACGGGCGAGATCGTGCACGTGGACGGCGGCTTCCACGCGATGGGCTCCTGAGTGAGGTCGGCCGCGTGACCGGCCCCGCACGTCGCCTCGTCCTGCTCCGCCACGCCAAGGCGGAGCCCGCCGGCTCCGGCCCCGACCACGCACGCCCGCTGGCGCTGCGTGGTCGGGCGCAGGCGGCCACGGTCGGACAGACGCTGGCGGCGTCCGGGCTCGTGCCCGACGTCGTGCTGTGCTCGTCCGCGCTGCGGACCCGGCAGACCTGGGACCTGGTCGCCGGTCGGCTGCCCGTCGCACCGAGCGTCACCGTCGACGACGCCCTCTACGAGCTCACGGTGCGGGGCCTGCTCGCGGTCGTGCACGAGCTCCCGGACGCGGCCCGGACCGTCCTCGTCGTCGGCCACGAGCCGACCATGGGGGCGGCCTCGGCGTTCTTCGCCGGCCCGGACTCCGACGCGGGTGCGCTGGCGCTCGCCCGTGTCGGTCTCCCGACGGGCGGCTACGGGCTGCTCGAGGCCGACGACTCGTGGTCCGGCTGGGACCGGGGGAGCGCGAGCCTGCGCTACGCCGGACGCCCCGCCGACTGAGGGCCGAGCGCGACCCAGCGGCCCGCGGAGACCACGGTGGCGACCTCACGCCCACCCGGACGAGGTCGGGCAGCGAGGAAAGCAGGTCGGCGAGCCTCGACGCCCGCATCCGGTGCGCGAGAGAGGTCGCGTCACCGCCGGACGTGAGCAGGAACCTCATGACGGCCTCCGGGTCGACGGGCCCTGGCGTAGCTGCTGACGCATCGTGCCGCCCGGACCCGTCGGCCCTACGTGGAGGGCGCGTCCGTGCGGGCGTCGGCCGCGTCGACGACGGCCAGGACCTCGTCGAGGCGCCCGTCGACGGCGTAGGGCGCCTGCTCCTTCACGACCGGCTTGGCGCGGAACGCGATCCCGATCCCGGCGGCGCCGATCATGTCGAGGTCGTTCGCACCGTCGCCGACGGCGATCGTGTCGGCCATCGGGACGTCGAGCTCGGCCGCGAGCTCGCGCAGCGCGCGCTCTTTCGCGGCGCGGTCGACCACGGGGCCGACGGTGCGGCCCGTGAGGCGGTCGCCCGAGACCTCGAGCCGGTTCGCCCGGAAGAGGTCGATGTCGAGCGCTCGCGCGAGCGGCTCGACGACCTCCGCGAACCCGCCGGACACGAGTGCCACGACCCAGCCGCGCCGGTGCGCCTCGGCGACGAGCTCGCGCGCGCCCGGCGTGTGCGTCGCCGACGCCCGGACGTCGTCGAGCGCGGAGACCGGGACCCCCTCGAGCGTGGCCACGCGCTCGCGCAACGACGCCGCGAAGTCCAGCTCGCCGCGCATCGCCCGCTCGGTGACCGCGGCGACCTGCTCGCGCGTGCCCGCGTGGTCCGCGATGAGCTCGATGACCTCCTGCTCGATGAACGTCGAGTCGACGTCCATCACGAGGAGGCGGCGACGGTGGGCGGTCTCGGGCACGGGGCTCCTCGGGAGGTCGGCCGTCTCAGGCGGCGCTAGTCGATGACCGTCCCCTTCGGGACGACCGTGATGCCGGACGCGGTCACGGTGAACCCGCGGGCGCGGTCGGCGTCCGGGTCGAGACCGATGCGTGCCCGCGCGCCCACGACGACGTTCTTGTCGAGGATCGCGCGGTGCACCTGCGCGTGGCGGTGCACCTGGACGCCGTCCATCAGGACGCTGTCCGACACGGACGACCACGAGTGTAGGTGGACGCCGGGGGACAGCACGGAGCCGACCACCGTCGCGCCCGACACGAGCACGCCCGGCGAGACGATCGAGTCCGCCGCGTGGCCGAGACGTCCCGGGCCGGCGTGCACGAACTTCGCCGGCGGCAGGCCCGTGTAGCCCGTGAACAGGGGCCACTCGTCGTTGTAGAGGTTGAAGACCGGGTTGATCGAGATGAGGTCCTTGTTGGCGTCGAAGTACGCGTCGATCGTCCCGACGTCGCGCCAGTAGTTCCGGTCGCGGTCCGTCGAGCCGGGCACGTCGTTGTCGATGAAGTCGTAGACGCCGGCGGTCCCGCGCTCCACGAAGTACGGCACGATGTCGCCACCCATGTCGTGCGCGGAGTCGTCGTTCGCGGCGTCGCGGGTCACGGCGTCGACGAGCGCGTCCGCGTCCGCGACGTAGTTGCCCATCGACGCGAGGACCTCGCCGGGGGAGTCGGCCAGCCCGACGGGGTCGGTCGGCTTCTCGAGGAAGGCGCGGATCCGTCCGGGCTGGTCGGGGTCGACGTCGATCACGCCGAACTGGTCGGCGAGCGCGATCGGCTGCCGGATCCCCGCGACCGTGAACTCGGCGCCCGACGCGACGTGCGCGTCGACCATCTGGGAGAAGTCCATCCGGTACACGTGGTCCGCGCCGACCACGACCACGATGTCGGGGCGCTCGTCCTCGATGATGTTGAGGCACTGGTAGATCGCGTCGGCGCTGCCGAGGTACCAGTGTTTCCCGACGCGCTGCTGTGCCGGCACCGGCGCGACGTAGTTCCCGAGCAGCGGCGACATCCGCCACGTCTTGGAGATGTGCCGGTCGAGGCTGTGCGACTTGTACTGCGTGAGCACGATGACGTGCAGGTACTGCGAGTTGATGACGTTCGACAGCGCGAAGTCGACCAACCGGTAGATCCCCCCGAAGGGGACGGCGGGCTTGGCCCGCTGGGCCGTCAGGGGCATCAGCCGCTTGCCCTCGCCACCGGCGAGGACGATCGCGAGGACTCGCTTCGTCGCCATGGCTGCACCCTACGGTCTTTCGTGCGGCTACGTGCGGCGACGGCCCGCCGCCGCCGGACGGCACGCTAGGTTGTCGCCATGCGCGTCGACCTGCTCTCCCGTGAGTACCCCCCGAACGTCTACGGCGGCGCCGGTGTGCACGTCGCGGAGCTCTCGCGCGTCCTCGCGCGTCGGCTCGACGTCCGGGTGCACGCCTTCGGCCCCGGCGACCCGCTGCGCGTGGCCGCCCAGGCGGGGCCGGGGGAGCCCGTCGTCACCCGCTACGGCGTGCCGGCCGAGCTCGCCGACGGCGACGCGGCGCTCGCGACGTTCGGCGTCGACCTGCAGATGGCCGGGAACCTCGCCGGGACCGACCTCGTGCACTCCCACACCTGGTACGCGAACCTGGCCGGCCACCTCGGGTCGCTCCTCACCGGGAGGCCGCACGTCCTGTCGGCGCACTCGCTCGAGCCGCTGCGGCCCTGGAAGGCCGAACAGCTCGGCGGCGGGTACGCGCTCTCGAGCTGGGCCGAGCGGACCGCCTACGAGTCCGCCGCAGGCGTCATCGCCGTGAGCGCGGGCATGCGTGCCGACATCCTGCGCGTCTACCCGGCGGTCGACCCGGACCGCGTCCACGTCGTCCACAACGGGATCGACCTGGACGGTTGGCAGCGCCCGGGCACGCCGGCCGAGCTCGCCACGGCGCGTGCCACGGTCGAGCGGCTCGGCATCGACCCCGACCGTCCGACCGTCGTGTTCGTCGGGCGGATCACCCGGCAGAAGGGGCTGCCCTACCTGCTCCGCGCGGCCGAGCGCCTGGCGCCCGAGGTGCAGCTCGTCCTGTGCGCCGGCGCGCCCGACACCCCCGAGATCGCCGCGGAGGTCTCGTCCGCCGTCGCCCGTCTCGCGACCGAGCGCACGGGCGTCGTCTGGATCGAGCAGATGCTGCCCCGCGACGAGCTCGTCGCCGTGCTCGCGGCGTCCACGGTCTTCGTGTGCCCGTCCGTGTACGAGCCGCTCGGCATCGTCAACCTCGAGGCCATGGCCGTCGGCCTGCCCGTGGTCGGCTCCGCGACCGGTGGCATCCCCGAGGTCGTCGACGACGGCGTGACCGGGCTCCTCGTCCCGATCGAGCAGGCGGACGACGGCACGGGCACCCCGCTCGACCCCGAGCGGTTCGTGACCGACCTCGCGGACGCGCTGACCGCCGTCGTCCTCGACCCGGAGCGCGCCGCGGCCATGGGTCTCGCGGCGCGGCGGCGCGTCGAGGAGCACTTCTCCTGGGACGCGATCGCGGACCGTACCGTCGCCGTCTACGAGCAGGTCCTGGAGGAGGCGCGGTGAGCGTGCCGGACCTGCCGGACCGGCCGGTGATCCGCGTGGCGGCGGCGGTCGTCACCGACGACGCCGGACGCTACCTCCTCGTCCGCAAGCGCGGCACCACGGCGTTCATGCAGCCGGGCGGCAAGATCGAGCCGGGCGAGGACCCTCGCGCTGCGCTCGTCCGCGAGCTCGCGGAGGAGATCAGCGTCGTCGTGCCACCCGACGCCCTGGTCCCGTGGGGCACGCGCCACGCGCCCGCGGCCAACGAGCCGGGCCACGCGCTCGTCGCCGAGGTCTTCGCGGTGCGTGGATCGCTCGAGCCGCGCCCGGCCGCCGAGATCGAGGAGCACGTCTGGGTCGACCCGGCGGCCGCGGCCGACGTCGAGCTCGCCCCGCTCACGTGCGACCTCCTCGCGGCGGCCGCACGACCGCCGAAGTAGGCCCCGCGGGAGGACTGCTCCGCGAGGTCGTCTTCGCGAGGCCGGCGTCAGCGCAGGTGGAGCGTCGCGGCCTCGAGCGCCCGACGCGCGGCCTCGCCCACCTGGTGCAGGGCCGCGCCGCGCTGGTCGGACTGCCACACGTTGACCGCGCCGCCGTCGTCGACGGTGGCGAGCTCGACGATGGTCCGCAGCCGGACGGCCTGGGACAGCGCGCGCACACGGCGCGGGTCGAGGGCCGCGGGCACGCTCGCGCCGAGGTCGACGGGGGAGCGGAGGCGGGCGATCGCGTCGGCGGCGTCCTCGCGCCAGCTCGCGACGTCGAGGGAGTCGAGCGCCTCGGTCGCGGTGACGAGGGCGGTCCGCAGCTCCCGCTCGGCGTCCTCGACCGTGCCGACGGCGCCGAGCACGCGGGTCTGCCACGGGTCCACCTCCACGACGTCCCACCGGACGAGGTGGCCGGGCTCGAGGTCGCTGCCGAACCTCCGGACCTCGGGGACGGCCGCGAACGCGCGACCACGGCGTTCCACGAGGACGCACTCGCCCGCCTCGACGGCCGCGTGCGACACGGCGGCGGGGACGGCCGCCGCGCGCCCGGCCTCGGGCAGGAGCGCCACGACGGCGTCGGCCCCGGCCCACGCGGCGAGCAGGGTGCCGACGCCGTTCGGCGGGCCGTCGGCGTCCCGGGCGGCGCGCTCGTCCTCCGGGTCGAGCCCGGTGACCTCGTGAGGCTCGTCGTCGCCCTGGACCAGGCGTGCGGCCCGGGTCCGGGCGTCGGTGTCGCGGGGCCCGAAGGCCAGCCAGAGGGCGAGGAGCGTGCTCCTCGCGAGGGCGGGTGGCGTGTACGGATCCATCGCGCCCAACCTATAGGGTCGGATGCCATGAGCTGGGTTCTCGACCTGTCCGACATCACCGTCCGCCGCGGGGCCAAGACGATCCTCGACGGGGTCGACTGGAAGGTCGCGGAGGGCGAACGCTGGGTCGTCCTGGGCCGCAACGGCGCCGGCAAGACGACGCTCGTCCAGATCGCCGCGGGGCGCATGCACCCGACGTCGGGCCGGGCGACGATCCTCGACCAGGAGCTCGGCAAGACGGACCTGTTCGAGCTCCGCCCGCGGGTCGGGCTCGCGAGCGCGTCGCTCGCGGATCGGATCCCGGGCTCGGAGAGCGTGCTCGACGTCGTCCAGACGGCGGCGTACGGCGTCACCGGCCGCTGGCGCGAGGCGTACGAGGACCTCGACACCGAGCGCGCTCACGACCTTCTGAAGCTCTTCGACGTGGACCAGCTCGCGGACCGGACGTTCGGCACGCTCTCGGAGGGCGAGCGCAAGCGCGTGCAGATCGCGCGGTCGCTCATGACGGACCCCGAGCTCCTGCTGCTCGACGAGCCGGGTGCCGGCCTCGACCTGGGTGGGCGCGAGGAGCTCGTGCGCGCGGTGTCGGAGCTCGCGAGCGACCCGTCGTCGCCGGTCCTGGTCCTCGTCACGCACCATGTCGAGGAGATCCCGCCCGGCTTCACCCACGTCCTGCTGCTCAAGGACGGCGCGGTGCACGGTGCCGGCCCGCTCGAGGAGGTGCTCACGTCGGACAACCTGTCGTCGGCGTTCGGGCTCTCGCTCGTGGTCGCGCACGGCGGGGGGCGCTGGGTGGCGCGCGCGGCGCGCTGACGGACCCGCCGAGGCCCCGAAGGAGGGGGTGCGCCGACGTCGGAGATTTGGTAAAGTCCGGGCAAAGGTATCGAGGTCACGCGTTCGAGGTCGAACCGGTGACCGACCGCTCGGAAGGGGGAGGCCATGGAGTGGCTCTGGTGGATCGGCGCGGCGCTCCTGTTCGCCGTCGTCGAGGTCGTGACCCTGAGCTTCGTGCTGATCATGTTCGCAGGCGGCGCGCTCGTCGCTGCGATCGCGTGCGCGTTCGGTTGGCCGTTCTGGGCGCAGGTCGTCGTGTTCGGCGCCGTCTCGACCTTCCTGCTGCTGACCTTCCGCCGGTACCTCGTCCACCGGTTCCGCACGTCGACGCCGGTGGCCCGCACCAACGCGGACGCGCTCGTCGGGCGTGAGGCCGTGGCGATCGCGGAGGTCAGCGAGTCCGACGGCCGGGTCAAGCTGGGCGGCGAGGTGTGGACCGCCCGCGTACCGCGAGGCGCCGGCGCCGTCGCCCAGGGCGAGCACGTGCGCGTCGTCCGGATCGACGGCGCGACCGCCGTCGTGGAGCCGCTCGCCCTCGGTACCGGCACCACCGACGTGCCCGGTCCGGCGGTCACCGGCGGTTCCTGACCCGGTCCGCCCGACCGCCCCGTCCGCCCCACCGCCCCGCACCACACGACCGCACGACCCACAGTGGAAGGACCCGCATGAACGACCCCTCGGCCGGGACGATCGTCGTCTGGATCGTCATCGCCCTCATCGCGATCTTCGTGATCGTCTCCTTGGTCAAGGCGGTGCGCATCGTGCCGCAGGCCGTCTCGCTCATCGTCGAGCGCCTGGGCCGCTACTCCCGCACCCTCGACGCCGGCTTCCACCTCCTCGTGCCGTACGTGGACCGCGTGCGCGCGGGGGTCGACCTGCGTGAGCAGGTCGTGTCGTTCCCGCCGCAGCCGGTGATCACGAGCGACAACCTCGTCGTGAGCATCGACACCGTGATCTACTTCCAGGTCACCGACCCGAAGGCCGCGGTCTACGAGATCGCGAACTACATCACCGCGATCGAGCAGCTCACCGTCACCACGCTCCGCAACGTCATCGGTGCGATGGACCTCGAGCAGACGCTGACGAGCCGCGACCAGATCAACGGACAGCTCCGTGGCGTCCTCGACGAGGCGACCGGCAAGTGGGGCATCCGCGTGAACCGGGTCGAGCTCAAGTCCATCGACCCGCCCGCGTCGGTGCAGGGCTCGATGGAGCAGCAGATGCGTGCCGAGCGCGACCGTCGCGCCACGATCCTCACGGCCGAGGGCGTCAAGCAGTCCCAGATCCTCACGGCCGAGGGCGAGAAGCAGTCCAACATCCTGCGGGCCGAGGGTGAGGCGCAGTCCGCGATCCTGCGGGCCGAAGGTGAGGCGCGCGCCATCCTCCAGGTCTTCGACGCCATCCACGAGGGCGACGCCGACCCGAAGCTGCTCGCGTACCAGTACCTGCAGATGTTGCCGCAGATCGCGAACGGCACGTCGAGCAAGCTCTGGGTCGTGCCGACCGAGTTCACGGCGGCGCTCGGATCGATCGCCAAGGGCTTCGGCGGCGAAGGCGGTCCGGTCGGGCCGGCGGGTGGCCCCGACGAGGGTGGACCCGAGGGCCGTGCCCCGCGCCCGCGCGTCGAGCGCGAGCGTCCCGCCCTCGGTGAGCAGGCGCTGACCGACCCGGCTGAGGCGCTGGCCGAGGCCCGGCGCCAGGCCGAGGCGGCGACGGCCGACGCGACCAGCGCCGGGACCCAGTCCGGTATGCCGTTCGACCCGGGGGCCGAGCGGGGCCAGCGTCCGGGCGGCGGCACGGTTCCGCCCGCGTCCGGTCAGCGTGGGGTCGACCCCCGCCCCCTCGGTGGCGCGACGCCGCCACCCGCCCCGCCGACCGGACCCGGCACCGGCGGCCCGGCGGGGGAGCAGGGCCCCGACGCCCAGCAGTGACCGCACGTCGCTAGACCACGCCGCTCACGCGTCTCGAACGCCGTCTCGCGCCGCTCCTCCCAGGGCCGCGTGGCGGCGTTCGAGGTAGCGGCGTGACGGCACGTCCGTCGTCAGGTCGACGGCGCGCGCGAGCGCCGCGCCGGCAGCGTCGTCCCCGGCCGCGGCGAGCAGGTCCGCGCGCGTCGCCCAGTAGGGCTGGTAGGCGCGGCCGGGCTCGGCGAGGACGTCGAGCAGGTCGAGGCCGGAGCGTGGGCCTTCGACCCGGGCGGTCGCCGCGGCCAGGGCGACCCGCCCGCCCAGGGTCGGCGCGACGTCGACCAGCGCCCGGTGGAGCCGCAGGACGGCGCCCCGGTCCGTGCGCCCGGTCCGGGCCCGGGCGCAGTGGGCGGACTGGAGCGCCGCCTCGAGCTGGAACCGCCCGGGCGTGCCGCGCCCGTGCGCGAGGCGCAGCAACCCCTCGCCCTGCTCGACCAGGTGTGCGTCCCACAGCCGGGTGTCCTGCTCGTCGAGGGGGACGAGGACGCCGTCCACGACCCGGGCGCCGAGCCGCGCGGACGACAGGCACAAGAGCGCTGCCAGGCCGAGCGCCTCGGCGTCGTCGAGCAGGGACGCGAGAACGACAGCGAGCTCGCGGGCCTCGACGGCGAGCGACTCGCGCACCCGCGGACCGGCCGTGCGCGACCACCCGACGGTGTAGGCGCCGTAGACGGCCTCGAGGACCGGCGGTAGTCGGCGCGGGAGCTCGGCGCGCTCCGGCACGCGGAACGGGACACGGGCGTCGCGGATGCGGCGCTTCGCACGTACGAGGCGCTGCGCCATGGTCGCCGTCGGCACCGCGAACGCCGCCGCGACGCGGGAGGCGTCGACCCCGAGGACCGTCTGGAGCATCAGCGGCGCCCGGACGCCCGGGTCGATCGCCGGGTGCGCGCAGACGAACATGAGCTCGAGCCGACGGTCGGGCAGCGCGTCGGGGTCGGTCTCGTCGGGGAGGGTGCCGGACGAGGCGGGCGCCACGGCGTCGCCGAGCGGACGAGACGTCCGCCGCGCGGCGGACCGCAGCAGGTCGAGCGTTCGCCGGCGGGCGACGCGGTGCAGCCACCCGGCCGGGTTCCGGGGCACGCCGGCCGAGGGCCAGGTCCGCAGAGCGCGTTCGACTGCGTCGGCGAGCGCGTCCTCGGCGAGCGTCAGGTCGCCGCACCAGGAGGCGAGCAGAGCGAGCAGCCGCCCGTACGACGCGCGGACCGTGCCCTCGAGGGCGGTCCGCGCGTCGGGTGCGGCGGTGGGCGGCATCAGGTCGAGGGCACCCATGCGCCGGACTCCACGTAGGTGGCGCTCGGTCGGACCTCGACGTGGCCCCACGTGACCGAGGGCGCTCTCTCCGCCCAGGCGAGCGCGGCGTCGAGGTCGGGCACGTCGATGACGAACTGGCCCCCGAGCTGTTCGTGCGTGTCGGCGAAGGGGCCGTCCTGGACGCGCAGCGTGCCGTCGGCCGCGGTGAGCGTCGTGCTGGCCGAGGACGGCTGCCAGACCTCGCCCGAGACGAGCACGCCCGCGTCGTCGAGGTCGCGGGCGTAGGCCTGGAACGCGGCCTGGCCCTCGTCGAGGGCCTCACCGAGATCCTCGGAGGGGCGCTCGGGGTAGTGGAGCAAGATGGCGTAGCGCATGGCATCTCCTTCTCGTGGTGCGGCGTGCTCCTGCGGCCCTGTGACGATCGTGGCGCCGCTCGATCGACAGCGCGCGACGTCTCTCCCCGTCTGACGAGGCTTGTTCGCTCTGGGCGAACACCCGGTCATGACATGTGTCACTTGTGAGTGAGTGCTCACTCACTTAATGTCGAAGGCGTGACCGACACCGACACGAGCCTCGAGCCGCCGGCCGAGGCGGCCGGGTCCGGGCGCAGCGGCCGTGCCGCGCCCCTCCCGCCCGACGAACGCCGCGCCGCGATCCTGCGCGCCGTCCGGCCCGTGCTGCTCGAGCGGGGTGTCGCCGCGACGACACGCGAGCTCGCGGAGGCCGCCGGCGTCGCGGAGGGCACCCTGTTCCGTGTCTTCTCCGACAAGCTCACGCTCATCGCTCAGGCGGCGTTCGTCGCGGCCGACCCGGCCGACGCCGTGCCGGAGCTCGACGCGATCCCACGGAGCCTGGCGCTGCGCGACCGGCTCGTGGCCGTCATGGAGATCGGGCTCGCCCGGATCGAGACCACCATGCGGTGGTTCGGGATCCTCCACGAGCTCGGCCGCATCGACCCGCGCCCGGAGGCCGAGCGCGAGGCCGCAGGCCGCGACGGCTGGGCGCAGTGGATGCAGCGCCAGACCGAGGGCGAGGCCGAGGTGCGCGCCGCCGTCGATCGCGTCTTCGGCCCCGACCCGGGCCTGCGAGTGAGTCGTGACCGCGCGTTCGAGCTCTTCAACGTGCTGCTTCTCGGCACCACCATGCGGGTGATCGACGCGCGCCGCCGGGGCACGGAGGTCGAGCCGGTCGACCCGTCCGAGCTCGTCGCACTCTTCCTCGACGGCGTCGCGCGCCGCACCTGACACCGCACCGGCCCCCCCGAACCGGAACCACCTCGCCCGACCGACCTTGGAGCCCCGATGCTCGTCCAGCTGCTCCGGCAGTTCCTGTCCCAGTACGCGAGACCCATCGCGCTGCTGCTCGTCTTCCAGCTCGTCCAGACGATCGCCGCGCTGTACCTGCCCACCCTCAACGCCGACATCATCGACAAGGGCGTCGTCACGGGGGACATCGGCTACATCTGGCGCGTCGGCGGCATGATGCTCATGGTCACGCTCGTCCAGGTGGCGTGCACGATCGCTGCGGTGTACCTCGGCGCGCGGGTCGCGATGGGCTTCGGTCGCGACGTGCGGCGCGCCCAGTTCGTGCAGGTCGAGTCCTTCTCCCAGCAGGAGATCGGGACGTTCGGGGCGCCGTCCCTGATCACACGCGCGACCAACGACGTGCAGCAGGTCCAGATGCTCGTCCTCATGAGCCTGACCATCATGGTGATGGCGCCGATCATGATGATCGGGGGAGTGATCCTCGCGCTCCAGCAGGACGTTCCGCTCTCGAGCCTGCTGCTCGTGATCGTCCCCGTCCTGGCGGCCGTCGTCGGGCTGATCATCTCGCGGATGGTGCCGTACTTCCGGGCCATGCAGAAGAAGATCGACACCATCAACGGTGTGCTGCGCGAGCAGATCTCCGGCATCCGCGTGATCCGCGCGTTCGTCACCGAGCCGCGCGAGCGCCGCCGGTTCGGCGACGCCAACACCGACCTGTACGACACGTCGGTGCGGGCCGGCCGGCTCATGGCCATGATGTTCCCCGCCGTCATGCTCGTGATGAACCTGTCGACCGTCGCGGTGATGTGGTTCGGCGGGCACCGCGTCGACTCGGGCGAGATGCAGATCGGTGCCCTGACCGCCTACCTCAGCTACATCATGTACATCCTGATGGCCGTCATGATGTCCACGTTCATGTTCATGATGGTCCCGCGCGCGTCCGTCGCGGCCGAGCGCATCCGCGGCGTCCTCGACACCGACGCGTCGGTCGTCGAGCCGCTGCAGCCGCGCAGGGACACCGAGCACGCGGGGGTCGTCCGGTTCGAGCACGTCACGTTCGCGTACCCGGGCGCCGAGAAGCCCGTCCTGCACGACGTGACCTTCGAGGCGCTCCCCGGACGCACGACGGCGATCATCGGCTCGACCGGTTCGGGCAAGTCGACCCTGCTCAACCTCGTGCCTCGGCTCTACGACGTGATCGACGGAGCCGTGCTCGTCGACGGCGTCGACGTGCGCGACCTCGCCGGAGAGGACCTCGGTGCGCTGCTCGGGCTCGTGCCGCAGAAGGCGTACCTGTTCACGGGGACGATCGCCGACAACCTGCGCTACGGCAAGCCCGACGCGACCGACGAGGAGATGTGGGCGGCTCTCGACGTCGCACAGGCCCGGTCGTTCGTCGAGGAGCTGCCGGACGGCCTCGGGTCGGCGGTCGCGCAGGGTGGCACGAACTTCTCAGGCGGCCAGCGGCAGCGGCTGGCGATCGCGCGCGCGATCGTCCGCGACCCGCGCGTCTACCTGTTCGACGACTCGTTCTCCGCGCTCGACTACGCGACCGACGCCGCACTCCGCGCGGCGCTCAAGCCGCGCACGCGTCGGTCGACCGTGATCGTCGTCGCGCAGCGCGTGGCGACCATCCGCTACGCGGACCAGATCGTCGTCCTCGACGAGGGTCGCGTCGTCGGGACCGGCACGCACGCCCAGCTCCTCGAGACGTGCGAGACCTACCAGGAGATCGTCTACTCGCAGCTGTCGGTGGAGGAAGCAGCATGAGCGACCAGCAGACCCCCGACGAGCAGAAGAGCCCCGCGGCGGCGCCGGAGCGTCCGGCCGTCCCGCGGCCCCCGCGCCGCGGTCCGGGCGGAGGCGGCGGCCCCTTCGGCGGCATGGGCATGCCTGCCGAGAAGGCCATGAGCTTCGGCCCGTCGCTGCGGCGGATCGCGCGGTACCTGGGCAGCGAGCGGTGGCGGGTCGCCGTCGTCGCCCTCATGACGGTCGCGTCGGTCGCGGCCGCGGTCGCCGGGCCGAAGCTCCTCGGCTCCGCGACCAACGTCATCTTCGACGGCGTGACCTCGAAGATGCTGGCCCGGTACTTCCCGGCCGGCACCACGTCCGCGCAGGCGGCCCAGGCGCTGCGCGACCGGGGCGAGAGTACCCAGGCCGGTCTCGTCGAGTCGATGAAGGGCCTCGTCGTCGGGCACGGCGTCGACTTCCACCGCCTCGCCGTGATCATCGGCTGGGTGATCGCGGTCTACGTGGCGTCGTCGGTCTTCCAGTGGGTCGCCGGTCGCGTCACGACGATGATCGTGCAGAACACGGTGCGCCGGCTGCGCGACGAGGTCGAGGCGAAGCTCCACCGCCTGCCCCTGTCCTACTTCGACAAGCAGGCGCGCGGCGAGGTGCTGTCACGCGTCACCAACGACATCGACAACGTCGCCCAGTCCATGCAGCAGACGCTGTCGCAGCTCGTGAACGCGGTGCTGACCGTGGTCGGCGTGCTCGTCGTGATGTTCTGGATCTCACCGCTCCTCGCGGTCATCGCGCTGGCCACCGTGCCGGTCTCGGTGTGGCTCGCCACGGCGATCGCCAAGCGGTCCCAGCCCCAGTTCATCCAGCAGTGGGCGAGCACCGGGCGCCTCAACGCGCACATCGAGGAGATGTTCACGGGGCACACCCTCGTCAAGGTCTACGGGCACCAGCGCAGCGCCATCGAGGACTTCGACACCGAGAACGAGGGCCTGTACAAGGCGAGCTTCAGGGCGCAGTTCATGTCCGGCATCATCCAGCCGGCCATGGGCTTCGTCGGGAACCTCAACTACGTGCTCGTCGCCGTCGTCGGCGGGCTCAAGGTCGCCACGGGCCAGATGAGCCTCGGCGACGTCCAGGCGTTCATCCAGTACTCGCGCCAGTTCACCCAGCCGCTCACGCAGGTCGCGTCGATGATGAACCTGCTGCAGTCGGGCGTGGCGTCCGCGGAGCGTGTGTTCGAGCTGCTCGACGCCGACGAGCAGACCCCTGACCTCGTGCCGGCTGCGGAGCTCGGGCCGGTACGCGGACGCGTGGCGTTCGAGGACGTGTCGTTCAGCTACAGCCCGGACGCGCCGCTCATCGAGCACCTCGACCTCGTCGTCGAGCCGGGCCAGACGGTCGCGATCGTCGGCCCGACGGGCGCCGGGAAGACGACCCTCGTCAACCTCGTCATGCGGTTCTACGACGTGGACGCGGGGCGGATCACGCTCGACGGCGTCGACACGCGCGACCTGACGCGCGCGGACCTGCGGTCGAACGTCGGGATGGTGCTCCAGGACACCTGGGTGTTCAAGGGCACGATCGAGGAGAACCTCCGCTACGGGATCCGCGAGGGCCGGACCGTCGACGAGGCCGAGTTCCTCGCGGCGACCGAGGCGACCCACGTCGACGGGTTCGTCCGGACGCTCCCCGACGGGTATGCGACCGTGCTCGACGACGAGGGCTCGTCGGTGAGCGCGGGGGAGAAGCAGCTCCTCACGATCGCCCGCGCGTTCCTCGCCGACCCGCCGATCCTGATCCTGGACGAGGCGACGAGCTCGGTGGACACCCGGACGGAGCTGCTCGTGCAGAACGCGATGAACGCGCTGCGTGCGGGCCGGACGTCGTTCGTCATCGCCCACCGGCTCTCGACGATCCGCGACGCCGACACCATCCTCGTGATGGAGCACGGCTCGATCGTCGAGCAGGGCACGCACGGCGACCTGCTCGCAGCGGGCGGCGCCTACGCCCGGCTGTACGAGAGCCAGTTCGCGGGCGCGGTCGCGGACGAGGAGGACGCCGTCGTCGGGGCGGGACCGGTGCCGCCTGCCGCGGGCTGAGCGACCCCGCCCGTCGACGGGCACGCACGGACGGCGCCGCGCAAGCAGCGTTCCTCTGCTTGCGCGGCGCCGTCTTCGCTCGCTCGGCGTGGAACCCGTCAGCAGGAGCCGGAGTCGCTCCACACGTTCTGGCTGTTCGCGCCCGGGACGTCACCCTGGGTCCACCACTTCGCGGTCCAGCGGTGGCCGCCGTAGGACACGGTCGCGCCGCCCGAGTACGCCGTCGACGACGACCACGCGGCTGCGGTGCACGTCGCGGGCGACGTGGGGTCCGTGGGAGGCGTCGTCGGGTCGGTCGGTGACGTGCCGCCGCACGCGCCCTGGTCCGCCCAGACGTCCGACGACCCGGGCTTCTCGCCCTGCGTCCACCACTTCGCCTTCCAGGTGTGGCCCGCGGACGAGACGAGCTGGCCGCCCGTGTACACGGCCGACGACGACCAGGCCGCCGCGGTGCACGTCGGGGTCGTGGGGTCAGTGGGCGGGGTCGTGGGGTCGGTCGGCGGGGTGGTCGGGTCCGTCGGATCCGTGGGTGTCGTGCCCGACGTGAAGCCCTTGAAGGCGTTGGTGAACTGCCACGTGGACTGGCTGATGCCGGAGCACGAGTCGCTCCCGCCCTGCCCGACGCAGCCGCCGTTGTCGCGCTGCAGCGCCCAGAACGACAGGAACCCGATGCCCTGCTGCGTGGCCCAGCTCGCGACCGCCGTGGCGTCCGCGGTCGTGAACGTCTCGGCGGCGCCGTAGTCGTCGATGCCCGGCATCTCGGTGACGCCGACCATGCCCCACAGCTCGCTGTCCGACTTGGTCGGGTACAGCTTCTTCAGCTGCGCGACGAGCCCCGTGGCCGCGGTCTTCGTGTCGTCGGCCATGTGGTGCGTCTGGCCGTCGTAGTAGTCGAACGTCATGAGGTTGACGAGGTCGATGCGTGCACCGTTGGTCACGGCGTTCTTGAGCACGGCGAGGCCCGACGACGCGAGCCCGGTCGTCGTCGTCGGGAGCGTGTACTGGAACTGGATCGTGCGGCCGTTCGCGGCGGCCCAGTCCTCGACCTTCTTGATCGCCTGGTTGCGGCGGGTGATGCCGGCCGTGTTCGTCAGCGAGTTGTCCTCGACGTCGAGGTCGATGCGGGTCACGTCGTAGGTGGTGATGACCTTCTCGAACGTCGCTGCGATCGAGTCGACGCTCGTGCACGAGTCGGAGAGCTCGGTGCCCTCGTTGTCGGCCGTGTACCCGCCGAACGACGGGATGACGTCCCCGCCCGCGGCCCGGATCTTCGTGACGTCGCCGCCGAACGACGACGACGCCACCGGCAGCGACGTGTCGCCGTTCCAGTACACGTCGCACGAGCCCTTCTGCGCCGCCTGCAGGAACGCCCACGTCTGGTAGGTCGCGCCGGACTGCGTCGCGAGCGTCGCCGGGCTGTCGCCCGTCCACATCTCGACGAACGGGGCGAAGACGTGCGGCGGCAGGGCCGTCGCTGCCTGGGCAGGGGCGACGGTCGCGAGCAGGCCGCCTGCGGCGAGCGCGGTCGTCGCGGCCGCGGCGAGCACGGTGGTTCTTCTGGTGCGGAGCATGAGCACGCCTTCCGGGTGGGGGAGTGCGGCGCTCCGGGCGGGGCGCCGGCGGGTGTGCGCCCCCGGGTCGCCGACGACGCACGGAAGGCCCCCTGCGGACCCTCTGCCGACCGACGCTAGGGACCGGCCCCGAACCCGGACAATCGGGGAGAGCACGTAGATCGGCCCGCCGACGTACGAGGTCGCGCGTACGCGGGGGACGGCCTCGGAGGGGGAATGGCGGGCGCCGCGGCCGTGCGACGATGCTCCGGTGGGTCTGCGCGCGTACCGGGAGGTCCTGCGCGAGCCGCAGCTGAGGCGACTGATCGCCGTCGCGATGGTCGCCCGCATCCCCAACTCCGCGGCGGCCCTCGTCCTGACCCTGCACGTCGTCCAGACGCTCCACCGCTCGTACGCCGAGGCGGGGATCGTCGCGACCGCGGCCACCGTCGGCATGGCGCTCGGCTCGCCGTGGCGCGGGCGACTCGTCGACCGGGTGGGCCTGCGCCGGGCGGTCTGGCCGTCGGTCGTGGCGGAGCTCGTGCTCTGGCCGCTCGCCGGCGTCGTCCCGTTCGGGGTTCTGATCCCGTTGGTGTTCGTGGGCGGGCTTCTCGCGCTCCCGACGTTCACCGTCGTGCGCAAGTCGATCAGCGTGCTCGCACCGGAAGGCCAGCAGCGGACCGCGTACGCGCTCGACTCGATCGCGACCGAGCTGGTCTTCATGGTGGGCCCCGCGGTGGGGGTGGCCGTCGCCGCGCACGTGGGGACGACGGCGGTGCTCGCCACCATCGGCGTCGCCGTCTCCGGGGCGGGGGTCCTGCTGCTCGTGTTCGACCCGCCGACGCGCGCCGAGCAGGTCGTCGGAAGGACCCCGTCGCCGCCGGCGGCCCCGCTGACGCCGGCGGCCCCGGCGAACGGCCCGACCCGGCGCCTCGCGTGGCTCACGCCGTCCGTGGCCGCGGTCCTGGCGGCGTCGGCCGGCGCGACGATCGTGCTCGTCGGCACGGACCTGGCGATCCTCGCCCGGCTGCGGACCGACGGGCAGGTGGGAGCGCTCGGCGTCGTGTACTTCGCCTGGTGCCTCGGCTCGGTCGTGGGTGGCCTCGCCTACGGCTCCCGGCACCGCCCGACCAGCTCGATGCTCCTCCTGCTGGCGCTCGGCGCGCTGACAGTGCCGATGGCGCTCGCCCACTCGGTCGTCGGGCTCACGCTCCTCGCGTTCCTCGCGGGGCTGCCCTGCGCCCCCGTCATGACGGCGACGGCCGAGGAGGTCGCGCGCATGGTGCCCGAGGAACGGCGCGGCGAGGCCATGGGGTGGCAGGGGACCGCGTTCACGGTCGGCAGCGCGGTCGGCTCGCCGCTCGTCGGCCTGGTCATCGACGCAGCGGCGCCGTGGGTGGCCTTCGTGACCGCGGGCGGCGCGGGGGCGCTGATCGCGGTCGTGGGGCTCGCGGTGCGGCGGGCGCGGCGAGACGCTGACCCGCAGGGCGAGCTGCGGCTCTGAGCCGCCGACGGCGCGGGGTCGCGGACACGTTCGTGCCCGACGACGACGTCCTCGCCCACGCGCTCGGCATCGCACGACTGGTCCCGGACGGCGAGGGGCGCACGGTCCCGGGCGCGGCGTTCGCCCCCGCGCTCGTGGCGGACGGGGGCGACGCTCTCGCGCAGATGCTCCGGCTGCTCGGGCGGGACCCCGCGTGGGCGCCGGACGAGGCCTGAGGGACACCGCCGCATGGCCGGCCGCCGTCGGGCGGAGCGTCGTCACGCAGCCGGGGCGGCCGCCGTGAGCTCGTCGAAGAACCCGACCACGTCGGCCGCGAGCTGCTGCGGCACCACGTGCGCCTGATAGTGGCCGCCCTCGTCGTACACCGTCCACCTGCGCAGGTCCGCGTGGTCACGCTCGGCGAACCGGCGGATCGAGGCGAAGTCGCCGCGCGCCGAAGCCAGCGCCGTCGGGGTGGTGGTCGGCCCGGCCGGTTCGGCGGGAACCCCCGGGTGTGCCATCTCGTAGTAGAAGCGCAGCGACGACCCGGTCGTCCGCGTGAACCAGTACACGGCCGCGTTGGCGACGACGAACGCCGGGTCGAGGCCGTCCATGAGCTGGGAGTTCCAGCCGAGCAGGCCGGCGGGGGAGTCGGCGAGGGCGTGCGCGAGGGTCTGCGGCGCCTGCGACTGCAGCACGTTGAACGCACCCATCGTGTCCCAGAACCACTGCAGGCGCTCGAGCGTGGCGCCCTCGTCGGGCGTCAGGTCGGCGAGCTCGCCCGGGTCGCCCGACGGGAACGAGAACAGCTGGGTGACGTGCACCCCGACGACGTGTCCGGGGTCGAGCCGGCCCACCTCGGGCGAGATCATCGAGCCCCCGTCGTTGCCGACGGCGCCGTACCGCTCGTACCCGAGCCGCCGCATCAGCTCGACCCACGCCGCGGCCGTGCGCCGGACCTCCCACCCGCGCTCCGTCGTCGGGCCGGAGAACCCGAAGCCCGGGATCGAGGGGAGGACGACGTCGTAGCCCGCGGCCGTGAGCGGCTCGACCACGTCGAGGTACTCCAGGACCGAGCCCGGCCAGCCGTGCGTGAGGACGAGACCCACGGCGTCCGGCCGGCCCGAGCGTGCGTGCAGGAAGTGCACGCGCTGGCCGTCGATCACCGTCTCGTACTGCGGGTACGCGTCCAGCCGGGCCTCGACGTCGCGGCGCCAGTCGAAGTCCTCGAGCCAGTACCGGACGAGCTCGCGGACACCCGCGACGGGGGTGCCGTAGACGTCGTCGGCCCCCTCGATCGCGTCCGTGAAGCGCGTGCGGGCGAGGCGCTCGCGGGCGTCGTCGAGGTCGGCCTGCGGGATGCGGACGGGTGCGGGCCGGATCACGGTGCTGGTCATCGCTCGGACCGCGTCCAGCGGGGGTCGCGGCCGAGGTAGCGCAGGAGCTCGTCGACCACGGGCTGGGCGGGTTCGTCGGTACCCGCGGGGACGACGGCGGCGTACGCGCCCCACTGGCGCAGCGGCTCCACGATCTGCTGGGCGAGGGCCAGGAGCGGAGCGGCCAGGTCGTCGTCGAGCGGGGACGGCTGGCCGGTCGCGGCCGCGAGGTCCCACGCGTGGACGCCGGCGTCGAGCGCGGCGGCCGCCGCGGCGTCGGAGCCGGGGAGCTGCCCGGGCGGGACGGGGACGGGGGTGGTGGCCGTGGCGTCGACGGTCGCGAAGGCGCCCGACGACGCCGCGACGGCGGGCCCGACGAGCGCCTCGACCGTGGTGTCGAGGGTGCCCGTCGGTGCGAACGGGTCGCCGTCGGGCCCGTCCGTGCCGGTGATCGCCTGGGCGTAGGCGCGCTGGTCGCTCGCGGCGTGCTGGAGGACCTGCGCGACGGTCCAGTCCGAGCAGGGCGTGGGGGCGGCAAGCTGGTCGGCCGTGACGCCGGCGGCCACGGTCGCGAGGGCGGCGTGTGCGCGGTCGAGGACGGGGAAGATGGTCGGGCTCATGGCGTTCTCCTCGGTTCGATCAGCCGGGAACGGAATGGATCGTTCCGCTAAGTTCGAGCGTAGCGGAACGCTCCGTTCCGCACAAGGGGTAGGATCGGCGATGTTCGAGCACGAGGAGGACGTCATGGCGACCAAGCCCCAGGAAGCGCAGGTCGCGCCCCTGAGCGGGCGGCGCGCCCAGGCCGCGCGCAACGACGAGGCGATCCTCGACGCCGCACGGCGGGTGTTCGTCGACGACCCCGAGGCGCCCGTCGCCGCGGTCGCCCACGCGGCCGGCGTCGGGATCTCGGCGCTCTACCGGCGGTACCCCGGCAAGGAGGACCTCCTCGCGCGGCTCTGCCTCGACGGGCTGCGCCGGTTCGTCGAGGTCGCCACCTCGGCCGAGGCGGTTCCCGACCCGTGGGAGTCGTTCGCGGCTTTCGTGCGGGGCGTCGTCGACGCCGACGTGCACTCACTCACCGTCCGCCTCGCCGGACGGTTCCGGCCGAGCGCCGAGCATCGTGCCCTCGCCGCGGAGTCCGGGGTCCTCGCGGGCCGGATCCTCACGCGGGCGCAGGACGCCGGCGTCGTCCGCCCGGACGTCACCGACGAGGACCTGCCGATGGTCTACGAGCAGCTCACCGCCGTCCGGCTCGGCGACCCCGAGCGGACCGCCGCGTTGCGCGCCCGGTACGTCGAGCTCCAGCTCGAGGGGCTGCGCGCGCGGCCGGATGCGTCGCCGCTGCCCGGCACCGCGCCGACACAGGACGAGCTCGGGGCGCGCTGGCGGTACCGGGGCTAGTCTCCGGCGGTGCGCCGGACGGACTCCGGTGCGTCAGGTCACGTGGGATCATCGAGCCGTGCCCGAGCCCGTACTCCCCGGCCCCGCCGTGCCCGACGTCGTCACCGTCACCGACTCCCACGACCCGCGCCTGACGGACTACACCGACCTGACCGACGTCGCGCTGCGTCGCGTGCGCGAGCCCGCCGAGGGCCTGTACATGGCGGAGTCGTCCACGGTCATCCGGCGCGCGCTCGCGGCAGGCCATCGGCCCCGGTCGTTCCTCATGGCGGACAAGTGGCTCGAGTCCATGGCGGACGTGATCGCCGAGGCGCGGGAGCACGACCCCGCCGTCCCCGTGTTCGTCGCCGACGAGCCGCTCCTCGAGCAGATCACGGGCTTCCACCTGCACCGTGGGGCGCTCGCGGCCATGCACCGGCCCGAGCTGCCCGACGTCGCCGACCTCCTCCGCGGCGCGCGCGGCGGTGCGGGGGCACAGCGCGTCGTCGTGCTCGAGGACGTCGTCGACCACACCAACATCGGCGCGGCGATGCGGGCGTGCGCCGCGATGGGCGTCGACGCCGTGCTGCTCACGCCCCGCTCGGCCGACCCGCTGTACCGCCGGGCCGTCCGCGTCTCGATGGGGACCGTCTTCCAGGTGCCGTGGACACGGATCCACGACTGGCCGCACGCCGCGACCGGCGCCGAGCGCGTCGGGGGCATCGACCTGCTGCACGAGCTCGGCTTCGAGGTCGCGGCGCTCGCGCTCGAGGACGACTCCGTCAGCCTCGACGACGTCGCCACCGACCCGCCCGAGCGGCTCGCGCTCGTCTTCGGGACCGAGGGCGACGGCCTCAAGCCGAAGACCATCGCCACCTGCGACCTGACCGTCAAGATCCCCATGGCCGGCGGGGTGGACTCCCTCAACGTCGCGTCCGCCGTCGCGGTGGCGACCTGGGCGGTGCGGGTCCCCGAGGCCTGAGCGCTCCACGTGCCCGGATCGTTACGGGTCGTGGCCGAGTCGTGACCGCCAGAGCCTCCCGGGCGCGGCGACCTGCTGCCACGCTGCTGCCATGCCGTCGGGGCAGTTCTGGTCGTCGCTCCCGCCGTTGTCGGCGACCGCGGGCGACGCAGCGCCTCGACGTGGGAGCGCGGGCGTGCTTCTCGTGGTCGGCGGCGTCCTGTCGGTCGTCGCGGGACTCGTGTGGTGGCTGTGGCCCTCGGTCAGTGCGTTCGGCGACCCCCTGCTCGTGGGTGTCGGGTTCCGCGGCGCCGCCGACGGCGGCACGGTCGTCGTGGTGGGCCCGCGCACGGCGGCCGAGATGACCGCCGTCACCGTGCACGCGCGTGGCCGTGCCACGGACCCGCAGGACACCGAGCCTCCGGTCCTGTGGCAGATCGAGCGCGTCGGTCCGACGCCGCACGGCTGGGACGGGGACGTCGAGCTCGGGAAGGTGCCGCAGGGCTTCGTGGAGACCGTCGCGCCCGCGGCAGGCTGGCGCGAGCGCGCCGCTGACGTCTGGGTGGAGAATCCGTGCTCCTTCGGCTCGGGGCCTGTTCCTCATGCTGCCCTGCGCACCGGTGACGTGGTCGTCGAAGGCGACACGGTCATGACGGTGAAGGAGTTCCGGTCCGACGACCTCGGCTTCAGCCCGTGCCTGGACGACGACTCGCCCCGCACGGATCCTCGAGGCCTCGCCCTCAGTGCGCTCGGGGTCGGTCTCGTGGTGCTGGGACCGGTGCTGCGCCGTCGGCGGTGACACGACCCAGTCCGGTTCCCAGGCCGAGCGCACGCAGTGCGGCGTCGGCGACCTGGGCGGGCGGGCCGTCGACCGGCACGACGACGCCGTCCTCCTCGGGGCCGAGCGGCTCGAGGGTCGCGAGCTGCGAGGGCAGGAGCGACGGCGGCATGAAGTGGTCGGTCCGCAGGGTCATGCGCGTGCCGACGAGCGCTGCGTCGCCGACGAGGTGCACGAAGCGGGTTCGCCCGGGCGCCTCGCGCAGCACGTCCCGGTAGGCGACGCGCAGGGCCGAGCAGGTGACCACGGTGCTGACCCCCGCCGCGTCGCGGCCCGCGGTCCAGTCGCGGATCGCGCCGAGCCAGGGAAGGCGGGCTGCGTCGTCGAGCGGCACGCCGGCCTGCATGCGGGCGACGTTGGCGGCCGGGTGGAAGTCGTCGCCCTCCGCGAAGGTCCACCCCAGGGCGTCGGCGAGCAGGCGCCCGACGGTCGTCTTCCCGGTCCCGGACACCCCCATGACGACCAGGTGGGTCGGCACGTCGGGGCTCGACGAGGTGGCGGGCGTGGGCGTCGGCGTCACGGCCACGACCGTACCCGGTCCCGTGACCGTTTCGCGTGGTCCTGCCGGTGCCGACCCGCTCTCGTCGGGGTAGCGTGGTCGCAGGAGTCGAGAAGTGGCCCCTTTCCAGCCCGCTGTATGGAGCTGACGATGACCACCACCACCTCCGCAAGGTCCACGCCTGCCGCCCGCACCCCTCGTGCTGACGTCGCGGGCGCCGGGACCATCACGCCCGCCGACGCCGCGGCCGCCCTCGGCGCAGGGACGTCGCTGCTCGCGGGCCGCTACCGTGTCGACCTCGAGTCCGGGGCATGCCTGTGGTCGCCCGAGCTGGAGGCTATTCACGGCCGCGCGCCGCTCGACGCGTTCGGAGGCCTGGCCGAGCTGCGCTCGCGCGTCCACCCCGACGACGCCAAGGTCGCACCTTCGACCCTCGACGCGGCCCGCCGCGGGCGGCTGTTCGCGGCGGCGCACCGGATCGTCGACGCTCGGGGGCGTGCGCGCACCGTCCTCGTCATCGGCGACCCTCGTCGTAGCCCCGGCACGGGTGTCGTGGGTGAGATCGGCGGGTACGCGGTGGACGTCTCGTCCGTCGTGCACGACGCCGTCGAGCGGGAGGCCGACCGGGCCGTGACCCGCGCCATGGCGACGGGCGCCGTCGTCGAGCGGGCCGTGGGTGCGCTCATGGTGCTCGCCGGCCTGGACGCGACAGAGGCCGGACAGGCGCTCAGCCACGCCGCGGAGACCGCCGAGGTCCCGGTCGCGGACGCCGCGCGCCAGGTGCTCGCCCGGCTCGCGAAGCGCGGTCCGGGCGACGGCCCGGCCGCCGCCACCGAGGCTCTGGACGCCGTCCGGCCCGGGAGCCGGCACGACAACGGGGCACGACTGGCCCGGCGCATCACCCGCCGGGCGGGCTGATGGCCGTCGACCTCGGGGGGCCGGCCGCACCACGGGCGGCCGAGCCCCGCGACGCGGCGCAAGACCGTGGGGCAGCGTCGCCGCACCCCACGGGGCTGGAAGGGCTGCGGCGGCTCGTCGCGCTCGACGAGGTCGTGAGAGCCGTCGAGCGCACGCACGCACCGTTGTACGTCCGGGTGAGCGACGGGCCCGCGGTCGACCGGTGCACGGTGAGCTGCGACCACGAGAGCGGCTGCGTGCTGCCGGGGCTGAGCGTCAACCCCTTGGATCCCGAGCCGTGGTGGGACCGCCCCGTCGAGCACTGGGTGGCACGGCAGCTCTCGCGGTCCACGTCCCTGGCCGTCGAGGGCAGGCACGCGTGGCTGCTCACGGGTGAGGTCTCCGGGCGCGGACCGGACTGCGAGCCGCTGCTCGTGGCCGTCCACCCCGTGGCCGTGCTGGACGACGCCGTCCTCGGCGAGGCGGAGGCCCGCTACGGGCAGGTCTTCGAGACTGACCGCGAGAGCTGATCGCCCGGCCGTGACGGCGGGCCCGACGGAAGGACGACACATGGACCTGGGCATCGAAGGGCGCGTCGCGCTCGTCACCGGAGGGGACTCGGGGATCGGTTTCGCGGCCGCCCGCGAGCTGCTCGCGGAGGGCGCGAGAGTCGTGCTGACCGACAGGGACGGTGACGCGCTCGGCGACGCCGTGACGAGGCTGCGCGCCGCGGGCTCGTCCGACGCGGTGGTGGGCGTGCCCGCGGACCTCACCGTCCTCGCGGACGTCGAAGAACTCGCACGCCGTGCCCGCGAGGCGTTCGGGGACCCCGAGATCCTCGTGCACGCGGCCGGTGTGACCGGCGCGACGGGCGACTTCCTCGAGATCGACGACGACGGCTGGCGGTCCACGCTCGAGACGGATCTGGTCGCGGCGGCGCGCACGGTCCGGACGTTCCTGCCGTCGATGCGCGAACGCGGCCGGGGCCGGATCGTGCTGCTCGCCTCGGAGGACGCGGTCCAGCCGTATGCCGACGAGCTGCCCTACTGCGCGTCCAAGGCCGGCGTGCTCGCGCTCGCCAAGGGCCTGGCGAAGGCGTACGGCGGCGACGGCGTGCTCGTGAACGCGGTCTCGCCGGCGTTCGTGGCGACGCCGATGACCGACGCGATGATGCGTGAGCGGGCGGACGAGCGCGGCGAGTCGTTCGACGAGGCCGTCGCCTCGTTCCTGGCCGAGGAGCGTCCGGGCATCGAGGCACGACGGCGCGGCGAGCCGGAGGAGGTCGCCGCGGTGATCGCCTGGCTGTGCTCGGAGCGCGCGAGCTTCGTCCTCGGGTCGAACTGGCGGGTCGACGGCGGGTCGGTGGCGACGATCTGAGGCAGGCGGGTCAGCCCGCCTCGGCCAGGAGCCGGTCGAGCTCGTCGGCGGTGAGCGGTCCGTCGTCGGCGGAGCGGTGGGCGACGGCAGCGACGAGCTCTTCGGCGACGACGCGCAGCCGGGTCTCCCGGCGAGAACCGGTCTCGCGCAGCACGTCGAACGCCGCGTTGGCGTCCCCGCCCCGTGCCGCCATGACGATGCCTTTCGCCTGCTCGATGGTGCCGCGGCTCGCCGCCGCGGCACGGATGGCCTCGGTCGCCTGCGCCTGGCCGGCGCTCTGCTGGGCGGCGGTGAGGTCCACGAAGTACCCGGTCACGGCGGTGGGGTCGCCTGCGTCGTCGAGCTCCGCGCGGCCCACCACGGCGACGGTGCGGACCGCGCCGTGCGCGTCCACGATGCGGTGCACCGAGCTGAACGGCTCCCGGTCGCTGACGGCGTTGCGCACCACGTGATCGACGTCCTTGCGGTCGTCGGGATGCTTGTGGGTCGCCATGAGCTCGGTCGACGGGACGACCTCGCCTCGCTCGAAGCCGTGCATCGCGTAGATCTCGTCCGACCACCACCAGCTGTCGTCTGCGAGGTCGAGGCGGAACCTGCCGACGCTCGGGCTGGTCCCGACCGCGAGCGCCTGCTCGTGCTCGACCTCCGGTTGCTCCGTGCCCATGCCACGGATCGTAGCGCCGCTCGGGATCGGTGCACGCGCAGGCCCGTGACCTGCGTGTGGGCGTCTGCCGGTAGGCTTTGCGGTCCCGGGCCGAGCCCGGAGGTTCCCGCAGGTTGAGCAGCCAATCTGCCAGGGGGCGTGGCACCCGCCGCGGCGCGGGCGAGAAGGACGAACGATGACGAGTGAGGCTGCGTTCGACGTGCCCGGCGAGCGCGTGCGCTCCGTCCTCGGCGCAGGGCCGTCGCGCGACGTGCGCCCGAGCCCGGAGCTCACGTCGGGGTGGTTCGAGGTCGACACCCGGACCGGACGGTGCTGGTGGTCGGACGGCATGTTCACGGTGCACGCCCTGACGCGAGGGGAGGTCGTCCCGACGCTCGCTCTGCTCCTCGCCCACCAGCGCAGCGACGAACGAGCGCAGGTCGCGGCCCTGATCGAGCGGGTGGCGACGGGCCACGGCCCGGCGGCGTGCGTGAGCCGGCTGGTCGGGTTCGACGGACGCACCCGCGCCGTAGCGCTGAGCCTCGAGGCCGTCGGGGAAACCCTGGACGGGTGCCGCCCGGTCCGGGGGACGGTCGTGATCCTCGACGCGGTCGTGAACGAGCTCGCCCGCCGGCGCGCCGACGTCCAGCTCGAGCAGGCGTTGGCGTCGCGCAGCGCGATCGACCAGGCGAAGGGTGTGCTGACGCTCGCTCGAGGGCTGGTCGCCGAGGAGGCCTTCGACGTCCTGCGCGAGGCGTCGCAGCAGCGGAACGTCCGCGTCCGGACGGTCGCGGACGACGTCCTGGAGGCCGCGCGCGCCGTGGCCGACCCGTCGTCCTCCGGGTGGCTGCGGGGCGCCCTCGGAGAGGACGCGGCACACCCGCAACGGCTGAGCGAACGGTCCTGAGGAGGTCTGCGGTTGCTACGCCGTCGTTCGGTCCGTACCGTCGTGCGCGCGGCCAAGTCACGGCCCCACGCACGGAGCCCTTCGAGGTCGAAGACATGAGTCTCGCGCACAGCTCGATCCCCGCAGAGGACGACGATCTCGTCGTCCGTCCCGCTTCCGGTGGGCCCGCGGTCCCCGCCAGGTCGGGCCGCTTCTCCCTCGAGGTGGCGACGGGCGCGTGGTGGTGGTCCGACGAGACCTACCGGATCCACGGCTTCGAGCCGGGGGAGGTCGTCCCCACGACCCGCCTGGTGCTCGCGCACAAGCATCCGGGCGACCGGGAGCGGTTCCGTACGGCCCTGGTCGAGGCCTGGCTCGAGCGAGGCTCGTTCGTCTCGGTCCACCGGATCCTCGCGGCGAACGGGGTCACCCGCCATGTCGTGGTGACCGGCCGCGCCGAGCCCGACGTCGAGGGCCCCGGTCGGCTCACCGGGACGGTCGTCGACGTGACCGCGCAGGTCGCGGCCGCCGCGGCGCAGCTCGCCGACGAGCAGATCCGGCGGTCGGTCGAGACCCGCGCCACGATCGAGCAGGCGAAGGGACTCCTCGCGGCGGCGTGGCAGACCTCGCCGGAGGCGGCGTTCGACCGCCTCCGGCGGCTGTCGATGGAACGGAACGTCCCGGTGCGCGATCTCGCCGCAGACGTGGTGGAGCGTGCCTGCGGTGGCACCGCGTCGTCGTCCGCGACGCGGTCCTAGCCCGCCGGCTGCGGGGCCGGTGCGTCCGTGACGCCCGCGAGCCGGGCGAGCCGCTCCCACGAGCGATGCAGCCCCAGCGCCTCGCGCAGCGGCGCTGCGAGGGCGCCGGCGCCGTCGGTCGTCAGCACGCCCGGGGCGTCGAGCGGCACGCCCGCGGCGGCGAGCACGTCGGTCCCGTCGCCGACGGCGGCGATCGCCTTGCCGTGCCGGTACGCCTCCTGCAGCAGGACGGCGACGCGGCCGTCGGCGGCGAGCGCGGTGCCCGCCACGCCCGGCGGGACCACGACGGCGTCGTACTCGATCGACCGGGTGGTGGGCAGGGTCCGGTCGACGGCGAGGCCGGCCCCGCCCGCCCCGGACACCGTCCCGCCGTGGTCCGCGACGACCCGGACGACGACGTGCTCGGGGTCGAGCACGTCGACCAGCGCACCCGCGACCTCGAGGTCGGCGCCGTCGGTCGCGAGCACGCCGACGACCCGGCCGTCGACCCGCCCGGGCTCCGCCGGCCGCTGCGACAGCGCAGGGGAGGGGGCGACGTCGGGCACGTCCCGCGGTTCCGGGGCCGGCAGGCCGAGCTCGGCCGCGACGGCTGCCGCGAGGTCGCCGTCGACGCGGGCCAGGAGTGCGACCTCGCGGGCCCGCACGCCCTCGTCCGTGCACTTGCCGAGCTCGAACACGAACGCGTCCTGCAGGTGCGCCCGCTCGACCGGCGACAGCGAGACCAGGAAGAGCCGGGCCTGGGTCGTGTGGTCCTCGAACGACACCGGCTGCCAGCGGCCCTTGTCACCCTCGACGGGCGTCGGGTAGGTGACGAACGCGTCCTGCGGCGAGCGCGTCGGGCGGTCGTCGTCGAGGCCGTTGGGCACGTACGTCGTGATCCCCTCGTGGATCGCGCTCTGGTGCATGCCGTCGCGCAGCAGGTCGTTCACGGGGGCGTGCGGGCGGTTGATCGGCAGCTGCGAGAAGTTCGGGCCGCCGAGCCGGGTGAGCTGCGTGTCGAGGTAGGAGAAGAGGCGGCCCTGCAGGAGCGGGTCGTTGGTCACCTGGATGCCCGGGACGAGGTGGCCGAGGTGGAAGGCCACCTGCTCGGTCTCGGCGAAGTAGTTCGTCGGGTTGGCCGTGAGGGTCAGCGTCCCGATCTTCTGCACGGGGCACAGCTCCTCGGGCACGATCTTCGTCGGGTCGAGCAGGTCGATGCCCTCGAAGGTCTCCGACGGGTCGTCGGGCATGACCTGCAGGCCCAGCTCCCACTGGGGGTACGCGCCGGACTCGATCGCGTCGGCCAGGTCGCGGCGGTGGAAGTCCGGGTCGGCGCCCTGGGCGAGCTGCGCCTCCTCCCACACGAGCGAGTGCACGCCCAGCACCGGCTTCCAGTGGAACTTCACCAGGCTCGTGGACCCGTCGGCCGCCTCGAGGCGGAACGTGTGGACGCCGAAGCCCTCCATGGTCCGATAGCTGCGCGGGATCGCCCGGTCCGACATGGCCCACATCACCATGTGCGTGGCCTCGGTGTGCGCGGACACGAAGTCCCAGAAGGTGTCGTGCGCGGTCTGGGCCTGGGGGATCTCGCGGTCCGCGTGCGGCTTGGCGGCGTGGATGATGTCGGGGAACTTGATGGCGTCCTGGATGAAGAACACCGGGAAGTTGTTGCCGACGAGGTCGAAGGTGCCCTCGGCCGTGTAGAACTTCGCAGCGAAGCCGCGCACGTCGCGTGCCGTGTCCGCCGAGCCGCGCGAGCCGGCCACCGTCGAGAACCGGACGAAGACCTCGGTCTCGCGGCCCTCCTCGGCGAGGAAGCCGGCCTTGGTCACGGTCGCGGCGTTCCCGTACGCGCGGAAGACGCCGTGCGCCCCCGCCCCTCGCGCGTGCACGACGCGCTCCGGGATCCGTTCGTGGTCGAAGTGCGTGAGCTTCTCGCGCAGGTGGTGGTCCTCGAGCAGCACCGGGCCGCGTGGCCCGGCGGTGAGCGAGTGGTCCGTGTCGTCGACCCGGGCGCCCTGCGCGGTCGTAAGGCGGTCCCCGTCCTGTGCGGGCGGGGTGGCGGGGATGGCGTCGCGCGGGTCGGTGCGGTCCTCGGTCATGGTGCTCCTCCTTCTCTCGTCGGTGCAGGTGCGGGCAGGGCTGGGCCCGTCAGAAGACGGGCTTGCCGCCGGTCACGCCCAGCACGGTCCCCGAGACGTAGCTGGCGTCCCCCTCGGAAGCCAGGAAGACGAACGCCGGGGCGACCTCTGCCGGCTGGCCCGCGCGTCCTAGGGGCGTGTCGGCCCCGAACTTCTCGACGTGGTCGGACGGCTGCGTCGCCGGCTGCAGCGGCGTCCAGATCGGCCCGGGAGCCACGGCGTTGACCCGGATGCCCCGTGGGCCGAGCTGAGCGGCGAGGTTCACGGTGACGTTGTTGATCGCGGCCTTGGTCGCGGCGTAGTCGACGAGCGCGGGCGACGGCTCGTACGCCTGGATCGACGACACGTTGATGATCGCGCTGCCGGCCTTGAGGTGACGCAGGGCCTCGTGCGTGATCCAGAACAGCGCGTACAGGTTGGTCTTGAGCACCCGGTCGAGCTCGGGGGTGGTCAGGTCGTCGATCGACTCGCGCCGGGCCTGCTGGAAGCCCGCGTTGTTGACCACCACGTCGAGCCCGCCGAGCTCCTCGGCCGCCTGGCCCACGATGTCGCGGGCCGATCGCTCGTCGCGCAGGTCGCCGGGGAGCAGCACCACGGTCCGCCCGGCCTCGCGCACCCAGTGCGCGGTCGCCTCGGCGTCCTCCTGCTCCTCGGGCATGTACGCGATCGCGACGTCGGCGCCCTCGCGAGCGAACGCGATCGCGACCGCGCGGCCGATCCCGGAGTCGCCGCCGGTGACGAGTGCGCGGCGACCGTCGAGGCGGCCGTGGCCGACGTAGCTCTGCTCGCCGTGGTCGGGCTCGGGCGACATGGCGCCGGTGAGCCCGGGGGGCTCCTGCTGCTGGGCGGGGAAGGGGGTCTCGTCGGGCATCGCGCAGCTCCTCGCAGAGGAAAGGGTGCGGCCTGCTTCTCGACCTCCTCCAACCTAGGACGGGTCGTCGTCGTTCGCAGAAGGACCGCCCGTGCCCTGCTCCGCCGTGCCCTGCCCCCCGGAGTCGCCGTCGTCCGCGTCCTGCGCCGTCAGGGGCGTGGCGACGTCCTCGAGCGACTTCTGCTCGGCCCCCACGCCGAGGAAGATGGCGACCACCCCGCCCACGACCATGAGCACCGCCCCGACGTAGTAGCCGATGGCGATGCCCGTGATGTCGTGCCGGCCGCTCGCGGAGTCGATGAGACGCCCGAAGAAGAGGGGACCGGTGATCCCACCGATCGCCGTCCCGACGGCGTAGAAGAACGCGATGAACAGGGCCCGCGTCTCGAGGGGGAAGACCTCGCTCGCGGTGAGGTAGGCGGAGCTCGCGCCCGCCGACGCGACGAAGAAGATCGCCATCCCGAAGAGCGTCAGCGTGAGAGCCGTCAGGTCGCCCAGCATCACGCCCGCGACGGCCAGCAGGACGCCGGAGACGAGGTAGGTCGCGGAGATCATCTTCACCCGGCCGACCTTGTCGAAGAGCGGCCCCAGGACGAGCGCCCCCACGAAGTTGCTGACCGCGAACAGGGCCAGGTAGACGCCGGTCTGGCCCACGCCGAGGAACGTCTGGAGGGTGTCGCCGTAGGTGAAGAAGAACGCGTTGTAGAGGAACGCCTGCCCGACGAACAGCGCGAGGCACAGGACGGTGCGCCGCGGGTAGTCCGAGAAGACGGTGCGCGCGATCCGGCCGAGCCCGATCGTACGGCGCTGCTTGATCGTCAGGGAGTCGTCGTCGCCGACCTGGTCGAGCTCGTCACCGGTCTGCTCCTCGACCGTGTCCTCGATGTCGCCGACGATCTGCTCGCCCTCCTTCTCGCGTCCGTGGATGAAGAGCCAGCGGGGGCTCTCCGGGACGTTGCGCCGGACGAAGAGGATGACGAGCCCGAGCGTCGCGCCCAGCGCGAAGCACACGCGCCAGCCGAGACCGGCCGGGACCAGGTGCGGGTCGAGCAGCGGGATCGTCACGAGCGCGCCGCCCGCCGCGCCCAGCCAGTAGGAGCCGTTGATCGCGATGTCGGTCCGGCCCCGGTAGCGCGCGGGGATGAGCTCGTCGACGGCGGAGTTCACGGCCGCGTACTCGCCGCCGATGCCGGCCCCCGTGACGACGCGGCACGCGAAGTACATGAGGGGGCTGACGGAGAACGCGGTCGCGACCGTGCCGACGAGGTAGACGGCGAGCGTGATCATGAACAGCTTCTTGCGCCCGAACCGGTCGGTGAGCTGTCCGAACAGCAGCGCGCCCACGCACGCGCCGGCGACGTACACGGCACCGGCGAGGCCGATGTCGCTGCTCGTCAGCCCGAGGCCGTGGGACGAGGACTTCAGCGCCGCTGACAGGTTGCCGACGATCGTGACCTCGAGCCCGTCGAGCACCCATACCGTGCCCAGGCCTACGACGATCATCCAGTGCCACCGCGCCCACGGCAGGCGGTCCAGCCGCGCCGGGACCGTGGTCGTGATGGTGCGCAGGCCCGCCTCGCCGTCCGACGTCGTCGTCATCCCTCCACGGTAGGCAGCGCGCCTGGTTACGCATGCCGACGCCCGTCCGGGTGCGCAGGGCTCAGGGTGTTCGTAGCGTCGAGGGATGAGTGACACCTTCACGTACCGCGCCGTGCTGTCGGGCGGGATGCAGTCGGCCCACCAGATCGGGTCGACGTTCGAGGCCACGGCCGACGAGGCCCCCGCCCGGCTCGACGAGCTGCTCGCCCAGAACTGGCAGGAGCCCGGGGCGCTCGTCCGGCTCCAGCGGGCCGGCGAGCAGGGCTGGGAGGACACCGGCATCGAGGTTGCCGTCGACGACTGAGGCGCGCCAGGTGCGTATCCGGTCGCGCCGCCCCACGATCGAGACATGACCCGTTTCGGCTACACCCTCATGACCGAGCAGTCCGGCCCCAAGGAGCTCGTGCGCTACGCGCAGGTCGCCGAGGACGTGGGTTTCGACTTCGAGGTGTCGAGCGACCACTTCTTCCCGTGGCTTGACACGCAGGGCCATGCGCCGTACGCCTGGACGTTGCTGGGGGCGGTCGCGCAGGCGACGTCGCGCGTGGACCTCATGACGTACGTGACCTGCCCGAGCGTCCGGTACCACCCGGCCGTCGTCGCGCAGAAGGCCGGGACGCTGGGCGTGCTCTCCGACGGCCGGTTCACCCTCGGGCTCGGCGCGGGCGAGAACCTCAACGAGCACGTCGTCGGCGAGCGCTGGCCCGCGGTGGGCGAGCGCCACGACCTGCTGGCCGAGGCGATCGAGATCGTCCGCCGGCTGCTCACGGGCGACGACGTCTCGTGGGAGGGGGAGCACTTCCAGGTCGACTCGGCGCGCGTGTGGGACCTGCCCGACGACCCGGTCGAGATCGCGGTCGCCGTCTCGGGCGACGTGTCGGTCGAGCGGTTCGCGCCGCTGGCGGACCACCTCGTCGCGACCGAGCCCGACGGCGACCTCGTCAGCTCCTGGAACGACGAGCGCGCGGGCCTGGGCCTCGAGCCCACCCGGGCGATCGGCCAGATCCCGATCTGCTGGGACACGGACCGCGACCGCGCGGTCGCCCGCGCCCACGACCAGTTCCGCTGGTTCGGCCTCGGCTGGCCCGTCAACTCGAACCTCCCGACGACCGAGGCCTTCCGGTCGGCGAGCGCGTTCGTCCGGCCCGACGACGTCGCGGGGTCCATCCCGTGCGGTCCCGACCTCGACGCGATCGTGGAGGCGGTGTCCGCCTACTGGCAGGCCGGGTTCACCGACGTCGCCCTCGTGCAGATCGGGGACGAGGGCCAGCAGGAGTTCCTCGACCGGGCGGCCGGTCCGCTGCTCGAGAAGCTCCGCAAGGCGTCGTCGTGAGCGGCGGTGACCGGGCCCCCGGCGTGCTGTTCGACGTCGACGGGACGCTCGTCGACTCGAACTACCTGCAGGTGGCCGCGTGGCTGCGCGCGCTGCAGTCCGTGGGTCTCGACGCACCGTCGTGGCGCCTGCACCGCGCGCTCGGCCGCACCGGGCGCGAGCTCGTCGGGGACGTCGTGGGCGAAGCGGGCCTCGCCCGGTTCGACGAGATCTCCGACGTGCACGCGCGCGAGGTCGACGCGACGACCGACCGGCTCCGGCGCACGCGCGGGGCCGCCGAGCTCGTCCGCGCCGTCGCTCGTCGCGGGGCGCGCACCGTCCTCGCGACCTCCGCGTCCCCCGACAGCCTCGGGGCGCTCCGCCGCGTGCTGGACCTCGACGACGTGCTCGACGCCGTGACGTCCGCCGAGGACGTCGACCGCTCCAAGCCGCACCCCGAGCCCGTGCGCACCGCGCTCGACAGCGGCGGCGTCGACCCCGAGCGCGCGGTCTTCGTGGGCGACAGCGTGTGGGACGTCCAGGCCGCGGCACGGGCCGGGCTGCCGTGCGTCGCGCTGCGCTGCGGCGGCATCGGTCCCGCCGAGCTGCGGGACGCCGGCGCGGTCGAGGTCTACGACGACCCGGCGGACCTCCTCGAGCACCTCGACGGGAGCGCCCTGCGGCGCGCCCTCTGAGTCGACCGTCAGCAGGCGCGGACGTCGACGACGAGCGCCCGGTGGTCGGAGACCCCGGTGTCGACCGACCGACCCGGCTCGGCGGCGCACAGTCCGCCCGCGGTCAGGACGTGGTCGAGCTGTTCGCGCGGGTCGACGACCGGGAAGGTGGGTGCGTCGACGAGCGGCGTCCACCCGGTCGCGCGGGCCGGCCGGTCGCCCGCCGTGTTGAGGTCGCCCAGCACGACCAGGGGGCCGGGGACGTCGCGGAGCTCGCGCGCGAGCCGGCGCAGCTGTCCGCGGTTGCGGACGGGCACGAAGCTCAGGTGCGTCGCGGCGACCGTCACCAGGCCGAGCGGTGCCTCGACCTCGGCCACGAGCGCGGCGCGCGGCTCGTCGTGGACGAGGCTCGGCCAGCGGTGCCCCGGGAACCGGACCGGGACACGCCGGCGCGGCTCGGGCAGCCGGATCCGCCGCCACGACCGCACGGGGAACCGGCTGAGCAGCGCGATGCCGTAGGTCGCGGTGTCGGGCTGCAGGTCGCCCGTGGCCGCCGTCCAGACGCCGGGCTCGCCGGCCAGCGTCGCCGCGAACCGGTGCTCGGCCGCGCCCATCGCCTCGGCGGCGATCGCCGTGAGGTCGGAGCCGTGCGAGCGGGGCTGGTCGCGGTCCACCTCCTGGAGCGCCAGGACGTCCGCGTCGAGGCCGGCGACGGCGGACGCGAACCGGTCGAGGTCGACCTCGCCGTGGGGACCCTGGCGGCCGTGGAGGATGTTGAACGTCGCGAGTCGCACCCCTCGATCCTCGCAACGCGGGCAGCCCCGCGCGCGTCCGCGGGGACGGCGTGACGCCCGGCGTGCGAAGGGTCCGCGGCCGTCCTACCGTCGCACCCTGGCCGTCACCTACCCGCGACTGAGGTGTGCATTGACCGACGAGAGCACGACGCCGGCGGACCCGCCCGGACGCGGCAGCCCGGACGGCTCGGCGCTGCGCGAGGCGCTCAAGGCGGCGGGCGTCGCGCTCAAGCAGGCCGACGTCCCGTTCGCCCTGTGCGGTGGGTTCGCCGCCTGGGTCCGGGGCGCGCCCGAGCCGTCGCACGACGTCGACTTCGTCGTCCCGCCCGGGCACGCGGACGCAGCTCGGGAGGCGCTCGCGGACGCCGGCTTCGACGTCGTGCAGCCGCCCGAGGACTGGCTCTTCAAGGCGTTCCGCGGCGAGGCGATGGTCGACGTGATCCTGCGGCTCTCGGGGGAGCCGATCACGGAGGCGGACGTCGAGGACTCCGACGAGCTCGACGTGCTGTCGGTTCGGCTCCCCGTGCTGCCCGCGACCGAGCTGCTGGTCTCCCGGCTGACGCCGTTGTCCGAGCACTACTGCGACCTGGCGCCCCAGCTCGCGGTCGCCCGGGCGCTGCGTGAGCAGGTCGACTGGGACGAGGTCGCGCGCCGGACGGCGGCCAACCCGTTCGCTCGCGCGTTCCTGTTCCTGCTCGGCGAGCTCGACGTGGTCGTCGTCGGCGGCGTGGGGGCCGGGTAGGCGCCGCCGCCCGGTCACCCGCGGTCGGGCACGTCCTCGACGAACACGAGGTGGCCGCCGAGGTAGGCACCCGCCCCCGCGGCGCCCGTGCCGGCGAGGGCGAGCAGGACGCCGCGCGCCCGGTGCCCGCGGCGGCGGGCCACCCACGAGCCGGCGAGGAGGGCGGCCCCTGCGCTGTTGAGCGCGGCGTGCGCGGCACCGGCGCCACGGGCCGGCGGCTCGGTCGTGCGCCAGTCGGCGAGCCCGGCGAGCGCGGTCGGGGCGACGGCCAGGAGACCGAGGCCGACGAGCCGTCGCGCGGCCCGTTCGTAGCGGCGCCCGGAGAGGTCGAGGACGACGGCGGACGTCCACAGCCCGATGGGCACGTCGCTCAGCGCGGGGTGGAGCGGGTGCCCGAGCGGCTTCCCCCGGAGCACGGAGTCGAGGGTGCCGCCGCGCGGCACGAGGTCGGCGAGCCGCTGGAGGGGCTCGACCAGACGGGACGCCAGCGACGACGTCGCCGCGGCCTCGGCGAGCCTGGTCGGCAGGGGGGCGGTGTCGGTGGTGGAAGGCTCGGTGGACGGCTCGGCGGACGGCATGGCGGTCCCTCTCGTGGACGGACACGGGCCGTTTCCTCGACCCGTTTCCGACGCTAGCCCGCGCCCGGGTCGTACGCCGTGCGGGAATGCCGGGCCGGGTGCGCCGGGTTGCGCCGGACATGCGTGCCATCACCTACGACCGCCACGGCGGCGCCGACGTCCTGCAGCTCACCGACCAGCCGGTCCCCGCCGTGGGGCCGGACTCGGTCCTCGTGCGGGTCCGCGCGGCCGCCGTGAACCCGGTGGACCTCTACGTCCGCGCCGGCGGACTCGACGCCCTGATGGACACCCAGTTCCCGGTGGTTCCGGGGTGGGACGTGGCGGGCGTCGTCGAGCGCGTCGGCCTGGACGTGCCCGAGCTCGCCGTGGGCGACGAGGTGTTCGGCTACGTGCGCAAGGACTGGGTGCACGGCGGGACGTTCGCGGAGTACGTCGCGGCGCCGGTGCGGACGCTCGCGCGCAAGCCTGCAGCGCTCTCGTTCGAGGAGGCGGCCGGCGTGCCGCTCGCCGGGCTGACAGCCTTCCAGACGATCCGCCGGGCGGGGCTGGGTGCGGGGCAGACCGTCCTGGTGCACGGGGCCTCGGGAGGGGTGGGGTCGTTCGCCGTGCAGATCGCGCGCTCGGTCGGCGCCCGCGTGATCGGTACGGCCTCCGAGCGCAACCTCGACTACCTGCGTGGGCTCGGCGCCGAGCCGGTCGCCCACGGGGACGGCCTCGTGGGGCGTGTGCGGGCCCTGGCGCCCGACGGCGTGGACGTCGTCCTCGACTACGCCGGCCACGGTCTCGTCGCGCAGGCTCCGGACCTCCTCGCGGCGGGTGGCGTCGTGGTGTCGATCGTCGACGCGGCGGCACGGGACCTGCCCGGCGGCGTGTACGCGTGGGTGCGGCCGTCGTCGTCGGACCTGGCGGAGCTGGCGCGCCTGGCGGACGCGGGGGAGCTGTCCGTGCACGTGGACCGGGTGCTCGAGCTGGAGGACGCGGCCGAGGCGCACCGTCTCGTGGAGGCGGGGCAGGGCCGGGGCAAGGTGGTCGTGCGGGTGAGATGAGCCACACGGCTTTTCGACACACGGGGCTTGCGTAAAGTCCACCCGGTTCGGTTAGGCTCCCCTTCGTGAGCCAATCCTTACCCGCGCTCGCGGGCGCCGACCTCGAGCTCGCGTACGACGGTCGCACCGTCGTGCACGGCGCCGGCCTCGCGCTGCGTGCCGGCGAGGTGACGGCGCTCGTCGGACCCAACGGGTCCGGCAAGTCGACGCTCCTGCGCTCGCTCGCGCGCCTGCACGCGCCCGTCGCGGGCACGGTCACGCTCGCCGACGACGCCGCGGGGCCGACCGGGCTCGACGCCCTCACCCTGCACGCCAAGGACTTCGCGCGGCGCGTGACCCTCCTGTCGCAGTCCCGGCCCACGCCCGCGGGCGTCAGCGTGCGCGACGTCGTCGCCTACGGGCGTCACCCCTACCGCGGCCGGTTCGGAACCGGCGACGCCGCAGGTCGCGACGTCGTCGAGCGGGCCATGGTCCTCACCGGGGTCGCGGCGATGGCCGACCGCCCCGTCGACGAGCTGTCCGGCGGGGAGCTCCAGCGCGTGTGGCTCGCGACGTGCCTCGCGCAGGACACGGGCGTCGTCCTGCTCGACGAGCCCACCACCTACCTCGACCTGCGCTACCAGGTCGAGACCCTCGATCTCGTCCGCGACCTCGCGGACGTCCACGGCGTGGCTGTCGGCGTCGTGCTCCACGACCTGGACCAGGCCGCCGCGGTCGCCGACCGGGTCGTGCTGCTGCACTCCGGCGTCGTCCGCGCCGACGGCACGCCCGCCGAGGTGCTGCAGGCCGGCCTGCTCACCGAGGTCTACGGGCTGCGCATCGACGTCCACGTCGACGACGGCGGCCGCGTGCGCACGCACCCGGTCGGGCGCCACACCGCCCGGCACACCCGCCCGGCCCCGGTGCCGGCACCTGCCTGACCTCCTCCGCGGGCCCGGCCCCGCACCACGACCCCTCCCTCACCACGACCGAAGGACCCCCGTGTCTCTGACCGCCCGCCGCCCTGCCCGTCGCCGCGTCCTCGCGGCCGCGACCGTCGCCTCCGCGACGCTCGTCGCGCTCGCCCTGGCCGCGTGCGGCACGACCGAGGACCCCGCCGACGCGGCCGGGTCCCCGACCGACACCACGACGACCGCGAGCGGCCCCGTCGAGCTGACCGACGAGCGGGGCACCGTCCACCTCGACGAGCCCGCGACCAAGGTCGTCTCGCTCGAGTGGGGCCTGACCGAGAACCTCGTCGCGCTCGGCGTGAAGCCGGTCGGCGAGGCCGACGTCAAGGGCTACAACACGTGGGACACCTCGGCCCCGATCGACGCCTCGACGCCCGACGTCGGCACGCGCGGCGAGCCGAGCCTCGACGCGATCGTCGCGCTCCACCCGGACCTCGTCGTCACCACGACGGACCTGCCCGAGAACGTCATCAAGCAGATCGCCAAGAAGGTCCCGGTGCTCGCGCTGCGCGGCTCGGACGGCTCCGACCCGATCGGCTACATGCGCCGCACGGTCACCACGCTCGCGAAGGCGACCGGCACCGAGGCGAAGGGCACCCAGGTGCTGGCCGACTTCGACGCGAAGGTCGACGCCGCCAAGGCGGACCTCGAGAAGGCCGGCAAGACCGGTGCGCCGTTCACCATGGCCGACGGCTGGATCGACAACGGGACCGTCTCGGTCCGCATGTACACGCCGGGCTCGTTCCTCGGGGGGATCGCCGAGGAGCTCGGCCTGAAGAACCAGTGGACCACCGGCGGTGACAAGGACTACGGCCTCGCCACCACCGACGTCGAGGGCCTGACCAAGATCACCGACGCCGACACGACCTTCCTGTACGCGGCGAGCGACGACGACGGCGGCGACCCGTTCGCCGTCGGCCTCAAGGACAACAAGGTCTGGAAGCAGCTCCCGTTCGTCTCGGCCGGGAACGTCAAGCGCATCCCCGACGGCATCTGGATGTTCGGCGGCCCGCTGTCCGCCGAGCGCTACGTCGACGCCGTCGTCGACGCGCTGAGCTGATCCCCCAGTGACGACGCTCGAGCGCCCGCCGGGCCGCCCCGACACCGCAGGACTCGTGTCCGGGGCCGGCCCGGGCGGGCGCTCGCGCGTCCTCGGGGTCGCGGGCGTCTTCGTCGCCGGCCTCCTCGTGCTCGCCGTCCTGTCGGCGTGGCACCTGACCCAGGGCACGGCCCACCTCGGCGTGGGGGAGCTGCTGCGTGCGGTGTGGCCGTGGTCCGCCGACGACGGGGCGCGGGACACCGCCGTCGCGGTCCTGGTCGCCAGCCGCGTCCCACGCCTGCTCGCGGGCCTGCTCGTCGGGCTCGCGCTCGGCGTCGCGGGCACCGTGCTGCAGTCGGTCGCCCGCAACCCGCTCGCCTCCCCGGACACGCTCGCCGTGAACGCGGGCGCGTACGTCTCGGTCGTCGCGGTCGCGGCGTTCGGGCTGGCCCTGCCGTTCTTCGCGAACGGCCTCGTGGCGTTCGTCGGCGGGCTGGCCGCCGCGGGGCTCGTCCTCGCGGTCGCGCGCGGTGGCGCCGGCGGACCGACCCGGCTCATCCTCGCGGGCTCGGCCGTCGCCCTCGCGCTCGACGCGCTGACCACCGTCCTGCTCATGCTGTTCCAGGAGAAGACGACGGGGCTGTTCGCGTGGGGTGCGGGCACGACCGTCCAGTCCGGCACCCACCAGGTCGCGCTCGCCGCCCCGATCGTCGGCATCGGTGTCGCGGCCACCCTCGTGCTCGCGCACCGGCTCGACGTGCTCGGCCTCGGCGACGACACCGCGACCGTCCTCGGCGTCGACGTGCGCCGCACCCGCGTCGTCGCGATCGTCCTCGCCGTGCTCCTGTCCGCGGCCGCCGTGACCGTGACCGGCCCGATGGGTTTCGTGGGCCTCGGCGCTCCCGTCGTCGCGCGCCTCGTCGCCAGGCGCGTGCCCGGCCTCGGGCGCCACCTGCTCCTCCTGCCGTTCGCCGGGCTCGTCGGCGCGCTCGTCGTGGTCGCCGCCGACGACGTCCTGCGGCTCGTCGTCCCGGCCGACGTCTCGATCTCCGTCCCCACGGGCGTCGTCACGACCCTGTTCGGCGCGAGCCTGCTCGTGT
Organism: Luteimicrobium xylanilyticum; assembly: GCF_009429125.1. Taxonomy (GTDB): domain Bacteria; phylum Actinomycetota; class Actinomycetes; order Actinomycetales; family Cellulomonadaceae; genus Luteimicrobium; species Luteimicrobium xylanilyticum. Next base: position 1,847,435 of record NZ_CP045529.1, read on the forward strand.
GGCTCGCCCGGCGCCTGCGCGACGGCGGCCCGGCCGCCGCGAGCACCGCCCGCGGCGCCGGGGGAGCGGTGCGCTCCCGGGCCTGGGTGGTCGGCGTCGCCGTCGTGCTCGTCGTGGCGCTCGTGGTCGCGTTCGTCGCCGCGCTCCTGCTGGGCGACCGCGTCGTGCTGCTGGGGGACGTCACCAACTGGGCGCGCGGGCTGTCGGGGGACGAGGTCACGTTCGTGCTGCAGCAGCGCTGGCCGCGGGTCCTCGCGGCCCTGCTGGGCGGCGGCGCGCTGGCGCTCGCGGGCGCGATCGTCCAGGCCGTGTGCCGCAACCCGCTCGCCGAGCCCAGCCTCCTCGGTGTGACGCCCGGCGCGAGCGTCGGGGCGGTCGCCGTCGTGCTGCTCGTGCCCGGCGTCGGGATCTGGCCCGTCATGGGCGCCGCGACCCTCGCCGCGCTCGTCACCTTCGCGCTCGTGTACCGGCTCGCGGCCGGCCGGCGGTCGGGGAAGGGCGGGGGCCGTGGGCTGTCGTCCGACCGCCTCGTCCTGATCGGCGTCGGGGTCAGCGCGGCCGCGGGCGCGATCACCACGCTGATCGTGCTCGGCGCCTCGCCGTGGAACACCAGCCTCGCCCTGACGTGGCTGTCCGGCTCGACGTACGGGCGCACGCTCGACCAGCTCGTGCCGGTCGCGATCTGCCTCGTCGTCGGGTTGCCGCTCGCCCTCGCGGGCGCGCGGAGCCTCGACCTCGTCGCGCTCGACGAGGACGTGCCGCGCGTCCTCGGCGTGTCCCTGGACCGGCTCCGGCTCGGCTACCTCGTGCTCGCTGCCGTCCTGACCGCGGCCGCGGCGTGCGCCGTCGGGGCGCTCGGGTTCGTCGGCCTCGTCGCGCCGCACGCGGCCCGCGCGCTCGTCGGTGCGCGGCACCGGCTCGTCCTGCCTGTCGCCGTCGGGCTGGGTGCGCTGCTCGTGAGCGTCGCCGACACCGTCGGCCGGACCGTCGTCGCTCCCTCGCAGCTCGCCGCAGGACTGGTGACGGCGCTGGTCGGCGCGCCGTACTTCGTCTGGCTGCTCTGGCGCACGCGCGCGGCGCGCTGACGGATGGGGCGGGGTGTGACCCGGTCCACACCGCATTTTCGCGCCGACCTTCTTGCGTAATACCGCCAACCACAGGTTAGGCTCACCTACATGACCCAGGAGCACACCGCGCCGACGACCGACCAGGGCGCCGCCCGATGAGTGTCGACACCGCGACCCGCCCCGACGTCACCACCGAGCCCGCCGCCACCCCCTGGCGTCTCTACGACGTCACCGTCGCACGGGTCGAGCGGCTCAGCCCCACCTTCCTGCGTGTCACCTTCGTCGGCGACGACCTCGACGACTTCGCCTCCGGCGGCCTCGACCAGCGCATCAAGCTCGTCCTGCCGGCCGCCGAGGGCGGCTACCGTCACCTGCCCCGCGGCGAGGACTGGTACGGGGTCTGGCGCTCCCAGCCCGACGAGCACCGCTGCGTCCTGCGCACCTACACGGTGCGGTCCGTCCGCCGCGGCATCCCCGGCCTGCCGGCCGAGGTCGACGTCGACTTCGCCCTCCACGGCGAGACCGGCCCAGCCGCCCGGTGGGCGCTCGCGGCCCGCCCCGGCGACCAGGTCGTCGTCATGGGTCCGAACGGCCGTCACGGCGGCCCCTACGGCGGGATCGAGTTCACGCCCGGCGCGGGCGCCGACACCTTCCTCGTCGTGGGCGACGAGACCGCCGTCCCCGCCGTCTCCGCGATCCTCGAGCACCTCGCGACCCGCGTCGCCGACGGTCACCCCGTCACGGGCGAGGTCCTGCTCGAGGTGCCCTGCGCCGACGACGTCCTCGACCTCGTCGTGCCCCCGGGCGTCACGCTCACCTGGGTCGTGCGCGACGGCGCCCCCCACGGCGAGCGCCTCGTCCCGCTCGTGCGCGCCGCGTCCGCCCGGATCCTCGCGGGCTGCGCCGGCACCGGCGAGGAGCCCCCGGAGGTCGACATCGACGGCGAGCTCCTCTGGGAGGTCCCCGTCGACGACGCCGGGTCGCCGCTCGCGCCGACCGCCCCGCTGTACGCGTGGCTCGCCGGCGAGGCGTCCGTGATCCGCACGCTGCGCCGCCACCTCGTCCGCGACTGCGGGATCGACCGCAAGGCCGTCGCGTTCATGGGCTACTGGAGGCTCGGCCGCGCCGAGATGTGACGCGCACCCACTCCTCGCCGACCGCGGGATCGCCGCCCGTCCGGCACGCTGACGGACGGACGGAGCGTGCTCGGGGGGAGGGCCCCGTGCTCGAGCTGTCCCGCAGGTCTGGCGACCGCGCGCCGGCATGCCTGGGGAAAGCTCTCGCGGCACGGTCGCCGTCCTGGCAGGATCGGGCGCCATGTCCACGCAGCACACCGGGGTCACGGAACCCCGGACCTCGAACGACCCGGCCCTCCCGACGGCGCTCACGCCCACGCTCCTGAGCTGGGCGTCCGTCCTCGAGCAGACGACGCGCGAGCAGGCCGAGCGCACCGCCTCGATGCCGTTCGTCTACCCGCACCTCGCGCTCATGCCCGACGCCCACCTGGGCCGCGGTGCGACCGTGGGCTCGGTCATCCCGACCCTTGGCGTGGTGATCCCCGCGGCGGTCGGCGTCGACATCGGCTGCGGCATGATCGCGGTCCGTACCCAGTGGACCGCGGACGAGGTCCGCGCGGCCGGGCCGCTCGCGGACCTGCGTCAGGCGATCGAGCGCGCGATCCCGCTCTCCGCCGGTTCGTACAACCGCAAGGTCGTCGCAACAGCCGCGCCCAGGGTCGAGGAGCTCGAGGCGCTGGCTGCGTCGTCGGGCGTGGACCCGGACGCGGTGACGGGGAGCTGGCGCCTGCAGCTGGGATCCCTGGGCAGCGGAAACCACTTTGCTGAGGCAACAAGTGACGAGACCGGCCAGGTGTGGCTCTTCCTGCACTCCGGCTCGCGGGGCGTCGGCAACAAGATCGCGCAGCGGCACATCAAGGTCGCGGCCGAGCTCTGCGAGCGCTGGTGGATCCCGCTGCCCGACCGGGACCTCGCGTACCTCGTCGAGGGCACGGACGAGTTCTGGGCGTACATCCGCGACCTGCGGTGGGCCCAGGAGTTCGCGCGCCTCAACCGCGAGGAGATGATGGACCGGGTCGTCCGGCAGCTCGCCGAGCACATGGGCTCGGACGTCGAACGGACCGAGCAGGTCAACTGCCACCACAACTTCACGGAGAAGGAACGGCACTACGGCAAGGACGTGTGGGTGTCCCGCAAGGGAGCGATCCGCGCCTACCCGGGTGAGCCTGGGCTGATCCCGGGCTCGATGGGGACCGCGTCGTACGTCGTCGTCGGGAAGGGGGAGCCGCGCTCGCTCTGCTCGAGCCCGCACGGTGCGGGACGGCTGTACTCCCGCACCGCCGCCCGCCGGACGTTCACGCGCGACCAGCTCCGTGAGGCCATGGCCGGCATCGAGTACCGCGACACCGACGCGTTCCTCGACGAGATCCCCGCCGCCTACAAGGACATCGACCAGGTCATGGCCGACGCGGCCGGCCTCGTCGAGATCCGGCACGAGCTCCACCAGCTCGTGAACGTCAAGGGGGACTGATCCTGGTCGACCCGGGTCGCCGGGCTCAGCCGCGCTGCTCCAGCGCGACGAGCCCGGCGATCACGGGGCCGATCACCGCGAGGTACATGAGGGCGAAGAACGCCCCGTACAGCAGCGTGAACATCGCCGGCTGCAGCACGCCGACCTCGCGCACGTGCCCGCCGACCTTGCCCACGAGCGACGACGGGTGCCGCACGTCCCAGCTGTTGAGCCGCACGTACCGGCCCAGGTACATGCCGAGCGCCACGAGCAGCAGGATCACGACGACGAGCCCCCGGGCGTCGGCGGACTCGAGCGGCCCCGCGGCGTCGCCGTAGCGCAGCAGCACGTACTCGACCTGCACCACGAAGACCCCGAGCACGGTGTTGAGCACCCCCGACATCGCGAGCGAGATCACGAGCGCGATGTCGTACCAGAGCGGGACCTGCTCGCCCTCCTTGCGGTGGGAGAGGTTGAGCTCGGTCACGAGGTAGCCGGAGTTCGGCAGGAGCAGCAGCCACGCCAGACCCAGCACGACGCCGAGCGCAGCACCGAGCCAGGGGGCGACCAGCCCCGCGGCGAGCGTCGTGACGAGGAGCGCCACGAGGAGCACGACGAGCGGTGCGACCGACAGGGCCAGGTTGAGCAGCATGGGCCGGTAGACCCGGGTCCGGAACGCCGGTCCCCGTGCGAGCACGAGCGCCAGGGCGAGGACGTTCATCCCCACCGCCCCGAGGACGAGGGAGGTCAGCACGCGCGGCCCCGGGCAGCGGGCGGCGTCGTCACGAGGCCCGCGGCAGGGCGAGCCCCGGGGTGACCTCGACCCCCGGCAGGGTTGCGAGCAGGGCTCCGGGCAGCACGAGCTTCGAGCGTCGTACCCCGGAGCCGATGCAGGCGACCGAGCCCTCGGCCACGGCCAGCGGGTCGAGCAGCACGCGCCAGGCGTCCGGGAGGCCGATCGGTGTGATGCCCCCGTACTCCATGCCCGACTCGGCGACCGCGCGCTCCATCGGCAGGAACGACGCCTTGCGGACGTCGAGCAGCGCCTTGACGCGCCCGTTCACGTCCGCCCGGGTGGTCGCCCGCACGACGGCGGCGGCGACACGCTCCTCGCCCGCGCGTCGTCCGGCCACGAGCACGCAGTTCGCGGACAGCTCGAACGGGATCTCGTACGCCGCCGTCATCGCGTCGGTGTCCGCGTCGGCCGGGTCGATCTCGGCGCACACCACCAGCTCGGCGACCTCGGGCACCCGCTCGGCCCAGCGCACGAGCGCCGCGTGGACCGAGGGTGCGACGAGGTCCGGGTGGGCGAGCGCGGGCTCCCAGTCGAGCGTGCCCACCTGCAGCGCCGACGGCGTCACGCTCCCCGGTCTGCTCGTGCCCGACGGCGCAGGTGCGGCCTCGTTCACGCGTCCGCCGCCGGGCGGGCGTACGTCACGGTCAGGGTCGCGCGCGCGAGCGTGTGGAAGAGCGTGTTGAACGCCACCGCGGTCGCGCTCGTGCCGGCGTCGACGCCCAGGTGCTCGACGTCGAGTGCGTGGACGGCGAACACGTACCGGTGCGGTCGGTCGCCGGGCGGCGGGCCGGCGCCCTCGTAGCCGTCGGTCCCGCCGTCGCTCTTCGCCTGGAACGCGCCGTCCGGAAGGGCGAGCAGCGAGGCCGGCCCGGTCGTCGTCGCGGCGCCCGTGGCGAGCGACGTCACGGACGCGGGCACGTCGACGAGCGTCCAGTGCCAGTAGCCCGCGGGCGTGGGCGCGTCGGGGTCGAACAGGTTCACCACGAAGGACCGGGTGCCTTCGGGGAACCCGGACCAGGCGAGCGCGGGGGACAGGTTCTCGCCGTCCACGGTGAAGCGCGGGTCGATCGGGTCGCCCTCGGTGAGGTCCGTGCTCGTCAGCGTGAACGACGGGACCTGCGGGAGCAGCGAGTAGGGGTCGGGCGGGACGGGTCGCGTGAGGTCCATGAGCCCCATTGTGGGACACGGCGGGCGGATCGCACCCGGGGCATCCCTCCGCGGTGGCCTCCGGTTGACGGCACCCCGGGCGAGGGCGTTGACTGGTGGTGTTCGAACAGGTGTTCGAAACCATCTCTTCGAGCTGTACCACCAGCACCGCTAGCACCACCAGGAGGCGCGATGACCCTCGTCGACGCCTTCGGCCCGGCGGCCGCCCAGGTCGTTGATCGTGCCGCCGTTGATCGTGCCGCCGTCGATCGTGCCGCTCTGGCACGGGCCGTCCTGGCGAACGCCGAGCAGCGTACCGGCGTGCGGCACGCCGCCGCCGAGCGGGACTGGGTGCGCACCTGGGCGGAGCCGCAGGCGGCCCCCGAGACCGTCACGTCTGTGCCTGCCGTGTCTGTGCCTGCCGTGTCTGTGCCTGCCGTGTCTGTGCCTGCCGTGTCTGTGCCTGCCGTGTCTGTGCCTGCCGTGTCTGTGCCTGCCGTGTCTGTGCCTGCCGTGTCTGTGCCTGCCGTGTCTGTGCCTGCCGTGTCTGTGCCTGCCGTGTCTGTGCCTGCCGTGTCTGTGCCTGCCGTGTCTGTGCCTGCCGTGTCTGCCGTGTCTGTGCCTGCCGTGTCCGAGACCGCCGTGTCCGGGCCCGTCGCGTCCGGCTCCGACCTTCCCGTCGCGGCGGAGGTCCGGCACCTGCTGCCCGGCGGGGTCCTGCGCCGGGGGCGCACGGTCGCCGTGACCGGCTCCCGGTCCCTGCTGCTCGCGCTGCTCGCCCGGGCGTCCGCGGAGGGCGCGTGGGCCGCTGTCGTCGGGCTGCCCGCCCTCGGGCTCGTGGCCGCGGCCGAGGCCGGGATCGACCTGGACCGCCTGGCCCTCGTGCCGGACCCGGGCCTGGACGCCCCCCTGGCCGTCGCGGCGCTCCTCGACGGCATGGACGTCGTGGTCGTGGGGCCCGGGGCGGCGCTCGTCGACGGGGACCGCCGCCGCCTCCAGGCCCGCGCCCGCGAGCGGGGGACCGTGCTCGTGGCGACCGCCGCGTGGCCCGGCGCCCACGTCGTGCTCGATGCCGCCCCCGAGGGCTGGTCCGGGGCGAGCGCCGGGGCGGGCTGGCTGCGCCGCCAGCGTGTCGCCGTCGAGCGGACCGGACGCGCCGGGTGCACCCCGGGCCGCTTCGAGGTCGAGCTCCCGCTGGGGTCCCGGGCGACGGCGTCGTTCCGCGACGCGGCGCCCGGCCCGACGGCGCAGGAGCCACCGGCTGCGGACCCCCGGCCCGCGCACCACCGCCCCGGCCGCCCCGACCTGCGGCTCGTGGGGTGAGCGGCGTGACGACCGATGCGGCCGACGCCGCTGCCCGGACCGCCGTCGTCTGGGTGCCCGACTGGCCCGTCCTCGCCGCGCTGACCGCGGCCGGGCTGACCCCCGACCGTCCCGCGGCCGTGCACGACCACCACGGCATCCTCGCCGCGTCGGCGCTCGCCCGCGCCCAGGGCGTGCGCCGCGGGATGCGCCGCCGCCAGGCCCAGCAGGCGTGCCCCGAGCTCGTCCTCCTCGCCGCCGACGACGTCCGCGACGTGCGCGAGTTCGAGCCCGTCGCCGCGGCCGCGGAGACCGTCGTCGCGGGTCTCGAGGTCGCCCGGCCCGGCCTGCTCCTGCTGCCCGCCGACGGGCCGGCGCGCTACCACGGGTCGGAGGTGGGTCTCGCGGAGGCGCTCGCGGGCGCCGTCGCGCAGCGCACCGGGCACGAGTGCCACGTGGGGGTCGCCGACGGCATCCTCGCGGCCGTCCTCGCGGCCCGCGAGCAGCGGGTCGTGCCCCGGGGGGAGGCCCGTGCGTTCACCGACCCGCGTCCCCTCGGGGACCTCCGGCACGCGGCGACCGTGCCCGGCTCCGCGGCCGACGTCGCCGACCTCGTCGACCTGTGGGGGAGGCTCGGCCTGCGGACCTTCGCCGACCTGCGCGCCCTGCCTGCGCCCGACGTCGAGACCCGGTTCGGGGTGCTCGGCACCTGGGCGCACCGGCTCGCCCGGGGCGAGGACCTGCGTCCGGCCGCGCGGCGCCGGATCGAGCCGGACCTCGCGGTCGGCCGCGAGCTCGACCCGCCCGCCGAGCGCGTCGACACGGCGGCGTTCGTCGCCCGGTCGCTCGCCGAGGAGCTCTACGAGCTGCTGGTCCGGCGCGGGGTCACGTGCGGGCGCCTGCGCATCGAGGCCCGAGCGGTCGACCCGGTGGACGGCACCCCGACCGAGCTCGTGCGCGCCTGGCGCTGCGACGACGAGGCGATCGGCGGGCTGTCCGCCGCGCGCCTGACCGACCGGGTGCGCTGGCAGCTCGAGGGGTGGCTCACGTCCGCGGCGCTGGGCAGGGGCGATCGTCCCGCGCCGATCGTCTTCCTCGGGCTCACGGCCGAGGAGGTCGTGCGCGCCGGTGCCCACCAGGGCGGGCTGTGGGGTGCGTCGAGCGGGCAGGACGCCCGCGCCCGTCGTGCGCTCGAACGCGTCCAGGGCCTGCTCGGCGGGGAGCAGGTGCTCGGGGTGCGCCTCCAGGGCGGCCGCGACGCGCGCGAACGCGTCCAGGTCGCGCCGTGGGGCGACGCCGCGCCCCCCGCCCGCCCCGCCGACCGGCCCTGGCCCGGTGCGCTGCCCGCGCCGTCGCCCGCGAGCGTGCTCGCCGAACCCGTCGCCGTCGTCCTGCTCGACCCCCGCCGGGAGCCGGTGGGCGTGGATGCGCGCGGAGGGCTCGACGCGCCGCCCGCGTTCCTCGTCCGGCCCGCCGCCACCTCCGCGCGGGGACGGCCGGTCGAACGCCGCGAGCACGCCGTCCACCAGTGGGCGGGACCGTGGGTGCTCGACGAGCGCTGGTGGTCTCCCACGGCACGACGCGGCGCCTGGCTGCAGGTCGTGCTCGACGACGGCCGGGCCGCGCTCCTCGCCGGGACGCCGACCGCGGACGCGGGAGCGGGAGCGCCGGCCGGCGCGAGCGACGGGGGCACGACCTCCTGGCGGCTGGAGGCCCTGTATGACTGAGTACGCCGAGCTGCACACCCACTCGGCCTACAGCTTCCTCGACGGCGCGAACCAGCCCGCCGAGCTCGTCGGCGAGGCGCACCGCCTCGGTCTCGCGGGGCTCGCGCTCACCGACCACGACGGTCTGTACGGGGTCGTGAAGTTCGCCGAGGCCGCCCGGCGGGTGAGCCTGCCCACCGTGTTCGGGGCCGAGCTGCACCTGCCCGTCCAGGCCGCCGCCCGGTCCACGGGTCTGCTCGACCCGCACGCCAACCCGTCCACGGGCGTCCTCGACGCGCCCACCGGCGTCCCCGACCCCCGGGCCACGCACCTGCTCGTCCTCGCGCGCAGCCCGCAGGGCTACCGCAACCTGTCCGCGGCGATCGCCGAGGGCCACCTCGAGGCCGGGGTCAAGGGTGCTGCGACCTACCGGCTCGGGGACCTCGCCGACCGGTCGGGCGGCGAGTGGCTGGTCCTCACGGGCTGCCGCAAGGGCACGGTCCGCTCCGCCCTCACCCGGGACTGGTCCCGCGGGGGCACCCCCGGCGTCGTGACGGCCGCGGCCTACGACGACGCGCGGGCCGAGCTCGCCCGGCTCGCGGACGCCTTCGGGCGCGGCGCCGTCGCCGTCGAGGTGACCCGGACGGGGCACCCCTACGACGACGTCGTCTGTGACGCGTTGGCGGCCCTGGCGGACCAGGCCGGTCTGCCGCTCGTCGCGACGGGCGGCGTGCACTACGCGACCCCCGCCGACGCCGACCTCGCCGGGGCGCTCGCGGCCGTCCGCGCCCGCTCGTCGCTCGACGACCTCGACGGCTGGCTGCCCGCCGCCCCCGTCGCGCACCTGCGCTCGGCCGCCGAGATGCTCGCGCTGCACCGCGACCGCCCGGACGCCGTCCCCACCGCCGCGGCGCTCGCGGCCGAGTGCGCGTTCGACCTCGACCTGCTCGCCCCGCAGCTCCCGCCGTACCCGGTGCCGCCGGGACACGACGAGGCGAGCTGGCTGCGCGAGCTCGTGCGGGTCGGGGCGGAGGACCGGTACGGGCCGCCGGACGCCGAACGGGTCCCGGGCGCGTACGCGATGATCGAGCACGAGCTCGGCATCATCGAGCAGCTCGGCTTCCCCGGCTACTTCCTCGTCGTCTACGACATCGTGACGTTCTGCGCCGAGCAGGGGATCCTCGCGCAGGGCCGGGGGTCGGCGGCCAACAGCGCCGTCTGCTACGCGCTCGGGGTGACCGCGGTCGACGCCGTGCAGCACGGCCTGCTGTTCGAGCGCTTCCTCGCCCCCGAGCGTGACGGGCCGCCCGACATCGACGTCGACATCGAGTCGGAGCGGCGCGAGGAGGTCATCCAGCACGTCTACGAGAAGTTCGACCGGCGGCACGCCGCCCAGGTCGCGAACGTCATCTCCTACCGGCCGCGGTCGGCGGTGCGGGACGCCGCCCGGGCGCTCGGGTACGACGTCGGGCAGCAGGACGCCTGGAGCACGTCGATCGAGCGCTGGGGGAGCCTGCGGAACCGGCAGATCGTGGAGACGCCGTGGGGGAGCCGGGACCGCACGCCCCGGGTCACGGTCGACGACCTGTCCGGCATCCCCGACCCCGTCCTGGACCTCGCGGAGCGCATGCTCCGCCTGCCCCGGCACCTGGGCATCCATTCGGGCGGCATGGTGATGTGCGACCGCCCGGTCATCGAGGTGTGCCCGGTCGAGTGGGCGCGCATGGAGGGCCGCACGGTCCTGCAGTGGGACAAGGAGGACTGTGCCGACGCCGGTCTGGTGAAGTTCGACCTGCTCGGCCTCGGGATGCTCACGGCGCTGCGGATCATGTTCGAGCAGGTCCGCGCGCACACGGGCGAGGCGCTGACCCTGCACGGCCTGCCGCAGGAGGACCCGCGCGTCTACGACCTGCTGTGCGCCGCCGACACGGTGGGCGTGTTCCAGGTCGAGTCGCGCGCGCAGATGGCCACGCTCCCGCGCCTGCGGCCACGGCGGTTCTACGACATCGTCGTCGAGGTCGCGCTGATCCGCCCCGGCCCGATCCAGGGGCAGTCCGTGCACCCGTACATCGACCGGGCGCGGAAGCGGAAGCCGGTGACGTTCCTGCACCCCAAGCTCGAGAAGTCGCTCGGCCGCACGCTGGGCGTGCCCCTGTTCCAGGAGCAGCTCATGCAGATGGCGATCGACGTCGCGGACTTCACGCCCGCCGAGGCCGACCGGCTGCGCCGGGCGATGGGCTCGAAGCGCTCGATGGAGCGCATGGAGGAGCTGCGCGACCGCCTGCTCACGGGCATGGCCCGCAACGGGATCACGGGCGCGGCGGCCGAGGAGGTCTACGACAAGCTCAAGGCGTTCGCGGACTTCGGCTTCCCCGAGTCGCACGCGTACTCCTTCGCCTACCTCGTGTACGCGAGCTCGTGGATGAAGGCCCACCGGCCCGCGGCGTTCTACGCCGGCCTGCTCGCGGCGCAGCCGATGGGCTTCTACTCCCCGCAGTCCCTCGTCGCCGACGCGCGGAGGCACGGCCTGGTCGTGCACCGCCCGGACGTGCTCGCATCGGGGGTGCAGGCGGTGATCGAGCCGAAGGCTCGACCTGAGGTCGAGGGTGAGGGCGCTGACCCTCAGGTGGAGGTCGAGGGTGAGGACTCACCCTTCGACTTCTCCGGCCACCCGTTCGCGGTCCGGCTGGGGCTCGCCCAGGTGCGCGGCGTCGGTACGGACGTCGCCCAGCGGATCGTGGACGAGCGCACCGCGCACGGCCCGTTCGGCGATCTGCGCGACCTCGCCCGGCGGGTCCGGCTGACCACCGCCCAGCTCGAGGCGCTCGCGACCGGCGGGGCGCTCGGCTGCTTCGGCGTGACGCGGCGCGAGGCGCTGTGGGCGGCGGGCGCGCTCTCCCAGGAGGGACCGGACCGGCTGCCCGGGGTGTCCGCCGGGGTCGAGGCGCCGACGCTGCCCGGCATGAGCGCCGTCGAGACGGCCGTCGCGGACGTGTGGGCCACGAGCGTGTCGGTGGACAGCTACCCGACCGAGTTCGTGCGCGCCGGCCTCGCCGCCCAGGGCGTCCTGCGGGTCGCGGACGTGCTCGTGCACGAGCGTGACCGGCGCGTCGCGGTCGCGGGCGTCGTCACGCACCGGCAACGGCCCAGCACCGCGGCGGGCGTGACGTTCCTGTCGCTCGAGGACGAGACCGGCATCCTCAACGTGATCTGCACGCAGGGGCTGTGGCGCCGGTTCCAGAAGGTCGCCCGGACCGCGGCCGCGCTCGTCGTGCGTGGCAAGGTCGAGCGCGCCGACGACGCGACGAACCTGCTCGCCGAGCACCTCGCCCCGCTCTCGCTGAAGGTGCCGTCGCGGTCCCGGGACTTCCACTGACCCGCCGTCGTCAGCCGAGGGGTCGCTCCGTCGTGCGGGGCTCCGCGGCGGGGTCGTCACCGTGACGGTCACCGAGCTTGACCGTGAGCTTGACCGCCCGCACCGACGACATCCCCGCCGCGTACAGCGCCGTGCCCACCGACAGCATGACCAGGCCGAGCAGGTGCAGGCCCTCGACCCCCAGGAGGATCAGCCCGACGCGGTCGAGCACGAAGCCCGGGGTCATCGCGACCGCGCTGAGCGCACCGGCTGCCGCCCACGACCCGACGGCCTCCCGCGGGGGCAGCCGTCGCCTGGTGGCGCCGATGATCCGGGCCGGCACGGCCACGAACAGGCCGAGCATGACCGCGAGGGCGACGCCGAGCGTCACGAGGTAGAGCAGCACAGACCCCGCGCGCGGCACCACAAACGCCGCTGCGCCGAGCACCAGGCCGACGACCACCCCCGTCGACACGATCCGACCGATCGCCTTGTTCGCACGACGCGCGGCCGGGGCGATCCGGGGCGGCTCGGCGTCGATCGCGTAGGCGAACACGGTGTTGCACCACAGGGCGGCGACGCTCGCGGCGACGCAGAGCGCGGTGAGCGTGAGGACGCCTTGGACGTGCAGGTCCCGGAACGGCGCCCCGCGCAGCGTGTGGTGCTTGAGGTCCCACATGACGAGCCAGACCCACACGGCCGGGACGAGCTGCACGACGGTCAGCCGCCAGTTGAGGACGAGCAGCCGGATCCCGCGGAGCAGCAGCACGAGCGTCCCGGCCGCCCACGCGAGGGGAAGGAGCCACCGGCGGGACGACCCGAGCCGCCTCGCCCCCGACTCGAGTGCGCGCGGGTCGCCGTCGGCGACGAACCGCGCGAGCAGCACGAGCCGCGCCCCGAGACCCCGGTCGGGCGGGCCGGGCGCGACCGGCGTCGCGGGGCCGTGCTGCGTCACGCTCGGAACGCTAGCGCGTCACCACGCGGAGGCGAGCAGGCGCGCCAGCAGCTCGTCCGCGTCGACGTCGAGCCCGCGCGCGGAGAACCAGGCGGTCATCGTCCGGCAGTCGCGGTGCAGCAGGTCGGTGCCGAACGGGTTCGCCGCGAGGTCGACGATCTGCGGCACGTCGATGACGACGAGCCGGTCGCCGTCGGCGAGCACGTTGTACGGGGACAGGTCGCCGTGCGCGTACCCGAGCCGGGCGAACGCGGTCATGGCCTCCTCGACCTGGTCCCAGTAGTGCCCGAGCAGGTCGCGGTCCGGCCGGCTCTGCGCGAGCCGGGGCGCGGCGGCAGGAGCGTCGTCGCGGCCGCTGTCCGGCGCAGCGACGAACTCCATGAGCACCTCCGTCCCGTCGACCTGCACGGGGTAGGGGACGGGGACGCCCGCGGACCACAGCTCCCCGAGCGCGGCGAACTCGGCTGCCGCCCACTCGCCCTGGGCGACGAGCCGGCCGTAGGCGGACCTGCGGTCGAGGGCGCGCTGGTCGCGGGTGCGACGGACGCGGCGGTCCTCGGTGTAGACGCTGTCGCGGCGGAACGCCCGGTGCTCGAGGGTGCGATACCGCTTGGCTGCGAGCAGGCACGACGACGCGGCCCCCGCGAGGTGGGCGGCCGGCGTGTCGTCGGGCACGGCACGGCGCAGGAGGAACACGTCGGCCTCCTTGCCGGTCTTGAGGACGCCGAGCTCGGTGTCGATCGCGGCGTCGGCGGTGACGACCCACGACGGGACGGGGTCGGGGCCGCGCGAGCCCTTCGCGACGGCGCGCCAGGTGGACCAGCGCCGGTCGGGGCCGAGGTCGTCGAGAAGGAGGCCGGGATGGGCGGCGGACCGGGCGCCGTCGACGGGGAGGCGGGGGGCGAAGCCCTCGCGGGCGTCACCCTCGAGCTCCTGGCGGGCGACGGCGTCACGGCGAGAGCCGCGGCGAGTCGGCGCGGGGGAGTCGTCCCAGCGGTCGCGCCGCGAGGCGCGCCGGGGACGCTCGGAGGCGGAATCGGTGGAGGTCGAGGACGGACGAAGGTGGTCGGGGTACGACACGGTGAGGCTCCTGGGGCAGACGGAGCCCGGGCGTCAGCTCGCGGTGCTCCGGTGAGGGAGGGGTCGGGTGCGCGCTCGGGTGCGCGCCGAGACGTGGGCCATGACGCACCTCCTCGGTCCTCGGTGCGGCGCTGTCGGTGGGCGCCGTCGGGAGCAACCTCCCACGGCACCTGCGACCGGCACCAGCCCTTTTCCGGTCTTGCGGCTGCGTTCAGCCCGGGAGAGCACGCGGGATGTCGCGTCCCGTGGGGTGGTACTCCTCGAGGAGCAGCCGGTCGTCCAGCACCTCGTGGTGGACGAGCTCCAGGTCGCACGAGGCCATCGTCGCGAACGCCGGCTGTCGGCCGGCCTCGCCGGCGACCAGGGGGAACCGCACGAGTCGCAACCGGTCGACGAGCCCGGCCGCGAGCAGCTGCGTCACCAGCGACAGGCTGCCCCAGGTACGCAGGCGGTGACCGCCGGCACGCTTGAGCCGGGAGACCTCCGGGACCAGGTCACGTCGACCGCCTGCTCCGCTCGGATCCACCGCTCCAGGCCCGGGCCGGGGTACCCGAAGTACGCGGGCAGGCCCTCGCCGCCGGCGAAGCCGTCCACCGACACGAAGAGGTCGGCGTGGAGCTGCGCCGACGGTCGAGCGCCCTCGGGCATGGGAACGGTTCCTTCCTCCGACCTCGCGGCACCACCGTACGGCGGCTCGGGGGGCGCTCAGCTCCCCACGACCGCGGCGACGCGCGCGTACGCGTCGGCGGTGTCCATGCCCATCTGCTCGAGCAGCGCCCACCCGACCCCGAGCACCGCGTACGCGCTGACGGGCACGAGGAGGACCCACTCGCGCCACGAGCCCGCGTCGCCGAGGATCGGCAGGGCGACGTTGCCGCCGCGCTTCCAGACGTCGTTGAGCACGTTGGTGCCGGCCCACCAGCGCGGCGGTCGGTGCCGGTACGGCCACAGCAGCGGGACCCCGCCCGTGGTGAGAATGTCGCCGACGACGTGCACCGCGCACCCGATCCCGACGGCGAGGGGCAGCCACGTCCACTCGGTCGGGGAGAAGAACGCGACCAGGGTCGCGAGGGTCAGCGCCCCGAGCCACGGCAGGATCTTCCCGCGAACCAGGCGGAGGGCCTTGAGCGCGTAGGAAGCCAACAGCACGGCCAGCACGCCGGCACCGACGTCCACGACACCGAACCCCTCGACCGGCGTCCGCCAGTGACCCAGCAACCAGGCGAGCCCCGTGAACACGGCGATCCCGAGGATCGAGTGCGTGCCGTGCCGGTGCCCCCCGGAGATCGCCCCGACGCCGCGGCACACCCAGTGCGAGACGGGCGGCAGGGAGTTCGCGATCGTGCCGTCGTGGTGGTCGGCGTCGGGCAGGAGGGCGGCCCCCGCGCACACGACCGCCCCGGTCGCGACGCCCACGTGCGAGACGGGGTACCAGCCGAACGCGAACGGTGCCGTCGCCGTGACCGCGACCCACGCGGCCGCGCCGCTCGCGGCGTGATGCCCACCCATCATGGTGAGGATTCGACCATCCCGGGACCGACCGGACCAAATCGCCTGATCCCTCTGATGTCACGCGTCGTCACACCGGCGTAGCACGTCCGACACACCGTCGCAGCACGCGCGGCCTAGCGTCACGCCATGACGCTGCCCCGGACCGTCGACTTCCCGCCCACCGCCCGCCTCGCCGGCCCGCACGCCCCGCACCTCGTGCTGCCCGCGGGGACCGACACCCTCGCCGCCGCCCGGGCCTGGTACGAGGACGCTCGCTGGCTCCTGAGCCCGGACGCCGCGCGCGCCGAGGCCCTGCCCGTGGTCGCGACCGGCGCACGGTTCCGCGGCGCGCGCACCGAGGCGCCCGTCGTCGCCGCGCGTCTCGAGCTCACGGCCGGGGTCGTGGTCGACGGACCGCTCGCACCCGGCGGTCCCGCGGCCGCGGCGGCCGTGGCGCACGCCGGGCTGCGGCCCGACGTCGACACCTATCGCCTGCCCGACGACCCGACCGCCGTCGCATGGGCCACCGCGGCGGCGCGTCATGACGGGGGTGCCGTCGTCGCCGCGGGCCAGGTCCGGGTGCCCCGGCCGGACGACGCGCTCGTCCGGCTCACGACGTACGCCCCGAGCCCCGCCGGGCTCGCCGACGTCGCCGCCCTCCTGCGCACCGCCCTGCCGTCCGCGCGGCCCGTCCGGACCACCGCGGCCACCACCGACGCCCCGGACGCGCTGCGCCAGGACCTCGACTACGACGGCGCCGTCGTCGTGATGCCCGGCTGGGCGGAGGCTGCGATGCCGCCGGCGCTGAGGACCGTCGACTGGCGCCGCGTGGGCCCGCACGTCTGCACGGTGACCTGGCTCTCCCCGAACCCCGAGGACGACCCGGGCTCGCTCGACCTGATGTCGCTCCGGCGCGCGGTGCCCTGGCTCGTGCGGACGGCGCGCGTCCTGCGCGACGGGCTCGGGGGAACCGTCCTCGACGCCGACGGCTTCGTCGCCGACGACGCCACGCTCGGGGCGCTCGCGGCGGCGCGCTGACGGGTCGCGGTGGCCGTGCGGCCGCGCGTTCGTCCGTGCGAGGGTGGGCGGGTGACCGGGTACCTCGAGCTGACGGACTGGCGGCGGCGCGTCGCGGAGCTGTACGCACGCGTGCGGACCCGGGCGGCGGACGACCCGGCGGCCGCGCACGCGGACTGGCGCGAGGGGCGCGACCGGCTCTTCGCCGAGCACCCGCAGAGCCCGTTGCCGCCGGGCGACCCGCTTCGTACGTCGGGCCTGCCGTACTGGGTGTACGACCCGGCGCTGAGGTTCGAGCTCCAGGTGGTCCCCGTCGAGCCCGCCTCGCTCACGCTCGGCACGGGCGACGACGGGACGACGACGCTCGAACGCGTCGGCCGCGTCGAGGTCCCCGGCGTGGGCAGCCTGGATGTGTGGTGGCTCGCCCAGTACGGCGGCGGGCTGTTCCTCCCGCTGCGCGACGGCACCGCGGGATCGGGCTCGTACGGGGGAGGGCGCTACCTCCTGGACACCGCGAAGGGCGCGGACCTGGGCGGCGGCGCCCACGGCACGCTCGTCGTCGACCTCAACTTCGCCTACCACCCCTCCTGCCGCTACGACCCGCGCTGGGTGTGCCCGCTCGCCCCCGCCGGCAACCGGACGACGACGCCCGTCGAGGCGGGCGAGCGGCTCACCTGACCACCCGCCCGGGGGTGAACCGGCGCCGAACGGGACGCGACGATCGGGCGACACGTGCGTCGTCGTACGGGAATGTCCTCGTCGTGGAGGCGGGAACCGGCCCATACTCGGAAGCGCGGGCCGTTGCGCCCGCGTCGCGGACCGGGGAGGTGACCATGACACGCAGCACGGCGGCCCGCGCGACGACGACCCACGCCCTGGCTGCCGCCGCCCGGCACCTCGGGGGTGCGGACCGGCTCGTGCGGTCGAGCACCCTGCTCCTCAACGCGTCGTACGAGGTGCTGTGCTTCGTCGAGACGCCGCGCGCCCTGACGCTCCTCGTGAACGAGCAGGTCGACGTCGTCCAGGCCGCGCCCGACCGGTTCGTGCACTCACGCCACCTGACGCTCCCGTGGCCGACGATCGTCGCACTGCGCCACTACGTCCTCGTCCCGTACGACGTGCAGGCCACCACGGAGACTGCGAGCCGCAGCCAGGTCCTCGCCCGCGACAAGCACACCTGCGCCTACTGCGGAGGGCGAGGGACGACCATCGACCACGTCGTCCCGCAGTCGCGGGGCGGGCTCAACACGTGGACGAACCTGGTCGCGTGCTGCGCGCCGTGCAACAACCGCAAGGCCGACCGGACCCCCGAGGAGGCCGGGATGCGCCTGTTGTTCGAGCCGCACCCGCCCCGGGACGCGAGCGCGCTGCAGCGCATGGTCTGGGACCTCATCGGTCAGGGCTGACGCGGCGGGACGGCCTCCCGCCGCGTCCGTCCGGCGTTCGGAGGACGCCCGCGCTTCGTGCTATGTTTCTACCCGCGCCCCGAGGGGAAGCGCCGGTGAGAACCGGGGCGGATCCACGGGTGTGTCACCTGTCCGGGTGGCGGAATGGCAGACGCGCTAGCTTGAGGTGCTAGTGCCCTTTATCGGGCGTGGGGGTTCAAGTCCCCCTCCGGACACTCGTTGAGACAGCGACGACGAAGGCCCCGACCGGGAACGGTCGGGGCCTTCGTCGTCTTCCCAGCGTGTCGCTGCATTCACCCCTGCGGGACGGCAGACTGGGACCTCCGACGACGGAGGGTGGTCAGATGACGAACGGTGCCGTGGGGGACCAGGGGACGACGGGCGCGCCGTCGCCCGGGTCCAAGCCGTCGGTGGCGGTGAGCCCCGCGGCCCGGAAGGTGGCCGGCGGGCGGCGCAACCCGAGCGTCGTCGGCGTAGCGCCCGAACCGGTCCCGCTCTGGCTCCGCACCACGGCCGGCTGGATCTGGCGCCTGCTGCTGCTCATCGTCGCCGTCGCTCTGGTGTTCTGGGCCACGAGCCAGGTCCGGCTCCTGTTCATCGCGCTCTTCATCGCGTGCGTCTTCACGTCCGTGCTGCGCCCGGTCGTGAAGACCCTCGAGCGCGTGGTGTGGCGCTGGCTCGCCGTCCTGCTCACGCTGCTCGCCGCCATCGCCGTCGTCGGGGGTCTGCTGACCTACGTCGTCGCGTCCGTCGCGGGCCAGTGGAACGACCTGGCCAAGCAGTTCAACGCCGGGCTCCAGCAGATCCTCGACTTCCTCAACGGCAGTCCTTTCAACCTGCACCTCAAGCTCAGCGACCTCAACGAGTGGGTGGAGAAGGGGCGCGACTGGCTCACCCAGCACTCCGGCGACATCGCGAGCACCGCGTTCTCGCAGGCCGGGTCCGTCGCCGAGGTCTTCACCTGCCTCGCGCTCGCGATCTTCTGCACCATCTTCTTCCTGGCCCGCGGCACCGAGATGTGGACGTGGTTCCTCAACCAGATGCCCGCCGGGAGCCGCGAGCCGCTCATGGCGGCGGGGGGCGCCGGCTGGTACACCTTCTCCGGCTACGCGCGCGGGACCGTCATCATCGCGCTCACGGACGCCATCCTCGCCGGCATCTGGCTCACGATCCTGCGGGTCCCCCTCGCGGCGCCGCTCGCGGTCCTCGTGTTCATCGGCGCGTTCATCCCGCTCATCGGGGCGCCGCTGGCCATGGTCGTCGCCATGATCGTGGCGCTCGCGACCCACGGCGTGTGGTCGGCGGTCCTCGTGGGCGTCGGGATCGCGCTGATCGGGCAGCTCGAGGGCCACGTCCTGCAGCCGCTCGTGATGGGCCGGCAGGTCTCCCTGCACCCCGTCGTCGTCGCGTGCAGCGTCACGGCGGGCACCCTCATCGGTGGGCTGCTCGGTGCGATCATCGCTGTCCCGCTCGTCGCCGTGACCTGGTCCGTCTACTCGCGCCTGCACACCCCCGACCCGCCGATGGAGCCGGACGAGCCCGAGGAAGCGGTCGAGCCGCCGCCCGACGCCGAGCCGGTCCGCTGAGCGCACCGCGCGTGTGACGATGGGCGCATGCCTCTCGACACCGCCAACCCGTTCGCCGCGCCGTCGCCCCTGCCCTACGAGCTTCCCGACTTCGGTGCGGTCCGCGCCGAGCACTACCTGCCCGCCGCCCGCGCGGGCATGGCGGAGCAGCTCGACGACGTGCGAGCGATCGCCACGAGCAGCGAGCCGCCGACCCCCGGGAACGTCCTTGACGCGTTCGAGCGCACCGGCCAGCTCCTGCGCCGCGCCGCGACCGTCTTCTTCAGCACCCTGAGCGCCGACGCCACCCCCGAGCTCGAGGCGATCGAGGCCGAGCTCGCCCCCGAGCTCGCCGCCCACGAGGATGCCGTCTTCATGGACCGGGACCTGTACGCACGCTTCGTGGCGCTCGCGGACCGCGCCGCGGCGGGCGAGGTCGACCTGGACGACGAGCAGGCCTGGCTGCTGCGCAAGACGCTCGACCGGTTCACCCGGGCCGGGGTCGCGCTCGACGACGCCGCCCAGGCCCGGCTGCGCGAGCTCAACACCCGCCTGACGTCGCTCGAGGCCGCCTTCGGGCGCACGCTGCTCGCCGCGTCGAACGCGGCCGCCGTCCTCGTCACGGACCGGTCCGACCTCGCCGGCCTGCCCGACGACGCCGTGGCCGCCGCAGCGCAGGCCGCGCGTGACGGGGGTCACCCGGGCGACGACGAGCACGGGCCGTGGCTGCTCGAGCTCCAGCTCCCGACGCAGCAGGCGGTCGTCGCGACCCTCGACGACGCCGACGTGCGTGCGCGCGTCCAGGCGGCTGCGGAGGCCCGGGGAGCGGGCGGCGAGCACGACACGCGAGGCATCCTCGTCGAGATCGCGCACCTGCGTGCCGAGAAGGCACGACTGCTCGGGTACGCGCACTACGCCGACTACGTGGCCGCGGACGGTACCGCGGGAACGGGTGAGGCCGTCGCCGACGTCCTCGAACGGCTCGCCCCGGCCGCCGTCGCGAACGCACGCCGCGAGGGCGACGACCTTGCGACGTACGCGGCGCAGGCCGGTCTGCCGACGACCGGGTCGCCCGTCGCCGCGGGCGACTGGGCGTACCTGTCCGACCGGCTCCGCACGGCCCGCCACGACCTCGATGCCTCCGCGCTGCGGCCCTACCTGGAGCTCGAGCGCGTCCTGCGGGACGGCGTGTTCGAGGCCGCCCGCCGGCTGTACGGGCTGACGTTCGCCGAACGCGACGACCTCGTGGGCTACCACCCGGACGTGCGTGTCTTCGAGGTCTTCGACGAGGCGACCGCCGGCCCGGGCGGCGGGCCCGGCGTCCCCGGCGAGGGGATCGGCCTGTTCCTCGCCGACTACTGGACCCGCGCGTCCAAGCGTGGCGGCGCCTGGATGAACAACCTGGTCGACCAGAACCACCTGCTGGACCAGCGCCCCGTCGTCGTCAACAACCTCAACCTCCCCAAGCCGCCCGCCGGGAGCCCGACGCTGCTCGAGTGGGACAACGTGATCACGCTGTTCCACGAGTTCGGGCACGCGCTGCACGGCCTGTTCTCCGACGTGCGCTACCCGTCCCGCTCGGGCACCGAGGTTCCGCGCGACTTCGTCGAGTACCCCTCGCAGGTCAACGAGATGTGGGCGTGGGAGCCCGAGATCCTGCGCTCCTACGCCGTGCACCACGTCACCGGCGAGCCCATGCCCTCCGCGTGGGTCGACACGCTCCTCGCGACCCGGCAGTGGGGCGAGGGCTTCGCGACGACCGAGTACCTCGCGGCGGCGCTCCTCGACCAGGCGTGGCACCGCCTCGCGCCCGACGACGTCCCGACCGACCCTGCGGACGTCGCCACGTTCGAGGAGCGGGCGCTCGGCGCGGCCGGCGTCGACTACGCGCCGGTCCCGCCCCGCTACCGCTCCACGTACTTCAACCACGTGTTCGGGGGCGGCTACGCGGCCGGCTACTACTCGTACATCTGGTCGGAGGTCCTCGACGCCGACACCGTCGAGTGGTTCCGGGAGAACGGTGGCCTGGAGCGCACGAACGGCGACCGGTTCCGGCGCACCCTCCTCGCGCGCGGCGGCGGTACCGACCCCATGGACGCGTTCCGCGAGCTGCGCGGGCGCGAGCCCGAGATCGCCCCGCTGCTCGCACGTCGCGGCCTTGCCTGAGAGCCTCGGCCGTCACGGCCTCCCCGCCCTGCGACGCCGGACCCACGCGGGCGGGGAGTCGTGCGGCGCGCGGGTAGCGTGACCCCATGACCGTCACGCCGAGCCACGCCGCCCGTCCCGCAACCTTCCCCTCGGCCGAGGACGAGGTCGTCGAGATCTGCCGCGACCTCCTGCGGATCGACACGTCGAACTACGGCGACGACTCGGGGCCGGGCGAGCGCGCCGCCGCGGAGCACGTCGCGGCGCTCCTGTCCGAGGTGGGGCTCGACGTCGACGTCTTCGAGTCCGCCCCCGGCCGCACGAGCGTCGTGACCCGCGTCGAGGGCGCGGACCGCAGCCGGCCCGCCCTCGTCGTGCACGGCCACCTCGACGTCGTGCCCGCGCGCGCCGACGACTGGAGCGTCGACCCGTTCGCCGGCGAGGAGCGCGACGGCATGCTCTGGGGGCGCGGCGCCGTCGACATGAAGGACATGGACGCGATGATCCTCGCCGTCCTGCGCCGGATGATCCGTGACGGCCGCAAGCCGGCCCGCGACCTCGTCGTCGCCTTCTTCGCCGACGAGGAGGCCGGCGGCGTCCAGGGCGCCCAGTGGGCGGTCGACCGTCGCCCCGAGCTCTTCGAGGGCGCCACCGAGGCCGTGAGCGAGGTCGGCGGGTACAGCGTCGACGTCGACGGGCACCGCGCCTACCTCCTGCAGACCGCCGAGAAGGGCCTGTGGTGGCTGCGGCTCGTCGCCGACGGCAAGGCGGGCCACGGGTCCCAGGTCAACCTCGACAACGCCGTGACCCGGCTCGCCGGCGCCGTCGCCCGGATCGGCGCCCACCGGTGGCCGCTACGCCTCACCCCGACCGTCGACGCGCTCCTGAGGGGCGTCGCTGACCTCACCGGCCTCCCGTACGACCCTCACGACCCCGACGCCGTCGACCGCCTCGTCGCGGCCCTCGGCCCGGCCGCCGCGTTCGTCGGCGCGACCGTCCGGCACACCGCCAACCCCACGCAGCTCGACGCCGGGTACAAGGCCAACGTGGTCCCCGGCAGCGCGTCCGCGACCGTCGACGCGCGGTTCCTGCCCGGGCACGAGGCCGAGGCCGAGGCCCAGCTCCGGGCGCTCGCGGGCGAGGGCGTCCGGTTCGAGACCACCCACCGCGACGTCGCGCTCGAGGTGCCGTTCTCGGGCGGCCTCGTCGACGCGATGTCGGCGGCGCTGCTCGCGGAGGACCCGGGGGCGTCCGTCCTGCCGTACACGCTCTCGGGCGGCACGGACAACAAGTCGCTCTCCCGGCTCGGGATCACCGGCTACGGGTTCGCGCCGCTGCGCCTGCCCGCGGACCTCGACTTCGCGGGCATGTTCCACGGCGTGGACGAGCGCGTGCCGCTCGACGCGCTGCGCTTCGGGGTGCGCGTGCTCGACCGGTTCCTCGCGACCTGCTGAGCGGGTCGGCGCCCCTCACCCGAGCAGCGCGTCGAGCATCCGGCGCAGCTGCGTGACGTACCCGCCGCCGAACAGCACGGCGTGCACCGCGACCGGGTACACCTGGTGCACGACGACGCGGTGGCGCCAGCCCCGTCCCAGGGGGTGGGCGGCGTCGTAGGCGGCGAGCAGCGCGTCGAGGTGCGGCGCGCCGAACAGGGCCAGCATCGCGAGGTCGGCCTCGCGGTGCCCGCCGTGCGCGGCGGGGTCGATGAGCACGGCCTCGACGTCGGCAGGCTCGTCGCCCCGGCCGGTCGCCGTCCACATCACGTTGCCCGACCAGAGGTCGCCGTGGACCCGCGCAGGCCGGTCGCCCGTCTCCCAGCGGGCGGCCTGGTCGGCGAGCCGGTGCAGCGCGTCCGCGTCGGCGCGGGTGAGCGCCCCACGCTCGAGCCCCTGGGCCGCCACGGGCCGCAGCCGGGCCTCGCCCCAGAACTCGGCCCAGGTGCCCCTCGCTCCCGTGGGCAGCGGGAGCGGGTCGTCGAGCGGCCCGAAGAACGCGTCGCCCGACCAGCCCGGTGGCGGGCTGCCCCAGGCGGGTGCACCGGCGTCGTGCAGGACGGCGAGGTCGTGCCCCAGCCGGGTCGCGGCCTCGCGCGTCGCCGCGACGGGGACGATGCGCTCGAGGTCGAGGTGGTCCTCGCCCACGTCCCGCACGGCCACGACGCGGGGACCGTGCGGCTCGCCCGGTGCGGGCGGCAGGCGGACCTCGTCCAGCCAGGCGAGCCCCGCCGCCTCGCACCGGAAGAACCCGGTGGGGGCGCCGGACCGCGCCTTGCGGAAGGTGGCGTCGTCGTCGGGCACGGGAGACGTGACGGGCGCGGTCAGAGCGTGGACTGGACGCGGATGATCCGGCGCCGGAGCTGGACGCGGCGCTCGCCGCCCACGTACAGCACGGTGCGGTGCAGCTCCCACCTGCCGTACTCCGCCTGCTCGGTCAGGGCACGCCGCGCGTCGGCGCGACTGGTGCCCCGGTCGAAGCGCACCGTCCGGTACTCGTACTGGGCCTCGGACGTGCGGTGCGACCGGTGGGACATGGGGCCTCCTCGGGTGCGGGACCAGTTGACTGTCCATTGTGCCCCGCCCGGCGCTACCGTTCGGATATGACCGCTGACCCGCGCGCCGCCCTGGACCGTCTCGTCGCCGCGCTCGAGGCGCACTACAACGCGGTCGCGGCCCGCCGCAGCGACGACGACCCCGCCGTCGACGACGCGTACGACGTCCTCGCGGACGCGTTCGAGGTGTACGACGAGGCGGTCCTGCAGTCGTACGGCGAGGTCCTGCCGTTCGCCCTCGTGGAGGACGACGAGGACGAGGACGACGACGAGGACGACCACCACGACGACCACGACCTCGAGGACGACGAGCACGACTTCGACGACGAGGACGAGGACCACGACTTCGACGAGCCCGCGTACCGCGCGGACTGACCGCGCACCCGGTGCCGCGCCGGGATGGTCGGTCGAGTCAGAGCGGCGGGGCGCCGTCCCAGCGCTCGGGGTACCCGCCCTCCGGTGCGGAGACGTCGTCCAGGGCGTCGTAGAGCTCTGCGGGCAGCACCAGGTCGAGCGCTGCGAGCGAGGCCTGCAGCTGGCCGGGCGTGCGCGCGCCCACGATCGCCGACGCGACCCCGGCGCGGGCCAGCAGCCACGCGAGCGCGACCTCGAGGGGCTCGCGCCCGAGCCCGGCCGCGGCCGTCGCGACCGCCTCCACCACGCCCGTGGCCCGCGCGTCGAGGTACTGGGACACGAACGCGCCCAGGTGCGGCGACGCCGCCCGCGAGTCGGACGGGACGGCGCCCCGGTACTTGCCCGTGAGGACGCCCCGGCCGAGCGGGGACCAGGCGAGCACCCCCTGCCCGAGCGCGCGGGCGGCGGGCAGCGCCTCGTGCTCGACCCCCCGCTGCACGAGCGAGTACTCGAGCTGCAGGGCGGTCACGGGCGCCTGCGTCCGGGCGAGCGCCCCCGCGAGGTACGACGACGCCCAGGCCGGGTGGTTCGACAGCCCCACGTAGCGCGCACGCCCCGAGGCGACGACCTGCTGGAGCGTGTCCGCGACCTCGGCCGGCGGCGTCGAGCTGTCGGGGGTGTGCACGAGGAACAGGTCGACGTGGTCCGTCCCGAGGCGGGCGAGCGACGCGTCCAGACCGTCCAGCAGGGAGCGCCGCGAGGTGTCGGCACGGGCCCCGTCACGCGTGCGGACCAGCCCCGCCTTGGTGCACAGCACGAGCTCGGCGCGGTCGACCTGGCCGTCGAGCAGCGAGCCCAGCACCCGCTCCGCGTCCCCGCCCCCGTAGGACGCCGCGGTGTCGACGAGCGTGCCGCCCGCGTCGACGAAGTCGCGGAGCTGGTCGGCGGCGTCGAGCGCGTCCGTGTCGCGCCCCCAGGTCATGGTCCCGAGCCCCAGCTCGGAGACCCGCAGACCGCTGTGCCCGACGACGCGTTGCTCCATGCGCGGCAGGGTATCGTGGCGCCCCGTGTCGATGTGGCAAGCCATCCTGATGGGCCTCGTGCAAGGCCTCACCGAGTACCTGCCCGTGTCGTCGTCGGCGCACCTGCGCATCGTCGGCGAGCTGATCGGGGCAGGTGACCCCGGCGCGGCCTTCACGGCGATGATCCAGATCGGCACCGAGGCCGCGGTGCTGCTGTACTTCCGCCGCGACATCAAGCGGATCTGCATCGCGTGGTGGCACGCCGTCACCGGCAAGCAGGGAGCCGACCGTGCGGCACGCTTCGGCGCCCACGACCCCGACGCCCGCATGGCCTGGTACATCGCGCTCGGGTCGCTGCCGATCGTCGTCCTCGGCCTCGCGTTCCAGGACGCGATCGAGACCCACTTCCGCAACCTGTGGCTCATCGCGTTCACGCTCGCCGCGTTCGGCCTCATCCTCGGCTGGGCCGACAAGCGGGGCGAGCACAAGCGCACCCTCGACGAGCTCAACCCACGGCGGGCGACCGCGTTCGGGTTCGCCCAGGCCCTCGCGCTGATCCCCGGGGTCTCCCGGTCGGGCGGCACGATCACCGCCGGCCTCCTGATGGGCTTCACGCGCGAGGCGGCCGCCCGCTACTCGTTCCTGCTCGCGATCCCCGCCGTGCTCGGTTCCGGGCTGTTCGAGCTCGCCAAGTCCGTGGGCGGCGACGCCACGGCCGGTGCCCCGGGCTTCGGCCCCACGCTCGTCGCGACGATCGTGTCGTTCCTCGTCGGCTACGTCGTCATCATCGGGTTCCTCAAGATCGTGTCGACGTTCTCCTACAAGCCCTTCGTCGTGTACCGGATCGGGCTCGCGGTCGTCGTCGTCCTGCTGCTGCTGAGCGGCGCGCTCGAGCCCGTCGGGAAGCTCGCGGGCGCCGTCTGACGTCGGCATCCGTCCACCTGCGCCGGGGTTGGACGGGCTCCGGGGCGCGGAGCGAACCCACCTAGACTGGGCGCGTGCACTCCTGGCCCGCGCCGCAGATCCCCGCCCTCCCGTCACGCTCGGACACCGGCCCCGACGGCCCGGCGGAGGTCCGGGTCCACGACTCCAGCACCGGTGAGCTCGTCGTGGCCGCCCCGGGGGCGCACGCCCGCATGTACGTGTGCGGCATCACGCCCTACGATGCGACCCACCTCGGTCACGCCGCCACCTACGTGGCGTTCGACCTGCTCCAGCGGGCCTGGCGCGACGCCGGGAAGAAGGTCACCTACGCGTCCAACGTGACCGACGTCGACGACCCGCTCCTCGAGCGCGCGTCCGCGACCGGCGTCGACTGGCGTGAGCTGGCAGCCGCCCAGACCGCTCTGTTCGCGGAGGACATGGCCGCCCTCGGCGTCATCCCGCCCGACGTGTACGTCGGCGCCGTGGAGTCCGTGCCCGACGTCGTCCGCGCCGTGAGCGAGCTCGTGGCCTCGGGCGCGGCGTACCGGGTGCCGCTCGAGGACGAGGCCGGGGGAGACCGGCCCGACCTCGGCGACGTGTACGCCGACCTGTCCGTCGACGACGCCTTCGGGGCCGTCTCCCGCCTGGACCGGGACGCGATGCTCGCGCTGTTCGCCGAGCGAGGCGGCGACCCCGACCGGGCCGGGAAGCGCGACGCCCTCGACCCGCTCCTGTGGCGCCGTGAACGCCCGGGGGAGCCCGCGTGGGACGGCGGCGACCTCGGCACCGGCCGCCCCGGCTGGCACATCGAGTGCGCCCTCATCGGCGCCCACGGCCTCGGTCCCGCGTTCGACGTCCAGGGCGGCGGCGTGGACCTGCTGTTCCCGCACCACGAGATGTCCAGCTCGCACCTGCGCGTCCTGCCCGACGCCGTCTTCGACGCCACCGGCGAGGACGCGGCAGAGGCTCCGGCCGTGGAGTCCGTGCCCACCGACGGGCGCGCCGCCCGCGTCAACCTGCACGCCGCCCTGCTCGCCTACGAGGGCGAGAAGATGAGCAAGTCCCGCGGGAACCTCGTCTTCGTCTCCACCCTGCGCCGCGCCGGCGTCGACCCGATGGCCATCCGGCTCGCGATCCTCGCGCACCACTACCGCACCCCCTGGGAGTGGACCGACCACGACCTCGAGAGCGCCCAGGCCCGCCTCGACCGGTGGCGCGCGGCGCTCGCGGGCAACGGGGGTCCGTCTGCGGACGCTACGCTCGCCGACGTTCGGGCCGCCGTCGCGGACGACCTCGACGCTCCCCGGGCGCTCGCCGCCGTCGACGCGTGGGCCGACCGGGCGCTCGCCCCGGGCGCCGACAGCGAGGACGGCTGGGACGAGGGCGCCCCCGGGGTCGTCGCGCGCGCCGTCGACGCGCTGCTCGGCGTGCGGCTGTGACGACGCCCCCACCCCCAGGCACCGCCGACGGTTAGGAAGCTCAGCGACGATCCCGCGCGCCTCGATCTCGGCGCCGTCTGGGAGTTCCTGTCGACCGAGGCCTACTGCGGCCGGTGGCGGACCCGGGCCGACGTCGAGGCACAGGTCGCCGGGGCGTGGCGGGTCGTCGGTGCCTACGCCGCCGACGGCGCGCAGGTCGGCTTCGCGCGAGCCGTGTCGGACGGCGCCGGCTTCGCCTACCTCGCCGACGTGTTCGTCGCTCCCGAGCACCGCGGGCACAGGCTGGGGCACCGGCTCGTCGAGACCATGGTCGACCACGGGCCCGGAGCCGACTTCCGGTGGGTCCTGTTCACGCGCGACGCGCACGGGCTCTACGCCTCGCACGGGTTCGCCGAGCCGGGCGAGCGGGCGATGGTCCGGCAGGCGCGCGGCGCCCTGGCCGCGCCGCAAGCCTGACCCGGAATCGGGTGCGGCTCTTCCGGCAGAAGGCGCCCACTCCGGAAGAAGGCACCACTCCGTCAGAACGGGGGTGGTCCGAGACCGTCGTCGGGAAGCTCGCCCGGTGGTCGCGGACCTACGCTCGCCTCGTCGGCAGGGTCCACGCGTCGAGGCCCAGGCGACGTCGCCGGCGCGCTGACGTGTGTCCTGCCGGTCGGGGAGGTCCAGGTCACGGAGCCCGGCGGGCCGTCGGGGTCGCGGCTCGTCGAGGGCCGCCACGACGTCTCGTGCTTGAGTCGGTGGTGGTGCCGGCACAGGTGGATCAGGTTGTCCGTGCTCGTCGTGCCGCCGTCGGCGTACGCGACGAGATGGTCGACGTCGCACGCGGTGGCCCGGCGCCCGCAGCCGGGGAACCGGCAGGTCGCGTCGCGCACGACGAGGTGGCGGCGCAGGTCCGCGGGGACGACGTAAGACTCGCGCCCCACGTCGAGGATCGCCCCGGTGTGCGGGTGGGTGAGGAGCCGCGTGAACGACGGCGCTCCAGCGGCGAGCGATCGGGCCGTGTCGGGGTCGATCGGGCCGTAGCCGTCGAGCTCGGCGGGCTCGTCGCCCTGGCCGAGCAGGGTCAGGACGGGGACCGTGACGTGGACCCGGGGGACCACGGATCGCGCTACCCCGGCGACCGCGGCACGATCGTCGTCGATGCTCTCGGTGTGGGTGGGAACCGGCGCGACGCGTGCGAGCGCAGCGGACGCCGCGCCGTCGGCGTCGTCGAGGAGCAGGGCCGCGAGCACGTCGGCACGGAGCTGGTCAGGTGTGCGCGGTTCGTCGCGGCCCGCGAGGGCGGTGGTCGCGTGGTCGAGCCGGTCCATCACGGCGTGACCGGTGGTCGCCGGCAGGAACGCGGTGAGCCAGCTCATGCCGTCGGCGGCCGGTTCGAGGCGAACGTGCCGGTCCGTGGCGGCACGCTGGTGCCGTACCGCCTGACGCTCGGGATGGACGCGTTCGCGGGCGCGGCGCAGGTGACGGGCCAGTCCGGTCGCGGTGGTGTCGCACGCGCGGGCGAGTCCGGCGGTCTCGACGGCGCGCGTGGCCTCGGGCTCGAGGTCGGCGGTGTGCTCGATCACCCGTTGGGCGTGCCGGTAGGAGATGGTGCCGTCGGCGAGTGCGTCGAGCGTCGCGGGCAGCTCGTGGACGAGCGTGCGCGCCTCCTCGACGAGCGTGCGCGTCGTGGGTTCGGGGAGCAGGAGCGCGGTCGCGAGGTCGGCGACGAACGCCCGCTGGGCGAGCTCGGCCCGCGCCGAGAGCGCAGGCCCGCGGGTGGACGGCGACGCAGGGGACAGGAGGGCGGCCTCGGCTGCGGGCACCGAGCGATCCGCGGCGGCGACCAGCACGGTGCGCAGCGCCGTCAGCTTCCGGATCGCCGACTCGACCTGGACGATCGTGTCGATCGCGGTCCCCAGGACCTCGACCTCGTGTGGACCGGCCTCCGTGGCGAGGGCTGCGTCTTCGGGGCGTGCCACCTCGGAATGCCCGCCTGCCGCCGTCGTCGTCATGGCAGCAGCCAACACCGAGCCACTGACACTCGCTCGAACGGGTGTTCGAGCCGTGTTGCCGACTATCGGCCTGGGAGCGGCCGGAGCTTGAAGATCAGGATCCCGAGGTGCCTGTCCATCCAGGCCTGCTTGTGCGGGTAGCGGCGTCGGGCGTCCTCAGGGAGCTGAGGCTCGCTCGCGTGCTCGATCCACAATCCGGCGGTGCTGAAGATGTTCAGCAGGTCGGAGACCGTGTAGGCGCGCTTCGTCAGGGCGACCTGATCGTTCCAGCCTCGGTGGCGGTACGTGAAGCGGCCAGTCGAGAAGTACTCCTCGCCCAAGGTGGTGCCGTTCTGCTCGGACCGCTCGACGGCGTACCGGATCGGATGGGTCCGGGTCACCAGGAGGAACCCGTCGTCGGCGAGCGTTGCCCGCGCGGACCTGAGGGTGCGGACGGGGTCGCTCGCGTAGCCGATGGACTGCAGGAACATGATCCGGTCAAACGTCCGGCCGGCGAGCTCCGGGACGCGCTCCAGCTCGGAGAGGTCGCCCCGGACGAGCTCCATTCCGGTCGGCGGCGCGGGCGGGAAGTTGCCGCTGATGTCGAGGCCGACGCACGCCGTCGCGCCAGCAGCCACGAGCTCGGCGAGCTTGGCACCGTTGCCGCACCCGACGTCGAGCACCGACAACCCCGTGACGTCGCCCAGGATCTCGCGCTGTGCGGGCCACTCGACGAGCCGGTCGAGCGAGTCTTCTCGGGCTCGGGCGCGCTCGTAGCCCTGGGCGAGCGTGAGCCATGGTTCGACGGCGTCCCCTCCGGGGTGCGCGCCGACCTCCGCTGTCGGATCCATGTCGTCCGAGGTCGTCACGGAGAACAAGATATCGGCGTCAGAGCGCGCGGTAGTAGTGCACGACCGGGAGCGCGGCGAAACCCTCCGACTCGTACAGCGCCCGCGCGGGCGCGTGCCCGTCGTCGCCGCCGGTCCAGACGTTGGCGTA
This sequence comes from Luteimicrobium xylanilyticum, assembly GCF_009429125.1. Taxonomy (GTDB): domain Bacteria; phylum Actinomycetota; class Actinomycetes; order Actinomycetales; family Cellulomonadaceae; genus Luteimicrobium; species Luteimicrobium xylanilyticum. The sequence goes on from NZ_CP045529.1 coordinate 1,878,251, forward strand.
GTCGCAGCCCGCTTCCCGCATGATCGTGACCGCGGCCTCGACGAGCCGGTGCCCGATGCCCTGACGCTGCGCCGCCGGGTCGACGGCGACCAGCTCGAGGTCGGCGGGACGGGTGCCGACGTCGTCCGCCTCACCGAGCACGACCACCGCGAACCCGACCACCCGCCCGTCGAGGACGGCGACGACGGTCGTGCTCGGGTTCGTCTCGCACGCCGCCCGCACGACGGCGGCCTGGGTCCGCCGCCAGTCCGGGTACGCGAGGCGGTAGACGCGGTTGCCGAGGGCTTCGCGCCACGCGGCGAAGACCGGCTCCCAGGCACGGAGCGACAGCTCGACGAGCGAGTCGACGTCGCACGAGTCGAGTCCGCGCAGGATCAGGGGCATCCGGCCACGTTAGGGTGCGGCCACGAGAACGACCGGACGATTTCTCGGACGGCGGTCCGAGGGGCGGTCGCGATCGTCCGGTCAGCCCTGTCGGCCGTCGTCCCGACGACGCAGGTACCGCTCGAACTCGCGCGCGATGGCCTCGCCCGACGCCTCGGGGAGCTCGGCGGTGTCCTTGGCCTCCTCCAGCTGGCGCACGTACTCCGCGATCTCGGGGTCCTCGGACGCGAGCTCGTCGACGCCCGTCTGCCAGGCCACGGCGTCCTCGGGGAGGTCGCCGAGCGGCACCGGCTCCGACAGCAGGTCCTCGACGCGCGACAGGATCGCGAGGGTGGCCTTCGGCGACGGCGGCTGCCCGACGTAGTGCGGCACCGCGGCCCACAGGGACACGGACGCGCACCCGTGCTCGGCCGCCGCGTGCTGCAGCACCCCGACGATCCCCGTCGGCCCCTCGTACTGGGTGGGCTCGACGTCGAGCACGGCCTGCAGGCCCACCGACTCGCTCGTGGCGGTCAGCGGGATGGGGCGGGTGTGCGGGACGTCCGCGAGCAAGGCTCCGAGCGTCACGACGGTCTCCACGTCGTGCTCGTCGGCGTGGCGCAGGAGCTCGCGGCAATAGGACCGCCACCGCATCGACGGCTCGATCCCGCGCACGAGGACCACGGTCCGGCCGCTCGTCGGCAACGTCGCGGTCCAGACCGTCGTCGTGGGCCACTCGATGGTCCGCTTGCCGTCGTCGTCCACCGTCACCTGCGGGCGGTTCACCTGGAAGTCGTGGTACTCCTCGGGGTCGAGGCGCGCGACCTCGACGGCGCCCCACACGTCCTGCAGGTGCTCGATCGCCGCCGTCGCGGCGCCGCCGGCGTCGTTCCAGCCCTCGAACGCTGCGAGCAGCACGGCGCGTCCGGGGCGGCGGCCGGAGGGTGCGGCCTGGGGGTCGGTCATCGCTCCAGCCTACGGGGCGCAGGGCCGCCCCCGCGGGGCCGGGGTTCTGCCGCCTGCGAACGACGCGCGGCCGCGGGTCGAGCGGTCCACCTACGATGGTGCGGTGAGCGAACAGTCCCTCCCGAGCGCCCCGACCACCACCACGACGACGCCCGCCGCGGTGCTCTGGGACCTCGACGGGACCCTCGTCAACACCGAGCCCTACTGGATGACGGCGGAGACCGAGCTCGTCGCCGAGCACGGGCTGACGTGGACCTACCAGGACGGGCTCACGCTCGTCGGTCGGCCCCTGCTCGAGGCGGCGGGGATGATCGCGGCCCACGGCGTGCCGCTCGCACCCGAGCAGATCGTCGAACGTCTCGTCGGCCGGATGGTCGAGCACCTCCACGACGCGGTCCCGTGGCAGCCGGGCGCCCGCGAGCTCCTCGCCGCCGTGCGCGAGGCCGGGATCCCCTGCGCGCTCGTCACCATGTCGTACCGCGTGCTCGCCGAGGCGGTCGTCGAGGCGTCGCCCGCCGGGACCTTCCAGGTCGTCGTCTGCGGCGACGAGGTCACGCACGGCAAGCCCCACCCCGAGCCCTACCTGCGGGCCGCCGAGCAGCTCGGCGTCGACCCGGCCGCGTGCGTCGCCGTCGAGGACTCCCGCCCCGGCATCGCGTCCGCCCTCGCGTCCGGTGCGCGCACCGTCGGCGTGCAGGTGGTCGTGCCCGTCGAGCCGGCGCCCGGGCTCACGCGGGTGGCCTCGCTGGAGCAGCTCGACGTCCCCACCGTCCGCCGGATCGCGTCCGGCGAGACCCTCGACCTGCTCGACGGCGCAGCAGGCTGACCGCGCACCCTCACGCCGCTCCCGGGGCCACCCCGAGCGCCCGCAGCGACGCCGCGGCCGGGTATGCCGGGGGAGTGCCGCCGAACTCCGGGCACGACGCCTGGTGCGCGCACCAGCCGCACAGCGCCGACCGCCGCGGCGGGAAGTGCCCCGCGCGGGCCATCTTCTCGATCCCGGACCAGACGGCCCGCACGCGCTGCTCGGTGTGCTCGAGCGCCGCCACGGTCGGCTCCGAGCGCAGCACCTGCCCGTCGCCCAGGTACACGAGCTGCAGCATCCGCGGCACCGCGCCCGTCTCACGCCACAGCACCAGCGCGTAGAAGCGCATCTGGAACTCCGCCGACCCGCCGTACCCGGGTCGCGGGGACCGGCCCGACTTGTAGTCCACCACCCGCACCTCGCCCGACGGCGCCACGTCCAGCCGGTCCACGATCCCGCGGAGCTGCGGGCCGTCGTCGAGCTGGTGGCGCACCGCCAGCTCGCGCGAGCGTGGCTCCAGCCGGTTCGGGTCCTCGAGCCGGAAGTACGTCCCCACGAGCTCGCCGGCCCGGCCGAGCCACGCCTCGAGCCCCGCCGCGTCCCGGACCAGGTCCGCGTACTCCGGCCGCGCCTCCTGCAGCGCCTCCCACTGCGGCCCCAGCAGCGACAGCGCGTGCTCCGGCGTGCGCGCCCCCGCGGGCGCGTCGTACAGCCGCTCCAGCACCGCGTGCACCAGCGTGCCGCGCGCGGCCGCCTCGCTCGGCGGCTCGGGCAGCCGGTCCACCACCCGGAACCGGAACAGCAGGGGGCACTGCATGAAGTCGTTCGCGCGCGACGGCGACAGCCCGGGCACCCGGTCACGCTCCTGTCCGTCGCGCGCGCCGGCCGAGGTCAGGGTGTCGGTCTCGTCGGTCTCGTCGGTCTCGTCGGTCACAGCCACGCCCCGGACCCTAGTCACGGGCACCCACGCGTCCGCGACGTCTCCACAGGCGCCGTCGTCCACAGGATCCGTCGTCCGCCCCCGAGCCCAGCGCCCGCCCAGCCGCGACCACTAGGCTGACCAGGTGAGTCAGACCCCCGCCCCTCGCGGGCGCCGCCCGCGCCGCACCTCCTCCGGCTGGGTCATCGGTCGGCTCGCCGGCGCCCCCGTCGTCGTCACTCCCTCCTGGTTCGTGGCCGCAGCCGTCCTCACGGTCCTCTTCGCCCCGACCGTGCGCTACGTCTCGCCCGACCTCGGCATCGGGACCTACGTCGTCGCGCTCGCCTTCGTGCTCCTGCTCTTCCTGTCCGTCTTCCTCCACGAGGCCGCGCACGCCCTCGTCGCCCGCGCCCGCGGCCACGAGGTCCACGAGCTCGCGCTCACCCTGTGGGGCGGCCACACCGCGTACGGGGGCGGGGGCGGCCCGCTCGACGCGTTCCTCGTCGCCGTCGTCGGCCCCGTGACGAACCTCGCGCTCGCCGGCGGCTTCTGGGCCGCGTTCCAGCCCGTCCGCGGGGACGCCTCGATCGCCGGCCTCCTCCTGTACGCCGGCGCGTTCTCCAACGCGTTCGTGGGGATCTTCAACCTCCTGCCCGGCCTCCCGCTCGACGGCGGCCAGATGCTCGAGTCGGCCGTCTGGGCCGGCACGGGCAACCGCGAGAAGGGCACCGTCGCGGCGGGCTGGGTCGGACGGGTCGTGGCGCTCACGGTCATCGTGTGGGTCGTCGGCGTGCCGGTCGCGCGCGGGGAGCAGCCGTCGCTCACGACGGTGATCTGGGGCGTGCTGATCGGGGGCTTCCTGTGGCAGGGGGCCTCGTCGGCCGTGGCGTCGGGCAAGGCCCGCGCCGCCGTCGCCCACCTGCGCGCGGCCGACCTCATGCTCCCCGTCCGGCTCGTCTACGACACGGGCACCGTCGCCGACGCGCGGGCCGTGAGCCTGCCGCACCACGCGCTGGTCGTGGTCGACAGGGCGGGCACCGCCGTGGCCGCCGTGGACCCGCAGGCCCTCGCGTCCGTGCCGGAGGCCGTGGCGGCCACGACCCCCGTGTCGGCCGTCGCCCAGGGGCTCGGCCCCGACGCGGTGGTCGACGTGGGCGCGACCGGCAGCGAGCTCGTGGGCACCGTCGCGGAGGCCGCGCCGACCGCGCCCGTGCTCGCCGTCACGCACGCGGGCGCCGTCGTCGGGCTGCTGCCCGTGCAGACCGTCGTCGAGGCGGTGCGGGCGGCGAACGCCAAGCCCGCCTGACGCACCCACCTAGACTGGTCCGTCGTGACTCCTGACGACACGACCGCCGCCGTGCCCGCCACCCCCGCGTCGACCGGTGCCGACCTGCGGCGCGGGCCGTTCCGCCCCGGCGACAAGGTCCAGCTCACCGACCTCAAGGGCCGGCTGCACACCATCACGCTGGAGCCCGGCGCGTCCTTCCACACGCACCGCGGGTACTTCGCGCACGACGCGCTGATCGGCGCGCCCGAGGGGCAGGTCGTCACGAGCACGGGCGGTACCGCCTACGTCGCGCTGCGGCCGCTGCTGTCCGACTACGTCCTGTCGATGCCCCGCGGGGCCGCGGTCGTCTACCCCAAGGACGCCGGTCAGATCGTCACGATGGCCGACATCTTCCCCGGTGCGCGCGTCGTCGAGGCGGGCGTCGGCTCCGGCGCGCTCACGCTCTCGCTGCTGCGCGCCGTCGGCGACGGCGGGTCGCTGCGCTCGATCGAGCGGCGCGAGGACTTCGCGGCCATCGCGCGGGGCAACGTCGAGGCGTTCTTCGGCGGCCCGCACCCCGCCTGGGACCTGAGCGTCGGTGAACTCGCCGACGTCCTGCCCACCGTGGTCGAGCCCGGCACGATCGACCGCGTCGTCCTCGACATGCTCGCGCCCTGGGAGAACCTCGCCGCGGTCGCCGAGGCCCTCGCGCCCGGCGGCGTGCTGTGCTGCTACGTCGCGACCACCACCCAGCTCTCGCGCCTCGCGGAGGACGTGCGCGACGACGGCCGGTACACCGAGCCGACCGCGTGGGAGTCGTTCGTGCGCGGCTGGCACCTCGAGGGCCTCGCGGTGCGGCCCGAGCACCGGATGATGGGCCACACCGGCTTCCTCCTGACGACCCGGCGCCTCGCCGACGGCGTCGAGGCGCCCGAGCGCCGGCGTCGCCCCGCGAAGGGCGCGTATCCCGCCGCCGACGGCGCGGCCGAGCCCGGGGGCGCGGAATGGACCGAGGAGGCGCTCGGCGAGCGGCCCGTGTCCCCGAAGAAGATCCGGCGCGTCCGGCGCAGCGTGGGGCAGGCGCCGGGCCAGGGCGCCGGGCAGGGCGCCGGGCAGGGCGCCGACCAGGGCTGACGCGCCGTGCGCGCCGCGCCCGGCGCGGGTGTGAGACCCGTCACGTGAAGGTCGCGTGTCGCTGCGTGGAACGTCCGGCGCGCTGTCGGTGTTGCCGACTAAGGTCGTAGTCCCACGACAGGGGAGGACGAGATGACCGACGCCCCCAACCGCGACCCGCGCGACCAGCAGCTCGGACTGCTGGCCGCCAAGAACGAACGGCTCGCCGACGCCCTCGTCGCGGCCCGCGACCAGATCGTCGAGCTCAAGCGCCAGATCGACGAGCTCGCCAAGCCCCCGGGCACCTACGCCGTCTTCGTCGGGGCGCGCCCCGACGGCACCGTCGACATCATGTCGGCCGGCCGCAAGATGCACGTGGGGACGAGCCCCTCGCTCGAGGTCGCCGCACTGCGTCCCGGCCAGGAGGTCAAGCTCAACGAGGCGATGACGGTCGTCGAGGCCGGCGGGTTCGAACGCATCGGCGAGCTCGTGACCGTCAAGGAGCTCCTGCCCGAGGGCCGCGTGCTCGTCGTCGGTCGCGCCGACGAGGAGCGCGTCGCGCGCATCGCCGGGTCCGTCACCGACCAGGTCCGCGTCGGCGACGCGGTCACGATCGACACCCGCTCGGGCTTCGTGTTCGAGCGCATCCCCAAGTCCGACGTCGAGGAGCTCGTCCTCGAGGAGGTCCCCGACATCCACTACGCGGACATCGGCGGCCTCGGCCCGCAGATCGACCAGATCCGCGACGCCGTCGAGCTGCCGTTCGCCCACCCCGACCTGTACCGCGAGCACGGGCTGCGGCCGCCCAAGGGCGTGCTGCTCTACGGCCCGCCCGGGTGCGGCAAGACGCTGATCGCCAAGGCGGTCGCGAACTCGCTCGCCCAGATGGTCGGGGAGCGCCGCGCCGCCGAGTCCGGCGACCAGGCCGCCGGCGAGAGCGTGCAGAGCTACTTTCTCAACATCAAGGGCCCCGAGCTCCTCAACAAGTACGTCGGCGAGACCGAGCGGCACATCCGCCTGATCTTCGCCCGCGCACGTGAGAAGGCCAGCGAGGGCATGCCCGTCGTCGTGTTCTTCGACGAGATGGAGTCGCTGTTCCGCACGCGCGGCACCGGGCTGTCGTCCGACGTCGAGACGACGATCGTCCCGCAGCTCCTGTCCGAGATCGACGGCGTCGAGCGGCTCGACAACGTCATCGTCATCGGCGCGTCCAACCGCGAGGACATGATCGACCCCGCGATTCTGCGCCCGGGTCGCCTCGACGTGAAGATCCGCATCGAGCGGCCCGACGCCGAGGGCGCCAAGGAGATCTTCGGCAAGTACCTCACCACCGACCTGCCGATCCACCCCGACGACCTCGCCGAGCACCACGGGGACGTCCCCGAGGCGATCGACGCGATGGTTCGCGCCGTCGTCGAACGCATCTACTCCGAGGACGACGAGAACCGGTTCCTCGAGGTCACCTACGCGTCCGGCGACAAGGAGGTCCTGTACTTCAAGGACTTCAACTCCGGCGCCATGATCCAGAACATCGTCGACCGCGCCAAGAAGACCGCGATCAAGGACTTCCTGACCACCGGCCAGCGCGGCCTGCGCGTCGACCACCTCCTGTCGGCGTGCGTCGACGAGTTCAAGGAGAACGAGGACCTGCCCAACACGACCAACCCCGACGACTGGGCGCGGATCAGCGGCAAGAAGGGCGAGCGCATCGTCTTCATCCGCACGATCGTCGAGAAGAAGGGCAAGGCCGCCGCGGCGGCACGCACCATCGACACCGTCACCAACACCGGGCAGTACCTGTGACGGCTGGACCCGACGACGCCGTGTCCGAGACGGCGGGGCCGAGCGCGGTCTCGCCTCTCTCGGTCCGCCGCGTCATGGGCATCGAGACCGAGTACGGCGTCCTGCAGCCCGGACGCCCGTACGCGAACCCGATGCTCCTGTCCTCCCAGGTCGTCACGACCTACCGGGCGCTCGCGGCCGTCGGCGGCGGTCGTGGTGCCCGTTGGGACTACGACGACGAGGACCCCCTGCACGACGCGCGGGGATTCCACCTGCGCCGGGCGTCGGCCCACCCGTCGCTGCTCACGGACGACCCGGACCGGCCGGTCGCGCCCGGACCGGTGTCGTCGAACGGCGGCGGAAGCTCGACGGAGGAGCTCGAGCGGCCCGAGGCCGAGGAGTACGACGACCCGAGCGCGGCGAACGTCATCCTCACCAACGGTGCCCGGCTGTACGTCGACCACGCGCACCCGGAGTACTCGTCGCCGGAGGTGACGGGCCCGCGCGAGGCGGTCCGGTTCGACGTCGCGGGTGAGCGGGTCATGCTCGCCGCCGCGCGGGAGCTGGCGTCGTTCCCGGGCGGGCCGGTCGCGCTGTACAAGAACAACGTCGACGGCAAGGGCGCGAGCTACGGCTGCCACGAGAACTTCCTCGTGCGCCGCGACGTCCCGTTCGCCGAGCTGGCCCAGCTCCTCATGCCGTTCCTGGTGACGCGGCAGGTCTTCGCGGGTGCGGGCCGGGTCGGCCTCGGGCAGACGGGGGCCGACGCGGGCTTCCAGCTCGCCCAGCGCTCCGACTACATCGAGGCGGAGATCGGGCTCGAGACGACCCTGCGCCGTCCCATCGTCAACACGCGGGACGAGCCCCACGCGGACCGGCAGCGGTGGCGCCGGCTCCACCTCATCATCGGCGACGCCAACCTGCTCGAGGTCGCGACGTACCTCAAGCTCGGGACGACCTCCCTCGTCCTGGGCCTGGTCGAACGACGCGAGGAGCTGCCCGCGGCACGCGCCAGGATCGCCGCGCTGCGCCTCGCGGACCCGGTCGGGGACGTCCAGCGGGTCAGCCACGACCCGTCGCTGACGGCCCGGCTCCGGCTCGCCGACGGCCGCGAGCTCACGGCGCTCGAGATCCAGCGGACGTACCTCGACGCCGTGCACGAGGCCGTGGACGCCTTCGCCGGGGCCGAGGGGCCCGACGACGAGACCCGGGCCGTCGTCGAGCGGTGGGGCCGTGTGCTGCACGGGCTCGAGCACGACCGCGCGAGCGTCGCCGGCCAGGTCGAGTGGGTCGCGAAGCTCCGCATCCTCGACGGGCTGCGGCGCCGCGACCGGCTCGACTGGGACCACCCCCGCCTCGCGGCGACCGACCTGCAGTGGTCCGACGTGCGCCCCGAGCGCGGGATCTACCACCGGCTCCTCGCGAAGGACGCGGTCGAGCGGGTCGTGACGGAGCAGGAGGTGGCGCGCGCCGTCCACCACCCGCCGGACGACACGCGCGCCTACTTCCGCGGCGAGGTCATGGCCCGTTACGGCGAGCACGTCTCGGCGGCGAGCTGGGACTCGATCATCTTCGACGTCCCCGGCGCGCCGTCGCTGCAGCGGGTGCCCATGCCCGACCCCGAGCGCGGGACCCGGCGGCACCTCGGTGACCTCCTCGAGCGCAGCGCCGACGCGTCTGCGCTGCTCGCGGGCCTGTCGGGGACGTGAGGGACGGCGTGGACAGCCCGGCCCGACCTCTTCGCACGGCCTAGGCTGGGGACGGAACGGATCACCGGGACCGCAGGCCCGAGGACCGACGAGCACGAAGGAGACGACGATGGCAGGTCGCGAGCACCAGCAGCACGTCCGCCGCGAGGACGACGTCCCGGACGACGACGCCACCCCCACCCCGCCGGCCGCAGCGCCGCAGGGTCAGGACGCGGACGTCGACGCGCTCCTCGACGACATCGACGACGTCCTCGAGTCGAACGCCGAGCAGTTCGTCCGCGGCTTCGTCCAGAAGGGCGGGCAGTAGGACGCCCATGACACCCGAGGCTGACGCGAGGCTCCCTCGCGCGTTCACGACACCCGGCTCGGCGTCGTTCGTCGAGTTCCTTGCCGCGCACGACCCCGGCCTGCTCCCCGCGGGACGGGTGCTGCCGGCCGGCGACGCGCCCGCGGCGCCGCACGGCACGACGATCGTCGCCGTGACCTACGACGGCGGCGTCGTCATGGCCGGCGACCGCCGCGCCACCGCCGGCGCCATGATCGCGAGCCGCGAGATCGAGAAGGTCTTCCCGGCGGACGAGTACGCGGCGGTCGGCATCGCCGGAAGCGCCGGCCTCGCGCTCGAGCTCGTGCGGCTGTACCAGCTCGAGCTCGAGCACTACGAGAAGATCGAGGGCTCGCTGCTCTCGCTCGACGGCAAGGCCAACCGGCTGTCGACGATGATCCGTTCCAACCTGGGGCTCGCGATGCAGGGCCTCGCGGTCGTCCCGCTGTTCGCGGGCTACGACCTCGACCGCGACGCGGGTCGGATCTTCTCCTACGACGTCACCGGCGGGCGCTACGAGGAGCACGACCACCACAGCGTCGGCTCGGGCTCGGTGTTCGCGCGCGGCGCCCTGAAGAAGCTGTGGCGCCCGGGCCTGGACGCCGCGGGTGCCGTGCACGTCGCGGTCGAAGCGTTGTACGACGCCGCCGACGACGACTCCGCGACCGGCGGCCCGGACCCGGTGCGCCGGATCTGGCCCGTCGTGGCGACCGTCGACGCCGAGGGGTACCGGCGGGTCGGGGACGACGAGCTCGCGGCGCTCGCGGCCGAGATCGTCGCTGAGCGGACCGCGGCCAACGACGCACGCCGCGGCGTGCGCCGGACGAGCGCGTCCAACCCGTCCGACGAGCCGCGCCCGGTGCCGCCCGAGGAGCTCACCGAGCGCACCCGCGGTGCCGACAGCGAGGGAGACACCCCGTGAGCATGCCGTTCTACGTCTCGCCTGAGCAGCTCATGAAGGACCGGGCGGACTACGCACGCAAGGGCATCGCCCGAGGTCGCTCCGTCGTCGTGCTGCAGTACGACGAGGGGATCGCGTTCGCGACGCAGAACCCGTCGCGCGCGCTGCACAAGATCTCGGAGATCTACGACCGGATCGCGTTCGCGGCGGTCGGCAAGTACAACGAGTTCGAGAACCTGCGGGTCGCGGGCGTGCGCTACGCGGACCTGCGCGGGTACTCCTACGATCGCTCGGACGTCACGGCGCGCGGGCTCGCGAACGCGTACGCGCAGACGCTCGGCACGGTGTTCACCACGGAGTCGAAGCCGCTCGAGGTCGAGCTCGTGGTCGCCGAGGTCGCCGACACGCCCGCGGGCGACCAGATCTACCGGCTGTCGTACGACGGGTCGGTCGCCGACGAGCACGGCGTGGTCGCGATGGGCGGGCAGGCCGAGGAGCTCGGGGCGCGCCTGCGCGAGGAGTGGCACGAGAGCATGACGCTGCCGCAGGTCCTCGCGCTCGCGACCCGCGCGCTCGCGACGAGCGGCGAGGGCACGGGCGAGGGCGCCGAGCCGCAGCAGGTTCCCGCCGCCCAGCTCGAGGCCGCGGTGCTCGAGCGGACGGCCCGCCGGCGCGCGTTCCGGCGCCTCACGACGCCCGCCCTCGACCAGCTTCTCGCGCAGCGCTAGGTCGCGAGCAGGCCTCGGGAAGACAGGAGACCCCCATGGACCGACGCATCTTCGGGCTCGAGACCGAGTACGGCGTGACGTGCGCCGCCGAGGACGGTCGCGGCCTGTCCGCGGACGAGATCGCGCGCTACCTGTTCCGCAAGGTCGTGGCGTGGGGACGGTCGTCGAACGTCTTCCTGCGCAACGGCTCGCGGCTGTACCTCGACGTCGGCTCGCACCCGGAGTACGCGACGGCGGAGTGCGACGACGTGCGCCAGCTCGTCGCCTACGACCGGGGCGGCGAGCGGATCCTCGAGGGGCTCGTCGCGGACGCGCAGCAGCGGCTCGAGCACGAGGGCCTCGCGGGCCGGATCCACCTGTTCAAGAACAACACCGACTCGGCCGGGAACTCGTACGGCTGCCACGAGAACTACCTGGTGCGCCGGCAGGGCGACTTCGCGCGCCTGTCCGACGTGCTGGTCCCGTTCCTCATCACGCGCCAGATCCTCACGGGGGCCGGCAAGGTGCTGGCCACGCCCCGCGGCGCCACGTACACCCTGTCGCAGCGCGCGGACCACATCTGGGAGGCCGTCTCGAGCGCGACCACCCGGTCCCGTCCGATCATCAACACGCGTGACGAGCCCCACGCGGACGCCGAGAGCTACCGGCGCCTGCACGTCATCGTGGGCGACTCCTCGATGGCCGAGCCGACCACGGTCCTCAAGGTCGGCGCGACGGATCTCGTGCTGCGGCTCGTCGAGGCCGGCGTCCCGATGCGCGACCTCGGGCTCGAGAACCCGATCCGCGCGATCCGGGACATCTCGCACGACGTCACGGCCAAGGTGCCGGTCCAGCTCGCGAACGGCCGGACCGCGACCGCGATCGAGCTGCAGTCGGAGTACCTGCAGCGCGTCAAGGACCACGTCGACGCGCACGTGGAGCCGACGCCCATCATCAAGCAGGTCTTCGACCTGTGGGAGCGCGGCCTGCGCGCGCTCGAGTCGGGCGACCTGTCGCTCGTGGACCGCGAGCTCGACTGGGTGATCAAGCTCAAGCTGATCCAGCGCTACCAGGCCAAGCACGACCTGGCGCTCACCGACCCCCGGATCGCGCGCCTCGACCTCGCCTACCACGACATCTCACGGACCGAGGGCCTGTACAACCTCATGGCCCAGCGAGGGCTCGTCGAGCGCGTGGTCACGGACCTGGAGGTCTTCGAGTCGACCGCGGTCCCGCCGCAGACGACGCGCGCGAAGCTGCGCGGCGACTTCGTGCGCGCCGCGCAGGAGGCACGGCGGGACTACACGGTCGACTGGGTGCACCTCAAGCTCAACGACCAGGCGCAGCGCACGGTGCTCTGCAAGGACCCGTTCCGCAACGTCGACGACCGCGTCGAGCGGCTCATCGAGTCGATGTGACGGTCGCGCGGCGCCGACGGGGCTCGCGGCGCCCGCGGGGCTCAGGTGGCACGCGGGTGGCCCGGCTACCCTGTGGCCCGTGACCCCCACCTCCACCCGACGCTCAGCCCTGCCCCGACGACGGCGCCCCGACGCTCGCGGCCAGCGCCGCGGCCGGGCGGTCGCGGCGCTGGTCCTCGTGGCCGGTCTCGTGGGTACGGTCGCCGCGTGCGGCGAGGAGGACCCGCAGGACCAGACCACCGTGACGGGGGCGACGCAGGCCGACGTCCAGGTCACGGGCAGCGCGTGGTCGCCCCCTGCTTTCGGGTACGACACCCCGCTGACCGTCACCCAGCAGCGCCTGGAGACGGTCTGGGAGGGTGTCGGCCCGAAGGTCGAGGACGGCGACGTCGTCGTGCTCGACACGTACGCCGAGGACGGGCGCACGCGCAAGGTCGTCGCCAACAGTTTCGCGGGGGAGCCGCGGGCCGTGCGGGTCGACGAGAAGACGCTCGGCACGGCGCTTTACCGCATGGTCGTGGGCCGGACGTCCGGCAGCCGGGTGCTCGACGTCGCCGAGTCGAAGGGCGTGCCGCTCGTGACGACCGTCGACGTCCTGGCGGGCCGGGCGGTCGGCGAGACCGTGGCGCAGAGCAAGGGCGAGCCGGTCGTGACACGGGCCGACGACGGCGCCCCGAGCGTGAAGATCCCGAAGGGTACGAAGGCGCCGAGCGAGCTCGCCGTGCTGCCGCTCGTCCGGGGGACAGGGCCGCAGGTCCAGGCGGGCCAGCTCGTCACCGTCCAGTACACGGGTGTCACGTGGGCGGACGGCAAGGTCTTCGACACGACGTGGGGGAGCAAGAAGCTGCCCCTGACCTTCCGGCTGGGCGTCGGGGAGGTGATCGAGGGCTGGGACCAGGGGCTGCTCGAGCTGCCGGTCGGGTCCCAGGTGATGCTCGTGGTGCCGCCCGACCTCGCGTACCAGGGCACGTCGTCGAAGCTCGCGGACCAGACCCTCGTGTTCGTGGTCGATATCCTGGACGCGCACACGCCGGGCACCGGACCTCAGGTCGGGACGAAGGCGAAGGCGGCCGAGGCCACCCCGTCCGCCACGTCGCCGAAGTCCGGCGAGTAGCCACCTCCCGGCCCGCCGGGACGACCCCGAAGGAGCCCTCGTGCCCGTCGCCGTCCGCGTGATCCCGTGCCTCGACGTCGACGCGGGGAGGGTCGTGAAGGGCGTGAACTTCGAGAACCTGCGTGACGCCGGCGACCCGGTCGAGCTGGCCGCGCGGTACGACGCGCAGGGCGCCGACGAGGTGACGTTCCTCGACGTGTCGGCGTCGTCGGGGGGCCGCGAGACGACGTACGAGGTGGTCCGCCGGGCGGCGGACCAGGTGTTCGTCCCGCTCACGGTCGGGGGCGGCGTGCGGACCGTCGAGGACGTCGACACGCTGCTCCGCGCGGGCGCCGACAAGGTCGGTGTGAACACGGCGGCGATCGCACGCCCCGAGCTGATCGCCGAGATCGCGGGCAGGTTCGGCAACCAGGTGCTCGTGCTGTCGGTCGACGCGCGCCGCGTCCAGGGCGACGTGAGCACGCCGAGCGGCTACGAGGTGACGACGCACGGCGGGCGCCGTGGCACCGGCATCGACGCGGTCGAGTGGGCCGCGCGGGCCGCCGAGCTCGGCGCGGGCGAGGTGCTGCTCAACTCGATGGACGCCGACGGCACCTACGAGGGGTTCGACCTCGAGATGCTGCGCGCGGTGCGCGCGGCCGTCGGGGTCCCGCTGATCGCGAGCGGCGGGGCCTCCACGCCGCAGGACTTCGTCGCCGCGGCACGGGCGGGCGCGGACGCGCTGCTCGCCGCGAGCGTGTTCCACTTCGGACGGCTCACGGTTGCGGACGTGAAGGACGCGCTGCGCGAGGCGGGCGTCGAGGTCCGCTGAGCCGGCGTCACCGTGCCGGTCCTGGCCGGACGTCGTCGAGCGCCACGAGGTCCGGTGCGTCGCCCGTGACGGTCACGTGGGCGTGCCGCCCCCGCCCGAAGGCGTGCAGGACGAGCTCGCCGACCTCCCCGGTGACGACGACGGTCCCCGCGTCCCGACGTGGACGTGAGACCCGACGGCGTCCGACGCCGGGGGCGACGAGCAGCACCCCGGGTGCGGCGCGGCGGTAGGAGAGCCGGCCGGCGACCCCGAGCTGGCGCCACAGGCTCGCCACCAGGTCGTCGTCGAGCGGACGGGACGGGACGTCGCCCGCGCCGCGGCGGACGTCCTCGGCGTGCACGAAGAACTCGGTGACGTTCATGAGGTCCCCGGCCCACGCGTGCGGGGAGAGGCGTGGCGGCGGGGCGGCGACCCGGGCGACGAGACCGGCGTAGACCTCGGGGTCCTGCGCACGGTCGGCGAGGTCCCGGAAGGCGGGGGAGTTGATCCGTGGGGTGCGCTGGCGGGTCAGGACGTGCGCGGCGAGGTGGCGGGCCTCCCAGCCCTCGCAGAGCGTCGGGTCGTCCGGCGAGGCGGCGCCGAGCGCGGCGGCCAGGCCGGCGCGGAGGCGGGCGTGCCGCGGCGCGTCACCGGAATCGGGCATGTCACCCATCCTGGCACGCGCCACGCCCGGCCGAGCGTCCGGATAAATACTGTGCCAAGCGATATGCTCTCACCGTGACCCCACTGGACGCGCCCGCACCGACGACCGCAGCCCTGGACGGCCTGGCCGGCCGCTACCCGCGGCCGACGGTCGACCTCGCCGAGGCCGAGTGGGTCTGGCGCGACCTCGCGTCCCGCGCGTCGCGCGTCCCGGTGCGGGACGAGGAGGTCCGCCTCGCGGTGATCGCCGGTCTGGCGCGCTGCACGGGCGCGCGCTACGGCGACCTCCTGCGGGTCACCGTCGACGACCTCGCGCTCGATCCACCCGGCGACGGCGTGGGCGGCGTCGTGCGGGTGCGGCACGGCAAGCACCGGACGGTACGCGACCACGTGCTCGACGCGGGCGCGGCCGCCGTCCTCGCCCGGTGGCTCGAGGTCCGCGAGGAGCTCTGCGCGGACCTCGAGGGATCCGTGCCCCGCGCGCTGCTGCTGACCGTGCACCACACGCACGACAACGGCGTGACGGTCTCCAAGGGCCTGCCCATCACGGCGCAGGGGCTCGTGCTCTCCTGGCGTCGCTACGTGCACCGGACCGTAGCCGAGCAGGGTGCCCGACGCCGCCCGCTCCCGACCCGGTTCGAGCAGGTCCGGCGGGCGTGGGTCGTGGCGCGCGACGAGCCCGACGGCGGCCACTAGCCTGGGTGCCAGCCGAGAGTCGGGCGACGGAGAGGTGGCGGATGACGACCGAGTCGGCGGGGGCCGGAGCCACGGCCGGGCCGCGCGAGGAGATCGTGACGGACCCGCAGGGCGTCGACGTGCACGTCTACGTGTGGGACCAGGCCGCACCGCGCGCCGTCGTCCACGTGTCGCACGGCGTCGGCGAGCACGCCGGCCGGTACGCGCACGTGGCGCGCGCGCTGCACGACGCAGGCTATGCCGTCGTCGCCGACGACCACCGCGGGCACGGCGCCACGGGCACCGGGCACCTCGGGCTGGGCGAGCTCGGGAAGGGGGCCCACCGCGCGGTGTTCGACGCGGTCGAGGCGGTCGCGCGACAGGCCCGGGCGTGGTTCGCGCCGGCACCCTTCGTGATGCTCGGCCACTCCTGGGGCTCCCTGGTGGCCCAGAAGCTCCTCGCGCGCGCCCCCGAGCTGTTCGACGGGCTCGTGCTGTCCGGGACGTCGTACGCGCTGCCGGGCGTGATCAACGGCGGCGACCTCGGCAAACGGTTCCGGGTCGAGGGCGGTACGGGCTTCGAGTGGCTGAGCCGCGACCCGGCGGTGGGCGCCGCGTTCGCCGCGGACCCGCTCACCTTCGACGTCAACACCCACAGCCCGTACACGTGGTACCAGGCGCTGCAGCTCCTCGGGAGGCCGCCGCGCCACCTGCGTCGCGACGTCTCCGTCCTCATCCAGGGCGGGGCCGAGGACACTCTCGGCGGGACGCGCGGCATGAGGCTGCTCGCCGACGCCTACCGCAACCGCAGCGGCCTGACCGACGTGTCGCTCATGGTCTACCCCGGCGCCCGGCACGAGATCTACAACGAGACGAACAAGGACGAGGTCCTCGGGGACCTCGTCGCGTGGCTGGACGCGCGGTTCGGGACGGCACGAGGCGATCGGCCGTGACGTTCCGGGTCGCGACCGAGTCGGGCGTCGTCGTCGGCGAGACCGACGGCGGCGCGCGGGTCTGGCGCGGCCTGCCGTACGCGGCGCCGCCCGTCGGGGCGGGACGCTGGCGCCGTCCCCGGCCGGTGGAGCCGTGGACGGGCACGCGGGACGCCACCCGGTTCGGCGCGGCGTGCCCGCAGCGCCGGCTCCGGGCGGGGGGCGGCGTGCCGCCCGCGTGGCCGCGGACGGAGGACTGCCTCACGCTCAACGTCTGGGCCCCGGCGGCCGACGCCGACGACCTGCGGCCCGTGGTCGTGTGGGTGCACGGGGGCGCTTTCGTGGCCGGCTCGGGCATGCTCGCGGACTTCAACGGCTCCCGGCTCGCCGTCGAGGGTGACGTCGTCGTCGTGACCCTCAACTACCGGCTCGGGGCGTTCGGCTTCCTCGACCTGTCGTCGTTCGGCACACGGGACGAGCCCTTCGACGCGAACGTCGGACTGTGGGACGTCGTCGAGGCGCTGCGCTGGCTGCGGGAGAACGTCGCCTCGTTCGGGGGCGACCCGGGGCGGGTGACGCTCGCGGGGGAGTCCGCCGGGGCGAGCGTCGTGACGGCCCTGCTCGCCGCACCCGCCGCGCGCGGGCTGTTCCACCGGGCGGTGGCGCTGAGCCCCGCACCCGCCGCCTCGTACTCGGCGGACCGGATGGCGTCGTACGCGCGACGGCTGCTCGAGCTCGTGGGCGCCGATCCCGGCGACGCCGCGTCGTGGCGCCGGATCCCGCGCGACGACCTCGTCGCGGCGGGGACGCGGCTGCTCGCCGAGGTCGACGAGCGGTACACGGGCACGATCGCCTTCGCCCCGAGCGTCGACGGCGTGCTGCTCCCCGAGTCGCCCGTCGACGCCGCGCTCGGCGGCCGGACCGCCCCCGTGCCGCTGCTGACGGGCACCATGCGCCACGAGGCGCTGCTCTTCCTCCGGGCGAGGCCGCAGATCCTCCCGGTCGCGGTGCCGCGCGTCGACCGCGTCTTCGAGCTGCTCGCCGAGCAGCGGGCCGGTGCGGTGACCGAGCGCGACCCCGACGACCGGGGAGAGGATGACGACGCCGCGCTCCAGGACGGCGTCCTCGCCGCATACCCGGGCTACCCGGAGCGTGAGGCCCTGCTCGACTTCGCGGGCGACTCCACGTTCCGGATCCCCACGATCCGGTTCGCCGAGGGGCACGGGCAGGTCGCACCCGTCTGGATGTACCGGTGCGACTTCGCGACACCGTCGGAGCGGATGGCCCGGCTCGACGCCACCCACGGCACCGAGATCCCGCTCGTGTTCGACACGCTCGACGCCCCGGTCGGGCGCCTGATCGTCCTGCTGGGCGGCAGGTCGGCGGCGCAGCGACTGGGTGCGCGCATCCGCACGCACCTCGTCGGGCTCGCGCGGGACGGGACGCCGGGCTTCGGCTGGCCCCGCTACGCACCCCCGGACCGCACGACGCTGATCCTCGACCGGGACGTGCGGATCGCGCGCGACCCGGGCGGCCCCACGCGCGAGGCGTGGGCCGCGGTCGACTTCCTGCGCTGAGCCGCGCGGTCGTGGCCCGGATCACGGTGGACGCGTTCGGGCTCGTCCGGCGCGGCGTGGCAAGATCGCTCCGTGCCCATCGGACAGCCCACCGGACCTGGTCCCGAGCCCACGCTCGCGCCCGACGTCGCCTCGCGCCTCAAGCGCGACGAGGCGGGCCTCGTCGCCGCGATCGTCCAGCAGCACGACACCGGCGAGGTGCTCATGCTCGGCTGGATGGACGACGAGGCGCTGCGCCGCACGCTCACGAGCGGGCGGGTGACGTTCTGGAGCAGGTCCCGGCGCGAGTACTGGCGCAAGGGCGACACCTCGGGCCACGCGCAGTACGTGAAGTCCGTCGCGATCGACTGCGACGGCGACGCGCTCCTCGTGCACGTCGACCAGGTCGGTGCGGCGTGCCACACGGGCGCCCGCACGTGCTTCGAGGCCGGCGGCGAGCTGCCTGTGGTCGTCGGCGCGCGCCCCGAGGGCGACCGGTGACCGCGGTGCCGGCACCGGAGGCGCCCGCGACGGCCGACGTGCCGCCCGTCTCGGTCGCCTGGGGCGAGACCTGGCCGACGGCGCAGGGGTTCCGGACGCTCGCGGCGGACCGGCGCGTCGTGCCCGTGGTCCGCAAGCTCCTCGCCGACGACGTGACCCCTGTCGGTCTCTACCGGACCCTCGCGCAGTCGCGCCCGGGGACGTTCGTGCTCGAGTCGGCGGAGGTCGACGGGTCGTGGGCTCGCTACTCGTTCGTGGGGGTGCGCTCGTGCGCGACCCTCACGGTGGCGGACGGTCGCGCGACCTGGACCGGCGACGTGCCCGTCGGTGTCCCGACGGACGGCGACGTCCTCGAGGTGCTCGACGCGACGCTCGAGGCGCTCCGCACCCCGGCCGTCGCGGGTCTGCCGCCCTTCACGGGCGGGCTCGCGGGAGCGCTCGGGTGGGACGTCGTCCGGCACTGGGAGCCGACGCTGCCCGCACTCGCGCCCGAGGAGCTGAACGTCCCCGAGCTCACGCTGCTCCTCGCGAGCGACCTGGCGGTCGTGGACCACGTGGAGGGCTCGGTCTGGCTGGTCGCGAACGCGATCAACTTCGACGACACCGACGAGCGGGTCGACTGGGCGTACGAGGACGCGGTCGCGCGGCTCGACGCGATGCAGGAGCGGCTCGGCCACCCGGACGCCGGCGCGGGGCCGCTCGTGCTCGCCGACGTCCCGGAGCCCGGGCTGCGGTTCCGGTCGACGCGCGAGGAGTTCGAGTCGTCCGTCCTGGCGGGCAAGGAGGCGATCCGCGAGGGCGAGGTGTTCCAGGTCGTCCTGTCGCAGCGCCTGGACCTCGACTGCCCGGCACCGCCGCTCGACGTGTACCGCGCCCTGCGGACCATCAACCCGAGCCCGTACATGTACTACTTCGAGCTCACCGACGCGCACGGCGCCCGGTTCGCGGTGGTGGGCTCGAGCCCGGAGACGCTGGTCAAGGTCACGGACGGCAAGGTCCTCACCTACCCGATCGCGGGCTCGCGGCCGCGCGGCGCGACACCCGAGGAAGACCTCGCGCTCGGCGAGGAGCTGCTGGAGGACCCCAAGGAGCTCGCCGAGCACATCATGCTCGTCGACCTGTCCCGCAACGACCTGGTCAAGGTGTGCGAGCCGACGTCGGTCGAGGTGGTGGAGTTCATGGCGACCAAGCGGTTCAGCCACATCATGCACCTGTGCTCGACGGTCACGGGCCAGCTGAGGGCGGGCGCGACGGCCCTCCAGACGCTGGTCGCGACGTTCCCGGCGGGCACGCTCTCGGGTGCCCCGAAGCCGCGGGCCATCGCGCTGATCGACGAGCTCGAGCCCGCCCGCCGCGGCATCTACGGCGGGACGGTCGGGTACTTCGACTTCGCCGGGAACATGGACATGGCGATCGCGATCCGCACCGCCCTGATCCGCGACGGGGTCGCGAGCGTCCAGGCCGGCGGCGGGATCGTCGCCGACTCGGTGCCCGCGCTCGAGTACGCCGAGTCGAGGAACAAGGCGGCCGCGGCAGTGCGCGCGGTCCAGGTCGCGGCCCGGCTGCGCCCGGCGGGGGAGCGGGCATGACGATCTCGCGGCGCTCCGCCGTCCTCCTGCTGCTGGTGCTCGGCGGCGTCGCGCTCCTGACGGCGATCCCCTCGTGGCTCACGACCGCCGGGTCGACGGTGCTCGAGCCGCACGTGGTCGTGAAGGTCGCGGGCACCAAGGCCGCGCCGGGCGTCGGTGCGGGGGCGCTCGTCGTCGCGGCCGCGGCGCTGGCGCTCGGCATCATCGGGCGGATCGGCCGGTACGTCGTGCTCGCGGTCGCCGCGCTGGCGGGCGTCGTCGTGGCGTTCTCGGCGCTCGGTGTGGTCCGTGACCCCACGCCCGTCGCCACGCGGGAGGCCGCCGACGCCACGGGCGTGACCCAGCTCACCGAGGGCGTGCACGTGGCGTTCTGGCCGTACGCGACCGTCGTCGTGGGGGCGCTGGTCGTCGTCCTGGCGGTCCTCGTGGCGCTCGGCTCGCGGGCCTGGCGCACGTCGACCCGGCACGAGCGTGCCGCCGCCGGCGAGCCCGCGGCGTCGGACACCGCGGCGCCCGAACCGGCTCCCGCACCGAGGCCCGCGGCCGACGACGACGCCGCGTTCGAGGACGAGCACGCGGCCTGGGACTCGCTGACCCGCGGCGAGGACCCCACCGACGACGGCGCCGAGCGGCGCTGAACCGACCCTCACGACCGTGTCCACGGCTCTCCGCGCGCCCGCGCGTACTACCCTGCTGTCATCACCCCGGAAAGGCACCCACATGGCTGACAACACCCCCGCGACGGCCCGGACGTCCGCGAGCAACTACCTGCCGCCGGCGTCCCCGCCCGCCAACGAGGGCAACACCCGGGCCGCCTGGACCGCGATGATCATCGTCATGTTCGGCGCGGTCGTGGGCGGCGTGGGCTTCGTGATCCCGTCCATCCCGGTCGTGATCGCGGGCGTCGTCGTCATCGCCGCCGGCCTCGTCGTCGGTGCCGTGCTCCGGAAGGCCGGTCACGGTCAGCCCGTCGGCTGAGGCCGCGTCGACCGTCCGGACGCCCGCCCGGGCGTCGTCGGACGGCCCGTCCGAGCCCTCGGGTGCCCTGCGGCGCCTGAGGGCTCCGTTCGTGACGGCGGGGGTCATGGGTGTCGCGACCGCGTGGGTGGGGGTCGTCGACCCGAACCACCCCGGCCGGTACCCGGTGTGCCCGCTGTACGTCCTGACCGGCGTGTACTGCCCCTTGTGCGGCGGGCTGCGCGCGACGCACGGCCTGGCGCACCTGGACCTGGCCGACGCCTGGTCGCACAACCCGGTGTGGACGGTCGCCGCGCCGCTCCTCGTGCTCGCGTGGGCGGACTGGGCCTGGCGCCGCTGGCGGGGGCGGCCCGCTCGCCGGGTGCCACGGGCCGCCGTCGTGGCGGTCGTCGTCGTCCTGCTGGCCTTCACCGTGGCCCGGAACGTGCCCGCCTGGAGCCCCTGGCTCGCGCCCTGAGCGTCTCGCACCGTGACGCGGTGGCTCGGGCGCCCGCCCGGCGGCCCTACGATGGCTCGTATCGCACCGGTCGTGTCACGAGGGGCCGGAGCGCGCCGACGAGGGGAGTGGGACGGTGGCCACGGTTCTGGACGACATCATCGCGGGCGTGCGGGTGGACCTCGCCGCACGCGAGGCGGCGACGCCCCTGGCGGAGCTCAAGGAGCGTGCCGCCCGGGTGCCGAGCGCGCTGGAGTGCGTGGGCCGCCTCAAGCTCGAGGACGCGGTCGCCGTGATCGCCGAGGTCAAGCGCTCGAGCCCCTCGAAGGGTGCGCTCGCCAACATCGCGGACCCGGCCGCGCTCGCGCTCGAGTACGAGCACGGCGGCGCCGCCGCGATCTCGGTGCTCACCGAGCAGCGCCGGTTCCACGGGTCGCTTGCCGACCTGGATGCCGTGCGCGCCAAGGTCGACGTGCCGGTGCTCCGCAAGGACTTCGTCGTGACGCCCTACCAGGTGTGGGAGGCGCGCGCCCACGGCGCCGACCTCGTCCTGCTGATCGTCGCGGCGCTCGAGCAGACCGTCCTGGAGTCCCTGGTCGAGCGGGTGCACTCGCTCGGCATGACGGCGCTCGTCGAGGTGCACTCCGCGGAGGAGGTCTCGCGTGCCCTGGACGCCGGCGCGCGCGTGGTGGGCGTCAACGCCCGCGACCTCAAGACCCTCGAGGTCGACCGGTCGACCTTCGCGCGCGTCGCGCCCGCGATCCCGGACGACGTCGTGCGCGTGGCCGAGTCCGGCGTCCGGGGCCCGCACGACGTCGTCGACTACGCCCGCTCGGGCGCGGACGTCGTGCTGGTCGGCGAGGCGCTCGTGACCGACGACGCCCCGCGCGACTCGGTCGCCGACCTCGTCGCCGCGGGCGCGCACCCCTCGCTGCGGGCGGTGCGGCACTGACCTGGGCGCCGCCCCCTCAGCCATTCCCGTAGTCCCCGCGAGCCGTTGGAGGTCTTTCTCGTGCCGGAGCTGTCGCACGTGCCGGGCGAACCGCTGCACAACCCGTTGCTGGCCACCCAGCCGGGCCCGTACTTCGGCGTCTTCGGGGGCCGGTACGTCCCCGAGGCGCTCATCGCCGCCCTCGACGAGCTGGACGCGGAGTACCGCAAGGCCGTCGAGGACCCCGAGTTCGTCGACGAGCTGAAGCGGCTGCTGCGCGACTACGTCGGCCGGCCGAGCCCGTTGACGGAGGCTCCGCGGTTCGCGGCGGAGGCCGGGGGCGAGGGGTCGGGCGTGCGGGTCTTCCTCAAGCGCGAGGACCTCAACCACACGGGCTCGCACAAGATCAACAACGTCCTGGGCCAGGCGCTCCTGGTCAAGCGGATGGGCAAGACGCGGGTCATCGCCGAGACGGGCGCGGGCCAGCACGGCGTCGCCACCGCGACCGCGGCGGCCCTGATGGACCTCGAGTGCACCATCTACATGGGCGAGGAGGACACGCAGCGCCAGGCGCTCAACGTCGCCCGCATGCGGCTCCTCGGCGCCGAGGTCGTCCCGGTCACGCTCGGCACGCGGACCCTCAAGGACGCGATCAACGAGGCGCTGCGCGACTGGGTGACGAACGTCGAGACGACGCACTACCTGCTGGGGACCGTCACCGGGCCGCACCCCTTCCCCGAGATGGTGCGTGAGTTCCACAAGGTCATCGGTGAGGAGGCGCGCGAGCAGATCCTCGAGCGGACGGGCGCGCTGCCGGACGTGGTGGCGGCGTGCGTGGGCGGCGGGTCCAACGCGATGGGCATCTTCAACGCGTTCCTCGACGACCCGTCGGTGCAGCTGTTCGGATTCGAGGCCGGGGGCGAGGGCATCGCGTCCGGTCGGCACGCGGCGCGCTTCTCGGGTGGGCAGCCGGGTGTCCTGCACGGCGCGCGCACCTACGTGCTCCAGGACGAGGACGGCCAGACCCGACCCAGCCACTCCGTCTCCGCGGGTCTCGACTACCCGAGCGTCGGCCCCGCGCACGCGTGGCTGCACGACCTGGGCCGCGCCACCTACGAGCCCGTGACCGACGACGAGGCGATGGACGCGTTCGCGCTGCTGTGCCGCACGGAGGGCATCATCCCGGCGATCGAGTCCGCGCACGCCCTGGCGGGCGCGCTGCGGGTCGGCCGCGCAGCAGCAGACCGCGGGGAGAGCCCGACGATCCTCGTGAACCTCTCGGGCCGAGGCGACAAGGACGTGGCGACCGCCGCCCGCTGGTTCGGGCTGCTCGGGGACGACGCCGACGACGTGAACGAGGGAGACCAGTGACCAGCCCCGCCGCACCCGCGACCGATCCAGCTCCCGCCCGCGGTGGCGGACGGGTCGACGTCACGCCGTCCCGGACGGCGGAGCTCCTCCGCCAGGTGCGCGACGAGGGCCGTCCGGCCCTGATCGCGTACCTCCCGACGGGGTTCCCGACGGTCGACCGGTCGGTCGAGGCCGTGCGCACGCTCGTGGAGCACGGCGCCGACGTCGTCGAGATCGGCATCCCGTACACCGACCCGGTGATGGACGGCACGACCGTGCAGCGTGCCGTCGAGCTGGCGCTCGAGTCCGGCACGCGGGTCCGGGACGCCTTCCGGCTCGTGCGCGCCGTGTCCGACGCGGGCGCCGTGCCGCTCGTCATGACCTACTGGAACCCCGTGCTGGCCTACGGCGTCGACGCCTTCGCGCGCGACCTCGCCGAGGCGGGCGGAGCCGGCCTCATCACCCCGGACCTCATCCCCGACGAGGCCTCCGAGTGGATCGAGGCCTCCGACCGGCACGGCCTCGACCGCGTCTTCCTCGTGGCCCCGAGCTCGACGGCCGAGCGGCTGCAGCTCACCGCGCGAGCGAGCCGAGGGTTCGTCTACGCCGCGTCGACCATGGGCGTCACGGGGGAGCGGGCCACGGTCGGCGACCGGGCCGAGGAGCTCGTGGCCCGGACGCGGGAGCGGGGCGCCGAGCTCGTCTGCGTCGGCCTCGGTGTCTCCACGGGAGACCAGGCCGCGCAGGTCGGTCGCTTCGCCGACGGCGTCATCGTGGGCTCGGCGTTCGTGCGGCCCCTCCTCGCGGACGGCCCGTGGTCCGAGCGCCTCGCCGCGCTGGGCGCCGTCGTCGACGACCTCGCCGCCGGGGTGCGCCGCGCCCGCGAAGGCGCGTCCGCATGAGCGCCGCCCAGGTCGCCGCGGCCGCGCACGCCGCCCATGGCAGCGTCGTCGCGTCGATCCCCAGCCCGTCCCAGGGCGTCTGGCACCTGGGTTTCGTGCCGATCCGCGCGTACGCGTTCGCGATCCTCGCCGGCATCGTGGTGGCCGTGCTGGTGTGCCGGCGCCGATGGGTGGAGCGCGGCGGCAACGCCGACGACGTCCTCGAGATCGCGCTCTGGGCGGTGCCGTTCGGCATCGTCGGAGGCCGCCTCTACCACGTCATCACGACGCCCGAGCCCTACTGGGGCAAGGGCGGCGACCCGGTCAAGGCGCTGTTCATCTGGGACGGCGGCCTCGGGATCTGGGGCGCCGTGGCGCTCGGTGGCGTCGGCGCCTGGATCGGTTGTCGACGGCTGAAGGTGAGCTTCCCGGGCTTCGCGGACGCCCTCGCCCCCGGGCTCCTGTTCGCCCAGGCGATCGGCCGGATCGGGAACTACTTCAACCAGGAGCTGTTCGGCCGCCCCACCGACCTGCCCTGGGGCCTCGAGATCGACCCCGACCACCGACCGCTCGGGTACGAGCAGTACCAGACCTTCCACCCCACGTTCCTCTACGAGCTCCTGTGGAACACCGCGGGCGGCTTCTTCCTGATCTGGCTCGACCGCAGGTTCAAGCTCGGTCATGGTCGGGTATTCTGGCTGTACGTGATGATCTACACCACGGGACGTGTGTGGATCGAGGCTCTCCGGATCGACGACGCCGAACACATCCTCGGGCTCCGGTTGAACATCTGGACCTCGATCGTCGTGTGGGTCGGAGCGCTAGTTGCGTTTATCGTTGTCGGGCGCCGCCACCAAGGGCGCGAGAAGACAGTGGAGCTCGCCGCGAAGGAGCCCGAGCACACGGACGCGGCCTGATCCCACCGGATCAGCGCGATCCGTCCCCCGGGACGCACCGGTCCGACCGGTGGCCTCCCCACCCAACGGGCCGACGCCGTCCCGTCCCCCCAGCAGATCGAGGGCACCCGGCGTCCGCGTCGGGTGCGTGTGAGGACCGACCAGATGACGATGCCGCCGAACGCCGGGCAGCCCCGCCCGGGCCGCTCCGCCGCCCCCACGGCCCGTGGCCTGTACGACCCCGCCGCCGAGCACGACGCCTGCGGCGTCGCGTTCGTCGCGACGCTGCGCGGCACGCCCGGACGCGACATCGTCGACGCCGGCCTGACCGCGCTGCTCAACCTCGACCACCGCGGCGCCGTGGGCGCCGAGGAGAACTCGGGCGACGGCGCCGGCATCCTGACCCAGATCCCCGACGCGTTCGTGCGCGACGTGGTCGCGGCCGAGCTGCCGCCTGCCGGCTACTACGCGATCGGCACCGCGTTCCTCCCGGTGGGGGACGAGGACGCGACCGCCCGTCGTTTCGAGGAGATCGCGGCCGAGGAGAAGCTCGACGTCCTCGCGTGGCGCGACGTGCCCGTGACGGCCGACCTCGTCGGCCCCACGGCTCGCGCCTCCATGCCGACCTTCCGCCAGGTGGTGCTCGCCGACCCGTCGCGCGAGCTCGCCGGCGTGGCGCTGGACCGCCGTGCCTACCGCGCCCGCAAGCGTGCCGAGAACGAGCTCGGCCTGTACTTCGCGTCGCTGTCGGCGCGCACCATCACGTACAAGGGCATGCTCACGACGGCGCAGCTCGAGCCGTTCTTCCCGGACCTGTCCGACCCGCGGTACGCGAGCGAGATCGCGCTCGTGCACTCGCGGTTCTCGACCAACACGTTCCCGTCGTGGCCGCTCGCCCAGCCGTTCCGCCAGATCGCGCACAACGGCGAGATCAACACGGTGCGCGGCAACCGGAACTGGATGGCCGCGCGCGAGGGGACGCTCGCGAGCGAGGCGCTCGGCGACCTCGCGCCGCTCCTGCCCGTGTGCTCCGAGGGCTCGAGCGACTCCGCGAGCTTCGACGAGGTGCTCGAGCTCCTGCACCTGTCGGGCCGCTCGCTGCCCCACGCCGTGCTGATGATGATCCCCGAGGCCTGGGAGAACAACGCCGACCTCGACCCCGACCTGCGGTCGTTCTACGAGTACCACGCGACGCTCATGGAGCCGTGGGACGGGCCCGCCTGCCTGACGTTCACCGACGGCACGCTGATCGGTGCCGTCCTGGACCGCAACGGCTTGCGCCCGGGGCGCTACTGGGTCACCGAGGACGGCCTCGTCGTGCTCGCGTCCGAGGCGGGCGTCCTCGACCTCGACCCGTCGACCATCGTGCGCAAGGGCCGCCTCGAACCGGGCCGCATGTTCCTCGTGGACACCCGCCAGGGCCGCATCGTCGAGGACGAGGAGGTCAAGGCGCAGCTTTCCGCGCAGCGTCCGTACCAGCAGTGGGTCGCCGAGAACTCGGTCTACCTCAAGGACCTGCCGGAGCGTGAGCACGTCGCGCACAGCCCGGCGTCGGTGCAGCGCCGCCAGCGGACCTTCGGCTACACGCAGGAGGAGCTCAAGATCATCCTGACGCCGATGGGGGAGAACGGCGCCGAGCCGCTCGGAGCCATGGGCTCCGACACCCCCATCGCGGTGCTGTCGCAGCGGCCGCGCCTGATCTTCGACTACTTCACGCAGATGTTCGCGCAGGTCACCAACCCGCCGCTCGACGCGATCCGCGAGGAGCTCGTCACCTCCATCGCCGGCGCGATCGGCCCCGAGCCGAACCTGCTCGTCGACACGCCGCTGCACGCGCGCAAGCTCGTGCTGCCGTTCCCGGTGCTCGACAACGACCAGCTCGCCAAGATCATCCGCGTCGACCGCGACCCGGCGCTCGAGGGGATCTTCCGGGCCGTCACCGTGCGGGGCCTGTACAAGGTCGCCGACGGCGGCGCAGGCCTCCTCACGCGCCTCGAGGAGATCTTCGCCGAGGTGGACGCGCACGTGGCCGCCGGTGCGAGCTTCATCGTGCTGTCCGACCGTGACTCGACCCAGGAGCTCGCGCCCATCCCGTCGCTGCTGCTGTCGAGCGCGGTGCACCACCACCTGCTGCGCCGCCACACGCGGACCCAGGTCTCGCTCGTCGTCGAGGCCGGGGACGTGCGCGAGGTGCACCACGTCGCGCTCCTCATCGGCTTCGGGGCGGCCGCGGTCAACCCGTACCTGGCCATGGAGACGGTCGAGGACCTCGCGCGACGGGGCTACCTCGCGGCCTCGCCCGAGAAGGCGGTCGCCAACCTCATCAAGGGGCTCGGCAAGGGTGTGCTCAAGGTCATGAGCAAGATGGGCATCTCGACGATCTCGTCCTACCGCGGAGCGCAGGTCTTCGAGGCGCTCGGGCTCTCGCACGAGCTCGTCGACGACTACTTCACCGGGACGACCACCCGGCTCGGCGGCGTCGGCCTCGACGTGCTCGCCGCGGAGGTCGCCGCCCGGCACGCCGAGGCGTACCCGGCGTCGGGCAACCACCAGCCGCACCAGAGCCTGGTCACGGGCGGCGAGTACCAGTGGCGCCGCGACGGCGAGGAGCACCTCTTCGACCCCGAGACGGTCTTCCGCCTCCAGCACGCCACCCGCTCGCGCCGCTTCGACATCTTCCGTCAGTACACGGGCCGGGTGAACGAGCAGTCGCAGCGCCTCATGACGCTGCGCGGCCTGCTCGAGTTCGCGCCCACGCGTCAGCCCGTCCCGCTCGACGAGGTCGAGCCGGTCAGCGAGATCGTCAAGCGGTTCAACACCGGCGCCATGTCCTACGGGTCTATCTCCGCCGAGGCCCACGAGACCCTGGCGATCGCGATGAACCGGCTCGGCGGCCGCTCGAACACCGGCGAGGGCGGCGAGGACCCGGAGCGCCTCTACGACCCGGAGCGTCGCTCGCGCGTCAAGCAGATCGCCTCGGGCCGGTTCGGTGTCACCTCCGAGTACCTCACCCACGCCGACGACATCCAGATCAAGCTCGCCCAGGGCGCCAAGCCGGGCGAGGGCGGTCAGCTGCCCGGACACAAGGTGTACCCGTGGGTTGCGAAGACCCGGCACTCGACGCCCGGCGTCGGGCTGATCTCGCCGCCGCCCCACCACGACATCTACTCGATCGAGGACCTCGCGCAGCTCATCCACGACGCCAAGAACGCGAACCCGTCGGCTCGTGTCCACGTCAAGCTCGTCTCCGAGTTCGGCGTCGGGACGGTCGCTGCGGGCGTGTCCAAGGCGCACGCGGACGTCGTCCTGATCTCCGGGCACGACGGCGGCACGGGTGCGAGCCCGCTGACCTCGCTCAAGCACGCGGGCACCCCGTGGGAGATCGGCCTCGCCGAGACCCAGCAGACCCTCGTGCTCAACGACCTGCGCGACCGGATCGTCGTCCAGGTCGACGGGCAGATGAAGACCGGGCGCGACGTCGTCGTGGCGGCGCTGCTCGGTGCCGAGGAATTCGGCTTCGCGACCGCCCCGATGGTCGTGTCGGGCTGCGTCATGATGCGTGTCTGCCACCTCGACACCTGTCCTGTCGGCGTCGCGACGCAGAATCCTGAGCTGCGCGCCCGGTTCACGGGCAAGCCCGAGTTCGTCGTGAACTTCTTCGAGTTCATCGCCGAGGAGGTCCGGGAGATCCTCGCGGAGCTCGGCTACCGGACGATCGAGGAGGCCGTCGGCGACGTCGCGGCGCTCGACACCCGCAAGGCTGTCGACCACTGGAAGGCCGCGGGCCTCGACCTCGCGCCCGTCCTCGAGGTGCCCGAGCCCCTGCCGGGCTCGGCGCTGCACCAGGTCAGGACGCAGGACCACGGCCTCGCCAAGGCGCTCGACAACGAGCTGATCGCCCTCGCCGGCCCGGCGCTCGACCGGAAGGAGCCGGTGCGCGCGGCACTGCCGGTGCGCAACGTCAACCGCACCGTCGGGACGATGCTCGGCCACGAGGTCACGAAGCGGTACGGCGGTGCCGGCCTGCCGGACGACACGATCGACGTGACGCTCACGGGCTCCGCGGGCCAGTCCTTCGGTGCGTTCCTGCCGCGCGGCGTCACGCTGCGGCTGTTCGGCGACGCGAACGACTACGTCGGCAAGGGCCTGTCGGGCGGCCGCATCGTGGTGCGTCAGGACCGCGCGGCCGTGCTGACGGGCCAGGCGAACGTCGTGGCCGGGAACGTCATCGGCTACGGCGCGACGTCGGGCGAGATCTTCCTGCGCGGTGTCGTCGGCGAACGGTTCGGCGTCCGGAACTCGGGCGCGACGCTCGTCGTCGAAGGCGTGGGGGACCACGGCTGCGAGTACATGACGGGGGGCACCGTCCTGGTGCTCGGCCGGACGGGCCGCAACTTCGGTGCGGGCATGTCGGGCGGGTCCGCCTACGTGCTGGACCTGCGCGAGCCCGCCCTCAACCAGGCGTCGCTGGCCGCCGGGGAGCTCACCCTCTCGACCCTGGCCGACGACGCGCCGGACACCGCCGAGGATGCCGAGCTCGTCGTCGGGCTGGTCCGCCGGCACCACGAGGAGACGGGCTCGCCCGTCGCGGCCGAGCTCCTCGAGGAGCTGGCCGCGGACCGGGCGGCGACGCTCGCGCGGATCACCCGCATCGTTCCGACCGACTACGCCCGCATGCGCCGCGCGCTCGCCGAGGCCGAGGCCCAGGGCCTCGACCTGGCCGCGCCGGGCGAGTGGGAGCACATCCTGGAGGTGGCTCGTGGCTGATATCCGAGGGTTCCTGAAGGTCCGCGAGCGCGAGCTCCCCCCGAACCGCCCCGTGGAGGTCCGCCTCCGCGACTGGAAGGACGTGCACGCGCACCTCGAGGACGGCCAGCCCTTCCTCAAGGAGCAGGCGGGCCGCTGCATGGACTGCGGCGTGCCGTTCTGCCACCAGGGCTGTCCGCTCGGGAACCTCATCCCCGAGTGGAACGACCTGGTCTGGCGCGGCCAGTGGCGGGACGCGATCGACCGCCTTCACGCGACCAACAACTTCCCCGAGTTCACCGGCCGGGTCTGTCCCGCGCCGTGCGAGTCGTCGTGCGTGCTGGGCATCAACCAGCCCGCCGTGACCATCAAGAACGTCGAGGTCTCGATCATCGACGAGGCGTTCGCGCGCGGCTACGTCACCCCGCAGGTGCCGCAGCGCCTCACGGGATCGACGGTCGCCGTCGTCGGCTCGGGACCCGCCGGCCTCGCCGCGGCGCAGCAGCTCACGCGCGCCGGGCACACCGTCGCGGTCTACGAGCGCGACGACGCCGTGGGTGGGCTCCTGCGCTACGGCATCCCGGACTTCAAGCTCGAGAAGAAGCACGTGGACCGTCGGGTCGCGCAGATGGAGGCCGAGGGGACGCGCTTCCGCACGAGCCGCGAGATCGGCCGCGACATCACGTGGGACGAGTTGCGCCGCCGCTTCGACGCCGTCGTGGTCGCGACGGGCGCGACCGTGCCGCGGGACCTGCCACTGCCGGGTCGCGAGCTCGACGGGATCCACTTCGCGATGGACTTCCTGCACCCGGCGAACGCCGTGGCCGCGGGCAAGGACGTGGTCGACCAGATCACCGCCGAGGGCAAGCACGTCGTCGTCATCGGCGGCGGCGACACCGGCTCGGACTGCGTGGGCACGGCGCTGCGCCAGGGCGCGGCGTCCGTCACCACGCTCGCCATCGGCAAGAAGCCGCCGCTCGAGCGACCCGCGAGCCAGCCGTGGCCGACCGACCCGATCCTCTTCGAGGTGTCGAGCTCGCACGAGGAGGGCGGCGAGCGCGACTACCTCGCGTCGACCGTCGAGTTCGTCGGCGACGAGCAGGGTCGGGTCCGTGCGCTCAAGGTCGCGACGACCGCGTATCTCCCGGACGGGCGGCGCGTCCCCACCGAGGGCACGGAGCGCGAGATCCCCGCGGACCTCGTCCTCGTCGCGATGGGCTTCACCGGCCCGGAGACCGACACCGTCACCGAGCAGGGCGGCGTCGAGCTCACGAAGCGCGGGCTCGTGGGCCGCACCGCGAAGTACGCGACCAACGTCCCGGGCGTGTTCGTCGCGGGCGACGCCGGTCGCGGCCAGTCCCTCATCGTGTGGGCCATCGCGGAGGGCCGGGCCGCGGCGGCCGCGGTCGACGCGTACCTGCAGGGGGACACCGAGCTCCCCGCGCCCGTCGCCGCGAGCACGGCGGCCCTGCGAGCCTGACGGGCCGGGAACGAACCACGGTGCGGGCGTCCGCCTGTCGGCGGACGTCCGTGCCTCCCGGGTGCGGCGCCGCTGGGCGCCGTACCGACGAAGTATCGACAAGTAGGCTGGAGCCATGCGCAGAGCAAAGATCGTTGCCACCATCGGACCTGCGACCGAGTCCCCGGAGATGCTCCGGCAGCTCGTCGACGCGGGCCTGGACGTCGCCCGGATCAACCGGAGCCACGGCAGCCAGGAAGCGCACGAGGCCGTCTACCACGGGGTCCGCGAGGCCGCGAAGGCGTCCGGGCGCAACGTCGCCGTGCTCGTCGACCTGCAGGGCCCGAAGATCCGCCTCGGCGCTTTCAAGGACGGCATCAAGCCGTACCTGAACGAGGGCGACACGTTCGTCATCACGACGGACGACGTCGAGGGCACCGCCGAGCGCGTCTCGACCACCTTCAAGGGCCTCACGGGCGACGCTCGCGTCGGCGACCCGCTCCTCATCGACGACGGCAAGGTCCAGGTGCGGGTCACCGCGGTCGAGGGCAACGACGTCGTCACGCGCGTCGAGGTCCCCGGGCAGGTCTCGAACCACAAGGGCATCAACCTGCCGGGCGTCGCCGTGTCCGTGCCGGCGATGTCGGAGAAGGACACGGAGGACCTGCGCTGGGCGCTGCGCCTCGGTGCCGACCTGATCGCGCTGTCGTTCGTCCGCAACGCCAAGGACTACGACGACGTCCGCACGATCATGGACGAGGAGGGCCGCGTCGTCCCGGTCATCGCCAAGATCGAGAAGCCGCAGGCCATCGAGAACCTCACCGAGATCGTCGACGCGTTCGACGGCATCATGGTCGCCCGCGGCGACCTGGCCGTCGAGGTCCCGCTCGAGCAGGTCCCGATCATGCAGAAGCGTGCCGTCGAGCTCGCGAGGCGCAATGCTAAGCCCGTCATCGTCGCGACCCAGGTCCTGGAGTCGATGACGAACAACCCGCGTCCGACGCGCGCCGAGGCCTCGGACTGCGCGAACGCGGTGCTCGACGGCGCCGACGCGGTCATGCTCTCGGGTGAGACGAGCGTGGGCGAGTACCCGATCGAGACGGTCCGCACGATGGGCCGGATCATCGAGGCGACCGAGGAGCTCGGCCGGGAGCGCATCGCGCCGCTCGGCTCGACCCCCGGCACGCGCGGTGGCGCCATCACGCGCGCGGCAGCCGAGATCGGCGAGACGCTCAGCGTGAAGTACCTCGTGACGTTCACGCAGTCGGGCGACTCGGCCCGGCGCATGTCGCGTTTGCGGTCGCAGATCCCGCTGCTCGCGTTCACGCCCGACGAGCACGTGCGCGCGGTGCTCGCGCTGACGTGGGGCGTCCAGGCGTACCAGGTGCCGCCGGTCGACTCGACCGACGCGATGGTCTCGCAGGTCGACCAGACGCTGCAGGCCAACGGCCTGGCCGAGAAGAACGACCTCGTGGTCGTGGTCTCGGGTGCGCCGATCGGCGTCTCCGGCACGACGAACTCGATCCTCGTGCACAAGATCGGCGACGAGACGGACAACGCCCGCAAGGCCTGATCCGAGGCCGACCCGGCTCGACGCACGACGGCCCGGGACCCCCGACGCGAGGGGGTCCCGGGCCGTCGTCGTGCTCACCGTCGAGAGGCGGAGTCGGCGCTGCGGCGCCGTGGAGCGGTGCCCTGGGTGGGATTCGAACCCACACTGGATCGGGTTTGAGCCGAACGCCTCTGCCGGTTGGGCTACCAGGGCCTGGGGCAATCGAACCATACGTCCGGCGACGGGGAGGAATCCGTCCGCCCCCGGCGGACGTCACACCCCGTCGAGGGACGCGCGCACCCGGCGCGCACTACGATATGACGGTGACCCAGAACGACGCCCCAGACAACGACGCCACCCCGCTCGAGCTCCCGCCGCTCGTGGACCCCGAGCCCACCCCCGCCAAGCAGTCCGGCCCGGCCCGACGCGCCGTCGTCGCCGAGGACGAGGCGCTCATCCGCATGGACGTCGTCGAGACGCTCCGCGAGGGCGGCTTCGACGTGGTCGGGGAGGCGGGCGACGGCGAGACCGCGGTGCGCCTGGCGGAGGAGCTCCGGCCCGACGTCGTCGTGATGGACGTGAAGATGCCCGAGCTCGACGGCATCTCCGCGGCCGAGCGGATCGGCAAGGCGCGCAGCGCGCCGGTCGTGCTCCTGACGGCCTTCTCGCAGCGCGAGCTCGTCGAGCGCGCACGCGACGCGGGCGCCATGGCGTACGTCGTCAAGCCGTTCACCCCGGCGGACCTCCTGCCCGCCGTCGAGATCGCGATCTCGCGGTACACGCAGATCAGCACCCTCGAGTCGGAGGTCGCGGACCTCGCCGAGCGGTTCGAGACGCGCAAGCGGGTGGACCGCGCGAAGGGCCTGCTCATGACGAAGATGGGCCTGACGGAGCCGGAGTCGTTCCGCTGGATCCAGAAGACCTCGATGGACCGCCGCCTCACCATGCGCGAGGTCGCGGACGCCGTCATCGAGCAGGTGGGCGGCGCCTGACCTTGACGGGCCCCGTCCCGGCGGCACGCAGCTCGGTTCGCGCTGCCTCTTGGACGAGTGTCCAGACAGGACTAGGGTGTCGAGCTGTCGCGCGCCGCGGGGGACCGCGGCAGGGGGCCGAGCGACGGGGCAGCACCCTGAGCCCAGGCTCCTGCCCTGTTCCACCGACGAAGGAGGTCCCACGTGCGCGTCGTGGTCGAGGTGACGGCAGCCCAGCCCGCCGACCTGGTGGAGCTCGCCGGCGTGTGTGCGCTGGCCCGTGAGGAGTCGTCGGCAGGCGTGCAGCTGTGCGCCCCGGAACCCGGCAAGATCGTCGAGCAGCTCGGCGTCCTGCTCAGCGTGCCGGGCGGCCACGTCCTCGTCGCCCGGGTGGACGGCCACGTGGCCGGCTTCGTGCTCGGGCGCACGCTCGGCAGCAACGACTTCCTGCCGAAGACGGTCCTCTACCTCGAGGGCCTCTACGTGCGGCCCGAGGTCCGACGGCGCGGCGTGGGCCATGCCCTGCTGGCGGCGACGGCCGAGCTCGCGAGCGCGGAAGGCGCGACCGACGTCTATGCGGTGCCGATCCCGGGTTCCCGCGGTGTCCAGCGCTTCCTCGCCCGCGTGGGCTTCGCGCCTGCGGCGACCCACCGCTACGTCGCGACGAGCGTCCTGCAGCGGCGCCTCGTCGCCGAGGCCCACGGCCGTCGGCACCACGGCCGCGGCGGCAGCCTCGAGGAGCTCATCGCGCGGCGCCGGCGCAGCCGCGGCGGCGCCCCGACCGGCTCGGTCGACCTCGGCGCGGTGCGCGGTCGCCTCGCGGACGGCGGCGCGGCCACGGAGCGCCTGGTCGGCTGATCAGCGCGGGTCGAGGATCAGGCACGTCAGCCGGACCGTGCTGAGCCGGCGCTCCCTCTCGTCGCTCACGACGATCTCGTAGCTCGCGGTCGTCCGGCCCAGGTGGATCGCGGTCGCGACCCCCGTGACGACGCCCTCGCGCGCCGACCGGTGGTGGGTGGCGCCGAGCTCGAGCCCCACGACGTGCCGGTCGAGCCCGCCGTGCACCCACGCGGCGATGGAGCCGAGGGTCTCGCCGAGGGCCGCGGTGGCGCCGCCGTGCAGGAGGCCCGCGGGTTGGGTGTTGCCCTCGACGGGCATGGTGCCCACGGCGCGCTCGGGACCGACCTCGAGGAGCTCGATGCCGAGCCGGTCGATGAGCGTGCCCTGGGAGTTCTCGCTCCACCACTGCAGGTCCGGGATGTGGGTCATGACCGATAGGTTGGCACCCGTGAGCACTCTTGCGCGAACCGATGGCACCACAGCCGGCGCCGACCGCTCGACTCTTCTCCTGATCGACGGGCACTCGATGGCGTTCCGGGCGTTCTTCGCCCTGCCCGACACCATGGTGACCTCCACGGGAGAGGTCACGAACGCCGTCTACGGCTTCACGTCGATGCTCACGAACCTGCTGCGGGACGAGCAGCCCACCCACGTCGCCGTGGCGTTCGACGCGGGCCGCAAGACCTTCCGCACCGAGCGCTACCCCGAGTACAAGGGCACCCGCTCGGCGACGCCCGAGGCGTTCCGCGGGCAGGTGCCGCTCATCAAGGAGGTCCTCGGGGCGCTGCAGATCCCGACGCTCGACCGCGAGGGCATCGAGGCCGACGACATCCTGGCCACGCTCGCCGGGCAGGCCGAGGCCGCGGGCATGGACGTCCTGATCTGCTCGGGCGACCGCGACTCGCTCCAGCTCGTCACGGAGCACGTGACGGTCCTGTATCCCGTCCGGGGCGTCTCGGAGCTCGCGCGCATGACGCCCGAGGCGGTGCTCGACAAGTACGGGGTCCCACCGGAGCGCTACCCCGACCTGGCGGCGCTCGTCGGGGAGACGAGCGACAACCTCCCGGGCGTCCCCGGCGTCGGACCCGGGGTGGCCGCAAAGTGGATCGGCCAGTACGGCGACCTCGACGCCCTCCTCGACCAGCAGGACACGGTCACGGGCAAGCGCGGCGAGGCGCTGCGCGAGCACGCGGCCCAGGTCCGGCTCAACCGTGAGCTGAACGCGCTCCTGCGCGACGTCGAGCTCCCGTACCGGCCGGACGACCTCGCGCTGCGAGGCTTCGACCGGGACGCGCTGTTCCGCGTCGCTGACGCGCTGCAGTTCGGCCCGCTGCGCGAGCGCGTGCTCGCCGTCGACCCGGCCGCCGACGAGGCCGAGGTCGTCGCCGCGCAGGCCGCGGTGGCGGTGACCGTCGACGAGCTCGGCGAGGACGGGCCGGGTGCGTGGCTCGCGGACCGGGCCGGGCAGCGCCTGGGCCTCGTGGTCGACGGCAAGCCGTCCCCGTCGGGTGCCGACGCGTGGGGCGTGGCCGTGGCCGACGACGCCGGGGCCGCCTTCGCGCTCGACCTCGCTGACCTCGCGCCGCGTGCCGAGGAGGCGCTGACGGCCTGGCTGGCCGACCCGGAAGCGCCGAAGGTGCTGCACGGCGCCAAGGAGGCGTGGCACGAGCTCGCCTCGCGCGGCTACGAGCTGCGGGGCGTCGTGCTCGACACCGAGCTCGCGGCCTACCTGTGCTACCCGGACCAGCGCGGCTACGACCTCGGCGAGCTCGTGGAGCGGCTGCTGCACCGCACGCTCGTCGCGGCCGAGCCCGACGCGCAGGGCACCCTGGACCTGGCGCTCGACGAGTCGAGCGAGGGGTCGCGCTCCGCGACCCGCGCGGCGGCCGTCGTCGAGCTCGCACAGGTCCTCGAGGGGGAGGTCGCGGACCGGGGTGCCGCGGCGCTGCTGACCGACGTCGAGCTCCCGCTGTCCGACGTCCTGGCCCACATGGAGCAGCGCGGCATCGCGGCCGACGTGCCGTACCTGACCGAGCTCGAGGAGCAGTTCGGCACGCAGGTCGCGCGCGAGGCACAGGAGGCGTACGACGCGATCGGTCGCGAGGTGAACCTCGGTTCGCCCAAGCAGCTCCAGGAGGTCCTGTTCGACCAGCTGGCGATGCCGAAGACCAAGAAGATCAAGACGGGCTACACGACCGACGCCGCCGCCCTCGCCGACCTGTACGAGCGCACGGGGCACCCCTTCCTCGAGCACCTGCTCGCGCACCGCGACGTGACGCGCCTGCGCCAGACGGTCGAGGGCCTGCTGAAGTCCGTCGCGCCGGACGGGCGCATCCACACGACGTTCCAGCAGACCATCGCCGCGACCGGGCGCCTGAGCTCCACGGACCCGAACCTGCAGAACATCCCGATCCGCACGGAGGAGGGGCGCCGGATCCGCCGCGCGTTCGTCGTCGGCGAGGGCTACGAGCAGCTCCTGACGGCCGACTACAGCCAGATCGAGATGCGGATCATGGCGCACCTGTCGGGAGACGAGGGCCTGATCGACGCGTTCCGCTCGGGCGAGGACCTGCACCGCTACGTCGGGTCGCGCGTGTTCGAGGTGGCGCCCGCGGAGGTCACGCCGGCGATGCGCTCGAAGATCAAAGCGATGAGCTACGGGCTCGCGTACGGGCTGTCGTCGTTCGGGCT
This sequence comes from Luteimicrobium xylanilyticum, assembly GCF_009429125.1. GTDB lineage: Bacteria > Actinomycetota > Actinomycetes > Actinomycetales > Cellulomonadaceae > Luteimicrobium > Luteimicrobium xylanilyticum. The sequence goes on from NZ_CP045529.1 coordinate 1,916,077, forward strand.
GTCGAAGCAGCTGAACATCGAGGTCGGCGAGGCGCAGGGCCTCATGGACGACTACTTCTCCCGGTTCGGCGGGGTGCGTGAGTACCTGTCGGGCGTCGTCGACGAGGCGCGCGCGACCGGGTACACGGCCACGATCTTCGGTCGCCGCCGCTACCTGCCGGACCTCACGAGCGACAACCGGCAGCGCCGCGACATGGCGGAGCGGATGGCGCTCAACGCCCCGATCCAGGGCAGCGCCGCCGACCTGATCAAGATCGCTATGCTCGGGGTCGAGCGCGAGCTCACCGAGCGCGGGCTGCACTCGCGCCTGCTCCTGCAGGTCCACGACGAGCTCGTGCTCGAGGTGGCCGCGGGGGAGCGGGACGAGGTCGAGGCCGTCGTCCGGGCGCAGATGGGCGGTGCGGCCGACCTGTCGGTCCCGCTCGACGTCTCGGTCGGCGTCGGGCGGAGCTGGCACGACGCCGGGCACTGACGCCGCCTGACGCCCGGACCGGGCCGCGCTCAGGGGCGGTGGGTGACGAACACGGCCGTCCCCGGCAGGTACGCGCCGCGCACCGGGCCCCAGCCGCCCCAGACGTTCGCGTTGTCGGCGGGCCACTCCGGCTCGACGACGTCGTCCAGCACGAGGCCGGCGGCGACCACGTCGCGCACGTGGTCGCCCACCGTCCGGTGGTACTCGGCGTACAGGACGCGGCCGTCGTCGGTGGTCTCCACGTAGGGTCGACGGTCGAAGTACGACCTCGTGGCGGTCAGCCCGTGCTCGGTCGGGTCGTCGGGGAACGCCCAGCGCAGCGGGTGCGTGACCGAGAACACCCAGCGTCCGCCCGGTCGCAGCACGCGCGCCGCCTCGCGGTGGACGCGCGTGGCGTCGGGCAGGAAGGGGATCGCGCCGAACGCGGTGAACACCGCGTCGAAGGACGCGTCCGCGAAGGGCAGCGCCCGCGCGTCCGCCTGGACGAGCGGCACACGCACGCCCGTCGCCCGGTCGAGGCGGTCGCCCTGGGCGAGCATGCCGTGCGAGACGTCCGTGGCGAGCGCCCGCGCCCCGGCGGCCACGAGCCAGCGGGAGCACTGCGCGGAACCGGCGCCGACCTCGAGGACGTCGCGCCCGACGACGTCGCCGAGCAGGTGCGCGTCCTCCTCGCGCAGTCCCTCGGGTCCCCAGACGAAGTCCGCGTCACCGAGGAACGCGCCGTGCTCGGCGAGGTACTCGGGCGCCTCGGCGTCCCACCAGGCGCGCGCCGCGGCGCCGCCCGCCTCGTCGGGGACGTCGCGGTAGCCGGCGAAGGTGAAGTGGTCGGGCATGGCACCCAGTCTCGGTCGTCGCACGGCGAGGTCGCGACCGCGCCGGGTTCGCTAGGGTTCGCGGTGGCGACGGGGCCGTGCGCTCGGCCGACCGCTCGGCTGTCCGGGGCACGGTCGCAGCAGACGGACGACGGGAGCTGGCATGCGCATCGGACTTCTCACGGGTGGCGGCGACTGCCCCGGCCTCAACGCGGCGATCCGCGGCGTCGTGAAGCACGCGCTGGGGGAGTACGGGCACTCCGTCATCGGCTTCCGCAACGGCTGGAAGGGCGTCGCGCAGGGCGACGTCCAGCCGCTCGGGCGGTCCGACATCCGGAACGTGCTCCCGGTCGGCGGGACCCTGCTCGGGACGGCACGGTTCCACCCGCACTCCGAGGACGGCGGGATGGACGCGGTCCTGGCGACCCTCGAGGCGGAGCGGATCGACGCGCTCGTCTGCATCGGCGGCGACGGGACCGTGCACGCCGCGAGCAAGGTGGCCGAGGCCGGGGTCGCGATGATCGCCATCCCGAAGACCATCGACAACGACGTCGAGGGCACCGACCTGTCCATCGGGTTCCACACGGCAGTCAACATCGCGACCGACGCGATCGACCGGCTCCACACGACCGCGGAGTCGCACAACCGTGTCATGGTCGTCGAGGTCATGGGCCGGCACGCGGGCTGGATCGCCGTGAACGCGGGCATCGCCGGCGGCGCGGAGGTCGTCCTGGCGCCCGAGCGGCCGTTCGACATCGACAAGGTCGTCCGGTTCCTGCGGCACCGCCACCGGGCGCACGCGAGCTTCTCGATCGTGGTGGTCGCCGAGGGCGCGGTCCCGGCCGAGGGGAGCGCGATGGACTTCACCCAGCGGCTCGGCCGGTTCGGTGAGATCGTCGCCGGCTCGGTCGGGGAGGCCGTGGCCGCCGAGATCGCCCAGCGCACGGGGTTCGACACGCGCCTGACGGTGCTGGGGCACGTGCAGCGGGGCGGTACGCCCACGCCGACCGACCGGATCCTGGGCTCGCGGTTCGGCGTCGCCGCCGTGGACGCTGCGGCATCGAGGCGGACGAACGTCATGACGGCGCTGCGCGGCGACGAGGTGCGCCTCGTCCCGTTCGACGAGGTGGCGGGGAAGGTCAAGCACGTCCCCGACGAGCTCCTGCGGGTCGCGGACGCGCTCGCGTAGCGGGGCGGCCGGCGCCTTTGACCCGCCCATGACGTTCCGACTAACATGGCTCGCGGTGTATTGCGTTCTCGGCGGGTCGGCCAGCACAGGGTTGATCAGCATGGCTCGTCAGCTCCGCTGACGGTTGGCCGCCGACGCCACCTCACCACCATCCCTGTCCGTACTACGTCCTGTCCGCATCGGAGCATCGAACTCAATGACCATCTCCACCCCCGCGAAGTCCGTCCCTCAGGTTGCCGTCAACGACATCGGCACCGAAGAGGACTTCCTCGCTGCCGTCGACGCCACCATCCGTTACTTCAACGACGGTGACATCGTCGAGGGCACCATCGTCAAGGTCGACCGCGACGAGGTCCTCCTCGACATCGGCTACAAGACCGAGGGCGTCATCCCCTCGCGCGAGCTGTCCATCAAGCACGACGTCGACCCGTCCGAGGTCGTCGGCGTCGGCGACCAGGTCGAGGCCCTGGTCCTCCAGAAGGAGGACAAGGAAGGCCGTCTGATCCTGTCGAAGAAGCGCGCCCAGTACGAGCGCGCCTGGGGCACGATCGAGAAGATCAAGGAGGAGGACGGCGTCGTCACCGGCACCGTCATCGAGGTCGTCAAGGGCGGCCTCATCCTCGACATCGGTCTGCGCGGCTTCCTCCCCGCCTCGCTCGTGGAGATGCGTCGTGTCCGCGACCTCGCGCCGTACGTCGGCAAGGAGATCGAGGCCAAGATCATCGAGCTCGACAAGAACCGCAACAACGTCGTCCTCTCGCGCCGTGCCTGGCTCGAGCAGACGCAGTCCGAGGTGCGCTCGACCTTCCTGCAGACCCTGCAGAAGGGCCAGGTCCGCCCCGGTGTGGTCTCGTCGATCGTCAACTTCGGTGCGTTCGTGGACCTCGGCGGCGTCGACGGTCTCGTCCACGTCTCGGAGCTGTCCTGGAAGCACATCGACCACCCGTCCGAGGTCGTCGAGGTCGGCCAGGAGGTCACGGTCGAGGTGCTCGACGTCGACTTCGACCGCGAGCGCGTCTCGCTGTCGCTGAAGGCGACGCAGGAGGACCCGTGGCAGACGTTCGCCCGGACCCACGCGATCGGTCAGGTCGTGCCGGGCAAGGTCACCAAGCTCGTCCCGTTCGGTGCGTTCGTGCGCGTCGAGGACGGCATCGAGGGCCTCGTGCACATCTCCGAGCTCGCGCAGCGTCACGTCGACCTGCCCGAGCAGGTCGTCAACGTCGGTGACGACGTCTTCGTCAAGGTCATCGACATCGACCTGGAGCGCCGCCGCATCTCGCTGTCGCTCAAGCAGGCCAACGACGGCGTCGACCTCGAGTCCGAGGACTTCGACCCCGCGCTGTACGGCATGGCCGCCGAGTACGACGACCAGGGGAACTACAAGTACCCCGAGGGCTTCGACCCGGAGACCAACGAGTGGCTCGAGGGCTTCGAGGCCCAGCGCGAGACGTGGGAGACGCAGTACGCCAAGGCGCACGAGCTCTGGGAGGCGCACCGCCGCCAGGTCTCCGAGGCCGCCAAGGCGGACGCCGAGGCCGGCTCGAGCGAGTCGGGTTCCTCCGCCTCCTCCTCGTCGTCGTCCTCGTACTCGTCGTCGGCTCCGAGCGAGCCCGCCGCGGGCACGCTCGCGTCGGACGAGGCGCTCGCCGCGCTCCGCGAGAAGCTGACCGGCAACTGATCACGGCGGTCCGCCGGCGTACCTCGCCGGCGGACCCCGCGACACCACGAAGGGCCCGGCCCCCGATCGAAGGATCGAGGGCCGGGCCCTTCGGCATGCCCGGCTCGGCCGTGCGGTGGGTCAGGCGACCTGGTCGAGCACGGGCTCGTCGGCGAACTGCGTGTGGTAGAGCTCGGCGTACAGCCCCCCGGCCTCGAGGAGCTCGGCGTGCGTGCCCTGCTGGACGACGCGGCCGCCGTCGAGCACGACGATGAGATCGGCGTCGCGGACCGTCGACAGGCGGTGCGCGATGACGAGCGCGGTGCTCGACGCGAGGGCCTCGTCGAGCGCGGCCTGCACCGCGACCTCGGACTCGGAGTCGAGGTGGGCGGTCGCCTCGTCGAGCACGACGAACGCCGGCTCCTTGAGGAGCATGCGGGCGATCGCGAGGCGCTGCCGCTCGCCGCCCGAGAGCCGGTAGCCGCGGTCTCCGACGACGGTCTCGAGCCCGGAGGGCAGCGACCGGACGAGGTCGGCGACGTGCGCCCGCTCGAGCGCGCGCCACAGGTCGGCGTCGCTCGCGTCGGGCCGCGCGTACCGGAGGTTCGACGCGATGGAGTCGTGGAAGAGGTGGGCCTCCTGCGTGACCACCCCGACGGCGTCGTGCAGGGACTGCTGGGTGACGTCGCGCAGGTCGGTACCCGCGATCCGCACGGCGCCGTCCGTCGGGTCGTACATGCGGGTCGCGAGCTGGGATATCGTCGTCTTGCCGGCCCCGGACGGCCCGACGAGCGCCACGGTCGCGCCTGCGGGGACCGTGAAGCTCAGGTTCGTGAGTGTGTCGTGCGTCGGGTCGTTGGTCAGGGCGGCGACGGACTCGAGGGACGCGAGCGACACCTCGGACGCGGTGGGGTAGCGGAACGAGACGTGGTCGAGCTCGAGCGTCGCGCCGTGCCGGGCGACGTCGTCGCCGAGGTCGTGCGCGGCGGGTGCGTCGGCGACCATCGGCTCCAGGTCGAGCACCTCGAGCACACGCTCGAAGGAGACGAGCGCCGTCATGACGTCGACCTGGACGTTCGACATCGCGGTGATGGGGCCGTAGAGCCGGCCGAGGTACGCCGTGAGAGCGACGACCATGCCGACCGTGAGCGAGCCTCCGACGGCCATGAGGCCGCCGGCCCCGTAGACGATCGCGACGCCGACCGCGGCGACGGCGGTGAGCCCGGCGCGGAAGTAGACGCCGAGCACCGCGGTGCGCACGCCGATGTCGCGGACCTGGCCGGCCTTGTCGGCGAACTCGGCGGACTCGCGCTCCGGGTGGCCGAAGACCTTGACGAGGTGCGCGCCGGCGACGTTGAAGCGCTCCTGCATCATCTGCGCGGCGTCGGCGTTGAGGCCGTAGCTCTCGCGCGTCAGTGCAGCGAGGCGCCGCCCGACCCAGCGGGCGGGGAGCACGAAGAACGGCAGCAGGACGAGCGAGACGAGCGTGAGCCGCCACGACATGGAGAGCATCGCGGCGAGGACGAAGGTGATCGTGAGCGCGTTGGAGACGACGTTCGACAGCGTGGAGGTGAAGGCCTGCTGCGCGCCGAGCACGTCGCCGTTGAGGCGCTGGACGAGCGCCCCGGTGCGGGCGCGGGAGAAGAACGCGAGCGGCATGCGCTGGACGTGGTCGAAGACCTGGGTGCGCAGGTCGAGGATGAGCCCCTCGCCGATGCGGGAGGAGAGCCAGCGTTCCGCGACGGTCAGACCGGCCGAGACGAGGGCGAGGCAGGCGAGGAGGGCGGCGAGCTCGACGACGAGCCGCCGGTCTCCCGCGACGATGCCGCCGTCGATGAGGTGGCTCACGACGAGCGGGCTCGCGGCGCCGGCTGCTGCGTCGACGACGAGGAGCGCCACGAAGCCGGCGAGCGCACGGCGGTACGGGCGGGCGAACGAGAGGATGCGGCGCAGGGTGCCGCGCTGGAGCCGCTGCTGGGCGACCGAGGAGTCCTGGACGTAGGAGCGCATGCCGCGGCCTCCGCCGCGCACGCCTCCACCATGGGATCCGAATGCCATAGGTGACCTCCGGTGGCGAGGGGGTGGGATTGATACTGAGCATAGCTCACTATCTGTTACGACACAAGAGGGCGCCGGTACGCTGGAGCCATGACCACGACGCCGTCAGCCCCGACGACGCACCCGGCCACCGCGCACGACGCACCCTCCGGCGGCGAGTTCGTCGCCGTGCTGCACGCCGCGATGCGCGCGGTCCGCAGGGAGGCCGACGCACAGCTCGGCGACGACGCCGTCGCGCCCGGACAGCTGCGGCTCCTGCGCATGCTCGACCGCGCCGGGGGAGTGCAGCGGCCGAGTGTCCTCGCCGAGACCCTCGGCGTCAGCCCGCGCTCCGTGACCTCCAAGGTCGACGCCGCCGAGCGTGACGGCTACGTCGTCCGGCACCCCGACCCGAGCGACCGCCGCGCGACGCTCGTCGAGCTCACCGATCGTGGCCGCGCCGTCCTCGCCCGGGTCGGCGACCTCCGGGCCAGCGGCGCGGGCGGGCTGCTCGAGCGGCTCGACCCGGCCGAGCAGCGCGAGCTGGTCCGGCTCCTGCGTCGCGTCGCGGGGACCGCGGACGGGCCCGTCACGCACCCCTGAGCCTGCGCTGGCAGGATGGAGGGATGTTCCGCGTCGGCCTCACCGGTGGCATCGCATCCGGCAAGTCCGTGGCGCTCGCTCGCTTCGCCGAGCTCGGCGCCGTGACCATCGACCACGACGGGCTCGCACGCGAGGTGGTCGCCCCGGGCACCGTCGGCCTCGAGCGGGTGGTCGACGCTTTCGGCGACGACGTCCTCGCCGCCGACGGCAGCCTGGACCGGCCGGCCCTCGCGGCGATCGTCTTCGCGGAGCCCGCCCGACGCGAGCAGCTGAACGGCATCGTCCACCCCGAGATCCGACGGTGCGCCGCCGAGCGGGAGGCGCGCGCCGCCGTCGCCGACCCCGACGTCGTCGTCGTGCACGACATCCCCCTCCTGGTCGAGACCGGGCAGGCCGACGCGTTCGGCCTGCTCGTGGTCGTCGACGCGCCCCGCGACCTCCGGCTCGCCCGGCTGGTCGAGGAGCGGGGCATGAACGTGGCCGACGCCGAGGCGCGGCTCGCGGCGCAGGCCTCCGACGAGGACCGCCTGGCCGCGGCCGACGTCGTGCTCGACGGCTCGCGTACCCCCGAGGACCTGCGCGGTCAGGTCGACGCGCTCTGGCCGCGCCTGGCCCGGGAGGCCCGCGACGAGGAGGAGACGGCCGGATGACCGGTTCCCCGGTCGTCCTGCTCACCGGGTTCGAGCCTTTCGGCGGCGCCGCCACCAATCCCTCGTGGGAGGCGGCCTCGCGCGTCGCGGACACCTGGCGCGGTCCCGGCTCGGTCCACGCCCGCCGGATCCCCGTGACGTTCGCGGACGGCCCGCGCAGCGTCCTCGACGCGGTCGGGGAGACGAGGCCGGACGCCGTCGTCATGCTCGGGCTGCACGGCGGTGCACGCGAGCTCCGCCTCGAGCGCGTCGCCGTCAACGTCGCGGACGCCCGCATCCCGGACAACGCCGGGGCGCAGCCGGTCGACGAGCCCGTCGTGCCCGGCGGACCCGTCGGGTACTGGTCGACGCTCCCGCTGCGTGCCGCGCTCGACGCCGCGCGGGCGGTCGGGATCCCGGCCGCCCTGTCGCCGTCGGCCGGCACCTACGTCTGCAACGCGACGTTCTACGCCGTGCAGCACGCTCTCGCTTCCGGCGACGGGCCGCGGCTCTCCGGTTTCGTGCACGTCCCACCCGTCCTCGGCGAGCGCGTCACCGACGACGACGGCGTGGCGGCGGACGGGGCCCCCGGGCTTGCGCTGGGCGACCTCGTGCGCGGCGTGGCGGCCGTCGTCGGCGTCGTGGTCGACGAGCTGCGTCGCTGAGGCGCACCCGGGCGCCCCGACCCGGACCGGGTCGGGGCGCTGCGCGCCGCATCAGCTGCGGCGACGGCGGGCGACCAGGACCGCGGCGAGGCCCAGTGCCAGGAGGAAGGCGCCGACGGCCGCGATCGTCAGGGCGTCGAAGCCCGTCACCGCAAGACCGCCGCCGCCCGCGCTCGGCGTCGTGGGTCCCGACGTCGGTGCAGGTGCGGGGGTCGTGGTGCTCGGCGCGGGGCTGGTGGGGGCCGGCGTCGTCCCGGACGGCGTGGGGGTGGGGGTCGGCGTGGGCGTCGGCGCGTCGAACGTGTTGGTGACGGTCACGACCTGGGTGGTGCCGTCGTCCTCGGCGATCGTGACCTCGCCGGGGTCGATCGTCGGGGTGCGCCAGGTGCCGTTGTCGTCGGACGGGGTGTCCTCGGTGACCCTGCACGTCGTCCCGACCGGGAAGCCGGTGATCGTGGCGGTGTCGCCGTCGGTGAGCCGGACGGTGCCCGAGTCGTCACCGTCGGCGTTCGCCGCGGAGCACCGCCAGTCGATGGCGAACGAGGTCGTGGAGGCACCCGGGTCCCCCGTGACCTCCTTCTGGATCGTGAACCCGCCGCGGGAGGCCGTGAACGTGTTCGTCACCGTGACTGCCGCGATCTCGGAGGTGCCCTCGCTGCCGATCGTGACGGTCGCCGGGGTGATGGTCGCCGCCCACGTGCCGGACGGGTCGTCGACCGCCGGCTCGGTGATCGTGCACGTCGTGCCGACGGGGAAGCCGGTGATCGGGTCCGACTCGTCGCCCGCGTGGAGGGTGACGGAGCCCGACGACCGGCCGTCCGCGTTCGGCTGGTCGCAGGACCAGTCGATCGTGAACGTGTCGACGCTCGCGCCGTCGTCGCCCCGGACGAGCTTGGAGACCTGGAACCCGCCCACCGTGCTGGTGAACGTGTTGGTCACCCTGACGACCTGCGTCGCCGAGGTGCCCTCGGTGATGACGAAGTCGCCCTCGGGTTCGATCGAGGAGGACCAGGTGCCGTTGTCGTCGGTGGGCCGGTCCTCCGTCACCGAGCACGTCGTGCCCGTGGGGAAGCCGTCGAACGCGACGGTCCCGCCGTCCTCGAGCGACCAGGTACCGGACGAGTCGCCCTGGGCGTCGGCCGCGTCACACGTCCAGCGGCCCGTGAAGGTCGTGGTCGAGGCGCCGTCGTCGCCCGTGACCGTCTTGACGATGCTGAACCCGCCCACCGCGTGCGTGAAGGTGTTGGTCACGGTCACGACCCGCGCGCTCGCGTCGCCCTCGGTGATGGTGAAGGGCCCCGAAGGGTCGATCGAGGACGTCCACGTGCCGTTGTCGTCGGTAGGGGTGTCCTCGGCGACGGAGCAGGTGGTTCCGGTGGGGAACCCGTCGAGCCCGAGCCTGCCGCCGTCGGAGAGCGACCAGGTGCCGCTGGAGCGTCCGTCGGCGTTCGGAGCGTCGCACGTCCACGTCCCGGTGAACGTCGTGGTGGACGCGCCCGGGTCGCCGGTCACGGTCTTGCGGATCGTGAACCCGCCGACGGCGTGCGTGAAGGTGTTCATGACGGTGACGACCTGGCTGGTCCCGTCGCCCTCCTCGATCACCAGCGACGTCGGGTCGACGGCCGACGCCCACGTGCCGTGGTCGTCGTCCGGGGCGGGCTCCGTGAACGTGCAGGTCGTGCCGACCGGGAAACCGGTGATCGTCTCGGACCCGCCGCCCGTGAGGTGCACGGTGCCGGAGTCGTCCCCGTCCAGGTTCTCGGCCGAGCACTGCCAGCCGATGTCGAACGTCGTGGTCGAGGCACCGGAGTCGCCGGCAACGGTCTTGTCGATCGTGAAGCCACCGCGCTGGAGCGTGGCGGTGTTGGTGACCGTCACGGCCTGGACGGTGTTCTCCCCGCCGATCGTGACCGGGTTCGGTGAGAACGTCGGGGTACTCCAGTCGACGCCTGGGACGTCCGGGGGCGTGACCTCGGAGATCGTGACCTCGTCACCCTCCTGCAGGTCGGTCGGTCCCGCGACAGGCGTGCCGTCGGCGAGGAACGTGAGGTCGCCGCTCCGACCGAGGTCCGGGCTGTCCGAGGGGCCGGTGACCTCCCAGTGGGCGGTGAAGGCCGTGTCGTCGGGGACGGTGCTCGCGCCTTCGCCGGTGATCGCCTTCTGGACCGAGAAGGTCCCGGGGACGGCTCGGAGGCAGCCCAGTGCACCGGTGAACGGATACGTGTGGAGCTCGTCACCGCTGGTCGACGTCGCGGCGCCGCTGTGGACGAGGTCGCCCGGCGTGTAGATCCGCCCGTTCGTCCCGGAGAAGCCGACGCTGGTCGTCGACGTCGTCTCGCCCACGAGGATCGAGCCCGGGAACTGGGTGGCGCCGCCGAGCGTCAGATCCGTGGTGAACGGGTAGTTCCAGAGGATGTGGTTCCCGATCGTCAGAGCTCGCGCCTTGAGGTCGTCGGAGGTGCCGGAGCCCCAGTAGACGTCCCCGATGAACTGGCTCACCGTTCCTGTCGAGAGCGTGTTGACGAGCACCGTGGCTCCGTCGGCCACGCCGACGAAGTGGAGGTTCACCGGCGTCCCGCGGGCGCCCAGCGTGGGCGGGAGCGAGAACTCGACGAGCTGGCCCGTCCCGTCGCTCGTCAGCGTCACGTCGGAGCCGCTCTCCGTCACGGTGCCGTGCTCGAGCGTGAGGGTGCCGCCCTCGTTCGTCACGGTCGTGGCCGTGGTGTCGGTGCTGAGCTCGGCGTAGCACTGCTGCGAGTAGCGAGCCATCTTGCCGTCGGCGCCGAAGAGGTCGGTGTAGTGGTCGTCCTCGAGCACGCTCGTGTCGTGGTCGATGACGTTCTGCTGCTCGACGGCGGGCGGTGACTGGTTGGCGGAGTCGATGTCGCCGAGCCGCCCGAACCCCGGATTGCTCGCCTCGGTGTACGACGGGTCGCGGAAGTTCCAGGTGCCGCCCACGTGGATGTCGCCGAAGCGGCTCGTCCCGTCGGTCGTCGTCAGCCCGATGCCGACGGTCGCGGGACCGCCGCCGGCCTGCGGATCGAGGCTGGGGTTCACGACGGTGCCGTCGCCTCCCACGACGAGCATGTCGGCCCGGTGCGCCGGGACCACGCCGGTCCCGCCACCGGCGACGCCGACGTTGTAGGACTTGTTGAACAGCGCGTCCCCGTTCACGACGAGGAGCCCCTCGGTCTCGGCCGAGCCCAGGTCCGCGGTGAAGTCGCCGCCGACGACGACGCTCGGACCGTCGTCGGTGCCGGGGAAGGACGTGACGATCTGGCCCGGAGGGATGAGCCATCCCTGGCAGTTGTCCGTCGCGTCGGGGTCGGGGACGCACGGACCCCACGAGCCGGGGTCGTCGCCGCCGGCGGCCGGGCCGGGCAGGATGCCGCTCGCGGGCGGGAGCAGGTCCGCGGGAGCGGCGTCGGCGGTGGGCAGGACGGTGACGACGGCGAGGGCGCCGCTCACGGCCAGTACCAACGCGGCACCGGCTGCACCCCTCCGGCGCAGTGCCGTGCGAATCATCGAGCTCCTGTCCGTCAGCCCCTGCCCGAGGCATCCACTGTGGCTCACGAGAGTCGAGCCCGCATCGGGCACGGCCGGTCGAGCGGGGTGAAGTCCGGCGTCGGTGGAGGGTTCGGGAGGCGACCGGCCGAGCCCGGCGCGATGTCGGAGGATCGACCTACGCTGGTCTCATGCGTCCCGTCACCGATCTCCAGCGCGCCGCCGCCCCGTTCGAGGTGGTGTCCGAGTACACGCCGTCGGGCGACCAGCCGACGGCGATCGCTGATCTCACGCAGCGCCTGCAGGCGGGCGAGAAGGACGTCGTGCTCCTGGGCGCGACGGGAACCGGCAAGTCCGCGACGACGGCCTGGCTGATCGAGCAGGTCCAGCGACCGACGCTGGTGATGGCGCCCAACAAGACGCTCGCCGCGCAGCTCGCCACGGAGTTCCGGGAGCTGCTTCCCAACAACGCGGTGGAGTACTTCGTCTCGTACTACGACTACTACCAGCCCGAGGCGTACATCGCGCAGACGGACACCTACATCGAGAAGGACAGCTCGATCAACGACGAGGTCGAGCGCCTGCGCCACTCGGCGACGAGCTCGCTCCTGACCCGGCGCGACGTCGTCGTGGTCGCGTCGGTGTCCTGCATCTACGGTCTCGGCACGCCGCAGGAGTACGTGGACCGGATGGTCCGCCTCGACGTCGGGGACCAGGTCGAGCGCGACCAGCTCCTGCGCCAGTTCGTCACCATGCAGTACACGCGCAACGACATGGCGTTCACGCGCGGGACGTTCCGGGTGCGGGGCGACACCGTCGAGATCATCCCGGTCTACGAGGAGCTCGCGATCCGGATCGAGTTCTTCGGGGACGAGATCGAGTCGATCCAGCTCCTCCACCCGGTCACGGGGGACGTGATCCGTGCCGAGCAGAGCACCTACATCTTCCCCGCCACCCACTACGTGGCGGGTCCGGAGCGCATGGAGCGGGCGATCGGCTCGATCGAGGCCGAGCTCGCCGACCGCCTCGACGAGCTCGAGCGGCAGAACAAGCTCCTCGAGGCCCAGCGCCTGCGCATGCGCACCACGTACGACATCGAGATGATGCGGCAGATCGGGACGTGCTCCGGGATCGAGAACTACTCGCGGCACATCGACGGGCGCAGCCCGGGCTCACCGCCGAACACGCTCCTCGACTACTTCCCCGAGGACTTCCTCCTCGTGATCGACGAGTCCCACGTGACCGTCCCGCAGATCGGGGCGATGTACGAGGGCGACATGTCCCGCAAGCGCAACCTCGTCGACTTCGGGTTCCGGCTCCCGTCCGCGATGGACAACCGGCCGCTGCGCTGGGAGGAGTTCGTCGAACGGATCGGTCAGACGGTCTACCTGTCGGCGACCCCGGGCTCGTACGAGCTGTCGATGTCCGACGGCGTCGTCGAGCAGATCATCCGGCCGACGGGGCTCGTCGACCCCGAGGTCGTCGTCAAGCCGACCAAGGGGCAGATCGACGACCTCCTGGACGAGATCCGGCAGCGCGTCGAGAAGGACGAGCGCGTGCTCGTCACCACGCTCACCAAGAAGATGGCCGAGGACCTCACGGACTACCTGCTCGACAAGGACGTGCGGGTCCGCTACCTGCACTCCGAGGTCGACACGCTGCGCCGCGTCGAGCTCCTGCGCGAGCTGCGGCTGGGCCAGTTCGACGTGCTCGTCGGCATCAACCTGCTGCGTGAGGGCCTCGACCTGCCCGAGGTGTCCCTGGTCGCGATCCTGGACGCCGACAAGGAGGGCTTCCTGCGCTCGGGCACGTCCCTCATCCAGACCATCGGTCGCGCGGCCCGCAACGTGTCGGGCCAGGTCCACATGTACGCGGACCGGATCACCGACGCCATGGCGCTCGCCATCGACGAGACCAACCGCCGCCGCGCCAAGCAGGTCGCGTACAACGAGGAGCGCGGCATCGACCCGACGCCGCTGCGCAAGAAGATCGCCGACGTCACCGACATGCTCGCGCGTGAGGACATCGACACCGAGGAGCTCCTCGCGACGGGCTACCGCTCCCCGGGCAAGGGGCGGAAGAACGGCGGCAAGGACTCCGCGCCGGTCAAGGAGGGTGTGGGCGGGAACAGGCTCGCGGCCGCCGCGGCGGGCGACCTGGCGGGCCTGATCCAGGAGCTCACCGACCAGATGCACACGGCCGCCGGCGAGCTGCAGTTCGAGCTCGCGGCCCGCCTGCGCGACGAGATCTCCGACCTGAAGAAGGAGCTCCGGCAGCTCCACGCCGCGACGGCGTAGCCGGACCACCACACCGAGAGGCAGGGGCAGACGATGGCGTACAGCGTGCAGGTCACCTTCGACGCGCACGATCCCGAGGGGTTGGCGCGGTTCTGGATCGAGGCGCTCGGCTACGTCGTGCCGCCGCCGCCGGGAGGCTACGCGACCTGGGACGAGGCGCTCGACGCGTGGGGCGTGCCCGCCGACGAGCGGGACCGCGCGTTCGCGCTCGTCGACCCCGACGGCGTCGGACCGCGCCTGTTCTTCCAGAAGGTCCCCGAGCCCAAGACCGCGGAGAACCGCGTGCACCTCGACGTCAACGTCGGGCGCAGCGTCGACGGGGACGGCGACGCGGCGCGCGACGCCGTGCGTGCGCACGCCACGACGCTCGAGGGCCTCGGTGCGTCGCGGGTCCGGGAGTTCGGCCCCGACGAGACGACCGGCGAGTACTGGATCGTGATGCTCGACCCCGAGGGCAACGAGTTCTGCGTGCAGTGACGGGGTGCGGTGACGCCCACGGGCGACGCCCCCTTACGCTGGGCCCGTGACCGTCCCACCCACCCCGTCGGGGCTGTTCGTCGGGCTGACGACGCTCGACGTCGTCCACCGCGTCAGCGCGCCACCGGACCCGAACACCAAGGTCACCGCAAGGCGGCAGGACGTCGCGGCCGGCGGTCCGGCCGCCAACGCCGCGGTCGTGTTCGCGGCGCTCGGCGGGAGCGCCACGCTCGTGACCGCGCTCGGCACGGGCGCCGCCGCGTCGGCGGCCAGGGACGACCTGGAGGCGCACGGGGTACGGGTGATCGACGTCGCGCCACGCGGGTTCGCGCTGGCGGTCTCCGCGGTCGCGGTGGACGAACGGACGGGGGAGCGGACCGTCGTCTCGCCCGACGGCGGCCGGGTCGAGGTCGCGGCGCCCGGCCACGTCCACGAGCTCGTCCGAGGACGGGACGTCGTGCTTCTCGACGGGCACCACCCCGCGCTCCAGGCCGTCGCGGCCCGGGCGGCGCGGTCCGCGGGCGTGCCGGTGGTTCTCGACGCGGGCCGGTGGAAGCCGCACCTCGCCGAGCTCGTCCCGTGCTGCGACGTCGTCGCGGCGTCGGGGGACTTCCGGCTGGGCGCGGACCCGGATGCGCGTCCCGAAGCGGTGGGACCGGGCCTGCGGGCCGTCGGCGTCCCGAGGGTCGCGGTCACGCACGGCGGCGGGCCCGTCGAGTGGTGGGAGGGCGCTCGCTCCGGAACGGTCCCGGTGCCGGCGGTCGACGCCGTCGACACGCTGGGCGCGGGAGACGCCTTCCACGGTGCGCTCGCCTGGGCGGTCGCGTCCGGCGTCGGGTTCGTGGGGGCGCTCGAGGGGGCCGCGCGGGTCGCGTCGCTCCGCGTGACGGTCGCCGGTCCGCGGGCATGGCTCGCGTCCCTCCCGACCGGCGACGCGGTGGCCGATCCCGGGCCGGTGCGCCCGGCCGTCGAGGTCACCGCCCGCGCCGACCTCGTCGCGCGAGCCCACGCGCTCGTCGAGCTGACCCGGACGGACGGCCGTCGCCGCGTGCTGGGGATCGCGGGGCCGCCCGGCGCCGGCAAGTCGACCCTCGCCGCGCAGGTGGCGGAGGCGCTCGGCGGGGACGCGGTCGTCGTCGGGCAGGACGGCTTCCACCTCGCCCAGCGGGAGCTCGAGCGGCTCGGCCGCGCGGACCGCAAGGGCGCGCCCGACACCTTCGACGGGGCGGGCTTCGTCGCGCTCCTGGAGCGGCTCGTGCGCCAGGAGCGCGGCGACGCAGCCGTCCTCGCCCCCGAGTTCCGGCGGGAGATCGAGGAGCCGGTCGCGGGCGCCGTCGCCGTCGACCCGACCGTTCCCCTCGTGATCACGGAGGGCAACTACCTCCTGCTCGACGACGGCCCGTGGGCGCGCGTGCGTGCGCTCCTCGACGAGGCGTGGTTCCTCGCGCCCGACGACGACGCCCGGGTCGAGGGGCTCGTCGCCCGGCACGTGCGGCACGGCCGGTCGCCCGAGGCGGCACGCGCCTGGGTCGAACGGTCGGACGAGGCGAACGCCGTCGTCGTGCGGCCGGGTGCCGAGCGCGCCGACGTCGTGGTGCGGCTCGCCGACTGGTAGCGTCGTCCCGTCAGAAGGGGAGTACTCCTCACGCGGCGACCTCGTCATCACGAACGTCCTGACCCGGTGCTCGGGTCGGCGACGCTCCGGGGCGCCGGCCCGGTCCTCGGGTGGAAGAGACCTTCGGTACCCGTCGTCGTACCGGAGGTCTTCGCATGGATGTTCCCGTCTGGGTCTGGCTCGTCACCGTCGCGGTGATCCTCGCCATGCTGGCGGTCGACTTCGTCGGCCATGCCCGCGTCCCCCACGCACCGTCGATGCGCGAGTCGGCCTGGTGGTCCGCGGGCTACGTGGCGGTCGCCCTCGTGTTAGGGCTCGTCGTCTGGGCCGGGTGGGGCGGGGGCTTCGCGGGTGAGTACTACGCCGGGTACATCACCGAGAAGAGCCTGTCGGTCGACAACCTCTTCGTGTTCGTGCTGATCATGGCGACGTTCCGGGTGCCGCGGCTGCTGCAGCAGAAGGTCCTGCTGCTCGGCATCACCGTGGCGCTCGTCCTGCGGACGATCTTCATCCTGCTCGGCGCAGCGCTCGTCGAGAACTTCTCCTGGATCTTCTACCTGTTCGGCGCGTTCCTGCTGTGGACGGCGTGGTCGCAGCTCCGGCACGCCCGCGGCGGGGACGACGAGGAGTACCACGAGAACGGCTTCCTCAGGCTCGTGCGGCGCACGCTCCCCGTGACCGAGGACTACGTCGAGGGCCGGATGCTCGTGCGCCGGTCGGGGCGCTGGCTCGTCACCCCGCTGCTCGTCGTGATGCTGGCGATCGGGAGCGCGGACCTCCTGTTCGCGGTCGACTCGATCCCCGCGATCTTCGGGCTCACCCAGCAGACGTATCTCGTGTTCGCCGCGAACGCGTTCTCGCTGCTCGGCCTGCGTCAGCTCTACTTCCTCATCGACGGGCTGCTCGACCGGCTCGTGTACCTCGCGTACGGGCTCGCCGCGATCCTCGCGTTCATCGGCGTCAAGCTCGTGCTGCACGCCCTGCACACCAACGAGCTGCCGTTCGTGAACGGGGGCGAGCACGTCCACGTCCCGGAGGTCTCGACGGCGGTCTCGCTCGGCTACATCGTCGTCGTGCTCGCGATCACGACCCTCCTGAGCCTGTGGGCGGACCGTCGCCGCCGCGAGCTGGCGACGTCGACCCGTAAGGACCACTGACCCGTGCACGACATCCCCACCTGGTTCCGCGCGGTCAGCCTGGCCGTCCTGGCGGTCCTGCTCCTCGGCGACCTCTACCTCGTGCGGCGGCGCCCGCACGTGCCCACCGTCAAGGAGTGCCTCGCCTGGATCGGGTTCTACGTAGGCCTGGCGCTCGTGTTCGGCGGGCTCCTGTACCTCGTCGGCGGCGGGGCGCCCGCGACCGAGTTCTACGCCGGGTGGCTCACCGAGTACAGCCTGTCGGTCGACAACCTCTTCGTGTTCGTGCTGATCATGGCGTCGTTCGCGGTGCCGAAGGAGCAGCAGCAGCGGGTCCTCATGGCGGGGATCGTGATCGCGCTCGTGCTCCGCGGGATCTTCATCGCGGCCGGCGCCGCCCTGATCGAGCACTTCACGTGGATCTTCTACTTCTTCGGCGCGTTCCTCGTGTACACGGCGGTCACGCTCGTCCGCGGCCGCGGGGAGGACGAGGAGTACCACGAGAACCGGCTCGTCGGGCTCGTGCGCCGGGTCCTGCCCGTCACCGAGCACTACGACGGCGGTCGCCTCACCACGCGCGTAGACGGTCGGCGCCTCCTCACCCCGCTGCTGATCGTGTTCGTCGCCATCGGGACGACCGACCTGCTCTTCGCGTTCGACTCGATCCCCGCGATCTTCGGGCTCACGCAGGACCCGTTCATCGTGTTCACCGCGAACGTGTTCGCCCTCATGGGGCTGCGCCAGCTGTACTTCCTGCTCGGCGGCTTGCTCGACCGGCTCGTCTACCTGCCGATCGGGCTCGCCGTCGTGCTCGCGTTCATCGGCGTCAAGCTCGTCCTCGAGGCGCTGCACGAGAACACCCTGCCGTTCGTCAACGGCGGCGACCCCGTGCCGGTGCCCGAGGTGCCGACGTGGCTCTCGCTCGTCGTGATCGTCGTCGTGCTCGCGGCCGCGACCCTCGCCAGCCTGTGGCGCTCGCGGCGCGACGACGGCGACATCAGGCCGACGGCGCCCACGGGCCCATGACCTGGACCCACTCGCGGATCTCGCGCCCCGCGACCACGCCGACCTGACGGAACGGGTCCTCGTCCAGGAGCGCCGCCGCCGTGTCGATGTCGTCTGCGGTCACCACGAGCAGCGCGCCGTCGTCCTTGCCCTCCGCGCCCGCCCACGGGCCCGACGCCAGCAGGAGCCCACGCTCGAGCAGCTCCGCGAGGTACGCACGGTGCCGGAGGCGGACCTCGTCACGGGTCGTGACGTCGTCCGAGTAGGTGTACAGGACGGCGAAGACGGGCCGGCCGGGGGCTGCGGGGGAGGTCATGCGGCCATTGAAGCGCACTACCAGCCGCGCTCGCGCCATTCCTCGAGATGAGGGCGCTCGGCACCGAGCGTCGTGGGACGGCCGTGCCCGGGCAGCACGACCGTGTCGTCGCGGTAGACGTCGAACACCCGTGCGACGACGTCGCCGTAGAGCTGGGCGAACCGTTCCGGGTCGCGCTGTGTGTTCCCGACGCCGCCGGGGAAGAGCGAGTCCCCCGTGAACAGGTGCGCGCGGCCCGGGACCGCGCTCGGCGCGAGGGCCGTCGCCGGCTCGGTGTACGCGAGCGCGACCGACCCGGGCGTGTGCCCGCGCAGCCCGACGACGGCCAGCTCGACCTCCCCGACGCGGACCGTGTCGCCGTGGCGGAGGAAGCGCCCGACCTCGACCCCCGTCGCGGCCGTGACCGCTGCGGCGTCGTCCGCCCCGGCCGCCGCGAGCGCGCCCGTCTCCCGGACCACCTCCGCGAGCGCCCCGAGGTGGTCGTGGTGCGCGTGCGTCGTCACGACGACGTCGAGGCGGCCGTCCGGGGACCCGTCGCGCACGAGCGCGAGGAGCCGGTCGGCCTCCGCGGCCGCGTCGACGAGGAGCTGGGCACCGGTCGCGCGGCACGTCAGCAGGTAGGCGTCGTTGTCCATCGGCCCGACGGCGAGCTGCCGCAGCACGAGGCGGTCGAGGGTGAGCACGCCTTCATCGTCCACCCGTCGACGCCCGCAGCGAACATCGGTCGAACACGTGTGCGACTGTCAGTGGGTCGACCTACCATGGTGCGGTGACCAATCGCCTCGTGATCCAGGGTGCGCGCGAGCACAACCTCCGCAACGTCGACCTCGACCTCCCGCGCGACGCGATGATCGTCTTCACGGGCCTGTCCGGGTCCGGCAAGTCGTCCCTCGCGTTCGACACGATCTTCGCGGAGGGCCAGCGCCGCTACGTCGAGTCGCTGTCCGCGTACGCGCGCCAGTTCCTCGGGCAGATGGACAAGCCCGACGTCGACTTCATCGAGGGCCTGTCGCCCGCCGTCTCGATCGACCAGAAGACCACCAACCGCAACCCGCGGTCGACCGTCGGCACCATCACCGAGATCTACGACTACCTGCGCCTGCTCTTCGCGCGCGCCGGCACGCAGTACTGCCCGGTCTGCGGCGAGAAGGTCCAGGCCCAGACGCCCCAGCAGATCGTCGACCGCCTCCTCGAGCTGCCCGAGGGCACCCGGTACCAGGTCCTCGCGCCGGTCGTCCGCGGCCGCAAGGGCGAGTACGCCGACCTCTTCAAGGAGCTCCAGGCCAAGGGCTTCGCCCGCGCCCGCGTCGACGGGCAGGTCGTGCAGCTCACCGAGCCGCCCGCGCTCGAGAAGAAGCTCAAGCACGACATCGAGGTCGTCGTCGACCGCCTCGTGTCCCGCGAAGGCGTGCAGCGCCGGCTCACCGACTCCGTCGAGACCGCGCTCGGCCTCGCCGGCGGCCTCCTGCTCGTCGAGCTCGTCGACGCCGAGGCGGACGACCCCGAGCGGCTGCGCCGGTTCTCCGAGCGTCGCGCCTGCCCCAACGACCACGAGCTCACGCTCGACGAGATCGAGCCCCGGACGTTCTCCTTCAACGCGCCCTACGGCGCCTGCCCCGAGTGCACCGGCATCGGGTTCCGCCTCGAGGTCGACCCCGACCTCGTCGTCCCCGACGAGGACAAGACCCTCGCCGACGGCGCGGTCGCACCCTGGGCGCAGATCTCGAGCGAGTACTTCGTGCGCGTCATGTCGGCGCTCGCGGACGAGCAGAACTTCTCGATGGACGTGCCGTGGCGGGCCCTGCCCGAGCGGGCCAAGAACGCGATCCTGTACGGCCAGGACCACAAGGTGCACGTCCGCTACAAGAACCGTTGGGGCCGCGAGCGGCAGTACTCGACGGGGTTCGAGGGCGTCGTGACGTTCCTCGAGCGCCGTCACCACGAGACCGAGTCGGAGTGGTCGAAGGAGAAGTACGAGGCCTACATGCGCGAGGTCCCGTGCCCGGTGTGCCAGGGCACGCGCCTCAAGCCCGAGGTGCTCGCGGTCAAGGTCGGCGGGCGGTCCATCGCGGACGTGTGCCGCCTGTCGCTGCGCGACGCCAACGGCTTCCTGGGCGCCCTCGAGCTGGGGGAGCGGGAGCGGCGGATCGCGCAGGAGGTCCTCAAGGAGATCGCGGCGCGCCTCGGCTTCCTGCTCGACGTCGGGCTCGACTACCTGTCGCTCGAGCGGCCCGCGGGGACGCTGTCAGGCGGGGAGGCGCAGCGCATCCGTCTCGCGACGCAGATCGGGTCCGGCCTCGTCGGGGTGCTGTACGTGCTCGACGAGCCGTCCATCGGGCTGCACCAGCGCGACAACCGCCGCCTCATCGACACGCTGACCCGGCTCCGGAACCTCGGCAACACGCTGATCGTCGTCGAGCACGACGAGGACACCATCCGCACGGCCGACTGGATCGTCGACATCGGGCCGGGGGCGGGCGAGCACGGGGGCCATGTCGTGCACTCCGGCGACCTCAAGGGCCTGCTGAAGTCCCGGGAGTCGATCACGGGCGCGTACCTGTCCGGCCGGCGCAGCATCCCGATGCCGGCCGAGCGGCGACCCGTCGACAAGAATCGCAAGGTCACCGTCGTCGGGGCCCGCGAGCACAACCTGCAGGGCATCGACGTGTCGTTCCCGCTCGGGACGTTCACCGCGGTCACGGGCGTGTCGGGCTCGGGCAAGTCGACCCTCGTCAACTCGATCCTCTACCAGGTCATGGCGAACGAGCTGAACGGCGCCCGCCAGGTCGCCGGCCGTCACACCCGGGTCACGGGCCTCGACCAGCTCGACAAGGTCGTGCACGTCGACCAGGGGCCGATCGGCCGCACCCCGCGGTCCAACCCCGCCACCTACACCGGCGTGTGGGACCACGTGCGCCGGCTGTTCGCCGAGACCACCGAGGCCAAGGTCCGCGGCTATACGCCGGGCCGGTTCTCGTTCAACGTCAAGGGCGGGCGCTGCGAGGCGTGCTCGGGTGACGGCACGCTGAAGATCGAGATGAACTTCCTGCCCGACGTGTACGTCCCGTGCGAGGTGTGCCACGGCGCCCGGTACAACCGGGAGACGCTCGAGGTCCACTTCAAGGGCAAGACGGTCGCCGACGTGCTCGACATGCCGATCGAGGAGGCCGCCGAGTTCTTCGCGGCGGTGCCCGCGATCAGCCGGCACCTGCGCACGCTCGTCGACGTGGGGCTCGGGTACGTGCGGCTCGGCCAGCCCGCCCCGACGCTCTCGGGTGGGGAGGCGCAGCGCGTCAAGCTCGCGAGCGAGCTCCAGAAGCGCTCGACCGGCCGGACGGTCTACGTGCTCGACGAGCCCACCACGGGCCTCCACTTCGAGGACGTCCGCAAGCTCCTGTCGGTGCTGCAGTCGCTCGCCGACAAGGGCAACACCGTCATCGTGATCGAGCACAACCTCGACGTCATCAAGAACGCCGACTGGGTCATCGACATGGGGCCCGAGGGCGGCTCGGGCGGCGGCCGCGTCATCGCGGAGGGCACGCCCGAACACGTCGCGACCGTCGCGGCCAGCCACACCGGCCGCTTCCTGGCGGAGGTCCTGCCCGGCCTCGGCGAGGCCGAGGAGCGCCGCAGCGCCTGAGCCCGGGACGCCGCCTCAGGCCTGCGGCTGCGCGGCCCGCGCCGGCACGGGCTCGACCACGACGGGGAAGTTCACGGACCGCGCGAGGAAGCAGTGCTCGTGGGCGAGCTCGTGCACCCGGGCGAGGGCCTCGTCGTCGGGCCCGGGGTCCACGGTCACGCGCGGGTGCAGGGTCACGTCCACGAACTGCCCGGCGCCGCTCGACTCGACACGCATGCGGCCGGTCGCCTCGTCCGTGTACTCGCGCACGACGACCCCGTGGCTCGAGGCGAGGTGGAGGAACCACAGCATGTGGCAGTCGCTGAGCGACGCCACGAAGAGCTGCTCGGGGGAGTACCGGGCGGGGTCGCCCCGGAACGCCGGGTCCGCGGACGCGGGGAGCGCCGGGAGCCCCGGGAAAGCGACCGTGTGGTCGCGCGAGTAGGACGTGTACGAGGACGTGCCGGCGTCGCCGGCCCCGGTCCACGTGATGGTGGCGCGGTAGTCGTGGAAGGCTCCCATGGCGACACCTTAGTGGCGTGCGTCACACGGCGCCCCACGCGCGCGGGGGACCGCAGGGGGGGCGGCCGGAGCGTCGGTGGGCCCGACTAGGCTCGGTGGCATGGCCGATCCCGCGACGTACCGCCCTGCCCCGGGAGAGGTGCCGACGGACCCGGGGGTGTACCGGTTCCGCGACCCGCACGGGCGCGTCATCTACGTCGGCAAGGCGAAGAACCTGCGCGCGCGCCTGTCGAACTACTTCCAGGACGTCGCGAACCTCCACCCCCGCACCCAGACCATGGTGACGACGGCCGCCTCGGTCGAGTGGACCGTCGTCGGGACGGAGGTCGAGGCGCTCGCGCTCGAGTACTCGTGGATCCAGGAGTTCGACCCGCGGTTCAACGTGAAGTACCGCGACGACAAGTCCTACCCGTACCTCGCGGTCACCATGGGCGAGGAATTCCCGCGCGCCCAGGTGATGCGCGGCGCGAAGCGCCCGGGGACCCGCTACTTCGGCCCGTACGGTCACGCCTGGGCGATCCGCGAGACCCTCGACCTCCTCCTGCGGGTGTTCCCGGTCCGGACGTGCTCGTCGGGAGTGTTCCGCCGCGCCCACC
The DNA here is from genome assembly GCF_009429125.1 of Luteimicrobium xylanilyticum. GTDB lineage: Bacteria > Actinomycetota > Actinomycetes > Actinomycetales > Cellulomonadaceae > Luteimicrobium > Luteimicrobium xylanilyticum. The sequence continues at coordinate 1,939,228 of NZ_CP045529.1, forward strand.
AGACGGGCCGGCCGTGCCTGCTCGGGTACATCGACAAGTGCTCCGCACCGTGCGTCGAGCGCATCAGCCCCGAGGACCACCGCGCGCTCGCGGAGGACTTCTGCGACTTCATGGCGGGCGACACGGCGCGCTTCGTCAAGCGGCTCACGGTCCGGATGCAGGAGGCCGCGGCCTCGATGGAGTACGAGCAAGCCGCCCGTCTGCGCGACGACATCCAGGCGCTCGAGCGCGCGACCGAGAAGAACGCCGTCGTGCTCGGCGACGGCACCGACGCCGACGTGTTCGCGCTCGTCGGGGACGACCTCGAGGCCGCCGTCCAGGTCTTCCACGTGCGCGGCGGGCGTATCCGTGGGCAGCGCGGGTGGGTCGTGGAGAAGGTCGAGGACGTCACCGACGCGGAGCTCGTCGAGCACCTGCTCCAGCAGGTGTACGGCGCCGACGACGACCGCGCCGCCGAGCCCACGGACCGGTCGGCGGTCCGCCGGAGCGGGCGGACGGCTGAGCGGGCCGGCGAGGCGAGGCGTCACCGGACCAACGACGCGGTGCCCCGCGAGGTGCTCGTCCCGGTGCTGCCCTCGAACCTCGAGGAGGTCACGGCGTGGCTGACGGGGCTGCGCGGCTCCCGGGTCGACGTGCGGGTGCCGCAGCGCGGCGACAAGGCCGAGCTGGCCCGGACCGTCCGGACCAACGCCGAGCACGCGCTCGCGCTGCACCGCACCCGGCGCGCGGGCGACCTGACCACCCGCTCGCAGGCGCTGCGCGAGATCCAGGAGGCGCTCGGGCTGGACACCGCGCCGCTCCGGATCGAGTGCTACGACATCTCGCACAACCAGGGCACCTACCAGTCGGCCTCGATGGTCGTGTTCGAGGACGGGCTGCCCCGCAAGAGCGAGTACCGGCGGTTCGCGGTGCGCGGGCCCGAGGGCGACGGCGCGCGGGACGACACCGCGGCGATGCACGAGGTCCTGACGCGGCGCTTCCGCCGCTACCTCGAGGCGCGCGACGGCGTCTCCGACGTCGAGCTCGACTCGGTCGAGGAGGACGCGCCCGGGGCCCGCGCGAGCGACGTCACGGGGTCCTCCGGCCCGGTCTCGGGGCCGGCTCCCCTGGACGAGGAGGGCCGGCCGCGCCGGTTCGCCTACCCGCCGAACCTCGTCGTCGTGGACGGCGGCCCGCCCCAGGTGGCGGCCGCTGCGCGCGCGCTCGAGGAGCTCGGCGTGACCGACGTCGCGCTCTGCGGGCTCGCGAAGCGCCTCGAGGAGGTCTGGCTGCCCGGCGAGGAGTACCCGGTGATCCTCGAGCGGTCGTCCGAGGGGCTCTACCTGCTCCAGCGCGTCCGCGACGAGGCCCACCGGTTCGCCATCACCTACCACCGCAGCCGGCGCAGCAAGGGCATGACGGTCTCCGCGCTCGACGACGTCCCGGGCCTCGGCCCCGCACGCAGGAAGGCCCTGCTCGCGACGTTCGGCTCGGTGAAGAAGCTGCGGGCCGCGACCGCGGAGGAGATCGCGACGGTGCCGGGCATCGGGGACGCGACCGCGCGGGCCGTCGTCGCGGCGCTCGCGCCGTCCGCTGGCATGCTGGACCGATGAGCCACGAGCCCGATCCCTCGACCGTCCCCGTCGGCATCCCCGCGGTCGAGGCCGCGACGCCGGCGCCCGAGGCCGACGAGCGCGAGGTCGTCATCGTCACCGGCATGTCCGGGGCCGGCCGCACCCGCGCCGCGGCCGCGCTCGAGGACCTCGGCTGGTACGTCGTCGACAACCTGCCGCCCCGCATGATCGTCCCGCTCGTCGACCTCATGACCCGGTCGGCGTCGTCGGTGGACCGGATCGCCGCCGTCGTCGACGCGCGCGGACGCGAGTTCTTCTCGGACCTGGAGGAGGTGCTGGGCCACCTGCGTCAGGCCGGGGTGTTCTACCGGATCCTGTACCTCGACGCGTCGGACGAGGTGCTGGTGCGGCGCTACGAGCAGGTGCGACGCCCGCACCCCCTGCAGGGGGAAGGCCGCGTGCTCGACGGGCTGGCCGCCGAGCGGCGCCTGCTCGCGCGCGTGCAGGAGCGCGCCGACGTCGCGATCGACACCTCCGAGCTCACGGTCCACGACCTCGCGCGCGAGGTGCGGGCCGCCGTCGCCGACGGCGCCCCCGACACGCTTCGCATCAACCTGGTCGCGTTCGGCTTCAAGTACGGGCTCCCGCTCGACGCGGACCACGTCGTCGACGTGCGGTTCCTCGCGAACCCGTACTGGATCACGGAGCTGCGCCACCTGACGGGGCGCGACGCACCGGTCCGCGACTACGTGCTGGCACGCCCGGGCGCGATGGAGTTCGTCGACCGGTACGTGTGGGCGCTCGCCCCCGTGCTCGAGGGCTACCTGCACGAGGAGAAGCGGTACGTGACGATCGCCGTCGGCTGCACGGGCGGCAAGCACCGGTCGGTGGCGATCGCGGAGGAGCTCGCCGTGCGGCTGCGGCGACGAGGGGAGCGCGTGCTCGTGACCGCACGCGACCTCGGGAAGGAGTGAGGTGGGTCCACGCAGTGCGTCCCCGGCCGTCGTGGCGCTCGGAGGGGGGCACGGGCTGTCGGCGTCGCTCGCGGCGCTGCGGCTGCTGTCCGAGCGGCTGACCGCGGTCGTCACCGTCGCCGACGACGGCGGCTCCTCGGGCCGGCTGAGGTCCGAGCTCGGCGTCCTGCCGCCGGGCGACCTGCGGATGGCGCTGTCGGCCTTGTGCGACGAGTCGGAGTGGGGCCGGACGTGGAGCGAGCTGCTCCAGCACCGCTTCAGCTCGGACGGCGAGCTCGACCGCCACGCCGTCGGAAACCTCATCATCGTGGCGCTGTGGCAGATCCTCGGCGACACGGTCGAGGGCCTGGACTGGGTCGGGCGCCTGCTCGGCGTGCACGGCCGTGTCCTGCCGATGTCGTCGGTGCCGCTCGCGATCGAGGCGGACTGTCGCGTCGACGGCGAGCTCGTGACCGTGCGGGGCCAGAGCAAGGTCGCGAAGGCCCCCGGCCCCATCGAGGAGCTCCGCATGGAGCCGCCCGACGCCGCCGCGTGCGCCGAGACGATCGAAGCGATCCGCGACGCCGACTGGGTCGTGCTCGGGCCGGGCTCCTGGTACACGTCGGTCATCACCCACCTGCTGGTCCCGGACCTCGCCGCCGCCCTGCACGAGACGTCCGCGCGCCGCTGCGTGACGCTGAACCTCGAACCCGAGGTGGGGGAGACCGACGGGCTCGGACCGACCGAGCACCTCGAGCTGCTGCACCGGTACGCGCCCGACCTGCGTGTCGACGCGGTGGTCGCCGACCCGACCTCCGTCGACGACACGGATCGGCTCGCCCAGGCCACGGACCGCATGGGCGCGCGGCTGCTGCTGCGCCAGGTGAGCCGTGGGGACGGCTCCGCGCGCCACGACCCGCTGCGTCTCGCGACCGCGTACCAGGACGCGTTCGACGGCTTCTGGGGGGACGTCGGCACCCGGGTCGGATGAGCGTCGGGATGGCAGGATGCTCCCATGGCGCTGACCGCACAGGTGAAGGACGAGCTGGCACGACTGGCCGTGGACCGCACGTCCTACCGCAAGGCCGAGGTGTCGGCGACGCTGCGCTTCGCGGGTGGGCTGCACATCATCTCGGGCCGGATCGTCATCGAGGCCGAGCTCGACACCGCCGCCGCGGCGCGGCGCCTGCGCCAGGCCATCCTCGAGGTCTTCGGGCACTCGAGCGACGTCATCGTCGTCTCGCCGAGCGGGCTGCGACGCCAGACCCGGTACGTGGTGCGCGTGGTGCGCGACGGTGAGTCCCTGGCGCGGCAGACCGGCCTCCTCGACGCGCGGGGCCGGCCGGTGCGGGGGCTGTCGCCGCAGATCGTCTCGGCGGGCGTGGGGGAGGCCGAGGCCGCATGGCGCGGGGCGTTCCTCGCGCACGGCTCGCTGACCGAGCCCGGCCGCTCGGCCGCGCTCGAGGTCACGTGCCCGGGGCCCGAGGCCGCGCTCGCGCTCGTCGGCGCGGCGCGGCGCCTCGGGGTCCAGGCCAAGGCCCGCGAGGTCCGTGGGATCGACCGGGTCGTGATCCGGGACGGGGACGCCATCAGCGCGATGCTCGCACGCCTGGGCGCGCACGACGCGGTGCTCGTGTGGGAGGAGCGCCGGACCCGGCGCGAGGTCCGCGGCACCGCGAACCGGCTCGCGAACTTCGACGACGCGAACCTGCGCCGGTCCGCGCGCGCCGCGGTCGCGGCGGGTGCTCGGGTCGAGCGGGCGTTCGAGATCCTGGGCGACGAGATGCCCGAGCACCTGCGCGAGGCCGGGGAGCTCCGGCTGGCGCACAAGCAGGCGTCGCTCGAGGAGCTGGGGCAGCTCGCGGACCCGCAGCTCACCAAGGACGCGGTGGCCGGGCGGATCCGCCGCCTGCTGGCGACGGCCGACAAGCGGGCGGCCGAGCTCGGGGTCCCCGACACCGAGGCAGGGCTGAGCCCGGACATGCTCGAGCTCTGAGGGCCACGCTTTGTCGGCGCGCGACAAGGGCGGCCGTCTCGCCTGAAGGACAGCACCAGGCGACGTAGGTCACAACGGGTATAGGCTCGGGGTGTCGGGAGACCTGCGGACGACCACCTCTGAACCTCATCGAGGCCGGAGGTGCGCTCCGAGTCAGGATCGCCCCCCGCGTACGCCGATGTACGACAACGTTCGACAACAACCGTGTGCGTCGGAGCAGAACCGGCGCGCCCTGAGGAGGGCATAGTGACCATCCGCGTCGGTATCAACGGCTTCGGTCGTATCGGCCGCAACTTCTACCGCGCGCTCATCGCGTCGGGTGCGGACATCGAGGTCGTTGCGGTCAACGACCTCACGGACAACAAGACGCTCGCGCACCTGCTCAAGTACGACACGGTGCTCGGCCGCTTCCCCAAGTCCGTCGACTTCGACGAGAACAACATCATCGTCGACGGCAAGAACATCCGTGTCTTCGAGGAGCGCGACCCCGCGAACCTTCCCTGGGGCGAGGTCGGCGCCGACATCGTCATCGAGTCCACGGGCTTCTTCACGGACGCCGAGAAGGCGAAGGCCCACATCGCGGGCGGCGCCAAGAAGGTCATCATCTCGGCCCCGGCCAAGAACGAGGACGCCACCTTCGTCATGGGCGTGAACAACGACCAGTACGACGCGTCGGCGCACCACATCATCTCGAACGCGTCCTGCACGACGAACTGCCTCGCGCCGCTCGCCAAGGCCCTCAACGACTCGATCGGCATCGAGCGTGGCCTCATGACCACGATCCACGCCTACACGGGTGACCAGAACCTCCAGGACGGCCCGCACAAGGACCTGCGTCGCGCCCGCGCCGCCGCGCAGAACATCGTGCCGACCTCGACGGGCGCCGCGAAGGCCGTGAGCCTGGTGCTCCCCGAGCTCAAGGGCAAGCTCGACGGCTACGCGCTCCGCGTGCCGGTCATCACGGGCTCGGCCACGGACCTCACCTTCACCGCCTCCAAGGAGGTCACGGTGGACGAGGTCAACGCCGCGATCAAGGCCGCGTCGGAGGGCCCGCTCAAGGGCATCCTCGAGTACGTGGACGACGAGATCGTCTCGAGCGACATCGTCACCAACCCGCACCAGAGCATCTTCGACTCGAAGCTCACCAAGGTGATCGGCGATCAGGTCAAGGTCGTGTCCTGGTACGACAACGAGTGGGGCTACTCGAACAGCCTCGTCGCGCTCACGGTGTACGTGGGCGAGCGTCTCTCCTGACGTCCGCCGTGCCCGCCGCGCGACCGCTCGCACGGCACCCGTAGCACCCCGATGCCCGCGCCGGGCCGTGGCTCCCACGCCTCGGTCCGGGGCGGGCATCGTCGTGCGGCGCACCTTCACACCCCCGGCCTCTCAAGGAGCAGACATGGCAGTCAAGACCATCGCGGACCTCGGTGACCTGCGCGGCAAGCGCGTGCTCGTCCGGTCCGACTTCAACGTGCCGCTCGACGGCGAGACCATCACCGACGACGGTCGCATCCGCGCGTCGCTCCCGACGCTGAGCCGGCTCGTGGACGCCGGGGCGCGGGTCGTCGTCACCGCGCACCTGGGCCGCCCCAAGGGCGCCCCGGACCCCCAGTACTCGCTCGCGCCGGTCGCGAAGCGCCTCGGCGAGCTGCTCGGCCAGGACGTCGCGCTCGCGTCCGACGTCGTCGGGCCGTCCGCGCAGGAGACCGTGGCCGCGCTCGGTGACGGCCAGGTCGCACTGCTGGAGAACGTGCGCTTCGACGCCCGCGAGACCAGCAAGGTCGACGCGGAGCGTGAGGAGCTGGCCGGCGAGCTCGCCGCCCTCGCCGAAGCCTTCGTGTCGGACGGCTTCGGCGTCGTGCACCGCAAGCAGGCGTCCGTGTACGACGTCGCGAAGCTGCTGCCGGCCGCTGCTGGCGAGCTGGTCCTCAAGGAGGTCCAGGCCCTGTCGAAGGCGACCGAGTCGCCCGAGCGGCCGTACGTCGTCGTGCTGGGCGGGTCGAAGGTCTCCGACAAGCTCGGCGTGATCGCGAACCTGCTCACCAAGGCGGACCGCCTCGTGATCGGCGGCGGCATGCTCTTCACGTTCCTCGCGGCGCAGGGCCACTCGGTGGGCTCCTCGCTCCTCGAGGAGGACCAGATCGAGACGGTCAAGGGCTACCTCGCGACGGCTGCCGAGCGCGGCGTCGAGATCGTCCTGCCGACCGACATCGAGGCCGCGGACTCCTTCGCCGCCGACGCGTCGCACCGCACGGTCCCCGCCGACGCGATCCCCGACGGCACCATGGGCCTCGACATCGGCCCCGAGTCGGCCGCGCGGTTCGCGTCCAAGGTCGCCGACGGGAAGACCGTGGTCTGGAACGGCCCGATGGGCGTGTTCGAGTTCCCCGAGTTCGCGGCCGGCACGCGCGCGGTCGCCCAGGCGCTCGTCGACGCGACCGCGAACGGCGGCTTCACCATCGTGGGCGGCGGCGACTCCGCAGCGGCCGTGCGCCTCCTCGGCTTCGACGAGGCCGGCTTCAGCCACATCTCCACCGGCGGTGGCGCGAGCCTCGAGTTCCTCGAGGGCAAGGAGCTCCCGGGGCTCGCCGTCCTCGGCGCCTGAACGCCTCGGCCGGCCGCACGGCCCGCACCGACCCGTACGTCACCCAGAGAGAAGGACCCTGTGACCACCACCCGCACGCCGCTCATGGCGGGCAACTGGAAGATGAACCTGGACCACCTCCAGGCCACGCACACCGTGCAGAAGCTCGCGTGGACCCTCAAGGACGGCAAGCACGACTACGCGGCCGTCGAGGTCGTCGTCGTGCCGCCGTTCACCGACCTGCGCAGCGTGCAGACGCTCGTCGACGCCGACAAGCTGCAGGTCAAGTACGGCGCGCAGGACGTCTCGGCGCACACCGAGGGCGCCTACACGGGTGAGATCTCGCCCGTGATGCTGGCCAAGCTCGGCGTCTCGTACGTCGTCGTCGGGCACTCGGAGCGCCGTCAGTACCACGGCGAGGACGACGCGACGGTCTCGGCCAAGGCGAAGTCGGCGTTCGGTCAGGGCCTCGTGCCGATCATCTGCGTCGGCGAGGGGCTCGACGTCCGCAAGGCCGGTGAGCAGGTGCCGTTCACGCTCGCGCAGGTCGACGGCGCGTTCGAGGGCCTGTCCGCCGAGCAGGCCGCGCAGGCCGTGGTCGCGTACGAGCCCGTGTGGGCGATCGGCACGGGCGAGGTCGCGACCCCGGACGACGCGCAGGAGGTCTGCTCGGCGATCCGCGGACGCCTCGCGGAGCTGTACGACGCCGAGGTCGCCGACGCCGTCCGCGTCCTGTACGGCGGCTCGGTGAAGTCGGGCAACGTGGCGTCGATCATGGCGCAGCCCGACGTCGACGGCGCCCTCGTGGGCGGCGCGAGCCTCGACCCCGAGGAGTTCGCCCGCATCGCCCGGTACCAGTCGCACGCCGGCTGAGCGGGCTCTCCGGCGAGCACGCCGCCGCCGTCCGGATGGTGGCGTGTTCGCCGGAACCCCTCCGGCTCGCCTACTCTTGTCCTGTTCGACACACCGCAACGCGAGGAAGCCTTCACGTGGACGTACTGCGCATCACCCTCCAGGTCCTCCTGGTCCTCACGAGCATGCTGCTCGTGCTCCTCGTGCTGCTCCACAAGGGCAAGGGCGGTGGCCTCTCCGACATGTTCGGCGGAGGCATCAGCTCGAGCGCCGGCAGCTCCGGCGTCGCGGAGCGCAACCTGAACCGCATCACGGTCATCATCGCGCTCGTGTGGACCGCGGCGATCGTGCTCCTCGGCCTGATCGAGAAGACCAGCTGACCCAGGTCGGCTGACGAGCGGCGCGGTCGCGCCGCGACTGGCATCGCGCCGCGTCGCGCCGGGCACCGCCGCCCGGGGTCGTCGCGTCGCCCGCACGGAGAAGAGAAGGCCGACGTGGCTGGGGGAAGCGCCATCCGTGGCTCGCGCGTGGGTGCGGGACCGCTGGGGGAGAACGAGCGGGGCGACGTCGCCCCCCGACTGACCGTGTCGTACTGGTGCGCCAACGGCCACGAGACGAGGCCCGCGTTCGCGGTGGGCGGCGAGGTCGAGGTCCCCTCGACCTGGGACTGCCAGCGTTGCGGGCTCCCGGCCGGCACCGACCGCGAGGCACCGCCCGAGGCACCCCGCAACGAGCCGTACAAGACGCACCTCGCGTACGTGAAGGAGCGGCGGAGCGAGGAGGACGGCGCCGCGCTCCTCGACGAGGCGCTCGCTGCGCTCCGCGCCCGCCGCGGGAGCTGACGGGAGCCGCTCTGCGCTCCGCTGCCCAGCGACGACGGAACGCCCGCCGCGACCACCTCGAGGGTGGACGTGGCGGGCGTCTCGCACGTTCCCGCGGGCCGGGGTGGTGTGCTCTCCGCTAGGCCGTGGTCTTGCCGGCCGCGGCGGCGTCGACGAGCCACAACGTCAGCTCGGTGCCGGTCGCCCCGGCGGCCGGCGTGCCGTGCACGTCGTCGCCGCCGAGAGCCCGTGCGACCGCGTCGGCCTTCTCGGCGCCCGCCGCCACCACCCAGACCTCGCGCGCACCGTGGATCGTGTCGAACGTGAACGACACACGCTCCGGCGGCGGCTTGGGGGAGCCGTGCACGCCGACGGTCGCGACACCGGTCACGTCGAGCGCCGGATGACCGGGGAAGAGCGACGCGACGTGCCCGTCCGGACCCATGCCGAAGAGCAGGACGTCGAACGCGGGCGCGCGGGCGCCGTCGGGCGCGAACCGCGCGAGCTCGGCCGCGTACGTCGCGGCCGACTCCTCCGGGGTCGCCGCCGCCCCGAGCGGCGGCATCGCGTGCACGTGGTCGGCCGGCAGCGCGCCGGCCGACACCAGCTCGTCGACGAGCGCCTCGCGCGCCTGCGTCTCGTTGCGGTCCACGTCCTCGTCGGGCAGGAAGCGCTCGTCGCCCCACCACAGGTGGACGCCCGACCAGTCGACGGCGTCGATCAGCGGGCTCGCGGCGACGGCGGCGAGCGTCTTGATCCCGACGGTGCCGCCGGTGAGCACGACGTGCGTCTCCGGCTGCGTCGACTGCAGGTCCGTCAGGCGGACGAGCAGGCGCGCCGCCGCCGCCTGCGCGAGCGTGTCGGCGTCCGGGTGGACGACGACGCGACGTTCCGCCGTCACGCCGCGTCCAGCTTCGGCAGGCCCTTGGTGAGGACCTCCCCGAACATCTCGTCGGGGTCGAGCCGGCGCAGCTCCTCCGCGAGCGCCTCGTTGAGGAGGCGGATCGGGAGGGCGACGTGCCGGTCGGGCTGACCCGGCTGGGAGATGGTCACGACGCGACCGTCGGGCCGGTCCAGGACGATCGAGCCGCTCTTGCGCTCGAGCGTGACCCGGGTGATGGCGTCGGCGTCGCGGTGGCGGTGGACGGTCACGGGGCAGCGCAGCCGGAGCCGGAGCCACGCGGCGAGCAGGTCGATCGACGTGTGGCCGGACTCGCCCTCGATCGTCACGGAGCCCACGGACTCGTACGGGGGCTGGTCGAGGGCCGCGGCGATCAGACCCCGCCACAGGGTGACGCGGGCCCAGGCGAGGTCGGTGTCGCCCGGCTGGTGCTCGGCCCCGAGGCGCCGGAGCATCTTCTCGCCGCTCTTCTCCTTGGTGGAGTCGGTCACGCGGCGGTGCGCGATGGCACCGAGCGGGTCGGCCGAAGGGTCGTCCGGGGCGTCGTTCGGCCACCAGACGACGATCGGGACGTCGGGAAGCAGCAGGGGCGTCACGAGCGTGTCGAGGTGGTCGACGATCGGGCCCGTCGGGCGGAGCAGGATGACCTCGCTCGCGCCCGCGTCGCCGCCCACGCGGATCTCGGCGTCGAGGCGCGCGGTCGCGTTCCGGCGTCCCGCGGGCGAGACGACGATCACGCGGCAGGGGTGCTCGCGCGACGCGTCGTTGGCGGCCTCGACGGCCTCCTCGAGGTCGTCCTCGCCGACCCGGATGATCAGCGTCAGGACGCGGCCGAGGGTGACGGCGCCGCCCTCGTCGCGAAGCTTGACGAGACGCTTGCCGACGTCGTTCGCGGTGGTCTCGGGCAGGTGGACGATCATGGTCTCCTCCAGGCACGGCCGTCGCGGGCCATCATCTCGTCGGCGGACGCGGGCCCCCAGGTGCCCGACCGGTACGGCTCGGGCTTGCCCTTGGACGCCCAGAAGTGCTCGACGGGGTCGAGGATCTTCCAGGAGAGCTCGACCTCCTGCTCGCTCGGGAACAGGGGCGGGTCGCCCAGCAGCACGTCGAGGATGAGGCGCTCGTAGGCCTCGGGGGAGGACTCGGTGAACGCGTGGCCGTACCCGAAGTCCATGGTCACGTCGCGGATCTCCATGGCCGTCCCCGGCACCTTCTCGCCGAAGCGGATGGTGACGCCCTCGTCGGGCTGCACGCGGATGACGAGAGCGTTGTGCCCGAGCTCGGCCGTCTGGGACGACTCGAACGGCAGGTGCGGCGCGCGCTTGAAGACGACGGCCACCTCGGTCACGCGCCGACCCAGCCGCTTGCCGGTACGCAGGTAGAACGGCACGCCCGCCCACCGGCGGTTGTCGATGTCGACGCGGATCGCGGCGAACGTCTCCGTGGTGGAGTGCGGGTTGAAGCCCTCCTCCTCGAGGAATCCGACGACTTCCTCGCCACCCTGCCAACCGTGCGTGTACTGCCCGCGTGCGGTGTGCTTGCCCAGGTCGTGGGGGAGCCGGACCGCGGAGAGGACCTTGATCTTCTCGGCGCGCAGGTCCGCGGCGTCGAAGCTCAGGGGCTCCTCCATCGCGGTCAGCGCGAGGAGCTGGAGCAGGTGGTTCTGGATGACGTCGCGCGCGGCGCCGATCCCGTCGTAGTACCCGGCCCGGCCGCCGATGCCGATGTCCTCGGCCATGGTGATCTGGACGTGGTCGACGTAGTTCGAGTTCCAGATCGGCTCGTAGAGCTGGTTCGCGAAGCGCAGCGCGAGCAGGTTCTGGACCGTCTCCTTGCCCAGGTAGTGGTCGATGCGGAACACGGAGTCGGGGGAGAAGACCTTCGACACGACTCCCGACAGCTCCTGAGCGGACTCGAGGTCGTGGCCGAACGGCTTCTCGATGACCACACGGCGCCACGCGTCGGGCCCGGAGTGCGACAGCCCGGACCGCGAGAGCTGCTCGCAGACCTGGGGGAAGGCGCTCGGGGGGATCGACAGGTAGAAGGCGTGGTTGCCGTTGGTGCCGCGGTCGCGGTCGAGCTCCTCGACGGTCGTGCGCAGGCGCTCGAACGCCTCCTCGTCGCCGAACTCGCCCTGGACGAAGCGGATGCCCTCCGCGAGCTGCTTCCAGGTCTCCTCGCGGAACGGGGTGCGGGCGTGCTCCTTGACGGCGTCGTGCACGACTTTCGCGAAGTCCTGGTTGTCCCACTCGCGCCGGGCGAACCCGGTGAGTGCGAAGCCCGGCGGGAGGAGCCCGCGGTTGGCCAGGTCGTACACGGCCGGCAGGAGCTTCTTGCGGGCGAGGTCGCCGGTCACGCCGAAGATGACGAGACCGCAGGGCCCCGCGATGCGCGGCAGGCGCAGGTCGCGGGGGTCGCGCAGCGGGTTGTTCCCGGCGCTGATCTTGACGGGGCTCACGGGGTCTGGACGTCCTCTCGTGGGATGGGGTCGCGGGTCGGGGTGGGCGGCACGCTCAGCTCCCGCTCCCGGCCTGGCGCTCGAGCCCGGCGGTGATGGTGTCGAGCAGCTCCTCCCAGCTCGTGACGAACGAGTCGACGCCGTCCGACTCGAGCTTCGCGGTCACCTCGGCCATCGAGACGCCGAACGACTCGATCGCGCGCAGGTGCTCGCGCGAGGACTCGAACGTCCCGGCGATGGTGTCGCCCGTGACGACGCCGTGGTCGGCGACCGCGTCGAGCGTCTTCTCCGGCATCGTGTTGACCTCGTCGGCCGCGACGAGCTCGGTCACGTACATCGTGTCGGAGTAGTCGGGGTTCTTCGTGCCCGTCGACGCCCACAGCGGGCGCTGCACGTGCGCGCCGGCGTCGGCGAGCGCCTGCCAGCGGTCGGAGGCGAAGCGCTCCTGAAAGAGCTCGTACGCGAGCCGGGCGTTGGCGAGGGCTGCCGTGCCACGCGCCTCGAGCGCCTCGGGCGAGCCGACGGCGGTCAGCGCCTTGTCGACGGCGGTGTCCACGCGGGACAGGAAGAAGGACGCGACCGACCCGAGCTTCGACAGGTCGAGGCCGGCAGCCTTCGCCCCCTCGACGCCGGCGAAGAACGCGTCGATCACGGCGGCGTACCGCTCGAGCGAGAAGATCAGCGTCACGTTCACCGAGATGCCCTCGGCGAGGGTCCGCGTGATGGCGGGCAGGCCCTCGACGGTCGCCGGGATCTTGATCATGACGTTCGGGCGGTCGACGGTCTTCCACAGCTGCTGGGCGAGCGCGACCGTCGCGTCGGTGTCGCGGGCGAGGCGCGGGTCGACCTCGATCGAGACCCGGCCGTCGACGCCGTCGGTCGCGTCGAACACGGGGCGCAGCACGTCGGCGGCGGCCCGGACGTCGTCGGTCACGATCGTCCAGACGGCCTCCTCCGCCGGGGTCCCGGCGGCGGCGAGCGCCGCGAGCTGCTCGTCGTAGGCATCGCCCTTCGAGACGGCGGCGGCGAAGATCGTGGGGTTGGTGGTGACGCCGACGACGTCGCGCGACGCGACGAGCTCGGCGAGGTTGCCGGTGCGCAGGCGCTCACGGGACAGGTCGTCGAGCCAGATGGAGACGCCCTGCTCGCTCAGAGCACGCGTGGGGCTGGGGGTGGTGCTGTCGGACACGCTGATCGCTTCCTCTCCGGATGGTTCCGGCCCGCCCGTGTTCCGTTCCTCCGGGGGACCGGGCCCGGGCACCGCGGTCGCGGTGCCCGGGCAGGTCACGCTCTTCGGGTTCAGCCCCGGACGGCCGCCAGGGATTCCCGGGCGGCGGCGGCCACCGCGTCGGCCGTGATGCCGAACTCGCGGTACAGCGTCTTGAAGTCGGCCGACGCCCCGAAGTGCTCGAGGCTCACGATCCGGCCGGCGTCGCCGACCAGCTCGCGCCAGCCCTGCGCGACGCCCGCCTCGACCGACACGCGCGCCTTGACGGCGGCCGGCAGGACCGACTCGCGGTACTCGGCGTCCTGCGCGTCGAACCACTCGCGCGAGGGGACCGACACGACCCTGGCCTTGATGCCGTCGGCGGCGAGCTGCTCGCGCGCCTGCACGGCGAGCTGCACCTCGGAGCCGGTGCCCAGGAGGATCACGTCCGGCGTGCTGCCGTCGTCCGCGCCGTCGACCAGGACGTACGCGCCCTTCGCGACGCCGGACGCGTCCGCGAAGCCGTCGGTGCCACGCGGGAACGTCGGGACGTTCTGGCGCGTCAGGACGATGCCTGCGGGACGGTCGGTGTGCCCGAGCACGGTGCGCCACGCCCACGCGACCTCGTTGGCGTCCGCCGGGCGGACGACGTCGAGACCGGGGATCGCGCGCAGCGCCGCCAGGTGCTCGACGGGCTGGTGCGTGGGGCCGTCCTCGCCCAGGCCGATCGAGTCGTGCGTCCACACGAACGTCGACGGGATCTGCATGAGGGCCGCGAGCCGGACCGCCGGACGCATGTAGTCGGAGAACACGAGGAACGTGCCGCCGTACGCGCGGGTCCCGCCGTGCAGGACGATCCCGTTGAGGATCGCTCCCATGGCGTGCTCGCGGATGCCGAAGTGCAGCGTGCGGCCGTACTCGTTGCCCGTCCACGCCTTGGTGGAGTGCTCACCCGGGATGAAGGACGGCTCGCCCTCCATCGTCGTGTTGTTCGACTCCGCCAGGTCCGCGGACCCGCCCCACAGCTCGGGCAGGACCGGCGCGAGGGCGCCGAGGACCTTGCCCGACGCGGCGCGCGTCGAGCTGTCCTTGCCGGGCTCGAACGTCGGCAGCGCGTCGGCCCAGCCCTCGGGCAGGGTCCGGGTCGACATCCGCTCGAGCAGCGCGGCCCCGCTGGGGTTCGCGTCCTGCCAGGCCTCGAACGCCGTGTCCCAGTGCGAACGGAGCTCGGTGCCCCGGTCGCCGACCTTGCGGGCGTGCGCCAGGACCTCGTCGGAGATCGCGAAGCTCGCCTCGGGGTCCAGGCCGAGCTCGACCTTGAGGCCCTTGACCTCGTCCGCACCCATCGCCGACCCGTGGATCTTGCCCGTGTTCTGCTTGGTGGGCGACGGCCAGCCGATCACCGTGCGCAGCGCGATGATCGACGGCTTGCCCGTCTCGGCCCGCGCCGCCTCGAGCGCCCCGGCGAGCGCGTGCACGTCCTCGCCGTAGCCCGTGCCGCCGTTCGTCCAGTCGACGCGCTGGACGTGCCAGCCGTACGCCTCGTACCGGGCCAGGACGTCCTCGCTGAACGAGACGTTCGTGTCGTCCTCGATGGAGATGTGGTTCTGGTCGTAGATCACCACGAGGTTGCCGAGCTTCTGGTGGCCCGCGAGCGACGACGCCTCCGACGTCACGCCCTCCTGCAGGTCGCCGTCACCGGCGATCGTCCAGATGGTGTGGTCGAACGGGCTCTCGCCCGCGGCCGAGTTCGGGTCGAAGAGCCCCCGCTCGCGGCGCGACGCGAACGCCATGCCGACCGCGGAGGCGAGCCCCTGCCCGAGCGGGCCGGTCGTGATCTCGACGCCGTTCGTGTGCCCGTACTCCGGGTGGCCCGGCGTGAGCGAGCCCCACGTGCGCAGCGACTCGATGTCCTTCAGCTCCAGCCCGTACCCCGACAGGAAGAGCTGCAGGTACAGCGTGAGCGACGAGTGGCCCGCCGACAGGACGAACCGGTCGCGACCCACCCAGTGCGAGTCGGACGGGTCGTGGCGCAGGAACTTCTGGAACAGCAGGTACGCGGCGGGCGCGAGGGAGATCGCGGTCCCGGGGTGCCCGTTGCCCGTCTTCTCCACCGCGTCGGCGGCGAGCGCCTTGATGGTCTTGACCGCCTGGTCGTCGAGCTCGGACCACTCGAGCGGCAGCCCTGCTGGTGTGAACGCGTTCACCGAACCTCTTTCCTGCGCGAGGAGCGCAGCCCTCGCAGCACTGTGCGTGTCGTCGTGCGCGTGACTAGGCGCGGTGTGCGCTTCGTCACCCGGCGGCCGAGGGGTCCCGTCGCGGAAGAATGGCTCTCCGCAGGGCACGGCTCCGCCGGTGCGGGCGCGCGAGCGGGTCTGAGGGCTGTCCGCGCGCCGTCTTCCACCCTACCGAGTCCAGCGCACGAGCGCCCGGCCCGGTCCGTCACCTGGACGCTCACCGTGCGGTACGTCCCGGTGCGCACCCCGGTCGCCGCCCTCGCGGGCGCGCCGGACGACGTACCATGGAGCCGCGACGCGCCCCGGCGCGGAACCCCCCACTCGACGAACGGAAACACGGCCCGCGTGACCACCATGAGCCAGGCAGCGACGAACGACGCGCCCCATCTCGGCACCGTCGGGGGCACGGGCGTCGCTCCGAGCGACCCGAGCACGCGGTGGGGCCGCGCCCGCCACCGTGTCGGCTCCTACGTCGCGCTGACCAAGCCCCGCATCATCGAGCTGCTCCTCGTCACGACCGTCCCGACGATGATCCTGGCCGACCGCGGGTTCCCGTCCGTGTGGCTGCTCGTCGCGACCCTCGTCGGCGGGGCGCTCGCGGCCGGCAGCGCGAACGTCCTCAACTGCTACGTGGACCGCGACATCGACCGGCTCATGAACCGGACGCGCAAGCGCGCGACGGCGACGGGCGAGATCAGCGGGCCGGCCGCGCTCACGTTCGGGCTCGCGCTCGGCGCGGTCTCGACGGTGTGGTTGCTCGCGTTCGTCAACGCGATGTCCGCGCTGCTCGCGGTCGGGGCGATCGTCCTGTACGTCGTCTTCTACACGATCATCCTCAAGCGCCGGACGTCGCAGAACATTGTCTGGGGTGGGGTCGCCGGCTGCATGCCGGTGCTCATCGGGTGGTCGGCCGTCACCGGGTCGCTTTCCTGGGCGCCGGTCGCGCTGTTCGGCGTGGTGTTCTTCTGGACGCCGCCGCACTACTGGCCGCTGTCGATGAAGTTCAAGCGCGACTACGCGAACGCGGGCGTGCCGATGCTCCCGGTCGTCGCGAAGGACGCGCGGGTCGCGCGCGAGATGATCTGGTACACGGTCGCGATGATCGCGTGCTCGCTCGCGCTCGTGCCGCTCGCCGACATGACGTGGTTCTACACCGTGGCCGCGGTCGCGCTCGGTGCGTGGTTCCTGCTCCTGTGCGTCCGCCTGCTGCACCGGGCCGACCACCCGGAGCGCGGCAAGCTCGGCGCGATGAAGGTCTTCCACGCGTCGATCACCTATCTCACGCTGCTGTCGGTCGCGGTGTGCGTCGACGTGTTCCTCCCGTTCTGAGCGTCGCCGTCGTCCGATGGCTGAGACCCTGCGCGACGCGCTCGACCAGTACCTCGCCCACCTGACGGTCGAGCGCGGCCTCTCGGTCAACACCACCTCCGCGTACCGCCGCGACCTGGCCCGCTACGTCGGCTACCTCGAGGCGCGCGGCGTCGAGGTGCCCGCCGACGTCACCGCCGCCCACGTGCAGGAGTTCGTCGTGGCGCTCCGCTCGGGCGGCGACGGGCGCGCGGTCCTGTCGGCGTCGTCGACGGCGCGCTGCCTGGCCGCCGTCCGCGGCTGGCACGGCTTCTGCGAGGGCGAGGGGCTCGCCGCCGCGAACCCGGCCCACGACGTCCGCGCGCCCGCGCGCGAGCGGCGCCTGCCGAAGGCCATCAGCGTCGAGGACGTGGGGCGCCTCCTCGAGGCGGCCGGCGCGGGGGAGGGCGCGGTCCCCGTGCGCGACGCGGCCCTGCTCGAGCTCGTCTACTCGACGGGGGCGCGCATCTCGGAGGCCGTGAGCCTCGACATCGACGACCTCGACCTCGACGGCGACGCCCCCGCGGTGCGGCTGTTCGGCAAGGGGCGCAAGGAGCGCGTCGTCCCCGTCGGATCCTTCGCCGCCCGCGCCGTCGGGGCGTACCTGGTGTGTTCGCGGCCCGAGCTGGCCGCCCGAGGTCGCGGCACGCCTGCGGTGTTCCTCAACGCGCGCGGCGCGCGGATGAGCCGGCAGAGCGCCTGGGCGGTGCTGCGTGGCGCCGCGGAGCGTGCGGGACTGGGCGCGCACGTCTCGCCGCACACCCTGCGGCACTCGTTCGCGACCCACCTGCTCGCCGGCGGCGCCGACGTGCGCGTCGTCCAGGAGCTGCTGGGGCACGCGTCCGTCACGACGACGCAGCTGTACACGCTCGTGACCCCTGACGCCCTGCGCGAGGTGTACGCCGCGACCCACCCGCGCGCGCTGGGCTGACGGGCGCGGGGCCGGGCCGACGCCCCTCGGACGCGGAGTCCGGCACGCCCGGCGGCGCTCCGAACCTGCGCGGGAACGCTGTTGTAGGTTGGCTGCGTGAGCAGCCAGGCATCGAGCGAGAGCACCGAGCAGACGCTGCCGACCCTGTCGGCCACGCTGCCCCACCCGGAGCCGCAGGGCCCCCTGCTCGACCCGGTGGGTCGGGAGCTGCCGGAGTTCCCCGTCCCCGAGCCGCTCGGCTCGCACGGGCCCGGGCGCATCATCGCCCTGTGCAACCAGAAGGGCGGCGTCGGCAAGACGACGACCACCATCAGCCTGGGCGCGGCGCTGGCCGAGTACGGGCGGCGCGTGCTCGTCGTCGACTTCGACCCGCAGGGCGCCGCGTCGGTGGGCCTGGGCGTCAACCCGAACGAGCTCGACCGCACGATCTACAACGCGATGATGGAGCGCGGCACCTCGTTGCGCGACGTCCTGCGCACGACGGACATCGACGGCCTCGACCTGGTGCCCGCCAACATCGACCTGTCGGCGGCCGAGGTGCAGCTCGTCGGGGAGGTGGCGCGCGAGAGCGTCCTGTCGCGTGCGCTGCGCGACGTCGTGGACGACTACGACGTGATCCTCGTGGACTGCCAGCCGTCGCTCGGCCTGCTGACCGTGAACGCGCTGACTGCCGCGCACGGCGTGATGATCCCGCTCGAGTGCGAGTTCTTCGCGCTGCGCGGCGTCGCGCTGCTGGTCGAGACGATCGAGAAGGTGCGTGACCGCCTCAACCCGCGCCTGGAGGTCGACGGGATCCTCGCGACCATGTTCGACTCGCGGACCCTGCACGCGCGCGAGGTCGTCCAGCGCGTGTACGAGGCGTTCGGCGACACCCTGTTCCACACCGTGATCGGTCGGACGGTGAAGTTCCCCGACGCGTCCGTCGCCGCCGAGCCGATCACGGTGTACGCCCCGACGCACGCCGGCGCGACGGCGTACCGGCAGCTCGCCCGGGAGCTGGTCGCGCGTGGCGACGCCGCCTGAGGCGCACTCCGCGGAGAGCGCAGGGACCGCCGAGGCCGTCGGTCGCGACGGGGGCTTCGAGGTCCACCTGGAGAACTTCTCCGGCCCGTTCGACCTGCTGCTGTCCCTGATCTCCAAGCACAAGCTCGACATCACCGAGGTCGCGCTCGGCCAGGTGACCGACGAGTTCATCGGCTACATCCGCGCGGCCGAGACCGCGGCCTCGGACGGCACGGGCACGGGGTGGGACCTGTCGACCGCGAGCGAGTTCCTCGTGGTGGCCGCGACCCTCCTCGACCTCAAGGCCGCGCGGCTGCTCCCGACGGGCGAGATCGACGACGCCGAGGACCTCGAGCTGCTCGAGGCGCGCGACCTCCTGTTCGCCCGGCTCCTGCAGTACCGCGCCTACAAGCAGGTCGCCGACGTCGTGCGCGAACGCCTCGACAGCGAGGGACGCCGGTTCCCGCGCGTCGTGGCCCTGGAGCCGCACCTCGCGGCTTTGCTGCCCGAGCTCGTCTGGCAGGTCGGCCCGGACGAGCTGGCTCGGCTCGGGGCGCGCGCGCTCGCCCCGAAGGCGCCGCCCCCCGGCGTCGACCTCGCTCACCTGCACGCGCCCGCGGTCAGCGTCCGGGAGCAGGCGGTCGCCCTCGCGGACCGGCTCCGGCACGACGGCGCCGCGACGTTCCGCGCGCTCACCGCCGACGCGGGGGAGGTGGTGGTCGTCGTCGCCCGGTTCCTGGCCCTGCTCGAGCTGTTCCGCGAGGGGCTCGTCGGCTTCGACCAGGTCGCGCCGCTCGGCGAGCTCACCGTGCGCTGGGCGGGCGGCGCCGACGACACGGCCGACGCGCTGAGCACGGACTACGACGACGTGACCGACCCGCAGGAGGTACCCGCATGACCGACGAGCTGCTCCCGGAGCCGGCCCCGCCGGAGCCCGACGACGCAGCAGGGGGGCCCGAGCCCGAGGTCCTCGAGGTCCCCGACGTCCACGCGCTCCCGGGCGGCGTGCACGCGGCGCTCGAGGCGATCCTCATGGTCGTCGACGAGCCGGTGCCCGTGGACCGGTTGGCGAGCGTCGTCGCGCTGCCCGTGGCCGAGGTCGAGTCGGTGCTCCGTGAGCTCGCCGCCGCGTACCGGGGCGAGGTCGACGGCGAGGTCGTCGCGCCGCCGCGCGGGTTCGAGCTGCGCGAGGCCGCCGGGGGATGGCGGATCTACTCCGCGCCCGCGTTCGCGGACGTCGTCGGACGGTTCGTGCTGGAGGGGCAGACGGCGCGCCTGACCCAGGCGGCCCTCGAGACCCTTGCCGTGGTCGCGTACCGCCAGCCCGTCACGCGTGGGCAGGTGTCGGCGGTGCGCGGGGTGAACGTGGACGGCGTCGTGCGGACCCTCACGTCGCGCGGCCTGGTGGCCGAGGTGGGCACGGACCCGTCGACGGGTGCGGTCCTGTACGGGACTACGGGATACTTCTTGGAGCGGATGGGCTTCTCGTCGCTCGACGAGCTGCCGCCGCTGGCCCCGCACCTGCCGGACCTCGACACGCTCGATGACGCGATCGAGACGGCGCTCACCGCGCCCCGGCCCGGCCGCGACACCGCGCCGCAGCAGGGCTGACCGCAGCGCAGACGACCGAACGAGGAGACCCGTGAGCCCAGCCCGACCGCCCCGCCGCCGGCGCACTGATGGCCAGGACGAGGCCGGCCAGCGCCGGGCCGGCCAGCGCAAGGCCGTCCAGCACAGGGACGTCCAGCACAGGGACGTCCACGACCCGGACGGAGTGCGCCTGCAGAAGGTGCTCGCGACCGCCGGGTACGGCTCCCGCCGGGCGTGCGAGGAGATCATCGCCGCGGGCCGCGTGGAGGTCGACGGCGCGCGCGTGCGTGAGCTCGGGCTCCGCGTCGACCCCGCGAAGGCCGTCGTCCACGTGGACGGGCTGCGCGTGCAGCTCGACACGTCGCTCGTGACGCTCGCGCTCAACAAGCCGCTGGGCGTGGTCTCGTCCATGCACGACGACGAGGGCCGGCCCGACCTCGCACCGTTCGTCGCGGACCGGTCCGAGCGGCTGTACCACGTGGGCCGCCTCGACACGGACAGCGAGGGACTGCTGCTGCTGACGAACGACGGCGAGCTCGCGAACCGGCTCATGCACCCGCGCTACGAGGTCCCCAAGACGTACCTCGTGACGTTGGACGGACGCGTCCCGGACAGCCTGCGCCGCACGGTGCTGCGCGGCGTCGAGCTCGAGGACGGTCCCGTGAAGGCCGACCACTACCGGGTCGTGGACCGCACGCCGCAGCAGTCGCTCGTCGAGATCCAGCTCCACGAGGGGCGCAACCGGGTCGTGCGCCGCCTGTTCGACCAGCTCGGCTTCCCGGTGACGCGGCTGCTGCGCACCCAGATCGGGCCCGTGCACCTCGCGACCCTCAAGCCGGGTCGCACGCGCGTGCTCGGGCGCGACGAGCTCGGCACGCTCATGGCGTCGGTCGGGCTGTGAGGGGGAGGCGCTGATGGCGGTCCGGGCGATCCGCGGCGCGACACAGCTCGACGTCGACGAGCGCGAGCACCTGTTCGCACGCACCCGTGAGCTCGTCGCCGAGGTGCTGGCGCAGAACGAGGTCGACACCGAGGCGCTGATCTCCGTGGTCTTCACGTGCACGCCCGACCTCACGAGCGACTTCCCCGCCGCGGCGGCCCGCGAGATGGGGCTCGGCGACGTCCCGCTCCTGTGTGCCGTCGAGATCGCCGTCCCGCACGCGCTGCCCCGCGTGGTGCGGCTCATGGCGCACGCGGACCTCGACGTGCCGCGCGGCGCCGTCAGGCACGTCTACCTCCACGGCGCGACGGCCCTGCGCCGGGACCTCGCGCAGTGAGAACGACCCGGCGGGCGCAGTAGTCTCCTTCCCGGCACACCCTCCCACCACCAGCAGGACGGATCGCACGCACGTGACCATCGTCATCGCCATCGACGGGCCCTCGGGCTCCGGCAAGTCCAGCGTCTCCCGGGCCGTGGCCCGTCGGCTCGGCCTCGCGTACCTCGACACGGGCGCCATGTACCGGGCGGCGACCTGGTGGTGCCGCCACGAGGACGTCGACTTCGCCGACGAGGACGCCGTCGCGCGCGCGGTGGTCGCCATGCCGCTCGAGATGGGCGTCGACCCCGACGCCCCCGCCGTGCACGTCGGCGGCGAGGACGTCGGTGCCGCGATCCGCACCACCGAGATCTCGACCGCGGTGAGCGCCGTCGCCACCAACCTGGCGGTCCGGGACGAGCTGCGTCGTCTGCAGCGGGCCGCGATCGACGCGGAGAAGCTCGAGGGCTTCTCCGACGGACGCGGGATCGTCGCCGAGGGCCGCGACATCACCACCGTCGTGGCGCCCGACGCCGACGTCCGCGTCCTGCTGACGGCGAGCGAGGAGGCGCGCCTCGCGCGTCGGGCCCGCGAGCTGCACGGCTCCGCCGGGCAGGACGCCGTCGAGGCCACGCGCGACCAGATCGTGCGCCGCGACGCCGACGACTCCACGGTCTCGCAGTTCCACGTCGCGGCCGACGGCGTCGCGACAGTCGACTCGTCCGAGCTCGACTTCGACCAGACCGTGGACGCGGTGCTCGCCGTCGTCGCGCAGCTCACCGCGCCGGCCGCGAAGGCCGACGCCGCAGACGCATGAGCGGGGCGCCGCGCGTGAGCCAGGTCCTCCCGAGCGCCGCCGGACCGGCGTGGTCGCGGTGGGTCGGCCGGTTCCTGGGTCGCGTCGTCTGGAACGCCCGCGTCGTCGGGGCCGAGCACGTCCCGACCGAGGGTCCGGTGATCGTCGCCGCGAACCACACCGGCCTCCTCGACGGGCCGCTGCTCCTCGGGGTCGCGCCCCGCGGGCTGCACATCCTCGTCAAGGAGTCGATGTGGGTCGGCCCGGTCGGCTGGGTCCTCAAGGCGTCCGGGCAGATCCCCGTGGACCGCGAGGGCGGACGGCGCGCGCTGGCCACCGGGCTCGGCGTGCTGCGGCGCGGCGACGCCGTCGGCGTGTTCCCCGAAGGCACGCGCGGGCGCGGGGACTTCGCGGGTGCCCGCGCCGGGATCGCGTGGCTCGCCCTCAACGGTCACGCGCCCGTCGTCCCCACGGCCATGCTCGGGACGCGCCGCACCGGGCGCAGCGTCAACAGCCTGCCGCGGCTCCGCGCGCGCCTGCACGTCGAGTTCGGCGCCCCGATCACCGTGGTGCGCGAGGCGGGCGTGAGCGGCAAGGACGCGATCGCCCGGGCCGCCGAGACCATCCGCGACGGGCTCGCCGCGCACGTGCACGCCGTGAGCGCGCGCACCGGCATCCAGCTCCCGGGCGACGACCCGCTGCGGGACTGAGAGGCCGTGGTTCGTCGTCGGGCCCCGCACCTGGGAGAATCGACGCATGACCACCCCCGACCTGCCGGAGTCCGGCGTGCTCGACGACCTGGACAGCGCAGCCGACGCCGCCGACGACGCGACCCGCGAGCGGGCGCTGCGCGCCGGCCTGCGCGAGTACGAGCTCGACGACGCCGACCTCGCCCTCCTCGACGTCGGCGAGCTCGCGGAGGACCAGGGCGAGCAGCCCGAGGTCCTGCCCGTCCTCGCCGTCGTCGGGCGTCCGAACGTCGGCAAGTCCACGCTCGTCAACCGCATCCTCGGGCGCCGCGAGGCCGTCGTCGAGGACACGCCCGGCGTGACGCGCGACCGCGTCAGCTACCCCGCCGAGTGGGCCGGCCGCCGGTTCACCCTCGTCGACACGGGCGGCTGGGAGGTCGACGTCGCCGGCATCGACGCGCGCGTGGCCGAGCAGGCCGAGGTCGCCATCGCGCTCGCGGACGCGGTGGTCTTCGTCGTCGACGCGACGGTCGGCGCGACCGCGACCGACGAGGACGTGGTCCGGCTGCTGCGCAAGTCCAAGAAGCCCGTGGTGCTGTGCGCCAACAAGGTGGACGGACCGCGCGGGGAGGCCGACGCGACCGCGCTGTGGAGCCTCGGGCTCGGTGAGCCCTACCCGGTCTCGTCGCTGCACGGCCGCGGGACGGGTGACCTGCTCGATGCCGCCATGGCCGCGCTGCCCACCGAGTCGGCGCACGGCGTCGCGCTCCCCGAGGGGCCGCGTCGCGTCGCGCTCGTCGGGCGCCCCAACGTCGGCAAGTCGTCGCTGCTCAACAAGCTCGCGGGCGCCGAGCGCGTCGTCGTGCACGAGACCGCGGGCACCACGCGCGACCCCGTCGACGAGCTCGTCGAGCTCAAGGGGATCCCGTGGTGGTTCGTCGACACCGCCGGCATCCGGCGACGCGTCCACCAGACGAAGGGTGCCGACTTCTACGCGAGCCTGCGCACGCAGGCCGCGATCGAGAAGGCGGAGGTCGCCGTCGTGCTGCTCGACGCGTCCGAGACGCTCACCGAGCAGGACACCCGCGTGATCTCCCAGGTCGTCGACGCCGGCCGCGCCCTCGTCATCGCCTACAACAAGTGGGACCTCATGGACGAGGACCGCCGCCACTACCTGGAGCGCGAGATCGAGCGCGAGCTCGTCCAGGTGCAGTGGGCGCCCCGCGTGAACGTCTCCGCCAAGACCGGCTGGCACGCGGACCGGCTCGTGCCCGCGCTCGAGCGGTCGCTCGAGTCGTGGGACCGGCGCATCCCGACCGGGCGGCTCAACGCGTTCCTCGGCGAGCTCGTCGCGGCCCACCCGCACCCGCTGCGGGGCGGCAAGCAGCCGCGCATCCTGTTCGCGACGCAGGCGTCCACGCGGCCCCCGCGCTTCGTCGTCTTCGCGTCGGGGTTCCTCGAGGCCGGCTACCGCCGCTTCATCGAGCGCCGGCTGCGCGAGACGTTCGGCTTCGAGGGGTCGCCGATCGAGATCTCCGTGCGGGTGCGCGAGAAGCGCAAGCGCTGATCCGCACCACCGTCTCCTGCCGAGCGGCGGGCGCGGATCACGTGGTCGGGATGCGGCCCCGCAGGTCGTCCGGGCCCGCGACCGACCCGGGCTCGTGGAACTCCGCGAGGAGCTCGCGCGCCCGGTCCGTCGAGTCCCACACGTTCCACAGCAGCACGCCCTTGAGCTTGCCCGCCTCGTCCGAGTCCTCGGCCCCGACGTAGTACACGACGCCCGTGTCGCCCTCGGCGCCCGGCGCCCAGTCCTCCACGAGGTCCAGGCTCGCGTCGAGCACGCCCACCGCCTCGTACCCGAGGTCGAAGATGTCGGAGTAGTAGAACGGCGTGTGCTCGTACGGGCCGAGCTCGTTGCCGAGCACGGACGCCGCCATGTTGCGCCCCGCCGTCCGGCCCGACTGCTGCGCGTGGTCCACGTGCTCGACGCGCCGGGTCCCCAGCAGGCGGTCGGGATAGAGCGCGATGTCGCCCGCCGCGAACACGTCCGGGTCGCTCGTGCGCAGCGCCTCGTCGACGACGACGCCCTGCTGGTCCTCGTCGACGTCGATCCCCGCCGCGACCGCGAGCTCCACGTTGGGCTCGATCCCGAAGCCCACCACCACGCCGAGCCCGGACAGCGTGACCGGCGAGCCGTCGACCTCGGCATGCACGAGGACCCGGTCCGCCTCGGTCTGCTCCAGCCTCTTCGCCCGGGCCCTCGTGACGACGTCGACCCCGTGCTCGGCGTAGCGCGCCTCGATCCGGCGGGCCAGGACCTCGGGGTAGGTCGACGCGCCCGGGATCGGGTCGGACGTCAGGTACGTCACAGGCGCCCCCGCCATCGCGAGCCCGGCCGCGACCTCCGTGCCGATGTAGCCGCCGCCGACGACGACCACGCGCCCCGCGTCCGGGTCGCCCGCCTGTGCGCGCGCCTCGTCGGCGAGCTCGCGCGTGCGGTGGTAGTCGCCGAACGACCGGAAGTAGACGACGCGCGGGCTCGGCGGCAGGTCCAGCTCGCGCGGCCGCCCACCGGTCGCGAGCAGCAGGGCGCGATAGCCGTACTCGTCGTCGTCGTTCGCGGTCACGACGTGACGCTCGCGGTCGACGCTCGTCACGCGGGTCGACGTGCGCACGTCGGCGCGGGCGGCGTCGGCCGTGCCGAGGTACACCGAGTCGGGGGAGCGGTCCTCGTCGCGCCACAGGTCCTTCGACAGCGGCGGACGCTCGTACGGCTCGTCGACGTCCTCCGACAGGATCGCGATGCTGCCGTCCGGGTCGAGCTCCCGGATCCCGCGGGCGGCCGTGTCGGCGGACATCCCGCCACCGACGATCACGTAGTCGTAGTCGAACCGCATCACAGGCCTCCTGGGGCGTGGGAGCATCGCCGGACGGTTCCACCGTAGGGGGACAGGCTGGCGTTTCGCACGACCTGGGCCGACCCCGTCGCGCGAGGTCGGAGACCGAATGTGGTCGGGGGAGGGGGTCGAGTTGGGGTAGCATTACCGTCGGTCCTGAGGGACCACCTCGGTGTGCGAGGTCCCGCCTTCGGCGGGGCTGATCGGCACCGACGGGCTGTGGCGCAGCTTGGTAGCGCACTTGACTGGGGGTCAAGGGGTCGCAGGTTCAAATCCTGTCAGCCCGACACAGGTGATGTCGCAGGACATCGGAATGGCTCGAACCCACGGATCGTGGGTTCGAGCCATCCGTCATTCCCAGGCGATGAGGACCACGCTCGCGTGGATCCGCTCGCGCAGCCTCGTGCTCGGCCGCGCGGCGCCGCCCCGTCCTCGAGCTGGCACCCTCCGGCCCCGGAGCCGACTCCCTCGCGCGTTGCGCGACCCGCTTCAGGGGTTGCCTCGTCGCGGGACTCGCTCTCGAGCTTCTAAGTAGACGTACTAGGGCGTGTCTCCTAACTGCGTAGCCAGACGATGATGGCGGCCAGGACGACCGCGCCGCGGTAGATCGTGGCGTGCTTGTCGTAACGGGTGGCCAGGGCGCGCCACTGTTTGAGCAGGTTGAAGGACCGTTCGACGACGTTGCGCTTCTTGTACTTCTCGAAGTCAGTCACCGGTGGCCGACCGCCGGCGGAGCCCTTGCGCTTGCGGTTGGCCTTCTGGTCGGCGCGTTCGGGGATCACGGCCTGGATGCGCCGGGCGCGCAGGTCGGCGCGGGTGGCTGCGGACGAGTAGGCCTTGTCCGCGAGCAACGCGTCCGGCGTCGTGCGTGGGCGACCGACCTCGCGGGGTACCCAGACGTCGGCCAGGACGGCCTTGAGCTGCTGGCCGTCGTGACACTGCCCAGCGGTCACGACCGCGGCCAAGGGCCGGCCCCGACCGTCCACCGCGTGGTGGACCTTGGTCGTCAGCCCACCACGAGATCTTCCGATCCCGTGACCTGCAGGTTCGTTGTGGACAGGCTCACGGTCGCGGTTCTTGTGATTCGCCGCGGCCCCCCGTGTCCTGCTCGGGACGGGTCGTGTTCGTCGCGTGCTGGTGGGCCCGGTTGATCGTGGAGTCGACCGCGACCTCCCAGTCGATCTGCCCGTCCGCGTCCGCCTGCGCGAGCAGCGCCGACCAGATCTGGTCCCACGTCCCGTCCACCACGAACCGGTGATGCCGCTTCCAGACCGTCTGGTACGGGCCGAAGGTCTCACGGGGCAGGTCCCGCCAGGGGATCCCCGTCCGATACCGGTAGATGATCCCTTCCATCACCACACGGTGATCCGCGTGCGGGCGACCGCCCTTCGGGCCCGCCTTCGGCATGAACGGTGCGATCCGCTCCCACTGCTCATCGGTCAACACCGACGTCCTCGAACTCACCCCGCGAGTCTGCCGCGCGCCCGACCAAACGGTTTGGAGACACGCCCTAGTCCGGCTATTCGAGACCAAGGAGCACATCGTGACCACGAAGATCACCCTCACCATCGACAACCCCGAGGACCCGGAAGTGTTCGAGGGGGAGTACGTCGAGATCGTCGACGCTGCGAAGCAGCTTCCGAAGCTGCGCCGGGTCGAGTCGGCCAAGGTCTGGCCGAAGGAGGACGGGACACCCGCGCCCGCACACCGGACGCTCGATCTGTACTTCGACGGCTATGCGGAGGCTTCTGCTGCGGTCGCCGGGCCCGCCGGTGGCGAGTTCTTCGGGCGGCTGGTCGGCACCGGAGTCCCGTTCACGGGGCTCTTCTCCGACGTCGAGTAGGTCTCTCGACTATAAATACTGTGCCAAGCGCCCAGGACTGCCCGCGCCACTCAGGGCTCGGACCAGCCACAAAAAGCGCGCCCGGTAGCCGAGGGCGCACGACGGCGGAGGCCGCCCCAGTGATCTGGGGCGGCCTCCGCCGTCGTGCGTCCGTCAGCGCCCGAGGTCGCTGAGGAACCGGTTGGTGTACTGGACCCCGGAGTCGCGGTCGAGCGACCAGTACCGGATACCGGCGAGGCCGTTCGCCTTGACGTAGTTCGTCACGGTGTCGACGTCGGAGAGCGTGAAGTTCTCACCTGCGACGTCGTTCGCGGCGATCATGGGGCAGAGCTCGATCTTGTCGGCCGGGATGCCGAACGTGTACTCGAGGTTCTTGGCCGCCTGGACCGCCGACTGGCCCATGTCGCACTGGCCGCCCGACATGACGCACACGGCGCTCGACGGGCCGCCGTAGTCCATGGTCATGAGGTCGATCGTGTAGTGCGTGAGCGAGGACGCCTTGATCGCGTTGACGACCGAGGTGCCCAGCGAGTTGAGACCGGCGTGGCTGCCGTCCGACGCCGCCCAGGTGGCGAGCGTGAACGAGAAGCGCAGGTTCGGGTAGGCGGTCTGCGCCTCGGCGGCCGCGTTGACGAGGTTCGTGATGTCCGACGTCGACATCCCGTTCTCGATGTCGAAGTCGAGCCCGATCATGTGCGGGGTGGCGTACCGGGCGATGAAGCTCTTGAGGTTCGCCCCCGAGTCGCAGGTGAAGGACCCTGCAGCCCCGCCGGTCGAGACGATGTAGTCGAGGCCCGCGGAGTCGAGGGCGCCGATGTTCGAGGCGATGAAGCTGGACGCGCTGACGCCGGCCCACCCTTCGTTCGTGCAGGTGCCGGTCGCGAACGCGAGCGTGATCGCACCGAGGTTCGGCTCGACCTTCGAGTAGAAGCTGTTCGCGCCGACGAGGGGGAGCGTGGTCCCGCTCGCCGCCGTGCGCATGGTGCTGGTGTTCCAGTCCATCGAGACCGTGATGTCCTTGTACGGGGCGAAGACGACGCCGTCGGCGCTCCCGGTGCCTCCGCCGGTGCTGCCGCCGCCGTCACCGCCGCCGGTGCTCCCGCCGTCACCACCTCCGTCGTCGCCGCCGGTGCTCCCGCCGGTACAGGAGCCCTGCGAGGTCCAGGGCTGCCCGCTGCCCGCCGCCCCGCTGTGCGTGGCAGGGTCGTCGCCCTGGGTCCACCAGTTCGCTTTGTAGTTGACGCCGTTCTCGCTGGCGGTCTGGCCGCCGGTGTAGACGGAGGACGCGCTCCATGCGGTGGCGCAGGTGCTGGTTGCGGCGCTGGCCGACGTGGCGAACGCGGCCGCGCCGGCCACACCCCCGACGAGCGCCATCGCACCGGCGGCCAGTGCGCCGCCGACTCGTGTGCTGAAACTCAACTGCATCGTTGATCTCCTCGCTCGTCCCGGACCGGAGCCCGGGTCGATCGTGACGGGAGCGCCGCTCACGCGGTGCCTCGTTCATCCTTGACATCTGGCAGCGGCTTGTTCAACGGGTACGAGCGGATTATGTGGATTCCCCTTACAAATATCCGGGCCGAGCGCAGGGTGCGCTCGCCGGTGCGGCTGGCGCACCGGCTCCTCGGAACGGGCAGAACCAGCGGCGATCAGTTCAGGACGGTGGTGAGGTCGAGCCGGGCGAGGCGCTCCGGGTCCGCGAGGATGTCGAGCTCGGTGACCAGGCCGTCGTCGACGGTGAAGCCGATGACCGCGAACGGCTTGCCGCGCGGCGCGACGAGGACCCCGGCGACGCCGTTGACGAGGACGACGCGCGCCGCCGAGGAGAGCGCCGCGAACTGACGGGCCTGCGCGACGACGGCGTCCACGCCCCGGACGGTGCGCGACGGTCCGGCGGGGCCGGCGCCCGCGTCGGCGTGGAGGGTGACGTCCGGGGCCAGCAGCCGGGCGAGCCGCTCGAGGTCGCCGTCGCGCGACGCGGCGACGAACGCCCGCACGACGTCGCGGTGGTGCCGTGCGTCGGCGCCGCGCACCCGGCCGGGGTCGGCGTGCGGGCCGGCGGCGCGGAGTCGGGCGCGCGCCCGGCTGGCGAGCTGCTTCGCGGCGCCGGGGGAGCGGTCCAGCACGGTCCCGATCTCGTCGAACGGGACGGCGAAGACGTCGTGCAGGACGAACGCGAGCCGTTCGGACGGCGACAGCGTGTCGAGCACGACGAGGAGAGCGAGGCCCACCGAGTCGGCGAGCACGGCGCGGTCCTCGGGACCGTCCGGGGCTTCGACGCCGTGGCCGGGCAGGGGCCGCACGACGGGATCGGGCACGTGCACGTCGAGGGGGTCCTCCCGGCGTGACGCCCGTGACCGCAGCATGTCGAGGCAGACCCGCGAGACCACGGTCGTGAGCCAGGCGCGGAGGTTCGCGACGCCGTCGGTGTCGGAGCGGGCGAGGCGCAGCCAGGCCTCCTGCACGGCGTCGTCGGCCTCGGAGAGGGAGCCGAGCATGCGGTACGCCACCCCGCGCAGGTGCGCCCGGTGGGGTTCGAAGAGCGCCGCGTCGTCCACCGTGTTACCTCCGGTTCTCGTGATCCGTCCACCGGGTAGACGGTCCGCACGCGACCAACGTAACGACGAGGAGCGAGACATGAGCGAGCCCATCACCGGCGACGTCCCCCAGGCAGCGGGGGAGTCGCGCACGATCGCCGCGCAGGGTCTGGCGAACCGGGTCGTCCGCGGGGTGCTGCGCACCCCGGGTCTCGACCGGCTCGCGGGACGGCGACTGATCACCCTGTACGTCGTCGGACGCAAGTCCGGGACGCGGTACACGGTGCCGGTCGCGTACGTCCCGCACGACGGCGCCCTGCTGATCGGCACCCCGGCCCGGTGGGGGCGCAACCTGCGCACCGGCGAGCCGCTCGAGGTCCGGCTCCGCGGCCGTCGCACGACCGTGGACGTCGAGGTCCTCACCTCGCGCGAGGACGTCGTCGCCGCCTACGCCGTGATGTGCCGGGAGAACGGGACCTTCGCGTCGCTCAACGACGTCCGCCGGGACGACGACGGGACCCCCGCACCCGACGACCTCGTCGCCGCGTGGGAGCGGGGGTCGCGCGCGTACCGGCTCATCCCGCGCTGAGGTCTGCCGCCCGCTGGGGCGCCCAGCCGTCGTCGCCCGCGAGGTACGCCGCGGGGACGTGCGCGCGGGCGTCGGCCTCGGCGAGCTGGGGTCGCTGCAGGGTGACGAGGGCGCCGGGCCCGTCGTTGTGGTGCTCCGCGTTGCGACCGGGTAGCCAGTCGTACCCGTGCATCGGCTCCCAGGGGGCCGCCACGGCCAGGTGGCGGCCCAGCGTCGAGTCGCGGACGACGACGCGCGGGTCGTTGCCCGGCGCGCTGCTCGGGTGCCACGGTCGCCCGAGGGCGTAGCTGCCGGGATCCGCGTCGGAGACGAGGCTGCAGCGCGTGACGAGAAACCCGTGCGGGTTGCCCGTGGCGGTGCTCGGTGCGAAGAGGTAGCCGTTCGGGGTGCCGGTGTGGCGGAGCGCCATGATCGTGCACCCGTCGAGCACGGCCGTCGCCCTGCCGAACACGAAATCGACGTCGCCCTGGACGTGGCTGTCGTGCACGTAGACACGGACCCGGACGTCCTCGGCCGGCGAGTCGAGGAACAGCGTGTCCTGGTGGCCGAGGAGCCGGACGTGGTCGAGGACCACCCGGTCGGCCAGCGTCCGCAGGGCCACGGCCTGACGGTTCACGATCTCGGGGTGGGCGGCGTCGTCGAACGCGTTCGCGAACGTGACGTGCCTCGCCTCGAAGCCGTCGCCGGCGACCGTCACCGTCGCGCTGCCGGCCGTGCCCCAGGTCCCGCCGCCGGGCCGCGGTGTCCCGTTGGCTCGGTCGTCGACGATGACGACGTCGTCCGGGTCGCCCGTGGCCCCGACGAGCGCGAGGCCCGTCTTGTCGGGACCGACGACGACCGGGCCGCGGTAGACGCCGGGCTCGACGCGGACGACGACGCGGTCGGCACCGGCCGGGGCGAGGTCGACGCCCTCCTGGACGGTGCGTGCGTCGCCGGAGCCGTCGGCGGCCACGACGACGTCGGCCACGACGTCGGTCGGGGGGAGCGGTCTGGACTGCTGGCTCATCGGCGGGGGCCTCCGGGTCGTCGTGCGGGGAGCCGTGGCCGTCGGGCCGGCCCCGGAGGGTCGGCCCGACGGCGGACGGTCAGCGGTCCAGGTCGAAGCGGTCGAGCTCCATGACCTTGACCCAGGCGGCGACGAAGTCGTCGACGAGCTGTCGGGCCGCGTCGTCGGACGCGTAGACCTCGGCGACGGCACGCAGCTCGGAGTTGGCCCCGAAGACGAGGTCCGCACGCGTGCCGACCCACCGCGGCTCGCCGGTCGCCCGGTCGACGCCCTGGTAGGCGTGCTTGCCGGGGTCCAGCGCGCTCCACCGGGTTCCCATGTCGAGGAGGTTGACGAAGAAGTCGTTCGTCAGCACCCCGGGCCGGTCCGTCAGCACGCCGCGGGTCGACCCGTCGTACGTCGCGCCCAGGACCCGCAGCCCGCCCACGAGCACCGTCATCTCGGGCACGCTCAAGGTGAGGAGGTTCGCCCGGTCGACCAGGTGGTACTCGGCCGGCATGGAGGCCTCGGGTCCCACGTAGTTGCGGAACCCGTCGGCGACGGGCTCGAGATACCCGAACGACTCGACGTCGGTCTGCTCCTGCGTCGCATCGACGCGGCCGGGCGTGAACGGCACCTCGATCGGGTGCCCGGCCGCGACTGCGGCGTCCTCGACGCCCACGCCGCCCGCGAGGACGACGAGGTCGGCGAGGGAGACGCCGGTGCCCGACGCGTCCTTGATCTCCTCGAGCGCGGCGATCACCCGTGCGAGCCGCTCCGGGTCGTTCACGGCCCAGTCCTTCTGCGGGGCGAGCCGGACGCGAGCACCGTTGGCGCCCCCACGCTTGTCGCTGCCGCGGAACGACGACGCGGACGCCCACGCGGTGGACACGAGCTCGGCGACCGTGAGGCCCGAGGAGCGCACGGCGTCCTTGAGAGCCGCGACGTCCGCCTCGGTCAGGGTCGCGGTCGCTGCAGGCAGCGGGTCCTGCCACAGGAACTGCTCGGCGGGCACCTCGGGACCGACGTAACGCGCGACCGGCCCCATGTCGCGGTGGGTGAGCTTGAACCAGGCCCGCGCGAACGCCGCAGCGAACGCGGCCTGGTCGTCCTTGAAGCGGCGGGCGATGGGCTCGTAGACGGGGTCGTGGCGAAGCGCCAGGTCGGACGTGAGCATGCGAGGCTCGCGCCGTCCGTCCGTGTGGGCGAGCGGCACCATGTCCGCTCCGCCGCCGTCCTTGGGTCGCCACTGCTTGGCGCCCGCCGGCGAGTCCATGAGCTCCCACTCGTACGCGAACAGGATGTGGAAGAACTCGTTGTCCCACCGGGTCGGGTGGTAGGTCCACGTGACCTCGAGACCCGACGTGATCGTGTCGTCCCCGACGCCGCTGCCGTAGGTGTTCGACCAGCCGAGGCCCTGGTCCTCGAGCCCGCCCGCTTCGGGCGCGGCACCGACGTGGCTGTCCGGGCCGGCGCCGTGCGTCTTGCCGAACGTGTGGCCGCCGGCGATCAGGGCGACCGTCTCCTCGTCGTCCATGGCCATCCGCTTGAAGGTCTCACGGATGTCACGCGCCGACGCGAGAGGGTCGGGGTTGCCGGCCGGACCTTCGGGGTTGACGTAGATGAGGCCCATCTGGACCGCGGCGAGCGGTCGTTCGAGCTCGTGGTCGCCGTGGTAGCGCTCGTCGCCGAGCCACGTGGTCTCCGGTCCCCAGTAGACGTCGTCGTCGGGCTCCCAGGCGTCGACGCGCCCGCCCGCGAAGCCGAGGGTCTCGAAGCCCATGGTCTCGAGCGCGACGTTCCCGGCGAGGATCATGAGGTCGGCCCACGACAGGCTCCGCCCGTACTTCTTCTTGACGGGCCACAGGAGCCGTCGCGCCTTGTCGAGGCTCACGTTGTCGGGCCAGCTGTTCAGCGGGGCGAAGCGCTGCTGGCCGGTGCCGCCACCGCCGCGGCCGTCGATCACGCGGTAGGTCCCGGCGCTGTGCCACGCCATGCGGACCACGAGGGGACCGTAGTGGCCGAAGTCCGCAGGCCACCAGTCCTGGGACGTGGTGAGGACCTCGGCGACGTCCCGCTTGACGGCCGGGAGGTCGAGCGCCTGGAACGCGGTCGCGTAGTCGAACTCCTCGCCCAGCGGGTTGGCGACCGCAGGGTTCTTGGCCAGGATCTTCAGGTTGAGGCGCTCCGGCCACCAGCCGCTGTTGGCGTTCCCGCTCGTCGGGTGCGGAGAGCGCAGACCGTGGGGGACAGGGCAGTCGCTCTCGATCGGCTGGTCGGTCTCGTCGTCCGTCGTGACGACTCCGTGCAGCTCGGGGTTCTCGGACATCGGCATCCTTCCGGGTGGGGATGGGGGGGACAGGCTGGGGGACTCAGGCGCCGGCGGGCAGCTCGTCCGACCGTGGCCGTGCCGCGCACGCGGGGCACAGGCCGGAGAACACGACGTCGGCGGCGTCGATCACGAAGCCGAGGTCGTCCGACGGCGTGAGGCACGGCGCGGCGCCGACGACGCAGTCGACGTCCTCCACGCGGCCGCACGAGCGGCAGACCAGGTGATGGTGGTTGTCGGCCACGCGCGTCTCGTAGCGCCACGCGTGTCCGGGCAGGTCGATGCGACGGACGAGCCCGGCCGTCTCGAGCGCACCGACGACGCCGTAGACGGTCTGTGCGCTCACCTCGCCCAGCCGCGGGCGCAGCCGGCGCACGATCTCGTCGGCCTCGGCGTGCGGCACGGCCCGCAGCTCCTCGAGCACCGCGAGACGCTGCTGGGTGACGCGTAGCCCGGCGTCGCGCAGGGCCCGCGTCCAGTCGGGGGACATGCGCCCGAGGCTACCGCTTGTTCTGAATGGGTCAAGATAAGTGAGGCGCGCTCGCCTGGGCGGGTGGCGTAACCGCCGCCGACGGCCAGCTCCTTCTCAGCGGCCGTGGTGCGGGGGCGCCAGGACGACGAGGTGCTGGGCCTTCGACGTCGACCCTCCGGCCCGCGTGCGGTCGTCCGGAACGAAGACCGCGGTGAGGGAGTGGACGCCTCGTGTGACCGTCGTCGGGACCGTGGCCGTCGCCTGCGCTCCGGCGCCGAGCGGAACCCGCGCAAGGATCCGTCGGCCGTCCCGGAACACGACCGTCCCGGGCTGGGCCACGTCGTCACCGAACGTCACCGTGGCGGTCGCCGCCGTGGTCGTCCCGGCCCGCTGGACGTGACGGTCCAGCTGCAGCGAGGTGCGTGATGTCGTCGGGCCCGTGGGGTCCGTCGTGGTCGCCCACGTCGTCGGGCTGGTGCTCAACGTGTAGCTGAGCGTGCGGCTCGACGACAACCGGTCCACCGCGAGCCACGAGCGGTCCTGCGTGCGCCCGTCGACCCGCAGCGAGAGGATGAACGGCGACGTGGCCGCGTCGCGGTCGGTGTGGATCCGCACGGTGCGCTTGCCGAGGTGCAGCGTGACGTCGGGGAACTGCGGCGTGGACAGCGCGAGGCCGTCCTCGGCCTGCGACACGGGGAACATGCCGATCCCCGCGAACACGTACCAGCTCGACAGGGCGCCCATGTCGTCGTCGCCGGGCAGCCCGTCGCGGGCCGTGCTGAACGCGGTGCGCATGAGCTGCTGGACCACGTACTGCGTCGAGGCGGGCTTGCCGGCGAAGTCGTACGCCCACGGCGCGGGGAAGCCCATCTCGTTGCCCATGTAGAAGCCCTGGGAGTCCTGGCCGCCGTTGAGCTGCTGGAGGGTGGGCACCTTGGTGAGCGCGGAGTCCACCGAGAAGAGCGTGTTCAGCCGGTCCACGGCGCCGTCCGTGCCGATCGTGCGGATCAGATCAGGCCACGCATACCCGAACGACCAGAAGTAGTTCGGCTCGGTCGACTCGTGGTACGAACCGGGCTCGAGCGGGCCCGGCGTGCCCGCGCTCGTCGGCGCCTCCCGCGCGACGATCGTGCCGTCGGCGAAGTCGAAGATGTTCTTCCACCAGCTCGCACGGTCGTCGAGGCGCGCGATGTCCGCCTGGGTGACGGACACGCTCGGGTCCGTGAGGACGCGCTCCGGGAGCGCCGACAGGAAGGCTGCCGCGGCGTGGTCGCTGTTGTACCGCTCGATGTTGGCCGACGTGGCGTCCGGGTAGTAGCCGTCCCGGAGGTACGTCGTCGCGTCCGACATGCTGGCCCGACCGTTGCACGCGCTCGTCGGGTCGAACACCGACTGCTTGACCAGTCGCGCCGCCGTCGTCACGTCGAAGCCGGTCGCCCCGAACGCGTACGACGCCGCGAGGACGGGGAGCGCGTTGTCGCCCGCCATGGGCGTGGAGTCGTCGCTCGCGTCGACCCAGTGGGGGAACGCACCGCACTGCTCGCCGTCGACGACGAGGGACTGCATGACGTCGCTCGCGACGTCGGGCGCGAGCATTGCGAGAAGCTGGGCCTGCGACCGGTACGTGTCCCACATGGACAGGCTCGAGTAGTGGGTCGTGTAGCTGCCGGTGGAGCCGTCAGGCCGCTTGTACGTGTAGTCGCGCACGTTCGTGACGGGGCGGTCCGGCACGCCGCCCGCGGTGTCGACCGTGCCCGGGTAGGGCGGCGTCGCCTCCATGCTGCGGAAGTCGCCGTTGACGTCGGAGTACGTCGTGGGGGAGCCGAACACGCGGTACAGGCCGGTGTAGAACTTCGTCAGGTCGGTGCGCTGGGCTGCGGTCAGCGACGCCGGCCTCGCCGCCTCGGCGACCTGGACGGCGTTGAGCCGGGAGTTCCACGTCGCGTCCGCCTTCGCGCGGACCTGGTCGAACGTCGAGCGCGCGTTCTCGGTCTTCAGGTTGAGCTTCGCGTTCGCGACGCTGACGGACGAGATCCCGACGCGGATCGTCAGCGTCGGGTCCTTGTCGGTGAGGTCGTACTGGAGGACGGTCGCGCCGTCGTGCACGGTGTTCACGGTGCTGCCGTCGGGCTGGGCGCGCAGCGGCTTGTCGGCCTCGAGGTAGAAGTAGACGTTCGAGTTGAACTGCGTCCCGTACGGCGTGCAGAATGCGGGGGCGACGGTCTTGCCGGTGAGCACGCGGCCGTCGTCGGCGACGGTGAGCGCGGTGCTGGCCGCGGAGATCTTGCCCGCGCTGCTGCTCATGTTGCTGTTCGCGTTGAGGCGCGTGTCCAGCGAGAAGTAGCCGGCGTCCTTGCCCGGGTAGGTGAACTGCGCCATGCCGGTGCGGGTGGTCGCGGTGAGCTCGACGCCGACCTGGTTGTCGAGAGTGACGGCGTACTCGCCGGGACGGGCCGACTCGGTCGCGGTCTTGAAGGTGACGCCGACGGGCTTCCCGGCGGCGGTCGCGACGGACTGCGGCGTCGACGCCGGCATCATGCCGACCACGCCCTGGCCGGGGCAGCCCGGGCCGTTGAGGTGGGTCAGGCTGAAGAAGTTGACCTTGCCGCTCGTGGCGTTCGCGGCGGTCAGGTATCCGCCCGACCCGTTGAAGTCGGTGCGTGGCGTGTCGGGGCCGAAGTCGACCATCCCGAACGGCACCTGCGCACCCGGGTTGACGTTGCCGGCGTACCCGCTCGTCGAGGAAACGGCCGTGCCGACGAACGGGTTCACGTACTGCGTCAGGGGCAGCTCGTGCCCGGTCGCGTGGCCCCCGCCGTGCCCTGTCGTGTGCGCGACGGCGGGCTGCGCCAGCCCAGCGGCGAGAGCGGTACCAGCCACCAGAGCGGTACATCGGAACGTGAGGACTGACTTTCGCATAGGCTCCACTCCTTCCGCCCGCAGGCGGGTGACAACGATGTCATTTCGAGTGTCACCCTAGGCCGGCACCTGTGCGCCGACCAAGTCCGCAGGTGGCGGGCGGAAGTCAGGTCGTGACGACCGACCCGTCGTCGGCGTGCTCGTGCGCGAGCCCCAGCTCGTGCAGGCGCTCGTGCTCCTCCCGTTCGGCCATCCGGCGTGCGATCCGCTCCTGGACCTCCGCGCGCCGCAGCGGCGGGAGCGTGGGCGGGGGAGTGCGGCGCTCGGGCAGCTCGTCGAGCACCCGCTCCGTCGCGGCCGCCACCGCGGCGACCGCGGCCTCGAACGCGTCGCGCGTCGCGTCGCTGAGCTTCTGGACGCCGGTCACCTTGCGCACGTACTGGCGCGCGGCGGCCTCGACCTCCTCGGACGTCGCGGGCGGCTCGAGCCCGCGCAGGGTCGTGATGTTCCGGCACATCCTTCGACGCTATGCCCGTCCCGCGGCGGCGTCGAGGCCCTCACGACGCCCGACGGCGGCCCCGGGGGGAGTCCCGGGGCCGCCGTCGAACGGCTCGTGGGTCGGGAGGTCAGTGGCGGGCGGCCGCGAAGGGTCGAACCTGCCGGGTGACCGTGGCGCCGTCGGGCTGCGTGATCGCCGCGGTCAGCGTGGCGGGGGCGTGGCCCTGCTCGACCCAGGTCACGAGCGAGTCGAGGGCGTTCGTCGGGTCGGTGCCGCCCGCGCAGTGGTCGACGCCCGGCAGGAGGAACAGCCGGTAGAAGCTGTCGACCTTCCGGTCGCCGCCGAGGCGCCGGTCGACCCGCTCGCGGTAGTCCACGGTGCCCTGGGTCGGGACGAGCTGGTCGGCCTGGCCGTGCCAGGTGATGAGCTTGCCGCCGGACCGCGCGAACGCCCGCAGGTCCGGGTCGTCGGTGCCGATGACGTCGTGGAACTGACGCTGGGAGGACTGGAAGAGCCGGTAGAACGACGCGTAGGTGAGGTCGTTCGGGTCGAACGACGGATCACGTGTCACGAAGTACTGGGCCCACTGCTCGGCGACCACGAACGGTGTCCCGTACCGGGCGATGGAGTCGAGGCTCGCCCCCTTGTTCGGGCCGTACCAGAGCCGCTCGCCCGACGGCGTGGTCGGGCCCTCCCAGATCCTCCGGACGGCGTCCGCGGTCGCCCGGGAGACGGTGATCTCCTGGCCGTCGCACACGACCTTCGTCCCGACGAGGCGCCGGGCGTCCCAGTCGCACCTCGACGGGTCGTCGATGATGCCGTCCTTGCGTCCGTCGAGGGTGTCGCACGCCTTCACGGCGGCGTCGGTGAAGGCCTGCAGCTCGCACGGGCTCGGCTGCACGTGCTCCTCGTTGAAGACCGCCTGCGACCACAGCGTCGCGATCGCGAACCGGTCCCAGCTGATCGCGGGCGCGTTCGCGAGGATGCCCTGGAAGTCGGTCGGGTGGTCCTGCGCCTCGGCGTAGCCCTGTCGGCCGCCCGTCGAGCAGCCGTTCCAGTAGGCGTAGGTGACCGAGCGTCCGTAGAACTGCTTGGCGACGTCCTTCCCGACGACGGCGAGGTCGTGCAGGGAGCGCGTCGAGAAGTTCTTCAGCAGCGCGGTGTTCACCGTGCCGCGCGGCGTGAGGGCCCAGCCGCTCACGTCGACCGCGTTCTGCCCGACGCCCGCATCGGTGGCGCCCGCCGCGTATCCCGCCTTGACCGCCTGGACCAGCGCCGGCGCGGGGTCCGTGAGGTCGCCCGCGAGGTAGGCGCTGCCGCCCGCTGCCTGGAACCGCCCGCTCCACCGCGAGCGGTACTGAGGCAGCGACACCTTGATCCGCACGTGATCGTTCGCGCCGAGGTGGCTCACCGTCACGGTGACGTCGCACCACGCCGGGGCGTCGGCGATCGGGGCGACCGCCGGGTAGGCGGTCGGGAAGGAGATGGTGCCGCCCGCGTGCGCGACGGCGCTCACGGAGTCGACGTGCGTGCCCGCCGGGGCGGACGGCCGGACGGGCTGGCAGGCGGCGGTCGGGTGGGGGTGGTGGCCGTGGTCGGCGACGTGCGCGGAGGCCGACGGTGCGACGGCCGCGATCGCGGCCGGGAGCGCCAGCGCCATGAGGGTGATCAGGTGTCTTCTCATGCGCCCACGCTCACGTGCGGGAGCTGTGCGTCGCCCCAGGGGTGCACCCTGGGCGACCCCCTGGCCCGTGTGCCGGGGCGTACGGGCCAAGGGGTCGCGAGCCTCAGAGGCTGCCGGCGGCGACCTTCTCGAGCACGCTCAGGTCGCGGACGGCGCCCTTGTCCGCCGACGTCGCCAGCGCGGCGTACGCGCGGAGCGCCGCCGAGACGGGGCGGACCCGGTCCTTCGGCGCGTACCGCCCGCCGAGCGCGTCGCGCCGGGCTGCGAGGACGTCGTCGGGCACGAGGAGCTCGATGGCGCGGGTGGGGATGTCGATGCGGACCAGGTCGCCGTCCTCGACGAGCGCGATGGTGCCGCCCGACGCGGCCTCGGGAGAGACGTGCCCGATCGACAGGCCCGACGTGCCGCCGGAGAACCGGCCGTCCGTCACGAGCGCGCACACCTTGCCGAGGCCGCGGCCCTTGAGGAACGACGTCGGGTACAGCATCTCCTGCATGCCCGGGCCGCCCTTGGGGCCTTCGTAGCGGATCACCACGACGTCGCCTGCCTTGACCTGCTTGGCGAGGATCTTCTCGACGGCCTCCTCCTGCGACTCGCAGACCACGGCCGGGCCCTCGAACGTCCAGATCGACTCGTCGACGCCCGCGGTCTTCACGACGGCGCCGTCGACCGCGAGGTTGCCGCGCAGCACCGCGAGGCCGCCGTCCTTGGAGTACGCGTGCGCGACGTCGCGGATGCAGCCCGTCGCGGCGTCGGTGTCCAGGGACTCCCACCGCTCGGACTGCGAGAACGCCGTCGCCGAACGCTGCCCTCCGGGAGCCGCGTGCCACAGGTCCACGGCCTCGTCGGTGGCGGACCCGCCGCGCACGTCCCAGTCGTCCAGCCACTCCTTGATCGAGGCGGAGTGCACGGCGTGCACGTCGTCGTGGAGCAGCCCGCCGCGGTACAGCTCGCCGAGGATCGCGGGGATGCCGCCGGCGCGGTGCACGTCCTCCATGTAGTACGTGCCCTGCGGCGCGACGTTCGGCGCCACCTTGGTGAGGCACGGCACGCGACGCGAGAGCGCGTCCATGTCCGTCAGACCGAAGTCCACCTCGGCCTCCTGGGCCGCGGCGAGCAGGTGCAGGATCGTGTTCGTCGAGCCACCCATCGCGATGTCGAGCGCCATCGCGTTGCCGAACGCCTCGGGGGTGGCGACGGAGCGCGGCAGGACGGACGCGTCGTCGTCCTGGTAGTAGCGCTTCGCGATCTCGACGACGGTCCGCCCCGCGTCCTCGTACAGCGCACGACGCGCGGTGTGCGTCGCGAGGACGGAGCCGTTGCCGGGCAGCGACAGCCCGATGGCCTCGGTGAGGCAGTTCATCGAGTTGGCGGTGAACATGCCGGAGCAGGACCCGCACGTGGGGCAGGCGTTCTCCTCGATGCGGAGCATGTCGGCGTCGGACACCGCGTCGGAGACCGCGTTGGTCATGGCGTCGATGAGGTCGAGCTTGCGCACGGTCCCGTCGACGAGGGTCGCCCGTCCGGCCTCCATGGGGCCGCCCGAGACGAAGACCGTCGGGATGTTCAGGCGCAGCGCGGCCATGAGCATGCCGGGTGTGATTTTGTCGCAGTTCGAGATGCACACGAGCGCGTCCGCGCAGTGCGCGTTGACCATGTACTCCACGGAGTCGGCGATCAGGTCGCGGCTCGGCAGCGAGTAGAGCATGCCGCCGTGGCCCATCGCGATGCCGTCGTCGACGGCGATCGTGTTGAACTCGCGGGGGATCGCGCCCGCGGCCTGGATGGCCTCCGAGACGATCCGGCCGACGGGCTGGAGGTGGGTGTGGCCGGGGACGAACTCGGTGAACGAGTTCGCGACCGCGACGATCGGCTTGCCGATGTCGCTCGAGGCGACGCCGGACGCGCGCATCAGTGCGCGGGCGCCGGCCATGTTGCGGCCATGGGTGACGGTGCGAGAACGGAGCGAGGGCATGGTCACATTCCCTCACAGTCATCCCCGAAACCGGAAGACGGCGCTGGTGCTAGTAGTGGGAGTACTAGTGCCGGACTAGGCTGGTGAACGTGGGAAGGAGGACGGCGTGAGCGGCGACACCGAGCGGCGCAAGGAGCTCGGCGCCTTCCTGCGGGCCCGGCGCGAGCAGCTCGACCGGGCCGAGCACGACCTGCCACCCGTCGCCCGCGGCCGCACGACCGGGCTGCGTCGCGAGGAGGTCGCCGCCCGGGCCGGGGTGAGCATCACCTGGTACACGTGGCTCGAGCAGGGCCGCGACATCAACCCGTCGCGGCAGGTGCTGGACGCGCTCGCCGTGACCATGAGGCTCTCGGCGGCCGAGCACGAGTACGTGCTGTCGCTCGCGGGCTACGCGCCTGCTCCGGCAGCGGCTGCCGTCCCACCCCAGGAGATCCCCGCCCACCTGCAGCGGTTCCTCGACGCCCAGGCGCCCTCCCCGGCGTTCGCGCTCGCCCCCGACTGGGCGATCGTCGGCTGGAACCGGGCGTACGAGGTGCTCTACCCGAACGTCGCAGCCATGGCGCCCGAGGACCGCAACCTCTTGCTCGTGATCTTCACGGACCCCGACGACCGGGCCCTCCTGCCCGACTGGGAGACCACGAGCCGGCGGTTCCTCGCCGAGTACCGGGCCCAGGCCGGGCCCCGGCTCGCGCTGCCCGAGCACGTGGCGCTCGTCGGGCGGCTGCGGGCCGAGAGCGAGGACTTCGCCCGCGCGTGGGCCGACCATCGCGTCGAGCGGTTCGCGTCCCGCGAGCGCCGGTTCACCCACCCGGTGGCGGGGGAGCTCGCGTTCGAGCACCACGAGCTCGTGCCCGCGGACCTGCCCGACGTGCACGTCGTCGTCTACCTCGCCGCCGAGCGCTCGCCGACGAAGGACCGCATGGCTGCGCTGCTCGAGGGCGCCCGGCCACGGTGACGCGTCCCGTCGTAGCTGTCGGGCGGCCTCAGCTCGTCGCCCGGCGGTCGGCGAGGTCGTCGAAGTGGCTGTTCTCCATCACGCCGAGCACGTTGCCGAAGGGGTCGAGCATGGACGCGGTGACGAAACCGGGTCCGCGTTCGGTGCGCGGCTCGTGGGGTGTGGCGCCGAGCTCGGCGAGCCGTGCCAGGGTCGCGTCGACGTCGTCGACGGCCCAGTAGACCGTCACGCCCGCGCCTGCGGCTGCGTCCCGCACCGCGGCGGCGGCGAACCGGCGGTCCATGATGCCGAGCTCGTCCCCGTCGGCGCCGACGCGGAACTCCACGTACGCGGGCGTGTCCTCGGCGGGTTGGGCGAAGTACGCCTCCTGGCCGAGGAGCGTCGCGTACCAGTCGCGGGCGGCGTTGACGTCGTCGGCGGTGTAGGTGATGGTCGTGAGTCCTCGCAGCATGGTCGTTCGCCTTTCCTCGGTGGGCTTCTTCTCGGTACGTGTTCCATGCTGTCGGTCGAAGTGCTCAACCTGTGAGCAATTTTCGCGAGAGAATCGGGGCATGCGCGCGGACCGGCTCGTCGCCACCCTCCTGCTCCTGCAGTCGCGTGGTCGGGCCACCGCGGGCGAGCTCGCCGCCGAGCTCGAGGTCTCGGTCGCGACGGCCCGTCGCGACCTGGAGGCGCTCTCGTCGGCAGGTATCCCCGTCTACCCGCAGCCGGGCCGGGGCGGCGGGTGGCAGCTCGTCGGGGGAGCGCGGACCGACCTGACCGGGCTCACCGCGGAGGAGGCGCGCGCCCTGTTCCTGCTCGTCGGGTCGGCGCACCGGGGGAGCGCTCCCGGCGACGCCGCGGGGCGCGCGCTCCGCAAGGTCCTCCAGGCGCTGCCGGCGACCTTCCGCGCGCACGCCGAGG
Organism: Luteimicrobium xylanilyticum; assembly: GCF_009429125.1. GTDB lineage: Bacteria > Actinomycetota > Actinomycetes > Actinomycetales > Cellulomonadaceae > Luteimicrobium > Luteimicrobium xylanilyticum. Next base: position 1,982,925 of record NZ_CP045529.1, read on the forward strand.
CTGCCGCGGACGCCGTCGGCGTCGATCCCCTCGCATGGGGGTCGTCACCGGACACCGGCGAGCCGCCGGGTCTCGACGTCGTCCGGCTCGCCGTCGTCGACCGGGTCGCGCTCCGCCTCGTCTACATGGACCATGCGGGAGCGCGGTCGGAGCGGACCGTCGAGCCGTGGGGGCTCGTCGACAAGGACGGCGTCGCTTACCTCGTCGCGGGGACGGAGCGGGGGAGGCGGACGTTCCGGCTTGACCGGGTCGTCGCGGCCGAGGCCACGGGGCGGACGTTCGAGAGGCCGTCGGACCTCGACGTCGACGATGAGTGGATCGCCGTCGTGGCCGAGGTCGAGGAGCGGCGGTCGGGGACCTGGGCGACCGTCGTCGTCGACCGACGTTGGGTGCCGGTGCTCCGGACGCAGTTCGGTCGCCACCTGCGCGAGGTCGACGCCGCCCCGGACGGCCGGGCGCGCGTGCGGGTCGCCGACCCGACGCCACTCGACCTCGCCCGGCACCTTGCGGGCTGGGGTGCGATGTTGGAGGTCGAGGACCCGCCGGCGGTGCGGGCCGAGCTCGCCCGGATCGGGTCAGAGCTCGTGCGCCTCTACGCGGCGGCCCGCACGATGGGCTCGACGACGTAGCGGTTGCGTCCCGCGAGGAGCCCGGCCACGAGCTGGACGGCCGCGACGACGGCGACGAGGGTGAGCGTCGCGACCCAGGCGCCGGTCGCGTCGTGGAGCAGGCCGGCGACGGTGGGGCCGCCCGCGGCGACGAGGTAGCCGACGCCCTGCGCCATCCCGGACAGGCGGCCGGCGTCGTGCGCGGTGCGGGTGCGGGCGGCGAACAGCGAGAGCGCGACGACGAGCGAGGCGCCCGAGCTCGCGCCCGCGACGAGCACCCAGAGCACGTGTGCCCCCGGTGCCACGATCAGCCCGACGGCCGCGACCATCATGAGGCCCGACACGCCGGCGGCCACGAGCCGCTGGTCGTGCTGGCGGTGCAGCACGGGCCCGATCGCGAGCCCCGCGAGGATCCCGACGATCTGCATCGCGAACAGGAGCCAGCCGGCTCCGGAGGGGGAGGTCCCGGACCGGTCGTGCTCGATCTGCGGCAGCCAGGTCACCAGCAGGTAGTACCCGCTGGACTGCAGCCCCATGTAGAGCGCGACCTGCCAGGCGGTCGCGCTGCGCCACGGCGCGACGCCGAGCGGTTGGGGGTCGTCGTCGGGCGGCGGGGTGTGGGAGCGGCTGCGGGGGAGCCAGAGCAGCGCCCCGAGCAGCGCGAGGCCGGCCCACGCGCCGAGCGCGAGCTGCCAGCCGCCGATCGCCGCGAGCGGCACGGCGATCCCCGACGCGACCGCGGCGAAGCTGCTCATCACGGCCGAGTAGACCCCCGTCACGACGGGCACGTGGTCGGGGAAGTCCCGTTTGACGAGCGCCGGGACGAGCACGTTCCCGACGGCGATCGCGGCCGCGAGCGGGACGGTACCGACCCACAGGGCGCCGGGCACCGCGGCGACGGACCGGATCGCGGTCCCCGCGGTGAGCACCCACAGTGCGAGGCCGACCGCGGGCTCGGTGCCCATGCGGCGCGCGAGCGTGTGGACGAGCGGGGACACGATCGCGAACGTCAGGAGGGGGACGGCCCCGAGGAGTCCGAGCGCACCGGCGGACAGGCCGGTGTCGTCGCCGATGTCGTCGATCACGGGACCGACGGCCGTGATGGCGCCGCGCAGGTTCGCGGCGACGACGAGCACCGTGACGAGCAGGTAGGCGTGCGCCAGCCGACCGGAGGAAGGGCCGGCTCCGGCAGGTCCGCGGCGACGCATCCCGGCATCCTACGTGGTACGCGCGTACCGGTACCGGGTCGGAGAGGCCGGCGTCGCTCGGTAGGCTCGAGGCGTGAGCCCGAACCCGCCCCGCCGCCCGTCCAGTCCCGCACCGGGGAACCGCTCGGGCGGCCGGCCCGCCGACCGGTACGGCGACGACGGCACCCTCCGGTCCGCACTCTTACCCGGGATCCTCGGCGGGATCGCGACGCTCGTCGGGACGGGGTTCTCGTCGTCGTCGGGCGGGTTCACCGTGATCCGCTACCTGGTCGCGATCCTCGCGCTCATCATGATCGTGTTCGCCGTGCAGGCGAAGGCCTTCGTGTGGGTGCTCCCGCTCGCTGCGGCCGTGGTCCTGTGGAACCCCGTGGTCGCGTTCGACTTCCACGGCGCGTGGTGGGGGATCGTCCAGCTCCTCGTGGCCGCCTTGTTCGTCGTCGCCGGTGTGCTCATCAAGGTCCCCGCCGACGACTGACGCTTGACTTCGAGCGCGCTCGAAGGTGAAGCATCGAGGCATGCGACTCGGTGCTCACCTCATGCGGTTCGACTCGGTCCCCTCCACGGCCCTGCGCCAGGAGCTCCTCGACACGGCGGACGCCGCCGAGGAGGCGGGGCTGGGCTGGCTGTCCGTCATGGACCACTGGTTCCAGATGGTTCGCGCCGGCTTCCCGGCGTCGGACCCGATGCTCGAGGCCTACACGACGCTCGGGTTCCTCGCCGCCCGCACCGAGACGGTGCAGCTCGGAGCCCTCGTCACCGGCGTGACGTACCGGTACCCGGGGCTTCTCGCCAAGACCGTCGCGACGCTCGACGTCCTCGCCGGAGGCCGGGCGACCCTCGGCATCGGCGCGGCCTGGTACGAGGAGGAGCACGCGGCGCTCGGCGTGCCGTTCCCGCCCCTCAAGGAGCGGTTCCAGCGCATGGAGGAGGCCGTGCTGATCGCCCGGCAGATGTACGACCCGGCGAACGACGGCCCGTTCGACGGCGCGCACTACCGGCTCGGCGAGACGCTGTGCTCCCCGCAGCCCCTCAGCAAGCCGGAGATCATGATCGGCGGCTCGGGGGAGAAAGTGACGCTGCGGCTCGTCGCGAAGCACGCCGACGCCTGCAACCTCTTCGCCGCCGACACGGACAGGCTTCGGCACCTGCTCGATGTGCTGCACCGCCACTGCGACGACGTCGGCCGCGACCCGGCCGAGATCCGGGTCACCACGCTCCACGGCGGCGAGAAGCTGCTCGCCGGCGATGTCGACGGGTTCGTCGACGAGATGCGCGGGTTCGCGGCGCTCGGCGTGGACACGGTGATCCTGCGCCCGCCGGCCACGTCGCTGGCCGCGTGGGTGCGCGACGTCGTGACCCCGGCCGTCGCCCCGGTCCGCGACCTCTGACACCTCGCGACGCCGACGTCGCGGTCAGGGGGTCGGCTGGTCGGCGGTCGGGGCCATGAGCGGGAGGCGGACGACGAACCGCGTGTCCCCGGGCTGGGAGGTCACCCGCAGGTCGCCGTGGTGCTTGGTCACCACGATCCGCCACGCGATGTCGAGCCCGAGCCCCGTGCCCGAGCCCACGGGCTTCGTCGTGAAGAACGGCTCGAAGATGCGGGGCAGCACGTCGGCGGGGATGCCCGGGCCCGTGTCGCCGATCTCGACCTCCACGGCGTCGTCGGGCGCGTCGGCGGCGCGCCGCGTCGTGATCGTGAGCGTGCCCGACCCGCCCCGGCCGCCCATGGCCTGCGCGGCGTTGTCGACGATGTTCGTCCACACCTGGTTGAGCTCCGCGGCATACACGGGCACGGGCGGGAGCGTCCGGTCGTAGTGCCGGACGACGTCGACGGCAGGCCCGAGGGCGTGCTCGAGCATGACGAGCGTCGAGTCGAGCAGCTCGTGCAGGTCCGCCCGACCCTCGGGCGCCCGGCCGATCTGCGAGTACTGTCTCGCGGCGCCGACCAGCGTCGAGATCCGGGTGGTGGCGTCCTCGATCTCGCCCATGAGCTGCTCGGTCTCGAGCGTGTAGCCGATCCAGCGCACCGCCCCGTCGAGCGCGTCCGGGGCGACGAGGGCCGCGACCTTGTCGAGCCACGGCCCGTCGACGCCCGCCTGCACGAACGCGGGCGCGAGGTCCCACCCGGCGCGCAGCCCGTGCCCGTCGAACCAGTCGACCAGCTCGTCCTCGAGGTCCGACGCCTCGAGGGGGCTGGGTGCCGTGCCCTCGCCCGCGGCGTCGTGCAGGTGCTGGACCGCCTCCTCCTGGAGCTGGATGAGGGTCGCGATGCTCGTCCGGTCGTACGGTCCGGCGGCGATGAACGAGAGCTTGTGCCGCATGCCGGCCACGCGCTCGCGCAGCGTCGCGGTCGCGCGGGAGGCGGCCGCCGCGGGGTTGTTCAGCTCGTGGGTCAGCCCCGCGGACAGCGATCCCAGCGCGAGCAGGCGCTCGCGCTGGCCCACCGCCCGCTCGGTGCTCTTCTGCCCGAAGAACAGCCCCTCGAGCAGGTGGACCGCCATGGGGAACCACGACGTCATGAGCTCGCGGAAGTCGTCCGCGGACAGCACGTAGAACCGTGAGGGCCGCAGCACGCGCAGCGACTGCTGGTAGGTCTGCGGCGCCCGGTCCCCGAGGTAGGCGCTCCATGCCCCCGAGTAGACGCCGCGCTGGTCCGTGCGGTTCACCTCGACGTCGTCGTCGCCCACCCGGCGATAGGTGGCGACCTCACCCTCCATGAGCACGAACAGGCACCGGGCCGGGTCGCCCTCCGTCAGCAGCATGCCGGGACCGACCTGCTGCACGGCGCCGTGCTCGCACAACCAGACGAGCTGGTCGTCGTCGAGCTTCTCGAACAGGAAGAGCGTGCGCAGCTCGTCGATGTCGCACGGCTCGTCCGGCCCGACGACGCACGGTCCGGCAGCGCGACCGGCCCGCCCGTCCCACGGCTGGTGCTCCGTCATCGTGTCTCCCGTCGTCGGTCCGTCATCGTTGGTCCGTCATCGTTGGTCCGTCATCGCTGATCGAGGTACCGGTGCACGAGCATGACGGCCATCGCTCCCTCGCCGACGGCCGACGCCACGCGCTTGGCGGACTCGGACCGGACGTCGCCCGCCGCGAACACGCCGGGCACGCTCGTCTCGAGGTGGTACGGCGGACGGTCGAGCCCCCAGCCGGCCGGCGGCGCGCCGTCCTGCAGGAGGTCCGGGCCCGCGACGACGAAGCCGTGCGCGTCGCGGACGACGACGCCGTCGAGCCAGTCGGTGCGAGGTGCCGCGCCGATGAAGACGAACAGCCACCCGGTCTCGACGGGCGTCCGGTCGCCCGTGGAGACGTCCTGCAGGACGACTCCCTCGAGGTGGTCGTCCCCGTTCGCCTCGACGACCTCGGCGCCCAGCCGCACGTCGATCCGCGGGTGCGCGCGCACCTGGTCGACGAGGTAGCTCGACATGCCCTGCTCGAGCGACGCTGCGCGGACCACGAGCGTCACGCGCGCGGCGTCGCGCGCGAGGAACACCGCGGCCTGGCCGGCCGAGTTCGCACCGCCGACGACCAGGACCCGTTCGCCCGCGCACGAGGGAGCCTCCGTGAGGACGGAGCCGTAGTACACGCCGCGACCCACGAGACGCGCGAGCCCCGGACCGCCGAGCATCCGGTACGAGACCCCGCTCGCGAGGATGACGGTCTGCGCGTCCAGGCTCTGCCCGCCGGAGAGCCGCACGGTGTGCGCGGAGCCCTCGACGTCGAGGCCCACGACCTCTCGGGTGGTCACGAGCTCGGCCCCGAACTTCAGCGCCTGCCGCCTGGCCCGCTCCGTGAGCTGGCTCCCCGACACGCCGTCGGGGAAGCCGAGGTAGTTCTCGATCCGGGACGACTGGCCCGCCTGCCCGCCCGTCGCGGTCCGTTCGACGAGCGCGGTCCGCAGCCCCTCGGACGCGCCGTAGAGCGCCGCGGACAGGCCGGCCGGTCCGCCTCCCACGACCACGAGGTCGTAGAAGTCCGACGACGGCCGCGTCACCAGGCCGACGCGCTCCGCGAGCTCGGAGTCGTCGGGGGCGACGAGGACACCGCCGTCGGGCGTGACGACCACGGGCAGCGGGGGCGGGTCGGCGAACGTGGTGCCGAGCCGCCCGGCGGCCGCGGTGAGCAGCCGGTCGCCCTCGGGCGAGTCGACGGCGTACCAGCGGTAGGGGACGGCGTTGCGTGCCAGGAGCTCGCGGACCTCCGACGAGCGCGCGTGCCACCGGTGCCCCACGACCTTCGTCTCGGCGACGGGCTGCGGGGCGCGGCGCGACCACGCCTCGAGCTGGGCGTCGAGGACGGGGTAGAGCTTCTCCTCGGGCGGGTCCCAGGGCTTGAGGAGGTAGTGGTCGAGGTCGACGACGTTGACCGCCTGGATCGCGGCGTCGGTGTCCGCGTAGGCCGTCAGGAGGATGCGGCGCGCGGCCGGGAACAGGTCCATCGCCTGCTCGAGGAACTCGATCCCGCTCATCCCCGGCATGCGGTGGTCGGCGACGAGCACCGCGACCGTCTCGCCGCGCAGCTTGACCTCGTGGAGGACGTCGAGGGCCTGCTCGCCGGACTCGGCCCGGACGACGCGGTACGTCTCGCCGTACCGGCGGCGCAGGTCGCGTGCCACGGCCCTCGAGACGCCGGGGTCGTCGTCGACCGTGAGCAGCACGGGCCGGGCCCGGTCGGAGCGACCGGCGCCGGTCCCGGAGCCCGCGGGCTGCTGCGGGACGGTGGGCGCGCTGCGCGGCGGTGCGCCGTCGAGCGGCGGGCTGGCGATGGACGTGCTCACGCGGGGGATCCTCCGGGGACTCGACGGCGCCGGCCCGCGGGGTGCGTCGCACCCCGCGGACCCGGCCTCCAGTCTCCGCCGTCCGGACCGCTCGCGCGAGGGTCCGAGCGGATCCCGCGTCAGCCGGCGAGCCCGCCCAGCAGGTCCTCGAACGAGGGCGTCCCGGAGAAGGGCTCGGCAGACCCCGACGCCTGCGCGCGCGGCGCCCGTGAGGCGACGGTGCGGGCGAGCTCGCCGCCCGCGCGTCGGACGCGCTCGGGGAGCGTCCCCGCGCTGCCACCCGCCTCGGCCCAGTCGTCGGTCGCGGCGAAGACGCTCGTCGTCACGACGTCGGCCCGCAGGTAGGTGAACAGGGGCCGGAGCCCGTACTCGAGGGCGAGGGAGTGCCGCGGCGTGCCGCCCGTCGCTCCGAGGAGGACGGGCATCCCGACCAGCGAGTCCTTGTCGAGGATGTCCACGAAGGACTTGAACAGCCCCGAGTAGGTCGTGGTGAACAGGGGCGTGACGAGCACGAGCGCGTCGGCGCCGGTCACGTCCTCGATCACCTGGGCGAGGTCCCCGGACGCGAACCCCGTGAGCATCGCGTCCATGATCGCGTGCGCGTGGTCGCGCAGCTCGACCGTCTCGACGGTCGCGTCCACGCCCTGCTCGGCGAGCGCAGCGACCGTCGCCTCGGCGAGCCGGTCGCCCAGCAGGCGGGTCGACGACGGCTGGCTCAGGCCGGCGGAGACGAGGACGACGTGGCGCGGGCCGACGGTGCTCGCGGGCTCGGGCTGGTTCACGATGCTCCTTCTGATGCTGAGATCGTCGGGTCGGTTGACCACGTCAAGTGTCGCACCGGCGGTCGGGGTCGTGGTCATCGGGTCGCCGCCTCGGCGGTCTCGTCGGCGTCGTCCTCGGCGCGTCGGCCGGTCCACCGGTCCTCTCCGACTACGTGCAGGCCGGTGGCCTCGCCCGCGGCCTGCGCCTTGGCGACGAGATCGGCGTGCGTGGGCGGGTTCGACGGCACGCCCTCGGGGCGGTGCTTGTCGGCCTCCGCGCGCAGCACGGGGACGATGTCCTCGGCGAGGATGTCGATCTGCTCGAGCACGGTCTTCAGCGGCAGGCCCGCGTGGTCGACGAGGAAGAGCTGGCGCTGGTAGTCGCCGACGTCCTCGCGGAAGGCCGCGTACCGGTCGATGACCTGCTGCGGGCTGCCGACGGTCAGGGGCGTCTCGCGGGTGAAGTCCTCCATCGACGGGCCGTGCCCGTAGACGGGGGCGTTGTCGAAGTAGGGCCGGAACTCGTCCCAGGCCTTCTGCGAGTCCTTGCGGACGAACACCTGGCCGCCGAGCCCGACGATCGCCTGGTCGGCGCGGCCGTGGCCGTAGTGCTCGAAGCGCTGGCGGTAGAACGCCACCATCTGCTTGGTGTGCTCCATGGGCCAGAAGATGTTGTTGTGCAGGAACCCGTCGCCGTAGTACGCCGCCTGCTCGGCGATCTCGGGCGAGCGGATCGAGCCGTGCCAGACGAACGGGGGGACGCCGTCGAGCGGGCGCGGGGTCGAGGTGAAGCCCTGGAGCGGGGTGCGGAACTTGCCCTGCCAGTCGACGACGTCCTCGGTCCACAGGCGGCGGACCAGCGCGTAGTTCTCGATCGCGAGGTTGATGCCCTGCCGGATGTCCTGCCCGAACCACGGGTAGACCGGGCCGGTGTTGCCGCGGCCGAGCATGAGGTCCATGCGGCCGTCGGAGATCACCTGGAGCATCGCGTACTCCTCGGCGATGCGGACCGGGTCGTTCGTGGTGATCAGGGTCGTGGCGGTCGAGAGCGTGATGTTCTTCGTCACGCCGGCGAGGTAGCCGAGCATGGTCGTGGGCGAGGACGCGACGAACGGCGGGTTGTGGTGCTCCCCGGTCGCGAAGACGTCGAGCCCGGCCTCGTCGGCGTGCTTGGCGATGGTAAGGATGTTGCGCACCCGCTCGGTGTCGTCGGGCGTGCGCCCGGTCGTCGGGTCGGTGGTGACGTCGCTGACCGTGAAGATGCCGTACTGCATGCTGCGCTCCCGCTGCCTCGCTCGTCTGGTCCATGCGTTTGCATGTATCGACGGCGTCAACGGGAAGCACACCCGGGGTATTCCCCGGGCGCCTCCTCACTCCGGGAGCCGACTCGTCCTAGGCTCGAACGTATGGCGCGCTACTTCGACGTCCACCCCGTCAACCCGCAGCCACGCTCGATCGAGCAGGTCGCGCAGCTCGTGCGTGAGGACGACCTCATCGTCTACCCGACCGACTCGTGCTACGCGCTCGGCTGCCGGCTGGGCAGCCGCACCGGCCCCGAACGCATCAGGAAGCTCCGGCACCTCGACGCCCGGCACGACTTCACGCTCGTGTGCGCCGACTTCGCCCAGCTCGGCCAGTTCGTCATCGTCGACAACGCCGCGTTCCGGTCGATCCGTGCCGCGACTCCCGGCCCGTACACGTTCATCCTCAAGGCCACGGGCGAGGTCCCGCGCCGCCTCGCGCACCCGAAGAAGCGCACCGTCGGGGTCCGGATCCCCGACAACCCGGTCGCGCTCGCGATCGTCCGGGCGCTCGGCGAGCCGATCGTGTCCTCCACGCTCCTGCTGCCCGGGCACGAGGACCCGCTCACGGACGGCTGGCAGATCAAGGAGGAGCTCGACCACGCCGTGGACGCCGTCGTCGACGGCGGGGACTGCGGCACGGAGCCCACCACCGTCGTCGACCTGACCGGCGGCGCCCCCGAGGTCGTACGCGTCGGCGCCGGCGACCCCGCTCCCTTCGAGAGCTGAGCCACCGGCGCCGTTCGGACCGTGGCGGGCCGTCAGGGCTTCCCGCGGGCCCCCGACTCGGCCGCGCCCGCAGCCGACTTCTCGGTGCGCTTGCCCTCCGTGGACAGGTCACCACCGGCGTTCTCCAGGTGCGCACGCACGAACCAGTGGAACAGCTCGAGCGAGTGCAGGTGGCCGATCAGCATGTCGTTCGTGACGTCGTCGACGTCAGCGGTGTCGTCCGCGGCCTGCCGGTGCGCCGCGATCACGCCCTGGTACACCTCGTCCAGCGCACCCAGGTGCGCGATCGCCGACGCGCGGCCGAGCGAGTAGTCCTCCCAGGTCCGGCCCGCGACGATCGCGCCGGGCGTGCCCTGCGGCGCCACCCCGAGGGTCGCGATGCGCTCCGCCGTCTGGTCGACCATCGCCCGGACCTCCTCGACCTGCGGGTCGATCATCTCGTGCACGGAGATGAAGTGCGGGCCGATCACGTTCCAGTGCACGTGCTTGAGCGTCAGCGCGAGGTCGTTGAGCGAGTTCAGCCGGTCCTGGAGGATCGCCGCGACCTTCTGCCCGTCCTCCAGGGACATACCGGGGACCGTGTAGTGCGGGGTGGGCTTGCGGGTTGCCATCCTCAGACCTCCTTCGAGCGGCGCGACCGTCACGCCGCCGTGTCCACCGTGACCCGGGACCGCGGCCTTCGCACCTCGGCCCGGCCGTGCTCACACCGCGGAGCGGCGGGCTTCAGCGAGCGTGAGCGGAGGCTCCAGGACGGTGAGCTCCTCGCGCGTCCAGAACGCGCCCGTCCGACGGCGCTCCTCACGGCTCGTGTACCGGTACCGGTACAGCACGGCCCGGACGGCGACGGGCCGCTCGCCGTGGAAGGGATCACGGCGCAGAAGGGCGAGCGTCGGCCGGTCGGCCTCGAGCAGCCGCAGGAGGAAGACGTCGAACCACGAGCCGCTCCACGGGTCCCGGTACCCGCGCAGCGCGAGGAACCACATGAGCCAGTCGAGCCGCAGGTGGTAGGGCGCGACCTGGGGCGGGCGCCTGCGCACGTCGCCCGGCTTGCCCCGGAACTCGTACGCGGCCCAGCGGGGCTCGCGCACCTCTCCGAGCTCGCGCGTGCCCTCGACGACGACCTCGAACCGGTCCTTCGTGACGGACCCGAACGCGCCGTAGGCGTTGACGAGCCGGTAGCGGTCGAAGCTCGCGTTCATGAGCTGGTGGCGCGAGAAGAGGTTCAGCAGGGGCCGCCGGCTCTTGACCAGCAGGAGCACCGCCGCCAGGCCGACCACCACCGCGAAGGCGACCGGGACGACGTCGGGCGGCCGGGATCCCACGGCCACGGCGTCGTCGTCGGGCACCCAGGGGAGCACCCGAGCCCACACGCCGTCGCTCACGACCCCGAGCGCGAGGACGATCGCCGCCCAGTTGAGCCACGAGAAGTTCCCCGTGAGCACCAGCCAGAGCTGGGTGAGCACCATGACGCCCGCGCCGACCGACGCGACGGGCTGCGGCGCCGCGAGCAGCACGGGGGCGCCGAGCTGTGCCACGTGGTTGCCGACCACCTCCAGCCGGTGCCACCACGACGGCAGGTGATGCGCCCACCAGGACAACGGACCCGGCAGGGGCTGCGTCTCCTGGTGGTAGTACATCGCCGTCAGGTCGCGCCAGGCGCGGTCGCCGCGGAGCTTGATCAGCCCCGCGCCGAACTCGAGCCGGAACAGCAGCCAGCGCGACAGACCGAGGATGACGACGGGCACCGCGACCCGGGTCGAGCCCAGGAACGCGAGCAGGAACAGGGCCTCGCACAGCAGCGACTCCCAGCCGAACGAGTAGAACGTCTGCCCGACGTTCACGATCGACAGGTACAGCACCCACAGCAGCAGGAACACGACGGTTACGACCCACCACGGCCCCGCCTGGGCCAGCCCGACGACGACGCTCCCCGCGAGCGCCACCCCGACCCATGCGTAGCCGCGGAAGAGGCGGTCGGTGTACCGCCACCGGAAGACGGAGGGCGCGCGCCGCCACGAGGTCCGGGCGACGAACCGGGGGACGGGCTCGAGGCCGTGCTCGCCGAGCAGCGCGGGGAACTGTGCCAGGGCGGACGCGAGCGCGACGATCGCGAGCGCCGCGAAGCCCCTCAGCAGGACTTCGCGCGCGACGTCGTACTCGTCGGTGCCGAACCAGGCGGCCCAGTCCATGAGCCCACGCTAGGGCGGACCGGAGCGTCCCGCTGGGCAGGGGCCCTCAGCTGGCGCGCGGCTCCGCGGGGACGGGGTTCGCGTGCCAGACGCGGTCCAGGTAGTCGCGGATCGACCGGTCGGAGCTGAAGAAGCCGGACCGGGCGACGTTGAGGATCGCGGACCGGGACCAGGCGTCCGGGTCGGCGTAGGCGGTCTCGACGCGTTCCTGGGCGTCGAGGTAGGCGCGGTAGTCGGCGAGGACGAGGAAGCGGTCCTTCCAGAGCAGGTCGGACACGATCGGTTCGAAGACGGTGCGGTCGCCCCCCGAGAACGCGCCCGACGCAATGAGGTCGATGGCACCGCGCAGGTCGGCGTCGGCCTCGTAGTAGGAGCCGGGGTCGTAGCCGGCGTCCTGCACGGCTTGCGCCTCGGGCTCGGTGAGGCCGAACAGGAAGAAGTTGTCGTCGCCCACGAGGTCGCGGATCTCGACGTTCGCGCCGTCGAGGGTGCCGACGGTGAGCGCGCCGTTGAGGGCGAGCTTCATGTTGCCCGTGCCTGACGCCTCCTTGCCGGCGAGCGAGATCTGCTCGGACAGGTCGGCGGCGGGGATGAGCTTCTCGGCCAGGGTCACGTTGTAGTTGGCGGGGAACGCGACGCGCAGCCGGCCTTGGAGCTCGGGGGCGGCGTCGACGGCGGTGCCGACCGCGTTGACGAGCGCGATGATCTCCTTCGCCATCTTGTAGCCGGGCGCGGCCTTGGCTCCGAAGACGACGACGCGCGGGGTGATGTCCTCGGCGCGCAGCTCGCCGCGCAGGACTCGGTCGTAGAGCGTGACGACGTGCAGGACCTTGAGCATCTGGCGCTTGTACTCGTGCAGCCGCTTGATCATGACGTCGAACATGGCGTCCGGGCTGACGACGATGCCGTCCCGCGACTCGAGCAGGCCGCTGAGCCGCTGCTTGTTCGCGGCCTTGACCGCGCGGAAGCGTTCGCGGAACGCCGGGTCGTCGGCGAACGGCTCGAGGCCGCGGAGCTGGTCGAGGTCGCGGACCCAGCCGTCGCCGATCGCGTCGTCGACGAGGGCCGAAAGCCCGGGGTTGGCGAGGCGCAGGAACCGGCGCGGCGTGACGCCGTTGGTGACGTTCGTGAACCGGTCGGGCCACAGCTGCGAGAAGTCGTGCAGGACGACGTCGCGCAGGAGCTGGCTGTGCAGCTCGGCGACGCCGTTGACGCGGCTCGAGCCGACAGTCGCCAGGTAGGCCATGCGCACGGCGCGCTCGGGGCTCTCCTGGATGATCGACATCCGGCGCAGCTGGAGCTCGTTCGCGCCCTCGGCGCGGAGCCCGTCGAGGAACTCCTCGTTGATCCGGTAGATGATCTCGAGGTGCCGGGGCAGCAGCCGGCCGAGCAGCTCGACGGACCACACCTCGAGCGCCTCGGGCAGGAGGGTGTGGCACGTGTAGTTGAAGGTGCGGCGTGTGATGTCCCACGCGCGCTCCCAGGCGACGCCGTGGTCGTCGACGAGGATCCGCATGAGCTCGGGGATGCCGATCACGGGGTGGGTGTCGTTGAGCTGGAACGCGACGCGGTCGGGGATGGCGTCCCAGTCCTGGTCGCGGACCATCCGGTCGAGCAGGTCGCGCAGCGACGCGGCCACGAAGAAGTACTGCTGCTGCAGGCGCAGCTCCTTGCCCTGCGGCGTCGAGTCCTCGGGGTAGAGCACCTTGGAGATGTTCTCGGCGTACGTCTGGCCCCGGACGGCCGCCTCGTAGTCGCCGGCGTTGAACGTCTGGAGGTTGAACGCCTTGGTGGCGCGGGCGCTCCACAGCCGCAGCGTGTTGACGTTGCGGGTCCCGTAGCCGGGGACGAGGTAGTTGTAGGGCACGGCCTCGACGGTCCAGCCCGGGACCCAGGTGCGTCGATCGTCGGTCCCGGCATCGGCCTCGGGTGCCTCGACGTGGCCTCCGAAGCCCACCGTCACGGCCATCTCGGGGTGCGGCAGCTCCCAGGGTGACCCGAGCGCGAGCCAGTCGTCGGCCTGCTCGACCTGGCGCCCGTCGACGAACGTCTGCCGGAAGATCCCGTACTCGTAGCGGATGCCGTAGCCCACGGCCGGGATGTCGAGGGTGGCGAGGGAGTCGATGAAGCACGCGGCGAGGCGGCCGAGGCCACCGTTGCCGAGGCCGGGCTCGACCTCCTGCTCGACGACGTCCTCGAAGGACACGCCGAGCGACGTGAGCGCCTCGCGGGCCACGTCGGTCAGGCCCGTGGCGAGGAGGGCGTTCTCGAGCTGTCGCCCGAGCAGGTACTCGGCCGACAGGTAGGCCACGACCTTGGAACGACGGGGGAGCTGGGTCGCGAGGGTGTCGAACCACCCGTCGACGAGGTGACGGCGGACGGTACGTCCGAGCGCCGTGTAGAGGTCGGTCGGCGAGGCGTTCCGCAGGCTCACGCCCTGCTCGTGGAGCAGCTGGTCGCGGAACTCGGCGGCGAAGGACTCGGCGGACGGGAGCGCTGAGGTGCTGGTCACCGTCCTACCGTAGCGAGACCCACCGCGACCAGGCGAGGGTCCGCCCCTACGATCGGACCCATGGACGGACCTTCAGGCCTCGACCTCGCCCGGGACAAGATGCGCGACGCGGGGGTGCCCGACGTCGCGATCAAGGTCTTCGAGCACGGCTACCACCTGCTCGAGGAGGGCGCGACGGGCATCCTCCCCGAGTCCGACGTCGAGCCGCTCACCGACGTCGCGGACGCGCACGACTTCGACGCGGAGCCCGACGACGCCGCCCGCGAGGCGCTGGGACGCACGGCGCTGATCAAGCTCAACGGCGGCCTAGGCACGTCGATGGGCATGGACCGGGCCAAGTCCCTCCTCCCGGTGCGGGGCGAGCTGACGTTCCTCGACGTCATCGCCCGGCAGGTCCTCGCGGCCCGCGAGGAGCACGGCGTCCGCCTCCCGCTCGTCCTCATGAACAGCTTCCGGACCCGCGACGACAGCCTCGCCGCACTCGAGCGCTACCCGGACCTCGCCGTCGACGGCGTGCCGCAGGACTTCCTGCAGAACCGCGAGCCGAAGCTGCTCGCCGACGACCTCACCCCCGTCGAGTGGCCCCAGGACCCGAGCCTCGAGTGGTGCCCGCCGGGGCACGGCGACCTGTACACCGCCCTGCAGAGCTCGGGCGTCCTCGACGCGCTCCGCCAGGCCGGCTTCCGGTACGCCGCGGTGTCCAACGCGGACAACCTGGGCTCGGCACCGTCGGCGGCGATGGCGGGCTGGTTCGCCTCGACGGGCGCCGGCTTCGGCGCCGAGGTGGCGCGCCGGACGCCGGCCGACCGCAAGGGCGGTCATCTCGTCGTCCGGGCGTCGGACCATCGGATCGTGCTGCGCGAGACGTCCCAGGTGGCCGACGACGACAAGGACGCCGCGTCGGACATCGAGCGCCACGCGTTCTTCAACACCAACAACCTGTGGCTCGACCTCGACCGCCTCGCCGCCCTGCTCGAGGAGAAGGGTGGCGTGCTGCCGCTCCCGCTCATCCGCAACGAGAAGACGGTGGACCCCTCCGACGGGTCCTCGCCGCGCGTGATCCAGATCGAGACCGCGATGGGCGCGGCCATCGAGCTGTTCGACGACGCCGCGGTGATCGAGGTCGGGCGCGAGCGCTTCCTGCCCGTCAAGACGACCGACGACCTGCTGAGGCTGCGCTCGGACGTCTACGCGCTCGGCGACGACGGCACGCTGCGCGCGACCGTCCCGGAGCCGGAGATCACGCTCGACCCGGAGCACTACCGCACGGTCGGCGCGTTCGACGCGCACTTCCCGCACGGCGTCCCTTCGCTCGTGCTCGCCGAGTCCTTGACCGTCGAGGGCGACTGGACGTTCGGGGACCGGGTCTCGGTCGTCGGTCCGGCCCGGCTCACGGCCCCCGACGACGGCGCACCCGCGACCGTGCCCGACGACGCCACCGTCGGGGGCGACGGCGTCGTCGAGCCGGAGGCGAAGCGCGACGTCCCGGTCGACCTGTCGGACCTCGACGGCGGCGTCACCGACGCCTGACGCGCTCAGTCCTCCTGGCGCGGGGGAGCGGACGCGCCACCCGGCGCGGCCTGCCCCGCGGGTGAGCCTTCCGTGGCGGCGCCCACGGCGACCGTCTCGGACTCTGCCGCGGCGCCGTCGGCGAGCCCCTGCGCGCCGTCGGGCCTCGGGGCCGCGACGGCCTCGCCGCGCGCGACCATGCCGGCGGTCTCCGACAGCTTGAGCTGCGGGAGGAAGAACGCCATCACGAGCGCGAGGACGCCGATCGGCACGAGGTACCAGAACGTCGGCGCGAGCGCATCCACGTAGGCGTTGAGCACGCCCGAGTGGATGGGCTCGGGGAGCTGCTTGACGCCGTCGGGCGTCACCGAGTCGGGGCTGAGGCCGGAAGACGCGCCACCAGCCTGAGTTGCCACGTCTTTCAGTCGCTCGATCAAGCGCGACTGGAAGATCGTGCCGACCACCGCGATGCCGAGCGTCGCGCCGATCTCGCGGAAGTACGAGTTCGCGCTGGTCGCGACGCCGATCTCGTGCGGGTCGACCGAGTTCTGGACCGCAAGGATGATGTTCTGCATCACGAGGCCGATACCCAGGCCGAAGACGAAGATCATCGCGCCGAACACGAACAGGCTCGTGTCGACGGCGAGCGTCGTGAGCCACGCCAGGTCCGCCGCGGCGATCGCCAGACCGACGATCGGGTACACGCGGTACTTGCCGCGCTTGGCGATCAGGGCACCGGACACGATCGCGGCGCCCATCATGCCGACCATCATCGGGATGAGGAGCAGGCCGGACGCCGTGACGCCCTCGCCCTTGACGATCTGCAGGTACGTCGGCAGGAACTGGATGGCCGCGAACATGCCGGCGCCGATCACGAAGCCGATCGCGGTGGTCAGGGTGAAGGTGCTGTTCTTGAAGAGCCGCAGCGGCAGGATCGGGTCCTCGGCACGCAGCTCGACCATGACGAACACCAGGGCGAGCACGACCGTGGCGACGACGGTCCCGAGCAGGCCCGGCGCCCCCCAGTCGTAGCCCTTCTCGTTGGCGAGACTCGGCCAGGACGCGGCGACGATGATGCCGGTGGTCGCGAGCGCCATGGTGACGGCGCCGAGCCAGTCGACGTGCTTGCTCGCGTGGTGCGAGGGCAGCTTGAGCGCCCTGTAGGCGACGACGAACGCGATGATGCCGATAGGGACGTTGATCCAGAAGCACCAGCGCCAGCCGGGGCCCTCGGTGAACCACCCGCCGAGGAGGGGGCCGGCGACGGCGGCGAGGCCGAAGATGCCGCCCATGGGGCCCATGTACTTGCCGCGGTCCTTCGCGGGGACGATGTCCGCGATGATCGCCATCGCGAGGATGGCGAGCCCGCCGCCGCCGACGCCCTGGAGTCCGCGGAAGAACACGAGCTCGCCGAACGACGTGGACATGCCGGCGCCGGCGGACGCGACCGTGAACACGCCGATGGCGACGAGGAACAGCCAGCGGCGGCCCCACACGTCACCGAACTTGCCGTAGAGCGGCATGACGATGGACATGGCGAGCAGGTAGGCGGTGGCGAGCCAGGCCTGGTGCTCGACGCCGTGCAGCTCGCCGACGATCGTCGGCATGGCCGTCGACACGATCATCTGGTCGAGCGAGGACAGGAACATCCCGGCGATGAGCGCGGAGAAGATGACCCAGATCGTGCGCTGGTTGAGCACGACGACGGGACCGGCGGGTTCCGGTGGGCCTGCGGCGGCCGCCTGGGCGGGTGGGACGGACTCGGTGGGGGAGGACAACGTGACTCCTGGGGTCGAGCGGGGGGCGGGGGTGAGGTTCGTGGCCGCGGGGAGGCGGCGTGGCGTCAGGTCGTGAACAGCTGTCCGAGCTGGTCGACGGCCGTCGGGAGGTGGTCGGCGAGCTCACCCTGCTCGCCGTTCACCGTCCAGAGCTGGTGGGTGAGCCGGACCAGCGAGACGACGAGGAACGCGCCGACCTCGCCGTCGAGCGACTGGTCGTCGAGGCCGAGCCGGGCGCGTCGGCGGAACAGGTCCGCCGTCGTCGTCATGGTCTGCTCGAACCGCCAGAGCTGGCGGGCGAGGAGGCGTGGCTCGCCGCGGACGAGCTCGCCCTTGCGGTGGATCTCGTCGTGCCGGAAGTCGTGCGCGGCGAGCACGGTACCCACGAGGGTGACGAGGTCGTCCAGGAGATTTCCGGAGGGGCCGCCGGCGGCGAAGCGCTCGCCCGCAGCGGGGTCGACGACGTCCTCGCTCCACCCGAGGGTGGCGTCCTCCTTGGTCTCGAAGTAGTTGAAGAAGGTGCGGCGGGCTACTCCGGCCCGTTCGCAGATGTCCTCGATTGTGGCGCCGTCGAGTCCGCGTTCGGCCACGAGGGTCTGCGCGGACGCGATGAGGGCGCGGCGGGTGGCGCGCTTCTTGCGTTCGCGCGTGCCGAGCGCGGGCTCGACGAGCTCAGCGGTGACAGGGGACATGCGTTAATTCTTGCACCCGGTGCACGTATGCACCGGGTGCATTTTTGCGCTCCACGCGGTGGCGTTCGTCACATGCGGCGGGTCGGTGCCTGCGGGCCGATCAGAGGTCGACGGCGTGCACTCCGGCCACGGCCGCGGCGACGAAGGACGCCGGGTCGCCCTCGAGCCCGCGTCCCATCGTCGACAGGCCGACGGGCGTCGTGCCCAGCGCGGCGAGGAGCGCGGCGTCGGCGGGCACGTCGACGAGCCGGTGCCCGGCGGGGGCGTCCGCGAGCGCCGCCGCCTGCTCGCGCACGCGCTCGGGCAGGCCAGCGGGCCAGGCGGAGGCGACGTCGGCGTCGGGCGTGGGCACCGGGACGTCCGCGGGGGCGAGGGCGACGCGCCCGTAGGCGGTCAGCGAGTGGTGGGAGACGCCGCGGTGCCTGTCGCGGGCGTCGGCGCCCGACACGCGGAGCGAGGCGACAGCCTGGCCGCCGAGGGTGGCCGTGGCGTTCACGGCCTCGCCTGCGGCGACGCCCGAGAACCCCCACCGGGTGCCCGTGCCGAGGTTCCCGGGTCCCTGCGTGACGACGACGAGGTCCGCGCCCGCCACGTGGCGGGCCGCGAGGAGCCCGGTGTGCACGGTGACGGCCTCGAGGTCGCCGCCGAAGGCCTGGCCGACGGTGATGCACGCGTCGAGCCAGCCGGCCTCGCGCAGCCCGGCGACGGTGCGGGAGAAGGCGGCGGGCAGCGCGCCGCCGTCGGTCATGACGTACACGGCGCGGGGCGGACGGCGGCCGGCCCGGGCTGCGGCGTGCCGGGCGCCGGCGAGGACGGCGGGCAGTGCGGAGTGCAGGTCGGCGACGACGACGGGCAGGCCGGCCAGGTCGTCGGCGTCCCGCAGGGCGTCGTGGTGCTCGGACTCCTGCTCGTCGACGCCGAGGACGAGGGTCTGCAGCGGCGTGTAGCGGGCCTTGACGAGGTGGCCGGGGCCGGGCGGCGGGTCGGCGGGGAGGTCGTCTGCGGGTGCGACGACGAGCGCGTACCCGCCCGTCCCGAGGCCGCGGCGCAGAGCGCCGACGTTGAGGAGCACGCGCGAGCCCGGCGCGGGCTCGCCCACCAGGTGCGTGTACGCGAGCGCCCGGACGTCTGGCTCGGCCCGGTGGTCACGGTCGTCGGCGGCGGCGTCCCGAGGGTCGTCGCCGGTCAGCCGGACCGTCATCTCGAGCGCGCCGGGCCAGCTCCGCCCGTGCGACACCACCGTCCCCGAGCGCCACGTGATCACACGGCAACGCTACAGGCCAGTAGCGTGGTGCCGATGCCCTCCCAGATCCCGCCGGCCGAACGCCTGCTGAACCTCGTCATCGCGCTCGTGAACGCGCCGTCGTCGATGAGCAAGCAGCAGGTGCGCACGTCCGTGGCCGGGTACGGGGACGCCCCGTCGCCCGACGCTTTCGAGCGGATGTTCGAGCGTGACAAGGACACGCTGCGCGAGCTCGGGATCCCTGTGCTCACCGTGGACGCGGGAGGGCACAGCGACGACGTCGGCTACCGGGTCGACCTCGACGCGTACACGCTGGCGCCCGTGGCCCTGACGTCGGCCGAGCTGGGCGTGCTGTCGCTGGCGGCACAGTTCTGGCAGGACAAGACCCTGCGCACGGACACCGCCCGCGCGCTGACGAAGCTGCGGGCCGCGGGTCGGGGCGACCCGGGGGCGGGCGACGCCGGGACCGACGCGGTC
Organism: Luteimicrobium xylanilyticum; assembly: GCF_009429125.1. Lineage (GTDB taxonomy): Bacteria > Actinomycetota > Actinomycetes > Actinomycetales > Cellulomonadaceae > Luteimicrobium > Luteimicrobium xylanilyticum. The sequence continues at coordinate 2,002,712 of NZ_CP045529.1, forward strand.
GCGGGGCTGACCCCGCGCGTGCGTGCCGCGGGGCGCGCGTTCGGTCCGCTCCTCGACGCGATCCAGGACCGCCGGCCCGTGCGGTTCACGTACCGGGCGGCGTCGACGGGGGAGGTGCGCGAGCGTGAGGTCGAGCCGTGGCGGCTGGCTGCGCGGCGTGGCGGCTGGTACGTCCTCGGGCGTGACCGGGACCGCCGGGCGCCGCGCGCGTTCCGGCTGAGCCGGATCGAGGGGAACGTGCGCGCGAGCGGGGCCCCCGGGGCGTTCGAGCCGCCGGCCGAGGTGGACGTGGACGCCTTCCTGTCGGGGCGCGGGGGGCAGGAGCGTGTTGCGCGCCTCGCGGTCGTGCCCGAGCGGGCGGGCGCCGTCCGCGCGCGGGCCGTCCGACCGGAGCCGGCGTGGGCCGACCCGGCCGAGGACCCGGTGGCCGACGGGCGCGACGTCCTGGCCGTCCCGTTCACGAGCCTCGGCGGCTTCGCCTCGGAGCTCGCGGGGTACGCGGACGCGGTGGTGGTGCTGGATCCGCCGGACCTGCGCGACGCCGTCGTCGCACGCCTGCGCACGGCCGCGGGCCTCGACCCGGTGGAGGACGGCGAGCAGGACGGAGCGGGGGTGGACCGTGGCTGAACGGGCCGACGAGCGCCTGGTGCGCCTGCTGGGGATGGTCGCGTACCTCGACGCGGCGGGGGCGGTACCGGTCGACGAGCTGGCCGAGCGCTTCGGCGTCTCGCCGCAGCAGGTGCTGCTGGACGTCGACGCGCTGTGGGTGTCGGGGACGCCGGGCTACTGGCCCGACGACCTGCTCGACTTCGACGCGGGTGCGCTCGAGCAGGGCGTCGTGCGGCTGGTCGAGGCCCGTGGGATGACGCGCCCCCTGCGCCTGGGCACCCGGGAGGCCGTGGCGCTGGTCGCGGCCCTGCGCGCGCTGCGCTCCGCGGTCGCGACCGTCGGGCCCGCCGGGCGCTCCGTCGTCGACTCGGCGCTCGAGAAGCTCACCGACGCGACGGGCGAGGCCGCTGCTGCCGTCGACGTGGAGCTCGCCCTCGAGGGCGACCCGGCCGTGGCCGCGACCGTGCGCGACGCGCTCGTGCGGGGGCGCCGGCTGCGGATCCGCTACGTGACCGCGGCGGACGTCTCGAGCGAGCGCGACGTGGACCCGCTGCGGCTCGTCACCGAGGACGAGCACTCCTACCTGCTCGCCTGGTGCTACCGCTCCAGCGACCAGCGCACGTTCCGGCTCGACCGGATCCTCGAGGCCGAGGTCCTGTCCGAGCCGGTCGCGGGGCACGACGACGCACGCGGCGTCGAGCGGGTGGCGTTCGTCCCGGACGAGTCCGCCGAGCTCGTGACGGTCGTCTTCGACTCGCAGGCCCGCTGGGTGGCCGAGGAGGTGCCGGTCGAGTCCGTGCGCAACCGTGACGACGGGACGTTCGAGGTCACGCTGCGCGTCGCCGACCCCGTCTGGCTGCGGCACCTGCTCCTGCAGCAGGCGCGGCACGTGCGGTCGGTCACCCCGTCGTGGCCCGCGGTCGACGTGGCCGAGGCGGCGCGTGCCGCGCTCGGCGCCTACGCTCGGCTGGGGTTGAACACCGACGACGAGGGCGAGGCTGGGGCATGACCGTGTGGACGCTCGTGTGGTGGGTCCTCGCGCTCGGAGCGGTGGCCACGTTCGCGCTGGTCGGGCTGCGCCTGTGGCGCTCGGGCAAGGCCCTGTTCGCCGAGCTGTCGGCCGCCGGACGGGCGTTCGAGGACCTGTCGCGCAGCATCGACGCCGCGGTCGCCGCGCAGCAGGCGGCACAGACCGGGATCCGGCCCACGCTCTTCGACGACCCCGCCGAGCACCGGGCACGGCTCCTGACCCTGCGGCTCGAGCGGGAGGACCGCAAGGCGCGGCGGAAGGCCTCGCACCGGGCGACGTACGAACGCTGGGACGAGTTCAACCGCTGACCCGGTCCGACGCGTCGTTGACCTGCGCGGCCACGCATGTGCCCGGACGCCCCCGCACAGGCCCTACGATGGGACGAGCGGTCCGGCGAGGAGGCCGCGACGGACGGGGTCGGTCCCGCCCGTCGATCCATCAGGGAGTGGTGTCGCTGTGAAGCCCTGGCACGTCATCGTCTTGCTCGTCGTCGTGCTGCTCTTGTTCGGGGCGCGTCGTCTGCCGGACCTCGCGAAGAGCGTCGGCCAGTCGATGAAGATCTTCAAGAACGAGGTCAAGGACCTGGCCGACGACTCCGACGCGGCCAAGCCCCAGGCCCCGGCCCAGCCCGCCGTGCTGCCGCCGGCGGCGCAGGCCCCCGCGCAGCCGGCCACCCCGGCTCAGCCCGCGCCCGCGCCCGGGCTCCTGTACGAGCGTGAGCCTCACGTCGCCCCGGCGACGGACTCTGTCGCGTCCCCGAAGGACGACGCGACGCCGCCGAGCTGACGGTGGCGCGCAGCTCACGCCGCGCCAACCCCGAGGGGCGGATGCCCCTGCTCGCGCACCTGCGCGAGCTGCGCAAGCGTGTCGTGCTCGCGGCCCTCGGCCTCGTGGTCGGTGCCGTCGTCGGGTGGTTCTGCTACACACCGGTCTTCGAGGCCCTCCAGCGTCCCCTGCTCGACGCTGCGGCCGAGGCGGGCAAGGACGTCCGCCTCAACTTCACGGGGCTCGCGAGCGCCCTGGACATGCAGATCAAGGTCTCGCTGTTCCTGGGCGTCCTGATCACGAGCCCGTGGTGGCTGTACCAGCTGTGGGCGTTCGTGACGCCGGGGCTCACGCGCAAGGAGCGGCGCTACGCCGTCGGGTTCCTCGGGGCGGCGGTGCCGCTCTTCGCGGGAGGCGCGTACATGGCGTGGCTCATGCTGCCCCGCGCCGTGACGATCCTCACCGACTTCGTGCCGGACGGCGCGAGCAACCTCACCGACGCGCAGGGCTACCTGAGCTTCGTGATGCGGCTCATCCTCGCGTTCGGCATCGCGTGCGTCCTGCCGGTCGTGCTGGTCGCGCTGAACTTCGTGGGGCTGGTCAGCGCCCGCGCGCTGCTGGCGGGGTGGCGCTGGGCCGTGTTCCTCGTGTTCCTCTTCTCGGCGGTCATGACGCCGACCCCGGACGCCATCACGATGATCATCGTCGCTATCCCCATGTGCCTGCTGTACTTCGCCGCCGTCGGGGTGGCCGCGGTGCACGACCGACGTGTCGCCCGCGAGCAGGCCGAGCGGCTCGCCGCGTGAGCCACCGAGCTCTCGGCGTCGTCGTGAACCCGACGGCGGACCGGGGGCACGCCGACCGGGCCGGGGTCCGCACGCTCGCCCGGCTGCGTGAGCAGGGGCACCACGTCCGTGAGCTGTCCGGCACGAGCTTCGACGACGCCCTGGCTCGCGCCCGGGCCGCCGTCGCGGACGGCCTGGACGCGCTCGTGGTCGTCGGCGGCGACGGCATGGTGCACCTGGGGGCGAACGCCTGCGCGGGCACGGGCACACCGCTCGGGATCATGGCCGCCGGGTCCGGCAACGACTACGCGCGCGCCCTGGGCCTGCCCGTCCGGGACACCGACCGGGCCGTCCGGGTGCTCCTCGACGCGCTCGACACCGGCGCCCGCGTCGTCGACGCCGCACGCGTGACGTCCGACGACCCCGACGAGGAGCCGCGGTGGTTCTGCGGCGTGCTGTCTGCGGGGCTCGACGCGGCCGTCAACGCCCGCGCGAACACGATGCGCCGCCCCCGCGGACGCGCGAGGTACGCGGTCGCCGCGCTGCGGGAGCTGGCCCGGTTCCGGCCCTTCGGCTACCGGGTCACGATCGAGTCCCGCACCGGCGCGGGCAGCACGGTCACGTCCGTCTGGGAGTCGCCCGGGACGCTCGTCGCGGTCGCGAACGGGCCCGCGATCGGCGGCGGCATCCGCATCGCACCCGACGCGCTCGTCGACGACGGCGACCTCGACCTCGTGCTCGCCGGCCCGCTGTCCCGGCACGGCGCGCTGCGCGTCTTCCCGCTGACCTACGCGGGCAGGCACGTGGGGCACCCGGTCGTGGACGTGCGCCGCGTCGTCCGGGTCCGGCTCGAGCCCACGGACGACGGCGTCCCGCCACCGCCCGCGTTCGCCGACGGGGAGCTCGTCGGGACGCTGCCGCGCGAGGTCCACGTCGTCCCGGGGGCGCTGCGCGTCCTCGCGGCGCGTCCCGCCTGAGGGCGCCCCGCCGCGTCGTCGTCGCACCGTAGGCTGGCCGTATGGCCGCTGCCCCCGACCGCACGACCGCCTCGCACCGCCGTCCGGACCGCCCCGACCCGGGGGAGACCCTGTCTCCCGCGGAGCGTTACGCGGCGTCCCGTGAGCGCGAGGCCCGCCGGCGGGCACGCGGCGACCGGGCCTGGCCCGAGCTCGAGGAGTTCCGCGAGCTGGTCGGCTTCACGCTCGACGACTTCCAGGTGCGCGGCTGCGAGGCCCTCGAGGAAGGGCGCGGCGTGCTCGTCGCGGCCCCCACCGGGGCGGGCAAGACGGTCGTCGGGGAGTTCGCCGTCCACCTGGCCGTGACGTCCGGACGCAAGGCGTTCTACACCACCCCCATCAAGGCGCTGTCGAACCAGAAGTACAACGACCTGGTCCGCCGGTACGGCGCCGAGCGGGTGGGCCTGCTGACCGGGGACACCACCATCAACGGCGAGGCTCCCGTGGTCGTGATGACCACCGAGGTGCTCCGCAACATGCTGTACGCGGGCTCGCGCACGCTCGACGGGCTCGCGTTCGTCGTGATGGACGAGGTGCACTACCTCGCCGACCGGTTCCGCGGACCGGTCTGGGAAGAGGTCATCATCCACCTCGCCGACGACGTCCAGCTGGTCTCCCTGTCGGCGACCGTGTCCAACGCCGAGGAGTTCGGCGAGTGGCTCGAGATGGTCCGGGGCGACACCGCCGTGGTCGTCTCCGAGCACCGGCCGGTGCCGCTGTGGCAGCACGTGCTCGTGGGTCGGGGTTCGGGCGGGGGCCCCGCGGCGACGCCGCGCCTGCTGGACCTGTACGCGGGCTCGGTGGACCCCACCGACCCGGGCGTGAACCCGCCGATCAACCCCGAGCTCATGGCGGTGTTCCGGTCCGCCCGCGGTCCGGAGAGCGACCCGCGGCGCGGCCGTCGGGGGCCGGGGGACCGCGGCTACCGGGGCCGCGGGGGCGGCCCGCGGGGAGGGATCGGCCGGCGCGGGGCGCCGCGCTTCGCGGTCGTCGACGCCCTCGACGAGGACGGACTCCTGCCCGCGATCTACTTCATCTTCTCCCGTGCGGGCTGCGAGGACGCCGTCGGGCAGTGCCTCGCGGCCGGGCTGCGGCTGACCTCGCCGCAGGAGGAGGCCGAGATCCGCCTCGTCGTGGAGGAACGCTCCGCGACGATCCCCGGCGAGGACCTCGAGGTCCTCGGCTACCACTCCTGGGTCGAGGCGCTGGCGCGCGGGATCGCCGCGCACCACGCCGGCATGCTGCCGCTGTTCAAGGAGACCGTGGAGGAGCTGTTCAGCCGCGGGCTCGTCAAGGTCGTGTTCGCGACCGAGACCCTGGCGCTGGGGATCAACATGCCCGCGCGCTCGGTCGTCCTGGAGAAGCTCGTCAAGTGGGACGGCTCGCAGCACGTCGACGTCACGCCCGGGGAGTACACCCAGCTCACGGGGCGCGCGGGGCGGCGCGGGATCGACGTCGAGGGGCACGCGGTCGTCGTGGACCACCACGGGCTCGACCCCGTCGCCCTCGCCGGGCTGGCGTCCAAGCGCCTGTACCCGCTGCGCTCGAGCTTCCACCCGACGTACAACATGGCGGTCAACCTCGTCGCGCAGGTGGGGCGCGACAGGGCGCGCGAGGTCCTGGAGACGTCGTTCGCCCAGTTCCAGGCCGACCGCGGCGTCGTCGGGCTCGCCAAGCAGGCCCAGGCGCACGCCGAGGCGCTGCAGGGTTACGAGAAGGCCATGACCTGCGACCGCGGCGACTTCGCGGAGTACCTCGGGATCCGGCGGCAGATCTCGGCGCGCGAGGCCGAGCTGTCGCGGGCCGCGTCCGCGAACCGGCGCGCCGAGGTCGCGGCCGCCTTCGAGAAGCTGCGCACCGGGGACGTGGTCGAGGTGCCGTCCGGGCGCCGCGCGGGCTACGTCGTGGTGGTGGACCGCGGCCGCGGCGGGGGCTTCGACGGCCCCAGCCCGACGGTCCTGACGAGCGAGGGCCGCGCCAAGCGGCTCACGCTCGCCGACGCGCCCGCGGGCATCGCCGTCGTCGGGACCGTGCGCGTCCCGAAGGGCTTCAACGCCCGCAACGCCCGGCACCGCAAGGACCTCGTCTCCTCGATGCGCAACGCGCTCGCCGACGGGCGCACCCCGCCCGGCGCGCAGCGGCGGGGCGCGAACCGGCGCGGCCGGGGAAGCACGGCCGCCGACGACGCCGAGCTCGCCCGCCTGCGCGCAGCGCTCCGGGCCCACCCGTGCCACTCCTGCCCCGACCGCGACGACCACGCACGCTGGGGCGAGCGCTACGAGCGGCTCGCAGGCGAGCACCGCGCCCTGGTGCGGCGCATCGAGTCCCGCACCGGGTCGATCGCGAAGGTCTTCGACCGGACCTGCGACGTGCTCCTCGAGCTCGGCTACCTCGCCGCCGACGAGGGTCGCGGCCCGGGCGAGCTCCGGGTGACCCGCGACGGGCGCTGGTTGCGCCGCCTGTACGCCGAGAACGACCTGCTGCTGGCCGAGTGCCTGCGCCGGCACGCGTGGGACGACCTGGACGCCGCGGGGCTCGCCGCGGCCGTCTGCGGGGTCGTGTACGACGGTCGGCGCGACGACGGCGCCGAGCCGTACGTCCCGGGGGGCCCGGACGGGCGCCTGGCCCGTGCGCTCGAGGCGACGACCCGGATCTGGTCGCGCCTGGGCGACCTCGAGGCCACGCACCGCATCGACGCGACCCGCAGGCTCGACCTCGGGCTCGTCGCCGCCGTGCACCGGTGGGCGAACGGGCGCCGGCTCGACACGGTCCTGCAGGGCTCCGAGATCGCGGCCGGCGACTTCGTGCGCTGGTGCAAGCAGGTCGTGGACGTGCTGGACCAGATCGCGCAGGCAGCGCCGAGCTCGGCGCTGCGGGACACCGCCCGCGACGCGCAGCACGCGATCCTGCGGGGCGTCGTGGCGTACTCGTCCGTCTGACGTCCACCGGCGGGGGCGGATAGGGTCGGGTCCCGTGACCTCGATCCTGTACCGGGGCGGCGTCGTCCACTCGCCCCAGGACCCCTTCGCCGAGGCCGTGCTCGTCGACGACGGCGTCGTCGCGTGGGTCGGCGCGAACGACACCGCGGACGGCTTCGCGGCCCGCGCCGACCGCGTCGTCGAGCTCGACGGCGCCCTCGTGACCGCGGCGTTCGTCGACGCGCACGTGCACGTCCTGGAGACGGGTCTGGCGGCCGTCGGTGTGGACCTCGGCGTGGCCGCCGGGGTCACGTCGCCCGCGGACGCGCTCGCCCGCCTGCACGACGCCGCCGCGGACCTGGACGCCCGGTCCGGCGAGGTGCTCCTCGCCCACGGCTGGGACGACAGCGCGTGGGGCGACGCCGGCCCCTTCACGCGCGCCGACCTCGACGCCGCGTGCGGCGGCGCCCCCGTCTACGCGGCCCGGGTCGACTCCCACTCGGCGGTCGTGAGCACGAGCCTCGCCGAGCGCTCCGGGGCGATCGGCGTGCCGGGCTGGTCCGACGACGGCCTCGTCCGAGAGCAGGCCTACGACCGGGTCCGCGCGGTCGCCCGTGACCTCGCGCCCGTGCGCCGCACCGCGTTGTACCGCGCGGTCCTGGCGGAGGCCGCCCGGCGGGGGATCGTGGCGGTGCACGAGATGAGCACGCCCGCGGCGGACACGCGCGCGGGCCTTCGGGAGCTGCTCGCGCTCACGGCGGACGCCGGGTCGGCCCTGCCGCTCGTGGTCGGGTACCGGGGCGAGCTGTGCTCCACGCCCGACGACGCCCGCGCGCTGCTCGCCGACGTGCCCGGCCTGACGGGCATCGGGGGAGACCTGACGATCGACGGCTCGTTCGGGTCCCGCACGGCCGCCGTCCGTTCGCCCTACCGGGACGCCCCCGACCAGGGCACGGGGACGCTGTTCCTCGACGCGCAGGAGATCTGCGACCACCTCGCCGCGGTGGCCGCGGCGGGCGTCCCGGGCGGCTTCCACATCATCGGCGACCGCGGCATGGACGAGTTCCTGCTCGGTCTCGAGATCGCGGCCGACGTGCACGGGCAGCAGTCCGTGGCCGCGGGCCGGCACCGGATCGAGCACGCGCTGCTCGTGGATGCCAAGGCCCTCGCCGCGATGCTCGTGTTCGGGCTCAGCCTGAGCGTCCAGCCCTCGTTCGTGACCGCGTGGGGCGGCCCCGACGGCATGTACGCCGAGCGCCTGGGAGCGACCCGCGCGGCCGACCTGAGCCCGCTCGCGGACCTCGCGGCGTCGGGCGTGCCGCTGGCCTTCGGCTCCGACACCCCGGTGACGGCGCTCGACCCGTGGGCGGGTGTGCGCGGGGCCGTGTTCCACCCGGTGCCCGAGCAGCGGCTGTCGGCCCGTGCCGCGTTCAACGCGCACACGCGCGGCGGCTGGCGGATCGCGGGCCTGGACGGGACGGGCGCGGGGCAGCTGCGCGTGGGTGCGCCCGCGCATCTCGCGGTCTGGGACGCCCAGCACCTGACCGTGCAGGCCGCCCCCGGCAGCATGTCGTCGTGGAGCGCGGAGGCCCGTGCCGGTACCCCTCTGCTGCCTGACCTGGACCCCGAGCTCCCCACGCCGCACTGCCTGCAGACGGTCCGCGCGGGCGTCGTCGTGCACGACGAGCTCGGCTGAGCGTTCCGATGCCCTGTTCCTCTTGTCGGTGGGGAGGGGAGCGGGTTAGGTTCGGAGGGTGTGCAGGCCTGGGGGTCCCGGCGGAGGCGGCCACAGCGGGGGTTCCCGCCACGTCCCGCCCGGAACGGCTCGCAGAGCTCAGGTCGGCTCGCGCGTTCAGTAGAAAACGTGCACGACGGGTGGCAGTCGTGCACGGCACGAAGGACGCGCGAGCCGGCCGGCATCTCGGTCGCCGTCCTGCCGCTGGGCGCCCACCTCGGTGACGTACCCTTCACGGGTGCCACGCTCGTCGCCCGTTCCCGCCCCGGGCCGGATCCTCTCGCTCCTCCTCGCCGCGGCCGGTGGCGCAGCCCTCTTCCTCTCCTTCCCCGACGCCGACGTCTGGGGTCTGGTCTTCGTCGCGGTCGCGCTCCTCTACGTGGCGCTGCAGCGCCGCGGCCTGTGGTGGAACGCGCTGGTGGGTCTCGTGTTCGGGCTGGCGTTCTTCCCGGCGCACCTGTGGTGGTCGAACATCGCGGCCGGCGTCGTCGCGTGGATCGCGCTGAGCGTCGCGTCGGCGCTGTTCCTCGCGCTCCTCGGGGTGGCCTGGAGCCTGGCGCGGGGGCTGCGTGCCCTGTCCCGGGCGGGCTGGTGGGACGCGGTCGCGTTCCCGGTCCTGTTCGTCGGCGTCGAGGCGTTCCGCTCCGCGTGGCCGTGGGGCGGCTTCCCGTGGGGGCGGTTGGCCTTCACCCAGGTCGACTCCCCGGTCGGGCGCCTCGCACCGCTCGGCGGGACGGTCGGGGTGTCGTTCGTGGTCGCCGTCGTCGGGACGCTGCTCGGGATCGTGGTGCTGCGCGCCGTCCGGCTGCGGGTCCTCGGGGTGGTCGTCGGCACGGCGGTAGCCTTCGTGCTGGTCGTGGCCCCGCTGTCCGTCGGGCTCGACGTGCTCCCGCAGGACGGCGAGCTCAAGGTCGGGATGGTCCAGGGCAACGTGTCCAAGCCGGGCGCGAGCGCGTTCGACAACGCGGGCGAGGTGCTGCGCAACCACCTGGCGGGGACGTACGACCTCCTCGACAAGGTCCAGCCCGGTGACCTCGACATGGTGATCTGGCCGGAGAACGGCTCGGACTACGACCCGCAGCAGTACAAGGACGTCGGCGACGCGATCACGTCCGCCGCGAAGGCCGTGGGCGCGCCGATCCTGGTCGGTGCGCAGGAGTACCCGAAGACGGGCGGCCGGTACAACGTGTCGCTCCTGTGGGACCCCGACAAGGGCGTGATCGACCGGTACGTCAAGCAGCACCCGGTCCCGTTCGGGGAGTACATCCCGCTGCGCAGCTTCGTGTCGCACTTCTCGGCCTCGGTCGACGAGGTGCAGACCGACATGCTCCCCGGCCACGGCCCCGCGATCATGGAGCTCCCCTCCACCCGGCTGGGACGCGACGTCCCGTTCTCGACGGTGATCTGCTTCGAGGTCGCGTACGACTCGATCGTCGAGCAGTCCGTGAAGCTCGGGTCCGAGGTCCTGCTCGTCCAGACGAACAACGCGTCCTTCGGGTACACCGCGGAGTCGACGCAGCAGCTCGAGATGACCCGGTTCCGCGCGATGGAGACCGGGCGCGCGGCCGTGCAGGCGTCCACGGTCGGCGTGAGCGCGGTCGTGTCGCCGAGCGGGATCGTCCTGCAGCGCACCGGGCTGTTCGAACCCGCGCAGCTGGTGGCCGACCTGCCGCTGCGCACGAGCATCACCCCGGCCGTCCGGGCGGGTGAGTGGCCGGCGCGTGCGGTGGGCACGGTTGCGGTGCTCCTCGTGATCGGTGGGATGATCGGCTCCCTGCGTCGCGCGCTCGCGCGGCGCCGTCTTCCCGGCGAGAGGTAGGAACTCAGCGTGTCCCGTGGCTCCCGTGTGCTGGTCGTGACCCCGACGTACGACGAGCGCGACTCGCTGCCCGTGACGTACGAGCGCCTGCGCAAGGCGGTGCCCGACGCGGACTTCCTCGTCGTCGACGACGGCAGCCCCGACGGAACCGGCGAGATCGCCGACGGCTGGGCCGAGACGGACGACGCCGTGCACGTGCTGCACCGCAGCGGCAAGCAGGGCCTCGGGACCGCGTACATCGCGGGGTTCCGGTGGGCGCTCGAGCGGGGCTACGACGTCGTCGTCGAGATGGACGCGGACGGGTCGCACCGGCCGGAGGACCTGCCTCGGTTGCTCGCGGCGCTGGAGGACCCGGCCGTGGACGGCGTCGTCGGATCGCGCTGGGTGCCGGGCGGGCGGGTCGTGAACTGGCCGGTGCACCGCGAGGTGCTCTCGCGCGGCGCCAACACGTACACGCGTCTCGCGATGGGGATCGGCGTGCACGACGCCACGGGCGGGTTCCGCGCGTACCGGGCGGCGACGCTCAAGGCGATCGACCTCGACACGGTGTCCTCGCAGGGCTACTGCTTCCAGGTGGACATGACGTGGCGGATCCTGCGGTCCGGGGGCCGGATCGTCGAGGTCCCGATCACGTTCGTCGAGCGGGAGGCGGGCACGTCGAAGATGAGCGGGAACATCGTCGGCGAGGCGCTGGTCAACGTGACCCGGTGGGGCGCGGAGCACCGGCTCGAGCAGCTGCGCGCGCTCGTCGGGGGTCGCCGGGCCTGACGGCCCTGACGAGGACGAGCGAGGCCGCCCGACGACGAAGGCTCCCGACCCAGCGTGGCTCGGGAGCCTTCGTCATGAGGCGGGTCGCCGGTGCCGGCGCCCCGCTCAGGCGCTGCGGCGCAGCTTGCCGGCCCGCAGGAGCTCGAGCCGCTCGTCGAGGAGCTCCTCGAGCTCCTTGATCGTGCGGCGCTCCAGGAGCATGTCCCAGTGGGTGCGCTGCGGCTTGGTGGCCTTCGCCTCGGGGCGCTCGGCGTCGCGCAGGAGCGCCTCCTCGCCGCATCGGCACTCCCACGTCGGGGGCACCTCGGCCTCGACCGAGAACGGAAGGATGATGGTGTGCCCGTTGGGGCAGTCGTAGTGCGCCTGGAACCGGGGCGCGAAGTCGACGCCCTCGTCGGACTCCATGCTCTTCGCGCCGATGCTCATGCCGCGCAGCGAGCGGTCTGCCATGTCGTCCTCCAAATGGTGGGGTGTCGTGTCGTCGTGTGCGGGCTGGGTCGGGCCCGCGGGTGCGGCCCTGGCCGTGGTGCGGCCGGACAGCACAAGCTTCTGAGGATACCAACCCGTAACACTGCCGGAGTGTTCCGTCCGATGCACGTCGGGCCGTGAAGGTCCCGTGAAGGACCGCTCCGCAGGCGGCGGACGGCGTCGTCGGGCCGAACCCGGACCCGCCCCGCTCGCGCACTCGGCCGCCGTCGTGACGCGACGGCGTGGCAGGATCGCAGGGTGGCCACCACGAGGGACGAGGACCGGCGCGCCACGCTCGTGCTGCTGCGCCGGGTGCGGGACCGGATCGACCGGGAGTACGCGCAGCCGCTCGACGTCGAGGAGCTCGCGCGGGGCGCCCACATGTCCGCCGGGCACCTGAGCCGCCAGTTCAAGGCGGCGTTCGGCGAGTCCCCGTACAGCTACCTCATGACCCGCCGGATCGAACGCGCCATGGCGCTCCTGCGCCGCGGCGACCTCACCGTCACCGACGTGTGCTTCGCCGTCGGGTGCTCGTCGCTCGGGACGTTCAGCAGCCGGTTCACGGAGCTCGTCGGGGTCCCGCCCAGCACGTACCGGGACCAGCAACGGCAGGCCACGGAAGGCATGCCGTCGTGCGTCGCGAAACAGGTCACCCGACCCGTCCGGAATCGAGAAGCAACGACGGGGGCGCACCCGTAGCGTGACCGTCATGGACATCACGATTCACTCCGCCATGCTCCCGCAGGACGACCCCGACGCCGCCCTCGCGTTCTACCGGGACGCGCTGGGGTTCGAGGTCCGCGACGACGTCGAGTACAAGGGCATGCACTGGATCACAGTCGGCCCCGCCGGGCAGCCCGAGACGTCGATCGTCCTCTACCCGCCCGAGGCCACCCCCGGCATCACCGACGACGAGCGCCGCGCCATCACCGAGATGATGGCCAAGGGCACCTTCGCGTCCATCAACCTCGCCACCCCCGACCTCGACGCGTTCTTCGACCAGGTCCAGGCCCACGACGCCGAAGTCGTCCAGGAACCCACCGACCAGCCCTACGGCGTGCGGGACTGCGCGTTCCGCGACCCCTCCGGCAACCTCGTCCGCGTCCAGCAGGCGGCCCGATGACACAGGTCGCCGACAGCCACGACCGGATCCGGGTCCACGGCGCACGCGTCAACAACCTCAAGGACGTCTCCGTCGAGCTCCCCAAACGACGGCTCACCGCGTTCACCGGGCTCTCCGGGTCCGGCAAGAGCTCCCTCGTGTTCGGGACCGTCGCCGCCGAGTCGCAACGCCTCATCAACGAGACCTACAGCGCCTTCCTCCAAGGCTTCATGACCACCGTCGCCCGCCCCGACGTCGACGTCCTCGACGGCCTGACCACCGCCATCGTCGTCGACCAGGAACGCCTCGCCGCCAACCCCCGCTCCACCGTCGGCACCGTCACCGACGCCAACGCCCTCCTGCGGATCCTGTTCAGCCGCCTCGGCCGACCCCACCTCGGCTCCCCGCAGGCCTACTCCTTCAACGTCGCATCCGCGAGCGGCGCCGGCGCCATCACCGTCGAACGCGGCGCCGCGACCGCCAAGCAGCGCGCCGAGTTCCACGTCGTCGGCGGCATGTGCCCCCGCTGCGAAGGCCGCGGCACCGTCCAGGACTTCGACCTCACCGCCCTGTACGACGACGCCAAGTCCCTCAACGAGGGCGCCCTCACCATCCCCGGCTACTCCATGGACGGGTGGTACGGCCGCATCTACCGCGGCGCCGGGTACTTCGACCCCGACACCCCCATCAGGGACTTCACGAAGCGTCAGCTCCACGACCTCCTGTACAAGGAACCCACCCGGATCAAGGTCGACGGCATCAACGTCACCTACGAGGGCCTCATCCCCAAGATCACCAAGTCGATGCTCGCCAAGGACGTCGACGCCATGCAGCCCCACATCCGCGCCTTCGTCGAACGCGCCGTCACCTTCGCCACCTGCCCCGCGTGCCACGGCACCCGCCTGAGCGAAGGCGCCCGATCCTCGAAGATCGGCGGCGTCAGCATCGCCGACGCCTGCGCCATGCAGATCAGCGACCTCGCCACCTGGGTCCGCGGCCTCCACGAACCGTCCGTCGCGCCACTCCTCGGGGCGCTCGCGGACACGCTCGACTCGTTCGTCGGGATCGGGCTCGGGTACCTGAGCCTCGACCGCTCCTCGGGGACGCTGTCCGGGGGAGAGGCGCAGCGCACCAAGATGATCCGGCACCTCGGGTCCGCGCTCACGGACGTCACGTACGTGTTCGACGAGCCGTCCGTCGGGCTGCACCCGGCCGACATCGTCCGCATGAACGACCTCCTGCTGCAGCTGCGGGACAAGGGCAACACGGTGCTCGTCGTCGAGCACAAGCCCGAGATGATCGCGATCGCCGACCACGTCGTCGACCTCGGCCCGGGCGCCGGGAGCGCCGGCGGGCAGATCGTCTACGAGGGCACGGTCGACGGCCTGCGCACGAGCGGCACCTTGACCGGGAAGCACCTCGACGACAGGGCGACGCTCAAGACGTCGGTGCGGGCGCCGTCGGGCACGCTGGAGATCCGGGGCGCGAGCACGCACAACCTGCAGGGCGTGGACGTCGATGTGCCGCTCGGGGTGCTCGTCGTCGTGACCGGCGTCGCCGGGTCGGGCAAGAGCTCGTTGATCACGGGATCCGTCGTCGGGCGGGACGGCGTCGTGCACGTCGACCAGACCGCGATCCGTGGGTCGCGCCGCAGCAACCCCGCGACCTACACCGGTCTCCTCGAGCCGATCCGCAAGGCGTTCGCGAAGGCCAACGGCGTCAAGCCCGCCCTGTTCAGCGCGAACTCCGAGGGCGCGTGCCCCACGTGCAACGGCGTCGGCGTCGTCTACACCGACCTCGGGATGATGGCCGGCGTCGCGACAGTGTGCGAGGAGTGCGAGGGCAAGCGGTTCCAGGCCTCCGTGCTCGAGTACCGGCTCGGCGGGAAGGACATCAGCGAGGTCCTCGCGCTGTCCGCCGCCGACGCCGAGGAGTTCTTCTCGACGGGCGAGGCACGCGTGCCCGCGGCGCACACCGTCCTCGAACGGATCACCGACGTCGGGCTCGGTTACCTCACCATCGGTCAGCCCCTCACCACGCTGTCCGGCGGGGAGCGCCAGCGGCTCAAGCTCGCGACGCACCTGGGGGACAAGGGCGGGGTCATCGTCCTCGACGAGCCCACCACGGGCCTGCACCTCGCGGACGTCGCACAGCTCCTCGGGCTGCTCGACCGGATCGTCGACTCCGGCAAGTCCGTCGTCGTGATCGAGCACCACCAGGCCGTCATGGCGCACGCCGACTGGATCGTCGACCTCGGGCCGGGTGCCGGGCACGACGGCGGCCGCGTCGTCTTCGAGGGCACGCCCGCCGACCTCGTCGCCGGGCGGACCACGCTGACGGGAGAGCACCTCGCCGACTACGTCGGCGCCTGACGAGAGGGACATCGTGGAACCCACCACCGTCGCCGAGATCCTGGACCGGCCGCTCAGCCGCGAGCTCTTGGCCCGCGACCTGACCCGGCTCGCGTACGTCGCCGCCGACGGGACGCCCCGCAACGTGCCTATCGCGTTCAGCTGGAACGGGACCGAGATCGTCATGTGCACGCCGCCGAACGCCCCGAAGCTCGCGGCGCTCCGCGCCCACCCGGCCGTAGCCCTGACCATCGACACCGAGGTCCACCCGCCCGCGATCCTCCTGATCCGCGGGCGGGCCGAGCTCGACCGGGTCGACGGCATCCCCGCCGAGTTCCTCGAGGCGAACACGACCTACGAGATGACGCCCGAGCAGCGCGTCGAGTGGGAGGCCGGGGTGCGCGCCCTGTACACCGACGGGATGGTCCGGGTCGTCGTGACCCCGACGTGGGCGAAGCTCATCGACTTCGAGACGACCCTGCCCAGCGCCGTCGAGGAGCTCGTCCGACGCCAGGCGGGGCAGTAGCGCGACCTCAGGGCTCGAGCCGGTGCAGGTCCCGGGGGAACAGCGTGACCTCCCTGACGTTCGAAGCGCCGACGAGCCGCGAGACCCACCGTTCCAGCCCGATCGCGAAGCCACCGTGCGGCGGCATGCCGTGGGCGAACGCCTCGAGGTACGCCGCGAACGCCGCCGGTGCTTCGCCCCGCGCCCGGAGCGCGCTCACGTAGTCGGGGTGCCGGTGCAGACGTTGTCCGCCGGTGACGAGCTCGACGCCGCGGAACAGCAGGTCGAAGCTGTTGCTCCACGGGCCGCCCTCGAACCGCGCACCCGTCCAGGGGTGCGTGTAGAACGGTCGCTTGCGCAGCGGGTATCCCTCGACGGCGAGCAGGTCGCTGCCGAGCTCCTCGCGCGCCCACGTGCCCAGCGCCCGCTCGTGCTCGGGAGCCAGGTCGGGCTGGTCCGGTGGCGCGCCGACCCGCCGGAGCGCCTCGGCGAAATGGATCACCGGGATCTCGGCCGGGACGACGGGAAGCTGTAGCCCGAGACGATCGACGGCGCCGGCCGCGTGCGTGCGGACGCCGTCGAGCATCCCGACGAGCACCACACGCAGCAGCTCGAGCACGTCCCGGTGGTCGCGGACGAAACCGAGCTCGACGTCGAGCGACACGTACTCGGCCAGGTGTCGGACGGTGTCGTGCGGCTCCGCCCGGAAGACCGGCGCCACCTCGTAGACCCGCTCGAAGACGCCCACGAGCTGCTGCTTGTAGAACTGCGGGCTCTGCGCGAGATACCCGGTCCGCCCGAAGTAGTCGACGGGGAAGACGTTCGCCCCCGACTCCGTGGCGGTCCCCACGAGCTTGGGGGTCTGCACCTCGGTGAACCCGGCGTCGTCGAGCACCCGACGAAAGCCGCGGAGGCTCGCCGCAGCGATCTCCCACGCTGCGCGGCGGCGGGGATGACGCCAGGTCACAGCGGCGTGGTCGAGGACGGTGGGGAGCCCGGCCGAGAGAACCGGGCGCCAGAGCTCGATCGGTGGCGTCGCCGCCCGCTCCGACAGAAGCCTGATCCGTGGAGAGGTCACCTCGACGCCACCGCCCGCCTGCACGCTCGGCGTGACGCGTCCCGTCACCTCGACGACGGTCTCCTCGGGCGGGAGGCCGCCGTCGGGCAGCTCGTCCGGACGCACGACGACCTGGGCGACGCCCGAACGGTCCCGGAGCAGCAGGAACGCCACGGTCGCGAGCTCACGACGACGATGGACGTGGCCCATCAGCGTCACGTCGGCGCCGGGTTCCGCGCCGGCGAGGTCGGCAGCGAGGGTGCGGGCGGGTACGGGTCGTCTCATCGTTCCTCCAGAGTGCGGAAGCCCTGGAGGTGTGGGCGGGGGCAAGGTCGCGGTGCCACCACACCTTCGCCGGCTGTGCTGCCCGGCCTCTCGTCGGTACGCCGCACGCGCGGGCGGTCGCCTGCCCGGGCCGCTGGTGCCCGGCCCGAGGGTCGTCACGCCTCACGCTCGCCACGCACGAGGCTAGAGCGGTCCGGCCACGGTGCCCAGCGAAAACCCTCGGCGGCCGCACCGGGCTAGCGTGAGCCCATGGTGACCACACTGCGCCTCGACAACGTCGGCATCGTCGTCGACGACATCGCCGCCACGACCGACTTCTTCACCGACCTCGGGTTCCAGGTCGTGGGGGAGACCACCGTCGAAGGGCCCTGGGTCGACCGGGTCGCCGGACTCGGTCATGTCCGGTGCCGTGTCGTCATGCTCCGCACCCCTGACGGCCACGGCCAGCTCGAGCTCAACCAGTACGAGACGCCGGTCGCCCACACTCCCGCCCCCTCGCCACCCAACACCGTCGGACTGCACCGCGTGGCACTGACCGTCGACGACGTGGACGCGGCCGTGGCCGTCGCTCGCTCCCACGGGGCCGAGCTGCTCGGCGACGTCGTCCAGTACGAGGACAGCTACCGGCTCTGCTACCTGCGCGGACCCGCAGGCATCGTCGTCATGCTCGCCGAAGAGCTCGCCTGACGCGCCGACACCGACCGCCAGCAGCTCACTCGGACCGGGCGTCCTGCGCTGTCCGCGACAGCAGGCAGAACTCGTTCCCCTCGACGTCCGCCAGCACGGTCCACGGGACGTCCAAGCCCTGCCCGACGTCGACGCGCCGCGCGCCGAGGGTGAGCAGCCGGTCGAGCTCGGCCTGCGTCGTCGTGCCGTCCGCTCGCAGATCGAGGTGCAGGCGGTTCTTCACGACCTTGCCCTCCGGGACCGAGGCGACGTCGATCGTCGGCCAGGACCTGTCGTCGGCGCCGATGCTGATCAGGTCGCCGTCGCGCTCGAGGACGCGCCAACCCAGCACGTCGCACCAGAAGGCGGCGACGAGCTCCGGGTCGGCGGCGTCGATGGCGATGGTGGTGATCCGACTGGTCATGGACCCATCCTGCGCGCCGGGTTCCGCCGCCCGCAGGTCAGGCCGGAAGAATTCGGTGGGTCGGTCGGCGACCCGGTGGTGTGATCAAGGCATGGCGACGACGCTGGACGATCCCGGGACGACCGACCTCGACGAGGCACTGACAGTACTGAGGAGCTGGCAGGACGACCGCACGCCGCTCCAGCTCCATCCGGGCGACGTCGCGTGGAGGGAGCGCGTCGGTCTCGGAGCGGCGGCCGCGGCTCTGCGCGTGTGGCGCCGCGAGGGGCGGATCCTCGCGCTCGGGATGCTCGACGCGCCCGACCTTCTCCGGTTGGCCATCGATCCGGAGGCGTTCCAGGACGAGGAGCTCGCGCGCCGCGTGGTCGACGACCTCGCCGACGAGGCGTGTGGCGTGCTGCCGGCGGGGGAGGCGTACCTCGAGACACCGAACGGCACCGTCCTGCACGACGTCGTGCTGACGGCAGGCTGGGAGCCGGGGGAGTCGTGGACCCCGTTGCGCCGTGACCTCGCCGAACCCGTGCCGGACCCAGGGCTTCGGATCGCCGTCGTCGAGCCGGAGGACGTTCACGACCGGGTTGCCGTCCATCGCGCATCGTTTCCTGGATCAACTTTTACAGAAGATGGGTGGCGCCTCGTGGCAGCCACGGGCGCCTACGACGACGCCCGGTGCCTCGTCGCGTACGACGACGCCGGCTCATCCGTCGCGGCGGCCACGGTGTGGTCGGCGGGGGAGGGCAGGCCCGGACTGCTGGAGCCCGTGGGCGTGCACAGCGACCACCGCGGGCACGGCTACGGCACCGCGATCAGCCTCGCGGCCGCGCGGGCGCTGCGAGAGCTCGGCTCGTCCAGCGCGATCGTGTGCACGCCGGCGTCCAACGTCGCGGCGGTCGCGACGTACCGAGCGGCGGGGTTCATCCCGGAGGATCTTCGCCTCGACGCAGCACGCGCCGCCGGCTGACAGAGCTGACGTCAACCGCCGACACTAGGGCGGTGACCGAGCCGCGTAACCCTGCCTCTCGCGAGGTCGGCGTCGCGGCACCGGACCGCCTCGTCGCCAGCTCTGACACCGCATCTCCGCGCGAGCTTGTTGGCAACTAGGCAAAGAAGATCAGGAAGCTTGAGAAGAGGGGGAGAGAAGAGATGACGGCAAAGCGGTCAGCAATCTCACTAAAGGAACTCCGACACGCATGCACTGAGGTGCTCGAACATCTTGAAGCATCAATGGGGGAGGAAATTGACCTCTCGCACCAGGACCTCTTTTGGACCGTTGAGTTCGATGAAGCGTTCCAGTTCGAGTCAGATCCGCCGCTGCCGGGAGTAGGCCAGACTTCAGAGTCGGTGGAATACCTACGTAGCACCCTTGAAGAAGGCGCGCGATTCTCATATCAGGCCGTCTGGCTTTCGCAGATAATGTTCGCTGTCGCCTGGGCGTGGCAGGTCTCAGAGCGGACGGAATAGATCTTCGCGTCTGAAGAGCCGTCGTAGAGAAGTTCGCCTAGCTCGGCAAGAGGGCCGTCTTGGAAGTTGACTTGGTTCACAACCGAATCTCCATACTGCCGGCGACTGCGCCTCTTGAACTGCGCCGCCGCCGCCGCCGTCTTCGTCGCCCGGTGCGCGTTCTTGCATCCCGAGCAACTCGCACTGGTAGCGATCCGATAATGTACGTTATGTCATTTCGATCGGATGATCCCACCCCTACCGGCTTGACGATTGAGCTCCGGACGGCCAGAGCGCCGTCTCACACGCTCGCTGTCCGGGCGTCCGTCATCGCTCCGAACCTGACGTCGTCGGTCGCGACCGTCCCCGCGCTGCGCCTCGGTGCCTGGTGGTTCTCCCAGGACAGGTTGGTGTGCGCGATGACGAGATCGGGCGTCGGTGTGCCGTACCCCGACAGATCGAGGTCCGTGTTCTCGAACGAGTCCGCACGTCGGCGGCGCGCCTTGTCGACGAGCGTCGCGACATTCGCGACCACGTCGTCGCGACGCTAGGCGACGCCCACCACACCTCGTTCCGGACGTCGATCACCACGAGTGCCGTAATGGGGACGGTCGACGAGCGTGCTCATGAGTGGGCTCCCCTCCGGGCGTGCGACGGACAACCGACGGCGCCGCGCCCCGGCTCTGACGCTCCTACCGGACGCGACGTGTCCGATTGATACTATTTTGTATATCTCAACACAACGGTCTCGCGACGATTCATGACTTCTCAGACGATCGGGCCTCCGCCCGCGATGTCGGACCCGTCCCCTACGGTCGACCCGTCCCGATGCACAGGAGGTTCTCGTGGCCGCGCCACCCCGCGTCGTCCGGCTCACCGTCGCCGAGGCCGTCCGCCGCTACCGCACGGTCGTCGACTCCGAGACCTTGCGCGGCATCCTCTCCCCCACGACGCGCGACACCTACACCCGTGACCTGCGCGAGTTCTCCGTCCTCGCGGGCCCCGATCGCATCCTCGACGACATCTCCGGTGAGGATCTCGACGACGTCCTCGTGCGCTACCAGCTCGCCCCCGACGCGCGCTACGGCGACCCTGCGGGCAAGCCGGGCGGCCCCGGCAAGTCGACCGCGACCGTCAACCGCTTCCGCCAGTCCGTCTCGCGCTTCTTCACCCACGCCACGAAGCACGCCTGGGTCCAGGCCAACCCCTTCCTGTGGGCCGCTCCTCCGGCCCGGACGCGCGGCGGCCTGCGAGTCGAGCGTACGGCTCTGCCTGCGTCGTCGGCCAAGGCCCTGCTGGACGCGACGGAGGGTGCCATGCACGAGCAGCCCGTGCGCCGCGACCAGGACCTCGCGATCCGGGACCGGCTCGTGATCGCCCTCCTGCTCGTCCTCGGCCCGCGCGTCTCCGAGCTGGTCCGCACCGACCTCGACGACGTCGTCCGCGAGCCTGGCGCGGCGCGCTGGCGGATCCGCGGCAAGGGAGGCTCGGTCCGCACCGTGAGCCTCTCGGCGCCCCTCGAGGAGGCGCTCGGCGACTACCTCGCGACCCTCCGCCCGACCCTGCTCGCTCGCGGCGACGTCACGGCCGACGCCCAGCGCGCGCTCCTCCTGAGCTGGCGTGGCCGCCGCATGGACGCCCAGTCCGTCCGTGCCCTCCTCACCCGCGCGATGGGGCGCGTCCCCGGGGACCTTCGCCGGGGTGCCACGCCCCACGCGCTGCGGCACACGACCGCGACCCTGCTCGTGGCGCACGGCTGGGACGTCAAGGTCGTCGCGGAACTCCTGGGGCACGCGTCGATCGCCACGACGGGCGTGTACCTCGACCGGATCGAGGGCGAGCTCGCGGCGGCGATCGCCTCGCACCCCCTCACGATGCGCTCGGAGGCACCGGGCGGCGCGGCGACCGACGAGCCACCCGTCCTCCCGGTCAGCGATCCCGGTACTGCTGCGGGCTGAGCCCGTGCACCCGCTTGAACGCGGCGCTGAGCGCGAACGGGGTCGCGTAGCCCACGCGCCGGGCCACCGTCTCGAGCGTCGCGTCGGACGACGACAGCAGGTCCGCGGCCAGCGCGAGCCGCACACCCGTGAGATAGCCGAGCGGCGTCTCCCCGACCAGCTCGCGGAACCGTCGCGCGAACGCGGCGCGCGACATCCCCGCCCGCCGCGCGAGCGCCTCCACGGTCCAGGCGTGGGCGGGTTCGTCGTGGATGACCGCGAGCGCCCGTCCGACGTCGGGGTCGTGGGCGGCGCGGAGCCAGCCCGGCCGGTCCGTGTCCGGCATCGCGAACCAGTCCCGCAGCGCGGTCACGAGCAGCAGGTCGAGCACCCGGTCGAGGACGACCTCCTGCCCGGGCTCGTCGCGGTCGAGCTCGTCGTCGAGCACGCCCACGAGCCGCCGCGCGGCGCCGGCCGGCCCGAGGACCGCGAGCGGTGGCAGGCCGGCGAGGATGCGCCGGCTCGTGGCGTCGGGTAGCGGGTAGGTGCCGACGAGCATCCGCGCCTCGCCCGGGACCGCGGTGCCCCACGCGCGCAGTCCGAGGGTCATGCGCTCGGTCATGGGCTCGCCCGCCGGCGTCCGGCACACCTGGCCCGGGTGCACGACGACGTCCGGTGGGGCCCCGGGGACGTGCGCCATCGTGTACGGGACGGGTCCTGGCACGACGACGACGTCGCCGGGCCCGAGCGTGACGCGCGGTCCTGCGTCGGACTCGAACGAGGCGGTGCCGTGCGTGACGGCGACGACGGTCGCGGGGGCTTCGTCGGCGACCCGCACCGACCAGGGCGGGTCGAACGACGCTCGCAGCAGGAACGCCCCCCGGGCGCGAGGGCCGTCGAGCAGGGCGGTCAGCGGGTCCACCCCGTCACCGTAGACGCTCGCGTATGGGGGTGAGCGTCTGGCCCATGTCGGCGCGTCGTCGATGCCGGTTGACTCGTCGCAGGGCGGTCGAAAGGGCCGCCGACTCACCACCAAGGAGCTGCCGTGCGTCCTCTGACCGCCGTCCTGACCTGCCTGACCGTCCTTTCCGCCGGTGCGATGGCCGGCACGTTCTTCGCCTTCGCGGTGGGTGTGATGCCGGGGCTGTCCGCGGCGAGCCCGGCGACGGCCGTCTCGGCGATGCGCCACATCAACGCTCGGATCGAGAACCCGCTCTTCCTCGCCGTGTTCATGCTCGTGCCCGTCTTCGCCGCGGTCGCGGGGTTCCTCGCGCTGCGCTCGGGCCAGCGCACCGCGGGGCTTCTGCTGCTCGTGGCGGCGGCCGTCTACGTCGTCGGGACGATCGTCACGACGGGCGCGGTGAACGTCCCGCTCAACCAGACGCTCGCGGCTGCGTCGCCGCACGCCGACCCGGCCGCCGTCTGGGCGAGCTTCGTGGGGCGGTGGAACACGGGCAACGCGGTACGCGCGGTCGCCTCGACCGTCACGCTCCTGCTCGCCGCCTGCGCTTTCGCGGGGCGGACTGCCGCGCCGAGGGCGGGGTCCGCAGCCGAGAGCGTCACAGACGCGGTCATGACCCTGGCCCGCTGAGCGTGTCCGGTCAGACAGCCGGGGGCGTCGAGCCGAGGGCCGTGCGTCGAGCGACCGTCAACGGCAGGAGGACCCACAGCCCGAACAGCCCGCACAGCGCCACTCCCCCGGCGACCGCCCCGGCGAGCGGCGAGATCACCACGTCGAAGAGGAAGAACACGCAGCCGACGATGGTCAGGCCGAGCGCGAGCAGGCCGAGCCGGGCGAGGCGGTGCCCGAGCACCACGGTCTCGCGCTTGAGCTGTCTCCGGAACAGGAACCGGTGCAGGCTCACCGGCGCCACGAGCAGCCCGATCGCCGTCGTCGAGAGCGCGACGAGCACGAGGTAGGTCACGACCTCGAGGTCGTCCAGGCGCCCGAAGCGCTGCTGGAACGGGACGGTCAGGAGGAACCCGGTGAGGACCTGGGCGCCGGTCTGCGTGACCCGCAGCTCCTGCAGGAGCTCGTTCCAGTTCCGGTCGAGCCGCTCGGCCACGGTCTCGTGGCGGCCGGCGTCGTCGGGCGCCCATGGACCCTCGTCAGGTCCCTCGTCCCCGGCCGTGCCGCCGGGCGCAGCGTCGTCGCGCACGATCCCACGCTATCCGTCGGTTCGGGCCGACGGCGCGACGAGGCCCGACTCGTACGCCGCGACAACGAGCTGGGCTCGGTCGCGCGCCCCCAGCTTCGTCAGGAGCCGGCTCACGTGCGTCTTCACCGTGGTGACCTCGACGACGAGCTCGGCGGCGAGCTCGGCGTTCGACCGGCCACGAGCGACGAGGGCGAGCACCTCCTTCTCGCGCTCGGTCAGGCCGGCCAGGCGGCCGTCGTCGGGCGCCGGCGCTGCCGGTGCCTGCCGGACGAACGCCGACACCAGTTGCGTCGTCACGCTCGGCGCGAGGAGCGACTCCCCCGCCGCGACGACACGGATCGCGTCGAGCAGGCGCTCGGGCGGCGTGTCCTTGAGCACGAATCCGCTCGCGCCGGCCCGCAGCGCCTGGAACACGTGCTCGTCGTGGTCGAACGTCGTCACGACGAGCACGCGCGGACCGTCGGGCTCGTTCGCGAGGTAGCGGGTCGCCTCGAGACCGTCCATCACGGGCATGCGCAGGTCCATGAGCACCACGTCGGGGCGCAGTGCCCGAGCCTGCCGTACCGCGTCCGCGCCGTGGGACGCCTCGCCCACGACCTCGAGGTCGGGCGCCGACGCGACGAGCGCACGGAAACCCGCCCGGACCAGGGCCTCGTCGTCGACGACGAGCACCCGCGTCTGCGCGGCCATCTCGCTCGCCGACCGGTCGTCAGGCATCAGGAGGCTGGGCTCGTCCGGCACGCTCCCCAGTATGGTGCGTGCCCGCCTGCTCGCCCGGGACGGGCCCGAACACGGCCTCCACGCGCCAGCCGCCGCCGTCGAGCGGACCGGCGCTCGCACGCCCACCGTGCAGCGCGACTCGCGCGCGGATGCCCTCGACGCCCAGCCCGGACCCGGCGAGCGCTGACGAAGGTGAGGTGCCGTCGGCATCCGCGGCTCCGGTGTCCTCGACGGTGACCACGAGCGGATCAGCGCGGCGGATCTCGACGCGCACGTCGGCCCTCGGTGCGTGCTTGACGACGTTCGTGAGCGCCTCCTGGACGACCCGATACGCGGACGTCTCGAGGAGCCGGTCGTAGGTCGCCTCGCCCTCGGTCCTCAGCTCGACCGTCAGTCCGGCGTCGGCGACGGAGGCCGCGAGGGCGGGGACGTCGTCGAGCGTGGGCTCGGACACGGGCGCGTCTCCACCGACGTCCCGGAGCCCGGCGAGGACACCGCGGAGCTCGGACAGCGCCCTACGGCTGGTGTCTTCGATCGTGGCGAGCGCGGCTCGCGCCTGCTCCGGGTCGTCGTCGAGGAGGAGCCTGCCCACGCCTGCCCGGACCGCGACCAGCGACAGGGTGTGGGACACGACGTCGTGGACGTCGCGGGACACGCGCAGCCGCTCCTCGGCACGGACCCGCGCGTCGGCCTCGCGGGCGAGCCGCGCCTCCTCGGCGGCGAGTGCCGCCGCGAGCCGGCGCCGGGTCCGCACGACGTCGCCGACGAACCACCCCGCACCGGCGACGAGGAGCTGGACGATGTCCTGGTCCCGGTCCGGCTGCACGAAGTACGAGACAAGGTCGGCCGCGCTCACGGTGATCGCGGCGGTGGCGACGGCGAGGATCGCGGTCCGGCGCGGCAGCCGGACCGCGCAGACGTAGGCGGCGATTCCGAGGGCGGGGCCGAGGTCGCTCACGAACGGCGTCACCCGGACGCCAGTGAGGGCCGCGGCGACGAGACCGGCACTGACGAGGGCGAGCGCGGGGACGGGTGCGCGAGGCGCCCAGGCCAGCGGGGCCGCCACGAGCAGCCCCAGCAGGGGGGTCGCGAGGGGGTGGGCGTCGGACGGCGGCGATGCCAGGACCGGCACGGTGAACAGCGCGAACGTGGCCACGGCCAGAGCGACGTCGAGCCACGGCCCGGCCCGGTGCCGCCGGGTGGTCGGGGGCGCGACGAGGAGGGTCATGGCACCGACCCTAGGGTCGCGGCCCGGCGGCGTCGTCCTCCTCGAGGACGACGAGCCGCGTCATCCTCCGGGACGGTCTGCGCCCGGCGTCGTCCTCCGGGACGACGCCGGGCTCCGTCCGCGAGCAGGACGTCCTCTCGCAGGACCGGGCGGGAGGCTCGAGCCATGAACACACCGAACCGGCTCTCCCGTCCGATCGTCCTCACGTCCGCCGCGCTGTTCGCCGCCGGGATCGTCTCGGGCGCGGGCATCTACGCCCGTCGCAGCGACACCCCAGAGGTCCACCACGGCGACACGTCGGCCTGGACCGTGCACCTCATCCTCACGGCGCTCGCGGTCGCGGTGGTCGCTCTGCTCGCGGTCCGTGGCTGTCTCGTCCGGTCCGTGCGGGTCCCGTTCACCCGGGCCGCGGGCGCGCGTGTCCGGCTCACGCTGCGCGAGGCCGTCCGGAGCCCCGGCGCGGCTGTCCGCACCGTCGTCTCTCTGCCGTTCGCGTGGATCTTCCTGTTCGGGATCTTTCGGGCAGGCGAGCAGGTGATCGCAGGGCTCGACCCGAACTTCACGGCGAACGCGTGGGGCGGTCCGTCGTACCTCGGTGCGATGTACTGCCACTACCTCGATGTCGTGCTCCTGATGGCGGTGGCCGCCCTCGCCCTCCACGGGCTGCTCCTGCGGCCCGCCGCCGTGCGGACGCCGTCGGGCATGGGCAAGGTGGAGACGAGGTGATCGCCGCGACCGGCGCACCGGGCCCAACCATCCACCGGGAGGCGGACCATGCCGAAGCGCAGCCCTGGACCGAGCGTCAAGGACAAGAAGCTGTACGAGGAGCTCCGCGACGAGGGGAACTCGAAAGAGAAGAGCGCACGCATCGCGAACGCAGCCGCCGGGAGCTCGCGCTCGAAGGTCGGCAAGAAGGGCGGGGAGTCCGGGTCCTACGGGGACTGGACGGTTGCCGACCTGCGCAAACGGGCCTCCGAGATCGGGATCGAGGGCCGCTCGTCGATGAAGAAGGCCGAGCTGGTCAAGGCGCTACGGAACCACTGACCGGGCTGTGAGCGGCGGCGAGACGTGAACGCTCTCGCCGCCTGCTCAGCGCCTTGACGGCTTCGACGAAACCGAACACCGCCACGGCCAGGAGGAGCGGGACCCACCAGCCGCGCCAGCCCACGGACGCCGAGTCGAAGACCGTGTGCATGAAGGGCACGTAGACGAAGAGCAGCTGCAGCACGACGAGCGCACCGGCCGAGATCCACAGGACGCGGTTGCCGCGCAGCACGTCGAGCGTGAGGCTCGAGCGGCCGAGGAACCGGCAGTTGAACAGGTAGGCGAGCTGTCCGAGGACGAGGGTCGTGACGGCGGTGGTCTGCGCCTGCGCGACGCTCATGTTGCCCGCCCGCTCGGTGAAGAACACGACGAGGGTCGCCCCGCCGATGACGGCGGAGACGAGCAGGATCCGGCCGAGGGCCGCTCTCCCGACGAGCGACTCGTCCGGGTCACGCGGCGGCCGGTCCATGATGCCCGGCTCGGCCGACTCGTACGCGAGCGCGAGGGACAGCGTGACGGCGGTGACCATGTTGACCCAGAGCACCTGGACGGGCGTGAGGGGCAGCGTCAGCCCGAACAGGACGGCCACGAGGATGACGAGGGCCTGCGCGCCGTTGGTCGGCAGCAGGAAGAGGACCGACTTGCGGACGTTGTCGTAGATCCGGCGCCCCTCCTCGACCGCTCGCTCGATGGTCGCGAAGTTGTCGTCCGCGAGCACGACGTCGGCGGCCTCCTTGGTCGCCTCGGTCCCCTTGATCCCCATCGCGACCCCGACGTCGGCCTGGCTGAGGGCAGGGGCGTCGTTCACGCCGTCTCCCGTCATGGCGACGACCTGGCGGTGCGCCTGGAGGGCCGAGACGATCCGGATCTTGTGCTCGGGGCTCGTGCGCGCGTAGACGTCGACGTCCAGCACGACGGCGCGCAGCTGCACGGTCGAGAGGGCCTCGAGCTCGGCTCCGGTCAGGACCGCGGGGGCGGTGTCCTCGTCGGGCGTGCCTGGTCCGAGGGGTCGGCCGGCGCTGTCGAGGATGCCGAGCTCCTTGGCGATCGCGACGGCCGTCCCGGGGTGGTCGCCGGTGATCATCTTGACCGCGATGCCCGCGCGGTGGCAGTCCGCGATGGCCACGACGGCCTCCGGCCGCGGCGGGTCGACGATCCCGATCAGCCCGCAGAGCTCGAGCTCGTGGAGGTCGTCGTCGTGGACGCCGCGCGCGCCGTCGGGCGCCGTTCGGCGGGCTGCGGCGAGGACGCGCAGGCCGCGTGCCCCGAGTGCCTCCACCTCGCCCTCCCAGAACGCCGGATCGAGCGGCTCGGCCGTGCCGTCCGCGCCCACCTGGCTCGCGCACCGGGCGAGCACCCGGTCCGGCGCACCTTTGACGTGCACGACGGCGCCGCTCCCCCGGGCGTCGAGCGTCGCCATGTACTTGACCGCGGAGTCGAAGGGCACGACCGCGACGCGGTCCCAGCCGGCACCGTCCTCGCCCGCCTTGAGCGCGAGCGTGCGCAGGGCGCCCTCCGTGGGCTCGCCGACCAGGGCCCAGCCGCCGGCGCCCGGGACGACCTCGGCGTCGTTGCACAGGGCCACCGCCTCGACGACGGAGCGAAGGTCAGGGTGGTCGCCCAGCGCCGCCTGCACCCCGCCCGACGACGTCACAGCGCCCTCCGGCGCGTACCCGGCGCCGTCGACGTCGAAGGTCCCGTCAGCGGTCCGCACGACCCGTGCCGTCATCTCGTTCTTGGTGAGCGTGCCCGTCTTGTCAGAGCAGATCGTCGTGACCGCCCCCAGCGTCTCGACCGACGGCAGGCGTCGGGTGATCGCGTTGCGCCGAGCCATCTGCTGGACGCCCAGCGCGAGCGTGATGGTCACCAGTGCGGGCAGGCCCTCGGGCACCGCCGCGACCGCGAACCCGATCGACGCCGACAGGAGCTCGTCGACCGAGAAGTGGTGCAGGGTGTGCCCGATCACGGCCATGACCACGCCGAGCACGAGGATGAGGAGCGCGATCGCGGTGCCGAACCGCCCGAGCTGCCGGGTCAGCGGTGTCGACAGCTCGTCGGCCTCGGCCACGAGGCCCTGGATCCGCCCGAGCTCGGTCGAGGCTCCCGTCTCGACGACGACCCCCGAGCCCGTGCCGGCCACGACGATCGTGCCGGAGAACAGCATGCTGCTGCGGTCGCCGACACCGGCCTGCGGGTCCACCGGGACGGGGTCCTTCTCGGTCGCCAGCGCCTCGCCCGTCAGGGCGGACTCCTCGACGCGGAGGTTCGTGGCCTCGAGCACCCGCACGTCGGCGGGGACGCGCTCCCCCGGCCGCACACGCACGACGTCGCCGGGGACCACGTGCGCCGCGTCGACCGTCGCCCACGCGCCGTCGCGCAGCACCTCGGCCGAGGGCGAGAGCATCTGGCGGATGCCCTCCAGCGCGCTCTCCGCCCGCCCCTCCTGGATGAACCCGACCGCGGCGTTCACGACGGCGACGAGCAGGATGATCGTGAAGTCGATCCACTCGCCGAGGATCGCCTTGAGCCCGGCGGAGACCAGCAGGACGTACACGAGGACGTCCTGGAACTGGGCGAGGACCCGCCGCCAGAGCGGCGGTCGCTCGGGCGGCGGGAGCTCGTTCGGGCCGACGTCGGCGAGGCGTCGAGCGGCGGACGCCGAGCCGAGACCGCCGGCGCTCGAGCCGAGCTCGGCCGCGACCTCGGGGGCCGGCCTCGCCCAGGGGGTCGCGACCGCCCGGGTGGCGGCGGTGGGTGCGGGCGGCGGGGCGGGCACGGCGGTCACGTCCTCATTCAAGACCGCGAAGCGGGGCCCCGCACCCGGCGCCGTCGGCGGCGTCGGGTGCGGGGCCGAGCAGGCGGTCGCCCGTCAGCGGTGGTTCGCGATCGTGAAGTGCACGACCTTCTCGCTCGTCACGCCGTCGTGCCCGACGACGTCGATCTTGAGCTGGTACGCGCCGTCCGGGTAGTCGCGCGTGTCGAGGACGAGCGTCGGCCGCTTGCCGGCCTGCGTGCTCCCCGGCGCCTTGGTGTTGTCGGTGAGCCAGCGGCCGCCCTGGTTGAGCTCGATGTAGGTGTACTTCGGCTCGACGTTCGTCGTGACCTTGACCGTCACCCTGCCCTTGAGCCGGGCACCGTCGCTCACGTTGACGTTGTCGACGGTCGCCTCTTCGGGCGCGGGCTTGTCGGCGTCGAGGCGCAGCGCGTCGCGGATCGTGAAGAACAGGTCCGTCTGGTCCGTCAGCCCGACGACGTTCGCCGCCCGCGGACCGTAGCCCGCGACCCGGACCTGGGTGCCCGTGTGGTCCTGCGAGCCTCCCTCGTCGGCCGTCCCGTACGCGACGGTGAGCGGCTGGTCGTCGGCGGTCACGAGCGTGCGGGTCAGGCCCGGTGTCGTGGTCCCCGGGTAGACGATCTGGCTCGAGTGGCCGTGGTCGGCGGTCACGACGACGAGCGTGTGGCCGTCCTTCTTCGCGAAGTCGAGCGCGGCCTGCACGGCCTCGTCGAGGTCGACGGTCTCACCGATCTGGCCGCACGGGTTCGCGGCGTGGTCCTGCTTGTCGATGCTCGCGCCCTCGACCTGGAGGAAGAAGCCCTTCTTCGCGCCCCGGTCGTCGAGCAGCGAGATGGCCTTCGACGTCATGTCGGCGAGCTTCGGCTGGGTGGCGGGCAGCGCGGGGTTCGCCGTGCAGCGCACGGGGGTCTCGGCGCCGCCGGTGTGCGTGGCGAGCGGCCCGGACCACCGGGTCGCGAAGTTGCCGTCGGCGAACAGGCCCAGGACCGGGGTCTTCTGGTCGGCGGTCGCGACCTTGGCGAGACCGGCGGCGTCGGTCACGACCTGGTAGCCGCGCGCCTTCGCCTGGTCCAGCAGCGTCTTGCCCTGCCACTGGCCGGCCTTCGCGGTCTCGCGGAACGACGCGGCGCCGCCCCCGAGGGTGACGTCCGCGCGCGCCCCGAGGAGCTGTTCGGTGATCGAGCCGGCGCCGCCGTTCTCGAGCGCGTTCTCCGGGCACTTCTTCGTGGTCGACGACGGCGCGTAGCAGCCGCGCTCGGACACGTGCGCCACCTGGACGGCCGGGGTGGCGTCCTGGAGCTCCGCGGTCGTCACGTCGCCCGTGCGCAAGCCGTTTGCCCGCGCGATCTCGAGGAGGCTGCGCTGCGCGTCGCCGTCGACGTCGACCGAGATCGCGCCGTTGTAGGTCTTGGTGCCGGTCGCCCACCCCGAGCCCGACGCCGCGGAGTCGGTCACGTAGTCGGGCCGGCCGTTGCTCCGGTCGAGCGAGTAGGTCGTGTACTGGCCGGTGAGGGGCAGCGCGTCGATCCCGGGCAGCCGCCCGGCCGCGCCGTACTGGTAGTCGCGGGCGAGCGTGATCTCGGAGTCGCCCATCCCGTCCCCGATCAGCAGGATCACGTTGCGGGCGGCTCCGCCCTTGACCTCGTGCTTGATCGACGACGTCTGGTCGCCGTCGAGACGGCGGGCGTCTCCGTGCCCGGTCAGGTCGGTGCCGAGCGCGGTGGCCGCCGTCGTGGCGACGGCGAGCCCTCCGACGAGTGCCATGGCGAGGCCGGCACGACGGCCGGCGCGGGTCGGGCGCATGATGTCCCTTTCGACTGGTCGGTGCGGCAACGTCTGCCGCCCGACCAGTCGACCGGACCGAGGTGTCCCCCGGCCGACGCCGCGGCGTCGGCGGGGTGAACGATGTGGAGCGCCTGTGAGCCCGGGGCGCGAGCGCGGTCAGCGATCCGCGTCGGCTGCGTCCTCCTCCGGTCGGGGCGCGACCGTCTCGTCCCGCTCGAGCACCGGGGCGTCGCCGAACTCCGGGTGCGCGAGCTCGAGCTCGTGCGCCACGAGGGGAGCACGGGCCGCGGGGTCCGGCTCGACGTCCAGGGCCGCGCCGTCGTCGGACAGGTCGACGACGGTCCAGCCCCAGCCCCCGCCAAGCCCCTCCGGCCCGAGCTGACGGAGCACGGAACCCCGGCCGATCGGGGACAGCAGAGCGTCGTGGATCGGCACCACGACCGTGGGCTGCAGCGCCCGCACCCAGTCGACGACCTCGGCGAGCTTGAGCCAGGGGCCGGACACGGGCGTCAGCACGACGTGTACCCGCGCCCCGTGCGGCAGCTCCACGAACGCGTCCCCGGGGTGCAGGACGGCTCCGTCGACGACGTACCCCACGTTCGCGATCCGCGGCAGGTCCGCGTGGATCGTCGCGTGCGTGCCGCCCACGACGTCGACGTCGTGGCCCAGGACCCGCAGCGCCGTCCCGGGGACGGCCTCGTGGAGCCGCTGCAGCTCGACGCCGCGCGTCTGGAGGGCGGCGACGACGGCCGCAGGCGCCCAGACCTCCACGTGCGGCCGCTCGGCCAGGGCGGTGAGCAGCGGTTCGATGTCGACGTGGTCCGCGTGCTCGTGCGTGACGAGCACCGCGTCGACCGACGCGAGGGCGTCGGGCGACGAGAAGGCGCCCGGGTCGATCACGAGTGCACCGGAACGGTCGGTCAGGCGGGCGCAGGCATGGCCCAGGATCTCGAGCTTCATGCCCCTATCGTCCGCCTCGGCGGTCCGTGGGGCGCGTCGGTCCGGTCACCGGACCGACGCCGGGTCAGCTCGCGCTACGTGCCCGACGACGCGCGGCGAGCTCGTCCTCGACGTCCGACGTGGCGTCCTCGAGGCTCTCCGTCGGCAGCTCCGCGAGCGTCCCCTCGACCTCGCGCCACACCCGACCGACCGCGATGCCGAAGACCCCCTGCCCGCCCTGGACCAGGTCGATGACCTCGTCGGCGGACGTGCACTCGTAGACGCTCGCGCCGTCGCTCATCAGGGTGATGCCCGCGAGGTCGTTCACGCCGCGCTCGCGCAGCGTCTGCACGGCGGTCCGGATCTGCTGCAGCGAGACGCCCGTGTCCAGGAGACGCTTGACGATCTTCAGGACGAGGATGTCCCGGAAGCCGTACAGGCGGTGCGACCCGGAGCCCTGCGCCGACTTGACGCTGGGCTCGACGAGTCCGGTGCGCGCCCAGTAGTCGAGCTGGCGGTAGGTGATCCCCGCCGCCCGGCAAGCCGTCGGGCCGCGGTAGCCGATCGACTCGTCCTGCTCCGCGATCGCGTCACCGAACAGGAGTCCCTGGGCACCCTGCGGCACGGGTGCGCTGGTCGCGCCCGCCTCACCCTTGCTGCTCATGCTGTGCCTCCTACCGGGCCCTGCGTCCTCGGCCTGCTCGCGGCGCCTCGATGGCGCCGGGGCCGCTCGACTCCCATCCACGCTAGGGGTGGCAGGGGGGTCGGTCAACGACCGCGCCTCTCAGCGTATCGGGCGTGTCGCGACATCGCCGTCCGACGTCCACAGCCGGAGCCTCGACCGGAGGTTCCGGCTCGGTCTCCAACTCTCACCCTCCACCTGAGGGTCGCCGCGTGCGGGCTTCGCTCCGGCAGCTCCTCCTTCGACCTCGACCTGAGGTCGAAGGTACGGTCACGGGCCGAAGTCCTCCGGCTCGACCCCGTCCAGGAAGGACCGGAACCGCTCGACCTCACGCGCGCCGTCGTCGTCGACGACCTCCACGCCGGCCCGTGCCACGACCTCCGCAGCACACAGCACCGGCGCACCCGTCCGCACCGCCAGAGCGATCGCGTCCGAGGCGCGCGAGTCCACCCGCTCCCCGTTGGACAGTGCCAGCTCGGCGAAGAACACGCCGTCCCTCAGCGCCACCACCTGGGTGCTCTCCAGGAGCACGCCCGTCGCCCGCAGGACGTCGCGCAGCAGGTCGTGCGTCATCGGACGAGGCGGCACCACACCGGCCTGGGCGCTCGCGATGGCCGACGCCTCCCGCGGGCCGATCGCGATCGGCACCACCAGCCCGGAGCGCGCGTCGAGCAGCAGCACGACGACCTCCTGGTCGCCGAGCTGGCGCACGCCCAGGACGTCGACAGGAACCATGGGGTCGTCACCGGCCATCACTCCACCGTACGACGGCCGCCCGCCGACGGGAATGACGACCGCGTCACGCGAGGTCGGTGATCTCCTGACGCAGCCACGCGGCGTGCAACCGGACGAAGAGGTCGCCGATCTCGTCCGCCGTCTCGTCCGCACGCGCCCGGGCCGCGGGCGACTGCTGGCTCCGCAGCGGCGCGACCACCTGCCGGGCGAGCGCGACCTCACGGTCGAGGGCCGTGCGCAACGACCGCAGGTGGCGCGGCTCGATGCCGTACCGCCCGAGCGCGCTCGCCGCCCGGAGGATCTCGGTGGCCGTCTCGTCGAGGCGCCCGCCGGGGCCGGGCCGCAACACGCCCGCGGAGACGAGCCCGTCGACGAGCGCCCGGTCGATCTCGGTCTCGGGCTCGCCGGGCGCGGGGGCCACCGGCGCCGGGCGCTCCCCGCCTTCCGGCGCGCGCACCTCGCGGACACGCGGCTCGTGGCTGCGCGTCGCGGGACGACCGAGCTCGATCTCACCGGCGTCGAGCTCCTCGAGGCGGTCCTTGATCACCTTGAGCGGCAGATAGCGCTCACGCTGCTCGACGAGGACGAAACGGATCCGCTCGACGTCCGCCGGACTGTACTGGCGGTAGCCCGCCGCCGTCCGCACCGGCTCCACGAGCCCCTGCTCCTCGAGGAACCGGAGCTTGGAGTGGCTGACCGACGGGAAGTCGTCCCGGAGCGCGCGCAGCACGTCCGAGATGCGCATCGTCGGTGTCCGCGCCACACCGGGCGGCCAGGCCCGCAGACCACCACGCCCCGAGCCGACCGGGTCGTCGTCCCTCGCGAGCGCGGACGACGTGCTCACGCCTCGCCGCCCGTCCCCGCTGCCGCGGCACGGCTCTGGTAGTACGTCAGGCGGAACTTGCCGATCTGGACCTCGTCGCCCGTCGAGAGCGGGGCGGCGTCCACTCGGGCACGGTTCACGTAGGTGCCGTTGAGAGACCCGGTGTCGCGCACCGTGAAACGGCTGCCCTCGCGCACGAACTCCGCGTGCTTGCGCGAGACCGTCACGTCGTCCAGGAAGATGTCAGCGTGCTCGCTGCGGCCCGCGCTCACCCGGTCCGCGTCGAGGAGGATCCGCTCGACCCCGGCGCCGCCGCGCTGCATCACGAGGAGCGCCGAGCCAGGCGGGAGCGCCGCGATCGTCTCGGACTCCTCGTCGTTCGGACGGCGACGGCTGGCCGGCTCCTCCGGCATGTCCCCCACCTGGTCGGTGCGGTGGAAGCTGATGGTCGTGTCGCCGCCCCGAGGGTCCGTCGCGCCACCGCCGGAAACTGTCATTGCGCCTCCTCGGGACGTGGCACCGACCAGCACGGCCGGCGTGGGCGGAGGCTCCGCCCGTGACCGAAAAACCTACTACAACCTCAGGTGACAACAGTAGGCGGCGACGGCTGTCGCGCACAGCAGCGTCCGGCTGGTGTCACGGATCAGGACCCCGAACCGGTCGCCGCGGGCTTGGGCGTCGCGTACTGGGGCGTGCCCGGCTCGCGCGTGGCCGTCACCTCGACCTTCTTGGGGGTCGTGACCTCGGCCGTCGCGCCGGTGTTCCGGACGGCGGCCAGCGCGCCGCCCGGGATGCCGAGCGCCGGGGCGAGCGTGTCCGGATCGCCGATCGCCGTCCACACGTACGGCGACGCGAGCGGCTGGCCGTCCGCGACGAGAGTGTCGCCGTGGACCTCGAACCAGCTCGACGCGACGAGCCGGACGCCGTTGACCTGCACGGCCTCGGCTCCTGCGTTCCGCAGCTCCTCCAGGACGTTGAACATGGTCGCGGCTCCCACGACCTGGGTGCCCTGCTTGATCGTGAGGCGGATCCCCGTCCCCTCGGCGGGCAGCCGCCCCGAGAGGATGCCCTGGACCTCGGCCCGCTGGGTCGCGAGGTCGATCGCGGCCTGCTGGCTCCCGGAGCTGCTCTTGAGCTTGTCCCGCGTCGTGGTGAGCTCGCTCTGCTCCTTCTCCAGGGTCTGCGTCCGCTGCGTGACGTCGTCGAGCAGCCGGACGAGGTCCGACTGACGCAGCGACGACAGGTTGTCGGACTGGTTCTGGTGCACCTGGACGATGAGCGCGAACCCCAGCGCCGCGCACAGCACGGCGACGATGAGCTGGGAGGTGTTGAGCCGCGGACGCAGCAGGGTCCGCAGGCCGGACCAGCCGCGCAGGCCACCCGTCGACGCCGCGGACGGCGGCTGCTCCCGGGGCTCACGGTGCGCCGCGTGGTGGGCGACGTGATGCGCCGGGGCGGGGGCGTCGTCGTCGGGGCGCTCGGCCTCGGGCGCGCTCGTCGGTTCGGGCCTCGACTCGGCAGCCGTCGGGTCGACCGCGCCGGACTCCTCCGGCTCGTCAGCCGTGTCGGGTCTGTCGGGATCTTCGTCCCCCGGCGCGTCGTCGGGAGACTTCGGCTCCGGAGGCGGGGCGTCGGCGGTCGTCGTCGCGTCGTCGTGCTCCGCTGCGTCGTGCTCGGCTTCGTCGTTCGGGGGCGCGTCGCCGGACGCGGTGCTCGGCGCGGTGACCTCGGGCCCCGGCTCCGCCCGCTCCGGCTCGTTCGAATCCTTCGGCTCGCCCACGCGTCAGGCCTTGAAGATGTGGCGGCGGATCGCGGCCGCGTTGGAGAAGATCCGGATGCCCAGGACGACGACGACGGCGGTCGAGAGCTGCGACCCGACCCCGAGCTGGTCGCCGAGGAACACGATGAGCGCGGCGACCACGACGTTCGACAGGAACGACACGAGGAAGACGCGGTCGTCGAACATCCCGTCGAGCTTCGCGCGCAGCCCTCCGAACAGGGCATCGAGCGCCGCCACCACCGCGATGGGCAGGTACGGCTGCAACGACACCGGCACGGTGGGCTGCAGGACGAGACCGGCGACGACGCCGATCACGAGCCCGACAAAAGCGATCACTGCTGCCTCCTTCGATGGCTGCTCAGCCTAGCGGTTTCGCGTACTGCAGCGTCGACGGGCCGCCCCCGTCGAGATCGAGATGCTTCTCCGTCGCCACCGACGACTCGAGCCCGTACGACTCGCCGAGCACCTTGAGCTGGTCGGCGGCGTTCGACGCGGCGAACGTGCTCCGCAGGGTGTCGGGGTCTCCGATCGCCTGCACGTGGTACGGCGACGCGAGCCCGACGAAGTCGACGAGGATCGCGCTGCCCGCGCTCCGGATCGCGGTCGTGGACGTGAGGCGCTGGCCGTTGATCGCGACCGCCTCGGCGCCCGCCGCCCAGAGCGCGTTGACCACGTTCTGCAGGTCGGAGTCCTGCACCCGACGGTCGGGGTCGACGGTCCCGTCGTCCGCGACGGCGTCCGACGCGTCGGCGACGGTGACCGTGATCCCCGGCCCGGACACGGCGACCGCACCCGACGCCACGGTGTCGTCCTGGACCGTGGCGAGCAGGGACGGCGACTGCTCGGCGAGGGCCTGGGACTGGAGCGCGTTCACCTCGGCGCTCGTCGTGGCGATGCTGCGGCTCAGTGCGTCGGCCCGGTCCTGGCGTTCGGTGATCTGCTGCTGCAGGACGTTGCGAGCCTCCACGATGCTGGGCGACGGCGCGCGCAGGCTCTGCACCGCGACGACGGTCACGAGCCCGAGCGCGGCGGCGAGCAGGAGCGCGACCGTGCGACCCGGGACGGTCGGGCGGCCGCGGGTGCCGAGCTCGCGGGCGCGGGCCGCCTCGGCGTACCCCGGGTCGAGCGGATGGTTCATGACCTCCGTGAGGAGGGTCATGGACTCGTCGGGTCGTCGTGTCCCGCGCGGCTCCGTCGGGGTCGGGGCGCTCACGCCGTCGCACCCTGGGCGCCGTCAGGCCCGTCCGTGGAACGCAGGAGGCGAGCGGCGCCGCGCAGGTAGAGGAAACCGGCCCACCAGTACAGGCCCACGCCCCACCAGGCGAACGCCCACCCCGCGACGCCCGCGACCGTGCCGACCCAGCCGTCGATCTGGCCGAGCAGGAGGAGCGGGAACGCGTACATGAGCGTGAGCGTCGCGGCCTTCCCGATGAAGTTCACCGGCAACGGCCCGTAGCCCCGCCGCGCGAGCATCGGGAGCGTGAGGCCGACCGCGACCTCGCGCGCCAGCAGCACGACGACGAGCCACCACGGGATGATGTCGCGCAGCGCGAGGCCGAGGAGCGTCACGAGGATGAAGAGACGGTCCGCGGCCGGGTCGAGCACCTGCCCGAGCCTGCTCACCTGGTGCAGGCGCCGCGCGGCGACGCCGTCGAGCCAGTCCGACACGCCGGAGACCGCCAGCACGACGATCGCCCACACGTCGTGGTGCGTCGCGATGAGGATCGCGAAGACCGGCACCAGCAGGAGCCGGATCACGCTGATGAGGTTGGGAACCGTCAGGACCCGGTCCGTCGCCTCGTCCAGATCGCCCTTGTCGTCCGCCACCGGGCCAGTCTATGAGGTGCCGGCGGCCGTGACGTCGGCCACGTCGGCCGTTGGCCCGGCGGTACCGCGGGGGCCGTCCGGTACGATGGATCGACCCCCTTTCGCAGTCGTCGCCGTTCCTGGCTGGTGCTCGGTCGAAGACCGAGGCAACCGTCCGACTCCTCCGGGCCGCCGCACCCGCGGCGTGGACCCCTTCGTCGGAACCTCTTCTCGTGTGTCCCGGGAGATGCGACCGCGGCCCTTCGCCGCATGCGATCCCCCGACCGGACGGTTCCCATGACCGAGTTGACCACGCCCTCCCCTGCCCCCGAGCAGGCCACTTCCGACAGCGCCCCCGAGACGACGTTCCGCGACCTGGGGCTGCCCGCCACGCTCCTCGAGGCCGTCGAGGGCCTCGGGTTCGTCACGCCGTCGGCGATCCAGGCCGCCGCGATCCCCCCGCTCCTCGCGGGCCGCGACATCACCGGCGTCGCGCAGACGGGCACCGGCAAGACCGCTGCGTTCGGTCTGCCCCTGCTCTCGCGCGTCGACCCCGACCTGCACAAGACCCAGGCACTCGTCCTGACGCCGACCCGCGAGCTCGCGCTCCAGGTCGCCGAGGCGATCGAGAGCTTCGCCTCCGCCCTCACGGGCGTCGAGGTCCTCGCCGTCTACGGCGGCGCCCCCTACCTGCCGCAGCAGCGCGCGCTGCAGCGCGGCGCTCAGGTCGTCGTCGGGACGCCCGGCCGCGTGATCGACCACCTCGAGCGCAAGAACCTCGTGCTCGACGACGTCCGCTTCCTCGCGCTCGACGAGGCCGACGAGATGCTCCGCATGGGCTTCGCGGAGGACGTCGACACCATCTTCGGTGCCGCGCCCGCCGAGCGTCAGGTCGCGCTGTTCTCCGCGACGATGCCGGCCCCGATCCGTCGGGTCGCGCAGCAGCACCTCAACGACCCCGTGGAGATCGCCGTGTCGCGGCAGGCCTCCACGGTGACGACGGTCCACCAGACGTACGCGATCGTGCCCTTCCGCCACAAGGCGGGCTCGCTGGTGCGCGTCCTGCAGACGAGCGACGCCGACGCGGCGATCGTGTTCTGCCGCACCCGCGGCGCGGCGGAGGACGTCGGCACCGCCCTCGTCGAGCGCGGGATCGCCGCCGCGACGATCTCCGGCGACGTCGCCCAGAAGGACCGCGAGAAGATCGTCGAGCGCCTGCGCTCGGGCCAGATCGACGTCCTCGTCGCCACCGACGTCGCAGCACGCGGCCTCGACGTGGACCGCATCGGCCTCGTCGTCAACTTCGACCTGCCGGGCGAGCCCGAGGCGTACGTGCACCGCATCGGCCGCACGGGCCGCGCCGGTCGCACCGGCGAGGCGCTGAGCTTCGTCACCCCGCACGAGCGGGGCCGTCTGCGCCAGATCGAGCGCACCACCCGCACGCCGCTCGAGGAGATCTCCATCCCGACGCCCGCGGACGTCTCCGCGCACCGGGTCCGCCGCATGCTCGACGACGTCGCCGACCGCCACGAGGCGGGTCGCCTCGACCTGTACGTGCGGCTGGTCCGCGAGCACCTGGCCGCGCACCCCGACCTCGACGCCGTCGAGCTCGCGGGCACGCTCGCCGCGCTCTTCGTGGGCGACAAGGGACCGAAGTCGCGCGAGGCCATCGAGGCCGAGAACGAGGCGGCCGAGCTCGCTGCCGCGTCGCGTGCGGTGCGCCAGCGTCGCGAGGTCGAGGACGGGGCTCGCCCGCGCCGCGGGCACGGCCACGACGACGACCGCGGCGGACGTCGCCGCGACGGTCGTCCCGACCGCCGTCCGGGCGGCGCACGCGAGGACGACGGCCGTCCGGCGCGGCGGCTCGCCAACGGCACGCGCTACCGCGTGGCCGTCGGTCACACGCACGGCGTCGAGCCGCGCGGGATCGTCGGCGCGCTCGCGAACGAGGGTGGGCTCTCGGGCAAGGACGTCGGCAAGATCGACATCTTCGGCTCGTTCTCGCTCGTCGAGATCGGCCGCCCGCTCGACGCCGCGACCCTCGACCGCATCGGCCGCGCGCGCGTCGGCGGGCGTCTGCTCCGGATCGCCGTCGACAAGGGCGCCCCGGCGGGCGCGCGCCGCAAGCGCGACTGAATGACGGGCGACTGAATGACGCGCGACTGACAGCGACGCACGGCGGCCCGCGCACCTCACGAGAGGTGCGGGCCGCCGTCGTCCCCGAGGTAGTACGGCCGCCGTACTACCTCGCGAAGTAGTACGGCCGCCGGAATACTTCGCGAAGGTCAGTGGCGCTCCGGCGGCTCCGAAGAAGAGGGCGGCAGCTCGGGTGCTTCGCCGTGCAGCTCCACGAGGTGCACGAGGCGGTTCGCCGCACGGGTGCCACGTGCGCCGTCGGCGCGCTGGATCGCCATCACGGCGAGCGTCTTGCCGTCCGCGAGGTCGAGGGCGACCCACGGGTCGTTCGGCCCGAAGTGCACGGCGACCACCTCCGCCCAGTCGAGCCTGCGCCGTCGGACGATATTGCTCACGACGAGACCCTGCGGGCTCGGGACGGCACTCGTGTTCACGAGCAGCTCGATGAGCCAGCCCCCGAGCAGCCCGATCACGACGACCGAGATCCGCTCGCCGGTCCGGAACGTGGGACCCACCCCCGTGAGCGCGACCACGATGCACCCGACCACGAAGACGGTGCCGGTGACGGCGCCGGCGATCAGGGCGAAGCGGGGACGGAAGGTGGCGTAGAGGTCGCCGTCGGGCACCGCTCCCCCCTTCCGCCCGCGCGTCAGAGCCGGCAGGCGTGGATCGACGTCACCAGGATCGCACGGGCACCGAGGTCGTACAGGGTGTCCATGACACGGTTGGTCTGGCTGCGCGGGACCATCGCCCGGACCGCAGCCCAGGAGCGGTCGTGCAGCGGGGACACGGTGGGCGACTCGAGGCCCGGCGTCACGGCGACGGCCTGCTCGACGAGGTCGAGCGGGCAGTCGTAGTCCATGAGCACGTACTCGCGGGCCGTGAGGACGCCCTGGAGCCGGCGCGTGAGCACGTCGAGGCCCTCGGGCTCGGGCAGGTCGCCGTTGCGGATGAGCACGGCCTCGGAGACCAGCAGCGGGTCCCCGAAGACCTCGAGCCCGGCCGCACGCAGCGTCGTCCCGGTCTCGACGACGTCGGCGATCACGTCGGCGACACCGAGCCGCACCGCGGTCTCGACGGCGCCGTCGAGGTGCACGACCGCCTCGGGCTCGACGTCCTTCTCGGCGAGGTGCGCGAGCACGAGCCCGGGGTACGACGTCGCGACCCGCTTGCCCGCGACGTCGGCGACCGACGTCGCGGTGCCGACGGGCGCGGCGAAGCGGAACGTCGACCGGGCGAAGCCGAGCGAGAGGTGCTCGACGTCCGTGGCGCCCGA
The DNA here is from genome assembly GCF_009429125.1 of Luteimicrobium xylanilyticum. Classification (GTDB taxonomy): domain Bacteria; phylum Actinomycetota; class Actinomycetes; order Actinomycetales; family Cellulomonadaceae; genus Luteimicrobium; species Luteimicrobium xylanilyticum. The sequence continues at coordinate 2,044,299 of NZ_CP045529.1, forward strand.
GTCGATCATGAGGTCACGACCGGTGATCCCGACGTCGACGGTGCCCGCCCCGACGTACACGGCGACGTCACGGGGGCGCAGGAAGAAGAACTCGACGTCGTTGTCGGGGTCGGCGAGCACGAGCTCGCGCGGGTCGCGGCGCTGACGGTAGCCCGACTCGCGGAGCATGTCGGCAGCGGGTTCGGACAGGGAGCCCTTGTTGGGCACGGCGATACGGAGCACGGCGGGAATCCTCAGAGGGTCACGGGTCGGTGGGGACGTCGGGCGGGCACCCGCGGCGGACTTTCAGCCGCCGCGTGCCCGTCACAGATGGCGGTACACGTCCTCGAGCGTCAGCCCCTTCGCGACCATCAGCACCTGCAGGTGGTAGAGGAGCTGGGAGATCTCCAGCGCGGCGTCGTCGAGCGTCTCGTGCTCGGCCGCCATCCAGACCTCGGCGGCCTCCTCGACGATCTTCTTGCCGATCGCATGCACGCCGGCGTCCAGCTCCGCGACCGTGCCGGACCCCTCGGGGCGGGCGGCGGCCTTCTCGGTGAGCTCGGCGAACAGGGCATCGAAGGTCTTCACGCCGTCAGCCTAGTGGCCGGACACGGCGGGACGTCGGGCGGTCCGCCCACCGGGCAGACCCCCCGACGGGGGCGGGCTCAGAGCCCGCGGAGCGCGACCACCGTCGCGACGGCGGCCTCCGCGGCCTCGGCCCCCTTGTCCTCCTTCGACTCGGACAACCCGGCACGGTCGAGCGCCTGCTGCTCGTCGTCGCACGTGAGCACGCCGAACCCGACGGGCACGCCCGTCCGGGTCGCGACGTCCGTGAGCCCGTGGGTCGCGGCCTCGCACACGTACTCGAAGTGCGGGGTCCCGCCACGGATCACGACGCCGAGCGCGACCACCGCGTCGGACGTCGCGGCCGCGCGCGCCGCCGCGACCGGGAGCTCGAACGTCCCGGGGACCCGGATCTCGCGCACGTCCGTGACGTTCGCCTCCGCCAGCGCCCGACGGGCGCCAGCCAGGAGGCCGTCCATCACGACGTCGTGCCAGCTCGCCGCGACGACCGTGACCCGCAGGCCCGTCCCGTCGGTGTGGATGGTGGGTGCTCCGGCGCCGCTCATGCGTGCTCCTCGTTGTCGATGCTGTCGTCGTTGTCGGTGATGGATTCCAGCAGGTGGCCCATCTGGGTCTTCTTGGTCCGCAGGTACGCGTCGTTGTAGACGGAGCGCCCCACCTCGAGCCGGCGGGTCGACGCCACGTCGATGCCGCTCGCCGTGAGGCCGGAGACCTTGGCCGGGTTGTTCGTGAGCAGCTCGACGCGGTCGAGGCCCAGGTCCGCGAGGATCGCGGCCGCGGCCCCGTACTCGCGCCGGTCCACGGGCCAACCGAGCTCGAGGTTCGCCTGCACCGTGTCGAGCCCGGCGTCCTGCAGCGCGTACGCGTGCACCTTGGCCAGCAGGCCGATGCCGCGGCCCTCGTGCCCGCGCAGGTACACGACCGCGCCGCCCTCACGTGTCACCGTCTCCATCGCCGCGTGCAGCTGCGGACCGCAGTCGCAGCGCAGCGAGCCGAACGCGTCGCCCGTGAGGCACTCGGAGTGCACGCGCACCACGGGCGTCTCGGCGGGCTCGAGCGGCGGGTTCGCCGGGACGAGGGCCACGTGCTCCGCGCCGGTCCGCAGGTCGCGGTACCCGTGGATGCGGAAGTGCCCGTGCGCCGTCGGGAGGAACGCCTCGGTGGTGGCACGGACCCGCGGGGTGTGCGCCGCCCCGTCCCCGGGTGCGGCCTCCGACTCGCTCACCGGGTCGTGCTTGCGGCGCCACGCGATGAGGTCCGCGATCGTGAGGATCAGGAGCCCGTCGCGTTCCGCCAGCTCCTCGACGTCGCCGAGGCGCATCATCGTGCCGTCGTCGTTCACGAGCTCCGCGATCGCCCCGACGACGCCCGCCCCCGCCAGCCGGCACAGGTCCACCGCGGCCTCGGTGTGGCCCGCGCGGTGGAGCACCCCACCGGGGACGGCGCGCAGCGGCAGCACGTGGCCGGGACGGATGAGGTCGGACGGACCGCTCGCGGCGTCGGCCAGCACCTGCAGGGTGCGTGTGCGGTCGGCGGCGGAGATGCCCGTCGTGACGCCCGTCGCCGCGTCGACGGTCACCGTGTACGCGGTGCGCCGCGGGTCCTGCGACTGCGGCACCATGAGCGGCAGCTCGAGCGCGTCCGCGCGCCACGTCGGCATCGGGGCGCACAGGTACCCGCTCGAGTGCCGGATCGTCCACGCGACCCACTCGGCGCTCGCGGCCTGCGCGGAGAGGACGACGTCCACCTCGTTCTCGCGCTCGGGCGAGTCGGCGACGAGCACGGGGCGCCCGGCGCGCAGCTCCTCGAGGGCCTCCTCGACGGTCGCCAGGACGACGCCGCTCATGCCCGCGCCCCTGCCGTACCCGCCGTCGTGGGTGCAGCCCCGGACGCGAGGTGCTGCAGGTGCCGCTCGACGTACTTGGACAGGACGTCGACCTCGAGGTTGACGAGGTCGGCCTCGCCGAGGAGACCGAGAGTCGTGTCCGCGAGGGTGGTCGGGATGAGCGAGACGCCGAACGCGTCGTCGGACACCCACGTGACGGTGAGGGACACGCCGCTCACCGTGACCGAGCCCTTCTCGGCGAGGTACCGCGCGACGTCGGGCGACGTCGCGACCGTGACCTCGTCCCAGCGCGGCCCGGGCACACGCTCACGGATGGCGCCGACGCCGTCGACGTGGCCCTGCACGACGTGGCCGCCGAGGCGGGCGTCGGCGCGCAGCGCGCGCTCCAGGTTGACGCGACGGCCGGGTGCGAGCTTCTCGAGCGCCGTCCGGCGCAGGGACTCGGGCATGACGTCCGCGGTGAACGTCCCGGGCCCGGCGGAGCCGAGCGAGGTCACCGTGAGACAGACGCCGTCGACGGCGATCGAGTCGCCGTGCTTCGCGTCGGACGTCACGATCGGGCCGCGCACGGTGAGCACGGCGTCCGTCTCGGGGCCGTCGGGGAACTCGATCCCGACGACCTCGCCGACCTCTTCGACGATCCCGGTGAACATCAGGCCTCCTGTACGGATGGGTGAGCAGGTGAGGGGTGCGTGCGCGCGACGAGCAGGACGTCGTCGCCGAGCCGGCGGACGTCGTGCGTGCGCCAGCGGAGCGCGTCCGCGATGGTGGTGACGCCGAGGTCGCCGACGGCGCCGGGTCCGGCACCGAGGAGCAGGGGCGCGACGTAGGCGTGCAGCTCGTCGACGACGCCCGCGCGCAGGAATGCCGTCGCGAGCGTGGGACCGCCCTCGACGAGCAGAGTCCGGACCTCGCGCGCGGCGAGCGCGGCGAGGACCTCGGTCACGTCGTGCGTCGCGAGGTGGACCAGCTCGCCGCCGTCCTCGGTCCGCAGCCGGGCGCCGGCGGGAACCTCGCGGTGCCCGACGACGACGCGCACGGGCTGGTGGTCCGCGCGCCCGCCGTCGGGGTGCCTCGCGGTCAGTGCGGGGTCGTCGGCGACCACGGTCCCGGTGCCGACGGCGATCGCGTCGACCACGGCGCGGACCTCGTGCGCGTGCGCCCGGGCCGCGGGGCCGGTGATCCACCGGCTCGTGCCGTCGGCGGCGGCGACGCGCCCGTCGAGCGTCGTGGCGGACTTGAGGATCACGTACGGACGCCCTGCCGCGGCGGACGCGGCCCACGCGTGGGTGAGCTCGGTGGCCGCCGCTGTGGGGCGCAGCTCGGTCCGGACCCCGTGCGCGGCCAGGTGGTCCGCTCCCCCGGCGGCCACGGGGTTGGGGTCGGCGACCGCGTACACGACCTCGGCCACGCCGGCCTCTTCCAGGGCGACGGCGCAGGGACCGGTCCGACCGGTGTGGTTGCAGGGCTCGAGGGTCACGACGGCGGTCGCGCCGCGCACGTCGACGCCCGCCTCTCGGGCCGCGGCGAGCGCGGTGGCCTCGGCGTGCGGCGTGCCCGCACCCCGGTGCCAGCCCTCGGCGAGGACCGCGCGCGGGCCGGGGGCGGCGCCGTCGACGGCGTCACGGACGGGGGCGAGAATCACGCACCCGACGCGCGGGTTCGGGCCCCAGGCCGGCCCGCGCCGGGCGAGCTCGACGGCGCGCGCGAGGGCGTCGTCGACGGACCCGAGAGTAGCGGGGCTGCCGCTTGCTGTGTCCATGTCCCTTCCCGGTCGGTGCGGCGGCGCACCTGCTCCGGGGAGATGGACGAGACGGGCGCCAGAGGTGTCGACACGGCGCACCGCTCCACGGGACGTCACGAGGACGCCCCGCACGCACTGCCTCCCATCCGGACTTTCACCGTCGGTCCTGGAGTTCCACCAGGTCAACCGCTGCGCCACCTCGAAAGATGACGGAGCGGGTCGCGGACTGTCACCGCCGGTTCGGAATTACACCGACCCCGGAGCACGTGCTCGTTGCTTGCTAACGATGATGCCACAGGACGTGTTCCCGTCCCGACGACCGGGCGCTGACGTCCAGTGTGTGAGACCGGGTTTCCGGGAGGGACGGGACCTCAGTGGGCGTGCTTCGACGCGAGCTGCCGCAGCGTGTCGATCTCGGCCGGGACGTCGTCGGCCCCGTACACCGCGGAGCCGGCGACGAAGACGTTCGCGCCGGCGTCGGCCGCTCGCTCGATGGTCGCCCGCGAGATCCCGCCGTCGACCTGGACCCACACGTCGAGGTCGGCGGCCGAGATCGCGCGGCGCGCGCGCTGGATCTTCGGGAGCGTGCCCTCGATGAACGACTGACCGCCGAACCCGGGCTCGACCGTCATGACCAGGAGCATGTCGATCTCGGAGAGCAGGTCGAGGAACGGCTCGACGGGCGTCGCGGGACGCAGCGCGAGACCCGCGCGCGACCCGAGGCGCCGCAGCTCGCGTGCCAGCCGGACGGGCGCCGTCGCGGCCTCCGCGTGGAACGTCACCGACTGCGCGCCGGCCTCCGCGAAGCCCGGGGCCCAGCGGTCGGGGTCCTCGATCATGAGGTGCGTGTCCACGGGGACCGGGCTCACCTGCACGAGCCGCTCCACGACCGGCAGACCGATCGTGAGGTTCGGCACGAAGTGGTTGTCCATGACGTCGACGTGCGCCCAGTCGGCCGTCGCGATCTTCCCGAGGTCACGCTCGAGGTTCGCGAAGTCGGCGGACAGGATGCTCGGGGCGATGAGGGCTGCCATGACGCCCAGCCTAGGGGCCGCGGACGGCACCGGGCTCGGCGGCCCGACCGGCGCAGCGGTGGGATGATCGGGCCGTGAAGATCCTCTCGATCCAGTCCGCCGTCGCCTACGGGCACGTCGGCAACTCGGCGGCCGTGTTCCCGCTCCAGCGCATCGGCGTGGAGGTCCTGCCGGTCTACACGGTCAACTTCTCGAACCACACCGGGTACGGGGCGTGGCGCGGCCCCTTGATCAGTCCCGACGACGTCCGTGAGGTCCTCCTCGGGATCGAGGAGCGCGGGGTCCTCCCCCAGATCGACGTGGTGCTCTCGGGCTACCAGGGCGGCGAGGGCATCGCCGACGTGATCCTCGAGGCCGTCGAGCGCGTCAAGGTCGCCAACCCCGACGCCGTGTACTCGTGCGACCCGGTGATGGGGAACGCGAAGTCGGGCTGCTTCGTCGCTCCCGCGATCCCGGTGCTGCTGCGCGACCGCGTCGTCCCTGCCGCCGACCTCATCACGCCCAACCAGTTCGAGCTGGGCTTCCTCACCGGCACCGAGCCGGACACGCTCGAGTCCACGCTCGCGTCGGTCGAGCTCGTACGGGCGACCGGGCCGCGCACGGTGCTCGTCACGAGCGTCGAGCGCCCCGACCGCGAGGACGGCACCATCGAGATGCTCGCCGTCGACGACAGCGGCGCCTGGCTCGTGCAGACCCCGCACATCCCGATGAAGGCGAACGGCTCGGGCGACGTCACGGCCGCGTTGTTCACGGCGCACTACCGCCGCACGGGCGATCTCGCGGACGCCCTCGCGCGTACGACGTCGAGCGTCTTCGACCTGCTCACGCGCACCCACGAGTCGGGCGAGCGCGAGCTGCAGCTCGTCGAGTCGCAGGAGGCCTACGCGCACCCGCGCATGCAGTTCACCCCCCGCCGCGTCGCCTGAGGTGATCGCGCCTCAGTCGCGCTACTCCCCTGCCCGACGGCGCAGCAGCGTCAGGTGCATGGCGTCCGTCCCGTGCACGTGCGGCCACAGCTGGACGTCGAGCCGGTCGGCGAGCGGGATCGAGTCGCCCGCGACGCGGCGGACCGCCTCGGCGGCGTCGACGCGCTCGACGTCGTCGCGGCGGCGCAGCACGTCGTCGACGACGACCCGCGTCTCGGCGAGGTGCGGCGAGCACGTCACGTACGCGACCAGGCCGCCCGGGCGGACGGCGTCGAGCGCGGAGGCCAGCAGCTCGCGCTGGAGCGCCGTCAGGTCCTGCAGGTCCGACGGCGTCCGGCGCCAGCGGGACTCGGGGCGACGGCGCAGCGCACCGAGCCCAGTGCAGGGCGCGTCGAGCAGCACACGGTCGTAGGCGGCGGGCTCGTCGGCCCCCACGTCGCGGCCGTCCGCCGTGCGGACCTCCGTGACCGCGCCGCGCACCGCACGGACCGAGCGCTCCACGAGCTTGGCCCGGTGCGGCGCGAGCTCGTTGGCGACCACCGTCGCGCCCCTCTCGAGGGCGAGCGCGCCGAGGAGCGCGGCCTTGCCGCCCGGTCCGGCGCACAGGTCGAGCCACCGCTCCACCGTGCCGGTCGCTGGCGAGCCGAGGTCCGCGGCCGCCAGGGCGAGCGTGACGAGCTGGCTGCCTTCGTCCTGCACACCGACCCGGCCCTCGGCGACGCCGGGGACGGCCGCGGGGTCGCTGCCCGGCAGGACGACGGCCGTCGGCGCCCAACGGCCGGGCGTCCCGTGCGTGTCGGTCACGACCTCGTCGGGGTCGGCGAGGCCCGGGCGCGCCACGAGGGTCACGCGGGGCGCCGTGTTGTCGGCCTCGAGCAGCGCGGGCAGGTCGTCCGCCGTGAGCCCGTTGCCGACGAGCGACTCGCGCAGCGCACGCACGATCCACGCCGGGTGGCTCTGGGTCGCGGCCAGCGCGGCGGTCTCGTCGGGGGCCTCGACGCGCAGGTCTTCGAGCCACGCGTCGAGGTCGCGCTCGCCGACGCGGCGCAGCACCGCGTTGACGAACTGCGCGGCGCCGCTGCCGATGCGGTCGCGCACCAGGCCCACCGTCTCGGACACGGCCGCGTGCGGCGGGACCCGCATCCCGAGGAGCTGGTGGGCGCCCAGCCGGAGCGCGTCGAGCACGGGCGGGTCGGTCTCCGTCAGCGGGCGCGACGAGCAGACCGACAGGATCGCGTCGTACCGGCCACGCAGCCGCAGCGTCCCGTAGGCCAGCTCGGTCGCGAAGGCCGCGTCGCGGCCCTCGATCCGGCGCTCGCGCAGCAGCGGCGGCAGCACGAGGTTGGCGTAGGCGTCGGATGCGGCGACGTCGCGGAGCACGTCGAAGGCGGCCGTGCGTGCGGGGTCGGCGGCGCGCCGCCGTTGCGACGGGACCTGCGAGCTGCGGTTCCTGTCGCCGCGCAGGCGGGCTTCCCCGCGTTCCCGGCCGCGGGCGTCGCGGCCGTGGTCGTTGCCCCGGCCGCGACCGCCGGACCCACGTCGGCCGTCGCGGCCCTGTCCCTGGCCGCTCACGCGCCGGCCTCCGTCCCGAGCACGGCGTCGTCACCGAGACGCGCCCCCCGCGCCCAGTCCGCCGCAGCCATGTGCTTCTTGCCCACGGGAGCCACGTCGCCCAGCTCGACGGCGTGCGTCGCGGTCCCGACGAGCACCTCACGCTTGCCCGCCCGGACCTGCCCGGGCGCGAGGTCGGTGACGTCGGGCCGCGGCCGCACGGGCCCGAGCCCGAGGCGGCTGCCGTCCGGCGCCGTGGTCCAGGCTCCGGGCGCCGGGGTGCAGCCCCGCACGAGCCGGTCGATCGCGAGCGCGGGCCAGGACCAGACGACGCAGGCGTCGTCTGGCGTGATCTTGGGGGCGAGGCTCACACCGTCGGCGGGCTGCTCGACGGGCGTCGCGCTGCCGTCCTCGATCGCGTCGAGCGTCGCGAGGAGCAGCGGGGTGCAGGCCGTCGAGAGGCGCCCGAGGAGGTCGCCCGACGTGTCGCGCGGACGGACCGTCTCGGTCATGGTCCCGAACACGGGCCCCTCGTCGAGCCCCGGGGTGAGCCGGAACGTCGAGACACCCGTCACCTCGTCGCCCGCCATGACCGCGCGCTGCACGGGGGCGGCGCCGCGCCACGCCGGCAGGAGCGAGAAGTGGACGTTGACCCAGCCGTGCGGGACGGCGTCCAGCACGCTCCGGGGCAGGATCTCGCCGTAGGCCACGACGACGGCGGCGTCGACGCGCAGGTCGGCGAGCACGTCGAGGAAGCCCTCGCTGCGCGGCCGCGCGGTGATCACGGGCAGGCCAGCCTCCTCGGCCCGGACCCGGACCGGGCTCGGCGTGAGCGTGCGTCCGCGGCCCACCCGCGCGTCGGGGCGGGTCAGTGCGGCGACGACCTCGTGGCGGGAGCCGAGGAGCGCCTCGAGCGACGGAACGGCGACGTCCGGGGTCCCGGCGAAGAGGAGGCGCATGTGCCCGATTCTACGGGTGAGCGGCATCGGGGGCGGTCGCGTCGGTCGCTGCGGCCGCGGGCTCGGGCGGCGTCGGGCGGCGCAGGACCAGCCCGACGACGAGCCCCGCGAGCAGCGCCCAGAACGCGGCGCCCACGCCGCCGAGGGCGACCCCGGAGGCGGCGACGACGAACGTCACGACCGCGGGCTCGCGCGGCCCATCCGCCACGAACGCGCCGCGCAGGGCTCCCGCGAGGCTGCCGAGCAGTGCCAGGCCGGCTGCCGCCTCCACGACACCCGCGGGTGCCAGTGCGACGAGCGCGGCGAGCCAGGTCGACGCGACCCCCAGCACCACGTAGCACCAGCCCGCCACGTGCGTCGCGAGCCACCGGCGGCGCGGGTCCGACGAGGCGTCGGGCGAGGCGGCGAGCGCGGCCGTGATGGCGGCGAGGTTCACCGCGTGCCCGCCGACGGGCGCCGCGAGGACGGTGCCGACACCGGTCACCGTCATCGCCGACCGCCAGGGCACGGCATAGCCGAAGGTCCCGAGCACCGCCACGCCGGGCACGTTCTGGGACGCCATGGTCACGAGGAACAGGGGCACCGCGAGCCCGACGACGGCCTGCCAGGTCAGGTGCGGCGTCGTCCAGGCCAGGTGTCCGAACGACGCCCCCGGGAGACCGCCGTGCCGGAGCTCGTCGACGACCACCAGGACGAGCGTGAGCCCCAGGGCGGCGGGCGTGGCCCAGCGTGGCGCGAGCCGCAGGAGGACGAGCCAGACGAGGACCACGGGCACGACGAACCCCGGCTCGGATGCGAGCGTCCGCACGGGCGCGAGGCACAGGGTCAGGAGGACGCCGGCGAGCATGGCCTGGGCGACCGGCACCGGGATGCGCCCGACGAGCGCCCCCAACCGGGGCCATGCGGCCGTGACCAGCACGAGCACCCCCACGAGCACGAACGCCCCGACGGCGGCGGGCCATCCGCCGACCACCGCACCGGTGCTCACGAGCAGCGCCGCGCCCGGCGTCGACCAGGCCAGGGTGAGCGGGATGCGGTGGCGCCACGAGAGCACGACCATCCCGATCCCCTGCGCCAGGCACAGGGCGGCGAGCCCGGAGCCCGCCTGTGCAGGCGTCGCACCGACGGCTCGCAGCCCCGCGACCACCACGGCGAACGAGCTGGAGAACCCGACGAGCGCGGTGACGACGCCCGCGAGCAGCAGCCGGGTCGTGTCGTCGCGAGCGATCCGAGAGCGTTCCATATACGAAACGATAGTCTGAGGCAGTGGCAGCGCACCAGAACCCGGACCGGAGCGACGACGTCGCGCTCCGCGTCGGCCACCGCATCCGGCGGCTCCGCGAGGCGAGAGGCCTCTCGCTGTCCGCGCTCGCCGCACGAGCGGGAGTCGGCAAGGGCCTCCTGTCCGAGCTCGAAGCCGGTCGACGCAACCCGACGCTCGCGAGCCTCTACGCGCTCGCCGGGCCCTTGCGCGTCCCGCTCGCCGACCTCCTCGGCGACGAGCCCGGAAGCGTCGTCGACGGCGACGGGGCACGGAGCAGGCTCCTCGAGGTGCGCACCGAGGACGACGGCACCACCGTCGAGGTCTACACGCTCGAGCACGACCCGGGCGTCGCACGCCGCTCGCCCGCGCACGCGCCCGGCGTCGTCGAGCACCTCGTCACCACGCGCGGACGGTTCCGGGTCGTCCGGCACGCCCCCGCCGGCGACGAGGTCTACGAGGCCGCTGTCGGGCAGCACGTCGCCTGGACGAGCGACGTCGCGCACTCCTACGAGGCCGGCCCCGACGGCGCGACGGCGGTCCTCGTGATCACGACGCCGCGAGCCTGACGCCCAGTCCGCGCAGGTCGCGGCGGAGCACGTCCGCGGCGGTGAAGCGCAACGCCACGAAGCCCAGGTCGGCGGCCGCGTCGACGTTCGCCGGAGCGTCGTCGACGAACACTGTGCGAGCCGGGTCGAGCCCGAACCGCTCGGCAGCGCGCTCGAAGATCGCCGGGTCCGGCTTGACCAGGCCCTCCCGACCCGAGACCAGCACGTCCTCGAGCAGATCGATCGCGGGAGCGGCCCGCGGGCCGTGCGGGTAGGTCTCGGCCGACCAGTTCGTGAGGCCGAACAGCCGAAGGCCGAGCGCGCGCAGCTCGCGGACGATCTCCGCGCTGCCCGGCACCGGCCCCGCCAGAGTCGCGGCGAACCGGGCGACGTACGCGTCGACGAGCGGCGCGTGCGCGGGGTGTGACGCGGCGACCTCCGTTCGCACGTCGGCCCAGGGCAGTCCGGCGTCGGCGCGCCGGTTGAGCTCCGGGAAGTCGACGTCGGCGAAGAACTGCTCGACGTCGTCGTGCGACGCCACGCCACGGAAGGCGCCGTGCGGGTCCCACCGCACCAGCACGTTCCCGAGGTCGAACAGGACGGCCTCGACGGGTGGCCGGCGCCGGGCAGCAGGTTCGGGGGTCACACGATCTCCTTCGGGTCGAGGCGGACACGCAGGTCCCCTCCCTCTCGCCGGGCGCTGCGCACGGCGAGCGACGCCGCGAGCTGGCGGGCGAGCTCACGGCCCTGCTCCCACGGCACCCGGACGAGCACCCGGACGGGCTCGCCGCCGGGGAGGACCAGGTGGCCGTCGTCGTCCCGTCCGCCGCGGGCCGAGGCCGCGGGGTCCAGCGTGACCGGCCCGAGGACGGCGTCGCCCGTCGCGAGCCCCACACGCCCGACGACGACGGACACCGCGGTCCGCTCGCCCTCCACGGACGCCATGCGCACGGCGGGCGGCAGCCCGAGCTCGGTGACCTCGTCGAGCTCGCGGGCGGCCAGTCCCACCGGGTCCCACCGCACGAGCGCTCCCGTCGGCGCGGGGGCGGCGTCTCCGACGAGCAGCACCTGGCCACCGGCGGGTGCGGGGCGCACGAGGGCGGCTGCACCGAGCCATCGGGCGAGCGCGTCCTGCGCGACCCCGAGGCCGCGGCCGGCGGTGCTGGCGGCCGCGTCGAGCAGCAGCGCGCACGCGAAGCCGCCCGGCGCGACCGGCTCGGCGCCGGGCGTCGAGACGACGATCGCGCGCCTGGCGGGCACCGTGTCGAGGACCCCCGTCGCTGCTCCGGACACCCGCACGGTGACGCCGGGGAACGCGCGACCGAGCTCCTCGGCCGTCCGGCCCGAGCCGACGGCGGTGGCGCGCAGGCCGTGCGCGCCGCACTCGTCGCACGTCCAGTCGACCGCGAGCCGCCCGCACCACCGGCACTGCGGGTCGGAACGCCCGCCCGTCAGCCCGAGCGGTCCATGACAGGTCGCGCACCGGGCGGGCGTGCGACACCGCACGCACGCGACCACGGGGACGTACCCGCTGCGGGGCACCTGGACGAGCACGGGCCCGGACTCGAGCGCCTGACGGACCGCGTGCAGCGCCGGGGCGGGCAGACGGGCCACCGCGCCGGGACCCTCCTTCGCGAGCTCGACCGACGTGAGCGCCCGCACACGCGGCGTCCGGTCCCGCACGACGGCGCGCGGGGCCACGACGTCCTTGGCCCACCCGCGCGCGACGAGGGCCTGGGTCGCGGTGGTCCGGGCGTGCGAGCCCACGACGAACGCGCACCGCTCGAGCTCGGCCCGCAACGCGAGCACCTCGCGCGTGTGCGGGTACGGGGCGCGCGGCTCGGCGTGCGTGTCGGCGGTGTCGTCCCAGCAGACGACGAGCCCGAGGTCGCGCACCGGCGCGAACGCGGCCGCACGGGTACCGATCGCCACGGGAACGTCGCCCCGGAGCACCGCGAGGAACTGGGCGTACCGCGCGGACGGGCCGTCGTCGGCGGTCAGGTGGGCGACCCGTCCCCCGGCGGTCGGCACCCAGGGCGGCAGCCCGCGCGCCTCGAGCGCGCGGGACAGCCGGGCGACGTCCCGCGCGTCGGGCAGGACGACCAGCGCGCCACGTCCGGCCGCGACCGCGACCCGGACCGCCTCGGAGAGCGCCGCAGCCCAGTGGGCGCCCGTCTCGACGAGCGGATCAGGTCCGGGCAGCGCGGTCCAGGCGGCCCGGGGGGCGCCGCCGGCCGCGAGATGACGCAGCAGCGCGACACCGCCCCGGTAGGGCCGCCACTCCCCCGGCGGCTCGGCGAGCGGGGGCAGCGGGTCCGTGGCCGCGTCCGCGTGGGCGGCCTGCTCGGTGCGCGCGTGACGCGGAGGCACCGCGAGCCGCAGGACGTCCGCGAGCGTGCCAGCGTAACGGTCGGCCACCGCGCGGGCCAGTCGCAGGACCGCGGGCGTGAGCACCTGCTCCGGCGAGACGACGCGACGCAGCGGGACGAGACGGTCACCGTGCTCCGACGACGCCGCCCGGTCCACGACGAAGCCGCCCACGTCCTGCGCGCCGAACCGGACCTTCACGCGGACGCCCGGACGGGCGGTCTCCGCCGCGTCCGCGGGGACCGCGTAGTCGAACGCCCGGTCCAGGTGCGCGGGCGGCAGCTCGAGCGCGACCCGGGCGACCGGAAGATCGTCGGCAAGCGCGATCCCGCCCTCGGTCGCACGCGGACGCCGCGCCTTGCGGGGGGCGCCGGCCGTCTCGAGGCCCGGCAGCGCGAGCTGCTCGGCCGGTTCTGCTCCCATGCCCCTATCCCAGCACGCCGCGCCCACCCCGGGGTGCCGCGTGCACAGGCGCGGCCGCTCGCCGGCTCAGAGGGCGGCGCGCAGCGCGTCGACGCGGTCCGTACGCTCCCACGTGAGACCGTCGAGCTCGCGTCCGAAGTGCCCGTAGGCCGCGGTCTGGCGGTAGATCGGGCGCAGCAGGTCGAGGTCCGCGATGATCGCGGCCGGCCGCAGGTCGAAGACCTCCCGGATCGCAGCCTGGATGCGGTCGACCGGCACCGTCTCCGTGCCGAACGTCTCGACGTACAGGCCCACCGGGTGCGCACGTCCGATCGCGTACGCGACCTGGACCTCGCAGCGGCGCGCGAGCCCGGCGGCCACGACGTTCTTCGCGACCCAGCGCATCGCGTACGCCGCCGAGCGGTCCACCTTCGACGGGTCCTTGCCGGAGAACGCCCCACCACCGTGGCGCGCCATGCCGCCATAGGTGTCGACGATGATCTTGCGGCCCGTCAGCCCGGCGTCGCCCTTGGGGCCGCCGATCTCGAACTTGCCGGTCGGGTTCACGAACACCTGACGGGGGCCCTCCAGGCTCGCGCCGTCGGGCAGCTCGAGCGCCGCCAGCACCGGCTCGATCACGCTCTCGCGCACCTGCTCGCGCAGCTCCGTCTGGATCGTCTTCTCGTCGTGCTGCGCCGAGACCACGACCGTGTCGATCCCGACGGGCCGGTCGCCGTCGTACGCGACCGTGACCTGCGTCTTGCCGTCCGGGCGCAGACCCGGCGCGGTCCCGTCCTTGCGGACCGCCGCGAGCTGCTCCGCGAGCCGGTGCGCGAGGAAGACCGGCAGCGGCATCAGGGTCGCCGTGTCGTCGCACGCGTACCCGAACATGAGCCCCTGGTCGCCCGCGCCCTGCACGTCGAGGGGGTCACGCGTGATCGACGGCCCCGACGCGTCGTCACGCTCCTCCTCGGACTTGTCCACGCCCTGCGCGATGTCCGGCGACTGCTGGCCGATCGACACCGACACGCCGCACGAGTCCCCGTCGAAGCCGATGTCCGACGACGTGTACCCGATCCCGCGGACGACCTCGCGGACGATCTGGGGGATCTCGACGTACGCCGTCGTGGTGACCTCGCCGGCCACCTGCACGAGGCCGGTCGTCACCAGCGTCTCGACGGCCACGCGCGCGGCGGGGTCCTGCGCGAGCATCGCATCGAGGATGGCGTCGGAGATCTGGTCGCACACCTTGTCCGGGTGGCCCTCCGTCACCGACTCGGAGGTGAACAGGCGCATGCCGGACAGGTCGGAGCTCATGCGCGCCAGCGTACAGGCGGGACGCCTCCGGACGACGGGACGTCCACGGGTGAGTCCATGATCCGAGACGGCGCCCCCTCGAGGTCGTAGGTGCGTGCGTCGGAGCCCGGCGCGACGATGGACCGATGACGACACTCACCGGACAGCAGGTCGACGGCGCCGCGCCCACAGGCTGGGCCAACCTGGGCGGCGTCCTCGTCACACGGTTCGCCACCCCCGACTTCGCGACCGGCCTCGCGCTCGTCGACGCGATCGGGGCGCTCGCGGACGAGGCCGACCACCACCCCGACGTCGACCTGCGCTACACGCACGTCGACGTCGCCCTCACGAGCCACGACGCCGGCGGTCTCACGGCGCGGGACGTCGACCTCGCACGACGCGTCACCGAGGCAGCCGCCACGCAGGGCCTCTCCCCCGACGACGCGGGCGTGTCCCGGGTCGAGCTCGCCCTCGACTCCCCCGACCACGCTCGGGTCCAGCCGTTCTGGCGTTCGTTCCTCGCCTACGAGCCCCGCCAGGGGTTCGACGACGAGGTCCGCGACCCCGCGGGCGCCCAGCCGCCCGTCTGGTTCCAGCGCTCCGGCTCGGACGAACCCCGCCAGCGCTGGCACCTCGACGTGTGGGTACCGCCGTCGCAGGTCCAGCCCCGTATCGACGCGGCCGTCGCGGCTGGAGGCACCGTCGACGACTCGACAGCGCCGAGCTTCTGGGTGCTCACCGACCCCGAGGGCAACCGGTCGTGCCTGTGCACCTGGCAGGACCGCGACTGAGCGCCGGGCGGCGACGGTCCACGATCCCGTGCTCGTCGCACGGTCCCCGGCGCGGGTTCAGCGGGCCAGGCGTTTGAGGACCGCGTCCCACACGACGTCGGCCACGAGCTCCTTGGAGCCCGCGGCGGTCTCGACCACCTCTCCGGCCCCGTCGACGATGGTCACGTCGTTCTCGTCCGTCCCGAAGGCCTTCCCGGCCCCGACGGCGTTGACGACGACGAGGTCCGCACCCTTCCGGCGGGCCTTGGCTCGACCGTGCGTCAGCACGTCGCCGTCTGCGTCGCCCGTCTCGGCCGCGAAGCCGACGACGACCTGACCGGGGCGCAGCCGCTCGGTGGCGAGCTCTCGCAGGATGTCCGGGTTCTCGACGAGCTCGATCGGGGCGGGCGCCTGTCCGGCGACCTTCTTGATCTTGGCGTCGGGCACGTGGACGGGCCGGAAGTCGGCGACCGCCGCGGCCATCACGACGGCGTCGGCCTCCTGCGCGGCGGCGCGGACGGCGTCGCGCAGCTCGGCGGTCGAGACGACCGGGACGAACGTGCCGACGCCGGACGGCGGCTGGGCGAGGTTGGCGCCGACGAGCACGACGTCGGCACCCCGGGCCACGGCGGCCCGGGCCAGCGCGACGCCCTGCTTGCCGCTCGACGAGTTGCCGATGAACCGGACCGGGTCGATGGCCTCGCGCGTGCCCCCGGCGGACACGACGACCCGTCGCCCGGCGAGGTCGCGCGGACGGGCGCCGCGCGAGGCCACCTCGAGCGCGACGCGGGCGATCTCGTCCGGTTCGGGCAGGCGACCGGGGCCGCTGTCGGCGCCGGTCAACCGGCCCGACGCGGGCTCGATCACGTGGACGCCGCGCGCGCGGAGCGTCGCGACGTTCGCGACGGTCGCGGGGTGCTCCCACATCTCGGTGTGCATCGCGGGCGCGAGCACGACGGGGGCCCGCGTCACGAGCAGCGTCGCGGTCAGGAGGTCGTCGGCCTGACCGGTCGCCGCGCGCGCCAGCAGGTCGGCCGTCGCGGGCGCGACGACCACGAGGTCGGCGGACTGCCCGAGCGCCACGTGCGCGACGCCCGGGACGTCGTCGAACACGTCCGTGCTGACGGACTCGCCCGACAGCGCCTCCCAGGTGGGCGCGCCCACGAAGCGGAGCGCCGCCGCGGTGGGGATCACGCGGACGGCGTGGCCCGCCTCACGCAGCAAGCGCAGCAGCAGGACCGCCTTGTAGGCGGCGACCCCGCCGGCGACCCCGAGGGCGATGCGCATGACAGGCCCGGACCGTCTCTGTCGGCTCAGACGCTCAGAGCTGGGGCTGTGCGGAGTCGTCCGGCACGTCCTCGACGACCTCGCGCTCCGTCATGGTGAGCAGGCCGGCGTTGATCTCGCGCAGCGCGATCGACAGCGGCTTCTCCTGGGGGCGCGTCTCGACGAGCGGGCCGACGTTCTCCAGCAGGCCCTCGTTGAGCTGGGCGTAGTACGAGTTGATCTGGCGGGCGCGGCGCGCACCGTAGATCACGAGCGCGTACTTCGAGTCCGCACGGTCGAGCAGGTCGTCGATCGGCGGGTCGGTGATGCCCTCGGGCTTGGCAACGGTTCCGGACACGGAGGCTCCAGTTCGAGAAGATGGAAAGGGGATCCCGCCCATTCTACGGGGTCGGGCGCGCGAGGCGGGCTAGGCGCTCACGGCTCCGGCGGGCCTGCCCGCGTCGTGCGGGGCGAGACCCATCACGGAGACCAGCTCGTCGGTGGCGCGGTGCACCTCGTCGTTGACGATCGTGTGGTCGAACTCGGGCTCGGCCGCGAGCTCCACGCGCGCCGTGCCCAGACGACGCTCGCGCTCCTCGGCGTCCTCGGTTCCCCGACCCACCAGACGGCGCACGAGCTCGTCCCAGCTCGGCGGGGCGAGGAACACGAACCGGGCATCGGGCATCGACGCCCGCACCTGCCGCGCGCCCTGCAGGTCGATCTCGAGCAGCACCGGCTGGCCCGTCGCGAGGCGGTCGAGCACGGGACGCCGAGGCGTGCCGTACCGGTGCCGCCCGTGCACCACGGCCCACTCCAGCAGCTCGCCGTCCTCGGCCATGCGGTCGAACTGCTCCTCTGTGAGGAACACGTAGTGGACGCCGTCGACCTCGCCCGGGCGCGGGGGCCGTGTCGTCGCCGACACGGAGAGCCAGATCTCCGGGTAACGGGCACGGACGTCGGCGGACACGGTGCCCTTGCCGACGGCGGTCGGACCGGCCAGGACGGTGAGCCGCGCCGGGGACGCGGCGGAGTCGGTGCGTGTGATCGTTCAGCCCTTCGAGTCGAACCTCTCGATCAGGGCCTTCGCCTGGTGCGGGCCGAGCCCGCGGACCCGGCGTGTCTCGGCGATCCCGATCTCCTCCATGATCGCACGCGCCTTGACCTTGCCGACGCCGGGCAGCGACTCGAGGAGGGAGACCACCTTGAGCTTTCCGATCACGTCGTCGGTCTGCCCCTGCTGGATCACCTCGGACAGCGAGCCCTGCGAGTACTTGAGGCGGTTCTTCACCTCGGCGCGCGCGCGCCGCGCCGCCGCCGCCTTCTCGAGTGCGGCGGCGCGCTGTTCTGGGGTGAGGTTCGGGAGTGCCACGGTGGTCGCCCTTCGAGTGGTGGGGATGCCGGACGGCAACTGCACACCTCGAACGTAGCGAGGCGCCACGGCCCGTGCAATCGGTCCACGCCGTGACACGCGCAACCCACAGGTGTTCCCTGACCTGCCCGGACGGTCAGACGAGGCGCGCGACGAGCGCGTCGCGGTCCGCGGGAGCGAGCCCGCAGGCCTCCACGTAGGCGTCGACGCTGCCGTGCTCGCGTACCGCGAGGTCCCACGCGGAGAGCAGGTAGTCGTCCTCGACGGAGACGAACGGCTCCAGCGCGTCGGCGCCGAGCCCGGGGATCGGCGGGATGCGCGCCATCATCACCTCGGCCGAGCGGGCGCTGAGGAGGTACTCCGCCAGGCGCGCGTCGTCGTCGACGCCGCACAGGTACTGCACGAGCGCGACGAGCCAGCCCGTGCGGTCCTTGCCGGCCGAGCAGTGCACGACGGCGGCCCCGTCCGCGCGGGCGAGGTCGGTGAGCGCCCGGCCGACCGCGGCGCGCACGACCCCGTCCGTGACGAAGGACGCATAGACGGCGTGCATCATCGAGCGGGCCACGTCGGCCGGTCGATCGGCGCCGAGGAGCCGCCCGACCAGCGCCTGCGTGTCCGCGCTCGGCGATCCCGGCACGCCGGCCTCACCGGCCGACATCGCCGCCGAGGGGTCCATGGCGCGGTGCAGGACGTCGATCCCCGGCCCGACGGCGTCCGCGCCGTCCCGCTCGACCTCCTCGACGCCCCTGAGGTCGATGACCGTCGTGACGCCGAGGGACGACAGGGCCTCGCGCCCGGCGTCGTCGAGGCGAGACAGGCTCGCCGTACGGACCAGGACGCCCTCGCGGAGCGGCACGCTGCTGCCCCGCGGTGCAGCCCTGCCGCCGACGTCCCGAACGTTCCAGGTCCCGGAGATCTCCATCGCGCCATCCTGGCAGGTCAGGGGTCCGGCGCGCGAGATCTCCGGGACGTGGTCGCGTCAGCCGCGGAGCGCCGCCCGAGCCTCGGCGGAGGCCTCGTCTGCGGCGCGGCGCAGCGCCGCGACGTCCGGGCCGGCACGCAGCACGCCCCGCGAGGAGGACGCGAGCACCTGGCCACGGGCCGTGCCGAAGACCGCGGTGAGCTCGGCGCCACCGCCGCCCTGCGCCCCGACGCCCGGGGCGAGCAGGGGGCCGTTGACCGCGGTCAGGTCGGTGCCGGTCCGCCCGGCGGCGTCTCCGACGGTCGCGCCGACGACGAGACCGATCGATCCCATCGGGTCCGCGCCCGCGTTCAGGTCGGCCGCGTGGGCGGCCATCGTCGCGGCGACGCTCGGCCCGGCCGGCACCCCCTCGGCCGTGAGCGTGCGCGCGTGCTGCACCTCGTGGCCCTCCTTGTTGGAGGTGAGGCACAGGACGAACAGCCCCCGGCCCGACGAGAGCGCCAGGTCGACCGCGGGCGCGAGCGACCCGAACCCGAGGTACGGCGACACGGTCAGCGCGTCCCCCGCCAACGCAGAGCCGTCGCGGAGGAACGCCTCCGCGTACGCGTCCATGGTCGAGCCGATGTCGCCCCGCTTGGCGTCCACGACGACGAGCGTCCCGGCCGCCTTCGCCGCCGCGATCACGTCCTCGAGGGCCGCGACCCCGCGCGAGCCGTGCCGCTCGAAGAACGCCGCCTGCGGCTTGACCGCGGCCACGCGCCCCCCGACCGCCTCGACGACCCGGAGACCGAACTCGCGGACGCCCGCGGCGTCGTCGGGCAGGCCCCATGCCTCGAGGAGGCCGGCGTGCGGGTCGATCCCGACGCACAGGGGCCCGTGGTCGTCCATGGCCGCGGCGAGCCGCGCCCCGAACGGTGCCGTCATGCCGTCGCCCCTGCCCGACGCGCGGTGCGCTCGGCCAGGTGCTCCTGCAGGCTCCCGACGGCGAACGGCCCGGCGAGCTGCGCCTCGATGCCCTGCACCGCGGCGGAGAGCTGCTGGACGGTCGTGACGATCGGCTTGTCCGCGGCCGTCGTCGCGGCGCGGATCTCGTAGCCGTCGGCGCGGGCGCCCTGCCCGTTCGGGGTGTTGACGACCATGTCGACCTCACCCTCGGTGATGAGGTCCACGATCGTCGGCTCGCCGTCGGCCCCGTGGCCCTCGGAGTACTTGCGCACCACCGTGGCGGGGATCCCGCTGCGCCGCAGCACGACCGCGGTACCCTCGGTGGCGAGCACCTCGAAGCCCAGCTCGGTGAGGCGCTTGATCGGCAGGACGACGGACCGCTTGTCGCGGTCGGCCACCGAGACGAACACGCGCCCCGACTCGGGCAGCCCCCCGAACGCGGCGGACTGGGACTTCGCGAACGCCGTCGGGAAGTCCGCGTCGAAGCCCATCACCTCGCCCGTCGAGCGCATCTCCGGGCCGAGCACCGTGTCGACAGCCACGCCCTCGGCGGTGCGGAACCGCTTGAAGGGCAGCACCGCCTCCTTCACAGCGATCGGGTCCGTGAGGTCGATCGTCGCGCCGTCGCGGTCGGACGGCAGGACGCCCTCGGCGTGGAGGTCCGCGATGGTCTCCCCCGCCATGACACGCGCCGCAGCCTTGGCGAGCGGCACGCCCGTCGCCTTGGACACGAACGGCACGGTGCGCGACGCGCGCGGGTTGGCCTCGAGCACGTAGAGCACGTCGGAGACGAGCGCGTACTGCACGTTGAGCAGCCCGCGGACACCGACGCCCTTCGCGATGGCCTCGGTCGAGCGGCGGATCCGCTCGAGCTCGGTGACCGAGAGCGACACGGGCGGCAGGACGCACGCCGAGTCGCCCGAGTGGATGCCGGCCTCCTCGATGTGCTCCATGACGCCCCCGAGGAACATCTCGGTGCCGTCGTAGAGCGCGTCGACGTCGATCTCCATCGCGTCGTCGAGGAAGCGGTCGATGAGCAGCGGGGCGGGCAGCGAGCCCGCCGCCTGCTCGTCGGCCGCGGCGAGCGCACGCTCCACGTAGCCGGTGAGCTGCTCGGCCGAGTACACGATCTCCATGCCGCGACCGCCCAGGACGTACGACGGGCGCACGAGCACGGGGTAGCCGATCGACTCGGCGACCTCGCGGGCGCGGTCGAGCGACCGGGCCGTGCCGAACGCGGGAGCGGGGAGGCCGGCGTCGGCCAGGACCTGCCCGAACAGGCCGCGGTCCTCGGCGGCGTCGATGGCCTCGGGGCTCGTGCCGAGGATCGGCAGCCCGGCGTCGGCGAGCTTCTGCGCGAGGCTCAGCGGCGTCTGTCCGCCGAGCTGCACGATGATGCCCTTGACGGGGCCGGCGGCGAGCTCGGCCTGGTACACCTCGAGGACGTCCTCGAAGGTGAGCGGCTCGAAGTAGAGGCGGTCGGACGTGTCGTAGTCGGTCGAGACCGTCTCGGGGTTGCAGTTGACCATCACGGTCTCGTACTTGTCCGCGAGGGCGAGCGTCGCGTGCACGCACGAGTAGTCGAACTCGATGCCCTGGCCGATGCGGTTCGGTCCCGAGCCCAGGATGAGCACCGCCTCGCGCTCGCGTGGCGCGACCTCGGTCTCCTCGTCGTAGGACGAGTAGTGGTAGGGCGTGCGGGCCGCGAACTCGGCGGCGCAGGTGTCGACCGTCTTGTAGACCGGGCGGACGCCGAGCGCGTAGCGGACCTCGCGCACCGTGGCCTCGCCGGCCGGGCCGAGCCTGCGCAGGCGGGCGACCTGCGCGTCGGACAGGCCGTGACGCTTGGCCTGCGCCAGGACGTCCCGCGTGAGCGCCGGCGCGTCGGCGACCGCGGCCGCGACCTCGTTGATCAGCTGGAGCTGGTCGAGGAACCACGGGTCGATCTTGGTCGCGTCGAAGACCTGCTCGACGGTCGCGCCGGCGCGCAGCGCCTGCTGGACGCCGATGATCCGGCCCTCGGTGGGACGGGCGATCTCCTCGAGCAGCGCGTCGAGGTCCGCGCC
The DNA here is from genome assembly GCF_009429125.1 of Luteimicrobium xylanilyticum. GTDB lineage: Bacteria > Actinomycetota > Actinomycetes > Actinomycetales > Cellulomonadaceae > Luteimicrobium > Luteimicrobium xylanilyticum. Next base: position 2,066,135 of record NZ_CP045529.1, read on the forward strand.
GGAGACGGGCTCGCCGTCCCAGTGGAAGACCGAGCCCGACTTGTCGATCGAGCGCATCGCCTTGCCGAGCGCCTCGGTGAAGCTGCGGCCGAGGGCCATGGCCTCGCCGACCGACTTCATGGTCGTGGTGAGCGTCGGGTCGGCGGCCGGGAACTTCTCGAACGCGAACCGCGGCACCTTGACGACCACGTAGTCGAGCGTGGGCTCGAAGCTCGCCGGCGTGACCTTCGTGATGTCGTTGGGGATCTCGTCGAGCGTGTAGCCCACGGCGAGCTTCGCGGCGATCTTCGCGATCGGGAAGCCCGTGGCCTTCGACGCGAGCGCGGACGAGCGGGACACGCGCGGGTTCATCTCGATCACGATGACGCGGCCCGTGGCCGGGTCGACGGCGAACTGGATGTTGCAGCCGCCCGTGTCGACGCCGACCTCGCGGATCACGGCGATCGAGATGTCCCGCAGCTTCTGGTACTCGCGGTCCGTGAGCGTCAGCGCGGGAGCGACCGTGATCGAGTCGCCCGTGTGGACCCCGACCGGGTCGACGTTCTCGATCGAGCACACCACCACGACGTTGTCGTGCTTGTCGCGCATGAGCTCGAGCTCGTACTCCTTCCAGCCGAGGATCGACTCCTCCAGGAGCACCTCGGTGGTCGGCGAGTAGTGCAGGCCCTGCCCGACGATGCGGCGCAGGTCGTCCTCGTCGTACGCGATGCCGGAACCCAGCCCGCCCATCGTGAAGGACGGGCGCACGACCATCGGGTAGCCGAGCGTCTCGGCCGCGGCGATCGCCTCGGTGATCGTGTGGATGATCTCCGAGCGCGCGCTCTCCCCCCCGCACTTCTCGACGACGCCCTTGAACTGCTCGCGGTCCTCGCCCTTCTGGATCGCGGGGATGTTGGCGCCGATCAGCTCGACGTCGTACTTCTCGAGGACGCCCGCGTCGTGCAGCGCGATGGCCGCGTTGAGCGCGGTCTGGCCGCCGAGGGTCGGGAGCAGGGCGTCGGGACGCTCCTTGGCGATGATCGTCGTCAGGACGTCGGTGGTGATCGGCTCGACGTAGGTCGCGTCGGCGAACTCCGGGTCCGTCATGATCGTCGCCGGGTTCGAGTTCACGAGGACGACCCGCAGGCCCTCCTCCTTGAGCACGCGGCACGCCTGGGTGCCCGAGTAGTCGAACTCGCACGCCTGCCCGATGACGATGGGACCCGAGCCGATGACGAGGACGCTCTTGATGTCGGTTCTGCGCGGCACGGGTCAGGCCTCCTGCTCGGTCGTGCTCTGGTTCATGAGGTCGAGGAAGCGGTCGAACAGGTACGCCGCGTCGTGCGGGCCTGCCGCCGCCTCGGGGTGGTACTGCACGGAGAACGCGGGCAGGTCGAGCGCCTCGAGCCCCTCGACCACCTGGTCGTTGAGCCCGATGTGCGACACGCGCACCCGGCCGTACCGGCCGTCGTCGTAGGGCGCGGTCGACTCGCCGTCCAGCGGCGCGTCGACGGCGAAGCCGTGGTTGTGGGCGGTGACCTCGACCTTGCCGGTCGTGCGGTCCATCACGGGCTGGTTGATCCCGCGGTGCCCGTACGCCAGCTTGTACGTGCCGTAGCCGAGCGCCCGGCCGAAGATCTGGTTGCCGTAGCAGATCCCGAAGTACGGGATCTTGCGGTCCAGGACGGCGCGCAGCAGCTCGACCTCCGTGGTGGCGGCCCCGGGGTCGCCCGGCCCGTTGGAGAAGAAGACGCCGTCCGGCTGCAGCGACTCGATCGTCGCGATGTCGGTGGTGGCCGGGACGACGTGCACGCGCATGCCGCGCTCCGCCATCCGGTACGGCGTCATCGACTTGATGCCGAGGTCCACCGCGACGACCGTCGCGACCGGCTCCTGCCCGGCGTGCTCGCCGAGCGGCTCGATCGTGTACGCCTCGGTCACCGAGACCTCGGCGGCGAGGGCCGCCCCCTCCATCGCGGGAGCCGACCGGACCTCCTCGACCAGGTCCGCGACCGGACGCACACGCCCGCCCCGCACGAGGTCCTCGCCCGAGAAGATCGCGGCGCGCATCACGCCGAGCTCACGCAGGTGGCGGGTGAGCGCACGCGTGTCGACGTCGCTGATCCCGACGACGCCCTGCGCCGCGAGCTCCTCGTCGAGCGAACGGTCCGCGCGCCAGCTCGAGTACCGGCGCGCGGGGTCGCGCACCACGTACCCCGAGACCCAGATCCGGCCCGACTCGGGGTCCTCGTCGTTGACGCCGGTGTTCCCGATGTGCGGCGCCGTCATCACGACGATCTGCCGGTGGTAGGAGGGGTCGGTCAGCGTCTCCTGGTACCCGGTCATGCCGGTGTTGAAGACGATCTCCCCGACCGTCGTCCCGCGGGCGCCGTACGCACGACCCACGCTCGTGCGCCCGTCCTCGAGGACGAGCACCGCGGCGTCGGGCCCCAGGTCGGCGGGCAGCTCGTCGAGCGGCACCGTGGGAGCCGTCCGGGTTGCGGATGCGTTCACTTCTTCTCCTCCGTCGTCTCCTGCGCGGCGTCGTCCCGCGCGCCGGTCTCGGCCGCGCCCCCGGGGCGCAAGGCGTTGACCGCGTCGACCAGCAGCGGCCTGTCGGCCGCGTGCCTGGTCCTCAGTCCTGTGTCGAGCGTGACGGGGCCGTCGGTGCCGGGCGCGACCAGCCGCCACGTCACCACGACGAGCCCGTCCTTGCCCACGAACTTGCCCGCCATCCCGGGCGCCGTCTTCGCCTCCACCACGTCGGCCGCCGGCACGAACACGTCCTCGGCGCCCTCGCGCTCGACGACCACGCCGCCGTCGAAGACCTGGACGGTGGCGTTCGAGCGGAAGCCGAGGTCGTGCGACGCGACCCGGTCCAGCCAGTCTCCCGCAGTCGTGCTCGACACGTACACCGCGTCCACGGGCTGGGTCCGGGCCTCGCCCAGTGCCGCGTCGTCGGGCCGCGCGGGCACGGCCGGGACGATCGCGCGGCTGCGGCGCGACCGGCCCCGCCAGCCGAACCACATGATCGCGAGCAGCGCGGCCGCGAGGACGATCCAGATCCCGACGGCGACGGGCAGGGGCAGGTTCACCGCGCACCTCCCACGGCCGCCGCGTCCCGGACGGGCGCACCGTCGAGCACCGTGGCCCGGCCTCGCAGGAACGTCGCGACCACCCGGCCCGGAAGCTCCCGCCCCGCGAACGGGGTGTTGGCGCTCGCGGTCTCCTGCGCGCGACCGTCGACGACGCGGCGCGCGGCCGGGTCGACGAGCACGAGGTTCGCGGGCTCGCCCACCGCGAGGGGGCGGCCCTGCGCGAGCTCGCCCGTGTCGATGCGGCCGATCCGGGCCGGGTTGGCCGACATCACGCGTGCGACGTCCGCCCAGGTGAGCCGGCCGGTGTCGACCATGGTGGCCTGGACGACGCTCAAGGCCGTCTCGAGCCCGGTCATCCCGAACGCGGCCGCCGCCCACTCGCAGTCCTTGTCCTCGCGGGCGTGCGGGGCGTGGTCGGTCGCGACGATGTCGATCGTCCCGTCGGCGAGCCCCTCGCGGACGGCCTCGACGTCGGTCTGGGTGCGCAGCGGCGGGTTGACCTTGAACGTCGGGTCGTAGCCGCGCGCCTCCTCGTCGGTCAGGACGAGGTGGTGGGGCGTGACCTCGGCGGTCACGTCGATGCCGCGGCCCTTGGCCCAGCGGACGATCTCGACCGACCCGGCGGTCGACAGGTGGCACACGTGCAGGCGCGAGCCCACGTGCTCGGCGAGCAGGACGTCCCGGGCGATGATCGCCTCCTCGGCGACCGCGGGCCAGCCCGCGAGCCCCAGCTCGGCCGAGACGATCCCCTCGTTCATCTGCGCGCCCTCGGTCAGGCGGGGCTCCTGCGCGTGCTGGGCCACGACGCCGTCGAACGCCTTGACGTACTCGAGCGCCCGACGCATCAGGACCGGGTCCCAGACGCACTTGCCGTCGTCGGAGAACACCCGGACGCGGGCCGCGGACTGGGCCATCGCGCCGAGCTCGGCGAGCTGCTCCCCCGCGAGCCCGACGCTCACGGCACCGACGGGGTGCACGTCGACCCAGCCGGCGTCGCGGCCGATCCGCCACACCTGCTCGACGACGCCCGCGGTGTCCGCGACCGGTGTGGTGTTGGCCATCGCGTGGACGGCCGTGAAGCCGCCCGCCGCGGCGGAGCGGGTCCCGGACTCGATGGTCTCGGTGTCCTCGCGTCCGGGTTCGCGCAGGTGCGTGTGCAGGTCGACGAGCCCGGGCAGCGCGACGAGGTCGGCACCGTCGACGACGACCGCCTCCTCGGGCACGTCGGCCTCCGGGAGCTGCGCCTCGATGCGGGCGATCACACCGTCACGCAGGAGTACGTCCGCCCGCTCGCCCCCGAGCGGTCGCACCCCGCGGAGCACGTAGGTGGTCGTCGCGTCGTGGCTCATGCGTGGGCCTCCTCGGTCCGGGTGGTGGTCGTCGTCACGGGAACCGGCGTCGCGTCGTGCTGTCCCGTGAGCAGCAGGTAGAGCACCGCCATGCGCACCGCGACGCCGTTGGCGACCTGCTCGACGATGACCGCGCGCGGCGAGTCCGCCGCCTCCGCGGAGATCTCGAGGCCACGGTTCATCGGGCCGGGGTGCATGACGATCGTGTGCTCGGGCAGGATCGCGAGGCGTCGGGCGTCGAGCCCGTAGGCGCGCGAGTACTCGAGCGGGCTCGGGAAGAACCCGCCGCCCGACGAGCTCATGCGCTCGCGCTGGACGCGGAGCATCATCACGGCGTCGGGCTTGCCGTCGGCGAGCGTCGCGTCGAGGTCGTAGGACACCTCGCAGGGCCAGGTGTCGACGCCGACCGGCACGAGCGTGGGCGGTGCCACGAGCGTGACGTGCGCGCCGAGCGTCGTCAGGAGCGCGACGTTCGACCGCGCGACCCGCGAGTGCAGGACGTCCCCGACGATCGCGACGTGCAGGCCGTCGAGGTCGGCACCGACGCCCGACGTCGCACCCAGGGCCGGGTCGCCGGCCAGGTGGCGGCGCAGCGTGAACGCGTCGAGCAGCGCCTGCGTGGGGTGCTGGTGGGTGCCGTCGCCCGCGTTCACGACGGCGGCGTCCAGCCACCCGGCGTGCGCGAGCAGGTGCGGGGCGCCCGAGGCCTGGTGGCGGACCACGACGGCGTCGGCGCCCATGGCCTGGAGCGTGAGAGCGGTGTCCTTGAGGGACTCGCCCTTGGACACGCTCGAGCCCTTGGCCGAGAAGTTGATGACATCGGCCGACAGGCGCTTCGCGGCCGTCTCGAAGGAGATCCGGGTCCGGGTCGAGTCCTCGAAGAAGAGGTTCACGACGGTGCGACCGCGCAGCGTGGGCAGCTTCTTGATCTCGCGGGACTGCGTCGCGGCCATCTCGGCGGCCGTGTCGAGGACGTGCACGGCCTCGGCGCGCGTGAGGTCCGCAGCGGACAGCAGGTGCTTCATCGGTGGCCCTCCGTCGGGGTCGTCGCGGCGGGCTGGATGACGACCGCGTCCTCGCCGTCGAGCTCGGCGAGCCGGACGCGTACGCGCTCGGTGTGCGAGGTCGGCAGGTTCTTGCCCACGAAGTCGGGGCGGATGGGGAGCTCGCGGTGGCCCCGGTCGACGAGCGTCGCGAGCTGCACGGCGCGGGGACGGCCGAGGTCGCTGATCGCGTCGAGTGCGGCGCGGATGGTCCGGCCCGAGTAGAGGACATCGTCGACGAGGACCACGACCTTGCCGTCGACGCCCCCCGGGGGCAGCTGGGTACGGCCGATCGTGCGGGTCGGGTGGTCGCGCAGGTCGTCGCGGTACATCGTCACGTCGAGCTCGCCGGCGGGCGCGATGGGGTCGGCGCTGCCGGGGTCGGTGGCCGCGATGGCGGTCAGGCGCTCGACCAGCCGGTGCGCGAGGGGGACGCCCCGCGTGGGGATCCCGAGGAGCACGACGTCGCCCGTGCCCTTGTTGCGCTCGACGATCTCGTGCGCGATGCGGGTCAGCGCCCGCTGGATCTCGGTGGGACCGAGGACCACAGTGCCCGTGGTCGGCACGGCAGACGTGCTCGTGCCGTCATGCCTCAGGTCATGACTCATGAAGACCTCCTTCCCCGCCTCCCGGACGGGTGTTAAAGGAACGTCGGTGGGTATTCAGGTGAAGGGCGCGCTGCGCCGTCGGCCAGTCTACCGGAGGGCGTGCACGATCTCGCCCGACCACGCCCCGGCGCTCGTGAGGCTCGTCACGGAACCTCACGCCCTCGACGGGTCGACGGCCCCCTGCAGGACCTGGGCGAGCACAGGGTGCTTCACCTCGGGCGGGAGCGCCTCGACGGTCGCCATGACGACGGCGAGATCCTCGGGCAGGCCCTCGGCGAGGACCCGCTCGGCGAGGGTCGGGTCGGGCGCGGCGGGCGGCATCCCCCGCACCTCGTCAGCGCCGGCACGCAGCGCCTGCACGAGCTCGTCGGCCACCCGCTCGGTGACCGGCGTGACCGTCAGGTGTGCCGTCCTCGGAAGGCGCGTGCCGTCGTCCTGCGTCAGGGCGGGCTGCGCCTGCAGCAGGAACCCGCGCCGCCGCACGGCGTCGACGAGCAGGAACGGGTCCACGCGCCGCCCCGCGGGCGCGGCGTCGTCGGCGGCGAGCGCGACCAGCGGCCCCTCCGGTCGCCCGACGACGCGCAGACCCTCGATCTGCTCGCCGGCGTCGACCAGGACCCGGGTCGCGCGCCGGGTGCGGGCCACGAGCCGGGCGAAGCCCTCGGTGCCGAGCGTGCGCGTGATCGCCCACGCCGCCGCCATGGGACCGGCGGCCCGCGAGCCGAGCACCGTCGGGTTGACCACGGGGTATCCCGGCCACGCCGACGTCACGAAGTACTGCGCGAGGTGGCGCTCCCGGCCCCGGTACAGGACGACCGACGCGCCCTTCGGTGCGTAGCCGTACTTGTGCAGGTCCGCCGACATCGACGTCACCCCGGGGACGGCGAGGTCCCAGCGGGGTAGAGCTCGCTCCCCCGGCTCCCCCCACCACGGCAGCACCCAGCCGCCCAGGCACGCGTCCACGTGGCAGGCGACGCCCCGCTCGGCGGCGCCCGCCGCCACCTGTGCCACGGGGTCGAGCACCCCGAACGGGTACGACGGCGCGCTCACGACGACGAGCGCGGTGCGATCGTCGACCTCGGCGAGCAGGCGGTCGGCGTCGAACGTGCCCGTGGCCGGGTCGACCGGGACGCTCACCAGGTCGAGGTCCAGGTAGGCGGCCGCCTTGTGGAACGCGGGGTGCGCCGTCGTCGGGGCGACCAGACGCGGGCGGGCCTGCGCCCGCGCCGGATCCTCTGCACGCCACACGTCGCGCGCCGACTTCACAGCGAGCAGGCACGACTCCGTGCCGCCGGACGTGACCGAGCCCACCACGTCGTCGCCGCCGTGCAGCACCTCGCGCGCGAGCGCGACCAGGTCACGCTCGAGGGTCGCGACCGACCGGAACGTCGTCGGGTCGAGCCCGTTGACCGGCAGGAACAGGCGCACCGCCTCCGCCGCCAGCTCGTCGAGCGCCGCATCCCCCGGGTCGTACACGTACGACAGCACCCGACCACCGTGCGTGGGCGGGTCCTCGTCGCGCAGCCGCCCGAGCTCCGCGAGCACCTCGGATGCAGCCGCAGCACCGACGACGGACGGGACGGGCGAGGGGACGCTCATGCGGGCTCCTGAGAGGTGGGGGCGTCGACCACCGCGGCCGACAGCGGATAGCGGGACAACGGCACCAGGCTGAGCAGCGTGAGCGCCGCGGGCAGCACGGTGAACGCGAGCACCACCCCGAGCCGGGCGCTCGCGGGCTGCGCGACCGCCTCGGTCGCGGTGTGCGAGACGAAGCCGGTGACGGCGAGGATCCCGAGGACGAGCGTCGGGCCGAGCGCGAGGCCGGCGGTCTCCCCCGCGGTCCAGACGCCGCTGAGGATGCCGGCCCGCTCGGCGCCGCGCTCGCGGGCGTCGACGGCGATCACGTCGGGAAGCATGGCGAGCGGGTAGAGCTGCATGCCCGCGTACGCGACGCCCGCGGCGGCGACGGGCGCGTAGACCCAGGCGCCGGGAGCCCAGTGCATCGGAAGGAGGGCGAGCGCGGCCGCGGCGAACAGCACCGTGGACCCGACCAGGGCCCGCCGCTTCCCGACCCGGCGCGCGACCCGGGTCGCGAGCGGCATGACGAGGAGCGCGGGCGCGACGAGCGCCGCGAACAGGAACGTCACGTCCGTCTCGTCGCCGAGGGTGTACGTCGCGACGTACTGCGCGCCGGCGAGCATCCCTCCGGTGGCCAGTGCCTGGAGCACGAAGACGGCGACCAGGCGCCGGAACGCCGCCACCTCGGCGATCGCAGCGACCCCCGTCCGGAGGTGCGCCGCGACGTGGCGGACGCGACCCGGAGAGGAGGGGGTGGCGGGTCGTGGTGGTACCGAGGCGGATCGCGTCCCACGCCTGGGCGCCCCCCACCAGGCGCCCAGCATCCCCAGCCCGAGCACCACGCCGCACACGACGCCCATGAGCAGGTAGCCGGGCCGCCCTCCACCGGCGCCGTCGCGCAGAGCCGGTCCACCTGCTCCGAAGGCGAGGATCGCGACGGCGAGCACGGCGATACGGGGCGCGACGAGTCGCGTCCGGGTCGTGTAGTCGGGCGCGATCTCGGCGGGGAGCGCGATGTAGGGCACCTGGAACACGGAGTAGGCGGTCGCGGCGAGGAGGAACGTCACGACGACCCACCCCGCCGCGCCGCCACCCGTCAGGGCGGCGGGGACGGCGAAGACGGCCGCGAACAGGAACGGGAGCGTGAGCGCGCCCGTGAGCAGGAAGGGGCGGCGGGTCCCGCGGCGCGCGGCCGACGTGTCCGACGCGGCGCCGATCGCGGGGGCGAGGAGCACGTCCCAGACCTTGGGGACCGTCACGACGAGGCTCGCCAACCCGGCCGAGACACCGAGCGTGTCGGTGAGGTAGTACGCGAGCACCAGCCCCGGCAGGGTCCCGAAGCCCCCGGTACCGACCGAGCCGGACGCATACCCGACGATCGCGCGACGGGACAGGACGGGCGCGACCGAAGGGCCGCTCGTCGGCTGGGGCTGCGGTGACGTCGTCGGCACCCGAGCATGATGCCTGACGGGAGCCGGCCGGCGAAAACGACGGAGCCCCCGCTCCGCACGGTGGGTGCGGCCCGGGGGCTCCGGAACGAGCAGGGGCGTCAGGCCCGCAGGGTGGGGCCGAGCTCGGCGACCCGGGCCAGCAGCCCGTTGACGAACGACGGCGACTCGTCGGTCGACAGCGACGTCGCGAGCGACACGGCCTCGTCGAGCGCGACGCCGTCGGGGACGTCGTCGTTGTAGAGGATCTCCCAGACGCCGACGCGGAGGATCGCGCGGTCCACGACCGGCATCCGCTCGATCGTCCAGCCGTGCGAGTAGGTCGAGAGGACCTCGTCGATGCGCTCGCGGTGCTCGTCCACGCCCTCGACGATCTCGACCGCGTACTGCGGCAGGGACGCCTGCGTGCCCGGCTCGGAGACGCGCTCCGACAGCATGGTGACCGGCGCGATGCCGCGCGAGTCCGCCTCGTAGAGGACGTCGACCGCGCGCTTGCGTGCCTTGCTGCGCGCTGCCACGTCAGTCGTTCACGCGGCCGAGGTACGACCCATCGCGGGTGTCGACCTTGACCTTCGTGCCGGCCTCGAGGAAGAGCGGGACCTGGATGGTCGCACCGGTCTCGAGGGTCGCGGGCTTGGTGCCGCCCGTCGAGCGGTCGCCCTGCAGGCCGGGCTCGGTGTACGTGACCTCGAGGACCACGGAGGCGGGGAGCTCGACGAACAGCGGCGAGCCGTCGTGCGTCGCGACGATCGCGTTCTGGTTCTCGAGCATGTAGTCCGACGCGCTGCCGACCGTGGTGGCCGCGACCGGGAGCTGGTCGTAGGTGACGGTGTCCATGAAGATGAAGTCGTCGCCGTCGCGGTACAGGTACTGCATGTCGCGCTTGTCGACGTTCGCCGTCTCGATCTTCGCGCCGGCGTTGAACGTCCTGTCGACCACCTTGCCCGAGAGCACGTTCTTGAGCTTCGTGCGGACGAACGCGCCGCCCTTGCCGGGCTTGACGTGCTGGAACTCGATGACGGTCCAGAGCTGGCCGTCCAGGTTGAGCACGGTGCCGTTCTTGATGTCGTTGGTGGTCGCCACGTTCTGCTTCCTGAGTCGGGGGTGAGGGCCGCTGCGGCCCGTCGGGTCTGAGCTCGGGCGCGAACCCGAGAAAAAGCCCAGGCAATCTTACCTGACGAGCCCGTTCAGCCACAGACCGAGCAGCCCGGCCGCGCCCGCCCACGCGAGCGAGGCGAGGGTGCCGATGACGAACCGCTCCGAGACTCCGGGGTTGTCGCGGATCTCGGGGTAGCGCCCGAGGCCCTTGACAGCGACGACCACCGCGACCCCGGCGGGGAATCCCGCCAGCAGGCAGCCGGTCACGGCGAGCCGCTCGAGGATGCCGATCCAGGTGCCGCCGCGAAGCACCGCCGCAGCGTCGGGGGCCTCGGGCGAGGGCGCGGCGTCGGCACTCCCGCTCGCCTCGCTCGCGGACGTGCGGCCGGCGGCCCGCAGGACCGCCGGGACGACGACGAGGCCTCCGAGCACGCTCACTGCGAGCAGCCCCACCGAGATGCCGGCGACGGCGAGGGCCTGGCCGGCGCTCATGCGCTGACACCTGTGCCGCTCACGTCAGCCTCCTCGAGCAGCCGTGCCGCGAGCGGACGCGCCGCGGCTTCCTCGGGCCACATGCTAGCCCGCACCCGCTGGCTGACCGCCTGCGCCGACACGCCCAGGCGGGCGGCGGCGGCACGCTGGCTGAGGCCCGCCGCCACGAGGTCGACGGCCTCCCAGCCGGCATCGGTCCGACGCGCGGCGACGCTCGCGAGAAGCTGGAGCACGGCCTCGGCGTCGGCCGCTCGCTCGGCCGCGGACCCGCCGTCGTCCCCCACGACGGCGACCGGGAGCTCGCCCGCGCGACGCTTGGCCCGCTCGACCGCCTCGCGAGCCCGGACGAACGCCGCGCCCGAGCCCTCGCGCGTGCTCGCGGGCAGCGGCTCGTCGACCGGTCCGACGCCGACCCCCACGCTCCACTCCCCCAGCCGGGCGACCCGCAGGACGACGTCGAGGACCGTGGGCGCGTCGTCGAGCACGCCCTGGACCTCGTCGCCGACCGTGCGGTCGAACCCGAGCACGACGCCCGGGGCGCCTGCGCCCGGCAGCGCGCCGAGCAGCTCCGGGACCCGGTCGCCACGGCGGCGACTGGCACGTTGGTCGATCGTCAGGACCCACATGCCACAAGGTTATGCCCTTGATTCTGAAGAATCAAGCCTCAGGCCTTTACTCCGGGGAGACCAGGCTCACGCCTTGGCGACGACCGCCAGCAGCGCCAGCCGGTACGAGTCGAAGCCGAACCCCGCCACCGTGCCGGTCGCCACCGGCCCGATCACCGACGTGTGCCGGAACTCCTCGCGCGCCATCGGGTTCGAGATGTGCACCTCGACCAGCACCAGGCCCGCCTTCGTGACCATCGCCGCCGCGTCCCGCAACGAGTAGGAGTAGTGCGTGAACGCCGCCGGGTTCAGCACCACGTGCGCGCCCGAGTCCACGGCCTCGTACAACCAGTGCACGAGCTCGGCCTCGTCGTCCGTCTGCCGCACCTCGGCGCCCACACCCAGCTCGTCCGACCACCCAGCCACCTGCTCCCGCAGGTCGGCGAGACTCAGCGCCCCGTACACGTCGGGCTCCCTCACCCCCAGGCGACCCAGGTTCGGACCGTTCAGCACCAGCACGCGCGTCATGCTCCCGAGGGTAGCGGGCCGTAGCATGCGCTCGTGCCCGCACGCAGCGCCGCCCGGACCCCACGCCCCTCGCCCGACGACGCGAGCGGCGCGCCCGCACCACCGCACCTCCGGCGCCAGGTCACCGCCTGGTCGCTGTGGGACTGGGGCGGAGCCGCGTTCAACGCTGTCGTCACGACCTTCGTCTTCACCCCCTGGCTCACCAGCGACACCTTCGTCGAGGCCGGCAAGGACGTCGACGCCGTCACCGCCCGACACTCGGCATGGCTCGGCTGGGGCCTCACCGTCGCCGGCGTCCTCATCGCCGTCCTCGCCCCCGCGCTCGGAGCGCTCGCCGACCGGTCCGGGCGTCGCAAGCTCTGGCTCGGCGCCAACTCGGCCGTCGTCTTCGTGACGATGCTCGCGCTCTGGTTCGTCGAGCCCGTCCCCGGCCACCTCTCGCGCGCCGTCGTGCTCGGCGTCGTCCTGCTCTCCGTCGGGAACGTGTTCTACGAGCTCGCTGGCGTCGCGTACAACGCGCTGCTCCTGCAGATCTCGACGCCGCGCACCATCGGCCGGATCAGCGGCATCGGCTGGGGCGCCGGGTACGTCGGCGGGATCGTCCTGCTGCTGATCCTCTTCGTCGGGTTCATCAACCCCGACGTCGGCTGGTTCGGGGTGACCGACGACCACGGCCTCGACTTCCGGGTCTCCATGGTGATCGCCGCGCTCTGGTTCGGGATCTTCGCGATCCCCGTGCTCGTCGTCGTGCAGGAGCGCCGGAAGCCACCGTTCACCGGCGGGGTGAGCGAGCCGGCCGCTGCGGAGACCGCCGCGACCGGACACGGCGCGCGCCGGGCGCGCGGGCTCGGCGCCGTCGCCGCCGCCTATCGTCAGCTCTTCCGCGACCTCGCCCGCCTCTGGCGTACCAGCCGCTCCACGCTCGGTTTCCTCGTCGCGAGCGCGGTCTTCCGGGACGGTCTCGCCGGGGTCTTCACCTTCGGCGCCGTGATCGCGTCCGGCACGTTCGGGTTCAGCTCGAGCGAGGTCATCGTCTTCGCGATCGCAGCCAACGTCGTCGCCGGGATCTGCACCGTCAGCGCGGGCTGGCTCGACGACCGCATCGGGCCACGACGGGTCGTGATCGGGTCGCTCGTCGGGCTCGTCGTCGCCGGGACCGCGGTGTTCGTCCTGCACGACGGAGGCCAGACGCCCTTCTGGATCTTCGGTCTCCTGCTGTCCGCGTTCGTCGGGCCGGCGCAGTCAGCGAGCCGGGCCCTGCTCGGGCGCCTCGCCGAGCCCGGTCGCGAGACCGAGATCTTCGGGCTCTACGCCACGACCGGGCGGGCCGCGAGCTTCCTCGCGCCGTTCGCGTTCTCGACGCTGGTGTCACTCACCGGCCACCAGTACTGGGGCATCCTCGGCATCGTCGCCGTGCTGGTCCTCGGGCTCGTCCTGCTCCTGCTCGTACGTCTCCCGCGCGGCCGCGGGATCGGTGGTCTCCGGGACGTCGACAGCGCCGGGGCGACCGCGTGAGCGGGGCGCCGATGTGGAGGCCCGACGACGAGCTCGGCGACGCCTTCCAGGTCGCCACGCTCCCCGCCCCGGGCGCCGCCCGAGCGGGCACCCGCGGCCACGGTGGCGCCGTGCCACCGCGCATCACCCTCGTCCGCGCGTCCCGCGGCCGCCTCGGGGGTGAGGACGGGGCCGGGCCGCGCGCCGTCGTCCTGCACGTGCACGGGTACAACGACTACTTCTTCCAGCGCCACCTCGCGCAGACCCTCGCCGCGGCCGGCTACGCGTTCGTCGCCGCTGACCTGCGCCGAGCGGGCCGGTCCTGGCGCCCGGGCGAGGTCCCTCACTACGTCGACGACCTCCACGAGCACGCCGCCGACCTCGCGCTCGCCGCGGCCGCCGCGCGCGCCCTGCATCCCGACGTCCCGCTCGTCGTCCACGCGCACTCCACGGGGGGCCTCACCGCGTCGCTCTGGGCACACTCCGTCCGTCGGAACGACGGCCCCGACCTGCTCGTCCTCGACAGCCCGTTCCTCGACCTACGGTCGAGCTGGTTCAACCGGACCGTCGGGACACGGCTGCTCGACGCCGTCGGGCCGTACGCGGCGCTGCGCCCCATGACGAGCGCGCCCTCGGTCTACGCGGCGCACCAGCACGTGGAGGGCGGCGGTCGGTGGGAGTTCGACAGGACGCTGAAGCGGCCCGAAGGCCTCCCGGTCAGGGCGGGCTGGCTGCGCGCGGTGCGTCGCGGCCAGGCGCGGGTCGCACGCGGGCTCGAGATCGCGGCACCCGTGCTCGCCGCCCGGTCGGCGCGTTCCGGACCCGACCGCGAGGACAACCCCGACCTCGACCGTGAGGACACCGTGCTCGACGTCCGCTCGATCGCCCGGCTCGCTCCTCGCCTCGGGCGGGACGTGACCGACCTCGTCGTCGACGGTGGGGTCCACGACCTGACGCTGTCCGCCGACGGACCACGCGGCGTCTATCTCGACGCCATGCTCGCGTGGCTCGACTCACGGCTGGAGGCGGCCCGATGACGACGACGCCGTACCTCGACGCGCCCTTCCTGGCGCTCGCCCACCGCGGGTTCTCGCTCGACGGGCTCGAGAACTCGCTCCGCGCGTTCGAGGCTGCGCGCGAGCTCGGGTTCCGGTACGTCGAGACGGACGCGCACGGGACGACCGACGGCGTCGCGGTCGCGCTGCACGACGCCACGCTCGACCGGACCACGGACGCGCGCGGTGTCGTCGCCGAGCTGCCCTGGGACGTCGTCCGGCGCGCCCGGATCGGCGGGGTCGAGCCCGTGCCGCGGCTCGACGACCTCCTCGGCACCTGGCCCGACCTGCGGGTCAACATCGACGTCAAGGGCGAGTCCGGGGTGCTGCCCGTTGCCGAGGCCGTCGAGCGGACGCGCGCGCACGACCGGGTGTGCGTGACGTCGTTCTCGGTCGCCAGACGGCGCGCAACGGTCGCGCGGCTGAGCCGTCCGGTCGCGACGTCGGCCGGGCAGGGCGAGGTGGTGCGGTTCCTGCTGGCCGCGCGCGTGCGGTCGCTACCTGGGGTGCGACGCGCCCTGCGGGACGTCGACTGCCTCCAGGTCCCGGCGGCTCAGGGCCCGGTGCGCGTCGTCGATGCGCGGACCCTCGCCGCGGCGCACCGGACGGGCCGGCAGGTCCACGTCTGGACGGTCGACGACCCCGCCGAGATGCGGCGGCTGATCGACCTGGGCGTCGACGGGATCGTCACGAACCGCGCCGACCTGCTCCGTGACGTCCTCGCCGAGCGAGGCCTCGCCCCCTGACCCCGCCCCATCCCACCCACTCACCCGCCCACCCATCCCCCCGAAGTAGTACGGCCGCCGGTATACCTCGCGAGGTATACCGGCGGCCGTACTACTTCGCGGTCGTTTCGAGCGGGCCTGGGCCACGGCGCACCTGTGGATTTCCTGCTCCGTCCACAACGGACGGTGTACGCGCCGCATACGCCGCCGTCGACGGTCCATGCTGCCGGCCATGACGAATCCCATGGAGAGGCCCCGGAACGCCGGCGTCTCGCTGGACCCGCCCTTGCTGCCTGACGTCGAGATCTACACGCGCGAACGCCGACGCGAGATCGAGGACCAAGTCCGCGAGGGCACCCTCACCCGGATACGTCCCGGCGTCTACGGGCCGCGCGTCGTCGAGGACAGCGTCGCGAAGCGCATCCAAGCGCAGATGCTTCAACAGGTCCGCGCTTCCGTCGAGCGCCTCCGGGGGGAGTTCTGGTTCAGCCACGTGACGGCGGCGGTCTTGTGGGGTTGCTGGACGTGGAAGTCCGACGGCCTCGTACACCTGACCGAGCTGCACAATCCGGCGATCCGTCGGTCGACCGAACGAACGATCCGGCGACACTGGACGGACCTGCCCGTCCGCGACCGGTCGTCCGTCAGCGGAGTCCCCGTAACGTCGCTGGAGCGGACAGCGGTCGACTGCGCCCGTATGCTCCGCCCCGGGTCGGCGCTCGTCGTACTCGATGCCGCGCTCCGCAAGGGAGCGGACCGTCGACTGATGGCGACCATCCTTGAGGAGAGCCGCGGCAAGAGGGGCGTTCGTCAGGCCCGCGAACTGCTCCCTCTCGCGGTCGCAACCTCCGAGTCGCCGGGCGAGAGCATCGTCCGCTGGGTGGCCCTCGACGCCGGGCTGCGCCCGCCGTCCACCGCTATCCCCGTCGTGACGGACATCGGCAAGTTCTGGGTCGACCTCGGATGGGCGGAGCTCAAGATCGGGATCGAGTTCGACGGCGAGGAGAAGTACAGCGGGAAGTACGGCGACCCGGTCGAGGTGCGCCGTCGGGAGCGTGAACGACAGGCGGCCCTCGAGCGCGAGGGATGGATCATCCTTCGGTTTCGCTGGGACGACTTCCTCGACCTGGACGCGATCGCCGACGAGATCCGCCGCGCGCAGGCTCGCCGCCGTAGCGAGACCGCGAAGTAGTACGGCCGCCGGTATACCTCGCGAGGTATACCGGCGGCCGTACTACTTCGCGGGAGGGAGAGCGTGTCGATCAGAGGGAGATGGTGCGCGACGACGGTGCGTCCGACGAGATCTCCGCGTACGCCGCCTGGAGCAGCGCAGGGTCCGGACCCTCGAGCCGCGTGGGGCGCGCGACGTCGTCGAGCACGACGAACCGCAGCAGGTCGCCGCGCGTCTTCTTGTCGCGACGCATCGCGGTCAGGAGCTGGTCCCAGCGGTCCCCGCGGTACGTGGTCGGGAGGCCGAGCGACGACAGGATGGCGCGGTGCCGGTCGACGACCTCGTCGTCGAGCTTGCCCGCGAGCCGCGACAGCTCGGCCGCGAAGACCATGCCGACAGAGACGGCGGCCCCGTGCCGCCACCCGTACCGCTCGGCCAGCTCGACCGCGTGCCCGAGGGTGTGGCCGTAGTTGAGGATCTCCCGCAGGCCGGCCTCCTTGAGGTCCTCCCCTACGACGGCGGCCTTCACGGCGATCGAGCGCTGGACGAGCTCGGCCACGACGGCCCGCAGCTCGTCGGACGGCTCGCCACCGGTCGCCTCCCACGAGCCCCAGTCGCGCAGCTCGGACGCGTGCGCCTCGACGAGCTCGAGGATCCGGGGGTCTGCGATGAAGCCGGTCTTGACGACCTCCGCCAGCCCGGCGACGAACTCGAACCGTGGCAACGACTCCAGCGTCGCCAGGTCTGCGAGGACGCCGGCGGGAGGGTAGAACGCGCCGACGAGGTTCTTGCCCTCGGCGGTGTTGATCCCCGTCTTCCCCCCCACGGCCGCGTCGACCATGGCGAGCAGCGTCGTCGGGACGTGCACGACGCGGATCCCGCGGAGCCAGGTCGCGGCGACGAACCCGGCGAGGTCGGTCGTCGCTCCCCCGCCGACACCGATGATCGCGTCCGAGCGCGTGAAGTCCGCCTGGCCGAGCACGCCCCAGAGGAAGGCTGCGACCTGCGCGGACTTGGCCTCCTCGGCGTCGGGGACCTCGGCGAGGAACGCCTGGTAGCCGCTCGCCTCGAGGTCGTCGCGCACGACCTCCGCAGACGCGGTGAGCGACGGCTGGTGCACGATCAGCACCCGGCGCACGTTCTCACCGAGCAGCCGCGGCAGCTCGCCGAGCAGATGCCGGCCGACGAGCACGTCGTACGGTGCGTCCCCTCGCACGGTCACGACCTCGGGCGCCGGGCCCGCCGGGTCCACGGGCGACTCGCTCACGCGTCTTCCTCCGTCCCGGGCGCGGCATCGTGCCGGGCCCGCTCGATGTGCCGGGCGATCTCGTCGACGACGCGCCTCGGGCCGTGCACGTCGGTGGTGACGCGCAGGGTGGCGACCGCCTCGTAGACGGGTCGGCGCGCCGTCATGAGCTCGTCCCACCGGGTCATGGCGTCGCCCGCGAGCAGCGGCCGGCTGGTGTCGCCCCGCAGGCGGCGCGCGGCGTGCGGACGACTCACGTCGAGGAACACGACGACGCCGCCCGCAGCAGCGTACGCGGCGAGCAGCTCCTGCGTGTCGGGGTGGAGCACAGCGCCCCCGCCGAGCGAGAGGACCCCGCCGTGCCCGGCCAGAGCGGCGGCGACCGCGTCCCGCTCGAGCGCCCGGAACGCCGGCTCGCCCTGCTCGGCGAAGATCGTCGCGATCGCGAGGCCTGCCGCTTCCTCGACGTCCGTGTCGGTGTCACGCCCTTCGACGCCGAGCCGCCGCGCGAGGTGTCGCATCACGGTCGACTTGCCGCTCGCAGGCGGTCCGACGAGGACCACGACGGGTCGAGGCGACATCGCGCGGCTCAGCGGAGCAGCTCGGGGACGGCCGCGAGGTACGCCTGCGCGTTGCGACGCACCTCGGCGACGGAGTCGCCGCCGAACTTCTCGAGCGCGGTCTGCGCGAGGACGAGCGCGACCTCGGCCTCGGCGACGACCGCGGCGGGCGGCACGGCGCACACGTCGGAGCGCTGGTGCTGCGCGGTCGCGGCCTCGCCCGTCACGACGTCGACGGTCGCGAGCGCGCGCGGCACGGTCGAGATCGGCTTCATCGCCCCGCGCACGCGCACGACCTCGCCGTTGCTCATGCCGCCCTCGACGCCGCCGGCCCGGTTCGACGCCCGCTGGATGAGGCCGTCCTCGCCCCGGACGATCTCGTCGTGCGCCTGCGACCCGCGCCGGTGCGCGGTGCGGAAGCCGTCGCCGACCTCGACGCCCTTGAACGCCTGGATCCCCATGATCGCGCCGGCGAGGCGTGCGTCGAGCCGCCGGTCCGCCGACACGTACGACCCGATCCCCGACGGCACCCCGTACGCGAGCACCTCGACGACGCCGCCGAGCGTGTCGCCGTCCTTCTTGGCCTCGTCGATCTCGGCCACCATCGCGGCCGACGACGCCGGGTCGAAGCAGCGCACCGGGTCGGCGTCGAGGGCGGCGACGTCGTCGGGCGTGGGCAGCGCCGCGCCGTCGGGCACGTCGACCGACCCGATCGCGACGACGTGCGACACGAGCCGTACCCCGAGCGCCTGCTCGAGGAACGCGGCGGCGGCACGGCCCAGCACGACGCGGGTCGCGGTCTCCCGCGCAGACGCCCGTTCCAGCACGGGGCGCGCGTCCTCGAAGCCGTACTTGCGCATCCCGACGAGGTCCGCGTGCCCCGGGCGGGGCCGGGTCAGGGGCCGGTTGCGGGCGATCTCGCGCTCGTCGCCCGTGCCCGCGTCGACCAGGAGCGCCTCCGGAGGCACCGGGTCGGCTGCCATCACGTCGACCCACTTGGGCCACTCGGTGTTGCCGATCTGGATCGCGAGCGGACCGCCCTGCGTGAGCCCGTGGCGCAGGCCGCCGAGCACGGTGAGCTCGTCTTGCTCGAACTTCTGCCGCGAGCCGCGCCCGTACCCCAGGCGCCGGCGCGCGAGGGCCGCCCGCAGGTCGTCGGAGACGAGCTCGACCCCGGCCGGCAGGCCCTCGATGATCCCGACGAGCGCCGGGCCGTGCGACTCACCTGCGGTCAACCAACGGAGCATGGGCCGATTCTTCCACGTGCCCACGGCGTGGACGGCCGCCGTCCGGTGCCTGGACCACACCCTGTGGACGACCGCGATACGACGCGCGGCGTCTCGCTACAGTGCCGCCGTGCCGACGACGCAGCCCACCTCCCCGACCGACGCGCCCGATCTCCCGCTCACCGGGGCGTCGGTGCTGCGCTCCCCGCGGAGTCTCGCCGAGGCGCTGCGGCGGGAGGTGGCCCCGGTGCGTGTCGCCGCATCGGTGGTGACGACAGTCGCTCTCGCGCTCGTCGGGATCGCGGTCGGCGCCGCGGTCGCGGGACGGCACGACCCCACCGTGGGCGGGACCGCCCGGCTCGTCGTCGTGGCGGCGCCGGCCCTCGTCGTGCTGGCCCTCGTCGCGGGCCCCCTGTGCGTCGTCGACGCACGCACCCACCGTCTGCCCGACGTCGTGACCTACCCGGGCATCCTCCTGGTCGTGGTCGCGCTCGGCGGGGCCGCGCTCGTCACGGCCGACGGCGCGGCCGCGCTCCGCACCGTCGTCGGCGCCACCGTCACGGCCGGCTTCTACGCCGTGCTCTCCCGGCTCGGCGGCCTCGGGCGCGGCGATGTCAAGCTGGCGTGGTTGGTCGGGCTGCCGCTGGCCTGGACCGGATGGGGCGTGCTCGCGAGCGGGGTGCTGCTGGCCTTCCTGCTGGGCGGGCTCTGGTCCGTCGCGCTGCTCGCACTGCGGCGAGCGCACCGCAAGACGGCCGTCGCGTTCGGCCCGTTCGTGCTGGCGGGAGCGCTGCTCGCGATCGTCCTGGCGCCTCTGGCCGCACCGGCCGTCAGCGGGTGAGGAGCGCCTCCTGCAGCGCGGCGTCCATGGCCTCCAGGGGCGCTGCGCGGCCAGTCATGAGGCGGACCTGCTCGGCCGCCTGGTGCAGGAGCATCCGCTCCCCGTCGACCGTGTCGCCTCCCGCCTCCCGCCACGCCGCGGCGAGCGCGGTCGGCCGCGGGTCGTACGCGACGTCGAGCAACAGGCCCTCGACGGGGCCCGCGAGCTCGGCCGCGAGACCGTCGGCCGCGTGGGGTGGGAGGGTCGAGACGATCACGTCGTGCCCCGGGAGCCGCCGCGCCGCGTCGTCGAGGAGCACGAAGCGCGGGCGCACGTCGAGCCGCTCCGCGACCTCCGCGAGGTCGGCCGTCCGCACGAGCGAGCGCCCGTAGACGACCGGTTCGATGCACCCCAGCTCCCGCAGCGCGGCCAGGGCCGAGGCCGCCGTCGCCCCCGCGCCGAGCACCGCGGCGGAGCCCACGACGGGTGGTGCGAACGGTGCGGCACGACCCGTGCGATCAACCGACACGGCGAGGAGCCCCTCGCGCAACGCCGAGACCAGCCCGTGCACGTCCGTGTTCGAGCCGTGCCGCCCCTCGCCGTCGAGCACGACCGTGTTGACGGCCCGCACCTGGAGCGCGAGCGGCGTGACGTCGTCGAGCAGCTCGATGACCGCCTGCTTGAGCGGCATCGTGAGGCTCAGGCCCGCCCACGTGTCGTCGAGGCCGTCGAGGAACGCCGGCAGCGCGTCCTCGGTGACGTCGTCGGCCGAGTACGACCTGTCGTCCAGACCCAGCGCCGCGTAGGCGGCGCGGTGCAGGACCGGCGAGAGAGAGTGCGAGACCGGGTGGCCGAGGACGGCCGCGCGCCGGCGCGTCACTTGGACGGGTTCGCCTTCTGCCACGCCTCGAGCTCCTTCTCGTTCTCCTGCTGCTCCTGGTACGTCACTGCGAACTTCGTCTTGCCCGTGTCCAGGTTCACCGCGACCCAGAAGAGCCAGTCGCCGTCCGCCGGGTGCAGCACGGCTTTGACCGCGCTCTCGCCCGGTGACGCGATCGGGCCGGGCGGCAAGCCCGTCAGCACCCGTGTGTTGTAGGGGTTCTTCTTGTCGACCAGGTCCGCCTTGGTCAGGTCGGTGCCCGACTTGTGCGCCCCGTAGGCGACCGCCGCGTCGATCCCGAGCGTCATGCCGCGGTCGAGGCGGTTCTCGATCACGCGCGCCATCTTCGGCTGGTCGGCAGGAATCTTCGCCTCGCGCTCAATCAGGGAGGCCTTGATGAGGACTTCTTCCTGCTCGGAGGACGGCACCTTGAGCTTCTTCAGCTCCGCCTTGGTCTGCGCGACCATCTGAGCCAGGATCTGCGTCGCCGACACGTCCGGGTCGAACGAGTACGTCGCCGGATACAACCAGCCCTCGTAGTTCCCCTTCGCCGCAGCCGGCAGACCCGTCGCCTTCGTGTTCTTCTTCGCCTTCGCGAACTCCGATGCCGGGATCCCCGTCACCCCACTGGCCCGCGAGACGATCTGGTCGACCGTGTACCCCTCGGGAACCGTGACCTGGTACTCGACGCGCCCGGTGTTCGCCGCGAGCATCGAGACCGCCTCCGACGCCTTCATCTGCTTGCGCAACGTGTACACACCAGGCTGGATCCCGGCAGAGTTCGGGTTGGAGCTGTATGCCGCGGTGAAGGCCTTGACGCTCTTGACGACCCCGGCCTCCAGCAACGTGTTCCCGATCGCGGTGCCGGTGTCACCCGGGTTCACCGTGACCTGCACCGAACCCGTGCCCTGTCCCGTGTAGTCCTCGGCCTTCGGGTGCAACGACCCGAACGACAGACCCGGCAGCACGTGCTCGTACACGAACCATCCCGCTCCGCCCACCACGACGAGCGCGAGGAACAGCACCACGACCCGGCGTCGACGCCGCCGACGGCGCGCAGCAGCCGAGGCCTTCTGACGGCGGCGCTGAGCGGTGCGAGAGGTGGCGGGCGCGGGGCCGGTCGTCGGCGGCGGAGGTGCCGAGAACAGGTCCGTCATGCCGTCCTACCTCTTTCCCGTCGTGTCTTCGTTCGTGCTCCCCCGCCTGCCGTGCGCGGGCGACTCATGCGGTGACGAGCTCGCCTGCCCGCTCCCCTGCGCGACGCTCGGCGTCGAGGGCGGTCTGGAGGATGATAACCGCCGCTACCTGGTCGACCACGGACCTCTGCTTGCGGCCCGGACGACCCGCCTGCTGCATCGAGCGGTGCGCGCTCACGGACGACATGCGCTCGTCCACGAGATGGACGGGCACGGGGTCGATCGCTCGCGCGACCACCCCAGCGTACGCGCGGGCGGCCTGTGCGGAAGCACCCTCGGCACCCGAGAGGTGGCGTGGCAGCCCGACGTACACGACACGTGCACCCCGTTCGACCACCTCGTCCACGATGCGCCGGACGTCGGCTGCGGCGGCCGTGTCGCGACGCAGCGTCTCCACCGGGGTGGCGACGAGGCCGTCCGGGTCGCTCGCAGCGAGCCCGACCCGGACGGTCCCCACGTCGATCGCGAGGCGTGGCCCTCGTTCGAGAGTCACGACGCCTGCGCGGCCACCGCGTCACGGACGGCGTCGAGCGCCGCGGGCACGGCCGCTGCGTCCTGGCCGCCTCCCTGGGCGACGTCGTCCTTGCCGCCACCGCCGCCGCCGAGGACGCCCGAGGCAGCCTTGACGAGGGCGCCGGCTCGGACGCCGGCCTGGCGGGCCGAGCCGTTCGTCGCGGCCACGACGAGCGGGCGGCCCTTCGCGACGCCCGCGACGGCGACGACGGCCGGGTCGGCCTCGCCGAGGCGCGACCGGACGTCGAGCGCGAGCGCGCGCAGGTCGTCGGCCGACGCCACGTCGCCGGCGTCGTGCGTCACGACGCGGACGGACCCGACCTGGCCGGTCTGTGCGGCGAGCGGACCCGCCTGGGCGAGCAGCTGGCCCTGACGGACGCCCGCCAGCTCCTTCTCCGCGTCGCGCAGACGCGACATCAAGGACGACACCCGGTCGGTGAGCTCCTCGGGCCGAGCCCCGACGAGCTGGGTGAGCTGCCCGACGAGCGCGTGCTCCTTGGCCTGGAAGCCGTACGCACCGTCGCCGACGAGCGCCTCGACACGCCGCACGCCCGACCCGACGGAGGACTCCCCGAGCAGCGTGACGCGGCCGATCTCGCCGGACTGCTTGACGTGCGTCCCGGCGCACAGCTCGCGTGACCAGTCGCCTCCGATCGACACGACCCGGACCCGGTCGCCGTACTTCTCCCCGAACAGCGCCATGGCGCCGAGCGACTTGGCCTCGGCGATCGGCATGACCTGGTCGGTCACGTCGAGGTTGTCGACGAGCAGGGTGTTGACCCGCTCCTCGATCTCGCCGAGCGCACTCTGCGGGACGGCCGACGCCGACCGGAAGTCGAAGCGCACGCGGTTCGGCGAGTTCTCCGACCCGGCCTGGGTGCGGTCCGGGCCGACCGCCTCGTGCAGCGCCTTGTGGATCATGTGCGTGGCGCTGTGGGCCTTGCTGATCGCCTTGCGGCGGGCGAGGTCGATGGTCCCGGTCCCCCGGTCGCCGAGCGCGACGGTCCCCTCGACGAGACGCCCCCGGTGCACCGAGAGGCCCTTGAGGGGGCGCTGCACGTCGTCGACCTCGATGGTCGCGCCGCTGTCGAGCACGATCGTGCCGTGGTCGGCGAGCTGCCCGCCGGCCTCGGCGTAGAACGGGGTCCGGTCGAGCACGACCTCGACGTCGGCCGGGGCGGTCGCGGCGGGCGCCGGCACGCCGTCGACGAGGAGGCCGGCGACCCCCACCTCCGCCTTGGTGTCGGTGTAGCCGAGGAACTCGACGGGAGCGGTGAGCTCCTTCTCGACGGACTCGTAGGCACGCAGGTCCGCGTGGCCGGTCTTCTTGGCGAGCGCGTCGGCGCGCGCGCGGCGCTTCTGCTCGGCCATCAGGTCGCGGAACGCCTTCTCGTCGACCTCGACGCCCTGCTCGGCGGCCATCTCGAGGGTGAGGTCGATGGGGAAGCCGTAGGTGTCGTGGAGCGCGAAGGCCTCGTCGCCGCCCAGGACCGGCGTCGTCCCGGCCGCTGTCCCGTTCTTCACGCGGGCGACCGCCGTGTCGAGGATGGTCGTGCCCTGCGCGAGCGTGCGGCGGAACGACTCCTCCTCCGCGTAGACGACCTCGCTGATGCGCGCGAAGTCGTCCTCGAGGTACGTGTAGGACGCCTTCATCGCGTCCTTGGACACCGGCAGCAGCTCGACGAGCGCCGGCTCGTCGTAGCCGAGCAGCCGGACCGAGCGCACGGCCCGCCGGATCAGCCGACGCAGCACGTAGCCACGGCCCTCGTTCGACGGCCGGACGCCGTCGCCGACGAGCATGAGGGCCGAACGCACGTGATCCGCCACGACACGCATGCGGACGTCGTCCTCGTCGGAGGTGCCGTCGGCGTACCGCTTTCCGGTGAGCGACTGCAGGCGCTCGATGACCGGGAAGACCTCGTCGATCTCGTAGAGGTTGTTCTTGCCCTGGAGCAGGTACGCGAGCCGCTCCACGCCCAGCCCGGTGTCGATGCTCTTCTGGTCGAGCTCACCGAGCAGCGGGTAGTCCTTGCCCTGTCCCTCGCCGCGCAGGTACTGGTCGAAGACGAGGTTCCAGATCTCGATGTAGCGGTCCTCGCTGGCCGCGTCCTCGGGCCACACCGGGTGCTGCCCGCCGGTCGCGTCGGGTCCGAACTGCGCGCCGCGGTCGTAGAACCACTCGCAGCAGGGACCGGCCGGCCCCGGCTGGCCGGTGTCCCAGAAGATCTCCTTGCGGGGCAGCCGGACGATCCGGTCGACCGGCAGACCGACCTGCTCGGTCAGGACGCGGTACGACTCGTCGTCCTCCTCCCACACCGTGGCCCACAGCCGGTCGGCCTCGAGGCCGTACCCGCCCTCGGACTGCTCGGACGTGAGCAGCTCCCAGGCGTAGGTGATGGCACCTTCCTTGAAGTAGTCGCCGAACGAGAAGTTCCCCGCCATCTGGAAGAACGTCCCGTGCCGGGTCGTCCGGCCGACGTTCTCGATGTCGTTGGTGCGGATGCACTTCTGCACGCTCGCGGCACGCTTGTACGGCGCCTCCTGCGAGCCGAGGATGTACGGGATGAACGGGACCATGCCCGCGATCGTGAAGAGGATCGAGGGGTCGGGCGACACCAGGGACACGCTGGGGACGAGCGTGTGCCCCTTCGACTCGAAGTAGTCGAGCCAGCGCTGACGGATCTCGGCGGTACGCATGGGGTCCTTCGGTTCGGGCGGCCCGCCGCGGCGGGCGGTCGTCATGGTGTCGTGCAGGCGGAGGGGTCCGCGTCAGAAGAACGCGTAACCCACGTCGGGATCATCCTCGTCGCGCGGGACGCCGCGCGGGTCCGCAGCGCTCGCGTCACCCGGGCGACGACCTTCGGCGCGGGCCCGCCGGACGTCGTCGGGAGCGGGCTGACCCTCCGCGAGGAGCGCTGCCTCGAGCTCGGCCTCGCGCGCGTCGCGCGCCGTGCGGAACTCCTCGCCGAACGTCCGGACGAACGTCACGGCGCGCCCCCCGGCGGCGTTGGCGCGGTCGGTCGCCTGGTCGACGAGCGACGCGGGCGCGTAGCGGGCGACGATCTTGCGGCCCTGGCGGACCACGACGACGGTCACCGCGACGCCGACACCGATCCAGAACAGGCGCCTCACGCGGCACCACCCGAGCCGCGGCCCGACGCGCGGGCGAACGCCTTGCGGACTCCGTAGCTGAACGCGGCGACCTTGACGAGCGGGCGGCCGATCGTCGCGGCGTACAGACCGGTGAGCGCGGACACGTTCTCGCTGACCTGCGCCGCGGACGTCGTGATGACGTCGACCTTGGCGAGCTGGCCGTTGGTCGAGGCGACCGTCGTGGCGGCCTCGTCGAGGATCGGGACCGAGTGCTCGGTGATCTGCCGCACGGACTCGCGCGTCTCGTCGAGCACACGTCCCAGCTTGAGCAGCGGTACGGCGAGGAACCCGACCAGCAGGACGAACGCGATCGCCGCGATCAGTCCCGCCACGTCACCGACGCTCATGTGCTCCCTCATCTCTGTCCGGGTAGACGACCCGTGCGGGCCGCGACGCCACCTTACCGAGGTGGCCGGGCTCGTGCGGCGCCCGGTCGGCCGGGGCCGCGCGTCGTGCACGCGCAGCCGCGGACCGGGCCCGGACACACGGACGCCCCGCTCGCACCTGAGCGGGCAAGCGGGGCGTCCGACGTGCGGCGGGCTGGGTCAGCGCGCGTAGTACTCGACGACGAGCTGGACCTCGCAGGTCACGGGGACCTCGGCGCGCTTCGGGCGGCGGGTCAGCTGC
Source organism: Luteimicrobium xylanilyticum (assembly GCF_009429125.1). Lineage (GTDB taxonomy): Bacteria > Actinomycetota > Actinomycetes > Actinomycetales > Cellulomonadaceae > Luteimicrobium > Luteimicrobium xylanilyticum. The sequence continues at coordinate 2,092,627 of NZ_CP045529.1, forward strand.
GCGGAGAGCTTCTCGAGCTGGACCTCGAGGTAGCCCGGGACGGCCGGGAGCACGTCGCGGTGCGCGCCCGCGGCGGCGACCTGGAACGGCGTGGTGGCCTGGCTCTTCGGCTTGACCTGGATGGTCTGGCCCGGCTTCACGCGGAACGAGGGACGGTCGACGATCTTGCCGTCCACGAGGATGTGGCGGTGCACGACGGCCTGGCGCGCCTGCAGGATGGTGCGGGCGAAGCCGGAGCGCAGCACGAGGGCGTCGAGACGCGTCTCGAGGTTCTCGACGAGCGCCTCACCGGTCAGGCCCTTGTCCTTGCGGGCCTCCTCGTAAGCGCGAGCGAGCTGCTTCTCGCGGAGCGCGTACTGGGCGCGCAGACGCTGCTTCTCGCGCAGCCGGACGGCGTAGTCGGACTCGGTGCGGCGGCGGGCGCGGCCGTGCTCGCCGGGCGGGTAGGGGCGCTTCTCGAAGTGCTTGACGGCCTTCGGGGTCAGGGCGATGCCGAGCGCACGGCTCAGACGCACCTGACGGCGCGAGCGGGTCACAGAGGACACGGTTGTTCCTTCTCTTCCTGTCGTGTTCTGACGTCGCACCGGGCGGTCGGAAGACCGGCGGCGCTGGACCAGCCGACGAGCCCCGCTCTGTCGAGACGAGCGGGCTACGGGGCCGAGGTCCCAGGGGTCGCCCGAACGGGCAACCCGTCAATGCTACCGCACGCGGCACCACGTCACGGAACGCGCCGGGCGGTCCGGGGCGGGCCGGAACGCCCCGGTCAGTCGCCGTCGAGGATCTGACGGATGCGAGCGAGGCGATCCTGCACCTGGCGCTCGTACCCGCGGTCGTTCGGCTCGTAGTAGCGGCGCCCGACGAGCTCGTCGGGCAGGTACTGCTGCGCGGCGATCGCGTGCGGCGCGTCGTGCGCGTACCGGTACCCCTCGCCGTGGCCGATCTTCTCGGCGCCCGCGTAGTGCGCGTCGCGCAGGTGCGACGGCACCGTGCCCACGCGTCCCGCGCGGATGTCGGCGAGGGCCGCGTCGACCCCGAGGTAGGCGGCGTTCGACTTCGGGGCGGTCGCTAGGTGCACGACCGCCTCGGCCAGCACGATCCGCCCCTCGGGCATCCCGATGAGCGCGACCGCCTGAGCCGCGGCGACAGCCGTCTGGAGCGCCGACGGGTCGGCCATGCCCACGTCCTCCGCGGCGGAGATGACGAGGCGCCGCGCGATGAAGCGCGGGTCCTCCCCCGCCGCCACCATGCGCGCGAGGTAGTGCAGCGCGGCGTCGACGTCGGACCCGCGGATCGACTTGATGAACGCGGACACGACGTCGTAGTGCTGGTCGCCGTCGCGGTCGTAGCGCACCGCCGCGACGTCGACGGCGCGCTCGATGGTCTCGAGGTCGACGCCCGGCGTCCCGGTGCCCGGGCCCGTCTCCGACAGCGCCGCACCGGCCGCGGCCTCGAGGATCGTCAGCGCCTTGCGCGCGTCGCCGCCGGCCAGGCGCAGCAGGTGGTCCTCCGCGTCCTCCTCGAGCACCACCGAGCCGGCCAAGCCGCGCTCGTCGTCGAGCGCCCGTCGCACGACCGCCCGGACGTCGTCCCCGGTGAGCGGCTCGAGCGTGAGCAGGAGCGAGCGCGACAGGAGCGGCGCGTTGACGGAGAAGCTCGGGTTCTCCGTGGTCGCGGCGACGAGCGTCACCCAGCGGTTCTCGACGCTCGGCAGGAGCGCGTCCTGCTGGGTCTTGGAGAACCGGTGCACCTCGTCGACGAACAGCACGGTCTCCTGGCCGCCGTTCACGAGCCGGCGGCGTGCGTCGTCGATCACGGCGCGCACGTCCTTGACCCCCGCCGTCACCGCGGACAGCTCCACGAAGCGGCGTCCCGAGGACCGCGCGACCAGGTACGCGAGCGTCGTCTTGCCCGTGCCCGGCGGGCCCCACAGGATCACCGACGACGGCGCGGCGCGCCCCGCGTCCCCCGCGGCGTCGTCCACGAGCCGGCGCAGCGGCGAGCCCGGACGCAGGAGATGGGCCTGGCCGACGACCTCGTCGAGCGTCCGCGGACGCATCCGGACGGCGAGGGGCGCGGACGCGGGGACCTCGGGCAGGCCCGTGGGGCCGGTCGAGGCGGCGTCGAACAGGTCCCCGAGCACGTCCATGACACCGAGGGTACGCAGCGCGACCCACAGAGCGGGCACGCGCGCGGGCCCCGCGAGCGTGACGCACCCGCGCACGGGATGGAATGCTGACCCCGTGTTCGCCAGCCTCGGTCGCGCCGTCGCGCGGCACCCGCTCCGCGCCGTCGCCGCCTGGGTGCTCGTCGCCGCGGTCTCCTACCTGGTCGCCGTCGCCGGTATCGGCTCCGACGGAGGACTGTTCGACCGCGTGACGTCGGGAGAGCCACAGGTCAGCGGCTCGGAGAGCGCCACCGGGCTGGCGCTCATCAACTCCTCCAGCGAGCAGGCCGTCAGCATCACCGTGATCGTCGACCACGCGCCGCCCACCACCAAGGGCCTCGCGACCGCGCTCGGACCGCTGCACGAGGACCTGACCGGCACGGACGGCGTCGACACGGTCATCGACCCGTTCGTCCTGCCCGACGGCCCGAAGTCCGACGCCGCGAAGCCGTTGATCGCCCAGGACGGGCACGGGTTCATCGTGGTCGTCGACCTCAAGGCGTCGCTCAGCGACACCCAGACGAAGGCCGCCGAGGACGCCGTCGTCGACCGGCTGCGGGAGATCCCCTCGGACGTCGGCTCCGTCGCACCGGACGCCACGGTGCGCGTCTCGAGCGACGACCTCGTCGTGCACGCGATCACCGAACAGCTCGAGAAGGATCTGCGCACGGGTGAGGCGATCGCGCTCCCCGTGGCGCTCGTGATCATGGTCCTGGTCTTCGGTGGGCTCCTCGCCGCGAGCATGCCGATCCTGGGCGCGCTCGCGTCGATCGGGTGTGGCTTCGGGGTCCTCTACCTGCTCACGTACGTGCTCGACGTCGACGCGACCGTGATCAACGTCGTGACCGTCCTCGGCATCGGCCTGTCCATCGACTACGGCCTGCTGGTCGTCTCGCGCTACCGCGAGGAGCTCGCGCGTGCCGATGCGCCCGACGACGGCACCACGCCCCGCCGACGACGGCGCGGCGGACGCGGGGGCAGCGCGCACGAGGCGCTCGTCGCCACCGTGTCGACCGCGGGGCGCACCGTCGCCTTCTCCGCGCTCACCGTGGCGATCTCCATCGCGACGCTCGCGATCTTCGAGCCCGAGCTCATGCGCGCGATCGGCGTCGCGGGCGTCGCGATCATCCTCCTCGCGCTCGCGACAGCGCTCACGCTCGTGCCCGCGCTGCTGCGGATGTCGGGGACCCGCCTGGCACGGCCCGGCGTCGTCGGCCGGATCCCCGGGCTCCGGGCGGTCCTCGCCCGCACGTCCGACGTGTCGGCGGACGAGGGCGTCTTCTCGCGCCTCGCGACCCGGGTCCAACGCCACCCGCTCCTCGTGCTCGTGGGCTGCGTCGCCGTCCTCGCGGTGCTCGCGGCGCCCGCCGCGGGGCTGCAGCTCCGGAACTCCGGGATCGAGCTCCTCCCGTCCGACAGCGAGTCCCGCCAGTTCGTCGCCGAGCTCTCCGACCAGTACCCGGCCTCGCGCAGCCCCGAGCTGCGCGTCGTCGTGCAGGGCACCGAGCAGCAGGGCAAGGAGCTCGCCGGCAGGATCGCGGTCCTGGACGGCGTGCAGTCCGTCGACCCGCCCGCCCAGGGCGACGGCATCGAGGTCCTGGGGGTCCGGACGAGCGACCACGACCCGGGCAGCACGGCCGTCGTCGACGTCGTCCACGAGATCCGCGACCTGCGCGACCGGGGCGTCACCACGACCTTCTACGTGACCGGGCAGGCCGCGGGGCAGGTCGACTTCACCTCCGCGCTCGCCGACCGGCTCTGGTGGGCGGTCGCGATCATCGCGCTCGCCACGTTCGTGCTCCTCGCCGTCATGACCGGCTCCGTGGTGCTTCCGATCAAGGCCCTCCTGACGAACGCGCTCTCGATCTTCGCGTCGCTCGGAGTGCTGGTGTGGGTCTTCCAGGACGGGCACCTGTCCGGCCTGCTCGACTTCACGAGCACCGGCGGCATCGAGGTGTACGTCGTCGCGCTGGTGCTGGCGTTCGCGTTCGGCCTGGCGATGGACTACGAGGTCTTCCTGCTGTCCCGGATCAAGGAGCTCCACGATGCCGGGGTCTCGCCGCGGGAGTCCGTCCGGCTGGGCCTGCAGCGCTCGGGCCGCATCATCACGAGCGCAGCAGCGATCATCATCGTGGTGTTCGCCGGCTTCGCGGCCGGGCGTCTGCTCGTGACCAAGGAGATCGGGTTCGCGCTCGCGGTGGCCGTCTTCATCGATGCGACGCTCGTGCGGATGCTGCTCGTCCCCGCGACGATGACGCTGCTCGGTCGCGCCAACTGGTGGGGGCCGCGCTGGCTCACGAGGCTGTCGGCGCGCGGTGCCGTCCGGTCGTGACCGCGACGCTGTCCGTCGGGGCGTAGCGCGTTAGCGTGGCGGGCATGAGCGAGCCGCAGCGCAGCGCCCCCGCCGACGACGCCGTGCACCGCCCGCCGGAACGACCGACGGTCTTCGAGGCGTGCGGTGGCGCCGCGGCGATCCTCGCGCTCGCCCACGCGTGGCACGCGCGCTGCCTGGCCGACCCGGAGGCGGCGCACCCGTTCACACGGCGTCCCCTCCACCCCCGCCACTCGGAGCGCCTCGCCGCCTACTGGGGCGAGTCCCTCGGCGGCCCGCCCGCCTACACGTCCGCGCTCGGCACCGAGGCGGACATCGTCCGCACCCACTCGGGCAACGGTCCGCACACCTCGCTCGACGTCGCGGCCACGGCCTGTTTCGTCGCGGCCCTGGACGACGCCGGGATCCCCGGCGACCCGGCTCTCCGCGACACGTTGACGCGCTGGTTCGTGTGGTCGAACGACCTCGTGAACCATGGCTGGCCGACGCCCGCCGACGTTCCCCACGACCTCCGCCTCCCCCGTTGGGGGTGGGACGGTCCGATCAGCTGAGCCCGGCCAGGTCGCGCAGCCGCGCGGCCTGCGCGGTGCGCTCCGCCGCGAGCTGCTCGTCGGCCGTCCGCGTGGCCGCGTCGCGCAGGAGGCTGGTGACCGCGCGCACCGCACCGGCGGGCGGGGCGAGCAGGCTCGCCACCAGGTCGCCGACGGCGTCGTCGAGGGCGTCCGTGCCGACGACGGCGTTCGCGAGCCCGATCCGCTCGGCCTCGGCTGCGTCGACCCAGCGGCCGGTGGCAGCGATCTCGAGCGCGCGGGCCTTCCCGACGAGCTCGACCAGGGGCTTGGTGCCGCCGAGGTCGGGGACCAGGCCGAGCTGGACCTCGCGGAGGCTGAGCCGCGCGTCGTCGGCGAGGACGCGCAGGTCGCACGCGAGGGCGAGCTGGAACCCCGCGCCCACGGCGTGCCCCCGGACGACCGCGACGGTCACGGCGTCGACCCGGTGCCACCAGGTGAAGGCTCGCTGGTACTCGGCGATGGCCGTGACGGTCCGGTCCTCGCCGGCGGCGACGAGATCCGCGAGGCTCGGCTCGCCCGGAATCCCGCCGGGGCTGAGCATCGCGCGGTCCAGACCGGCCGAGAACGACGCGCCGGCCCCCCGCAGGACGACGACCTGCACGTCGCGCGGGACCGCCTCCCCGACCGCCGCGAGAGCACGCCACGTCGCGGGCGTCTGGGCGTTGCGCGCCTCCGGACGGTCGAGCGTCACCGTGAGCACCGGTCCGTCGAGCGACGCGCGCACGCGACCTGCTTCCAGGAGCGCCGCATCGACCGAGGTGAAGGGGGTGGTCACGCGGTCACGCTAGACGCCGCAGGCCCGCGGTCTCGGGTAGAGACCACGGGCCCGCGGAGTGCGACCGGTGTCAGGCGGCCGGGGCGGGCTCGCTGCCCTGCGCCTCGCCGCGCTTCTCGACGGGCTTCGCGTCGACGCCCGCCTCCTTGCGCTGCTCGACGGTGATCGGCGCCGGCGCGCCCGTCAGCGGGTCGTAGCCGCCGCCCGACTTCGGGAACGCGATGACGTCGCGGATCGACTCGGAGTCCGTGAGGAGCGCGACGATCCGGTCCCACCCGAAGGCGATCCCGCCGTGCGGCGGCGCGCCGAACTGGAACGCGTCGAGGAGGAAGCCGAACTTCTCCTGCGCCTGCGCCTCGTCGATCCCCATCACCTGGAAGACCCGCTCCTGCACGTCGCGGCGGTGGATACGGATCGAGCCACCGCCGATCTCGTTGCCGTTGCACACGATGTCGTACGCGTAGGCGAGCGCGTTCCCGGGGTCCTGCTCGAACGTGTCGATCCAGTCCGGCGTCGGACTCGTGAACGCGTGGTGCACCGCGGTCCAGGCGCCCTCGCCCACAGCGACGTCGTCGTCCTCACCGGTCGGCTTGAACAGCGGCGCGTCGACGACCCACACGAACGCCCAGGAGCCCTCCTCGATCATGCCCGTGCGCTTCGCGATCTCCAGGCGGGCGGCGCCCAGGAGCTCGCGGGACTGCGTCACCTTGCCGGCGGCGAAGAAGACCGCGTCGCCCGGGTTCGCGCCCGTCACGTCGCGCAGCCCCTCCCGCTCGGCGTCGGACAGGTTCTTGGCGACCGGGCCGGCCAGCGTGCCGTCCTCGGCGAACGTCACGTATGCGAGCCCCTTGGCCCCGCGCTGCTTGGCCCACTCCTGCCAGGCGTCGAACTGACGGCGAGGCTGCGACGCCCCGCCCGGCATGACGACGGCGCCCACGTACGGCGCCTGGAAGACGCGGAACGGGGTGTCCTTGAAGTAGTCGGTGAGCTCGACGAGCGGGTTGCCGAAGCGCAGGTCGGGCTTGTCGCTCCCGTATAGACGCATCGCGTCCGCGAAGGTCATGCGCGGGATCGGCGTCTCGATCCGGTAGCCGATCAGGTCCCACAGCGCGACGAGGATCTCCTCGCCGAGCGCGATCACGTCGTCCTGCTCGACGAAGCTCAGCTCCACGTCCAGCTGCGTGAACTCCGGCTGGCGGTCGGCGCGGAAGTCCTCGTCGCGGTAGCAACGGGCGATCTGGTAGTACCGCTCGAGCCCGGCGACCATGAGGAGCTGCTTGAAGAGCTGAGGCGACTGCGGCAGCGCGTACCAGCTCCCCGGCGCCAGACGGGCCGGCACGACGAAGTCGCGGGCGCCCTCCGGCGTCGAACGCGTCAGCGTCGGGGTCTCGACCTCCACGAAGTCGTGCGCGTCGAGGACCCGGCGGGCCGCCTGGTTGGCCTTCGCGCGCAGACGCAGCGCGTGAGACGGCGTCGGACGGCGCAGGTCGAGGTAGCGGTGCTTGAGACGCGCCTCCTCACCGATCGTCTCGGTCCCCTCGAGCGCCGTCGAGACCTGGAACGGCAGCGGCGCCGACTCGTTCAGCACGACGACGTCGCTCGCGACGACCTCGATCTCGCCCGTCGCGAGGTGCGCGTTCTCGTTGCCGTCGGGACGGCGCGAGACCTCACCCGTCACCTGGAGGACGAACTCCGCTCGCAGCGGGTGCGCGACGGCCTCGTCGCGGATCACGACCTGGGCGATCCCCGACGCGTCACGCAGGTCGATGAACGCCACTCCCCCGTGATCCCGGCGCCGGTCGACCCAGCCCGTGAGGGTGACGGTCTGACCGATGTGGTCGGCTCGCAGCGAGCCGGCCGTGTGGGTGCGGAGCACGGAGATGTCCTTTCGAGAACGGCGGTGTGGGCCGTCCGAGTCTAATGGAGCACCGCGGCCCGGGCCGTCCCGCCCCCGCCCGGACGACGACCGCGACCCGGCCTGTGGAAAACCGTCCCACCGCTCCGGGCCGCGGCTATCGTTCCGGTCCGGGGGTGAGCGACCGATGACCGATCTCCGCGTCGACCTCGACGCCGTACGACAGCTCGGCACGGACCTGGGCCACGTCGCCGACGAGCTCGAGCAGGCCAACGCCCGCAGCGACCGCATCGCGGCCGCTGTCGGGCACGAGCACCTGGCCCGCACCGTGCGCAAGTTCGCCCACGACTGGGACGACACCCGCAAGAAGATCACGGGAAGCGTTCGGGCGCTGGCGGACGCGTCGTCCCAGGTGGCCGAGGCGTTCGAACAGGCCGACCACGACCTGGCCCACGCCCTGACCGACGCGAGCTGAGGAGCGCCGTGCCCGAACCGGAACAGTCCACCGCGCCGGCGCTGCGCCAGGCGCTCGAGGCGCACGACCGGGCCGCCGCCGGCGCCGCGCTGCGCGACGGACCGGCGCTCGTGCCGCACCTGGCCCGACCGGACGGCACGCCGCAGGTGCGCGTCTTCCCGTCGCCCGCGGGCGCGGCCGGGCCGTACGAGCTCTGCCTGTTCTCGTCCGCGGGCTCGCTCGAGGCGTTCCTCGGGAACGACCCCGGCCGCGAGCTGAGCGTCCGTCGTCGCGAGTCGCTGGCCCCGTTCCTCCGCCGCCACGGCGCGGCCCTCGCACGCGTGGTCGTCGACCCGGGCGGGCCGGACCCCATGACTTTCGGCGTCGCGGAGCTCCTCGCGCTGCTCGAGACGGACCCCGCCGACGACGACCCGACCGGCCTCTTCGACGGCACGGGCGCGGGCATCAGCCCGGAGGGCCGTGAGGCGCTCGCGACGTCGGGCCGGCCCGGCGGGTCGCGTGGCGTGGGCATCGAGCTGCACCTGCCCGACCACTGGGCCGTCCTGGACCCCGAGGACCCCGAGCGCCTCGGCGAGCAGGTCCGGGAGCTCGTCGAGAGGCAGACGGTCATCCTGGGCGACCAGGGCGGGCCGCTGCGACGCGACCTGCGCGCGAGGCTCGTCGAGACCTCGCTGACGGCCGCCTCGGCCGGTGCCCAGGTCGTGGCATACCTCGCGCTACCCGGGACGGAGGCGGCGCTCGGGCTCGGCCTCACGCTCTACTGGCACGACCTCGGCCCGGAGACCGGGAGGCAGACCCATCTCCGACGGCTCGAGGAACAGCTCGCTGCGACCGCCCAGCCCGCCGACGCGCTCACCCGGACCGAGACGCTCTCCGGGCCCTTCCTGCGCCGCGTGCGGCACGGCCACGGCTCCGACGAGGTGGGCGGGTCGGACCTCCCCCTCCTGCTCGTCGACTACTGGGCCGAGGCGCCGGGCCGGCAGTCGGTCGCCCGGCTGTCGTTCTCCTCGCCCCACGTCGAGCTCCGGGACCAGCTCCTCGCCCTCACGGACAAGGTCCTGTTCGCGACCGAGTGGCTCATGAGCGCCCCCGCCGACGTCGCGGTGTGAGACTGGGCCCATGCCTCGCACCATCGCCACGAACACGTCCGTGGACCGCGACGACCTCCTCGCGTTCCTCCGCCCGCGCCACCACGCCGTGCTCGTCACGACCCGCGCGAACGGGCTCCCGCAGGCCAGCCCCGTGACGTGCGGGGTCGACGACGCCGGCCGCGTCGTGATCTCCACCTATCCCGAGCGCGCGAAGGCGGCGAACCTGCGCCGCGACCCCGCCGCGACGCTCTGCGTGCTGAGCGACGACTTCGGGGGCGCGTGGGTGCAGGTCGACGGGACCGCCGAGGTGATCGACCTGCCGGACTCGGTCGAGCCTCTCGTCGAGTACTACCGGTCGATCTCCGGCGAGCACCCCGACTGGGCCGAGTACCGCGAAGCGATGGTCACGCAGGGCAAGTCGCTGATCCGCGTGACGATCACCGGCTGGGGACCGATCGCCACGGGCGGCTTCCCCGCGCGCCTCGCTGACGGCTGAGGGAGCCGGCGGCGGCGCACACTGACCGCGTGTCCCGCCCGCCCCGTCTCCAGGAGCTCGTCACGTGGTCGTTGCCCGGGCGCCACGCGCCGACGCTCCGCACGTCGGCCGGGCGTTGGCTCCCGGACGCGTTCCCCTCGCTGCTGGTCACCGTGCTGTCCGCCGCACTCTCGGGCGGCGACGGGGGAGGCGCTACGGCGCCGATCGGCGAAGCCTCGGTCGCGCGCTCGCGGCTGCCCCGTGACCCCGCGAAGGCCGTCGTGTCCCTGGTCGTCCGCGGCGGCGACGCACGCTGGATGCCCCCGCGCTGGGCGGACCGCCCGGTGCTCCACGTGACGCAGGACCTCGCGTACGTCGAGCGCGCGGCCCGCCCGCGCATCGTGCTCGACCTGGACCGGATCCGGCTCGTCTCGCTGGCGAGGGACGTCGAGGCCGACCACACGGAGGCGGGTTTCGTCAGCGCCATGCTCGACCACGTACCGGGCACCTTGCCGGTCACCCCCGACGTTCGGATCAGGCACCCCGATGACGAGTGCGCCGCCGTCATCGAGACGCCGCAGGGCACGTTCACGGCCGTCGGCCCGTGGGTCGCGGTGGCGTGGCTGGGACTCGTCGCCCGGTGGCCAGACCCGGGACACGGTGACCAGTAGGCTGCCCACCATGCCGGTGACGTTGTGCGTCCTGCTGTGGGAGACCGAGGGCAACGGCGACCTCCTCGCCGAGTACGAGGACGCCGTGCTGGCGCTCGTGCCCGAGCACGGCGGCACGGTGCGCGAACGGGTGCGTCGCGCCGCCGCACCGGGCGAGCCGCGTGGCGGCGACCCGTTCGAGGTGCAGATCATCGGCCTGCCCGACGACGCAGCGCTGGCCTCGTACCTGGCCGACCCGCGACGCACGGCACTCGCGGACGTCCGCGACCGCGCGGTCGCACGCACGCAGATCGTGCCCGTCGACCGCGTCGGAAGTCACTGAGCGGCTCGCAGCGACGCGGAACCCTCGGACGCCGTCAGAACAGCGCAGGCTGCGCCTGCGCCGAAGCCGACGGCGAGGCCCGCCGTGCGACGTCGTGGGCGGCCGCCGCCCGCACGCCCCACCGCTGGCCCTGGTCCCAGGTCCCGTCGAGCCGATGCTTGCGGAGGAGCGGGCGCACGCGGTCGGCCAGCCAGCGCTGGTAGTCCCGCGACGCGTACGCGCGGTCCCCGTACACCCGTCGGTACCCGGCCACGAGGTCCGGCCGGTACTCGGCGAGCCACTGCAGGTACCACTCCCGCGCCCCCGACCGCAGGTGGAGCGCGAACACGGTCGCGCGCTCGGCGCCGGCGGCGGCGATCTCCCCGAGGATCGCGTCAAGGTGCTCCGTGGAGTCCGTCAGCCAAGGCAGCACCGGCGCGACCATGACGTGGCACGACAGGCCTGCGTCACGCACGGCGCGCACGAGGTCGAGCCGTGCGCGCGGTGTGGGTGCGCCGGGCTCGACGGCACGGTGGAGCGCGTCGTCGAGGGTCGTGAGCGAGACCCCGACGCTCACGGGCACCTGTTCCGCCGCCTCCTGGAGCAGCACGAGGTCACGTCGCAGCAGCGTGCCCTTGGTGAGGATCGAGAACGGGGTGCCCGACGACGCCAGCGCGTCGATCACGCCCGGCATGAACCGGTAGCGCCCCTCGGCCCGCTGGTAGGGGTCCGTGTTGGTGCCGAGCGCGACGTGCTCGCCCTTCCACGACGGTCGCGCGAGCTCCGCCCGCAGGACCTCCACGAGGTTGACCTTGATCACGAGCTGCGAGTCGAAGTCCTCGCCCGTGTTCAGGTCGAGGTAGCGATGGGTCCCCCGAGCAAAGCAGAAGCGACACTGATGGCCGCAACCCCGCACCGGGTTGATCGTCCAGCGGAAGGGCACCTGCGATGCGGCGGGCACGTGCGAGAGCGCGCTCTTGCACAGCACCTCGTGGAACGCCGTCCCCGCGAACTCCGGCGTCCGGACCGTGCGCACGAAGCCGGCGCGCTGCAGCCCGGGCAGCGCACCGTCGTCGACGTCGAGAGCCTGGCCGTCCCATCGCATGACCCGATTCGAACACGTGTTCGAACGTCGGTCAAGCGCTTCGCGCGCCGGGCGGCTCAGCCCTTCTGCTCCCCCGCGACGACGGTCGCCCAGAGGTCCTCGGTCGGCGGCTCCCACGTCGCCGGGTCGGCCTCGACCTGGTCGCCGGAGCGGATGTCCTTGACCTGGTGCGTCGTGGCCGTGCCATCGGCCGTGACCCCCGCGGGGAACCATACGAACGGGATGCCGCGCCGGTCGGCGAACCGGATCTGCTTGCCGAACTTCGCCGCCGTCGGGGCGACGTCCGTCGGGATGCCGCGGGCACGCAGCGCCGCCGCGACGCGGTCGGAGTCCCCGCGCGTCGCCTCGTCGGTCACCGCGACGAGGACGGCCGACGGGACGGCCCGGGTCGCTCGGACGAGCCCAACCGAGAGCAGCCGCGAGACGAGCCGCGAGACGCCGATCGAGAGCCCCACGCCCGGGTACGTGTTCGCGCCGTCGGACGCGAGCGTGTCGTACCGGCCGCCGGAGCAGATGGAGCCGAGGTGCTCGTGCCCGACCAGCACGGTCTCGTAGACCGAGCCCGTGTAGTAGTCGAGGCCGCGCGCGATCTTCAGGTCGGCGACGACGACCCCCGGCGCACGCTCGGCCGCAGCCGCGACGAGCGCGCCCAGCTCCTCCAGACCGGTCTCGAGCAGGTCGGTCGACGCGTCGTGGGTGGCCGCCAGGGCACGCACGCGCTCGACGACGCCCACGTCCGTGCCGGAGATCGACGCGAGCTCGAGGCACGCCGCGGCCTGCTCGGGCGTCGCGCCCGCCTCCGTGACGAGCAGCCGCGCGACCTCGTCCGGCCCGACCTTGTCGAGCTTGTCGATGCTGCGCAGCACCGCCTCGACGTCGTCGAGCCCGAGCCCGCGGTAGAAGCCCTCGGCGACCTTGCGGTTGTTGACGAGGATCCGGACCGGCGGCACGCCGACCGGTCGCAGCTCGCCCAGCGCCTCGGCCATGACGAGCGGCAGCTCGACCTCGTAGTGGTACGGCAGGTCGCCCGCGCCGACGACGTCGATGTCGGCCTGGACGAACTCGCGGAAACGGCCCTCCTGGGGTCGCTCGCCCCGCCAGACCTTCTGGATCTGGTAGCGCTTGAACGGGAACGCGAGGTGCCCGGCGTTCTCGAGCACGTAGCGCGCGAAGGGCACGGTGAGGTCGAAGTGGAGTCCGAGCTGCTTCTCGGCGCGATCGCCCCGGGCGGCCGGCTCCTCGCCCTCCTCCTGGAGGCGCCGCAGGACGTAGACCTCCTTGGAGGTCTCGCCCTTGCGCAGCAGCTGGTCGAGGGGCTCGACCGCTCGCGTCTCGATGCCTGCGAACCCGTGGAGCTCGAACGTGCGACGGAGCGAGTCGAGGACGTGCTGCTCGACGACGCGGCCGTCCGGGAGCCATTCGGGAAAGCCGGAGAGGGGTGTGGGGCGGGCCATGGCATCGATCTTTCCAGATCCGAGCCGCCGTTCCTGCGCCGGCCCGGCTGGCGGACCGGCGCGACCTGCTCAGCGTGCGGGTCGCAGGTACGGGTTGGTCGCCAGCTCACGCGCGACCGTCGTCGCGGGGCCGTGCCCGGGGAGCACGGTGAGCGCCGGGTCGAGTCGCCCGACGACGTCGCGCAGCGTCCGCGCCATCGCCGCCGGGTCGCCACCGGGCAGGTCCGTCCGCCCGACGCTCCCGGCGAAGAGGACGTCCCCGGTGAGGACGACGTCCCCGACCAGGTAGAGCACCGAGCCCGGAGTGTGTCCGGGAGCGTGCAGGACGCGGACCCGCAGCGCACCGTGCTCGAGCGCCGTCTCGCCGTCGGGCGTCACGAGGGGCAGGACGTCGTCTGCCGGCACCGAGGCACCGGCCCCGGCGGCTGCGACCGCCGCCCGCAGCGCACCGCCGACGCCCGCCGCCTCGACCTCGGAGCGCACCAGCGCGACGAGCGCGGCCTCGGGATCACCGGCGACCACCGCGTCCGCCTCGTGCACCGTCAACGGGACCCCGACCGCGGCGCAGAGCCGTCCCGCGTCCCACGTGTGGTCGGGGTGGCCGTGGGTCGCGAGCACCGCGCGGACGGTCAGGCCGCGCTCGGCGATCTCCGCGAGGACGGCGTCCGTCACGCCCGCACCCGGGTCCACGACGACGGCGTCGCGCCCCACCGAGACCACGTGGCAGGCCGCGCCGAACACCGGTGAGACGACGGTCCGGAGGATCGGGTCAGGCATGCGCCGAGCGTAGTCGTGACCGGATCGTAATGACGTGTTCGGCTCCCGGGCCCGAATTAGCCCGGGTTCAGGCGGGCATGGCTGCCTAGACTGACAGACGACTACGCCTCAGCCCTCGAGCCGGCGTGGTCGGGTCAATGGTCCGGCACCGGTCGGACGGTCGTTGACGCGGGCTCCCGCACCGGGACGCCACGTCACCATCGAAGGAGTTGAGTCGTGAGCGAGACGCCCCCGAGCACCCCGCCCGCACCGCGTCCCACGCCGCGCCCCGTGCCACGCCCGGCGCCACGGCCCGCGCCCCCCGCCGGTTCGGCGGCACCGGCGCCGGCCCCGACCACGCACGACGTCGCCCCCATCCCGGTGCCCGACGACGCGAAGGCCGTCGCGGAGGCGTCGACCTTCGGCCGCGTCGACGGCGAGGGCAACGTCTACGTGCGCGAGGCGACCGGCGAACGCGTCGTCGGCCAGTTCCCCGGCGTTCCCGACGAGCAGGCGCTGTCCCTCTACGTCCGGCGCTACCTCGACCTCCAGGCGAAGGTCGCCCTCTTCGAGGCGCGCCTCACCCAGACCGACCTCTCGGTGCGCGAGATCGACACGACGCTCGCGCACCTCACCGAGGACCTCGCCGAGCCCGCCGCCGTCGGCGACCTCGACACGCTGCGGACCCGCCTCGAGTCGGCTCGCGGCATCGCGCAGGAGCACCGCGCCCGCATCGAGACCGAGCGCGCCGCCGCCAAGGAGGACGCCCTCCAGGCGCGCACCCAGATCGTGGAGCGTGCCGAGGCCCTCGCCGCCACCGACCCCGCCCGGGTCCAGTGGAAGTCCGCCGGCGAAGAGCTGCGCTCGCTGCTCGACGCGTGGAAGAAGGCGCAGCACGACGGGCCCCGCCTCGACCGGCCCACCGAAGACGCGCTCTGGAAGCGGTTCAGCCACGCCCGCACCGCGTTCGACCGGGCACGTCGACACTTCTTCGCCGAGCTCGAGCAGCGCAACGCCGGCGCCCGGGCAGCCAAGGAAGCGATCGTCGTCGAGGCGGAGCAGCTCGCCGGCAGCACGGACTGGGGTGGCACGGCGGCGCAGTACCGGGACCTCATGGCCCGCTGGAAGGCCGCAGGCCGCGCAAACCGCAAGGACGACGACGCGCTCTGGGCCCGGTTCCGCGCTGCGCAGGACACGTTCTTCCACGCGCGCGACGAGGCGAACGCCGTCGTCGACGCCGAGTACGCGGCGAACCTCGAGGTGAAGGAGCAGATCCTCACCGAGGCGGAGACCCTCGTCCCCGTGACCGACCTCGCCCGGGCCAAGGCCGCTCTCCGCGACATCCAGGACCGCTGGGAGACGGCGGGCAAGGTGCCGCGCGCCGACGTGCAGCGGGTCGAGGGACGGCTCCGCGCCGTCGAGAACGCAGTGCGCGCGGCGGAGGACGCCGAGTGGAGCCGCTCCAACCCCGAGACGCGCGCCCGTGCGGAGGGCGCCCTGAGCCAGCTCGAGACCGCGATCGCCGGGCTCGAGGCCGACCTCGCCGCCGCCCAGGCGTCGGGCGACGCCCGCAAGGCGTCCGAGCTCGAGTCCGCACTCGACGCGCGGCGCTCCTGGCTGGAGCAGGTCTCCCGCGCCGCCGAGGACGCCCGGGGCTGACCCGCCCGACCACCGCCCGCGGGCGGATTCGTCACGGCACAGCGCTCGAAGGCCGACCGCGGCCCGCGCCGTCGTCCACAGGTCACCGGTCGAGCGTGCGCGGACCGCGCACGCTCGGCCAGGCTGGACCCGTGCTACCCGAACTCCTCTCCCCCGCCGACGTCGGCGGCGCGGTGACCTGGCGTGCCCTGTGCCGGGACGGCGCCCTCGTCCCTCTCTGGAACCACGTCGCGCACCGGGCGACCGTCCCGGTCAGCCCGGCCGTGCGTGCGAGAGCCCTGGCGACCGTGCTGCGCGGTCAGGTGGTGGTCGGCGGCACGGCGGCCGCGTGGGTGCACTGCGGCGGTCCGCCGCCACGGCGCGTCACGGCACTGCACAAGGCTCGGATGCACCGCCCCTGGCCGGACGCGGCCGTTCGGGTCGTCCAGGCGACGCTCCTCGCGAACGAGGTCGTCGACGTCGGCGGCGTGAGCGTCACCTCGGTCCAGAGGACGGGCCTGGACGTCGCGCGTGATGCGGACGTCCCGTCGGCCGTGGCCTGGCTCGCGCGCCTCACGGCGGTGGGCTTCGACGTCCGGTCGGCGCGGCTGGCGCTGGAGCGCCGGTCACGCTGGCACGGGCGGACCCGCATCCGCGAGGTCCTCGACACGTTCGAGGGCCGGCCCGTCGTCAGACCGGGAGCTGCGGCGTCTCCTCCGCGCGGGCTCCCGTGATCCGGTAGACGTCGAACACGCCGTCGACCTTGCGCACCGCCGACAGCACGGTCGCGAGGTGCGCAGGCTCCGCCATCTCGAAGACGAACCGGGAGAGCGCGACCCGGTCGTTCGACGTCGAGACGGTCGCCGACAGGATGTTCACGTGGTTGTCGGACAGGACGCGCGTCACGTCCGAGAGCAGGCGCGAACGGTCGAGCGCCTCGACCTGGATCTGCACCAGGAACAGCGTGTTCGAGCCGGTCGTCCACGACACGTCGACCATGCGCTCGGGCTGCGCCCGCAGGCTGCCCACGTTCGCGCAGTCCGTGCGGTGGACGCTCACGCCCTGACCGCGCGTGATGAACCCGACGATCTCGTCCCCGGGGACCGGGGTGCAGCACTTCGCGAGCTTGACCCACACGTCCTCGACGCCCTTGACGACGACGCCCGGGTCACCCGTGCGGACGCGCCGGGCCGAGTGCCCGGGGAGCACGACCTCGGCCACGTCCTCGGTCGTGCCGTCCTCGCCACCGAGCGCGTGCACGAGCCGCTGGACGACCGTCGCCGCGGAGACCTGCCCCTCCCCGACCGCCGCGTACAGCGCGGACACGTCGGGGTAGCGCATCTCCGAAGCGAGCACCACGAGCGACTCGTGCGACAGCAACCGCTGGATCGGGAGGTTCTGCTTGCGCATCGCCTTCGCGATCGCGTCCTTGCCGTGCTCGACGGCCTCCTCGCGACGCTCCTTGGAGAACCACTGCCGGATCTTGTTGCGGGCACGCGGGCTCTTCACGAACGCGAGCCAGTCGCGGCTCGGACCCGCGCCTTCTGCCTTGGAGGTCAGGACCTCGACGACGTCCCCGTTGTCGAGCTGGGAGTCGAGCGGGACGAGCCGGCCGTTGACGCGCGCGCCCATGGTCCGGTGCCCGACCTCGGTGTGCACCGAGTACGCGAAGTCGACCGGCGTCGAGCCCGACGGCAGCGCCTGGACCTCGCCCTTGGGCGTGAAGACGTAGACCTCGGAGCCGGCGATCTCGAACCGCAACGAGTCCAGGAACTCGGTGGGGTCGGCCGTCTCCTTCTGCCAGTCGACGAGCTGCCGGAGCCACTGCATCTCGTTGTTCTCGGAGGCGGCCTTGCCGCCGTCCGAGCCCTTGCCCGTCTCCTTGTACTTCCAGTGCGCGGCGACGCCGTACTCGGCGCGACGGTGCATCTCGTGGGTCCGGATCTGGATCTCCACGGGCTTGCCGCCCGGCCCGATGACCGTCGTGTGCAGCGACTGGTACATGTTGAACTTCGGCATCGCGATGTAGTCCTTGAACCGGCCCGGGACCGGGTTCCACCGCGCGTGCAGCGCACCGAGCGCCGCGTAGCAGTCGCGCACCGTCTCGACGAGGACGCGTGTGCCGACGAGGTCGTAGATGTCCGCGAAGTCGTGCCCGCGGACGATCATCTTCTGGTAGATCGAGTAGTAGTGCTTCGGCCGCCCCGTGACCGTGGCCTTGATCTTCGCGCTGCGCAGGTCGGAGCCGATCTGCTCACGGACCACACCGAGGTACTCCTCGCGCGCCGGTGCGCGCTCCGCGACCAGGTGCACGATCTCCTCGTACACCTTGGGGTACAGCGTCGAGAACGACAGGTCCTCGAGCTCCCACTTGATCGTGTTCATGCCGAGGCGGTGCGCGAGGGGCGCGTAGATCTCGAGGGTCTCGCGGGCCTTGCGCTCGGCCGACGACGACGGCACGAACTTCCAGGTCCGCGCGTTGTGCAGGCGGTCCGCGAGCTTGATGACGAGGACGCGGATGTCGCGGGCCATCGCCACGATCATCTTGCGGACCGTCTCGGCCTGCGCGGCGTCGCCGTACGTCACCTTGTCGAGCTTGGTGACGCCGTCGACGAGCATCGTGATCTCGTCGCCGTAGTCGGCGCGGAGCTGGTCCAGCGAGTAGTCGGTGTCCTCCACCGTGTCGTGCAGGAGCGCCGCCGCGAGGGTCGACGGCGTCATGCCGAGCTCGGCGAGGATCGTCGCGACGGCGACCGGGTGCGTGATGTACGGGTCGCCGCTCTTGCGGAACTGGCCGCGGTGCGCCTTCTCGGCCGTCACGTACGCGCGCTCGATCACGCTCACGTCGGCTCGCGGGTGGTTGGTCCGGACCGACTGGAGGAGCGGCTCGAGCGCCGGGACGCCACCGCCCCCGCGCGAGCCGAAGCGGACCAGGCGCGACCGTACGCGGGCGCCCGTCGACTCGTTGTCCGTCGTCTGCGCTCCGCGCGTGTCGGGGCTCGTGCTGCTCATGCGCCTCCCGTCCGCTCCGGAACCTCCCGGTTCGCTCGCCGACCCGAAGGCCACCGGGCCGCCGGGTTCACCAATCCTACGACCCGACGGTCAGCAGCGAGTCCACCACCAGGCCTGACAGTGCGTCGCGCCCTCCGAGCCCGTCGAGCTCGAGGAGGAAGGCGGCGCCGACGACGTCGCCCCCGCAGGCTCCCACGAGACTCACCGCCGCAGCGGCCGTCCCGCCGGTGGCGAGCACGTCGTCGACGATGAGAACGCGCGAACCGGGGCTGACTGTTCCCGTCCGGACCTCGAGCGTCGCGGAACCGTACTCGAGGTCGTACGTCACGGACTCGACGGGCGGCGGCAGCTTGCCGGCCTTGCGCAGTGGCACGAACCCGACCCCGAGCCTCACGGCGAGTGCGGCGCCGAGCACGAAGCCACGGGCCTCCATCCCCGCCACGGTGTCGACGGGACCGTGGTGGGCGACCAGGTCGGCCAGCGAGTCCACCGCACCGTTGAACGCGACGGCGTCGGCGAGGAGGGGCGTGATGTCGCGGAACGTCACACCCGGCGTCGGGTAGTCGGGCACGGCGCGCACGAGCGCGCCGAGCCCGTCCAGCTCCCGAGCGTCGGGCGTCGTCAACGCTTCCGCCGGGGCTGCGCCTTGATGCCCTGGTGCGCACCGGGCTGGAGCTGCGCCGAGCCGACGCTCGCCACCAGGTCGGGGTCGTCGCCCTGTTCCGCGGCCTGCGCGCGCGCGGCCAGGATCTTCGCGGTGTTCGCCTTGATCGCGGGCTCGCGCTCGCGCAGGGTCACCTCGAGGGGCGTCGCGAGGAAGATCGACGAGATCGTGCCCACGGCGATACCGACGAAGAGCGAGAGCGCGATGTCGCGCAGCGTCCCGGCGCCGAGCAGGAAGCCTCCGACGAAGAGGATGCCGCCGACAGGCAGCAGCGCCACGACGCCCGTGTTGATCGACCGGACGAGCGTCTGGTTGACGGCGAGGTTCGCACGCTCCGCGTACGTGGCGCGCGTCTGGTCGACGATGCCCGCGGTGTTCTCGCGGACCTTGTCGAAGACCACGACCTTGTCGTACAGCGAGTAGCCGAGGATCGTCAGGAAGCCGATCACCGTGGACGGGGTGACCTCCCACCCGACGACCGCGTACACGCCGGCCGAGATCACGAGGTCCGCCATGAGCGCGATGATCGCGGCGAGCGACATCCGCCAGTTGCGGAAGTAGATCGCCATGAACGCCGCGACGAGCAGGACGAACGCGATGACGCCCTCGATGGCCTTCTTCGACACGTCCGAGCCCCAGGTCGGGCCGATGAACTCGGCGCCGACGTCCTTCGCAGCATCGACGTCGAACGTCTTCGCCAGAGCCGTCTTGACCTGATCGGTCTCGTCCTTGCTCAGCGTTCCCGTACGCACCTGCAGACCGTTGCTTCCGAGGTTCACCACCTCGGGCTCCTCGGAGGGCGCGACCGACTGGACCGCGTCGACGGCCTTGTCCTGGGACGGGTTGTCGATGTTCGTGATCGTGAACTCGGAACCGCCCTCGAAGTCGATCCCGAGGTTGAAGCCCTTGGTGCCGAGCACGAGCAGGGACAGCGCCACGAGGGCGCCGGTGATCCAGAACCACAGGGCGCGGCGCTGGACGATCTTGTACGAGCGACGACCGGTGTACAGGTCGTTGCCCCACTGGGCCATGCTCCCGGCGGCCATCAGCGGTTCTCCTCGGTCGTCGAGTCGGTCGTGGGGGCGTCGGCGTCGGCCGCTGCCGCGCGCTCGGCGGCGCGGCGCTCGGCGATCGTCATGCGGCGGCCGTCCGGTGCGGTCGCAGGAGCCGCGGTCGGACGCTCGCTCGCTGCCCGCGCACCCCGTTCGGGACCGGCGGGCACGAGCGCGCCTTGGTCCGCTTCCTCCGGGAGGTCAGCGCCCGACTCGGGCGGCGGCGCTCCGACCGCGGCGCCGGCGACCTCGAACTTGCCTGCACCCTTATAGCGCATCCCCCGCTGCAGGCGGTAAGTCTCCGGCGAGAGACCCGAACCCGGCTTTCCGTCGCGGAAGTACGGGACGCGGGCGAGCAGCTCCATCATCGGGTGCGTGAACCAGAACACGACGATGACGTCGATGATCACCGTCAGGCCGAGCGTGAACGCGAAGCCCTGCACGCCGCCGACGGCGAGGTAGTACAGCACGATCGCCGAGATCAGGTTCACGGTCTTGGCCGCGAGCACCGTGCGACGCGCGCGCTCCCAGCCTCGCTCGATCGCACCGACCAGAGGTCTGCCGTCGCGCAGCTCGTCTCGGATGCGTTCGAAGTACACGATGAACGAGTCGGCTGTGAAGCCGATCGCCACGATCAGGCCGGCGACGCCCGGCAGGGACAGGCGGTAGCCCATCCGCCACGACAGCAGCGTGATCACGCCGTACGTGAGGACACCCGCGACAACCAGCGACGCGATGGTCAGCAGGCCGAGCAGGCGGTACTGGAACATCGAGTAGATGACGACGAGCACCATGCCGATGAGACCCGCGAGCAGACCCTTCTGCAGCTGCTCCGAGCCGAGGGTCGCGGAGATCTGCTCCTGGCTCTGCACCTCGAACTGGAGCGGGAGGGCACCGAAGTTGAGCTGGTTGGCGAGCGTCGCGGCGCTCTGGCGCGTGAAGCTGCCCGAGATCTGCGACGAGTTCCCGGTGATGCCGGTGCTCGCGTACTGGGAGTCCACACTCGGGGCCTCGATGACGAGGCCGTCGAGGACCATGCCGAACTGGTTGCGCGGGGCCTGGCCCGCCTGGTCGAGCTGGGCGAGCCGCTTCGTCATCGCCGTCTGCTTCTTGGCGCCCTGGGACGTGAACTTGATGTTCACGACCCACTTGTTCGTGGTGACGCCCTGCGACGTGGTCTCGAGGCCCGAGGTCGCGCTCTTGATCTCGGTGCCCTCGATCTCGACCGGTCCGAGGATGTACTTGGCCGAGCCGTCCTGCGAGCAGGTCACGAGCACCTTGTCGGGGTCGTCCCCGCCGCCGCCCTTGAGGTTCTTCTTGTCCAGGCAGTCGAGGTCGTCGTACTTCTTCTGGTCGGCGGCCGTGATCTGCGAGAGCGAGCTGAGCCCGTCCCCGCCGCTGAGCGAGTCCGAGCTGGACGTCGAGTCCGAGGTGGACGTCGGCGTCGGCGTCGGCGTGGACGCCGCGTTCACGACGGTCGCGCTCTTCTTCACGTACGACGCGTTCTCGACCTGCGCGGTCGGGCCGCCCTCGTAGGCCGAGTTCTTGTTCGTCGCGGTGGGGGTCGACTTGGACTCGTCCTTCGAACCCGACGTGGAGGTCGGCGTCGGCGTGCTCGTCGCCGTCGGGCTGCTGGTCGCGGCGGAAGCGGCCGCCGTCTGCTGCGCAGCCGTGAGCGGGCTGCCGATCACGAGCACGGGCCGGATCCGCATCTGCGCGGACTTGCTCACCAGGTCGATCGTGTCCTGCGACGGGTTGCCCGGCAGCGCCACGACGATCTGCTTGTCACCCTGCTTGCTGATCTGCGCCTCGGACACGCCCGAGGAGTCGACGCGCTGGCGGATCACGTCGATCGCCTGGTCGAGCGCCTCGGCGGTGACCTTCGAGCCGTCCGTCGTGCTCGCCTTGAGCGTGAGCTGCGTGCCCCCCTCGAGGTCGAGCGCCAGCTTCGGCGTCCACGACGCGTTCGAGATCGCGGCACCCACACCGATCGTGCCGAAGAGCGCGGCGGTGAGGATCAGCAGGATCAGCAGGACGCGGCCCGGGTGGGACTTCGCGTGGTTGGTGGTGGCCAACGGTATGTCTCTTCTCGTGCGCGCCGCCGGAGCGACGTCGATGGCAGGGAGTCGAGCGGGACCGCGCAGGGCGGGCCGGTGGTGCTCCGGGCGGGTGCTACTTCGCCGCGTCGCCCTTCCCGGTGTCGTCGGGACGCTGGCCCTTGTCCTTGATCGTGCCGTCGTCGGACAGCCCGGAGAGGTCGTCCGGGACCTCGAGCACGTCGTCGTCCTGCGTGTCGGACGTCGTCGCGTCCGCAGGCACGTCCGCCGCGGGAGTGGTGGGCTCGACGACCTTGGCGATGGCGGCGCGGACCCAGCGGGACCGGGTGCCCGGCGTCGACTCGATCGTGATCTCGTCGCCGTCGACCTCGACGATGCGGCCGAGCATGCCGGACGCGGTCATGACGTCCTGCCCCGGCGTGAGGTTGGCGCGGAACGACTGGGCGTCCTTCTGGCGCTTCTGGGTGCGGCGCGAGAGGAAGAACAGGCCGACCAGCAGCACGAGGAGGATGATCAGGAACGTGTAGTTGCTGCCACCGGACTTGCCGTCGTTGGCGGCGGCCTCGGTCACGGCTGCCTGGATGACGTGCTGCATGTGTCGCTGCTCCTCGTGCGCGTGCGGTTCTCACCGCGCCGCGCGTTGGCTGGGTTGGCCCGACGCCCCCGCGCGCTCGGGTCGCCCGGCGCGGGTGTCACCCCGAGGGGCGCGCCGCAGCACGGTCGACGCCGGCACGCGTCTGCGCCGACAGGTCCGCAACAGTCTAGGCCCTGAACAGGGCAGGCTGGTCCGCCGGTGGTTCGAGCCCGAGATGGCTCCATGCGGCGGGCGTCGCGACCCTACCGCGGGGCGTGCGGGCGACGTACCCCTCGCGCACGAGATACGGCTCGGCGACGGTCTCGACGGTCTCCGCCTCCTCGCCGACGGTCATGGCGAGCGTGCCGAGTCCGACCGGGCCTCCCCCGAACCGGCGGCACAGCGCGTCGAGCACGGCGCGGTCCAGCCGGTCGAGCCCGATCGGGTCCACCTCGTAGACCTCGAGCGCGGCGCGGGCCGCGGCCAGGTCGAGCCGACCGTCACCGCGCACCTGCGCCCAGTCCCGGACGCGGCGGAGCAGGCGGTTCGCGATGCGCGGCGTACCGCGCGACCGCCGCGCGATCTCGGCCGCGGCGTCGGCGGCGAGCGGGACGTCGAGCAGGCGCGCCGACCGGTGCAGCACCTTCTCGAGCTCGGACGAGCTGTAGTAGTCGAGGTGCCCTGTGAAGCCGAACCGGTCGCGCAGCGGGGCGGGCAGGAGTCCGGCCCGGGTGGTCGCGCCGACCACGGTGAACGGCGGCAGCGCCAGCGGGATCGCGCTCGCACCAGCGCCCTTGCCGACGACGACGTCGACCCGGAAGTCCTCCATCGCGACGTACAGCAGCTCCTCGGCGGGACGGGCGAGCCGGTGGATCTCGTCGAGGAAGAGCACCTCGCCCTCCTCGAGCGAGCTGAGGACCGCCGCGAGGTCGCCCGCGTGCTGGATGGCCGGACCGCTCGTGACGCGCAGCGACGAACCCAGCTCGGCCGCGACGATCATGGCGAGCGTCGTCTTGCCCAGCCCGGGTGGCCCGGACAACAGGACGTGGTCGGGTGGCGCACCGCGCGACGTCGCGGCCTCGAGCACGAGCGAGAGCTGCTCGCGCACCACGTGCTGGCCGACGAACTCGTCGAGCCGTCGAGGACGGAGCGCGGCCTCTGCTGCGCGCTCGACGTCGTCGGCCGACGCCGTCACGAGCCGCTCGGTGCCGAGGTCGCGCTCCTCGTCGCGCGCGAGCTCAGCCACGTCGCCCGCCCAGGAGGCGCAGGGCAGCGCGGAGCGTGGCGGCGACCTGCTCGGACGGCGTGCCCGTCGGCGCATCCCCGTCGCTGTCCTCACGGACCGCGTCGACGGCTTCTTCCGCGACCTTCTGGGTCCAGCCGAGACCGACGAGCGCCGAGACGACCTCGTCGCGGCGGGCATCATCACCGCCCGCGCCGGCACCGGCCGCGGCGGCCGAGCCGGTCCCGACGGGCGCCCCGAGCTTGCCGCTGAGCTCGAGCACGATCCGCTGCGCGGACTTGCGGCCGATGCCGGGCACGCGCTCGAGCGCCTTGAGGTCCTCCCCTGCGACGGCGGCGCGCAGCGCCTCGGGGCTGTGCACGGCAAGCATGGCGAGCGCGAGCCGCGGGCCGACGCCCGAGACCGACTGGACGGTCTCGAAGACGGCGCGCTCGTCGTCGTCGGCGAAACCGAACACGGTCATCGCGTCCTCGCGGACGACGAGCGAGGTGAAGAGCGTGACCGTGGCGCCGTGCCGGAGCGTTCCGAGGGTGCCGGGGGTCGCGTGCACGAGGTAGCCGACGCCGTTCACGTCGAGGACGGCGGAGTCGAGGCGGATCCCTGCGACGGTCCCGGTCAGGTGTGCGATCACCGCTGGCTGGCCCCTCTACGAACAGGTGTACGAACGGCCACCACCCTAACGTCCCTGGACCCCCGACGGGGTCCGACGCGCCGCCTGCTCGGCGGCGGCCCAGGCGCGCTGGGCGGGGGTGAGCTCGTGCCGGTCGCCGCCCTGCAGCGCACCGGCGGGACGCCACAGGTGGCAGATGGCGAGCGCGAGCGCGTCGGCGGCGTCGGCGGGCCTGGGCAGGTCGGCGAGCCCCAGGAGCCGCGCGACCATGCGCTGCACCTGCTCCTTGCCGGCGCGCCCGCTTCCCGTGACGGCGGCCTTGACCTCGCTGGGCGTGTGCAGGGCGACGGGGACCTTGCGGCGAGCGGCCGCCACCATGGCCAGACCGGCGACCTGCGCGGTCCCCATCACCGTCCCGACGTTGTGCTGCGCGAAAACCCGCTCGATGGCCACCACGTCCGGAACGTGGGCGTCCATCCACCTGTCGATCGAGTCGGCGACCTCGGCCAACCGGAGGTCCACCGTCACGGTGGGCTCGGTGCGGATCACCCCGACGTCGACCAGCACGGCCTTCCGGCTCCCGGCGGAGTCCACCACGCCGACCCCGCACCGGGTCAGCCCCGGATCGATCCCCAGCACGCGCACACGCACACCCTCTCACTCACCGAGGCTGCGCCGTCGTCGCCACACCGGCCGCCCCGCGCGCCAGACCTGGAGGCGAGACGTCACCCGACGACGATCACTCCTCGTCGAGCTCCGCCATGACCTCGTCGCTGGCCGAGAAGTTCGCGTACACGTTCTGCACGTCGTCGCTGTCCTCGAGCGCGTCGATGAGGCGCAGGATCTTCCGCGCACCCTCGACGTCGACCTCGACCTCCATGGACGGGTGCCAGATGGAGTCGGCGGAGTCGTACTCGATGCCGGCCTCCTGGATGGCGGTGCGCACGGCGACGAGGTCCGTGGCCTCGCAGAGCACCTCGAACACCTCGCCGTCGTCGGTCACGTCCTCCGCCCCCGCGTCGAGCGCGGCCAGCATGACGTCGTCCTCGGTCACCCCGTCGGCCTTGGGCACGATGACCTGCCCCTTGCGCGAGAACAGGTACGACACCGAGCCCGGGTCGGCGAGGCTGCCGCCGTTGCGGGAGAACGCGGTGCGCACCTCGGCGGCCGCCCGGTTCTTGTTGTCGGTGAGGCACTCGACGAGCACGGCGATCCCGCCGGTGCCGTAGCCCTCGTACATGATGGTCTGGTAGTCGACGGCGTCGGCGCCCTCACCGGAGCCGCGCTTGACGGCGCGGTCGATGTTGTCGTTGGGGACCGAGGTCTTCTTGGCCTTCTGGATGGCGTCGAAGAGCGTCGGGTTGCCGGCGGGGTCACCGCCACCGGTGCGGGCGGCGACCTCGATGTTCTTGATGAGCTTGGCGAAGAGCTTGCCGCGCTTCGCGTCGATCACGGCCTTCTTGTGCTTGGTCGTGGCCCACTTGGAGTGACCTGACATCGACTACGACTCCTTGACGATCTGGACGAAGTGTTCGTGCACGCGCCGGTCCCCCGAGATCTCGGGGTGGAACGAGGTGGCGAGCAACGAGCCCTGGCGAACTGCCACGATCTTACCGGCGACCGGTTCGGGGTAGTCGTCGGGGATGCGGGAGAGGACGTCGACGCCGTCGCCGACGTCCTCGATCCAGGGGGCACGGATGAAGACGGCATGGACGGGCCCGCCGTCGAGCTGCGCGAACGGGAGGTCGGCCTCGAAGGAGTCGACCTGGCGTCCGAAGGCGTTACGGCGGACCGTGGCGTGGAGCCCGCCGAGGGTCTGCTGGTCGCTCGTGCCGCCGAGGACACGGTCCGCGAGCAGGATCATGCCGGCGCACGAGCCGTAGACGGGGAGACCGTCCGCGATCCGGGCCCGCAACGGCTCGTAGAGCTCGAAGATCCGCAGGAGCTTGTCGATGGTCGTGGACTCGCCGCCGGGGAGCACGAGGCCGTCGACGGCGGCGAGCTCCTCGGGGCGGCGGACGGCGACCGCGCGTGCCCCGGAGGCTTCGAGCGCAGCGCGGTGCTCGCGGACATCGCCTTGGAGCGCGAGGACGCCGATGGTGGGGGTGCTGCTCACGAGCGGTTCTGCTCCTTCGTGGCTCGGTGGTCGGGGCTCGACGAACGGGGTCAGTCGTGCTCGGTGCCGAGGTGACGGACCGCACCGTCCCAGCCGCGGGCGAGCTGGTCGAGGACGTCGGGCAGGGCGGTCGGAAAGTACTCGAGGGGTTGGGCGCGCAGCTCGTCGGCGCTGAGCCAGGCGAGCTCGTCGAGGAGCTCGCGCTCGTCGTCGGTCCAGCCGGTGCGGTCGGGGCCGTCGACGTGCGGGACGACCGCCGCGTAGAAGACCTCGTCCTGCCGGCAGGTCTCCTTGAAGAAGTCGAAGATGCCGACGCGCGTGAGCACGGGCCCGACGAGCTGGGCGGGTTCCAGGACGATGCCGGTCTCCTCCCGGACCTCGCGCACCGCCGCCTCGGCGGCCGTCTCGTCGCCGTCGATCCCGCCCCCGACGGTGAACCACCACGACCGCTCGGGCTGGTCCGCATCGTGCCCGCGCACGAGCAGAGCCCGCCCGGCGTCGTCGAGCAGGATGACGCGGGCCGCACGGCGGGACCGGACGCCGTCGGGCCCGACGGTCCAGTCCGCACCCAGGGAGGAGGCCCGCGCCGTCTCCTCCGCGCCCGACCGCTCCGTGGTCACCAGCCGCGCTCGGCCAGGCGGTGCGGGACGGGGATGTCGTCGACGTTGATGCCGACCATCGCCTCGCCGAGGCCGCGCGACACCTTGGCGATGACGTCGGGGTCGTCGTAGAACGTGGTCGCCTTGACGATCGCGGCCGCGCGCTGCGCCGGGTTGCCCGACTTGAAGATGCCGGAGCCGACGAACACGCCCTCGGCACCGAGCTGCATCATCATCGCGGCGTCCGCCGGAGTCGCGATGCCTCCCGCGGTGAACATGACGACGGGGAGCTTGCCGGTCGCGGCGACCTCCTTGACGAGCTCGTACGGCGCCTGGAGCTCCTTCGCGGCGACGAACAGCTCGTCCTCGGGAAGGGACGTGAGGCGCTTGATCTCGGCACGGATGGTGCGCATGTGCGTGGTGGCGTTCGAGACGTCGCCGGTGCCGGCCTCGCCCTTGGAGCGGATCATGGCCGCGCCCTCGGTGATGCGTCGCAGGGCCTCGCCGAGGTTGGTCGCGCCGCACACGAACGGCACCGTGAACTGCCACTTGTCGATGTGGTTCGCGTAGTCGGCGGGCGTCAGCACCTCGGACTCGTCGACGTAGTCGACGCCGAGGCTCTGGAGCACCTGCGCCTCGACGAAGTGGCCGATGCGGGCCTTCGCCATGACGGGGAT
Source organism: Luteimicrobium xylanilyticum (assembly GCF_009429125.1). GTDB lineage: Bacteria > Actinomycetota > Actinomycetes > Actinomycetales > Cellulomonadaceae > Luteimicrobium > Luteimicrobium xylanilyticum. Next base: position 2,120,895 of record NZ_CP045529.1, read on the forward strand.
CGACACGGCGGCGATGATGCCGTCGATCATGTCGGGGTCGCTCATGCGCGAGACGCCGCCCTGCGCACGGATGTCCGCGGGCACGCGCTCGAGGGCCATGACGGCGACGGCACCGGCGTCTTCGGCGATCTTGGCCTGCTCGGGCGTGACGACGTCCATGATGACGCCACCCTTGAGCATCTCCGCCATGCCGCGCTTGACGCGGGCCGTCCCGACGGCGGCCGTGGAGGCCGCCTGGTCGTTCTGCGGGGCGGGCGACGGGGTGGAAGAGGACGGCGCAGACGACACGGTGGGACCTCGCGGGGTGGCTGGGAGGTGGATGGGACGCAGGCTGGACAGCCGCGGCTATCCTACGCCGAGCGCACCCTCGCCCGAGGCGGGTGTCTGCGTCTCGAGAGGACGCAACGACGCAGGTGAGGCGTCGTCGAGCTCCGCGGTCTGGGGCAGGGCCGCGTGGCCCGCGAGGCGCAGGAGACGGACGTACCACCGCCGGCGACGACGCTGGGTCTGGTCGACGGCCTCGTTGTGGAAGCGCCGGGCGAGCTGGGCCCGGTACCAGGCGCCCGCGAGCTCGCCGAGCACGACCTCGCCGTCGGGCTCCTCGCACCAGCGGCGCACGTCCTCGGGGTCCTCGAGGACGGCGCGCAACGTCGCCGACAGGTCGCTCTCGGCACGCTCACGCTCGAGGTCGGGCAGCTCGCCGGCGCCGAGCACCCGGTAGGCCGCGGTCGCGACGAGCACCGAGCTGGCCGGGTCGAGCAGGCCGGACGACGCCAGATCCCGGGCCGCGGCGGCACGCCGGACGAGCTGAGCGTCCAGGGCCAGGCGCGACGCGTACACCTTGCGGTGCAGCCGATCGATGTGTGACGCGCCCGCCCAGGCGAGCCACAGCACCACGAACAGCACGAGGGCGCCCAGTACGGCGACGTCGCTCCACCTCATCGGGCACCGCCCTCACGCCGCGCGTCACCGACGAGCCGGGGCCACAGACCCGGGCGACCGTCGTGCAGCGCACCCGGGTCCTCGTGGACCCGCCCCGCGGCGGCGCGCGCGGCGAGGACCATGTCGTAGACCGCGAGCACCTGGCCCGTCACCGTCGACCAGTCGTACTGGCGCACCCACTCGTGCGCGTGCGCGACGAGCGCGGCCCGGCGGTCCGTGTCCTCGAGGACGGCCACCACCGCCCGCCCGAGCCCCTGGGGGTCCTCGACCGGGAACAGCACGCCCGCACGGCCGTCGTCGAGCACGCGGCGGAACGCCCCGAGGTCGCTCGCGACGACGCACGAGCCCGCGCTCATCGCCTCGACGAGGACGATCCCGAAGCTCTCGCCGCCGGTCTGGGGGGCGACGTACACGTCGGCCGACGACAGCAGCGCGGCCTTCTCCTCGTCCGAGATCCCGCCGAGGAACTCGAGCGCGGACGCGTGCGGACCCACCGCGGCGACGGCGTCCTCGCGCCCCTGCTCCCCTCGGCCCGCGACGAGGATCCGCGCGCCCGGGAAGCGCTCGAGAATCGTCGGGACGGCCTGCGCGAGGATCTGCAGGCCCTTGCGCGGCTCGTCGAGCCGGCCGAGGAACGCGACCGTCGGCGCCTCGGGCGTGCCGGTCCAGCGCGGATCGGTGGGGGCATCCTCGAACGCGTCGACGTACACGCCGTTGGGGATCACGACGGCGTCCCCGCCCAGGTGCTCGGTCAGCGTGCGCCGGGCGTCCTCGGAGACCGCGATGCGCGCCGACAGCTTCTCGAGGCTCTGCCGCACGAGCGGGTACGCGGCCTGCAGGGCACGGGACCGCACGACCGACGAGTGGAACGTCGCGACGATCGGCCCCTGCGCGAGCCACAGCGCCAGCATGCTGAGCGACGGCGTGGCCGGCTCGTGCAGGTGCAGGACGTCGAACTCCCCCGCCGCGAGCCAGCGACGCACGCGCGCCGCGGTCCGAGGGCCGAACGTCAACCGGGCGACCGAGCCGTTGTACGGCACGGGGACCGCCTTGCCCGCCGACGTGACGTAGTCCGGGATCGGGGTGTCGTCGTCGGCCGGAGCCAGGACCGAGACCTCGTGGCCGCGCGCCATGAGCGCCTCGGCGAGGTCACGCACGTGGAACTGCACGCCGCCTGGGGCGTCGAACGAGTACGGGCAGACGATCCCGACCCTCATCTGGTGCCTCCCTCGGCCGCGGACGCCTTCGCGACCGTCCGCGCGTAGCGGTCGGCGTCGAGGTCGGCGACGAACAGCTTCTGCAGCATGTGCCAGTCCTCGGGCCTGCGCCTGATCTCCGAGGCCAGGAAGTCGACCCACTGCTGGGTCCCCTGGGCGATGCGATCGCGCCGCGACAGGGCCGGGTCCGTCTCGACGAGCGGGCTGAACGTGGCCACGATCCCCCACGGCGTGCCCGCGGCCCGACGGCGCTCACCGTCGAGCCGCTCGTACGTCAGCGACGTCCCGAACAGCGGCGCGCCCGTCATGACCGACAGCGCCGCCGGCCCGGGCGCCACCCGCACCCGCTCCCCGAACATGTCCACCTCGACGCCCTGCGAGCTGAGGTCGCGGTCCGCGAGCAGCGGCACGAGCCGGCCGCCGTCCTGCGCGCCGCGCGCGAGCGACCGGAACACGCCGTCGTCCCCGAACGTGAGGATCGTCATGCCCAGCGACTCCCGGAAGGACAGGAACTCCTCGTAGACGCTCGGCGGCTCCAGCCGCTCCGCCACCGTGAGCACCGGCGCGAGGCTTCGCGTCCCCCACGCTCCGGCGAGGTCCCAGTTGCCCAGGTGCCCGAGGGCGAGGAGCACGGACCGCCCCTCGTCGAGGTAGGGCTGCACGACCTCACGGTTCGCGAGACGCATGCGCGCCTGGATCTGGTCCTGCGTCGCGCCGCTCAGCGTGAACGCCTCGCGGAAGTACCGCATGTACGAGCGCATGCCGGCCCGCGAGATCCGCCGCAGGTCGCGGCGCGAGAGGCCCGGGGTGACGCGTTCGAGGTTGCGCTCGAGCTGGTCGACCCCACCCTTGCGCAGCGCCCAGGAGACGTCGGCGACGGCCGTGAACACCCCGCGCAGCAGCGGCTCGGGAACCTTCGGTGCGACGCGCCACGCGGTCGCGTACAGCCTGCCTGCGTCGATCCCCATGCGGCGCGTCACGCTCCTTCGTCGGGCTCGGCGGATGCCGCGGGTCCAGCGACCTCCGCGGTCGCCGCCTCGGCGCGCGTCTGACGACGCACGGCCGCCATGCGCTGCACCACGGTGACCGCGCTGGCCGCGGCCAGCAGGTACAGCACGACGACGAGGACGACCTGCGGCAGGCCGAGCCCCACGAGCCCGGCCGCGGTGAGCGAGACGACGAGCCGTTCGCCGCGCTCGGCGATCCCGACGTTCGCGTCGTAGCCGAGCGACTCGGCCTTCGCGCGGGCGTAGGGCACGACGCCGCCGATCGCGAGGCAGGCCAGCGCCGCCACGGTGCCCCACATCGCCACCGACGGGTCCGCGTGCCGGACGAACCACACCGTCATCCCGAGGAAGATCGCGCCGTCGACGACGCGGTCGAGCGTCGAGTCGAGGAACGCACCCCAGGGTCCGACGCGGTTCGCGAGCCGCGCCATCGTGCCGTCGAGCGCGTCGGAGAGCGTGAGGATACCGATCACGATGCCCGCGGCCACGAGGTGTCCCGTCGGGTACAGCCACAGGGCCGCGACGACCGCACCGAGCGCCCCGACGATCGTGACGGCGTCGGGGCTGATGCCGTGGTCGAGCAGGAACTGGGCGACGGGCCGGAACAGGCGTCCGAACCCGGCGCGGAGCTTGCTGATCACTCGGTGTCCCCCTCCTGGGGCTCGGTCGGGGGCACCGGCTGCGCGGGCCATGCTGCGGCGAGGCGCGCCCGCGTGTCCGCGAGCAGCTCGGGCACGGCCTTGGTCTGCCCGACGATCGGCAGGAAGTTCGCGTCCCCGACCCACCGTGGCACGACGTGCTGGTGCAGGTGGGCGGCGATCCCTGCGCCCGCGGCGACCCCGAGGTTCGTCCCCAGGTTGAAGCCGCCGGGCCGGTAGACGGCCCGCAGCGTCTCGATCGCCGTCCGCGTCCACGCGGCAAGCTCGTCCTGCTCGTCGGCCGTGAGCTCCGCGTAGTCGGAGACGTGCCGGTACGGGACGAGCATGAGGTGCCCCGCGTTGTAGGGGTACAGGTTGAGGATCGCGAAGACGGTCCGGCCGCGCGCGACGATCAGCCCGTCCTCGTCGCTGCCCTGCTGGGCGCGGCAGAACGGGCACTGCTCGCTCGTCGCGTCGGCCGGCTTGTCCTGGCCGCCGATGTACACCATGCGGTGCGGCGTCCACAGTCGTTGGAAGCCGTCGGGGTCGCCCGGGTGCGCGTCGAGGTCGTCGACGCGCCGCGCGTCGTCGGAGGTGCTCACGCGTCAGACCTGCGCGTGGTCGCGGACGGCGGCGACTATCCGCTGGACGGCCTCGGCGACCGGCACACCGTTCTCCTGGTGCCCGTCGCGGTAGCGGAACGACACGGCGCCCGCCTCCGCGTCCTCGCCGCCGGCGATGAGCACGAACGGCACCTTCTGCGTGCTCGCGGTGCGGATCTTCTTGGCGAAGCGGTCGGACGAGTCGTCGAGCTCGGCGCGGATCCCCTGCGCCTTGAGCTGCGCGACGACGTCCGCGAGGTAGTCGTTGAACGGCTCGGCGACCGGCACGGCCACGACCTGGACGGGCGACAGCCACGCCGGGAAGGCACCCGCGTAGTGCTCGACCAGGATCCCGAAGAACCGCTCGATCGAGCCGAACAGCGCACGGTGGATCATGACGGGCCGCTTGCGGGTACCGTCCGACGCGGTGTACTCGAGCTCGAACAGCTCCGGCTCGAAGAAGTCGAGCTGGATGGTCGAGAGCTGCCAGGTGCGGCCGATCGCGTCCTTGACCTGGACGGAGATCTTCGGCCCGTAGAACGCCGCGCCCCCCGGGTCCGCGACGAGGTCGAGGCCCGACGCCGTCGCGACCTCACGCAGAGTCTCGGTGGCGACCTCCCAGGTCGCGTCGTCGCCGACGGACTTCTCGGGGTCACGCGTCGAGAGCTCGAGGTAGAAGTCGTTCAGGCCGTAGTCGCGCAGCAGGTCCAGGACGAACGTCAGCAGGGACGCGAGCTCGTCGCGCATCTGCTCGAGGGTCGTGTAGATGTGCGCGTCGTCCTGGGTGAAGCCACGGGCACGGGTCAGGCCGTGCACGACGCCGGACTTCTCGTACCGGTAGACCGTCCCGAACTCGAACAGCCGCAGCGGCAGCTCCCGGTACGAGCGACCGCGCGAGCGGAAGACGAGGTTGTGCATCGGGCAGTTCATGGGCTTGAGGTAGTAGTCCTGCCCCGCGCGCTTGACGTTGCCCTCGTCGTCGACCTCCTCGTCGAGGTGCATGGGCGGGTACATCCCGTCCTTGTACCACTCGAGGTGCTTCGAGGTCTCGAAGAGGTTGGCCTTGGTGATGTGGGGGGTGCTCACGAACGAGTAGCCGGCCTCGATGTGCCGCTTGCGCGAGTACTCCTCCATCTCCATCCGGATCATCGCGCCCTTGGGGTGGAAGACCGGGAGCCCGGACCCGATCTCGTCCGGGAACGAGAACAGGTCGAGCTCGTTGCCGAGCCGGCGGTGGTCGCGACGCTCCGCCTCGGCGAGGCGCTCGGTGTAGGCGACGAGCTCGTCCTTGCTGGGCCAGGTGGTGCCGTAGACGCGCTGGAGCTGCGGGTTCTTCTCGCTCCCCCGCCAGTACGCGGCCGCGGTGCGCATGAGCTTGAACGCGTTCGGGACGATCGAGCGGGTGCTCGGCACGTGCGGACCCCGGCACAGGTCCTTCCACGCGACGGTCCCGTCACGGCGGACGTTGTCGTAGATGGTGAGCTCACCCTCGCCGACCTCCGCGGACGCGCCCTCGGCCGCGGCCGCGGTCGCCTCGCCCCTGCCCTTGAGCTCGATGAGCTCGAGCTTGAACGGCTCGGTCGCGAGCTCCTCCCGGGCCTCGTCGTCGGTCACGACACGGCGGCGGAAGGTCTGGCCCTCCTTGATGATCCGCTGCATCGCCTTCTCGAGGGCCTTGAGGTCCTCGGGCGTGAACGGGGTCTCGACGTCGAAGTCGTAGTAGAAGCCGTCGGTGACGGGCGGACCGATGCCGAGCTTCGCATCGGGGTTGACCTGCTGCACCGCCTGCGCCAGCACGTGCGCCGTCGAGTGCCGCAGCACAGCGAGGCCGTCGGGCTCGGAGACGGTCACGGCCTCGATCACGTCGCCGTCCGCGACGGCGGCTGCCAGGTCCTTGAGGGACCCGTTGACGCGCTGCACGACGACGTCCCTACGGTCCCCGAACAGGTCCAGGCCGGTCGTGCCCGTCGTGACCTCGCGCTGCTCCCCGTCGACGGTGATGGTCAGCTGCGACTCGGGCACGGAGGTCACGTCAGGTCTCCTCTAGGGATCGGGGGGCCGCCGCCTGCTGGCAGCGACCCCCCGATGGTACCGACTGACCACGTCCCGCGGCCGACGGCTTTCCGCGTCTCAGTCGTTGAGCTTCTTGGCCTGCTCGGCGGCCTTGTCGACGAACGAGTCGATCGAGTCGGGCGTGAGGCCCTTGATCTTCTCCGCCGCGTCCTCGATCCGGTCGTCGGTCGCGAACTCCTTGGCCTTGTCGAGCAGCCCCTCGAGACCCTCCTTGGCCTTGGCCGCCGCGTCCTCGAGGCCCGCCTTCGCCTCGTCTCCGGCACCCTGCGCCGGTGCCGCCTGGTCGTCGATCCCCATGTCACCCTCCCGCTGCGCGTCGTGGGCGTACACCACGCCCGCTCCGACGCTACCGACGACGACGGGCCGCGCAACCGCGGGCCTCGCGCGGCTAGGCTCACGCCATGGCGAAGCGAGTCACGGCGGCGGACGTCGCGCGCTCCCTCGGCGTCTCCCGCGCCACGGTCGGCTTCGTCCTCAACGACACCCCTGGCCAGACCATCTCCGAGCCGACGCGGCGGCGCGTGCTCGCGGAGGCCGCCCGGCTGGGCTACCGGCCGCACTCGGCCGCGCGGACGCTCGCGAGCGGTCGGAGCCACATCGTCCTCGTCCTGCTCCCGGACTGGCCGGTGGAGCACAGCATGCGGGCTCACCTCGACGAGGCCTCCCTGGTCCTCGACCGGGCCGGCTACTCGATGGTGACGACGACGCCGCACCCCGGCGGCCAGGCCGTCCCCCTCTGGCAGAGCCTCGCCCCGGAGGTGGTGCTCGCGCTCACCGAGCTCCGGGACGACGAGTACGAGGCCGTCCGCGCGTCGGGTGCCGCGACCCTCGTCCCGGGCCGTGACGCCACCGGCCTCGAGCAGGAGCTCGCCTTCACCGAGGGTCCGCGGGTCCAGGTCGAGCACCTGCTCGACACCGGCCGGCGCCGGATCGCCTACGCGGGCAGCGCCGACCCCCGGCTCGCCGGTCTCGACGCCCAGCGCCACGCGCTCGCCTCGCAGACCCACCTCGCCCTGCGGGGCGAACCGCTCGCCGCGCGGGCCGTCGTCACCGAGGAGTCGGTCGCCGCGACCGTCGCCGGGTGGTCCGCCGACGGGATCGACGGCGTGGTGGCGTACAACGACGACGTCGCGGCGCTCGTCCTGGGCGCCGCCCTGAGGCAGCACCTCGACGTGCCGGGGAGCCTCGCCGTCGTCGGGCACGACGACACGCCCCTCGCCCGTCTGCTGGTCCCCCCTTTGTCGAGCGTGCGCGTCGACACGGTCGGTCTCGGCCGGTTCCTCGCGGAGCTCGCGCTGAGCCGCGTGACCGACGGCCCGGCTCCGGCCGTCGGCCCGGAGGCGCACGCCGAGCTCGTCCGGCGCGAGACCAGCTGACCTCTGATTGCCCTGGCGGCGGACCGTCGCGTATTGTCAGGTAGCGCGCGCTAGTTCATTCCTGGACGATGGAGACGACGGAGTTCCCGCATGACCCCGACCGGCAAGCCCCTCGCCCCCGTCTCGCCCCCGACGGAGCCACCACCCGACGTCGCCGTGCCGACCGAACGGGTCGGCCGCGGCTTCCTCGTGCTCTACGGGCTCGCGAACTTCGGCCTCTACCTGACCGTGATGATGCCGGCGCTCTTCAGCCTGCCGTACAAGGTCGGGCTGGTGGCCCCGCACGACAAGGTGTCCGTGCTCGGGACCGTCGCCACCGCCGGCGCCGTCGTCGGGCTCGTCACCGGGCCGGTCGCAGGCGCGCTCTCCGACCGCACCCGGACCCGCTTCGGCCGGCGGCGGCCGTGGTTCGTCGGAGGCATCCTCGTGCTCGCGGCCGGTTCGACGATCGTCGCGCTCGCCGACTCCGTCACCGGGATCGTCCTCGTCCCCGTGCTCGCGCTCGCCGTCACCGGCGGACTGTTCCTGTTCCTGCTCCCGGAGCCGCTGGTCGAGCTCCCCGCCCAGTCGATCGCCCGGACCTTCCGCGAGCTCGTCTTCGATCCCCGCCGCTATCCCGACTTCTCGCTGCTGTGGGTCAGCAAGCTCTTCATGCAGACCGCGCTCGCCTTCCTGTCGACCTACCAGCTCTACTTCCTGCTGGACCGGCTCGGGTTCACGGCCGAGGAGGCCGGCGCGAAGCTCAGCATCGCCGGGGGTGTCGGGATCGTCGTCACCATGACGTTCGCCGTCGTCTCCGGGACGCTGTCGGACCGGCTCAAGCGGCGCAAGATCTTCGTCCTCGGGTCGGCCGTGCTCGCCGCGACCGGGCTCGCACTGATGGCCGTCTGCGACGGATATGCCCTGTTCTTCGTCGCCGTCATGTTCATCCTCGGCGCCGCCGGGATGTTCGGCTCGGTCGACGTCGCTCTCGCCAGCGACCTGGTCCCCGACCGGGCACAGGCGGGCCGGTGGATGACGACCTACAACATGTCCGCCACCCTGTCGACGGCGGTCGGCCCCCTCCTCGGTGCGGCCCTGCTCGCGATCGGGTCCGCCGACAGCACCAACTACACGGCCCTGTTCCTCGCCGGAGCCGTCTTCTCGCTCGTGGCCGGCCTCCTGGTCACCTTCATCAAGGAAGCCCGATGACCGCCGACACCGCCCGCGCAGGACGCCGCACCGACGCCCTCCTGCACGCCCTGACGCTCCAGGAGAAGGCACGCCTCCTCGAAGGGAGCGGCTCCTGGGGGACGCACGCCGTGGAACGGCTCGGGATCCGCAGCCTCTTCCTGACCGACGGCCCCCACGGCGTCCGCAAGGTGCGCGAGGCGGACGGCGCGTTCGGGGTGGGCGACAACCTGCCGTCGACGGCGTTCCCACCCGCCGTGACCGTCGCCAGCACCTGGGACCCCGCCTACGCCGAGGGCCTCGGGACCGCGATCGGGCACGAGGCCGCCGACCTCGACGTCGACGTCCTGCTCGCACCCGGGGTCAACATCAAGCGCAACCCGCTGTGCGGCCGAAACTTCGAGTACTACGCGGAAGACCCGCTGCTCTCCGGAGCGCTCGGCGCCGCGTTCGTGCGCGGCCTGCAGAGCCAGGGCGTCGCCGCGTCGGTCAAGCACTTCGCCGCGAACTCGAACGAGGACTTCCGCTTCGTCGGCGACAGCCTCGTCGACGAGCGCGCCCTGCGCGAGATCTACCTCTCCCAGTTCGAACGGGTCGTGCGCGAGGGCCGCCCCGCGACGGTGATGTCCGCCTACAACGCCGTCAACGGCGTCTTCAGCTCCGAGAACCGGGAGCTCCTCACCGACATCCTGCGCGACGAGTGGGGCTTCGACGGCCTCGTCGTCACCGACTGGGGCGCCACCCACGACCGGGTCGCCGGCCTCCGGGCCGGCTGCGAGCTCGACATGCCCGGCGACACCCCGCACAACCGGGCCGCGATCCTCGACGCGGTCCGGAGCGGGGCCCTGTCCCAGGACGAGCTGGACCGCGCCGTGCTGCGGATGCTCGCGCTCGTCGAGCGCTGCGACCGCGCCGACAGGCCCACCACCCCGCACGACCCGGCCGCGCACGCCGCGCTCGCGTGCGAGGTCGCGACCGCGGGCGCCGTGCTGCTCGCCAACGACGGGACGCTGCCGCTGGACCCCGGAGCCGACCTCGTCGTCGTGGGCGAGCTCTTCGAGCGGATGCGCTTCCAGGGCGCCGGCTCCTCGCTCATCAACCCGACGGACCTCGTGACCCCGAAGGACGCCTTCGACGCGCGAGGCGTCCGCTACCGGTACGCGCGCGGGTACCGCGCCCTCGACACCACGCCCGACGCCGCCCTCGAACGTGAGGCGCTCGCGGCCGCGCAGGGCGGCGCGACGGTCCTCTTCTTCGGCGGGCTCGGCGACCTCGAGGAGAGCGAGGGCTTCGACCGCACGACCATGGCGATGAGCGACGCGCAGACCGCGCTGCTCACCAGGCTCCTGGACCAGGGGGCGCGCGTCGTCGTCGTGCTCTTCGCGGGCTCCCCGGTCGAGCTGCCCTTCGCGGACCGCGTGGCGGGCATCCTCGACATGCACCTGCCCGGCCAGCGCGGCGGCGAGGCCGCCGCACGCCTGCTCTTCGGTGAGGCCGACCCGTCCGGGAGGCTCGCAGAGAGCTGGCCCCTGACCGCCGCCGACGCGAGCTCCGCGGCCGACTTCGACCGCGGGCGCCGAGCCCGCTACCTCGAGTCGGTCTACGTCGGCTACCGGTACCACGACGCGGCCGGGACCGTGCTGCGGTACCCGTTCGGGCACGGCCTGTCCTACACGCGCTTCGCCCACCGCGACCTCGTCGTCACCGAGGACGACGGCGTCGTCGTGGTCACGGGCGTCGTGGAGAACGTCGGTGACCGGGACGGCACCGAGGTCGTGCAGGTGTACGTCGTGAACAACCGGGGCAAGGTGTTCAAGCCGGCGAAGGAGCTGCGGGGCTTCGCCCGCGTGGCCGTCCCCGCCGGTGCGAGCGCGCCGTTCCGGGTCACGTTCCCGCTGCAGGACCTCGCCTACTGGGACGTCGCCGAGCACGGCTGGGTGCTCGAGAACGGCGACTACGAGGTCGCCGTGGCTGCGTCTGCGGCCGACGTCCGGCTCCGTGCACCGCTCGTCGTCACCTCCGGGCGCGACTCGCGCTCGCCCTACCCCGCGGCCGTGGACGCCGAGTACGCCCGCCCGCCCCGAGGCGTGCCCGCGAGCTTTCCCGCGCTGCTCGGCCGCGACGTGCCGCAGGAGCGCCGGACGAACCGGCTCACCACCGAGACCCGGCTGATCGACGCCCGACGCTCCTTCGTGGGAGCGATCATGCTGCGCGCCGTGTCGGCCCGGGTCCGCAAGGAGTACCGCAGGGCGCTCGCGCTGCCGGACGGCCCGGAACGCGACGCGCAGGTGAAGAACGCCCACTTCATCCTCCGGATGATGCCGTTCCAGTCGCTCCGCAGCATGGCGATGTCCTCGGCCGGTGCGCTCCCCGCCCACGTGGCGGAGGGCATCGCGCAGATCGCAGCGTGCCACCCCCTGCGGGGGCTGCGCACGATCGCGAGGGAAGGCGCCGCATGAGGATCCGCACGCTCACCACGGACTCCGTGCCCGCCGGGCTCCTCACCGACGAGCCGCCGCGGATCGGCTTCGCCCTGTCCTCCGACGCGCCCGGCGAGGCGCTCGCGTCGGCGACCGTCACGGTCGGCGACTGGTCCGTCGAGACCCGGGACCAGGTCGCGACCGTCTACACGGGTCCGCTCGCCCCCCGCACCGAGTACCCCGTCCACGTCCGAGCGACCGGCACCAGCGGCGAGACCGCCGAGGCGAGCACGACCTTCCGCACCGGCCGGCTGGGCCTCCCCTGGACCGCCCGCTGGATCACCGACGGCACCTATCGCACGCCCCGCAAGCAGTCCCCCGTCCCGATGGCGTTCCGGCGGCGGTTCCGCGTCCGGCCCGGCCTGCGCCGCGCGTGGGTCGAGTGCACCGCGCTCGGCGTCTACGAGCTCGCGCTCGACGGCGCGAAGGTCGGCGAGGACCACTTCGCCCCCGGCTTCACGTCCTACCACCACCAGCTCCAGTACCAGACCTACGACCTCGACGTCGCCGGGCTGACCGCCGGGACCCACACCGTCCTGGCGACGGTCGCCGGCGGCTGGGCGGTCGGGTCGTTCACGCACCGGCGCAAGAACAAGACCTACGCGCCCCGGCAGGCGCTCCTCGCCGAGCTCCACCTCGTGTACGACGACGGCACCGAGGTCGTCGCGACCGGCCCCGACTGGGAGGTGAGCACCGACGGCCCGTACCGTGCGGCCGAGTGGTACGACGGCGAGACCTTCGACGCCCGGGTGCGCGAGGAGGACCAGACCTGGCGGCCCGTGAGCGTCACGAAGCCGTCGGGGGCGCCGGTGCTGTCGGCCCGGTACGGGCCGGCGGTGCGCGTCCAGGACACGCTGCGCCCGGTGTCCCGCACGGTCGCGCCGAGCGGGGAGCTCGTCTACGACTTCGGGCAGAACTTCGCCGGGGTGGTACGGGCCCGTCTGCGAGGCGAAGAGGGCCAGGTGGTGGTCTTCCGGCACGCCGAGGTCCTCGTGGACGACGAGCTCTTCGTGACGTCGCTGCGGACCGCGCGGGCGACCGCCACCTACACGTGCGTCGAGGGCGCGCAGGAGTACTCGCCGCGCCTGACCTACATGGGCTTCCGGTACGTCGGCGTCTCCGGCGTCGCCCCCGAGGACCTCGAGCTCGAGGCGCTCGTGCTGCACTCCGACCTGCCGGAGACCGGGACGTTCCGCTGCTCCGACCCGCTCGTCGACCGCCTGCAGGAAGCGATCCGCTGGGGCGGCCGGTCCAACTTCGTCGACATCCCCACGGACTGCCCGCAGCGTGACGAACGCGAGGGTTGGACGGGCGACTACGCCGTCTTCGCCCCCACCGCGTCCTTCAACTTCGACATGAGCAGGTTCCTGCGCAAGTGGCTGCGGGACGTCGGTGCCGAGCAGGGACGGGGCGGTGGGATCCCGATGGTGGTGCCGAAGGCCGGCACGCCCTTCCCGGCCATGGCCACCGCGTGCTGGGGCGACGTCTGCGTCCTGGCACCGTGGGCGGAGTACCTCGCGCGTGGTGACGTCGGGCTCCTGCGCGAGCAGTACCCGACCATGCGTCGGTTCCTCGGGGCAGCGGCCTGGTGGTCGCGCCTGCTGTCCGTCCGCCCCGACCGACGACAGGTGTGGCGGTTCCCGTTCCACTTCGGCGACTGGACCGCGCCCGGCGTCGGCGTCAAGGAGTGGCTGCACCGGGGCCGCTGGGTGGCCACGGCCTACCACGCGAACTCGTGCGCGATCGCCGCGCGCGTCGCCGACCTGCTGGGCGAGGCCGACGACGCGCGGGCGTTCCGCGAGCGGCGGGACAGCATCGTGCGCGCGTACCGCAACGTGTTCACCGACGGCTCGGGCACGCTCCACGAGGAGTTCCAGACGGGCTACGTCCTGCCGCTCGCGTTCGGCATGACCGACGGCGCCGAGACCCGGACCATGGCCGACAACCTGGTCCGCCTCGTCGACGACGCGGACGGCCACCTCGCCACCGGGTTCCCCGGCACGCCCCACCTGCTGTTCGCGCTCTCCGACAACGGCCGGGTCGACGAGGCGTTCGCGCTCCTGCTCGAACGGACCTGCCCGTCGTGGCTGTACATGATCGAGTCGGGCGGGACCACGATCTGGGAGCGCTGGGACGCGCTCAGGCCCGACGGCACCGTGAACGTCGCGGACCTCTCGGGCGGGTCCGACGACGACTCCGGCGGCGGCATGGTCTCGTTCAACCACTACGCGGCGGGAGCCGTCGGGGAGTGGCTGTACCGCCGCGTCGCCGGGATCGAGCCGGTCGAGGGCGGGTACCGGACCTTCCGGGTCGCGCCGCTGCTGGGCGGCGGGATGACCTTCGCCGAAGCGACCGTCGAGACCCCGTACGGCCGTGCGGCCTCGTCCTGGACGCTGACCGGCGCGGAGTTCCGCCTCCGGGTCGAGGTGCCGGTCTCGACGACGTGCCGGGCCGAGCTGCCCGACGGGACCACGGTCGACCTCGCCAGCGGGACCCACGAGCTCGCCTGCCGGGTCCCTGCCCCGGCCTCCACCCGTACCGCCTCCGTTCCCCCTGCCTCCTGACCCGAGAGGAACCACCGTGCCGCACACCACCCGACGCCGCGTCCTGCTCACCGGCGCGACCGGCAACTGGGGTCGGGCGACGCTCCGCGAGCTGCGCCGCCGCGACACCGTGGACGTCGTCGCTCTTGCGATGCCGACGCCGACGGACCGCGCCGTCCTCGCCGAGTTCGACGACATGCCCGCTCTCAGCGTCGTCTGGGGCGACCTGACGCGGTACGACGACGTCGCGCGCGCCGTGCGGGACGTCGACGTCGTCCTGCACGTCGGGGCGGTCGTCTCCCCCGCTGCCGACGTGAACCCGCGGCTCGCCTGGCGGGTCAACCTCGGTTCGATCCAGAACATCGTCCGCGCGGTCAAGGCGCTGCCCGACCCCGGACGCGTCGCCGTCGTGGGCGTCGGATCGGTGGCCGAGACGGGCGACCGGCAGGCGCCGCACCACTGGGGCCGCGTCGGCGACCCGCTCCGCGTGTCGTGGTTCGACGAGTACGGGCAGACGAAGGTCGCCGCCGAGAAGCTCCTCGTCGAGTCCGGCCTACCGCGCTGGGCGTGGCTCCGGCAGACCGGGATCTTCCACCCGGGGATGCTCGAGATCCGCGACCCGATCATGACCCACTCGCCGTTCGCCGGCGTCATGGAGTGGGTCTCCGACGAGGACTCGGCCAGGCTGCTCGCCGGCATCGCGGAAGGCGCGCCCGACGAGCTCTGGCAGGGGATCTACGACGTCGGCGGCGGTGAGGGCTGGCGCCTGACCAACTGGGAGCTGCAGACCGCGATCGGCTCGGCCATGGGCGTGGAGGACATCCGTGCGTGGTACGAGCGGCGGTGGTTCGCGCTGAAGAACTTCCACGGCCAGTGGTACACCGACTCGGACCGGCTCCACGAGCTCGTCCCGTTCCGTAACGACACCTTCGCCGACGCGATGGCGCGCGCCCTCGCGGCCGCGCCGCCGTCGGTCCGCAACGCGGGGCGGGTCCCCGCATGGATCGTGAAGAACCTCGTGATGCGCCCGCTGGCCCACCGCGAACGCGGGACGATGCACGCGGTCCGGCACCGCTCGCGGGACGAGGTGGCGGCGCACTTCGGCTCCGTCGCCGACTGGGAGCGGATCGGGGGGTGGGACGGCTTCGAGCCGCCCTCACCCTCCCGCGTACCCACGACCCTCGACCACGGCTACGACGAGTCGCTCCCGCCGGCGCGGTGGGACGCGCCCCTCTACGCCGAGGCCGCGCAGTTCCGCGGCGGCGAGCTCCTCAGCCAGGACGCCGTCCCCGGCGCGGTCGGCCGGCCGCTCGTGTGGCGTTGCGGGCTCGGGCACGTGTTCGCCGGCAGCCCGCGCCTCGTGCTGCCCGGCGGTCACTGGTGCCCCGAGTGCGTGCGCGACACCGCCGGGTACGGCGCCCAGGCCGAGCACAACCACTTCCTCGCGCAGCTCGAGGGCGCCGGCGACCGCGTCGGCGTCTGACCGGGTCGGGCCCGGCAGCGAGGCGGTCGCCGGCTGCGCTGCTCAGTCCTCGTGGTGGTCGTGATCGTGGTGGTCGTGATCGCCGTGATCGTGGTCGCTGATCGGGACGACGACGCGGTCCCGCATCTCCTCCGCGTGCTCGCGGTCGGCCACGACGGCCTGGTAGGAGTTGGTGCGCCCGCGCTTCCAGTAGCCACCGATGTCCGACTGCTTCCGGCCGATCCCGTGCGCACGGGCCCACCGCCGCACGGGCTTGACGCACCCGGCCTCGGCGAAGGCCCAGACGTAGGTCCAGACGTCGTCGGGCAGGTCGATCCTCTCGGCGAAGTCGCCGAGCAGCGTCGTCGTGCCCGGCTCGGCGCCGTCCCGCGACAGCCAGGTGACCGTGAACCCGTCGGGGACCCGAAGGTCCTGCCGCTCGGCGTCGTCGTGGATCTCGATCGCCGCGACGCCCCGGGCGTCGGACGGAAGCTCCTCGAGCCAGCGCGCGAGGGCCGGGAGCCCGGTCTCGTCGGCGAGCAGCACGAGCAAGCCGAACTCGGGCCCGACGACGATCCCCGGTCGCGGTCCGGCGACCCACAGCCGGTCGCCCGGCTCGGCCCCCTGCGCCCAGTCGGCGGCGAGGCCCCCGGGGTGCACGACGAAGTCGAGGTCGACCTCGCGGGCCACCGGGTCGTACCGGCGCACCGAGTACTCGCGGGTGGGAGGGAAGGGCTCGGGCCACTCGAGGTGGTCCTCGCCCTCCTCCTGCCAGGGGTGCCGCACGACGTCGCTGCCGGGGTCGGGGAAGACGAGCTTGCAGTGCTCGTCCGGCAGGTGGGACTCGAAGCCCGCGAGCTCGTCCCCGCCCAGCGTCACGCGGACCATGCGCGGCGTGACGTGGGAACGGCGCAGCACCGTGAGCTGCCGGATCCGGGTCGGGAAGTGGTTGAAGGACGCCTCGGGCTGGGGGCCGCGGTCCGTGGTCGCCTCGGTCATCGTCCCGGTCCCGCTCATGCGTCCGCCGCGAGCTTCTCCGCTGCGGCCTGCAGGTCGGCGACCTGCTTCTCCGCGGCGTCGAACGTGTACACGATCCCCGACGTCAGCGGGAAGACGTGGCCCGCCTCCGCCGCGGGGAGCCGCTTGAACGACGCGCTGTCGAGCACGGCCTGGACGTCGGTGGGCACGGTGCCGTCGAGGTTCACCTCGTAGAAGATGGCGTCCTGGTCGGCGAGGTCGGGCAGGTTCTCGGCGGCGAGCTCGGTGACGTACCGCTCGGGAGCCTTGGTGTAGGTCGGGTTGTAACCGAAGCCGGCTGCGGAGATCCGGCGGTAGGAGAGGGACTTCGACGTCTCGACCCAGATCGTGCCCTGCGACGAGGAGAAGTCGGTGACCTGGAGCGCGCCGAGCGTGTCGCCGTAGGTCTTCTTGAGGTCGGCGAGCTCGGCGTCGATCTTCTTCTCGCGCGCGTCGTAGTCCGTGCTCCGGCCGACGACGTCGGCCAGCGCGGTGTAGTTGTCCCAGACGTCGGTGGGCTCGGCGATCTTGAGCACGACGGTCGGGGCGACCTTCGACAGCTCGTCGTAGTCGATCTTCAGGCCCCCGTTGTCCATCCCGACGATGAGGTCGGGCTTCGCGGCGATGACCTTCTCCAGGTCCACGCCTTCGAAGGTGCCGACCGTCGGGAGGTCCTTGACCTTGGCGAACGTGTCCGACCCGAGCTCGGTCTCGAGCATCTCCCCTTCGAGCGTCGCCACCGGGACGACGCCCATGTCGGCGAGCTCGGAGCCGGTGCGCCACAGCGCGACGACCCGCTTCGGGTGCTCGGGGACCTCCACGGTCGTGCCGGTGAAGGTCGACTTCACGGCGTGCGTGGCGGCACCCGTCGAGCCGGAGGAGCTCGTGGCGTCGGACGAGCCGCTGCACGCGGCGAGGGTCGTGGCGAGCGCGGCCGCGGAGAGGGCGGCGGCAGCACGGGACGGCGAGAGGCGCATGCGGAAGACACTTTCGATCGGTCGGAACTTAGGCGCGCCTAACCTACCTTAGGATACCCTTCATGCCGCAAGTCCCTCGCGCCCGCGGACGGACCGTCGTCGTGCTCGCGTCGCTCGCCGCCCTCGTCGTCGCCGCGACGCTGCTCAGCCTCGCTGTCGGAGCCCGGTCCATCCCCCTGCCCGACGTCCTGCACGCCCTGACGGGCGGTCACGCCACGGACGACGCGGTCGTCGTGACGAGCCAACGGCTCCCCCGGACCCTCGTGGCGCTCGGGGCGGGCGCCGCCCTGGGTGCGGCAGGCGCGCTCATGCAGGGCCACGTGCGCAACCCGCTCGCCGACCCCGGCCTGTTCGGCGTCAACGCCGGCGCCGCGCTGGGGGTCGCCGTCCTCGTCTTCGTCCTCGGCGTCGACGCCCCCGGCGCAGTCGTCGCGGCCGCGCTCGTCGGCGCGGCCGCCGCCGCCAGCGTGCTCTTCGTCCTCGGCCTCCGTTCCCTGCAGGGCGGGGCGGTCGTGCTGCTGGCCGTCCTGGGCACGTCGCTCGCCGCGTTCCTGGGCGCCATCACCTCGAGCTTCGTCCTGCTCGACCGCCAGACCCTCGACGTGATGCGCTTCTGGCAGGTGGGCTCGGTCGCCGGGCGCGACACGTCGGCTGCCGCGCTCGTGCTCCCCCTCGTCGTGTGCGGCCTGGTCCTCGCGCTCGCCAACGGCTTCTCCCTGCGCAGCCTGGGCCTCGGCGAAGACGTCGCCCGGACCCTCGGCACGCGCGTCGTGCGCGCACGCGTCGTCGGGATCGGCGCGGTCACGCTGCTCGCGGGGGCCGCGACCGCCGTCTGCGGCCCCATCAGCTTCGTGGGACTCGTCGCCCCGCACCTGGCCCGGCGGCTCACCGGGCACGACTACGCCGCCCTCGTGCCCGCCGCCGCGCTCGCCGGTGCGGCGGTGCTCCTCCTCGCCGACACGGCCGGCCGCATCGTCGCCCCGCCGGGCGAGCTCCAGGCCGGGATCGTGATGGCGGTGATCGGCGCGCCGATCCTGCTCGCCGTCGCGCGCCGACGCCGGGTCGTGGCACTGTGACGGGCCTGACGCTCGGACCGGTCGGGCTGCGGGTCCGACGGCGCGCCGTCGTCGCCTCGCTCGCCCTGCTGCTCGTCGTCGTCGGGCTCGGCGCCCTCGGCCTGCTCACCGGGCCGCTCGGGCTGCCCGTCGACCGGGTCCTCGACGCGCTCGTCGGGTCCGGCAGCCCCCTGGACCAGCTCGTCGTGACACAGCGCACGGACCGCCTGCTGGGCGCGCTCCTCGTGGGTGCCGCGCTCGGCGCTGCGGGTGCGCTCACCCAGTCGATCACCCGGAACCCCGTCGCGAGCCCCGACGTGCTCGGCGTCACCGCAGGGGCCAGCGCGTTCGCGGTCGCCGCGTCCGTGCGCCCCGACGACGTGCAGGCGCTGCTCGGGCTGCCCGCACAGTCGGCCGCCGTCGTCGGCACGCTCGTCGGCGGGATCGTGACCGCAGCGGTCGTCCTGCTGCTCGCCCATCGCGGCGGCTTCGACGGCTACCGCCTCGTCCTCGTGGGCCTCGCCGTCAACGCGCTCGCCCTCGCGGTCGTGGCGTGGCTGCTCACGCGTGCGGAGTCCGAGGACGCCGCGGTCGCCACCCGCTGGCTCGTGGGGTCCCTCGACGGCGTGGACCACGGCCTGCTCCTGCCCTTCGGTCTGCTCGTCGGGGTCTGCCTCGTGACCTGCCTCGTGCTCGCCGACCGGCTCGGCGCGATGCGGCTCGGGCCTGACGTCGCGAGCACCCTCGGCGCGACGTCGGGCGCCACGGTCCCGGCAGCCCTGGCCGTCAGCGTCCTGCTCGCAGCGGGCGCGACGGCGGTGGCCGGCCCGATCTCCCTGGTCGCCTTCGCAGCCCCGCAGGTCGCGCTCCGGCTGCTCGGCACCGCCGGCCCCACGCCGCTCGCCGGCGCCCTCACGGGGGCCGCGCTGCTCCTCGCCGCCGACACGGCCGCCCAGGCGCTCCCCGTCGCCCTGCCGGTGGGCATCGTGACGTCCGTCCTCGGCGCCCCGTTCCTGCTCTTCCTCGTCGCCCGATCGCTCCGGAGGACCCGTGGCTGACCACCCCCGCACCACCACGCTGCACGAGCCGGCCGCCGCCCCGACTCCGGCCGCCGCTCCCGCCCTCCGAGCCCGCGGGCTCACCGCGGGCTACGAGGGGCGGATCGTGCTCGAGAAGCTCGATCTCGACGTCGAGGCGGGCCGGATCACCACCGTGCTCGGACCCAACGGCTGCGGGAAGTCGACGCTCCTGCGCACCCTCGGCAGGCTCGTCCGCCCACGCGAGGGGACCGTCGAGCTGCTCGGTCGGCCGCTGCCCGCGCTGCGCCCCCGGGAGCTGGCCCGCCGGCTCGCACTGCTCCCCCAGTCGCCGGTCGCGCCCGAGGGCATGACCGTCGGCGACCTCGCGGAGCGCGGCAGGCAGCCGCACCGGCCGTGGTACCGGCCGTGGTCGCCGGAAGACGCGGCGATCGCGACCGAGGCGATGACCTCGACCGGCGTCGCCGACCTGGCGTCGCGACCGCTCGACGAGCTGTCCGGCGGTCAGCGCCAGCGGGCGTGGATCGCGATGACCCTCGCCCAGCAGCCGGACGTGCTCCTCCTCGACGAGCCCACGACCCACCTCGACCTCGCGCACGCCGTCGACGTCCTCGACCTCGTCGTCCGGCTGCGGTCGCAGGGCATCACCGTCGTGACCGTCCTGCACGACCTCAGCCTCGCAGCCCGCTACAGCGACACCGTCGTCGTGCTGCAGGACGGCCGGGTCCGAGCGCAGGGCCCGCCCGCCGACGTCCTCGACGCCGGCCTGCTCCGCGAGGTGTTCGGGCTGGACGCGCGCGTCTACCCGGACCCCGTCGACGGGCGACCGACGGTCGTCCCCGTGGGACACGCCTGACACGGCGTCGCGGTGCCCGCAAGGCCCCTTGCGAGGATCACGGTCGGCCGACGGCCCCGGCGCGGCCGGCGCTGTCGACGCGCGTGCCCTCGGGTGGTGTCGGGACGTCGAGCGCGGTGGTGCGGACGGCCGGCCGCACGGATGCCTCCTCGTAGATCGCGAGGCGCCGTCGCGCGAGCTCGGAGAACATCGGCAGGCCGTCGACCTCTCCCCCGTGGACGAGCCGGGTCAGGACCTGGCTCTCGAGGTGGTCGAGCTCGGCGAGCCGGCGTCGATCCGTCGCGTCGAGCTTCTTGTACACCTGAGCGAGCGTCACCGTCTGCGTCACCTTCACGTACCTCCACGAGCCCGAGCCGGTCGTGGACAGCCTGCCCGCCCCACCTGGGACGAACCTCAGAGCTCGCAGGCCGCGCATCATGACAGCGCACGACGGGGCGCAGCTCGCGGACACGAAAGAGGCGCTCCCTCGATCGAGAAAGCGCCTCTGACGTGCGGTGATGCTGGTGGGCGATACTGGGTTCGAACCAGTGACCTCTTCGGTGTGAACGAAGCGCGCTACCACTGCGCCAATCGCCCGGATCACACGCTGGATCTCACCGGCAGGACCGGTGCACCAGGTGCGCGCTCAAGAATAGCGGCTCGGGCGCGTGGTGCGAAACCGACACCCTCACGGATCGACGTGCTGCGCCCGACGGCGCACGAAGAGCTCCGCCGCGCGTTCGCCGAGCGGCCCGGCGGCGACGTCGACGCCGTCGAGGCGGACCACCGGCGTCACGTTCCGCACGCTGCCGGTGACGAGCAGGTGCGCACGGCCCGCCGTGACGTCGTCGAGCACGGAGAACGCGAGCTCGCCGGGGTCCGCCTCCCGGACGGGCAGACCCTCGGCCGCACCCCACTCGAGCAGGAGCTCACGGGTGATACCGGCGAGGCAGCCGCTGCTGAGCGGCGGCGTGACGAGCTCTCCCCCGCGCTCGACGAACACGTTGGCGCCCGTGCCCTCGCACAGCTCGCCGACCGTGTTCGCGAGCAGCGCCTCGTCCGCCCCGCGCTCGACCGCGTGCGCGAGCGCGACGACGTTCTCCGCGTACGACGTGGTCTTGAGCCCCGCGACCGCGGAACGCTCGTTGCGCACCCACGGCGACCGCACGACCGACGACGTCAGGTGGTGCAGCCCCGGCGACGCCGCGACGACGACCGTCTGCGCGCCGGGCGTCCGCCCCGACCCGAGGGGTCCGCGCCCCGCGGTGACGGTGATCCGCAGCCGCGCCGCGTCCGGCCCGGCGGCCCTCAGGACCTGTCCGACGGCGTCACGCACGAGGGCCTCGTCCGGCGCGTCGAGGCCGAGCCCGGCCGCGGAGCGCGCGAGCCGACGCAGGTGCCGCGTCAGCGCGAACGCCTGCCCGTCCTGCACGCCGCAGGTCTCGAAGACCCCGTCGCCGACCGTCAGCCCGTGGTCGAGCGCACCGATCGTCGCCACCTCCGGGTCGACGAGCCTCCCGTCCACCCACACCGTCGCCGTCATCCGTCCTCCTCGTCCGTCCTGCCCGACGACGCCAGCGCCACCAGGCGTCGCGCCTTCAGCTCCGTCTCGGCCCACTCGTGGTCGGGGTCCGAGCCCCACGTGATGCCGGCGCCCGTGCCGAACCGGAGCACGCCGCCGGACCACCAGAACGTCCGGATCCCGACGGCCAGCTCGGCGCGCCCGCGCGCCGGGTCCACCCAGCCGACCGCGCCGCAGTAGGGTCCGCGCGGCACGGGTTCGAGCCTACGGATCGCCCGGAGCGCGGACGACTTCGGCGCGCCGGAGACCGACGCCGGAGGGAACGTGGCCGCCAGGACGTCGGCCCAACCGATGCCGGGACGCAGCCGCCCGGCGACGCGCGAGACCAGGTGCACCAGCCCGGGGTGCTCCTCCTCGGCGAGCAGGTCCATCACCTCCACGCTGCCGGGCAGGCAGACCCGCTGCAGGTCGTTGCGCACGAGGTCGGTGATCATGACGTTCTCGGCGCGGTCCTTGGCGGTCAACCCACCCGCACGCGCGGCGGTCCCCTTGATGGGTCCCGACGTGAGCACGCCGTCCCGCAGCGAGAGGAACAGCTCCGGCGAGGCGGTGACGACCCACACCGGGTCCATGCCGCAACCGGCCGGCACGTGCACGTACCCGCCGTACGGGGCCGGGTTGCCCGTCCCGAGGACGTCCGCCAGCGCCTGTGCGTCCGGCTCGTCGCCCGCTCCGGCGCCCAACGGCGCCTCGAGCACCCGGCAGACGTTGACCTGGTAGACCTCACCGGCGCGGATCTCGGCCCGGACGGCGCGCACGGCGTCCCGGTAGGCGCCGCCACCGAGCGAGGTGCGCCACGCGTCGGGTGCGGGGCCCACCCAGGCCGGAACGCCGTCGTCGGGCGCAGGCCGGGTCCCGGCCTCCCGGAAGCGCCAGGCTCGCCCGCCCCCCTCGAACGGCACGACGACGAACCACGGGCCGCCGCGGTCGAGCGCGGCCGGGTGCTCGGCGAGGTCGAGGCACTCCACCGCGTCGCGGGCGCTCAGCCCGGCGAAGGCGGCGCTCCCTCGGCCCTCACGGCTGTCATCGGTCACGGCGCCACCGTAGCGACGACCGACCACGGGGATTGCGAGACGTCCAGGATCCGCACGATTCCGTGGCTCGGGGGCCTCGCGCCGTTCACCTGCGGACACGTGGCGGGGCCGGTTTGGCTCCGGGCCCCAAAGTCGTCTAGAGTTCTGAACGCGCCGAGAGGCCGGGGGAAATCCCCGGAACTCACGCAGCGTGCGGACGTGGCTCAGTTGGTAGAGCATCACCTTGCCAAGGTGAGGGTCGCGGGTTCGAGTCCCGTCGTCCGCTCGGAGGAACGAATCCTCGTGGCTCCAGGGCCTGTGGGTACGAGTCTCAAGGTGGAGTGGCCGAGAGGCGAGGCAGCGGCCTGCAAAGCCGTATACACGGGTTCGAATCCCGTCTCCACCTCGCAGCAATCGGATGCTCCGCATCCCTGGGCGATTGGCGCAGCGGTAGCGCGCTTCCCTGACACGGAAGAGGTCACTGGTTCGATCCCAGT
This sequence comes from Luteimicrobium xylanilyticum, assembly GCF_009429125.1. Classification (GTDB taxonomy): domain Bacteria; phylum Actinomycetota; class Actinomycetes; order Actinomycetales; family Cellulomonadaceae; genus Luteimicrobium; species Luteimicrobium xylanilyticum. The sequence continues at coordinate 2,144,418 of NZ_CP045529.1, forward strand.
ATCGCCCACCAGCTTCATCACGAGAGGCGCTTCCCGGTACCGGGAGGCGCCTCTCGTGTTTCCCCGGGGCCGGCGGCGGTGCGGTCGGCGTGGGGACCGCGTCACAGGTCGTGCGCGGGGCGCGTCAGGTGGGCGACAGGTCCACCGACGAGCGGAGACGGACCATGACCCGCCCGCAACAGACCCCGACGGGTTCGAGCTCAGCACGTCGCCTACGCTCCAGCCCTGAGCCGACTGGGGCGCTCAGGCCACGACGAGCGACATCGTCGCGAGGACCTCCGGGTCAGCGACGAGCTCGATCTCCCGCACCCGACCGGCCGCGACCTGGAACGCGAACACGACCTTGACCTGGTCGCCCACGACCCACGCGAGGCCGGGCTCGCCGTCGACCCAGGTGAGCCTGGCCCCACGTGCTCCCCCGCGGAAGCGCGCCGCTATGGCACCCGCGCCGTCGTACACCGGGCGTGCGCCCATCCGCTGGCCGGCCCCGTCCGCCCACATGACGACGTCCGGCGCGAGCAGGTCGAGCAGCGCCCCCAGCTCACCGCCGTGCGCGGCCGCGAGGAACGCGTCGACGACCTCCCTGCTCTCGCTGCGCGCCTTCCGCTCCGCGACGGGCTCCGGTGCGCCGCGCAGCTTGCGCCGGGCACGACTCGCGAGCTGACGGACCGCGGTCTGCGACCGACCGAGGAACCCGCTGATCTCGTCGAAGGGGTAGCCGAACACGTCGTGGAGGACGAAGGCAGCCCGCTCAGCGGGAGCCAGGGCGTCGAGCACGAGCTGCATCGCGCCGCCCACCTGCTCGGCGAGCAGCGCGTCGGCCTCGGGATCGACGCGCGCCGCCTCAGCGACCGACTTCCGCCCCGCGGCGCCCTCGGCCGCGGCACGCGTCTGCCGACGACGTAGCCGGTCGAGGCACAACCGCGTGACGACGGTCGTCAACCAGGCGGGCGGGTCGTCGACTCCCTCTGCCTGGTCGAGGCGCAACCACGCCTCCTGGACCACGTCGTCCGCCTCGGCGCTCGCTCCGAGGATCCTGGCCGCGACGGCGGTCAGCCGCGTCCGCTCGGTCTCGAACCCGGTCACGTTCATCTCGTTCACAGTGCCCTGACGCACGCCGGCACCGCAATGTGACGCGAGAGCCGCTATTCGCCGGGCGCGACCGTCCAGCGGCCGTTCGTCTGGACGGACAGCACGCCGGGTGTGGTGATCTTCAGCTTCTCGGTGAAGGCGTGGTCGTCACCGAAGAGGTAGGGCCTGTCCTTGCCTGCCTGGAAGTAGCGCGCGACGAGGTGGTCGTCCTCGCCTGCGGGCTTCCAGGTGAAGGTCGACCGTGTCGCCTTGTCGGCGAGCCAGATGACCGCCGGTCCGGTACCGCTCTGCTTGCCGGTGCGCGGCTCGAGCGTGTTCCAGCTCGAGATCCGGACCGTCCACGGCCCCGTGGCCTCGATCCACACGGTCTGGCGGTCGCTCGTGTCCTTCAGCGGGTCCATCAGGAACGACCCGCTGAGCGGCTCGGACGACTCACCCCACGGTGAGCCGCGGCCCGGGCCGGTGACAGTCGTCGCACCCGAGCACCGGCCGCAGTCCAGCGTGACGACGGCCGCGAAGTCGCCCTTCCGGACGTAGGTGACGGCCGCGCGGCCGGAACCCGAGGCACGAGCCGCCGTGCGGTCCGTCACCGTCCCGGCGGGGATCTTCGTCGTGGGTGCGACGTCGCCGGGCGTGGAGGACGACGTCGGGCGGGCGGCCGCAGCCGGCGACGTGGTGACGGACGTGCGGGCCGACGGCGAGACCCCCACGACCGGTACCGTGCCGCTCGCCGTCGTGACGGCGGGGCCACCGGAGTACTCCGTGGCGGAGCAGGCCGCGCACGCCGCGGTCATGACCACGACGGCGGCGAGCGCGACGAGCGAGCGGGGGGCACGGGGGGACGCGATGGTGGTCCGGCGCATGCGCCCCAGGGTGTCACGACGCGTGCCCGGCCGGCCCGCACGTCCCGTACCCTCGGCGTGTGACCACGCCCCCCGTTCCCCCGACGACGCACGACGACGCGCCGGTGGGCGTCTCCCCCGCCATGCGCCAGGCCAAGCAGGAGGCACAGGCGGCTCACGTCACCATCGGGACCGCCGTCGAGCACGCGGACGGCCGGATCACGATCGGCTGCTCGTGCGGGATGACCCTCACCAACGGGCCGACCTGGTCGCTCGACGAGCACATCCGGCTGCACCGGGCCGAGGCACGGTACGCCGCGCTCAGCAGCGCGGCCCCGGCCGGCATGCCGCGCCTGATCCCTGTCGGTGCTGACCGTCTGCCCACCCGCACGCCCTGACATCGGGTCCGCCCCGGTCCCGCCGCTGGGAACGACGAGCGGGGCCCCACCACGTCGTGGTGGGGCCCCGTTGCGGGCCAGTCAGGAAGCGGTAACCTCCGTCAGCCGACCTTGACGACGCGCACGGCGGACGTCTTGGCGTTGCGGGTGCTGCTGCCCGCGTAGACGACCCGGTAGGACGTCGTCTTCGCGACCTTCACGCTCTTCGACCAGGTGCCCTTGCTCGTCACCTTGACGGTCGCGACCTTCGACCAGGACTTGGCGCCCTTCGCCTTCTTCTGGACGACGAGCTTCGTGCCCTTGGGCAGCTTCGTCTTCGTGTACCAGTGCTTCGAGTCGGCCCGCAGGTAGGTCGCCTTGCCCGAGAGCTTCGCGGTGTGGTTCTTCTTCACCTGCGACGCCGACGCCGACGGCTTGGTGAGCGACGTGGAGGTGCGGACGTAGTAGGTCGTCGCGGCCGTCGCCTTGACGTTGTCGATCGTGCCGGCCTTGTTGACCGTGTACCGGTAGGCGGTGACCTTCGCGGACAGCTTGCACTTGCCGCTGAGCGTGTAGTACCGGATCAGCCCGGACTTCGTGTTCTTGAAGGTCACGGGGATCGTCAGGGTCGAGCTCTTCGTCAGGCCGTACTTCCAGGCCACGGTCCGACCGGTCTTGCCCCCACACGTCTCGGCGCCCGTGCTCGTCAGGACGACGCTGTAGGTCACGGGCTTCGGCGTGCCGTTCTTCGAGCCGTCGGAGAACGTGTCCTGGAACGGTGCTGGCACCCGCACCGTGACCTTGGCCCACCTCTTCACGGTGTACTTGCCTGGCTTGTTGGTGAGGTCGGAGACGGTGAGCTTGACACTCACGCCGTGCGTCGACTTGGCCGCCGAGCGCGTCGCGGCGTCGGCCGAGAGCGCCGGAGCCGAGACGAGACCGATCGCCAGGGCCGTGGTGATGGCGCCGGCAACGGCGCGCTTGAACGTTCGCATGCAGAGAATCCCCTCGTGATGCATGTGCTGCCGACGGCCTTCCCGTCGACGTACGACCCGCGTGGGCCGCGCACATCATGACGCATCGCGTCGGGCGAACCTGCCATGTCTCACCGCCGTGACCAGGTGAAACGTGGCGGCGGATGATCCTATGGATAGTCAAGCCGCGAGTGCGAGGTGGGGCCGGTAGGACGGTGGAGATCTCGCGGGCGACGTGCACTCGAGGCAGCGGATGGTGTCCCTCTTCGACAGCCCTTCGCTGGTGCGTCGTTCGACGTGGGCGTGGGTGCGCCGGTCCCGTCAGTCAGAGCTTGGGTCGGGAACGACCGCTGCGGGGCTCACCTACATCCTCTTCGTCAGAGCTCGTCGGGGTCGTCCCACGACGTGCCGGACGAGTCCCCCTCGATCGGGTGGAGCTCCATGGCGGACAGCGACTGTGGTGCCCGGGAGGCGTCGCCGCCTGCCAGGAGCTCGCGGCGGCGTTCGCTCGACAGTCGGCCGTCGTCGTCGGTGGCCAGGGTCCCGCGTGTCGCCGTGCCGCGCTGGGGGGTGGTGGCGCGGGCGGCGGTCCGTTCGGTGCTCATACCTCGGGTCTACCAGGTCCGACGGCGGCCCGCACGCACCCGCCGCGCCCGGCGACGGACCGTCACACAAGGTTCACCCCCGTGTGACATTCGTCGCACCGCTCGCCCGACGTAGCGACGCGGGCGGTGGCACGCTGGGGCCCATGGATCTCTGGCCAGGCCGCCCCTACCCGCTCGGCGCCACCTTCGACGGCACCGGCACCAACTTCGCCCTGTTCTCCGCCGCGGCCGACAAGGTCGAGCTGTGTCTCCTGCAGGACGACGGATCGGAGGAGCGCCTCTCGCTCCGTGAGGTCGACGCGCACGTGTGGCACGGCTACCTGCCCGGCGTCGGACCCGGGACACGCTACGGATACCGGGTCCACGGGCCGTACGACCCGGCTCAGGGCGAGCGGGCCGACCCGAGCAAGCTGCTCCTCGACCCGTACGCGAAGGCGATCGACGGCATGATCGACGGCGACGAGTCGCTCTTCTCGTACCGGTTCGACGACCCCGACGAGCGGAACACCGACGACTCCGCCGCCCACACCATGCACTCGGTGGTCATCAACCCGTACTTCGACTGGGGGCACGACCGGCCGCCGAACCGCGACTACCACGACAGCGTCATCTACGAGGCGCACGTCAAGGGCATGACGATGCAGCACCCGAAGGTGCCCGAGCATCTGCGCGGCACGTACGCGGGGATGGCGCACCCGGCGGTGATCGAGCACCTGACGCGGCTGGGCGTGACCGCCGTCGAGCTGATGCCGGTGCACCAGTTCGTGGACGACCCGGTGCTGCGCGATCGCGGCCTGTCGAACTACTGGGGCTACAACACGATCGGCTTCTTCGCGCCGCACAACGGCTACACGGCCTACGGCACGCGCGGGGAGCAGGTGCTGGAGTTCAAGGCGATGGTCAAGGCGCTGCACGAGGCCGGGATCGAGGTCCTTCTCGACGTCGTCTACAACCACACCGCGGAGGGCAACCACCAGGGTCCGACGCTGAGCTTCCGGGGCATCGACAACGCGGCCTACTACCGGTTGGTCGACGGGGACGAGGAGCACTACTTCGACACGACCGGCACCGGGAACTCGCTGCTCATGCGGTCCCCGCAGGTGTTGCAGATGATCATGGACTCGCTGCGGTACTGGGTCGAGGAGATGCACGTCGACGGGTTCCGCTTCGACCTCGCGGCGACCCTGGCCCGCCAGTTCCACGAGGTCGACCGCCTGTCGGCGTTCTTCGACCTCGTCCACCAGGACCCGGTCGTCTCGCAGGTGAAGCTCATCGCGGAGCCGTGGGACCTGGGCGACGGCGGCTACCAGGTGGGCGGCTTCCCACCCCTGTGGACCGAGTGGAACGGGAAGTACCGCGACACGGTGCGGGACTTCTGGCGCGGCGAGCCGTCGACGCTGCCCGAGTTCGCGAGCCGCCTGACGGGATCGTCGGACCTGTACGAGCACAGCGGCCGCAAGCCCATCGCGTCCATCAACTTCGTGACCGCGCACGACGGCTTCACGCTGCACGACCTGGTCTCGTACAACGAGAAGCACAACGAGGCCAACGGCGAGGGCAACAACGACGGGGAGTCGTACAACCGGTCGTGGAACTGTGGAGTCGAGGGCGAGACGAAGGACAAGGAGATCGTCCGGCTCCGGCGTCGTCAGCAGCGCAACTTCCTGGCGACGCTGATGCTCTCGCAGGGCGTCCCGATGATCGCCCACGGCGACGAGATCGGCCGGACCCAGGGCGGGAACAACAACGGCTACTGCCAGGACAACCCGACGACGTGGGTGGACTGGGACCTCGACGACGACCGCCGGGCGCTGCTCGACTTCGCCCGTCAGGCGGTCGCGCTGCGCCGCGAACACCCGATCCTGCACCGGCGCGGGTTCTTCACGGGCCGCGCGGACATCGAACCGGGCTCGGGCGACGTCGGCCCTGACGGCGTGCTCGACGAGGACACCGGCACCGAGGGGCACGCCCCGTCGCCGGGCGACGAGCCGGCCGACATCGAGTGGCTCGACCTCACGGGCGAGCGGATGGACTCCACGGACTGGGAGCAGAGCTTCGCGCGGACGGTCATGGTGTTCCTCAACGGCGCCGCGATCCCGGAGACGGACAAGCGGGGCGAGCCCATCGTCGACGACTCGTTCCTCATCCTCCTCAACGCGCACTCCGACGAGCTGGCCTTCCACCTGCCCGACGAGTCGTTCGGCTCGTCGTGGACGGTGCGCCTCGACACCGACGGCTCGACCCGACCGGGCGCCCGCGTGCTCGCGGGCGCGACCCTGCGCGTGACGGGTCGCAGCACGATCATCCTGTCGCGCCCGTCGGAGCTCGGATGACGGCGCCGGTCCTCGCCCGACGCCGCCCCGACCCGGGCCGCCCGGTCCCGGTCTCGACGTACCGGCTCCAGCTCGGGCCCGACCTGACGTTCGACGACGCCGCACGCCAGGTCCCGTACCTCGCCGCGCTCGGCGTCACACACCTGTACCTGTCCCCCGTGCTGCAGGCGGCGCCGGGTTCCACGCACGGCTACGACGTCGTCGACCACACGCGGGTCTCGGACGTCATGGGCGGCCGGCCCGGGCTGGACCGCCTCGCGGCCGCTGCCCACGCGCACGGCCTCGGCACGGTGCTCGACGTCGTCCCGAACCACATGGCGGTCCCCGTGCCCGAGTGGCACAACCGCGCCCTGTGGTCGGTGCTCGCGCACGGTCCCGAGTCGGAGTACGCGCACTGGTTCGACGTCGACTGGTCCGCGGGCGACGGCGCGGTGCTCCTCCCGGTGCTCGGTGCGCGTCTCCCCGACGTGCTCGCCGCGGACCAGCTCGCTCTCGACGAGGTCGTGCTGCCGGGCGACGAGACACCGACGGCGGTCCTGCGCTACTTCGACCACGTGCTCCCGGTCCGGCCCGGCACCGAGTCGCTCGCCCTGACCGACCTGCTCGAGCACCAGCACTACCGGCTCGCGTACTGGCGGGTGGGTGACGAGGAGCTCAACTACCGCCGCTTCTTCGACGTCGGCTCGCTCGTCGCGATCCGCGTCGAGGACGAGCGTGTGTTCGACGCGACCCACGCCCTGGTGCTCGAGCTCCTCGCCGACGGCACGATCGACGGCCTGCGCATCGACCACCCCGACGGGCTCGCCGACCCGGGCGGCTACCTCGAACGGCTCGCGGAACGCACCGGACGCTCGTGGGTCGCCGTCGAGAAGATCCTCGAGGGCGACGAGACCCTGCCGCCCGACTGGGAGACGGTGGGCACCACGGGCTACGACGCGCTGTGGCGGCTCCAGGAGCTGTTCGTCGACCCGCGCGGGCGCACGAACCTGGCACGGCTGCAACGTGCCGCGGAGCCCGACGCCAGCGAGGGGCTCGAGCCGCTCGTCGCGCGCTCCAAGGCCGAGGTGCTCGACGGCGCCCTGTACGCCGAGCTGCACCGCCTCACCGACCTGGCGCGCGCCGTCTGCCAGGACGACCCGCGGCTGCGCGACCACGCGTGGCGCGCGCTGCACGAGTGCCTGGCCGCCCTCCTCGTGGAGTTCGACCGCTACCGGGCGTACGTGGTGCCGGGCGTCGAACCGCGGCGGGAGGCGGTCGACGCGGTCGAGGCTGCGGCCGCCCGGGCACGCACCGACCTGCCCGCGGACCGCGCGGAGACGCTCGACGTGCTGGTCGCGCTGCTCCTCGGCCGTGAGGTCGGCAGCGCCGGTCGGACCCGGGGACCGCGCCGCGACGAGCTCGTCGTGAGGTTCCAGCAGGTCTGCGGGGCGGTCATGGCCAAGGGGGTCGAGGACACGGCCTTCTACCGCTGGACCGAGCTGACGAGCCTGTGCGAGGTCGGGGCCGACCCGGTCCCGTTCTCGCTCGACCCGCACGCCTGGCACGCGTTCGCCGAGACCTTCGGTGCGCTGACCCCGCTCGCGATGACCACCGGGTCGACCCACGACACCAAGCGCAACGAGGACACCCGCGCCGCGCTCGGCGTGCTCTCGGAGCGTGGCGGCGCGTGGGAGGCGACGGTGGCCGGGCTCGAGGCGCGCACCCGCACCCGGCGGTCCGCGCTCGTCGACGGGCACGCGGCAACCCTCCTGTGGCAGACGCTCGCAGGCACGTGGGACCCCGACGCCGACGAGGGGCGCGGCGCACCCATCGCCGAGGACCGGCTCGCCGACTATCTCCTCAAGGCGTTGCGCGAGGCCAAGCTGCGCACCTCGTGGACCGACGGCGACACCGCCTACGAGGAGGCCGTCGTCGAGCTGGCCCGCGCGACGCTCACCGACGACGCCTGCGTCGAGCTGCTGCGCGCGTGGTCGCGGGACGGCGAACGGGCCCTGCGGGCCGCGTCGCTCGGCATCAAGCTCGTCCAGCTCACCATGCCCGGGGTCGCGGACGTCTACCAGGGCTCCGAGGGCTTCGCCCCCGCCCTCGTCGACCCCGACAACCGACGACCCGTCGACCACGAGGCGCTCGCCGCTCGGCTCGCCAGGCTCGACGAGGGCGCGGGCGCCCGCACCCTGTCCGACCAGAAGCTCCTGGTCACTTCCCGCGCGCTGCGGGTGCGCCGCGCCGAGCCGGAGACCTTCGTCGGCGCGGGCGCGGGCTACCTGCCGCTGCCCACGTCCTCGCCGTGCGCGGTCGCGTTCGCGCGCACCCGCGACGGTGAGGCCCGGGCGGTCACGGTCGTGACGCGGCTCGCAACCGAGCTCGACGGGACGGGCGGCTGGCGCGAGCACACGGTCGTCCTGCCCGAGGGGCGCTGGAACGACGTCCTGACCGGCGTCCGTGTCGCCGGCGGCGCGGTCCGTCTCGACGCGCTGCTCGCCTCGCTCCCGGCGGCGCTCCTCGTGCCCGACGACGCCCCCGCCGGGGAGGAACGGTGACCCCCGAGGTCTGGGCGCCCCGGGCGCACCGGGTCGACCTCGTGCTCCCGCCGGGCACGGACGGCTCGTTCGCCGGCGCCGAGCGTGTCCCCCTCGAACCGGACCCCGACCGCGCGGGCTGGTGGCGAGCGGACCGCGACCTCCCGGACGGCGCCGACTACGCCTTCGCGCTCGACGACGGCCCCCCGCGCCCCGACCCGCGCAGCGCGCGCCAGCCCTACGGCGTCGACGGCCCCAGCCAGGTCGTCGACACGAACGCCTTCGCCTGGACCGACGACGCCTGGCCCGGCCGGGACGTGCGTGGACAGGTGCTCTACGAGCTCCACGTCGGCACGTTCACCCCCGAAGGGACGCTCGACGCCGCCGTGGACCGCCTCGACCACCTGGTCGACCTCGGCGTCGGCGTCGTCGAGCTCATGCCCGTGGCCGCGTTCGGCGGCCGCTGGGGCTGGGGCTACGACGGCGTCGCCCTGTGGGCCGTCCACGAGCCGTACGGCGGCCCCGAGGCCCTCGCCCGCTTCGTCGACGCCGCGCACGCCCGGGGGCTCGCCGTGGCGCTCGACGTCGTCTACAACCACCTCGGCCCGGCCGGCAACTATTTGCCCGAGTTCGGCCCCTACTTCACGGACACCCACCACACCCCCTGGGGACCCGCCGTCAACCTCGACGCCCCCGGCAGCGCCGAGATCCGCGCCTGGATCCTCGGCAACGCGTGCCGGTGGCTCCGCGACTTCCACGTCGACGCGCTCCGTCTCGACGCCGTCCACGCGCTCGTCGACGACTCCCCCCGCCACCTGCTCGCCGAGCTCGCCGACACCGTCGCCGACCTCGCCGCCACTCTCGGACGCCCCCTGTCGCTGATCGCCGAGTCCGACGAGAACGACCCCGCCACCACGGCCCCCACCGCCGACGGCGGCCGCGGCATGACGGCACAGTGGGCCGACGACGTCCACCACGCCGTGCACGCCTACCTCACCGGAGAACGACACGGGTACTACGTCGACTTCGGGTCCGTGGCGGTGCTCGCCAAGGCCCTCACCGGCGTGTTCGTCCACGACGGGACCTGGTCCACCTTCCGCGACCGGCCGTGGGGCGCTCCCCTGCCACCCGGACGCGACGGCCACGCGTTCGTCGTCTTCGACCAGGACCACGACCAGGTCGGCAACCGGGCCCTCGGCGACCGCCCCTCCGCCCGGCTCGACCCCGGGGCGCTCGCGGCGTCCGCGGCGCTCGTGCTCGTCTCGCCGTTCACCCCGATGCTCTTCATGGGCGAGGAGTGGGGTGCGAGCACCCCGTGGCAGTACTTCACGGACCACGCCGACCCCGAGCTGGGGCGCGCCATCCAGGAGGGGCGGAGCAAGGAGTTCGGCGGGCACGGCTGGGAGGCGCTCTACGGCGGCGAGGTGGACGTGCCCGACCCGCAGGACCACGCGACGCGCGACGCGTCCGTCCTGGACTGGTCCGAGCGGGGCGAGGGCGTGCACGCCGCGCTGCTGGCCTGGTACCGCACGCTGATCGCGCTGCGCGCTGAGCGGGCCGTGGCGTCGGGCGACCTGGGCGACGTCGTGGTGCGCGCGCAGGACGACGACGCGACCGTCGTCGTGACCCGGCCGGGCGTGATGGTCGCGTTCACGCGGTCCGACGAGGACGTCGTCGTGGCCCTGCCCGACACGGACGACGCCTGGCGCGTCGCGGCCGCCTGGGACGACGCGGCCCGGCTCTCCGAGACCGACGCCGGCCCGGGCCTCACCCTGGGACCGCGTTCGGTCGCCGTGCTGCTCACGACCCCTCGCGCTGCCGCAGACCCGGCGCGTCCGTAGGCTCCCGTCATGGGCCACTCGAAGAAGCACCGCGGGATGAAGAGCTCGACCGGGTGGGACGTTCCCCCGCCCGAGGCGCTGCGCGCGCCCGCCGGGTTCGACCTGGCGGCCTTCGACCGACACTCGACACCGGGCTGGTCGCACGGCCGCGGCAAGGCCGAGAAGCTCGTCGCGCACCACGCCGGCGAGCTCTCCGACCTCCAGGAACGGCTCTTCGCGGAGGGCCGGTCCGGCGGGTCGCGGTCCGTCCTCCTCGTGCTGCAGGGCATGGACACCGCGGGCAAGGGTGGGATCGTGCGGCACGTCGTCGGGCTCGTGGACCCCCAGGGCGTGGCGCACCGCTCGTTCGGCGTGCCCACGCCCGAGGAGGCGCGGCACCACTACCTGTGGCGCGTCCGGCGGTCGCTCCCCCGCCCCGGGTACATCGGCGTGTTCGACCGTTCCCACTACGAGGACGTGCTCGTGGTCCGGGTCGACGAGCTCGTGCCGAAGAAGGAGTGGGAGAAGCGGTACGACGAGATCAACCGCTTCGAGGAGCGGCTCGTCGAGTCGGGGACGAGCATCGTCAAGGTCGCGCTGCTCGTCTCGCCCGAGGAGCAGAAGAAGCGCCTGCTCGAGCGCCTCGACCGGCCCGACAAGTACTGGAAGTACAACCCGGGCGACGTCGACACGCGGGAGAAGTGGCCCGCGTACCAGGAGGCCTATCAGGCCGTCCTCGACCGGACGAACACGGAGGCCGCGCCCTGGCACGCCGTCCCCGCGGACCGCAAGTGGTTCGCCCGGCTCGCGGTCTCGGAGCTCCTCCTGGACGCGCTGCGACGTCTCGACCTCGGCTGGCCACCCGCGGACTTCGACGTCGACGCCGAGCGCGAGCGTCTGCGCGCGACGTGACCCCGGCTCAGGCCGCGGGCGCCGTCACCCGGGTCCGTCCGTCCTCGGCGAGCGCGCCGAGGCGTGACAGGGCCCGGAAGTACTTCTTGCGGTAGCCGCCCGCGAGCATCTCCGGGGTGAACAGGCCGCTGTCGCCGCCGCCCAGCAGGACGGGCACGTCCCGGTCGTAGAGACGGTCGACGAGCACGGCGAGGCGCAGCCCGACGCTCTGGTCGGTCACGGGGTGGACGCCCGTGAGCGCGAGGAGCTCGACACCGTCGAGCAGGGCGCCGTAGCGGCTCGGGTGCACGCGTGCGAGGTGCGCGACGAGCGTGTCGAAGTCGTCGAGCCGGGCGCCCTCGACGGCCTCCGCGGCCGCACGGACCGCGTCGGCAGGCACGTCGGGTGCCTCGGTGACGGTCGGGCGGTGGCGGTAGTCGGGCCCGTCGATCCGCAGGACCTCGAAGCGCGAGGACAGCGCCTGGATCTCGCGCAGGAAGTCCTCGGCGGCGAACCGGCCCTCGCCCAGGGACTCCGGGAGAGTGTTCGACGTCGCAGCCAGCGAGACGCCCGCGTCCGCGAGCTCGCGCAGGAGACGCGACATGAGGACCGTGTCACCCGGGTCGTCGAGCTCGAACTCGTCGATGCACACCAGGGTCTTCGTGGCCAGCGCGTCGACCGTCTGCCGGAACCCGAGCGCGCCCACGAGGTTCGTGTACTCGACGAACGTGCCGAACGCGACCCGCTCGAGCCCCACCTCGTGCGCGAGGGAGGCGAGCAGGTGCGTCTTGCCGACGCCGAAGCCGCCGTCCAGGTACACGGCCGGGGGTGCCTGCTTCTTGGCCCGCTTGAACAGCCCGCCGGTGCGCGGCTTCACGAGGACCTGCGCCACCTCCTGCAGCCGCGTCAGCGCGGCCTGCTGGGTCGGGAAGTCCGGGTTGGCCCGGTAGGTGCTGAACCGGGCGGCGGCGAAGTGCCGCGGCGGGACGAGGTCGGCGAGCAGTCGGTCCGGCGAGACGTGCGGGACGACGTCGCTCAGCGCGGGGACAGGAGTGGTCACGACCGTCCAGCGTACGTCGGGTCGGGCGACGCTCGCTGTGACTCAGGTCTCGCTCGCCTCTGCGGGCCGGCGGCGGCCGTGCGGTGCGACACGCACGAGCTGGGGCGAGCCCGGGTCGTCGAGCACCCCGCGCACGGCTGCAGCGACCGCCTCGTGACCGAGCTCCGCGTGGGGGTCGAGGTTGCGGTCGTCGCCGGCGACGGCCGCGAGGAACGCCACCTCGTGGAACCGCACCCCACCGTCGTGCTCGAGCGCCACGGCGCGCAGCAGCATCCGCTGCGCCGCGCCCGTCACGTTGACGGGTCCGGACCCGACCATGGGCTCGTCCGCCGCGGCGCCGTTCGTCGTGACGTACACGGCGTCGTCCTGCCCGTCGACGAGCGGCACGTACGCCTGCATGGCACGCAGGTGCGCGGTGAGGTGGTCGTCGAGGGCGCGCTGCCAGGCGTCGGGGGCCAGGTCGAGCAGGTGGGGGCCGATGCTCCAGCCGCCCAGGGACGCCACGACCGCCGACGGCGCCGGGTCCAGTCGGGCGAGCGCGGGCACTGCACCGGCGGGTCCGGACGCGTCGAGCGGCACCACGACGAGCCGACCGGGCGCGTCGTCGAGCACGGCCGACAGGTCGCGCACCGAGTCCGGCCGTCTCGTGGGAACCGCGACCGTGCACCCGCGCCGCACGAGGTCCGTCACCACGATCCGCCCGAGGAAGCCCGCTCCCCCGGCGACGACCACCGTCCGCGCATCCGTCCGCCCTGTCACGCGCCCACCCTAGGGCCGCACGGGCGGCGGCGCGCCGCTAGGGTCGGGGCATGACCGAGAACGCCCCCGCACCGCAGCCCGCCGCGCCCGCCACGAAGACCGTCCTCGTCCTCGCGGAGGACGCGCTCGCCCAGGCCGACGTCCAGCACATCGTCGACATGCACCCCGAAGACGACCTGCGGTACGAGGTGCTCGTCCCCGCCGACTCGGAGCGGAACTTCGCCGTCGAGCTGATCGACCACCTCAGCGTGGGCGAGCTCAAGCAGGCGTGGCACGACCTGCGCCGTGACGTCCCGTCGAAGCCGCAGGCCGAGAAGACGGCGGAGGAGCAGGTCGCCGAGACGGAAGACCTGTTCGCCGCCGCGGGCCGCGAGGCGTCGGGGATCGTCACGGCGGACGACCCGCTGCCCACCGTGCAGGAGCGCGCCGCCCGCGGCGACGTCCTCGAGCTCGTCGTCGTGACGTACCCGCACGCGGTCGAGGACACGTTCCACCGCGACTGGGCCTCGCGGGCCCGCGAGGAGCTCGCCGACCTCCCCGTCCTGCACCTGTACGCGGGCACGAGCGAGATCGGCTGACCGGCCGTCAGTCCGCGCGGACCTCGTGGCCCGCGCGGACGATGGTCGCGCGCGCGAGCTGGTCGAGGGAGTCGACGTAGACGGGGTCGACGAGCAAGCCGTGGTCGACGGCGGCCACCGACAGCTCGGTGCAGCCGAGCACGACGGCAGCCGCCCCCCGGTCCTGCAGCCGCCCGACGACGCCCTGCAGTGCGGGCAGGTCCACGGGCCTTCCTGCCTTGACCTGCTCGTAGATCACCGCCGACACGACGGCCTGGTCGTCGTCGTCGGGGACGATGGTCTCGATGCCGTGCTCGGCGAACGCGTCCTGGTAGACGCGGGCGGCGACGGTCCCCTCGGTCGCGAGGAGCCCGACGACGGTGCGGTCGGCGATCCGCGCGCGGACGGCGTCGACGGTCGCCTCCACGATCGACACGAACGGCACGTCGACCGCCTCGACGACCTGACGGGTGAAGTGGTGTGCCGTGTTGCACGGCATCACGAGGAAGGCAGCACCGAACGCCTCGAGCCGGCGTGCGTCCCGCGCCAGCACCTGTCCCGGGTCGGCGGACGAGCGGCCGAGCACGAAGTCCGTGCGGTCCGGGATCGTCGCATGGTCGAAGACCACCATGTCGAGGTGATCCTGGTCGCGCTCGGCCCGGGTCAGGGCGACGACGCGCTGCAGGAAGTAGGCGGTCGCCATCGGGCCGACGCCGCCGAGCACGCCGACGAGGGGCTCGTCGGCGTGCTCGGGTGAGGTCCGCTCAGCCACGCGGCGTCCCCGCCTCGGCGGGCGAGCCCGTCGGCCGGTACGCCGTGGCGCGCGCATCGGAGACCGGGTAGAACTGCCGGAACTTGCGGACCTGGTTGAGCTCGGACAGCCAGATCCACGCGTCGCGGCGCAGCGACCGGTCGCGCCCGTACCGCAGCGGGTGCGCGACGCGCCGCACCTGCTTGAGCCGGGCACGGACCTCGGGGTCGTCGGCGGCTCTGACGTACCGTCGCAGCAGGAATCCCGGCACGATCCGGTACAGCACCTGCTGCCGGATCGGCACCGGGATGTTGCCGTGGAGCACGTGCTCGGTGACCCACAGCTTCGCGGGGTTCACCCCGCTCGCGGTCATGTAGTAGTTGGACCGGCCCGTGCGCGGGTTGAGCTCGAAGAAGTAGCCCTTCCCGTCGCGCGGGTCGACCTTGATGTCGAAGTTCGCGAACCCCGTCCAGCCGAGGTGCTCGACGAGCCTGCGCGCGTCGGCCTCGATCTGCGGGTGCGGACCGGTGAGGATCGCCGCGGGGTTCCCGAGCGTGCCCGGCGTGTGCTCCTCGACCAGGACGTGCCCGCCCACCGCCGTGCGCACGTAGCCGCGCCCGTCGGAGAACGTGGTCATGATCCGCATCTGGGCGTCCGAGCCGGGCACGAACTCCTGCACGATGAACGCACCCCGGTAGCCCGCGTCCCCGGCGGCGGTCAGGAGCCACTGGAGCTCCTGGGCGGAGGTCAGCTCGTGGACCTTCCTCTTGCCCCGGAACTTCACGTGGTGCCAGGCCGCGTTGTCGCCGGGCTTCGCGATGATCGGGAACCGCAGGTCGAGCTCGCCGACCTGGTCGCCGCCCTGACGCACCACCGTGCGCGGGTGCGGCACCCCCAGCTCGAGGCAGAGCTCGGAGAAGCGCTGCTTGTCCATCACGCGGTCGAGCAGGTCGAGCCGCGTGTAGGGGACGATCGCGACGTCCTCGAGCCGCGCCCGGTGCTCGGCCAGCGCCCGCACGTACCAGTCGACGCACGTCACGACCATGAGGGGCACGTCCGACTGCGCCGCCAGGTCGCGGATCGTCCGCACCATGACGTCCGGGTCGTCCAGACCGGGCACGACGAGGTTGTCGAGGATCTTCGAGTACCGGACGTTGCGGGTCGGGACGATCGTCACGACCGTCGAGCGGACGCCGTACGCCTCGTGGAACGCGCGCGCCAGGCTGTACGCCCCCGCGTCACCGCCCAGGACGACGGGCCGGACGACGGGGGCGCCGTGCGCGGTGACGCGACGGCTCACGCCTCGGTCTCGCTGCGGTCGCCCGACCACTCGGTGTGGAACGTGCCCTCACGGTCCACCCGGCGGTAGGTGTGCGCCCCGAAGAAGTCGCGCTGCGCCTGGATCAGCGCGGCGGGCAGACGATCCGCCCGCACGCCGTCGTAGTACGACAGCGACGACGCGAACGCCGGCGTCGGGACGCCGTTGAGCGCGGCCTGCGCCACGATCCGGCGCCACGCCGCGAGCCCCTTGCCGACGACGTCCGCGAAGTACGGGTCCGCGATCAGGAGCGGCAGGTTCTCGTCGCGCTCGTACGCCTCGGTGATCCGGTTGAGGAACTTCGCGCGGATGATGCAGCCACCCCGCCAGATGCGGGCCATGGCGCCACGGTCGACGCCCCAGCCGTACTCGGCGCTCGCGGCGGCGATCTGATCGAAGCCCTGCGAGTAGGCGACGAGCTTCGACGCGTACAGCGCGAGGCGGACGTCCTCGACGAAAGCGTCGCGGTCCTCGATCTGCCAGGTGCCGGCGTCGCCCGGCAGGACGCCGCGCGCCGCCTCGCGCTGGGGGACGGACCCGGACAGCGCGCGGGCGAACGTGGCCTCGGCGATACCCGTGATCGGGACGCCCAGGTCGAGGGCGTTCTGCACGGTCCAGCGGCCGGTGCCCTTCTGCTCCGCCTGGTCGAGGACGATGTCGACGAACGCCTTGCCGGTCGCGGCGTCGACGTGCTGGAGCACGTCGGCGGTGATCTCGATGAGGAAGGACTCGAGGTCCCCCGCGTTCCACTGCTCGAAGATCTTGCCGATCCCGGCCGCGGACTCGCCGAGCCCGTGCTTGAGGAGGTCGTACGCCTCGGCGATGAGCTGCATGTCGGCGTACTCGATGCCGTTGTGGACCATCTTGACGAAGTGGCCTGCGCCGTCGGGCCCGACCCAGGTGCAGCACGGCGTGCCGTCGACCTTCGCGGAGATGTCCTCGAGGATCGGGCCGAGGGTGGTGTACGACTCCTTGGGGCCGCCGGGCATGATGCTGGGCCCGTTGAGCGCGCCCTCCTCGCCGCCGGAGACGCCCATGCCGACGAAGTGGAGGCCGAGCTCGGCGAGCTTGTGCTCGCGGCGGATGGTGTCGGGGAAGTGCGCGTTGCCGCCGTCGATGACGACGTCGCCCTCCTCGAGGTGCGGGATGAGCTCGTCGATGACGGCGTCGGTCGGGTCGCCCGCCTTGACCATGATGACGATCTTGCGGGGGCGCTCGATGGAGGCCACGAAGTCCGCCGTGGACTCCGACGGGACGAAGTCGCCGTCGCCGCCGTGGTCCGCGATGAGCGACTCGGTCTTGGCGTAGGAGCGGTTGTGCACCGCGACGGTGTACCCGTGCCGGGCGAAGTTCCGTGCGAGGTTGCGGCCCATCACAGCGAGGCCAGTGACACCGATCTGTGCGCGTGCGGACATGCTGAAGACTCCTAGGCGGTGGTCGGAAGGAAAACATCGGGAATGCTCTGAGGCTTCGTTGCCAGCGTAGTCCAGACACGCTCCACGGCGGCACGCCGTCCACCTCCACGAGAACGGGCCGACCTGCACCTACAGTGCCCGTGTGAGTCCGGCCGGCGAGGTGCACGTGCCCGAGGAGTTCCAGCGCGCGCTCCGCTCCTTGCGGGGCGTGCAGGTGCGTGCGGACGTCTCCCTCCACGAGATTCCGGCGCCGACCCGGGTGGCTCCGTTCGCGCTCGCGCTCACGGGTGAGCTCGCCGGGCACGGCGCCCACGCGACCGACGCCGCCTCGGGGAGGTTCGTGGTCCTGTACGACCCGGACGGCCAGGAGGTCTGGCAGGGGCGGTTCCGCGCGGTGACGATGGTCCGTGCCCCCCTCGAGCGGGACCTGGTGCGCGACCCCCTCCTGTCGGAGGTCGCGTGGACGTGGCTGCGCGAGGCGTTGGTCTCGGCGGGTGCGGGCTCGCGCGCCCACGGCGGTACCGTGACACGCGTGATCTCCGAGAGCTTTGGTTCGCTCGCCGACACCCCGGAGGCGGACGAGATCGAGATCCGTGCGTCCTGGACCCCCACGACGCCGGACCTCGCACCGCACCTGCACGCCTGGGCCCACCTGATGGGGTCGGTCGCAGGCCGCCCCGCCCTCCCCGAGGGCGTGACCCCGTTGCGCGCGCGCCGCGCCGGGAGCGGCTCGTGACCCAGGGCACCACCGACGACGCCGCTCCCGCCCCCGAGCCCGACGTCACCCCGCTGCGCGAGCCCGCGGGCGGTGTGCCGCGCGTCGTGGCGACGCCGGCGGCCTACCGGGACGCCGTCGAGCGTCTCGCGGCGGGCACCGGACCCGTGGCCGTCGACGCCGAGCGCGCGTCCGGGTACCGGTACGGCCAGCGGACCTACCTGGTGCAGGTGCGCCGCGAGGACGTCGGCACGTTCCTGGTGGACCCGGTGCCGTTCGAGGACCTGCGCGAGCTCGGCGACGCCCTCGGCGACGCGGAGTGGGTGCTGCACGCGGCGACCCAGGACCTGCCGGGTCTCGCCGACCTGGCGATGCGACCGGCTCGCGTGTTCGACACCGAGCTCGCGGCACGCCTGCTCGGGTACGAGCGGGTCGGGCTCGGGGCCGTGGTGGCGCGCGTCCTGGGCCTCGGTCTCGCGAAGGAGCACTCGGCCCAGGACTGGTCGACGCGCCCGCTCCCGGAGGACTGGCTGAAGTACGCGGCCCTGGACGTCGAGCTCCTGGTGCCGCTGCGTGAGCACCTGCTCGCCGAGCTCACCGAGCAGGGCAAGGCCGACTGGGCGGCGCAGGAGTTCGAGTCCGAGCGGCTCGCGCCCCCGGCGCCGCCTCGCGTCGACCCGTGGCGACGGACCTCGGGTTCGCACGCGTTGCGCGACCGGCGCCGCCTCGCCGTCGTCCGCGGGCTGTGGGAGGCCCGGGACGCGAACGCGCGGCTGCGCGACCTGTCCCCCGGACGGGTCCTGCCCGACCGGGCGATCGTCGCCGCCGCCCAGGCGCTGCCGCGCACGGTGGCCGACCTGACACGCCTGCCCGAGTTCGCGAGCAAGGGCACGAAGCGGCGCGCACCGGTCTGGCAGCGCGCGATCTCCGAGGCGCTGGCGCTGCCCGCCGACGCCCTCCCGTCGCTGCGCGGTCCGGGCACGGACGCGCCGCCACCGGCCCGCGCGTGGGCGGACCGCGACCCGGCCGCCTGGGCGCGGCTCGAGGTCGCCCGACCGCTCGTGGCCCAGATCGCCGAGGACCACCACCTGCCCACGGAGAACCTCCTGCAGCCGGACGCGCTGCGCCGCCTGTGCTGGACGCCGCCCGAGCCGTTCACGCTCGACGGCGTGGCCGCGTTCCTGCGTGGCCGCGGCGCGCGCGAGTGGCAGATCGGGCTCGTGGCGCAGCCGCTCGTGGACGCGCTGGCCGGCGCCTGAGCCGTCGGCCGACGCGGCCACGGGTGGCGCTCCGCGCCGGGTAAGGTTCAGGCCATGCCCGGTTCCTCCCCTCTCGTGACCGTGATCGACGACCAGACCCTCTGGGACTCCGAGGTCGACCGGCTCGGCGGTCACCCGCTCCAGCTCTGGGGCTGGGGCCAGGTCAAGGCCGACGGCGCCTGGACCTCCCACCACGTCGAGATCTCGCAGGGCGACGAGACGATCGGCCTCGCGCAGGTCCTCGTCCGCCAGCTCCCGTCGCCGTTCCGTTCGCTCGCCCACGTCCCGCGCGGCCCGGTCGTGCCGGACCCCGCGCTGCGCGGGCTCGTGTGCGACGCGGTCGCGAACTGGTGCCGCAAGGAGATCGGCGGGATCTCGGTGACGTTCGAGCCCGACTGGGACGCGTCCGACCCGCTCGAGGTCGCGGGCGCCGTGCCGTCGCCGAACCCGATCCTCTACCCCAAGACGCTCATCCTCGACCTGTCGAAGACCGAGGACGAGCTGCTCGCCGCGATGTCCCGCACCACCCGCTACGACATCCGCAAGGGCCTGCGCACCGGCCTCGACGTCCGCCGCGTCGAGACCGAGGACGAGGTCCGCGGCGTCCTGGACGTCTACCACGAGACCGCGTCCCGGGCCGGGTTCGCCCTGCACGACGACGAGTACTACCTCGCGATCCACCGCTACCTCGGCGACCGGTCGCTCCTGGTCGCCGCGTTCGACGCCGACGGCAAGCCGTGCTCGTTCGTGTGGGACGTCGTGTCCGCCACGACCGCGTTCGAGCTGTACGGCGGTCAGAACGACGCGGGCCGCTCGCTGCGCGCCAACGCGCCCGTGAAGTGGAAGGCCGTCACGATCTCCCGCGACGCCGGGCTGCGCCGCTACGACATGAACGGCCTGCTCAACGACGGGATCTCCGAGTTCAAGAAGTCGTTCGCGCAGCACGAGGACGAGCTGACCGCGTCGTTCGACGTCCCGTTCTCCCCGCTCTACAGCATGTGGAACAAGGCGCTCCCCCTCGCGAAGAAGGCGGTGCGCAAGGTCCGCGGCTGACCTCACCCCCACGCTCGCTCACGACGGCGGCGCTCCCACCCGGGGTGCGCCGCCGTCGTCGTCACCGCTGGTCGGCCAGCACGGCGTCCAGCTTGCCGAACGTGCGGCGCCACCCTGGCGCGTAGTCGTGCGACGAGACCCCGACCAGCTCCCCGTGCACGAACCGCATCACGGTGGCGTCACCGTCACCGACGAGCTCCACCGTGACCCGTGACACGGCGCCCGGCTCGGACTCCCACGACCACGTGAAGTCCAGGACGTCCGGTTCCTCGACGCGGAGGTACTCCCCGCGGGACGTGTGCGCGTCGCCGCTCGGGTCCCGGAACGAGATCTCGAACCGGCCTCCGACGCGGACGTCGAGCTCGGCGGACGTCACGACGCCGTCAGGATCCGACCCCCACCACCTGCTCACACGCTCGGGATCCGTCCACGCCCGCCAGACGACGGCGAGCGGAGCCTCGAACCTGTGCTCGATCTCCACCGAGGAGACGGACGCTTCCGAGGGCTGCGGCAGGTCTGTCATGCACGCATCGTAGGGCGCCGTGCCGACGGCGTCGTGGCGCACGTCACCCCGCCGCGAGGAGGAGTGCGTGGACTTTCCTAGGACTCGCGGTATCGTGTTTCTCGCGTCGACGGACCGCCCAGGACATCGCAGTCCAGATCAGGAGAAGCAATGACCACCGCCTCCACCCGCCCGACCGTGCGTGACGTCGTCTTCGTCGACGGCGTACGCACCCCGTTCGGCAAGGCCAGGCCCGACGGCCTGTACGCCGGCACCCGCGCCGACGACCTCGCCGTCAAGACCGTGCGCGAGCTCCTGCGCCGCCACCCCGAGCTCCCGCCCGAGCGCATCGACGAGGTCGCGATCGCAGCCACCACGCAGCAGGGCGACCAGGGCCTCACCCTCGGCCGGTCCGTGGCCGTCCTCTCCGGGCTCCCCAAGACCGTCCCCGGCTACGCCATCGACCGCATGTGCGCCGGCGCGATGACCGCCGTCACCACCACCGCCTCCGGGATCATGGCCGGCATGCAGGACGTCGCCCTCGCCGGCGGCGTCGAGCACATGGGCCACCACCCCATGGGCTTCGACGCGGACCCCAACCCCCGCTTCCTCACCGAACACCTCGTCGAGGGCGACGCCCTCGTCATGGGCGCCACCGCCGAGAACCT
Source organism: Luteimicrobium xylanilyticum (assembly GCF_009429125.1). GTDB lineage: Bacteria > Actinomycetota > Actinomycetes > Actinomycetales > Cellulomonadaceae > Luteimicrobium > Luteimicrobium xylanilyticum. Next base: position 2,165,928 of record NZ_CP045529.1, read on the forward strand.
CCACGACCGCTTCCCGCACCTGACCAAGGACCGCGCCGACGCCTACGGCGTCCAGTCCCAGGCCCGGTACGCCCGCGCGCTCGCGGACGGCAACATCACGCCCGACCTCGTGCCCGTCGCCGTGCGCTCGGAGCTCGGCTGGGGCCTCGCCACGGCCGACGAGCTCCCCCGCCCCGGCACGACCGTCGAGGCCATCGCGAACCTCAAGACGCCCTTCCGCCCGGGCGGCCGCGTGACCGCGGGCAACGCGTCCCCGCTGACCGACGGCGCGACCATGTCGCTCGTCGCGTCCGGCGAGATCGCGGACGAGCTCGGCCTCGCACCGCGCATGCGGATGGTCTCGTTCGCGTTCGCGGGCGTCGACCCCGAGATCATGGGCTTCGGCCCGATCCCGTCCACGGAGAAGGCGCTCGCCAAGGCGTCGCTGACCATCGACGACATCGGCCTGTTCGAGATCAACGAGGCGTTCGCCGTCCAGGTCCTCGCGTTCCTCGACCACTTCAAAATCGACGACGACGACCCGCGCGTGAACCCGTACGGAGGCGCGATCGCCGTCGGGCACCCGCTCGCGTCGTCGGGCGTGCGCCTCATGACGCAGCTCGCGCGCGAGTTCGAGCAGCACCCCGACGTGCGGTACGGCATCACCACCATGTGCGTCGGCCTCGGCATGGGCGGCACGGTGATCTGGGAGAACCCGAACCACGCCGACTACTCCGGCCACTCCGACGCCACGCGCCGCTGAGCCGACGCCGCACCCGATGAACTTCAACCCAGGGACGGATCACCGATGACCGACACCGCTGCGACCCCCGCCGCACCCACCCCGCGCGCCGAGCGGGTCACCCACTTCCTCGTGCGCGACGTCGCGCTCCCCGACGACCTCGGCACGCTCGCCCTCGTCACCCTCGACAACGGGCTCGACCACACCAAGCCCACGACCCTCGGCCCGCAGGGCATCGCGGAGCTGCAGGCCGTCGTCGAGCGCCTGCACGAGCGCGCGACCGCCGGCGAGATCGTCGCCGTCGGCGTGACCGGCAAGCCGTACTTCCTCGCCGCGGGCGCCGACCTCACCCAGGTCGCCGCCGTGACCTCCCGCGACGACGCCCTCACCCTCGGCCAGGGCGGCCACGCCGCCTACCGAGCCCTGTCCGAGGTCGGCGTCCCGACCTTCGCGTACATCAACGGGGTCGCGCTCGGCGGGGGCCTCGAGATCGCCCTCAACTGCGACTACCGGACCGTCGCGTCCGACGCCGCAGCCATTGCCCTCCCGGAGACCGGCCTCGGCCTCGTTCCCGGCTGGGGCGGCGCGTACCTCGTGCCCCGGCTGATCGGCGTGCAGAAGGCCCTCGACGTCATCCTCACCCGTCCCGCCCAGAACAAGCCGTTCAAGGCCGCGGAGGCCTACGAGCTCGGGCTCGCCGACGCGATCTTCGACGCCGCCGACTTCCTCGAGGAGTCCATCCGCTGGACCGCGGCGATCCTGCGCGGCGAGATCGTCGTCGAGCGGCGCCCGCTCGACGACGAGGCCACCTGGAAGGGCGTCACCGACGCGGCCCGCCAGCGCCTCGACGCGACCGTCCACGGCTCGCGCCCCGCGCCCTACCGCGCGCTCGACCTCGTCACCGCCGCCCGTGACTCCGACAAGACCACGGCGTTCGCCGCCGAGGACGAGGCGCTCGCGGACCTCATCATGACCGACGAGATGCGCGCGAGCGTGTACGCGTTCCAGCTCGTCTCGCACGGCAAGAAGCCCGTCGGCGCCCCCGACCCGTCGCTCGCGCGTCCCGTCACGCGGGTCGGCATCGTCGGCGCCGGGCTCATGGCCGCGCAGATCGCGCTGCTGTTCGCCCAGCGCCTGCAGGTGCCGGTCGTCATGCGCGACATCGACCAGGAACGCGTCGACAAGGGCCTCGGCTTCGTCCAGTCCCAGCTCGCGCGCCTCGTCTCGACCGGCCGCATGTCCAAGGACACCGCCGCGCGCATCACCGCGCAGGTGCACGGGACCACCGACGTCCAGGACTTCGCGACGTGCGACTTCGTGATCGAGGCCGTGACCGAGGTCCTCGGCCTCAAGAAGAAGGTGTTCGCCGAGCTCGAGGGCATCGTGTCGCCGGAGACGATCCTCGCGACCAACACCTCGGCCCTGTCGATCACCGAGATGGCGGCCGACCTCCAGCACCCGGAGCGCGTCGTCGGGATCCACTTCTTCAACCCCGTCGCCGCCATGCCGCTCGTCGAGGTCATCCACGCGGAGAAGACGTCCGACGAGGCCCTCGCGACCGCGTTCGCCGTCACCAAGAAGCTCCGCAAGACGTCGGTGCTCGTCAAGGACCGCCCCGGGTTCGTCGTCAACCGGCTCCTCGTGCTCGTCATGGGCAAGATCGTCGAGGCCGTCGAGCACGGGACCCCCGTCGAGGTCGCCGATCGCGCCACCGACCCGCTCGGCTTCCCCATGCCGACGTTCGAGCTGTTCGACCTCGTCGGCCCCGCCGTCGGCCTGCACGTGCTCCAGTCGCTGCGCGAGGACCTCGGCGACCGCTTCCCCGCCTCCCCCGGCCTCGAGAAGCTCGTCGCCGACGGGACGCGCGTCGTCCTCGACGCGCCCGCCAAGGGCCTGCCCAAGCCGGTCAACCCGGAGATCCAGGGTGTGTTCGACGGCGCGGGCGGAGCCGGTGCGGCCGACGCCACCCAGGCGCTCGACGCAGCCGGCGTCCTCGACGCGACCCTCACCGCCCTCACCCGCGAGATCGGGCTCATGCTCGACGAGGGCGTCGTCGCGACCCCCCAGCAGATCGACCTCTGCATGATCCTCGGCGCCGGCTGGCCGTTCCACCTCGGCGGCATCACGCCCTACCTGGACCGCTCGGGCTACTCCGAGCGCGTCCTGGGCAAGCGGTTCCTGCCCGACGGCGTCGCGAACGTCCCGCGCGGCTGACGCACTCCGCGCGTCCGACGACGGCGCCCGCACCCGCTCCCGGGTGCGGGCGCCGTCGTCATGAGCCCTGAACGGGTACAGAATCCGAGGCATGCGACTCGACGAGGCGACCTGCCGTGAACGGCTCGCCGGCGCCCGGCACGCCCACCTCGCGACCACCGGCGCCGACGCCCAGCCGCACGTCGTGCCCGTGACGTTAGCTCTCATGGGCGACGACCTCGTCACCGCCGTCGACCAGAAGCCCAAGAGCACGCACCGGCTCCGACGGCTTGCGAACATCGCCGACAACCCGCGCGTCACCGTGCTCGCCGACCGGTACGACGACGACTGGACCCGCCTGTGGTGGGTCCGCGCCGACGGCCTCGCGCGCCTCGACCATGACGGACCCGCGTTCGACACGGCGCTCGAGGCCCTCGCCGAGCGCTACCCGCAGTACCGGGACGACCCGCCGCGCGGCCCGGTCGTCCGCGTGCGCATCGAGCGCTGGACCGTCTGGACCTACGCCGACACCGGGACCTGATCCCACGAAGTATACCGGCGGCCGTACTACCTCGCGCGATCGGATGGTGCGCTGGGACCGGCGTCCAGGCCGAGGAAGCTGCGGACCGGGGCGACGCCGTGGAGCTCGACGTCCGGCCGGTCGGCCTGCGCCTCCCACGCCTCCCGGGTGAGTCGGTAGCGGTTGCTCAGCGCCGGCTTCCCCTCCCGCGCGACGACGTCGACGCCGTTCGGCTCGTAGCCGATCCGGCGCGTGACGCCGTTGGAGGGCGCGTTGTCGGCAAACGCCGTCGTCACGGCGACGTCGAGCCCCAGCCCCTCGAACAGCAGATGCAGGACGAGACGCCGCATCCGGGTCCCGATGCCGTGGCCCTGGTACGCGAGCCCGAGCCACGACCCCGTCTCGACGGTTCGGGTGATGGCGACGTCGGTACCGAAGAAACCTTGGATCCCGACGGGCTCGCCGGCGCTCAGAACCGCGAGCTCGAGCCGCGTGTTGCCAGTGCCCGAGACGGCTCCTCGCCCACCCCAGTGGTAGGTCACGACGCTGCGGGCGACGTCGAGCGGGGTGCCACGCGTCCACGGCGTGGTGAACGGCATAGCGTCCTCGGCATGCACTCCCTGGGCCGCGACCTCCGCGAGGCGGAACAGCAGGTCGTCGTCGAGGTAGCGGAGCTCGAGGTCGTCGCTCACGACTCGCAGGCCGGCGAACGGCCAGATCTCCTCGGTGGTCAGAGCGACGGGCGTCTCGGGGGCGGCAGGCGGTGCGGCGGGCGTCGTCATGCGCCGACGCTGCCAGCCCGACCTGGGCCGAAGCAAGCGGAATGCGAGCCCCGGTCAGCGCGCCCAGGGCGCGATGGTCGCAGCGACCGTGGCGACATCGCCCAGGGAACCGTCGGCGATGGCCATGGTCAGCGAGAAGAGCTCCTCGTGGGGTGCGACGAAGCGGCGTCCGTTGAGTCCGTAGAACACGACGACCGCGACGACACCGAGTCGCTTGTTGCCGTCCACGAGCGCGTGGTTCTGCACGACCGAGAGCATGAGTGCGGCGGCCTTCGTGTCGAGCGTCGGGTATGCCTCGACCCCGAACATCGAGCTCTGTGGCCGGTGGACCGCCGAGTCGAGCGCGCCCCAGTCGCGGACGACGGGCTCCTTCTCGAGCAGCGCCCGTCCTGCGGCCAGGAGGTCGTCGACCTCGAGGTACTCGACGGGACCGGTGCCGACGGACCCGCTCACGCGAGTCGGTCGAGGACAGGCTTGTACTCCCGGATCGCGTCGGCGATCAACCGGTCTCGGAGCTCCGTCCGACGCTGTGCGTAGGCGCGGACGGCCTCGCGAACGATGTCGTTCTGCGACCGGCCCTCGCGCTCGGCGGCAGCCTCGATGGCACGCTTCTCGTCCGGCTCGAAGCGAACCACCAGGGTGCTCGTCGTGCTCATGGCGTCTCTCCTCCGATGCTCGTGGTCCGACGATGCCGGCTGATATCACGACGATAGCACCGGGAGCTGCCGCGTGGTGAGCTCAATACGTGGTGAGCCCGTGGGCGCGGAACTGCCCGCGCACGCGCTCGGTGAGCTCCGCCGTCGGCGGATGCGTTCCCTCGAGCTCGTACGTCCGCCCGAGGACACGCCACTTGTCGCGGCCCATCTGGTGGAACGGCAGCACCTCGACGCGCTCCACGGTCCCCGGGCGGATCCGCTCGAGCTCCGCCGCGTAGGCGACGACCTTCTCGACGTTGTCGACGTCGTCGGTGAGCCCAGGCACCAGGACGAAGCGGAGCCAGACGCGCGTGCCGTGCGCCGCGAGCCGGCGGCCGAACACGAACGTCGGCTCGAGGTCGCGCCCGGTCACGCGCCGGTACGTCTCGGGGTCGCCGGACTTCACGTCGAGCAGCACGAGGTCGGTGTCGTCGAGCATCGCGTCGGTCGCGTGGGCCCCGAGGAACCCGGAGGTGTCGAGCGTCGTGTGGACGCCGAGCTCCTTGGCGCCGCGCAGGACGCGCGCCGCGAACGCGGGCTGCATGAGCACCTCACCACCCGAGAGCGTGAGCCCTCCCCCGGTCGCCCGGAACACCGGGACGTACCGTGCCACCCGCGCGAGCAGCTCGTCGGCCGTCACCGGGCGCCCGTCCTTCATGGCGAGCGCGTCGGGGTTGTGGCAGTACAGGCAGCGCAGCGGGCAACCGCTGAGGAAGACCGTGAGCCGCGTGCCCGGCCCGTCGACCGCGGTCACGAGCTCCCAGGAGTGCACCGACCCAAGCTCTCCCGACCGCATCGCCGCCAGCCGCTCCGACCGCTCGAGGTCCTCCGCGACGCCGAGACCGGCGAGGGTGCTCATCAGACCGCACCGTGGAACGTGCGCGACAGCACGTCGAGCTGCTGCTCGCGCGTCAGCCGGACGAAGTTCACCGCGTACCCGGAGACCCGGATGGTCAGCTGCGGGTAGTCCTCCGGGTGCTCCATCGCGTCCAGCAGCGTCTCGCGGTTCAGGACGTTGACGTTCATGTGATACCCGTTCGACCCGAAGTACGCGTCGAGGAGGCCGGCGAGGTTCGTGACCTGCTCGCCCTTCTCCCGGCCCAGCCCGGCGGGGACCACGGTGTTCGTCAGCGAGATGCCGTCCTGGGCGTCGTCGTACGGGAGCTTCGCGACCGACAGCGCCGACGCGAGCATGCCGTGCGTGTCACGCCCGTTCATCGGGTTGGCCCCGGGGGCGAACGGCTCGCCGGCCCGACGCCCGTCGGGCGTGTTCCCCGTCGCCTTGCCGTAGACGACGTTCGACGTGATCGTCAGGACCGACTGCGTGGGCACCGCGTCGCGGTACGTCGGGTGCTGGCGGACCTTCGCCATGAACGTCTCCACGAGCCACGTCGCGATCTCGTCGGCGCGGTCGTCGTCGTTGCCGTAGGTCGGGAAGTCGCCGTCGATCGTGTAGTCGACGACGATGCCTCGGTCGTCGCGCACGGGCGTGACCTGCGCGTATCGGATCGCCGACAGCGAGTCCGCGGCCACCGACAGCCCCGCGATCCCGCACGCCATGGTCCGCAGCACGTCCTTGTCGTGCAGCGCCATCTCGAGGCGCTCGTACGCGTAGCGGTCGTGGGCCCAGTGGATGCAGTTGAGCGCCTCGACGTACGTCGCCGCCAGCCAGTCGAGCGTCGCGTCGAACCGTGCCAGGACGTCGTCGTAGTCGAGGACGCCGTCGCCCACCGGCGCGGTCGCGGGCGAGACCTGGGCCCCCGTGACCTCGTCCCTGCCGCCGTTGATCGCGTAGAGCAGCGCCTTCGCGACGTTCACGCGCGCGCCGAAGAACTGCATCTGCTTGCCGATCCGCATCGGGGACACGCAGCACGCGATGCCCGCGTCGTCACCCCAGTGGGCGCGGATCGTGTCGTCCGACTCGTACTGCACCGCCGACGTGTCGATCGACACCTGCGCGCAGAACTCCTTGAAGCCCTGCGGCAGGCTCGGAGTCCAGAACACCGTCATGTTCGGCTCGGGCGCCGGGCCGAGGTTGTAGAGCGTCTGGAGGAAGCGGAACGAGTTCTTGGTGACGAGCGTGCGCCCGTCGTCCCCCATGCCGCCGATCGACTCGGTCACCCACGTCGGGTCGCCCGAGAACAGGGCGTCGTACTCGGGGGTGCGCAGGAAGCGCACGATCCGCAGCTTGATGACGAAGTCGTCGACGAGCTCCTGCGCCTGCTCCTCGGTGAGGACGCCGGCATCGAGGTCGCGCTGCAGGTAGACGTCGAGGAACGTCGACGTCCGGCCCAGCGACATCGCGGCGCCGTTCTGCTCCTTCACCGCGGCGAGGTAGGCGAGGTACAGCCACTGGACCGCCTCGTGCGCGTTCGCCGCGGGGCGGCGCACGTCACACCCGTAGGACGCCGCCATCTCGACGAGCTCGCCGAGCGCCCGGAGCTGCTCGGCGTTCTCCTCACGGTCGCGCAGCACCGCCTCGGTCCCGGGCTGCATGTCCATCGCGACGCGGTCGACCTTCTTCGCGGCGACGAGGGCGTCGACGCCGTACAGCGCGACGCGGCGGTAGTCGCCGATGATGCGTCCGCGACCGTACGCGTCGGGCAGGCCGGTCACGATGTGCGAGGACCGCGCTGCCCGCACCGACGGCGGGTAGACGTCGAACACGGCCTGGTTGTGGGTCTTGCGGTACTCCGTGAAGACCTTCCGCAGCACCGGGTCGACGGGATAGCCGTACGTCTCGAGCGCGCCCTCGACCATGCGCCAGCCACCGTTCGGCATGATCGCGCGCTTGAGCGGGGCGTCCGTCTGGAGCCCGACGACGAGCTCGTGCTCGCGGTCGATGTAGCCGGGTGCGTGCGCCGTGATCGTCGAGGGCGTCGCCGCGTCGACGTCGTAGACGCCCTTCTCCCGCTCCTCCGGGAACATCGCGGTGAGCCGGCTCCAGAGCGCGGTGGAGCGCTCCGTCGGGCCGGCCAGGAACGAGCTGTCGCCGTCGTACGGGGTGTAGTTGCGCTGGATGAAGTCGCGGACGTCCACGCCGTCCCGCCAGGGCCCGTCGACGAAGCCCTCCCACGCAGGCTCGTGCGCGGTGTCCGCGCTCCCCTGCTGCGACAGGTGCTGAGGGACCGGGGTGGCGTGCGTAGTCATGATGTCCGTCGATTCCGTCGACCGGAGCGGTGCCTGGTCGCCCGCTCACTCAATTCAGCGTAAGAGCGCGAATCAGGCAAAGCCAAGGTCAAGCCAGGTCTGGTCCATCACGCCGTCTAGGCAGGCAACGGTGTGGCTGACGCCATAGTGGGCACGGCGGCGTTGGTAGGCGCTTGGCACAGTATTTTTACCGAAGCTCTGCCGAGTGCTCCACGATCGAGACCCTCAGCCCAGGAGACGACGCAGCGTGCGGACGTTGCGCGTGGTCGTCGTCGCCTTGTAGCGGGCCTTCGACGACAGCTTCGAGAACGGAGCGTCGAGGGTGCCTCCCTGCCGCACCTGCCAGTAGACGACCCCCTCCCCCGCCGCGACCGGGTCGGTCTCCGGATCGAGGCCGAGCGCGTCCACCGCGGCCAGGAGCTCGTCGAGGACGGTCGGGTCCGAGACGAACGTCACGTCGTCGTGCCAGCCTTCCCGGGACGGCCACGGGAACGCCTCCACGACCTCCCCGAGCGCCCCCTGTCGCAGCAGGACGACCCAGGCGTCGTAGCCGAACCGCTCCCCCAGCCCCGCCTCGATCCGTCGCTTCGCGTCCGCGAGGGGTTCGTCCGTCGCGTCGACGACCACGTTCCCGCTCGCGAGCACGGTCCGGACGCCCGTGAAGCCGAGCCCCTCGACGCAGGAACGCAGATCGGCCGACCGGATCGTCACCCCGCCCACGTTGACGCCCCGAAGCAGCACCACCCAGCGGCCGTCGGCCTCGCTCGTCGCCATGCCGGACATCCTGCCCGACGTCACCGGGCCACCGCGGACGCGACCTCGATCGCCTCGCGTGTCGTCGCCGCGACGACGTCCGGACGCCTCGTCCCCGCCCACGCGCGGCCGTGGGAGACCCACGCCGTCCGGACGCCGGCCGCATGCCCCGCGGCGACGTCGGCGTGCGCGGTGTCGCCCACCATCCACACCTCGTCACGATCGACGGCCGCGGCACCGAGCCGGTCGAGCGCGATCTCGAGGAGGCGCGGGTCGGGCTTGGCGACGCCCTCCTCGCCGGAGACGACGACGGCGTCCACGCGCGACCCGAGCCCGCAGCGCGCGATCTTCGCCCGCTGCTGCGCCGACGTCCCGTTGGTCACGACCGCCACCCGGTGGCCCGCGTCGCGGAGCTCCTCGAGCAGCGTCGGGACGCCGTCGTAGAGCCGCACGCCGTCGACGATGCCCGCCCGGAACCGCGTGATCGCGGCGGGCACGTCGTCGTCCCAGCCGAGCCGGTCGATGAGCACGCGCGCCAGCGCCTCCTTGGAGCCGTGCCCGTCCTGGTCGACCTCGAGGACGTCTGCGAGGTCCTCGTCGGACGCGCCGGCCTCGGCGACCGCGGCAGCGGCCCACGCCGCGAACGCGTCGGTGCGGGCCAGCAGGGTGTTGTCGAGGTCGAGGAGCCAGATCACGGACGCAGGCTACCGAGCGCCGCGAGCGCGTCGGCGGCGACGTCCGCGGCACCGAGCCGGTACCTGGCGACGATCTCCTCGCGGCTCGCGTGGTCGACGAAGGTCGTCGGCAGGCCCAGCGTGAGCATCCGCGCCAGGTGCCCCTCGGCCGTGAGCCGCTCACCGAGGAGCGCGCCCACGCCGCCCTCCGCGAGCCCGTCCTCGACGGTGACCACGAGGTCCGCCTCGCCTGCGAGCTTCACCAGCGCCGACGGCATCGGGAGGACCCAGGTCGGGGCCGCGACCGTCGTCCGGACGCCGTGCTCTCCCAGGACGCGCGCGGCCTCGAGGGCCGTGCCGACCATGGGGCCCACGCCGACGAGGAGCACCCGCGGCGCGTCGCCTGCATCGGACCTCGGGCCCGTACGGGCCACGACGTCCACGTCGTCGAGCCGGTCGACGGCCGGCAGGTCGGGGCCGAGCGAGCCCTTGGGGTACCGGACGACCGTGGGCGCGTCGTCGACGTCGACCGCGGTGCGCAGCGCCTCGCGCAGCGTGGCCTCGTCGCGGGGCGCGGCGAGGCGCAGGCCGGGCACGAGCCGCAGCATCGCGAGGTCCCACATGCCGTGGTGGCTGGGCCCGTCGGGGCCGGTGATCCCGGCCCGGTCGAGCACGAACGTCACGCCCGCGCGGTGCAGCGCGACGTCCATGAGGACCTGGTCGAACGCCCGGTTGAGGAACGTCGCGTACAGCGCGACGACGGGGTGCAGGCCGGCGAAGGCCATGCCGGCGGCGGACGTCACGGCGTGCTGCTCGGCGATGCCCACGTCGATCGTGCGCTCGGGGAACTCGCGCGAGAACGGCAGCAGTCCGACGGGCTCGAGCATCGCCCCCGTGATCGCGACGACGTCGGGGCGGCGGCGGCCGATCTGCACCAGCTCGTCCGCGAAGACCTTGGTCCAGCCGAACCGCGACGGCGCGATGGGCAGACCCGTCTCGGGGTGGATGACGCCGATCGCGTGGAAGCGGTCGGCGACGTCCTGCTCGGCGGGCGAGTACCCGCGACCCTTCTCGGTGATGGCGTGCACGATCACGGGGCCGCCGAACGCCTTGGCCTGGCGCAGCGCCCGCTCGACGGCCTGCTCGTCGTGCCCGTCGACCGGGCCGATGTACTTGAGCCCGAGGTCCTCGAACATGCCCTGCGGCGCGACGACGTCCTTGATGCCCTTCTTCAGGCCGTGCAGCCACTCGTACGCGAAGCGTCCGGGCGGGCCCGAGCGGTTCAGGGTGCGCTTGCCCCAGGAGAGGAAGCTCTCGTAGCCGTCGGTGGTGCGCAGCGTGTCCAGGTGGTGCGCCATCCCGCCGATGGTCGGCGAGTACGACCGGCCGTTGTCGTTGACGACGACCACGAGACGCCGGTCCTCGGCCGCGGAGATGTTGTTGATGGCCTCCCAGGCCATGCCGCCGGTGAGCGCGCCGTCGCCGATCACCGCGACCACGTGCCGGTCGCGCAGACCGCGCACCGTGTTCGCCCGGGCGATCCCGTCGGCCCAGCTCAGCGAGGTGGACGCGTGCGAGTTCTCGACGACGTCGTGCTCGGACTCGGCGCGGCTCGGGTAGCCCGCGAGGCCGTCCTTCTGCCGCAGCGTGGAGAAGTCCTGCCGCCCGGTGAGCAGCTTGTGCACGTACGACTGGTGGCCCGTGTCGAACACGAACGTGTCGCGCGGCGACTCGAACACCCGGTGCATCGCGAGCGTCAGCTCGACGACACCCAGGTTCGGGCCGAGGTGCCCACCGGTGCGCGAGACCGCCTGGACCAGGAACTCCCGGATCTCGGCGGCGAGCTGCCGCAGCTGCGCGGGGCTCAGCGCATCCAGGTCCCGTGGTCCCGAGATCTGCTCCAGCAGCCCCATCGGCGCTCATCCTCTCGTCGTGCGGTCGACCCGTGGGCCGCGTGCGGCCGGTGCACCACCGGTGCCCGACCATCGGTCGAGTCTACGCGGCGACCTGCGCCGTCCACGTGGCCGGGGTGTGCGCGTCGTGGGTGCGCCCGGTGGACCGTGACGCACGCCACGGGTCCCACGGCCGCGCCGCCCTAGACTCGAACCATGCGCTTCCTGCCCGGGCAGACGCCCGTGACCGACCTCACCTACGGCGACGTCTTCCTCGTCCCCTCGCGCTCCGACGTCACGTCCCGTTTCGACGTCGACCTGTCGAGCACCGACGGCACGGGCACGACGATCCCGATCGTCGTCGCGAACATGACGGCCGTCGCCGGCCGTCGGATGGCCGAGACCGTGGCGCGCCGCGGCGGCCTCGTGGTGATCCCCCAGGACATCCCCGTCGACGTCGTCGCGGACGTCGTCGCGGACGTGAAGTCGAAGGACCCGGTCGTGGAGTCGGCCGTCGTGGTGGCACCCGGCGACACCGTCCAGACGGCGCTGTCCCTGCTCGGCAAGCGCAGCCACGGCGCGGCGGTGGTCGTCGACCAGGGCCGGCCCGTCGGGGTCGTCGCTACCGGCGACTGCCAGGGCGTCGACCTCTTCACCCAGGTGCGCGAGGTGATGACGCCCGACCCGACCACGCTCGACGTGAGCGAGCTCGGACCGCTCGGGCCGGACGGCCGCGCCGACGCCGGCGCGCTCGAGAAGGCGTTCACGCTCCTGCACGAGCGTCGGCACCACCTCGCGCCCGTCGTGCGTGACGGGAACCTGGTCGGCGTCCTGACCCAGAAGGGCGCGCTGCGCTCCTCCGTCTACGCGCCCGCGGTCGACGCCGCCGGACGCCTGCGCGTCGCGGCCGCCGTCGGGATCAACGGCGACGTCGCCGGCAAGACGCGCGCGCTCCTCGACGCAGGCATCGACACGCTCGTCGTCGACACCGCGCACGGGCACCAGGTCAAGATGCTCCAGGCGCTCGACGCCGTCCGCAGCGTCTCCCCCGACGTTCCCGTCGTCGCAGGGAACGTGGTGACGGCCGACGGCGTGCGCGACCTCGTCGCGGCCGGCGCCGACATCCTCAAGGTGGGCGTCGGCCCGGGCGCCATGTGCACGACGCGCATGATGACCGGCGTCGGGCGGCCCCAGTTCTCCGCGGTCCTCGAGTGCGCGGAGGCGGCACGCGAGCTCGGCAAGCACGTCTGGGCCGACGGCGGCGTCCGCCACCCCCGGGACGTCGCGCTCGCGCTCGCCGCGGGGGCGTCCCAGGTCATGATCGGCTCGTGGTTCGCCGGGACGCACGAGTCGCCCGGCGACCTGCACGACGACGGCACGGGTCGCCTCTACAAGGACTCGTTCGGGATGGCGTCCGCACGCGCGGTCGCGGCCCGCACCGTCGGCGGCTCGCCGTTCGACCGGGCTCGCAAGGGGCTGTACGAGGAGGGCATCTCGACCGGGCGCATGTACCTCGAGCCGAGGCGCCCGGGCGTCGAGGACCTGCTCGACTCGATCACGTCGGGCGTCCGGAGCTCGTTCACCTACGCGGGCGCCTCGACGATCGAGGAGTACTTCGAGCGTGCCGTCGTCGGGGTCCAGTCGGCCGCCGGGTACGCGGAGGGCGCGCCGGTCCCGGAGAGCTGGTGACGCCGCCCGGCGCGGCGCGCGACCAGCTCGCCGCGCTGGTCCACGGCGACGTCGGCTGGGCGACCTCGTGGCGGCACGCCATCGGCACGATGGATGCCGACCGCGTCCGCGACGCCGCGGTGCTCGTCCTGTTCGGCGTGCTCGACTCGTCGCCGTCCGCGCACCGGGCCGCCGCGGTCGCGCGCGACCTCGACGTGCTGCTGCTGGCCCGGGCCCCCACGCTCGGCCAGCACGCCGGGCAGGTCGCGTTCCCGGGCGGACGGGTCGACCCGGGCGACGACGGACCCGTCGGCGCTGCGCTGCGCGAGGCGGTCGAGGAGACCGGGCTCGACGCGTCGGGCGTCGAGGTGCTCGGCACGTTCCCGCCGCTCCCCCTCCCGGTGAGCAACCACCTCGTCACCCCCGTGCTGGGCTGGTGGGCGACCCCGACACCCGTGCGCGTCGTCGACGTCGGCGAGTCCGCACAGGTGTTCCGGGTGCCGGTCGCGGACCTCGTCGACCCGGAGAACCGGCGGACCGTCGTGGCCCACCGCGGCAGCAACGCCTACCGGGCGCCGGGCTTCGTCGTGCGTGCCGAGGACCGCGAGCACCTGATCTGGGGGTTCACGGCGGGGGTCCTCGACGCGTTGCTCGACCGGCTCGGCTGGGCCGAGCCGTGGGACGGCGCCCGCACCCTCGACCTCTCGCTCTGAGGCCGCCGCAGCACCTCCGCCCGGGTCGGGCGCCCCGATCCACGTCTCGGCTGCCCGTACCCCTGGAGCGTCGCGCCCGGGTTCGACGCGAGACCGTCGCCCGGACGCCGGTCGCCCGCCGCACGCGGCCAGGGCAGCCACCGTCCACGACCCTCCACGGACGACGAACGGCCGGGCCGACCCGAAGGTCGACCCGGCCGTCGCGGGGGCGCTGAGTCTCAGCCCACGAGCGAGCGCAGCACGTACTGCAGGATCCCGCCGTTGCGGTAGTAGTCGGCCTCCCCGGGCGTGTCGATGCGCACGACCGCGTCGAACTCGACCGTGGCGCCGTCGCCCTTGGTGGCCGTCACGTGGACGGTCCGCGGGGTCGAGCCCTCGTTGAGCGCGGTGATCCCGGCGATGTCGAAGGTCTCGGTGCCGTCGAGGCCGAGCGAGCCGGCGTCCTCGCCCTCGGGGAACTGCAGCGGGAGGACGCCCATGCCGATGAGGTTCGAGCGGTGGATGCGCTCGAAGCTCTCGGTGATGACAGCCTTCACGCCGAGCAGCGCGGTGCCCTTCGCGGCCCAGTCACGGCTCGAGCCCGAGCCGTACTCCTTGCCGCCCAGGATGACGAGCGGGGTGCCCTGCGCCGCGTAGTCCTGCGCCGCGTCGTAGATGGTGTCCTGGGCGTCCTTCACGAAGTTGTACGTGAAGCCGCCTTCCACGCCGTCGAGGAGCTGGTTCTTGAGGCGGATGTTCGCGAAGGTGCCGCGGATCATGACCTCGTGGTTCCCGCGGCGCGAGCCGTAGGAGTTGAAGTCCTTGCGCTCGATGCCGTGCTCGGTGAGGTAGCGACCGGCCGGGCTGTCCGGCTTGATCGCCCCCGCGGGGCTGATGTGGTCGGTCGTGACCGAGTCGCCGAGCTTCGCGAGCACGCGGGCGCCGGAGATGTCCGCGACCGCCTCCGGCTCGAGGCCCATGCCCTCGAAGTACGGGGGCTTGCGCACGTAGGTCGACTCGTCGTCCCACTCGAAGACCGAGCCCTCGGGCGTGGGCAGGCCCTGCCAGCGCTCGTCGCCCGCGAAGACGTTCGCGTAGTCCTCGGTGAACATGTCCCGGTCGATCGACGCGTCGATCGTCGCCTGGACCTCGTCGGCCGTCGGCCAGATGTCCCGGAGGAAGATCGGGTTGCCGTCGGCGTCGCGGCCCAGCGGGTCGGACTCGAAGTCGAAGTCCATGGTCCCGGCGAGCGCGTACGCGATGACCAGCGGCGGCGACGCGAGGTAGTTCATCTTCACGTCGGGGTTGATGCGGCCCTCGAAGTTGCGGTTGCCCGAGAGCACCGAGACGACCGCGAGGTCGTGCTCGTTGACCGCGGCCGACACGTTCTCGTCGAGCGGGCCCGAGTTGCCGATGCACGTGGTGCAGCCGTAGCCGACCAGGTTGAAGCCCAGCTTGTCGAGGTACGGCCACAGGCCGGCCTTCTCGTAGTAGCCGGTGACGACCTGCGAGCCGGGGGCGGTCGAGGTCTTGACCCACGGCTTGGAGGTGAGGCCCTTCTCGACGGCGTTCTTGGCGAGCAGGCCGGCAGCCATCATGACCGACGGGTTCGACGTGTTCGTGCACGACGTGATCGACGCGATCGCGACGGCGCCGTGGAACAGCTCGAAGCTGTTGCCGCGGGTGTCGGTGACGGGCACGAGACGCGTGGTGCGCGACGCGACGGCGGGCGAGTCGGACGCGGGGAACGACTCCTCCTCGGCCTCGTCGACGCCGTTGCCGACCTCGGGCGCGTAGACCGGGAGGTCACGCGCGAACTGCTCCTTGGCGCGCGACAGCTCGATGCGGTCCTGCGGACGCTTCGGGCCGGCGATCGACGGCACCACGGTCGCGAGGTCCAGCTCGAGGTACTCCGAGAAGACGGGCTCGCGCGACGGGTCGTGCCACAGGCCCTGCTCCTTGGTGTACGCCTCGACGAGCGCGACCTGCTCGTCGGAGCGGCCCGTGAGACGCAGGTAGTCGAGCGTGATGTCGTCGATCGGGAAGATCGCGGCGGTCGAGCCGAACTCGGGGCTCATGTTGCCGATGGTGGCGCGGTTCGCGAGCGGGACCTGGGCGACGCCGTCGCCGTAGAACTCCACGAACTTGCCGACGACGCCGTGGGCGCGCAGCAGCTGCGTGATGGTGAGCACGACGTCGGTCGCGGTCACACCGGCCGGGATCGCGCCCGTGAGCTTGAAGCCGACGACGCGCGGGATGAGCATCGAGACGGGCTGACCGAGCATGGCCGCCTCGGCCTCGATGCCGCCGACGCCCCAGCCCAGCACGCCGAGGCCGTTGACCATCGTGGTGTGCGAGTCGGTGCCGACGCAGGTGTCGGGGTAGGCCCGGAGGGCTCCGTCGACCTCTCGCGTCATGACGGTGCGCGCCAGGTACTCGATGTTGACCTGGTGAACGATGCCGGTGCCCGGCGGGACGACCTTGAAGTCGTCGAACGCCGTCTGGCCCCAGCGCAGGAACTGGTAGCGCTCGCGGTTGCGGTCGTACTCGATGTCGACGTTGCGCTCGAACGCGCCGGCGGTGCCGAAGACGTCGATCTGGACCGAGTGGTCGATGACGAGCTCGGCCGGCGCGAGCGGGTTGATGCGCTGCGCGTCGCCGCCGAGCTCGGCGACGGCCTCGCGCATGGTCGCCAGGTCGACGACGCAGGGCACGCCGGTGAAGTCCTGCATGATCACGCGGGCCGGCGTGAACTGGATCTCCGTGTCGGGCTGCGCGTCCGGGTCCCACCCGGCGAGCGCGCGCACGTGGTCGGCGGTGATGTTGGCACCGTCCTCCGTGCGCAGGAGGTTCTCGGCGAGGACCTTCAGGCTGTACGGCAGGCGCTCGAGGCCCCCGACGGCGGAAAGCCGGAAGATCTCGTAGTCCTGGTCACCGACGGTGAGGGTTCCCTTCGACCCGAACGTGTCGACGCTGCTCACGGTGCAACTCCTGTCTGCTGGCGAGGGGTGACGGGGCGTGCGCCGACGTCGGCGCACGAGCCCGTCGGGGGCTCTTCAGGGGCTTCTTGGGGGCTTGCGTTCAGCCTACGCCAGCATACCGCAGATATCTTGACGTCAAGATATCGCGGGGTGGCGCGCCTTCGACCCGATCAGGCGGAACGCGATCTCGATGAGCGTCCAGCCCACCACGACGACGACCGCGGCGAGCGCGAGCTGCCCGCCGTTCAGGAGCTCGAGCGCGAAGAAGTCCCGCGTGAACGGGATCGCCCAGGCGCCGGCGCCGCAGGCCGCCATGGCGACCACGAGCCACAGCCGCCAGCTCCGGCCGCGGTTCCACGGGCGGGCGGCGATACCCAGCACCCACAGCGCGAGCGCGAGCAGCACGAGCGTGGCCACCGACCGCGCGTCGACCGTCGGGTCGCCCTGGCCGCGTGAGACGAGGTAGGCGGTCAGCACGCCCGCGCCGATCACCACGCCCGAGGGGACCGCGTACGTCAGCACGCGGCGCAGGAAGCCCGGCACGTACCGGGTGTCGTTGGGCGGGAGCGCGAGGAAGAACGCGGGGATGCCGATGGTGAGCGAGCTCACGAGGGTGAGGTGCCGCGGGAGGAACGGGTACGGGATCGCGAGCAGCACGACGGCGACCGCGAGCAGCGCCGCGTACGTCGTCTTGGTGAGGAACAGGCCCGCGACACGCTCCATGTTCGCCATCACGCGGCGCCCCTGCCCGACGACGCCCGGCAGGGTCGAGAACCGGCCGTCGACCAGGACGAGGCGTGCGACGGCCTTGGTGGCCGGCGCCCCGTTGCCCATGGCGATGCCCAGGTCGGCGTCCTTGAGCGCGAGGGCGTCGTTCACGCCGTCGCCGGTCATCCCGACGACGTGGCCGCGCGACTGCAGGGCGTGCACGATGGCGCGCTTCTGCTCGGGCCGCACGCGCCCGTAGACGCCCTGCTCGTCGAGGACGTCGGCGAGAGCAGCGAGCTGGTCGGCGTCGGGCTTGCCGCCTTGGCCGTCTACGTCCCCGACGGCCGGCAGCTGCCGCGCGTCGTACCCGACGAGCGGCGCCTCGCCCTGCTCGGGCCCTCCGGACCGCACGCCGGTCGCGATCGCGCCGACGGTCTCGGGGTCGTCGCCCGAGATCACGATGGTCCGCACACCCTGGGCGTGGAAGTACGCGAGCGTCTGCTCGGCGTCGGGGCGCACGTGCTCGCCGAGCACGCACACGACGGCGGGCACGAGGTCGTGCGGCAGCGGGTGCTCGGGGTCCGGCAGCCCGGCGGGCGCCTCCGCGAGCAGGACGACGCGCGAGCCCGTGCCCGCCGCCTCGCGCACGAGGGCGAGGGCGTCGCGCGCGGCGTCGTCGTCACGGCCGGCCAGGAGGATGTCCGGTCCGCCGAGGACGTAGGCCCGCTCCGCCGTGCGGACGGCCGACCACTTGCGCGCCGACGAGAACGGCACGGCGTCCGTCACGGCCGCGGGCGCCTCGTCGATGTCCTCCCCCGCTGCGAGCGCGGTCGCGTTGGCACCCGGGTCGGCCGCGAGGGCCGCGAGGACCCCGAGGGCGGCAGCCTCACGCCCGTCGCCGGCGTCGTCGGGCAGGACGCCGTGCCGTTCGCGCAGCCCGACGGTGCCGTCGGTGATGGTCCCGGTCTTGTCGAGGCACAGGACGTCGACGCGCGCGAGGACCTCGACCGCGGGGAGCTCCTGGACGAGGACCCCCTGACGGGCGAGGAGGATCGCGGCGAGGGCGAAGTTGAGGGACGTCAGCAGGACGAGGCCCTCGGGGATCATGCCGACCACACCGGCGACGGCGGCGACGACGGCCTGCCGCCACGCACCCGAGCTGATGGACTCGGTGAGACCGCCGGTCGCCCGGAGCTGCGACCACGCGAGCAGGAGCGCGATGGGCACGATCGCGACCGAGACGACCGCCAGGACCTTGTTGATGCCGTCGCGGAGCTCGGAGCGGGCGACGGAGAAGCGGCGGGCCTCGGTGGCGATGCGCTGGGCGTAGGAGTCGGCACCGACCGCGGTGACGTGGACGGTCGCGCTGCCGGCGACGATCACCGACCCGGAGAGCACCTCGTCCCCCGGCTGCTTGCGCACCGAGCGGGACTCGCCCGTGAGCATCGACTCGTCGACCTCGAGCCCCGCGACCTCGAGCACCGTCCCGTCGGCGGGGACCTGGTCGCCCGTCACGAGGAGCAGGAGGTCGTCGAGGACGATGTCCGCGAGCGCCACCTCGGTGTCGTGGACGCCGTCGGGGCCGGTGCGCCGGACGTGGGCGGGTGACTCGGTGAGGAGGGAGAGGTGGTCGAGGGTGCGCTTGGCGCGGTATTCGGTGGCGATGCCGATGCCGGCGTTGACGACCATGACGATGGCGAAGACGGCGTCGGGCCAGCTTCCGGTGGCGAGGACGAGGACGGCGGCGATCGCGAGGATGAGGTTGAACAGGGTGAGGACGTTGGCGCGGAGGATGGCGCCGAGGCTGCGGGAGCTGGCTCGTCGGACGTGGTTGACGTGGCCTGCGGCGACGCGTTCGGCGACCTGGGCGTCGGTGAGCGGGGCCGGGTGCTCGGCGGGGGCGGTGGGGGTGGTGGCGAAGGTGCCGGCGGGTGCGTCGTCGGCGGGGGTCGTCATGGTCCGAGCGTAACGGAGCGCCACGTGAGTTGTGCGGTTATCGTGACATCAGGACGGTGTGCTGATATCCTCACTTCGCACCGTTGTCACGATATCCGCACACAGCGACCCGCACGAGCCCGAAGGAGCCGACATGACCGACCGTCCCGCCGAGTGGGCCTACGTCACGAGGCCCGCCGATCTCGGCGGCTTCCTGCGCCGCCGCCGCACGCAGCGGGGGCTCACCCAGGCCGAGCTCGCCGACGACCTCGGCATCACGCGCCGCTACCTCGTCGAGATCGAGCAGGGCAAGCCGAGCCTCTACACCGACCGGCTCTTCGCGCTGCTGCGCGAGCTCGACGTCGTGCTCAAGGTCGAGGCGCCGTGAGCCCCGCCGCGCCGGCCACCGAGCTCGACGTCTGGCTGTACGGCACGCACGCGGCCACCGCCCGTCCCGCCGCACGGGGCTCGGGCATCGAGATCGCGTGGACGGACGAGGCGCTCGACCGCTGGGGCGTCGGTTCGCGCGTGCTGTCGCAGCTCCTCCCCCTCGGCACCACGGCAGGCTCGCACCCTGCGCGCGTGCGGGTCTGGCTCGAGGGCCTGCTGCCCGAGGGCCGCGCCCGCGACTCCATGGCACGCGAGCACCGCATCGACCCCGACGACACCCTCGCGTTCCTGTCCGTGTACGGGCGCGACACCGCGGGCGCCGTCGTCCTCGTCCCCGCCGGCTCGCCCGATCCGGCGACGACGGCGCGCACCGAGCCGATCGACGAGGTCGGGATCGCGGCGATGCTGCGCCAGGCCGCGACCCACGGCTCCACGACGGACCGGCTCGACTCGCTGACCTCCCTCGCCGGGATGGAGCCGAAGATCGCGCTCGCGCGCACCGGGGACGGGTGGGCGCGCGTGCGCGACGGCGCCGCGTCCACGCACATCCTCAAGCTCTCCCGTCCGCCCGGGACGGCGACGTCGGACCTCGTGGACACCGAGGCGGCCGCGCTCGACCTCGCGCGCCGGGTCGGGCTGACGACGGTCGAGGCGCACGTGGCCACGTTCGAGGACCAGCGCGCGCTCGTCGTGTCGCGGTTCGACCGTGCCCCCGACCCCTCGGGCCGGCCTGTCGGCCGCGTGCACCAGGAGGACCTCGCGCAGGCCCTCGGGATCGCGACGACCGACCCCGAGCGCAAGTTCCAGCACGGACGGGCCACGCCGTCGTACGCCGACGCCGCACGCGTCCTGACGGACGGCGGCGCGACCCCCGACGCGCTCCTGCGACTCGTCGTGTTCACCGTCGTCGTCGGGAACACGGACGCGCACGCGAAGAACCACGCGTTCGTGCGCGCGCCCGACGGCGCCCGCGTGAGCCTCGCCCCCGCCTACGACGTCTCGATGCACCTGCACTCCCCCGCGTCGTCGGGCCGGCTCGCGCTCGACGTCGACGGGCGCGACGTCGCCCGCGCGATCGGTGCGGCGCAGCTCGTCGGCGAGGGCCGTGCCTGGGGCCTCGCATCGCGGCGGGCGACCCGCGTCGTCGTCGACACGCTCGAGCGGACCGTCGCCGCCCTGGAGGCCGTGGACCGCGAGCGCCACCCCGGCGTGTCGGTGGCGGCGTGGGCGGTGGTGGACGAGCGGGCGCGGGCCCTCGCCGCGGAGGCGGTCAGGGTCGGCGGGTGAGGGTGGCGACGGCCTCGAGGTGGTGGGTCATGGGGAACAGGTCGAGCGCGCGGAGCGCGGTGAGGTCGTACCCGTGGCCGGCGAAGAGGGCGACGTCCCGTGCGAGGGCCGCCGGGTCGCAGGCGACGTAGACGACGGTCTGCGGGGCGAGGTGGGCGACCTGCTCGACGACGACGCGGCCGGCGCCCACGCGGGGCGGGTCGAGGACGACGGCGTCGGCGTGGGTGAGTCCGCCGCTGGCGCCGGCTGCCGCGCGCAGGGCGGCGAGGACGTGGTCGACGGGGCCGGCGTGCAGCTCGACGTGGGGGCGGTCGTGCAGGGAGCGGCGGGCGTCCTTGACGGCGCGGGGCGAGCCTTCGACCGAGACGACGCGCCCGGTGGGTCCCGTCGCGTCGGACAGGGGCAGGGTGAACAGGCCGGCGCCGGCGTAGAGGTCGAGGACGGTCGCCCCGTCGAGGCTCCCGGCCGGGGCGAGCGCGTCGAGGACGGCGCCGACGAGGAGGGCGGGGGCCTCGCGGTGGACCTGCCAGAACCCGTCGGCGGCGACGCGGTGGGTCCAGGTGGTGCCGTGGGTGGTGACGGTCTCGGTGACGGTGCGGCGGGCGTTGGGGCGGAGGTCGGCTCGGCCGCCCTGCCAGGTCCGGCCGTCGGCCAGGAGCAGGGGCGACGGCGCGGCGGCGCCGGCGTCCGTGTCGTGGCGGGCGGCCGGGGCGACCAGCTCGAGGCGGGTGCCCGGCTCCCAGCGGCGCGTGAACACGCCCTCGGCGTCCGCGAGCGCCAGCACGGCCTCGGTGGCGAGGGGCATGGGCCCGCCGGGGGCGGCGGGGTCGAGGGCGAGGACGTCGTGGGTGCGGTAGCGGTGCATCCCGGCGCGTCCGTCGGGACCGGCGACGAGCTCGATGCGGGTGCGCCAGTGCAGGCCGCCGCGGGCGTCGTCGCCGGGTGCTGCCTCGACGTGGACGCCGCCGCCGGGCAGGTCGGCGGGCTCGAGGTGGGCGAGGCGCTGGAGCTGCTCGGCCAGGACGGCGGCCTTCCAGCGGTGCTGGCCGTCGAGCGAGACGTGGGCGAGCTCTCCCCCGCCCACGCCGCCCGGTCCGGCGGCGGGCCACGCGTCGGGGACGCGGTCCGGTGAGGGCTGCAGGACCTGGACGGCGTCGGCGCGCCAGAACCGGGCGGTCGCGGGGTCGTCGCCGGTGTCGGTGAGGCGGGCGAGGACCTTCTCGCCGGGCAGGGTGTGGCGGACGAAGACGACGCGGCCGTCGGTGCGGGCGACGCAGTGTCCGCCGTGGGCGACGGGGCCGACGGTGAGCTCGAGGAGCTCGTCGGTCGTGGGGGGCATGGTGGGGCCTCTCACCGGCGGTGGAGCCAGGTCGCGGCGTCGCGGGTGTCCTCGAGGCCGGTCTGGCCCTCGCTGGACTCGAGCTGCCAGGGCACGGACGCGACGACGACGCCGGGGGTGAACAGGAGGCGCCCCTTGAGGCGCAGCGCGGACTGGTTGTGCAGGAGCTGCTCCCACCAGTGCCCGACGACGTACTCGGGGATGTAGACGACGACGAGGTCGCGGGGGGACTCGCGGCGCACGGACCGCACGTACTGGAGCACGGGCCGGGTGATCTCGCGGAACGGGGAGTCGAGGACGCGCAGCGGGAGGGGGAGGTCGAGCGCGTCCCACTCGGCGGTCAGGGCCGTGACCTCCTCGGGGTGGACACCGACGGTGACGGCCTCGAGCACGGAGGGCCGGGACGCCCGGGCGTAGGAGATGGCGCGCATCGCGGGCTTGTGGAGCTTGGAGATCAGGACGATGGCGTGGACGCGGCTGGGCAGGGCCCGCGCCGCGGCCGCGTCGTCGAGGGTCAGCTCGCGGGCCACCGACTCGTAGTGGCGGCGGATGCCCCGCATGAGGGCGTACAGGCCCGCCATGGCGAGGATGGCGATCCACGCGCCGTGCGTGAACTTGGTCGCCAGGACGATGAGCAGGACGACGCCGGTGAGCCCGAAGCCGAACCCGTTGACCATGCGGGAGCGGACCATCCGCTTGCGGACGGCGGGGTCGGTCTCGGTGCGCAGGTTGCGCGTCCAGTGCCGGACCATGCCCAGCTGGGAGAGCGTGAAGGAGACGAACACGCCGACGATGTAGAGCTGGATGAGCCGGGTGACGGTGGCGTCGAACGCGACGATCAGGGCGATCGCGCCGAGCGCGAGGACGATGATGCCGTTGGAGAACGCGAGCCGGTCGCCGCGGGTGTCCATCTGCCGGGGCAGGTAGCCGTCCTTCGCGAGGATCGACCCGAGGACGGGGAACCCGTTGAACGCGGTGTTCGCGGCGAGGACGAGGATCACGCCCGTGGCCGCGGACACGACGTAGAACGCGGGCGAGAAGCCGGAGAACACCGACTGGGCGAGCTGCCCGATCACCGGGTGCTGCACGTAGTCCGCGGACACCGCGTGCCCGTGGTCACGGAGCTGGCTCGCGGGGTCCTCGACGTACTTGGCTCCGATGTCGCGCGCGAGCACCAGGATCGCCATGATCATGACCGCGGAGATCGCGCCCAGCAGGGCGAGGGTGGTCGCAGCGTTCTTCGACTTGGGCTTGCGGAACGCCGGCACACCGTTGCTGATGGCCTCCACGCCCGTCAGGGCCGCGCACCCGGACGCGAACGCGCGCGCCACGAGGAACGCCCCACCGAGCCCCACGAGGCCGCTGGACAGGTTGTCGGACGCGACGATGTCGAACCCCGCCGACTCGGCGGCGGGGAGCCCCGTCGTGACGAACCGCGCGAACCCGACGACCGCGGTGACACCGATCGCGGCCATGAAGAAGTACACGGGGATCGCGAAGAACCGGCCCGACTCCTTGACCCCGCGCAGGTTCGCGACCGCGAGGAGCACCACGACCCCGATCGCGAACGGGACCTCGTGCCCGCGCAGCGCCGGGATCGCCGACGCCGCGTACTGGGTGCCCGACGAGATCGACACCGCGACCGTGAGGACGTAGTCGACCATGAGCGCCGACGCGACCGACAGGCCCGCACCGGGACCGAGGTTCGTGGTCGCGACCTCGTAGTCGCCGCCCCCGGACGGGTAGGCGTGCACGTTCTGCCGGTACGACGCGACGACCGTCACGAGCACCACGACGACGGCGACACCCACCCACGGGGAGATCGTCGTCGCGGTGAAGCCCGCGAGCGCCAGGGTCAGGAGGATCTCGTCGGGCGCGTACGCCACGGACGAGAGCGCGTCGGACGCGAACACGGGCAGCGCGAGGCGCTTGGGCAGCAGCGTGTGGCCCAGGCGGTCGCTGCGGACGGGACGCCCCAGCAGGAGCCGTTTGGCGGCGTCGGCGAGATCGGACACGAGGCACCATGCTACGCGGGCCCGCGCTCCCGGGCGGGAGAAGCCGAGACGGCCGGGCGGGCGGTCCGTGCGCTGGTAGCGTCGGCGTCGTGCACTTCGTGATCATGGGCTGCGGGCGCGTCGGCGCCACGCTCGCCCAGTCGCTCGAGGCGAGCGGCCACTCGGTCGCCGTCGTCGACCAGAACCCCGAGTCGTTCCGACGCCTGCCCGCCGAGTTCGACGGGAAGAAGGTCACGGGAGTCGGGTTCGACCGCGACACCCTGGTCCAGGCCGGCATCGAGGACGCGTACGGGTTCGCGGCCGTGTCCGACGGCGACAACTCGAACATCCTCGCGGCGCGCGTGGTGCGCGAGACGTACGGCGTGGAGAACGTCGTGGCCCGCATCTACGACCCGCACCGGGCGGAGATCTACCAGCGCCTCGGCATCCCGACGGTCGCGACGGTCCGGTGGACGAGCGACCAGGTGCTGCGCCGCATGCTGCCCCTGGGGGCGACCGACGAGTACCGGGACCCGTCCGGGCAGGTGCGGCTGTGCCAGCTCGACTACCACCCGGGGTGGATCGGCACGACGATGGCCGCGATCCAGCACGCCACCTCCACCCGCGTGGCGTACCTGTCCCGGTACGGGGACGGGGTGCTGCCCGGCGAGGAGTCGGTGCTGCAGGAGAACGACGTGCTGCACCTGCTGGTGCGCAGCGACGACGTGGACCGGGTCGAGCGCGTGCTCACCCGGGCCCCGAAGACCGAGGAGCGTGAGGGCTGATGCGGGTCGTGATCGCCGGAGCGGGCTCGGTCGGGCGCTCGATCGCCCGCGAGCTGCTGGGCCACGGGCACGAGGTGACGCTCGTCGACCGGCAGCCGTCCGCGATGCGGGTCTCCCAGGTCCCGGACGCGGACTGGCTCCTCGCGGACGCGTGCGAGCTGCCGACCCTCACCCAGGCGCGCGTGGACGAGTGCGACGTCATCGTCGCGGCCACGGGCGACGACAAGGCCAACCTCGTGGTGTCCCTGCTCGCGAAGACCGAGTACGGGGTCCCGCGCACGGTGGCGCGCGTGAACAACCCGCGCAACGAGTGGATGTTCGACGAGTCGTGGGGCGTGGACGTCGCCGTGTCGACCCCGCGCATCATGACGGCCATGGTCGAGGAGGCCGTCGCCGTCGGCGACCTCGTGCGGATCTTCACGTTCCACCAGTCCGGCGCGGACATCCTCGAGCTCACCCTGCCCGAGGACTCCCCGCTCGCCGGGCGCCGGGTCGGGTCCGTCCCCTGGCCCGACGACGTCGTCCTCGCCGCGATCGTGCGCGGCCCCCGGCCCCTCGCACCCAGCCCCGACGACACCCTCGAGACGGGCGACGAGCTGCTGTTCGTGGCAGGCGCGGAGGTCGACGAGGACGCGCTGCAGCGTCTCCTCGCCCCGGACGGGGAGCTCGCCGACGGCGGGGAGCTCAGGCCGGTGCGGCTACCTGCCGCGCCCGGTGCGGGATCAGGATCCACGTCACCCACAGCGTGAGGCCCCACAGGGGCAGCCCCATCACGAGGCGGGCCGTGCCCAGCCAGCCGACGGAGTGGTCCAGGTACAGGGGGACCTGGACCGCCAGGCGCAGCCCGAACATCGCGACCCAGACCCACGTCGCCCACGCGTAGCGGCGCACCAGCTCACGGTCGGCGCGCCACGCCGTCGGGAAGGTGGGGCGCAGCGGCTCCTGGGCCTCCTGCGCGGCCTCGACCTCGGCGGACGTCGGACGTGCGGGCGCCTTGCCACCCGCGAGCGTCGCCCCGCCCATGCCGGAGCGCAGCAGCTCCACGACCACACCCACCGCGGGCCAACGCACGAGGATCGTGACCAGGCACCCCACGAGGTACGCGGCGTTGGTCAGCAGACCCACCGCGTAGTAGTTCTCCGCCCGGTGCGACGTCGCCGCCCACAGGACACCGATCCCCACCCCGACGAGCCCGCCGAGCGCGTGCACCGGTGGGGTCCGTGCGACCAGCCGCGCCACCACCAGGAGCACCGCGACCGCGACCGACGCCCACAGGGTCGCCGTGAGGTCGCTCGTGAGCACGTACACGACCACGAACACCAGGCCCGGGAGCATCGACTCCACCAGGCCCCGCACCCCGCCCACCGAGTCCAGGACGGAGAAGTCGTCGGACGCGAGAGCACGCACCCCGCGAGCGTCCGCGCCGTCGTCCGTGGCCTCGACCTCGCCCGCGGCCACGCCGTCGGCGTCACTCACCATGACGCGCGCGCAGCTCGTAGCGCGGGTTGAACACGGTCGGCCGTCCGCCGGGCGTGCTCACGAGGCCCTCGGCCCGCAGCCGCGCCCCCGGCTCGATCCCGGCGATCCGGCGCCGGCCCAGCCAGACCAGGTCGAGCGAGCCCGTGCCGTCGAACAGCTCCGCCGCGAACGCCGGCACGCCCTCGCGGGGCCGCAGCGTCACCGACCGGACCACGCCCGAGACCTGGACGCGGCGACGGTCCGGCAGCGACCCGATCGCCGAGCAGCCGGACTGGCGGCGCGCCTCGTCGCGCTCCTCGTCCGCCGCGATCTCGTCCCGCGACGCCAGGGCGTCCTTGAGCGCGGTGCGCATGCCCATCAGCGGATCTCCGTGATCTCGGGTCCGCGCTCGAGCGGGTTGAAGCCCCCGGCCGGCGGCTGCGCGTGACCCCCGGCGCCGTCCTCCGACGCGTCGTTCGCGTCGGGCTGGGCGGGCGGGGTCAGTTCGAGGACGTCGCGCGGCGGGCGGGCCTGGTCGCCGCGCACCACCACGGTGTTCGCGAACACGAACTCCAGCGTCGTCGCCGCCTCCGGCTCGACCGCGGCGCGGCCGGTGATCACACCCCGCAGGAACCAGCGCGGCCCGTCGACGCCGAGGAAGCGCGCCGGGCGGAAGCCCGTGCGCCCGTCCGCGCCCGCGACGGGGAGGCGGGCCAGCAGCTCGCGCCCGAACGGGCCGGGGACGTCGTCCGCGGCGCCACCCTGCTGCTGCACCGACGACGCGATCTCCTCACGGATCTCGTCCCAGATCCCCTGGGTGCGAGGCGCGGCGAACGCCTGCACCTGCAGCACCGAGCCCTCGACCGTGCACGCCACCCCGGTGAACTTCTGGGTGCGGCGGTCCTGCTCGAGGCGCAGCCGCATCCCCGGCACGCCGGGCACCAGCAGGCCGCCCAGGTCGAGACGACCCGACGTGTCCTCGATCTCCGCGACGTCGAACGGGCCGGACGTGCGCGGCTGCCCGCCGTCGCCGTCCTGAGCGAGACCCTCGTCCTCGCGCGCCAGGGCGCTCTCGCGGTCCTCCCGGCGCTCGTCGGCCGTGGCCCGTCGGAAAAGCCCCACGTTGATCTCCTCGTCAGTACCGTCGGGCGCGCGCGAGGATCGCCCGCGTCCCGCCTTCCACAGTAGCCCCGCCGCCTGAGGGCGGCGGGCTCGGGTGGCCCGTTCGGGCACCCCGCTCAGGGCGCCGCGGTCTGCCCGCCGCCGAAGCCCCCCGAGGACCCGAAGCCGCCGTCGCCGCGGTGCGACCCGGGCAGACGCTCGGCCTCCACGAACCGGACCCGCTCGACCTTCTGGACCACGAGCTGGGCGATCCGGTCGCCCCGGCGCAGCACGACCGGCTCGGAGCGGTCCGTGTTGAGCAGCGTGACCTTGATCTCGCCGCGGTACCCCGCGTCGACGGTGCCGGGCGCGTTGACGACCGTCAGGCCGTGCCGGGTCGCGAGGCCCGAGCGCGGGTGCACGAACGCCGCGTACCCGTCCGGGAGCGCGATCGCGATCCCCGTGGGCACCAGCGTCCGCTCCCCCGGACCGAGCTCGACGTCCACCGTGGTCACGAGGTCGGCGCCCGCGTCCCCCGGGTGCGCGTAGGAGGGCAGGGGGACGCCGTCGTCGAGACGCTGCAGCAGGACGTCGGTCACCTCGGAGCTGGACACGAGGCGTGAGCCTAGTTGCTCGCGGGCGGCCCGGTCCACGCGCGGCCCGGGCACGGCGACGCGCCGGGGCTCCCCGGCGCGGATGGCATCCTGGTGCCATGCCCGAACCCTCACCCCAGGCCGCCGTCTCCGCCACGTTCCGCGAGCGGCTCCACCCCGGGCCCGCGTGGGTCGTCGGCGCGGTGTGCGTCGGGTTCGTCCTCGGGATCACGCTCTGGCTGATCTCCGTCACCGCGTCCCTGATCGTGGGCGCCGTCGCCGCCGTCGTCCTGGCCGTGCTCCTGTGGACGTCCTCGCCGGTGGTCGCCGTCGGACCCGGCCCCGACGGCGCGCCCTGGCTGTGGGCCGGTCGCGCCCGCATCCCGGTCGCGCTGCTCGCCGACCCCCGCGCCCTCGACGCCGCCGGCCTGCGCACCGAGCTCGGCCCCGGGTCCGACGCGCGGACCTACGCGTGCCTGCGCCCCTGGCTGCGGGCCGCGGTCGCCGTCCGCGTCGTCGACCCCGAGGACCCCACCCCCGGCTGGCTCGTCGGCACCCGCCGGCCCGCCGACCTCGAGGCCGCCCTGCGCGCGGCGGGCGCCGCCGCTGCGGTCCCCGCCGACCGGACCCCGGCGGACGAGGCCGTGGAACGGGGAACGGCCGCCACCCCCGAGGGGTGACGGCCGTTGTCCGGTCGCTCGCGAGGCCCGCGGGCCCGGCGGGAGGTCAGGCGGCGCACTCCGTGCAGACGGGCTGGCCGTCCTTCGTGGTGTACGCGAGCTGGGAGCGGTGGTGCACGAGGAAGCAGCGCGAGCACGTGAACTCGTTCGCCTGCTGGGGCAGGACCCGGACGGACAGCTCCTCGCCGGACAGGTCGGCGCCCGGAAGCTCGAAGCCCTCCGCGGCCTCGGTCTCGTCCTCGTCCACAACCCCCGAGCTCTTGTCGGACCGGCGCGCCTTCAGCTCCTCGAGGGAGTCCTCGGACATGTCGTCGTCGGTCTTGCGCGGGGCGTCGTAGTCAGTTGCCATCGGTGGGGTCACACTCCGGTCGTTCGTCGGACGTTGCGTGCCTGACGGTCGGGGGTCACCGACCCGTTCGGCACTGCGCGTTCAATGCACGCGCGACCGGTTTCATTCCCGGTTCGCGAAGGGTGATTCAACACCATGCGGTGACGCCTCGCAGCCCGGAACAGCGTGCAGGGCTCCTACTGTGGCGGACTTCACCCGCAGAACCGTATCGTCGCAGGTCAGAACGGTGACGGCGGCGGTGGCGCCGCGCGTCACCGGGACCGGCGACCGCCGTTCCACGGACCCGGCCACGCGGCCTGCGCGGCGTCGGGCAGCACCCAGCCCCGCCACAGCGACAGCAGCCGGAAAGCGATCACCCCGAGCGCGACGAGGGTCGCCGACCACGCCGCGAGCCAGCCCTCGTGCCACAGCAGCACCGTCGCCCCGGCCCCCAGGAGGGCGGGCACGGCGTAGAGCTGGCGGTCCTGCAGGACGAGCGGGACCTCCCCCGTGAGGACGTCGCGCAGCACGCCGCCCCCGATGCCGGTGAGGGTCCCGACGATCACGGAAGCGAGCATCCCGGCGTCGTACTGCAGGCCCTTGGTGGTCCCGACGATGACGAACAGCCCCAGCGCGCCCGCGTCGAGGACGACCACGCCGCGGCGCATCCGGGCGATGCCGGGATGGAAGAACCAGATCGCGACGCCCGACAGGAGCGCCGTGGCCACGAGCACGGGGTCGGTGATCCCGACCGGCGGGGTCGCGCCGATCAGGACGTCGCGGAGCATGCCGCCCCCGAGCCCCGTCGTCCCCGCGAGGACGAGGACGCCGAAGACGTCGAGGTGCTTGCGCACCGCGGACAGCCCGCCGGACAGGGCCGCGAAGAAGACGCCCGCGACCTCCAGGGCCGGCTCGGCGTGCAGGACGACGGTCACGTCCCGATCATCCCAGCGCACGGCTCCCAGGGGCGAGCGGGGCGAGGAGGTGGGCAGCGCCGACTCGCGGCACACCGGGGCGCCTGCGCCGGGTCCCGGGCTCCAGGTGGCACGCTCGGGGGGACGGAAGCCGGGTCTGGGCGCGCGAGCCTAGTACGGTCGTGGCTGACGGGAGGCGTGATGAACGAGCTGAACCTGGTGGGACTGCACGAGGACGGGGAGAGTCTCGTCCTCGCCGGCCCTATGGGCGAGCGGTACACCGTGCGCATCGACGACACGTTGCGGGCTGCGGTGCGCCGGGACCGGCCCCAGCTCGAGCAGCTGCGCGCCTCGTCGCCGGGCACCCTGCCGGTACGCGAGATCCAGGCCCGGATCCGTGCGGGCGCGAGCGCCGAGGAGGTGGCCGCGGAGGCCGGGGTGCCGGTCGAGCACGTGCGCCGGTACGAGGGCCCCGTGCTCGCCGAGCGCGAGCACGTGGTCGACCGGGTGCGCGCCACGAGGATCGGCGACACGGACGCCCCGACGCTCTCCGACCTCGTCGCCGACCGGCTGGCGTCCCGGGACGTCGACGCGGACTCGGTGGCGTGGGACGCCGCGCGCGACGCGTCGGGAACATGGCGGGCCACGGCCCGGTTCGCCGCGGGCGGGCGGGACCGGACGGCGACGTGGGCGTACGACGCGTCCTCGCGCGAGGTCCGGGCCCTGGACGACGAGGCCCGGTGGCTGTCCGAGGACGAGGTCGGCGGCCCGGTCGGCGTGGGCGACGACGACGTCCGGTCGGCCGTGCGACCCGTGCTGTCCGCGGTGGACGGCCTGCTGGAGCGCGGGCGGGACCCGCGCCACCCCCGGGACGCCGCGACGACGGACGCGCTGCTCGACGACCTGGGGCGCAGGCGGGGCACACGCGCCCCGGACACCGTCGAGGACGACTTCGAGGGCTTCGGGCCCCTGCGCGACGAGCCGCACCCCGCCGGCTCGCGGGCGGACCGACCGGGCCACCCTGACGACGCGCACGACGGCCCGTCCGGCCACGCGGAGCCCGCGGACGACTCGGGCGGCGAGCCCGACGCCGCCGCAGGCCGCGACGACCACGGCGACCGCCGAGGCCGTCGCGGGAAGCGCCAGCGGCACGGCCACGACCGCGTGTCCGTCGCCGACCGGATGAGCGTCGCGGACGTCGTCGCGCTCCCCTTCCCCGCCCAGGACGCGCACCTCGACGACGACGTCGACGGGGTCGACCTCGACCCGGCGCCGGCCGACGAGCCCCGCCCGGACCACCCCGGTGACCGCGCCCCGGACGGCGAGGACCGGGACGCGGGCGCCGCACGCGCGGGTTGCGGCTCCGAGGACGGACCCGACCTGGCGCCGGCGGGCGCCGGCCGCGGCACGGAGCGCAAGCCGTC
Organism: Luteimicrobium xylanilyticum; assembly: GCF_009429125.1. GTDB lineage: Bacteria > Actinomycetota > Actinomycetes > Actinomycetales > Cellulomonadaceae > Luteimicrobium > Luteimicrobium xylanilyticum. The sequence goes on from NZ_CP045529.1 coordinate 2,197,585, forward strand.
GTCGCGCAAGCAGCGCGCCAAGATGCCGTCGTGGGACGAGATCATGTTCGGCTCCCGCACCGACGCCTGACCTCCCCCCCCGTCGCGGAGCAGGCCTCCTCGCGGCCTGCTTCGCGGGGCGGGCGGCCGGGACTCAGGCGAGGTCGAGGGTGTCGCCCGGGCCCGAGCGGGCCGACGCCGCCGCGAGCGTCATGCGGCGCGCGTGGTGGCGTCGGCACAGGACCTCGTACGCGACCGTCCCCGCCGAGGCGTCCACGTCGCCGACGACGACCTGCTCGCCCTCCACGACCATCCGTCCGTCCACGGTGCGCGCGTTGTGCGTGGCGCGCGCCCCGCACCAGCACAGCGCCGGGACCTGGAGGGTCTCGACGCGGTCGGCGAGCTCGACCAGGCGCGCCGACCCGGGGAACAGGCGGGTGCGGAAGTCCGCGAGGATCCCGAACGCGTACACGTCGATCCCGGCCTCGTCGACGAGCCGGGCGAGCTGCTCGACCTGCTCGGGCGCGTAGAACTGGGCCTCGTCGCACACCAGGTAGTCCACGTGCCCGGTCCGGGACCGCGCGTCGGACACGACGGCCCAGAAGTCGGTGGCGTCGTCGACCTCGTCCGCGTCGACCTCGAGCCCGAGCCGGGAGGACAGGCGCGCCTGCCCGGCACGGTCGTTGCGCGTGAACAGCAGCCCGTGCCGTCCACGTGAGGCGTGGTTGTGGTGGGTCTGCAGCGCGAGGGTGGACTTGCCGGAGTCCATGGTGCCGCTGAAGAAGACGAGCTCGGCCACGGGTGGTGGTCCTCTCAGGTCAGGTGGACGACGAGCGGGATCCGCATCTCGGCGGGCGTGAGCGACCCGTGCATCCCGACGAGCGTGAGGCTCGCGGGCGTCTGGGTGCGCGAGTCGACGATGCTCGCGCGGCCCGTCGCGGCGACGACCACGTCCCCGATCACGGGCAGCGCGTGCGGGGCGACGTCCCCGAACAGGCCGGCGGGGACGACGTCGTCGCGCACGCCCACGAGAGCGGCGTCGCCCAGGTGCGCGGACCAGCGGGCGGCGACCGCCCGCGCGTCGGCGCCGGGCTCGAGGTACAGGTGGCTCGCGCGGGGCTCGCCCCCCACGAGCGCCACGTCCGCCCGGAGCACCGGGTCGGTCGCGACGTCCCAGCGGACGGCGGGGTCGACGTCGACCATCCCGTGGTCCGCGGTGACGACGAGCAGCGTCCCCGCGGGCAGCGACCGCGCGAGCAGCGACAGTCCCGCGTCGAGCTCCTCGAGCGCGTGCCCCCACGCGGCCGACCGCCAACCCTCGTGGTGGCCCACCTTGTCGACGTCGCCCCAGTACAGGTAGACGAGTCCGGGCGAGCGCAGGGCCCGGGCGGCGACCCGGACCCGGTCCGCGAGCGCCTCGGCGCCCTGGTAGGTGCCGCCGCGCAGGGCGGCGAGGGTCATGCCGGAGCCGGCGAAGCGGGCGGGGCCGACGGACGTGACGGGCAGTCCGCCGGTGGCCGCGGTCTCGAGGAGCGGGGTCTCGCGCTGCCAGGTGCGGGGGTCGGGGGCGCCCTCCCAGGACACGAGGGTCGCGAGGTCGCCCGTGGCGGGGTTGCGGACGGTGTAGCCGAGCATGGCGGTGCGTCCGGGTGGGGCGCCGGTGCCGAAGGTGCCGATCGCGGCGGCGGTGGTCGAGGGGTAGGTGGTGGTCAGGGGCCGGGCGGCGGCCGGGTCGCTGAGGCGGGGGCGCAGGAACGAGGCGTGCCCGGCGCGTTCGCGCAGGTTCTCCCAGCCGAGCCCGTCGACGAGGACGACGCATGCGCGGGTCGCGGCGGGCAGGCCGAGCCGGGCGGTCGCGGCGGGGTCGGCGCCGGCGCAGTCGCCTGCACCGGACCCGGCGAGGGCGCCGAGCACGCCGGGCAGGACGGCGTCGATGCTCGCTCCCCCGTACGACGGCGTCACGAGGGTGTCGGGCGCGACGTCGCGCGGGACGTCGGCGGACGTGTCGGCGAGGGCCGCGAGGACGGGGAGGAGGTCGGCCATCAGCGGGCGGTCGCGGCGGACAGGACGCGGGCGAACCGGGCGGCGCGCTGGACGGCCTTGGCGCCGTCGGCCTCGGCGCTGACGCGGACGACGAGGTCGTCGGGCAGGAGCTGGCCGGTGAGGCCGTGGTCGGCCTCGCAGGTCGGGTCGGCGCACTGGGCGGGTTCGAGGTCGACGCGCTGGACGCCGCCCCAGCCGATCGCGAGGGTGAGCTCGGCGGGGGCCTGGCCGGCGCGGTGGGTGTCGGGGCGGGCGACGACGTGGGTGAGGGAGACGGAGCTGACCGAGCGCAGGGGGACGGCGTCGGAGGTTGCGACGGCGCTGGCGGCGGGGTGCTCGGAGTCGGCGGGGTGGTCGTCGACGTGGACGGTGACGAACCGGGTGGGGGTGAGCGCGAGGACGGTGACGTGGCGGCGGATCTCCTCGCCGTCGAACGTGGTCTCGGCGTGGACGAGGTGGGCGACGAGGTCCTCGTCGGCCACGGCGACGTCGACGACGTCGTCGACGAGCTGCGGGTAGTAGCCGGCCCGGACGAGCTGGGCGGTGAGGTCGGTTCGGGGTGAGGTGGCGGGCTGCGGCACCCGGTCATTCTCGCACCGCGGGTCGACCCGTCACCGAAGTGGTCCTCCGCGCGGGGTACCTCGCGAGGGAGGCGCGGTGACCGGCTACGTGGCGGGCCCGGAGAGCATGGGCAGGGCGCGGCGCAGGGCGTCGACGCGGCGGGGCGGGGCGAGGGTGGCGCGGGCCCCGAGGACGGCGAGCCCGTGGGGGGCGACGACGACGGGGGCGAGCTCGAGGCTCGCGATCTCGGGCAGGTCGTCGGCGAGCACGGACACCCGCCCGACGAGGTCCTCGAGCGCGGTGACGTCGACGCCGGGGGCGCCGCGGTACCCGAAGAGGCGGGGTGCGGCGCGGACCCGCCGGATCATGGCGGCGACGTCGACGTCGGTGAGGGGCGGGACGCCGTAGGCGATGTCGCCGAGGAGGTCGACGGCGTCCCCGGACAGTCCGAAGGACACCACGGGCCCGTAGAGGGGGTCCTCGCCGCTGCGCACGACGCACGCGACGCCGGCCTCGGCCATCCGCTGGACCTCGAACGGGGGTCGGCCCTCGGCGAAGGCGCCGGGGCCGAGGTTGTCGAGGATGGTCGCGCGCAGGGTGTGCAGGCCGGCGCGGACCTCGTCGTCGCTGGTGACGTCGAGCCGCACGCCGCCGAGGTCGGCGCGGTGGCGCAGCGCCTCGCTGGTCGCCTTGAGGGCCACGGGGTAGCCGAGCGCGCGGGCGGCGGCGACGGCCTCGTCGGCGTCCTCGACGGGGGTGGCGGGCCAGAGGGTGACGCCGTAGCAGGCGAGCAGGCGCGCGAGGTCGGGCGCGGGCAGCGGACCCGGGGCGGCGGACTCGACGATGTCGCGCGCGGCGTCCCGGTCGGCGTCCGGGTAGGCGACGTGGGTGCCGTGGTCCTCCGCACGCCAGCGCGCGTACCGGGCGACGGCCGCGACGGCCCACACGGCGTCCTCGGGGGTGGAGTAGGCGGGCACGCGGTGGGTGACGCCGTCGGGCGTGGTGTGGGTGAAGGCGTCGGTGAGCCCGTGGAAGCCGACGGCGCTGACGAGCGTGGGCCGGCCCGACGCCGCCGCGCGCGCCGCGAGCTCCCCGGCGAGCCAGGCGAGGTCCACCCGGACGGTGGGGACGTTGACGGCGACGACGACGTCGCAGGCGCCGTCGGCGAACACGACGTCGAGGGCGGCGCGGATCCGGTCGGGGCTCGCGTCCTCGCGCTCGACGGAGGCCCGGCACGCGACGACGAGCCCGGCGGCCTCGGCGGCGTCGGCGACGGCGGAGACCAGCGACGGCGAGCTCCCGACGATCCCGACCCGGCGCCCGGCCGGCAGGGGCTGGTGGGCGAGGAGCTGCGCGAGGTCGACCATCTGGTGGGTGTTGTCGGCGCGGATCACCCCGGCCTGGCGCATGATCTCCTCGAGCGCGCGGCGCGGGACGTGCCCGCGGCGCACCGCGTGCCCGGGCGGTGCGAAGCCCCCGGACTGCCCGGCAGCGACCACGACCACGGGCTTCGCCGACGCGAGGCGGCGCGCGATCCGGGAGAACTTGCGCGGGTTGCCGATCGACTCGAGGGACAGGCACGCGACCGCCGTCGACGGGTCCTCGGACCAGAACTGCATCATGTCGTTGCCCGACACGTCCGCGCGGTTGCCCGCGGACAGGAACGTGGAGACCCCGAGCCCGCGCCGGCGCACCGTCGCGAGGAGCGTGACCGCGGTCGGCGCGGACTGGCAGAACAGGCCGACGGTGCCGTCGGGGGGCGGGTCGGTCGCGAGGGACACGTCGATCCGGTAGCCCGGCGTGCGGCGCAGCAGCCCGTAGGAGGCGGGGCCGATCACGCGCATCCCCGCCGTGTGCGCGCGGCGCACGAGCTCGAGCTGACGCACCAGCCCGTCCGGGCCGAGCTCCGCGAACCCCCCGGACAGCACCACGAGCCCCCGCACGCCGCGCCGCGCCAGGGCGGGCACGATCGCGAGCACCTGCTCGGGCGCGAGGGCGAGCACCGCCAGGTCGTACGGCCCGGTCGCCGTCTCGAGGCGGTCGTGGAACGCGACGCCCGGCAGCGCCTCCCCCGCCTCCCGGCCCGTCCCGACGACGTCGAACGTCGCGTCCCCCGGGCCCGCGAGCGCCCCGGTGACGACGGCGTCGGCGAAGCGGCGCTCGACGGCGTCGGCGGGCAGGGCGGGTGACGTGACCACGAGCACGGCGTGCGCGTCGAGGAGGGTCTGCATCGAGCGGGCCTCGGCGCGTCGTTCCCGGTCGGCCATGACCTCGCGCGACCGCTCGGTGGGGTCGAGGTCGACGCTCACGGACACGACGCCGTCGTCGACGCGCTGGGAGACGTCGTACCCGGCCTCACGGAAGACGGCGAGCATGCGGCCGTTCTGGGGCAGGACGTCGGCGGTGAAGCGTTCGACGCCGCGCTCGCGGGCGGCGGCGGCGATGTGCTCGAGGAGGACGGACCCGAGGCCGCGGCCCTGGTGGGCGTCGGCGATGTTGAACGCGACCTCGGCCTCGTGGGGGGCGGTGCGGTCGAAGCGGGCGACGCCGATGATCTCCTCGCCGAGCGGGCTGTCGTCGCCGTCGGGGGCGTCGTCCGCGGGGTTGCCGCCGCCGGTGGGCGTGGAGGCGACCGCGATGAGGGCGACCCGGTCATGGTGGTCGACGTGCGTGAACCGGCGCAGGTCCCGGTCGGACAGGCGCTCCATCGCGGCGAAGAAGCGGAGGTACACGGACCGCTGCGACTGGCCGACGTGGAAGCGTTGGAGGGCGTCGGCGTCGGAGGGGCGGATCGGGCGCACGTGCGCGGTCGTCCCGTCCCGCAGGACGACGTCGGCCTCCCATTCCTCCGGGTAGGGCGGGGCGGCGGGCTCGCTCACACCGGAAGCCTAGAACGGGTGCTGCGTCCTCGCCGTGAGGGAGCGCACACCGGTTCCGGTGGCGGGATGCCGTCGGACACCCCGCCACGCGAGAGACTGGGGTGTCCGTCCCCCCCGACCTGCGAGGTGCCGCCCGTGATCGAGATCCTCAGCCCCGTCGAGCTGGAGCGCGCCCAGGACGCCGGCGCGCTCGTCGGCCGCATCCTGCAGACCGTTCGTGACCGGTGCCGGGTCGGCACCAACCTGCTCGAGATCGACCGGTGGACCAAGGAGCTGATCGACGACGCCGGCGCCGTGTCCTGCTACGTCGACTACGCGCCGTCGTTCGGCAGCGGGCCGTTCGGGCACTACATCTGCACGTCCGTCAACGACGCGGTGCTGCACGGGCTCCCCCGCGACTACGCGCTCGCCGACGGCGACCTGCTCACCCTCGACCTGGCGGTGTCCCTGCACCGGATCGTCGCGGACTCGGCGGTGAGCTTCGTCGTCGGGCAGGACGCGCACCCCGAGGACCTGGCGATGATCGACGCGACCGAGCGCGCGCTCGCCGCGGGGATCGCCGCGGCCCGGCCGGGCGCGAAGGTCGGGGACCTGTCGCACGCGATCGGCGCCGTGCTGACGGACGCCGGGTACTCGGTGAACACGCAGTTCGGGGGGCACGGGGTCGGCTCGACGATGCACCAGGACCCGCACATCGCGAACGCGGGGCGCCCCGGGCGCGGGTACACGCTGCGGCCGGGGCTGCTGCTCGCGATCGAGCCGTGGGTCATGGCGGACACCGACGAGCTCGTGACCGACGCCGACGGCTGGACCCTGCGCAGCGCGACCGGCGCCCGGACCGCGCACAGCGAGCACACCGTCGCGATCACCGACGACGGCGCCCGGATCCTCACGCTGCGGCCGTAGCCGCGCGCGACGGTCCTCAGGCGCGCGAGTGGACGGTGATCACGTAGCCGTCGGGGTCGCGGAACGCGAGCTGGAGCCCGAACGGGCCTTCGGCCGGCTCCTGCACCACGGGCACGCCGGCGTCGACCAGGCGCCCGTGCAGGCCGTCCACGTCCGGGGCGTGGAACCAGAGGCCGACGCCCGCTCCCAGCGTGCCGAGCGCGTCGAGGTCGACCCCCGGGAACGGCTCGCGGACGGCGAACGCGACGCCCGACCCGGACGCGAAGACGACGGCGCCCGGGTTGGTCGCGGGCAGCCGGGTCAGGCCGACCGTCTCCTCGTAGAAGCGCGCCGACGCCGCGAGGTCCCTGACCTGGAGGGAGACGAAGTCGGGTCCTGTCGTCGTCATGACGGCTCCTCTCGTGGGGGCGGCCGGGGCGGCCGAGCCAGTGTCAATACACTGACACTCGCGTCACCGATGTGTCAAACTGTTGACATGCCCGGACCTGACGGCCCGACCACTGCCGAGGAGCTCGGCGTGCTGGTCAAGCAGACCCAGTCCGTCCTCCACCTGCGCATGGACGACGCGCTGCGCCCGTTCGCGCTGCGCGTGCCGCAGTACGCGTGCCTCCAGGCGCTGGCGGACGACCCCGGCAGCACCGGCTCCGAGCTCGCCAGGCGTGCGTTCGTCTCGCGCCAGTCCATGAACGTCCTCCTCCAGGGGCTCGAGGGACGCGGCCTCGTCGAACGCTCCGCGGACCCCGGGCCGCGCCGCGAGCGCACGACCACCCTCACGCCGCAGGGGCGCGACGTCGTCGACCGGGCACGCGGAGCCGTCGCGGAGGTCGCCGACGCCATGGTCGCGCCGCTCTCCCCCGCCGACCGCCCCCGCCTGCGGACGCTCCTCGTGACCTGCCGGGACGCGCTGCTCGCCGGCGAGGGCTCCGCAGGCGGCTGACCCGCGCGCCCCGGCGGGCCGTGCACGGGAGCGTGGGTGGCGTGCGCGACAATGGCGCCCATGGCCCGTTCGTCCCGCTCCGGCTCCCGCGCCGCTCCCGACCCCTCCGAGCCGTTCGTCGAGAAGATCGTCGACATCGACGTCTCGGCGGAGATGGAGGGGTCCTACCTCGAGTACGCGTACTCGGTCATCTACTCCCGGGCCCTGCCCGACGCCCGCGACGGCCTCAAGCCCGTGCAGCGCCGCATCCTGTTCCAGATGTCGGAGATGGGCCTGCGCCCCGACCGCTCGTACGTGAAGTCGGCGCGCGTCGTCGGCGACGTCATGGGCAAGCTCCACCCGCACGGCGACACCGCGATCTACGACGCGCTCGTCCGCCTCGCGCAGGACTTCGCGCTGCGCCTGCCGCTCGTGGACGGGCACGGGAACTTCGGCTCGCTCGACGACGGCCCCGCCGCCCCCCGGTACACCGAGGCGCGCCCCGCTCCCCCGGCCACCGCGATGACGACGGGCCTGGACGAGGACGAGGTCGACTTCGTCCCGAACTACGACAACAAGCTCATGCAGCCCGAGGTGCTGCCCGCCGCGATCCCGAACCTGCTGGTCAACGGGGCGTCCGGGATCGCCGTCGGCATGGCCACGAACATGGCGCCGCACAACCTCGTGGAGGTCGTGGCCGCGGCGCAGCACCTCGTGGCGCACCCCGACGCGGACCTCGAGGCGCTCATGCGGTTCGTGCCCGGGCCGGACCTGCCGACGGGCGGCAAGATCGTCGGGCTCGAGGGCATCCGCGACGCGTACCGCACGGGGCGCGGGTCGTTCAAGACCCGCGCGACCGCGAAGATCGAGTCCCTCACGCCCCGCAAGCGCGGGATCGTGGTGACCGAGCTGCCGTACATGGTCGGGCCGGAGCGCGTGATCGAGAAGGTCCGCGAGGGCGTGCAGGCCAAGAAGCTCCAGGGCATCTCCGCGATCACCGACCTCACGGACCGCGAGCACGGGCTGCGGCTCGTGATCGAGGTCAAGACGGGCTTCAACCCCGACGCGGTGCTCGAGCAGCTCTACCGGCACACGCCGATGGAGGACTCGTTCGGCATCAACAACGTGACGCTCGTCGAGGGCCAGCCCCGCACACTCGGCCTGCGCGAGCTGCTCACCGTGTGGGTCGGGCACCGCATCGACGTCGTGCGCCGCCGGTCGCAGTTCCGGCTCGGCAAGCGCCGCGACCGCCTCCACCTGGTCGAGGGCCTGCTCCTCGCGATCGTCGACATCGACGAGGTCATCGAGGTGATCCGTTCCTCCGAGGACGCCGGGATCGCCCGCGCGCGCCTCATGGACGTCTTCGACCTGTCCGAGCCGCAGGCCACCTACATCCTCGACCTGCAGCTGCGCCGCCTGACGAAGTTCAGCCGGATCGAGCTCGAGAAGGAGCAGGACGAGCTCAAGCGCGAGATCGACGAGCTCGAGGCGATCCTCGCCGACGAGCAGCGCCTGCGCGGCGTGGTCAGCGACGAGATGGGCGAGGTCGCCCGCCTGTACGGGACGCCGCGGCGCACCATCCTCCTCGACTCCGCGGGGGCCGGGGTGAGCGGGGCGACCGGCGTCGCACCCGCCGTCGGGACCGGGCGCGGCGCGAAGGCGCCCGCGCTGAGCCTCGAGGTCGCGGACACGCCCTGCCACGTCCTGCTCTCGGCCACGGGCCTGCTCGCCCGCACGTCCGACGACGCGGCCCCGTCCCGCGAGGGCGCCCGGCACGCGCACGACGTCATCCGGTCCGTGGTGGGCGCCACCGCGCGCGCCGACGTCGGGGCCGTGACCAACCGGGGTCGCGTGGTCCGGGTGTCCGTGCTGGACCTGCCCTCGCTCCCGCCGACGCAGGGCGCGCCGAGCCTGTCGGGCGGGGTGCCCGTGACCGAGGTCGCGGCCCTCGAGCCCGGCGAGAAGGTCCTGGCGCTCGTGGCGCTCGCCCCCGACGCCCCGACGCTCGCGCTCGGCACCAAGGCCGGCGTCGTCAAGCGGGTCGCGGCCGGTGACGTCCCGAACAAGGACGTGTTCGACGTGATCGGGCTCAAGGACGGCGACGAGGTCGTGGGCGCGGCGGCCGTCGCCGACGGCGACGAGCTCGTGTTCGTGTCCTCGGACGCGTCGCTCCTGCACTTCGCCGCGTCGTCGGTGCGACCCCAAGGCCGGGCGGGCGGCGGCATGGCCGGCATCAAGCTCGCCGCCGGCGCCGAGGTCGTGTTCTTCGGCACCGTGGCCGCGCACGTCCGCGACGGCGACGGCAGCAGCGAGGGGCTCGCGGGCGCCGTCGTCGTGACCGTCGCCGGGTCGTCCGACGCGCTGCCCGGCACGCAGACCGGCTCCGCGAAGGTCACCCCGTTCGAGCTCTACCCCGGCAAGGGGCGCGCCACCGGTGGTGTCCGCGCGCAGCGGTTCCTGCGCGGCGAGGACGCGCTCATCCTCGCGTGGGTCGGGGCCGCGCCCGCACGCGCCGTCGGGTCGGGCGGGCAGCCGCTCGACCTGCCCGCGCCCGACGCGCGCCGCGACGGCTCCGGGCAGCCCCTCGCCGCCCCCGTCGCGGCGGTGGGCTGAGGACGGCCGTCGTCAGCGCGCGTCGGTGCCGACGGGCTCCTCGATCCCGAACAGCCGACGGGCGTTGCCGGCGGCGAACCCGTCGCGGGCGTCCGCCGACGGGAACGCCGTGAGGAACTCCGCGACGTCCGTGGCGCTGGGCCGCTGGAACGGGTAGTCCGTGGAGAACAGCAGCCGGTCCGGGGTCGTGACCTCGAGCACGTGCCGCAGCAGGGCGGGGTTCAGCATGCCCGAGCTCGTGACGTACACGTTCTCACGCAGGTAGTCGGCGACCGGCCGCTCCAGCCCCGCGATGCGGCCCAGGCTCGCGACCCGGTCCTGCCAGAACAGCAGCAGCTCGCCCCAGTGCCCGAGCACGAGCTGCAGGTCCGGGTGCCGGTCGAACGTGCCGGCCACGACCAGCCGCAGCGCCGACAGCGCGGCCTCGAGGTGCCAGCCCCACCCGAACGTGGCCAGCCCGAGGCTCGTCAGGTCGTCGAACCCCCCGTACGCGGCGTCGCGCACCGGCTTCGGCGGGACCTGCGGGTGCAGGAAGACCGGTGCTCCGAGCGCCGCGGCGGTCGCGAAGAGGTCGTCGAAGCGCGCGTCGTCGAGCGGGACGTCGCCCACCCGTCCGTAGACCATCGCGCCGACGAACCCGAGCGCGCTCGTCCGCTCGAGCTCGGCGACCGCGGCGTCCGGGTCGGCCATCGGGAGCGTCGCGAAGGCGCGGAACCGGGTCGGGTGACGCGCGACGGCCCCGGCCGCGACGTCGTTGGCGAGCCTCGCCAGGGGCACCGCGACCGCGGCGTCGAGCGGGTGGGTCCCGGGCGGCGCGAGCGACAGGACCTGGACGTCCACCCCCTGGGCGTCCATCGCGGCGATCCGGGCGTCGTCGAGGTCGTTCAGCCGCTCGAGGTTGTCGCCCGTCTCGTCGAGGACGATGCTCGGGTCGGCGCGCTCGGCGGGCAGGTCGCGCACCGCGTCGGTGAGGGCGGGCAGGTTCCAGTGCTCTTCGATCGCGATCAGGCCCATCGGGCGGCTCCTTCGTCGAGGTGGTCGTTCATGTGCCGGTCGTCACGGCCCTTCTCGTGCCCGGCCGGGCGGCGCTCACCGACCCGTGGGGACGAGCCGCAGGGTGCTGCTCGCGCTGGCGGCCGTCACCATGGATCCCGCGCCCGGTCCGTACCTGTCGCGGTAGGCCGCGTCGACCGCCGTCGTGAGCTCGGTGTCGCGGGCGCCGACGTCCTCGACCGCGACCCCGACCTCCGCGGCCTGCGGGGCACCGAGCCGGACGCGGGCCCGGCGTGAGCGCAGCACGCCGCCGTACCAGCCCGTGTCGCGGCGGTGCCACGTGCGGATGTAGGCGTCGGCACCGACGCGCACGACCCAGACCGTGACCCAGGGACCGGTGCCGCCGTCCGGATGCTCGACGGCGAGCTGCAGCTCGCGGGTGCCGTCCAGGAGGCGGAGCTCGTCGGAGGACCAGACGCGGCCCGTCACCACGGGACGACGCCGTCGCGGTCGAACAGCCCGCCGGTCGGCCCGTCGTCGGGCAGGGTCGCGAGCCGCACCGCGGCCTCGGCGCCCTCCCGCGGGGTGCTGGTGCCGGCGAAGCCGTTGAGGTCGGTGGCCACGTAGCCCGGGCACGCGCCGTTGACCTTGAAGCCGGCGCCCGCGAGCGCCTTGGCGTACTGGATGGTGACGGCGTCGAGGAGCGTCTTCGACGGCGCGTAGACGCCGTCGACCCCGCCGAGGTCGACGCCGGGCGTGGTCTGCAGGGTGAGCGAGGCGACGTGGCTCGACTGGTTCACGATGCGGGGGTGCGCCGAGCGGCGCAGCAGGGGGAGCATCGCGTTGGTGACACGGACGGCACCGATCACGTTGGTGTCGAGCACGGCGCGCAGGGCGTCCGGGGCGACGGTCGTGGGGTCGGCCGGCCACGGCCCCGCGATCCCCGCGTTGTTGACCAGCACGTCGAGCCGTCCGAAGCGTTCGTCGAGCGCACGGGCGGCGGCGGCGACCCCGGCGTCGTCGGTGACGTCGAGGGGGACCCCGAACGCGTCGACGCCGTCCGCGCGCAGCGCGGCGACCGCCTCGTCACGTCGGTGATCGTCGCGGGCGCCGACACCGACGGTGAATCCGGCCGCGCCCAGCCCGGCGGCGATCTCGTACCCGATTCCCTTGTTCGCGCCGGTGACCAGCGCGATCTGCTGCGAGCTCATGCCGTCCATGCTGGCGCGCGGCCGGCCGGGGACCAACACCATCTGCGCCGCGGATCGATACCCTCCGAGCATGAGCGCGTCCTAGCATGGCCGGGTGGAGACCAGGGAGCTGCGCTACTTCGTCGCCGTCGCCGAGGAGCTGCACTTCGGCCGGGCGGCCGAGCGGCTGGGGATGACGCAGCCGCCGCTGTCCCGCACGATCGCCCGCCTGGAGCGCCGGCTGGGCGTCGCCCTGTTCGAGCGCACGAGCCGGAGCGTCACCCTGACGGGGCCCGGCACGGTCCTCCTGGCCGAGGGGCGCCAGATCCTCGGCGCGGTGGCCGCGGCCGAACGGCGCGCGCGACAGGCGGCGACGGGCGGCGCGGGCCTGGTGCTGGGCGCCAAGGCCGGGGGCTCCGGCGACCTGGTGCGCAAGCTTCTCGACGCCTACGCCGCCGAGCCCGGAGCCGTCCCGGTCGAGGTCCGGCTGTGCGAGGCGCAGCCCCAGGTGCTGCTGCACCGTGGCGAGGCCGACGTGGCGCTGCTGCACGAGCCCTACGAGTCGACCGCGGGCCTCGACACCGAGGTGCTGCGCTCCGAGGGGCAGATCGTCGTGCTCCCCTCGGCCCACCCGCTGGCCGGTCGGGCGGAGGTGCGGCTGGCCGAGATCGCCGCCACGCCCGACCCGCCGCTCGCACGCTGGCCCAACGTCGACGGGTACGCCGAGGGTCCGGGCGTCGAGGTGCACAGCCTCACCCAGCTCTACGAGATGATCGAGCTGGGCAGGGCCGCCTCGATCCTGCCGGAGTCGTGCCGGGCCGACCTCCGGGACGGCGTGGTCGCGGTGCCCGTCGTCGACGCGAGCGCCGTGACCACCGTGATCGCCTGGCCGCCGCACAGCCGTTCGACGGCCGTCGCCGACCTGATCCGCACCGCGTCCCGGCTCTGACGGGACGGCTGCGCCGGCGCCCGCCGGGGCACCCGGCTCAGCCCGCGAGCGTCCCCGACGCCTCGACGGAGCCGCCGCCCACGGCCACGAACCGCTCGGGGCGGACCGCGACGATCACCCGCACGTCGGCGTCGGGGATCGGGTAGACGTTGCCGTAACGCTCCTGGAGCGACCGGTAGAAGGAAGCCTCGGCGTCGTCCGGGGTGATCGACTCGACGCGCCCCCGCAGCTCCAGGTAGCGGTACCCGTCGTCGGGGTCAGCGATCGACAGCGCGACCCGCGGCTCGTGCTCCAGGTTGCGGAACTTCTGCCGGGTCGAGGTGTGCGTGAACCGGACGAGCTCGCCGTCCCAGTCGAACCACATGACGCTCGACTGCGGCGCGCCGTCGGGGCGGATCGTGGCGAGGTGGGCGAACAGGGGACGGCCGAGGAGGTCCGCGTGCGACGCGGGCAGCGTGGTGGGCATGGCGCCACCCTAGGCCGCGGCCGGTCGCACCGCCGCTGATGACGCCCCACCCGGGTGGTCACGGCAGGGACAGGATCCGCGGTCACGGCACGACTAGCGTGCACACGTCCGCGAGGACACGCACCGACGACAGGAGCAGATGATGGCGACGATCGCGATCACCACGGCCAACCTCGAGGAGCAGCTCGCGAAGCGCGGACTGCTCCTGCTCGACTTCTGGGCCGACTGGTGCGGGCCGTGCAAGGCGTTCGCGCCCGTCTACGAGGCGCTGTCCGAGGAACGCCCGGACGTCATCTTCGGGAAGGTCGACACCGAGGCCGAGCCTGGGCTGGCCGCCGCAGCGGGGATCCACGCCATCCCGACGCTGGCCGCGTTCAAGGACGGCACGCTCGTCTTCTTCCAAGCCGGCGCCCTGCCGAGGCCGGCGCTCACCGACGTCGTCGAGCAGCTGTCCGCGCTGGACGCCGACCAGGTCCGCGCCGCCGCGAAGGCGCACCCGGACCATGCCCCCCACCTCATGCCGGAGTGACCGACCATGACCACACCACCTGTCTCCCGACCCGTGACGAGCCCGTTCGGCGCACGGACGACCGCCATCGAGGTCGTGGCCGGACTCGACCTGACCGGCAAGCAGATGATCGTCACGGGAGGGGCGTCCGGGCTGGGAGCGGCCACCGTCGACGCGCTCGCCCGCGCGGGGGCGGCGGTCACGGTCGCGGTCCGCGACCCGGACGCCGTTGCCCCGGCCTCGGAGAGCGGGCTGCCCGTGCGGGTGGCGCAGCTCGACCTCGTCGACCTCGACTCGATCGCGCGGTTCGTGGACGGCTGGACGGGGCCCGTCGACGCGCTCGTCGCCAACGCGGGCGTCATGGCCGTGCCCGACCTCAGGACCACCTCCACCGGCTGGGAGCTGCAGCTCGGCGTCAACTTCCTCGGCCACTTCGCCCTCGCCCTCGGCCTCCACGATCGGCTCGCGGAGGCCCGGGGCCGGGTCGTCGTCGTCAGCTCCGGCGCGCAGCTGCGCTCGGGGGTCGACCTGGACGACCTGAACTTCGAGTCACGCCCGTACGACCCGTGGGTCGCCTACGCGCAGTCGAAGAGCGCCGACGTCCTGCTCGCCGTCGGGATCGCGCGCCACTGGGCCGCCGAAGGGATCACGGCGAACGCCTGTGCACCCGGGTTCATCCACACCAACCTCCAGCGCCACGTCCCGCCCGAGGCGATGCGGGCCATGGGCGTCCTCGACGACGACGGGGCGCTGATCCACCCCCCGCACTACAAGACCCCCGCCGAGGGGGCCGCGACCGCGGTCTTCCTCGCCACGTCCCCTCTCGTCGCCGGTGTCACCGGCGCCTATTTCGAGGACGGTCAGGAATCGTCCGTCGTCGAGGGCGGCACTGACGCACCGGGCGGGGTGGCCGCCTGGTCGGTCGACCCCGTGCGCGCGGACGCGCTGTGGGACCGCGCGCAGGACGCCGTGGCCGGCCATGTGGGTGGTCACGTCGGGGGCAGGAACTAGCCCACGACGGCTCCTACCGTCGGGTCGTGGGTGCCGCCCGGCCCCACGACCCGACACCTCGAGGAGACCGAGACATGACTGACATCACCCTGGACCAGGCACTCGTGGTCCTCGACGCGGCCCGGACCAAGGCCGACGAGACCGGCGTACCGTCGACCATCTCCGTGCTCGACGCAGGGGCGCGGACGGTCGCCACCGTCCGCCAGGACGGCGCACCGCTGATCTCCGTGGACTCGAGCCTGGCCAAGGCCCGCACCGCGGTCTTCTTCCAGAGCCCGACGGCGGCGCTCGTCCCCGCGGTCCAGCCCGGCGCACCGCTGTACACGCTGGGCGACGCGACGGCGGAGCAGCTGACGTTCCTCGCGGGCGGACGGCCGATCGTGGACGCGCAGGGGAACGTGATCGGCGCCGTCGGGTCCGGCGGAGGAACCCCCGACCAGGACGACGTGATCGCCCAGGCCGCGGCCGGGGCCCTGAACCTCTGACGACACCCGCGACGTCGGCCAGGACCGGCTCCTGGCCGACGTCGAACCTCATCCGGAGACGAGGCCTGATCCTCATGACCCGACTCACCGTCCGCTCCACGCGGGTACGGGCCGTCACGGTCCCGCTGAACCGGCCGATCACGGCCGCGATCGGCCGCTTCGACACCTGGCCGCTGGTGCTCGTCGACGTCCAGTTCGCGGAAGGGGTGACCGGGCGCAGCTACGTCGCCCCGTACCGTGCCGGGGCGCTCCCCTCGATCGGCAAGGAGATCGTCGACGTCGCGGCGCTCGTGCGCGGCACGCCGGTCGCTCCCCTCGACGTCGCCGACCGCTCCGCCGGTGCGCTGAACACCATCGGCGAGGCGGGGGTGTCGACCATCGCCCGCTCGGCACTCGACATGGCCTTGTGGGACGGTCTCGCCAAGGCGCACGCGGTTCCGCTGGTCGAGCTCCTCGGCGGCTCGGTCGGGACGTTCCGCGCCTACAACAGCAACGGGCTGTGGCGCCACGACCCCGACACCCTGGCCGAGGAGGCCGTCGAGCTGATCGCCGAGGGTGGGTTCCGCGCTCTGAAGCTGCGGCTGGGACATGACCGGCTCGCCGACGACCTCCGCGCGATCCGAGCCGTCCGCGACGGCGTCGGCGACGAGGTCGACCTGATGGTCGACTTCAACCAGTCGTTCGGGCTGGGCGACGCACGCCGCCGTCTGCACGAGCTCGACGACCAGGGCCTCTACTGGTTCGAAGAACCCGTCGACTACAGCAACGTGCACGGTTGCGGCGAGCTCGCGCGCACGACGCGGACACCGCTGCAGATGGGCGAGAACTTCTACGGTCCCCGCGACCTGTACGACATGGTCCGGGCCGGCGCCACGCAGTATGCGATGGCCGACCTCGAACGGATCGGCGGCGTCACCGGCTGGATCCGCACCGCCGGGCTTGCCGCGGCCGCGGGCGTCCAGCTCTCCAACCACTTGTACCCGGAGTTCGCCGTGCACCTGCTGCGTGCTGCTCCGACCGCGCACTGGGCGGAGTGGGTCGACTGGGCCGCACCGGTTCTGGCGGACCCCCTCGTCCCGCGTGACGGTCGCCTCGCCGTGCCCGACCGGCCAGGTGCGGGGATCGCCTGGGACGAGCCTGCCGTCGCCCGATACCTGGTCCATGAGGAGACGGTGCCGTGACCGTACGCGATGGGTGCCATCGCCAGGGGCACGATCTCTCGACCGCGGATTCGTAGCGTCGAGGCAGCACGCGGAACGTGCACGGACACGGGACGAAGGAGAGCACGATGAGCACACCGACCCCCCTGGGCTCGTGGGTGGGCGACGACTACGAGGTCGTCGCCGGGATCACCAGCACGATGCCCACCGGCTTGACGGTCAGCGACGACGGACGGGTGTTCGTCTCGTTCCCCCGCTGGGGCGACGACGTCCCCTTCACCGTCGCGGAGATCGTCGACGGCCAGCCGGTCCCGTACCCGGACGCCGCCGTCAACGCCTGGGCGGACGACGACGCACGAAACCACCTCGTGTCCGTCCAGAGCGTCATCGTGGACCCGAACGGGTCGCTGTGGCTCCTGGACACCGGTGCCCCCAGCTTCGACCCGTTCGTCCCAGGAGGACCCAAGCTCGTCCAGGTCGACCTGGCCACCGACACGGTCGTGCGCGTCATCGAACCGTCTCGCGAGGCCGTCACGGAGACGACCTACATGAACGACGTCCGGTTCGACCTCTCCCGCGGTGAGGCCGGCTACGCGTACATCACCGACTCCCAGCCCGTCGGGGCGCTCATCGTCGTGGACCTCGCGACCGGGGAGTCCTGGTCGAGGCTGCGTGGCCATACCTCGACCCAGGCCGTCGACCAGTTCCGCGCCGTCGTTCAGGGCGTCGTCCGCGAGGGGTACCGGGTCGGCGCCGACGGCATCGCGATCAGTGCGGACGGCTCGCGCCTCTACTACTGCCCGCTGTCGAGCCGGCGCCTGTACTCGGTGGACACGGCAGCCCTGCTGGACCGCGACCTGTCCGAGGACCTGGTCGCCGCGACGGTGACCGACCACGGCGACAAGGGCGCGTCCGACGGGATGGAGTCCGACACCGACGGGAACCTCTACGTCACCGCGTACGAGCACTCGGCCGTGCTGCGGCTCGGAGCGGACGGCAGCTGGTCCACGGTGGTGCACCGGCCCGAGCTCCTGTGGCCCGACACCCTCGCCCTCGCCTCGGACGGCTACCTGTACGTCAGCGTCAACCAGCTCCCCCGGTCGCCGCTGTTCAACGGCGGGGTCGACGACCGCGTCCCGCCCTATCTGATCATCCGCGCCCACGTCGGCGCATCGCCGATCCGTCTGAAGGGGGCCACCTCATGAGGTCCGTCGTCCACTACGCGCCCGGCACCGCCGACGTGCTCGAGCTCGCCGACAGGCCGGTCCCCGAGCCTGGCCCCGGGGAGGTGCGCGTGCGCATCGTGGTCTCCGGGGTCAACCCGACCGACGTCGACGCCCGACGCCGCGGGGCGGGCACCGGTCAGCGCTTCGCGGAGCCGCACGTGCCCGGGCAGGACGGTGCGGGCGTCGTCGACGCCGTCGGCGACGGCGTCACCTCGCTGCGCGACGGCGATCACGTCTGGGTCTGGGACGCGGCATGGCAGCGGACCGAGGGCACGACCCAGGAGTACGTGGTGCTGCCCGCGCAGCAGGTCGTGGCGCTGGCGGGCGGCGTGAGCCTCGACGTCGGCGCCTCGCTCGGCATCCCCGCGCTCACGGCGCACCGCGCCCTGACGTCGTTCGCCGAAGGTCCGACGGAGCTGGCCCCCGGGATGCTCGACGGCGTCACCGTTCTCGTCCAGGGCGGAACCGGCGCCGTCGGGCACGCGGCCGTGCAGCTAGCCGTCTGGGCCGGTGCCAACGTCATCACCACGGTCAGCAGCCCCGAGAAGGCCCGGCTCGCGGCCGCGGCCGGTGCGCACCACGTCGTCGACTACCGGGCCACCGACGCCCACGACGAGATCAAGGCACTCGCGCCCGACGGTGTGAACCTGATCGTCGAGGTGAACGCGCACGCCAACATGCCCACCGACCTGTCGGCGATCGCCCCGCACGGGGGGATCTCCCTCTACACCCCGGGAAGCGGCGGCGTGACCAGCTTCGCGTCACGGCAGGCGATGACCAAGAACGTCCAGGTGTCGTTCATCCTCACCTACACCACCACGCCCGCCCAGAAGGCGGCGGCGGTGCGTGCGGTGTCCGCAGCGACCGCAGCGGGTGCGCTCGGAGTCGGGGAGGACCACGGTCTGCCGCTGACCCGGTTCGCGCTCGAACACGCCGCAGACGCACACCTTGCCGTCGAGCGGCACGTGACCGGCAAGGTCCTCATCGACGTCACCCCGTAGCCGGGCACCACCCGCGGCCCGGTCCCACCCTCCACGAAAGGCCAATCCGATGCCCCTCGCCCAGATCTCTCCCGTCATCCTCAGCCTCGAGACCGCCCACCAGGCCACCGCCGCCGCGATCGAGAAGGTCGAGGAGATCGGTATCCCCTACACGCTCACCGTCGTCGACGGCGCGGGCAACCTCGTGCACCTGACTCGCCAGGACGGAGCCGCGATCGCGTCCATCGACACCTCCGTCGCCAAGGCCCGCACCGCCGTCTACTTCGGGGCCACGACCGCGTCGCTCGCGGGCGCGGTCGCCGACGGCGGTCCGCTCGCCACCATCCAGACGTCCACCACCGTCCCCCTCGCGTTCGTGGCGGGCGGCGTCCCGATCCTGGACGAGGCCGGCGTCGTCGTGGGCGCGTTCGGCGCCGGCGGCGGGTCCCCCGACCAGGACCACGAGGTCGCACTCGCTGCCGCTGCCGCCGTGACCGCCTCGATGGCCTGACCATGACGACCGCGCCCGAGCTACGCCCCGCCGACCTGGCCGCCGGCTTCACCCACGTCGGCCACACCGACCAGGGCGGGCGCCCCGACGCGATGCAGGTCCAGTACTGGAACCGGCACGTCTACGTGGGTCACCTGTTCAGCGGCGGGTTCTCCGTCGTCGACGTGACGGACCCCCGCCACCCGACCCCCGGTGTGTTCGTCCCGGCTCCGGAGCGCACCTGGAACATCCACCTGCAGGCCGCCGACGACCTCCTGCTCGTCATCCACGCGCGCGACCTGTGGAAGACCCTCGACGTCGAGCAGAACTACTACCAGGGCTCCGTCGGCACTCGTCTGGCGGGCGCCGAGCAGGACTGGAGCGCTGGCGTCGCGGTCTACGACATCTCGGCCCCCGCCGATCCGCGACCGATCGCTTTCCTGCCGGTCGACGGCATCGGGGTCCACCGGCTGTGGTTCACCGGGGGCCGCTACGCGTACGCGTCCGTCCTGCCCGACGGCTTCACCGACTACGTCCTGCGCGTGATCGACCTCGCCGACCCCGCCCACCCGCAGTGGGCCGGAGGGTACTGGCTGCCAGGGATGAACACCGCCGCCGGTGAGAAGCCGACCTGGGACACCGACCGGTGGCGGTACGCGCTGCACCACGCCATCGTCGCGGGCGACACCGCGTACGCGTCCTGGCGTGACGGTGGCCTGACGATCCTGGATGTCAGCGACCGCGCCGCGCCGACCCTGGTCTCCCATCGCAACTGGTCCCCGCCCTACGGGGGCGGGACGCACACCGCCTTGCCCCTGCCCGGGCGCGACCTGCTCGTGGTGGCGGACGAGGCGACGGCCGACGACCTCGCCGACGGCCTCAAGCACGTATGGGTCTTCGACATCCGCGAGCCGGAGAACCCGGTGAGCATCGCGACGTTTCCCACCCCTGCCGAGGACGACTACGCGAGCAAGGGGCGGCATTTCGGCCCCCACAACCTGCACGAGAACCGCCCCGGGAGCTTCGTGTCCGAAGAGCTCGTCTTCGGCACCTTCCAGAACGCGGGCGTCCGGGCGTTCGACCTCACCGACCCCTACGCACCACGGCAGGTCGCCGCCTTCGTCCCGGGCGCCCCCGAGACGGTCGTCGACCCCCGGCCCGGCGGCCGCCCCGTCGTGCAGACCGCCGACGTCTACGTCCGCGACGACGGCATCACGTTCATCACCGACTACAACGGCGGGCTCGACGTGCTCGAGTTCACCGGCAAGGAGTGAGCGATGGCTACGACGGTCGCGGACGTCATGGTGTCCGCCCTCAAGCACTCGGGCGTCGAGCGGGTCTACGGGATCCCCGGCGACAGCCTCAACGGGTTCGTCGACGCGCTCCGGCGTGACGGTGGCGTCGACTGGGTGCACGTCCGCCACGAGGAGGCCGCAGCCTTCGCCGCCGCCGCGGACGCGGCCCTGACCGGCGAGCTCGCCGTGTGCGTCGGCAGCTGCGGTCCTGGCAACACCCACCTGATCAACGGTCTGTACGACGCCCAGCGCAGCGGTGTCCCCGTGCTCGCGATCGCCGCCCAGATCCCCGGGCCGGAGATCGGCGGCGAGTACTTCCAGGAGACCCACCCGCAAGCGATCTTCGCCGAGTGCTCCGTCTACACCGAGCTCGTCTCGACGCCGCAGACCGCCGAGCGGATCTTCGAGATCGCCATGCGGCAGGCCGTGGAGCGCCGCGGTGTCGCGGTCGTCGTCGTGCCGGCCGAGGTCTTCCTCGCCAAGGCGCCGACGGCGCTGCTACAGCCCTCCCCGATCCGCGCGGCCTCGCCGATCGTGCGGCCCTCCGAGGACGAGCTGCGCGAGGCGGCGGGTCTCCTGGACGGTTCCAGCCGGGTGACGATCCTGGCGGGCGCGGGCTGCGCCGGCGCTCGGGCCGAGGTGCTCGCCCTCGCCGAGCGGATCCAGGCACCGATCGTGCACACCTTGCGCGGCAAGGAGATCCTCGAGCACGACAACCCGTACGACGTCGGGATGACCGGGCTCCTCGGCTTCGCTTCCGGCTACAAGGCGATAGCGGAGGCCGACGCCGTCGTGCTGCTCGGCACGGACTTCCCGTACCGACAGTTCCTGCCGCCGGGCAAGACGTACGTCCAGGTGGACGTGCGCGGCGAACGACTGGGCCGACGGGCCGGACTGGCCCTCGGGCTGGTCGGGACGGTGCGCGACACGTGCGCTGCCCTCACGCCGCTGCTCCGGACCGGAAGGGACAGCCACCACCTCGACGCCGCGCGGAGGCACTACCGGCACACCCGTAGCCAGCTCGACTCGTTCGCGGTCGACGACCACAACCGGGCCCCGATCCACCCCGAGTACGTCGCCCGCGTGCTCGACGACCTCGCAGACGAGGACGCCGTGTTCACCGTCGACGTCGGCTCACCCGTGGTGTGGGCCGCCCGCTACCTGCGGATGAACGGGGCCCGCCGACTGATCGGGTCGTTCAACCACGGGACGATGGCCAACGCGCTGCCCCACGCGATCGGCGCCCAGGCCGCGCACGCCACGCGGCAGGTGATCACCCTCTCCGGCGACGGCGGACTCGCGATGCTCCTGGGCGAGCTCCTGACCCTCACGCAGATGGACCTGCCGGTCAAGGTCGTCGTGTTCAACAACCAGGCGCTGGACTTCGTCGAGGTCGAGATGAAGGCGGCGGGGATCGTCAACTGGGGCACCGAGCTGACGAACCCGGACTTCGCTGCGCTCGCCGAGTCGGTCGGCCTGCTCGGACGCCGCGTCACGCGCCCCGACGACCTCGAGGACGCCCTGAAGGAGGCTCTCGCGCACCCGGGTCCTGCCCTGGTCGAGGTCCTCACGGCGCGCCAGGAGCTGTCGATCCCGCCGGCGATCACGGCCGAACAGGCCAAGGGGTTCTCGCTCTATGCCATCAGGACGATCCTGTCGGGCCGCGGGGAGGAGCTCCTCGACCTCGTCAGCACGAACGTCGCCAGGAGGATCCTGCGATAGCCGCCGGAGCTACCGCGTCCGCTGGACCATCATCAGCAGGCAGGGCCCGTCGCCGAGCTGGCCGCTCCGGTGTCCCTTGCCGCCGCCGACGTCGTCCGTCCCCTGGTCGCCGCCCCAGTGCAGGTCCCCCGGCCCCATCTCTACCCGCGTGCCGTCCTGCGGCTCGATGAACCACCGACCCTCGAGGGCGACCACCCATTGCGGATACGGACTCTCGTGCCACTCCCCGACCCAGCCGACGGGCAGGTGCACGAACGAGACGTTCTGGAAGTCGCCGGGGACGTCGAGCACGGCGCTCGGCGCGGCACGCCCCCCGAGCGTCCGCGACACGAACCCGTCGAGCTCGGCACGACGCATCGTGGTGAGTCCCTGGAGGCCGCGTTCGAGCACCCAGTAGGGGTAGGTCGGTCCTGCGGCTCGCCTGTCTCGTTCGTCCATGGTGGTGCAGACCCTCTCGAGCTCGTCAGCGTGGTGGTGGGCTTCGGCACGGCGTTCAGTCGGCGACGTCGATCAGCACCTTGCCCGTCGTGTGCTGCTCGACCGCGGCGTGCGCGGCCGTCGCGTCGGAGAGCGGGAAGCGGGTGAGCGGAAGGCCGGCGGCCTCTCCGACCGCCAGCGCCCCGGCCTCGACCGCGGCGCTGACCGAGCGGACCGCGGCGTCCTTCTCGGCCGGGGCCGTCGTGTAGGTGAGGATGAACGAGAGCTGTACGTTCTTCGTCATCGCCTGGTAGGACGGCACACGGGTCTCACCGCCACCGGGCGTGTAGACGGAGATTCCGCCGTGCGGCGCGATGACGGACATGTCCGTCGGCAGGTTCGCGTGCGCGTTCACCTCCACGATGATGTCCACGCCGGCCGGCGCGATCCGCTTGATCTCGTCTCGGACGTCACTCTCCCGGTAGTTGACGACGTGGTGTGCTCCCGCCGCTTGCGCGAGCACCACCTTCCGTTCGTCCCCGACCGTCGTGACGACCTTCGCGCCGGCCCACACCGCGAGCTGGACCGCCGCGTGCCCGACGGCGCCCGTACCGCCCTGCACCAGGACCGTCCTTCCCTGCAGAGTGCCGGGACGGAGCTCCGCGGGTCCCGCCGCGAACGACGTCAGGGCGCGGTGGGCGGTCAGCGCCGGGATCCCGAGGGACGCACCGACGTCGAAGCTCGCGTCCGCCGGTAGATGAACCACCTGGCGCGCGGGCAGCACCACGAGCTCCTGGCTGGTCCCCTCGTGGCGGCGCCAGGCGGCGTCCCACACCCACACCCGGTCGCCGTCGGTGAACCCCGTGACCCCGGCCCCGACCGCGTCGACGACACCGGCTCCGTCCTGGCCCGGGACGTGCGGTTCGCGGAAGCGCTGAACCTTGCCGGCCCGGCTGCGGCGCGCGTCGATGTCGGTCGGGTTCACCCCGGACACGGCGATCCGCACCCGGACCTCGCCCTCACCTGCCTCGGGCACCGGCCGTTCGACGACCTGCAAGACCTCGACGTCGCCGGGCTTGAAGTGCACGACCGACTTCATGCGGGCTCTCCCATCAGACGGATCGGTGGTCCCGATGCTCCCTGCCCCGACGGTAGGAACGGGGCGCGGCAGACTACCTGGCTCCCCCAGGGCCAGGAACCGCGGTCAGGGCGCGCGCGTGGCCCTCCTGCGGCCACGAACCCGTCGCCGAGACGCGCGACGATCGCGACGTGACGTCCACCTTCGCCTCCGCCAGCCCCACCCGGCATGTGCCCCGGCCGCCGGGATTCCACCGGCTCGCCGCGTCGAACGCCTCGTGGGTGGACCTCGATGGCAGGCCGGTGACGGCCGCCGACCGCGCCAGGCTCACCGCGTTGCGGGTGCCGCCTGGATGGACCCACGTCTGGGCGAGCTTCGACCCGGTCGCACCGCTGCAGGCCACCGGCGTCGACAGCCGCGGACGCACGCAGTACCGGTATTCCGCGGAAGCCGTGCTCCGCGCCTCCCGCGACAAGTTCGCGCACCTGGCGGTCTTCGCCACGGCGTTGCCCGTCCTCCGCCGACAGGTCGCCTCCGACCTCGACGGCGACGGCCTGGACGCGGCGGCGGTGACGGCAGCCGTGGTGCGCCTGCTCAACCAGGGCCTGTTCCGGATCGGGAGCGACCGCTACCGGCGGGACAACCACACCTTCGGGCTCACGACGCTGCGCCGATCCCAGGTCGCGGTGGACGGCGCGTCCGCGACGTTCGACTTCGTCGGGAAGGAGCACGTCCGGCACGCCGTCACGGTCGTCGACCCGGACGTCGCTCGCGTGCTGCGGGAACTGCTCGCACAGGACCGGGCGGACGACTCCGACCTGTTCCAGATCGGTTCCCCGCCCCCGGGCCGCCGCATCGACAGCGTGACGGTCAACGCCTACATCCACGCGCACGCCGACGTCGCCTCCTCGGCGAAGACGTTTCGCACCTGGGGCGCCTCCGTGGCCGCGGCCGCCGTCGCCGCAGGCGCGCGCTTCGCTCCCGCGGGGACGAGCAACCACCTCCCGGACCACCTCCCGGTCCTCGCGGCCGCTCACCTGCTCGGCAACACGCCCGCCGTCGCGAGACGGTCCTACATCCATCCGGCCGCCGTCGACGTAGGACGGCGGGAGTCCGTCCGTAGCGCGGTCGCCGCCGCCGCCGAACGCCTGGGCACGGACGACGTCGGATCCGTCCACGCAGACCCTGCCCTCCAGGACGCCGTCGCCCTCGAGCTCGGCCGCGCCGTCAGTTAGGCCTGGCGGCGCCCCGCTCAGGCGACCAGGTCCAGCCCGGCGTCCCCTTCCGACCCGTCGGCACCGCGCCCGTCCTGCAGCTCGTGGTCGCTCGACTCGACCGCGTGGCACACGAGGAGATGCAGCCCCGACGCGCTGATCTCCAGGCCCTGGACCAGCGCCTTGCGCGTCTCGCCCTCGCCGTCGGGCACGTCGACGGCGGTCAGCCTGAAGCCGTGCGCCTCCTGGCGGTCCCAGATCGCGTCGAACCGTTCACCGTGGGCGGCGCGGACGTCCGCGAGGACCTCCCCGTAGCGCGCGTCGCGCGGGTCGCCGTAGAAGCGCAACGCGGCGGCCGCCCACGCGGCGGCGCGCACCCACCGAGGCGTGAGACGCCGGTAGACCGAGCCGAAGGCGAGCTGCACCAGGTTGCGGGACGGCGTGACCCGGTCGTGCCCGATGCGCCGCGCGAGGGAGTTGGCGACGACGATGTCCTGGTTCCGGTCGACCACGACGGCGGGCGTCGACGGCACCGAGCCCAGCAGGGCGGACGCCGCCCGGGTCACCGCAGCGGGCCGGGCGGGTACCAGCTCCTCCTCGCCGGCGTCGATCCGGGCGAGCCGCATCAGGTGCCTCGTCCCGTCGGTGTCGAGGAGCAGAGCGCGCGCCAGCGAACGCAGCACCTGCTGCGAGGGCTGGACCGACTGCCCCTGCTCCAGACGCGTGTAGTACTCCCTGCTCATTCCCGCGACGTCGGCGAGCTCCTCACGGCGAAGGCCCGCGACGCGGCGCCACCCGAGCCCGACCTGCAGCTCGACGTCCTCGGGCCGGACCATCGCTCGGCGGGCCCGCAGGTACGCCCCGACCAGATCACCCATCGTCGTCCCCTCCCACCTCACGCCACTGCGACCCACCGATCCTCACCGAGCAGGGGCGCGCGACACATCGGCCGAATGGCCACATCACGTCCGCCACGACCGTCAGGCCGCCGGGTCCGCGCCCCTGATCGCCGATAGCATCGAACGACCGGCATCTCGGGGGCGCTGCCGGCCCGAGGACCAGTGCGCGACACCAGCGCCCCGATGAAGGACGAGCACCCCCATGGCCACGATCCGCCCCGCGCCGGACGCGGAGCTCTTCGGCCGTGAAGCGGAGCTCGCACTCCTCCGGGGGGCGGTCCACGACGGCCGAGGCTCCGAGGGCACGGCGATCCTTCTGACCGGCGAGGCCGGCATCGGCAAGACCTCGCTGCTGCAGGCGGTCCGGGAGATGGCCGGCGACGGCTTCCGGGTGCTGAGCACGCAGGGCGTGCGTGGGACGGGCAGCGCGGGCTACGAGGGCCTGCACGCGCTGCTCGCCCCCGTGCTGTCGCACCGGCACAACCTCCCGTCACGGCAGCGGCAGGCGCTCGAGGTCGCGTTCGGCATCACGGACGGCAACCCGGCCGACCGGCTGATCACGAGCATCGCGGCCTTCGGTCTTCTCGAGGACGTCGCGGTGCTCGAGCCCGTGCTGGTCCTGGTCGAGGACCTGCACTGGCTCGACGAGCCGACCGCGCAGATCGTGGGGTTCCTCGCAGCCCGCGTGCGAGCGGCCCGCATCACGCTCGTCGCGACCGCCCGCGCCGACGCCGTGTACCCGGACTGGCAGCCACACTTCCCCGAGGTCGTCGCCCTCGGGCCGCTCACCGACGAGGAGGCCGACGAGCTGCTCCGCCGCCGCGCACCGGTGCTCGGACGCGCCGAGCGGGACGTCGTGCTCCGACAGTCCCGCGGCAACCCGCTGGCGCTCACCGAGCTCGCGGCCTCGCCGGGAACGCTGGAGCCGACGCGGTTCGTCGGTCCTTCGCGCGTCGCGATGACCCGCCGCCTCGAGCAGGGGTTCCTCGCCGAGGTGGCCCTGCTGCCGGAGGCGGCGCAGAGGGCGGCTCTCGTCGCAGCCGCCGGCGAGGGCTCGCCCTACGGCGAGGTGCTCGCAGCCGGCGCCGAGCTCGGCGTCGGCCACGACGACTTCGTCGTGGCCGAGCGCGCCGGCCTGCTGCGGCAGGAGAGCGACCACTACCGTCTGCGGCACCCGCTCGTCGGCTCGGCGCTGGTCGAGAGCGCCGACTCGAAGGCGCTCGGCGAGGTGCACGCAGCCCTGGCCCGGGCGACGACGGACCGCACCCGCGCGGCCCGACACCGCGCGGCGGCGGCGACGGGTCCCGACGAGGCCGTGGCCGGCGCTCTCGAGGAGGTCGCGGTGGCTGCGGCCCGGCGGGGCGCGCGGGCGGAGGCGGCCACCGCGTGGCACCGCGCCGCGGAGCTCAGCGCCGCGCCGCGCGACCGTGCCCGTCGTCTCGTCCAGGCGGCCGCGCTGGCCCGCGAGGCGGGGGCGCCCGCGCTCAGCGCCGAGCTCGTCGCCACGGCGCTGCCGCTGGTCGGCGACGAGGAGGCGCTCGTGGTCGACCTCGCGCGCGTCAACTGGCTGCTCGCGGGAACATTCGGGAAGGTCGGCCTGTCGGTGCCCGACTTCCTCGCGACGGCCTCCGGCCTCCCGCGTGTGTGCGACCGGGTCCAGATGCTCGTGTGGGCGGCGGTCACGTGCTACATGGGCCAGGAGCCGTCCCCGAAGATCCGCCGTGACGTCGCGGCAGCGCTGGCCGCGACGACGACGTGCCCCGGCTCGCGGGAGAGCGTCTACAAGCAGATCGGTCTCCAGCTCACCGACCCCTCCCCCCACATCGAGGATGTCGACGCCGCCATCGCGGTCCTCACCGGTCAGGCGGACGAGAGCGACCGCATGCTGCTGGTGTCCCTCGCCCTCGCCGCGGAGGACGCGGGCGACCTGACGGCGTCGGAGAAGGTGTGGACCGCGGGCGCGGAGCTGTCGCGCCGCACCTCGAAGCTCGGCGACGAGATCATCTTCGTCGCGGGCCGCGGAAGCGTGCGCGTGACGTCCTCCAGCGCGCTCGAGCGTGGACTGACGGACTCGGAACAGGCCCTGCGCATGAGCGACGACCTCGGACTGCCGGTCGTCGGCGCGCTGGCAGCGGCGAACATCGCGCGTGCGCGGTCCTGGCGAGGCGAGACGGAGCTGGCGCAGCAGGCCCTGGACGCGTCCCTCGCCCTCTCGCGCGACAGCGCGATCTCCCGGCTGCTGGCGAGCCAGCACTGGTCCGAGGGTGTGATCGCCGCCCACGAGGGCCGGTTCGACGCCGCCGTCGACGCGCTGCTCCAGACCCGGGTCGATCCCGTCATCGGGCTGTGGGCCGGGGGCGAGCTGGCCGAGCCCGCGATCAGGGCGCAGCGACCCGAGGCCGTCGAGAGCTGGCTGGCGACCGCGGCCGGCGCCGTCGAGAAGAACGGCGCACCGCACCTGGCGATGCTCGTCGACCGGAGCCGCGCGATGCTCGGCCCCGCCGGAGCCGCACGAGCGCACTTCGAGTCGGCCCTGCGTCACGGTGAGCGCAGCGGCGCCCACCTCGAGGTCGCCCGCACCCGCCTCTACTACGGGGAGTGGCTGCGCCGGGAACGGCGGCTCGTCGAGGCCAGGGCGCACCTGCGTGCCGCGACCCAGGTGTTTCGGTCGCAGTCTGCCCTCGCGCTCGCGGAGCGCGCGTCGCGGGAGCTGCGGGCGGCCGGCGGCGTCGACGACCGGCGGGAGGGCCCCCGAGACGCCACGCGTGAGCTCACCGGTCAGGAGCTCATCGTCGTGAGACTGGCCGTCCAGGGCCTGTCGAACAAGGAGATCGCCGACGAGATCTACCTGTCGCACCGCACCGTCCAGGCGCACCTGCACCGCGCGTTCGTCAAGCTCGGGATCAACCGACGCTCACAGCTCGCCGCCGCGCTCGGCGACGCCGCCTGAGGCCGTCGCGCCGGGCACGGCTCCAGACGGTCGAGGCAGGTGCTTGCTCCTCGGAGCGGCCCACATGTCGCCGGCACGGTGGAGCACCCCGGCGACCAGCAGCGCCTGCCCGACGCCGTAGGTCGCCATCACCGCGACGCTCCCCGCGGTGCCGGCCGGGTGCCCGGCGAAGCGGCCGAGCGCGATGAGGCCGTCGGACACGAAGAACACCGCACCACCGAGCCCGGCGAGCCGGCCGAGACCGGTCGACAGCACGGCCATCGCCGTGAGCATCGCCCCATACACCAGCACGGGGACGAGCATCGTCCCGGCGTGCGGCGCGCAGACCCCGACGAGCACCGCGAGCGCCACCGCGTACCCGGCGACGGTGAGGGGGCGGACACGACGACGGTCGGGCCAGAACGCGGTGACGTAGGTGGTCTGGGCGAGCAGGAACGGGCCGACCATGAGGAGGAACCTGAGGTCGTCCGCGTCCCCGCGGACGGTGCTCGGCAGGACGTCGCCGAGCCAGGACAGCGCGAGGGCCGCGAGCGCCCACCGGGTGATGCGCGCGAGGGGTCGGGTGGACGCGCCGAGGAGGACGGCCGCGAGGAGCGGCATGAGGAGCGCCTGGGTGACGGTCGCGAGGGTGTGGGCGCCCAGGAGCAGCGCGACGACGTGGGTCGCGAGGTCGAGCCCGTAGAGGGCGCCGGGGACGACGACGCGGGCGAACGCGGCGCCGACGCTCTCGCCCGTGGCCGGCTGGTCGGGTCCGGGGGCCGGTCGGTCGTGCTGGCCGGGGGTCATGGCGGGTCCTCGTCCGTTCGTCGCTGCGGGCACGCCGTCGTGCCCGACGCCGCAGCCTCACCCCGGCCGCACCCTGCACCCCGGGTCTGCGGACGGCAAGCGGCTGGGTGTCTACGGTGGCGGGATGACGTCGTCGCGGGTGAGGCAGGTCCAGGTCACGTTCGACTGCGCGGAGCCGGTGCGGGTCGCCCGGTTCTGGTGCGAGGTGCTGGGGTACGCGTGGCCGGCGCCGCCGGACGGCTTCGCGGACTGGGACGCGTACGAGCGCGCGTCGTCGACGGACGACCCGGGCGTGTGGGCGGCGTGCCAGGACCCGACGGGGGTGGGGCCGCGGTTGTTCTTCCAGCGGGTCCCGGAGGGCAAGGTCGTGAAGAACCGGGTGCACCTGGACGTGCGGGTCGCGACGGGCCTCGTGGGCGACGAGCGGCTCGCGGCGCTGAACGCCGAGGGCGACCGGTTGGAGGCGCTGGGGGCGTCGAGATTCCAGCTGGTGCCGGCGGACGAGGAGGACGAGGCGGTCCTCGTGATGCAGGACGTCGAGGGCAACGAGTTCTGCCTGGACTGAGGGCCGGGTTGCCCGGGGAGCGGCTCAGGCGGCGGGCAGCTGCACGACGGCGCGCAGCCCGCCGTCGGGCCGGGGCGCCAGGGTGAGGGTCCCGCCGTGGGCGCGGGTGATGCTCGCGGCGATCGCGAGGCCGAGGCCGACGCCGGCCTGGTCGGTGCGGACCCGCTCGCTGCCCCGTTGGAACGGCTCGGTGAGCGTGGGCACGACGCGCGGGTCGAGCATCTCTCCCGTGTTCTCGACGGTGAGCGTCGCGCCGCCCAGCCCGCTGTCGGTACGCACCCGCACCGACCCGCCGTCGGGCAGGTTGTGGACGATCGCGTTGTGCACGAGGTTCGTCGTGAGCTGGAGCAGGAGGGCGGGCGAGCCGACGGTGGGCGCGGCGCCGCCGGAGGTCTCGATGCTCACGCCGCGGCGTTCGGCGAGCGGGAGCAGGGTCTCGGTCGCGTCCTCGGCGAGCAGCGACAGGTCGACGGGCTCGCGCGTGAACGCGCCCCGGTCGGCGCGGCTGAGCAGGAGCAGCGCCTCGGTGAGGTCGATCGCGCGGGTGTTGACGACGCGCAACCGCGCCAGGAGCGCGTCGGTGTCACGGTCGGGGTCGGTCTCGGCGACCTCGAGGAGCGTCTGGGTGATCGCGAGCGGGGTGCGCAGCTCGTGCGAGGCGTTGGCCGCGAACCGCTGCTGCTCCGCGACGTGCGCCTCGATCCGTTCGAGCATCGCGTCGAAGGCGTCGGCGAGCTCACGGAACTCGTCCTGACGCCCCGGGAGGCCGACCCGGTGGAACAGCGACCCGTCGGCCGCGGCGCGGGTGGCGTCCGTGATCCGCGCGAGCGGGGCGAGCATGCGGCCCGCGAGGAGCCAGCCCCCGACCAGCCCGAACACGAGCAGGAACGCGAGCATGAGCGCGGCCTTGGGGGCGAACGCCGACCACAGGTCGGACCGGCCGGGGATGAAGAGGTCGGGTTGCCCCCGGCCGCCCGGGGCGAGCTCCGCGGGGACGACGACGGCCTTGTCGGGCACGTAGCGCAGCAGGAACACCAGGACGACGGCGATCAGCCCGACCCCCGCGATCATGAGGAACCCCGCGTAGCTCAGGGTGAGCTTGAGCCGGACGCTCGGGCCGGGCGGTCGTCGTCGGGCGCTCACGGCCGCTCCCCCGCCGGCCCGGCGTCGATCCGGTACCCGACGCCCGGCACGGTCGCGATCAGCCACGGCTCGCCGAGGCGCTTGCGCAGCGCCGAGACGGTGATCCGGACGGCGTTGGTGAACGGGTCGGCGTTCTCGTCCCACGCCCGCTCGAGCAGCTCCTCCGCGCTCACGACGCCGCCCCCGGCGCCCACGAGGACCTCGAGCACCGCGAACTGCTTCCGGGTCAGGGCCACGTACCGGCCGTCGCGGTAGACCTCGCGCCGGAACGGGTCGAGCCGCAGGCCCGCGAGCTCCAGCACCGGCGGGCGGTGGTGCGCCCGACGCCGGTCGAGCGCCCGCAGCCGCAGCACCAGCTCGCGCAGCTCGAACGGCTTGGTCAGGTAGTCGTCGGCGCCGAGCTCGAAGCCCGACTCCTTGTCGTCGAGCCGGTCGGCCGCGGTGAGCATGAGGATCGGCAGCCCGCTGCCCGACGCCACGATGCGCCGCGCGACCTCGTCGCCCGACGGCCCCGGGATGTCCCGGTCGAGGACCGCGATGTCGTACGCGTTCACGGCCAGCAGCTCCAGGGCCGTGTCGCCGTCGCCCGCGAGGTCCGCGGCGATCGCCTCGAGCCGCAGCCCGTCGCGAACCGCCTCCGCCAGGTAGGGCTCGTCCTCGACGATCAGCACACGCATGGGCACCATGCTGGCGGGCCCGACCTATCGCGCGCATATCGAAAAGCGCTTACGCCCGCGCAACGCCCGTTCGTCTGAACTGGCGGCATGCCTTTCGTCATCTCTCCAGCACCCCGACGACGGCGCCTGGTCGCGCTCGCGGTGTGCGCCGTCGTCGGGACCGCCGTGGGCGGGGTCGCGGCCTCTCACTCTGTCGGCGCGGCCCACGGCCCGGCGACGGCCACCGCAACGCCGGTCGCGCACCTGCGGCACGTCGGTGAAGGCGGCGAGGGCGGCGAGGGCGGCGAGGGCGGCGAGGGCGGCGAGGGCGGTGGCGGCGGTGGCGGCGTGGTGGGCGTCTTCAGCGACGACCCCACCGTCACCCACCTCGACCCCGACCTGCTCGCCGCGCTGCGCCGGGCCGCGACCGACGCCGCGAAGCAGCGCGGGATCCAGCTCGTCGTCAACAGCGGCTGGCGGTCCGCGAAGGACCAGGCCGGGCTCCTCGACGACGCGATCAGGAAGTACGGCTCCAAGGCCGCGGCCGAGAAGTGGGTCGCCACGCCGGAGACCTCCGAGCACGTCAAGGGCGAGGCCGTCGACCTCGGACCCGCCGCGGCGCGGACCTGGCTCTCGCAGCACGGCGCCGCGTACGGGCTCTGCCAGATCTACGCCAACGAGTCGTGGCACTACGAGCTGCGGCCGTCCGCCGTGAAGCACGGCTGCCCCGCCATGTATGCGGACCCCACGCAGGACCCGAGGATGCGGCAATGAGCGCGGGCGTCGTCGTCGGGCGGGCGCGGACCTTGACCCGGGCGTGGCTCGTCGCCCTGTTCGGGGCGTACCTCGCGCTGCTCGTGTGGCTGGTGCTGTGGAAGCTCCACCTGCCGTGGGTCGGGACGGGCGAGCGGCAGGCGCCCAAGCTCGTGCCGTTCGTCGCGACGGCCGAGAACGGGCCGAGCCAGCCGTCCGAGGTGCTCGGCAACGTGCTCGTGTTCGTGCCGTTCGGGGTGTACCTCGGGCTGCTCGCGCCGGCGCGGGCGTGGTGGCGGACGTGGGGGCGCGCCGTCGGGGTCGTGGCGCTGACCAGCATCGGGCTCGAAGCCGCGCAGTACCTGCTCGCGGTCG
The DNA here is from genome assembly GCF_009429125.1 of Luteimicrobium xylanilyticum. Lineage (GTDB taxonomy): Bacteria > Actinomycetota > Actinomycetes > Actinomycetales > Cellulomonadaceae > Luteimicrobium > Luteimicrobium xylanilyticum. The sequence goes on from NZ_CP045529.1 coordinate 2,230,793, forward strand.
GGAGCGCGGACGTGACCGACGTCCTCACGAACACGGCCGGCGGGGTGGTCGGGCTCGCGGTGGTCGCGCTCGCGCGGGCCGTGCTGCGCGGCCGGACGACCGCCGTGCTCGCCGGGTTGTGCACCGTCGGGACGGTGGTGGCGCTCCTCGCGGTCGCGGCGTTCGTCACCTCGGACGTGGGGTACGGCTCCGTGCCCGACGGCGTCACGCGTCACCAGGTGATGGACCGCGTGGCGCGCGACGCTCCGGGGTGAGCGGGTCGTTGCCCCGGGGACCGGGTGCTGGATCGTCCCGCCGTGCTGTCGCCGAGTACGAGGGTTTTCCGCCGAGTTCGAGCCTCTCGCGCTCGAACTCGACGGGAAAACCTCGTACTCGATGCGCCGCCCGCTGCCCTTGTAGCGGATCACGGACTCGCGAGCCCGCGACCTCGGCTACTTGAGTGCGTCCTCGACGAGATGGGGACGCTTCTCGTAGACGTTCAGGTGGACGGTCGGGCTGGTCGTGGTGGCCTGACCGTCGATCGCGGTCCACGTGTCCGGATCCGTCAGGTCCCCCGGGATGCCCTGGATGCGGAACCGGCCCGTCCACGTCGTCGTCAGATCGAGCGTCGCCGGACCCTTGTGCGTGTACGTGTGGGTCACCGTCTGGTCCGGGTACGGCTTGCCCGGGTCCGTCGTGGTCAACGGGAACCCCTCGTCGCCCTCGTCCGAGCCGTACGACCAGGTGAACGTGTTCGGGACCGCCTCAACCTGGATCGGGATCTTCTGATCCCCCTCACCCAAGCTGACGTCGAAGGCCTGGGCGACAGCGTCGGTATAGGTGACGGTGAACATGTTGATCAGCACCTGCCCGCCCCCGGGCTGCACCTTGATCGGCGACGGCTTCACGGTCAACGACTTGAACGCCTTCGTAGCCTCGGCCTTCAGGTCGGCAGGGTTCAGACACAGAGCGGCGTTGTCCACCAGCTCCCAGCCCGACCAGTCCGTCGGCTCACCGTCGACGACCTCGCGGGTCGAAACATAGAGCGGGTCCAGCGGCAACGCGCCCTTCGGGCAGTTCGCGTCCGCAACCTTCTGGATCAGCCACGCGCACCCGTCGACGTCACCGACGTCGCTCTCGTGGCAAAGGATCGCGGGCTTGCGCTCGTACTTCCGCGTCGGCAAACCACTCTGATAGGACGCCGGATCGTTCACCTCGCTGCCACCGATGTACCGACCAAGGTTCAGGTGGTCCTTATGGGTGTCACTGAAGATGTCGGATGGATCGCCGCCGCTCGCGAAGGCGGGCGAGCCAAACATTGTCAGGACGAGTGCCGAAGCGACGACCACAAGGCAGCGTCCGCGCATCAATTGTCGCCCGCAGCCGAGACACCGAGAATCTTCCAGCGTGATCCACTGCGAATCACTTCGACACTGAGAACCCCAGAACTCGACGGTTTTGAATTCACGACCTTTGCACCGTCTTTTAAAGTGAACGCCTTCTGCTCAACCCGAACATCTATCGGATAGCCATCGTATAGGGTGTCGCGGTCATATGTTGTGACCACCTTCACCGAAACATCGCCACCGATGCGCCTCCAGTGCTTCTTGTGTGCCTCAATGGCGTCCGCACGATTCCCCGCGCAGAATTCACACTTCTTGGCGACGGAGAGGCGATCCCAGAGCGTTATTCACGTGGCTTGGCGGTAGAACTCGAGGTTGACGATCATGTGGATCACGCTTGGTAGTTCGGTCAGGCGTCCGCGGTAGCCGGCGGACAGGGTCTTCCACTGTTTGAGCAGCGCGATGGTGCGTTCGACCGGGGCGCGCAGGGACGAGATGTGACGGTTGTGCTCGCGGTCCGCGTCGGTGCGGGGCGCGCCCCTGGTCTTGCGGCGCGGGGTCAGGCGGGTGTGCTTGACGTAGGCGGTGTCGGCCAGGACCGCGACCGTGCGGCGCGTGCGGGCGGCGGTGATCTGTTCGGCCCAGCCGACCTCGTCCAGGGCGCGGGAGTCGTGCCGTGATCCGGGCACGGGGGCCGAGACGTCGGCCAGGGTGCCGTCGAAGAACGCGGCGACCTGGACGCCGAGGGCCTGCTTGCGGTGCTTCGCGTTGAAGTTGGTCGTGCCGGTGCCGGCCCTGTTTCCGGTAGGGATCGGGGTGCCGTCGATCAAGACCGTGCCGCGTTCGAGGGCGTCGCGCAGGTGTCGACGGTCCATCGCGGTGACCTGCCCGATGATCGGCATCAGGTACCGCCAGATCCGCGAGACGGTGGGCTGGGCGATCCCGAACAGGTCCCCGGTCAGCTGTTGGGCCAGGTTGTGACGCACCTTGATCAGGATCATCGTGACGGCGCGTCCGAACCCGAGCTCGAACTCGTACCGCTCGGGTCGGGGTCGGCCGGTGTGGACCTGCCAGGCGCGGGCGATCAGCTCGGTCGTCTGGGCGGGGGTCAGCCCGCACGTAGAGTGGTAGCGCATCGGTCCTTCGTTCGTGCTCGATCCTGGCGTAGACAACCTGGATCAAACCGGACGCGAGGACCGTTGCGCTACTTGCCTGAACTTGACCCTGACCAGCACCGACGCAGGTCAGGCGCCAGCAGCCACACGACCCGACCACAGCCGCTGAATAACGCTCCCATTCTCTGGTGTCGCCAGTTCGCATCACGTATGGGTAGAGCCGGAGGAAGTACAGAGCCGTCTTCCTCGCGCCCTCGGCGGTGTTCGCGTTCATGCCTGCCGGCCGCTTCGGCGCACCGGATGCATCCGCGGTCTTGGCGGGGGTTGGCGTCGGGGTGGCACTCGGCGTCACGGCGGGCGTGCTGATGCTCGGGGACGGGTCGACGGCGGCGGCCGTCGTCGGGCCGGCTCCACCGGACCCGCTGCACCCAGCGAGAGCGAGAGCGGCGACCATCACGAGGCTCGCAGCGCCAACGACACGCCGCCCGTCGAGCGGTCGCCGCCGAGCGTCTCGGTAGTGCGCTGGCTTGTCGTGCGTGCTCACGTGGCCCCCTGGGACGTGCGTCGTCGGACGGAACGCGCCGACCCTACCGGGGTGGGCCACTCGTTACGCCACCACGCGTCCACCCTGTGGACAACGACGCCAGGTCACAGCGGCAGAGCACCCCCAGGAACACCCCAACATGCGACCGGCTGCCCAGCCCTCCTACCCCTTGTGGAAAACCGGATCGCCTCGCCCGCGGTATCGGTAGGTTCGCCGACGACGGCGCGAGGGCCGCGTCGTCGTTGGCAACGCGGGGGTGCTGGGGTGAGTCGTCCGGTCGACTGGTCACCGGTCGGGTTGGACATCGACCCGACCCCGGGCGACCCGGTGTTGGTGCTCTCGGGCGGCCGGGAGTACCTCGAGGTCGCGGACGCGATCAACGGGGCCGCCTCAGCGATGGCGAGGCTCGACGTCGACGGGGCGGTATCGGCCGCGGTCGACGCGTTGGTGGAGGCCAGGGACGACACGATCGGTCAGATCCGCAAAGCCCACGCCCGCTACACCGCGGCCGGGGACGCGTTGATCTCGTATGCCAACGTGCTCGAGTCCGTGCAGTCCGACACCGCCCGCGCTTTGGAGGACGCGCGTGCCGCGTTCGACGAGCAGGCCGACGCGACCCGCACCCGGACCTACTACACCCAGCTCGCCGAGGTGGAGACCGACCCCGCCACCCGGGCGACCTACCTGCAGCACGCGGACCTCGCCGCCGACACCCTCACCACTTCCCAGCAGGTCATGGCCCGCGCCCAACGCGAGGTCACGACCGCCGTGGACGTGCGTGACCAGGCCGCCGAGCACGCCGCGAACCACATCCACCACACCACCGCGAGCGACGGGCTGGACGACTCATGGTGGGACAACTGGGGATCCAAGATCGTCGCCGCCGTCGCCGACGTCGCCGACCTCGTCTCCCAGATCACCGGCACCCTGGCCGTGGTCGTCGCGTTCATCCCCGTCGTCGGGCAAGCACTCGCCGGGGCCCTCCTGGTCATCACCGCCGTCACCGCGATCACCTCAGCCCTGGCCAACATCGCCCTCGCCGCAACCGGCAAACGGACCTGGGCTCAAGCCGGTGTCGCCGTCGCCTCGGCAGCCCTGTCCACCCTCGGCCTCGGAACAGCAGCCCGCGCCGCGACCGGGATCTCCAAGACCGCACTCTCGGCCGGCGCCCGGCAGAGCGCGACCGGACTCAAGAACCTCGGCACCAGCGGTCTCCAAGACGGGGCCACGGGGCTCGACAGACAGCCGGTCTGCAAAGTCTCCTTCGGGACCTGCTTCACCGCCGGCACCCTCATCCACACCCCCCACGGCGACCGCCCGATCGAGACCCTGCGGGCCGGGGACCAGGTCTACTGCTACGACCAGACCACCAGCGCCACCACCGTGGAAACCGTCGAGGAGACCTTCGAACGCACCACCCGAACCCTGATCCACCTCACCATCGCCGGACACGTCCTCACCACCACACCCGAACACCCGTTCATGGTCCACGAGCTCGGCTGGATCCAAGCCACCGACCTCCACCCCGGCGACCACCTCATCACCGCCGACGAACGACACGCCACCGTCGACGCCATCGAGACCAAGACCGCGGACGCATCCGACGCGGTGACGGTCTACAACCTCCACGTCCACACCCACCACACCTACTACGTCCTCGCCGGCAACCACCCCGTCCTCGTCCACAACATGGCCGGACACCAGATCGCGCTGGCGGAGCACGAGGCGGCCGGCGGCCACGCGATCGCCCGCCACGTCGGCCGCTCTGACGCCTTTCTCAAGTCGCGCGACATCGAGCTTGCGTCGACCTTCCGGGATGTCGCCGCCGCCGAACGAGCGACGGCAGAGAACCTCCGTGCCAATGCGAAGAGGATCGGCTCCTGGCTGGAAGGAACCAAGGGGCAGCTGCCGATTCGGAACTCCATGAGCCCGGCGGATGGCCGCGTCTACGTGCGCGGGGAAGACCGGTTCGTCTCACCCCACGAGGTTGTTACCTTCTTGCGAAGAAACCCCGCGATGCCAGACGGATATCACATCGTCACGTCGTACCCCACGATCAACAAGGACCTGCTCTGATGGAGACCTTGCTCTATCTCGCCGAGACGTACTTCCACCAGGACTGGGACCTCAACGCACCGACACCGGTCGGTGTCCTCGAAGAGTTCAGCCGAAGCGAGACCGCTGAGACGGTCGCTTCGCTCCGATCCGACGTCGAAGCGATCCTTGCTGGTGATCTCACGGAGGACCAGCTCAGGAATCTCTGGCTGCGGCAGGGCCGGTCCGACTGGGATCCCACTCGTCATGGCTGGGCGACCTTCAGGGACTGGTTCGACAGCATCCTTCGAGCTCTCCCCTGATCCTTCGCGTCACCCGCTCGTGCCCCCTCGACGGCGCCAACGCCCAGACGGCACTATGGACACCCCGGTCCAAGGGCGCCCGCCAGCCCTAGACTCCCAACCATGCTGACCCCCCGTTCCGCCCAGCTCGTCGACGCCCTCCGCACCCGGGTCGTCGTGGCCGACGGCGCGATGGGGACGATGATCCAGGCGCAGGACCCGTCGCTCGCGGACTACGAGAACCTCGAGGGCTGCAACGAGATCCTGAACGTCTCGCGCCCGGACATCATCCGCTCCGTCCATGAGGCCTACCTCTCGGTCGGGGTGGATGCGATCGAGACGAACACGTTCGGCGCGAACTGGTCGAACCTCGCGGACTACGGCATCGACGACCGCATCACCGAGCTCGCCGAGGCCGGCGCAAGGCTGGCCCGCGAGGCCGCCGACGCCCACGCGACCCCCGACCGGCCCAGGTTCGTCCTCGGCTCGATGGGCCCGGGCACCAAGCTCCCAAGCCTCGGCCACACCACGTACTCCCATCTCAAGGGGACGTTCGCCCAGCAGGCGGTGGGCCTCGTGCGGGGCGGTGCGGACGCCGTCCTGGTCGAGACGAGCCAGGACCTCCTCCAGGCCAAGGCTGCCGTGAACGGCGCGCGCGAGGCGATGCGCGAGACCGGGCTGCACGTGCCGGTGTTCGTGTCGGTGACGGTCGAGACGACGGGCACCATGCTCATGGGCTCCGAGATCGGCGCGGCGCTCACGGCGCTGCAGGCGCTCGACGTCGACGCGATCGGCCTGAACTGCGCCACCGGCCCCGACCTCATGAGCGAGCACCTGCGTCACCTGTCACGGCACTCGTCCGCACCCGTGACGTGCATGCCCAACGCGGGGCTCCCCGTCCTCGGGCCCGACGGCGCCAGCTACCCCCTGTCCCCCACCGAGCTCGCCGCCGCGCACACGCAGTTCGCACGGGAGTTCGGGCTCGGGCTGGTCGGGGGCTGCTGCGGGACGACGCCCGAGCACCTGGGCGCCGTCGTCGACGCGGTGGGCGGGCAGTCGATCACCGTGCGCGACCCGAAGCCCGAGAACGGCGTCGCGTCCCTGTACTCGCACGTGGACTTCCAGCAGGACGCGTCGTTCCTGGCGATCGGCGAGCGGACCAACGCGAACGGGTCGAAGGCGTTCCGCGAGGCGATGCTCGCCGGCGACTGGGACGAGTGCGTCGCCATCGCCCGTGCCCAGACGCGCGACGGCGCGCACCTGCTCGACGTGTGCGTCGACTACGTCGGGCGCGACGGCGTCGCGGACGCGCGGGAGGTCGTCTCGCGGCTCGCGAGCGCGTCGACGCTGCCGCTCGTCATCGACTCGACCGAGCCGGCCGTGATCCGGGCGGGCCTGGAGCTGCTGGGCGGCCGTGGCGTCGTGAACTCGGTGAACTTCGAGGACGGCGAGGGCGAGGGCTCCCGGTTCGCGCGGGTGATGCCGCTGGTCCAGGAGCACGGGGCGGCCGTCGTCGCGCTGACGATCGACGAGGAGGGCCAGGCCCGCACCACGGAGACGAAGCTCGCGATCGCGTCGCGCCTGGTGGACACCCTCACCGGCGAGTGGGGCATGAAGCGCGAGGACATCATCGTCGACTGCCTCACCTTCCCCATCGCGACCGGGCAGGAGGAGACGCGCCGCGACGGCATCGAGACCATCGAGGCGATCCGCGCGCTCGTCGCCAAGTACCCCGGCGTGCACACGACGCTCGGGGTGTCGAACGTGTCGTTCGGGCTCAACCCGGCCGCGCGCACGGTGCTGAACTCGGTGTTCCTGCACGAGTGCGTGAAGGCGGGGCTCGACTCCGCGATCGTGCACGCCGCGAAGATCCTCCCCCTCAACCAGATCCCCGACGACCAGCGCCGGGCCGCCCACGACCTCGTCTGGGACAAGCGCGAGTACGACGACGCAGGGAACCTCACGCACGATCCGCTCGCCCACCTGCTGGACCTGTTCTCCGGGGTGGACAGTGCTGCACTGAGGGACGCCCGGGCCGCCGAGCTGGCGGGCCTGCCCGTTGGAGAGCGCCTCGAGCGGCGGATCATCGACGGCGAGCTCAAGGGGCTCGAGGCCGACCTCGACGAAGCCCGACTTGTCGAGGGCATGGCGGCGCTCGACATTGTGAACACGCACCTGCTCGAGGGCATGAAGGTCGTCGGCGAGCTGTTCGGCAAGGGCGAGATGCAGCTCCCGTTCGTGCTGCAGTCCGCGGAGGTCATGAAGACGGCGGTGGCGCTGCTCGAGCCGCACATGGAGAAGGTCGAGGGCGCGGACTCGTCGAAGGGGTCGATCGTGCTGGCGACCGTCCGCGGCGACGTGCACGACATCGGCAAGAACCTCGTCGACATCATCCTCACGAACAACGGCTACACGGTGCACAACATCGGGATCAAGCAGCCGATCACCGCGATCATCGAGGCCGCCGAGGAGCACGACGCCGACGTCATCGGCATGTCCGGGCTGCTCGTGAAGTCGACCGTCGTGATGAAGGAGAACCTCGAGGAACTGACCTCGCGCGGGCTCGCGAAGCGGTGGCCCGTGCTGCTCGGCGGCGCCGCCCTCACCCGCACGTACGTGGAGGACGACCTCGCCGGCCAGTTCGACGGCGTCGTCCGGTACGCGCGCGACGCGTTCGAGGGGCTGAGACTCATGGAGCCGCTGGTGCAGGTGGCGCGGGGAGAGTCGCCCGACGCCGTCGGGCTGCCGGCGCTGAAGAAGCGGCGGCACTCCGTGGTGACGGTAACGCAGACGCCCAAGGACGAGCTGCCCGCCCGGTCCGACGTCGCCGCGGACAACCCGGTGCCCGAGCCGCCGTTCTGGGGGACGCGGATCGTCAAGGGGCTGCAGCTCGCGGACTACGCGGCGTTCCTCGACGAGCGGGCGACGTTCCTCGGGCAGTGGGGATTGAAACCTGGTCGGGGCACCGGGGGCACAGCCGGCGCCTCCTATGAGGAGCTGCGCGACACCGAGGGGCGCCCACGGCTGCGCGCGTGGCTCGACGCGATCCGCGCCGAGGGCATGGTCGACCCGTCCGTGATCTACGGGTACTTCCCCGTGTGGTCGGAGGGCGACGAGGTGGTCGTCGCGCACCATGACGGGCCCGACGGCGGGTCTGAGGGCGCTATGGGGACCGAGCGGCTGCGGTTCCGGTTCCCCCGGCAGCGGCGCGACCGGCACCTGTGCCTGGCCGACTTCATCCGACCGCGCGCGTGGGTCGAGGAGACTGGGCGGTACGACGTGCTGCCCGTCCAGCTCGTCACCATCGGTGACACCGTCACCCCGCACACCGCCCGGCTCTTCGCCGAGAACAAGTACCGCGAGTACATGGAGCTGCACGGGCTGTCCGTGCAGCTCACCGAAGCGCTCGCCGAGTTCTGGCACTTACGCGTGCGCGCGGAGCTCGGGTTCGCGGACGAGGAACCGTCCGATGTTGAGGGGTTGTTCAAGCTCGACTACCGCGGGGCGCGGTTCTCGCTCGGCTACCCCGCGTGCCCGGACATGGAGGACCGGCACAAGGTCGTCGAGCTCCTGAGGCCCGGGCGGGTGGGGGTCACGCTGTCCGAGGAGCTGCAGCTGCACCCGGAGCAGTCGACCGATGCTTTCGTCCTGCATCACCCCGAGGCGAAGTACTTCAGTGTGTGAAGCGGCGGCCAACGAGGCAACGTCTGACGCCCGTTCTAGGCTGGCCTCATGGATCAGGCGAAGCGGGAGACCGCGGCACTGTTGACGTTGCTGCGCGAGCGCCCACGCTCGATGAGCTGGGGCCAGATCGCGGCCGAGGTGTCCTACGAGGGCAGCGCCCTTGCCGTCCTGACACCAAGTAACGACGACGGCCTCTTCGACGTGCCGTTCGACGAAGCCAGGCTCACCGCAGAGTACGAGGCGGTGGAGTCATGGCGACGAGCCGGACTGGCCTTCGTGACGGTTCTGGATGAGGACTACCCGCGCAGGCTACGCGGAATCCGTGAGACGCCACCGTTCCTGTTCTATGAGGGAGCCCTGGTCCCCGATGACGAGGGCATGTCCGTGGTCGGGTCCCGAGATGCGACGCGATGGGGTCTGGATTTCGCGGCCGACGCGGCCCAACTCCTGGTGAGTGAGGGCATGACCGTCATCGGCGGCCTGGCGGCCGGGGTCGATACTGCCGCGCACCGTGCGGCCCTCGACGCCGGCGGGCGAACCGTCGCGTTCCTGGGCACCGGCATCACGAAGTCGTATCCGCAGCAGAACACCGCGCTCCAGCGAGAGATCGCCGCGCGTGGGCTTGTCCTGTCCCAGTTTTACCCCGACGCCCCGCCAACGAAGCAGACGTTCCCGATGCGCAACGCGTCGATGTCCGGGTACGGGGCAGCAACCATCGTCGTCGAAGCGAACGAGCACTCGGGGACGAGAATCCAGGCCCGCCTGGCCGGCGAGCACGGCCGACCCGTGGTCCTCACGTCGCGTGTCGTCGAGACCACCGATTGGGGGAAAGAAACGGCGCGTCGGCCGAACGTCTGGGTCGTCCACAACACCGAAGACCTCACCCACGCCGTACGGGAGATTCGCGAAGCTCCGCGCCGGCTCGAGAACGCGTTGGCTGCCCTGGCCGCCGGATGACGCGGACGCTCCCCGCCGCGGTCCGGCCGATCGCCGACGCGCTCGAACGCTCGGCCGGCGGGTATCTGAACAGCGTGATCCGGCTTCCGAGCGTGACCTGCGACGTCTGCGCCGGTCCACTCGTGGGCGACGAACGAGTCTGCGGGCCGTGCCGCGCGCACGTACTGACCGGGCTGCCAGTCGCTGACCGCGTCGGCTCGCTGGTGTACGCGCCGAAACTCGACCTCAAGGGCCACCTTCCACAGGTCTACAAGGTCGTGCGCAACTACAAAGAAGACAACGCAGATCGATCGCTCGTGGGCACGATGTCAGCGCTCACGGCACTCGCGCTGAGAGGGCACGCGCGCTGCCTGGCTCGCCTGTCCGACACCTCCACGTTCAACTGGACGATCGTCCCCTCGACGCGGCGCCGGAGGGCTCTGCATCACATCGTCAGCGGCATGGCTGCCAGGCCGGGGTACGAGATCGAGGTCCAGCCCGCCGAGCAGATCGAGCGTCCACGCTCCCTGTGCCCACAGAACTTCGTCGTCCCTGCGATCGGGGCCCTCGCGCATGTCCTCGTGATCGACGACTCCTGGGTCCGCGGCGACCACGCGCAGTCGGTGGCGGCCGCACTCAAGCTCGCCGGCGCTCAGCAGGTGTCGATCCTCACGGTCGCGCGTCCTCAACCCGACGTGGCCACCGACGCGCGAGCTCATGACGCACCATCTCGCGAACCCGAACTTCGACAAGGCGCGCTGCCCCTGGACGGGAGGAAGCTGTCCGCAGGAGGCGCCAACGGCCCCCTGACTCGGGCATGCTCAGGCGCTCCGCCACTACAGCGAGCCGCGAAGTGCGGCCGTCGCGAGCTCGCTGATCTGTCGGATGAGCATCGCCGGCACGACCGCGACGTCCAGCGGCCACTGCACGACGTCGATCTCAGTGTTCCGCACCCGATGCACGACTGGTGCCGCGCCGTGGGCTCGGGAACCCGCGTACACGAGGTAGCCCCGACCAAGGCCAAGCGCCGTGCAGTAGGCGTGCACCTGGTAGACGTCGGCCGTCGGATAGCCGCCGTCTTGGTACCCGAGCTTGTACTTCGCGTCGAACACTAGCCACGGGGCACCGCGCACCATGTGCACGACGTCGGGCTTGATCCGCACCAGCGAGTTCTGGTCGAGCCACGACCGGTACTGTCCCTTCGTCTGTCCCAACGGCGAGAGGACGGCGAGCGACTCTCGGAGCGCGGTGGTCACGAAGTCCTCGAACACGACGGCCATGTCCACCACGAACGCCGCTACCGGCGCCCCGCCCGCCGACGTCGACAGGCCTATCGCTCGAAGCACCAGCTCCGCGAGCCGGAGCGCCGGCTGGTACCGCTGGTTCGCCCGCGACGGCGACCATGCCGGCAACGGCGCGCCGGGTACGAGTGGGGACACTCCGTCCAGCCGCCCGGCGAGGTGCATCAAGCGCGCTCGAATGCCGCCCGGCAGCCTCGGAACGAGAGAGGCCCGGTGCAGCGCGGCTCGGAGGATCTTGTTCTCCGCGATGTCTGCCTCGTACTCGTCGAACGTCACCTCCAGCGGCAGCAGCATCCCGGGGCGGGTGGCGATCTGGTCGGCGACACGCATCCGCCCGCGTAGGACGGCCAACGACTCCTCGCGAGTCACGTACCCCTGGAGCACGCCCCGTCGCAGCGCGCGGTCGGCGAGCCTCGCGAGCGTCTCTCCCACGGCCGACCAGAGGTCGTCAGCTTCCGACCCACTCACCTCGTGCGGAACGAAGCCGGGATCACGCGCGAACCCGAGCATGAACAGCACGGACGCGAACGACGCCTTGGGGTGCACGACGACGTCGAGGTGGCCGACTCGCACTGCGCCCACGCGGTTCACCACAGGAACCAGCCGCCAGCGTCCTACGCCGGAGGGTTGGACGTCGACAAGCCGCACACCGGCCAGCGCGGTCGCGTCCTGGTCGCCCAGTGCGACGACAGTCCCGTTGGGTTCGTTCTCCGCGAGATCGACGCGCATCACGCGCTCGATGCAGGATCAACTTCGCTCGCGTCGGCCTCGGCGTCCGCCATGACGAGGCGACGCTGGAGCGTCTCGAGCCCGAACTGTCGACCGATCTGTTCGCGGGAGAGCCGACCGTAGTAGTGCTCCTCAAGAAGCGGCAGGACGTCGTGTCGCCACACGAGTTCCAGTCCAACATCCGAAGCGGCCTCGTCGCGCATGAGGTAGGACGGGCCGACCTTGAACTCCCGGTCTTCTTCACCGATCTCTCGGTTGAGGGCCGCCAAGAGTGCTGCCCGGTCATCGTGCTGCCCGTTCGCCGCGAGCCACCGACTCAGCAGGCCTGCGACGGGTTCGACGTCGGGGTGCATCTCGATGAAGGAGAACCGTCGCCGGATCGCAGCGTCCACCATCGCGATGGACCGGTCGGCGGTGTTCATCGTCCCGATGATGAAGAGGTTCTTCGGGAGCGTGAACGGCGTCTCTGGTGAGTACTGCAGCGTGACGTTCTCCTCGCGATACTCGAGGAGGAAGTACAGCTCGCCGAACACCTTAGCCAGGTTGCCCCGGTTGATCTCGTCGATGATGAGGACGTACGGCACGCCCGGGTTCGCGGACGCGTCGGACGCAATACGTCGCAACGGCCCCGGGACCTTGTCGAACGTGAGCGATCCGTCCCCCTGCGCCCGCGGCCGGAACCCCTCGAAGAAGTCCTCGTAGGCGTACGAGGGATGGAACTGCACCAGCTGGACCTGCTCGTCGCCGGCCACGCGTCGCGCGATCTTTCGCGCCACGAACGTCTTGCCCGTGCCGGGCGGACCGTGCACGATGACCTGCCGCCGCGACTCCAGCAGCCCGATGTACTCGTCAAGCCACGCGGCGTCGGTAAAGGTCTCGCGGACGAGCGCGTCGTCCGCGCGCCTTAGCCGTACGGGTCTCGACGGCGCAGGGGCCGTTTCGGATTCGTCCGGCGCCTCGGCGTCGAGCTCCGGGGCGTCAGCGAACAGCTTCTCCAGGGCGTCACGCGCATCCGTCAGGTCGATCACGCTGCGCGACGGGGTCGCCAGGAGGCTCGGTACCGGGGCGGGCAGGGTACCGACGCCGATCGGATCGGCCTGCCACTCCACGGCGCGCCGCAGCCGGGGCTCCGTGTCGTAGAACGTCGGTGGCCCACTGACCCGCCCCAGCCAGGCCTGGTCGTCGTGCCGCGCGACGACGACGTCCCCGTCCTGCATCCTTGCAAGGAAGGCAAAGTAGTCCTCGGTCAGTCCGATCCGCTGGGCGTAGTCGACATGGTCGTACCGGTCGTCGATCACCTCGCGCACCTGCGCTTTGGTGACCTCGTCACCGAGGTCGATCATGTGCGTCGCCGCCAACGAAACGTAGGAACCCGCGAGCCAGCCGCGGATCAGGTCGCTGCCGCTCGGTCTCGCGCGGACGGCCCACGCCCGCTCGTTGGCCTTCTTGTGCCGCCACCATGTCGAGAGGAACGGCTCAGCGTAGAAGTCAATCGCTTCGCCCTGCTCCGTCTCGATCTGCTCGCGGATCTGGTGCAGGTCCCTGTCGACCGCGATCCCGTCTTCCCCGGTCGCGCCGCCGATCGCGTACGCGAAGGTGTCGCGAATCTGCCGCCTGTGGTCGATGCTGACTGACGGCTCGTAGAACTTCGGAAACGTCAGGTAGAGCAGGCACGCCTGGATGCTCGGGACGGGCCAGTCAACAGCGTCGGCCACCTCGTGGAACTTCCAAGGGTCCTGGCGGGCGCTCTCTTGTTTGTCCGGCGAGAGCGCACACCACACCTTGACGAACTTCGACAACCAGACGAGGTGTCGCCACGCGTACTGGACATAGCCCTGGCCACCGTGCCAGACGCCGTCCGTCTGGAAGCCTTGCTCCATCACGTCCGGGATCGACGGTGCGTCGTCGAGCCACGACAGGATCCGGCTGACGTGCTCGCGCTTCGTGTTCGCTCCAACCTGCTGATGAATCAGGGGAAGCTCCCGCAGGTACGTCATCTCGGCAACCAGAAGGATCGCGGGCCGCGAAGCGCCGGCCATCTGGTTGCCCAGTTTGACCCACGTCGACTCTTTGCCCTCGTCCAACGCATCCTCGATGCGATGCCGCACCTCCTCGGCAGCGTCCGCGGTCCAGATTCGTTGTGACGGATCCACGAGGGACAACTGGTCCCCCAACATGCGGTCAAGAACAGGACGGGCGGCGTCCGCCGACGCAGTGGAGTGCGTCGGCGGGTTGTTCTCCGCAGATCGCAGCGTCATGACACACCCCCTTCTAGGACAGGCCGGCAGCCATCTGGACGAAGCGGTCGTACGACGCGCAGGCAGCGGTCGGCATCATCGATTTCTCGCGGATCGACTTCGCAATGGTGGGAGAGTCTGACTCGGCGTACTCCGCGCCAGCCTTTCGGGTAAGCAGCTTGAGTCGGTGTTTCGGATCTACAATCTGCTCAACGTCGCCCGCGCGGCGCGGGACAACACCGCGCCACGTCCGTGGTCGCACTGACTCTACGGCCTCCGGAAAGAGGAACCACCAGGCTTCAGTCATGTGCACCGGGACTGCCGGAAAAGCATTGTCCAGCGCACTAAGCGTCTCGGCCAGTGCCACCTCGACCTTCCCATCTGGATCGTGGCCGTCCGCATCACGATGTACCACGACGGCAGCGACGGGCCCCTGAGCCGCCTCAAAACCGGCGACTGCCTTCCGAATGTCGGCAACCCACTGCCGCTGAGCCCGCACGCCGGCAGTCCGCGTCAGCGAGACGGGCTTCGGCTTGGGCTGGACCCGCCCCTCCAGCACAGGGTTCGCGGCAACGATGAGTTCTGCCATCGCGCGGGCATCGTTCATGTTTTCGCCAAACGTCAGCACCACGCCCGGCCGTTTACGCCGCGTCGCACGTGGCCGCGCTCTACCATTCGAGCGGCTCATGCAGGAACACCCCGGATGGCCCCAGCAAACCACAATTCTCCGGCCCCCAACGCCGAGGCTTCCATCGCGCGGCCAATCTGATCCGCGCTAAGAGCGTTATTCAGCGGCTGTGGTCGGGTCGTGTGGCTGCTGGCGCCTGACCTGCGTCGGTGCTGGTCAGGGTCAAGTTCAGGCAAGTAGCGCAACGGTCCTCGCGTCCGGTTTGATCCAGGTTGTCTACGCCAGGATCGAGCACGAACGAAGGACCGATGCGCTACCACTCTACGTGCGGGCTGACCCCCGCCCAGACGACCGAGCTGATCGCCCGCGCCTGGCAGGTCCACACCGGCCGACCCCGACCCGAGCGGTACGAGTTCGAGCTCGGGTTCGGACGCGCCGTCACGATGATCCTGATCAAGGTGCGTCACAACCTGGCCCAACAGCTGACCGGGGACCTGTTCGGGATCGCCCAGCCCACCGTCTCGCGGATCTGGCGGTACCTGATGCCGATCATCGGGCAGGTCACCGCGATGGACCGTCGACACCTGCGCGACGCCCTCGAACGCGGCACGGTCTTGATCGACGGCACCCCGATCCCTACCGGAAACAGGGCCGGCACCGGCACGACCAACTTCAACGCGAAGCACCGCAAGCAGGCCCTCGGCGTCCAGGTCGCCGCGTTCTTCGACGGCACCCTGGCCGACGTCTCGGCCCCCGTGCCCGGATCACGGCACGACTCCCGCGCCCTGGACGAGGTCGGCTGGGCCGAACAGATCACCGCCGCCCGCACGCGCCGCACGGTCGCGGTCCTGGCCGACACCGCCTACGTCAAGCACACCCGCCTGACCCCGCGCCGCAAGACCAGGGGCGCGCCCCGCACCGACGCGGACCGCGAGCACAACCGTCACATCTCGTCCCTGCGCGCCCCGGTCGAACGCACCATCGCGCTGCTCAAACAGTGGAAGACCCTGTCCGCCGGCTACCGCGGACGCCTGACCGAACTACCAAGCGTGATCCACATGATCGTCAACCTCGAGTTCTACCGCCAAGCCACGTGAATAACGCTCTAAGTGCGGGGATCAGAGAGTCGCCGGTCCTCGGGTCGCGATCACAAACGATAATTTCCTGCGGTGCGAGCCGGTTGAGGAAGGTTGGCGAGTGAGTCGCCACGAGGAGTTGCGTCCGACTGCTCGCCGCTCGCATGCGATCAACCAGGACATCGAGGGCATACGGATGCAAGCCATGATCGACTTCCTCGATCGCCGTGAAGGCCGGCGGATCCGGTTCATGCAGTGCTGTCAGCAGCGCCAACATCCGAACCGTGCCGAACGACGCGTCCGCCAGATCGATCGGCCGACGCACGCCTCGCTCGTGTAGTTCCACCGCCTGCGCCCCTGTCGCCCCACCGACGGAGCGGAAGCCGATGTCAGCGAGACCGGGAAGACAGAGCCTCAGGTCCGACAGAAGTTGCCCGAACGCATCCGGACTCTTCTGCCGCAACGTCACGAGAGCATCTGCAAGGTTCGACGCGTCGCCGAACAGCCGCCCATTGCCTCGACGGGATGGCTGCCTCGCGGCCTCGACGTCAGGCTCTAGCACACGGATCTCTGCGAGAAAGTCGGCGAGGTCACGAATTCCCAGGCCACCTTGGTCGTCCGCAAGCTTCGGCAGCGTTGCCAATCCGGTTGTCTGTGCGGACGCCACGCGCACATCCTGGACGCTACGCTCATTTTCCGTGATCGAGACAGTCTCGCCTACCGCGCGGTACCGCCGCCCGGGACCGGACCGCCGCTTGAACTCGAACTCCTCCGTGCGCAGGATTCCGCGCTTCCCCTGCCGAATACTCAGTTCGTACTCGTCGAGTGCGTTGGGGCTCGAGTAGCGCGTGATCTGGCCGTGGACCTGGATCTTGACTTCGCCGTCAGATCCATCCTGGCGCTGGATGTGGTCAAATCCAGACCACTGGTCCAGTGCAGCGCTCAGGTCGAGGCGCGCCGTAGTCGCAAGGAACCGCAGCACGTTAAGCACGTTCGACTTACCCGAGCCGTTCGGTCCCGCAAGCACGCTGAATCGTCCAAGTGGTACGTCGACCTGCTTCAACGACCGAAAGTTGCGCGCGGCGACCCTCGTCACGAACTGCACCTGCTCATCATGCACGGTGCGACCTGCTCTCCTCAGGGTGCCTCGCCGGGTGACGCGGCCCCTCTCCCGGTGGCGGGTCCAGGATCGTCTGGTACTCGGTACCCGCGTCCATCGCCGCCTCCATCGCGTCGAAGACCTCGAGGATCACCTGCTTGGTGCGGTATTCACCGTACGCGGCCTCGTCCTTGCGCCGCACAATCGGGAACGTATCCATGATGTAGTCGACGTCGTCGCGAGCCACACCGTACAGATGGAAGAAGGCCGCATCGAGCTCGGCACGAAGCAGCGAGCGACGTTCGGAGTCCCAGAGGAAGGGCTGCCCAGGGACCCCGAGGGCGACGGCCGCACCTGCCATGGAACGTGAGGTGTAGATCAACTCGGCGATACGGTCACGGAACCAATCTGGACTCTGCGACCAAGCCGGCCCGACCTTGTTCGGCTGAGGAACGGGCACCTGTGCCATGTGGAAGAAGTTGAAGTTCGTGCCCCCCACCTTCTGTCTCGCGACGAAGTCGACAACAAACGATGCGTAGAACGCACCCAGAAGCCAGGCGTCCTCTCGCGACGTCGACGCGACGTTTGCGGAGTCGCCGATCCCAGCGCGAGGAAATACAAAAGAAACGAGCGTGCGCTCGTCCGTTGCCCGGCAAATCTTTCGCCAACCAGAGACAAACGGCTGCGTCTCGCCTACGAGTTTCGACACCTCGCGATCCGGCACCCAGTAGCGCGGGAGAGCGAAGAAGTCCACATCCGCCTTCTCTTCGAGCGTCACGTCGCGGGTTTGGCCACCATCGTAGGTGGCCCATCGGTCGTCGAATTGGTGAAGCATTTTTGACTCGTAGAGCGGCAGGTAGCGCTCCGCGACTTCGGTCATCGGTGAACCATCTCTTGATCGCAGGCCGGGTGACGAGGACCGTCGCCAGGGACAGGGTCTAGCTTCGACGCGAACGTCACGCCGTGCGCAATGGCACGGGCCATCGCGTCGTAGTTCTCTAGGATCAGACGCTTCGTACGGTACTCGCCGTGCGCAGCTTCGTCCTTGCGGCGAATGATCGGGAAGGTCTCCAACACGTAGTCCGTCTCCCCTCGCGAGAGCCCGTAGATATGGAACATGGCCGCGTCCACTTCGGCGCGTAGCACCGCACGGCGGTCCTCCTCGAAGTTGTACGGCGTTTCGATTCCGAACTCCTCGCCGAGACCGGTCATGTCATGCGCCGTGTAAGCCAGCTCGAGCAGCCTTGATCGAAGCCAGGCCTCCGGGAAGCTACCGAGCCAATTCATTTCAGAGATCTGCGTCGGAGTCACCGTAGCGACCTGCTTGACGATGAAGTAGTTGAGGCTCGTCCCGCCGGCCGATTGGCGTGTCACGTAGTCGGCAACGAACGAGTTGAGCACCGTCGAGAGCAGCCAGCCACGCGCCGACAGCATCAACGGCACCTTGTTCCCGACAGCCGCAGGAGGAAGCACCGGCACGATCATCGTGCGTTCATCGGTGGCGCGAGCGATGTCGCGCCAGCCCATGAGCCACTGCACGTCCCAGCGGTCGCCGATGACACGATCGACCTCGGCCTGGTGGACCCAGTAGCGGGGCAGCACAGAGAACGATGGGTCCCGCTTCTCAGCGAGGGTGACGTCCCGGACCTTGCCGTCGGGATCGTAGGTTGCCCAGCGGTGGTCGTACTGGTGCATCATCTTGGCCTCGTAGAGCGGGAGGTAGCGGTCCTGCTCATGGCCTACCCCCCCCCCCCCCCGCTATCTTCGGTCCGAACGAAAACGTTGCCTTCCAGGACCCAGCCCTCGGCTTCCAGCTGCTCGCGCGTGCGAAACAGGTGCGAGTCGTTCGACATGTGGAACATCGTCATGAACTTGACGCCCCAAGGATTGCCGTCGGGGTCGCCGGCGGCGACCTTCTTTTCGTCGATGAGAACGGGGACGCGTTTGTAGATGCCGAGGGTGATCTCAGCGTCGCGGCGGGTGCGGAAGATCGGGAGGGTGCCGGTATTGGGGTTGAGGAGCGTGATCTCCTCCGGCGTCAGGGCGAACTCGCGGGACTCGATGTCCCGTGCATCGTGGAGGAAGAAGGCGAAGCTCGCGGCGCCCGCGGCGCGTTCACGTCCAGTCATCGTGAGCAGGCAGAACTTGAAGCTTCGGTGTACTCCCTCGAAGATCGGCGCCGCGTTCTCGAAGTCGTACAGGGCCGCGATGCTCTTGCTCTGCACGAGGTCACGGAAGAAGTGCTGGGTAGTCGCGTCGGTGGCGATGCCCGTGGGCACGATGATTCCGGCCTGCCCCGTGGGTCCCGTCAGGGTGCGGAACAGCTCGGTGAAGACGGCGTACGTGTTGACGTCGCCGCGACCGGCCAGGGGGTAGGAGCCCGAGGTACGGAGCAGAGCACTTTCCCCCTCGGCGCGGCGCAGGGCGGCGGAGTACTCGAGGTAGAGGGCACGGTCGGCCTGCGACTCGCTGTCGGCCAGCCGAGCGATCAGCCTCTTGCGCGCGGCCGCGTTGGGGGCTTTCGCGATCTCAGGATCGCGGGCCGCGAAGAATTCCTGCTCCTGCAGCTTCACTCGTTCCCAGGGCGGGTTGCCCAGCATGGCGTCAAAACCACCCGTCCAACCCGCTTCACCAGCGCGTCCTCCAGGTCGGTCGAAGATCTCGGGAAACTCGAGGTGCCAGTGGAAGAACTTGTACTCGCCGGCGATCTTCTCTACCTGCGCACGGGTGTCTGCGAGAGACCGTGCGAAGGGATCTGCCTCGAACCGGCGCACGACAGCTGAGGTCGGAGGGAGCACAACCGCTTCTCGTTCTGAGGACGCCCGCGTCATCGCGCTCGGGCGAAGCGGCCAGACGAACGCCGCCGACCAGGCGTCCGCGTGGACCTTTCGTCGGCGGAAGTCGGATGACGTCGC
This sequence comes from Luteimicrobium xylanilyticum, assembly GCF_009429125.1. Lineage (GTDB taxonomy): Bacteria > Actinomycetota > Actinomycetes > Actinomycetales > Cellulomonadaceae > Luteimicrobium > Luteimicrobium xylanilyticum. The sequence continues at coordinate 2,250,715 of NZ_CP045529.1, forward strand.
GTACGCAGTCCATTGGCGAGCCTGCCGGCGAACCGCGGCCGCGTCATCGTGCACGACAAAGAACTGGCTGCGCTCGTCGGCAAGGTCATGAATCGCCCCGCCGCCAAAGTCGAGATCTAGCGCATCCTGCCCACCGAATCCGAGGCGACCGGCCCCGGCGCCGCGCTCGAGCTTGTTGCTCTTCTTGATCTGGGTGGCGTACTTGCTGTCGTCACCATCGAGCGTCTTGAAGGCGTCGTCAGGGACCCCGCCCCTCAGCAAAGACGGCGTCGTACCCAGCAGGGAGTTGCCGACGCGGATGCGGGCGTCGAGGAAGCCGAGGGCCTTCCCGGGCTCCATGGCCTCCAGCCAGAGGGATACCTTCGCGAGCTCGGCAGCCATCGGATTGATGTCCACGCCGTAGACGCACCGTCCGACAACGTCGCGCAGCGCGTGGCGAACGGCGTCAGGGGTGGGTTCCTCCTCGCCGGAGCGGACTGCCGCCAGGCGTCGGGCGATGCGCCGAGCTGCGGCGACGAGGAAGTGCCCAGAACCGCAGGCCGGGTCGCAGACCGTGAGAGCGAGTAGGGCACGTTCGGCCTCGTCAGCGTCGCGCGTGCCACGGACGGCGTCGTTGATGACGGGATCGAGCGCAGAGTCGAGTAGCGCGCTGACCAGCGCGGGCGGCGTGTAGTACGAACCGGTCGTCTTGCGCTCGTTGCCGCTCAGGCGTTCGAAGGTGAACGTGTGGTCGTCCACCGAGACTTGCGGCACGAGCTCCAGGAGTGATTCATACACGCCACCCAGCTCCTCGGCGCCGAGGTTGCGGTAGTCGACCGGTTGGACGCGCGAGCCACGGTCGGACATCCAGGCCAGATCTCGGACCGCCTCAAGGAACGCCTCGTTGTCGAGCTCGGCCGTGACGAGCGGCTCACCCTGCTCCCCCTCGGCGTCGAACAGACCGCCGAGGGCAGGCAGCCCGAGCGCGGATTCGCCGTCGCCGCCCAGCGCGCTGAGGACGAGGCGCTGGGCACGCCAGAGATCGGCGTAGGCAGGGCTCCCATGACGTCTCCGGGCCTGACTCCGCAGGCGTTGAGTGGACAGGTAGCCCCGGTACCGGGCAACGGCCGCGGGATCAGCAGCGGGATCAAGCAGAAGATTCCGATCCTCAGTGACGAAGAGGAAGAGCATCCGGTAGACCAAGCGCAGCAGGTGCCGGTGGTAGTCGTCGCGCGTCAGCTTGCCCGTGCGGAGAGCATCAATGAGGTCACGGTTGTCAGGATGGCGGAGAAATCCCGTACCGAGGTGCCCAAGGGCCCGTTCCACGCCACCCCGCAGGCGGTCCAAGGCCCGCGAGCCAGCACGGACCGAGTCCGCACGCCAGAGCTCAAGCCAGCAGTCGGCCGGGCTCGCGTCACCATCCTTGACGGGCCGCACGTCGAGGCGGGACGCGTGGCACGTCTGCAGGAACTCGGCAAACAGCTCTCCGTCGAAGATGGCCTCGAGATCGAACTCGACGAATGCCGAGCCCGCCAAGGCGGTCGAGTCGCGCAGGAGGCGCAGCCGGCGGCCGTTGGACAGGATGGCCCACAGGTAGTCGTCAGACCGGTTTAGCAGGTCCTGAACCATGGCCTGTGGTGCACGCGCGGCGCCCGCGACGCCCGGAGTACGCCGGTCGAGATCGACGCCAGGTCCAAGCAGGTGAATGGGGACGTGCTGCCACAGGTGCGAGACAGGGAAGGGCTCGTCGTCATCGACCTGAATCCCGCCCGTCCGGGCCGGGAGCCGGCCATAATCAAGCTCGCGCAGCAGAACCAGCAGCCACTTGTCTCGGGCAAGAGCGGCGCTGGTGCTGCACTCCCCGCCGGGGGCGGCGGCCTGAGCCTCGCGCCAGTCTCTCCAGGCGATGGCGAGGTAGGACCACGCACGGTTGGCAGCATCGCGGATCGACTCGTTGCCGACCAGGCCGTACGACCGCGCCGCGCGAGACTCGGCAGTCCCGAGCTCACCCGCGGTGAGACGTTGGAAGAGGGCTGCAGGAAAGATTCCGCCCTCGATGCGGATCGCTTGGAGCGCGCTCACGCTGCACCTCCTCTTGACATGTCGGGCCGATAGACGAACAAGCCAAGCACGTCGACGGGCAGCTGCGGTTCGACTGTCAGGCCGCGCACGCCAAAGCTTCCGACGGCGTCGCGGCCTCGTGCCGTCTGGCGGACGCGAGCGTGAGCCTCGCGCATCTGCTCCGCGGTCACGCGGGCGTCGTCGTCCAGGTGGGCGGCGATCTGTGGGAGGGCCTTGACGACGTTCTCAACAAGACCACGGGCCTGGTCCGCCGGCGTATTGGCGCTGGGCGTTGCGGCAAGCAGGGCCTCGACCTCGCCGTCTGACAGCCACTCAGGCTTGGCCGGAGTGCCGCGAAAAGCGAGCAAGCGGGTCTCCTCGGCAACCTCGGTGCGGGTCTCATGACGGCCCGGGAGGGTGACGTGCACGCGCACGCGAACCAGCAGCAGAACGGTGACGGCGGCGACGTTGCTTGTCGTGATGACTCCAGCGCGACGAGCAGGACGCTCACGGTCGGGTACGCGCCGGTCAAGGGCGCCGTCAAGCACGAAGCGAGCCAGCGCCGCGACGCGCTCGTCAGTGCGGTGAAGCACTGCCGCGCCACGCGGCGCTGGAAGGTCGTCGACCCACCTCAGGGTGGCCGCACCCGGCGTACCGGTGCGGGCCAGGACGTCCCGGAGAGTGCCCGGGATCGAGTGCATCTCGAGGGTCAGGCCGTCAGAGGTGGTGGCGGTGGCGGCACCGACCTCGCTCAAGGCATCGCGGACGAACTGCGCGACGTCGGCCGGGCTGCCCAGGCGTGCGCGAGCTTCCCCGACCTCGGCGGCGACCTCGTCAGGACGAATGGCAGCCTGGGCGTAACGGCTTCGAGAGACCTTCTCCTGCTCGACGGCCGAGTTCCACTCGTCCTCGAATGCCTTGGCCTCAGGCACGAGGTTTAGGTCCAGCTCGAGCTGCTCCTGCTGCCTGCCGCGCATCAACATGCCGTTCAGTAGGGCTTCCACGACCCGGTCGTTGGTGTCGTTGGGCACCGGGACGCTGATGCCGAGATCCTTCCGGATCTGCGCGTGCTTGCGCAGGAGGACGTCGAGCACGATCCCGTCGATACCGGTGTCCTCGCCGTACAGGGTGACGGCGTACACCACGTCGGCCACCTGGCCGAACCGGTCTACCCGCCCTTCGCGCTGCTCGTGGCGGGTGGGGTTCCAGGCAAGGTCATAGTGGACGACGGCCTGGAACCCATCCTGGAGGTTCACACCCTCGGACAGGCAGTCGGTGGCAACCAAGATACGCGGCTCCCCCGCGGCGGCATCGAGCAGGGCACCCACCCGTGTAGCGCGGTCATCGGGGGCCAGCGCACCCGTGACAACGTCGATCTGAACCTTCTTGAACTCTTCGGCCAAGTGCTCCCGGACGTACTGCGCCGTCGCGATGAAGCGACAGAACACGATCGGCGAGACCCCGTCCTTGAGCAAGGCGCGCACACGCTTGGTGAGGGTCGTGAGCTTGGCGTCATCTCCGGATGCCAGCGCGCGGAACCGGTCGGCGAGGTCGGCCAAGTGACGGACCTCCGGTGAGCCGTCGTCGAGGACGGGAACAGCCCCCGGGCTCGCGTCCTCCGCCCCCGTGCTCTCATCCTCAGTCTGATCGAACACCGTCGCGCGACCCACCGCGTCCGCCGCCGCTCTGTCCGGCGAAGAGAGCGTCTCCGAACGCGTGGTCAACGTGGCAGCGGCAGCCCTCGGCGACGATGCGGCAGCACGGAGCAGTGCCAGGGCGCTCCACCAACGCACACGCTGCTCCGTGGCGGTACCAGAGCGGTCGGCTACCTGGCCGCGGGCGTATGCGACGACGTCGTCGAACACCGACCGATAGGCGGGAGCGAGAGTGTAAGCAACCTCGGTGGACTTGCGGTCCGACGGAAACCGGGTGTCTTCCATAAATCGGCGGACGTCCGCGCGGCGGCGCTGAATCAGGTGCCGCGCGACCCTCCGCCGGGCCTCGTCGGTCCGCAAGTCCAGGTCGCGCAAGGCCGGGTCGAGGACACCGAGCATGTTGCGGAACGCACCTTCGCTTCCCGAGTGCGGGGTAGCCGTCACCAGGACGAGATGACGGCTCTCGTCATGGGCGAGGTCAAGCAGGAGGCGGTAACGCTGGGTGCGTCCACGTCCACCCTTACCGGAGTCGTCCACCACGCAGGTGTGCGCCTCGTCGACGATCACCAGGTCGGGCGCGGTGCGCAGGAACTCGTGGCGACGGTTGTCGGACTTGATGTAGTCGGCCGAGACGATCGTGATGCGATGGCGGTCGAAGATCGACTCGTCCGCGGTCAGGCCGCGCTGGAGCCGACTGACGGTGGAGGCCAGCACCAGCTCGGCCTCCAGAGCGAACTTCTCACGCAACTCCGACTGCCATTGCTCGGCGAGACTCGGCGGACACACCACGGCCAGCCCGTTGGCCTGCCCCTGTGCCAAGAGCTCGGCCGCAACCAATCCAGCTTCGATGGTCTTGCCGATACCGACGTCATCCGCGATCAGCAGTCGGGTCGTCTCCTGACGCAGCGCCATGAGCAGCGGCACGTACTGGTATGGGCGAGGGTCGACCGCGAGGCGTGCCAGCGAACGGAACGGGCCACCCGTGGAGCGGAACCCGATCCGCAGTGCGTCACGCAGGAGCCCCGCGGAGCGGTGGTCGCCGAGGTCATCCGCTCCGGGCGGGGCGAATGTCGCCGACTCGACGTCCTCCACATGGGGAAGGACGCCTGCGATGTCGGCATCGCCACCTGCGAGCGGACGCAGGACGAGGAAGTCGTCGGTGCTGTCCGGGAGCACGACCCACTCTCGACCCCGGGCGCGAACCAAGGTCCCTGACGCATAGGTCGGCATCAGTCGTCACTCCCGAAAGTCGACGGGTTGTCATCGATGATCTTGCCGAGGTCGGCGTCGGGTGGCACCTGGAGGACGTGGGTGCCGCCGAAGACCAGGGGGCTCGTGTCAAGCGGGTCCTCCCCCTCGACGTCAAACACGACCACGGTGTTCTGGTCGCGGAAGTACAGGTCCACGACGAGGCCCTCGACTTCCTCGTCGACTGCGGTAGGCAGTCGCAAATTGCGTTGGCCAAGGAGCTCGAGGAGTTCTGCGGCCCGGCCGGAATACGGGGCGAAAGTCTGCCTGACGCGCCCCTCGACGGGGCTGGGACCGACTCCGTCCCCAAGGGGGCGATCGTCGGGCACCTGATCGGCGACAGTAGTGGCCCGAAACAGGCGACGGAGCGTCACCACTGCCAGACGGCGGTCGATCGACTCGTGGTCAGTCTGATTCCCGTAGGTGAGAAGGCAGCGGTAGCAACCGGCGACACACGCGTCAGCGCGCTCAATTCCCGTGTCTGGGTCGACATGAATAATCTCCAACGCCTTGCGCGCCACGTCCGACAATGCGTCGCGGTCAGCGTGAAGGCGGCGCAGGACACCGGCGCCTCCTTCGCTGGCTTCGACGAGGAGGAAGCGGCCCTGCTTGCCGCCGTCGGACAAGATCTCGCTAGTCAGCTCGGAGTCCTCCAGCTGGTAGGTAGCCTCGATTCCCCGCTCGATCGCATACATCAAGGTCACCGCTTCGTTGTCCTCGACGCGCTCCGACCAGCGCACGACCGCAATGTTGCGACGATCCTCGACATATGGAACGACCCGCGCCTTGCGCTCGACGTCCTCGGCAAGCAGAGACTCGCCGTCGTCGTCCGCCTCGGGCTGATCCAGCTCGGCTGCACGCTTATCAGAGAGCCACTTCCCTTTGACCGTATCGATCCAGAACCCAGGCGTGGTGCCCGGGGCGCGCTTGCGCGGACCGGTGTTGGTGACGCGAAGCTCGGCCGCGTCGCCGTAGCGCAGATCCAGCACCGGCACGCCTGCCTCAACAGCTTGGGCATAGAGGCTGGCGGGTGCGGTGCCACGAGGTCGGAAGCGGTAGGTGGTGACCATCGCGAAGCCCAGCCGCTGGCGCTCCTCCTCATCAGCGCTGATCCGGTCACGACGCTGGGTGACCACCGTCTGCATCAGCATCAGGTTGTTGAGCACCTCCGAGAGCGGAGCGCCACAGTTCTCGCACACGTCCATACCGACCTGCCGCTCGTGGTGATACGAGCACGACAGGCAGATCCGCACCGACGACAGGGTGACGCTGCCCGCGTTTCCTGTGCTGACGGCGTCGCCATGCGGGTCACGAGGCAAATTGACGCGCGTGACCTGGTACCGAGCCCCCTCGTGGTAGACGAGCGCGTTCGGGCCAAACTCGCGCAGAGCCAGGAACCGTGGGCGCTGCAGCCAGGTTGCACCCGCACCACGAACACCCGGCACGTACGCCGCGAGCGGAAGACGCGGAAAGGAGTACCCCGGGAGGAATCCCTCAGAAGCGAAATAGCGATACGGGTAGTAGTCGCCCTGGCCGAACGTATCGGACTCGTTCAACAGCAGGTCGCGCTGGCGGCTCGCTTCCCGCTGTCGCATCTCGGCGTTCTGCCGGTCCTTCTTGAGCAAGGACACGTCGGTCATCTGCTGATAGGCCGTGTCCATCTCCTGGCGCACGGTCTGGTCCAGAGTGCGCCACCGGTCGCAGGCGCGGTCGAACTCGTCGGGAGCCATCGCAATCACGTCGTCGAGCCAGCCCGTCGACCACCACGGAGATTCGACCAGTTCGTGCTCCAATGGCTTCAAGACGACTCTTGCCGCAGCAAGCGCCCGCGAAAGGAAGTCAGAGTCGGAAAACGAAGCCTTCAGCCCGGGGCGGAGAGGGTAGCCGGGCTGCCCGACGTCGACGACCTCTTTCATCGACGTGCCCAGCGTGGCATGAGTGCACGCCAACCAGATGGAGTGCACGTGTGAACGCACCAAGTCCTCGTTGGCCAGGTCGAGCCGCGGCGGAAGCACTCGGCCCGCAACCATCTGATCACTGCGCGCGAAGTAGTAGGAGTCGTGGGCGTTACCGCTCGCGCAGTAGGTAACCACCACGGCAGGCTGGCCCGAGCGCCCGGCACGGCCAGAACGCTGGGCATAGTTGGCGGGGGTGGGAGGCACGTTGCGCATCGCGACCGTGTTGAGGGACGCGATGTCGACGCCCAGCTCCATCGTGGGTGAGCAGTAGAGCAGCTTGAGCTCGCCGGTGCGGAACTGCTTCTCACGCTCCTGGCGAATCTCAGCGCGAACCTGCGCTGTGTGCTCTCTGGCGACCAGCCCGGCAAGCTGCCGTCCCGCGTCGCGGTACAGGTCACGGAAGAACGGGACAACACGAGGCGCCTGCTCCGGTGCATGGTTCCGGCGGACCGGATCCGGCGCGCCATGCTTGCCGTCGGACTTGAAGAGCCGAATTTGGTGGACCTTGAGACGGTATCCGTGCAGGTCGCGCTCGCGGGCCTCGGTGAGCATGCCGTTCTGGGCGAGCAGTGTCACGAGAGACGTGAGCACGTCGGTGGTCTCGACGTCGGACAGCGGCATTCCAGGCGCGACCTTCGACTTCAGCCACCGTCCGTAGGATCCCTTCGCGGTGAGCGAGAGAGCGTTCCGCGGACTACCCTGCCCCTGCGGCAGCAGGGTGGCGATGCCGAGGTACGGGATGCTCTCGCGGTCACCCACCGCCCAGATACCAGTCAGATGCTCCCGGCTCAGAGCCTGGAGTCGCTCGACGTTCTCCTGGGAGAAGACATCGGTGTCCAGTGCCAGCACGCGGCGGAACTCGTCCAGCAGGACCTCGACAAGCTCGTACCTCTGCTCGGAGTCCAGGGGCCTCAGAAGCGGGTGCGCCCCGGCCCAGTAGTCCTCTGCCTCGCAGAGGCGGCGCGCAATCGGATAGTGCACACGGACCAGCCCGGTCTGCTCAAGGTTCGGGAGCGTCACGCGCCAACCACGCTTGAGGTCCTGCATGGCACGAAATCCGACCACGCGGCGCAGCGCGGCGTCGGCCTGGGACGTGTCGAAGCCGTCTGGGCTCTGCGCGTAGTGCTTCTTGGCCAGGTTCAGGTACCCCGGGAGCGTATTGCCCAGCTCCAATGGGTCCAGTCCGTCGTCCCCAGCGTTCTTCGCTGCCGCGTAGAGGGCAGCCCGGAGCTGCCCCACCAGGGCGAAGTCGTTGACGTGCCCGGCCTGCAGGCTGGCGTCCTGCCGGTTGTCGACGAACGTGAGCAACTTCCGGACCTGGTCGGGTAGGTCCTTCTCCGCGTCGAGCGACCGAATGATGCTCGTCGACAACACTGTCATCGCCGACGAACGGCCCTCGACGTCGAGGGCGGCCACCTTGGAGATCTCGCTGGTGCGCGGCTGGTTGTACGACACGCCGCAACGCAGGCAGAACATGAGCCCGCCGGCGATCCACGAAGCCTGTACCCCCCTGGCCGGGGAACCGCCGGGCAGCGGGGTCGCGGTGCCGTCCGGTCCGACCAGGAACGGCCGCGGGACCCGGTCACGACGCGCCTTGCGCACCCGAGTGCCCGAACCCGTCTCCTCGAGCCACGAGTCCGGGAGGCGGTCGATCGGGTCGGACGGCCAGGGATCGGTCGTGTCGACGAACAGGTACCCGTCACGCTCGTCATCGCCGTTCGGCTCGAGTGCGATTCGAGTGCGGGCGGTGAATATGCCCTTCTTCGTGTCGTACCTGGCCATCAGATACTCCTGGCCGCACTCGCGGCAGAACGCCAGCGGGTACAGCCGGCGCTCCGTCTCGGCGCCCGGCGCATAGATCTGGTAGTCGTGGACGATCTCGCGATCGGACTCGGCCTCGGCAGTCACGTAGACCGAGGCTCCCTTCGAAATGAACTGGTGGAGTCGGAACGCGAACAGCGGGCGCCCGGTGCGTTTGTCCTGGGCGCGGGATCCCGCCAGGAGCGTCGCACGAATCGCCGTCTCGCATGTCTTAGGGTCGCGGGCCGTCACCCTGGCGAGGTCCCGCGCCACCCCTTCTACCGTGACCGGCGGTGTGCGCACGAGGATGCCGGTGCCCGGCTCGGCACTGAGCCCGAAGGCATCCTCGATCCAGGCTGCAAGCGCATCGTTGGCCAACCGTTCGTAGCCACCCGTCAGGGCGGGGTCGAACGCCTCCGCCTCACCGCGCGCATCAACCGCCGCCATCAGGTCAGCTCTTGCCTGGGCACGGTCGACCGTCGCCCGTTCGAGCGTCTCGGTGATCACTCGCTCCGGCACCACCTCGGACCCGAAGATGCGAGTGGCGACCTCGGCGACCTCCCTGCGCTGCTCAGCGACCGTCTCCGCCGTCGACATCGTGGCCGACGTACCGACGCACTGCAGTGCATCGCCGGCACCCGTTGCCTCCCGCACGCGACGGACCAGCATCGCCACGTCGGCACCTTGCCGACCCCGATACGTGTGCAACTCATCGAGCACGAGGAACTTCAGGCCCTGCGCAGCGGTGACCAAGCCATCGCGTTCCTTGGGGCGGACCAGCACGTACTCCAGCATCACGTAGTTGGTCAGCAGGATGTCCGGAGGATTCGCCAGGATCGCAGCGCGCTCGTCGGGCGACTCCTGGCCCGTGTACCGCGCGAACGTCACCGGCTCGTTGCCCTCACCAAACCCGTCGCGCAGGAACTTGCTCAGCTCCTCTTGCTGGCTGTTGGCGAGGGCGTTCATCGGGTAGACGACGATCGCTTGGACACCACGACCCGAGCCGCGGCGCAGCACGTGATCCACGATCGGAACGATGTATGCCAACGATTTGCCCGACCCGGTGCCCGTCGTCAGAACGTACGAGTCGCCCTCGGTCGCCGCCTCGATCGCATCCTTCTGGTGCTGGTGGAACACGATCGGCTTCGGTGCCGGAGGCTTCATGTCCTTGCCTACCCGGAAGATCTCCGCAGCTCCCGGGTGCAGCGTTCCCGCCGAGACGAGATCGTCGACCGAGCCACCGACTTGGAACGACGGGTTCAGCGACAGCCACGGGTCCGGCCACTGCGCGCCGCCGGCTGTCTGTTCGGCCACCGACGCGCGGATGCGCGGGTCGAGGATCTCGACGAACCCCTCCGTGAACCGCCGATAGTCATCAATGAGGTTCCGGTGAACCTTGAACGCGTCCAATTTCCCCTGCCGTCCCAGCCAACCGGCCAGTGGTCGTCACCGGCGTCGTCTCACCACGAAAAGTACCAAGCCCGACAGGCGTGAACGTCCACGAACCGCTGGGATCCGGGCGAATTCGCCCACACACCACCCGACGCGCCGGCGACGACACGGCCTCGTCGACGTCGGTCCCTTCTACGATCCTCGATGTGGCGGAGATCATCTGGCAACGCGAAGCCCCGGGTCTGGACCCCGCTGTCCACGCGAAGGTCAGCGCGTTCCTCGGCAAGCTCCGCGAGGACGACACCGCGCCCGGTCTTCACATCGAGAAGATCAACGGCGCGGACCCGCTGATCCGTACCGGGCGCGTCAACCAGCAATGGCGTGCCCTGCTGGTCAGGGTCCAAGGCACCGACGGGCCACCGCACTACATCTACCTCGGCACCTACAACCACGACGAGGCGATCGCTCTCGCCAAGACCCATCGCGTCGAGATCAACCAGACGAATGGGGTCGCGGAGCTCATCAAGGCGAGCCTGCAGGGCACGCCGCCGCAGCGGAAGACGCAAGCCAAGCCAGCCGCGAAGCCCAAGCCGGACGACATCAGTACCGCGTCGTGGTCGCGACTCGAGGTCCAAGGGATCACCGTCGAGGACCTCGTCGGGCTCGGCATGCGGCGATCGTTCGCCGAAGCCGCCTTCGCCACTACCGACGATGACGGCCTCCAAGAGTTGGCGGACACGGTCGACGGACTCTGGCAGGGATACGCGATGCTCGATCTCGCCTTCGGAGCGTCCCTCGACGCTGTCCGGGAGAGGTACAGCCTCGACTGGACGCCCAGCGCCGGCGCCCGGACCGAAGACGACCTCCTCAAGGCGCTTCGACACCCCGCTGCTCGGCTTGAATTCGCGTTCCTCGAGACCGATGAAGACTTTCAGGCTGCGATCGAAGCCCGCGACTTCGGTGCCTGGCGCACGTTCCTTCACCCCGAGCAGCGCGACTACGCAACCCGTCGCCGCTCTGGCTCGTTCCGCGTCACCGGCGGGGCAGGAACCGGCAAGACTGTCGTGCTGCTGCACCGGGCGCGACACCTGGCCCGACAAAACCCCGATGCACGGATCGTCCTCACCACCTACAACACGACGCTCGCCGACTCCCTGCGTGACAACTTGCTCCTGCTCGATTCAACGGTTCAGATCGCCCCCGATCTCGGGACATCCGGCGTCTACGTCGCAGGCGTCGACGCCATCGCACGGCGGGTCCTGGCCAGCACCAATGCGCTTGGCCTACCGCTCCGTGATGCCGTCCAGACAGTTCTTGGTCCCCGCGGCACCAACATTCTGGGGATGACTGGCGACGAGACGTGGGTGCGCGCCGCGAAGAGCGCACCGACAGGGGCTCTGCCCGAAGGCCTCCTGACGCCCGCGTTCCTCGAGGCCGAGTACGCGACGAGTGTGCTGCCGCACCGCGTCCTCGATGCGAGGGGTTACGCCCGTGTTCCTCGCCGCGGACGAGGCGTGGCGCTCAACCGCGCCGAGAGGAACGATCTCTGGACGGTGGTCGAGGGATACCGATCATTCGCCTCGCTCGGCGGGACGACGTCCTTCGAAGAGAAGGCTGCGGTCGCTGCCGCTGCGCTGGAGCTGGGGGCTTCGCGAGGCGGCAAGCAGGTAGCGGATCACGTGCTCGTCGACGAAGCCCAGGATCTCTCCCCTTCACGGCTCCTGCTCCTTCGCGCCCTTGTTGCGCCAGGACCTGACGACCTGTTCCTCGCCGAGGACGCCCAGCAGCGGATCTACGGCCAGAAGGTCGTCTTGGCGCACTACGGGATCAAGATCAGCGGGCGCTCACGCCGGCTCACGCTCAACTACCGCACAACCGCGGAGAACCTTGCGTTTGCCCTGCGTGTGCTCGACGGCGGCGACTTCGAAGACCTTGACGGGGACATTACCGAGAAGGCCGGCTACCGGTCCGCACGACGCGGGCCTACCCCCGAGCTCATCGAAGCATCGGGGAAGCTGGACGAATACGCACGAGCCGCGACCCGGCTCAAGCGGTGGATCGACGACGGTGACACACCGGACGAGCTCGGGGTGCTCGTCCGCAGCACCCGGGATGTGGACACACTGCTCGAAAGCATCCGGAGTTTCGGCGTACCTGTGCAGGCGGTTGCCAACCGGGAGAGACCGCCGGCGGCCAAGGTCGCTCTGATGACGATGCACCGCGCCAAGGGCATGGAGTTTCGACGGGTCATCATGCTCGGGATGGCTGCCGGGGCACGACCTTCATCAGCCGCGTTGCCCGAAGCTGATCAAGCCGATGCCATGCAACGGCAACGGTCGCTCATATACGTCGCCGCCACACGGGCGCGCGACGAACTCGTCGTGATGTGGAGTGGTCGTCGGAGCAGTCTGGTGCCTTCCGTCAAAGGCGAGCCGCCATCCTGAGAATCCGCGCACCAGCGGCCTTCCTCGCTCATGCGCGACGGTGTCGATCGCCGTCACCGACCAGTTCCCAGCGCGATGCGGGACGCTACCAAGCACCGCACGCTCTCCCCAGAGCGCTGTGGCTCACGGTCTTCCAGCGTTGGACCGTGACCTAGGGCACGCGTGCCCTTGGCGGCCGACCCGAGCGCGAGCGCGCTGCTATTCTCCGGTCAGCCCGTTGACTTCTGTCTCGCCTCGTCGGGCAACGTGACTGACTTGCCAGCCCGAGGAGCTCATCACAGATGTCAGCTGCCGCACCGTTGTCCTTCGGGTATCACCCGGACAAAGAGAAGGTGGATGACGTCCTTGGCCGCGGGGGTTTCAGCCGCGCTCTCCTGCTTGACATGACTGTCCGCACGATCGTCGACCGAGTGACCGAGTGCCGCGTTCTGTGGGAATCAGGCGCCGAGCTTCCCGAGGGGCTCTACTGGTTCCAGGGTCTCGACGACGGGGGTCTTCTGTTGCAGGTCGGCTCCGGGCCGTTTCCCGGTGACGCCACGATCGTGGCCCTTGACGAGCTTTCGGATGACCACCCTCTCACTGTGGCGTGGAACTGGGCCGAGGACCTGTGGGCTAGGGCAACCCCGGTGCCGCGGCCGCGCTTCGCGCTGTACGAACCGGTCATCACCCATCCGGGTGGCATTGATGTCGTCGTCCGAGACAGAAGCTTCGGAAGCGGCGCCTGGTCGTACCAGGTCATCGTCGAAGGTGCGTCCCAGCGAGTCCTCGAAGATCAACTCCGCCCTCGGCCGGCGAGCGACGACCCGGAGACGTGGGTTCAGGCAGAGCCCGACCCGGCGGCTCGGTTCGGAGCGACACTCACACGTGCGAAGCTCGAGGGGAAATTCGCGAACACTTTGTTCTCGTTCCGCGCCACGCGGACGACGTTTCGCCCCTACCAGTTCAAGCCCGTGCTCAAGCTCCTCGAGACCGGCAAGGCACGCCTCCTCATCGCTGACGAGGTCGGCCTTGGAAAGACGATCGAAGCAGGCCTGATCTGGACCGAGCTCGAGGCGCGCCAGGAAGCGGACCGTGTCCTGATCGTGTGCCCTTCCAGCCTCCTCGGCAAGTGGCGTGAAGAGATGATGGACCGGTTCGAGTTCGATCTCACCGAACTCGACAGCGGAAACCTCCAGACCTTCCTCGACCGACACCAGCAGAACCGCCTTCCGCGTCGGCACGCGTACATCTGCAGCCTCGAACGACTTCGCACGTGGGCCGGTCTCGCCGAACTCCGGGACGTGCCGCCGGCCTTCGACCTCGTCATCGTCGACGAAGCGCACGCGATGCGAAATGCCGACACCAGGAGCTACGCGCTGGGAACGGAGCTCGCAGAGTGGGCGGACAATCTCGTCTTCCTCACCGCGACACCGATCAACCTCCGGCAGGCCGACCTGCTGAACCTGCTGGAGCTGCTCGCACCCGAGGACTACGGCGAGATCGAGGACTTGATGAGCAGGCTCGAACCCAACCGCGTCATCAACGCTGTTGCGTCTCGACTCATCACCAAGGATGTCTGCGGGCGAGAGCTCCTAGCCGAGCTGGAGCAGCTGAAGGACTCACCACACGGACTGATCATCAGGAACCGTCCCGACTTCGCCCGCCTGACCGATGTACTCACGAAGGACGAGCTCGACCACACCGACATCGTGACTGCGAAGCGCTACCTCGCGGAGCTGAACACCCTCTCCACGGTAATCACCCGGACCAAGAAGGTCGAGGTCGACGAGAGGAAGGCCAAGCGCACCGAAGACCGCCGAGAGATCACATGGACAGTGCACGAGGAGGCTTTCTACTCGGAGTACGTCCGCTGGTGCGAAGACCGCGCTGACGCCATGGCCTCACCTCTGTACTTTGCGATGCAGATGCCTCTACGACTCGCGTCGGCATGCCTACCCATGGCGCGCCGCGCGGTCCTTGACCCGGAGGGCTTCGGAGACCTCACAGACGAAGACGGCGACACGAAGCCCGGGCGGCTGGCTCCGCACCGCGCCCTCATCGACGCAGCTGAAGCCCTCCCGGCTGGGGTCGACAGCAAATTCGATGTCCTGTCCGACGTCCTCGTCGAGCTGCATCGGAGCGGCCGCCAGGCACTTCTCTTCACGCACTCGCGCCCGACGCTCGCCTACCTCGCCAACAGGCTCGGCTCACGCTTCCGGATCGCGGTGCTGCACGGAGGGGTCGAGCGCCAAAAACGGCGTCAAGTGATGGCCGACTTCCGCACCGGCAACTACGACTTCGTTCTTGCCAACCGCGTCGCCAGCGAGGGCCTCGATTTCGAGTTTTGTTCCGCCGTCATCAACTACGACCTGCCATGGAACCCCATGGAGATCGAGCAGAGGATTGGCCGGATCGACCGCATCGGTCAGACCGAAGAGACCGTGCTGGTGGTCAACTTCATCAACGAGCGGACGATCGACGAACGGATCCTGACCCGCCTCCTGGACCGCATCGAGATCTTCGAGTCCTCGATCGGCGCGCTCGAGCCGATCATCTCGGAGGCGGCGCCCGCACTGCTGAAGCTTGGCTTCGACTTCCACCTCACACCCGCCCAGCGCGAGCAGAAAGTTCACGAAGCGCTCACTGCCCTCGAGGAACAGCGGGCCGGTCTCCGCGACGTCGCGGATGCCTCCAGCGCGCTCATGGTGAGCAACGATGTCGACGTCGCCGGACTGGAAGAAGACCTCGTGCGCACCGGGCGGTACATCGGCCAGCGTGAGCTCGCTCTCCTCCTTGACGACTGGGCACGGGTTGATGGGTCACTTCCCGTCGAGGTCGCGGCGGACGGTCTGACCATGACGCTCCGTGGCAACGCCACGATGGCCAGCCGCGTCTCGGCGCTCGCCCAGCGGCAACGTCGAACCGGCGCAGAAACAGGTGCGCTCGCTGCCGAACTGCGGTCCGAGCTTCCCGTCAGCCTCGTGATGGACCAGGAGTTTGCCAGAACCCATGGCGGCACACTCCTGACCGCGACAAGCCCGCTCGTGATGGCAGCCGTTGACGTGCCGGGCCACCGGCAGGCGCGGTTCGCAGCGCTCGGAATCCGCGCTCACTCCGAGTCGTCCCGTCCCGGCACCTACCTCGTCGTACTCGCTAAGGCCGTTTCCGGATCCCGCGGCGGGGACGAGATCTGGGGTGAAGCGGTCGACATCGACGGGCGCCCGGGCGGCCAGGAGCCGGTCAACGACCTCCTTGCCGCTCTCGCCGAAGGCCGTCTCACCGATATCCCGTTCACTCGCCCTGACCGCCTCGGTGCGCTCGCCGAACGTGCACTGAACCGGCTCCAGGTGCGGCACGAGAGCGAGAGCACGCGCCGGCGCGCCGAGTTCGACTCGTTGACCGCGGCGCGAGAGATCACGCTGCGGGAGCAGCATGAGCGGAAGATGGCGGCGATCCGGCGACGCCTGGTTACGACCGTCAATCGTGGACGCAGTTCTCGTGGAATCGGCCTGTTCGAGTCCCAACTGCGACGGGCGCAGACGCGGTACGAGCAGCTCAATGCCGAACTGGCGCGTCGGGCCCTCCCGGAGCTCCGCGTCGAGCCCCTCGCCACCTGCATCGTCGAAATCGTCCCGGAGAGCCGTTGATTGCGGGGGCGATGTCAGTCCGGATCTCTAGAGTAAGGAGGTAGCGCGGGCTCGCCCGAGTTCGCAAGGTCCGCCGGCAGCAGGTGGGCCGGCCGTGTCGTCACGCTGAGGATGCCGTGGATCAGACCAAGCAGCTCGACCTCGAGGATGAGCGGACAGCACAGAAGCGCTACACCGAGAAGCTCCAAGAGCGGGCGCGTCGACCCGTGACGTACCACGCCCCTGCGAACACGATCTTTACGCAGGACGCCCGGCCCAAGCTCGCTACCGTCCCGGAAGGCCAACTCGTTGGCCGGGTCGCGCTCGTCGAGGCTGATCCGGACTTGGGGGGCCGGTCAGACTTCTATATCGGCGAGCGCCACATCAACCTCGATGGCATCGAGGTGTTCAGCTGGGCGGCACCCGTGGCATGCACGTACTTTCGTGGCACGCATCACCACGAATGGTGTGACAAGGTAGCCGTCATTCGATCGTTTGCCCACAGCAATGGCCGGATCGCTGACCTCGCCGACGATGTCCTCCGCAGCGATGTCCCCGGCGAGCCATTCAAGAAGCGAGGCCTGGTTATTCCTGCCCGCGAGGGCGGCGCGCGTCGACCGACACCACGCGGCCTCCCGTCCGCCACTCCACCAGAAGCCGCGTCACCGCAGCCGCCGACGAATGTGACGCAGCGACGGGAATCGACACCCTGGATCGAACCGGAGATTCGCGCCGAAGCGCTACTCCGTTCGCGACTCCTGGCACCACGCACCAAGGGCCTGGCCCCGGTGCTCTCGACCCTCCAGCCAGACCAGTACAGCCTCGTGACGGTCCCGGCGATGGAGAGCATGATCATCGAAGGCCAGCCAGGCACAGGAAAGACCATCGTCGCAGCGCACCGGGCCGCTTGGATGGTCAACGACGAGATGATGGCCGAGACGCCGGAGAACGGCCTCGACGGCAACGTTCTCGTGGTCGGGCCAACGGACGGCCACGCGGCGCACGTACGTGGCGTCGTGAGCAGCCTCACCGGTGGTTCCCCGCGCGTCTTCGTCACATCCATGCCGTCGCTCATGCGGCGGATCGTCCACCTTCGCGAAGAACCAAAGGAAGGGGCGTCCCACAGCTGGATGGACGTCGACTTCGACCTCGGGCGCCATGCACGTCTCGCCCTCGCCCGCTTCCGCAAACAGCGCGGTGTCGCGCCGTCGCTCCGGGAGGCTTACGACTTCCTCCGGACCAATGGAACGCCGTCGCACCGCATCACCGACGATCCTCAGTGGGACCTCTACCTCCGGAAGCTTCCTCCATACGAGGAGGCCAGAAAGTGGACCGCGCACCTCCCTCTGCTGGCCTTCCTCCGATGGGAGATTGCCGTCCCGGTCGAGCTACACGACATCGAGCACATCATCGTGGACGAAGCGCAGGACGTGAGCCCGCTCGAGTGGTTTCTCCTCACCTCGATCAATCAGGCCCACGCCTGGACAGTCCTGGGCGACCTGAACCAGCGCCGCTCCGATTACACGCTCTCGTCCTGGAAGCAGGTGTGTGACATCTTGCTCGCGTATGACGAGCCCAAGGTTCACCGCCTCGAGCGCGGATATCGCTCGACCCGTCCGATCCTCGAGTTCGCGAATCGCCTGCTTCCCCGTGGGGAGCGGGCATTGCTCGCGTTCCAGGACGCGGGCCCTGAGCCCCTCGTCACACGTGCCCGCGAGGCCGAGCTCGACGACACGATACGGAACGAGCTTCGCCGCCTCCTCGACGCATACCCGGATGGAACCGTGGCCGCCATCGACACCGATCCTGGTCGAATCCGGAGTATCTTGCGCGCCGACGATTGGCACACGACACACAATGCGCAAGACCGCTGGCAGAAGCAGGGGCGTGAGTTGGTGGTCGTCCCACCGGCCGCCGCTCGCGGACTTGAATTCGACGCCGTCGTTGTCGTTGAACCGGCGGCCTTCCCTAGGAACTTCGGCAGACAGGGGCCGCTGTACACATCCCTGACGCGCCCGAATCGTGAGCTCGCGATCGTGCACAGCCAGCCGCTTCCCGAGGAACTGAGGCCACGTCGCCGTTGATGCCGGCGTGGCGGTCTTGGGGAGTCGCTCGGGCACGTCCTTTCAAGGTTGCGTCCGCCACCGGCCCCTGAAGTCCGCGCTTCCCCGCCTCGGCGGGGCTGGCCATGGCCGCGGCCCGCACATCCTTGCCGGGGGCCGAGCACCCCGCGGAGGGTTGGTCGACTCTCGAGGCTCAGTGGATTCCCACAAGCCGCGGGGCACTCGACCTCGGGTTGGCGCGCTCGAATGAATGCGTGCTGATCAAAGCTGGCAAGCTACGGCCATGCCGTTCGAGACCGTCTCGTTCACCCCGACCGTCACGTCGCCGTCGTCGGCCGTCCGAGGGGTCGTCGACGCGATCACGCTCGAGCACAAGGCCATGTCGGCGACAGTCGGGGCGGACGGAGGCGTGCAGGTCGCGGCGGTCTATGACGTGCTCCGGCCGGTCATGGATCGACTCGAGTTCGCCACCTCGACGCAGTCGACGTTCACCCCGAGCGCTCTGCGTGGTCTCGCGCCTGAGCGCCACGTGGCGCTGAGCGTCCACGGCGGCCGTGCGCACACCAACAACGAAGTGCTGCTGTCCGTCCTCGCCGCGGCGGCCCATCCGGGCGTCGACTGGCTGGTGTCCGTAGTCCCGGAGCGCTACAAGAACGGCCCGACCCTCACTAGGGTCCACGACCAGCTCCGCGAGCTGCGGGATGCGTCCGGGATCGACCTCGATCTCGTCGGCGTGACGCTCGTCGGGTTCAGCACGACGACGAGGACATAACGACGCGGATCGGCGTCGAGACACTGTCGGGTGCACTGCGTGGCGGGCGATAGGCTCGCGCCGTTCCCCAGCACCACCGAGTTCCAGGAGCCGCACGATGAGCGATGAGATCGAGCTGATCAGCGACGGTGACGGGCTTGCGGTTATCGGCGACCGCGCGGCCGTGGAACGGTTCCTCGGCTCTGCGGGCGTCCCGTCGCGAGACCTCGGCCTTGCACATGTCAAATCGGCCCTCAGCGCGTCGGCCGGGGTCGCTCAGGCTGGTTCAGAAGTCGCCGCGAACGCGAGTCAGTGGGTGAAGCTGACGAAGGAGTCGGCGCGCGCCATGAAGCTTGACGACATGATGAAGGGCGCCACGCCGGGCAGCGTGCGGGCGATCGTCATGAAGAACGGCAAGACGTCGAAGATCCTCGAGATCGTGAAGTCCTCGCCGGGCCAGCTCTTGAGCAACCCCGCAGTCCTGGCCGGCGCAGCCGGCATCATGGCCCAGCTCGCGATGCAGCAGTCCATGGACGAGATCGCCGACTACCTCGCCGTGATCGACAAGAAGGTCGACGACATCCTCCGCGCCCAGAGGGATGCCGTCCTCGCCAACATGATCGGCGTTGACCTCGTGCTCGGGGAAGCGATGACGGTCCGCGAGCACACCGGCCGCGTCTCCGAGGTCACGTGGTCGAAGGTGCAAGCGAACGCGGCAACGCTTGCCAGCACCCAGGCGTACGCGCTGCGCCAGCTCGACGCGCTCGCCGGCAAGCTGGAGAACGAGTCCAAGCTCGGCGGCGTGGCCGAGCTGTCCAAGCAGGCCGAGGCCACTGTCCAGGAGTGGCTCGCGGTCGTCGCCCACTGCTTCAAGCTGCAGGACGCGACCGCAGTCCTCGAGCTCGACCGCGTCCTCGACGCTTCGCCCGACGAGCTCGACAAGCACCGCATCGGCCTCCGCGCAGCCCGTGAGCAGCGGCTGGACCTCATCGCCCGGAACACCGCCCAGCTCCTCGACCGGATCGCCGCCGCCTCCGGGATCGCCAACGCGCAGGTGCTTCTCCACCCGTCCGTCGCACCCGGCGTCGTGCGGGCGAACAACAAGGTGGCTGGCCAGATCGTCGACTTCCGCGGAAGCCTCGGGCTCGAGGACGGCCAGCGCGCTCTCGAGGCGAGGCGCTGGCTCGAGGCGGCCGGCGACACGAAGGACAAGGTGCTAGGAACGAGCGCCGACGGCGTCGAGGCGGCCAAGCGGCTCGGCACCGGAGCCCTGAGCCGGGCCCGTCGGATGACCGGGAAGGTAGCAGGCGGCATCGCGGACCGAGCGATGCGAGGGCTCGACGAGCCCAAGTAGATCAGCGCCGACCCGGAGCCAGACGACGAAGGGACTTGACCCTCGACGTCGTTCACGAGGTGCTCGAGGACACATTCCGCGAAACAGACATTGTCTGACGGACCGTGACGCGCACCGTTCTTTGCCTTGATCGATAGCTTCGTGACGGCGAAACTGTTTGTCATGTCGCTGCTCACTACCCACGGCGCAGCAAGGCGCCTCGAGGTTTCCACGCGCCAGATTCAGCATCTGGTCGCGCAGGGCAAGCTCGCCTCGCCGGCACGCGGCGTCATCGACACCGACTCAGTGGACCGATTCCTCGCGACCCACGGAACCGAGCGCCAGCGGGTCTGGTCCGAGGCCACCGCATGGGGCGCCGTGGCCATCCTGTCGGGCAGGCCTGCGTCGTGGTTGGGCGAGTCGCAACGATCACGACTCAAGGGGCGGCTCCGCGGCCTCGCCGCGACCGAGATGGTTCCCCGTGCACGCGATCGTGCTGACGTCATGCGCTACGCCGGGCACTCGGCTGCCCTCGCGCGACTACGGGACGCGATCGTCGACACGAGCCGCGCAGCCGACAGGCTCGGTCTCGCCGGAACGAACAACGTCGACGGATACGTCAGCACCGAGCAACGCGCTCAGCTCGTCACCAAGTTCGCCCTCACCCCGGACATCACGGGCCGGATCACTCTTCGCTGCACGACCTTCCCGATCACCACCGTGCGGGACCTCGCGGACACGGGCGTCGCGCTAGCCGCTCTCGACCTGGCCGAGTCGCTCGACGTTCGCGAGCGCCGTGCCGGACTGGACGGTCTCACGGCCGCGCTGGAGCGGCTCCGTGCCTGACCGCGAGACGATCGCCGTTCCGACGCCATCGGGTGGCTGGGGTCCACCCTGGCCGAACGTCGCCGAGATCGAGACGGTTCTCCCCCACACGAGCTGGACGCTCGTCGGCGGCTTGATGACCCAGCTCCACGCGGCCCGTCGAGGACTCGACGCGATCAGGCCGACGAACGACGTCGACATGGTGCTCCACATCGAGACCACAAGAGGTCTTCCGGCCGCTGCCTCGCGTGCGCTCGAGAGCCTCGGCTACACGATGCGGCTGCCGATGGACCCTCGCGAGAGGACGGCTCACCGTTTCGTCCGGGGCGACGCCCGCGTCGACCTCGTCACCACGGCACTGGACGACATCGTCGACGTCCTCGTCGGGGACCACGCGGCGCCTCGCGTGGCCGAGAAGCTGCACGGCCGAGACATCGTCGCGATCCCAGGCGGCACCCAAGCGCTACGGCGCACGGTGAACGCGCGCCTTTCCATCGCACCTGAGGTGCCGACCATCGTCAGCGTCCCCGATGCGTTCGGGGCACTCATGCTCAAAGCCGCCGCCTACACGACCGACTCACGAGACCGGGAGCGACATCTTCAGGACGCCGCGGTGCTGCTGTGTTGCCTCGAGGACCCGTTCGACGTGCGCGAGCACTTCGCTGGTTCCGATCGACGACGGATCGCGACCTTGGTTCGCCGCCTGCCCGACGACGCGCGCTGGTGGAACGCCTTCACGCCCGGAGAACGCCAAGAAGGTCAGGCAGCATTGCGGATCCTCGACGGGTGATTCAGCGAAACTGCAGGCTAGGGGGTTGCGGGCTCCGCCCCCACCTGCTGAGCTCCTCCCGTGGAGTCCGCCCTCGAAGCCGCCCTGCGCCGCCGCATCATCGACTGGGTCATGGAGCGTGCCGATGCCAACGGCGGCTTTCTGCATCGTGAGGAACTTCTGAGCTTCCGCATCGACGGTCAGAAGCTGCCGGTCATCGACTACTCACGCGGGATCCGGAACCCCGCGTCGTTCGACTCGACGCTTTCGATCGTGTCGACGCCGCACGGACCGTACGACGACGCCGAGTCCGACGACGGCCTCCTGCACTACTCCTACCGGGACGGCGACCCGTGGTCGGGTGACAACCGCAAGCTCCGCAACGCGCTCGCGACCGGGATGCCGCTCATCCTGTTCCGCAAGGAGGTCGCCAACATCTACACGCCGGTCGCGCCCGTCTACGTCGTCGACGACTACCCGGAGGAACGCCAGTTCCTCATCGCCTTGGACGAGTCGTTCACCTTCATCCCTGACCCGGGGCACCTCACCGTGCCGCAGAAGGAGTACGCGCTGCGGCTCAGCAAGCAGCGCCTGCACCAGCCGATCTTCCGCACGCGCGTCCTGCTCGCCTACGCGAAGCAGTGCGCGGTGTGCCGGCTCAAGCACCCCTCTCTGCTCGACGCCGCGCACATCCTGCCGGACGCTGACGAGCGCGGGATCCCCGCCGTCACGAACGGCCTGGCACTGTGCAAGATCCACCACGCCGCCTACGACCAGGACATGATGGGCATCCGTCCTGACTACCGCGTCGAGATCGCGCTCGACCTCCTCGAGGAGATCGACGGCCCAATGCTCAAGCACGGTCTGCAGGAGATGCACGGACGGACCATCGACGTCCCGCGCCGGCGCGACGAGCGCCCCGACCCCGACCACCTCGCTGAGCGCTACGGGCAGTTCACGGCGCGGCGTACGTAGGCCGAGTCGGGCGCGGTTCGCACCCAGCGGTCCCGGGTGGTGTGCGTCGACCCGAGTCTTCGGTCACTCCGTCAGCGGACCTTGAACGTCTTCGTCTTGCTGACGTCCCGGTACGCGCTGTACGCGTCCTGCCCGACGTAGATCTGGAACGTGACCTTGCTGTGGTGGTTCGGGCCGACGTAGCCCAGCGACCGGAGCTTGCGCGTGTCGGACGCGTGCTTGCCCACCATGACGCACGTCTTGATGCTGGTCCCGTCGGTCCAGTCGTTGACGTTCATCCCCACGAACTTCGACGCCTTGACCTTCGAACCGCTGTACAGAGCGAACGCCATCGTTCCGTACCAGTCGGACCGGACCTTCACCTTCACGCAGTCGAGCGCGGACTTCACCTTCGCCTTGTGCTCCCCGTCCCGCGAGTGGATCGTGCGCGTCTTGTAGACGCCGTAGGTCACGGAGTAGCTCTTGACCGGGCTCGGGAGATTGTGGGAATTCGCGTCGGCGGCACCGGCCGGTCCGACGAGCGCGACACCGAGGAACGAGAGACCGGCGAGAGCAGCGACGAGCTTCTTGACGTGCATGAACATCCCCTTGTTCGACATGTGGAACCGGAGAGAACCTACCCGCCGAGCACACGTCCAGGGCGGCAGCGCGGCAGTTTTCATCCCTGCCGTCACGCGGAGCGGAGGGCTGAGCGCTCCGCTGCTCGGAGCTCCCGCACCCTCGTTACCCTGATCCCGTGACTTCGCCGAACGACGACGAGACCCTCCGCCGGTTCAACGAGGCGATCGCGGGCATGGGCGTGGACGACCTGCGCGCGCTCACGGGCGCCCTCTTCGACCGAGGCCGCGCCGCCCTCGTCCCACCGTCCGCCCGCCCGGCGAACCGTCGTCGTCCGCGCCGCCACGACGTCGTGACGTTGCGCGTCCGCGTCGACCTCAACGACGCGGATCCGGCGATCTGGCGCCGGCTGGACCTGCGCTCGGACCTGACACTCGACGTCGTGCACCAAGTTCTGCAGGACGCGTTCGCCTGGACGGACTCGCACCTGCACCGCTTCGCACTCGGCTCGGACGTCTGGGACCGTGACGCGGACGTCTTCCTGTGCCCCTACGACGTCGAGGACCCGGACGGCGAGGACGTCGGCACGCCGGAGCAGGACGTCCGGCTCGACGAGACGCTCGCCGAGCCCGGCGACGTCCTGCACTACCTGTACGACTACGGCGACAACTGGGACGTGACTGTCCGCCTGGAGGAGGTACTCCCCGCCGACGCAACCACGCCGCCGGCGGTGTGCATCGCGGGCAGGCGCGCGGCCCCGCCCGACGACTCGGGCTCGGTCCGCGACGCGGAGTCCCTGGCCGAGCTGCTGGACGACCCGGCCCACTTCGACCCCGACGAGCTCAACACCCAGCTCGCCCGCCCGTACTACGCGCTGCGCGACCGCGGCTTCGCGCCCCGTCTGCTCGAGCTCGTGAACATGCTCGGCTACGTCGAGCCCGGCGTCGAGCTCGCCGACCGCCTCGTCCCGCTCGGATCGGAGCCCGCCCGGCCGTCGTCGGACGAGCTGGCCGCGGCGCTGCGTCCCCACCTGTGGTTCCTTGACCGGCCAGGAGACGGCGGCATCCCCCTCACGGCGGCGGGCTACCTCAAGCCGGCCGACGTCGAGGCAGTCGCCGCACTCATACCGACCATGGCCGGCTGGATCGGCAAGGCGAACCGTGAGGACCTGACCGTCCCGGTCCGGAGCTTCCGGGAGTCCCTCGTCAAACCGCTCGGTCTGCTGCGCAAGTACCGCGGCCGCCTGCTCCTGACCCGTGCCGGCGCGGCGTGCCGCGACCTTCCCGACGTGTTGTTCGACCACCTCGCGGCACGCCTCGCACCCTCGAACGAGCGAACGTTCGCGGGCGACGCCGACGTCCTCGTCCTCGCGCACGCTGCCGTGTCCACGGGCGCCGATCTGCCGCTGCGGAGCATCGCGAGCCTCCTCACCGAGGTCGGCTACCAGTACTCGGACGGCGACCCCATCACCGAGTACGCGGTCCCCGTGCACGACGGCGCAGCGAGCGTCCTCCTGGACGTCTCCGACACCCCAGCGGTCTACCCGCACCGGTACCGGGTCAGCCCGGTCGCGGCGGCACTCGGGCGGGCTGCTCTCACGGCCTGACGCGGCACGGCGCGAGCGTCGACCACAGGGCGTGGAGCCGTCCACAGGCTCCGGTCGCGCACCCGACGACGCAGGTCCGGCCCACCACACTGGCTCCCATCGATCATCCGATCCGAGGAGGAGCAGTGCGAGGACCCCTGGTGGACCAGACGTCCGAGGAGGCGCGCGCCGAGGCGCTCGCGCTCCTGGAAGCGCTGAACGACAAGCAGCTCGAGGCCCACTGGAACTTCGGCCCGACGACGGGCGCGGTGCTCCGCGCGGTCGCGGCCAACCCCGACCGGGTGCGCTGCGCGACGGGCTACGTCAGCCCGGACGACGAGTTCCCGGCGACGTCGACGGTGTACGTGCGCCCGCCGCGGCCGTTCCGCATCTCGGTCGGGCCCAGCCAGTTCTACGGGCCGTTCCCGGGCGACGACGACTACGACGAGGACGAGAAGTACGTCCACCCCGACTGGTGCGAGTGCTCGGACTTGCTGCGATACACCCGCGAAGAGCTCGGTCTCGACCAGAAGTACGCGCCGGACGAGATCCTGCCCGACGGACCCCGGTGGCTCCCGCCTGACTCCGACCTCGGCGAGCCGGACCAGTGGCTCCGGCTCTGGTGGGACTGACGCCCGTGGGCAAGGCCCGTTCCGGTTCCAGCGTGCCCGACGTCCTCGAAGCGATCCGCGCCCAGGCGCGGACCATCATGGACGCGCACGGCCTGACTGACTGGACGTTCGTCTTCGACCGGGCTGTCAGGCGCGCCGGCGTCACGCGCTTCGACCGCAAGGTCATCAGCCTCTCCGCGCCGCTCATGCGCACGTACACGGAAGCGGGCGCGCACGACCAGGTCCGCGAGACGATCCTGCACGAGGTCGCGCACGCGCTCGCCGGACCCCGGCACAACCACGACGCGACGTGGCGGGCGATCGCGCGGAGGATCGGTTCGACAGGCCTGAGGACCGTCGCCCCGGACGCACCCACGATCGAGACCGACTGGGTCGGCACCTGCCCCGCCGGGCACACCATGACCCGGCACCGGCGGCCCAGCGGCATCGGGTCCTGCAGCCGGTGCTCCCCACGCTTCGACGACCGGTACCTGCTGACCTGGACCTACCGCGGCACGCAGCTCGCCGACGTCGGCACCCGCGTCCGCGTGACCGCGCCCGGGCGCTGGACCGGCGCCGTCGGGACCGTGCACCGCGTCGCGCAGACCCGATATCACGTCGTCGTCTCCGGGGCGGGCCGTCTGCTGACGGTGCCCTTCGAGCACGCCGAGCCCGTATGACGGTGGCCAGCGGACCGCCCCGGCGCGACATCGCGGCAGACACCAGCCTTCACTACGCCCTGGCCATATTGAAGGTTAGAGACGTAACCTTCAATATGGATGGGAGGTGTTGAAGGATGAACCCAGCAGAACCTCGGTCGTGGCCGCCGCTCAGCTATGAGGAGCTGGAATGGACGGTCAGCGACGATCTCCGGGCGCACGTCGACGTGTTTCAGGCGCGCCGGATGCAGCAGCCGTACCGCGCGGCGATCACGCCGTCGATCGCCGACACGGACCCCGTCTCCGCGCTCACCCGCGAGACCATGGCACTGGTCCATTCCACGTCCGCGTCGCTGACACGCTTCGACCAGGACATGGCAAACCTTCCTGTCGCGATGCCGGCGATCCTGCTGCGCTCCGAGTCAGCCTCCAGCTCGCAGATCGAGAAGCTGTCCTCGAGCGCGCGCAACATCGCGGCCGCGCAGCTCGGCCTGTCGGACAAGCGGAACGCCATGGAGATCGCTGCCAACACGGACGCCATGTGGCAGGCGGTCGCGATCGAGGACGGCCTGGACGTCGACACGATCTGCTCGATCCACCACACCCTGATGGCCCGCACCGAGCCCGACATCGCGGGCCGGCTACGACAGCAGCAGGTGTGGATCGGGGGCGGTGCCAGTCTCAGCCCGCACGGGGCTGACTACGTGGCACCGGCATGGCAGAGGGTCCGCGGCGCGCTGGAAGACATGGCAGCGTTCGCCGCACGTGGGGACGTCCCCGGGATCGTCCAGGCCTCCGTCGTCCACGCCCAGTTCGAGTCCATCCACCCCTTCGAGGACGGCAACGGGCGTACCGGACGCGCGATCATCCACCCGCTGCTGCGCGCCTCGGGCCTCGCTACCCGCACGACCGTGCCCGTCTCCGCCGGTCTGCTCGGCGACGTGCCCAGCTACTTTGCCGCCCTCGAGTCCTACCGCAGCGGTGACCTGAACCCGATCGTCGCCCGAGTGTGCGCCGGGGCCCAGAGTGCGATCGTAGGTGGACGCGCACTTGCCGCCGAGGTCCAGGAGATCCGCGAGTCCTGGATCACGTCGATCCATGCACGCTCGGACTCCAGCGCCTGGCGCCTCGCCGACCAGCTCTTCCGCCAGCCCGTCGTCAACGCTGCCTACGTCGCATCGCATCTGGACGTGTCCGATCGCGCGTCGCGCAATGCGATCGAGACCCTCGTCACGGCAGGAGTCCTCACCCCGGTCACCCTCGCCCGTCGCAACCAGGCATGGCAGGCCCCCAAGATCCTGGCCGCGATGGACCGCTTCGCCGAGATGTCGACGCGCCGCCGCTGACCGACAGACGAACACGTCGTGAGTGGGAGAGGTCCCTCCTTGGCCGGGCCGCCGCTACGCTGGCGCATCGATCACGGCAACACCGGACCGTCGGACGACACGCCCGGCCCGCGGTCACCGTTCGGCGGCGCTCCCGCTGCGCCCAGAGATGACGTGGGCCGCCAGCTCGTCCGCCACGGCCTCCTCCTCCACGACAGCGCCGGCCTCGGCCATCGCCTCGGCGAGTGCCGGGTCCCACGGCGAGGGCGCGGGCGGACCGGTCAGCGGGCGGGACGGGCCCCCGGCGTCGACGGCGGCGCGGTAGTCGGCGGCGGTGAACCGCCACGGCTCCCACGGCACCCGGGCCGCGAGCGCCTGCGCGATCCGAAGGCCGGGCCAGTCGAAGTCCCCGTGGTAGCGCACCCGGGCCCCGCACGAGGTGAGGGCCCGGAGAAGCTCGACGACGGCGGTGCTCGGCTGCCCCCACCCGCACACGAGGACCGGGCCGGGCCCGGGTGACGGTTCGGCCCCGTGCGACGAGGACGCCCACCGCGCCGCCGCCACCTCGACGACGGTGGGGTTCTCGCACACGTGCACGACGGCTTGGGGCGCCAACGCCGCCACCCCACCGGACCGCACCTGGTCGAGGGTGAGGACGACGGGGACGCGGGCTAGGCGCATCGCCTCGAGCGCGCTCGACGTCGCAGCGGACGGGTCGAGCCGCACCGCGACCGGTTCGGCCACGGGGAGGCCGCCAGGGTCGGGCCCTGCCCCCGGAACCCCGAGGCACAGCACGGTCGAGGCGACGTTCGACAGGACGACGCCCGCCGCGGCCCAGGTCTCGCGCGTCGACGGCGATCCGTCCCCCACCGGGTCCTCCACCGTCGAGGCGTCGGCGGGGCCGGGGGCGAGGAAGGCGGCCGCGACCACCGCGACGGCGAGCCGGCCGAGCGGTCGGTCGGCATCCAGTCCGTGCGCGTCGCCGAGCACACGCCGGGCGAGCACGGCGAGCGGCTCGCCCGACGTGGGGAGCACGCGGAGCACGGCGGTCACGTCGCGCACCATCTCGCGCGCCACCATGGGCGGGGCCGGTGCGTCACGGTGGGGACCGGCGCCGGCGCCGGCGCGCTGCCGACGCGTCGCCTCGGCGCGGGCTGCGCGCTTGAGGTTCCCCGCTGCGCACCACGCGTCCCACCACTCGGAGAGGTCGGGCCACCGGGCTGTCGCCGACGCCAGCTCGGCCTGCGCCGCCGCCCACGCGTCCGACTCCGCGGCCCGCTGGGCCCGCCGGTCGACGACGGGCCCGGTCAACGTCACGACGGCGTCGGCCAACCCGGCGGGCCACGGACCGCGCCGCAGGATCTGCTCGACGTCGGCCAGGTCGACGCTCAGCCCGGCACCCGGACGACGGGGGCGCCCAACGAGCAAGGTCACCGCGTCGCGCTCCTCGGGGGTGGGCCGGGCGAGCCGCACTGTCCCGCTGAGCGAGGCCACGCCCGAGGACGCCGCGATCCGGGCGCGCACCCGATCGACGAGCCACCGCGTGTGCGGCCCGCCGAGGAGCCGGGTGAGCGCAGCCGGGTCGCCGACGTGGGCCGTGGCCGTCACGAGAACAGCGCCACCTCGTCGTCAGGGTCCGACGTCGCCGGAGCCGCGCCCGCGACGGCCGAAGCACCGGGCTCGGTCTCGCGGCTGCGGCGGGTGCCGTCCCAGCGCCACCGGGTGACGCCGACGGCGTCGACGCCCTCGATCCGGGACAGCTGCGCGATCGCCAGACCGGGCACCTGCGGGTAGCACCCCCACTCGCGTTCGCTGGTCATCACGACGTCCAGGTCGAAGGTCGCGAGCAGACCGAGAGACTTGGCCCGCGAATCGTCGTCGACGCCGGCGAACGCCTCGTCGAGCAGGATCAGGCGCGGCGCGTGGGGCGCGGCCGAGTTGTAGTGTGACGACGCGGCGGCGAACAGCGGGACCGACATCGCGAGCACACGCTCCCCGCCCGACGCCGGCCCCGAGGCGGACCGCCACTGCCCGTTCTGCCGGCGCTCGACGACGAACGTGTGCCACTGCCGGTAGTCGAGCGCCTGCTCGAGGTGCTCCTGCCAGCTCGCCGTCGGCTCGGCCTCCCGCACCTCGGCGATCCGGGACTGCAGGAAGTCGCCGATCGCGGTGCGGTCCTGGGCGGTCCACGTGGCGTCGGACCGGGTCATCAGGTCGCGTGCGGCACCGAGGCCGGCGGGACCGTCCGACCGCTCGCGCCAGATGACACGGAGCTGCATCCCGGTGGACGTCTTGCGGTCGGCGAGCTCGCGGTTCATCCGGTCGATCTGGCTCTGCGCGCCGGCGAGGAGCTCGTGCAGGTGCCCGGCGACCTCGTTCACGAGGTGGTTCTCGAGGATCTCGCGCTCGCGGGCGGTCAGCAGCCGTTCGCGCTCCGCGACGTCTGCCTCGAGGCGCGCGGCGAGGCGGTCCACGTCCACCTCTTCGGCCAGGTAGCGGACCCGGGCGACCAGGACGTCGCCGTGCTGCTCGACGTACGCGGTGTGCCCGTGCCTGCTCATCTGCGCGGCCAGCTCGGTGGACGCGCTCGACACGTGCTGCTGGGCTCGGCTCCACGCGTCGTCCCCGTCATCCGTGCCGTCGAGCTCCTGCTCGGCGGCCCGGGCCAGCCCGACCGCCGCGGTGACGTTCCACCCGTCGGGATCGTCCACACCGGGGGTGGTGAGCTCGGGCAGCGAGACCCGGAGCAGGCCCGTCCCGACGAACGCGCGCAGGCGCTCGACGGCGCCGTCGCGCGCAGCGGACGTCTCCGCGCGCCGGACGTCCAGGTCGTTGCGGCGCTGCGTGGCCGTTCCGTGCTCACCCGAGACGCGACGCTGCTCCTTGGCGACGTGCTTGAGCTCGTCGGCGAGCGCCTTCTGCTCGAGCTC
Source organism: Luteimicrobium xylanilyticum (assembly GCF_009429125.1). Lineage (GTDB taxonomy): Bacteria > Actinomycetota > Actinomycetes > Actinomycetales > Cellulomonadaceae > Luteimicrobium > Luteimicrobium xylanilyticum. The sequence goes on from NZ_CP045529.1 coordinate 2,281,241, forward strand.
GATCGCTCTCAGCCGGGCCTGCAGCTCGGAGACGGTGGCACCGACGGTGGCGTGCAGCGCGTCGGCGGTGGCGCGGAGCGTGCTCGCCTCGGTGCGCGCGGACCGGAGCGCCTGGTCGCGTTCGGTGGCGTTCGACTCCGCCTCGACCGCACGGGCGGCTGCCAGCTCGTGCTCGCGCGCGGCCGCCGTCGACGCGCGGGCCGCGCCTCGTGCCTCCACGAGCGCGGTCGCGTACGCGGCGAGCCCCGCGAGCACCGACTCCAGCGCGTCGAGGGCGGGCTCCAGGCCCAGCTCGGTCGCCGTCTCGTCGCGCTGCCGCGCGGCGGCCTCCGCCTCACCGCGGGCCCACTCCCAGGCGTTGCGGGCATCGATGACGGTGTCCTGCGCGCGCTCGAGCTCGCGTGCCGCTGCGGCGGCGTCCGCGTGCGCGGCGACGAGCTCCCGCTCGCTCGCCGCGGGATAAGCGGCCCGTTCGGCCTCGATCAGCGCGCGGCGCTCCTCGGACTGCTCGACGGCGGCCCGCGCCCGGGCGACGGCTTCCTCGTACTCGTCCGCCCGATGCCGCAGCTCGGCGATCCTGGCCTGCCGGTGGGCTGCACGGGCACCGGCGCCGAGGTGCTCGGCGCTGTCCTTGGTCCACGCCCCGCGGGCGGGTCCGCTGCCCCAGGTGCCGTCGCGGTCCACCCAGAGCGCCGCACCCGATCCCGCACCGAGGCCGATCCTGCGCAGCACCGCGGTCACGAGGTCCCGGCCGACGGGCTCGTCCGGGCCGGGGTCGGCCGTCAGGACGTCGGCCAGGGTGGCGCCGCCCTCGGCGCCGACCATGCCCAGGACGACGTCGCTCACGGCGTCGACCCGCCCGTCGGGGAAGAGCCAGGCGTCCAGGAGGCCGGCCGACTGGAGGGCCGCCTCGATCCCCGCCCGGTGCTCCGGGGAGACGTCCGCACGGAAGTCGGCGAGCCGCCACAGAGGTGCACCCTCCGCCCCGGCTCGGGCGGACGGGTCGCGCCCCGGTGCGGGCGCGGGTTCGGGGTCCTGCCCGGCCTCCAGCCCGGCGATCTCCGCCCGCACGGCGTCCAGCTCCGTTCCGAGCCGTTCCACGTCGTGCTCGGCGGCCGCACGCTCTCGTGCCACGACGGCGACGGCGCGAGCCGCCGCCTCGTCGACCGCTGCACGCACCGGCGGTTCGCCGTGCAGGGCACGAGCCCAGTCCTCCGCCGACTCCGTGAGCGTGTCGGGGCCGCCGTCCGGCTCCAGCGACGTCAGTCCCGTCAGGTAGGCGCGTACGTCGTCCCGGTACCGTCCGACGGCGCCGTCGACGCGTGCGACCGCCGCCGCCTCGTCCTCGGCTCGGCCGGCCGCGGCGGCGTCGGCGGCGTCGAGCGCGGCCCGCTTGCGGTCAGCGTCGGCGTGCGCGTCGACGGCGGCGCGGGCCAGGCCCTGGACGTGCCGCACCTGGTCACGGCGCCGCTCGATCGCGCGACGGGCCGTGGCCTCGTCGTCCGCGAGGGTCGCGTGCTCCGGCTCGAGCCCCACAGGTCCCGACAGCCGGGCCGCGTCGCTGCGCAGCCGCACGGTGTCCTGCTGCGCAGCGTCGCGGCGCTGTCGCGCCTCGGCCTCGCCCCGAGCCTCCCGGTCGGCGCGGGCGCGTGCCTGTTCCGCCTCCGTCGAAGCAGCCTGCGCCCGGCCCTCCGCGTCGACGGCGCCACGTTCCGCCTGGTCCAGCCGCTCGGCGTCGCGCATCTCCGGGCTCTCGCGCAGCGCACGGTCCTCACCCGTCAGGACACCCTGGCGTTCCTCGGCGGTAGCCTCCTCGGCCTCCAGACGCGCAGCCTCGGCCCCGACCCGTTCGAGCTCCGCCTCGACCTCGCGCTGCTCACGGCCCACCCGCTCGTACTCGCTGTTCGTCTGTCGCACCGCCCCCGCGCTCCGCCGCGCCGCGACGGCCGCGTAGGCGCGGTAGTGCCGCAGGAACGCGTCGGTCGCGCCGAGGGTCGCGCGCATGCCCTCGATGCCGAGCCGCTCCTCCTCGAGGCTGCGGAACGACTCCGCGACGTCGGACACGACGGCCTGGTCGACCGGCGGCAGCGCCTCCGTGAGCGCGGCCGACAGCGCCTTCTCGTCGGGGCGCTTGGACAGCTGGGGCTGGCGGAGCTGGACCAGGAGGTCGACGAGCGCGCCGTACCGTTCCTCCCCGAGGCCGAACAACGTCTCGTCGACGGCGCGCCGGTACGCCTCCCGGGTCTTGTGCACGTGGCCCGTCCCAGCCGGCTCGATCGCGTCCCGCAGCCGGTCCTGGCTCAGGACCGTCCGCGACTCGTCCATCAGCCGAAGCTCTCCGACCCGCTGCGACGTCGTGAAGTACCAGGTCTTGACGATGCCCCGCCCGGCCGCGGCCTTGAGCCCGATGCCGAGCGTGCAGAAGTGCTCGGTCCCGTCGGGGTCGACCCGTCCGAACTCGATCCACGAGTAGCCCGTCCGCTCGGGGTTCGGGTGTGCGCCGCCGAGCAGCAGGTTCCACTCCATGCGCTTCTTCGGGTCCGCATCCGGCTCCACGCGTCGCGGGTGCGCGGATCCGTCGAGCAGGAACGGCAGCGTCAGCGCGAGCACCTTCGACTTGCCGGTGCCGTTGTTCCCGCGCATCAGCAGGCGCCCGTCGTGGAACCAGAACTGTTCGTCGTCGTAGTAGAAGAGGTCGACCAGTCCGAGGCGTAGCGGCTGCCAGCGCGTGGTGACGGGCCGGGGCAGCGTCGCGTGGTGTGCGTCGGCCTCGGTCGTGCTCATCGGTTCTTCCTCTCGCGGATGGTGGGGGGTGCGACGGCGAATCGCCCCAGGGCGGGCAGAGGGACGATCAGCGGCTCGCCACCGGTCGTCGCGTCGGGCGACGTCACCCGGGCCAGGCCGAGCGCGACGAGCCGGTCGACCGCCTCGTGCACCAGCGCCCCCTCGGCGCCGGGCTCCTGCGCCGTCCGGCGCCAGTACGTGCCGTGCTCGGTCGCCAGCCGGCGCACGAGCCGGCGCAGGGTCGGGACGTCCGCGGGCCCCGTCCTCGCGAGGTGCTCGGCGAGGAGCAGCGTGACATGGCCGTCGGTGCCCGACTCGGGCATGCGCACGTCGGTGAGCTGGTCGTCCGGGTCGACCAGGGCGACGCCCTCGGCCCGCAGCTCGGGGACGAGGCCCGTCGCATCGGCGAGCCGCGCCGTCAGGCCGACACGCTGGTGGGTCAGGTAGGTCCGCTCGGCCTCGTCGAGCTCGTCGTAGTACACGACGGGGTCGAGCAGGAGCCGGCGCGAGACGGCGTGGCGCAGCTGCCGGTTCTCCTCGCCCTCGGTGTAGGCGGGCGGCGGTGCGTGCAGGGCCGCCTCGACCGCCCCGATCGCCGCGCCCGGGCCGAGCGCCCCCGCCACGCGGGCCGGCGAGTGCGCCGTCGCGAGCATCGTCGACAGCACCCGCCGGTCGACGTCGTACAACGCGTCGCCGCCCGACGAGACGTACGACTCCTCGTCGCCCGCCACGCGCACCAGCACGCCGTACCCGACGAGCAGCCGGATCGCCGCCACCAGGTCGGCGCGCTCCTCCCGGCCCGTCAGGGTGAACTCCACGCTCTCCAGCCCGGGCTGCCGGGCGGCGAGCACAACGTCGTCGGCGAGCCGGCCGAGCGCGACCTGAGGGTCGGCACCTTCGAGCGTCGCGAGGACCAGGCACAGCAGGACATACCGCCGCCGTGTGAACGGCGGGTCGCCCTTGCGGGCCCGCGCTGGGTGACGCTCCGCGACCGCCGTCGCCGTCGGGCCCTGCGGGACGCCCGAGGCCTGGAGCCGGACCGTCTGCGAGTCGACGGTGAGCCGCCAACCGGTCTCGCGGTCCAGCCAGGCGCGCAACGCGTCGGCGTGGCGCCGGGCCAAGCGGAACAGCTCGCCGTCGATCTGCGCCTGCAGGACCGGACGGACCAGCAGGGCGCGCAACGCACGACGGCGCCCCTCGGCGTCGCGCTCCTCGACCGCCCCGGAGACCCGGGACGCCAGGTCGGGGCGGGTCATGCGCTCACGTCCACGAGCTCGCCCGCCCGCTCCCCGAGGACCGCCGGCGCACCCGGCGCGTCGGTGGCCGACGCGATGTCGACCAGGTGATCCGGCCCCGACAGCTCGCCGTCGGGCGTCCGGATCACCGCGACCCTCGCACCGGGGATCCGGGTCAGCGTGACCGTCAGCTCGCCGTCGGACGTGTGGACCTGCGATCTGGTGCCCTGCGGGCCCATCGCGGCCAGCGCGTCGCCGAGCAGGCCGAGGAACAACCGGAAGGCGTGCGGGTCGAGCAGCCCGAACTCGGACAGCGGCCGCGGGCCGTCCGTCAGGATGCGGCGGCGCGCCGCAGCCGTCTGCTCGTTCTCCGCGCGGGCACGAGCGGCGAGCAGCGCCTTGGACGCCGCTCTGTCGACGACGCTGTTCGGCTTGCCTCGGCGCTCGTACGAGCCGGTCCGGCGGAGCTGGGGGCTGATCTCGACGCTCGGTGCCTCGGACCACGCCGTCCCGTTGCCCAGCTCCGCGGCCTCCCAGGCGTCGAGCGTCGGTGCCGTGACCGTGAGATGACGCACAGGCGCCAGTGCGAACGCCGAACGCCACAGCCGGTGCCGGGCGCCGTCGTCGGGCAGGTCGGCGAACCAGCGCGCGAGCGCCAGGAAGTCCTGAGTGCGGTCGGTGCGCCCACCGGCTCGGTCGTGCAACGCCCGGACGACCGCGAGCAGCGCCGGGACCGCGGACCGCGCGCGGCTACGCAGCAGCTTCGCCTCGCTCTCGCGGCCGGTTGAGCTGACGAACCAGGCGGACAGCCCCGCCCACTGCCTCAGCCAGGCGTCCCGTGCGGCCTCGGACGCCGTCGCCCGCTCGTCGGGCGTGGCGTCGCGCGCCTCGCGCTCGCCCGCCACGGTGGCGAGGAACCGCACGTCGTCCGCCGAGATCTCGCCGAGCAGAGCGGCGATGCGCGCCCCGCGCGTGACCAGGTCCTCGATGAACCGCTCGAGGTACTGGATGAGCTGTTCCTTGTACGCGAGGAAGGCCTCGACGTCGGCGTCGTTCAGATCGATGGTCCGCTGGATCGAGCCCATGAACGCGACCGCGTTGTCGGCGAGCTCGGTGAAGCGCTCCCGCAGGCTCCGCAGCGCCTGGTGGACCGGCGCCCCGTCGACCCTGCCGCCCGGCGCCGACGCGTGGGTCCGCGCCGCGTCGCGCAGGCTCGTCAGCAGGACCACGATGTCCTCGAGCGCGACCGCCTGAAGGGCCCCGCGGGTACCGAACGAGGCGTCGTACTGGGCGAGCGCCCGCTCGGCGACCTCACCCTGCCGCGACAGCTGGTAGAGCATCCGACGGCGGTGGAAGTCCTCGAGCGTCGTGACACGGCTCGAGTCGGGGAACGCCAGCAGGTTGCCCCAACTGTCCTGCGCGAGCCGGTCGAGCGCCTCCGCGACAGCGCTCTCCTCGACGGGCGCACCGCCGTCGAGCCTGAGCGCCTCCAGCACCTGCTCCGGCCGCACGTGCACCGCGAACCGCTCCTTGGCTGTCACGAGCACCCGCATCACACGCCGGTAGAGCCGCGCGTTGGGCGCGCTCAGGTACGCGAACGGGCCGTAGTCCGTGGGCTCGGTGGTGGGCTCCTCCGTCACGGGACAAGCCTGACATGGGCCGGTGACACCCCCCCCCCAAGGGCGACCAGCGGGCGCGCGCAGCGCTGCGACCCGACACGGACCGGCCGCCGGTCCCGTGCCGTGAACAGCCCGTCACCGCCCCCACGCGGTGTCGAGGATCTGACGCAGGATGGCGCGCTTCCGACGGTCGCCGGTGTAGGTCTCGAGCCGAGCCACGGCCAGACGGTACACCTCGTCGTCCGCCCGCCTGCCGATCACCCAGACGACCACGATCGTGCCGTCATCCTGGACGTCGTAGACGATCCGGTAGTCGCGGTTGCCGACGACCAGCTTCCGTAGGCCGGTCAGGTTCCCGGTGCGACGAGAGCCCAGCGGCGCACCTCGCTGCGCCGGCTCGGACCGCAGCTTCAGCAGCCCCTTCAGGACGATCTTCTGTGCCGCGCCGTCGAGGTCCTCCAGGTCGTCCCGTGCTTCTGGCAGGAGGACGACCTTCGCTTCGCTCACGCGTCGTCGTCCGTGTCGTCGGACTCCTCGCTCGCGAGCTCGTCGAGGTCGATGCCGAGGCCGGCAGCCGTCTCTTCCAACGTGTACGTGCGCCCGCTCGTCGTCTCGGCCCGCACCAGCGCGAGCGCCAGGAGCCTCACGTTCTCCTCGCGCTCCTCGACGGCGTCGATCGACTCGAGCACGGAGATCGGCGCCACGACGCCTGCGGGACGGTTGTTCTTCATCACGACGATCGTGCGTCCGGCCTCGACCTCGTCCGTCACCGCACCGAAGTTGCGTCCGACCCAGCTCGCGGACCGGAGATCACGCGTGTCCACCTTCATGCGCATCATCTTACGCAGGATTCTGCGCAGGAGCGCCAGGCTCGCCCAACCCGTCCCACACCGGCCCGTACCCGAGCCTGGCCTGCTCCCAGGCGACGACGTCGCGCGCGAGCCCGGCCTCGGTCACGTCCACGGCGCTCACGGCGGCGGCCGCCACGCTCGACCGACGCACGTAGTCGTCGAACACCCGCTGCTTCCCGGCGAGCAGCTCCACGATCCGCTCGTCGACTCCGTCCTCGGCGAGCAGCCGGTGCGCCTGCACGGTCCGCACCTGCCCCATCCGGTGCAGCCGCGCCACCGCCTGTGCCTCCGCGGCCGGGGTGAGCTGCGGCTCGCACAGCACGACGACGCTGGCCGCCTGCAGGTTGAGCCCCGTCCCGCCCACGGCGACCTGCGCCACGAGGACGGCACCGGCGTCGTCGGCGGTGAACGCGTCCACCAACCCCATCCGCTCGGCGACGGGCACGTCCCCCGTGAGCGGCCCGTGCACACTCGCCCCCGGCGCCGCGAGCGCCGCCGCCACCGTGTCCAGCACGTCCCGGAAGTACGAGAACACGACCGTGCTCCGCCCCTCTTCGCGCGCCTCCTCGACGATCGCCACCAGCCGGTCGAGCTTCGCGCACGCGTGCGCATCGCCGCCGGCACCCGCGGCCCACGCCGCCTGCCGCATCGCCATGAGGTTCCCGGACGCCACGGCCTCCCGGTAGGCACGCTCGTCGGCCTCGGTGAGGTCGACCCAGTCGTCGGTGGCGATGACGTCGGGCAGCTCGACGAGCACGTCGACCTGGTTGCGCCGCAGGTACACGGGCGCGACGACCTGCCGGAACGCGTCGGGCCCGAGCAGCCCGAGGTGCCGCGGGAACTGCGTGCCCAGGTCGGGCTGCAGCACCTTCACGAGCGCGAGGAAGTCCTCGAGCCGGTTGTCCATGGGCGTCCCGGTGAGGAACAGGACCCGCCACACGAGCCGCGCCCACGTGGCGACGGCCTTCGCCCGTCGGGTGCGCGGGTTCTTGACGTAGTGCGCCTCGTCGACGACGACGAGCCCCACCTCCCCCACCGACCCGTCCGTGGGCACGTGGGTCAGCGTCTCGAACGTCGTCAGCCCGACGCCGCCACCCGCCGCCCACGCCTTGATCGCCTCCTCACGACCGTCCCCGTGCAGCCGGTGGGCGGTCAGCGTCGTGCGGGCCTCGACCTCGCGCGCCCAGTTCGCGAGCAGGCTCGCCGGGCACACTACGAGGAACCGCGTCTGGCCGGCCGCGACCAGGTCTGACATGACCGCGAGCGCCTGGATGGTCTTGCCGAGGCCCATCTCGTCGCCGATGAGGCAGCGGCCCTGGTTGAGGGCGAACCTCGCGCCGAACTCCTGGTACCCGCGGAGCGCGACGCGCATGGCGCCGAGGTCGAGGGGCCGGTCGTTCACACGGTCGACGAGGTCCTGGGGCAGGAGCCCCCGCGCGGCGAGCGCCGTCTGCGCCTGGGGCACGATCCCGACGAGCGCCGTGTAGTACTCGGCGGACCGCTTCTCGTAGTCGGCGGCGAGCTCGAAGACGCCAGGGTCGGGTTGAGCGACGGCGGCGGTGAGGTCGTCGAGGATCTGCGGCAGTCGGCCGGCCACCCCGGATTCATCCCACTGCTGCAGGGAGGCGAGGGCGCCCGCGGTGGCCTTGCGCGTCGTCGGGCGGGCGAACCAGAGCCGGGCGGCGTGCCGTGCCCGACGCGCGGCGGGCAGCGCCGCCGCCACGGTCGACGCGTAGTCGGTGAGCAGGGTCCGGTGGGGCTCGACGAGCGGCCCCAGCCGCATGATCCGGTGCAGGAGGGCGAGAAGCCGGTCGGCGCCGTCGGGGGTGGGCAGGCCGGCCCGGTCGAGGCCGATGCGCAGCGGGTGCAGCGCGAGGGCGGCGTCGCTGAGCTGCCCGACGGCGGCCACGACACCCCGGGCGGTCGCCTCGCCGACCCCGGGGATGGCGTCGAGGGTGGCGGGCCGGACGTCGAGGAGGTCGGCGGCGGTGAGGTAGCCGGCCGCCTGGACGGCGGCGAGCCGCAGGTTGCGGTCGGTCATCTCGCCGAGGCGGTCGGTGTCGACGCGGGCGAGCTCCTCGCGGGCGCGACGGCGTTCGTCGTCGCGCACCCAGGCCGCGACAGCGACAACGGCGCCGTCGAGATGGTCGAGGATCCCCTGCGCGGTCGCAGCGAGGCGCGCGTGCCGGTCGATCAGGTCGCGTGCCTCGCGCCCGGGTTCGACGGGCGCACCCGGACCGCTCGTCATGGGTGGGACGTCGGTCGGCACGGGCCCAGGCTAGCGACCGCTGGTCGACCCGCCGTCACACGTACACCGAGCACTCGGCATCCTGACGGGTTTGGACGCTGGTCGAAAGGATGACAACCACACGACGAAGCGCTCGGTTCCGCAGCTCGTCGACCCGCAGACCACTACGCTCCTGGACAGAGTGCCGCACCGACCTCGCGCGGTACCGTGCGGCGGTGTCGCAGGCGGTCACGACGGGTTACGACGCCGGCAAGAGAACCGTCTCGGTCACTACCAGCGACGGCTACACGATGATCTTCAAGTCGGTTCCGACGGATGACGTCCCCGCGCTCCAGCACTTCCTCGAGTTCGCCCGCGCCAACCCACCGGCCGAGCCCCTCGCCTCGGCCGCCGTTCCCGATGGCGGGTCCGCCTTGCTCAGCAAGGAGACACTCAAGCTCGAGGCCAAGCGCCGCTCAGACTTGCACCGTGCGGAGACCGTCGCGGCCCGGGAGGAGAAGACGGAACGGCGAGTTGCCGCGACCACGGCACGCGCGGCGGAACAAGATGCACGTCGCGCAGCCGACGAGCAGGCGAAATCGCTGGAGCGCGAGGAGCGGAGGGCTGCTGCATCCCGTCGTCGGGCCGAAGCTGAAGCCGAGGCGACACGCGTGCGCACTCAGAAGGAGATTGAGAATGGAGAGCGGCTTGCCACCCGGGAGTCCGCCCATGCGGCGCGCGCACAGGAGAGGGCAAAGCGAGAGGCTGAGCGCGCAGTCCAACTCAACGCCAGGGAGGCTGCCCGCGAAGCCCAGGAGCGCGCGAACGCAAAGGAGAAGGCCGCGAAGCAGGCAGCCTCGGCCGAGATGCGCGCCGCCAAGCAGGCACGCCAGGCCGAGAAGCGGGCAGATCTCGAGACACGCCGAGCGGCGTCGCAGGCTGCCTTTGAGGAAGCGCGCCAAGAGGCGGGCGCTCGCGTGGCCTCAGGCTCGGTTGGCTCTAAAAGCGTCGAGATCTACACGAACGGGTACGTCCGGGTGAGCAACTTCATCACCAAGGGCACGCCGTACCGCCGGCTGCTCGGGATCGAGTCGTCAGCGGACGTGACGAAGAAGTCGGGTCTGGGTCGCGCCGTCGGGGCCCTTGCCAGCGGCGGCCTGAACCTGATGTCGTCGAACATCCGGGGTGACGTCTACCTGACGATCGTGACGCCCAACAAGACCCACCAGATCCACGTCGAGTCCCCCAGCCCATCGACCATGAAAGCGGTCAACGCTCTCGTTGGCGCAGGCAAGGTGGTGCTGGGCTCCATCGCACGATCCGCAGCCACACCGCCAGCTACACCGGAGCCCAGCTGCCCGAGCGCACCAGGGGTCGCCGCGCGTACGGCCTCGGAGCGACTGCGGGAGCTTGCGGCGCTCCACGAGCAAGGTCTGGTCACCGAGTCCGAGTTGGCGGCCAAGCGAGCCGCCATCCTCGATGGCCTCTAGCTGTGATGTCCAGGGATCGACTCAGGGCGGCTCGTCGGTTGCCCGCCGCACTCGGGGCGGACGGCTGAACGTGTCACCCGTGAGGAAGCGAGTTCCGCACCCCTTCCGGCCAGGGTGACCCGGGACCGGTCAAGGGGCGGTCACTTCCTTGCGCAAGGTGGACGTTTCCCTAAGGTGGTCGGGATGAAACCCTCCTGGATCGCTCTGATTCTGATCGTCGTGCTGATCGTGGCGCTCGTCGTCCGGCACCGCCCCCGTCGCCCGGAGACGAAGGCGAGCCGGCCTGTCCCGTACCAGCCGGCGGTCCAGCCCGGGACCCTTCCCGACGACGTCCGCGCCGAGATCGACCGGCTGGTCGCCGAGGGCCAGAAGATCCAGGCGATCAAGGTGCTCCGGACCGCCGTCCCGGGTCTGAGCCTCAAGGATGGCAAGGATCTCGTCGACGGTTGGGCCGGCCACCACGGATCCGCCCTCTCGACCGTCGGCGCGAACCCGAGCCCGACCGCCGACCCTACGGAGCTCGGCTTCACGCCGGAGGCCCTGGCCGACGTCGATCGGTACCTCGCGGAGGGCAAGCCGATCCAGGCGATCAAGGTCGCTCGGGAGCAGACGGGCTGGGGGTTGCGCGAGGCCAAGGAGTGGGTCGACGTGCGAGCCGCGAGCCGCTGACCCGCGGCAACGGCCACGGACAACGCCTCAGGACGTGAGCGCCTGCGTCCCGCTGACCCGGAGCAGCTCGAGCCGCGACGCGTCCGACGACCCGGGCACCGCCGTGTACATGACGATCCGCAGGTCGGTGCCGGGCACGGTCAGGACGTCGCAGTCGACGACGATCGGGCCCACGGGCGTCGACGTCGCGGTCTTGGTGCTCGAGCGGTGCCGCGCGACGTGCGCCTGGCCCCAGAGGCGCCCGAACTCGGGCGACTCGGCGCGCAGGCGCGCGACGAGGTGCGCAAGGTGGGCGTCGTCGGGGTAGCGCCCGACGGCGTCGCGCAGGTCGGCGGCGAGGTCCGCGGAGAACTCGGCGGCGTGCGCGTCGTCGAAGTCGATCGCCCCGGGCGCGTGGGTGAAGTGGCGCCACGCGATGTTGCGGTCCAGGCCGCTCTTCGTGGAGGGGTCGCCGGTGAGCGCGGCCCACAGGTCGTTCCACCACAGCAGGTCCCACGCCGCGGAGAACACGGCCAGCGGGACGTCGCCGAGCCGGTCGAGCATCCGCTGGACGCCGCGCCCGACGTGCTCCGGCACGAGCCCGCGCGACGGCGGCGCCAGCCCGGCCACGAGGTAGAAGTGGTCGCGCTCGCCGTCGGTCAGGCGCAGCGCGCGGGCCAGCGCGGCGAGCAGCTGCGGCGACGGGTTGCGCGCACGCCCCTGCTCGAGTCGGACGAGGTACTCCACGCTCACACCCGCCAGCCCTGCCAGCTCCTCGCGCCGCAGTCCCGGCGCGCGCCTGCCCCGACCGGGCGGCAGTCCGACCTCTTGGGGCGTGAGCCGGTCCCGCCACGCCCGCAGCACCTCGGAGAACTCCTGCACCCCACCAGCATGACCCGGATCGCGCCGGGGCGGGTGGTACCAGCAGGGCATACCTTCGCCGTGCCGCCACGACTCAGGGTGGAGCCATGACCACGACACTGATCACCGGGGCGAGCCGCAGCCTCGGACTCGAGACCACCCGCCGGCTGATCGACGCCGGCCACACCGTCTACGCCGGGATGCGCGACCCCTCCACCGGGGACGCGGCCCGTGCGCTCGGGGCGCACGTCCTCCAGCTCGACGTCACGGACACCGCCTCGGTCGAGTCCGCCGTCGCCCAGCTGCCCGCGCTCGACGTGCTCGTCAACAACGCCGGCATCCTCGGCACCGCCCGCGACGTCGACGCCCTCGACGCGGACGCCATGACCGCCGTGCTCGACACGAACGTCGTCGGCATCGTCCGCGTCACCCAGGCCGCGCTCCCGCTGCTGCGCCGCTCGTCGAACCCGGTCGTCGTGAACGTGGCGTCCGGCGTCGGGTGGCCGCGCTTCCTCAGCACCGAGGGCACCGACGAGTTCCCGATCCTTGCCGTTCCCTACGCCGCGTCCAAGGCAGCCGTCATCACCCTCACGGTCCAGTACGCGAAGAACCTGCCCACCATCCGGGTCAACGCGTCCGACCCCGGCTACACCGCCACCGACTTCAACCGGCACACCGGGCACCAGACCGTCACCGAGGGCACCGACGCGACCGTCGCACTGGCCACCCTCGGCCCCGACGGGCCTACCGGCGAGTTCCACAACCGGGCCGGGCGGATCGAGTTCTGACGGACTCAGGCCTTCCCGCCGACCTCACGGTGCCAGTAGGTGGCGTCCTCGCGGCCGGCGACGCGGCCCCGCGCGCTCACCCGCACCCCATAGCTCCCTGGTAGGACGGAGTCGAGGTCACTCTCGTCCTCCCCTGCCCAGGTAGACCAGCGTACGCGTGCGCCGTCGGGCACGACGGCCGACACCTCGACGACGTCCTCCCAGCCTGGCTCGGGGTCTCCCGGCGCCGCGTCGTGCACGACGATCTGCACGGACGGAGCGGAGCGGCCGGAACCGACCCCGTGGGTACCGCCCGCTACGGTGCCTGCGTGCCCGACGTCCTCGAAACGATCCGCCGCGACGCCCGCGCCACGATGGACGCCCACGGCCTGACGGGCTGGAAGCTCGTCTTCGACTCGGCCGTCCGCCGAGCCGGCGTCACGCGCTTCGACCGCAAGGTCATCAGCCTGTCGGGGCCTCTCATGCGGAAGTACGCGGAGGCGGGCGCCCACGACCAGGTTCATGACACGGTCCTCCACGAGATCGCCCACGCGCTCGCGGGGGGCCCCGGCACGGCCACGACGCGACCTGGCGGGCCATCGCCCGCAGGATCGGCGCGTCCGGACTGCGCACGGTCGCACCGGACGCCCCCACGATCGAGACCGACTGGATCGGGACCTGCCCGGCCGGCCACACGCTCAGACGCCACCGCAGGCCTGCCGGCATCCGGTCCTGCGCCCGGTGCACCCGGGTGTTCGACGACCGGTTCCTGCTCACCTGGACCTACCGGGGCATGCGGCTCGCCGCCGTCGGGACGCGCGTGCGGGTCACGGCACCGGGCCGCTGGAACGGCGCCGTCGGGACCGTGCGGCGCGTCGCCCACACCCGATACCACCTATCCGTTCCCGGCGCGGGCCGCACGCTGACCGTGCGTTTCGAGCAGACCGAACCGGTCTGACGGCGGGGACGGTAGCCTCCTCCCCGGGGGGGCGGATCCTCCTGCGCGCGTCGCCCCGCGACGCCCTTCACCACCGTGCCAGCCGGAGAGGACCACGTGCTTACCATCGCCAAGGCCGGAGTATCCCTGCTCACCGCCGCATGTCTCGCCGTCGGGTTCACCGCGTGCTCGTCCGACGACGACGGCGGCGCCTCCCACTCGGCCTCCGCGAACGCGCAGCACGAGGCGCTCGAGAAGTACGCCGACAAGGAGCGCACCGCGCTCGCCGCGCACGACGAGTTCAAGGACACCTACTCCTCCATCAAGGTCGCGGTGGCCGATCCGGGGACCGTCGAGTTCACCTACACCTACGCGCAGCAGCTCGACGCGGCGAAGGTGGCGAGCTACCTCGACGGCAAGGTGGCGACCTTCCAGTCCACCTTCGACGACGACGTCGCCCCCGCCATGGAGGCGACCGGCGTGAAGACGGGCCGCAAGATGGTCTACACGTACCTGAACGCGGACGGCACCCAGATCTGGACGCACTCGTTCGAGTAGCCTCCGGGCCCGGTGCCGCTGCGACCGCCGGAATATCCGACGACCGCGCGGCAGTTCCCCGGACGTGACCAAGAAGATCGGCTTCCTCTCGTTCGGCCACTGGACGCCGCACCCCACGTCGGCGACCCAGACGGCGTCGGACGCCCTCCTGCAGAGCATCGACCTCGCGGTCGCGGCCGAGGAGCTCGGCGCCGACGGCGCCTACTTCCGCGTGCACCACTTCGCGCGCCAGCTCGGCTCGCCGTTCCCGCTGCTCGCCGCGGTGGGCGCCAGGACGAGCCGGATCGAGATCGGCACGGGCGTGATCGACATGCGGTACGCGAACCCGCTGGCCTTCGCGGAGGACGCGGGCGCCGCTGACCTCATCGCGGGCGGCCGGCTCCAGCTCGGCATCTCGCGCGGGTCACCCGAGCAGGTCGTCGACGGCTGGCGGTACTTCGGCTTCGAGCCCGACGACGGCGAGAGCCAGGCCGACATGGCGCGTCGCCACACGCTCGTCGCGCTCCAGGCGATCGAGGGCGAGCAGTTCGCGCAGCCGAACCCGCGGCCGATGTTCCCCAACCCCCCGGGCCTCCTGCGGATCGAGCCGTACTCGGAGGGCCTGCGTGAGCGGATCTGGTGGGGTGCCGGCTCCGACGCGACGGCGCGCTGGGCGGCGAGCGAAGGCATGAACCTCATGTCGTCGACGCTCAAGGACGACGAGTCCGGCGAGCCGTTCCACGTCCAGCAGCGCAAGCAGATCGAGGCGTTCCGCGAGGAGTGGGCCACCCACGACCACGGCTTCGAGCCGCGCGTCTCGGTCTCCCGGTCGATCTTCGCGATCATGAACGACCTCGACCGCCGCTACTTCCTGGGCACGCGCGACGCCGAGGACCAGTTCGGGTTCATCGACAGCACTCGCTCGGTGTTCGGCCGCTCCTACGCCGACGAGCCCGAATCGCTGATCGAGGACCTGCGCCGCGACGAAGCGATCGCCGCCGCCGACACCCTCCTGCTCACCGTGCCCAACCAGCTCGGCGTCGAGTACAACGCACACGTCATCGAGTCGATCCTGACGCACGTCGCCCCGGCGCTCGGCTGGCGCTGAGCCGACGCCCGACTGGCGTCGGTCGGGCGTCGGCCGGGCCCCGGTCGTCGGCCATCTCAGTGCCGCGCCACGTACAGCTCGGGCTCGGGCAGCCCGTGCTCCGACCGGACACGACGCGAGATCCCCTCGACCGCGACGAGCGCGTCGACCACCAGGTCGGCGGTCACGGGGAACGGCATGGTGTGGATCGTCTCGTCCGGGACGGTCGCGGCCTCGGCGACGGCCCGCAGCTCGGCCGTGTCGTCGGGGCTCAGCCCCACCTCGGTGAGCGTGTTCGGCAACCCGACCCTGGTGGTGAACACGATGAAGTCCTCGAGCTCCTCGCTGGGCGCACCCTCGAGGACGAGCTGCGTCGTCGAACCGAGGTTGACCTTCTGACCGTGCGTCAGCCCGTGCGTCTGCGGGGCGGCGGTCAGGCCGTTGTGGATGGCGTGCGCCGCGGCGAGGCCCCCGGACTCGAACCCGAGCCCCGACAGCAGGGTGTTCGCCTCGACCACGGCCTCGAGCGCGGGCGTGACGACTCCGGCGCGCACGGCGTCGAGGGCCTCGAGCGCGTTGCCCCACAGCAGCTCCCAGGACAGCCGCGCCAGTGCCGTGCCGGTGTGCGTCGGACGCCCGCCGGCCATGGTCGACCCCTGGCCGCGCTGGGTCGCGCGCGCCTCGAGCCAGGTGGCGAGCGCGTCACCGATGCCCGCGACGAGGAACCTGGCCGGCGCGGACGCGACCACCTGGGTGTCGATGAGGACGAGGTCCGGGTTGTGCGGGAAGAAGCGGTACTCGACGAACTCGCCCTCCTCGGTGTAGATCACGGCGAGCGCCGACGTCGGGGCGTCCGACGACGCGGCGGTGGGGACGCTGGCCCAGCGGATCTTGGCGAGGTGCCCGGCGGACTTCGCGGCGTCGATCGCCGACCCGCCGCCGATCCCGACGATCACGTCGTGCCCGCCCGAGCCGATGACCTCGACGAGGTGGTCGACGGCCGCGGCGGTCGCGAAGGTGCCGAAGCTCTCGCGCGCGACCGGCAGGTCGGCCTGACCGAGCGCCTCGGTGACGCCGTCACCGACGATGCCCCACACGACGTCGTCAGCGACCAGCAGCGGCTTCGACCCGATCCGTGCCAGGTGATGACCCAGCTGGCCCATCACTCCCTTGCCCTGGACGTACCGACTCGGACTGATCAGGACCGTCTCGGTCATGAGAATCACGCTCCTCGTGCTTGATGTCTTCTTTCCATGATCCAGCGAAGCGTTGAAGCTCGCCGTGGGGAAGGCCACTCGGGACGCGTCTGTCGCGTCACACGTGGACGGTCAGGTGGCCGGGGCGCCCCTCGCGTCTGGACGCCCCGTCTCAAGGCCGGTCGCGCGCCGTCGGTCCAGCCAGGAGTACGCGCGCTGAGCACGGCGACGAGCAGGATCCACGCGGGACGCGGCCGCGTCCAGAAGTGCTGACGCGTTCGTGCGACGAACACGGTCAGGTGTCCGGACACCGACAGCTTGAGGAAGATCATGGTCTGGAGCGTCAGCAGGCCGTGGTCGGTGTCGAGACCGAGGAGCGTCACGGCCAGGAGCATCAGGCCCAGCGTCGCGCGCGCCACTCGCTGGGCGTAACCCCGAACTGCGCACGGAAGGCCCGTGAGAAGTGGGCGTGGTCGGCGAAGCCGCACCGCAGGGCGACCGCCGCGATCGTCCACCCGACGCACCGCGGGTCCTGGAGGAGTCGGGCGGCCCGCTCGAGGCGTCGCGTGCGAACGGCGTCACCGAGGTCGATCCCGCGGCGCGCGAGGATCGCGTACACGTAGCGCTCGGAGATGGAGAACGCCGCGGCGACGGACCGGGCCGACAGGTCGGGGTCGTCGAGGTGGCCACGCACGTGCTCCTCGACGCGTGTCCCGAGGGATGCGGCGGAGGCCGCACGGCCGGGCCGTTCATCGGCGACCGACCTCGTGAGCAGGAGCCGGACGAGATCGAGGGTCGGCTGCTCGAGGCGGACCCGTTCGCCAGGGGGAGCCGTCGGAGCATTCCGGGCGGTCGCGCCCAGGAACGCGGACACGACGGCGGCCACCGGCCCCTCCGGCCGGATCGCCCGGCCGAGCTGGGCCCGGACGAGCGGCAGCGGCAGTCCCAGGTCGTGGAGCGGGATCTGGAAGGTGTGCCGGAGCGCGGCGTCCGTGAACCGCAGCCGGTACGGCTCGGTCGTCAGGTACAACCCGATCTCTCCCGGCCGGACCACGGTCTCGGCATCGTCGCGGACCACCGCGGTCGTCCCCTGCTCCACCAGGCTGACCATGAGGCTCGGCGGGGTGTCGTCGCGCGCGAGCCGTTCGCTGCGGACGACGTCGCCGCCCCCCGCGCGTGTGGACAGCAGGTGCACGCAGCCGAGGTCGGCCACCCGCGAACGGACCAGGAGGTCCGCGCCGCGGCGCGGCTCGAGCACCAACGGAACCGGTGACGCCAACATGTGCTCGCGCAGGAACTCCACGCGGTCGGTCACCGGAAAGTCCTCGATCTCGAGCACGACGGCCATCGGCACTCCCATGCCTCGGAGCGCGGGCGCGCCTGGTTCGGTGCGGGGCGCGCACAACGCAGTGCGGAGCAGATCAAGACGACGGAGCACGATCATGCCCACGATGGGCTGACCCGTGCACCTCCAAGCGCCCAGGAGTCCTGATGGCCGGCACGACTTCACCCACCCTCACCGACGCGGAACGCGCCGACATCGACCGTGCCAACGCGTCGGGCCTTCGCCCCGTCGTCTTCGTGCATGGGCTGTGGCTGCTCTCGAGCAGCTGGGACCGCTGGCGCCCCGTGTTCGACGAGGCCGGGTTCACGACGGTCGCCCCCGCGTGGCCCGACGACCCCGCGTCCGTCGAGGACGCGCGCGCCAACCCCGACGCCTTCGCGTCGAAGATGGTCCAGGAGGTCACCGACCACTACCTCGAGGCGATCGGCGAGCTGCGCGTGAAGCCGGCCATCGTCGGGCACTCGTTCGGCGGGCTCATCGCGCAGAAGCTCGCGGGCGCGGGGGCGTCCGTGGCGACGGTCGCGATCGACCCGGCGCCGTTCAAGGGGGTGCTGTCGGTGCCGTTCTCGTCGCTCAAGTCGTCGGCGCCTGTGGTGTCACACCTGAGCAGCCTCAAGCACGGGGTCACGTTGTCGTACGACGACTTCAAGTACGGCTGGGCCAACGCGCTCGACGACGACGAGGCGCACGCCCTCTACGACGAGTTCCACGTCGCAGCCGCGGGCAACCCGATCTTCCAGGTCGTGAGCGCCAACCTCAACCCGTTCTCCGAGACGAAGGTCGACACGAAGAACCCGGACCGCGGCCCGCTGCTGCTGATCGCGGGCGAGGTCGACCACACCGTGCCCGTGAAGCCGACCGAGCAGTCCTACAAGATCCAGTCGAAGAACCCGGGCGTCACGGAGATCGTGGTCCTGCCGGACCGCGGCCACTCGCTCACCATCGACCACGGCTGGCCCGAGGTCGCCCGGACCGCGCTCGACTTCATCGCCCGCACGACGGCGGACGCCACCACCACCGACTGACCTTCACCACCCCGAGATACAGGAGCGAGCCCATGCCGTACGTCACCACGTCCGACGGGACCGAGATCTACTACACCGACAGCGGCTCCGGCCGGCCGATCGTCCTCAGCCACGGCTGGCCGCTCAGCTCCGACGCGTGGCAGGTCGAGATCAAGCGCTTCGCCGACGCCGGATACCGGGTCGTCGCCCACGACCGCCGCGGGCACGGGCTCTCTTCCAAGACGTACGCCGGCAACGACATGACGACGTACGCGCGGGACCTGGCGGCCGTCGTCGAGCACCTCGACCTGCACGACGTCGTCCTCGTCGGCCACTCGACCGGTGGCGGAGAGGTGGTGCGCTACGCCGCGCAGTTCGCGGACGGCCGCGTCGCCAAGGTCGTCACCGCCGGGGCAGTCCCGCCGATCATGGTGAAGTCCGAGAGCAACCCGGAGGGCACGCCTATCGAGGCGTTCGACGACATCCGTGCCAGCGTGCTCAAGGACCGCTCGCAGTTCTGGAAGGACCTGGCGGTCCCGTTCTACGGCTTCAACCGTGACGGCGCCGAGGTCTCGCAGGGCGCGATCGACGACTTCTGGCGGCAGGGCATGCTCGTGAACCTGGCTGCCGCGTACGACTGCGTCAAGGCCTTCTCGGAGACCGACCAGAACGCCGACCTCGCGGCCATCGACGTGCCGATCCTCATCGCCCAGGGCGAGGACGACCAGATCGTGCCGATCGCCGACGCCGCGCTGAAGGCCATCGAGATCGTCAGCCACGGGACGTTGAAGACCTACCCCGGAGCGCCGCACGGCATCTTCGGGGACTACCAGGACGCGCTCGACGCCGACATCCTCGCGTTCGTCGCGGACTAGCGCCCGCCCGACGGCGCAGCGTGGGGCGGCCGGTCAGCCGACCGTCAGGACGATCTTCCCGTGCCCGGCGCCGGACTCCACTGCGCGCTGGGCGTCCGCGACGTCGTCGAGTGGGAACGTCCGCACCTCGGGCAGCCGGAGCTGCCCGGCCTCGACGAGGTCACCGATCTGACCCAGCACGTACAGCGCACGGCCCTCATCGCCCCGCGAGAACCTGACGCCGTGCTCGCGAGCGCCGAAGAAGTCGGCGATCGTCACGACGTGGTCGGCACCGCCCGCGAGCCCGATCAGGTCGGGCAGGACGCCGCTGCCGGCGACATCGAGGGCGCGGTCGACGCCGTCCGGCGCGAGGACGCGCACCCGCCCGGCCATGCCCTCGCCGTACGAGACGGGCTCGGCACCGAACGAGTGCAGGAGGTCGTGGTTGCGGGCGCTGGCGGTCCCGATGACCCGGGCGCCGCGTGCGACCGCGAGCTGGACGGCGGCGCTCCCCACGTTCCCGGACGCCCCGTTGACGAGCAGCGCCGTGCCGTCCGTGACGCCGAGCTGGTCGAGCGCACGTGCCGCCGTCTCGACGGCCGCGGGAAGCGCTGCGACGTCGACGAAGTCCAGCGACGCCGGCACCGGCGCGTAGTGCGACAGGACCGCGAGCTCGGCCTGCGCCGCGCCGTCCGTGCAGAACCCGAAGACCCGGTCGCCGCCGCGCACGTCCGTGACGCCGTCGCCGAGCTCGTCGACGACGCCCGCCGCCTCGTACCCGAGCGTCTGCGGCAGGTCGGGATCCATGAGACCCTGCCGCTTCTTCCAGTCGCTCGCGTTGACGCCCGCCGCGCGCACCGCGATCCGCACCTCGCCCGGCCCCGGGTGCGGGTCGGGCAGGTCGACGAGCTCCAGGACCTCTGGACCACCGAACCGGTCGAAACGCACAGCCTTCATCGCTCGCTCCCCGCGTGGACGTCGTGCCGCCCGCCAGTCTGCCCTCCGCGCAGTCGAGAGCCACAGCAGCTCGAGGTCCCGATCGCCCGCACCCACCCGTCGGACCACGTGCGGGACGCGTTGCGCGACCTCGCGCGGGCACGCGCACGGCAAGGTCGTGCTCCGCTCGTAGAACGAGCGATCAGCTCTCGGCGCGGGCCTCGTCCGGGTCGGCGGTCTCCCCGTTCGACGCGCGCAGCGCACGCGCCTGCTCGACGTCCTTCGCGTGCTTGGCGGCCTGCTTGTCGCTGGCCTTGGTGTCGCGCAGCGGGAGCTGGATATCCTCCTCGGCGGCGACGCCGGCCTGGAGCTCGCGGCCGCGCTCGAGCTCGGCGTCGACCTCGGCCCCGAGGATCAGCACCATGTTGAGGATGTAGATCCACAGCAGCAGGATGAACAAGCCCGCGAGCGTCCCGTAGGTGGCGTTGTAGTTCGCGGCGTGACCGACGTAGAACCCGAACAGCAGGGTGGCGACGGCCGCGATGACCAGCGCGACGAGCGCGCCCGGGCTGATCCAGCGGAACTTCGTCTGCTTGACGTTGGGCGTCGCCCAGTACAGGAGCGCGACGAGCAGCACGGCCAGGATCACGATCACGGGCCACTTCACGACGTTCCACACGGTGACGGCGGTGCTCGACAGGCCCACGAGGTCCCCGACCTGCCGGGCGATCGACCCCGACAGCACCATCGCCGCGATGATCGCGACGACGATCACGAACACGACCGCGGTCACGAGCAGCAGCCACGGGCGCAGCTTCCACACCGGCCGACCCTCCGGGACGCCGTAGACGCGGTTCATGGCCCGCCCGAACGCCCCCACGAACCCGGACGCCGACCACAGCGCCAGCACCAGCCCGATGACGAGCGCCCAGCCGGACCCCGTGCTGCCCGCGATGGGGCGGATGAACGACTCCACCTGGTCGAGGGTCTGCGGCGGTGCGAAGTCCCGGATCGAGTCGAGCGTGTCGTTGATCGCCTTCTCCGGGTCGCCGACGAACCCGAGCAGCGACACGAGCGCGACGGTCGCGGGGGCCGCGGCGAGCACGGCGTAGAAGGTCAGGGCCGCGGCGAGGTCCTGCCCGCCGTCGGACTGGAACTCGCGGATGCTGCGTTTCGCGACGTACCCCCAGGAGGGCTTCGTCAGCTCGGTCGGGGACGACGGTTCCTCGGTGCGCTGCTGGTCAGCCATGCCTCCAGTCTCGGTCGAGGCGTCCCGGTACGCGCGCTCGGAGGTCTCCGATCCCCCACCCATCCACCGAGCCTGCGGCTCCGAACCCATCGTGCAAGGCCGCACAGCGCGGCGTTCGGCACGACAGCCCGGGGCACGCAGCGACGCTCGGTCCCGGGCCGAACCGAAGGGAACGCACATGAACACCCGCAAGCGAGCTCTCCTCACCGTCCCCGCCCTGGCCGTCGGGGCGCTGTTCGCCCTCGCCGGTCCCGCCTCCGCGGCGGAGAACGGGTCCGGGCAGGCCGACCTGCGGCCGGTCGCCTCCAACGGGGTGGACGGCTCCGGCACGGCGATGGTGTCGATCAAGGACGACGTCCTCACCGTCACGTACAAGGCGACCGGCCTCCTCGCCGGCAGCCCCCACGCCGCGCACATCCACTACGCCGCCGACGCGCGGCACACCTGCCCGACGATCAAGGACGACGCGAACGGCGACGGGCACGTCAACACCACCGAGGGCGGCCCGGCGTACGGCGGGATCCAGGTCTCGCTCACCACGACCGGCGACACGTCAGCCAAGTCGGCGCTCGCCGTCGACCGCTACGACACCGCCAAGGGCGGCAAGATCGACTACCAGCGCGGGTCGATCAAGGTCTCGGACACGGTCGCCAAGGACATCCTGTCGGGCGGCGCGGCGATCGTCGTGCACGGCGTCGACTACAACAACGACGGCAAGTACGACGGCAAGACGAAGTCCGACCTGGACAAGTCGCTGCCCACCGAGGCCACCGACCCGGCACTGTGCGGGATCATCAACGCCTCCCAGATGTCGATGATGCCGTCCGGCGGCGCGCAGACCGGCAACGGTTCGACGACCGGTGTCGAGCACGCCTCCCTGTTCGCCGTCGGCGGTCTCGCGATGCTCGCGGGCGGCGGTGCCCTGGTCGCGTCCCGGACGTCGCGCCGCCGCGCCACGGCCACCCAGGACTGATGGCCACCGGCGGCGCACGACGTCGTCGGGCCTGGTCCGTCACCGCGGTCGCCCTGCTCGCAGGCGGGGCCACCGCGGTGGCGGTCGGGTTCGCGACGCAGACGCCCTCACCACCCAGCCCGCCGGTCCAGGCGGCGTCAGCGGCGGTCCTGTCGTCGGCGACACCGGCTCCCGCCTCCCCGTCCGCGGCGGCGCTGCCCGCACCGACGACCCGGCCGACGCACCCCGCGAAACCGGTGGCGCTGCCGACCGAGGTGACCATCCCGTCGGTCGGGATCGCTTCCACCCTCCGGCACGTCGGTCTCGCGAAGGACGGCACGATCGCGGTCGCCTCCCCCGGCAAGAACTACGACCAGGCCGGCTGGTACACGGGCTCGCCGCGCCCCGGGCAGGTCGGCCCGGCCGTGATCGAGGGGCACGTCGACTCCGTCCACGGACCGTCCGTGTTCTACCGCCTGGGCGCCGTGAAGAAGGGCGCGGCGGTGCACGTGAAGCGCTCCGACGGGACGACCGTGACGTTCGTCGTCGACCGCGTCGCCTCCTACCCCAAGGATGACTTCCCGGTCGAGACCGTCTACCGCAACACCGCCGGCCCCGAGCTGCGGCTTATCACCTGCGGCGGGGCGTTCGACCGCCGGATCGGCCACTACGTCGACAACACGGTCGTGTTCGCGCACGAGCGTTGACACACTGGGAGACGTCAAAGACCCACGACGACGAGGCGGCCATGAAGATCTTCACGACGAGCGTCGCCGACGTGTACCCGCTGTACGCGGCGAAGCTCGAGCGCAAGGGCCGCACGACGGCGGAGCTCGACCAGGTGGTCCGGTGGCTCACGGGCTTCACCGACGCCGAGCTGGCGCGGCACCTCGCCGACGGGACGACCTTCGAGGACTTCTTCGCGGCGGCGGACCTCAACCCGGACGCGAGCCTCATCACCGGGGTCGTGTGCGGGGTGCGGGTCGAGGACGTCGAGGACCCGCTCATGCAGAAGATCCGCTACCTCGACAAGCTCGTCGACGAGCTCGCGCGCGGCAAGGCGATGGACACGGTGCTGCGTGGCTGAGGCGGTCCGACAACCTTCAGGTTCGACCTGAGGGTTCAGGACCCTCGACCTCAGGTTCGCCCCGAGGGTTCAGCGCGCAGCGACCGCGCCGTGCTGTGCCGCCCGCTCCAGGCGCTCGACGAGCGTCACGAGACCCGCCGCGACGGGCACGAGCACGAGGTTGCCGACGAGCATGGTCCGCGCGAACGGCAGCCCGGCGACGTAGCAGTCGACGAGCCCGCCGACCGTCCGCGGGTACCAGGAGCCGTCGCTCACGACCCACACGCCGAAGTTCGTCCAGAGGAAGAACCACACCGAGGAACCGACGCCGAAGCCGAGGGCGGTCGCATAGCGCTTCCAGCCGGGACCGCGCCCGCCTTCCCGACGCCCGGAGTACCGCGGGAGGAGCACCGCGGCGACGCCGGTCACGGCCCACGCCGACCACGTGAACACGAGGATCGACGTGTTGCCGAGCACGAGATCGCTCACGACCGCCACGACGAGCGGCGCGACCGCCGCAGCACGGTTGCGGAGCAGCAGGGCCCCGGCGAAGGTCGCCGCGGTCGCCAGCTCGAGGTTCGGAGGCGCACCCAGGTCGTCCTTGACGAGCCGCCACACCACCGCGCCGACGAGCAGCGCGACCACGACCGCGACCCGCCACCACCGGTGGGCGAGGTCGCGCCAGGACAAGGGGGTCAGTACGTCGCGAGCGTCCACGTGATCGTCTCCCCGTCCTTCGTCTTCAGAGAGCCCGCGCCCACCTGTGCCTGCTTGCCGTCGACCGCGAGGGACCAGAACTCGTGCTTCGCGTCGTCGGCGGTGCGGCCACCGATCCCGACGACGAACGCGTTCTTGCCCGACCCCTTCACCTTCGCGCTCGGGTCGACGCCGAGCAACAGGTCGAGCGCCGTCTGGCCGTCCTCGCCCGGGTAGGAGAGCCCGGTGACCTTCCCGTCCGCGTCGCGCGTGAACTGGTCGGTCGGCGTCGCGCTCGGGGTGACGCCCGACGGCCACGGCGCCGGGCTCTGGGTGCCCGTCGCCGGCGCGTCCGACGAGGACGACGACGCGCACCCGCCGAGCAGGCCCGCCACGAGGGCGACGGGCAGGGCCGCGCCCAGGACGACTCGTCGTCGGGCGGGGGTCGTCCGGGCGCGCCTCGAGGGCTCGGCGTGCAGGGTGGTCATGGCCTCATCCTAGGGAACCGGGCCCCGCCCGACGACGGCCGTCCCGCGCACCGGACGCCCGCACGGGACGCGTGAGACTCGTGCGCGGCGCACACTCGTGCCATGGAGCTGTCACCGTTCGGCGTCCGCGCGAGCGCCGGCACGCTGCGGTCCGGCGAGGGCGTGACCCTCGAGCACCCGTGGACGCAGGCCGGCGTGCTCGCGGCGCCCGCCTCCAACGGCGCCCAGGTGCTGCACCTCGCGGTAGCCCTCTGCGTCCTCAACGACACGTTCCGCGAGGGCCAGCGGCTCGGCGTCGCCGTCCACGGCGTGGTGGTCGAGGCCGACGGCGGCTTCGACGACGACTGGCGCTCCACCGGCGTCACGTACGAGGTCGCGCTCGACTCCCCCGCGCCGGCGGCCGACGTCGCCCGGCTGAGCGCCGCCGTCGACGACGTCGCGGAGATCCCGCGGGCCCTGCGCGCCGGAGCGCCCGTGCGACGCCACGACTGACGCCACCCGCGCCGGCCCACGTTCGGCAGGACAAGCCCCGCCCCACGCGGTAGGCATGAGAGCTGTGACGACGGAGCGTGCGCCCGAGGCGGGAACGGAGGCCTCGCAGCGCGACGCCCGCATCCTCGGGGACCTCGGCGCGCTCCTCCTCGACGCCGGGACCTCCGTCACCGACGTGCGCGAGCACCTCGAGCACGCCCCCGAGCAGGCACGGGCCGGCCTGGACTTCTCGGTCCTGCCGCGGATGGTGCTCGTCGTCCGGGTGGACGACGGCGCGGCGACCCTCGTCAGCGCGTCCGGCAAGGACCTGTCGTTCCGCCAGGGCGTGCGGGCGAGCAGGCTGGCGCGCGAGGTGGAGCTCGGCACCGTCCCGGTCGCCGAGGTGCCCGCGCGGGTCGACGCCATCCGGTCCATGACGCGTCCCCACGCGGCACGGGACCGGATCCTCGGCAGCGCGGCCGTCGCCCTCGGTCTCGCCGTCGTGTTCCGCTGCCCCTGGTGGGCCGTGCTCACGTCCGTGCTGGTCGGCGCCCTCGTCGGCGCCCTCGTGCTCGCGCTGGACCGGCTCGAGGGGGCGGGCGCCGTCGTGCCGTTCCTCTCCGCCCTCGTCTCGACCGTCGTGGTCGGGGCGACCGCATCCGCTCTCGATCTCGGGGACGTCCCCCTGTACGCGGTGTGCGCACCCATCGCGGTGCTGGTCCCCGGCGCGCTCGTGACCAACGCGCTCCTCGAGCTCACGGCCACCGACATCGTCACCGGTGCCGCCCGGCTCGTCTACGGCGTGCTCGTCCTCGGACTCATGTCCGCCGGGATCGCGGCCGGGTCCCACCTCACCGGCCTCACGCTCGACCACGACTCCGCGACCCTCGTCGGGACGGCCCGCAAGGTCACCGCGAGCGCCGGCGGGTGGCACGCGCTGCCACCGATCCCGCTGTCGTGGCTGGGCGTCGTCGTCCTCGCGCTCGGCATCGGGCTCGCGTTCGGGGCCGGCCTGCGCCTGACGCTCGTCACGGTCGCCGTCATGGTCGCGACCTACGCCCTCCTCGCGCTCCTCACCCCGGTCGTCGGGGCGATCACCGCGTCGGGGGCCGCCGCCGCGATCGTCTTCGTCGGTGCCCGGGCCGTCGAGCGCCGCGCGCTCGCGGTCCCTGCGACCGCCACGTTCCAGCCCGCGTTCCTCCTCCTCGTGCCGGGCACCGTGGGCCTCGTCGCGCTCGCCTCGACGGACGTCCACGCGTTCACGACCTCGCTCGCGACATTCGTGAGCCTCTGCCTCGGGACGAAGATCGGCGCCGTGCTCGCCGACACCCTCCCCCGCCTCCGCCTCCCCTCACCGCGCACGTCCCCCACCCAGACAGGAGCACGACCATGACCACGCCCTTCGCCCTCGTCGGCGCGACCGTCGTCACCGGCGACGCCGCCGGTACCGTCCTGCCCGACCAGACCGTCGTCGTCGGCCAGGACGGGAAGATCACCGCAGTCGGCCCCGCGGGCGACGTCCAGATCCCGGCGGGCACCGGGACCGTCGCCGGCCACGGCCGCTACGTGCTTCCCGGGCTGATCAACGCGCACGCCCACCTGTTCTCGGACGGCAAGCCGCTCCCCTCGATCCTCACGAGCGAGTCCGCGGAGAAGGTCGTGTCCGCGTTCTTCCACAGCCCCGTGGGACACCGGGTCGTCAAGGGTCGCGCGAAGAAGAACATCCTCACCCAGCTCCGTTCGGGCGTCACCACGCTGCGCAGCCTCGGAGACGTCGGCTACGAGGTCGTGGAGGTCCGCGACGAGATCGACGGGGGCGCGTACCCGGGGCCGCGCGTCATCGCGTCCGGGCCCCTGCTGGCCGCGACCGGCGGCCACGGCACGCCGACCATCGCGCTCGTCAGCGACAACCCGTGGGACGCGCGCCGCAACGTCCGGACCAACCTCCGCAAGGGCGTGACCGCGATCAAGATCGCCGCGACGGGCGGGGTCACCGACGCCCGCGCGATCGGCGAGGCCGGACGCCCCCAGATGACCGAGGAGGAGATGGCCGCCATCTGCGAGGAGGCGCACGCCGCGGGCATCCTCGTGGCGGCGCACGCCCAGAGCAAGGAAGGCATCACGCGCGCCCTGCGGGCCGGTGTCGACACCATCGAGCACGGCGCCGGCATGAACGACGAGATGATCGAGCTGTTCCGAGCCAACCCGCAGTCCCTGCACGGGTCGTCCGCGCTGGTCCCGACCCTCCAGGCGTGCCTCCCACTCGTCAAGCTCCCCCAGACCGACACGGGGATCGACGACATCGTCCGGGCGAACGCCGAGATGATCTACGAGGAGATGCTCCAGGGCATCCGCGACGCCCTGGCCAACGACATCACGATCGGGATGGGGACGGACTCCGCGCTGACGTACGTGACCCACTACAACACGTGGCGGGAGGTCGACTACGTGTCGCGCTACGGCGGGCTCACCCCGGCCCAGGCGCTGCACGCCGCGACGGGCGCCAACGCCCGGATGCTCGGCATCGACACGGTCACCGGCAGCATCGAGACGGGCAAGGACGCCGACCTCCTCGTGGTCGACGGGGACCCGCTCGCCGACCTGCGGGCCCTCGCGAACCCGGCCTACGTCGTGGCCCGGGGGCTCGTGCTCGACCACCCCGAGGTCGAGCGGTTCGACGACCTCGACGCCCAGCTCGACTCGTTCTGACAGGTCGCGCCCGGGCGGCTGCCTCCCGGCCGGGCGGACCGGGGCTCAGGCGTCGATGCGGTCCCGGTCGAGGTTCGCGGCGCCCGCGACGATGAAGTCCTTGCGGGGCGCGACGTCAGACCCCATGAGCAGCTCGAACACGCGCTCCGCGGCCTCGGCGTCCGCGGCCGTGACGCGGCGCAGCGTGCGGTGGCGGGGATCCATCGTCGTCTCCGCGAGCTGGTCGGCGTCCATCTCGCCGAGGCCCTTGTACCGCTGGATGTCGTCCTTGTACCGGCGGCCGGCCTTGTCGAGCTTCTTCAGCGTCGCCTGGAGCTCGACCTCCGAGTACGTGTAGACGTACTCGTTCTTGCGCGAGCCGGACCCGATCACCTCGACGCGGTGCAACGGCGGCACCGCCGCGTAGACGCGCCCGGCGTCGAGCAGCGGGCGCATGTAGCGGAAGAACAGGGTGAGCAGCAGGGTGCGGATGTGGGCGCCGTCGACGTCGGCGTCCGTCATCATGACGATCTTTCCGTAGCGCGCGGCCTCGAGGTCGAACGAGCGCCCCGACCCTGCGCCCAGCACCTGGATGATCGCCGCGCACTCCGCGTTGCGGAGCATGTCCGAGATCGACGCCTTCTGGACGTTGAGGATCTTGCCGCGGATCGGCAGCAGCGCCTGGAACTCCGAGCTGCGGGCGAGCCGGGCGGTGCCCAGTGCGCTGTCGCCCTCGACGATGAACAGCTCGGACCGCTCGACGTCGTCCGTGCGGCAGTCCGCGAGCTTGGAGGGCAGCGACGAGGTCTCCAGGGCGTTCTTGCGGCGCGAGATCTCCTTCTGCTTGCGGGCGCTCACGCGCGCCCGCATCTCGGAGACCACCTTGTCGAGCAGCAACGAGGTCTGCGCCTTGTCGTCCCGCTTGGTCGACCCGAACAGGGCCGCGAGCTCCTTCTCGACGACGCGCGACACGATCGCGCGCACCGGCCCCGTGCCGAGGACCTCCTTGGTCTGGCCCTCGAACTGCGGCTCCGCGAGGCGGACGGTGACGACGGCGGTCATGCCCGCGAGGACGTCGTCCTTCTCGATCTTCTCGCTCGCGTCACGCGTGCTGACCTTGAGCCGGCGCGCGTTCGTCTCGACGGCCTTGCGCACGACCTTGAGCAGGCCCTGCTCGAAGCCGGCCTGGTGGGTGCCGCCCTTCGGCGTCGAGATGATGTTGACGAACGTGCGGAGCTCGGTCTCGTAGCCCGTGCCCCAGCGCAGCGCGACGTCGACCTCGCAGTCGCGCTCGACCTCCTGGGGCGTCATGTGCCCGCGGTCGTCGAGCACCGGGACGGTCTCCTTGAACGTGCCGGAGCCTTCGAGGCGCCACGTCGCCGTGACGGGGGTGTCGGGCGCGAGGTAGTCGACGAAGTCGACCGACCCGCCCGTGTGGACGAACGTCTCCTCGTGCGGGCCCTGCTCGCCGGGCGTGCCCGCGAGCCCGCGCTCGTCACGGACCGTGATCTCGAGGCCCGGGACGAGGAACGTCGTCTGGCGCACGCGCGTCACGAGCTCGTCGTAGGAGAAGACCGCGGACTTGGGGAAGATCTGCCGGTCGGCCCAGTAGCGCACACGCGTGCCGGTCCGTCCGCGCGCGACCTTGCCGACGACGGCGAGCTCCGAGCGCGACACGAACGGCGCGAACGGGCTCTCGGGCGACGGGCCCGTCGCGGGGTCGGTGAACGTACCCGGCTCGCCGCGGTGGAACGTCATGCGGTGCGTCTTGCCGCCCCGGTCGACGTCGACGTCGAGCCGCGAGGACAGCGCGTTCACCACGGACGCACCCACGCCGTGCAGGCCGCCCGACGCCGTGTAGGAGCCGCCGCCGAACTTCCCGCCCGCGTGCAGCTTGGTGTAGACGACCTCGACCCCCGTCAGGCCCGTCTTCGGCTCGAGGTCCACGGGGATGCCGCGGCCGTCGTCCTCGACCGTGACCGACGCGTCGGCGTGCAGCACGACCCGGATGTGCGTGCAGTAGCCGCCCAGGGCCTCGTCGACCGAGTTGTCGATGATCTCCCACAGGCAGTGCATGAGACCGCGCGAGTCGGTGGTCCCGATGTACATGCCGGGTCGCTTGCGCACGGCCTCGAGCCCCTCGAGGACGGACAGGTGCCGTGCGGTGTAGCTGGACTCGGCGGAGGTGGTCGTCACGGGGACCAGGGTAGGCGCTCGCGCCGACACGCCGTCGCAGGCGTGCCGTGGGGCACGCGCACCGACCGTGCGCCGGACCGGCCGGCGCTACGCGCGGAGCGAACGAGAGGCCTTTCGGGGCGGTTCGGGGGCATGCCCAGGGGCTCGCGATGGTTACATGTTCTCGTGAGCACGACGACCGAGACCCTGACCGCTGCCGACCGCTGCGACCGCTGCGGCGCCCAGGCGTACGTCCGTGTGGTCCTCGCCAGTGGTGAGCTGCTGTTCTGCGCGCACCACGCACGCGAGCACGCGGCTGCCTACGCGGACGTCGCGACGTCCGTCCAGGACGAGACCGACCGGCTCCTCGCCGAGCACGGAGCACGCTGAGCGCTCCCCCGACCGCGACGTGGTGTGCGTCGCGACCCTGAGCTACGCGAAGGCCCTCACCCCGCCCGGGTGGGGGTCTTCGTCGTACCGGTAGGGTGCTCGCCCATGAAGCGACTCACGCCCCTGTTCGCCGTCGGCCTCCTCGGTGCCCTGGGTGCCTGCAGCTCCGACGAGGGCGGCGTCGACCCCGACACCGTGACCGGCGTCCCGGCGTCGTGGCTCGACGACACCGCGAAGGCGTGGCCCGACGCGGCGTCGTTCGGCCGGAGCACGCCCACGCTCTCCCGCGGCGCCTGCCTGCTCGGCGACGAGCCCCCGGAGGTCCTCGACGCCCAGGCTAAGTACACCGACCAGGGGTTCGGCGGATTCGGTGACGACCTGTCCGCGACGGACTCCTACCGCTACCTGTGCAGCCTGTGGGCGCGCGACCACTACGCCGGTGAGCTCCAGCTCCTCAAGGTCGCCGACGACGCCACCGGCCGGAAGGTCATGGCCGAGTTCGACGCCCAGACGTCCACGAGCGTGCAGGACAACACCGTCAGCCACGAGACGTCGGGCCGGCTCGAGGTCTCCGTCCTGACCCGCTGGTACCCCACCAACCCGCAGGGCATGTACCGAGCCCAGTACTACGACGAGCAGCAGGGTGCGATCGCCACGATGGAGATCAACTCGCTCGACAAGGCCGACTTCGACGCGTTCTCCGCGCAGAAGATGGCCGACACCCTCGTCGAGACCATGGCCGCCGGGTAGACGCACGGGGGCTGTCCCCACCGAAGGCCGACGGGAGGCTCCACAGACGGGGCACGGCGGGGTCCTTAGCGTCGAGGACGTGACGACCACCGCCGCAGCCCCCGACCGTCCCAACCGCGTGACCAGCTCGTTCACCGAGCTCTCGCGCACCGTCCGCGAGAGCGGGCTCCTGGCCCGCACGCCCGGGTTCTACCTGACCCTGCTCGCCGTGCTGGGGACCGCGCTCGTCGCGATCCTCGCCGGGGTCGTCGCGCTCGGCCCGTCGTGGTGGCAGCTCGCCCTCGCGGCCGGGCTCGGCGTCGTCATGACGCAGCTCGCGTTCGTCGCCCACGAGTCGGCCCACCGCCAGGTCTTCGCCTCGGGCCGCGCGAACGACCGCCTCGGCCGCGTCCTCGCGAACGCCGTCGTCGGGATCAGCTACTCCTGGTGGACCGTCAAGCACTCACGGCACCACGCCAACCCCAACAAGGTCGACGCCGACCCGGACATCGCCGAGGGGGCCGTGTCGTTCCTCCCCGAGTATGCCGCGCGCGCCCGCGGGCTCAAGGCCCTCGTGAACCGGTACCAGGGCTGGCTGTTCTTCCCGCTGCTCACGCTCGAGGGCCTCAACCTGCACGTGACGTCGATCCGGTCGAGCGTCGACCGCGCACGTGAGGGGTCCGGCCGCGGCGAGCTCGCGACCATCGCCGTGCGGCTCGTGCTCGGCGTCGCGTTCGTCCTGTGGGCCATGCCGTTCGGCGTCGCGCTCGGGTTCCTCGGCGTGTGGGGTGCCGTCCTCGGGGTCTACATGGGCGCGTCGTTCGCCCCGAACCACAAGGGCATGACGATCCTGTCGCCCACGTCGCGGGTCGACTTCCTGTCGAAGCAGGTGCTGACGTCCCGGAACGTCCGCGGCGGCTGGTGGCTCAACCTCCTCCTGGGCGGCCTCGGCTCCCAGATCGAGCACCACCTGTTCCCCAGCATGCCCCGGCCCCACCTGATCGCCGCCCGGCGGCTCGTCCGCGCGCACTGCGCCGAGGTCGGCGTGCCCTACACCGAGACGAGCCTGCTCGCGTCGTACGGGATCGTCGTGCGCTACCTCAACCAGGTGGGGCTCAGCGCGCGCGACCCGTTCGACTGCCCCACGTTCCACCGCCTGCGCCGCTGACGACGGCGCCGTCGGGCAGGACGACGAACGGCCCGGACGCTCACAGGGCGTCCGGGCCGTCTCGTCGTACGTGCGAGCGCTCAGTCCAGGTAGTCGCGCAGGACCTGCGAACGCGACGGGTGGCGCAGCTTCGACATCGTCTTGGACTCGATCTGGCGGATCCGCTCACGCGTGACGCCGTAGACCTTGCCGATCTCGTCGAGCGTCTTCGGCTGTCCGTCCTGGAGACCGAAGCGCATGGACACGACGCCGGCCTCGCGCTCCGAGAGCGTGTCGAGCACGCCGTGGAGCTGCTCCTGCAGGAGCGTGAAGCTCACCGCGTCCGCCGGGACGACGGCCTCGGAGTCCTCGATGAGGTCACCGAACTCGCTGTCGCCGTCCTCGCCGAGCGGGGTGTGCAGCGAGATGGGCTCGCGGCCGTACTTCTGGACCTCGACGACCTTCTCGGGCGTCATGTCGAGCTCCTTGGCCAGCTCCTCCGGCGTGGGCTCGCGGCCCAGGTCCTGGAGCATCTGGCGCTGCACGCGGGCGAGCTTGTTGATGACCTCGACCATGTGCACCGGGATGCGGATGGTGCGGGCCTGGTCGGCCATGGCGCGGGTGATCGCCTGACGGATCCACCAGGTGGCGTACGTCGAGAACTTGTAGCCCTTGGTGTAGTCGAACTTCTCGACCGCACGGATCAGACCGAGGTTGCCCTCCTGGATCAGGTCCAGGAAGAGCATCCCGCGGCCCGTGTACCGCTTGGCGAGCGAGACGACGAGACGCAGGTTGGCCTCGAGCAGGTGGTTCTTGGCGCGCTTGCCGTCCTGCGCGATCCACTGCAGCTCGCGGACGAGCTTGCGGGTGTCGGCGTCGGCCTTGGTCCGGTCGAAGTCCGGGTACTCCTTGGCGAGCTTCTCCTCGGCGAACAGGCCGGCCTCGATGCGCTTCGCGAGCTCGACCTCCTGCTCCGCGTTGAGGAGCG
The DNA here is from genome assembly GCF_009429125.1 of Luteimicrobium xylanilyticum. GTDB lineage: Bacteria > Actinomycetota > Actinomycetes > Actinomycetales > Cellulomonadaceae > Luteimicrobium > Luteimicrobium xylanilyticum. The sequence goes on from NZ_CP045529.1 coordinate 2,314,658, forward strand.
CGACCTTGCCGATCTGCTTGAGGTAGTCCTTGACCGGGTCGGCGGTGGCGCCGGCGGTCACGACCTGCTGGGCCGGGGCGTCGTCGTCGTCCGCGTCGGAGTAGACGAAGCCCGAGTCCTCGTCTCCGGAAGCCTCGCCCTTCTTCGTGCCGTCGGCGGGCGTCTCCTCGGCGGCGTCCACGTCGGCCTCGTCGGCGTCGGTGGCCTCCTCGTCGTGCTCGTCGGAGTCCTTCGCGGCGGCACGGGCCTTCGCGGTGGTCCGCTTCGCGGCCGTGGCGGTGCCCGCCTTGGTCGCGGTGCGCGACTTCGACGCGGCGGTGGTCCGGGTCTTCGCGGCGGGCTTGGCGGCTGCCTCCGCGGGGGCGTCGGCCTCGTCGGCCTCGTCCGTCGCGGGGGCGCGCGTCGTGGTGCGCGACTTCGTCGGGGTCGCGGCTGCGGTCTTGGTGCGCGAGGTGGCACGGGCCGTCGTCGTGGACGACGAGCTCGACGCGGCCGCGACCTTGACCGAGCCCAGCTCGACCTGGACGCCGGCGCCCGCCAGGGCGCGCATCACGGCCTTGAGCCGCTTCGCGTCCTGCACGCCCGCCTCGTCGCAGGCGACACGGACGCTCTGGGCGTCGACCTTGCCCGAGGCCACCCCATGACGGAGGAGGTCCTGCAGGGCGGAGTGCTCGAACTCGCGCGGGAGGGTGTTGTCAGAGGTGAGGGGCGCCACGAACGACCTTTCGGCTGGCGGGGGGAAGACGGCGAGTCACCGGTCGGACGTGCCGGCGTCCTTACCATTGTACCGGCCGGTCACGTCCCCGGGGCTCGACGAACAGCCCTCGAGCGGGTGGGTTTCTGGGGTGATCTGCGAGGCACAACGCCCCGACGAGACCAGGTATTCCGCGGGCCGAGGCGTCCCGGACGACGCCGGCGAGCTGGCCGCACAGCGTCGCCGCAGGTCAGGACTCCGGCTTGACCGCGAGCACCGGGCACGGCGCGTCGAGGAGGATCCGCTGGGCGCCCGCCCCGAGGATCAGCTTGCCCACGGGGCTGCGCCGGCGCAGTCCGATCACCACCACGTCGGCAGCCGTCCGCTCCGCCGCGTCGACAAGCCTCGCAGCGAACTCGCTCTCCTCGCTCGCCGGGGCCAGCCGGGCGTCGACGCCCGCCTCCCGCGCCACCTCGAGCGCCGGCTGCACACCCTCCTCGGACCGCCCCGGGACGAGGACGAGGGCCGTCGAGCGACGGGCGGCCTCCGTGACGGCGGCGGCGAGCGCGCGCGTCCCTTCCGGCGTGGAGAGCACCCCGACGACCACTGGCATCCGTTCCTCCTCCGCGGTTCCGACGGGTAGACGCTACCGGACCGCCAGGTGCTCCGCCTGGGCCCACCCGGGGCCGACGCCACGGTCGAGCGCATCGGCGACGAGCCGCGCGAGCCCGTGATCAGGTCCGACCTGGAGCGCACGGTCGGCGCGCGCGCCGGCGAGCCCGCCGTCCCCCGCCCACCATGCCAGGGCCGCGGCGAGCCCGAGGGCGTAGGCGTGCCCGTCGCCGCGCGCGTGGCTCGCGACCACCTCGGCCGCGATCCGCGCCACCCGGGCCCCGTCGACGTCCGGGGCGACTCCGCGACGGGGATCGACGAGCAGGGTCACCGCCGAGACGGCGTCCTCGAGCGCCTCGATCCCCACGCCGGTCGATGCGGCGTCGATCATCCGGTCCGGCAGGCCGGGGTCGCCCGTGGGCAGGAGGGTCAGCAGGACCGCGTCACGCACGATCGGGTCGGTCAGCGCCCCGGCCACCCGGCCCACGCGGGCCGCGGCGACCTGGGCGGGTCCGGGGCACGACGCGGCCTCCTGAGCGAGTGGCTCGGCCGCTGCGACGGCCGCGTGGACGTCGCGCCACGCCCGCAGCGAGGCACGGCGCCAGGCGCGGACACCGAGCTCCTCACGACGGCGCGCCCAGCGTCGCGCGGCCCGGATCGCCGACGCCCGGCGCGCGGGATCCACCGGGGCGAGCGCGTACGCCTCCTCGCGCGACGCCGCCACCGAGACCCCGGCGTACACGAGGTCGGCCGCGACGTGGCTCGCGTCGAGGTCGGTCAGCGGGTGCCCCACGACCGGGCAGCACTCCGGGTCGGCGCATCCGAGGCTCCGGTACCCGGTCGACGTCACGTGCCACCGTGCGGCCACGGGGACGCCCGGCCCTGCCCCGGCGAGGGCGTCGGCGAGGACGTCGGCCGCGTCCTGGGAGGCCGTCTCGTCGTCGCCGTACGCGACGAGGACCACCTCGCGCGGCCCGTCGCGCAGGACGTGCGCGGCGACCGTCCGGGCGAGGGCGGCGCCTCCGCGCTCGGAGAGCAGGTCGCGGACGTCGGAACGCACGACGAGCCCCACGGCGCCGCGAGGCGGACGCAGGCTCAGGACCACCACGCTGTCGCGCGGGCGGTAGCCCAGTCGGTAAGGGACGTAGGCGAGGAGGTCGGCGGGGCGGGTGGCCAGCAGCGGGGTGTCCATGCATCCATCCCAGGGCAGCCGGCGCCCCACCGACGGATCGCTTCTTGCCCTGTGGGAAACGCATCCCCCTGTGGTCGGCCTTCGACCGGTGTGCCCGCAGCGCTCCGCGGGCTGGGTACGGTGGGGCGCGTGAGCGACTCCCCCACCCCGTCCCGCAGCGCCCGACGCCGCACGGCCCACCCGCACCGCGCGGCCCGGGTCCTGTTCGCCGTCGTCGTCGCCGCCGTCGTGGTGGGCGTCGTCTGGAAGGTCGGCTCGCTGCGGGACGACCCGGCGGTCGCGAGCACGCCCGCGCCGTCGGCCGCGACCACCACGCTCCCCTCGTTCGCGGCCGGGTCCACGGCCGGCGCGCTCGCGCCTGACCTGCCGACGAGCCTCGCCCCCGTGCCCGACGGCGCGACGGTCCTGTCGAGCTCGGCCGAGCGCGACGCGGACGGCGCGCACGTCCAGTTCTCCCTGAGCCTCAGCACCAGGGCCAAGCCCGCCACGATCGTCACGACCTACACCAAGGCGTGGAAGAAGGCCGGCTTCACGCGCGCTTCCGGCAAGCCCAAGGGTGCCGACGACGGCGCCACCTACCGCCGCACGTCGGCGACCGCGAGCGCCGGTGCGAAGGTCGGGTCGACGGAGCTCGCCGACTACGTGCAGGTCGCAGTGGTGTCCGAGCACGGCACGTCCCTCGTGACCGTCTCGGGCCAGGTCCCGGCGCCCCAGGCGAAGTCGAGGTCGACGGCGCCGGGGTCGACGTCCACGGCCCCCTCCGGGACGGGCGCGACCACGAAGGGCGCGACCGGCACCGGCCGATAGGATCGCGCCATGCCCCCCGCCGCCGTCCTCGTCGACCAGGAGGACGTGCGCCGCGGCGTCGACGGCGTCCTGCGTGCCACCCTCGACGCCGAGCGGGAGCGGCTGCGCGACGTGAGCCCGGACGCCGAGACGCTGGCGGACTCGCTCGACGCGATGCTGTCGGGCGGCAAGCGGCTGCGCGCGGCCCTGTGCTACTGGTCCTGGCGCGCGCACGGCGGCGACGGGGAGCCCGGGCGCTCGGCGGCGCTGACCGTCGGCGCGGCCCTCGAGCTCTTCCAGGCGGCCGCCCTGTTCCACGACGACGTCATGGACGCCTCGGCGACGCGGCGCGGGCTCCCTGCCGCGCACGTCGTGCACACGGCCCGGCACCGGGAGCACGGCTGGTCGGGCGACGCCGCCCGCTACGGGGAGTCGGTCGCGATCCTGCTCGGCGACCTGGCGCTCGTCCTCGCCGGGCGCGCGCTGGGCCGCGCGACCGCCCACCTCGACCGGGCGACGACGGACCTCGTGCGCGACCTGTTCGACGACATGGAGCTGGCCGTCACGACCGGCCAGTTCCTCGACGTGCACGCCCAGGCGGTCGCGTGGGGGGCCGACCCGGCCGCGGACGAGGAGCGCGCCCGCACCGTGATCCGCGCCAAGACCGCGCGCTACTCGGTCGAGCACCCCCTGCTGCTCGGTGCCGCGCTCGCGGGTGCCGACGCAGGCGCGCTGGCGGCGGCGTCGTCGTACGGGCTGCCGCTGGGCGAGGCGTTCCAGCTCCGCGACGACCTGCTGGGCGTGTTCGGGGACCCTGCCCGCACGGGCAAGCCCGCGGGCGACGACCTGCGGGAGGGCAAGCGGACCGTCCTCGTCGCGCGGGCGTTGGCGTCGGCCTCCGACGACGACCGCGAGCTCGTGCAGTCCGCGCTGGGACGCGCCGACCTCACTGCGGGCGAGGTGGACGGCGTCCGGGAGTCGCTCGTCCGGTCCGGTGCGGTCGCCGCGATCGAGTCGCTCATCGACGAGCTCGCGGACGGGGCTCTCGCGTCGCTCGAGTCGGACGCCCTCGTCGAGCCCGGCCGGGCGATGCTCCTGGCGCTCGCCCGCGGCCTCGTCGAACGCGACGCCTGACCGCGCCCGCGGTCAGCCCAGGCCCTGCGCGACGCGCCGCACCGCGGCCCGCTGCCCCGCGCGCAGCGCCTCGACGGGGGCGAGCCCGTTCAGCGTCTCCTCGGGTGCGAAGAGCCACTCGACGATCTCGTCGTCGGTGAACCGGGCGTCGTCGAGCAGGACGACCGCGCCGTGCAGGGCCGGGATGGGCTGCAGCCGGCCCTCGTGCTCCACGAGGAACGCCGCAGGAACCTGCAGGACGCTGCGTTCGCCGCGGCGCACCGCCACGAGCCTGCGTTCGCGCAGGAGCTGACGGACCCGGACGACGTCCAGGTCGAGGCGCTCGGCGACGTCGGGGATCGTGAGCCACTCGGTGGTCTCGCCGGCGTCGGGCGTGCTGGGGACGGTCTGCGCCTGCTCGGGCTGCTGCTCGGTCACGGAGAAAGCGTAACGACCGGGTGAGACTCGCCGCCCGGCGCAGGCAGGATGCGACACAGCAGCCCTACGGGTCCGTAGACTTCCACCGTGGCAACCACGACCTCTGACCCGTTCGTCGGCACCCTCGTCGACGGACGCTACGAGGTCGTGTCCCGGATCGCCCGCGGCGGCATGGCGACCGTGTATCTCGCCGTCGACCGGCGCCTCGACCGGAACGTCGCGCTCAAGATCATGCACGCGCACCTCGTCGACGGCGTCGAGGGGGCCGAGTTCGTCTCGCGGTTCCGACGCGAGGCCCGCGCGGCGGCCCGGCTGACCCACCCCGGCCTCGTCGGGGTCTACGACCAGGGCTTCGACGGCGAGACCAGCTACCTCACGATGGAGTACGTCCCGGGGACCAACCTCCGGGCGCGCCTGCGCGACGAGCGGACCCTCAGCCTCGGCGAGACCCTCCGGCTCCTCGAGGAGATCCTCGACTCGCTCGCCGCGGCGCACCGCGCCGGCCTGGTCCACCGCGACATCAAGCCCGAGAACGTGCTGCTCACCGAGGACGAGCACGTCAAGCTCGCCGACTTCGGCCTCGCGCGCGCCGTGACCGAGGTCGCCGCCACCGCGACCGGCACCGTCCTCGGCACGGTCGCGTACCTCAGCCCCGAGGTCATCACGACGGGTCGCTGCGACGCACGCACGGACGTCTACTCGGTCGGCGTGCTCGCCTACGAGATGCTGCTCGGCAAGCACCCGCACACCGGGTCCACCCCGATCCAGGTCGCGTTCGAGCACGTCAACTCCGACATCCCCGCCCCGTCGCGCAGCGCGTGGTGGATGCCGATCGAGGTCGACGAGCTGGTCTGCTCGCTCGCGGCCCGCGACCCCGACGACCGCCCCCGCGACGCCGCCGCCGCGCTCGCGCTCGTCCGGCAGACGCGGCGGATGCTGTCCGACGCCGACCTCGAGCGCCGGGCCGACCCGCCTGCCGCCGTCGTGACCGAGGGCCCGTCGGGGCCCGTCGGCGCGCCGTCGTCGGACGACGTGGTCGCCGACGCCGGAACGACCCTCGGCCCCGACGACGACGCCTCAGACGTGAGCGCGGACGAGGCGAGGGAAGAGCGCGAGGGCGCGGGCGACACAGCCGGCGACGACGACGAAGGGTCCCTCGACGCCATCCCGACCGCCGTGTTCGGCAACCTCGGCACCGGGACGCGCGTCCTCGCGCGCGACGAGCTCGGATCCGGCACGACCCGCGGCGAGCTGCCCGTCCTCACCAACCCCGTCGTCCCTGCGCACGACGTCGCACGCAAGCGCAAGAGGCGGCGCCGGCGATGGGTCTGGGCCCTCGTCCTCGTGCTCGCCGTCGTCGGCGTCTTCGGGTTCTGGACCTGGTGGATGAGCTCCGGCCCCGGCGCGTACACCGTCGTCCCGACCGGCATCGTCGGCACGAGCGCCGACGACGCCGACACCGCGCTCGAGTCCGTGGGCCTGCGCGCACACCAGACCAAGGCGTTCGACGACGTCGTGCCCGACGGCGACGTCGTGAGCGTCAACCCCGGCGAGGGCGACAAGATCCGCAAGGACGGGACCGTCGAGGTCACCGTCTCCCAGGGCATCGAGAACCACACCGTGCCCGCCGGGCTCGTCGGCAAGACCAAGGACGCGGCGCTCGCGAGCCTCGCGAAGAGCGGGTTCGACGCCGTCCCCACCCCCGTCGAGGACTACTCCGACAAGGTCCCCGAAGGCCACGTCATCTCGGTGTCCGTCGACGCGGGCACCTCCGTCCCCCACAACAGCCCCATCCAGGTCGTGGTCTCCGACGGCCCTGCCCCCGTCACCGTGCCCCAGGTCAAGGGCAGCGACCAGGACGACGCCGTCGCCACGCTGAAGAGCTCCGGCCTGGTCCCCCAGGTGACGAAGCAGTACTCCGACGACGTGCCCGAGGGCACCGTCATCAGCCAGGACCCGCAGCAGTCCACGACCCTGCACCGCGGCGACACCGTGGCGCTCACCGTCTCCCGCGGCCCCGAGATGGTGGTCGTCCCGTCCGTGACCGGCAAGCACACGGCCGAGGCGAAGAAGCTCCTCGAGGCCAAGGGCTTCAAGGTCAAGGTCAACAAGTTCCTCGGCGGCGTGCTCAACACCGTGCGGTTCCAGGACCCCGACGGCAAGAAGAAGGCGCCGAAGGGCTCGACGGTCTCGTTGACGGTCTTCTGACGCTGACCGCGCCGGCGGTGACGCTCCGTTCGCCGGCAGTGACACTGGGTTCGCCCATGGTCACGTGGGTTTCGCCATCGTCACGTGGATGGTGCCCCCCTCTCCGGTCGAGCATGGGGTTGCGCGCATGATCGGAGCCGAGAAGGTGGATCCCCGCATGGTCGGCGCGTCCCGGGGTGGCGGATCGCATGGTCGACGGCGTAGGTCACCGTCGGTGAACGCGGCGTCACCACCGGCGGACGAAGATCACCGTCGGCGGGCGAGGTGAGACGACACGCGGGGGTACGGCCGAGTCACGAGGGGCTCAGCGGCGCAGCATCTCCACGACACGGAACGCCAGCTCCAGCGACTGCTGGTGATTGAGCCGCGGGTCGACGAGCGTCTCGTACCGCCGCGCGAGCCCGGCGTCGTCGATCTCCTCGCTCCCGCCGAGCACCTCGGTGACGTCGTCGCCGGTGAGCTCGACGTGCAGGCCGCCGGGCACCGTGCCGAGCGAACGGTGCACCTCGAAGAACCCGGAGACCTCGTCGAGGACGTCGGCGAACCGCCGGGTCTTGTACCCGGACTCGCTGGTGATCGTGTTGCCGTGCATGGGGTCGGTGACCCACACGACGGGCCGCCCGTCGGCGCGGACGGCGTCGACGAGGGGAGGGAGTGCGTCGCGGACCTTCCCGGCGCCCATGCGCGCCACGAACGTGAGGCGCCCGGGCACGCCGGCCGGGTTGAGCCGGTCGAGGAGGGCGATGGCGTCCTCGGGCTGCGTCGTCGGGCCGAGCTTGACGCCGATGGGGTTGGCGACGCGGGACAGGAACTCGACGTGGGCGCCGTCGAGCTGGCGGGTGCGCTCGCCGATCCACAGGAAGTGCGCGGACGTGTCGTACGCGGCGCCGGTGCGGGGGTCGATGCGGGACAGGGCACGCTCGTAGTCGAGGAGCAGCGCCTCGTGCGCAACGAAGAACTCCACGGTCTGCAGCGCTTCGAAGTCGGCGCCGCACGCAGCCATGAACCGGATCGCCCGGTCGATCTCGGCGGCCGTCGACTCGTAGCGGGCGTAGGCGGGGTTCCGCATGAACCCCTGGTTCCACTCGTGCACGCGCCGCAGGTCGGCGAACCCGCCCTCGGCGAGGGCCTGCACGACGTTGACGGTCGCGCCGGAGATCCGGTACGCCTGCACGAGCCGGGCGGGGTCGGGGATGCGCGACTCGGGCGTGAACGCGTGCGCGTTGACCATGTCGCCGCGGTAGGCGGGCAGGGTCACGCCGTCGCGGGTCTCGCTGTCGGAGCTGCGCGGCTTCGCGTACTGGCCGGCCATGCGCCCCATCTTCACGACGGGCATCGACGCGCCGTACGTCAGCACGACCGCCATCTGGAGGATGGTGCGGACCTTGTTGCGGATGCGCAGGGCACCCGCCTCGGCGAACGACTCGGCGCAGTCGCCGCCCTGGAGCAGGAACGCCTCGCCGCGCGCCGCGGCCGCGAGGCGCTCGCGCGCCCGGTCTGCGGCGGCGGGCACCACGAGGGGTGCCGCCGCGGCGAGCTCGTCGGTGGCTGCGGCGAGCGCCCCGGCGTCGGGCCACGTCGGCTGCTGGAGCGCGACCTTGGCGCGGTACGCGTCGAGCGACTCGAGCCCGACGCCGGGGAGCACGCCGACGCTCATGCCTGCGCCGTGACCAGGGGCTGGCCGATGCCGGCGAGGAGGTCGCCGAACCAGGGCTGCGACACGTCGAACGGCTTGCCGCCGGCGATCCGCGGGAACGCGATGGCCTTGAGGCGGTCGCCGTCCTCCTCGTCGTGGCCGATGACGCCCGAGTCGCCGCGCAGGGCGCACTCGACGGCGAGGTCGGTCATGGACTTGATGAGGCGCAGGTCCTCGGCGTTCGCGGCCGCGGCGCGCGAGTAGTAGCCGGACTTCTGGACCATGACCTTCTCGGCGCCGAGCTTCTCGGCGAACTGCTTGGCGAACCACTGGCCGGGGTTGATGGTGTCGAGCTTGACGTGCCCGAACGGGTCGCGCTCGACGGTCTCCCCCGCGGCCTCGAGCTGCGCGACGATCTCGTGCATGCCGGCGCCCTCGGACAGGAAGATGTTGACGTTGCCCTGCTCGTCCATGATGGTGCGGAGCCGGGCCGCCTCGCCGTCGATGTCCAGGGCAAGCTCGGGCAGGAACACGGCGTGGACGTCCCAGCGCTCCTTGCTGAGGCCGATCGAGGGGACCCAGTCCTGCAGGTCGAGCCACTCGCGGTACTTCCGGGCCGCCGCCGCGGTCAGCCAGCCGCAGTGCCGGCCCATGACCTCGTGCACGATGAGCATGCGGGGCCCGCTGCGGTGCTCGCCGATGACGTGCGCGGCGAAGCCCGCAGCCTCCTCGGCGGCGGTCCACGCGCCGAGCGACTGCTTGATCGGGACGACGTCGTTGTCGATCGTCTTCGGCAGCCCGACGACGGTCAGGTGGTAGCCGTTCTCCTCGAGGTAGGCCGCGAGGTCGGCGGCGGTCGTGTTGGTGTCGTCGCCCCCGATGGTGTGCAGGACGTCGACGCCGTCGGCCTTGAGCTGCTCGGCCGCGACCTGGAGCGGGTCCTGGCCCTCCTGGACGAGCCCGCGCCTGACGCAGTCGGCGGCGTTGGTGAGCTTGACGCGCGAGTTGCCGATCGGCGACCCGCCGAACCGGTGCAGGATCCCGGCCTTCGCGCGGGTCTCCGCGTCGACGACGACCTTCGTGCCGGTCAGCAGGCCGTGGTAGCCGTACTGGTAGGCGATGATCTCGATCTCGGGGTCGAGCTCGGTGTACCGCTCGATGAGGCCACCGACGGCCGAGGAAAGGCACGGGGCGAAGCCACCCGCAGTGAGCAGGGCGACGCGACGGACCGACATGCGATCAACCTCTCGTTGGGGCGCGAGGGTGGTCGCCCTCGCACCGGTCGTACTGGGGCCGGCGCTGCTCGCGTGCGGTGCGCTGACGGCGCGCAGCCCGCACGCGGACGCCGGACGCTTCCCGGCTGCGGCGAGCCCGCGGCCGACGAGGTCCGGGACGGCCGCCGGCCCGGGTCGCCGTCAGTCTACTGACGACGGCGGGGGCTGCGGCCCGCCGTCCGCGGGTCGGTCGTCGTCGGCCGGCCCCGTACCGCTCTCGGCGTCCGCCTCGGTGGCGCGCTCGTCCTCGTCCTCGTCCGCGTCCTCGGCGGGCGGCTCGGGCAGGACGACGTCCGGGATGGGTCGTCCGCCGGGCGCCCCGGCCGTGGTCGCGCCGTCGGCCTCGATGGGGACGCCCTGCGCGAGGCGCGCCTTCGCGGTCGCGGCGTAGATGTCGACGTACTCCTGCCCCGACAGCGACATGATCGCGTAGGTGATCTCGTCGGTCACGGACCGCAGGATGAAGCGGTCCTCCTCCATGCCCTTGTAGCGGCTGAAGTCGAGCGGCTCGCCGTAGACGACACCGATCCGTTTGGGCCGCGGCATCGTCTTGCCGAGGGGCTGCGCGACGTCGGACCCGATCATGGCCACCGGGATCACGGGCGCCCCGGACTCGAGCGCGAGGCGCGCGACGCCCGTCTTGCCACGGTAGAGGCGACCGTCGGGGCTGCGCGTGCCCTCGGGGTAGATGCCGAGGAGCTCGTCCTCGCCGAGGAGGCGGAGCCCCGTGCGGAGGGCGGCCTCGGAGGCCCGGCCGCCGCTCCGGTCGACGGGCACCGTGCCGACGCCCTTCATGAAGCCCGCCGTCAGGCGGCCCTTGAGGCCGGAGCCGGTGAAGTAGTCGGACTTGCCGAGGAACTGCACCTTGCGGGGCACCGTGAGCGGCAGGACGAACGAGTCGATCACCGCGAGATGGTTGCTGGCGAGGATCGCCGGCCCCTGCTGGGGCACGTGGTGCGTACCGCGCGACCAGGGCCGGAACGCGAGCCGCAGCACCGGCCCGACGATCATCTTCATCAGCCAGTAGAACACCGTCTCTCCTCCCCGGGAGCCGCGGTACTCCCCCGGCGTGCTCCTGACAATAGAGTGGTTCCATGGTGGATCCCAACGCGGGGCCCGTGCCCGACGACGGCGCACGCGACCCGGGCGCGCCCGGAGGTCCCGGGGAGCACGGTGGCGAGGGCAGCCCGCGCCCCGACGAGTCGGGCTGGACGGACGCGTGGGCCGAGGAGCAGTGGAGGTCGCTCGTCGCCGACCTCGAGACGCCCGCCGACGGTGGCGCGAGCGACCTTCCGACGGCCGGGACCGACGTTCCGGCCCGGTCGATCGAGGTCGCGCCCTGGGTACAGCCGACCCGGCCACGCGACTGGCCCACGGGTCCCGAGGTCGAGGACCTCGAGGACCAGGAGTCGCACTTCGTCCCACCGGAGCCGCCGCCCGTGCTGGGCCGCGACCCGCTCCTCAACCTCGCCTGGGGCCTGGTCGGTGCCGCGCCGCTCGTCGTGCTCGTGCTGCTCGTGGTGGTGCGACCGTTCCCGGCGCTCGTCGGGCAGGTCGCCGGGGCGGCGTTCCTGGCCGGCCTCGGCATCCTGCTGTGGCGGATGCCGCACCGCCGCGACGAGGACGACGACGACCCGGGCGCCGTCGTCTGACAGCGCCCCGGACCGCCACGGTGGTCCCGGTCTGCCGTGCGGCTCAGTCGACGCGCGCGAGGTCCGCTGCGCCGACCATGCCCGCGTCGTTGCCGAGCGCGGCCGCGACGATCCGCGCCTCGGGCCGGTGGCCGCGCGCCGACAGCTCGCGCTCGAAGCCCGCGCGCACCGACGGGAACAGGAGCTCGCCCGCGTCGGCGACACCGCCCCCGAGGACGATGAGCTCCGGGTCGAGCAGCGCCGCGACCGAGGCCGCACCCTCGCCGACCCACCGACCCAGGTCCGCGAACAGGTCCCGGGCCAGCGGGTCGCCGGCCTGGGCCGCGCTCGTGACCTGCGGGCCCGTGATCGCGTCGTGGTCGCCGCCCGCGAGCGCCAGCAGCGCCGCCGCCCGGTCCGGCATCGCGACGGCGGCGGCCCGCGCGTCGCGCACGAGGGCCGAGCCGGACGCGTACTGCTCCCAGCAGCCCTGGTGCCCGCAGCCGCAGTAGTGGCCGCCGGGCACGACGCGCATGTGGCCGACCTCGGTGGCGACACCCCAGCGCCCGCGCACGAGGCGGCCGTCGACGACGACCGCGCCCCCGAGCCCGGTGCCGAGCGTGAGCATGAGCATGTCGGTGGCGTCCTTGGCGGACCCGAACCGGAACTCGCCCCAGCCCGCGGCGTTGGCGTCGTTCTCGACCACGACGCGGACGTCCTCGCCGATCAGCGCGCGGACCTTCTCGCCGACGGGGTAGTCGCGCCAGGCGATGTTCGGGGCGAACAGGACGGTGGTGCGGTCGTTGCTCACGAAGCCGGCGGCCGCGACCCCGATGGCACCGATCTCGTAGTCCCCGCGGAACTCCTCGTACACCTCCGCGATCGCGCGGTCGATGCTCGCGACGTCGTCGGGCGAGGTGCTGCGGCGCGTCTTGGCGAGGATCGTGCCGTCCTCGTCCACGACGCCCGCGGCGATCTTGGTGCCTCCGATGTCGACCCCGACTGCGTACATGGTGTCCTCAGGTGTCCTCACGGTGAGCCCGGGCCTCGCGGCCCGGTGGTGAACGGGTGGGGCGGCGTCGCGGGTGCGGACGGGGCCGGCGAGGGCCGGCCCGGGAAGACGCCGCGTGCAGGCTATCCCGCGGCGGGGGTCGGGCACGAGCCCGTCCGGCGTCCGGGAGCGGCGGGTCGCCGGCCAGTAGACTTCCCGACGTCTCGTGACCGCGAGCAGGCGCCGACGCCGGCGTCCGGCGATGGGAGCCCGATGCCCGAGTCCAGCACCCCCCGTCTGGTCGAGGTCGACCCGACGTCCAACCTCAACGCGTTCCTCGCGCAGCGCGTGGCGCAGCGGCCCGACGGCGCGCTGTTCGAGGAGCGCGACGGCGAGGGCGGCTGGCGCCCCGTGACCGCGCGCGACTTCGACGCCCGGGTGGTGCGGGTCGCGAAGGGCCTGGTCGCGCGAGGGCTCGAACCGGGCGACCACGTCGGGATCATGGCGCACACGAGCCTCGAGTGGTCCGTCCTGGACTGGGCGTGCTGGGCCGCGAGTCTGGTGCCGGTCCCGCTGTACGAGACGTCGAGCGCCGAGCAGGTCCGCTGGTCGTGCGAGGACTCGCACGTCCGGCTCCTCGTGGTCGAGGACGACGCGATGGCCGCCGCGGTCGCGGCGTTCCGGTCCGAGGTCCCGGTGCTCGACGACGTCCTGGCGCTCTCCCAGGACGCCCTGGGCGTCCTCGAGGCCGAGGGAGCGAAGGTGGACGACGCCGAGATCGCGCGCCGCCGCGCCCTCGCGACGCTCGACGACGTCGCGACCGTGATCTACACGTCCGGTACGACGGGCAACCCCAAGGGCGTCGAGCTCACGCACGGGAACTTCGTCGACCTGTGCGCGAACGCGATCGCGAAGATGCACGAGGTCCTGGCCGGGAACTCGCGGACGCTGCTCTTCATGCCGATGGCGCACGTGTTCGCGCGGTTCATCGCCGTGGTCGTGGTCCCGGCGGGTGCCGTGCTCGCGCACGCGTCGAGCACCACGACGCTCCTCGACGACCTCGCATCGTTCCGCCCGACCTTCCTGCTGGCCGTGCCGCGCGTGTTCGAGAAGGTCTACAACTCGAGCGAGCAGAAGGCCGCCGAGCAGGGTCGGGCGACCCGCGCCGTCTTCCACTGGGCGGTCGCGTCCGGGATCCGCTGGTCGCGCGCCCTCGACTCGCGCCGGGGCCCGGGGCCCGTGCTGCGGGCCCGGCACCGGCTCGCCGACGCGCTCGTCCTGCGCCGGTTGCGCACCGCGCTCGGCGGCGACACCCGGTGGGCGATCTCGGGCGGCGCGCCCCTCGGCGAACGCCTCGGCCACTTCTTCCGGTCCGTCGGCGTGACCGTCCTCGAGGGCTACGGCCTGACCGAGACCACCGCGCCCGTCACGGTCAACGTGCCCGGCCACGTCGTGATCGGGACCGTCGGCCCGCCCCTGCCCGGGTCAGCGGTCCGCATCGCCGACGACGGCGAGGTGCTGGTCCGCGGACCGGGAGTCTTCCGGGGGTACCACGGCAACGACGCGGCCACCCGCGACGCCTTCGACGACGGCTGGTTCCGCACGGGCGACCTCGGCGCGCTCGACGGCGACGGCATGCTCACGATCACCGGCCGCAAGAAGGAGATCATCGTGACCGCGGGCGGCAAGAACGTCGCCCCGGCCGTGCTGGAGGACCGGGTGCGCGCGCACCCGCTCGTGTCCCAGTGCGTCGTCGTCGGCGACGCCCGCCCCTTCGTGGGGGCGCTGATCACGCTCGACGCCGAGGCGCTGCCCGGCTGGCTCGCCGTGCACGGCAAGCCCGAGCTGACGATCGAGCAGGCCGCGGCCGACCCCGACGTCCTGGCCGCCCTCCAGCAGGCCGTCGACCGGGCCAACCAGGCCGTCTCGCGGGCCGAGTCGATCCGCAAGTTCCGTGTCCTCGGCACCGACTTCACGGTGGAGAACGGGTACCTGTCGAACAAGCTCGGGGTCAAGCGGTTCCTCGTCCTGAAGGACTTCGCGGGCGAGATCGACGCGCTCTACGCGGACGCCGGCAAGCACGGGTTCTGAGCGGGCCGCCGCTCGGCGTCCGCCCGGCTGTCGGTGGCCGCGCCTAGCGTCGCGGCCATGAGCACGACGGGCACCACGGCCGGCACCCCACGCACCACCACCCTGGCTGCCCCCGGCACGACCCCTCAGCCTCCCGTCGCCTACCAGCCCACGCTCGACGAGCTCGGAACCCCGCTGCAGGACGTGACGTTCGTCGTCGTCGACCTCGAGACCACGGGCGCCTCGGCCCGCGAGGGCGGCATCACGGAGATCGGGGCCGTGAAGGTCCGCGGCGGCGAGGTGCTCGGCGAGTTCCAGTCGCTCGTCGACCCCGGGCGGCCGATCCCCGCGTTCATCGCGCGTCTCACGGGGATCACGAGCGCGATGGTTGCGACCGCCCCGACCATCGACCTCGTGCTCCCGAGCTTCCTGGAGTTCGCGCACGGCGCGGTGCTCGTCGCGCACAACGCCCCGTTCGACGTCGGCTTCCTGCGCGCTGCCGCGCGGGCGTGCGCGTACGAGTGGCCGGGCTACCCGGTGGTCGACACGGTCGCGCTCGCGCGCCGCGTCGTGACCCGGGACGAGGCCCCCAACCACAAGCTCGCGACGCTCGCCCGGCTCTTCCACGCGCAGGTCACGCCCGAGCACCGGGCGTTGGCCGACGCGCGGGCGACCGTCGACGTGCTGCACGCGCTCCTCGAGCGGCACGCGGCGTTCGGCGTGACCCACCTCGAGGACCTCGAGAACGCGACCGACCCCGTGCCGCCCGAGGTCCGGCGCAAGCGCCACCTCGCCGACGGTCTGCCCCAGGCGCCGGGCGTCTACCTCTTCCACGCGCCCGACGGCGAGGTCCTGTACGTGGGGACGTCGAGCAACCTGCGCTCGCGCGTCCGGCAGTACTTCACGGCCGGTGAGAAGCGGCGCCGGATGACCGAGATGGTGCGGCTCGCCGCGAGCGTCTCGGTCGTGGTGTGCGGCACGGCGTTCGAGGCGTCGGTGCGCGAGCTGCGCCTGATCGCGGAGCACGAGCCGCGCTACAACCGGCGGTCCAAGCACCCCGAGCGCATGCCGTGGCTGCGTCTGACCGCCGAGCCGCACCCCCGCCTCTCGGTGGTCCGCGACGTGCGGGCCGAGCCCGACGGGACGGTCGCGGCGCACGTCGGACCGTTCGCGTCGCAGACCCAGGCGCAGGCCGCCGCCGAGGCCGTGACCGACACGTTCGCGCTGCGCACGTGCACGCGCCGGCTCCCGCTCGTCCCGGCGGCCGGGGCCGCGTCGTGCGTGCTCGCGGACCTCGGTCGGTGCGCCGCGCCGTGCGTCGACCCGGGTGCGGCGGCGCCCTATGCGCGGACCGTCGAGGAGGTCCGGCGCGCCCTGCTCGAGGACCCGTCGCCCGTGGTGGAGGCGCTCGCCCGGCGCATGGCGTCGCTGTCGGCGCAGCAGCGCTACGAGCAGGCCCAGCACGTGGCGGAGCGGCTCGAGTCGTTCTGCACCGGCGTCGAGCGGGGCGCGCGCCTGCGGGCTCTCGCTGCCTGCCGCCAGCTCGTCGCCGCCCGGCCCGCGGACGGCGGGTGGGAGCTGGCCGTCGTCCGGCACGCCCGGCTGGCGGCCACCGCCCGCACCGCGCCCGCCGACGACGCCGTCGCCGCCGTCCGAGCCCTCGTCGCCACTGCGGAGCACGTCGACCCACCGGTGCCGCCCGCCCCGGCGGCGCACCCCCACGAAGCCGAGCTGGTGCTCGGGTGGCTCGACCAGCCCGGGGTCCGGGTCGTCGAGGTCACCGACCCGTTGAGCCTGCCGGTGCGCCTCGGGAGCCGGGCGCACCACCTGGCCCGGGCGTCGCGGGTCGTGTCGGCCTACGATCTGGGCGACGGGTCCCGCCCGTCTCCGCCGCCCGAGACACCGGTACCCCCCGTGCCGGCCCAGCCCGAGGAGCCTGCCCCATGCTGACCGCGATCGTCCTCATCGACACCGCCCCCGACGTCATCCCCGAGGTTGCCGAGACCGTCGCGGGCCTCGCCGGGGTCAGCGAGGTGTACTCGGTGACCGGGCGCGCGGACCTCGTCGCGATCGTGCGGGTACGCGACCACGACAAGCTCGCGGACGTCATCGCCGACGGCATCAGCAAGGTGCCCGGCGTCGTCCGGACCGAGACGCTGCTGGCGTTCCGTGCCTACTCCCAGGTCGACCTCGAGCAGGCGTTCGAGATCGGGCTCGAGGACTGAGGCCGAGCGGTCGCGACCTCTCAGCGCCGCGAGGCCGCGACCCAGCGCTCGAGGAGCTCGGCGGCCGCACCGGAGTCGATGCTGCGTGCGGCGACGTCCATTCCGGCGCGCAGGCGCTCGACGAGCGTCCCGTCGCCCGTGCCGGGCTGAGAGCCGTCCGCGACCAGTGCGGCAGCCGCGTTGAGCAGCACCGTCTCGCGCACGGGGCCCGCCTCTCCCCCGAGCACGCGCCGGGCCACGCCCGCGTTGTGCTCCGCGCTCGCGCCACGCAGGTCCGCGACGGTGATGCGCGTCAGCCCCAGCTCGTCGGCCGAGTCGAGCACCTGCTCGGTGACCTCGCCCCCGTCGACCAGCCACACGCGCGACCGCGCGGTGGCCGCCAGCTCGTCGAGACCGTCCTCGCCGCGGAACACGAGCGCCGACGTCCCCCGCGAGGCCAGCACGCCCGCGACCAGGGGCGCCATCCGCGCGTCGGCCACGCCGATCGCGGTAGCACGGGGCTGCGCGGGGTTCGTCAGCGGGCCGAGGAAGTTGAACGCCGTCGGGATGGGCAGCTCGCCGCGCGCCGCCGCCGCGTGCCGGAACGACGGATGGAAGGCCTGCGCAAAGCAGAACGTGATGCCGACCTCGGTCGCGAGCTCGGCGACGCGGGGCACGTCGAGGTCGAGCCGGACCCCGAGCGCCTCGAGCACGTCCGCCGAGCCCGACGACGACGTCGCGGCCCGGTTGCCGTGCTTCACGACGCGCACGCCTGCCCCGGCGACGACGATCGCCGCCATCGTGGAGACGTTGACGGTGTGGGCGCGGTCCCCGCCGGTGCCGACGATGTCGACCGACGGCGCGGGCGCCTCGAACCGGCGCGCGTGCGCGAGCATCGCGTCCGCCAGGCCGGCGAGCTCGTCGACGGTCTCGCCCTTGACGCGCAGCCCGACGAGGAAGCTCGCGAGCCGCGCGGCCGACACCTCGCCCGCCATGACCTGGTCCATGACCCACGCGGTCTCGTGGGCGGCGAGGTCGCGGCGGTCGACGAGCGCCTGGAGCAGGGCGGGCCAGGTCGGCGCCGCTGACGGGGGCACCGTGGGTGGGGTCGTCACGCCCCCATGATGCCAGCGGCGGAACGCGCCGCCCTCTGTGTCCCGCGATGTGTCCCGCGATCCGGTCACACGGCACGCACGGCCGGGCGCACGCCGTCGTCGCCCGTTTGGTGACACCTTCGCGACTTCCGTCATGAGGTGCGGGTACGAAGCGCAGAATGTCAAGGAAGTGTGAGATTCGACCGCGCCCGGACGGCCGCTTCGTGAACCAAACCACGCCCTCGTCGGCCATAATGAAGCCGTGTCGACCGCAACGGCTACCCCCCACACCCACGTGACCGTCAACCGGCCCAACCCGGTTCAGGTCGGGACCATCGTCTGGCTCTCGAGCGAGCTGATGTTCTTCGCGGGACTCTTCGCGATGTACTTCACCGCTCGCTCGGTCATGCCGGCCAGCGACTGGTCGGCTCAGGCCGACAAGCTCAACGTCTGGTTCTCGGCCGGCAACACGACGATCCTCGTGCTCTCGTCGTTCACCTGCCAGCTCGGCACCTACGCCGCCGAGCGGTTCCGGCCGCGGCGCACCGGCAAGCTCTGGCAGGTCGGCCAGTGGGGCATGGTCGAGTGGATCGCCGTCACGTACGTCATGGGTGCGATCTTCATCGCCGGCCAGGTCACCGAGTACTCGGACCTCGTCGAGCAGGGTCTGACGATCCACTCGAACGCGTACGGCTCGGTCTTCTACCTCGCCACCGGTTTCCACGGCCTCCACGTGCTCGGTGGTCTGATCGCGTTCCTGTTCCTTCTCGGCCGGACCTTCTCCGCAAAGCGGTTCGGACACCACGAAGCGACCTCCGCGATCGTCACGTCTTACTACTGGCACTTCGTCGACGTGGTGTGGGTGGCGCTCTTCAGCGTCATCTACCTCCTGCGCTGACGCACCACCACCCCTGAACCCCACACCCCCCACCGCGAGACGAGGATCACCCGTGAAGGCACTCGCCGCCCGCAGGCACCACCGGTTCGCGCCGGTCGTGCTGCTGCTGCTGGCGCTGCTGGTCACTGGCGGCGTCTACGCCGTCCTCGCGCCGAGCCAGGCGCGGGCGGACTCCGCCAGCACGCAGGACATCGAGACCGGTAAGAAGCTGTTCCAGGCCAACTGCGCCACGTGCCACGGGCTCGACGCCCAGGGCACGGCCAACGCACCGTCGCTGATCGGCGTCGGCGCGGCCGCCGTCGACTTCCAGGTCTCGACCGGCCGCATGCCGATGGCCATGGACGGCCCGCAGGCGCAGACCAAGCCGCGACAGATGACCGACGAGCAGACGACGCAGCTCGCCGCGTACATCGCGTCGCTCGGCGCCGGCCCCGCGATCCCGACCGACGAGCAGGTCGACGGCTCCAAGGGCAACCCCGCGACGGGCGCGGAGATCTTCCGCACCAACTGCGCGATGTGCCACAACGCCACCGGACAGGGCGGTGCGCTCTCCGAGGGCAAGTACGCACCGTCGCTCGAGCGCACGTCGGCACGCAACATCTACCAGGCGATGCTCACGGGTCCGCAGTCGATGCCGGTGTTCAACGACGCCAACATCACCCCCGACGAGAAGCGTGACGTCATCGCGTACCTCGAGGCCCAGCGCCACGGCAGCGCGGGTGGCGCGACCCTCGGCTCGCTCGGCCCGGTGTCCGAGGGCATCTGGGCCTGGGTGGTCGGTCTCGGCCTCCTGATCGGCGCCGCTGTCTGGATCGGAGCGAAGTCCTCGTGAGCAAGACGACCGACGTGACGGTCCCCCACCCGGAGGGCGACCTCGAGCACTTCCAGGACCCGGGAATCCCCGAGCACCGCCACCGCATGGCGGACACGGACCCCAAGGCCGACAAGCGCGCCGAGCGCCAGGTCGTGGTCCTCTTCACCATCTCCGTCATCGGCACGATCGTGGCCCTGTGGGCCTACTTCGCCGTGCGCCCGGACGGCACCATCGGCGGTGTCCGGGCCTCGACGATGACGCTCGGCATCGCGATCTTCTTCGCGCTCGCCGGGATCGGCGTCGGCGCGATCCACTGGGCCAAGACGCTCATGTCCGACCACGAGGTCGTCGAGGACCGCCACACCACGCGCAGCCCCGACGACGTCCGCGAGATCGCCGTCCAGAAGCTGGCCGACGGCATCAAGGACTCGGGCATCGGCCGCCGCGGCGTCCTCAAGGGCGTCGTGGTCTCCGCCCTCGCGCTGTTCCCGCTCACCATCGCCGTGCCGCTGATCAGCTCGGTCGGCGGCGACTGGAACGTCGGCACCTTCCGCACGACGCTGTGGAAGAAGGGCACGCGTCTCACCTACGACCCCACGGGCCGCCCCATCAAGGCCTCGGACGTGACGATCGGCTCCGCCGTGCACGTCATCCCGGAGGTCAGCGACGAGTACCGCCAGACCGGCGAGTGGATCAGCGAGAAGGCCAAGGCCCTCGTCCTGATGGTCCGGCTGGACCCCCGCGACTTCAAGCCCTTCGCCAAGGGCAAGGAGAACTGGACCTACGACGGCATCATCGCGTTCTCCAAGATCTGCACCCACGTGGGTTGCCCTGTCGCGCTCTACGAGCAGCAGACCCACCACCTCCTCTGCCCGTGCCACCAGTCGACGTTCGACGTCGCCGACGGCGCGAAGGTCGTGTTCGGCCCCGCGAAGCGGCCCCTGCCGCAGCTGCCGATCACCGTCGACTCCGAGGGCTACCTCGTGGCACAGGACGGATTCGACCAGCCCATCGGCCCGAGCTACTGGGAGCGACTGCGGTGACGACGACAACGACCCGGCCTTCGGCCACCGAGCCGACGACGCCGATCGGGCGCGCGTCGGACTATCTCGACAACCGCACCGGCATCGGCCACGCGGTCAAGGAGTTCGCGCGCAAGGTCTTCCCGGACCACTGGTCCTTCCTCCTCGGTGAGATCGCGCTCTACTCGTTCGTGGTGCTGCTCATCACTGGCACGTTCCTGACGATGTTCTTCGTGCCGAGCATGAGCCTGAGCACCTACGAGGGCGAGCCGGCCACCATGCACGGCCTGCTCATGTCCGACGCGTTCGCGTCGACGCTGCGCCTGTCGTTCGAGGTGCGTGGCGGCCTGCTGATGCGTCAGATCCACCACTGGGCAGCGCTCGTCTTCATGGCGTCGATCGTCACGCACATGATGCGCGTGTTCTTCACCGGCGCGTTCCGCCGCCCGCGCGAGTTCAACTGGCTCATCGGGTTCACGCTGCTGCTCACAGGCCTCCTCGCCGGCTTCACCGGCTACTCGCTGCCCGACGACGTCCTGTCCGGCAACGGCCTCGCGATCGCGAACGGCGTCGTCAAGTCGATCCCCGTGATCGGCTCGTACATGTCGTACTTCATCTTCGGCGGCGACTTCCCGGGCGAACAGATCATCCCGAGACTGTTCACGCTCCACATCCTGCTGATCCCCGCGATCATCCTGGCGCTCGTCGCGCTGCACCTGATGTTCGTCGTCGTGCACAAGCACACCCAGTACCCGGGCGGTGGACGCAAGGACGGCAACGTCGTGGGCTTCCCGCTCTTCCCCGTGTACACGGCGAAGGCCGGCGGGTTCTTCTTCGTGGTCTTCGCGGTCCTGTCCCTCATGGGCGCGACCATGGCGATCAACACGGTGTGGAACTACGGACCGTACGACCCCTCCCCCATCTCCGCGGGTGCCCAGCCCGACTGGTACATGCTGTTCCTCGAGGGATCGCTCCGACTCATGCCGGGGCAGGCGGAGTTCGTGTCGTGGGGTGACTTCACCTGGTCGCTCAACGTCCTCGTCCCGGCGGTGCTGCCCGTCCTGCTGCTCATCGGCTTTGCGCTGTATCCGTTCCTCGAGGCCAAGGTCACGGGCGACAACCGTGAGCACCACGTCCTCGACCGGCCGCGCAACCGGCCGACCCGCACGGGCATCGGCATGGCGTTCCTGGCGTTCTTCATCATCCTGGCGTTCGCCGGATCGAACGACCTCATCGCGATCCACTTCCACCTCTCGATCAACGAGATCACGTGGTTCTTCCGGGTGCTGGTCTTCGTCGGCCCCTGGTTCGCGTTCTGGATCACGAAGCGGATCTGCCTCGGCCTGCAGCGCAAGGACCGGGAGCTCGTCCTGCACGGGCACGAGACCGGCCGCATCGTCCGGTTCGCGTCCGGCGAGTACATCGAGGTGCACCGTCCCCTGGACGAGCAGGAGCGCTGGCTCCGCGTCAGCTACGACGCGCCCCGGCCGCTCGAGCTGCCCGCCCCCGCGGGACCGAAGGGCACCAAGGACAAGTCCTACAAGTCGGCGAAGCGCTGGGCGAAGCTGTCCCGGTTCTTCTACGAGGACCGCATCGACCCGGTGACCCCCGCAGAGCTCGCAGCGTCGCACTCGCACGGCGAGCACGACGCCCTGCCGGGAGGCGAGGACCACACCCTCGTTGCACCGGACCACTCCGCGGACGCCACCGAGCGATCGCACTGAGTTCGTCGCAGAGTAGGTACATGGCCCGTTCGCACGTGTTCCCGGCATCTTGCCGGTGACACGTGCGGGCGGGCCTCACCACATCCAGGAAGGTAGTGACGCATGGCTGTCTACACGCTCCCCGAGCTTCCCTACGACTACGCGGCCCTCGAGCCGCACATCTCCGGGCGCATCATGGAGCTCCACCACGACAAGCACCACGCCGCCTACGTGACGGGTGCCAACACGGCGCTCGACAAGCTCGCCGAAGCCCGCGAGTCCGGTGACCTCGCTGCCGTGAACCTGCACGAGAAGAACCTCGCGTTCAACCTCGGCGGTCACGTGAACCACTCGGCGTTCTGGCAGAACCTCTCCCCCGACGGTGGCGGTGAGCCGACCGGCGAGCTCGCCGCGGCCATCGACCAGGACTTCGGTTCCTTCGAGGCCTTCAAGAAGCACTTCGCCGCGACCGCGGCCGGCGTGCAGGGCTCCGGCTGGGCCATCCTGGCCTGGGACTCGATCGGGCAGAAGCTCATCATCGTCCAGCTCTACGACCAGCAGGGCAACATCGCCCTCGGGCTCGTCCCGCTCGTCCTCCTGGACGTCTGGGAGCACGCCTACTACCTGGACTACCAGAACGTGCGCGCCGACTACGTGACGGCCTGGTGGAACATCGTGAACTGGGCCGACGCCGACGCCCGCTTCACGCGTGCTCGTACGCAGACGGCAGGACTCATCGTTCCCGCCTGACGACATCTTGCTGGCGGCGTCTCAGCCCGCCAGACCGTCGCTGAAGGGCCGCATCCCGTCGGGGGTGCGGCCCTTCGTCGATGGTGACGTCGTGTTCGTCGATGGCGACGTGGTCGGGGTCGCGGGTGGGTGCGGCGAGGTGGTTCGGGCTGTCGTGCTTCGGCCCTGGGGGCCGTGCGCACTCCCTGACGCCCTTCACCACCTCCCCGCGCCCACCCGCTCGACGTTCGGCTCGCCTCCGTCGCAGCTGCTCGGCCGCCGCCGGGCCGTGTCGCGAGTCAACGCATTCGTCGCGAGTCAGCGGGAAGTTCACGCTGACTCGCGACAATCGGACTGGCTGACTCGGCGGTGCCCCGGTGTCCTCCGACCGGGCGCCGTCGTCGGGTGCCCCTCGCATGCGGTCCCACTCTCTCCACTGCGCCGAGCATGCGGACACACCCCATTTCGGCGCGGAGAACGGGGATCTTCACATGATCGGCGCGTTCGGGGGTGGCCGATCGCATGGTCGGCCGCCGCGGAATCCGGTGTGTGCGGGTCTGGGGCGACCGGTCGTGGGGATGGACGACGGCGACGGGTGGGTCGGGCGGACGTCACCGTGGGCAACAACGACAGCGGCCGGGACGCCCCCTCAGGGACGGCCCGGCCGCTGTCGGTGTGACGGTGAAGCAGCGTCAGTGCGCGTGCTGACCGCGAGAGTACTCGAAGACCCACCCGATGAGACCGACCACGCCGAGCGCGATGCCGATCCCGACGAGCCACCAGCCCACGGCCAGGCCGAGGAACGTCAGCGCGGCAGGGAAAGCGATCGCGAGGGGCCACCAGCTCCATGGCGCGTACACGCCCTGGTCTCCGGCACCCTCGTCGATCTCGCCGTAGGGATTGTCCTCGGGCCGCGGGTCGATGCGCCGTGCCGTGAGGGCGAGGAACGTCCCGATCATCGCGGACAACGCGGCGACGAGGAAGATCCCGACCGAGCCGACCGGCTCCCAGTGGCTCCACAGGCCGTAGACCACGCCGATCGCCGCGAAGAACGGCGTCAGGAGGAGGAAGAGCTTGGACTCGAGCTTCACTTGGTGTCCTCCGTCCGGCCGGTGCCGTGCTCAGGGCGGCCTTCGACTCGTCCGGCCGTGGCTTCCGTGTGCCCACGCCGGTCGGCCTCGCCGAAGACCTGGGCTGCCGGCGAGGGGTGCTCGTCCGCGTGGTCCATGGCCGCGACCTCGGGGTGGTGCAGGTCGAAGGCGGGACGCTCCGAGCGGATGCGCGGCAGCGAGGTGAAGTTGTGCCGCGGCGGGGGGCAGGACGTGGCCCACTCGAGCGACATGCCGTAGCCCCACGGGTCGTCCACGGTGACCTTCGGCGCGTTGCGCCAGGTCGAGTAGACGTTCCACACGAACGGGATCATCGACGCGGCGAGGATGAACGAGCCGATCGTCGACACCTGGTTCATCCAGGTGAAGCCGTCCTCGGGCGAGTAGTCCGCGTACCGACGGGGCATGCCGTCGACGCCGAGCCAGTGCTGGATGAGGAACGTCGCGTGGAAGCCCACGAACAGCAGCCAGAAGTGGATCTTGCCGAGGCGCTCGTCGAGCATGCGGCCCGTCATCTTGGGCCACCAGAAGTAGAAGCCCGCGAACATCGCGAACACGACGGTGCCGAAGACCACGTAGTGGAAGTGCGCGACCACGAAGTACGAGTCGGAGAGCTGGAAGTCCAGCGCCGGGCTCGCGAGGATGACGCCGGTCAGACCACCGAAGAGGAAGGTGACCAGGAAGCCGATCGACCAGAGCATCGGTGTCTCGAACGTGAGCTTGCCGCGCCACATCGTCCCGATCCAGTTGAAGAACTTCACGCCGGTCGGGACCGCGATGAACATCGTCATGATCGAGAAGAACGGGAGGAGCACCGCGCCGGTCACGTACATGTGGTGCGCCCAGACCGTCACGGACAGCGCCGCGATGGAGATCGTCGCGTAGACGAGACCCTTGTAGCCGAAGATCGGCTTGCGGCTGAAGACCGGCAGGATCTCCGAGATGATGCCGAAGAACGGCAGCGCGATGATGTAGACCTCGGGGTGCCCGAAGAACCAGAACAGGTGCTGCCAGAGGACCGCTCCCCCGTTGTCGGGGTTGAACACCTGCGCGCCGAGCCGGCGGTCCGCACCGAGGCCCAGCAGCGCGGCCGCGAGGGGCGGGAAGGCCATGAGCACGAGGATGCTCGTGATGAGGGCGTTCCACGTGAAGATCGGCATCCGGAACATGGTCATGCCCGGGGCGCGCATCGTCATGATCGTGGTGATGAAGTTGACCGCACCGAGGATCGTGCCGAAGCCGCTCAGCGCGAGTCCGAACACCCACATGTCGCCACCGACGCCCGGTGAGAACGTCGTGTCGGACAACGGCGCGTACGCCGTCCAGCCGAACGAGGCCGCACCCTGCGGGGTGAGGAAGCCGCCGACCGCGATGAGCGAGCCGAACAGGTAGAACCAGTACGCCACCATGTTCAGGCGCGGGAACGCGACGTCGGGGGCACCGATCTGCAGCGGCATGATGACGTTCGTGAAGCCCGCGAAGAGCGGCGTCGCGAACATCAGCAGCATGATCGTGCCGTGCATCGTGAAGAGCTGGTTGTACTGCTCGCGGCTCTGCACGACCTGCAGCCCGGGCTCGAAGAGCTCAGCGCGGATCAGCAGCGCCATGACGCCGCCGATCAGGAAGAACACGAACGAGCTGATGAGGTACAGGTACCCGATCGTCTTGTGGTCGGTCGAGGTGACCCACTTGACGACGGTGCGGCCCAGCGTCTGGCGCTCCACCCGCAGCCCGGGGATCGATTCTGCGTGCGCCATCACTGACCACCCTCACTGTCCGTCGGCAGGTTGCCCGCCGTCTCGCCGTCGTTCTGCGAACGGTCGTAGGCGTCCGACAGCAGCCCCGTCTGGCCCGCAGCGCGCAGGTCCTCGATGTGCTGCTGGTACTCCTGCTCGGAGACCACCTTGACGTTGAAGAGCATGCTCGAGTGCCACTCGCCGCACAGCTCGGCGCACTTGCCTGCATACGTGCCCTCACGGAGCGGGGTCATCTCGAACGAGTTCGGGTGACCCGGGATGAGGTCCTCCTTGTAGAGGAACGCGGGGACCCAGAAGGAGTGGGCGACGTCGCGCGTCGTCAGGTTGAACAGGACCTTCTTGCCGACGGGCAGGTACAGCGTCGGCATCGCCTTGTCGGTGCCCTTGGCGCCGTCGACGAGGTCGTCCTTGGTCAGCGAGCCGACGTCCTGCGCCATGACGCCCGCCTCGTGGACGTCCTCGTCGACGTAGTTGAAGTCCCAGCTCCACTGCTTGCCGATGACGCCGATGGTGACGTCGGGCGTGCCGCTGACCTTCTTGATCTCGGTGACGTCGCGGTTCGTGTAGAAGAACAGGACGAGGATCGCGACGATCGGGACGACCGTGTACATGATCTCGAGGGGCATGTGGTACCGCGTCTGGATCGGCAGGGCGTCGTCGCCCTTGCGCTTCCGGTAGGCAGCGATGCACCAGATCATCAGGCCCCACGTGATCACGCCGACCACGAGCAGCGCGATCCAGGAACCGTTCCACAGGTGCGTGATCCGGGCGGTCTGGTCGGTGACCTGCTTGCCGTCGTCATAGCCGGGCAGGAAGCCACGCTTCACTTTGTCGGGCGAGCAGCCGGACGCGAGCAGCGCGACCGACGCGGCGAGGGCCGCTCCGGTGACGAGCTGCCACCTGCGGCGGCGGGGGGTGTGCGGGTGCAAGGGGGGGCCTCTCACGTCACGTCAGGGTGGACCCGTGGCTCCACGAGTCCTCCGCAAGACCTTCGTTCTCGACACACGCAGCCTAGCGCGCGTTCCCACGGGTCCGCGCCCGTGGCGCCCCGGACGATCACCGCAGATCGGGCCGTCATGCGAACCTGCCCTCCACGTCGGGCAGGATTCCGCGGAACGCCCCGTCCTTGCTGGCGGACCCTACCGATCTGTCAGATCGTTCGCCGCGTCTAGGGTGGGCGTTGTGACCGATCCCACCCCGTCCTCCGCTCCCCCGACGACGGCGGAGGCGCCCCGGCGCGCATGGCTCGACGCTTCGGGAGCGGCGCGCATCCATCCGGTGGCGCGCCGGGCGTTCGAGCAGGCGCTGGACGACGGCTGGGCCGACCCACGCCGGCTGAGCACCGAGGGCCGCCGGGCGCGTGCGCTCCTCGACGGGGCACGCGAGTCGCTGGCCGGGGCCGTGGGCGCGCGCACCGAGGAGGTCCACGTCGCGCCGTCGCACACGGCCGCGCTCCACGCGGCGGTCCTGGGAGTGGCGGCGGGACGACGCCGCGCGGGCACGCGCGCGGTCGTGAGCGCCGTCGAGCGGGCCGCGGTGCTGCACGCGGGCGAGCACGCGGGGCTCGACGTCGAGCGCGTGCCTGTCCACCGCACCGGCGCGGTGGACACGGAGGCCTTCGCGGCGGCCCTAGACGACGGGCCTACCGCGCTCGCCGCCCTGCAGCACGCGAACGGCGAGGTCGGCACGCTCCAGCCGACGGGCGCGGCGCACGCGGCCACGACCGCGCGGGGGGTGCCACTGATCGTCGACGCCGGCGCGAGCGCGGGGCACGTGGACGTGGGGGCGGCGTGGGACGTCCTCGCCCTCGACCCGCGCGACTGGGGCTCGGTTCCCGGGGCGGGCGTGCTGGTGGTCCGGCGCGGGGTGCGGTGGCGACCTGTCGCGCCCGAGGACGAGGACCGCTTCTTCCCCGGCGGGCCATCGGTGCTTGCGGCGTTCGCGGCCGCGGCGTCGCTCGAGGCCGTGCTCGCGGACCGCGCCGAGGAGGACCGCCGGCGGCGCGCTCTCGTCGACCTCGTCCGGACGTGCGTCGCGGCCGAGGTGCCCGACGTCGAGGTGGTCGGAGACCCGGACGACCGTCTGCCGCACGTCGTGACCTTCTCGTGCCTCTACGTCGACGGGGAGGCGCTCGTGACGGAGCTCGACCGGGCGGGCTTCGCCGTCGGGTCGGGCTCCGCCTGCACCTCGAGCTCCCTCGAGCCGTCGCACGTGCTCGCGGCGATGGGCGTGCTCACGCACGGCAACGTGCGGATCGGGCTCGACCGTGAGACGACCCGGGACGATGTCGAGCGCTTCCTCGCCGTGCTGCCCGGCGCCGTCGCGCGGGTGCGCTCCTTCCTGGGGGCGCAGGCCCTGTGAGCCCGACCGTCGTCGTCGACGCACGTGGCTTGCGGTGCCCGCTGCCGGTGATCCGGCTCGCCGCCGCGGCCCGAGACGCAGCCCCGGGCGCCCTGCTGACCGTCCTCGCCACGGATCCGGCGGCCGAGCACGACGTGCCGGCCTGGGCACGGATGCGCGGGCACGCCGTCGTCGGCTCCGAGCACGACGAAGCCGCGGGGACCTGGTCGCTCACGGTGGAGGTGAGTGGCCAGGCCCCCGCGGCCTGAGCGGCGCACGGAGCCCCCGCGGCCTGAGCGGCGCACGGAGCCCCCGCGGCCTGAGCGGCGCACGGAGCCCCCGCGGCCTGAGCGGCGCACGGAGCCCCCGCGGCCTGAGTCGGTCGCGACCCGGTTTGTTCCCCGGGCGACCTGTCAGCTGAAAGAGCCGCCGCAGGCGCAGGAGCTGCCGGCGTTCGGGTTGTCGATCGTGAAGCCCTGCTTCTCGATGGTGTCCGCGAAGTCGATCGTCGCGCCCTCGAGGTAGGGGACGCTCATGCGGTCCACGACGACCTCGACGCCGTCGTAGTCGCGCAGCGCGTCACCGTCGAGCACGCGCTCGTCGAAGTAGAGCTGGTAGATCAGGCCGGAACAGCCGCCGGGCTGGACGGCGACCCGCAGCCGCAGGTCGTCTCGTCCTTCCTGCTCGAGGAGGCTGCGGACCTTGTCCGCCGCGACGTCGGTGAGGTTCACGCCGTGGGTGGCGATCTCGGTCGTCTCGCTCATGTTCGTTCTCCGCTGGTCGCAGGGGCCGGGCCCCGGTCGTGGCACCGGGTGGCATGCCCGGGCGTCTCCGTGAGCGTCAACCGCGCTCCGCGCGATCGTGTTCCCGCGAGTCTCGGGAACCTCCGCCGGACACCCGGACCGGCCGTCCGGCCCGACGACGCCGCGGTGGCGCCGCGTCTCCAGCGTACGCCCGGACAGCGGTCGGTCGCGGCGTGGCTCGCTGGTCGGAGAGGCCCGCGGGGCGCTGGTCGGCGCATGCGATGATCGACGCGTGACCACGCTGCTCGAGACGTCCAGCGGCGCCGGCTTCGCGGAGCCGGCCCCCTCTCCCCTCCTCCTGCTCGGGCAGGGGCGCGACCTCGCGTCCGAGCGGGGCGTCGAGTGCGCGGGTGCGTTGCCCGCGGCCTCCGACCCCGATCTCGTCGAACGGGCGGTCGCGGCGCGTGCCGCGCTGGGCGACCGGGCGTTCGTGCTGGGGCACCACTACCAGCGCGACGAGGTGATCCGGTTCGCCGACGTGACGGGCGACTCCTTCAAGCTCGCGCGCGAGGCCGCGGCGCGGCCCGAGGCGGAGTTCGTGCTGTTCTGCGGCGTCCACTTCATGGCCGAGTCCGCGGACATCCTCACGTCGGACGCCGCCCAGCAGGTCGTGCTGCCGGACCTCGCGGCGGGCTGCTCCATGGCGGACATGGCCGCGATCGACCAGGTCGACGAGGCGTGGGACGTGCTCGACGATCTCGGGCTCGCAGGGCGCACGGTCCCCGTGACGTACATGAACTCCTCCGCGGCGATCAAGGCGTTCACGGGGCGCCACGGCGGCACCGTGTGCACGTCGTCGAACGCGGAGGTGGCGCTGCGCTGGGCGTTCGAGCGCGCGGACGCGGCGGGGGCCGCCGAGGGCGCGGGCGACGGCGCGGGCAAGATCCTGTTCCTCCCCGACCAGCACCTGGGCCGCAACACCGCGGTGCTGCAGCTCGGCATCCCGCTCGACGCGTGCGTCGTCTACGACCCGCGCAAGCCCGACGGAGGCCTGACGGAGGCCGAGCTCGCGGCGGCGCGCGTCATCCTGTGGCGAGGTCACTGCTCGGTGCACGGCCGGTTCTCGGCCCGCAACGTCGAGGCGGTCCGGGCGGCGGTGCCCGACGTGACGGTCATGGTGCACCCGGAGTGCAAGCACGAGGTCGTGACCGCGGCGGACCAGGTGGGCTCGACGGAGTTCATCATCAGGGCGCTCGACGCCGCGGAGCCGGGCTCGAGCTGGGCGATCGGCACGGAGCTCAACCTGGTGCGCCGCCTCGCGGCCCAGCACCCGGAGCTCCAGGTCCACTACCTCGACTCGACGGTCTGCTTCTGCTCGACGATGAACCGGATCGACCTGCCGCACCTGGTCTGGGCGATGGAGGAGCTCGTCGAGGGCCGCACGGTGAACCGGATCGTCGTCGACGCGGACGACGCGCACTGGGCGCGCGTGGCGCTCGACCAGATGCTGGCGCTCCCGGGGCTCTGACCCGGTCACGGTTACCCGAGACCGGGAGTCCCGGGTAGTAGCCTGCTCGGGTGACTCGTCAGATCCAGCTCGCGCTCGCTGCCGTGCGCCCGCGCAAGGCCGACCCGTCCGTCCCCGTCCTGGGACCCTCGATCACGCGCATGCGCGTGCACCCGGGCGACCTCGACTACTACTGGCACGTCAACAACGGCACGTACCTGCAGATGATGGACGTCGCGCGCACGAACTACATGGCGGACATCGACGCGCTCGGCGCGCTCAAGGAGCGCGGCTGGTACGCCGTCGTCGCGGCGTCGACCATGAAGTACCGCCGCTCGCTCAAGCTCGGCGACCGGTTCGAGATCCGCACGCGCGTGCTCGGCTGGGACGAGCGCGTCGTCTACATGGAGCAGTCGTTCTGGCGTGACGAGGAGCTCAGCGCGCGCGGGCTCGTGGCCGGCCGCTTTCTGCACCGCGACGGCTCGCGCGTCCCCGCGCCCGACGTGATCGCCTTCCTCGCGAGCCTCCACGGCCGTGAGGTCGAAGAGCCCGAGCTGCCCGACGACGTCGCCACCTGGGCGCGCGCCGTGGACGTCGCTCCCCGCTGACGCCCGCGGCCGGCATGGCGGGCACGCAGAGAACGCCCAGGAGCCTCGACTATCCTCAACCCGTGGCACTCCTTCGCAACAAGCAGTCAGAGACCCCCGAGCCGACTCCTGGGCTCCTCCCGGGAACCGGCGACGGCAAGGGCCGCCCGACGCCCAAGCGCAAGGAGTCCGAGGCCGCCAACAAGCGTCCGCTCGTCCCGACGGACCGCCGCGCGGCGGGCCGCGACGCCAAGTCGGCCCAGCGCGAGGCCCGCGCCCGCCAGTACCAGGCCATGAAGGCCGGCGACGAGCGCTACCTGCCGGCGAAGGACAAGGGCCCCGCCCGCCGCTACGTCCGCGACTACGTGGATGCGCGCTGGAACATCGCCGAGTACTTCCTGCCGATCGCGCTGCTGTTCTTCGTCGTGATGATCGTCACGACGGGCCGCGACGCGGTGATCTCGTTCGTCGTCCTCGCCGCGCTGTACGTGCTCGTGCTCATCGCCGTCGTCGACGCCGTGATCATGTGGTTCGGCCTCAAGAAGCGCCTGCGCACCAAGTTCGGCGAGATTCCCAAGGGGACGGCGTTCTACGCCGTCATGCGGGCCTTCCAGCTCCGCCGGTCGCGCATGCCGAAGCCGGTGCACGCGAAGCACGGCGTCTACCCGGAGTGATCCAGGGCCGTCCCGCGGAGTAGTCCTCGGGCTCTCAGCCCACCCGCAGCTCCACCGCGGGCGCAGCGGCCTCGCCCTCGTGCAGGACGGTCGCCGTCACGACGCCCTGCCCGGCGAGCGTCCGCCACGTCTCCCCGAGCCACTGCTCGGCGTCGTACTGGTTGGTGAAGAGAGGCGTCGCGGGCTCCGTGAGCTCACGCCCCTCGCCGTCGACGAAGCGCCAGGTCCACTGCGGCCGGATCATCCCCGTGCTCCCCTCACTGGCCCGGCTCGGACGGCGTCGCCGTCGTCAGAGCGCGGTTGATGCGCGAGGCCCAGAACGGGCCCTCGTAGATGAACGCCGTGTACCCCTGCAGCAGGTCCGCGCCCGCCTCGAGGTAGGCGCGGGCGTCGTCGACGGTGGTGATGCCGCCCACGCCGATGATGACGGGTCCCGCGCCGAGGCGCTCGCGCAGGCGCCGCACGACGTCCAGGCCGCGCGGCAGCAGCGGCGGCCCCGACAGCCCGCCGGGGCCGAGGTCGTGGGCGATCGTGGTGTTGACCGCGACCACGCCGTCGAGCCCGAGCTCGAGCACCAGGTCCGCGACGGCGTCCACGTCGTCGTCGACGAGGTCGGGAGCGATCTTGACGAGCAGAGGGACGCGCGGCCCGCCCGAGCCGGTCGTGGCGGTGTCCGCGGCTTCCCGGACCGCGACGAGGATCGGCCGCAGCGACTCCACGGACTGCAGGTCCCGCAGGCCGGGGGTGTTCGGTGACGACACGTTCACGACGAGGTAGTCGGCGTGCGGGGCGAGCAGCCCGGCGCTGGTCGCGTAGTCCGCGGCCGCGTCGGCCGAGGGGGTGACCTTGGTCTTGCCGATGTTCGCCCCGACGACGACGGCCCGGCCGCCCGACGTCCTCCGGAGCCGCTTCAGCCGCTCGGCCGCCGCGGCCGCGGAGCGGTTGTTGAAGCCCATCCGGTTGCGGATCGCCCGCTGGTCGAGCACCCGGAAGAGCCGCGGCTTCTCGTTCCCCGGCTGCGCGTGCGCGGTCACCGTGCCGATCTCGACGAACGCGAACCCGATGGTCGCGAGGCCGCGGACCGCGAGCGCGTCCTTGTCGAAGCCGCCGGCGAGCCCGAGGGGTGCAGGGAACGACCGGCCGAGCGCCTGGACCGAGCCGGGGCCGCGCGTCGTGCTCTCGGCGAAGGGCGCGAGCGTCCGCCGGAGCACCGTGCGCACGCCGGGCACGACGCCGACCGCCCGGATGACGGAGAACGCGAGATGGTGGGCCTGCTCGGGATCGAGGTGCCGGAAGAAGCCCTGGAACAGGGCGGCGTAGACCTTCACGCGGACGCTCCTCCTTCTGCGACGAGGGGCCGCGTGTGCCACAGCCACCACAGGCCGACGAACGGCAGGACCAGCGGGATGTACCCGTACCCGGACCCGAAGCCCGACCAGACGGTCGAGGCGGGGAACGCGTCGGCGTCGGCGAGGGAGGCGATCCCGACGGCGACCACGCCCACGAGCTCGACCGAGCACGACACCCAGGCGACGCCGCGCCAGGCTCCTCCACGCCACAGCGCGACCGTCGCGAGGATGTAGACGACGGCGGCGAGCAGCGAGAGCAGGTACGCGACGGGCGCGTCGGAGAACTTCGTCGCGAGCTCGTAGCTCGCGCGTCCCGTCGCCGCGAGCGCCAGGATCCCGTAGACCGCCACGAGCACGCGCCCGAACCCGGCCCGGGTCGGTGGCGCTGCGTCGTGCGACGCGTCGGGGTGCTCACCGGTCACGGCGGTCTCCTTGCTCTCGGTCGTCTCGGGGCGCGGCACTCAACCGGCCCAGACCTGGGTCATGCGCAGCTGCAGGAACGCGACCGTCACGGCCGCGAGCAGCAGCACCACCGAGCTCCAGCGGGTCCGTTCCGCGAACGCCACCGCCGCCGCGAAGGGCAGGATCAGCAGCGACGCCGCGACGTACCCCCAGAACAGCCCGGGACTGTCGACCGTGGCCGAGCCGGCGAGAAGGACGCCGGCCACGACGGCCTCGACGACCACGAGGGCCTCGACCACCGACGCGCCCCAGAGCTGGCGCAGGATCACCGGACGGTCCCGGTAGACGAACCACCCGGCCCACGCGGCGAGCGCCAGGCTCGCGGCGACCACGAGCACGGTGAGGGGGACGGTCACGCCCCGCAGCCTACCCGGATCGCCCGATCCGCCCCGAGCGCCGTCCGGCCTGCGCGCGGGCCCGGGCCGGGGACCGGCGCTAGCATCGCCGGGTGACAGACCTCACCGTGACCACCGCCTCCCCCGCCTCCCTCGACGTCGACGCGCTCGTCGTCGGCGCCGTCCGCACCGAACTCGGCCCGCGCGTCCTTGCCGACGCCCTGCCCGCGGCAGCCGCGACCCGGCTCGCCTCGCTCGCCCCCGCGCTCGGGATCACCGGCGCGCCCGACGACGTCCACCGCTTCCCCGCGCCCGACGGCGTCGCCGCCCGGGTCGTCGTCGTCACCGGGCTGGGACCGGACGCCGACGACGCCGAGGCCCTGCGCCGCGGCACCGGCGCGGCGGTCCGCACGCTCGCGGGGACGTCGACGGTCGCCGTCGCGCTGCCGCTCGCGTCGGACGACGCGGTCGCCGCAGCGCTCGAGGGCGCCGCTCTGGGCGCGTACGCCTTCGACCGGTACACGACCGACCCCGAGAAGCCGGCCGCCGTCGGCGCCGTCCAGGTCGTCGTGCCCGACGCGAAGGCGGCGCGGGACGCGGCCGAGCGCGCACGCGTCCTCGCGACGTCCGTGCACCTGGTGCGCGACCTCGTGAACGCCGCCCCCAACGACCTGTACCCCGAGGCCTTCGCCGGCGCGGCCAAGGACGCCGCGAAGGGCACGGGTGTCAAGGTCACGGTGCTCGACGACAAGGCGCTCGCCTCCGGCGGGTACGGGGGGCTGGTGGCCGTCGGGCAGGGCTCGGTCCGCGGCCCGCGCCTGGTCAAGGTGGCCTGGTCGCCGTCGAAGCCGGCCGCGAAGGTCGCGCTCGTCGGCAAGGGCATCACGTTCGACTCGGGCGGCATCTCGCTCAAGCCGCCGACGTCGATGGTCGCGATGAAGTCCGACATGGCCGGTGCGGCCGCGGTGCTCGGGACCGTGCTCGCGGCCGCCCGGCTCAAGCTGCCCGTCGCGGTCACCGGCTGGCTGTGCCTCGCCGAGAACATGCCGTCGGGTACCGCGCAGCGCCCGAGCGACGTCATCACGATCCGTGGCGGCAAGACCGTCGAGGTCCTCAACACGGACGCCGAGGGGCGCCTGGTCCTCGCCGACGGCCTGGTCGCGGCGATCGAGGAGAAGCCCGACGTCGTGCTCGACGTCGCCACCCTCACGGGCGCACAGATGGTCGCGCTCGGAGCCCGCGTGTCCGCCGTCATGGGGACCGACGACGTACGCGACGAGGTGGTGGCTGCCGCTGGCCGCGCCGGCGAGCAGTTCTGGCCCATGCCGCTGCCGGCCGAGCTGCGCGAGTCGCTGTCGTCGAAGGTCGCCGACATCGCGAACATCGGCGAGCGGCACGGCGGGATGCTCGTGGCGGGGCTGTTCCTCAAGGACTTCGTCGGGAGCACGCCGTGGGCGCACCTCGACATCGCGGGTCCCGCGTTCAACGAGGCGTCGGCGTTCGGCTACACGCCGGTCGGCGGGACGGGCATCGCCGTGCGCACCCTGCTCGGGCTCGTCGAGGCGCGCGCGACGCACTGACGGCAGCGACGCCGGGCCGCTTCCCGCGCGGGGCGGCCCGGCGTCAGGCCTCGCCCCGCCGACGGCGCGTGTTCCACTCCCGCATGCGCTGCGGGTAGCCGGTGCGGCGGACGTCGTACAGGGGGATGCCGAGGTCGTCGGCGAGCCCGCGCGCGGCCTTCTCGTCGGGCACCCGACGGCGCGTCCACTCCCCCGTGGTCGCGATCAGGAGCAGCGTCGTCGGCATGTCGCCGGTCGGCGGCTCGAGGTACGCCTCGACCCCGACCCGCGTGGTCACGAACGTCCGGAAGTGCTCGGTGGTGGCGCGGCGCGCGTCGGCCTGAGAGGGCCGCGCGTCGGCCGTGGGGGCGGACGAGGGGCCGGACGATCGGGAGAACAGGCGGCGCAGCCGGGACATGCGCGTAGCGTAGCCGGGGCTGCCGCGGTGCTCTCGGTCCCGGCGGTGGTGCGAGCACCGTCACACCCCGGGCGGCCCGCGCCGATTGGGGCGCGCGCGGCGATGGTGCCAAGATGGGTGGGTTGGCCTGGCGCCGCGCGCCCGGGCCCGACACCGTCGGGACAGCACGTCGGAGCAGAACCCAGGAGGAGCACGTGGCCGAGACCCGCACGTTCGACGTCGTCGTGCTGGGCGGCGGGAGCGGCGGGTACGCGACGGCGCTGCGCGCGGCGCAGCTCGGCCTGACGGTCGCGCTCGTCGAGGAGGGCAAGCTCGGCGGCACCTGC
Organism: Luteimicrobium xylanilyticum; assembly: GCF_009429125.1. Taxonomy (GTDB): domain Bacteria; phylum Actinomycetota; class Actinomycetes; order Actinomycetales; family Cellulomonadaceae; genus Luteimicrobium; species Luteimicrobium xylanilyticum. The sequence continues at coordinate 2,350,933 of NZ_CP045529.1, forward strand.
CTGCACCGCGGCTGCATCCCCACCAAGGCGCTCCTGCACGCGGCCGAGGTCGCGGACGCGGCCCGCGAGTCCGAGACGTTCGGGGTGCGCGCCACCTTCGACGGCATCGACATGGCGGCGCTCGCCGCGTACAAGGACGGCGTGGTCGCCGGCCTGTACAAGGGCCTCCAGGGCCTCGTCTCCGCACGCGGGATCACGCTCGTCGAGGGCCACGGGAAGCTCGTCTCGCCGGACACCGTCGAGGTCGGCGGCGAGCGGTACACCGGCCGCAACGTCGTCCTCGCGACGGGCTCCTACTCCCGCACGCTGCCCGGCATCGAGATCGGCGGCCGCGTCATCACGTCCGAGCAGGCGCTCGAGCTCGACTACGTGCCCCGCTCCGCGCTCGTGCTCGGCGGCGGCGTGATCGGCGTCGAGTTCGCGTCCGTCTGGCGCTCGTTCGGCGCCGACGTGCAGGTCGTCGAGGCGCTCGACCACCTCGTGCCCGCCGAGGACCTCGCCGTCTCCAAGGCCCTCGAGCGGGCGTTCCGCAAACGTGGAATCGGGTTCACGCTCGGCGACCGCTTCGCGTCCGTCGCCGAGACCGACTCGGGCGTCCGCATGACTCTCGAGTCCGGGAAGACGCTCGACGCCGAGGTCCTCCTCGTCGCCGTCGGTCGTGGTCCGAGGACCGCCGGCCTCGGTTTCGAGGAGCAGGGCGTGCGGCTCGACCGCGGCTTCGTCGTCGTCGACGAGCGGCTGCACACCGGCGTCGGGAACGTCTATGCGACCGGTGACATCGTGCCCGGCCTGCAGCTCGCGCACCGGGGGTTCGCGCAGGGCATCTACGTCGCCGAGCAGATCGCCGGGCTCGAGCCCGCGCCGATCGACGAGTCCGGAATCCCCCGCGTCACGTACTCGGACCCGGAGGTCGCGTCCGTCGGCCTCACCGAGCAGGCGGCGCGCGAGCGCTTCGGCGACGACGCGGTCGAGACGCTCGACTACAACCTCGCCGGCAACGGCCGCAGCAAGATCCTCGCGACGCAGGGCTTCGTCAAGCTCGTGCGCCGCAAGGACGGCCCGGTCGTCGGGGTCCACCTCGTCGGGGCCCGTGTCGGCGAGCTCGTCGGCGAGGCCCAGCTCATCGTGAACTGGGAGGCGCATCCCGAGGACGTCGCCGCCCTGGTCCACGCCCATCCCACGCAGAACGAAGCCCTGGGCGAGGCACACCTCGCCCTGGCCGGCAAGCCTCTGCACGCCCACAACTGACGACACAATCGAAGGAGACCCCCAGGTCATGTCCGAAAACGTGCAGATGCCGGCTCTCGGCGAGTCCGTCACCGAGGGCACCGTCACCCGCTGGCTCAAGCAGGTCGGGGACGACGTCGCCGTCGACGAGCCCCTGCTCGAGGTCTCGACCGACAAGGTCGACACCGAGATCCCGTCCCCCGTCGCGGGCAAGCTCGAGCAGATCCTCGTCCAGGAGGACGAGACCGTCGAGGTCGGTGCCAACCTCGCCGTGATCGGCGACGGTTCCGGCGGCGGTGCGGCAGCACCGGCCGCCGAGGAGGCGCCCGCCGCGGCAGCCGAGCCCGAGCCCGAGCAGGCACCCGCGCAGCCCGAGGCCGCACCTGCGGCCGAGGAGGCGCCGGCCGAGGAGGCGCCCGCGGCGGCAGAGGCGCCGCAGTCCCAGGGCGGTGGCGAGGAGATCAAGCTGCCGGCTCTCGGCGAGTCCGTGACCGAGGGCACCGTCACCCGCTGGCTCAAGCAGGTCGGGGACGCGGTCGAGGTCGACGAGCCCCTGCTCGAGGTCTCGACCGACAAGGTCGACACCGAGATCCCGTCCCCCGTCGCCGGCACGCTCCAGCAGATCCTCGTCCAGGAGGACGAGACCGTCGAGGTCGGCGCCGTGCTCGCCGTCGTCGGCTCGGGTGCGGCCGCCCCGGCAGCCCCTGAGCCGGAGAAGGCGCCCGAGCCCGCTGCGCCGGAGAAGGCGCCCGAGCCCGAGCCCGAGCCCGAGCCCGCCCCGGCACCCGCGCCCGAGCCCGCGTCCGTCCAGCAGCCCGCCGCTCCCGCGACCCCGGCACCCGCCGCTGCTCCGGCACCGGCTCCCGCCGCGGCCCCCGCGGCCGGCGGCAAGTCGTACCTCACGCCGCTCGTGCGCAAGCTCGCCGCCGACAAGGGCGTCGACCTGTCCACCGTGACCGGTACCGGCGTGGGCGGACGCATCCGCAAGGAGGACGTCCTCGAGGCGGCCCGCAAGGCCGAGCAGGCCGCCGCAGCGCCAGCCCCGGCCGCCGCTGCACCGTCGGCCCCCGCCGCGGCTCCGAAGACGGCGCTCGAGACCTCGCCGCTGCGGGGCACCACCGAGAAGGCCACCCGTCTGCGCAAGATCGTCGCCGAGCGCATGGTCGAGGCGCTCCAGACGCAGGCACAGCTCACGACGGTCGTCGAGGTCGACGTGACGAAGGTCGCGGCACTCCGTGCCCGTGCGAAGGAAGGGTTCAAGGCACGGGAGGGGGCGAACCTCACGTTCCTGCCGTTCTTCACGCTGGCCGCGATCGAGGCCCTGAAGGCGTTCCCGAAGGTCAACGCGTCGTTCGACGGCGAGACCATCACCTACCCGGCGCACGAGAACGTGGGCATCGCAGTGGACACGCCGCGCGGCCTCGTCGTGCCCGTGATCAAGGACGCGGGCGACCTCAACATCGGCGGCATCGCCCGAAAGATCGTGGACCTCGCAGGCCGGACCCGTGACAACAAGGTCGGCCCCGACGAGCTCGCCGGCGCCACGTTCACGATCACGAACACCGGCTCGGGCGGCGCACTCATCGACACGCCGATCGTCCCGGGCGGCACGACCGCGATCCTCGGCACGGGCACGATCGTCAAGCGGCCCGCGGTGATCAAGGACGCGGACGGGAACGACGTGATCGGCATCCGGTCGATGTGCTACATCTTCCTGTCCTACGACCACCGGCTCGTCGACGGTGCGGACGCCGCGCGGTTCCTCACCGCCATCAAGGCCCGCATCGAGGAGGGCGCGTTCGAGGCCGAGGTCGGCCTCTGACGGTCGCCTCTCCCGTCGTGACGCCCTGACCGGCGCGCGACCACGGCAGCCTGACGGCGCCCTCGTCCGCGGACGAGGGCGCCGTCGTCGTCCGTGGCTCGGACCTGCCGGGACTCGTACCCGCACACCGCGGCGAGGTCCGGACGACCCGGACGACCCCGACGAGCACGATGGTCTAGCGTCGGCAGGTATGGAGGACGCTGACGAGAGCACCGTCGTGGTCGCGGGGTCGGGCGGGCTGATCGGCTCGGCGCTCGTGGAGTCCCTGCGGGCCGACGGCGTCCGGGTCCGACGCCTCGTGCGGCCGGGAAGCGCCCACCCTTCCGGCGTCGACGACGGCGTCACGACGCACCCGTGGGACCCCGACCGCGGCGTGCTGCCGACCGACGCGCTCGACGGCGCGGGCGCCGTCGTGAACCTGGGCGGCGTGGGCATCGGGGACCGCAGATGGACACCGCGGTACCGGGCCCTGCTGCGCAGCTCGCGGCTGGCCGGCACGGGTCTGCTCGCCCGCGAGCTGGCCCGCCGTGGGGCAGACGCGCCGGCCCTGGTCCAGGCGTCCGCGATGGGCGTGTACGGGGACCGCGGCGACGAGCCGCTGCCGGAGACGGCACGGGCCGGCGACGGCTTCCTGGCCGAGCTCGTGACGGACTGGGAGTCCGCGACCGACCCGGCCCGGGACGCCGGCGTGCGGGTCGTCCTGCTGCGCACGTCGCTCGTCCTCACGCCCGACGGCGGCGCGCTCGGCCGCCTGCTGCCCCTGCTCCGCGCGGGGCTCGGCGGCCCGCTGGGCGACGGTCGCGAGTTCTGGAGCTGGATCACCCTCGAGGACCACGTCCGCGCGATCCGGCACCTCACCGCCTCGGGCGTGCACGGCCCGGTGAACCTGGCGTCGCCCGACCCCGTCCGCAACAGCGAGCTGACCCGTGCGCTCGCCCGGGCCCTGCACCGCCCGGCGCTGCTGCGGGTGCCCGCGCCGGCCCTCCGCCTCGCGCTGGGCGGGTTCGCGGGCGACATCCTCGCCTCGGCCCGGCTCGTTCCCCGCGTCCTCGAGGCGGACGGCTTCCGGTGGTCTCAGCCACGGCTGGCCGACGCCGTCGAGTGGCTCGTCGGCGAGCTTCGTGCGGGGGACGAGGAGCGCCCGAACTAGTCCCCCGCCACGGACCGCACCCGCCAGCCGTGGTCCGTCCAGGCGAGCTCGAGCCGGTCGGTGCGCTCGGCCGCCGCCGGGACCGCCGTCGTCGCACCGTCCTTCGCGCGCAGGGTGTACGCCCCGATCGTGTACCGGACGTCGACGGTGGCCGCGTCGGCGTCCGACGTCACCAGCCGCGCCGCCGCCACGTCGACCCGCGGTGCCGTGACGATCGTGCCCCGCCGGGCGAGCTGGGCGGCCAGAGCGTCGTCCGCGGCGCGCGCCGGCGAGCCGTGGACCGTCACGGCGTCCTCGGCGGTGGCGCCCGCAAGCATCGCCCCACGGCGCTGCGTCAGCTCGCGGGCGGCGAGTTCCGGGCGGTCGCGTTCGAGCGTCGCGTCGGTCGGCGCGGGGTGGGACGCCGCTGCCGGCGCCGACGCGCTCGGCGCCGCCTCCGCGGGCTGACCGCTCGTCCACGGACGCAGCACGGCCAGGGCGACGGCGACGACCACGAGTCCGGCGACGGCACCGGCCAGCACGGCGGTCCGGGTGCGGCGGCGTCGCAGCCGCGCGGCGGCCCGGGCCCGGCGTCCCTCGGGCTCGGACGGACCCTCAGGGGCCGCCAGCGCACGCGCCCGGACGAGCGTGTCCTCCAGCGGGTCGGCGGTCCGCGGCGGGATCACGCGCCGGCGCGGGGCCTGCGACACGGGGCGCCGGACGACCCCCGTGACCGGTCTTCCGTCGGCCGCCGACGGGGCCGACCCGTCCGCCGCGCCGGCCGACCGTCCCATCGCGACGGCCGCGAGCGCCGCCAGGTCGGGGACGGAGACGGGCTCGGCGGCGACGGTGCGTGCGACGACGTTCGCGAGCTCCTCGGCGGTCGTCGCGCCGTGGGTTCCGTCGCCTCGCGCGGAGGCGTCCAGGATCCCCAGGAGCGCGGCGACCGCTGCGGCGTCACCCGCGTCGGGGACGTGGGCCGGGTCGGTCGCGGGGCCGTCGGCCGCGTCGGTGCCGTCGGCGACGGCGTCCCGCGCGAGGCCCGCGAGCGCGCGCACGTCTGCCGCCGGCGACGCACCGGTGCCGGGTGGCGCCACGGAGGGCTGCAGGTGGCAGCGCCCGTCGTCGTCGACGACGACCCGGTCGGCGGTGACCCCGCCCTGCGCGAGGCCTGCCGCGTGGAGGGCACCGAGAGCGTGGCCCACTCCTGTGACGATCGTCACGACCTCTCCGGCGCGCAGGGCACCGCGGCGCGCGAGGACGTCCCGCAGGGGCGTCCCGGTGCCGCCGCGGAGCACGACGGCAAGCTCTCCCCCGGCCTCGACGACGGTCGCGACACGGGCGACGTGGGCGTGCTCGACGGTCCGCAGCCGTGCGACGCGCTCGTCGACGGCGGGGCCGAGCTCCGCCCGGCGTAGGACCTGCAGGGCGCAGGCTGCGCCGTCGGGTGCGCGGACCGCCCAGGCGCCGCCCACGCGTGCGGCGCCGGTGTACCCGGCCGCCTGGAGGGCCTCGCGGACCGGGCCGCCGGGGACGTCCCGGGCGGCTCTCTCACCGGACGCGGCCGGCGGACGGGGCTCGCTCGGACCTGTCATGGAGACATCGAACAGGAAACCGGCCGACCGCACGTCGGTTGTCCACAGGCGGTACGGACGGCCGCAGGAGCACCCACCGACCGGGTCTAGCCTGGGGACCATGCGCTTCGCTCCGCTCGGGCTCGGCACCGTCCACTCGCCCTACCAGCCGACGTGGGAGCTGCAGCGCAGCATCCATGCCGAGGTCGCCGCCGGCGAGCGTCAGGACACGGTCCTCCTCGTGGAGCACGAACCCGTCTACACGGCCGGGCGACGCACCCACCGCGACGAGCGCCCCGACGACGGCACGCCCGTCGTCGACGTGGACCGCGGCGGCAAGGTCACCTGGCACGGCCCGGGCCAGCTCGTCGCCTACCCGATCGTGCGGCTGCGCACGCCGATCGACGTCGTCGCCTACGTGCGCTGCCTCGAACAGGCCGTGATCGACGTCTGCGCTGAGCTCGGCCTCGAGACCATCCGCGTCGAGGGCAGGTCCGGGGTGTGGTTCGCCGCCGACGGCGCGCGCCGCGAGCGCAAGGTCTGCGCGATCGGCGTCCGCGTCGCCAAGGGCGTGACGATGCACGGCCTCGCCCTCAACTGCAACCCGGACCTCGGGGAGTTCGGCCGGATCGTGCCGTGCGGCATCAGCGACGCGGACGTCACGTCGCTGTCGGCCGAGCTCGGCCGGACGGTGACGATCCAGGAGGTCCGTCCCCTGCTCGAGCGTGCGCTCACCGACGCGCTCGCCCCCGTCGTCGCGGACTAGGCTGGACGACGCCCGCACGCCGCCCCCGACCGGGGCCGGCGACCACCACCTGGGAGACAGCGTGACCATCGCACCCGAGGGCCGTCGCATGCTGCGCATCGAGGCCCGCAACGCGGCCACCCCCATCGAGAAGAAGCCGTCGTGGATCAAGACGCGCGCGACGATGGGTCCGGAGTACACCGAGCTGAAGGGCCTGGTGCGTTCCGAAGGACTGCACACCGTGTGCGAGGAAGCGGGCTGTCCCAACATCTTCGAGTGCTGGGAGGACCGCGAGGCGACGTTCCTCATCGGTGGCGACCAGTGCACGCGGCGCTGCGACTTCTGCCAGATCGACACGGGCAAGCCCGCGGAGTTCGACGCGGACGAGCCGCGCCGCGTCGCCGAGTCGGTGCAGGCGATGGGTCTGCGCTACTCGACGGTCACCGGTGTCGCGCGCGACGACCTGGCCGACGGCGGTGCCTGGCTCTACGCGGAGACCGTCCGCCAGATCCACGCGATGAACCCGGGCACGGGTGTCGAGCTCCTCATCCCCGACTTCAACGCGATCCCGGAGCTCCTCGACGAGGTGTTCGGCTCGCGCCCCGAGGTCCTCGCGCACAACCTCGAGACGGTGCCGCGCATCTTCAAGCAGATCCGCCCCGGGTTCCGGTACGAGCGGTCGCTGTCGGTCCTCACGCAGGCCCGCGAGGCAGGCCTGGTCACCAAGTCGAACCTCATCCTCGGCATGGGCGAGACCATCGACGAGGCCAAGTCCGCCCTGCAGGACCTGCACGACGCGGGCTGCGACCTCATCACCATCACGCAGTACCTGCGCCCGTCGCTGCGCCACCACCCGATCGACCGGTGGGTCAAGCCCGAGGAGTTCGTCGAGCTGTCGGAGGAGGCCGAGCGGATCGGCTTCCTCGGCGTCATGTCGGGTCCGCTGGTGCGGTCGTCGTACCGCGCCGGCCGCCTGTGGGGGCAGGCCATGACGCGCCGCGGGGAGACCATCCCCGAGGCGCTCGCGCACCTCGCCCAGCCGACGACGTCGCGCCAGGAGGCCGCGTCCCTGCTCGCCCGCTGAGGGCGGTCCGGACGGGCCGACGACGGCGCCCGGCCCGCCCGGCGCCCCGGTAGACTGCCGGATTATGGCCCGCAGCAAGGACACGTCGAAGGGCGCCGGCGCAGAGTCGTCGAGCGAGCCCAAGCAGAAGAAGCAGCGCTGGTACCACCAGGTGTGGTCCGCGTACACGATGACCCGCCGCAGCGATCCCGCGGTCACGTGGTGGGTCCTCGGCGTGTTCGTCGCGGTCGTGGCCGTGGCGACGCTCGTCGGCTTCCTGTTCGGCGGCCACTGGATCTCCGGCCTGATCGTCGGCGTCCCGTTCGGCCTGCTGGGCGGCATGTTCGTCCTCACGCGGCGCGCCGAGGCGGCCGCCTACCAGCAGATCGAGGGCAAGCCCGGCGCGACGCGCGCCGCGCTCGGGTCGGTCCGCCGCGGCGGCTGGAGCTTCGACGAGGAGCCCGTCGCGTTCGAGGCCCGCACCCAGGACCTCGTGTTCCGCGGTGTCGGTCGCGCGGGCGTGCTGCTCGTCGCCGAGGGCCCCTCGGGGCGCGCGACCCGGCTGCTCGAGTCCGAGAAGAAGCGCACCGCGCGCGTCGTCGCGGGCGTCCCGATCACGACGCTCGAGTGTGGCAACGGCGAGGGTCAGGTGCCGCTGCGCAAGCTCGTGAAGACCGTCCAGAAGATGAAGCCGACGCTCACGAAGGCGGAGGTCGCCGAGGTCTCCAAGCGCCTGCGCGCGCTGGGTGGCGCGAAGCTCCCGATCCCGAAGGGCATCGACCCGACGCGCGCCCGCCCGGACCGCAAGAGCCTGCGCGGCCGCTGACCCGTCGCGCCCCGAAGCCCCCGTCCCCGACCGTCGTCGGGCACGGGGCTTCGTGCTTGTGCGGGCTCCTCAGCGGCGGACGATGGCCGTCCCGGCGATCCGGTCGTGCAGCCCGCGCCCGTCCCCGTCCCAGACGACGGCTGGGATCACGAGGCACACGAGCACCGACCGCACGAGGGCCCGCAGCAGGCCAGGGGGCCCGTCGGGGGCATCGGCGACGAGCCGCCGCACGCGGAGCCCGAGCACGCGGTGCCCGATCGTGAAGCCGGCGGTGCCGACGAGGACGACGTTCTCCCCGAGGAAGATCAGCAGCGTCGCCCACGAGCTCCCGCCGAAGAAGCCCAGGCTCACGGCCCAGCAGAGCGCCCAGTCGATCAGCAGGGCGACGATCCGCCGCCCGAGGGGCGCGAGCGATCCCGGGCCGTCCGGGGGCAGGCCGAGCCTCGAGCCGCGGGTGGACGGGCCGCCGGGCGTGCCCTCGAGCCAGGAGCCGATCTCGTCACGTGACACCACCGAACCAGGGTACGGGGGCTGCCTGGGCGCCGGGCGCCGTCGGGAACCCCGACTGTCCCCCACGTGAGACGAACTCGTCACACGGTGCCCCCACGCGTAACGTGCCTGAAACACGACCTACACGGAGGCGAAACCGCCTCGCCCTAGGTTCGAGACGCCCCGAGACGGGGCTCCACCGATCAAGGAGTTCATCGCATGTTCAAGAGCGCGGAAGAGGCGATCGCCTTCACGCGGGAGCAGGATGTCGAGTTCGTCGACGTGCGTTTCTGCGACCTGCCCGGTGTCCAGCAGCACTTCAACATCCCGATCTCGGAGTTCGAGGACGCCGCGTTCACGGACGGCATGATGTTCGACGGTTCGTCGATCCGTGGCTTCCAGGCGATCCACGAGTCGGACATGAAGCTCATCCCCGACGTGCAGACGGCGTTCGTCGACCCGTTCCGCAAGCACAAGACGCTCGTGGTGAACTTCTCGATCGTCGACCCGTTCACCGACGAGTCCTACTCGCGCGACCCGCGCAACATCGCCGCCAAGGCCGAGGCGTACCTGAAGTCGACCGGCATCGCGGACACCGCGTTCTTCGCGCCCGAGGCCGAGTTCTACATCTTCGACGACGTCCGGTTCTCCACGAACCAGCACGAGTCGTTCTACTCGGTCGACTCCAACGAGGCGGCGTGGAACACCGGCCGCGACGAGGAGGACGGCAACCTCGGCTACAAGACCCGGTACAAGGGCGGCTACTTCCCCGTCTCCCCCAACGACCAGATGGCCGACCTGCGCGACGACATGGTCGCCATGCTCGGCGAGGTCGGCCTGCAGGTCGAGCGCGCGCACCACGAGGTGGGCACCGCCGGCCAGCAGGAGATCAACTACCGCTTCAACACGCTGCAGCACGCGGCCGACGACCTGATGAAGTTCAAGTACGTCATCAAGAACGTCGCCTGGCAGGCCGGCAAGACGGTCACCTTCATGCCGAAGCCCCTCTTCGGCGACAACGGCTCGGGCATGCACTCGCACCAGTCCCTCTGGAAGGACGGCGAGCCGCTGTTCTTCGACGAGAAGGGCTACGGCGGCCTGTCCGACATCGCCCGCTGGTACATCGGCGGTCTGCTGAAGCACGCGCCGTCGCTGCTCGCGTTCACGAACCCGTCCGTGAACTCCTACCGCCGCCTGGTCCCCGGCTTCGAGGCCCCGGTCAACCTGGTGTACTCGGCGCGCAACCGCTCCGCGTGCATCCGCATCCCGGTGACGGGCTCGTCCCCCAAGGCCAAGCGCATCGAGTTCCGCGTGCCGGACCCGTCGAGCAACCCGTACCTGGCGTTCGCCGCGATGCTCATGGCGGGCATCGACGGTATCCAGAACCGGATCGAGCCGCCGGAGCCCGTCGACAAGGACCTGTACGAGCTGCCCCCGGAGGAGCACGCGCAGATCCAGCAGGTCCCCGGCTCGCTCGACGCGGTCCTGGACCGGCTCGAGGCCGACCACGACTTCCTCACGCAGGGCGACGTGTTCACGCCGGACCTCATCGAGACGTGGATCGCCTACAAGCGTGCGAACGAGATCGACCCGGTGCGTCTGCGGCCGACCCCGCACGAGTTCGAGCTGTACTACGACGTCTGATCGGTACGTCGCAGTACGAGTGCCGACGGCGCTCTCCCCGCGGGGAGGGCGCCGTCGGTGCGTGAGGCGCTCGACCGGCCCGAGCGGACCTGCCGGGCACCACAGACGACGGCGCGCGCAGCGCGCGGCCTACTCCTCGCCGTAGAACACGCGGTCGACGACGGCACGCGCCCGACGCGCGGTGCGCAGGTAGCAGTCCTCGAGGTCGACGCCCGTCCCGTCGAAGCGGAGCACGGCGGCCAGGCCGGACAGGTCGTGGCTCACGTGCGGCAGCACGTCGACCGCCTGCCCCGTGGAACGCCCTGACCAGAGCACGTTCGCGGCGCGGAGCCGCGATGCGAGCAGCCACGCTTCCGCGAGCTCCTCCACGTCGCCCTCGTCCACGAGCCCCGCGGCGGCGGCCGCACGCAGGGCCTTCAGCGTCTCGGTGGTGCGCAGCTCGGGCACCTCGTGCGCGTGCTGGAGCTGGAGAAGCTGCGCCGTCCACTCGACGTCCGAGATGCCGCCCCGGCCCAGCTTGAGGTGCCGGGTCGGCTCGATGCCGCGCGGCAGGCGCTCGGCCTCGACGCGCGCCTTGATCCGGCGGATCTCGCGCACTGTCGCCAGGTCGATCCCGCCGTCCGGGTAGCGCAGTCCGTCGATGAGCGTCACGAACCGCTCGCCGAGGCCACGGTCTCCCGCGACCGGCCGGGCGCGGAGCAGCGCCTGCGCCTCCCAGGGAGACGACCACCGGCCGTAGTACTCGGCGTACGAGTCGAGGCTGCGCACGAGCGGCCCGCTGCGGCCTTCCGGGCGCAGGTCGGCGTCGACGGCCAGCGCGGGCTCGGCGCCGAGCTTCGAGCAGATGGTCCGCAGCCGCGTGGCGACCGACAGCGCGAACGCCTGGGCGGCACCCGCGTCGACCCCGGGCCGCGGGTCGTGCACGAACAGCACGTCCGCGTCGGAGCCGTAGCCCATCTCGCAGCCGCCTAGACGGCCCATCCCCACGACGAGCAGGTCGCTCGGAGAGTCGTCGGGGCTCGTCCCGTACCCGAGCTCGGCGCGCGCCTCGAAGGCGGCGATCCGCAGCGCCCCGACGAGGACGACCTCGGCCGCCGCGGAGATCGCCTCCATCGCCGGCACGGTGCCGGTCAGGCCGAGGAGCTCCGCCGCCGCGGTGCGGGCCAGCTCCCGACGGCGCACGGCGCGCAGGGTCGTCGTCGCGGGCTGCACCTCGTCGGCGCGCGTGAGGACGGCGTCGACCTCGCTGTCGAGACGTGCCAGGTCGCGTGGCGCGAGGTCCCTGTCCTCGTCGAGCCACGCGACCGACTCGGGCGAACGAGCCAGCGCGTCGGCGACGTACTGGGAGTTCGCGAGCAGCGTCGCGAGGCGGCGGGCCGCGAACCCGGAGTCGCGCAGGAGCTTCAGGTACCAGGGGGTGGTGCCGAGCGTGTCGGAGAGCTTGCGGAAGGCGAGGAGGCCACGGTCCGGGTCGACGCCGTCGGCGAACCAGCCGAGCATCACGGGCAGGAGCTGACGTTGGATCGCGGCCCGCCTCGTCACACCGTCGGTGAGCGCCTGGATGTGACGCATCGCGCCCACGGGATCGCGGTAGCCGATGGCCGCGAGCCGAGCCCTCGCGGCCTCGGGCGCGAGGCTCGCCTCCTCCTCGGACAGCTGTGCCGTCGCGGGGAGGAGGGGCCGGTAGAACAGCTCCTCGTGCAGGGTGCGGACCTCGCGTCGGGTCGCCCGCCAGCGCTCGACCATCCCGTCGTCGCCCTCGGCGTGCATGCCGAGCGAGCGCGCGAGGCGGCGCAGGTCGGCGTCGGCGGTGGGCATGAGGTGGGTGCGGCGCAGCCGGTAGAGCTGGATCCGGTGCTCGAGCGCCCGCAGGAAGCGGTAGCAGACCGCGAGCCGTGCCGCGTGGGCGCGTCCGACGTACCCGGCGTCGGACAGGGCGGCGAGGGCCGTGAGGGTGTTGGGGCTGCGGATCGACTCGTCGGCGCGCCCGTGCACGAGCTGCAGGAGCTGCACCGTGAACTCGACGTCACGGAGCCCACCCTTGCCGAGCTTGATCTGCCGGTCGGCTTCGGCGGCCGGGACGTGGTCCTCGACGCGGCGGCGCATGGCCTGCGAGTCCTCGACGAAGTGCTCGCGCTCGACCGCACGCCAGACGAACGGGTCGACGGCGTCCCGGTAGGCGCGTCCGAGCTCGGCGTCGCCCGCGACCGGGCGCGCCTTGAGCAGGGCCTGGAACTCCCACGTCTTGGCCCACCGCTCGTAGTAGGCCAGGTGGCTCGCGAGGGTTCGCACGAGCGGCCCCTGCTTGCCCTCGGGTCGCAGCGCGGCGTCGACCGCCCACAGCGGCGGCTCCCCCGACGGCGCCGCGCACGCTCGCATGAGCCCGGTCGCGAGGCGGGTGCCGACGGCGACGGCGTACTCCTCGTCGTACCCGGGCTCGGGTTCGACGACGTAGACGACGTCCACGTCGGAGACGTAGTTGAGCTCGCGACCGCCGGTCTTGCCCATGCCGATGACGGCGAGGCGGACGCCCGCGCCGTGGTCGTCGAGCTCCGCTCGCGACAGTGCGAGCGCGCCCTCGAGCGCGGCGGAGGCGAGGTCGGCGAGTGCGGCAGCGACCCCGGGGAGGCGGCTGAGCGGCTCGCCGCAGCACAGGTCGGCGGCCGCGATGCGCAGGAGGCGCGCACGGTAGGCGTGCCGGAGCGCGTCGACCCCGTCGGCGCCGGTGAGCCTGGCGAGCGGCGCCCGGTCGTCGGGATCGGCGCCGACGGCGCCGAGCAGCTCCGCTCGGACGTCGGCGACGGGCCGGCCGAGCGCCGGCACGGGGTCGGCCAGGACCTCGAGGAGCTCGGGGTGGCGGACGAGCTCGTCGCCGAGCGCCGCAGACGCACCGAGCACGGCGAGGAGTCGCTGCCGGACGACGACGGCCGGAACGGCGACCGGCTGACTCTCCACCTCAGGTCGAGAGTCGGCGTCCGGCGTCGTGCCGCCCCCGCCCGGACCCTCACCCTCAGGTTCAGGTCGAGGCGTTCCCCCGCGTGCGGGCACGAGCGACGGGACGCCGTCGTGGTCGAACACGGACGTCAGCACGCGGCCCAGGAGCTCGAGCGGCGAGTCGTCGACGTCCTCCGAGTACCGACGTCCCGCCGCCTCGGCGAGCCGGATCAGCGCGAGCAGGGCGAGGTCGGGGTCCGCCGTCGCACCCAGCGCGTCGAGCAGCGGCGAGGTCGCGTCGACCGGCCCGACGAGCGCCTCGAGGGCCGGGTCCGCCAGGAACGCCGTGGCGCGGGAGACGTCGGCGAAACCCAGACGAGTGAGGCGTCCGGACAGCGTCTGCGGGCGGCGCGTCGCGGGAGTCACAGGATCGAGAAGAAGCGCTCCAGCTCGAACGGCGTGACCTGCGTGCGGTACGCCGTCCACTCCTCACGCTTGTTGCGGAGCACGTAGTCGAAGACGTGCTCGCCGAGGGTCTCCGCGACGAGCTCGGACCGCTCCATGATGCCGACGGCCTCGTCGAGGTCCTGCGGCAGGGGGCGGATGTCGAGCGCGCGACGCTCGGTCGGGGTGAGCTCCCAGACGTCGTCGGACGTCTCCTCGGGAAGCTCGTAGCCCTCCTCGATGCCCTTGAGCCCGGCGGCGAGAAGCAGCGCGAACGACAGGTACGGGTTCGCGGCGGAGTCGAGGGCGCGGTACTCGACGCGGCTCGAGTTCCCCTTGCCCGGCTTGTACATCGGCACGCGGACGAGGGCGGAGCGGTTGTTGTGGCCCCAGCTCACGAAGCTCGGCGCCTCGGAGCCGCCCCACAGGCGCTTGTACGAGTTGACGTACTGGTTGGTCACGGCCGTGATCTCGGCAGCGTGGTGCAGCAGACCGGCGATGAACTGGCGGGCGACCTTGCTCAGCTCGTACTCCGAGCCGGGCTCGTGGAACGCGTTCCGGTCCCCCTCGAACAGGGACATGTGGGTGTGCATGCCGGAGCCAGGGTGCTCGGCGAGCGGCTTGGGCATGAACGACGCGTACACGCCCTGCTCGAGCGCGACCTCCTTGACGACGGTCCGGAACGTCATGAGGTTGTCGGCGGTCGTCAGCGCGTCCGCGTAGCGCAGGTCGATCTCGTTCTGGCCCGGCCCGGCCTCGTGGTGCGAGAACTCGACCGAGATGCCCATCGACTCGAGCATCGAGATCGCGGCCCGACGGAAGTCGTGCGCCGACCCACGCGGGACGTGGTCGAAGTAGCCGCCCCGGTCGACGGGAACCAGGCGCGGGACGGGCGCGTCGAGGTCGAGCGCCTGGAACAGGTAGAACTCGACCTCGGGGTGCGTGTAGAACGTGAACCCCTTGTCGCTGGCCTTCGCGAGGGCGCGCTTGAGCACGTACCGCGAGTCCGCGAGCGACGGCTCGCCGTCGGGCGTGAGGATGTCGCAGAACATGCGGGCGGTGCCCTGCTGCTCGCCGCGCCACGGCAGGACCTGGAAGGTCGTGGGGTCGGGCTTCGCGATCATGTCGGCCTCGTACACGCGCGTGAAGCCCTCGATCGAGCTCCCGTCGAAGCCGATGCCCTCGGAGAACGCGGACTCGAGCTCGGCAGGCGCGACCGCGACCGACTTGAGCATGCCGAGCACGTCCGTGAACCACAGCCGGATGAACCGGATGTCGCGCTCCTCGACCGTGCGCAGCACGAACTCCTGTTGCCTGTCCATGCCCCCATCCTGCCCGACGCAGCGCCTTGATGTGGACACCTGCGCCGCAGTCGTGCGCAGGTCGTCCCCCGGGTGGTTGGCGGACCGCGCCGCCGGACCTCATAGGCTGGCCCCATGGAGCCCACGACCCCGCCGCTGCGGATCGCGCTCGCCCAGGTGGACACGTGCGTCGGGGACGTCGCGGGCAACGCCGCGACCGTGCTCGAGTGGACACGCAGGGCCGCCGACGCCGGTGCCCGTCTCGTCGCCTTCCCCGAGATGACCCTCACGGGCTACCCGATCGAGGACCTCGCGCTCCGGGCGTCGTTCCGCCGGGCCGCGTACCGGGCGGGAGACGACCTGGCGCGGACGCTCGCCGACGAGGGACTCGGCGACATGACCGTCGTCGTCGGCACCGTGGGTGCGCGGCCGATCAAGGAGCGCCCGATGGCGGCGCTCGGGTCGCCGTCGCGGCCCACCAACCGTGCGATCGCGCTCCGGGGCGGCCGCGTCGTCGCCTCGTACGACAAGCACCACCTGCCCAACTACGGCGTGTTCGACGAGTTCCGCGTCTTCACGCCCGGCGACTCGACGTGCGTGCTCGACGTCGACGGACGCCGGGTGGGCCTGGTGATCTGCGAGGACATCTGGCAGGACGGCGGCCCGGTCGCCGCGCTCGCGGCCGAGGACCTCGACGCGCTGCTGGTGGTCAACGCCTCCCCGTTCGAGGAGGGCAAGGGTCACCAGCGCACCGAGCTCGCGGCGCGCCGCGCGTCGGAGGTCGGGGCCCCGCTCCTCTACGTCAACCAGGTCGGGGGCCAGGACGACCTCGTGTTCGACGGCGGCTCGTTCGTCGTCGCCCCCGGGTCGGGCGCGCCGCTCACGAGCGCACCCCAGTTCGTCCCGGACCTCCTCGTGTGGGACCTCCCGGCACGCGGCGAGGCGCTGCCGCGCGGCACGGTCGCTCCCCCTCTCGAGGCCGACGAGGAGGTCTACCGGGCGTGCGTCGCGGGTCTCGCCGGGTACGTCCGCAAGAACGGGTTCCGGTCCGTCGTCCTCGGTCTGTCGGGCGGGATCGACTCCGCACTCACCGCCGCGATCGCCGCGGACGCGATCGGCGGCGAGAACGTCGTCGGTGTCTCGATGCCCTCGGCGTACTCCTCCGGGCACAGCAAGGACGACGCCGCCGACCTCGCCGAGCGGCTGGGCGCGGACTACCGGGTCCAGCCCATCGCGCCGATGGTCGACGCGTTCCAGGGCGAGCTGCACCTCGACGGCGTCGCGGAGGAGAACCTGCAGGCCCGCGTCCGCGGCGTCCTGCTCATGGCCATCTCCAACCGGGAAGGCCACCTCGTCATCGCGCCCGGCAACAAGTCGGAGCTCGCGACGGGGTACGCGACGATCTACGACGCC
Source organism: Luteimicrobium xylanilyticum (assembly GCF_009429125.1). Classification (GTDB taxonomy): domain Bacteria; phylum Actinomycetota; class Actinomycetes; order Actinomycetales; family Cellulomonadaceae; genus Luteimicrobium; species Luteimicrobium xylanilyticum. The sequence continues at coordinate 2,367,544 of NZ_CP045529.1, forward strand.
GGCTCCATCGGCGGGTACGCCCCCATCAAGGACGTCGACAAGTCGCAGGTCTGGCGGCTCGCCCGCTGGCGCAACAACCACGCGCTCGACGCCGGCGAGATCCCCCCGATCCCCGAGTCGTCGATCACCAAGCCGCCGTCCGCCGAGCTGCGCCCCGGCCAGCTCGACCAGGACTCCCTGCCGCCCTACGACGTCCTCGACGAGGTCCTCGACGCGTACATCGAGCACGCAGAAGGTCGGGCCGAGCTGCTGGCCCGGGGGTTCGACCCCGAGGTCGTGGACAAGGTCGTCACGCTCGTCGACCGCGCCGAGTGGAAGCGGCGCCAGTACCCGCTCGGCACCAAGGTCACCGCTCTCGCGTTCGGCCGCGACCGGCGTCTGCCGATCACGTCGCGCTGGCGCGAGCCCCAGGAAGGAAACCCGTCATGACCCAGCCCGCAGCGCCCACCCCTCAGACCGGCGGCACGCCCGCCCGCAAGCGCGTGCGCGTGCAGCACCTCGCCGAGGCCAAGGCCCAGGGGCGCAAGCTCACCATGCTCACCGCGTACGACGCGGTCGTGGCGCGCGTCTTCGACGCCGCGGGCGTCGACATGCTGCTCGTCGGGGACTCGATCGGCGACAACATGCTCGGGCACCCGAACACGATCCCCGTGACGGTCGACGAGATGATCCCGCCGGCGCGGGCGGTCGCACGCACCGCAAAGCACGCGTTCGTCGTCGTCGACCTGCCTTTCGGGTCCTACGAGGACTCGCCGCAGCACGCGTTCGCGACCGCGGTGCGGATCATGAAGGAGACGGGCGCCGACGCGGTGAAGCTCGAGGGCGGGCGTCGCGTCGCCGCGCACGTCAAGCTCCTCACCGGCTCGGGCATCCCGGTGATCGGCCACCTGGGCTTCACCCCGCAGTCGGAGAACATCCTCGGTGGCCACCGCGTCCAGGGGCGGGGCGACGAGGCTGCCGACGTGCTGTGCGACGACGCGCTCGCGCTCGCCGAGGCAGGCGCGAGCGCCGTCGTCCTCGAGATGGTCCCGGCGCCGGTCGCCGCCCGCGTCACGGAGATCCTCGCGATCCCGACGATCGGCATCGGCGCCGGCCCCGACGTCGACGGCCAGGTGCTCGTGTGGACCGACATGGCGGGGATGGGCGACTGGTCGCCGCGCTTCGCCAAGCGGTTCGCCGAGATCGGCGCGGCACTCCAGGCCGCGGCGTCGTCCTACGTCGACGAGGTGACGTCGGGCGCGTTCCCGCGGCCCGAGCACTCGTTCGAGAGCTGACGACCCTCAGTCGTCCTCGTCGTCGAACGCGCCCGGCTGCGCGGCGTCCTGGCCGTCCCAGGTCTCGTTGCGCTGCTCGGCGCGCTCGAGGGCGTGGGCGGCTTCCTCGCGCGTGGGGTACGGGCCCATGCGGTGGGTCCAGGACGACGGCTTGCCCTCCTCCACCTCGCCCGTCTTGGTGTTGAAGTAGTACTCGGCGTCCGTGCTCATGGGTGGATTCTGCCCTGCGCGGCCGTCGTCGGCACGCGAGCGCGGCGCTGGCATCCGTAGACTCGGGGCCATGCCCGTCCCACCTGCCGCGACGTCCGTCCCGCGCCCGACGACGGCGCGGACCTCCACCACCGACCTCCTGGTCCCGGGGACCGTCTCCCCGGTGCGGAGCGTGCCCGCCTCGATCGTCCGGCCGGAGTACGTCGGGAGACCCGCTCCCACGCCCTTCACGGGCAGCGAGGTCAAGACGCCGGAGACGATCGAGCGGATCCGCACGGCGAGCCGCATCGCCGCCCGCGCGCTCGAGGAGGTCGGCCGCCACGCCGCGCCCGGCGTGACGACCGACGAGCTCGACCGCATCGGTCACGAGTTCCTCCTCGACCACGGCGCCTACCCGTCGACGCTCGGCTACCGGGGCTTCCCCAAGTCGCTGTGCACCTCGATCAACGAGGTGATCTGCCACGGGATCCCCGACACGACCGAGCTGCTCGACGGCGACATCGTCAACGTCGACATCACGGCGTTCGTCGGCGGGGTGCACGGGGACACCAACGCGACGTTCCTCGTCGGCGACGTCGACGAGGACTCGCGGCTGCTGGTCGAGCGCACGCGCGAGGCGCTCGCCCGCGGGATCAAGGCCGTCGCGCCGGGCCGCGAGGTCAACGTCATCGGGCGCGTGATCGAGAAGTACGCGGCACGCTTCGGCTACGGCGTCGTCCGCGACTACACGGGCCACGGGGTCGGCGAGGCCTTCCACTCGGGCCTCGTCATCCCCCACTACGACGCCGCGCCCGCCTACTCGACGCTCATCGAGCCGGGCATGGTCTTCACCATCGAGCCGATGCTGACCCTCGGCACCCACGCCTGGGAGGCCTGGGACGACGGCTGGACCGTCGTCACGGCCGACCGGTCGCGCACCGCGCAGTTCGAGCACACCCTCGTCGTCACCGAGACCGGAGCGGAGATCCTGACCCTGCCATGAGCTCACCGAAGAAGACTCCCGAGATCGCCATCGGCATCGACGTCGGTGGCACCGGCATCAAGGGTGCACCCGTCGACCTGAAGACCGGCGAGTTCGCCGCGGACCGCGTGCGCATCCCGACCCCCGAGAACTCGACCCCGGAGGCGGTGGCCGAGATCGTCGCGAAGATCGTCGACTCGTTCGACCTGCCCGACGCACCCGTCGGCGTCGCGTTCCCCGGGCCCATCAAGCACGGCGTCGTGACCTTCATCGCGAACCTCGACGAGTCGTGGACCGGCACGAACCTCGTGTCCGTGATGCACGAGGCGACCGGCCGCACCGTCGCCGCGGTGAACGACGCCGACTCCGCGGGGTACGGGGAGCTGCACTTCGGCGCGGCGCGCAACACCGAGGGTGTCGTGCTGGTCGCGACGCTCGGCACGGGGATCGGGTCCGCACTGTTCCTGGACGGCCTGCTGCTGCCCAACACCGAGCTCGGACACCTGGAGATCGACGGGCACGACGCCGAGTCGAGGGCCTCCACGCTCGCCCGCGAGCGCGAGAACCTCAGCTACGAGGAGTGGGCGGTCCGGCTGCAGCGGTACTTCTCGGTCGTGGAGAACCTGCTCTCCCCCGACCTCATCGTCGTCGGGGGCGGGGTGTCGAAGAGCTGGGAGAAGTTCCTCCCGCTGCTGCACCTGCGCGCCCCGATCGTGCCGGCAGCGCTGCGTAACCGCGCCGGGATCGTGGGCGCGGCGTGGCTCGCTGCCCAGGAGGAGATCGCGGCGAGCTGACGCGGAGGGTGGGGCGGCGCCGCGTCAGGCGGCGCCGCTCGCCGCCACCGCGGGCTCCGCGGCGACCGGGCGCACCAGCAGCTCGCGCACACCGAGCATGTCGAGCACCTCGACGATGATCTGGGGTGGGTCGAGGAGCGTGACGTCGAGACCCTCGTCGTGACCGATGGTCACGAACTGGACGAGGAACGCGATGCCGGTCGAGTCCGCGAACGTCACCTCGGTCGCGTCGATCACGACGGGAAGGTCGCGCTCGAGCGCGTTCGCGAGCGCCGCGCTCGCCTCCGCACGGAGGGCCACGTCGATCTCGCCCGTGAGGACCACGACCGTCCGGTCCCGCTCCTCGACGAGGGCGATCGTGCCCGTCGCCACCACACCATCCGTTCCGACCACGCTGACCCGACCTCGCTCCCTGTGCCTGACGCTTCGTTGCGTCCGCCGGTGGTGGGTCCCCTGATCCCACACCCTGACCGGCGTGTGCGACGAGGCTAACCCAGACCCGCCCGGATGTGTAATCCCCGTGGCGGAGTCTTTACCGTCCCGACACACAAGAGCGTGCTCGTGTCACATGGGGGCAACCTGGCGTGGGCCTGGGAACACGCTGGCAACATCACCCTGCGCAGGGGTTCGCGCGTCGGACTCAGGCAGCGCAGGCGAACTCGTCGCGCACACCGAGGATCTCGAGGACGTCGACGATCGCCGGCGGCAGCGAGCGGAACGTGACGTCGAGGCCCTCGTCCCGCCCCAGGGCGCGGAACTGGATGAGGAACGCGATCCCGCTCGAGTCGGCGAACGTCACCCCGGACGCGTCGACCACCACGGGAAGGTCACGTCGGAGCGCTGTCGAGAGCGCCTGGCTCGCCTCGGGGCGCAGGGCCACGTCGATCTCGCCGGCGAGCACCACCACCGTGCGCCCGGTCTCCTCGTCCACGGAGATGGTCCCCACCGCGGGACCGCCTGTTCCTACCACCGAAGACCTACCTCTTTCGTGCGTGCTCGTCGCGTGACCTGCGCAGAGGGCCGGCCCACCGACGGCGTTCACCGCTCGCGCGTGACGAGGCTAGCCCGACGTGCGCCTTTGCGCGCACCGTGGCTCGGTGCGACGTGGGCTGGTGGTGCGGGGGCGGACGAGTCGGTCTGTACGCCGGGTTCTGTCCCCGCGCGCGGTTGCCCCCGCACGGGTGACGGCCATCCATCTAGGACGCACGTTGCCGTGCGCCTCGAGCGGTCTACCCGACTGTGCTTCTCACCGGAGAATCGGGCGGGCCGCCCTCCAACACAGTCTGTCTGACCTTGCTCCAGGTGGGGTTTACCGAGCCGCACCGGTCACCCGGCACGCTGGTGGTCTCTTACACCACCGTTTCACCCTTACCGCGTCACGCCGGGGCCGTAGCCTCGACCGACACGGCGGTCTGTTCTCTGTGGCACTGTCCCGCGGGTCACCCCGGGTGGGCGTTACCCACCACCTTGCCCTTCGGAGCCCGGACGTTCCTCGGCACCACCGGGACGAACCCGACGATGACGCGGCCGTCCGACCGACTCGTCCGCCCGCTCAGCGTACCGGTTCGCGCGTCCGTCAGACGTCGACGCGGTAGCTGAGCTCGAGCTCGTCGCCCGACCGGCCGCGGATCCCCCAGTTCACCTGGGGCGACTCGATGATCACCACCTCGAGGTCGTCGACGGACAGGTCGAACCGCGGGGCGACGTCGTCGAACAGCGCCCGGACGAGCGCGCGCTTCGCGTCGTCGCTGCGACCGGTGAAGCACACGACCTCGACCACGAGGTAGGCGTCCGCGCGCGGGGCGACCAGGTCGGCGTCGTCGAGCCAGCAGAACCTGTGGAACCGCTTCTCGGCCGGGAGCTGCCACGTGCGCACGAGAGCCTCGTGCAGCGCGTCCGACAGCTCGTCACGGCGGTGCGCCCACTGCGAGCGCCGCCCGTACACCTTCACCTGGGCCATCGCCCGACCGTAGCGTGCGCGACGTCACAGGACCTGCCGCCGTCCGCACCCCGGGACGGCCGTCGCGCGCCGTCCCCGGCCCGTAGGGTGGCGGCGTGCTCGTCCTGCTCCCGCCGTCCGAAGGGAAGACCGCGCCCGCGTCGGGCGACGCCGTCGACCTCACCACGCTCACCTCGCCCGAGCTGACCGAGCACCGCGAACGTGTGCTCGACGCGCTGGCGCGGGTCAGCGCGCGACCGGACGCGCTCGACGTCCTGCACGTCGGCGCGTCCCTGGGTGACGAGGTGCGGCGCAACGTGACGCTCCGGGAGCACCCGTCGACCGCAGCGGCGCACGTGTACACCGGTGTCCTCTACGCGGCCGCGGGGCTCGCCTCCGCGCACGACGACGCCGCCTCCACCGGCGCGGCCGGCCGGCTGCGTGCCCGCCTCGACGACGTGCGGGTGGTGAGCGCGCTCTGGGGTGTCGTGACGCCGTCGGACCGGATCCCCGCGTACCGGCTGTCGATGGGCGTGGACCTGCCCGGCGTCGGGCCGCTCGCGAAGTCCTGGCGCGAGCCCCTCGCGAAGACCCTCGACGCGCGGGCCGAGGGCGACGTCGTCGTCGACTGCCGGTCCGCGACGTACGCCGCCGCGTGGAAGCCGCCCGCTTCCGCGACGCACGTGCCGGTGACGGTGCTGCGCGAGCACGCCGGCCGGCGCACGGTCGTGTCGCACCACGCCAAGCACACGCGCGGCGTGCTGGTCGGTCACCTGCTGCGCCGCGAGGGCACGCCCCCGACGACGGCCGACGATCTTCTCGCCGCCGCGCGCGAGCTCGTGGGCACCACGGTGGACCGGCGGCGGATCGTCGCGGCGGAGCTCGTCGCCGGTCGGCGGGCCGGCACGGCAAGCCTCGAGCTCGTCGTCGTCGACGGCCCCTGACCTGTCAGAGGCTCACCGCACCCTGGTGCCGCGAGCTCATGACAACACGCCGGCCGAGGCGCCTCAGAGGTCCGGCGGGCACCCCACGACGGTCGCCTCGGTCTCGTCGTCGGGCCACAGCCGCAGGATCGTGACGGACGCGGGCGTGATCCGCGTCTTGGTCCACTGCGAGGGCGGCGAGCCGAACGCCCGCCCGACGGCGGCGCGCACGGCCATGGCGTGCGTCACCACGACGACGGTCCGTCCGGTGCCTTCGTCACGCAACGCGCGAAGCCCCTCCCACACACGCTCGCCGACGCCCGCGAGCGACTCGCCGCCCGGCGCCGCGACCTCCCCGCCCCGGTAGAAGCGCTGCAGCCAGCCCGGGTCGCGTTCCTCGACGTCCGGGAACCGCAGGCCCTCGTACTCGCCGAAGTCGATCTCGGCGAACCGCGCGTCGGTCCGGACCACGACCCCGAGCCGGCGCCCGACGGCGGCGGCCGTCTCCTGGGTCCGCACGATCGGGGACGCGACGACCGCCGACGCGCGGGGCAGGTCCGCCCACGCCGTCCGACCGATCCGGTGCACGAGGTCCGCGGCCTGCGCCGCCTGGACCCGACCCGCGGCGGTGAGCGACGGACCGGGCTCGCCCGAGCCCGAGAAGGCGCCCGCGACCGTCAGCTCGGTCACACCGTGGCGCACGAGCGCCACGGTGAGCGGCTCGGCGTCGTCGAAGCGGACCGTCACCCCGGACTGGCGGCGAGGTGCCGCGCCGGAGGCGCTCACGCGGCCTGCCCGGCCGGCTCCACGCGGACGAGGATCCGGCCGCACTCCTCGCAGCGGACGACGTCGTCGGGGCCCTTCGCGGCGATGGCGCGCAGGTCCCCCGGGTTGAGCTCGAGGCGGCAGCCCTCGCAGCGGCGCCCCCGCAGGGCGGCCGCACCGAGCCCGCCGGCCTGCGCGCGGACCTTGTCGTAGAGCGCGAGCAGCCCGGCGTCGATGCCGTCGGCCGCCTTCTCACGCTCCGCACGGACCTCACCGACGGTGCCGTCGATGTCCCCGAGCTCGGCGTCGCGCTCGGACTCCGCCGTCTCCTTCTCCGCGACGAGCTGGGCGTGCGCGGACTCCAGCTCGGCGAGCGCGGCCTCGTGCGCCTCGAGCCGCTCCATGACGTCGAGCTCGACCTCCTCGAGCGCCTCCTGGCGGCGTGCGAGGCTCGCGAGCTCGGCGACGAGCGCCTGCGCGTCCTTCGCGCCCACGGCCCCCGAGTCGAGGCGCTGCTGGTCGCGCGCGGCGCGCGTGCGGACCTGCTCGACGTCCTGCTCGGCCTTCGCGACCTCGCGCCGCAGGTCCTCCGCGGCCGTCCGGGACTGGACGAGCGAGGTGTGGACGTCGGCGAGCCTGCCCTCGACCTCGGTGACCTTGGCGACGGAGGGCGACGCGGACCGACGGTGCGCGAGCTGCTGCAGCCGCGTGTCGAGGGCCTGGACGTCGAGGAGGCGGAGCTGGTCGGACGCAGGAGCAGTGGCCACAACGGTCCTTTCGGTACGGATCAGGGCGACGGGAACCGGGCGGTCCACGGGTCCGTCGGGCGCGTGCTGACGCGCACGTCCAACTTACCCGCGCGCGGGGCGTCCACGGTCTCGTCGAGCACGCGCACGAGGTCGCGCGCCGCGTGCTCGAGCCACGGCCACTCGGAGGCGAAGTGCGCGACGTCGACGAGGAAGGGACGCGCGGTGCTCGCGCCCGCGGCCCGCGCCTCGTGCTCGGCACGCTCGCGCAGCTCCGACGCGGGGTGGTGGCGCAGGTCCGCGGTCAGGTAGACGTCCGCGCCCGACGAGCGGACCGCGTCGAACAGCGAGTCCCCCGCTCCCCCGACGACGGCGACCCGCTCCACGCGCGCGTCCAGGTCGCCCGCGACGCGCACGCCCTGCGCGGTGGCGGGCAGCGCGTCGGCGACCCGCTCGGCGAACGCGCGCAGCGTGACGGGCTCGACCAGCCGCCCGACGCGCCCGATCCCGACGGCGGGCAACGTGTGGTCGCGCGTGTCCGCCGGGACGAGCGGCTCGGCGTCGGTGACCCCGACCAGCTCCGCGAGCGCCTCGGCGACCCCGCCCCGCGCGGCGTCGGCGTTGGTGTGCGCCGTGTAGACGGCGACGCCCGCGCGGATCGCCCGGTGCAGGAACGCGCCCTTGAACGTCGTCGCCGCGACCGAGTGCACGCCGCGCAGCAGCAGCGGGTGGTGGGTGACGAGCAGGTCGGCGCCCACCTCGACCGCCTCGTCGAGAACGGTGTCCACCGGGTCGACCGCGAACAGCACGCGGCGGACCGGCTGGGACGGGTCGCCCGCCACCAGCCCGACCGCGTCCCACGACTCCGCCGTGGACGGCGGGTAGAGCGCGTCGAGCACGCGGACGACGTCGGCGAGCCGGACCGGCTCCGGAGCGGTGGGCACGGCGGTCATGTCGGCAGGCTACCGGGGCGCTGCCGCACGCACCCGGGGTCAGCCCGCGTCCTTCGCCTCGCCGTACGAGCGATCGGTCCCGACGGAGACCGGGAAGTCGACCGGGAAATCGCCGAAGAGCAGCCGGCCCGACGCCGCGGCTGCCGCACGGACCTCGGCAGCCACGGCGTCGGCGAGCGGCGCGGGCGTGTGCACGACGAGCTCGTCGTGCAGGAAGTACACGAGGTGCGGGCGCCCGGTGAACGGCGTCGGCACCCGGTCACCCGGGACCTCGGCCGCGCCGAGGTCCCACAACCGCCGCCGGACCTCCGCGATCCAGCACAGCGCCCACTCGGCGGCCGTGCCCTGGACCACGAAGTTCCGCGTGAAGCGGCCCCACGCGCGCGTCTGGGCCCGCGCCTTGGACTCCGCGCCGGCGTCGGCGTCGTCGCTCTGCGCGAGCACCTGGGTCTCGTGCCAGGACGCGCCCGGCCGCGGCGAGGTCCGCCCGAGCAGGGTCGTGACGACGTCGCCGCGCTCGCCCGTGCGGGCCGCATCCTCGACGAGCGCGAGCGACGCAGGGAAGGCGCGAGCGAGCCGCGGGAGGACGGCGGCGCTCGACCCCGTCGTTCCGCCGTACATCGCGCCGAGCATCCCGACCTTGCCGTGCGCGCGCGAGTCGACGACGCCGGTGTCGACCATGCCCCGATACAGGTCCTTGCCGCGGCCCGCGTCGGCCATGCGCTCGTCGTGCGCGAGGCCCGCGAGCACGCGCGGCTCGAGCTGGGCGGCGTCGGCGACGACGAACACCCAGCCCGGGTCGGCGCGGACCGCGGTCCGGACCTGCTGGGGGATCTGCAGCGCTCCCCCGCCGCTCGACGCCCACCGCCCGGTCACGACACCCCCGACGACGTACTCGGGCCGGAACCGCCCGTCCTGGACCCACGCGTCGAGCCACGCCCAGCCGTTCGCGGAGAACAGGCGCGACAGCTTCTTGTACGCGAGCAGCGGCCCGATCGCGGGGTGGTCGACCTGCTGCAGCTCCCAGGACCGCGTCGAGGTGACGGCGAGCCCGGTGCGGCGCAGGGCCCGCAGGACGTCGGGCAGCGAGTCGGGGTTGAGCGTCGGGGCGTCGAGCGCGTCCCGGACCTCGGCGGCGAGCCGTTCCATCCGGTCCGGGCGGGCTCCGACGGCGGGGCGCGGGCCGAGCTGGTCACGGAGCACCTCGTCGTGCCGCCCGGCGTCCCAGGGCAGTCCGGCCCGCTGCATCTCGGCCGCGGCGAGCGCGCCGGCCGACTCCGCGGCGAGGAGCAGCCGCAGGCGGCCCGGGGCGCGGCTCGTGGCGACGGCGTCGAGCTGGGCGTCGAGCTCGACGCGGCACGCGCGACCGTCGAGCGTCGCCGCGTCACCCGCCGCAGACGCGCGAGAGGTGGGGTCGAGGTCGAAGAGCGTGCCGCCGTCATCGGGCGGGGTCGGGGTGCCGCCGGCGGGCACGGGCTGGAGCGCGTCCCATGCGCCCGCGAAAGCCTGCGCGAGGCGCGAGCCGGTCGTCCACGCGGACGCCCGGAGCACGCGGTGAGCGAGCCGCAGGTCGTGGCAACGGTCGACGCGCACGCCTGCGCGCAGGAGTCCCGGGTACCAGAGGTTCGTGTCGGCCCACGTCCAGCGCGGCCGGGTCGGTCGCGCGGCCTCGGCCACCGTCACGCCACCGACGTCGACGGCGGTGGCTTGGCCCGACGACCGGGCCGCGACGACGACATGCACGCCTCAGTGTCCGGCGGACCACCCACACGGGCGCGACGCTCCCGGCGGCGGCGCGGCCCTCACGTCACGCCCGCCGGGTGACGGCACGCCAGGCGTCGAGCGCCCGGACGCGCAGGATCCCGAGCTGCAGGCGCGTCGCCTGGACGCCGAGCAGGACGAGCAGGACCGCGAGCTCCGGGTCCACGAGGTAGGTCCACGCCGCGGGGTCCATCAGGAGCTCCGGCACGGACAGCAGCACGAGCACGGTCGCGGCCCACAGGAGCCAGACGCCGCGGGCGTGGCCGCGCACGGGCGTCGCGAGCCACCGCGAGAGCGCGGCGAACCTCGGGCGTCGGGACATCGGTGCCTCCGGGAGGGGGTGGGCTCGTCCAGGTGCTCTGCTCACACGGACCCCGAGGCGCCGGGCACCCCGGCGAGCAGCTCCGCGAACACCGCGGCGGCGTCGTCCTCGTGCGAGAGCCCGGCGGCCTGGCCCATCCAGAGCGACTGCAGGTCGCCGATCCCCTGCCGGCCCGCCTCGGTGCGGAACTGTCCGGTGAGCCAGTTCTGGGCGGGGAACGGGGCGATCGCACCGGCGGCCTCGACGGTGCGCACCGCCCGGTTCGGCAGGCCACGCGCGAGCCGCCCGCTCATGGCGCGGGTGAGCACGGTGTCGTCCGCACCGGCCGACCTGATGGCTGCCCGGTAGGCGTCCGTCGCGGCCGACTGGCGCGTCGCGAGGAACGCCGTCCCGACCTGGACGCCCGAGGCACCGAGCGCGAACGCGGCCGCCACGCCGCGGCGGTCGGCGATCCCGCCCGCCGCGACGACCGGCACGTCGACGGCGTCGACGACCTGCGGCACGAGCGCGAACGTCCCGACGAGCGAGTCCTCCGCCGGCCGCAGGAACGAGACCCGGTGCCCGGCGCCGTCGGCACCCGTGGCGACGACGACGTCCACCCCGCCGTCCGCGATCGCCACCGCCTCCGTGACGGTCGTGGCCGTCCCGACGACGGCGATCCCGCGGGCGTGCGCACGCTCGACGACGTCCGGTGCCGGCACCCCGAAGACGAGGCTCAGTGCGGCGGGGCGCGCCTCGAGGACCGCGTCGAGCTGGTCGTCGAAAGGAGGGAGGAACCGCTCGGGCGGCTGGGGCCGGTCGAGGCCGAGCTCGGCGAACAGCGGGGCGACTGCCGTCGTCGACGACGAGCACGACAGGTCCACGTCCGCGGGCGTGACCTCGTCGCCGGTCGGCAGCCAGAGGTTGAGCGCGAACGGGCCCGACGTCGCGGCCCGCAACGCGTCGACCGTGTCGCGGATGCGGTCTGGCCCGTAGCCGTACAGGCCGTACGAGCCGAGCCCGCCGAGGTCGGTGACCGCCGCGGTGAGTCCGACCGACGACACGCCGCCGAACGGCGCCAGCACGACCGGGTGCTCGATCCCCCACAGCTCCTGCAGCGCCCGCGCGCTCATCCCGTCCTCCGTCCTCGTGGTGTCCCGACCGTGCGGCCGGCCTCCCTCCATCATGCGCGGCCGTGCAGCCCCGTCGTGAGCGCACCCCCGCGCGACCCGGTTCTCGACACCACCAGGCCGCGGGGACGCACCCGGCCGAACGACCGATCGACCGGGCGTCAGTCGCCGGGGTCCCGCCAGGGCGCGACGTCGACCTCGTTGCCCTCCGGGTCCGCGAGCGTCCACCAGTGCGGGGCGAACTCGTCGGTCACGAGGCGACCACCTGCCCGCAAGGCCGCCTCGATGCGCTCCTGCGCCTGGGCGCGCGGGACGGAGAGGTCGAGGTGGATCCGGTTTCGCTGCGGGCGGGGCTCGTCCATCTGCTGGAAGGTCACGTTCGGCCCCTGTCCGAGCGGATCCACGGCGTCCTCGTCACCGAACTGCTCGTAGCCGAGCACCGCGCACCAGAACGGCAGGAGCCTCGGGATGTCGAGGGCGTCGATCGAGATCTGCACCCACTGCACCCTGGACGGGTCCGCACGGACACCGAGCTCGGCGGCCACCTCGGAGATCTGGCGTGCGAGCGCGGCGTCGCGGTCGCTGATCTCGCTCACCTCGGGGCTGAACAGGCTCACGGTCACTCCGGCGCGCCGGAGATCGACCGCGGGAGCGCTCCCGACGTCGTCGGCAAGACGTCCGATCGCACCCACCAGCTCGGCGCCCTGCGCGAACGACGCCGTAGGGAAGAAGGTCGACGCACCGAAGAACAGGATGCGCCAGTCCTCGACCCCGACCGACTCGTGAAACTGTCGCGGGGAGATGCGCTCGACCATCGTGTCGTCCTCCTGCTGCACGTCGGCGGCGAGGCTTGCGGTCACCACGAAGGATCGTGGCACCGTGGTCGCGCCCCTGCCACCCGGTACCGTGCCGTTGACCGCACCACGACAGGAGAACCCGATGCCCACGGACACCCCGGCACCGCCGAAGGCCCGGTTCGTCGTCACGTACGACGCGCCCACCGACGTCGAGGCGTTCGAGCGTCACTACCAGGAGGTCCACGTCCCCCTGGTGCGCCAGTACCCCGGGCTGCGGCGCGTCACCCTCAGCCACGAGCCGAAGGCCGTGATCGGACCGGCGCCGTACCTCGTGGTGTCGATGGACTGGGACGACCTGGCGGCGCTCGAGGCGGCACTCGACTCCGAGATCGGCCGGCGCATCGCCGCCGACGCCGCCACCAACCTCGGCCCGTACGCGACGTTCCGCGGCGTGGCGCTCCAGCTCGACGACGCCTGACGGCTCTCGCCGCGGGGCCGTGCGAACGATCAGGTCACGGCACCGGCCCGCGACCATCGAGGGGCGACATCGGTCGAGACCGGCGGTGAGGCTCGAGGCACATCACCGTTTGACGGTCGCGTCCTGATCGCGGGACACCTACCAACGATGTCCCGCGTCGTCACTTGGGTGGGCCCGGAGGGACTCGAACCCCCGACATCCACGGTGTAAGCGTGGCGCTCTAACCAGCTGAGCTACAGGCCCGGAACGGCGTGGGACAGCGTACCGTCCGACGTCCGTCCCGACCGAACACGACCGAGGTCAGGGGTTCGGCGACGGCGGCGCGGGCGGCTCGTTGCCGCGCATCCTCTTCTCCGCGGCGTCGTACAGCTCGCCGGCCTTGCGCTCGAGGGCGTCATCGAGCTGGTCGTAGACGATCCACCCGACGAGCACGATGAGCGGGGGCACGAGCCAGCCCCACAGGAACCCGGAGATGTGGATACCGGAGAACACGACGGTCAGGATCCAGATGATCAGCGCGACGACGTAGCTCACCGCGTACGTCAGCAGCTTGCCCTTGAGCCACGCGGCCCGGGTGTCCCGCAGACGCTCGCCCTCGCTGAGCAGCACGCGGTGGAAGAAGGGCTTGAGGAACAGGGTCGCGACGGTGAACACCAGCGACGCCCACAGCACGGACCACACGCCGTGCACGGCTGGCACGAGCCACAGGATGACGAGCAGCACGAGCACGTTGAAGACGAACGCGGTGCCGACCCGCACGACCCAGCGCTTCACGACCGACCGAGCCTCGCCAGCGCCTCCAGGTAGCCCTCGAGGTCGCGCCGCTCCCCCGGCTGGTTGACGACGGTCCAGCGGACGACGCCGTCCGCGTCGAGCAGGAAGCTGCCCCGCACCGCGAGGCCCTTGGCGTCGTCGAACACGCTGTAGCGAGAGGCGACCTCGCCGTGCGGCCAGAAGTCCGACAGCAGCTCGAACCCGTAGCCCTCCTGCTCGCGGAAGGCACGGAGCGTGAACATCGGGTCGCACGAGATGCCGAGGAGCGTGACGCCCGCGCGGTCGAACGCCGCGATGTTGTCACGCAGCTCGCACAGCTCACCCGTGCAGGTGCCGGAGAACGCGAACGGGAAGAAGACGAGCAGCACGGGCTTGCCGCGCAGGTCTGCGAGGTGGACCGGCGTGCCCTGCGTGTCGGACAGCGTGAAGTCGGGTGCCGGGTCGCCGACCCGGACGATCTCGTCGTACGTCATGGCACCATCCTGCCGCCCGGAAGGCGGGGATGGGGTCAACGTCCGCGGCCGCGGTGCGAGAGCTGGGTGGCGGACCAGTCCGGCGCGATCGCGAGCGTCGACATCGCGTGCAGCCCGGCCGTGGTCGCGGCCTCCTGGATCTCCGAGTGGCTCGCATGACCTGCGCGCCCGGGCTTGGGCGTCAGCAGCCAGATCAGCCCACCGTCCTCGAGCACCGTCTGGACGTCGACGAGCAGGTCGGTGAGGTCACCGTCCCCGTCCCGCCACCAGGCCACGACGCCGTCGGTGACGTCGTCGTAGTCCTCGTCGACGAGGTCGGCTCCGGTGATCTCCTCGATGGCGAGGCGCAGATCCTCGTCCGAGTCGTCCCCCCAGCCGAACTCCTGCACGACGTGCCCGGGCTGGAAGCCCAGGCGCTCCGCGGACACCGGGTCCGAAGACGCAACCACTCGCGACGATCCTTCCTGTCGGTGCTCTGGCCGACGTGACGCTGCACACGTTGTCAGGCTCGTGGCCCGTCCGCCGGTTCGGTCCTGCCGCGGCGTCACGTTGACCACCGCTGCGCACAACGTAGCCCAGGACGTGCGTCTCCACCACGCATCCGCGCCCCGGACGGCGTCCCTTCACCCGTCCCGACGGCGCCGCGCGCGCCCGCTCCGAGCGCGCCCGGGCGCCCGCCCGCCTGTCGGACGGTTCGACGCGGCACGTCCCGGAGCGACAGAATGAAGGGAAACTGCACCCGCTGCTCACACGACCGTCACGACCTGGCGGACGTGCGCGCGGCGTCGTGCCCGTGACAGCCCATCCACACGAGCACCCGGGGTCACCGATCCCCGCTGCGCTCACGAACCGATGTGAGGTTTTCAGTGGCTTCCGACGAGACACGCCCGCTGATCAACGGCCTGCTCAGCCAGGTGCCCGACATCGACCCCGCCGAGACGGACGAGTGGGTCGAGGCACTGGACGGCCTGATCGACGACCGCGGCGGTCCGCGTGCGCGCTACATCATGCTCAACCTCCTCAAGCGGGCCCGGGAGCGCAACGTCGCCATCCCGTCCACGCTGACCACGCCGTACGTGAACACGATCGGCGTGCACGAGGAGCCGTACTTCCCCGGTGACGAGGCCGTCGAGCGCCGCTACCGCGGCTGGGTCCGCTGGAACGCCGCCGTCATGGTGACGCGCGCGCAGCGTGCCGGGCTGGGCGTCGGCGGGCACATCTCGTCGTACGCGTCGGTCGCGACGTTGTACGAGGTGGGCCTCAACCACTTCTTCCGCGGCAAGGACCACCCGGGCGGCGGCGACCAGGTCTACTTCCAGGGCCACGCCTCCCCCGGTGTCTACGCGCGAGCCTTCCTCGAGGGGCGACTGTCGGCCGACCAGCTCGACGGCTTCCGCCAGGAGCACTCCCACCCGGGCGGCGGTCTCCCGTCCTACCCGCACCCGCGCCTCATGCCGGACTTCTGGGAGTTCCCGACAGTCTCCATGGGCCTCGGCCCGTCGTCGGCGATCTACCAGGCGTGGGTCAACAAGTACCTCGACCTGCGCGGCATCAAGGACACCAAGCAGCAGCACGTGTGGGCGTTCCTGGGCGACGGCGAGATGGACGAGCCCGAGTCGCGCGGCATGCTCCAGCTCGCGGCGCAGCAGCAGCTCGACAACCTGACGTTCGTCGTGAACGCGAACCTGCAGCGTCTCGACGGCCCGGTGCGCGGCAACGGCAAGATCATCCAGGAGCTCGAGGCCTTCTTCCGTGGTGCCGGCTGGAACGTCATCAAGGTCATCTGGGGTCGCGAGTGGGACGCCCTGCTCAACGCCGACAAGGACCGTGCGCTCGTCCACCTCATGAACGAGACGCCCGACGGCGACTACCAGACGTACCGCGCGGAGTCGGGCGCGTTCATCCGCGAGCACTTCTTCGGGCGCGACCCGCGCACCAAGGCGCTCGTGCAGAACATGACGGACGACGAGATCTGGGCCATGAAGCGCGGCGGCCACGACTACCGCAAGCTCTACGCGGCGTACGCCTCCGCCGTCGAGCACACCGGCCAGCCGACCGTGATCATCGCGCACACGGTGAAGGGCTACCAGCTCGGCCCGAAGTTCGCGGGCCGCAACGCGACGCACCAGATGAAGAAGGTCGGCCTCGACGACCTCAAGGCGCTCCGCGACTCGCTGCACATCCCGATCACGGACGCCGAGCTCGAGGCCAACCCCTACGAGCCGCCGTACTACCACCCCGGGATGGACTCGCCGGAGATCAAGTACATGCTCGACCGCCGCAGCAAGCTCGGCGGTTTCGTGCCGGAGCGCCGCGGCAAGACGCAGGAGCTCACGCTCCCGGACGAGAAGGTCTACGACGGCCTCAAGCGTGGCTCGGGCCACCAGGAGGTCGCCTCGACGATGGCGTTCGTCCGCCTGCTGAAGGACCTCATCAAGGACAAGGAGATCGGCAAGCGCATCGTGCCGATCATCCCCGACGAGGCCCGCACGTTCGGCCTGGACGCGATCTTCCCGACGGCGAAGATCTTCAACACCCAGGGCCAGCACTACCTCGCGGTCGACCGCGACCTGATGCTGAGCTACAAGGAGTCCGAGCAGGGCCAGGTGCTCCACACGGGCATCAACGAGGCAGGGTCGGCCTCGACGTTCCAGGCCGCGGGCACGTCGTACGCGACGCACGGCGAGACGCTCGTGCCGGTCTACATCTTCTACTCGATGTTCGGCTTCCAGCGCACGGGCGACCAGTTCTGGGCGGCAGGCGACCAGCTCGCTCGCGGCTTCATCGTCGGTGCGACCGCGGGCCGCACCACGCTGACGGGCGAAGGTCTCCAGCACGCGGACGGCCACTCGCCGATCCTCGCCGCGACGAACCGTGCGATGGTCAGCTACGACCCGGCGTACGGGTACGAGATCGCGCACATCGTGCGCGACGGCATCGAGCGCATGTACGGCGACGGCTCCGACGGCCGCGACCAGAACGTCATGTACTACCTGACGGTGTACAACGAGCCGATGGTCCAGCCGGCCGAGCCGGAGGACGTCGACGTCGAGGGCATCCTGCGCGGCATCCACCGTGTCGCCCCCGCGACGGACGTGCCCGACGACGCCCCGCGGGCCCAGCTGCTCGCGTCGGGCGTGGGTGTGCCGTGGGCGCTCGAGGCGCAGGAGCTGCTGCGCGAGGACTGGGGTGTCCACGCGGACGTCTGGTCGGTGACGAGCTGGACGGAGCTGCGCCGTGACGCGCTCGACGCGGACGCGCAGGCGTACCTCGACCCGGCGCGTGAGCGCCGCGTGCCGTACGTGACGCAGAAGCTGGAGGGGGCTCCCGGACCGTTCGTCGCGACGAGCGACTACGACCACATGGTCCCCGACCAGATCCGCGCGTGGGTCCCCGGCGACTACGCGGTGCTCGGTGCCGACGGCTTCGGCTTCTCGGACACCCGCGCCGCCGCACGCCGGTACTTCAAGATCGACGGCCCGTCCGTCGTCGTCCGGGCCCTGTCCGAGCTCGCCCGCCGTGGCGAGGTCGACGCCGGCCTGGTAGCGAAGGCGATCGAGAAGTACCAGCTCCACGACGTCACCGCCGGCACGTCCGGCAACGCGGGCGGGGAGAGCTGACCGCTCCCCCTCACGCTCTCGCCGTCATCCGCGCCCTGTCGCGCCGAACACGGGCTCGCCGTCCGTCCGCTGACGCGGACGGGTGGCGAGCCCGTTCTCATGGGGCGACGATCCCGTGCTCGGCGGAGCGGTCCACGAGTCCCCGTTCTACGCTGTGGCCTCCACCCGTCGAAAGGGGCGTCGTGCCTCGACCGTCGATCAGTGAGCTCGCCGACAGTCTCGTCGCGTCGTGCGGCGAGGTCGTCGGTGAGATCCAAGCGCATGCCGGAGCCCGGTGGGCGCTGGTGCGGGTCGCCTCGCAACCCGACCCGGTGAAGGTCAGCGTCGACATCCGAGGCCTCGAGCAACGCCTCGACCGAGCCGTCGCCGGCGGCGCACGCGACGGCTTCCCCGACGTCGACGCCAGGACCGCCGCGCGGCGGCTCGCCTCAGTCAACCTCGACGAGGAGATCGACTCCGCGCACGCCGTCGTCTACGAGGCCGGGCTCGACCGGCAGGGCCGCACCTGGCGGCGCACCGGCGAGCCGGTCGACCCGCCCGCCGACCTCCCGCCCGGCGACTACCGCTGGTCGGCGAGAACCCGGACCACCCCGCCGTCGCCCTGACGCACGCGTCCCCGCGTCGTCACGGCCGGAGGGGCGGCTCGCCGTCCGGCCAGACGACGGCCTGCGCGACGTACCCGAGGCCGTCCTTGGTCGTGAGTGCCGGACCGGCGTGCAGCTCGTACCCGAGCTCGAGAGCCTCGCTCACACGCTCGCAGAAGGCGGCGTCGTCGGGCCCGGTCAGGACGCGGTAGCGCGGATAGCGGGTGGAGTCCACCGCTGCAGGATATCGACCGCCCGTTCACGGAGGAACGGACGCCGTGTCCCGGCCGAGCACGGGATCTTCGCCCCGCGACGACGGGGTCGCCGTCCGTCCGCGCGAGCGGACGGACGGCGACCCCGTGTTCGGCACCAGGGGTGGTGGCCGGTGGTGACGGCGGTCAGGCCTGGTTGGAGAACGCCGCGTCGAACGACGCGGTCGGCTGCGGCCAGAGCAGCGACCGTACGAACCTGACGGCCTGGGCCGCGCCGTGCAGGCGGTCCATGCCGGCGTCCTCCCACTCGACCGAGATCGGCCCGGCGTACCCGATGGACTCGAGCGCGCGGAAGGCGTCCTCCCACGGCACGTCGCCGTGGCCGGTCGACACGAAGTCCCAGCCGCGCCGCGGGTCGCCCCACGGCAGGTGCGAGCCGAGGACGCCGGCCCGCCCGTTCGCGGGGCGCATCCGGGTGTCCTTGCAGTCCACGTGGTAGATCCGGTCCGCGAACTCGACGATGAACCCGACGGGGTCGATCTGCTGCCACATCATGTGCGACGGGTCCCAGTTGAACCCGAACGCCTCCCGGTGGTCGATCGCCTCGAGGGTCCGCACGCTCGACCAGTAGTCGTAGGCGATCTCGGACGGGTGCACCTCGTGCGCGAACCGCACGCCCTCGCCGTCGAACACGTCGAGGATCGGGTTCCACCGGGTGGCGAAGTCCTCGTACCCGGCGTCGATCACCGCCGCGGGCACGGGCGGGAACTGCGCGACGTACGGCCAGATCTTCGACCCGGTGAACCCGACGACGACGTCCACCCCGAGCTTGCGGGCGACGCGCGCGGACCGCTTCATGTCCTCGGCCGCACGCTGCCGCACGCCCTCGGGGTCCCCGTCGCCCCACGTGGACGGCCGGACGATCGCCTGGTGACGGAAGTCGATCGGGTCGTCGCACACCGCCTGGCCGGTCAGGTGGTTGGAGATCGCGAAGACCTGCAGCCCGTGCCGGTCGAGGATCTCGCGCCGCGAGGCCACGTACGCGTCGTCGGTGTCGGCGCGCTCGAGGTCGAGGTGGTCACCCGACGCCGCGATCTCCAGGCCGTCGTAGCCCCACTCCGAGGCGAGCCGCGCGACCTCCTCGAACGGCAGGTCGGCCCACTGGCCGGTGAACAGGGTGACCGGGTGGGTGGCGGGACGGGACTCAGGGTGGCTCATCGTTCTCCTCCGGGTACGTCGATCCAGGCACCGGCGTCGGCGGCATCCATGACCGCCTCGGTGACGCGCGCGGCGCGCAGGCCGTCGGCAAAGCGTGGCAGCCCCTCGGGGGCGGCGCCCCGGACGGCCGCGTAGGTGTCGGCGACGAAGCCGTCGAACGCGTCCTGGTAGCCCTGCGCGTGGCCTGCGGGGACCGTGACGAGCCGCGCGGCGTCGGGCGCGAGCTGGTCGGCGTCCCGCGGGACGATCGTCGTCCCGGCCCTCCGCCCGACCCACAGCGTCTCGGGCTGCTCCTGGTCGAACGCGAGCGACTCGCCCGTGCCCGCGATCTCGAGGTGGAGACGGTTCTTTCGACCCGGTGCGACCTGGGACACGAGCAGCGCCCCGACCGCGCCGCCGTCCGTCTCGAGCGTGACGGCCACGGCGTCCTCGGTCTCGACGGCCCTGTGCCGGGCACGTTCGGGCAGGAACGTCCGCTTGGTCGCGGCGACGCGCCGCACGCGGTCTCCCGTGACGAACTCGAGCAGGTCCACGAGGTGCGAGCCGATGTCGGCGAACGCCCGCGAGCGCCCGCCCGTGTCCGGGTCGACCCGCCAGTCGTCGTCGGCGGACGTGAGCAGCCAGTCCTGCAGGTACGAGCCGTGCCACGTGAGCACGGTCCCGGCCTCGCCGGACCGGACGCGGGCGCGGGCCTCGCGCACCATCGGGTGGTAGCGGTACACGAACGGGACGGTCGCCGTCCGCCCGGCCGCCGCTCCGCCCGGGGCGACGAACGCGGCCAGCCGGGCTGCGTCGTCGGGCGTGGTGGCGAGGGGCTTCTCGCACACGACGTGCTTGCCGGCCGCGAGCGCAGCCTCGGCCTGGGCGGGGTGGAGCGCGTTGGGTGTGGTGACGTGCACGACGTCGACGGCGTCGTCCGCGAGGAGCTCGTCGAGCGAGGCGTAGGCGCGGTCGAAGCCGAGGCGGGACGCGGCGTCGGTGGCCCGCTCGGGGCTCGACGACGCGAGGCCCACGAGCCGTGCCCGGGCGGCGCGCGCAGCCCGGGAGTGCACGGTCGCCATGAACCCGCCGCCGACGACGGCGACACCGACGCGCTCGTCCGCACCCGGCACCGGGGGCTGAGCCGGTTCGAGCGGGCTCATGCCTCGAGCGTCCGGGCCGTCGGGTCCCAGTCCGCGGGCAGGGCGGGCGCGAGCTCGACGGTGCTCGCGACCTCGACGACCGTCCCGGACGTCGCGGCCTCGATGGTCGAGACCATGATGTCGAGCACGTGGAACGCCTGCTCGCCGCTCGCCCGCTCGGGCACGCCCGCGCGCACGGCTCGGGCGAGCTCGAGCACGCCGATCCCGCGGGTGCGGGTCACGCCGGTGGCGGCGATCGTCCGTGTGCCGCCGTCGTGCACGACGAGCTCGCCGTCGAACGTGTTGGGGTCGGGCACGACGAGCGTCCCGGTCGATCCCGCGACCTCGAAGCTGGTGCGCCCGAGCTTCGAGTCGAAGCTGAAGATCGACTGCGCGCTCCGGCCGCTCTCGAACTGGAACAGGGCTCCGACGTGCGTCGGGACGGTGACGTCGAACTGCTCGCCGGCGCGCGGGCCCGAACCGATGGTCCGCCGCTCCGACGCCTTCGACACCTGTGCGCTCACGGACGCGACCGGGCCGAACAGCTGGACGAGCGCCGTGAGGTAGTACGGGCCGATGTCGAACAGCGGGCCCGCGCCCTCCTGGAACAGGAAGTCCGGGTTCGGGTGCCACGACTCCGGACCGGGGCTCTGCATGAGCGTGAGCGCGGTGAGGGCCTCACCGATCTCTCCCGACTCGACCAGCCGCCGGGCCGACTGGATCCCGGCGCCCAGGAAGGTGTCGGGTGCGGTCGCGACCCGCAGGCCGGCGTCGTGCGCGGCCTCGAGGAGCTGGCGTCCGCTCGCCCGGTCGAGCGCGAAGGGCTTCTCGCTCCACACGTGCTTCCCGGCCGCGAGGGCCTGGAGCGCGACGTCGACGTGCACCGCGGGGATGGTGAGGTTGACGACGATCTCGACGGCGTCGTCGGCGAGGAGCTCGTCGACCGTGCCCGAGGCCGGGACGCCGTACTTCTCGGCCTGGGCGCGGGCGCGCTCGGTGTCGAGGTCGGCGACGAACCGCACGTCGAGGTCGGGGAACGCGGTGAGGTTGCCGAGGTACTCGGTGCTGATGACGCCGGCGCCGATGACGCCGACGCCGACACGTCCCGAGCGACCGGTGCGGCTCGTACCGTTCTCGCTCATGCCAGGTCCTCCGCGACGAGGTAGGCGATCGAGTCGGCGACGGCCTGGAACCGGTCGCCGCGGGAGTCGTCGAGCTCGACGACCCGGAGCGCGTCGGGCCGGGCCGCGATGATGTCGCGCACGGGCAGGCTGCCCTGCCCGACGGCGACCTGGTCGAGCACGTCGGGAGTTCCGGGCCCGTCCTTGACGTGCAGGGCGACGACGCGGTCGCCGAGGCGCTCGAGGAGAGCGACGGGATCGGCGCCGCCGACCGCCACCCAGTAGGTGTCCACCTCGAGCGCGACCTGCTCGGGCAGGTGGGACGCGAGAAGCTCGAGCGCCGTCTGCCCGTCGAGCACGCTCGCGATCTCGTGCGCGTGGTTGTGGTAGCCGACGCGCAGGCCGTACTCGGCGGCGACGTCGGCGGCGGCGACGAGCTCGTCGGCGATGCGCCGGACCTCGTCCGCGTCCTGCCAGCGCTCCGGCGGGGTGAACGGGTCGATGATCGTGCGGACGCCGAGCTCGCGGGCGCGGTCGAACGCGGGGCGGGGGTCGGCGCCGAGGAACCCCTGGTGCGCGGTCGGCGCGGCGAGCCCCGCACCGGCGAGGCCGTCCGCGAGGCCGTCGAAGCTCAGGATGCCGAAGGGCTCGACCTGCTCGAGCCCGAGCTCGGCGAGCCGCGCGAGCGTGCCGGGAAGGTCGGCGGCGAGCGCCTCGCGCACGGTGTAGAGCTGGACCGAGAGCAGAGGGTGCCCCTGCTCGGCCGGTGCTGTCTGGGGTGCCTGCTGGTTCACGGAGGCTTCGTCCTCTTCGTCGAGTGGGTGCTGCTGCGGGCCGACCGATGGTCGTGCGGACATTCCAGCACCGCTTCTGTCGATCGTCAATCAAAAGTCGCTACGTGTGCGTCAGAACTCGTCGATCGTGGTTGAATGTGCCGCGTGACAGGGCCCGAGACCGACGAGCCGCTGGTCGCGCCCGAGGCCAGGGCGCTGCTCGCCGTCCTACGCGAGGCCGGACCCCTCACCCGCGCCCAGCTCGCCGAGCGCACCGGACTCGCCCGGACCACGCTCACCGCACGCCTCGAGACGCTCCTGGGCGCCGGCCTCGTGGTGCCCGCCGGGGGCGCCGCCTCGCGCGGCGGCCGACCACCCGGGCTGCTCGCCTTCCGTACCGACGCGCGCCTCGTCGTCGGCATCGACCTCGGCGCCACGCACGCCGTCGTCGGGCTCGCCGACCTCGCGGGCGCGGTCGTGGCGTCGCGCGCCGAACGACTCGCCGTGACGGAAGGGCCCGACGCCGTCCTCGGTCGCGTGAGCGAGCTGGCACGCGAGCTCGTCGACGCCTCGGGGCGCCCGTGGAGCGACGTCGTCGGCGTCGGCGTCGGGCTGCCCGGCCCCGTCGAGCACTCCACCGGCCGCCCCGTGCGACCACCGATCATGCCCGGTTGGGACGGGTTCGACGTGCCCGCCCTCCTCCGCGAGCGCCTCGGCGTGCCGCTCGTGCTCGTCGACAACGACGTCAACCTGCTCGCGCTCGGCGAGCACACCTCGGCCTGGTCCAGCACGGACGACCTGCTGTTCGTCAAGGTCGCCACCGGGATCGGTGCGGGGATCGTCGCCGGGGGCCGGCTCCAGCGCGGCGCCCAGGGCTCCGCCGGCGACCTCGGTCACGTACGCGTCCCGTTCACGCGCGACACCCCGCCCCATGGGGACGCCGACGCCGATCTCGAGGCCCTCGCGAGCGGCCCGGCGGTCGCCCGCGCGCTGCGCGAACACGGTGTGCCTGCGCACGACGCGGACGACGTCGTCGAGCTCGCCCTGCGCGAGCGGCCGGAGGCCGTCCAGGCCCTGCGCCAGGCGGGGCGTGACCTCGGCGAGGTGCTCGCGACCGTCGTCAACCTGCTCAACCCGGGCGTCATCGTCGTCGGGGGGACGCTCGCGCGCGCGGGCGAGCACCTGCTCGCCGGGGTGCGGGAGACGGTCTACGGACGCTCGACCGCGCTCGCGACGCGCGACCTCACGATCGTGCCGGCCACGTCGCGCGAGACGGGCGGCGTGCTCGGCGCGGCCGTGATGGTGAGCCAGCACGTGCTGGACGGACCCGCCGAGCGCTGAGCGCGCCTCAGGCGCCCGCGGTCCGCTGCCGCGACTGCTCGATCCTGCTGTCGAGCTCGTCCGCGAACGCCCGGACTTCGACCTTGTGCGGCGTCGACGCCACGAGGGCGTCGAGCTGGATCCGTGCGTCGAGCGGGCGCTCGGCGTCGAGGGCCGCGAGGACCACCTGCCGCCCGGCCTCGGCGACGTGCTCGCGCGGACGCCAGTGCCCGACGCCCAGCCCCAGCGCGTCGACCGGCATGCCCGCCTCGCGCAGCAGCTCCAGACCGTTCGCCAACGCCTGACCCGACGGGTCCCGCTCGGCCGCCGTCGCCAGACGGCGCAGCGTGCCCTCGTGGTCGTCGCCGATCGACAGCCGGGCCAGCTCGATGAGCGGGTACCAGGCCTTCGGGTTGCCCGCCAGCTCCTCGGCGAGCGCCCACTCCGCGAGGTCGGCCTCGCGGCGCCGGGTCGGCACCGCGCCCTCCGCCGCGAGCGGGTCCTCGTCGACGTGCGCCTGCGACGCGTGGCGCCGCACGATCTCCGCGAGGGCCTGGAAGGCGCGTTCGTCGTTGGGGTTCTCCGACAGCACGGCCCGCAGCGCGTCCTCGTGGACCGTGTCGCCGCGGCGGCGCGACGAGCTCGGGCGCCGCGTACCGACGGTCGACGCGGAGCCGGAGCGTCGAAGCAGCTGACGCAGACGGGGCATGAGGGCCATACCTCCGACCCTAACCTCTTGAACGGTCCATGACCCGACTAGGGGCCGAACCTGAGGACGCAGGCAACTTTCGAGAGGGGCGTCGGAGCCGCCAGTTTGTGGACCGTCCACAATCGCGTCCGTATGCTCTACCCGTGCCGACGACCGGGAGCCCCGACAACCTGCAACGCGTCAAGGACGCCAGCGGCCTCCTCACGAGCGCCACCCTGCGCCGCATGGAGTCGGAGCTCGAGTGGTACCGCGGGCTCTCGGCACAGGAGCGGTCCTGGGTCGGCCTGCTCGCCCAGTCGGCGATCACCGCGTTCACGCAGTGGTTCGCGGCCCCCGACCGACCCCCGCACGGCGCCAACGAGATCTTCGCCGGAGCCCCGCCCGAGCTCGCACGCTCGATCTCCCTGCAGCACACGCTCCAGCTCGTCCGGATCGGCGTCGAGGTGGTCGAGCAGTACTCGGACCAGCTGGCGATCCCGGGCACCGAGCGCGACCTGCGCGAGGCCGTCCTGCGTTACTCGCGCGAGGTCGCGTTCTCGGCCGCCGAGGTCTACGCCCGTGCCGCCGAGGTGCGTGGGGCGTGGGACGCCCGGCTCGAGGCGCTCGTCGTGGACGCGCTCCTGCGGGGCGAGAGCGAGGGCGGCGACCGGTCGCTGCGATCCCGGCTGTCCGCGCTCGGCTGGAACGGTCGCGGCGCGGTCCTCGTCATGGTCGGCCCCGCCGTGGTCCCGCTCGACGAGGTGCGGACCGCCGACCTGCGGCGGGTCGCCCGGCGCGCTGCGGGCGACGCGCTCGTCGGCATCCACGGCGACCGGCTCGTCGTCGTGCTGGGCGGCCGGGAGGGCGACGGCGAGGGGCTGGTCTCCGCGGCCACGGGCCTCCTGTCGCGCTTCGGCGACGGGCCGGTCGTGATCGGGCCCGTCGTCGACGGTGTGGACGACGCCGGGCGGTCCGCCCAGGCGGCGCTCGCCGGCCTGGCCGCGGCACCCGCGTGGCCCCAGGCGCCTCGCCCCGTCCTCGCCGACGACCTGCTCCCCGAGCGCGTGCTCACCGGCGACGCGAGCGCCCGCCGCACCCTCGTCGCCCAGGCGTACCGCCCGCTCGAGGAAGCCGGCGGCTCGGTGCTCGAGACGCTGTCCGCCTACCTCGGCACCGGACGTTCGCTCGAGGCCGCCGCGCGCACCCTCTACGTCCATCCCAACACCGTCCGGTACCGGCTGCGCAAGGTCTCGGAGATCACCGGGTGGGACCCGCTCGACGCGCGCGAGTCGTTCGTCCTGCAGGTCGCGCTCGCGCTCGGGCAGGTCGAGGGCCCACGCCGCGGACGCTGACGACACCACGAGCCCCGTTTGTAGGGTCACTACAAGCCGCATTCTCAAGGTTCGTGCGCGTCGCGACGGCGCTCGACGCACCCGACGGGGCATGGTGGTGAGGTGCTCGCCGTCGTCTGCCCTGGACAGGGCTCCCAGACCCCCGGAATGCTCGCCCCCTGGCTCGATCTGCCCGGACTGAACGAACTCCTCGGCTCGTGGTCCGAGCTCGCGGGCGTCGACCTCGTCGCCCACGGCACGACCTCCGACGCCGACACGATCCGTGACACCGCGGTCGCCCAGCCGCTCATCGTCGGGGCGTCGCTGCTGTCCGCGCACGCGATCCTCGGCGACGACCTCGGGGTCGTCGACGTCACCGCGGGACACTCGGTCGGCGAGTTCGCCGCCGCCGCCCTCGCCGGCGTCCTCAGCCCGGAGCAGGCCATCAGGCTCGTCGGGGTCCGCGGCGCCGCGATGGCCCGCGCCGCCGCCGCCGAGCCCACCGGGATGAGCGCGGTCCTCGGTGGCCAGGCCGACGATGTCACGGCGCGGCTGGACGAGCTCGGCCTCGTCGGGGCCAACGTCAACGGGGGCGGGCAGGTCGTCGCGGCGGGGGCGCTCGAAGCCCTCGCAGCCCTTGCCGCCGAGCCCCCCACCCGAGCCCGCGTGATCCCGCTCCAGGTCGCCGGCGCCTTCCACACCGAGACCATGCGACCCGCCGTCGCCGAGCTCCAGGCGGCCGTCGACGCGCTGCCCGCTCCCGACGGCGACGGCGCGCCCCGTGTCGCTCTCCTGTCCAACGCCGACGGCGCCGTCGTCGACGGCCGCGACGACGCGCTCGCCCGCCTCGTCCGCCAGGTCGCCAACCCCGTGCGCTGGGACCTGTGCCAGGCCACGCTGGCCGAACGCGGCGTCACCGGCCTGCTCGAGCTCGCGCCCGGCGGTGTCCTCACCGGCCTGGCACGGCGTACCCTGCCGGGGGTGGAGGCGTTCGCGGTGAAGTCCGCCGACGACGCCGACGCCGCCCGCGCGTTCGTCGCCCGCCACGCCGGCGCAGGCACGAGCAGCGACGGCTGACGCCCCGGCGGCAGACGCCGCACGGCGCGGACCACTTCCCGCACGACAGCAGTACCGGCTCACAGGCAGCCCGGCCACCCGACCCGTCAGGTAGCCGGACCTGCCGGCCCGGACCTCGGGTCGCCACCGACCGCACAACACAAGGAGAAGCACACGATGGCCTACACCGAAGAGGAAGTCCTCGCCGGCCTCGCCGAGATCGTCGCCGAGGAGTCCGGTCAGCCGGCCTCCGCCGTCGTCCCGAGCGCGTCGTTCACCGACGACCTCGACATCGACTCGCTGTCGATGATGACGATCATCACGCACGCCGAGGACAAGTTCGACGTCCGCATCCCCGACGAGGACGTCAAGAACCTGTCCACCGTCGGTGACGCCGTCGCGTACATCGCGAAGGCCCAGGCCTGACGCGAAGCACGACGGGGCACCCGCCCCACCCCGTCGCGGCGGGCGCGCACCCGCGCCCGCCGCGACGTGTCCCCGGACCGTGACACCCCAGGAGACCCGATGACCCCCCGAACCGACGTCGTCGTCACCGGACTCGGCGCCTTCACCTCGCTCGGCGTGGACGCGCCCAGCACGTGGCAGGCCGCCCTCGCCGGGACCTCCGGTGCCCGGACCCTCGACAACGACTGGGCCGAGACGTACGGCATCCCCGTGAACTTCGCGGCCACCGTCGTCGGCGACGTCAGCGAGCGGCTCACGCGTCCGGAGACCAAGCGCATGGACCCGTCCGCGCAGTACGCCCTCGCGTCCGCGCGTGAGGCCTGGGCCGACGCCGGCACCCCCGACGTCGACCCCGAGCGGCTCGGCTCCGTGGTGTCGTCCGGCATCGGCGGCATCATCACGACCCTCGACGCGTGGGACACGCTGCGCGAGCGCGGCGCCCGGCGCATGCTGCCCACGACGGTGCCCATGCTCATGCCGAACTCCCCCACCGCGTACATCTCCCTCGACTTCAACGCCCAGGCCGGCGCGCACGCGCTCGTCTCCGCCTGCGCGTCCGGCGCCGAGGCCATCGGGTACGGCGTCGAGATGATCCGCACCGGCCGCGCCGACGTCGTCATCGCCGGTGGCACCGAGGCGGTCGTCCACCCCATGCCCATCGCGTCGTTCGCGGCGTCGCGCACCCTGTCGCTGCGCAACGACGACCCCGCCGCCGCGTCCCGGCCGTACGACGTCGACCGCGACGGGTTCGTCATCGGCGAGGGCGCGGCCGTCGTCATCCTCGAGTCCGCCGAGCACGCCGCCGCCCGCGGCGCCCGCGTCTACGCGAAGATCGCCGGCGTCGGGCTCTCCGCGGACGCGTACCACATCACGTCCCCCGAGCCCGAGGGGCGCGGCCAGATCCGCGCCATGCGGTCCGCCCTCGACGACGCCGGCGTCACCGCCCGGGACGTCGTCCACGTCAACGCGCACGCCACCTCCACGAAGGTGGGCGACATGATCGAGGCCCGCGCCGTCCGGCACCTGTTCGCGGCGGAGGCCGACCACATCGCCCTCTCCGCGACCAAGTCCATGACCGGGCACCTCCTCGGCGGCGCCGGGGCGCTCGAGACCCTGTTCACCGTCAAGGCCGTCGCCGAGCGCAAGGCGCCGCCGACCATCAACGTCGACAACCCGGACCCCGAGCTCGACGTGCCCCTCGTCCGCGACACCCCGGCCGACCTGCCCGCCGGCGACATCGCCGCCGTGAACAACTCGTTCGGCTTCGGGGGCCACAACGTCGCGCTGGTCGTGACGAACGCCTGAGGCACGTCGCACGAAGGCCCGCGTGGTCACCGTCGGGTGATCCACGCGGGCCTTCGTCGCTGCGAGCCGCGGACGTGCGCCGAGTCAGCCCACGCGGTGCAGCCACCGCACCGGTGCACCGGCGCCCGCGTAGCGGAACGGCTCGAGCTCCTCGTCCCAGGCGCGTCCCAGCGCCAGGTCCAGGGCGTCACGAAGGGCACGCTGGTCGTGCTGCTCGACGAGCGCAGCACGGATCCGGTCCTCGGGCACGACGATGTTCCCGTGCACGTCGGTCACGGCGTGGAAGATCCCCAGCGACGGCGTGTGGGACCACCGGGCGCCGTCCGCGCCGGCACTCGGTTCCTCGGTGACCTCGTAGCGCAGGTTCGCCCAACCGCGGAACGCGGAGGCGAGGCGTGCGCCCGTCCCCTGCGGCCCCTGCCAGGAGTGCTCGGCACGCAGCAGCCCGGGCCCGGCCGGCTGCTCGATCCAGTCGAGGGCCACCCGGCCGCCCAGGACGTCGCTCGCCGCCCACTCCAGGTGGGGGCACAGGGCGCGGGGCGCGGAGTGCACGAAAAGCACACCGCGGGTGATGGCACCTGCCATGTCGTCCTCCCAGGGTCGAGGTTCGCCTTCCCCAACGGCCTCGCCTGGACTGCGTCACGGCAACGGGATCTGGGCCCGTGCACGGCGTTCTTCGCACCATTGTGCCCGACGACGGGCGGGCGCGCGAGCAGGAAACGCGGAGCTCAGAGCTGCTCGCGCAGCGCGCGCATCGCCTTCTTGCGGACGGCTCGGTCGAGGCGGTCGAGGTAGAGCATCCCGTCGAGGTGGTCGGTCTCGTGCTGGAGGCAGCGTCCCATGAGCTCGGTGCCCTCGACGACGACCTTCTTCCCGTCGAGGTCGATGCCCTCGACGCGCGCGTACCAGGCGCGCCGGGTGGGGAACCACAGACCGGGCACCGAGAGGCAGCCCTCGTCGCCGTCCTGGTACTCGTCCTCGGAGAGCTCGACGATGCGCGGGTTGAGGACGTAGCCGATCTCGTCGTCGATGTTCCACGAGAACGCCCGCAGGCTGACGCCGATCTGGTTGGCGGCGAGCCCCGCGCGCCCTTCGTCGTCGACCGTCTCGAGGAGGTCCTCCACGAGGGCGCGGACGCCGTCGTCGATGTCGGTGATCTCGGCGCACGGGGTGCGCAGGACGGGGTCCGGGAGGGTGCGGATCTCGCGCATGGCCATGGCCCGCATTGTTTCACGAGCGGGGCCCCGCCCGAAGGTCACGACTCGGGCACGACGCTCCGGGGGACTTGACGCCGCTCTTTGTTCGATGAATACTCCTAACTCATCGAAGCGCTTCGACGAAGCGCTTCGACACGGATCCGGACTCGACGAGGAGGATGCATGGCCACCATGCAGGACGTCGCCCGCCACGCGGGCGTCTCCCTCTCGACCGTGTCCTACGCCCTCAGCGGCGCGCGCCCCATCGGCACCGAGACCCGCGCCCGGGTGATGGCCGCCATCGAAGAGCTCGGGTTCGAGCGCAACGCGGCCGCCCGCAGCCTGGCTGCGCGCCGCAGCCACGTCCTCGCGCTCGTCCTGCCGACGGTCGCCGGCGGCCTGTCGGGCACGCTCGGCGAGTTCGCCCAAGGCGCGTCGCAGACCGCACGCGAGGCCGGCTACCACCTCGTGATCTGGCCGTTCGACCGCGAGGAGCACGCGGAGGTACGCGACCTCGTGCGGCAAGGGCAGGCCGATGGCGTCCTCGTGATGGAGGTCTCCCTGCACGACGAGCGCATCGACGCACTGCTCGCCTCGAAGGTGCCGTTCACGATGATCGGACGCACCGCGGAGCTCGACGGTCGCTCGTGGGTCGACATCGACTTCGAGCGCACCCTCACCGACGCCGTCGACCACCTGGCCGATCTCGGCCACACGACGATCGCGTTCGTCAACCACTCGCAGCGCTCGCTCGACACCGGCTACGGGCCGACCGTGCGTGCCCGGGACGCGTTCCACGCGGCCGCCGTCGCGCGGGGCCTCCACGCGACCGACGTCACGAGCGACGAGTCGCCGCTGGCGGGACGGCTCGCGACGGGCGCGATCCTCGACGAACGCCCGGACACCACCGCGTTCGTCACCATGAACGAGACCGCGACGTTCGGCGTCACGCAGGCGCTGCGCGACCGCGGGCTCCGCGTACCCGACGACGTCTCGGTGCTCGCCGTCGTGACGTCGCCCGAGGTCGGCGCGATGTACAACCCGCCGCTGACCACCATGCGAGCCCCCGGGCGAGAGCTCGGGCGCCGTTCGGTCGAGGAGCTCCTCGCCGCTCTCGAGGGCACCACCGTGCGCGAGGCTCCACGCCTCGTCACCTGTGTGCTCTCCCCCGGCGCGTCCACCGGATCCGCGCCCAGACGCTGACGCCGCGGGCACCCGCGGCGACTGCACTGCCTCCCACCCTGCGACACCGACGTCCACAGCGACACCCCGACCCCGCAACGACGCACCGCATCGACGCATCGCTGCACCGACGCACCCAACGGAAGGACACACCGTGAAGCGCACGATCACGGCCGGCGCTCTGGCCGCCGCCCTGGCCCTGCCCCTGACCCTGACCGCCTGCTCCGGCGGCGGCGGGGGTGGCGGCTCCGACGACGCCACCGCCAACGCCGACGGCAAGACACTCACCATCTGGGACTACGAGTCCGACGACTCGGCGATGGGCCAGGCCTGGGCCAAGGCCATCGAGATCTTCAAGGAGAAGCACCCGGGCGTCACCGTGAAGACGGAGTCGCAGACGTTCGAGCAGATCCAGAAGAACGCCAAGATCATCCTCACCGGCGACGACGTGCCCGACGTCATGGAGTACAACAAGGGCAACGCGACCGCCGGCCAGCTCGCCTCGCAGGGTCTGCTGACCCCCCTGACCGACGTCGTGAAGGACCGCGGCTGGGACAAGAAGGTCACGGGGTCGATCGCCACGACCGCGCAGTACGACGAGAACGGCCTCATGGGCGCGGGCGACTGGTACGGCATCCCGAACTACGGCGAGTACGTGACCGTCTACTACAACAAGGACCTCTTCAAGAAGTACGGCGTCGCCGTCCCGACCACGCTCGACCAGTTCACCGCCGCTCTCGCCACGTTCAAGGCCGCCGGCGTGACGCCCCTCAACCCGGCCGGTGCCGAGTACCCCCTGGGCCAGCTCTGGTACCAGCTCGCGCTCACCAAGGCGGACCGGTCCTGGATCGACTCGTACCAGCTCTTCAAGGGCGACCTCGACTGGCAGGGCGAGCAGCTCACGTCCGCGACCGACACGATCAGCGACTGGACCAAGAAGGGCTACATCCCCAAGAACTCGGCCGGTCTGACCGCCGAGGACATGG